>CAWDFN010000001.1:4800000-7809271 GCA_963801675.1 uncultured Planctomycetia bacterium
TCGTGCAGGCCCCAGGGGTTGGGCTTCTTCTTGCCCACCTTGTGATAGGCGTCTTCGCTGTTGTCGAAGAACCAGGCATACTCGCCGAGCTGAGCGGCATCGTCGCCAAACGAGTAGGCCGTCTTCGTGCCGGCACGGCAGGCGTATTCCCACTCGGCTTCGGTCGGCAGCCGGTAGTAACGGCCCGTCTTGGCGCTGAGCCATTGGCAGTAGGTCTTGGCCGCCAGCTGCGTCATGCAAATCGCCGGATAGCCCTCCTTGCCCATGCCGAAGGTCATGTCGGTATAGGGCTTGGTCGGCCGAGTGACGGCGTCGGCCAGTTTTTCGCTCTCGGTCGGCGCGACCTTGGCCAACTCGCGCCGTTGGATGTCGAGAGCTGAACATCCAGATTTCGTACTCGTTCCAAGTGACTTCGCACTTGCCCATCCAGAACGGCTCGATTTCGACTTCGTGCTGCGGCCCTTCGTCCTCCTTGCCCTCGGCCTCGGAATCGGGGGCTACCCATCACGAATTTGCCGCCGGGGATCGGCACCATGTCGAACGTGACCTCGCCATTGGCGATCACGTCGGTGTAGGGCTTCATCTCGGCTTCGGTTTTTGCCGCGGCGTTCTTGACCGCGGCGGGGCTCTTGGGAGGAGCTTCGGCCGTCTCGACGCCGCGAGCGGCACTCGCAAGCATTGCGCAAGCCAGAATACCGATGCCACAAAAGCGGCGGGTTTGCACGATCACCAAGGGCCCGATTACGCTATGCATAGTGCTTCCTTCGCCAACCACCGTCAAAACGCCCAACCAAACCTCACACTCCCGGCTTCACCCCACCGCGACGCCGCGCCGCGACGCCGATCCCGAGAACATACCGCCATGAACATTCCGCAGGGTGCCTGCCTATGGGGATTCTATCTGGCGGCGTGCGTGCTCGGTTTGCCGACTGTAGCGCGCTCGGAGTCGGACACTGCGACGCGGCGTTTCGAGTCCACTCAAACCGAGATGGGCGTGCCGTTTAAGGTCATATTGTACGCGCCCGATGAGGCCACTGCAAACCGCGCCTTTCAAGCGGCTTTTTCGCGAGTCGCCGAGTTGAATCGCGTGCTCTCGCGACTACGACCCCGATAGCGAATTGAGCCGGCTGAGCCGCACCGCGCCGGCAGCCAAGGGCGTGAGCGTCAGTGAGCCGCTTTGGGCGGTGCTGGCGCGCTCGCAGGCGGTGGCCGAGCAAACCGGCGGCGCGTTCGACGTCACCGTCGGCCCCTACGTTCGGCTGTGGCGCCGCGCGCGACGATCGAAAGAAATGCCCTCGACCGAGCGCCTGGCCGAAGCCCGCGCAGCCGTCGGATACCAGTTTCTGAAACTCGACGAATCCAACCATACCGCACAATTGCTGAAGCCCAACATGCACCTCGACCTGGGCGGAATCGCGATGGGCTATGCCGTCGATGAAGTCTTGAAATTGCTCCGCCAGAAGGGCATCACGCGAGTGCTCGTCGACGCCAGCGGAGACATCGGCGTGGGCGATCCGCCGCCCGGCAAAGTCGGCTGGACGATCGGCGTGGTGCCTCTGTCGGCCGAGCGGCACGCCGAGTCGATCGATTCTGTTGGCCAATGCCGCGGTGACCACGTCCGGCGACGCCTTTCAGCACGTCGACATCGGCGGCAAGCGCTATTCGCACATCGTCGATCCCAAGACGGGCCTGGGCATGACCGACCGGCTCGCCGTCACCGTCATCGCGGCCGATTGTATGACGGCCGACGCTCTCGACACCGCGGTTGCCGTGATGGGCTCGCAAGCCGGAATGCAACTGATCGAAAAGACCCCTGGCGCTGCAGCGTTTTTTGTCCGCGCCACCGACGGCGAGCCGGAAGTGTTCGAGTCCCGGCGGTTCAAGACGTTTGTCGCGCCGCCGGAAAATCGTCCGACCCAGCCCAGCACAAAGTGAACCTTGCCATGAAGGTATTCATCGCCGGCTCGAGCGGGGTCTTGGGGCGCCGCCTGGTCGAGCAACTTGCCAAACGCGGCCACACGGTCGTTGCGCTGGTGCGCAGCCGCGACGGCGAGCAGCGCGTGGCAAGCGTTGGCGCGGAAACGCGCTGGGCCGACTTGTTCGACCCGCGCGGGTTGGTGCATGCGGCTCAAGGGGCCGACGTTGTGATCCACGCCGCCACCGCAATTCCGACCACGGCCCGCACCACGGCCCGCGATTGGGAACTCAACGATCGGATTCGCCGCGAAGGGACCGAGGCCCTGGCCGAGTGCGCCGGCCAGATCAGCGCCAAGTTGTTCATCTTTCAGAGTATTGTGTGGCTGGCCAGCCCTGCCGACGGATCGCAGTTCGACGAAACCGCGCCGCCGCGTCCGACGGTCGTCACGCAGTCGGCCCTGGACGGCGAGCGGATCGCCCAACGCGCCGCCGAGCGCCACGGCTTTGCGGCCTGCATCCTGCGGTGCGGCTGGTTCTATGGCGCCGACTCTTCGCATACGAAGATGTTCGGTCGCGAGCTGATGCGCCGCCGCATGCCGATCATCGGCAAGGGGAATGCCGTTTGGTCGTGGCTTCACTTGGACGACGCGGCCAGCGCATTTGTGGCCGCGTCCGAAGCGGGCCAGGCGGGACTTTGGCACGTGACCGACAACGAGCCGGTGACCGCCCGCGAGTCGCTGTGCGGCTTTGCCGAACGGCTGGGGGCGCGGCCGCCTCGCTGTGTGCCGGCGTGGCTGGCGCGATGGCTGGCCGGACGAGAAGCCGTCGAATTCCTCACCTCGTCGACCCGTGCCACCAGCGCTCGCTTCCGGTGCGACTTCCCATGGAGCCCGCAATACCCGACCTATCGCGAAGGATTCGACCAGGTCGTCGACGCATGGCAAGGCCGGATACCGCAATAGTACGCGTCCGCCTATCTCTTGCCGCATGGTGCCACTGGCGTCTCGCCAGTGTTATCGACAAGGAACACTGGCAAGATGCCAGTGGCACCCAATGGGATCATCTGCTCGAAGAACTAGCGTGTGGCGTTGCCGCGCGCACTGCCGATGCACCAGAGATTACTGGCACTGCGGATAAAGATCTGCCCGGCGGAAATGGCCAGCGAGGCAAACACGGGCTCGTCGATCGCGTTGCGGGCAATCTCTTCGTAGGTCGCGCCGGCCCGAATCACCAACGTTGTGCCGGCTTCGTTGGTGAAATAGACGCGGCCTTCGGCAGCCACGGGCGATGACGTGAAGTCGCCCCCCAGCCGTTTTCGCCACAACGTCTTGCCGGTACCGGCGTCGAGGCAGGTGGCGATGCCGTGATCGTCGGCCACGTAATAATAGTCGCCGACGAGAATGGCGGACGGGACGTAGGGATTGCCGCGCGTGCTGCTCCAGACCACGTGCGAATCGGTAACGTCGCCGCGGCCTCCAGGCCGCACGGCGTAAATCGCCGCGTTGGGCCCGCTGACGGCGTAGATCATACCCCGGCCAATCACAGGCGTGGGAATGCACTCGCGGGCCATCCCGCGCAGCGTCCACAGCTTTTCGCCGCTGCGCGGATCGAAGGCGTCCATTTTTTCCGACGCGCACAAAATCAGTTCGTCGCGATTCGCCTCGGCAGCGCTGACGCACACCGGCGACGACCACGACAGCCAGACTTCCGGCCGATCGACCTTCCAGCGATTGTCGCCGGTGCGTTTGTCAATCGCCAGCGCGTACGAAGCTCCGAAATGATCGCACTGCACGATCACGGTATCCTCGAACAACAGCGGAGAGCTCGAAGCGGCAAAGCGATTTTCGAACGCTCCGTACTCGGCCGCCAGCGAGCGGTGCCACAGCAGCTTGCCGTCGAAGTCGAGACAGAACACGTCTCCGCTGCCGAAAAAAGCGAAGATATTCTCGCCGTCGGTGATCGGCGAGGGAGTGGCCATACTGCTTTTGGTTTCATGATGCAAGGTCGGCGCCGTGCCCCACAACCGCGCGTGCCAAAGCGTCTTGCCGCTGTCGCGGTCCAGGCAGAGGACGTGCAAATCCTGATGCGCAACCCCGTCGGAACTGGTGCACACGACAAACTTATCCCACACGATCGGTTGGGAGCTGCCCGAGCCCGGCAGAGGCATCTTCCATGGCACGCCCGAAGTGGCCGACCACGCGATGGGCGCTCCGCGATCGGCGGTGACGCCGTTGCGCTGCGGCCCCCGCCAGCCGGGCCAATTCTCGGCGCGGACAGGCGCGGCCGCTGCGAAGAGGCAGACGCTTGCGACCGCGAAACACGTCCATCGAAGCATCACTTGGGGGCCTCCGAAATCTCGGGCAAGGCCGAGCGCAGTTCCAAACCCGTCCCGCTCGCGTCGCAGAAGCGCAGTTGCAACGACCAGTTGTTCGAGACCTGGGGATCTTTGTTCGGCGGGCCCTGGCAGACTTTTACCAGGACGCGATTCGTGCCGCGCTCGATCCGCACGGGCGTGGTGAATCGATCGAAGCGGATGCCGTTGAGCCATTGCTCGCGAGAAAACACCTTGCGGCCGTTGAGCCATACCGTGCAGTTGTCGTCGGCGCCGCAGCGAAGCTCGGCGTTCCGCTCGCCGGGCGAGACGACTTCGGCATAGGCGTAGCCGACCGCCTCTGTGGCGGGCGCCACGGCTTGCACGAGGTTCACCAATCCCAGCGGATCGGGCGCGCGGTGCCGAACCCAGGCCAGTTCCCGCCCCTCTCGGCCCGAATAGCGCGCCGCCAGATCGACGCGGTCGGCGTTTTGTTCGGGCGGAAACTCGCGGCAAAGCCGCTGAACCGCGGCGCGTCGAACGGCCCGATCAGCCACCAATCGACCACGAGGCCCAAGTGGGCCGCGATGTCGACTTTCTCTCCCAAGCCCGCCAGTTTGTCAGCAGCGAGCACAGTTTGAGCGCTGTCGCGGGCATGGTCGAACGCCTGGCGAAAGGCGTCTCGCGCGGCTTCGGAGTCGCCCGCCTCGAGCGCCCGGCTTCCCGCGTCGAGCGCCGCGTCAATCGCGTCGTTGCGAAATTCGGGGTCGTCCAGCAGCCCGGGAATGAGCGTGCGCGAATAATCGGGATCGAGTCGATCGCAAAGCGCCAGCGCCAAGCGGCGCACACGGCCGGTGCGTTTGGGATCGCGCACGAAGGCCTGCAAATCGGCCAGCGGGAGTTGCTCCTTGGCGCGATCGACCTCGCGCTCGACGATGACTTCGTATGCCGTTCGATACCAATTCGCGGATACCGGGTTCTCGGTTTGCATCGCCGAGAGCAGCCGCGGCAGAATGGCGGCATCGTGGCGCGAGAGTTCATCGCAAGCGGCGCGAGCGGCCTGCGAGCCCGCGCCCCGCGGCCCGGCGCGTGCAATTGCGGCCAGTTGTTCGTCGACCGCGTCGCCGCGCGCGACGGCCGCCGCCAGGGCAATCGCCAGTGGGATGGTTACAATTCGGTACGGCATGCAGCACCAGCGCGAACGGACGATACGAATGGTCGCTTCGCATGGTACTTGGCGGCAGGACGCCGGGCAACCGAGAGGCCGCGCGGCTACTTGCGGGCGGCGGCGCGGTTTTTGGTGATGCTTTGGTCGACCTTTTGGCGAAGGTCGTCGGGCATCGCGTCGATTTCGCCGCGCGACAGCTTGCCGTCGCTGTTGGTATCGTAGGGTGCCAGAAAGGCCTTGTAACGCTCGGGAATCTCGACTCCGGCGCCCACGATTTTCGCGGGCTGGATGTCCAGGTTCTTGATGCCCGCGGCTTTTTTCTTGGCAACGGTGGCCTGGCCGGGTATGCCGCCATCGAGTCCGGCTCCCAACTCGTTGCGCGCATGGTCGCGACTTTTTTCAGATCGGCCAGCGTATCGGTAAACACTTGCACGCCGCACAGGAGCATTTCGTCCTTGGTTTGCTCGCCCCATTGGATCGGCTTGGGCGGGCTGTTGGGATTCTTGAGATTACCCGACGAATTGTCGTACACCGCCTGCACCTTGATGACCGAGCCGCGGGGCAGGCGAATCGGTTTTTCGAATTGGTAGGCGCCTTGCCAATTGAAGTCCCAATCCTTGATCCAGACGAGCGGGACTTCGTCGGTGCTACCCGGCAGCACCGCCGTCATCTTGATCTCGCGTCCCAGGTTGTGCATGTGCGGCGAAACGCCCAGCACATGCACGTCGACCGGCAACACATCGCTGTATGCGGTAATTTCGTAGTGCGGGTTGTCGGCCGGAATCTCCAGCTTCGTGTCGAGAATGGCGACGCCGGTGACGATCTTGCGCACCGGCTTTTTGGAAAAGTACAGCCCGATGCTCGACTGGTCCGTCTCCTCCTTGCCGATGGAATGGTAGTGGAGCTGCACGACCATGTCGCTCCCTTTTTTGACGTACTTCACGATCCCCTCGGGCAAGAATCGGGGCGTAGCGCCTGGCACCCACGCTCCGAGGCCGCCGGTGGGGACGATGCCCGGCCCGCCGAAACTCTCATAGCCGCTCGTTCCGTCGCGGCCGTCTTTTTTGCGGGCCGCGCCGTTGGCGTCGAGAAACATGATCGCGTGATGCACGACCGAGCGATTGCCGGGCCGAAATTCGACCGCGCTGACCATCATGTCTTTTTCGATGGGCAGCGGAATCACGAAGCAGCGATAGATGTCGCGTCCGCTGGCCGGCACGATAAACGGCTCGGCCATTTTCACGATCATGTCGGGCTCGCCCAACTGCCAACCCTCGGGAAAATCGGGCTGCGGGGGGAGATCCTCGGGATCGCCCTGGGGAGCCCCGGCCTTGGCCCAACTGGCAATCGAAGCGACGTCGTCGGCCGACAGCCGCCGTTCGTCATGGAACTTGCCGCCGAAATTCGCCTCGGCCTTCCAGGGAGGCATCCGCCGGCTGGCCGTGATTTCCGCCAGGAAATCGGCACGCTTCGCCGCGTCCTCATAAGTCAGCAGCGGAAACGGTCCGACCTCGCCCGGCCGGTGGCAACCGGCACAGTTCTTCCACAAGATCGGCGCGATCTGCCGGGTGTAGGTCACTTCCTTGGACGCTGCGAGATCTTTGGCCAACGCGAGGGCGCCGACCGCCGAAACCATCAGCGCGGCCACCAATGGTCGAAAAACACGCGTCCGTGCGCGACGAGACCGTAGCACGATCATGAGGGGCCTGAATTTCGCCTCAATAGAATTTGCCGACCGAGCGAACCGCACGAAGGGGGCGTCGCTCGCCAGCCGGCTGCCTGTTCCGTTGGCCCGCAATCGACGTCCGGCCAACTCCAGCCGTTTCAAGGACGTCACCGCGGGGCGCCCCTATCATATCGAATCCGGCCGCCGTTTTGAATCGGTGAAATCCGAACTTCAAGCAAGAAAAACGACAAACCGGGGTTTTGAGCGAGCAATCGAGAGAGATTGCCATGACAAAGCACATCGCAATCGCTCGTGCCAAGCGGACACGCTCATGCGTGACGGGGACGGCGGAGGCCTGGGACGGCCTTCCAGCGACTACCAGTTCACGTAGTTCGGGTGGTCGACGAAAACTTCGCCAGTGCCGGCCCGATAAATCCAGCCGCCGCCGGGAGCCGGCGAGGTGAACGGCGGGTTCGTGCCGAGAAAGTCCAGCGTGACCACCGTCGAGCCCGAGAACGGCTGGACCGGCACGCCCCCTTGCAAATAGGGCCCAAGCGGGTGGTTCGCGTCGACGAGACCCGTAGGGCTGAGATTGCCGGCCACATCGGTGGCCTTAGTCAGCGCCTGAAAGTTCAGAGCGCCAAAGCCAGCCGGCACATTGCCCAGGTGTTGCGTTTTGTAGACTTCGAGTTGGGTCCGCAAGCTGCGTAGATGGTCGCGCAGGATGGCTTCCTTCGCGTCGGACGTCGACGACGACATCTGGGGAATGATGGTGGCCGCCAAGATGGCCATGATGACCACGACGATCAGCACCTCGATCAACGTAAAACCAGCAGGACGCTTGTGGCTCATCCGGGCACCCTCACCCCTGATCTTCTTGATAACGGCCGGCGGCGAATTGCGATGTGCACTTCCTAGAACATACGCCACGGCGCCGGCACGGCCGACGTGCCACCCCCCCGTCGAGTCGGTCGCGGTACGGATCAACCGGCGCAACTCTCGCCGGCGGCAACGACTGTGCCGATCGCGCCCGCGCGCCTGGCTCCGCACGACCGCTATAAACGGATGCGACTTGCGGGCCGTGCCACGGTGGACCACATGACGTGAATTCTTAAGAGGTTTTGCGCCGCACCACCATCTCGCCGAGCGCGTCGGCCATCCGCGCAAACACCGGCGGCCAGTCGTTGAACTGGCTCTGGCGGAACAACCGCATGGAAGGATACCAGGGGGTGTCGTCGCCCTTGAGCAACCAGCGCCAGTCGGGCGTGAGCTGTAGCGGCACCCAGACGTCGACGCCCTGGCCGCCGGCCAGATGGGCGACCGCGGTGTCGATCGCGATCACCAGATCCAAGTGCTTCATCACGGCGGCGGTGTCCATAAACGGGCCGCTCGTTTCGTCGAAGTCGTCGCCCAAGGTGATGACTTCGAACTCGCCGGCCGTTTCGGCGAGCTGCGGGCAACCGGGCCCTTTCTGCAAACTGATCAGCCGCACCCCCGGCACGGCGGCCAGCGGAGCGAACTCGCGCAATCGGACCGAGCGATAGCGATCGTGAGGATGGTCGGGATTGCCGGCCCACACGATACCCACCTTGAATCCTGAAATCGCGCCAATCGCTCTTGCCAACGGGCCACGAGCCGCTCGTCGGCGCTCAGGTAGGGTGCATTCCAATACGGCTTTCCGCGCGGTTCGCTCAGCAGTCCAGCCAGGCTCACAAGCGAGCAGTGGACGTCGAAGCGCGGCAGCGCGTCGCCGGCGACGAGCCAACGGCCAAAGCCGGACTGCTCGAGAACGGGCCGCAGCGACGGGTGCGGATGCAACTGCATCCAGACCTTGCCACCCGATTTTTCCGCCAGGGGAATATAGCGGATGAATTGCAACGTATCGCCCAGTCCTTGCTCGGCGTAGACCAACAGCGTGCGGCCAGCGAGCGGCGAGCCGTCCCACCGCGGCTGCTCGAACGGGCACTTGGCGAAGTCGTTGCACTGCAATCGCCATTCGTACTCGGGCCAACCTTGGGAGTACTCGCCTCGCGACAGCCAGACCAGGGCCCGATTGCGGTGCACTTCGCAGACGTCCGATTGCAACTCGAGCGCTCGCGCGTAGGCGGCCAGCGCGGCGTCCATTTGACCCAAGTCATAACGCGCCACCCCCAGGCTACAATAGGCGCCGCCGTCGTCGGGATCCAGTTGAATGGCCACCTCATACTCGGCGATCGCTTCGTGCAAGCGACCCATGCCCAACAGGAGATTGCCGCGATTGAAGTGGCCGTTGGCGTAGTCGGGCCGCAGGCGAATCGCCTCGTCATAGGATTGCAAGGCGGCTTCGTTTTGACCGGCATCCTTGCGGGCCAGGCCGAGATTGTTGCACAGTTCGGCCGTCGGGGGACCGATCGACAGGGCGCGTTGAAAACTGTCGGCGGCCAGATCGAACCTCCGCAACATCCGATAGGCAGCGCCGAGGTTGCTGTGATAGGCCGCGGTGCCCGGATCGAGCGTGGCGGCCCGGCTCAGGCATTCGATGGCGGTCTCGGGCCGTTTGGTTTGCAGATGAAGCACGCCCAAGTCGGCCCACACCTCGGCGGCTTGCGGCACCGCTTGGACGAGCTGCCGGTAAATCTCCTCGGCAGCCGCATGTTGGCCCTCGGCCAGAAGTTGCCGCGCGTGTTGCAAGGCTTCGCCGGCGGTTGGCAAGGTCGCATCTCGGAGTGTTTGGGACAGGCCGACGACTTCGCGCCGCTTTCACGGCGTCGTTTGCGCGGGCGAGCGCTGGCTCAGGGAGGCAATCCACTGGCGCACCAGCTCGACCCCTTCCTGATGAACCAGCCGCTTGCCCAACTCGGGCATCATGATGCCCGGGTCGATCGAAATGATGCGGAACATCATGATCGATTCGTCCGGCTTGCCCGGCACGATGTCGTATTCGAATCCGCCGGAACCGCGCCCCGCGGCGACCGGCGTCTTGAGAATGCCGAACTGCGTGGGATGCTGCTGGGCTGCCATCAAATCCAACCCCGAGTTGCGCCGGCCCGACGGAATTGTGGCAATGAGCACAGTTGATTTCCAACCAGGCGCGGGCCCGAGATTCGAGGCTGCCGGTGGCCGGATCGTTCCACACGGCCAGGCGCGGCGCGTCTTTCGGATCGGGACTGCCGGAAAGTGCATGGTGGCGCGTCCAGTAGGACAACTGGTTTTCGGTCCCCTCGGCATAGGCGAAGTCGCGATTGAGATGCCGGGCCTTCGGTCCCAGCGGCTGAAAGTCATCGCCCTGCTTGTGACAGCCCTTGCATTGGTTGGCGTTGGGGATGATGTAGTTGTTGGTCCGCTCGGTTCCCTGTTCGTCGATCCAGCGGACGTCGACCAGGTCGCCGGCGACGTCGAGCCGGGCCTCGGTTTGCTCGGCATTCCAGATATAAGGCAGTCCGATCCAGCCATCGGCCTGCCGCTTGAGAATGCGCGTTTCGAGCAGCCGCCGTCCAAGCGAAGGGTCGCGCGCGTCGACGGGATAGGCGAAGGTCTTGGCGATCACGGTGCCGACGGGAAACTCGAACGCCTCGTCCTGACGATACTCGGCGACGGTGCCCTTGGGCAGCCTGACGAAGCGATACTTATCGGCGTAATCCGAGAACAGGGGCGAATTCAGATCGTAGGGAATCACGCCAGCGAGCGGACGCTGCGTGCTGCCGTTGCCCTCGAACAGGCCATATTCGGAAAGCTTCTCGGGCGGCTCGTCGCTCGACACGGAAGATCGCGAACCGCACCCGGCGATCGCCAAGGCCAGCAGCAGCGCCGCCAGGGAAACCGTTGGATGAAAGTCCGAACCGAATCGAAAGGCGCGCCGGTGCCACCGCCGCGGCATCATCTGACTATGGCCTCGCAATCTCACGGTCACTCCGCAATCACTTGACTCCGGCGATAATCACCGGGCTCAGCGCGGGAATCTCGCCTTCGTACTCCTTCAGGTCCGTGCGAATATTCCCCTTCTTGATCGCCAACGGGTTGCTGATGTCCAGACCGTCGTAGTCGAAGTTGATGAAATTAGCATCGCCGTTGTTGCGAATGCGGATGGCCAAATCGTCCGGCAGCTTGCCGTCGACCGCCTTTTTCGAGTCGATCACGCCGTCGTACACGATATTCGGCAACTTGCCGCCGGCGAACATGGCCACCATCTTGCCCAGCAGGCCATCGGGCTTGTCGCCGCCGCCGATGAACTTGTTGTCGTGCACGTAGATCGCCTCGCAATAGGGATCGTAAACCACGTCCTGTTCGAACGGTCGCTGCGTGACCTGGTAGCTGCAAATCGACAGGCTGATGTTCTGGTTGTTTTCGATCGTGTTGTCGAAGACTTCGACGTTGCGATTCGCCAGGATCATGATGCCGGTGCCCACGGGGACGCTGGCCACGATGTTGCCCTTGGGGGCGAAGTTCGGGTGATTGTTTTCGATGATCTGGTTGTTGTACACGCGGCAGTGATGACCGTTCTTTTTCGGCAGATCGGGCAGCGAAAAGACCAGGATCCCGCCGGTGTTGTCCGTGGCGACGTTTTCGTAGACGTCGGCATTGATCGAGTTTTCGATCTCGATGCCGGCCACGTTGTGCTCGGCCCGATTGCGGCGGACGATGATGTTTTCCGATTGGCCGACGTAGATGCCCGCGTCCGAGGCGTCGCGCACGATGCAATCTTCGATCAGCACGTTTCGACAGAGCACCGGATACAAGCCGTAGCCGCCGTTGGTTTCCTTGGGCCCGCCGGTCCAGGCGGCGCGGACATTGCGAAAGGTGACGCCCTCGCATCCGTTGACCTTGATCGCGTCGCCCTTGGCGTCCTCGACGGCCAGGTTTTCGATCGTGAAGTTTTCCTTGCTGGTAACTAGGATGCCCTCGCCGCCGGTGCCTTGACCTTGCTGGTCGAAGGCGAGGATCGTTTTGTCTTCGCCCTGGCCGCGAATCGTCACGTCGCTGACGTCGAGCGAGAGGGTCGAAGTGAATTCGAACTTGCCCGCGCCGAATTCGATCACGTCTCCCGGCGTGGCCTTGATCAGCGCCGTCTGCGCTCGCTTCTGGGCATCGGCGCCCGCGTCGATTTTGATCACCTTGCCCGTCGCGCTAGCGGCACCCTTCGCACCGCCAGACTCGGATGAGCTGCCCGATGGTTTGGCACAACCGGCAACCAGCGCCAGGACGCACATCACGCAGACATAATGCGATTGAAATCGTTGCACGGCGAAATCTCCTGAAAAGCGGTTCATCGAGACCCTGGTCACCGGCGGTCACTACTCTAGCATAGACCCGCCCGACGCCAGTCGCCCCCGATTTTGGGGCCCCCCACGAAAGTTCCATTATAGCGGCGTGGCCGGCTGTGCCCAGCGAGTTTGGCGACCGATCTATCGGGAAAGGCCACGGGCCCAGTCACCGATCGGGCGCCGTGCGGCCCACGCGGCGCGTGCCCGCAGCGACGACGGATGAAGCGGCTTCCAGGCGTCATTTGCCGGGTCCGGCCCTAGCGCGTATGCTGGTGGACGCTTGGACTCTCACAACCCAAAGGGGGAGGCACGACCGATGATCAAACCACTCGCGGCCGCGGTTGTCACGTTGTTTTTCGTTGGAGTTCTTACGCCCATGCACGCCGAAAATGAGCCCGCCAGGACCGCTGGCAAAGCTGCTGAACCGAAGGCCGGCAAGGTCTTGCGTCACGTGGTGTTGTTCAAGTTCAAGCCGGGCACGACTCCCGAGCAGCTCACCGAGGTCGTCGACGCCTTTCGCGCGCTACGGGGCAAGATCGACGTCATCGACGATTTCGAATACGGCACCGACGTGAGCGTTGAGAACAAGGCGGACGGGTTTACGCATTGCTTTTTCGTCACCTTCCGCGACGAAAAAGCGCGCGACGTCTACCTGCCGCACCCCGCCCACAAGGCCTTCGGCACGCTGGTCCGACCACGCCTCGACAAAGTGCTCGTGGTTGACTACTGGACCCAGCGATAGCTGCGCCTCGGGCCCCACGGCGGCCGAACCGGAGGTATAGCGTTCGGCCCGCTTTCGGTGCCGATTCTTCCAATGGGGGGGCTTGCCCCGGTTGCGCCAACTGCAAGGATTCTGATGGTCCTCGACAGCGCTGGCGCCGACTCGCTAGATCGGCGCGAAGTCTGCTTCGAGAACCGTGAATCCTACCGTGTAGGCTCTCTCAGGACTCGTGGCGCTGCGCAGCAACACGAGCCGAGAAGAGGCATCCGACTGCCTTGCAAAATGAGTTTGCACGGTAGGATCTTGGACTCATCATTGCTTCATTCGCTAATCGCATCTCGTCGGTCATTACTCGCGCCCGCTATTCGCAGCTCCCCCGCATCATTGCCGGCTTGCCGCGGTCTGCCGCTCCACGCCAAATACCTGGCACACCTGGGCCAGCGCATCGTCGTTCGGAAGAACATCGCAATTCAGTTCGCAGATGCGCCGCATTTCGGGCAACCGCGACAGGAATAGTTCGAGCAAATCCGGGTCGAAATGCGTGCCCGAGCCGTCGAGCATAATCGAGAGGGCTTCGGCTTCGCTAAAGGCCGGGCGGTAGACGCGGTCGTGCGTCACGGCGTCGTATACGTCGACGATGCCGACGATCCGCGCGGCTAAGGGAATATCGGTTCCGGCCAGTCCGGCCGGATATCCGCTGCCATCCCAGCGTTCGTGATGCGACAGCGCGATCGTGTGGGCCAGTTGCAGTACCTGGGACTTGGACCCGGCCAGCATTTCAGCCCCGATCGTGGTGTGCTGCTTCATGATTTCGATTTCGTCCGGATCCAGGCGGCCCTGCTTGTGCAGAATGGCGTCGGGAATGCCGATCTTGCCGACGTCGTGCATGGGAGCCGCCATTCGCAAGCGTTCCGCCTGCACGGGATCCCAGCCTGCGGCCAGCGCCAGCACTTCGCTCAGCAGGCCAGTGCGTTTGATGTGCGCCCCGGTTTCCTCGTCACGATATTCCGAGGCGGACACCAGCCGATGGATGGTCTCTTCATAAGCCTGACGGATTTCCTCGGTCTGCTGGCGCACGCGGTCCTCGAGCTGCAACGTGTAGTTGCGCGCGTCGATCGTCAACTGACGATGTTGCAAGCCGCGCCGCACGTGGAACAAGAGCTCCTCGCGCTCGATCGGCTTGATCAAGTATCCGCAGGCGCCGCCGGTGAGCGCCTGGATGGCCTTGTCCGTGCACCCTTCGGCGGTCAGCATGACCACTTCGGTGTCCGGAAACGCGGCGTGGACTCGATCCAGCAGCTGCAATCCCGTTTCACCCGGCATCGAGATGTCAAAGGTCGCCAGGGCGACTTCGTGGGCTTGCAATTGGGCCCAGGCTTCGTCGCCGTTGGCGGCCTCGAGGCAGTCGTAGCCCTCGTCGCGCAGCCAGCGCAGCAGCAGTCCGCGGATCGACTGTTCGTCGTCGACGACCAAAAGCTTGACGGCCGGACGATCTTTCAAGTCGAGCATGGTGAAGCCTGCAGGGTTAATCGGTTGTCCAACACGTCTCGAACCGCGCATAACAGCGACTCCGGGTCGAAAGGTTTCTCGACTAGCCGCAGCCCCTCTTCCACGATGCATCCGACGTGCCCGGTCTCAGGCGCGTATCCGCTGCAAAATACCACCCCCACGTGCGGATTGATCTTGAGCACCTTCTCGTATACCTCGCGGCCGGTCAGCTTGGGCATGACGACGTCCAACACGACCAGCTTGATCTCGTTGGCATATCGCTCGAACAGCTCCACCGCTTGGGCGCCGTCGGCGGCGGTGAGCGTGGCGTAGCCGGCGCCTTCAAGGATGCGAACCGCCAGCGCGCGAACCATCGGCTCGTCCTCAGCAATCAGGATCAACTCGTTGCCGCCGGACGCGCGCTGCTGGACGCCGGCGCCGGATTCGCAATCCGGGCCGTGCACCAGCGGCAGATAGATCCTGAACACCGTGCCGACGTTCACTTCGCTGTACACCGTGATCAGGCCATCGTGCTGTTGCACGACGCCGTACACCATCGACAACCCCAGACCGGTCCCCTTGCCTACACCCTTGGTGGTATAGAACGGCTCGAATATGTGCTGCTTAACGTCGGGCGTCATGCCGCAGCCGGTATCGGCGACGATCAGACGCAGGTAGCGGCCCGGCTTCATTTCGGGATGCAGCCGGCAGTAGTCTTCGGTCAACTCGATTCGATCGCTCTTGATCGTCAATTTGCCGCCGGCCGGCATGGCGTCGCGGGCGTTGACGCACAGGTTCAACAAGGCTTGCTGCAGGATATCCGCGTCGGCGAACACGCTTCCCGCCCGATCGTCGAGCGACACTTCCAACTCGATGGTCTCGCCGATGACCGGCCGCAGCATCTTGACGAATTCCGTAATCACGGCAATGTGGTCGATGTTCTTGCGTTCGATGCCGCGCCGGCGGCTGAACGTCAACAACTGTCGCGTGAGCACGGCAGCCCGCTCGGCTGCCTTGACCGATTGCTCCAAATCCTGGTAGCACTGCTGCTCGGGCGAGAGTGTGTGCATGGCATACTTGGTGTAGCCGAGAATGGCTTGCAGCAGGTTGTTGAATTCGTGGGCAGTGCCGCCGGCAAGTTCGCCGACCGCTTCGAGCTTTTGCTTTTGTCGCATATGCTCTTCCGTCTCGCGCAGCGCGTTCTCGGCCCGTTTGCGCTGCGTGATGTCCTGGGTAAAGCAGCGCGTGTTCATCACGCGGCCGTCCTCCCAGAATGCGTTGGCGGTAATCAACACGTCCTTGATCGATCCGTCGCTGGCCCGCATTTGGGCTTCGCAATTCAACACCGTTTCGCCCTGCTCCAACCGGGCAAGCAGTTTGGCCATGGCGTCACGATCCTGGTGGAACTCGGCGACGTCGTGCCCCACGTATTCATCGGGCGCGTACCCGAGAAGTTCCAGTTCGGCCCGGTTGACCCACAGGATCTTGCCGTCCGGCCCGAGCCAATTCAGGCCCAACGGCGCATTTTCGAAGAAGTCGGCCAGTTCGCGCTGGCTGCGGCGCAACTCGGCCTCAGTCTGTTTGCGCTGAGTGACGTCCGTGGTCGATCCGGCCATGCGGTAGGCGACTCCCTCGGCATTCCAAATCGCCTGGCCCCGAGTGCAAAACCAGCGGTACTCGCCGCTGCGCGTTCGCATCCGGTAAACGACGTCATAGGGCGTCCGCTCGCGCAGGTGATTGTCGAGAGTTCTGAGAATCTCGTCACGCTCTTCCGCATGCAAACGCGACGCGAATGTGTCGAAAGTATTCGCCAGCTCCGCGTCTTCGTAGCCTAACATTTCCTTGTAGCGGGGCGAGTAGTACACCTCGCCGGAGAGCACGTTCCAATCCCATAGCCCGTCGGTCGATCCGCGGACCGCCAGATTGAACCGCTCGACGCTGGCCCGCAGCGCTTCGTCCGTCCGGTGGCGCTCGGTGATATCTCGGACGTAGGCCGTGTACATGGGCCTCGCCTGGTTGCGAATCTCTACCACGGCCAGCTCCACGGGAAACAACGTGCCGTCGCGGCGCATGGCGTCGATTTCGATGCGTTTGTCGATGACGGTTCCTCGTTGATTCGCCGGATAATTCGCCAGGCCCTCGCGATGCGCCTTGCGCAGTGCGGGCGGAATGATCAAGTCGGCAATCTCGCGCCCGAGCGCTTCGCCGCGTGCGTAGCCAAACATCTTCTCGGCGGCCGGATTGAATTCCACGACCTGGCCCGCATTATCGATCGTGACGATGCCGTCCAAGGCCGCTTCGAGAATGGCGCGCGTGCAACTCTCGCTGGCCTTCAGCTGGGCCGTTCGCTCGACTACTTCGGCATCGATCGTTTCGTTGATGACCTCCAGCCGGGCCTGTTGAGCCGCGACGTTGTGCATCTCCTGCAGGCTTTGCCGGCTGTACAGCATCAGAAACACGTCTTCGACAATCACCCATCCACCATGCTCGATGGAACGCCAGATGCTGGCCGTCAACGTGCCGTACACCGACTGCGGCCATAAGGCGCCGCGCCAGGTGGTCGAGCACCACGACGGCCGACATCGTGGCGAGCACGCGCCAATCGCGATAGCAGGCCAACAGTGCCAGCGAACCGAAGACGTGAAAATGGGTTTCGATCCGACCGCCCGTGAGGTGGATCAAGATCGCGGAAGTGAGCCCCTGGGCGATGGCCACCGCGTGCCGCGTCATCGTGCGACCGGGGCGCAGGATTGCCATCAAGACCGGCGGCCCGACGATCGCGCCGCCCAGGAAAATGGCCGCCCAAACGTGCGCGTGAATCCAGCTCGCCTGGCCCGACCACGCTCGGGGCGACACCACGACCGCCGTCGAGATCTCGCCGGCCCATTGCAGCACCAACAGCCAGGCAAACAGCCGGTCCATCCAACAGCATTGGCGAAATCGCTGCGCGGCGAACAGCTCTTCTTGCCGGCGCTCGATTCCTGGAATGACGCCGCTGAAGGCGCGCTCGACTTGGCTCACGGAAAGATCCCCACAGTCTTGCCCATCCTTGAGAGGTGCCGCAGCCGCGCCACCGCGGGTTGCAGCAGAGGCGCAACACCACGGCTGCAACACATGCAAGCGGACGCACCAGAACTGCAAAATAGGCCTGCCGCAGCCACCGGAACGTACAAAAATATACGTTGCCGGCCAGAATTCGCCGCAGCGCTCGAGTCGGCAAACCGCCAGAAAGACCTCGCCGATGGGGAGGATTTCAGCCAGCGCGCGCACGAACCCGCAGGCATTCGGGTCGTGACGCCTTCAACGGGAAACCAGTGTTCGCCGGTTGCAGCGAATAGCCGGGGGGGATGATCCCGTTCGACCGGCCGCGCCGCTGCCAATTCAGGCGAGTCAAGACGCCGGCCGTCGCGACAGCACCAACGGGGCGCTGCGATTTACAACCGCGCTTTAGCGGTCCTTGAGGTAGCGGTCGAACCATCGCCATACCGCAGGGTAGTCATCCAGAATGCCCAGCCACTGCGTATGCCCGCCCCCAGAATGCTCGATTAGTTCCACGTCCAGTCCAGTCTCCTCGTATTTCGCCTTGAGCACGCGCGACTGTTGCACGGGCACCGTCGCATCCTTGTCGCCGTGCAACAACAGTAGCGGCGGATCGTCCTTGCTGACCTGGTAGATCGGCGAAATCGACTTAAGCTGGTCTTCCAGGTTCGTGACCTTGCCAAAAATTCCCTCGAAGAACGCCGGCCGTAGTTTCTCGATCGTGCGATAGCCGTCCGTCGTGCCCCAGTTGATCATGTCGGTCGGCGAAAACCATGCCACGACCGCCTGCACGCGGCTGCTGGCGTGTTCCACCGGGTCCTCGGACTCGGCCGTGCCGTCGTCTCCCGTCGTGGCGACCATCAGCGCCAGGTGTCCGCCGGAAGAACCGCTGGTGATGCCCAAATGCCGCGGATCGACCTTGAACCGTTCGGCGTTCAGCCGCACGAACCGCACGCTGCGGCGAATGTCTTCGATCATTTCCGGCACGAAATAGCGCGGTGCGCTGCCGTGGCGCACCACGAACAGCGTGTAGCCACCCTGCAACAGCCCCTGCACCCAATGGTCGTTGCGGCGCTCGTCGTCCTGGCCCGGAATGTCCGATTTCGACGACTTCCAACCTCCGCTGGACACCAGGATCACGCCCAATCCCTTGGCGCCGGCGGCGGGCGTCAACACGTCGAGGGTCAGGCCCATCCCGTCTTTGTTGCCATAGACGACGTCCTCGGCCATAGCATACTTGACCGGTTCTGCCGGATCGGCCGCCCGAGCGACCGTCCCCGCGGCAAGACCGGCCGCGACCAGGCTCGCGGAAACCAGCCGAAGAAATCTGAACGACCTCATGAGCAGACAGTCCTTACGTTCGATGGGGAAAACTGGGGGAAACAACCACGGCTGCGAAGCTTGAGGATAGTCGGTTTTTGGCCTGCCGCAAGCTTGCCGAGTCCAGCCATTTAAGGCCTCAGGGCCCTGCCCACGCGAACAATTTGCATCGATTCCGTCGCGACGCTACGTTGTTGGGTGCGCTGCGGCACTGCCCAGGGAGCACGCCGCCATCTGCACACGGGCGAACCATTCACGGGGGGTATTGCGATGAGAGTGCGAGGCATCCAAGCACTGGCGCTGGCGATCATTATCGGCGGGATCGTGAATTTGCTCGACGCGAAAAAGCTGAGCGCCGCCGACGAACCGTTGCGGATCGACTCGGGCCTGATCTCGGGCACGCGGGTCGGAGCCGACATGAAAGTGCGCGCCTACAAAGGCATTCCCTTCGCGGCGCCACCGGTGGGCAAGCTGCGTTGGCAGCCGCCGCAGCCGGTCGCCAGCTGGCAGGGCGTCCGCGCTTGTGACGCCTTCGGCACGATCTGTCCCCAGGCGGCGTATCCGGCTGGTTCGATCTACGCGATGGCGCCGCAGCCGCAAAGCGAAGACTGCCTGTTTTTGAACGTCTGGACCGCCGCCGACACGCCCGACGAAAAGCGCCCCGTAATGGTTTGGATTCACGGCGGAGCACTGACGCGCGGGAGCGGGGCGATTCCGTTTTACGACGGAGAGTCGCTGGCGCAAAGGCGTGGTGCTGGTGAGCATCAACTATCGCTTGGGCCCGTTCGGATACTTCGCGCATCCGGCGCTCTCGCGCGAGTCTTCGCGCGGCTCGTCGGGCAACTATGGCGTCCTCGACCAGATCGCAGCGCTCGAATGGGTGAAACGCAACATTGCGGCCTTCGGCGGTGACCCCGGCCGGGTCACGATTTTCGGCGAGTCGGCCGGATCGTGGAGCGTTTGTTCGCTGTTGGCCACGCCGTTGTCGAAAGGACTTTTCCACCGCGCCATCGGCGAAAGTGGCGGCTGTTTCACGCCCATGCCGTATCTCAAGGAAGCGCGCAACGGACTCGTAGCCGGCGAAAAGTCGGGCGAAAGCCTGGCTGCGATCCTGGGCTGTGACAAGGCCGATGATCCGCTGGCTGCGTTGCGGCAAAAAACCGCGGAGGAAATTGTGGCGGCCGCCGCCAAAGATCCCGGCCAGGCCCGCACGCGCGCCGTGGTCGATGGCTGGGTATTTCCCGACGAGATCGTGAAGATCTACGCCGACGGGCGCCAGCATGCGGTGAGCGTGATCGTCGGCTCGAATGCCGACGAGGGCACCAGTCTGGCCGGCGCGTTGACGCCGACGAGCATGGACTCGTTCCTGGCAACGGTGAAGCGCAAGTATGGCGACATGAGCGAGCCGTTCTTGAAAATCTATCCGGTCACCAGCGACAGCGACGTGCGCGGCGCGTTTTTGCATAGCTTCCGCGACGAATGGTTCACCTGGGAAATGCGGACCTGGGCCCGGCTGATGCAAAAGTCCAACGCCAAGACGTATCTCTATTATTTCTCGCACGTGCCGCCGCGGCCCGATCGCGAAAAGTATGGTGCCTACCACGCCGCCGAAATCGTGTACGTTTTCGACAACCTGTCAAAGACCTCCTGGACCAATGAGCCGGCCGATCGCAGCCTGGCCGAGGCGATGAGCGGGTGCTGGGTGCGCTTTGCAGCCACCGGCGACCCCAATGGCGGCAACCTGCCCGGGTGGCCGGCATACAACCAGGACAAGGAACCCTATCTGGAATTCGGCGAGCGGACGCAACAGCGCAGCGGGCTGCTCAAGGCGGAGTGTGACTTTTTCGACGCGTACGTCGCTGCAAAACGCGCCGAGAATTCGAAATAGCGCTCCCTCCGTGGCCGCCTCGGGAAAGTCGGTTTACAATGAAGGAAGTGATCCGGTCGTGACCCGCTACCCCCCTGTTCGGTTCGCAAGCCATCGCGATGCATCGGTGCGCCGCGCCCCCCTCTGGCGCGGCGACGTGGAGGTCGAGAAAGCGACTAGCAAACAACTGGCTTCGCGATATATTTGACCGTTCCATTGGAGATGCGTCTGGCATCTCTCACTTGCCCCGCCAATCCCCAAGGACTGTTTCCATGCTCCGCGCGTCCGATTCCGACTTGCCTTGTCACATGCTGCCGACGCCCTCCGAAGTCGTGCCGGAAATTCGCGCGATCGACGAGGATGAAGACCTGGACGACGTCGAGGAAATCGAAGAGCAGGTCGAGCCCATCGAGCAGGTCGACGACTTCGACGAAGACGACTTCGACGACGATTTCGACGACGACTTCGAAGAGGAGTTCGAGGACGACGACGAAATGGACGCCGAAGTCGACGGAGGCGAGCTCGACGATGCCGACGTCGACGACGACGAATTCGAGGACGACGACTGATCCCCCTGGGCACAACAATCGCTCGCCCTCGTCGCCGCGGACGCTTGCGCCGGCGCTGGTGCCGTGCGGCCGCCGTGCCGCGGCACGAACAAATGACCCCTCGCCGGCTGGCGTCGGCGCAACAAGCCAATTAAGATCGATATCTCACGCGCCTTGCTGCCCCTCGGCTCGGCTGCCAACCACCCGATGTGCTCGCCAGGAGATTTGCGCGTGCCGGTCCGACTGTGGCAATTCATTGGTCTGGCTGTGTTCCTGGCGGTGCTTGCGCCGGGGGCTGCCTGCGGTGCCGACGTCGCCTCGCCAAGGGCTTCCGCCGCTCCGCCAGCCGCCTTCACGTTGCTCGACGGCGATCGCGTCGTGCTGCTGGGCAGCACGTTCATCGAGCGGGACCAAAGCCACGGTTATCTGGAAGCGGCGCTGACGAGCCGCTTTCATTCGCAGAAACTCCAATTCCGTAATCTCGGCTGGAGCGGCGACACCGTGTTTGGCGAAGCCCGTGCCGGATTCGGCACGGTGGCCGACGGATTCGAGAATCTCAAGCGGCACGTGCTGGCCCTGGAGCCAACCGTCATCTTGTTGAGTTACGGGGCCAACGAATCGTTCGCGGGCCAGGCGGAATTGGACTCGTTCACGCGCGGCCTTGACGTGCTGCTTGCGACGCTCGACGAGACCAAAGCGCGGATCGTGTTCATCGTGCCGCCGCCGCAAGAGAAGCTGTCCCCGCCGCTGCCCGACCCGACCGAGCACAATCGAGATCTCAAGCGGTATTGCAAAGCGATCGCCGCGGCAGCCGCCAAACGGCAGGCCCCGTTCGTCGACCTGTTCGCGCTGCTGGGTCCAAAACTGGAACCGCCGGCCGGCGTCCCCTTGACCGACAACGGCTTGCATCTGACCGACTACGGCTATTGGCGAGCCGCGCCGGTCATCGAGCAAGCGCTGTCGTTGCCGCCGCGCCGCTGGAAGATCGAGATTGACGTCAAGCGCCAGAACGTATTTTCCAACGGGACCAAGCTCAGCGACGTAAAGGTTGCGCCCACCGCGGTCAGCTTTCAGGCGCTCGACGAGCAACTGCCGCTGGCCGCGCCTCCGCCGGGCTCGCCGCCGGGGAGCCTGGTCGTCACCGGTCCGCGCGTGGTGCGCCTCGCGGGTTTGTCGGGCGGTAAGTACGTCATGTACATCGCGGGACACAAAGTGGGAGTGGCCACCGCCGAGCAATGGGCCGGCGGCGTGGCGCTCGGCACCGGACCCGATTTCGCGCAGGTCGAAATGTTGCGGCGCGCGATCGTGGCCAAGAATCGGCTCTATTTCTACCGCTGGCGCCCGCAGAACGAAACTTACCTGTTCGGGTTCCGCAAACACGAACAAGGGAACAACGCCGTCGAGATTCCGCAATTCGATCCGCTGGTCGCCGAGCAGGAAGCGGCCATCCGTACGTTGAGCGCGCCGGTGCCGCGCGACTATCAAATCATCCGGCTGGACGCGAAATGATGCCAGCATCGCCGACCGTTCTGGAACCAGATCCACCGCTGGGTGAAGGGGGCAGTCCCATTTTGCTCCGAAGACTACGCAAAATCGGGACAGTCCTCGGCCGGCTTTGTCGCGCAATGCGCTCTCTCGCGCTGCTGGCGCTGCTGCTTGCATGCGGCACTCAAGCCTGGCGCAGCGCAACTTGAAAGTCATCCCCGATCCCGATCCGGAGTTGGAACGCCAGTCGTTTCAAGTCGCCGACGGCCTCGAGGTCAACCTGTACGCCGCCGATCCGCTGCTGGCCAAGCCGATCCACATCAATTTCGACGCTCAAGGCCGGCTGTGGGTCGCCAGCAGCGAGGTTTATCCGCAGGTCAAGCCGGGCCAGGAAGCGAACGATAAGATTCTGGTGCTCGACGACGCCGACGGCGACGGCCGCGCCGAGAAGACCACCGTCTTTGCCGACGGTCTGCTGATTCCCACCGGCGTCGAGCCGGGCGACGGCGGCGTCTACGTGGCCAACAGCACCGAACTGTTGCACTTCAAGGACACCGACGGCGACGGCAAGGCCGACGTCCGCCGCGTCGTGCTGTCGGGCTTCGGCACCGAGGACACGCACCACATTCTGCACACGCTTCGTTGGGGCAACGACGGAATGCTGTACTTCAACCAGTCGATCTACATCCACAGCCACGTCGAGACGCCCTACGGCGTGCGCCGCCTCAACAGCGGCGGCATCTGGCAATTCCGGCCCGAGACGATGCAGCTGGAAGTCTTCGCCCGCGGTCTGTGCAATCCGTGGGGACACGTTTTCGACCACTGGGGCCAGTCGTTCGCCACCGACGGAGCCGGTGGCGAGGGCATCAATTATGTCTTTCCCGGCGCCACGATGTTCACGTATGCGGGCGCCAGAAAGATCCTCAGGGGCCTGAACCCGGGCAGCCCCAAACATTGCGGCCTGGAAGTCGTCAGCGGCCGCACATTTTCCCGACGACTGGCAGGGCAGCCTGATCACCAACGACTTTCGCGCGCATCGCGTGTGCCGCTTCGTGCTCACCGAAGCCGGCTCGGGCTATTCGTCGCGCGAGCAATCCGAAGTGATCAAGACCACGCACGCGCGCGTTCCGCCCGATCGACGTCAAGATGGGTCCCGACGGCGCGCTGTACATCGCCGACTGGTACAACCCGATCATTCAGCACGGCGAAGTCGATTTCCGCGACGAGCGCCGCGACCACACGCACGGCCGCATCTGGCGCGTCACGGTCAAGGGCCGGCCGCTGGTCGATCGGCCGCAACTGGTCAACGCCACGATCGACCAATTGCTCGACGCGCTGCGGGCCGACGAGGACTTCACCCGGCTGCACGCCAAGCTCCAGCTCAAAGCCCGCGGCACCGTCGTGCTGCCGAAGCTCGCGGCCTGGCTCGCCGCGCTCGATCCGGCGGACGCCAAGATGCAGCACCTGCGGCTCGAAGGCCTGTGGACCTATCAATCGCTCGACGTGGTCGAACCGCAACTGCTGACGGAACTGCTCCGCTCGAAAGACCATCACGCTCGGGCTGCCGCCACCCGCGTGCTCGAACAATGGCACGCGCGCGTGGCGCCGGCGGCCGCCTTGCTGGCCGTGCAGGTCGAAGACGAGCATCCGCAAGTTCGGCTTGAAGCGGTCCGCGCGTTGGCGTCGCTGTGCACGGCAGAGGCTGCCGAACTTGCGATGCGGGCCTTGGATCATCCGACGGATCGGTTCCTTGACCACGCCCTGTGGCTGGCGGCGCGCGACCTGCAGCCCTACTGGCTGCCCGCGCTTCAGACCGGCAAACTGAGTTTCGGCGGCAACGTTCAGCATTTGGCATTTGTGCTGCAATCGGCGGGTTCGCCCGGCGTGCTGAGCCCGCTGATGAAGTTGTTGCGCTCCGGCAAATTGCCCTCCGACCGGCAAGAGAGCGTGCTGCTGTTGATCGCGGCGCTCGGCGGCCCGGCGGAGCTGCGCGTGATTCTCGACCTGGCGTTGACTGACAAAACGCCGGCGGCGGAGCGGGCCGAATTGTTGTCCGCACTGGCCAAGGCGGCCCGCCTGCGCAAGGTTCAACCCGCCGGCGATTTGCAACCGATCGCGACGCTATTGGATCAAGACAACGAGACGTTGAAGATCGCGGCGATCGAAGCGGCCGGGTTGTGGCGGCTCGAATCGATGCGAGACCGCTTGAGCGTGCTGGCCGCGGCGGCCGACACTGGCGACGCCGCGCGCCGCGCCGCGCTCGACTCCCTCGCGGCTCTCGGTCCCCAAAGTGCCGAAGCATTGCTGGCGTTGTGCCAAGCGGGGCAGCCACCGAACGTGCGCGCGATGGCGATCGGGTCGCTTGCGACGCTTGACGTCCAAGCCGCATCCAGCCAACTCGTGGGCTTGCTGGAGGAAGAGCCGTTGGCCACCGATCCGGCGCCGGTCATTGTCGCGGTACTAGACCGTAAAGGGGGCGCGGCGGCACTGATCGAATCGTTGAATGGCAAACAATTGCTTGCCGACTCAGCCAAGCTGGCGGTCCGCGCCGTCCGGTCCGCGGCGCGCGAGGAGCCGGCGCTGGTGGCGGCCTTCAACGCGGCCGGCGGAATCGTCGGCGGCCCGCGCATGTTGTCGGCCGACGAGTTGAGCGCGTTGATCGCCGACGTCGCGTCGCAGGGCAACGCCGCGCGAGGCGAAGACGTCTTCCGGCGCGCCGACCTGGCATGCTTCAAGTGTCACTCGATCGCCGGCGCGGGCGGGCGCGTCGGGCCCGACCTGGTGAGCATCGGCGCCAGCGCGCAGGTTGATTACCTGGTCGACTCGATTTTGCAGCCGAGCGCCAAGATCAAGGAGAACTATCATTCACTGATTGTCGTGGCCGACGGCCGCATCACCAGCGGCATCAAAGTTCGTGAAACCGATAAAGAGCTGGTGCTACGCGACGTCGAGGATCGCGAAATCTCGATTCCGGCCGATTCGATTGAAGAGAAAAAGGAAGGGGCCTCGCTGATGCCCGTCGGCCTGGCCGACACGCTGACGCGCGGCGAGCTGGTTGACCTGGTGCGGTTCTTGTCCGAGTTGGGGAGGGTCGAGCCGTATGCGACCGGCCAGGCCCGCGTTGCGCGCCGCTGGCAAGCGCTCCTGCCAAGCGCCGAAGCGACGGACTGGCTCGACGCCGACGCAAAGGCGCCGCCGGGCGATGATCGCGGCCTGAACTGGACCAGCGTTTACAGCCGAGTTTCCGGCAGCCTGCCGCCGGCCTCGCTTCCGGCGATCGAAGCGAAGCGAACCGCCGGCGCGCTGCGCGTCGTGCGCTGCCAGCTTGAGGTCGACGCGCCGGGCAAGGTTGGCCTGCTGCTGGGCGGAACGGTCGACAAGATCTGGTTCGACGCCACGCCGCTGGCGCCGGAATCGAAAATCGTCATCGACGCGACTCCGGGCGTGCACACGATCACCGTGCTGTTGGCGGCCAAGGGCGGCCAGGATTTGCGATTGGAAATGGTCGACGTTCCTGGCTCGACGGCGCAAGCGCAGATTGTTTGGGGCAAATAGTGGCTCGTCCTGCTGCTGCGGACCCGGCGTCGCCGCCGTTTTTGTTTGCCACCTGTCAGATCGGCGCCGAAGGCGCTCTCAAATCCGAAATCGCGCGCCGCTGGCCCGCCTTCCACTTCGCCTATTCGCGCCCCGGATTTTTGACGTTCAAGTTGCCGAGCGATCATGGGCTATCCGACGACGTCGACCTGCATTCGGTATTTGTGCGCTCGCACGGATTTTCGTTGGGCCAGGCGCTGGCCGCCAGCCTCGACGAGCGCGCGGCCGAGGTGCGAAAGATCGCCGCCGGCCGCCCATTCGACGCGCTGCACGTTTGGCAACGCGACACGGCGCGGCCCGGATGGCGAGGCTTCGAGCCGCACATTACGCCGGCGGCACGCGAAGCCGAAGCCGCCATTCGGGCCGTCTGGACAACCGGCGCGGAGAAGCAGTCGGCGACACTCGCACAGCTTGCCAAGCCGGGTCAGCTCGTCCTGGATTGCATTCTGGTGGAGCCCGAGCGATGGTGGATCGGATACCATCGCGCGCAAGCGCCGAGTCGTGCTTACCCGGCGGGCTGCGCGACGTGGCCCTGCCGAGCGACGCCGTGTCGCGCGCCTATCTGAAGATGGACGAGGCTCTCGATTGGTCGGGCTTGCCGATCCGCGCGGGTCAGCTGTTCGTCGAAATCGGCTGCGCGCCGGGCGGGGCCAGCCAGGCGTTGCTCGCCCGCGGACTCAATGTGATCGGCATCGACCCGGCGAGCGTCGATCCGCGCGTGCTTGAGCATCCGCGCTTCACGCACATTCGCAAGCGCGGCGCCGACGTGCGGCGGCGCGATTTTCGCGGCGTGTCATGGCTGGCGGCCGACATGAACGTCGCCCCGCAGTACACGCTCGACACCGTCGAAGAGATCGTCACGCACGAGGCGGTGAACATTCGCGGCCTGATCCTGACGCTCAAGCTCGTGGAATGGAACCTGGCCGACGAGATTCCCGCATATCTGGAGCGTGTGCGGCGCTGGGGCTACAAGCACGTGCGGGCCCGACAGTTGGCCCACAACCGCCAGGAGATTTGCGTGGCGGCGCTGCGGCGACGCTAAGCCCGGCGCGCCCCGCATGAACACCGACAGCGCTCTCATACACTAGCCCGAAGCGCCAGCGAGGGTGCTTCTCGTCGTTTCCCTCGCTCGCGCTTCGGGCTAGTGTCGTCTCAGTGCAGCGTGCCGGAATAGAATTTTTGGAAACCATCCGGGGTTTCGAGCAGCAGGGCCCCGTCCGGGGCGATGCCGGCACAGCGGCCGCTGGTGCGACGGCTGCCGGCTTCGATCGTCAACGCCTGGCCGGTTTGCAGGCACAATTGCCCAAAGCGGGCGCCGAACGCTTCCGGCGCCGCCGCAGAATCGCGCACCGCGGCTTCCAGATTTGCCAACAGGTCGACCAGCAGGGCAGTGCGATCGAACGCTCTGCCGGCCAGTTCGCACAGGCTGGTGGCGCGAGCGCGCACGTCGTCGGGCGCCGTGTCGAGCGTGTTGTTTACATTCAGCCCGATGCCCACTACGTGGCGCCCGCGCGGCAGCACGTCGATCAGAATGCCGGCCAGCTTTTTGCCGCCGGCGAAGACGTCGTTGGGCCAGTGCAATCCGGCACGATGAGCGGCGACGAGCGGCTGGATGGTGTCGACGATGGCCACTCCAATGGCCAGCGACCGCTGGGGAACGGGACCCGGCGAGAGAGCCCAATCGGCCGGATCGAACAGCAGGCTGAAAGCCAGGCTGCCGCGCCCAGTCCACCAGCGGTTCGTCCCTCGCCCACGGCCAGCCGACTGCTGTTCGGCCACCACAAGCAGAGGAAGGGGGCCCGGATCGGCAGCTCGGGCAATTTCGTGCGCCCGATCGTGAGTCGAGCCGATCGTCGGGTGATACTCGACGCGTGCGACCGAACGGCTCGCGTCCAGCCGAGCGGGATCGAGCTGATCGGTGGCGCTGGTGGTCATGGCTTCGGCGGGGCAAAAAGTTTGAAATTGCTGTCTCCCGCATGCTATCAGACGCGGCGGCGAGTGCCTATCGAACGGGACTAAGTCCCTATCCGAGAACAGTCTCGGGGAAGGGGACAGTCCCGACCTTGGGGCCCGCTGCCGCGTGCCCCAAGGTGCCCTGCTCCGAAGACTACGCAAAATTGGGACAGTCCCCGACGGTTCTAGGATAGGCTCTAAAGCGGAGTGGCCTTGACGCTTTCTTACAGGCTTGATATTGAGAGCCGCCAAAAAAATGTCCGCATCGGCGGACTCCCATCTCTCGAACTCGGTTCCGAGCTTGAAGGCATTCACTCTGTCCACCGCCCGTGTGTTGCGCGGCCTTGTGGCCGTATGGTGCCTATTGGCGGCGCTGCCCGCCTGGGCGCAGCGCGTGCAATTTCCGACGATGGTGGACGAGAGCGCGGTCAGCAGCCCTCCGATGAGCCCGATCTCGCCCAATCCGGCGCTCACGCAGCCCCCCGCTCTTGGCCCTGGGCCAGTGGGCGCTCCCACAGGTGCGCCGGCGTTCGATCCCTACTCCGCGCCGTTATCGCAGCCGCCGGCCCCGTATTCGCCCTACACGCCGTCGCCTTACACGCCGCCTCCCTATTCGCCCACGCCCGGGGCGCTCTATCCCGATGGCGTGCAGCTGCCGCAGTTGCCCCCTGGGCCGTCGTTCGGACAGCCGTTGCGATTCTTGCAAGAGGTTCGCGGTCGCTGGACGTGGCTCTCTCCGATGGGCACCAACAGTCTGGGCGTCAACGACGTGGAAACGTCCGCATCGTTTGCCTTTCCATTCTTCAAAACGACCTCGCCCCTGGTGGTGACGCCGGGCTTTGGCATTCACTTCTGGCAAGGCCCGGTGACGCAGGCGCCGGACTTCGCCGATTTACCGCCCGAAACCTACGACGCCTATCTGGATGGCTGTTGGTATCCGCACATCACGCCTTGGCTGAGCGCGCAGGTCGGAGCCCGCGTCGGTGCGTACACCGACTTCAATACGTTCACCACGCACAGCATTCGCGTCATGGGCCGAGGGCTGGGCGTGATCACGTTCACGCCGACGTTGCAATTCGCCGTGGGTGTGGTCTACATCGATCGCGTGCAAATCAAATTACTTCCGGCGGGCGGAATTGTTTGGACGCCGAACCCCGACGCGCGCTACGAAATCCTGTTCCCCAATCCCAAGCTGGCGCGCCGCTTCACCACGCTCGGCAACACCGACCTGTGGCTGTATGCAACCGGCGAGTACGGCGGCGGCTCGTGGACGTTTCAGCGCATCGGCGGCAACGACCAGGGGGACTACAACGACATCCGCGTTGCCGGCGGCATCGAGTCGTACGGCTATCGCGGCGCGCACGCCTTTTTCGAAGTGGGCTACGTGTTCAATCGGCAGATCATCTATCGTAGCGGTTCGCCCAACTTCAATCCCAGCGACACGATCATGCTGCGTGCCGGGCTGGAGTATTAGGTCGACGAGAAAACACTAGCGCGCCTCGCCCGACCCTCTTGTCCCTTCGGGACGTGAGACAACAAGTTGTCGGGGCCACCCAAGCCTAGCCGTTCATGGCGATTGCTGGCGCTTGAAGAGGCGCCGGCCCGCACTTATCATGGGTCTATAGCCCGCCGGCCGCTCACGGCCAACGCTAGCCGGGCACGCTGTTGAACCCGCCTCACGCCCTGCTTTGGAGATCCCATGCTCGCGCGGATTGCTCGACGGATGTTCGTTTGCGCGGGCTGCGTAATGGTTCTGCATGCCGCCACAAAACAGGCGGCGGCCCAGCCGCTGGTGGCGCCCAGCGAGGCACTTTCGCCGGCCGAAGAACAAAAACTCTTTCACCTGCCGCCGGGATTCGAGATTCAACTGTTCGCCTCCGAGCCGGCGATTCACAAGCCGATGAACCTTTCGTTCGACAGCCGCGGCCGGCTGTTCGTGACCGACACCGTCGAATATCCGTACCCCGCCAAGCAAGGCACCGTGCCGCGCGACACGGTCAAAGTCCTCGTCGATCGCAACTCCGACGGCACGGCCGACGAAATCACCACGTTCGTCGATCAGTTGAACATCCCGCTGGGCGTGATGTCGATTCCCGGTGGAGCGCTGGTTTACGGAATTCCCGCCGTGATGCGCTGCATGGATACCAATGGCGACGGAAAAGCCGACACGCGCGAACCCGCCTATGCCAACTTCGGGCACCGCGACACGCACGGCATGGTCAACTCGTTCACCCGCGGACTCGATGGCTGGTTGTACGCATGCCATGGATTCAGCAACGACTCTTCGCCGCAGGGCAAAGACGGGCGGGGGATCACGATGAACTCGGGCAACACGTTTCGCATGCGGCTCGACGGCTCGCATTTGGAATACGTGACGCACGGACAGGTCAACCCGTTCGGGCTGGCCTTCGATCCGCTGGGCAATCTGTATTCGGCCGACTGCCACACCATGCCGATCTACATGCTGCTGCGCGGGGCCTACTATCCCAGCTTCGGCAAGGCTCACGACGGGCTCGACTTCGGCCCCACGATGATCGGCCACAACCACGGCTCGACCGGAATCGGCGGCATCGCCTACTACGCGGCCGAGCAATTTCCGCCCGAGTATCGCGACACGATCATGATCGGCAACCCCGTGACCGGCAAAGTGAACCACGATCGGCTCAAGCCGAACGGCTCGACATACGAGGCGATCGAGCTGCCTGATTTCATCACCTGCGACGATCCTTGGTTCCGGCCGGTGAACTTGCAAGTTGGGCCCGACGGAGCGCTGTACGTCGCCGATTTCTACAATTGCATCATTGGCCACTATGAGGTGCCGCTCAACCACCCGCGACGCGATCGCGAGCGCGGGCGGATTTGGCGCGTGGTGTACACGGGCAAGGGAGTCGATAAACCGGCCGAGACCGCCGAGCCCAAGAATCCCAACGTCGCAAAGGCCTCGCTCGATATGCTCATCGAATTGCTGGATCATGGGAATTTTACGGTTCGCTCGCTGGCCACCGACGAGCTGGTCGATCGCATCGGCCAGCCGGCCCGCGAACCGCTCCGCGCGCTGTTGACGTCGCCCCAATCGACGGCCTGGCAGCGCGTGCACGGCATGTGGGCGCTCGATCGGCTAGGAGGGCTCGAGCCGGCGACCATCGAAACGCTGGCCCACGACGCCAACCGCGACGTGCGCGTGCACGCGTGCAAGGTGATGGCCGAGCGGCCGTGGGACGATTCGCCGCTGATTCGCGACGCACTGAAAGATCCCGACGCGTTTGTTCGCCGCGCCGCAGCCGACGCATTGGGCCGGCATCCGCGAATCGACAACGTGCGGCCGCTCGTGGAACTCTGGTTGTCGACTCCCACGGACGACACGCACTTGATTCACGTGGCGCGGATGGCATTGCGCGATCAATTGCTCAAACCGGGCCTGTACGCAGAAGTCGCGAGCCTCGTGGCCGACAATCGCAAATATCTGGACCGGCTGGCCAACGTGAGCCTCGGCGTTCCGAATGCGGATTCAGCAGCGCTGGTTTGGCAACACGTGCAAGCGCAGCCGAACGGCCCCCATCGAGACACGTACTTGCACCATGTCGCCCGATATCTGGCCGACGATAAGATGCCCCAGCTGTACGCATTCGCCAAGACGCTCATGAAGCTGAAGCCGGCCGAGCAGGCAGGCGCTGCGCGGGAAATCAAGCGCGGAACCGGCGAGCGCGGCGCGACGATGCCGGCCGAGATGTACGCCTGGGGAGGACGCCTGGCCGCGCAGCTTCTAAACGCAGACGACGAGGGCGAGGTCCGCACGGGTATCGAGCTGGCCCGCGACTTCAACGCGCCGGTTTTCGATTCCTTGGCGCAAGCCGCGGGTGCCAAGTCCAAGTTTCAAGGCCTGCGCCCGGCGGCAATCGACGCTTGCATGGCCAACGACGTCGGCCGCGCGGTCCCGCTTTTGGCCGCCATTCTCGCCAACTCGGCCGAGCCGATGAAGCTGCGGCAACAATGCGCGACGGCGCTGGCGCGAAACAACGACGACGCGTCGCGCGGACACCTGATTGCACAATTGCAAACCGCGCCGCAACGGCTGGCCGTCGAAATTGCCAACGCGTTGGCCGATAGCGCCCAAGGTGGCGAGGCGCTGCTGACGACCGTGACAGCCGGCAAGGCGTCGCCGCGGTTGCTGCAAGAGGCCACGGTCGTGACGCGGCTGCGGGCGCGGAAGCTGGAAAACTTCGACGAGCGGCTGACGAAGCTCACCGCCGGCTTGCCGCCGCAGGACGATCGCATTCGCGACTTGATCGACAATCGCCGCAAACTGGTCGCCCGCGGCAAACCCGATTTGGCCCAAGGGGCGGCCGTGTTCAAAAAGAACTGCGCCATTTGCCACCGCATCGGCGACGACGGGTCCAAGATTGGCCCGAATCTCGACGGCGTGGGAATCCGCGGCATCGATCGGATTTTGGAAGACCTGCTGGATCCCAGCCGCAACGTCGACCAGGCGTTTCGCACCACGCAAATCGTCACGGCCGACGGTCGGATCATCTCCGGGTTAGCTTTGCGCGAAGAAGGCAAAGTGCTGATCCTGGCCGACGCGCTAGGCAAGGAAGTGCGCCTGCCGCAGGACGAGATTGACCAGCGCACGGTCAGCCAGCTATCACTCATGCCCGCCAACGTGCCCGACCTGGTAAGCGAGCCCGACTTCGTGCACCTGCTCGGCTACTTGATGTCGCAGCGCGAAGCCAGGTCGGCGAACTGAACCCTTGTAGCCGGCCTCTGTGAGGCCGGATTCTTGCCGGGCAATTCCGGGGTCACAGACCCCGGCTACAGAGAAAACTGGCCGGCGTTATTTCCCCTTGCGCTTGATCGCGCGCTGCATGGCGGTGCCCATGTCGGCGGGGCTTTCGGCGACTTCGATGCCGGCGGCTTCCAGGGCGGCGATCTTTTCCGCGGCCGTGCCCTTGCCGCCGGAGATGATCGCGCCGGCGTGGCCCATGCGCTTGCCCGGCGGGGCGGTGCGGCCGGCGATGAACGCGGCCACCGGCTTGGTGACGTGCTGCTTGACGTAGGCGGCGGCTTCTTCCTCGGCCGTGCCGCCGATTTCGCCCATCATCAGGATCGCTTCGGTCGCCGGATCGGCCTCGATACATCTTCAAGCAGGTCGATGAACGACGTGCCGACGATCGGGTCGCCGCCCAGGCCGACGCAGGTCGATTGGCCCAGGCCCAGGTTCGTCAATTGCCAGACGGCCTCGTAGGTGAGCGTGCCGCTGCGGCTCATCACGCCGACCGGGCCCTTCTTGTGAATGTAGCCGGGCATGATGCCGATCTTGCACTCGCCGGGCGTGATGACGCCGGGGCAGTTCGGGCCGACCAGCGTCGAGTTGCTGCGCTTGCACGATCGTCGTAGACGCGGACCATGTCGAGCACCGGCACGCCCTTCGGTGATGGCCACGATCGACCTTGATGCCGGCGTCGACCGCTTCCAGAATCGCGTCGGCGGTGAAGGCCGGCGGCACGAAGATCATCGTGGCATCGGCGCCGGTCTGTCTCGACCGCTTCCACCACGGTGTCGAACACCGGCACGCCTTCGACCGTTTCGCCCGCCTTTGCCCGGCGTCACGCCGCCGACCATCTTGGTGCCGTACTCCATGCAGCCCTTGGTGTGGAACTGGCCGACCTTGCCGGTGATGCCTTGGCAGATGACGCGGGTGTTCTTGTTGATCAGAATGCTCATGCTATGCCGCTGGCGATGGATGGGTTGGAATGATTTCGAATCGTGGACAAACGCGTAGGAACCGATTTGCGCGGATCGCGGACGGCTACTTTGTCGCGGCAACCACTTTCTTCGCGGCGTCGGTCAGTCCGTCGGCGCCGATGATGTTCACGCCGCTCTCGGCCAGGATCTTGCGGCCCTGCTTCGACTTCGGTGCCTTCCAGCCGCACGACCAGCGGCACGTTGAAGCCGACCGTCTTGTAGGCTTCCAGAATGGCCGTGGCGATCGTCGTGCAGCGCATGATGCCGCCGAAGATGTTGACCAGCACCGCCTTCACGTTCTTGTCGGCCAGCAGAATGCGAAAGGCTTCGGTCACCTGCTCGACGTTGGCGCCGCCGCCGACGTCGAGAAAGTTGGCCGGCTCGCCGCCGTGCAGCTTGATCAGGTCCATCGTGCTCATCGCCAGGCCGGCGCCGTTGACCAGGCAGCCGATGTTGCCGTCGAGCTTGACGTAGCTCAGGCCGGCCTTGCCGGCCCGCACTTCGGCCGGCTCTTCTTCCGACAATGTCGCGCAGCTCGGCCAGCTCCTTGTGGCGGAACAGGGCGTTGTCGTCGAAGGTCATCTTGGCGTCGAGCGCCATCAGCTCGCCCGCCTTGGTGACGACCAGCGGATTGATCTCGACCAGGCTGCAATCGTAGCTGGACGAACACTCGGCACAGCGCCTGCATGAACTTTTCGGCCGAGCGGACGCTCGCGCCCTTGAGGCCCAGCTTCGCCGCCAGCTTGCGGACCTGGTAGGCTGCACAGCCCGGCGTCGGGATCGAAACGGCTCGCTGAAAGATCAGCTCGGGCGTCTTGGCCGCGACTTCTTCGATGTTCATGCCGCCTTCGCTGGAGACCATCAGCACCGGCCCGCGCCGCGGCCCGATCGACGACGATGCCCAGGTACAGCTCGCGGGCGATGTCGCAGCCCTCTTCGACCAGCACCTGGCGGACGGCCTGCCCGGCGGGCCCGGTCTGGATCGTGACCAGGTGATTGCCCAGCAGCTTGCCGGCGACCTTGGCGGCCTCGTCGGCCGCTTTTGACCAGTTGCACGCCGTGCTGCTTGGGATTTTCCTTGATCGTGCCTTTGCCGCGGCCGCCGGCGTGAATCTGGGCCTTGACCACGGCCAGCGGTCCGCCCAGCTGCGTGAACGCGGCGGCGGCCTCGTCGGCGGCGCGGGCGACGACGCCGCGCGGCACCGCCACGCCCGCCTCGCGGAGAATTTGTTTGGCTTGGAATTCGTGAATTTTCATGCGCGCTTGGGGTCTGCCGGCAAGAGGTTTTCTAAGGAGGGTGTCGAGGGTCGACGAGCGTAAGGGGGCGATTATAGGACCTGCCGAGCCGCAGGGTCAAGCGAGTCGCCAGCGCGCGCCCGGCATCGGCTGTTGCTTGACCATGTTTACCGGGAGTTCTATAGTTGGCTTTGATGGCCACCACGAATTCTCGCAAGTCGCAAACAGCCGTCGCTCTTGGCACGCCAACTGAAGCGTTGGTTCGCGGCGCGCTCGATGCGGCCGGTTGCCGCTACACCGCTCAGCGCGGAGCCGTGTACGGTTACCTGGAAAAGGTGCAATCGCATCCGACCGCCGAGGAGGTCTATCGGGCCGTGCGCCGCAAAGTGCCGCGCATCAGCCTGGCCACCGTCTACAAGGCTCTCGAAGCGCTGGTCGAGGCACGCCTGGCCACCAAGCTGACCAACGGCGACGGATCGGCTCGCTACGATTGCCGTAGCGAGGATCACTATCATCTGCGCGACGTCTCGACCGGCGAGATCCGCGATCTGCCGCTCGATTTCGATCCCCACCTGTTGGCCAAGATCGATCCCGCGCTGGTCGACAAGCTAGCCGGCTCCGGCTTTCAGGTCACCGGCTACCGCCTGGAAGTGCTGGGACGGTTCGAGAAGTAAAACACTCCGGCACGAGCCAGCGCTTACTAGCCCGAAGCGCCAGCGAGGGATCTTCCCCGGGTGGCACCGACAACTTGTTGTCGGTGTTGCGAAGCAATAAGAGGCGTTTGATTGAGGCTCCTGCAACTCGCGCGACCCTCTTGTCCCTGCGGGACGGGAGACAACAAGTTGTCTGGGCCACCCAATCCTGACCGCTCGCGGCGCGGATCCGAACCTCGACCGCTACCCGCCGGCTTTCTGTCGGCCCTTTTCGACCAGCGCTTGCAATTTCTCCAGCGGGCGCGTGTTGACGACGTCCTTCTTGGTCAACCCCGCGCGGCGGGCTTGCAGAATGCCGTAGCGCAGCACGTCGAACCCTTCGGTGCTGTGCGCATCGCTCGAGATCACGATCGGAATGCCAAAACTCTTGGCCGTGGCGCAGGCCACGTCGTCCAGGTCCAGTCGGTGGGGATTCGCATTGAGCTCCATCACCTTGCCGTTGTCGCACGCCGCTTTGAACACCGCGTCCAGATCGACCTCGTACGGCTTGCGGCGATTGATCAGCCGGCCCGTGGGATGCGCGATGGCGCAGACGTTCGGGTTTTCCAGCGCCCCGATCATGCGCTTGGTGATCTGCTCGCGCGATTGATTCTGGCCGTAGTGCACGCTGGCGACGACCCAATCGGCCTCGCCGAGCACGTCGTCGCCAAGATCGAGCCCGCCTTTTTCCAGGATGTCGACTTCGACGCCCTTGAGCACCTTGAAGCCGCGCAGCGTGCGGTTGAGCTTGTCGATTTCCTTCCACTGCGCCCGCAGCCGCGCGGCATCGAGCCCGCGGGCCATCGTGACGCGCTTCGAGTGGTCGGTGATGGCGATGTACTTGAGTCCTCGCGCTGCGCGGCGGCGACCATTTCTTCCAGCGTTGCCTTGCCGTCGGTGGCCGTGGTGTGCATGTGCAGATCGCCGCACAGATCGTCCAGCTCGATCAGCTTGGGCAGCTTGCCTTCCTGGGCCCACTCGAACTCGCGGCGGGCTTCGCGCAGCTCCGGCGGAATCCAGGGCAGGTCGAGCGTGGCATAGACCTCTTCTTCCGTGCGGCCGGCGACGAATTCTTCCTTTCCATCGTCCTTTCCGCCATCCACGCGAAACACGCCGTACTCGTTGATCTTCAGTCCACGTTCTTTGGCCATGCCGCGCAGGACGATATTGTGCTCCTTCGAGCCGGTGAAGTACAGCAGGGCGGCGCCGAAGCTTCTGGCCGGCACGACGCGCAGGTCGACTTGCAATCCGTCGGCCAGGCGGATCGCCATCTTCGTCGGCCCGCGGCCGATGACGCCTGCCGAGTCGGGAAACGCTCCAAAACGATCCATCACCGGGTCGACGTCGGACGCCACGACCAGAAAATCCAGATCGCCGATCGTGTCCTTGCCGCGACGATAGCTGCCGGCGACTTCGAGTTGCTCGACCTCCTTGGCTCCCTGCAGCCAGGCCTTGATCGACTGCGCAAACTTGTCGGCGTCGGCCCACAACATGCGTTCGTCGGCCGTCTGGGCCAACGACATGCCGGCCAGGATGGTCTCCTCGGTCTTGGCGCCGAAGCCCTTCAGTTCGCGCACCTGGTGCGCCTCGCACGCCGCGCGCAGTTCGTCGAGCGTGGCGATTTTCAGTTCGTTGTAGAGCGCGGCCGCTTTCTTGGGTCCCAGCCCGGGAATGCGCAGCAAGGCCATCACGCTCTGCGGCACCTGAGCTTGCAACTCTTCGAGCATCGGCAGCGTGCCGCCGGCGCAGAGCGTGGCGATTTTTTCCGCCAGGTCCTTGCCCACTCCGGCAATGTCGGTCAGCTTGCGGTCCGGATCGGCGACGATCGCTTGCATCTGTTCCGGATAATCGTGTACCACTCGGGCGCCGTTGCGATAGGCGCGGACGCGGAACGGATTGGCGTCCTGAAATTCGAGCAGGTCGGCAATCAGGTCGAAGACTTCGGCGATGCGGACGTTGTTCATGGCTGCGGCCCTTCAGAAGTATTCTAAAGGCCGACGGACATTTTGCCCAAGGCGCAAACAAAAACCCGTCTTCGGCCGCACGCGGCGCGAAGACGGGCTGTTGCGGGTCTCCGGAAAACCGGCAGTTTCTAGTGGCGAGCGGTTCGCCAGCCGCCGTCATCGAGGCGCTGGGCCGCCGGCGCCACGGTCGAGACCGTCTTGGCGGCCAAGGCCTGGCGAATCGGACGTGCGGTCGTGCGATCCTGGTCTTCCGGATCCAACGACCGCGGCGCGCCGTTCGTGGAATTGGCCGGAGCGAACTTGAGCGGCTGCAATGCTCGCGACTGCTGGTCGTCCGGCGACGACGAAGGGTCGAACGTCGGGCTGCCCTGCGACGGATTGAGTTGCGGCTGTTCGGTCGGCGACTGGCCGGACGGAGGCGGCGCCGACGGAGGCGATGCGTTAAACGGAATCGCCGTGCCGCCAGCGCTCGGCGGAGGAGCCAAGGTCGGGGCCGGCGCACTCGGAAAATAGCGAGTCGGCGGGGCGTAGTTCGTCACCGACGGAGCCGCGGAGCTCGCACCGCAGCAGGATGCCGCCGGAGCGGGCGCGGGCGCCGGAGGATAGTACGCCGCGGTCGCAACCGGCGCGGGCGCGGCACAACCGCCGCATGCCGGGGCGGGGGCCGGAGGGTAGTAAGCCGCCGTCGCAACGGGAGCCGGCGCGGCGCAACTGCCGCACGCCGGGGCCGCGGGAGCATAGCCGGCAGTGACGACCGGTCGATACGACGTGTAAGGCACCACGCGAGCTTGCATCACGTACGACGTAACGGGCCGCATCACGGTGGTCGGCGTGCCGCACGGACCGCAGGCGGGCTCGGGCCGATAGGCCACCACGGGAGTATTCACGTAGACCGTGCGATAGCAAGTCTGCGGCATGTAGTTGACAACCTGCGGCGCACACGCCGGCTGACACGGCTGACAACAGGGCACCGGCGCAGGTACCGGCGGGTAGTACGCCGTGGTGCCGCAGCCGAAACAGCGCTTCAGCCATTCGCAGGCATTGGCCTCCGATGCAGGAAGCGAAAAGATCGTCAAGGCGATCACGGCGCCACGTGCTTTTTTACCGAACATGATTCACTCCCGTTGTGAAAGTTGAGCACTAACTTGTTTAGACCGATCGGGTCAAGCAGTGTCAATATGCCAGCACACTCGCGCGAACATTTGGTCGCACTTTTCGATTGGGAAAAGTTGACCTGACGATCCGGCCAAATCGTTTACGTAGTCTATACCGCCGCACAAGACGGGAAGCACTCTGTCTGCTTGCAGTGAAGCGATGGCAGAGAGCGGACGACTGCGGCTGGCAGATCGCTTGTACTAACCTAGATCAAGAATTCGGCGCGCGCCGTCCGATCGCCAACTCGGCGGCCATTGCGGCGGCATCGTGCGCCTGCTTCGGTCCGCGCACTTTGTCCGACCCGTGCAAACCGCGCAATCGGCATAGTTCAATTCTTGCTGGACACTTTCGCGGTCGACTGGGGCAAAACTCCGAGGGATTGCCCGATCTTTCTGCGCTGCTTCGCTACTTCCGCTGCCGGCGCGCTTCGTAACAGTCGTACAACGCGAACAGCGTTTCGCGCAGATCGCCGCGCGACGCCGCGAACGTGTCGGCAACCGTCTGGCGGCTGATCGACGTATCGCCGGGGGCCAACAGCCCCGCGACGACAGCCTGCGCGAGGTCCAAATTGGCCGCCGTACGATACAGTGTGGGAAGTCCGACGTCGTGATGCGTCGTGACGAGAAGTCCCCAACCGTGGCGGCGGCAACGCAGGGCGAGCCAACAGCGGCTCATCCGGCCCAGCTGTTCGTAGCCGTCGACGACAATCATGCCCGCCGAGGCCTCGCTGGCGTCGCTCGCCCAACCCGAGGGCATTCGCCGCTGGCCGTCGCGCAGCGCGAACACGCACGCCGATCGGCCGGCCCGCCCGAGCGGACCCAGGAGGGCGGCAATCAGCGTCGACTTGCCCGAGCCGTGCGGCCCGACAATCTGCGCCCGCCAGCCGAGCTCGGCCAGGCGCGCGACCAGGCCGGCGGCTGTCTGACCGCCGTCGAACAGATAGCCGATCGCGCCGGGGCGCACGAAGCGGGTCGAAAAAGGGTTGGGGCGCTCGGGCCCGTCACCGCCGGCGTTCACGTGGCGGCCTCTTGCGGATGCGGCACCGTCCCCAGTTGGAACGGCACTTCCAAGAGCAATTGCTTGCCGCGCGTCAAAAAGACGCGCACTCGCACGCGCCAGCAAATGTTGACGATCAGCCCGTTGTAACTGAGCGGACTGTTCGGCAAGACGGTGCTGAAGCGATGCGGCTGGCGAAAATCGACGCTTTGGCCGTTTTGAGGTTCGACGCGCTCGAAGAAATGAACCGACATGTCCTCGTCGCCCTTGCCCTCGGTGTGCCACAGCACCGACAGCTCGACGGCGCGGATGTCGGCCGGTGGCACATCTTCCAAACGGAAGTGGCCCGCCAGCGTCTCGCCGGGATGGTGCGAGCGCATGCGATCATCGAGCTCGACGATGACTTTTGGCTGGTTCATGCTTGCGCGCGACCGTTGCTGCCGGGGTTGACGACGATTTGAAACGCACGCTCGTAATCGGGCCAGCCGGCCACGCTGCCCTTGACGATCAACTGCCAGCTGACCGCGTTGTAGTTGGCTTGAAACGAGTGCATGGCTCCCTCGGGCACGCAAATCTGACAGCGACTCTCGAAGGGAATTCCCTGCTGAACGTCGAAACCTTCCCGCAGGAAACATCGCTCCTGAAAGACGCGCCGCGATTCGGTCCGCGTGTCGGTGCCCTGGCGATAGGTGGCTTTTTCGTCGCAGGTGAGCCAAACCTCCAGCGAATTCATCGACAACCGGCCCGCCTGCGACAAGAAAATCTCGTACTGGTTTCCCGGCGTCAGCGGATGCTGCGAGATTTCGATCCGCGTCGGTCCCACGCCGGTCGCGATCAGGATCTGGCGACCCAGGTAGACCGCCAATGCTACGCCACCGGCCACGAAGGGAGTGATGAACACCGTCAGAATCCAGTCGGGTTCGCCCCGCGCGAAGCTCCGCGCGGACATGACCACGAAGATCGTCACGATGCCGTTCCACAGCAGGCACGCGATCAAGGTGGCCAGCAAGTTCCAGCCGGGCGCGGTGGCAATCGGAAGTCGGTAAGCCAGGGTCGTGCCCGGGCTGTTGGTCAGATTGGCGTCGGCCGGCACGGTCGGAAAGGTGCGCTTCTCGGCCTGCACCTCGAACAAATCCATCTGGGCCGCCCGTTGCGCCATCATCAAAGAGCGGCGTTCGGCCGAGGCGTTCCAGTGGGCCAGCGTGTAGGCGAAGCCGCCGCCGCCAATGGCCATGAACGAAATCGGGATCAACAGCAGCAGGTACAGCCAGCCACTGTATCCGCGGACCAGCACGGCCCGGCGCGGATCGATTGGGTCGTACCAACAGGGATATTGCTTCCCCACTTCGTAGCGTTCGACGATGTCCTGGACTGCTTGTCGATCGGCGGAGTAAGTCTTTGTGACGTCGTAGGTCTTGTCTTCGTAGACGCGGCCGTCGACGCGATATCGGATATGGATCTCGGGCAAGTAGCGGGCCGGCTCGTTCTCGGTGGCTGGCTGGTGGCGAGCTTGCGCGTCGACCACGATGCAGGTCGTTTCGGCGAATTGCCGGTTGGCGCGCCACTCGGGCCAGACCAGCATCGAGAACATGCCGAGAAAGGCCACGCAACCCACGGCCAGAAAAATGCCAAAGAACAGGGCTTCGCCGAAATTGCCCACGGCCTTCGAGCCGGTGCGCCGGTCGCCTCGTTTTTTATCGTAAAGCCTGAAAAAGCGAGACACGGCAAGACTCCCGCGCGAAGACGCCCCGATCCGATTGGCGGCCGGCACCTCGCGCCGCGCCCGGCTCGCGTCGCGGCGCGGTGGCTGGCAGGCTCTCCAAGGGGTCAGCGAAACACTATAATCGGCGCGCCACAGGCGGCCGCCGGGGAGGACACCGCTCGGCAGGCCGGTGGCCGCAGGGGTGATTTATACCATACGGCGGCGGCGTTTGTTACGGTGGCATCGTCGGGTGCGTGGCTCGCAAAAGGATAACCGCATGAATCTCTCTTGGCGCAGCCGGCGAAGTTGGACTCGAGGGCTCGGCCCGCAGGCCGTTCGGACTTGGATCTCTCTGGCTGGCCTGCTGGTCGCGGCCGGCAGCGCGGCGGCGGGCGATTGGCCGCAGATCCTCGGTCCCCACCGCAACGGCCTGGCCGACGACGAGCAGTTACTCGCCTCCTGGCCCGTTGGGGGGCCACAAACCGTCTGGCAACGCGACGTCGGACGCGGCTTCGCCGGCGCGGCCATCTGGAAAGACCGCCTGGTGCTGTTCCATCGCGTCGGCAACGAACTGGTGGGCGAAGGGCTCGACGCCGCCACGGGCAAGCCGCGTTGGAAAGTGACCTTTCCCACGAAATATGCCAGCACGATTTCGTCCGACGACGGTCCGCGCTGCGTTCCGCTGGTGCACGAGGGACTCGTCTTTCTGCTGGGACCCGAGGGAGAGCTGCAATGCGTCGAGCTCGGCACCGGCAAGAAAGTCTGGTTTCGCAACTTGTATCAGGAGTTCAAGGCGCCCGACGGATACTTCGGCGCCGGCAGCAGCCCGATCGTCGACTCGGGCAAATTGATCGTCAACGTAGGCGGCGCCAGCGGCGCGGGCCTGGTGGCCCTTTCGCCGGTGGACGGCAAAACCGTGTGGAAGGCGACCGACGAAGCGGCCAGCTACTCGTCGCCGGCGGCGGCCACGATCGACGGCGTCCGCCACGTCGTGTTCGTCACGCGGCTCAACGTCGTGTCGGTCGACCCGCAAAACGGCTCGGTGCGGTTTCGATTTCCTTTCGGCGCCCGCGGTCCGACGGTCAACGCGGCCAATCCTCTAATCCTGGGCGACCACGTGTTCGTATCGGCCAGTTACGGCGTGGGCGCTCGTTGGGCGAAAATCGGCGCTCGTGAAGCCACCGAGGAGTGGGAAGGCGACAACGTGATGTCGAGCCAGTACACCACCTGCGTCGAGAAAGGGGGATACCTGTACGGCATCGACGGCCGCCAGGACGTGGGCGGCGCCCGGCTGCGCTGTTTCGACCCGCGCACCAAGAAAATCCAATGGACCCAAGAAGCCTTTGGCACGGGCAACCTGATTCTTGCCGGCGACAAGCTGCTGATCATGAAGACCGACGGCGAGCTCGTACTGGCCGAGGCCTCGCCGATCGCGTTTCGCAAGCTGGCCAGTGCGAAGCTCTTCGACACGACGGTCCAGGCGTTGCCCGCGCTGTCCGGCGGATTGCTGTTCGTCCGCGACACCGCCGCGCTGAAGTGCCTTAAGGTCGGCAAGGGCCCTAAATAGTTCTGCCCCTTTTTTTCGAGAGCACGTTTTTTGAGGGCGACGATGCGATTCGCGCGAGTTGTGTTTTTTATCGCGGGCGTTTACGGGCTGGCGCTGTTGGTGCCGTTGTACTTTCTCGAAGACTACCTGGGGCGCGAGGATCCGCCGCCGATCACGCATCCGGAGTATTTTTATGGGTTCGTCGGCGTGGCCGTGGTCGCCCAATTGTTCTATATGCTGATCGGCTTTGACCCGCTGCGCTATCGACCGATGATGATGATCGCGGTCCTGGCGAAAGCCGCGTTTGGCATCGCGGTGATGGTGCTGTTTGCCCTGGGACGAACCTCGTCTGGGCCCGTGCTGGGGGCGAGCCTCGACCTCGCCTTCGGGGCTTTGTTTGCGTACGCGTTCGTCGTGACCGGCAAAGTGCAACGGAGTACCATGCCGTGACGAAATGGCAAATATGCGGGATCGGCATCGTCTGGCTGCTATTGGCGGGACATCTTGCCGCCACGGAACATCCCGACGAGGACTACTACGATCCCAAGCTACCCAAACACAGCGACGAGATTCCGATCCGGCCATTTCCAGGCGAGCGCTACGAGGCCGATGTCCCCGACACGTTGGACCTGGCGTATCACGCCAACGAGGCGCTCAATTTTCTCACCCGCTGCATCGCGCCCGAATCGAAAGACTTTTGCATCTTTCACCTGATGCATGGTCAGTTCAATCCCTGCATTTTCGAGATCGGCCACGGCTCGAACCAGAACCAGAACGCCAAGTGGGCAGAGTCGGTCGTGATGATGCGCGCCCTTACCGGCAGCGATTGGAACACCGAGGGGGACCAGAAGCTGATGGCTTCGCTGGTTCGTTTTACCGGGCCCGACGGCTTGTTTTACGTTCCGGTGAAGGACCGGCCCTGGGCTTATATCGATCCGGTCACGCAAAAAATCGGCAAGCCGTTTGCCGACGCCTTTGCCGAAGGCCGCCAATTGCGCGCCCTGGCCACCTGGTATCAGCACGACAAGAACCCGCTTTGGAAGGAGATCGCCGACCGCAAGGTGAAACGCCTTCTCGAACTGGCAATCCCGAAGGACGACACGCTGTATTTCAAGCTCGCGCGCGGCTATTCGCCCTGGTACGTCGAAACCGGCGAAGGCCCGGTGGCCGCGTTGGGCGACGTAGGGCAGGTTTTCGACAGTCTCACGGGCGATGCCGCCGCCAACATGATCTGCTGGATGCCCCAGGCCGCGGCGACCTGGTATCGGGTCTCGGGTAACACCGACGCGCTCAAGCTCGCTCGCGGGCTGGCGCGCTATTTATACAAGGATGAAGTCTTCTTCGACCGAATGAAAAACAAATTTCACAACTACGGCACCTTCTTTACGCACTCGATGAACTCGATCTGCTCCTACGCGCTTGCTGCCGAGGACCAGGAAATGATCGACTGGGTGAAATTGGGGCTCGATCAATTCCTCGCGCAGAACGACCCCGACCGCACCGGCATGATGACCATGCACGCCTGCGATTACGCCGACATGATGCAGGTGATGTGCATGCTCAGCCGCTCGGGCCACGGCGATTATTGGGAGGACGTCGACCGCTGGATTCGCAACGGCTTCGATTGGCGCCAGATCACGCAGGCAGACGTCGACGGCATGAACCATCGGCCGGTCACGCGGATGGGCGATCCCAAGACGACCGCCACGTTGAGCAGTCTGGCTTATTGGGTGAAAGGCGAGCTGCCGCTCAACCGAGACTGGCCGCACCTGCTGCAGCCCGACGACGCCAACGAGCGCGTTCGCGGCGCCTGCGGCGGAGCCGGCTGCTGCCAGGGCAACCTGACGCGCGCCGCCTACTTGTGCTGGGACAGCATTCTCGAAGCCAGCGGCGACGAACAATTGAAAGTGAACCTGCTGCTCAATCGCGCCTCGCCCTGGGCCGACGTGAGCAGCTGGATTCCTTGCGACGGCAAAGCCGTCATCAACATGAAGAAGCCGATGAAGAAAGTTTTGGTCCGCATTCCGCGGTGGGTGGATAAAAAACAACTCGTCTGCAAAGTCGACGGCCAGCGGAAATCGCTTGCCTGGGCCGAGAAGGATTTCATCAACGCCGGGCCAATGCGGGGCGGAGAAGAAATCGTCTTGGAATTCCCGATCCAAGAAGTGACTCAGGAAACGCGGATGAAGGTCGCCGGAGGCAATCGGCTGGGAACGCTGAAAGTCGATTATCTGGCCGTTTCCAAAGTGGCCGACGACTTCACCGGCCGTGGCGCCGGCAAGCTCGATGCTCCCGGCGCAGGCAGCAACACCGGCGCGGGCGGAATGACCTGGCGCTGGAACGCGGGCCTTGCGCCACCGGCGCTAGACGGCCAGGGCTCGCTCGAATTGCCCGTCACCGGCAACTGGAATCAATACATCGACAGCGTCAGCATGCCCCCGTTCGTCCTCGGCGGCCAAGATGCCACGTTTATCGCGATTTTCCAAAAGTGCGGCGCCGGCGACGTGGCGATGGGCTTCATTCGCGATCTCACCTGGGATGGCGGCGATCACCCCAAAGGCCAGCGCCTGTTCAAAATCAAGGACAACAAGATCTACCTCAGCAACCTCTACGAATCCGACAAGACCGATCAGGATTCCGGCTTCGCAATCAAGCCCGACAAACTCCAAGGGCTCATGATTCAAAAGGACGCGCAAGGCAAGGTCAGCTGGTTTTACCAGGATGGCGGCGAGAAAGACCCGGAAAGCGCCGCGTGGAAAAACATCACGCCGGCGGCCAGCTCACAAGGAAACTTGGAAGCCTTCTCGATCGACCTCGGACATATCGGCATCAACGGCCTCGGTGAGGGAACCCAAAAGAGCACGATCACGATGCGAGGCAACACGGTCGTCGCGATCTCCGAGAACATCATGGGCTACCCGATCGCCAAACACGAGAAGTATCGCAAGCACCCGGCGGCCATGAAAAAAGTCAGCCGCTTTGCAACGGGCGAGCATTTCATCTGGTATTGACGGCCGAACGATAGCCGGTCGAGCCATAAAAAAACAAGGACAGCCCCAACTCCTGGAGCTGTCCTTGCGGGCGATTGGTCTGGTCGCAATTTCGTTGTCCGGCGCCGAAATGGTCGTTTCAGACTTTCCGCCGGGCCTTTCAGACGGCCACGGCTTCGCGCTTCGCGCGGCGATAGAAGCCGACGCCTTCCAGCGACTTGAACACCTCTTCCAGCGTCTTCTCGCCGAAGTTCGAGATGCTCAACAGGTCGTCGCGGGTGCAATGCAGCAGGTCGTTGACCGTGAAAATGCCCCGCTCCTCGAGGCAGTTGGTCGTGCGGACCGAAAGGCCGATTTCAGCCGTGCTCATCTCCAGCCGCGTGGTGAGATCTTGGGCCTGGCTGTCGACCGTACGTAACGGAATACGCGTCATTGGGCTCCCTCCCGAAAGATTGAGTTAGTTGGTTGGCAGGGCGCGTGGGTGTTCTGCCGAACCGGCGGCCACTCCAAATTGGCCACTTATTGGGCCCTAATATAGCAACTTTCTTGGCAATTGGTACCGGTTAGGGAAAATTTTCCGTCGCGCGTGCTAGCGTTCGTGCTAGCACGCGATGCGAAACGCGACGTTAGAGGTCGCCGCGCGCATCGCGAACCGCGCGGCGCAAAAACTTTCATCGCAAAGCGGACAAAAATTCATTGCGCGCGCCGCGCGCTCGATCGATCACGCAGCGGCGCGCGAAATTCGCGGTCTCGGGCGCCGCGAATACTCGGCTTCAGCCCCATCCTGATCCCCCCTCATCGCCCGTATACTATAAAGAGTCATGACCCTCAAGCTGCCACGGCCACTGTGTAGCCGGGCAACGTCGCGGCACCCCACAGGAACCCAGCGCGCGTGTGGAGCGAACAGATCAACTCTCTCACCCCGGCCCAACGCGAAGCCGTCGAGCATCTCGACGGGCCGCTGTTGATCCTGGCCGGCCCGGGCAGCGGCAAGACCCGGGTCGTCACCCATCGCATCGCCAACTTGCTCCGCCACGGCGTGCCGGCACGCCAGATCCTGGCGCTGACCTTCACCAACAAGGCGGCCGACGAGATGCGCTCGCGGCTGGAGCAACTGGCTCCCGGCGAGCCGGTGTGGATGAGCACGTTTCACCGCTTTTGCTCCCGGCTGCTGCGGCAATACGCCCCGCACGTCGGCCTGACCGAGAACTACACGATCTACGACACCGGCGATTCAGCCGCCAGGTGCTGCAGGCGGACGCTCGACGAGTTGAACGTCGACGCCACGCTCTATCACGCCCGAGCGGATCGCCGCGGCCATCAGTTGGGCCAAGAACAACCTGATCACCGCCGAACAGTACGCAGCCGCGGCCGGGCCATCCGCTGGGGCACATCGTGGCCAAGGTCTATCCGGCCTATCAAGCCCGGCTGCTGGCCTCGCAGCGCCGTCGATTTCGACGACCTGCTGCTGCACGTCGCCACGCTGCTGCGCGAGAACCCCGAGATCCGCGCCACGCTCGACGAGCGCTACCGCTACATCCTGGTCGACGAGTATCAGGACACGAATCTGGCCCAGTACACGATCGTGCGGGCGCTGTCGATCGACCATCCGAACCTGGCCGTGACCGGCGACCCCGACCAGTCGATCTACGGCTGGCGCGGGGCCAACCTGAGCAACATCCTCGATTTCGAGCAGGACTATCCCGCAGGTGCAGGTGGTCCGGCTGGAGCGGAACTATCGCAGCACGAAGCGCATCCTGCGCGTGGCCGACTCGCTGATCGGCCACAACCTGCGCCGCAAGCAGAAAGACCTGTTCACCGAGAACGACGAGGGGCAGCGCGTGCGGCTGGTGACCTATGCCACGCAGCAAGTCCGAAGCCGAGAGCATCGCCGCCCGCATCGCCGACGAAGTCCGCGCCGGCCGCCGCCGGCCGCGCGACTTCGCCATCTTCTACCGCGTCAACGCCCTGTCGCGCAGCTTCGAGTTCGCGCTGCGCGACGAGGGCGTGCCGTACCAGATGGTCAACGGCCTGGAGTTCTACCAGCGCCACGAAATCAAGGACATGCTGGCCTATCTGCACCTGCTCAACAATCCGCGCGACGACAGTCGCCTTCTTGCGCGTCATCAACACGCCGCCGCGCGGCATCGGCAAGAGCACGATCGCCCGGCTCGCCGAGCACGCGGCCGGCCGGCGACTGTCGCTGTTGGACGCGGCCCGCGAAAGCGGCCTGATCGAGTCGCTCAACAAGCGCGCCGCCGTGGCGGTGGCCAAATTCGTGGCGCTGTTCGATCGAGCTGTCGGTGATGGCCGCCGCGCCGGTCGAGGAGATTCTGGGGCACGTGCTGAGCGAATCGGGCTATCAGCAGTTCCTGCAGGACTCGGAAGACGAGGAAGACCAGGAGCGGCTGGCCAACATCGAGGAATTGCTGACCGCGGCCCGGCAGTTCGACGAACACAACCCCGGCGACGGCGCCCTGGAGGCGTTTCTGGAAGAAGCCTGCCTGGTCAACGACACCGACGCCTGGGACGCCGACGACGACCGCGTCACGCTGATGACGCTGCACGCCTCGAAGGGGCTGGAATTCCCGGTCGTGTTCATCGTGGCCCTGGAAGAGGGCTTGCTGCCGCACGAGCGCAGCCGCGAAAATGCCGAGCTGCTGGAAGAAGAACGCCGGCTGCTGTTCGTCGGCATCACGCGGGCGCGCGAGGAATTGCAACTGAGCCGGGCCACGTACCGCGAGTTTCGCGGCCAGCGCCGCCACTCCGTGCCCAGCCAGTTCCTGATGGAGCTGCCGCGCGGCGAAATGCACCTGGTCGAGCCATCGGTCATTGCGGATCCCGATTGGGTGACCGACGACGACGCTGAGGAACTCCCGTGGGAAGCGACGCCGGGTGACGAAACCGACGCGGTGGATATCGAAGCCGGCGCGACCGGCAGCGCGCCGGCCGATAGTGCCGGCTTGCTCGCCGCGGCCGGCCCCTTGATCACCGCGGCCGAATTGCACCGCTTGCAGTCCGCCGAGTCGCCACGAGTCCCCCCCGACGCGTTTCATCAAGGCATGGTCGTGCGTCATCCCGAATATGGCCTGGGCAAAGTCGTCGCCCTCAGCGGCAGCGGAGCGCGGCGCTCGGCGACCGTGGCTTTTGCCTCGGGCGCGGGCCAAAAGAAATTCATGCTAGCCCAAAGCTCGCTCCGTCCGGCGAAATCCGTATGAGCGACACCGCATGAATTCAAATTATCCCAAAATCGCGCAGCTCAAAAGCGTCCAACAACTGCGCGACCGGCTCGACGCGTTGCGACTGACGCTGCCGGTGGATGACGAAATTCTCACCGCCGCCGCCGGTTCTCCGTTGGCAGAGCCCATGGAAATGGGCCATCTCCACGTCGGCAATCGCTGGTGCATCCATCCGATGGAAGGCTGGGACGCGAATCGCGACGGCTCGCCCTCGCGAGCACACGCTGCGGCGCTGGCGCAACTTTGGCCGCAGCGGCGCGAAGCTGATCTGGGGAGGCGAAGCGGCCGCGGTCGTGCCCGAGGGTCGGGCCAACCCCAATCAGACGCTGGCCACGCCCGAGAACCGTGCCGGGCTGGCGGCCTTGCTTGACGCGACGAAGCAGGCGCACGCCGAGCAGTTCGGCGACACGGCGGACCTTTGCGTCGGCCTGCAATTGACCCATTCGGGCCGCTTCTGCCGGCCGAACGGGCCGAAGCTCGAGCCACGCATCGCCTATCACCATCCGCTGTTGGACGCCAAGTTCGGCATCGATCCGCAGCGACCGCTCAGTGCGTCTTGACCGACGACGAGGTCGAGCGGCTGATCGACGCCTATGTGCGCGGCCGCGGGCCTGGCCCGCGAACGTCGGCTTTCAGTTTGTCGACGTCAAGGCCTGCCACGGATACCTGCTGCACGAGTTTTTGAGCGCTCGCACGCGGCCCGGCAAGTTTGGCGGCGATCTGGCCAGCCGCACGCGCCTGTTGACCACGATCATCGAGCGCGTCGCCGGCGAATATCCCGATCTGACAATCGGCGTGCGGCTCAGCGTCTTCGATACCGTCCCTTATCAAACCAGCCGCGAGATCGGCCAGCCGTGGCCCTATGCCGAGTTCTTGCCGTATCCGTTCGGCTTTGGCGTCGACCAACACGATCCGCTGGCAATCGACCTGACCGAACCGATCGCTCTCATTCGCCGATTGCGCGAATTTGGGGTGGCGGCGGTCAACATCTCGTGCGGCAGTCCCTATTACAGCCCGCACATTCAGCGGCCGGCCATCTTTCCGCCCAGCGACGGCTACCAGCCGCCCGAAGATCCGCTGGTGGGCGTATGGCGGCAGATCAACGCGGCGCGGCGCTGCAAGCAGGCCGTGCCCGAGATGCCGATGGTCGGCACCGGTTATTCGTACTTGCAAGACTACCTGCCGCACGTGGCCCAGGCCGTGGTGCGGCAGGGCTGGATCGACGCGGTCGGCCTGGGGCGCATGGTGCTGGCCTACCCGGAACTGCCGGCCGACACGCTCGCCGGCCGCCCGCTGGCGCGCAAGCGCATCTGCCGCACGTTCAGCGATTGCACGACAGGGCCCCGGCAAGGGCTCGTCTCCGGGTGCTTTCCGCTCGACCCGTACTACAAAGCCCTGCCCGAGGCGGCCGTGGTCAAAGCCTTCAAACAGCGGGACGGCGAAGGCGACGCCGAATCGGACGCCTAAACGCGAACCAGTTCCTGGCCGCAGCATTCGAGGCGCACCATCTCCGGATCGGTGCAGTTGCAGTCGGCGGCGACTTCCATCTCCATGCCGCACACTTCGCAACGATAGACGTCGCCGATCTTTGGAATCTCACTCTCTCGCGATTGAACTTGGTCGCTGGCCCGGCGCATGGGATGTGAATGTTGCTTTTGTTCATGTGCCATGACGCTTTCCTCGATTCGTTAAGCGATAAGTGGGGACTGGCCGCAGTAATCAACGATGCCACAATGCAAAGACGGTGCCGGCGCGCAGTATTTGACAAATACCGCCAGATTGTGCCTGGCAGGCGGTATAGCTGGCTGGGTGTGGTGCAGCGTGGTCGCCCGTCTGCCAGAAGCAGAGCAACTCATCCCGGTCGCCGTTTCGGCCGATCTTTTCGCCGGCACTGGCTCAAGCTAGAATTCCCGCACAAGACATGACAGAGGCGCCATCGGCCGTTACCGCGTCCGACCGACTGTACGACCTGGTCGGGCGTCTGGAAGCGCAGCGCGGCTTCGCCGAGGTGATCGCCAGCCTTGCAAGCTGGGCACGCGTCCACTCTGGGCGGAGTCTGGGGCTCAAGCTGCGCGCTGGTGGCGGCATCGCTGGTGCGGCATGCGCCTGGCCCGCTGGTCGTCGTGTGGCCCCACATGGACGACCTCGATGATTTCTGCGCCGATCTGGCGCTGTTCACCGCCATCCAGCCCGAGCGATTTCCGGCTTGGGAACGCGAGCAACGCGAGAAGCTGGTCTACGACGAGATTTACGGCGAGCGGCTGCGGCTGTTGAAGACGCTGTCGAGTGACCAGCCGCCGCACCTGGTCGTCACCAGCATTCAAAGCCTGCTGCAGCCGGTGCCGAGTCGAGAGCGATTGGCGCGGCAGACCCGCCGCATTCGCAAAGGCGACGCGCTGGACGTTAACGAACTGCTCACCTGGCTGGTCAACAGCGGCTTTCACAGCACCAGCGCCGTCGAGCTGCCGGGCGAATTTTCGCCGCGCGGCGGCATTCTCGATATTTTCGCGCCCGATTGGTACGACCCGGTGCGAATCGAGTTCTTCGGCGACGAGGTCGAATCGATCCGCCGCTTCGAGGTCGCCACGCAGCGCAGCCTGGCCGCGCTCGACGCGATCGACGTCACGATTCTGGATCCCAACGAAAGCGACCGCGAGCACTTCACCGGCTATCTGCCGCCGAACACCTGGTTCTATCTGGTCGAGCCGGGCGATCTTGAGGAAGAGGGGCGCCGCTACCTGGAACGGCTCGAGCGGCCGCAGGATTTTCACAGCGTCAGCACCTCGCTACGGCAGGTCACGCAATTTCCCTCGATCACGGCGGCCAGCGTGCCGACCGGCTCGCTGGAAACGACGTGCCACCTGGGGATCGAGTCGGTCGAGCGGTTCAGCGGCGACATCGCCAAGGTGCGCGACGAGCTGGACGCCTCGATGGGCGCCGGCCACGCCGCCGGGCAGGAAGTGTTCATCGTCTGCCAGACCGAGGCCGAGGTCGCAGCGGCTGCACGAAATCTTCGCCAGCACGCAGCTGGCGGCGGCCGGCCGGCTGCACTTTCCGCTGGGCCGCTTGAAAGCCGGCTTTCGCCTGGTGGCCGAGCGGATCGTGCTGGTCAGCGGCAGCGAGCTGTTTCATCGCGCCGACCTGAACCGGCCCGTCGCGCCGCCGGCTGGGCCGCGTGATCGACAGCTTTCTCGAGCTGCGCGAAGGCGACTACGTCGTGCACCTCTCGCACGGCATCGGCCGCTATCGCGGGCTGCAAGCTGCTGGAAAAGAACCGACCAGGCCGAAGAGCACCTGGAGCTCGAGTTCCACGGCGACACGAAAATCTTCGTGCCGGCCTCGAAGATCGAGCTGGTGCAGAAATACGTCGGCGGCAGCAAGAAGAGCCGGCCGCACGCTGGCCCACATCGGCGGCCGAATGTGGGTGCGGCAGAAGGAGGCGGCGCGGCAGGCCGTCACCGATCTGGCCGCCGACATGCTCGAGCTGCAAGCCGCCCGCGCCTCGCGGCCCGGCATCGCGCTTCCCGCCGACACGGACTGGCAGCGCGAGTTCGACGCCTCGTTTCCCTACCAGGAAACGCCCGACCAACTGACGTCGATCGCCGCGATCAAGCCCGACATGGAGCAGCCGCGGCCGATGGACCGGCTGCTCTGCGGCGACGTCGGCTTCGGCAAGACCGAACTGGCGATGCGGGCCGCGTTCAAGGCGGTCGACACCGGCTACCAGGTGGCCGTGCTGGTGCCGACCACGATCCTGGCCGAGCAGCATCGCGCGCACGTTCCGCGCCCGGATGGCCGAGTTTCCCATTTCGATCGCCGTCGCTGTCGCGGTTCTGCACGCCCAAGGAAACGCGCGAAATCATCGCGGGCCTGGCCGACCGGCTCGATCGACATCGTGATCGGCACGCACCGGCTGGCCCAGCCCGACGTCACGTTCCACAACCTGGGCCTGGTGATCATCGACGAGGAGCAGCGGTTCGGCGTCGAGGTGAAGGAACGGCTCAAGGCGCTGCGGCAGACGGTCGACGTGCTGACGATGACGGCCACGCCGATTCCGCGCACGCTGCACCTGTCGCTGTTGGGCGTGCGCGACATCTCGAACCTGGAAACGCCGCCCGACGATCGGCTGGCGGTCGAGACCCGCGTCACCCGCTTCGAGCCCGAGCTGATCCGCCACGCCGTGCTGCGCGAGCTGAACCGCGGCGGCCAGATCTTCTTCGTCCACAACCGCGTGCAGGACATCGAGAAGGTGGCCCATCGGCTATCGCAGATCGTGCCCGAGGCCCGCATCGCGCATCGGCCACGGCCAGATGCCCGAGGGCGAACTGGAACAGGTGATGCTCGATTTCGTCGACCACCAGTTCGACATGCTGCTGGCCACGACGATCGTCGAAAGCGGCCTCGACATTCCCAACGCCAACACGATCTTCATCGACGAGGCCGACCGCTACGGCCTGGCCGATCTGCACCAGCTGCGCGGCCGCGTCGGCCGCTACAAGCATCGCGCCTATTGCTACCTGCTGGTCGATCCGAACAAGCACCTTTCGCCCACCGCCGCCCAGCGGCTGCGGGCGATCGAGGAGTTCAGCGACATGGGCGCCGGCTTCGCCATCGCCATGCGCGATCTGGAAATCCGCGGCGCCGGCAACATCCTGGGCACGCAGCAGAGCGGGCACATCGCCACGGTCGGCTACGAGCTGTACTGCGAGCTGCTGGAACAGGCCGTCCGCAAGCTGAAGCAACTGCCGCCCAAGGTTACGCTCGACGTCAACATCGATCTGCCCGGGCGAGGCCTACATTCCCGCGCACGCTACGTGCCCGACATGCGGCTGAAGATCGATCTTTACCGCCGCGTGGCACGATTGGCCAGCGATCGAGGAGTGGGACGACCTGACGGCCGAATTGGTCGACCGTTTCGGCCCGCGACCCACGGAAGTGGACCGCATGCTGCTGCTGGCGAAGCTGCGGATTTGGGCCCACCACTGGCAGATCGAATCGATTCACCTCGAAGACGGCTTCGTGGTGCTGGGCTACGCGAATCGGCGGCGGATCGAGCAACTGGCCAATAATGTCGGCGGCCGGCTGCGGGTGGTCGACGACCGAAGCGCGTATCTGCCTATTTTAAAAGGGTTTAGTAAACCCGACCAGCTCATCGAGGCGGTGCAATCTCTGTTGCGGCCCGAGTGATCCCCTCCTATAATCCCGCCCCGCCAAGCTCTGGATTCCCGGCGCTGGCGGTCGATATCCCATTCGTGGCGGGTTTCTCCCAACATCCCACTGGTCGTGCCGGCCGAGCGAGCTTCGGCGGGCTGAAAAGGCACAGCGTGGCGCGGATCTTTTATCGCTTTCTGGCTTCCGTCGCGTTCGCAGTTGCCATCGAGCAAGCGCGCCTCGAAGTCTGCGTGCGTTGCCCGGCATTCGGCCGCGCGGCGTTGGCCCGGGCACAAGGCAACCTGGTTCCGCCCGGCTACGACCAGAACGCGATGGGCAACTACGGCATGGGGCGCACCGCCGCGGGTCCGGGCACGGTAAACCCCAATTTTCAAAACTACGGGCCCAGCAGTCCGGTTCCGCCGACGAATTCCGCGCGCCCGCTTCTTGGCCAGGGGGACCTCAAGATCCGAACCGGCAATACGCCCCGTCGCCTCCGCCCGGACCCGGCGCACCCTATAACCAGGCGATGCGTCAGCCGCCGCCCGGCGCGGTGCCGCCGGCTGCTCCCAAGAAATCGCCGGCCGACCCGCCCTACGATCCGGCCGCGCTCATGGCGCGCGTCGGCACCGAGGTGGTCCAGGCCAACGAAGTGCTGCCCGTCGTGCATCAGCATATTGAGCGGATGGTCAAGGAACATGCCGAAGCATTCAATCAACTGCCCCCCGACGTCAAGAAGGAACAACTCGAAAACCTCGAACGACAGACGATGAAGCAGGTCGTCGAGGACTCGATCAAGATCAAGCTGCTGCTGACCGAGGTGCGCAGCAAGGCTCCCCCGGAAGGCTTGAAAAAGAACGAGGAAAAAATCCGCACGGAGTTCAACCAGAACTACATCGGCCGTTTGAAGACGCAGTACAAAGTCGCCAGCATCATCGAGCTGGAAGACAAGCTGCGCTCCTACGGCAGTTCGCTCAACGCGCAGCGAACCATGTACGTCGAGCAGGTGCTGGCCTACAGTTGGCTGCAACAGCAAATCAAGGACCAGAAGCCCCCCACGCATGAAGAGATGCTCACGTTCTACAAAGACCACCTGGCCGACTGGGAGTCGCCGGCCCGCGCCACGGTGGGAACACTTGATGGTGAAGTTCACCAGCTTCGAGTCAAAGGCGGCAGCCTACCGGGCGTTGGCGCAGTGGGGCAGCGAGGTGTGGCGCGGAGCGCCGTTTGCCGCCGTGGCCAAGGCCCACTCGCAAGCCCCATCGGCCGAGGAGGGGGGACTCAACGACTGGACCACCCAAGGTTCGCTACGTTCCGAGAAGTTGGACGCGGCGCTGTTCACCTTGCCCGAGGGCACGCTGAGCCCGATTTTGGAAGATGAAGACGGCTTCCACATCGTGCGAGTCGTGCAGCGCGACGAGCAAAAACGAACGCCCTTCAGCGAAGTGCAGCCGGAGATCAAAAAGCGGCTGCACAGCGGCGACGAACAAAAGCACAAATTGGAATACGTTGACAAATTGCGTGCCCACACCCCGGTGTGGACCGTATTCGACGAGAATTCCAGTTCTTTCGCGGCGCGTCCGACCGCCTCGCAACCCCGCTAGGGCTTTGCTTCCGCGGGGTTTCGACTTCTCAAGACCCGCGCGCTCTCGCGCCCCCCGCCAATCCGGCCAGCGAGTCGCCCGGCTTTTCGATCCGGCGCATCGGTTTTTTTCCGGCGGTCACCCGTGATGTGGCCGCGGCCGCAACAAGAATTGTGCACCGCTGCGCCAGCAGCTAAACTGGAGTTTTTACCCGGCATCGGCCGTGGCGGCGGGCACCGTGTGCCAGAAAGGAAAGCCTCGATGAGCGAGGTGGCCAAACTGCGGATTGGGGACCAAGAGATCGACTTGCCCGTCGTCGTGGGCACCGAACACGAGACCGGACTCGACATCTCCAAGCTGCGGGCCCAAACCGGCTACATCACGCTCGACGACGGCTACGTCAACACCGGCTCGACCACTCAGCGCCATCACGTATCTCGACGGCGACCAGGGCATCCTGCGCTATCGCGGCTATCCGATCGAAGTGATCGCCGAGCGCTGCGATTTCATCGAGACCAGCTACCTGCTGATCTACGGCGAGCTGCCGAACGCCGAGCAGCTGGACAATTTCCGCACGTCGCTGCGCCGGCACACGATGCTGCACGAGGACATGCGGTCGTTTTACAACGGCTTCCCGCGCGACGCCCATCCGATGGCGATCCTCAGCTCGGTGGTCGGGGCGCTTTCGACGTTTTACCAGGATTCGCTCAATCCGCGCGATCCGCGGCAGGTCGAGATCTCGGTCCATCGGCTGATGGCCAAGCTGCCGACGATCGCGGCCTACGCCTACAAGAAGTCGATCGGCCAGCCGTTCGTCTATCCGCAGAACGATCTGACGTACTGCGAGAACTTCCTGCGGATGATGTTCGCCGTGCCGAGCGAGCCGTACGCGGTCGATCCCGATTTCGTCGAGGCGCTGAACCTGCTGTTGATCGTGCACGCCGATCACGAGCAGAACTGCAGCACGTCGACGGTGCGGATGGTCGGCTCGAGCGACGCCAATTTGTTCGCCTCGATTTCGGCCGGCATCTGCGCCCTGTGGGGACCGCTGCACGGCGGGGCCAACCAGGCCTGCGTCGAAATGCTCGAAGCAGATTCGCGCCGACGGCGGCAACGTCGGGGAAGTACGTCGACATGGCCAAGGACAAGAACAGCGGCTTCCGCCTGATGGGCTTCGGCCACCGCGTCTACAAGAACTACGATCCGCGGGCCACGATCATCAAGCGCACCTGCGACAAGCTGCTGGCCAAGCTGCACATCAACGATCCGATTTTCGACATCGCCCAGGAGCTCGAAGCAGGTCGCGCTGTCGCGATCCCTACTTCATCGAGCGGAAGCTGTATCCGAACGTCGATTTCTACTCGGGCGTGATCTATCGGGCGATGGGCATTCCGGTGCAGATGTTCACGGTGCTGTTCGCCATCGGCCGGCTGCCGGGCTGGATCGCCCATTGGATGGAAATGCACGAATCGCCGACCAAGAAGATCTGCCGCCCGCGGCAGATTTACACCGGCTCGCTCGAACGCGACTTCGTCCCCATCGAGCAGCGCCGCTAGCACCCGGTCGGGCACGCCGTTCGGCCGTGCGTCGCCCGCGATGGTCTCCCTTGTTTGCCCTTTCGGCACAACCGGCATCCGGCGCGATCGCGCCGGGGCGGTTCACTTCGGCCCCGCGCCGATTCAGCCGATAGCAGATGATGGGGCCCTGCCGCGCGCCGACAGCCCGCTTGCGCGCTGGCCGACCCTGGACCTCCGCCACGTTTCCATCCCACCCACCCGGCTTGGGCGATTTCGCCGTCGCCCCTTGGCCCGCCAAGGATTCGGTGCAGCATGCGTCGAACGATCTTCGCGACGACGTTGTTGGCGGCAGCCCTGCTGTACGTGGTCGGGTGTTGGTCGCGCGCTGGCGCCGAGGAGGCAACCGCCAAAGCCGCGGTTGCCGAGCCGCCGCGAGTGATCGAAGTCGAGCGCGGGAAGCGGGCGCTCATGCCGCCGGTCATCACGGCCGTGGCGATCGTGCCCGGCGGCGGGCTGGTGGCCACCGCCGGCGACGACCACGTGGTGCGCATCTGGAGCACCGCCAGCGGCCGCATCGTGCACACCCTCCAAGGCCATGGCGACTGGGTGCGCAGTCTGGCGTTCAGCCCCGACGGAAAGGTGCTGGCTTCAGGCGGCGACGATCGGCACGTTATTTTGTGGCAGGTCGCCAACGGCAAGCTGCTGGCCCATCTGCCGCCCCATCCGCACGCCGTTTACTCAATCGCCTACAATCCCGAAGGCTCGCGGCTGGCCGCCGCCGGCTTCGAACAGACCGTGCGACTGTACGATCCGGCGGCCGGCGCGCTGGTACGCGAGCTGGACGGGCCGGGCGTCGATTTGCGCTCGGTGGTCTTTTCACCCGACGGACGCCAAATGGCCGCGGCCGGACGCAACGGCCAGATCCGCGTGTGGAACATGCCCTCCGGCACGGTGCAATTCGACATCGCCGCCGGCCCGGGACGCATTCGCACGCTGGCCTTTGTGCCCAACGGCCAGCGGCTGGTCTCGTCCGGCGAAGGCCATGCAATCGCGATCTGGGACGCCAGCAGCGGCCGAGCTGCGCGGCCGAATCGACTGCCCGGCGGGCAAGGTGCTGTCGATGGCCGTCTGCGGCGACGAGCCTGCATCGCCACCGGCGGCAGCGACAACGTCGTGCGGATCTGGAATTGGCAGACTCAGGCACCGAGGCCAATCGCCTGCTGGGTCACACCGGCTCGGTGGCCAGCCTGGCCTACGACCCGACCAGCGCTTCGGTTATTTCCGGAAGTTTTGACACCACGGTGCGCGTCTGGAAGCTCGGCCCCGACGTTCCCACGAAGGACACCGCGGAGGCCGCCGACAAGGAATCCCGCGTTCGCTAACACACGACGTGCGCCAGGGAGCGGTCGCCGCCAGAATAGTCGACTTTACAGGGAGGTGGTTCGTGGGTCTGGTGCAAAGGATTTCGTCGCTCGGCCAGCGCTGGCTCGGCAACTATCGCGTCGGCGCCCCGCACGCGTCCGCCGGCCGGCTGCGCCTGTGCCGCTTCGAGGAAATCGAACCTCGCAACCTCATGACCGCCGACCTGCACGTTGGCAGCGTCTATTTCGAGCAGGCCTCCGGCGACGACGCCCTGCCGAACCTGCTGCAATTTACGTTTCAAGGGGGCGCCGCCGGAACCCAGTTAACGCAAATCGTGATCGACGGCGACAAGGACGGCCACGGGCTCTCCGCGGGTGACGCCTTTTTCGACACCGCGCCCGGCGGCCTGGGCTCGTTCGCGTCCAATCCGCTGCTGATTGTCTCGCACGACGGCTTTCAAGTCGTCGGCACGCAAGTTGTCGACGGCGGCACGCGGATGGTCATCAACCTTGCCGGATTCGACGCCGGCGAGACGCTGCTGCTGTCGACGGACGTGGACGAAGCCCAATTCGTCGACCTCGACACCGGCGAAGTCGACACCAACGCGGTCGTCGAAGGGGGCGAATTCCAGCGGTCGCAGTTTGCCGCCACGTTCGTCGCCCCACATTACGAGGACACGAGCGCGTCGACGCTGTTCTGGGACGAATACGATCAAAACTTTGCGGCGGTTGACGCCAGCACCGGCTCGCAATTGAGTCTGCCGCCGGACCGCTACACTGCGGGCGAGGACCTTTCGGACTTCACGGCCGGCGCTGTCGCTTCCGCCAGGCAGGTTCCGCTGCCCGACAGCATCGCCGGCGTGGTCTTTGCCGACGCCAATCTGAACAACCATCAAGACTCAACCGACGAGGGCATCGGCGGCGTTACGTTGTCGCTCTACTTGTTCGACGGCACCGACTATGTCCCCACCGGCGCCACGACGCTTACCGATTCCAACGGCCTTTACAAGTTCGACAACCTGCCCTCCGGACAGTACCGCGTGGTCGAGACCCAACCGGATGGATATTTCAGCGTTGGGGCCGCCGTGGGCACGGTCGACGGCCAGCTGCGGGGCATCGTCACCTCGCCCGACGTGCTCAGCGCCATCAGTCTCCTTGCAGACGAACACAGCGTCGGCAACGACTTTGCCGAATCGCTGCCCAACTCGATCACGGGCCACGTCGGCAACGACGTCACCGGCGACTGCGAGACCAACCCCGACACGCCCGGCATCGCGGGCGTGGTCATGCACTTGCTCGACGCCGACGGCCGGGTCGTTCGCACCACCGCCACCGATGAAAGCGGAAACTACCGCTTCGACAACCTGCCGGCCGGCGTCTATACCGTGTTGGAAGACCAGCCGCCGGGATGGCTGCAAGGGGACGACCATGTCGGAACGGCCGGCGGCCAACTCGACGGACCGGACAAAATCACAGCAATTCCGCTGACCAGCAACGTCAACGGCCTCCGCTACGACTTCTGCGAAGTGCTGCCAGTCAGCATCAGCGGCTACGTTCACGTGGACACGACTGGCGATTGCGAAAACACGCCCGACGCGCCCCCCTTGGCCGGCGTGACGATTCAACTGCTCGACGCGTCGGGCCACGTGATTGACGCCACGCTGACGGACTCTATTGGCCGCTACGTGTTCAGCGCGTTGCCGCCGGGAACGTTCGGCGTGCGCGAAGTGCAGCCCGGGGGATATTTTGACGGCGACGAGCACGTCGGCTCGGCCGGCGGCACGCTGGCCGACGATCAAGTCAGCAACATCGTGTTGCGCTCGGGCGTCGACGGAGTCCACTACGACTTTTGCGAAGTCCCGCCCGCCAGCATCAGCGGCACGGTCTACTACGACGCCAACAACAACGGCCACCGCGACCCCACCGAAGCGCCTATCCCCAACGTCGCGCTGATCCTCAAGGACGCCACCGGCATTCCCACCGGCGCCTCGACGACGACCGACGCCAACGGATTCTACCGTTTCGACGGATTGAAGCCTGGCACCTATGGCATTGGCGAAGTTCAGCCCGACGGCTATCTCGACGGACTCGATTCGGCCGGCACGGCCGGCGGCGCCGCAATGAACCCCGGCGACGCAATTCTGGGCGCCGTGCTGGCCGGTGGCTTCGACGCCGAGGACTACGACTTCGGCGAATTGCTGGGCGCCACGATCAGCGGCAACGTACATGCTCGTCACGGCAACGATTGCAACATCGACGACGGGGCGACCCCGCTGTCCGGAGTGGTGGTCCGCCTGCTGAACTCCGCGGGCGCGGTCATTGCCACGACCAGCACCGATTCCGGCGGCCAGTATCAGTTCAGCAACCTGCCGCCGGGAAACTATTCGGTGCTGGAGGAACAGCCGGCGTTCTTCTTCGACGGCGACGCCGACGTGGGTTCGGCCGGCGGCGACGCGGTGAGCGGCGACCTGATCGACCACATTGCGCTGAGCTCAGGAACTCGGGCTGTCGACTACGATTTCTGCGAGATTCCGCCCGGGGCGATCTCGGGCAACGTGTTCCAGGATGGAGCCGCCGATCGAAGTGCCCAACGCCGGCGACGTCCCGGACGTCCTGGCCCTGCGCGACGGCAAGCTGACGCCCGACGACACGCTGCTGAAGGGCGTGATCTTGCAACTGCGCGATGGAGTGACCGGCGAGCCAATTCTGGGCTCGACCGCGTTGCCGGGCTATTACGATCCCGATCAGCCGATTACGACCGTCACCGACGCGCTGGGACGCTACTCGTTTGTCGGTCTGCCGCCGGGCGTGTACGGCGTGTTCGACGTGAAGCCGGCCGGCTATCTGAGCGGCATCGACACAGCCGGTTCATCGGGCGGAATCGTGATCAGCACACTGGTGGTCACCGATCCGGCAGTACTGGCTTTGTTGACGGCGACGCCCGAGGACGATGCCATCGTGCGCATCGATTTACTGGCCGGCTATCAGTCGAGCAACAACAACTTCAGCGTGGTGAGCACGGTAACCGCGGTAACGCCGCCTCCGCCGCCGGTTCAAGTCTTCGTGTTTCCGCAGGCTCCGGTCTTTGCGTCGGGGGTCGCGGCCGCGCCGTTTTTCCCACCGACGTTGACGCCGCTGGCGCCGCCGCCGGGTTTCGATCCGCTCTACTTCGCGTCATTCATCCGGCGAACGCGGGGCAGCTTGTACACCTGGCACTTGAGCGTGGTCGACGCCGGGCAGCCGCGCGAACCGCAGGATGCCGGTCCGTTGGCGCAATTGACCGCGATGCGGCCCAGCGAAGAACTGCTCTGGCAAGACGGCGAACTGGGCGAAGGGGAGTGGACTTTGACGGGCGACTTCGATGAAGATGGGCACCCCAAGACCCGCAAGGTGAGGTTCGGCATCCGAGGTGGGATTCCGCTGGCGGGCGACTTCAACGGCGACGGCAAATTCGAGGTCGGGTTTTTCAAAAACGGCCAGTGGTTCATCGACTTGAACGACAACGGCATCTGGGACGCGGGCGATCTGTGGGCCAAATTGGGACACAAGGGGGACCGGCCGGTCACGGGCGACTGGGACGGCGACGGCAAGACCGACATCGGCATTTATGGCCCGGCCTGGCCCCGCGACCCGCGAGCGGTGGTCCACGAGCCCGGTCTGCCCGACCCGCAAAATGATAATACCGGCGTTCCCAAGAACATGCCGCGCGAGCCGCACCATATGGCGAGTGGCAGTCGGACCATGAAGCTGACTTCAACCGGCAAGCCGCGTGCCGACCTGATCGATCACGTATTCTTCTACGGATTGCCGGGCGATTATCCGCTGGTCGGCGATTGGAACGGCGACGGCACCGACACGATCGCCGTGTTCCGCGATGGCAAGTGGTACCGCGACGTCGACGGCGACGGCAAATGGAGCAAGACCGACTATCGCGGCCAGTACGGCCAAAAGGGAGACGTCCCCGTGGTCGGCGACTTCAACGGCGACGGCATCGACGAACTGGGAATCTTCCGCGACGGCACGTGGTACATCGATACCAACGCCAACGGCGTGATCGACGGAGAAGACCAGGTGTTCAAGCTCGGCGAAAAGGGCGATATTCCCGTCGTCGGAGACTTTAACGGCGACGGCAAGAGCGACCCAGGCGTGTACCACGCCGCGAAAGGCCCGCCCGCGAAATAGAAATTGAGCGCAGCCGCCGCTCACACGCTGCGGCAGGCAACGGGCGCGGCTCATTTCAGCTTTTGCAATTCACTCTCGGCGGCCGCGACGTCCTGCTCCAAGCGTCGCACTTCCTGGGGATCGTCCATTTGCTTGCGCGCGCCCGATAACTGCTGCTGCAATTTCTGCAGCCGCTGTCGCAACACGTCCTGCTTCTTCTTGACTTTTTTGTCCATCAATAACGTCCTCGACGCTCAAGGCGGCGTTGCAGTTCAATCGTTGCACCCGCATATTAGCCCGAAGCGCAAGCGAGGGTCTTCCGTCGTACTCCCTCGCTGGCGCTTCGGGCTACTATTCGCGCTTCCTCATCGCCATTCACCGTGCCCAGTCGGCATCGGCCAGGCGGAGCTTGAGCGCCCGCACGATGGTCAGGGCTTCCAGCGCGTGGAATTCGAAACATTCCCCCAGCAGCGCGGCGGCCGATTGCTCGTTGGTTTGTTCCAAAACGGCCCCCAAGTCGACAACGCGCGGGGCCAGCTCGGGAGAAGCGGCAAGCTGCCGTGTGAATGAGACGGCCGCGCGGCGGGCCTGGCTCGGCTTGATGTCGAAACATTCCGAGATCAGCCGCCCCGCGCCCAGCTGGTCGCCGGCCTGCGCGGCCAGCGCGATCCGCTGGAACGCATCGGCCAGGGCGTCGACTTGCGGCCGCTCCTCGAAAACGCTCGGCGCCGGCAGCGCCAACAAGGGCAATGGCGCACTGCCTTCCAAGTCGAGACCCGTGGGATACGCCGAGGCCAGGTCGGCGTAGATGATCTCACTGGCCGTCACGTCGGCTGCCGAAGGCGCGCTGGCCGGCGGCAAATTCGACAACATCGCGTTGACATGGGCCAGGCGACCGCCGAGCTGCTCATAGATCGTTTCGATTTCGCTCAAGTACGAGTTGCCCTGCGCGTCCGATTCGATTTCTTGCCGGGCTTCGATAATGCGCTGCGTGAGCCGTTCGCCCAACAGATCGCGAGCGTTTTGCAAAATGGAAATGGCTTGGGACCGGTCGTTCATGATTGCTGCAACCCCAGGGGGGCCGCCAAAGTTTCAGGGGGCATGGTCGCGGAGGGCAAAAGGCAGCCGTGCCTTCCAGAGCTCCAGATTACTCAACACGACGGCCAATGCAAAATTCCCCAGGAGAAAATGCTCCCCCGAGCATGCACCCCCCCTAACGCGAAACCGCCTGGGGATCGGCCGTTGTCCTGGGAATCTTCTCGGCCGTTCGCAAAATGCCCGACAGGCACACCACCAGCACGGCCAGGGCGATGTTCAGGTTCAGCCAGAGTCGGACGTTGCGCCGCACCCGATCGGCCGCCGCCGTCTTGCCCGTCAGCAGGCTGGCCACGGTGAAAATGATCATGGCCAGCATGAATTTGACGCCGAACAGCATATTGTACCAGCGTGGGACGCGGTAATCGATCGAGGTCATCACGATGTTGTACAGCCCGCTGACCAGCAGGAAACCGATGGCCGCGGCCACGATTTTCGACCAGCGGGCCCGCATGGCGGCATGGATCGAGCCGCGCAGCTCGGCCGGCAACGGCTCAAGGGTCGGCACGACGACGAACCGCGCAAAGACGGTGCCCCCCACGGCCGTAGTCGCCGCCAGGATGTGCGCCCAGCGAAACAGCAGGCTGACAATCTCCGCGGCACTCAACGGTCGGCTCCTGGCGATGGGCAAAGGATGCCCGATGATACTCGATGAGCCATCGCGCTGAATAGCCGCGCCCGCCCTGCCGGCGCCCTCGTGGCGAGAGAGCGCCGCTGGCGGCGGCCAGCTTCGACCAGGGTCGCGTCCGCTCGCCGCCGATCAGGTATTGAGGATGCCCGTGATCAGCGACAAGCCTTGGCTGCGCACGATCGTCTCGCCCGCGCTCACGCCGTTTCCGTCGCTGTCCCAGGCGGTTCCGTTTTTCGACCGGGCGTTGATCCGCAATAGCAGCTCGGCGATCGTGAGTACGCTGTTATTGGCAACGCCCAACGCCGCTCCCGCGCTGCCCACGTTCGCCGTGGACAAGGCCAGGCCCGACGCCGAAACCGTGAACCCGTACGACGCGGCGGTCGAGCCTGCCACGGTCGAGCTGGTCACGTAGGATGCCAGCGCCAGGGCCAGAATGCCCACCTCAACCTGCTTGGCGGAATTCGAGTACAACGACTGGTAGTACGCCGCCACTTGCGCGTTGGTTTTGCCCGCCAGGTTGTTCGCCGAGCCTGCATTGGCACCGAACAGATTACCCAGGGAACTCGCCAGCGTGTTGCCCAAACTGGTCGATGTCGAGCCGCCGTTGAGCGCTTTGATCAGCGCCTGTCCGTTGGTGCCGTTCCAATACGCCGTCGTTTGCGTCTGGCCCGCTGTGAAGGCCCCGTTGACGGTGAATTGCTCGCCAAAATTGTAGCCCGAGGCCACGGCCTGCGGAATCAGCGAAATGCCGCTGAACTTGTCGTTTGACGCGGTGCCTCCCTTGTTGCCCAGCGTGTCCTTGCCGTCCGTGTATTCAGCCGGCTGGGTCTCGGTGATCGTGTAGGTGCCCGGCGTGAGGTTGTCGAGCGTGTACACGCCGTAAACGTCGGTGATCGCGGTCGCCGATCCGAGCGTTGAGTTGGCGGTTACGCGAACGCCCGGCAACGGTCGCTCGCCGCTGTCTTTAATGCCGTTGTTGTTTGCGTCCAGATACACAAAACCGGTCAGCGTCGCGGCGAAACCGAACGATGCCGTGGTGCCCCCGGTGTCGACGCTGAACTGGCGGCTCTGCGATGCATAGAAGATGTTGCTGCCGGCGGGCCCAAAATGGTCGATCGTCGGGCCGGTGACAAAGTCGACCTCGTAATAACTGTGCGGAATTGAGATCGCCAGCGTATAACTGCCTGGGCCGAAGGTGCCCGTGTCGACGTCGAACAGGGTCTCCACATTGGCGAACGTCTGGCTGCCAGTCGTATTCGGCGAGCCATACGCGACCAGCGCGAACTGCCGCGCCGGCGCGCCGCTTTGCACGGTGAACGACACTTGGACGGTGTCTCCCTGGTGCGTGGCTCCCTGTAGATTATTGACGGCCGTTGTGCCGTTGATGATGTAAACGACGTCCGTCACCAACGATTTGTCGCCGAGCTTGGCATTGGCGAAATGGTTTCCGCTCGACGTCTGCCCGGCGGTCAGCGTGACGGTGTAGCGGTCGAGAAGCGTCGGGGCGGTTCGCACGGTGCCGGTCGGCACGACTTCGCGGACGTTATACGTTCCAGCCGCCAAGGCAGTGAAGGAGTAGGCGCCGTTGGCCGCCGTGTTCATCGTCGGCTCGCCGGAATTCCACGCGCCGTTGTTGTTCGTATCGAGAAAGACCGTGACGCCCTGAGCCGGCGCATCGTCGGTCGTCAGGCCGTTGCCCGTCGCATCGGCATAAACCGTACCGGAGATCACGCCCGCCGAACTGACGGTGATCGACACCGTGGCCGTGTTCGAATCGGCACCCGAGTTGTCCTTCACCTTGTAGGTGAAGCTGTCGGGACCTGTGTAGTTGGACGCTGGAGTGTAGGTGATCGCGCCGGTCGTCGGGTTGACGCTCGTCGTGCCGTGGGCCGCCGCCCCAACGATCGCCACGGTAGTGGCATTGATCGTGCCATCCGAATCCGTGTCGTTCGACAGAACATTCACCACGACCGCCGTGTTCGTGTTGGTCGTCGCCGAGTCGTTGACCGCCACCGGAGCCACGTTCGCCGGCGCATTGACCGTGATCGACACCGTGGCCGTGTTCGAATCGGCTCCCGAGTTGTCCTTCACCTTGTACGTGAAGCTGTCGGAGCCCGTGTAGTTGGACGTGGGCGTGTACGTGATGGCGCCGGTCGTCGGGTTGACGCTGGTCGAGCCGTGGCCGGGAGCCCCAACGATCGCCACGGTCGTGGCATTGATAGTGCCGTCGGAATCCGTATCGTTGGACAGCACGTTGATCGCCGCCGCGACATTCTTGGTGGTCGTCGCCGTGTCGTTGGCCGCGACCGGCGGCACGTTCGCTGGCGCGTTGACCGTGATCGAGACGGTCGCAGTGTTCGAGTCCGCGCCCAAGTTGTCCTTCACCTTGTAAGTGAAGCTGTCGGGCCCGGTGTAGTTTGTAGCCGGCGTGTACGTGATGACGCCCGTCGTGGGATTGACGCTGGTCGAACCGTGGCCGGCCGCGCCGACGATCGCCACAGTGGTCGCGTCGACCGGACCGTCCGAATCCGAATCGTTCGACAGCACGTTGATTACGACCGCGACGTTCTTGGTCGTCGTTGCCGAGTCGTTGACCGCCACCGGCGCCACGTTTGCCGGCGCGTTGACCGTGATCGACACCGTGGCCGTGTTCGAATCGGCTCCCGCGTTGTCCTTCACCTTGTAGGTGAAGCTGTCGGGGCCCGTGTAGTTGGATGCCGGCGTGTAAGTGATGACCCCCGTCGTTGGATTGATGCTGGTCGTTCCGTGCCCCGCCGCGCCGACGGTGGCCACGGTAGTGGCATTGATCGTCCCGTCGGAATCCGTATCGTTCGACAAGACGTTGATCGCAACCGCGACGTTGTTGGTGGTGGTCGCCGAGTCGTTGGCCGCCACCGGCGGCACGTTCGCCGCAGGGCCGACCGTGATCGACACCGTGGCCCCGTGGCCGAATGCCCCTAAGTTATCCTTCATGAAGTAGCTAAAGCTGTCCGGGCCGGTGTAGTTCAATGCCGGCGTGTACGTCATGGCGCCGGTCGTCGGATTGATGCTCGTGGTGCCGTGGAGGGGCGCCGCGAGAAGGAGTACCGACGTGGGGTCAATCGTGCCATCCGGATCCGAATCGTTCGACAGGACGTTGACCACGAGCGGAATGTTCTGGCTGGTCGTTGCCGAGTCGTTGACCGCCACCGGCAATGCATTGATGGTGATCGACACGGTGGCAATGTTCGAGTCGGCGCCCAAGTTGTCCTTCACCTTGTAGGTAAAGCTTTCGGGGCCGAAGTAGTTGGAATCGGGCGTGTACGTGACGAGGCCGTTCGTCGGGTTGACGGTCACCGAACCGTGGCCAGGCTGCGTCACGATCGTCACCGTGGTCGGGTCGAGCGTGCCGTCCGGATCCCCATCGTTGGCCAGAACGCTGCCCGTGACCGGCGTACCCTGGTTAATCGTCGTCACGTCATTGACCGCCACCGGAGGCGCGTTTGCCACGCCGCCGACGATGATCGACACCGTGGCCCCGTGGGCGAAGAACCCTAAGTTGTCTTTCATGTAGTAGCCAAAACTATCCGGGCCAACGTAATTTAATGCCGGCGTGTACGTGATAGCGCCGGTCGTCGGATTGACGCTCGTCGTGCCGTGGCTGGGCGCCGAGAGAATGAGTACCGACGTGGCGTCGATCGTGCCGTCCGGATCCGAATCGTTCGCCAGGACGTTCACCACGACCGGCGCATTCACGTTGGTCGTTGCCGAGTCGTTGACCGCCACCGGCAACCCGTTGATCGAAATCGACACCGTGGCGACGTTCGATTCGGCGCCCAAGTTGTCCTTCACCTTGTACGTGAAGCTGTCAGGACCAAAGTAGTCGAGCGCGGGCGTGTAGGTAATGAACCCGGTCGTCGGGTTGACGCTCACAATACCGTGACCGGGCTGCGTCACGATCGTCAACGTGGTCGGGTCGATCGTGCCGTCCGAATCTCCATCGTTGACCAGAACGTTGCCGGTGAGCGGCGTGTTCTCGTTAATCGCCGTCACGTCATTAACCGCCACCGGAGGCGCGTTTGCCACGCCGCCCACGATGATCGACACGGTGGCCCCGTGGGCGAAAAACCCTAAATTATCTTTCATAAAGTAGCCAAAACTATCCGGGCCGACGTAGTTCAGGGCCGGCGTGTACGTGATGGCGCCGGTCGTCGGATTGATGCTCGTCGTGCCGTGGCCGGCCGCCGAAAGAAGCAGTACTGACGTGGGGTCGACCGTGCCATCCGGATCCGAATCGTTCGCCAGGACGTCCACCACGACCGGCGTATTCACGTTGGTCGTCGCCGAGTCGTTGACCGCCACCGGCAACCCGTTGATCGAAATCGACACCGTGGCGACGTTCGATTCGGCGCCCAAGTTGTCCTTCACCTTGTACGTGAAGCTGTCAGGACCAAAGTAGTCGAGCGCGGGCGTGTAGGTAATGAACCCGGTCGTCGGGTTGACGCTCACAATACCGTGACCGGGCTGCGTCACGATCGTCAACGTGGTCGGGTCGATCGTGCCGTCCGAATCTCCATCGTTGACCAGAACGTTGCCGGTGAGCGGCGTGTTCTCGTTAATCGCCGTCACGTCATTAACCGCCACCGGAGGCGCGTTTGCCACGCCGCCCACGATGATCGACACGGTGGCCCCGTGGGCGAAAAACCCTAAATTATCTTTCATAAAGTAGCCAAAACTATCCGGGCCGACGTAGTTCAGGGCCGGCGTGTACGTGATGGCGCCGGTCGTCGGATTGATGCTCGTCGTGCCGTGGCCGGCCGCCGAAAGAAGCAGTACTGACGTGGGGTCGATTGTGCCATCCGGATCCGAATCGTTCGCCAGCACGTCCACCACCACCGGCGTGTTCACGTTGGTCGCGGCCGAGTCGTTGACCGCCACCGGTATTCCATTGATGGTCAACGACACCGTGCCAATGTTCGACACGGCCCCCAAGTTGTCCTTGACCGTGTAGGTAAAGCTGTCGGGGCCGAAGTAGTCGAGCGCGGGCGTGTACGTAATGAACCCGGTCGTCGGGTTGACGCTCACCGAACCATGGCCAGGCAGCGTGTCAATGGCCACCGTGGTCGGGTCGAGCGTACCGTCCGGATCTCCATCGTTGGCCAGTAGGTTGCCAGTCAGGGGCGTGTTCTCGTTGAGCGTCGCCGCGTCATTGGCGGCCACCGGAGGCGAGTTCACTGCAGGACTGGCCGTAATCGAAGCGGCTGCCGTGATCGAATTCCAGACCGGCTCGCTATACTGCACCACCGATAGCATCCGCCGATCCTCGAGCGGCTCGAAGAATGGGCGCCGAGTGCGGGACGCTCGGTTCAGCGCGACCTGATTCGGGCGTGATTTCTTGCTGCGAATTCGTGGCATCAGTTGTTTCCCCATCGAAGTGGCGCGAGAGCTGTCGGTGTCAATTTGCGGAAGTCGGACTAGCGGAAACTGCGGGCGAACGATTCGCGGGGAATGGACCGCCGTTGGATCCGGAGCCATTGCCTGTGGTGTTCAGCAACGTCGCGTGGCGGTTGTCACCAGTCAAAGCGTTTGGTTGGCCTAATCTATTTAGTTATGCCTCTCGACCCAGTCAACCTATAAATCTGACACAACTTAAGACAATCATATTGCCAAGTCAACGCTGTTTATCCATCTTTTCAATGGTGGCCTGGCCCGGTCTCCAGCTCGGCACCGCGCCGTTCGGCCGCCGACCGGCAAGACGGCGTACGCCCCGCCGCACTCAAATTCTTCGTCAAGGGGGGGACTAACGGAGGCTGGGCAGGTCCCTCATCCTTGCCCAACCCGGGGGCCGGATCGCGTGGCGAAGTCGCTCGATTGGCCTTTGAAGAAGGATAATTGCCCAATCCGGCGGTAACACGTTGGTAAGGCGGGCTCGGTAGCCTCTCTTATGTGGCCGCGAGGTTTTGCCCGATTCAATGACACCCCGTCCAACGAGGAGCCCCATTCATGTGCAGCACAAACATCCGGAAAACGCTGCTGACGACGGTCGCAGCATTCATGATCGCGCTGGCCGGCAGCGGGCCGGTCCGCGCGGTATCAGCCAGCGAGACGCTCGAAAAGGCGATCTTCACCGAACAGACCGTGGGCAACCTGGACGAAGCGATCAAGCTTTACAAGCAAGTCATCGCCGAAGGGGCCGCCGCCCGACGCTCGGCCGCCCAGGCCCAATATCGGCTGGCCCTGTGCTATCAAAAGAAAGGACTGACGGCCGACTCGACCGCAGCGCTGAAAAAACTCGTCAAGGAATACCCCGAAGAGAAAGAGCTGGTCGCCAAGGCCCGCAAAGAATTGCCCAGCGGCATCAAGCTCGGGCCGGCCCCCTGGAAGGATCACGAGGCCTTGCAAATCAACATGAAACTCGGCGGAGGGTTGGACGTGGGCACCACCGTCTACATGATCGACTCCGACACCTTCGACGGTAAGAATGTCTGGCGTTGCTCGACGCGGACCTTTACGCCGATCAACGGCGTCGAGGGCTATAGCATGGTGCTGGCCGAGAAAGAGAGCTTTGCGCCCATCAAGAGCCACTGGATGGTCACGATCCTGGGCGACGTCGACGCGGTCTTCAGGCCGCAACTGGTCGAGGTCAAGGACCTGATCAAGAACGCCACGCGCGAGATCACGCTCGACGGCCCGGCGTACGACAACGAGGAGTGCACCGAGCTGTTCCGTCGCTTGCCGCTGGCCGTCGGCTACAAGACGACGTTGAATGTCGTGGCCACGCTGGGCGCCGGATTGATCGCCTTGGAAGCCGAGGTGACCGGCAAGGAGACGGTCGAAACGCCGGTCGGCAAATTCGAGTGTTTCAAAGTCTATCTGCCGCTGGTGAGCCAGACGTTTTATTATTCGACCGACGAACATCGCTATCTCGTCAAATTCGACGCCGGCAACGTCAGCAGCGAGTTAGTCCGCGTTGCCATTCTCGAACCGGACAAGCCGACGCAATTCGAAACCGACGACTTTTCCGTGTCGCTGCCCTATCATTGGTTCGGCTATGCCACGACGCCGCCTCCCGCGAAAAAGACGCGGATGACCTATCTTCTGGACTCCGACGGCACCGCCACCAGCAGCGTGGCCGTGGCCCCCATCGAATCCCTCGAGGAGCATTCCTCGGCCAAGGCTTGGACCGATTCGGCCATCGAGAGTGCAAGGAAATCGCTTAAGAACTTCGAGCTTCGCGAGGCTGGCCGCAAAGAGGGCCAGACCGCGGGAAAACCGTCGGCCAGTTTCGCAGCAGATTTCACCGATCAAGGCAAAAAGAAGGTCGAATACGTCACCAACGTGCTCGGCGACAAATTGGGAATTACCATAAAGGTGCACGTCGACGCCGACAAGTTCGAGGCGTATCGGGCTCAGCTCGACAAGGTGATCGAAAGCTTGCAATTGAAGTAGCGGCAGACCTGGGCTGCTGCCGGCTCAAGCGTCGATGGGCAGGGGGGGTTATGAGGCGTTGGTTGGGAACTCGATCGAACCGCGATTCGGCGCTGACCCCCGTGTTGCTCTTGCTGGTGATCGTGGCCCTGCCCACCGCGGCCGTGCTGTGGCTGATGGTCGAAGCCACGCAGAACGAGCGCCTGGCGGTTCGCCAACGCCTGGCCGACGCGTACCATGTCCAGTTGGCGCTCGTCCGCGATCGGGCAGTCTCCGACTGGCAAGCGCGGCTCGCGAAGCTCGACGCCTTGGCCGACGGGCTTCCGCCGGCCGAGGCCTTCGCGACGTGCGCGCGCGACGGCGCGGCGGCCGACAGCGTCATCGTGCTTGACGCCGAAAGCCGGCCGGCCTACCCGGCGCCGACGACTTACGCCGAAGCGCAGCCCGTGGGGCGCGATGCGGCATGGCCGACCGCCGAGTCGCTGGAACGGAACCTCGATTATGTCGCCGCCGCGGCCGCCTATGGCCAGATCGCCGGCAGCACGCGAAACGACCACGAGTTTGCCCCCGCGATTCAATCGCAAGCAAGATCGCTGCTGCTCTCGGGCCAGCGCGAAGCGGCGGCCGTGTTGCTCGAAAGCCACTGCGACGATCCACGGTTGCAATCGTACGTCGCGCCCCACGGACGATTTCTGTACGCCGACCTGATGTTGTTGCTGGTTCAACTGACCAGCGATTCGAATCGAGTGTTGTCCGAAAAGACCGCCGCTGCTCTGGCGTCGCGGCTCAATGACTATGCTCGACCGCTGCCGAGCTCAGCACAGCGCCGTTTCCTGATGCGGGAGCTCGCGCGGCTGTTTCCCGACAGCGTGAGATTTCCGACCGCGACGTCCGAGGACCTGGCGGGAGACTATCTCGATCGCTCGCCGCAGGACCCGTTGCCCACCAGCCTGCAAGCCACTGGCGCTGTGGACGTGTGGAAGGTGGCATCGCCGGCGGGCCGCGTGCTGGCGCTGTTTCGCGGCGAAACGATCCGCGCGTTTTGCGCCGCGAACTCGACGCGCAACCGGCCGTCGCCGGCGTGCGGCTGGGGCCGGGCGACGAGGGCACGTCCAGCGACGAGTTCTTGTCGTTGGCCGTCGGTTCAACCCTGCCGCAGTGGCGGATCACGTTGTCGCTGGCCGGCGACGATCCGTTTGACCTCGCGTCCCGTCGCCGCGGCAAACTGTACCTTTGGACGGCCCTGATCACGATCGTCGCGACCGGCGGCTTGGCGCTCGTCATGGCGGCGGCCTTGCGGCGGCAGATGCGCATCTCGCGATTGAAGAACGACCTGGTGGCGACCGTTTCGCACGAGCTGAAAACGCCCTTGGCCGCCATGCGACTGCTGGTCGATACGCTTTTGAGCCAACAGGAACAGCTTGAGCCCTCGCCCGAGCGAGCCCGAGAATACTTACAGCTCATTGCCCAGGAGAACATGCGACTCAGCCGATTGATCGACAACTTCCTCACTTTTTCGCGAATGGAGCGCGGTAAGCGCCAGTGGGCCTTCGAGACGCTACGGCCGGAGGAAATCGTCCGGCGGGCCGTCGATGCCATGCAAGAGCGGTTGAATGAGCCGGTCTGCGAATTCGAGGTCACCATCGAGCCCGATTTGCCCGACGTACGAGGCGACGCCGACGCCCTCGTCACCGTGCTCGTGAACCTGCTGGACAACGCCTGCAAGTACAGCGGCCCACGAAAGCAAATCGGCCTGCGAGCGTTTTCGCACGACGGGCGGCTATGCTTTGCCGTCCAGGATGACGGCGTCGGGCTTTCCGCCCGGCAGAAAGCACGCGTCTTCGAGCGCTTCTACCAGGCCGACCAGCAGCTGTCGCGCACCGCCGGCGGCTGTGACTTGGGACTGAGCATCGTGCAGGGCATCGTTACGGCCCACGGCGGCACGATCGACGTTCAGAGCCAACCGGGCAAGGGAAGCACCTTCGTCGTCAGCCTGCCGAGCTGTGCTTCGCATTCACCGTCCATGGCGTAGACGACCGAACGAAGATATGTACAGCGTCCTGATCGTCGAAGATGACGCCGCGCTGCTGCGGGGCCTGAGGGACAACTTCGAGACCCACGGGTATCGCGTGCGCACCGCCTGCGAGGGTCGCGCCGCGCTCGACGCGACTCTGGCCGATCCGCCCGACCTGATTTTGCTCGATATCATGCTGCCCAAGATGAACGGCTACGAAGTTTGCCGGCTCGTGCGTCAGCAGGGGCTCGAGATGCCGATCGTCATGCTCACCGCCAAAGGTCAGGAGGAAGACGTCATTCGCGGACTCGAACTGGGGGCCGACGATTATGTGACCAAGCCGTTCAGCATTCGCGAGCTGCTGGCCCGGGTCGGAGCGCTGCTGCGGCGTCGTACGCAGCCGGCCGACGACGTCTACCGCTTCGGCGATTGCGTGCTCGATCTGGCTTCGCACAAGCTGACGCGCGGCGGCCGGGAAGTGCCGCTGGCCACCAAGGAATTTCGCATGCTCGAATATTTCGTCAAGCGGCCGGGCCGCGCACTGACGCGCGGCGACATCATGGACCAGGTGTGGGGCCGCTCAGTGATCGTCACCTCGCGCAGCGTCGACCGCTGCATCACGACCTTACGCGCCAAAGTCGAGCCCAACCCGCGCCACCCGGTGCACGTCCACACCATCCGCGACATCGGTTATCGCTTCGAAATCGGCGACTAATTCCAATAAAGGTGCCAGGAACCTTTAAATAAGGTTCCTGGCACCTTTTTCGCGCGGTCAGTCGGACTTTGGGCCGTGCTCTTGCTCGACGGCTCGCAACTGATCGACCAGCTCGAGCGCTTCTTGCAGGGTGGTCACCTTATTCTCCAATTGCGCATCGCGCACCGCTTCGAGCAGCCGTTGGTATTGCTTGCCGCGCGGCACGCCGTGACGGATCAGGTCGTCGCCCGAGAGCAGGGGCGCCGGGTTGAGTTGCGCGGGGGGCATTTGCAGCAGCTCGCGACAGTGCTCGGCTTCGGCCAGACTCTTGCCGGCCGCCTGGGCGATGGCCTCGTGCAACGAGAGCAATTCGCCGATCCCCTCCGAGATCAAAAGCCTCTGCAAGCGGGGCCAAGGCATGTGCCGGGCATTGAGCAGCGCGCTGGCGTTACTGATCAGCCAGACCGTCTGTTGCAGTTCGCGCTTCGAAAGTTTCCAGCGGCGGGCCACCCCCTCGGCCCCGTCGGGGTCGACAAACGCCTGCAGCAAGGCGGCCAGCGCCAACGGAAAGCCGGGCGCGGAGAGCACCTCTAAAACTTCCAGCGTGACCAGCCAGGCTTCGTCGGCCGGCCGACCGGTGACCGTCGACGCCGAACCTTGATTGGCGATTGCCAACTCGGGCAGCACCACGTCGAGCAGGCGATCTTCGCGCAGCAGGTTCAGCGCGCGGACGCGGCTGCTGTGGACCAGCATCAGGCGCATCTCGGCGGCGATGCGCTCGGCGCTGACCACCGTGATTTCGTGCGCCATGGCTTCGACCGCGTCGCGCGTGGCCGGTTCGAGTTTGAAGTCGAGCGCGGCGGCAAATCGCACGGCTCGCAGCAGGCGCAGCTTGTCTTCGGCAAATCGGGCTCGCGGTTCGCCGATCGCTCGCAAGACGCCGCGGGCCAGGTCGTCGCGTCCGCCGACAAAATCGATCACACGATCTTCCAGCGGATCGTAGAAAAGGCCGTTGATCGTGAAATCGCGCCGCTGGGCGTCGGCCTCGGCCGTACTGAACTCGACCGAATCGGGATGCCGGCCGTCGCTGTAGGTAGAGTCCTGACGGAATGTGCTCACTTCGATGTGCCCGGCGCTCTTGGGCCGGCCGACAACCGTGATCACGCCGAACGCGGCGCCGACCTCCACGGTGCGGCCCGTGCCGAAGACTTCGCGAATCTGCTCGGGCCGGGCCGAAGTGGCAACGTCGAAATCCTTGGGCGGCCGGCCCAGCAGTTGATCGCGAACGCAGCCCCCGGCCCAATAGGCTTCGAAATCCCGCGCGCGCAACGTGCGGACCACGTCGACGGCAAAGGCGCGCTGCTTTTCGGGGTCGAGTTGCGGCAAGTTCGCCTACCTTCTCCAGCCATGGCAATGGGCGGCGCGTTGATGCTACGCGGGATGATTATAGGACGGTCCCGCCGGGGCGATAAGTGCAACGGCAATTTCACGCCTTCACACCGGACGCCGGTTCGGACGTCACGGCGGCAATGCCCGCGTCGACCAGGGCGATCACTCGCTGCCGCGCAGCGTCGTCCCAGGCAAACGCATGCTCGTCTCCCGAGCGAAGAAAGTGCAACGCGAGGTCCGCCGGCGCTGATCCCAGGATCTGTTCGGTCGCCAGGCCGTAGACCAGCATTTGCATGTCGTAAGCCGCCGCCTGACTGGCGACCGTCGACGGCGACACAGGGTTGGTCTTGAAGTCGAGCACGTGCCAGCGGCCGCCAGTATCGCGATAGAGGCGATCGAGATAGCCGCTCAGGGTGATGTTCGATGCGCCGGCTCGGCCCACTGGCCAGGCCAACAGAAACTCGACTTCCCCGTGCGATTCGGCGGCCGCCGCCAGATCGCGAGCACGCGGTGAATTCAGGAATCGCTCGATCATTGCCGTGGCTTCGTCAACGTCGGCCGATCCGAGGTCGGCGTTTCGCTCGGCGTGCAGCGCGACCAGCGATCGCCAATCGCCCGGATCGGCAAAATCGATCGCCGCCAGGACTTCGTGCGTCAGGGTGCCCAGCCGGCGCGGGTCGCCGGCCGCGGCGTCGCCGGCATCAAAACCCTCGGCGGGCGCGTGCTCGCGACCGAGCGTGCCGGCCAGCCGGGAGAACGAATATTGACGTCGGGCGCTGACGTCAGGCGGAATCGGCTCGATCGACTGCTCACCGGGCGGTTCTTCCCCGGGAGCTTGGGAGACGTCGGCCTGCGCGGTCTCTGCGAGAAGTTTTTCCAGATCGACCCTGCGATTCCGCGGCTCGCCACCGTGCCTGATGGCCGGCTCCTCGGTCGTCACCCGGATCTCGGGCCGAGGCTCGTGCGGCGGCAGCGGACCGATCAAATTGCCGGTGGTCAAATCGAAGCGGCGCGCAAGCAGCTTCATCCACGGCCCCTTGGCGGCGCCCAATTCCTCGACTCCGCTGGAGAGGATCAGGAAGTCGGCGGCGCGCGTCGTGGCAACGTACAGCAGCCGGTGCATTTCAGCCAGTTCCTCTTCTCGTTCCAGAAAGCGCCACAGCTCGTAGCCGCCGGATGCGGAATTTCCCTGAGCGTCCTCGGGCAGCTTGACCAGCGGCCCCAACTCGGCGTCGAATTGCACGGCGCTGGCCCGATGTTGCATCGCGCGATCCACGTCGGGCACGATCACGATCGGGAACTCAAGCCCCTTCGACTGATGGATCGTCATCAGGCGAACCACGTTCGTGTTTTCCGAATGCGTGGCCGCCAGCGGCTCGTCGGGCTGGCGGACCACGAATTCGGACAGCTGGGCGATAAAGTCGGCGAGCGAAAAAAAGCCGCTCCGATCGAAGGCCCGAGCCTGTTCGATCAGTTTTCGCAAGTTGGCCAGCTTCCGTTCGCCCAAAAACTCGTTAAGCAGGGCCGCGTCGTACGCCGTGCGCGCCAGAGCCCGCTCGATCAGCTCGCAAATCCGCAGCCGGTCCTTGCAGCTTCGCAATTCAGCGATCGTGGCGGCGGCAAAACGCGCCCGGGCCCGTTCGCCGGACGCGAGTTCGGCCGGATATTCGGCCGCGAACAGCCCCGCCGCCAGTCCCTCGGGGTGTTGCGAAAGCCAAAAGATCGTTTCGTCCGCGAGCGAAAAGAAACCGCTCCGCAGCGAACCGACCAGGCTCACCACGTCGCTGGGACTGTGCAGCGTGCGCAACAGGTTCACCAGATCGAAGATTTCCTGTTGGGCATAAAACGCATGGCCGCCCACCAGGTAATAGTCGATGCCGTGGCGGCGCAGCGCCGCTTCGTACGCCTCGACGTTCGACAGGGCCCGAAACAGAATCGCAATGTCCCCCGGCTGGGCCCCCCGAGCCCGCGGCTTGCCGGCCGCGGCCGCTTCGGCGTCCCACACGATCGGCTTTTGCTCGTCGAGCAGGGCGCGCATGCGGCGCGCAATCCAGTCGGCCTCGCGATCGCGCAGCGCTTCCTTGTTCTGCTTCGCGTTGTCGTCGGCTGCGCGGGCCCACAGGAATTCGACCGTCGGCGTGGCGGTCACCTGGGCCCGGGTGGCATGCAGTGCTTCATAATCGTCGCCCAGATCGTGCCAGAACAACGCGTTGACAAATTCCAGGATGGCCGGCTGGCTGCGAAAGTTCTTGGTCAACGAGAGCTGCCCGCCTTCGGGCGTTCGCTCGCGAAGCTGGCGGAACACATGCGGCTCGGCCCCTCGGAAGCGATAAATCGACTGCTTGTAATCGCCGACGAAAAACAACTTGCCCGTCAAGATCGCCTCGCCGCACAGCGCCTCGACCAGCTCGACTTGCAACGGATCGGTATCTTGAAATTCGTCGACCAAAAGCAGGCGGATTTGCGACGCCAGCCGCCTTCGCAACTCGTCGTGCCGCGGATCGACCAGCAGCCGGTGCGCCTGCGCCAATAAATCGTTGAAATCCATCGCGCCGAGTTGTTGCTTTCTCTCCGCGTAACTGCGTGCCACGCCCGCGGCGATCGCCAGCAATTGCCGGCCAACTTCGGCCGATTCCGCGGCCGATTGCACGTCGAAATCGACCAGCGGCTCCACGGCGTCGACCAGTTTGCGAAGATTGCCCGCGGCGTCGCGAACGACGGCGTACGTTTCCGGACTGTCCCACGCGCCGGCGCCTCCGCCGGCTTGAACGCGAGCGTTGTCTCGCAGCACGGCAAGCCATGCCGACACGTCGCCCGAGAGCGCCATTGCTTCAGGCCCAACCGCCAGCTGCGCCAACAAGACGTCGCGCCTCGATTGCATCACGGCATTCGCCGGCACCTGCTCGCCGAACACGCGCAGCAGTTGCCGCGCCGGCTCGGACGCGACGATTTGGCGCACGATCGCCGGCAGCACCTTCTCGCGATGAAACTGCTCCCACAAGGCCATCTGCTCGGCAGCGCTGCGCGAAAGCCATTCGGTAAATTGTTCCTCGCGGCAATCGAGCACCAGGCGGCGAAGCATCTGTCGCAAGGCATCCAAATCGAACCGCACGGCCAACTCAAGCGCGGTCTCGTCGCGTTCGGCGATCAATCGCCGCGCCTCGTCGTCGATCACTTCCGACAGCAGCGTGTCGGCCTGCGCCTGCTCCAACACCTCGAACTGTGGATCGATGCCCGCTTCGACCGCCCGCCAGCGCAGCAGCCAGCCGCAAAACGAGTGGATCGTGCTGATGCGGGCATTGTCGAGGCTGCGTAGCAGTTCGGCCCAGTAGTCGGCCTCGTCCGGGGTGGCGGCCGCCAGCCGGCGGTAGCACTTCTGGCGCACGCGGTCGCGCATTTCGCGCGCGGCGCGCTCGGTGAACGTGATGGCCACGAGGTGCGACAACTGGCTCGGCTCGAGCGATTGCGCATCGCCCGGGTTGAAGTAGTCGAGAAATCGCTCAGTAAGCACGAACGTCTTGCCGCAGCCCGCCCCGGCCGAGAGCGACACCGAGACGTGCCGCGTCTCGACGGCCAGCCGCTGTTGTTCGGTCAGACCCGGATCGCGCGTGGCGGCGTCGGCCGTCATTTCGGCCCCTTTCGTTTCCGCGGCGTCACCGGCCGCGGCGCGTCATCGCGCGGCGCCTGCCACTGTTTGCCCAGCGCCCGAACCTGGTTGACGCGACACACCGTGCTGAAGGCGCAGTGGCTGGTGCACTCGTCGTCGACGCTGTGCATCGGAAACTGACCGGTGCGAATTCCTTCGACCAGTGAGCGAACGCGAAGCCGCAGCTCGTCGGCCTGCGATTCCCACGACGGGTTGATCTTCAGTTGGCCGTCAGTTTCGTCGTGGAAGGCGAGCGCTTCCTTGTAACCCTGTCCGGCAACGTGCCAGTAGGCCGCGCGCAGCGGCAATGCCTGCTGCTCGGCCAATAGCTGCTGGGCGGCCAGCGCATACAAGGGCAACTGCAAGGCATATCCCTCGGCCATCGCCTTGGCTCGCTTGCGGTCCGAGGCGCTGCTTTTGTAATCGACGATGTTGAACACGGCCCGGCCCGCGATCATGCCGACGTCGATGCGATCGATTCGCCCGGCAAAGCTGATGGTTTGATCTCCGCAGATCAGCTCGAACGCTTCGCGCCTCGAAAGCGGATCGACCGCGTCGAGCGGCGCGTCGGCGTCCTCGCCAGGGCGGCGGCCGAACGAGACCTCGAAGTGCGCCGGCCGCAACGGGGCGTCGAGCGCCTGCCAACTCGCGTCGTATTTTTCGTGCTGGCCGCGATATTCAGCCAGCCAGGCCGACAGACGCCGGGCATCAATTTCCAACAAGCCGTTGGCCAGCGGCCGATCACGCTGCATCTTCGACAGCAAGTCGGCCACCAGCTCTCTGACGTCGTCCATGAACTCGCGTTGCGAGCGGTCGCTGGGCGAAATTCGAGACTGCGACCGCTCGTTTAAACCGCGGTGCAAAGCCGACAGCAGCCAGTGCAGCATCCGGCCGCGGCCGGCGTAGTCGACCTCCAAGGCCGGGTCGTCGATGGGCTCCAAGCCCAGCACCCGCTGCAGAAAAAATTGATGCGGGCAGCGCGCGTACTGTTCCAACTGGCTGGGGCTCCAACAGTGGTCGGGACCAAATCGCTCGAACAGCACGCGCCGGGCCGCGTCCGAGTCGAGCATGCCTTCGAACGGGCCGAACGTCTCGCCGCGCTGCCGCGCGCAGGAACTTTGCAGCGCGGCAATCAGATTGGCGGCCGCCGGCGCGGTCGAGCGATGTTGGCGAAGTCGCCCAACCAGCGTTCCGTCGCCCGAGAGCGCTTGCGCCACGGCCCGCACGCGAAAATCGCGCGGACAGAGCACTTCGTCCGACGTGGGCACGCCGCTCAAATCGGGCTGCTCGTGGCGCTCGATCGAGAGCGGCTTGAACGCACGTTCGATCTCGCTCAAGTAGGGACTCGGCGACAGAGGCTGAGCCGACGGATCCAAGGCCGGATAGCTGAGCACGAGCCGTCGCGTCGCGCGGGTTACGACTTCGTAGAACAACAGCATCTCCTGGCCCCGCCGCTCGGCCTGCGGCACCATCGGCAGGCCGGCGGCCGCCAGCTGCCGGGTTTCCGCCTCGCTGGTGATGCAATCTTCGCGGTCCGGCGGCGGAAACGCCTTTTCCGACAGCCCGGCCACGAACACGTACGGCGCCGATAGGTTTCGCGCGCTCTCGGCGCTCAACACCCGCACGCGGCCGACTTCGTCGTACGACGTGTGCATCGGCTCGCAACGCAAAACCTCTTGCAGATGCTCGACGAACTCGCGGCGCGAAAGCTCCGCCGAAGCGAGGCCCCGCCAGCGCGACAATTGCTCGCAGCCCGCCAGCACTGCGATCAATTGTTGCCAGACCCGGTGATCGTCGCTTGCAGTCGGCGAGTCCGCGTCCGGGGAATCGGGCGTGGGCAACCATCCAAGCTGTTCGGCCAGCACCGTGATGGCCCGCGACCAGTCGGCCAGCGTGCCGCTTGTGGGCAGTTGATCGAGCACCTGCCCCATGCGCTCCAACAGCGGCCCGGCCAGCTTCGCCTGCCTGCTCTGCGTTTTTTGGGGATCGGCATGGCCGGCCAGGCGTTCGACTTGCGCCACCAGCGCGGCGCGGCCGGACGGGATTTGCAACCAGCGCACCAGCGATTCGGCCGCGTCGGCGGCCTGACCGTCGTGCCACTCGAGCCATGACGGCCGAAAGTAGTTGTGCACCAACAACGCCAGCAGCTGGCGAAACGGCCAATCGGCCAGGTCGAGCCGCAGCCACGCCACCAGCGCCGAGAGTATCGGCGCTCGCTCCAAGGTCGGCCCGCTGCCGATCGCCGAGGGAATGCCGAACTCGGCAAACACCTCGCGCACCAGTTCGGCCGAGTCGGCCAGCGAGCAAAACACCACGAGAATATCGCCGGGCCGCACGCGCGCCGCCGGCGGCGACGTCGCCGTGAACCAGCAGCCTCTTGATCCGCCGCGCCAAAAGCTCGACTTCGCCAGTCGCTCCGGAAGCCGCCACGATTTCGATGCCGGCCACCTCGGGCGCTGGTGGAATTTTCTGTGGGTTGGCGAACAGGTGGCGTTCGAGGTGTGCCATCGCGGGCCACTGCGTGGCGGGCCACTGCGTGGCGGGCCACTGCGTGGCGGGCCACTGCGTGGCGGGCCACTGCGTGGCGGGCCACTGCGTGGCGGACCACTGCGTGGCGGGCCGCGGCATATTCTCGATCGTCGCGCCCGGATGCCGTCTTTGCAACTCGGCCAGCGTGCGGGCACATTTGGCGAACAAATCGGGCCGCGTCGCGTCGGCTTCCAGCGGTAGGCTGATCGTGAGCGATTCGACTCGCTCGGCGAGAATTTCCAGGATTTCGTGTTCGGTGCGCGTGAAGTCGGTGAAACCGTCGACAAATACGTGCCGCAACCGTTCGAACGGCCGCCGCTGCCCCTGGCGCAGCTGTTCGCGCTGACCAAAAACGCCCTTGCGCGTCGTACAGGTCGTGCTTGCTCAGCAGCGCCTGATACTCGCGGTACAAGTGGCACAGCTCGCGATCCTTCTGGGTTGCGCGATCTCCCCAGGCATGCGCCAACTCCTCGGGCCAGATTTCCAGCCGCTTGAGCTCTTGAACGAATCGCACCAACAGATCCAAAAATCCGGCGGTGCCCGCGATCGGCTCGAAATAAGGCAAACCGCCTCGGCCGAGGGCTCCGTCAACCAACTCGCGCAGTATTTGCCGCTGAGCCAACAGGCTGACCGGCCGCAGGGGCAGCCGCGAGGCGTCGAGCACCCGCCGGGCGAACTGGTCGAAGGTGAGCACATTCGGGCTCAAGCAGCCCGGCCGCTGGCGGCTGGGAATCTGCTCGCGAACGGCCGAAGCAGCCCGATAGTTAGGGCTGAGCCATAACCCGCTTCCCAGCGGTTCCTCGGCCAGGACCCGGCGATAAGCCTCCAGCAAGCGCCCAGTCTTGCCGCATCGTGCCGGCCCCGCGACAACGATCATGCCCCCCATCCTGTGCACCCTTGCAATGACGATTCCCGCCGCGCGACGCTCGGCTCGCGGCCCGCGAAAAAGCTCCTGAAGTGGACAAATGGTTACTATAGAGCGCGCGGCGGGCAACGAACAGCCCCGCCGCGGCGCGCGTGGTGGTGCGCCTCGGGTGGCCCGGGCGATTGGTTGAGGCTGTCCGGGAATCCGGGTCGCGAAAATGCGGCGTTGTATGTCCTCCGATACTAGCCCGAAGCGCCAGCGAGGGATCTTCGTCCAGTCTCCTCCCTCGCTGGCGCTTCGGGCTAGTGTGTGGAATTCCCGGACAACCTCAACTGGTTGTCTCCCGTCCCGAAGGCACAAGAGGAGCCGTCGAGTTGAGGTAGCCTCTGAAGAACCCCTGTCGGTTGCTTCCCGACGCCGTCATCGCAGGACCAGCGCCATCATTGGCGGGCCGGGCGGGAATCGCAAAAAAAGGACGAAATTCCTGTTTGACAGGGGTTGGCCGAAGCATTAGATTACAGTCCATCTATTGTGGGGCGCTGCATTTGTGGCGTGCCGCATTCGGAACAGGCGTCGCATCATTTCTTTCATTGTTCTTTTACCCCAGGGAGGTGACACATGGTCACCAAATCGAAGGGACGAGGTTTTACCCTCGTCGAGCTGCTGGTGGTGATTGCCATCATTGGCGTGCTGGTGGCACTCTTGCTGCCGGCGATTCAGGCCGCGCGTGAAGCGGCCCGGCGCAACGCGTGCACCAACAAGCTCAAGCAGATTGGCGTCGCGCTGCAGAACCATCACGACACGTTCAAGAAGTTCCCGCTGCTGACCTTTTGCAAGCCGACCGACAACTCGACGGAGCCGAACACGCCGCCGAGCACCCTGAACGGCACGAACGTGGTGAACGTCCATAGCACCAAGCCCGGACTGCTGGTCCCGACGGGGCCCAATCCGATGCCGGCCGGCTACGGTTGGTTCGTGCGTGTGCTGCCCTTTATCGAAGAAACCGTGATGTACACCAACATCAGCAATGCTTCCAAGAAATTCGCCTATCCGGCGTTTGCCACATACGGCGGCACGACACCGACGCCGGCGGGCAATGCCTCGAAGGGCCCCGGGCTCCGTTATAACGCCGGCGGGCCGGCCAACACCTGGTGGCGCCCCTTCTGCACCGTCGATCTCGATCAGGTCCGCTGCCCGAGCTACTCAGGCGACGCGCCTTCGGCCTACGCGGGAAGTGCCGCGGCGGGCCTTTACGGAAATTACACCGATGCCGCGTTGGGGGCCTCACCCACTCCGCCGACCCCCTGGTCGGTCATCACCACCAACTACAAGGCCATGGCGGCCACGCATTTTGCATGCATGCAGAACCCTAACACCAGTTCACCCAACCCGCAGACTTGGGAACCTCCCAACGGCATCATTATTCCGCCGAACGACTTGACGACTCAAGGAACCTCGATCCGCTCGGTGGTCGACGGCACCTCGAAGACAATCATCGTGGTGGAATCGAAAGAACCGGCGATCTCATCGTGGTATGACGGCACGGCCTCGTGGGTCGTGGCAACGCCGCTGGGCAACAACACGGATCTCTACAACGCGAGCTACCAGACCACGAACAACTTCTGCATCCAGCCGCTTCGCGTGCAGCTGCCGACGCCGCCGGGAGGTTTTCCTTACCCCTATTTCTGGTTGTTTCAAAAGACCGACGGTACGGTCCTGCCAGGTGTCACCGCCCTGAATTACGGCCCCAAGACCGACACGGGCGTGAACTTCAACAAGAGAGGCACGGGATCAACACCCATTGCCAACTGGTCAACGTGGCTGTGGGGACCCAGCAGTGATCATTCCGGCGGAACGGTCATGCACGCCTGGGCCGATGCCCACGTTTCGGGCCTGCCCGAAGACATCGATGCCAACGTCTACCTCCATCTGTGCACGCGCTCGGGCAAAGAGCCGGATAGCGAACCGCAGTAATAAGCAACTCGGCACAAGAGTTCATCGTCAGGCTGCTCCGGCGCAGCGCGCCGGAGCAGCCTGTTCTGTTTGCATTAAGGGACTGTCCGAGAACCGTCGGGAGAAGGGGACAGTCCCCGACGGTTCGGATAGGATCTCAGCCGGCGACCGCGCCCACAGGCAAACCTGGCCAAGAAACCAGCATGGACCGTGAAATCCCGATCGAAGTCGATTGCCGAGCAGTGCACGAGCGCCTGCAGGCGAGCGACGACTTCGTTTTGATCGACTGCCGCGAGCCCGACGAGCACGCGATCGTGAACATCGCGAGGGCACGCCTGCTGCCGATGAGCCAGTTGGCAGCGCGCCTGGCGGAGCTCGAACCGCTGCGCGACCGCGAAATCGCCATCCACTGCCATCACGGAGGCCGCAGCCTGAAAGTCGCCCACTGGCTGCGCAGCCAGGGTTATGCCAAGGCCCAAAGCATGGCCGGCGGCATCGACCAGTGGGCCCAGCAAATCGACCCCTCGCTCGCCCGCTACTGATTGGAAGAAAAGAAGAAGTTTAGCCACAGAGGGCACAGAGCACACAGAGAGACGAAGCATGAGAGACGAGGAATGAGAACGGTTTACAAAGAAAATTCAATCGACTCTTTTTTCATCCTTCATCCTTCATCCTTCTCTGTGTCCTCTGTGCCCTCTGTGGCTAATCCTCTTCGTCTCCTTCTTACGGCGCGTTTTTCGCGTGCGGATTCAAGTGGATCTTGGCGTTGATCTCGGCTTTCAATCGCTCCAGGACCGATTGCTTGTCGGTGGCTTGTAGAATGCGGGTGACGACCGCTTTGGGAGCTTCGCCGCCCCACGACGCGCCGTGCTCGAAGTAATACTTGGCCGCCTGGCCGACGATGAACGAGCCATAGCCGGCCGCCGCTCCCTGCGGCAGCGCGGTCAGCACCGTGCCCGAGCCGAACGTCAGGCCCTTGAACAGCGACGCGGCCAAATGCGTGGCCATCTCGCCCAGCATGACCCAACCGGCGGCCTTCAGAATCGATTCGATCAGCCGCCGCGCGTTCATCCACGTCAGCGAGATGCCATAGACGTGGGCCAGCGTCACCACCATCGTCACGTCGACGGCGCTGCCGCCCAGCACGTCGGCGACCGGCAGCGGCGTGAGCGCCACGCCGATCGCTCTTCATGGCCGCGTAGCTCCAGATGATCGTCGTGGCCCGCTCGTCGCGCATCCGCACCTTGAGCGCTGCGATGCGATCGCTCTTGTCGGCGGCATACATCGCGGCATTGAGCGCCAGCAGGGCCTTGCCGTCGCGCTCGAGCACTTCCAGGATACGGGCTTTCAAGGCTTCGACCTGCGGCGGGGGCTGCCGATATTCGCTCCGCGCCGATCCGTCGGGCCCTTCGATCATATACTCGCGGGGCAGGGGATCGGCCGCGGTCTCGACCACGTCGTCCGGGCGCGATCAATCCCCGCAGCCGGCTGTCGGAAAGCGCCTCGTTCAACTGCGCGCGCTGCGCGGCGGTGTAGTTGTCGATCTTGTTGAACACCAGAATGATCGGCTTGTGGCCGGCGGCCAGTTGCGCCAGCGCCGAAAACTCGGTCTGGTTCAAATCCGAATCGGTGACGAACAGGATCAGGTCGGCCCGGCCGGCAGCCTCGCGCGCCATCGTTGCCCGCTGCGCGCCGTCGACCTCGTTGATGCCCGGCGTGTCCAACAGCACGACCTGCGATTGCATGAAGCCCGGCACGCAATAGCCGCACCCGCTCCAGGTCGTGCTCCAGACTTCCTTGGTCCAGCCGCCGCGGACGTCGACCTCGGCCACCGCCTGGCCGACCAGGGCGTTGATCAGGGCGCTCTTGCCGGTGTCGATCTCGCCGAACAGCACGATTTCGACGCCGACCCTGCTCGAGCTTTTTCGAGATGGCTTCCAGGTCGGCCAGTTCCTTGACCAGGGCCGCCTTCTCGGCGTCGCTGCACCCGGCGAACTGCTCGATCGCGTGCCGCACGCCCGCCATCGCGTCGGCATAATCGCGGTCCGCCGCGCTGGCAACATGGTCCTGTTCGCGCGCCTCGATATTCGCATTCTCTTCGTTCTCAGGAGCCGGCGGCTGAGCATCAAATCGCGTCATGACTTCGCTCTCGCCAACCGGTCGAATGGTGCGATGTGTTTCAATTCGGGCGCCACTGTTGGCTTGCCCAGCAGTTTTTAGGCACGACGGAAAAATAACTTCGGCGTTCTAACGTTTTCGTCGTGCCGTCGTGCCGTTGTGGTTTCTTTGCCCGGTCTTAAATTACCACAACGGCACGACGGCACGACGAGGAACAAGAATCCGGAAGTCATTTTTCCGTCGTCCCTTAGCCAACGCTTCACTTGCCACTGCTGGGCAAGCCAGCAGTGGCACACACTTTTTCAACGCGATCCCAGCCGCGTCACGGCCGTTTTCACCAGCCTGGCCAGCTCGGCCGGTTCGGTAACCTTATCCCACTGCGCGCGGGCCAGGCTGGCCCAGCCGGTTTCGGGCGCGCGCATCTCGTTGCGAAAGTAAACGATGAACACGTTGCCGATCCAGCGGGTCACCAGCACTTGCACCAGCCCCTGCAAAACGCCGCCGGTGATCGTGCCCACGCCGGGCACGGTCTTCAGCAGCGACGCGATGCCGCTGGCCGCGGCCGGCGCGGCCACGTTGGCCCCGGCCACGCTCAGCAGTTGCTTGCCCAGTTCGCTGATCAGCCGGCCGACCGTGTCCAGATCGATCTTCTGCCGGTAGACGCGGGCCAGTTGCAGCACCATGTGCGACGTGATTCCCAAGCCGGCCGCCAGATCGACCACCGGCAGCGGGCTGAGCGCGGCGGCCGCGCCGGCTTGCCACATCGAACGATCCACAATTTGCGAGGCCCTGCGGTCGAGCTCGGTTTGCACCCGCGCCTTGGCCTCGGCCACCAGCCCTCGCGATTGCAGCAGCAGGTTGGCCAGCAGCAAGTCGCGGCCGTCGTGCGCGACGATCGCCTGCATGCGATCGGCCAAGGCCCGAATGTCGGACTCGACTTCCACCGACTCCTCGCATTGCGATCCGTCGGCCAGCACGCGCGTGCGGATGCGCGTAGCCGGCTGGGCCCGCAGCGCCACCACGTTTTCGCGCGGCACCAGCCGCCCGACTTGCTCGACGATCTGGCCCAGCAGGCGCTCGCGGTCGGCCGGCGTATACCAATCCGCCTTGTTCAGGCAGACCAGCGTCGGCTTTTCCATTGTGGTCAATTGTTCGATGAATTCGTACTCGTAATCGCGCAGCGCGCCGTCGGTGACGAACAGCACCAGGTCGGCGTCGCGCGCGGCGCGCTTGGCCAGTTCCTCGCGCTGGCTGCCGTGGACTTCGGCCAGGCCCGGGGTATCGACCAGAGTCACCCGGTCGCCGCCGGGCCAGGGCACTTCGTTGCGCGTGACGGTCGTTCCCCCCTTGGCATCGGTGCGAAACACGTCGCGGCCGGCCAGCGCGTTGAGCACACTCGACTTGCCGCCGGAAATCGTCCCAAAAGCCACGATCTCGAGCGTCTCGTTGTCGAGCTTCGTTTGCAGCGTGTCGAGCGACCGATGGATCGGCTCGCGCACCTCGACGCTCAAGCCGGCGTCGTCGGCCATTCTCTTGCTCTCGGCTAGCTGTAAGTCGATTTCGGCCTGCTTCTGGCCGCGCGACATCTGGCTGGGGTTGAGCGATCCGGCCTCGCGTCTGAGAGCTTTCCACCGCGAGTTCGACAACAGCGTCCAACCGGCCCACACGGCCAACGCCAAAAACGCCAGCCCGCTGGTGCCGACCACGCTCAGGTAGATGACGCCCCAGATCGGGCTGAATTGCGTGGCCTGCTCGTATTCCACCAGCACCGTGGGCACGATGCGGCGGAGCAAGTAGCCCCCCGCGGCCACGGCCACCAGGAAGAAGACCAGCGAAAGTTTTCGAGTCCAAGCCATCCACATTCCCAACAGGGCCAAACCAACCGACCGCCGCCGAACTTTACCCTATTCTATCGGCAACGCCTCGCCGGGCACCAGAACGGCTTGTACGCCGCGGATTTCCGCATTGCCGGGTGCCACGGGCATCTTGCCCGTGTCCTGTCGCGCACTGGCGAGACGCCAGTGGCACCCAAGGCATGACAAATGGGCGTAGTGGTTCGATTACGCGCCGCGATTTTGTGTTCCTCCGGCAACGCCGACCCTTGCGGCCCTGATGGGTTTTCGTAGAACTAGGATCACTCCTTGGTTTCTCTCTTCCCTGGATGCGGAAATTCCCATGAAAATCACCGCCATCGAAACCCACGTCTGTCACGCCCGGATGCGAAACTGGATTTTCGTCAAAGTCCTCACCGACCAGAGCGGCCTGTGGGGCTGGGGCGAGGCAACGCTGGAATGGCACACTCGGGCAGTCGTCGGGGCGATCGAAGACCTGGCCTCGCTAGTGGTCGGCGAAGACCCGACGCGCATCGAGCATCTCTGGCAGATGATGTATCGCCAGCATTTCTGGCACGGCAACGGCATCGTGCGCGGCACGGCCATCAGCGGCATCGACATCGCGCTGTGGGACATCCTGGGCAAGATTCACGGCGTGCCGTGCCACAAGCTGTGGGGCGGGCCGGTGCGCGACACTATCCGCACCTACTGCCACCTGGGCGGCGGCAAGATGGAAGATTTTTACGTGGTCGATCCGGCCGACGCCGCCCGCTTCGGCGAGCTGGCCCAGCGAGCCGTGAGCGAGGGCTTCACCGCCTTCAAGTCGATGGCCGTGCCGGCGACCATGCCCATCGAAGGCCTGCAGCCGGTCCGCTACGCCGAAGCCTGCGTGCGCGCGATGCGCGAGGCGGTCGGCGACGGCGATCGACATCATGGTCGACTGCCACGCCCGGCCCTCGCCGCGGATGGGCCTGATCTTCGCCAAGGCCCTCGAGCCGTACGGCCTGTACTGGTTCGAGGAGCCGTGCTGGCCCGAAAGCGTGCCGGGCCTGGCCGAGATTCAGCGCGCGGTGGCCACGCCGATCGCCACCGGCGAGCGTCTGGTCGGCCAGCACGCGTTTCGCGAATTGTTGGAGCAGCGCGCGTGCAGCATTATTCAGCCCGACATCACGCACTGCGGCGGCTTGAGCGAAGCCCGCCGCATCGCCGCCATGGCCGAGGCCTATCGCCTGGCGATCGCGCCGCACAACCCGCAAGGCCCGGTGAGCACCGCCGCCTCGCTCGAGTTCGGCTTCGCCACGCCCAGCTACATCATCTGCGAAGCCGTGCACCTCGACGTCCCCTGGCGGCAAGACGTCGTCAGTGAAGGCTTCACCGTCGAGCCCCAAGGCCGCATCGTCCGCCCCAGCCAGCGCCCGGGCTTGGGCATCGAGATCAACGAGTCCGAAGTCAAAAAACACCCCTTCCAGCAAGAAATCGTCCTCCGCGAATTCTACGCCGACGGAGCCGTTGGGGATTGGTGAGCGGCGGTGATCGAACGTAAGAGTTCCGCGAACGAGACTCAGCCCAAAAAAGGATCGATTGTTCGGTCGTCCGAAGAACTTCTGGGCGGATTTTACTTGCATGCGGGAAGAGGAATCGGCATACTGGCGTTCGCTACCCTAATGGGGTGGCCGGCAATCCCTCTGGCGTCAGATCGGGCGAGGCCGCGGCCAGGGAGTTTACGCTCGACTGAGGGATTGTCTCGCACGAAGTCGTTGGCTTTTGGAGGGACCCACTACGTGACCTACCGCAAACGACTTGGGCGCTCGTCTGCTGGAAAACGCCACTCTCATCACCGACCTTCTTACAAGCTTCGCTCCTCGATGCTGCAGAGAAGTAGCGTCGTGGAGGCGCTCGAGCGTCGCCAGATGCTCAATGCGGCGCCGATCGCCGTCGATGACGCCTATAGCACGACCGTGAACACCACGCTACGGGTCACCGATCCGGTGGCCGTGGCTCCCGGCAATGCTTTTCCGGGGATTGCGCTGAAACAAACGCTTGCCTTGGGGTATGGCGTTAGCCAAATCGAGTATTCGGCCCCGTACGATCTGGTGATCGCGCGTCAAGGTACTAGCCGTATTCACGTGCTGGACGCAAAGACAGGCAACGAATTGGCCGTTTTTTCGGCGGTCAATTCCTTCACCGGTTTCGACCTCACCGCGGACGGACGATACCTGTATGTAGCCGACTACGGCGGGACGAATATCGGCTACGGCACACCGTACCAACCCAGCCACGTCGGTCGCTACGACCTCGCCAATCAAACGTGGCAGACCAAGACGGTATCCGAGGTCGCCTACCAGGTCGAAGCCGTCGACAGCGACCGCTTTCTGCTGAAGGGAATCGACCAGTGGGTGAATATCACGCTCGATTCATTCGGACTAGCGAACACGACCGCTGCCGCAAACTTGGCCACCATCAATGCCAACTATTCCGGCGATTTCGAGTTCGATCCCGCGAGCGGCCGGATCTATCAAGGCAATTCGGGAATCTCGTCGCCGGAAATCCACGTTTTTGGCCTCGCCGGCAATACACTCCAGCACAAAGAACAAACGGCCACATACGGCAGCGCTGAAATTGGCGGCGGGAGTTCGGTGCTTTCCACTGACGGCAAGTATTTTTTCTATGGTGCCCTGCAGGTCGATGCCTTCTCCGTCTCCACGAACATTCGCAAGTTGCCGGAAACGATCGATGCGGCCGGCGCCGGCATTGCCTTTGGTGCCACGGGCTACTACAGCCAACAAACCGGCGCTAAACTCGGCTCGCTGCCCTATAGCACGACTGTTTTTGGAATGTCCGATTCATCCAACGAAATTTGGGCATTTGATAGTTCCACCCTGTCGTTGAAAGAGTATTCCATTCCCGACTACGGCCTAGGTTTGCTCGCCAATGACGCGCATGGTGACGGCGATCCGTTGACGGCCGCGGTTGTCAGCGGACCGTCGCACGGAACCGCCACGGTGCAGCCCTCGGGTGCCTTGGTCTATGTGCCGAATCCAGGCTTTGGCGGTGTCGATACGTTTACCTACACCGCGAGCGACGGCCACGCGACCTCGAATCCAGCGGTTGTCTCGATTACCGTCGACCAACTACCCGGGGGCAAACCCGATTTCTATTCGACCGACGAAAACAATGCATTGTCGGTCGCGGCCGCCCAAGGCGTGCTCGCCAACGACACGGATGCCGACAGTCCGAACCTGACGGCCCGGCTGGTCACCTCGGCACAACACGGCGTTTTATCTCTGAATGCGGATGGTTCGTTTGCTTATGTTCCCGCGCGGAACTACTTCGGCAGCGATGTGTTTACGTATGTCGCCAATGATGGTATCGCGGATTCGTCTCCGGCCACCGTCACCTTAACCGTCACGCACGTGAACCAACCGCCGACCGCTCAGTCCGACGGTTATTTGGCGACCGAAGACCAAGCATTGACGGTTTCCGTGGGTCAGGGGGTTTTGGCAAACGACACCGACGTCGATAGTCAGTCCCTCTCGGCGGTGTTGGTAACGAATGTTCAACACGGTCAGTTGGCGCTCTCGGCGAATGGCTCGTTCAGTTACACACCCGACCAGGACTTTACCGGCGTCGACACGTTTGCGTACCAGGCCAGTGACGGTGCGGCGCTTTCGAACTCCGTGGTCGTCTCGCTCTACACGTATGCGGCCAACCAGCGGCCTGGTGCCGCAAATGATTCCTATTCTCTGTCTGCCGGCCGCACGCTGAACGTGGGCGGCCCAACCGTCTCCGCGGCCAGCTTCAACGGACTGAAGCAAATCGGTTCGGTGGGCACGAGCAACACGCCCACGCAAATTGAATATTCCCCGGCTTACAATCTGCTCTTCCTTCGCGAGGGGACCTCGCGGGTCCACGTGGTCGATGCCCGATCGCAAAGCGAGATCAGTGTCGAGTCTGCGAAGAACGTGCTTACCGATATGGACGTCTCGCCGGATGGGCGATATCTCTACGTCGCCGACTATGGCGGCACCAACATTGGTTACGGCACCCCGTCCCAGACCAGCTATGTGCACCGCTATGATGCCGCCACGCGCACCTGGCAAACGAAGTCGGTCACCGATATTGCGTATCAAGTCGAGGCCGTGGACGACGATCGGTTCTTGCTCAAGAGCATCGACCAATGGGTATCGATTTCGCTCGACTCCTTCGGGCCTCCGACGGCCGCCAGCGCGGCCTCTTTGGCGACGACCGGGGCCGACTACGAGGGCGATTTCGAATATGACGCGGCTTCAGGCCGTATTTACCATGGCAATTCGGGAATCTCGTCGCCAGAAATTCACGTGTTTCAATTGACGGGAAATACCTTGGCCGCCAAGGAACAAACGGCCACGTACGGCAGCGCGGGAATCGGCGGCGGTTCTTCGGTGCTTTCCACCGATGGCAAGTATTTCTTCTACGGTCCGCTGCTGGTAAACGCGTTTTCGGTATCCACGAATATTCGCAGCCTGCCGGAGCCGATATACGCGGCCAGCGGCGGAATTGCGTTTGGAACTGGCAGTTATTATTCCAGCTCCACCGGCGAACTGCTGGGACATCTGCCCGGCTCGAGCCACGTTTATGCCGCGACGGATGACGGCGCCAGCATTTGGGCTTATGACAGCCAAGACGGAACTCTCAGGCAATATTCCCTGCAAGACGTCACCGATGGCGTGCTGGCCAACGACACCGATCCCGAACACGACGCGATGACGGCCGTGCTGGTCGATGGGCCCGCGCATGGCGCGCTCACTCTAGCGCTCAACGGTTCGTTTACCTACACGCCCGAAACCGGCTATGTCGGACTGGATTCATTTACGTACACCGCCAACGATGCCGGAGGGCCCAGCGCGGCGGCAACGGTGACCATCCAGAATGGTCATCCGCCGGTCAACACGATTCCGTCCGCGCCGTCGACTGTGAAAAACGCCCCGTTGTCGTTCTCGGCCGACGGCGAGACCGGCTTTGCCGTCACCGACGTCGATCAGGCCTCGCAGCTCGACGTATTGCTGACCGCGGACCACGGGACCTTGACCGTTTCGAGCGATTTCGACGCCTTGACGGTCGATGGCAACGTCAGCGGTCAATTGCACATTCAGGGTAGCTTCGCCAGCGTCAATGCGGCCCTCAACACCCTGATCCTGATCCCCGAGAATGATTATGTCGGCAATGTCGCGCTGCAAATCACGTCCAATGACTTGGCCGGAGCGATTGGGAAAACCGATACCGACAGCGTAATCGTCAATGTATTCGAAGCCGCATTGCACAACGTCGAAATGGCGACCGATGTCAACGGTGACGGTCTGGTGACGCCCATCGATGGCCTGGTCATCATTAACGACTTGATTGCCCACGGAAGTCATCCCATTGCGGCAACTTTCGCGGCTCAAGCTTTGGCGACGGAATCGACGTTCTATTATCTGGACGTGCATGCCGACAACATGATCTCACCGTTGGACGCATTGCTTGTGATCAATCGTCTGACCAGGCCCTCCGCTATCCCCGGCCCGGCGATCGTTGCATCGAATCTGCTCGCGACACAAAGTGAATTGCAAGCCGTGGCTGAATCGCTCACGCTGACGTCGCCATCCATCGCCACTTCAAGTGGCATGCCCTTGGCGATGGCGTCCGTCCTCGCCCGCGACTCGTCGGCATCCCCCGGCCCGCCGGTCGTCGCCGCGGCGAATGCAGTGGCCGGCACAAACGACCCATGGTCTGAAGAGCGGTCGGATGATTTCGACACGGACCGCAGCGCGAACGATGAGCTCGATCTGGCGCTAGCCGAAATTCTCGGTTCGTAAATGACGACGGCATCTCAGAGCTCATGCCCTCTCTTCCGACCCCATGAACTCAGATCGGCAAGAGCTCGGTGAGGCAGCGTCGTTGGAATTCGGCTTCGCCACGCCGAGTAATCTAATCTGCGAAGCCGTCCACGCGAGTTCTACGCCGACGGAGCGGTGGGGGACTGGTGAGCGGTGGTGATCAAACGAAACTTCTCCAGCGACGCCATTCTGCCCGGACAACTCGGGCCGTCCGCAAAGGTACTGCTGGGGCTGCCGATGTGGGAGCCGGCCTGGTCGGTCACGGGCCGCGTTCGATGCGCGGCGCTTGGCCCAGACTGCGAGCACGCTTCCCAACAGCAGCAGACCGGATCCAACGGCACTCAGCAAGAGCGTTAGCTGCAGTGCCTGAGTGACTCGCGCCTCGTCGTTTTTCAGCGGGCGGATGATTTCGAGCACCCCGCGCACGTCGCCGACTTTCCAGTCCTTGCGGGTGGACAGCGGATGCGTGTTGTGACAATCGACGCACGACTGCTTCATGATGCGCGCTTGGGCATAGCGAACGACGGGCTCGCCGTCGATCTCGGTGAAATCATGAACCGTCTCCTGCCCGTTGCTCTGCCGCAAACGCACGCAGCGCCGTCGCGCTCGAAGTCATCGTGCGGTCCGCCGCCGGTGCGCCAAGGAAAAGGATAATCGCTGTATTGACGGACTTGGATGCCGGTCTTGCTGTCCTGGTGCAACTGCCTCGCCGACGTCGTGCAGAAACGTCGCCGGAATGCTCAGCGGAACGGTATCCGGCGTGGGCGGAACCATCTTGTTGACCGGATAATGCGCCTGCTCCACGCGCTGCACGATCAGACTGTACTGGTTGTTCGCTTGCTCGAGCAGCTCCGCCTGCTGCGCAGCGCTTTCCAGGGCGCTGGAGCGAACCAGCCGGGCCGACAGCAGCGAAAGGATGATCAAGCGCCACGATCGGCGTCAGCACGCCGGCGGCGACCAGTCCCGAGGGCACCGGATGATCGCGAATCCACCGCCAGACTTTTTCGACCGGTCCCCTGCGGGCGCGCTTTGATGGGCTCGCCTCGCAGAAAGCTCTGTAAGTCGTCCGCCAGCTCGCTGGCGCTTTGATAGCGGTGGCGCGGTTCCTTTCGCAAACACTTGAGGCAGATGGTCTCGAGGTCCCGCGGAACATTCGGCTGCAAGCCAGTCACGGAGACCGGCTCGTTGTGCAGCACTTGCAGGACCGTGTCCAGCGGCGTTGCTCCCTTGAACGGCGGGCGGCCGGTCAGCAGCTCATAGAGAATGGCTCCCAGCGCGTAGATATCGGCGGCTGGACCGACCGGCGGGCCGATTGGCGCCGCTTGTTCAGGCGCCATGTAGCTGGGCGTGCCCAGCAAATCGCCGGTGACGGTGAGACTGCGATGGAGTTGAGCTTCCCAGTCGCCGTCGGCGCACTTCGCCACGCCGAAATCGGCAATTTTGGGGACCGCCTTCAGGAGGCCGCCGTCCGCGGCAAGCGCGTTGGGACCGCGAGTTTCGTCGAGGGCTCCCGCGGCGCCCTGTGGGGCGGAAACCAAGAGGATGTTGGCCGGCTTGAGATCACGATGGACGACGCCATTGGCATGCGCCGCCTGCACGGCCCGCGCCAGCACTTCGACAAATTGTGCCGCCAGACGCGCCGACTGCGGCGTGCCGTTGAGATGCTGGGCCAGGCTGCCGCCGGCGACGTACTCCAAGGCAAAATAAGGTCGACCGGCAACGTCGCCGACATCGTAAATCTGAACGATATTCGGATGCTGCAACCGCGCGATGACGTCGGCCTCGGCGCGAAAGCGGGCCAGCTCCTTCTCGCCGGCGGGCACCGTTTTCGGAGCATCTTCAAGGCCACGATGCGCTGCAAGCGCAAGGTGCCGGGCCTTGAAGACGACGGCCATGCCGCCTCGCCCCAGAACTCCGATGATTTCGTAGCCTGGCACGGCAGGCCATGCCGAATCGATCACCGCCGAGTCCACGAGCACGCCCTGCGCAATCTGGGATCTTCGCCGGACTTCGGGCGACACTGGCGCCGGCGAGCGCCGCGCCAGCTTCAATCGCCGCACGATCTCTTCTTCGGCTTCACTGCGCGGTGCGAAATGCTCCGCGCTGCCGCCACATCTGCGACGTCTGACGTTTCGGTCAGACGAGCGAGCTTTTCCTGGCACGACGCCGCATGCTTCAACGTGCTGTGCCAGGGCGTCTCGTTCGGTCGCGCTCAACGCGTCGGCCAACAGCCGGGCGAGCGTCTCGTCGGAGGGGCAAGTCGTCATATGTTGGCCTCGACGAACGTGCGGACGGGAGGCCGGCAACACGCTCCCTTGGGCATTGGGGCCGACGCGTCGAAACTGCCCGTCGGCGTGCAATAACAGCGGTCAAACCGAGAGGGAATTAGACGTTTGCTTCGAGTTTCTGGATTTCCTCTTGGAGCATCTTCTGCACTTTGCTCTTGGCCACGTAAACCATGGCCACTTGCATTTGGACTTTGGCGGCCACCTCGGCGACCGGAAGACCCTCAATCGCCACCAGGCGGAACGCCTCCCAAGTGTGCGGCGCCACGCGAAGTCGCACCTGCACCTTGGCCGCTTCCAGCAGTTCGTAATCGAAGGCCTCCTCCAGCTTCTGAATGAGGTCTTCGCGCGCTTCGACGGATTGCAGCAGCTCCCAGATATGTTCGTTCGCGATCGGCCGAGCGACGACCCCGGCCGTCGACGAAATCCCGCCATGCGTGATGGGCAACCGTTTTGAGCCACCCGCGGAAACTGCTCTTGGGGTCGTAGTCGAAATCGCGGAGCTTGCGGGCCAGCTTCAGCAAGATCTCTTGGGCTACGTCCTCGGCGTCGGCGTCCTGCAGCCTCCATTGTCGGCACCAGCGGTAAATGTGACGGCCGTAGTGCTCAACGAACTCGTCCCAAGCGGCTTCGTTCGACGGGTCGTGTCGAAGCCGCGCTAGCAACGTCGGGGAAGTGGTCGGAAGCCACGCATCCACCATGGGGATTACCCCACCAAGGGCGGGAACACACTTCGATATTATCGAGATTGGCTGCTGCCCACGCAAGCGTTGCAGCGGCAGCCGCATCGGCCCGGCACAATGCCTGGCCGCTTCTGACGAAAACAATTTCCGCAGCCGGCGCTAGATCTGGCGAGCAAACTCCGTAGTAGCTCTTGGAACGGCTGCGGGAACCAGACCGTTGGGCTCGAACAGGGACAGCACCGTCTCACCCCTTTCTCTAGAGAAGAGGAATCGCATCATGTCACGCATTACGTTCGATCAATGGGTCAAGAATCTGATTGGGCCGTCGGCGAAACACGCGAACGACGCGCAAGCTGAGCCGAACGCCAACCTTTGAGCAACTCGGCGACCGGATCACCCCGACCGTCAACGCGCTTTTCTCCGCGGGCGTGCTCACCGTGGTCGGCGACAATTTGGACAATTCGATCGAGGTCAGCCGCAACGCCGCCGGCGGCCTGTCGATCAACGACGGCAGCCGTGAAAATCTACGGCGGAACGCCGACCGTCGCCAACACCACGGCAATCCAGATCTTCGGGCTGGGCGGCAACGATCAGCTTTCGCTCAATGAGACCAACGGCGCTCTTCCGCGGGCAAACCTCTTCGGCGGAGACGGCAACGACACCCTGATCGGCGGCGCCGCCGCGGACTTTTTGTTCGGCCAGGCTGGAAACGATACGCTGCTCGGCAAGGGCGGAGCCGACTTCCTGTTCGGCGGCGCCGGAAATGACACCCTCACCGGCGGCGCCGGCAACGATCGGTCTTCGGCGAGGCGGGCAACGACCGGATGATCTGGAATCCTGGCGACGGCACCGACCTGAACGAGGGCGGCGCCGGCACCGACACCGTCGAGGTCAACGGCGGCAACGGCGCCGAGACCTTCACCGTCACCCCCAATGGCACTCGCGTCCGCTTCGACCGCACCGACCCGGCCCCCTTCTCCATCGACATCGGCACCTCCGAAAACCTGGTCCTCAACGCCAACGACGGCGACGACACGTTCACCGGCGGCCAACGGTCTGGCTCCCCTGATCGCGACTCGCCGTCGATGGCGGCGCCGGCAACGACACCATCACCGGCGGCGACGGCACCGATACCCTCATCGGCGGCGACGGCAACGATTCGATCAATGGCGGTCACGGCAACGACACCGTCCAGCTCGGCGCCGGCGACGACACCTTCACCTGGAATCCCGGTGACGGCTCCGACGTCGTCGAGGGTCAGGACGGACGCGACACGATGATCTTCAACGGGGCCAACGTCAACGAGAACGTTGACATCTCCGCCAACGGAACCCGCGTCCGATTCGTTCGCGACGTCGGCAACATCACCATGGATCTCAACGGGCTGGAACAAATCACGTTCAACGCCCTGGGCGGCACCGACAACGTCACCGTCAACGACCTCACCGGCACCGACGTCACTGCTATCGACCTCAACCTGGCTGCAACGCCGGGCGGGACGGCCGGCGACAACACGGCCGACTCGGTAACGGTCAATGGCACCCGCGGTAGCGACGTCGTCAGCGTCACGGGCAGCGCGGGTAACGCGACTGTCTTCGGCCTGGCAGCTCAGATCAACATCACCGGCGCCGAGCCCGCGCTCGATCGGCTCGTGCTCAACACCCAAGACGGCGACGACGTGGTCGACGCCACGGGCCTTGCGGCCGACGTGCTTCAAATGACTGCCAACGGCGGCGCTGGCGACGACGTGCTGCTAGGCAGCGATGGAGCCGACCGGCTCGTCGGAGACGATGGCGACGACGTCCTCATCGGCGGCCCCGGCACCGACACCCTCGATGGCGGCCCGGGCGACAACACCCTGCTCCAAGACTAGCGCCCAAGCTACCCACCGAGCGCTTTGCAGACCCAATCGACGAGCCCTGCGACGACCGCCGTCGCAGGGTTCGATTATTTGCCAGTCTGGTAGGTCAGGCCTTGGCCACCCCTTTCAACATGCATGATTGTTCGGGTGGGCTGTGACCTTCTGCTATCATAAACCTTTTTGGCGTAATGAGGATTTGCTGATTTGCCAAGGAGGTTGCGATGGCCCTTTCTCGCGCGTTTGATGCTTTTGTGCAAGGGGCGCCCTGTACTGTCATCACGCGTTTGGTCGCGGAGCATGTCGTCGATGATCGAATGCTGAGCACACTCTTTCAAGAGCATGCTGTCACGCAATACGATCGCGACATCACGATCACGCATTTGGTCCAGGTAATGCTCGATGTGGCTTGCGGCAGGGCTCCCTCGGTGCGGGCCGGTTTTCTCGGCCGGCAAGAAGAGATGACCGCCTCGCTGACTGCCTTTTACGGCAAACTGGATCGCGTCGATCCCGAGTTGGGCATGGCGTTGGTGACGCAGATCGCCCTGGAACTACGGCCCATCATTCAGTGCCTGGTGCCGCCGGGCAACGAGCCGTTGCCGGGTGTCGCATCCTATATCCTTGATGGCAACATGCTGGCCGGCACAGACCATCGGTTGAAGCCGCTTCGCAAAACGCGCGCTGCGGCGTTGCCCGGCAAGTCGTTGGTGTTGTACGAGTGCGCCACGGGGCTGGTCACGCAAACGGTCTTGTGGGAAGACGCTTATTCGCAAGAGCGAGCCCTATTGCCGGATCTGAGAATTCCTGGCAACGCACACTTGCTGGCTGATCGCAACTTCTGTGTGCTCTGGTTCTTGCAAGCCATCGAGCGGGCCGGTTCTTGCTTCACCATTCGGCATCACAAGCAATTTGTCATTCCGGAAACTGCGAAAGAACGGCGCATCGGGCGTTGCGACACGGGCATGGTCTATGAATCCTCCTGGCAAGCGACCGACGGTGAGCAAACCCGCGTGTGGCGCGCCATTCGAATTGAACTCGACGAGCCGACGCGCGACGGCGAGACGGAAATCACGCTGATCACGAATCTGCCCGCCAAGCACGACGCGCGGAAGATTGCGACCGCGTATCGCCAGCGATGGACGATCGAGGGGCACTTCCAGCGATTGACGGATCACTTGCATTGTGAGATTCCCGGCCTCGGCCAGCCTCGGGCTGCGTTATTCGCGTTCGCCGTGTCGCTGGTGGCAGGCAACATGCTAGCGGTCGTGATCGCCGCGTTGGAGGCGGCACACGGCACCAACCTCGTGCAGAACTTGTCGTACTACTATCTCGTGAACGAAGTGGCCGGCAACTACAACGGCATGATGCTGGCCTTGCCCGCCGCACGCTGGACCTTCGTGCGACGCATGAGTGTTCCCGAATTCGCGCGGCTGTTGCGAGATATCGCCAGTCACGCCAACACCGCATTACTAACTAAAACTCGCCGCGGCCCAAAAAAGAAACGCCGCACTCCCAACTGCACTAACATCCGCCACCTCTCGACCAAACGACTCCTCGACGAGACCCGCTAATGCATGTTGAAAGGGGTGGGCAAGGCCTGACCTACTAGACTACTTCGCCGCCACCGGCGGCGTCGCAGGCGTAAAACCCGGCGCGGCGATGAACGTTGCCACGGGCGCTCCGTCCTCGGCGTTCCAGACTCGCACTTCGCCGGAAAAGCTGCCGGCGGCGACGCGGCCGGTGACGGGATCGTAGGCGACGCAGAAAACGGCGTCGGTGTGGCCGGCGTAGGTTTTGAAGGCCTTCAGGCCATCCACGCGGTGCTGCTGGACGGTCTTGTCGACCGAGCCGCTGAAGATTTTGTCTTTGTCGACGGCCAGGGCCACCACCTCGCGGCCGAAGCCGGCGATCTCGCCCTTTTTGGCGCCGTCATCGGGATTCCAGGCGTGAATCTTTTTGTCGCCGCCGGCCGTGAAGATCAGCTTGCCGTCGGGGCTGAAGCCGACGCCGAACACCTGGTCTCCCTGGCCCGAGTAAGTCATCAGCGACTCGCCATTGGCGGCGTTGAACAGTTTCGAGGTTTTGTCGCGGCTGGCCGAGGCGAGCTTCGATGCCGTCGGGGCTCCAGGCCAGGCCCACCACCCAGTCGGCATGGTCTTCGATCAGGATTTCCTGCTTGCCGCTGGCCACGTCGAAGACGCGGATCGAACGATCGGCCCCGCCCACGGCCAACTTCGTGCCGGCCGGATTGAACACGGCGCGAAAGGCGACGTCCGCCATCGAGCCCAGGTCTTTGACCAGCGCGCCGTCGGCCGGATTGAAAAGCTTCACCTCGCCCGTCTGAGCCGGGCGTGCCGCCGGCCACGGCCAACAGCGTTCCGTCGGGACTGTAGCTGAGCGACTGGGTCCGCTCGGCGACGTTCTTGATGCGACGCACCAGCGCGCCCGTCGCCGCGTTCCAAATCGTCACTTCGTGATAGCCGGCCACCGCCAACTGCTGGCCGTCATGGCTGAAAGCCAAGGCCGAGACCGGCACCGGCCGGCGATATTCTTCGGGCGGGTCGGGCTGGGGCATCTTGGGCACGATCGAAGCCAACGGCGCGTTCGGATCGGCGGCGTCGTATTTCGCCCCCTCGACAATCCACCGCTTGACAAGCGCGATCGCCTCGGGCGGCAGCGCGTCGGCCTCCTTGGGCATGCGGACGTCGGCATCGGTCGAGCTGATCAGGTTGAACAGCTCGCTCTCTTCCGGCTTGCCGGCGGTGATCGACGGCGTCTCCGACTCGCCCGGCTTCATCACGAGCGTGTAATTGGCGACCTGGTAGCCACCCTTCGGCTCGGGCGCGCCGTGGCAGGCCTGGCACTTCTTCATCAGGATCGGCGCGATGTCCTTGCTAAAGCTCACCGGCGCCGGCGCGTCAGCAGCCTGGGCGAGCGAGGCGCCGAACAATGCAACCAAGAACAACGTGGCAACCAATCCCCCCTCTCCCACCGGGAGAGGGCCGGGGTGAGGGAGCCCCGTGCGCAAACCATTCTTTAGCAATGAAATCACCCGACACACTCCCGATAAATGGATTTCTCGTTTCTCAATGTCTTAATGCTGGATGTCTCAATGCTGGAACAAGAACTCATTCGCATTGAGCAGGGCCCAACAAACGTCTTCCAGCCCGCGCATCCGATCGCCGGCATTGCCGATATGCCGCGTCGCCGCCGCCATTTCCGGCTCGCTCGGCTTGCGGCACAACGCCGCCAGGTAGATCTCGGTGATCACGTCCTCATTCGACTTGCCCGCCGTGGCCAGCGTCCGCAGCCGGTTCTTCTCGTCGCGCACCTTGGCGTGCACCAACGGCCCGTTGATCATCTGCAAGGCCTGCGAAAGATTCGAATCGGTCGAACGCTCGCACTGGCAGGCCGTTTCGCGGGCAGGCTGGCCAAAGACCTTGAGGAAGTCGCTGTCCACGTCGGGGCTGGGCAGCTGCGTGGCCCGCGTGCCGGCCGGCAGGCCCGCGAATTTCTCCGACGATGCCGGTCACCTTGCAGATCGCGTCGAGCAACTGCTCGGCCGACAGCAACCGCGTGGTGGCGTGCGAGAAATACTTGCTGTCGTTGGCGTTGAACTCGTTCTTGCGCGAGCTCAGCTGATACGTGCGGCTGTTGAGAATCGTGCGGATCACACGCTCGACGATCGTAGCCGTTCTTGGCGAAATCATCGGCCAACGCCGCCAGCAGCGACGCGCTTGACGGCGGATTCGAATCGCGGAAGTCGTCGACCGGCTCGACGATGCCGCGGCCCATCAGATGCCCCCACATGCGGTTCACTTCGACCTTGGCGAAGAACGGGTTCTCGGGCTTCACCAGCCAGTCGACAAACGATCCGCGGCGATCGTCCTCGCCCGTCAGCTCGGCCGAACCGGTCAAGCGGCAGCCAGGGCTGCATCTGCTTGCCGGTGCGCGGCTGCGTGACTTCGCCCGCGCGGGCCACCCAGATCACCTGCTCGTCGGGGTTGATGCCCGGCTTCCGCTGCACGCGGTTGAAGAACGCGCCGATGCCGTAGTAGTTGTCCTGCGATCCAGCGCTCGAACGGATGGTTGTGGCACTTGGCGCATTGGATGCGGATGCCCAGGAACAACTGCGAGGTGGTCTCGGTGCAGTCGTTGGTTTCGGTGGCGGTGCGAAAGTAGTTGGCCGGCGGATTGACAAACGTGCTCCCTTCGGCGGTCAGCAGTTGCCGGGCGAACTGGTCGTAGGGCATGTTGTCGCGGAACGCCGCCACCAGCCAGCGGTTGAACTTATGCACGCCGCCGTTGCTCACCTTGACGTTGCGGATGCGCAGCAAGTCGCCCCACTTCAAGGCCCAGAACTCGGCGAACTCGGGACGCACCAGCAACCGGTCGATCAGCTTGGCCCGCTTCTGCGGATCGGCATCGGCCAGAAACGCGGCCGTCTCGCTCGGCTCGGGCAACACGCCGATCACGTCCAGATACACCCGGCGGACGAACTCCTCATCGCGTGCACAAGTCCGAGGGAAGCAATCTGCAGCTGCTGGAGCTTCTGGAACACGTGATGGTCGACAAAGTTGTTCTCCGGCGGCGAATTCCACTTGAAGCCGGGAATTTCCTTGAGGAACATCATCGACGACGTTTCGATCTTGTCCAAAAACCGCACCAGGATGGCCGCCTCGCCCCGGTCTTGACCGACGACCAGCCCGTTGGCGTCGACCGTGGCCACGGCGTCGTCGGAACTGGTGAACACGGCCAGCGACGTCACGTCGCGAATCGAGCCGTCGGAGAAATGCGCCAGCGCCACGACCTGCTGCGTGTGGGCGGGCCGCTTCAAAATCCGCTCGCGCGGATAGACTTCAAGCTTGACGCACGTCGGAGCGTCGGCCGGATCGACACCGCAGCCCTGGGCAATCCAATCGCGCAGCACTTCATAGCCCGAGTCGGTCTTCTTCAGCCGTCGGCCGCCGCCGTGCGCGACTTCCATCAGCGGCTTGCGCAGCATCAGGCTGGCTTCGGGCTCGTACAGATTGGTGCGGCGGTTGAAGGCCTCGCGAACCAGCGTCTCGATGTCCAGGGCCGAATCGTAAGCCCGCAGCGAAAGGCGGAAGCCCCCCTTGCCGCTCGGCGATCCGTGGCACGCGCCCGAATTGCAACCCTGCTTCGAAAGCACCGCCAGCGTGCCGTAATTGAACGACACCTGATCGGGCTGCTCCTGATGCGTGACTTCGACCGGAACGGTCAACTCGTGGCCGCCAACTTTCACCGTCACGTCGGTGCGGCCGTTGCCCGCGGGCAGCACGAGGCCGGCCTCGGCGCGGGCGATTTTGTCGTCCTTCGACTTCAACTCAGCCACGCTTGAGAGATCTTGCACGGTGCCGTCGGCGTAGTAGCCGCTGGTGACCAGGTGCATTACGCGGCGGGTCGAGTCGAGTTTCACTTGGGTCGGAAAGACCTCGATCCGCGTGGGCGTGCCGACGACCACCGGCTCGATTTTGGCTTCGTCGGCGGCATAAGCCCGTGGCGCCACGATGGCCCATGTCAGGCACAACGCGATCGCGGCCTCAAGCCAGGCGCAAGGTTTCCGTGCGTACGAGGTCATCGAGTCTCTCCCTATGTTCGAGCCACCATGTTTTTTCAATTCGGGCCGATGTCGACGGGGACTGTCCCAATTTTACGGAGTCTTCGCAGTAAAATGGGACTGTCCCCCTCTCCCCGCGGGTAGGTTCCTACGGCTTGTTCACTTCGATCACCGCCGGCGGCGATTCGGCGGTAAAATCGCCCTCGCCGACGATCGTCGTTCCGGCAACCACGACTTTGTCCAACTTGCCCGGGGCAACGGAAGCCGCCGCCGATAATTCCACTTCGACTTTGTCTTGCGCATCGACCAGCACCACCGCATCGGGCACGCTCAGCCCGGCCGGCAGATTCTTCCAGGCCAGCTTCACCAGCCGCTTGTGCGGCGGCGCGATGCTGCGGGCAAGCTGGCCGTCGGTCTCGTCCAGTCGCCAGTAGGCAACCGGGTTGTCTTTGAGAATCACGTCGCGGGCCGGCGCCGCGGCCTTGGCGGCGGCAAAGTGCGCTTGAATCTGTGCGGGCTGCAATGCCGCGTCGAACACGGCCACTTCATCGAGCCGCCCTTGGAACGGGCCAAAGCCGTCGCTGCGCGTGCCCAGCGTGATCTGGCTGGCATTGAAATTCTTGGCGGCCGCTCCTTGAATCTCGGGGTTGGCCACGTCGCCGTCGAGGAATACCTTCACGTCGTCGCCCGTGCGGACCAATGCCACGTGATGCCAGACGTTGGGCGCCAGTGTCGTGCGGCCCGAGAGCAGCGTCTGTCCGTTGTAGAAAAACAGCTTGTCGCGCGGCGAGCTCTCGACGCCGCCGATGCCCAGGTGATCGCCCGGCTGGGCGTTGGCCGGGCTCGGCGTGCCGCGGCGGCTGTAGAAGTAGCCCGAGACGGCCGGCGAATTCGGCTGGCTCAAGTCGCGCGTGTTGTAGATCCAAAGCTCCAGCGTGTAATCGCCCGAGCCGATCACCGGCAGCGGCGCCGTCAGCCGGTCGTCGCCGGGGGCCTTGTCGATTCCCGAAAAACTGGCGGCCTTGTTGTCGCCTTCAAAGCCGGGCAACGCCGGCGCCCGCGGACCCTCGGCTCCGCGCGTCACGCCGCTTTGATAGGTGGCCGTTGCGGCAACGGGTTGAATCTCGCCGGCGAAACTCAGCACGGCCTTTTGTTTTCCGCCCACGGCCAGCGGTCCGGCCGGCGCCAACGCAATCGCGATCGGAGGGCCTTGCAGCGCGACCTGGTCGAAAACGAACGTCTGCGGCTGATTCTGGAACGTCGCCGAGCCCACCAGCTTGAACGCGTGCTTGCCCGGCGGAATCGCCTGCGGGCTGGTGATTTCCAGCGCGACTTCGGTCTTGCCTTTATCGATCGCCGCGGCCTTCGCCGTGACGCCCGCGGGCAATCCCTCGACCGACACGTCGACCTTTTCGGCGAAGCCATTGGCGCGGGTCAATTGCACTTTCAAACTGCCCGCCGCGGCCGGTTGAATCAAAGGCACCAGCGGCGAAGCGGCCGCCAGTTGGAAGAACGGCGGAAACACCGGGCCCACGCCCAACGCCAGCGTGCCGTCGAGCACCGCCGGCGGAAACGGCAACCCGCTGAGCGAAGCCCGCATCGCCAACAACGTGCTGGCCGTGGAGCGGAATTCGGTTTCGCCGATCTTGGCCTGCCCGATGATCTTGACCATCGCTAGTTGGCCGGCCGTCAGCGAGGAGCCAACCGTGACGGTGAGCGTAGTCTCGGGCTTGCCTTCCGGGATCACGTTGTGCCGCAGCACGCACTTCTCGCCGGCCCCTTCGACGGCCAGCGTGATCGGCCCGTTGTAGTCGCGCCGCGCGGCGGTAACCTTGACGACGAACACGCCGTTTTGCGGCACGTCCAGTTTTTCAGCCGCGGCCGCCAGCGTGAAGCCCGCCTGGTACGGCTCGACCACGATCCGATAAACCTCGTCGGCCCCGCCGCGATGGTTCGTGTCTTCGACGCGCAGGCGATAGACCGCGTCGGCGGGAAAAGTGACGTTGAGCGAGCCTTCGTCGGGCCCGGTGTCTTCAGCCTCGGCCAGCACGCCCCCCTCGGCGTTGTACAATCGCATGAACAAATCGCTGGGCGAATTCAGGCTGCGCGTCTGGCCGGTGAACACCAAACGCTGACCCTTCTTGGCCTCGAATTGATAGTAGTCGCGGTCGTTGCGGGCTTCGAAGCGGCCCTCGATCGCGCCGGGAACCGTGACGGGGGTGCTCTTTTCGGGCGTGTCGTTCGGCTCGACTTCCAACTGCTCGGGCGTGTCGCTGGCGATTAGCGTGACCCACGACGAGCCCTGGCCCGCCGAGTAACCGGCCGACACGTTGACCCGATTGCCCGGCACGTCCGGCGGCATCGTCACCGCCACGGGGCCAGGCAGCTCGACGTTCTTGCCGGTCAGTTGAATGTTGGACGACGCGCCTTTGGGAGCCGCCAAGGGGTAGGGCACCGAGGGGAGCGGAAAATCGCCAATCCGCATCCGGTATCGATGAGCGCCGCCACCCTGAAAGCGAATGTCGCGGATCTCGATGAAGTATTCGCCGGCCGCCTCGAATTTGTAGGTGAAGCGACTATCGGCGCCGCTCGAAGGCTCGTCGTCGCTGAAGGCCAGCTCGCGGCCGTCGGCGGCCAGCAGCCGAATCATCGGATCCAACGGCGAACCCAGCCGCCGGGCAAAAACCTCGACCGAAATGCGCTGGCCGGCGGCCGCGGTGATCTTGTAAAAATCGCTCGATTCGGCGTCGCAGGCCCCGTCGACGGCCGTCGGCAGCGTAAGAACCTGCGCGGTTGCCGGCGTCTTGTTGGTGCCAACCTTGGCTACGCCGGCCAGGTCATCGATCAGCACCAGCCGCAGGTTCGAGACGCCTTGCGCGGTGATGACGCGAACGCCTCCGACGCCCAACGGCACCTCGGCGGCAGTCGTCAGCCGAAAGCTGACGCTGGCCGGCAGCGTGCCGTTTTTGTCCAGGTCCGGCGTGAGAACGGCGGTGACCGGAAAACTGGTCCAAATGCCGGTCGCGCCCGCCAGATTGCCGCCGTGAAATACCACGTCCACCGTTTTGCCGGGCTGCACCGCGGCCGGCGCCGTGTGGCTCAGCGTCGGCGGCTGGCCCCAGGCCCAGCTAGCGGTCAGGAAACCAAAGACGAGGGCCGCAAAAAACGGTCGCTTCATGGCAGGGTTACTGTTGGGGGGCGGGTTGGAAACAAGGCGGGCTGGATTTCCACGCACCATACTAACCTGTGCCGCCGACGCTTACAACGCGCCGAGGGGGCTATTTCTGGGCGCGGCAGACGCGGCATAACACATTGAACCCGAATCGCTTAAGCCGCCGCGCGATCGCTGCGCTTGCGAGCTTCGCATGGCCTGGGCCGTCTCACCGCGATCGTTGCAATTCGTTCCGTCTAATCACGTCAAGATTTCACGAATGACCTGGCCTCCTTCAACCAACGGCACGGGACGGCCTTGGACGTCGTGGATCCGCAGGTGCGGATCGATGCCCAAACGATCGAAAATCGTGGCCGCCAGGTCTTCCGGGCTGGTGGGATGATCGACCGCGTAAGCCGCATCCTTGTCGCTGCTGCCGTACACCATTCCGCCGCGCACGCCGGCGCCGGCCAGCACGGCCGGAAACAGCGTGCTCCAGTGTCCGCGGCCCCAATTGCCGCTGGGTTTGGGGGTGCGCCCATCTCGCCCACCGTCACCACCAACGTCTCGTCGAGCAGCCCGCGGTCGGCCAGATCGGTCACTAGCGCCGACAGCGCCTGGTCGAGCCCAGGGATCAGGTGCTTCCGCACGTCTTCGCTGTTGGTGTGCGAGTCCCAGCTGTAGCCGTCGGGGGCGTCCCAAGCCACGGTCACACAGCGGGTGCCCGCCTCGACCAGCCGCCGCGCGAGCAAGGTCGACTGCCCGAACAGGTGGCGTCCGTAGCGATCGCGCATGGCCGAGGGCTCCTGCCGAATGTCGAGCGCCCGGCGGACTTTTTCGGAGCTCACCAGCGTCAGCGCCCGCTGACGAAAATGATCGTACGCGGCCACCGCCCGGCCCGGACTGACGCGATCGGCCGCGCGGCGCGCTTGGTCGAACTGATCGACCAGCGAGCGTCGCTCGCGCAGGCGGTCGAGCGTCAAGCCTTCGTTCGAGCGCCAAACCCTGGATGCGAAAATCAAGCTCCTCGTCGGTGCAATCGCGGAAGTAGGGATTGTCGTTATCGTTTCGCTTGCCGATCGCGGTGGCCAGCGGATCGTAGCCGCGTCCCAGCCAGCCGGCATATTGGCCGGGCCGATCCAACTTGGTTGAATACGTCTGGATGTGGCCGAGCCGGTTCGGCAAGTACACGAATCCCGGCATGTCGCGCGCCGCGCCGCCGGCGCGCTCGTCGAGATAGTCGACCACCGAACCGTACGTCGGCCAGTCATTTTCGGTGGCGTTGAAGCCGCCGCCGATCGGCACGTGCCAGGGCCGGCCGGTCTGAATGTAGTGTCCCGCCGAGCTGTGGTCGTTGTACTTGTGCGTCATCGTGCGAACGACACAGAAGCGGTCCGAGATTTGCGCCAACTTCGGCATCACCTCGGAGATTCTCAATTCCGGCGTGCGCGACGCGATCGGGCGAAACGGCCCGCGAATCGTGCTCGGCGCGTCGGGCTTCAGATCGAACGTTTCGAGCTGGCTCGGCCCGCCAAACAGAAACAAAAAGATCACGCTCTTGGCCCGCGCCGCTCGTGCGCCCGCCGGCTGTTGCGATTCGGCGGCCAACAACTTGGGCAGGCTCAATCCCAACAAGCCGGCCCCGCCAGCTTGCAAGATCTCGCGCCGAGTCCAGCCGTCGCAGACCTTTCTCGGTCGCCCGACAATGTTAAGCATGGATCGCTCTCCCCCTCTCCCACCGGGAGAGGGCCGGGGTGAGGGTCTTTGTCCTTGCGCGTCTCGCCCGTGCCGATTCTCGCCCTGGCACACGCTGGCTTCGACTCAGGCAGGTAAACAAACTCTTAGGCAGGAAACCATTCAGGCAGGCAATTCACATCGAGAACATCACGCCAGCACTTCGCCAATCACCTGGCCGTCGACCAACGGCAGCGGCCGGCCCAGGTTGTCGTGGATCATCATGTGGTGATCGATGCCCAGCAAGTGGTACATCGTGGCCAGCAGATCTTTGGGGCTGATCGGCCGCTCGGCCACGTCGCCGCCGTGTTTGTCCGAGGCGCCGACGACGTGCCCGCGTTTCGTGCCGCCGCCGGCCACCAGCGACGAGTAGACCCGCGACCAGTGATCGCGTCCGCCGCCGTTGGCGAGTGGTGATCTTGGGCGTGCGGCCGTGTTCGCTGGTGCAGACGACCAGCGTGTCGTCGAGCAGCCCGCGCTGGTCCAGATCGGTGATCAAACCGTACCAGGCCTGATCCAACCCGGGACACAGCTCCTGCTTCATGCGCGGATAGTGGTTGTAGTGCGTGTCCCAGCCGCTGCCGGCCAGGCCGTATTCGTCCCAAAACACGCTGACCACGCGGCTGCCGGCCTCGACCAGTCGCCGGGCCGCCAGGCACGATTGACCGAACAGCGTATGGCCGTACATCTCGCGCATGGCCGGCTGCTCTTTCCGCAAATCGAGCGCGCTTCGCAGCTTGTCCGACTCGAGCAGCTCGTAGGTCATCTGCCGATAGCGGTCCAACTGCCGCCCGCGCGGCGACGCCGACAGGTCGCGCCGCGCTTCGTCGACCTGCGCCACCAGCGACTTGCGGCGGTTGAGCCGGTCGAGCGTCACGTCGGCCTGCAAATTCGTGGCGGCCGGCACGTAAAAGTAGCTATCGGGACTCAGGCCGATGTACGGATCGTTCTCGTCGAAATGTTTGTCGGCCAAAGTTTTGGCCAGGCCCTTGGTGGCCGTGCCGACGTAATCGGTCCACACCGGATCGAACTCGGCGCCCAGAAACGTCGCGTACGGGCCGGCCCGCGGCACTTCGCCCACGCGGCGGCTGGAAAACTTAAACGGCAGCGCCATGTTCGCCGGCACATTTCGCCGCGGCGACACGCCGGCACGCTCGCGCTGCGATTCGACATAGTCCACCACCGAGCCGAAAAACGGCCAGTTCCGCGGGTCGCGCGGGTTAAGCTCGGCCGGCAAATCGAGCGTCGGCACGCCCGTCAACGCGAACGCCACGCCGTGCAACGGATAAGGATGCGTCATCGACCGCAGCACCGTCGTGCGGTCCATCACCTTGGCGAAGTTCGGCAGCAGCTCGCAAACGTGCAGGCCCGGCAGGCTCGAAGGGATCGAGTTCAAGCTCGCCGCGAATCTCAACCGGCGCGTTCGGCTTGGGATCGACGAATTCCAGTTGGCTGGGCGAGCCGTAGAGGTGGATCAGGATGATCGACTTGGCTCGGCCGAACGACTTGGGCCGCGGCGCCGCCTCGGCCGCGCTGGCGGCTTGCCAAATGGCCAGATCGGCCAGACGACATCCCGGCCAGGCCCAGCCCGCCAATGCGCAGCAGGTCGCGCCGGGTCATGCCGTCGCACAGCTTCCGAGCCGACCCCAGGATCCGCAGCATCGTATTCGCGCTCCAGGCTGCCTTCGACGCAAGCGCACCGCAAGCATCAATTGGCGCCAATATGTTAACACATTGGCCCCGTCAAAACCAGCACGGGGGGGCGTTTTCTTCGAGCCGATGAGCTCGTGCGGGCGGCATTTGCCAGTCATCGGGCAGTCAGCCAAGGTGCGCCGATTGAAGGCTCATGTGCGAAACGAATCTCTCGGCCCAGCGCCGGACTCGCAGACGGCAACCCGCTAGTAGACGGAGAATTCCACGGCGCAGTCCAACTCGACTAATCCTCCCGAGTCCGTAAACAACCGGATATGCTTCGTGTGCGCGCCTTCACGACCCTTGACAACAACCTCTAATCGCAACGATTGCCTGGGAGCGACCGTTATCGGCAGGGGCGTTTTCATGGAAACGCACCCGTCAACTCCGCATTCCTCCGCGCAACCGACGATCCGCACGGGCAAGCCGCCCGCGTTGTGGACTTCGATCCACGCTTGACCTTCCTCTCCGCGTTCAACCGAAATCGCCTCGGACACGGTCGTCTTCAATCGAGGCCGCTCGACGGCTCCCGCCCAGCTCTGCACCCACAGCGCCCCTGAGACAATCGCGGTGCAGACCGAAATGAGCAAAATCAACCAACACAGTCTTCGTAAACCGCTGCTTGGCTCGATTGGCATGGAAGTGGACCCCAACTGCTTTACAGTTTTGGCCCTTGGATAAGACTCCGCTTTGGCCGCCAACAGTCTATTATGCAAGATATTACCCACCCGAACAGGTCGAGCCTCAGGCATGCCGGGTCGAGCGACGGAATCGGGCTACCAATAGCGCAGAAATGGCCAGGATATTGGCCGCGATGAAGACGTATTTCGCGACGCTGGGGGGTCTTGCCACCAGGGGCGTCGGCTCGGGCAAGCCATACGCCGCGAGCCCAAACTCGTTCTCAGGAATGTCGCGAAACTTGACGGACGTAATCTGAGCCCGAGTTTCCAGAGAACCTTCCGGGTTTCCGCTCCAATCAAACATAACCGAGGAGGGAACCGGCATCGTCTCACCGGCTGCCGTTTCCGCAAGCGAGTACTCAGCGGTCGCGCTGCAGTGGATATCCAGCGTCCTCCAGCGGTCCGTCTTCGGAATCTTTGCCCTGCCGGCGATCGCCAGATCATAATGGACGATCGCCCAAGACTTCGACGGATCAACAATGAGAGTGCCCCTCACGGTCGACACGTCCGCGTCCTGCATGAATTCCGGAAAGCGGAGTACCTTGTCGCCCGGCTCGAGTTGAAGAGCAAACTCGAAGCGGACACACGCGTCGCCAAATCGCGCCTCCGCCGGACCGGCGCTGACGACCGTGAAGCGCGGCAACGAAACCATTTCGGCAGGCAGGAATCCGCACGGCAATACCCAGCCGACGTCGGCGATGGGAAGAACCGTCAACAAAACAACCTTCTCAGTCGCTTGCACCTTGAGGTAATCTTTGCTGGCCTCGCGAAGAAGCCAGTTGTTCGTTTTGGCCGCGCTCGTCAACTTGAACCCATACGCGGAATTGGTCGCAAAAACGAAGGACAAGCAGTCAGACGACGCATTAACACCGTCACCGGCGTCGGCGCAAACCTTTTCAAAGAGTTGCAGGGGACCGTTGCGCTTGTATTTCCAGTTTTCCTGATGAGGCGCTCCCACCGTATCGCCAGTCGTGGGTGTCACGGTGCACACCGCCTCGAGTTCCAGCTGTCGGTATCCTTTCTCCAGGGCGCGCCACGCAGTGGGAGCTTCGTCGTGAAGCCGAGCGGCTAGTTCGTCAGCCATCGATGCACTTGGCGCCATCAGGCCGGCGACGGTAACGGCGAACGAAGCCAGGATGCGATTCGCCATTTTCGGTTCTCCTTGGCACGAGGCCGACGACACCTGCGGCGACCCGTGCCGCCACGTCCAACGCGGAGATACTGCAAACGCCTTCGCCGCGGCGAGCTAAATGCACCCGCAGCCTGTGATCAGCGGAATGCAGCTGCAACCACCGCAAAATCCTGCCGTGGCGCACGTGCCCGTGCACACCGCCTTCAGACAGGCGCAGTCCACGACACAAATCAGGTTCTCGCCCCCCGAGCCCTGCTGTGCACCCGCATTCTGAACAAGCACGGCGCCCATGATGAACAGCGCAAGTGCGCTCGATGCCAACAGACTTACGATGATCGGTCGAATCCTAGCCATATCGGTCTCCCTTCAGTTGAAACAAAATCGGCGGCAGCTGTCGGTGTACGCGTCACATTCTCCGCAACTTGGAACTATATTCGAAATGAATTCCTTCACTCGCGAGTCGCGACGCGCGTTGTCTGTCGCCATTTGACGCTGGCAGCCAAGCGAGACGATTCCGGCGCATCGGTAAATAACACCAGACGCTTTGACACGTCAAGCTCACCGGAACCCGCGCCTCGCGAGTCAACGGCAACGGCATCGACGCGGACGGAACCCGAATCGCCCCCAGGAATATTGACCGGCAAGCCGGAAATCCTGATGCAGGAGCAATCCGCATTTCCCCCCACGATGCGAACAGGTCGATCAGAAAGATTCGAAATGGTGATGGCGAATCGGCGAGACTCGCCGGTTACCAAGGGCCCCAAGTCCGCGACTTGGGGATCGATCAGCAATCGTTCGCCGTTGAGATACTGAACCGACGCGGCGACAGACCCGAATTTGTATACGGCCACTCCCCCCGTAATTGCAATAATCGCCATGGCGCCGGTGCATACGAACAACAGATAGCGCAAGTGCTTGCCGACTGTCACGCGTTTGACGGTGTCCCTACTCGTGTCACACGTATGGTACGTCGTCATCGATAGGGCCCAGATCGCTCGGCATCCCAACGCGGCGCGTTACGTTCACCCCACTTGCAATCTATTGATACACACCATGAGTAGGGGTGTCAACAGTATCATACCCGAAAGTATGACTGTGCCATAGCAAAGTCCGCCGCATCCCGGTAACAGCCACAAGGCCGCTTACATACCTTACTTAGGATACCACTCACTCCGCGGACATGCGCTGCACCGTAAACTGCAACGGCGGCCGATCGGCCTTGGCGCGCATGTGGTTGACCAGCTTCAGCACGGTCGGACGCTGCACGATACGGCGCTCCAACGTTCGCTTGCCGGGAAAATCGACCAGCGACAGACCCAATAGCAGCGTGAGGACCCCCTGGCCGGGCGTGAACAGCATCACCACGCCGGCCAGCACCAGGAAACTGCCGAGCACGTTCTTGCCAACCAGCAGCGTCCAGCGCAGGGCCGGGTGCGAATCGCGCCAGCGCTCCAGCCGCTTGTGCTCCTCGGCAAAGTAGTCGGCCGGAATCGTGATCAGGAACCGATGCACGGCCCACACGCTCACCACCAGCATCACGACCCAGGCCACCACCACCGCCGCGCTGAGCGCCAGGTTGTCGTCCAGCCAGGTGACGAGATCGATCAGCGTCTGCACGGCGGTTGGCTCGAATGGGGCGACTGAAAAGTCGGAACCACTAGACCCGGTTTCAAAACCGCTTCCGAGAGGCGGACAGTCCCGACCATCGGTCGCGCCGGCGCGTGACCCATGGTGCCCTGCTCCGAGAACTGCGCAAAATCGGCACAGTCCCCAGCGGTTTTGAATCCAGTTTTAACCGCCGCAAGGACGCGGAGATAGGGGCCAAACTCAGGAGCGCTCGCCGAAAAGGCCCCCGAATCGAATCGCCCGCCGTCGCGCCCAAATTCTACCGATCAACAGCGCCGACCCTCCCAGGGCCAGAAGCAGAATGCCGGCCGGCTCGGGCACGGCCCCCGTTGTGAAGGTAAGCTCGGTTTTGAAGTCGAAGCCGACCTCCGACGTGGCGCCGCTGAAGCCCGCGTTGGGAGTATCGATGCGACTGCTGTATACCAGGTCAATGAAGTAGGCTGTGTTCGGCTGCAGCGTGTTTGCCGGCACCAGGAACGAGGAGGTCGTGTTCGTGCCCGATGCTCCAAACGCTTGCTGGCCGTTCGAGACACGGTTGATTCCGAAGAAGCTCAGCGGCGTATTGATCCCGCCGGGGGCCGTGTAGCCGTTGATATTGAAATGGAACGCGTTGGCGGGGTTCATGCCCTGAAGTTGGTCAAAGGTCGTGCCCGTGAAATACGGCACCTGGGACGGGAAAAGGTTGCTGGATGGCGTGCTGAGGGAGGCCGATTGCGTTCCCAGCGTCCCGCCCGAGATTCCATATTGATACGTCGTGCTGTTGGGAAAGCCGGCGTCGCGGGCCGCGGACGTGGCGTAGCCGTTCTCGTAGATTGAGAATCCCGGAGTCAAGGCTCCCAGCGTCATGGGCGACGACGGGCTTGTGCTGGTCACCTGCGCGGATGAAAAATCGCCCGCGTTGCTGTGGATCATGTCCACGTCGGCGGAGAACCCAACGGGGGTCGTCGGCTGTGCGTTGCTTGTCTGCTGGTAGGTGGCAACCTTGAACAGCCGATAGAATTGGACGGCCGACTGGGCAGGAGTCGGCATAAGTGCGACCGCTGCCATGGCAGCAAATGCCACGATTCGGCGATCGAGACGCCGATTGCGAAGTTTCACGCCACGCTTGAAGTTGCTCTGCATTAGCTGGCCTTTCCACTTGGAACCGAGCCTGGAGACGATCCACGCTCGCAGCAATAGCTAAGATTGTAGCAACGCGCACCCCCCCCGCGCCTAGCGCCGGTGGCCTTTTCTGCATTTTTTCCTCGGCGCCCCGGCTTCGTCGGCGCATCCCCCTGTCGCTCAACAACATTATTCGAAGGCTTGCAGTCGCGTTCTGGGGTGGCACCGACAACTTGTTGTCGGTGTTGCGAAGCAATAAGAGGCATTTGAGGGCGGCCGCGCACCTCGCCAGACCCTCTTGTCCCTTCGGGACGTGAGACAACAAGTTGTCTGGGCCACCCAATTCTATCCTCTCGTTGCAAGCATTCGAATCATGTTGTCAAGCATGTCACGTAAATGACAGGTCCATGCGAGGGAACCCATCTGGGAAATAGGTTGCTAAAAACGACCCGCGTTTGCTTTTACGATCTTCCACGGGCCGGGCCGAACTTCGGGGGGAGTCTGCATCGATTGCGGGCTCGTGACGGCGCCGACCTGCGGCGGCGCCGATACCACGTGCAGCCAGAACGCCAATCGTTTCTTCCGCGAGCCGCCCGCCGCCGCGACGGCGAAATCGCGTCGTAACTGCACCGGACCGGCGGCCGACAGCCCGATCGTGTCCTGACCCTCTTCAGCAAACTGGTCGATCGCGATCGCCGTGCAGCGTTTGCCGTCCATCAGGTGCGCCCAACCCTGCGGCGATTGTTCGGCGCCGGAGCCAGGCGCCGCGGCGTACGGCGTGGCGCGCCCCTCCAGCACGCGGTCTACTTGCCAAGCCGGCTGCCGGCCGTCGTGCGGCGATTGTCGACCGCGGACCCGGTAGATGAGTTGCTCATCAGGCCGCAGGGCGGCGTACGTCCACCCCCCCGCGCCGACGTCGGCCAGGATCGACGCTGCCGCCGGATCGAGCCGCAAGCGAACTTCAGCACTCAGCGCGGCCACGGAGTCGGAGGCATCTGCGACGCTCCAGTCCACCTTCAACCAACTTTTGCCCAGCGGAAAACCGATCCGCACCAGCGATGCCACTCGTTTGTCGTCGGCCAGCTTTTCTTCGCCAGAGAACTCAAGCGTCACGGCCAACGGGCCCGACTTGATCACGCGAGCCGGCGAATCCCGGTCGGCCGTCGCGGCGGCGACCAGCGACACCGCGCGCCGTCGCGCAAATGCAATTGCAAACCGGCCGAGTTGCCGCTTAGCCAGTCGTCGCCCCGCACCCGGATCGCCCTCAGCAGCCCGCGCAGATCTTCGGCCACGACAAATTCGAGCGCGGGATGCACGACCCGAAACTGGCCGTCCGCGCGCTCTACCGACAGCCCGCGTTTGGCCGGTGCTGGTGCCGGAACGTCGGCGCCATATTCGAGCGACAGCGTGCGAGTTTCGAGCGGCAGCAGATCGATGCTGAAATCGACCGACCACGAACTTTCCTTGGCAGCCTTGGCCGCGTCGCGCGCGGCATCAAGCAACGTGAACTGCGCGGCGACGGTCCGCTGGCCGTCGCGCAGGCGGAACCGGCCCGGATCGCCGCCGGCGCGCGGCACGCGAACGGCTGCGGCCACGGGGTATCCAAAACGCTGAATGCCGGCCGTCTCGCGGACTTCGATCGCACACACATCGGCCGCGGCAATGCTGTCGACCGTGCTGCCGACGATCGCCACAGCAATCGCCACCGGCAAAACCAAAAGCTGATGAATCATAAAATACCTGCCCCGCCAGCTTAGCCGCCGGCATGACCGCTTGGAAGCGGCCAAAGACGGCAATCGGCCGCCAGCCAACGACCGTGGCGCCGCCTGCTTGCTTCCGACACCAGTTGCGTCATCATAATGGATCGAACTTTCGCGCCTTCATACCCAAGTGACAAGGTCCATCACACTGCCATGACCACACAACCCGTTTTGATCGCCGGCCAGTGGCGGGCGTCGCAAGCCGCCGGCACGTTTCAAGCCGACAACCCGGCCACGCAAAAACCGCTCGACGAGGTGTTTCCCGTCAGTTCGTGGGCCGACGTCGACGCGGCCTTGGACGCGGCGGTGACTGCCTTCGACAGCCTGGCGCGGATGCCGAGCGAGCCGATCGCCAATTTCCTCGATCTTTATGCCGCCAAGATCGAAAGCCAAAGCGAAGCGCTGGTGGCGATGGCCCATGCCGAAACCGCGCTGCCGCTCAGGCCCCGGCTGGCCGAAGTCGAGCTGCCGCGCACCAGCGGCCAATTGCGCGAGGCGGCGCGCGCGTGCGCAGCGGCAGTTGGCGGCTGCCCACGATTGACACCAAACTCGGCATTCGCTCCTGCCACGCGCCGTTAGGGCCCGTGCTCGTATTCGGGCCGAACAATTTTCCGTTTGCCTTCAACAGCATCGCCGGCGGCGATTTTGCCGCTGCAATCGCCAGTGGAAACCCGGTGATCGCCAAGGCCAATACGTCGCATCCCGGCACCACCCGGCTGCTGGGCACCGCCGCTCAGCAAGCCGCCGACGAAGCCGGACTGCCCCGCGGCACGGTGCAGCTCATCTATCGAACCAGCCACGCCGATGGAGCCCGCGCCGTCGCCGATCCGCGCACCGGCGCCACCGCGTATACGGGCAGCCGCGGCGCGGGCCTGGAGCTCAAAGCGGCGGCCGATCGCGCGGGCAAGCCGATTTACCTGGAGCTGTCGAGCGTCAATCCGCTGGTCATCTTGAGCGGCGCAATCCAAGCGCGCGGCGAGTCGATCGCCGCCGAGTTCACCGGCAGTTGCCTGATGGGAAGCGGCCAGTTTTGCACGAATCCGGGCCTCGTCATCCTGCTGGCCGGCCCCGAAACCAACCGCTTCGTCGCGTCGGTGGCCGAAAAGTTTCGCGCCGCGCCGGTCGGCACGCTGCTGTCGAAAGGGGTCGCGCAATCGCTCGAAGCCAATCTCAAAAAACTCATCGACGCCGGCGCGAGAGTGCTGGCCGGAGGCACCCGCGGAGGCGGTGCCGGGGTTAGCTTCGCCAACACGCTGCTGACGCTCGGCGGCACGCAGTTTCTCGGCAATCCCGCGCTTTATCAAACCGAAGCGTTCGGCAATGCGTCGCTGGTGGTCGTGGCCGAGAATGCCGCTCAAGCGGGCCAAATTGTCGACTCGCTCGAGGGAAACCTCACCGGTTGCATCTATTCGGATTCCGACGGCGACGACGACCCACTCTATGACCAATTGGCGCCCCGGCTACGACGCAAGGTCGGCCGGCTGCTCAACGATAAAATGCCGACAGGCGTGGCGGTCAGCCCCGCGATGAACCATGGCGGACCGTATCCGGCCACGGGCCATCCGGGCTTCACCGCGGTGGGCATCCCGGCGGCGCTGCGCCGTTTCACGGCGCTCGAGTGCTACGACAACGTGCGGCCCCATCGCCTGCCGCCAGCGCTACGCAACAAGAACCCCAGCGCAGCGATGTGGCGGCTGGTTGACGGCAACTGGACGCAGGGAGACGTCGAAGGATAACGCTGCCGGTGCGTCGGAAAGAACAAGACGAAGAACAGCACGCTCGCTAGTCGGCGGCCGGGTCCGACTTGTCAGGCCTCGACTTTTTTTCGACGGCCTTCTTTTCCAGCGGCTTCTTTTCCGGCGCCTTCTTTGCCGCCAGCTTCTTCTCCGGCTTGGCTTTCTCGGCCTTGCCCTTCTTGTCGGCGTTCGGTTTCTTGCCCTTCGCCGCGTCGCGCGCCGCGCGCTTCTGTTCTTCTTGGGCCTTGCGCGCGTCGATGCGCTTCTGAAGCGAGTTCTTGCGCCGTGTCAGACGGGTCGTCGACCGGCGCCGCGCCTTGCCAGTAGGGATCGAAGCCCGGCTGCTGCTGGGCAAATGGATCCCCCTGTGGCACTCCGGTGCGCACCTGGCCACGGCCACGCCGCTGCATGCCACGCATCATCATGATCGACTGCATTTGCGCGGGCGTCAGGCCCTGATTCGGCACGATCATGCCGGGAACCGTAGCCGGGGTGTTGTTCTGGCCGTTGTTCGTCACGATCTGAGCCGAGGCTCGGGTCGCACAAGCAGCCAGCGCGCATGCGAGCATAAAAAAGGTCGCGCGACGCGTCACTCGCCAATCAACCATTTCAGCACCCAGCGGCCGGCACTAAAGTCAACGCATTTACCCTATGCATCACAAACCAACACCCTGTAGTCTAAATGGCGTGGCTAATCAAAGCAATCGCTCGCCGGGGTTCCCCGAGGGCGTTTTGCCGGTTTTCCGTCGCAAAAGATAGGACACCCTGTGCGCAATCGAGTGCCCGTAAAACGGCACTTCCCCCAGGAAGGGGGAAGTGAAAAGCGTTTGAGATCAGGGCCGAAGCACGCCGTGTCAGGCGCGGCGACGGCGAAGGATCAGGCCCACCAGACCGAGCAGGCCGGTCGCCATGATGGCCACGCTCGACGGCTCGGGCGTGACGAACTGGACGTTGTCGATCCCGAATCCGCTCGACTCGTGATGCGGACCGCCCACGTCGTTGACGCGGAAGTAAACCGTCACCGTTTCGCCGGCCAGAGGCGCCACGTTCAACGTGTAGTGAGCCCACGCGGCCGTGTAGAGACCGAACGGCTGATTTTGACCCGGATTAACTCCGCCGTTCGTGGTCGGACTCCAGAGCGGGCCATTGGTCGAGATCATCGGCGTCGAATTCACATCGGCCACGACGGCCGCAATGGTCGAACTGCCTTCCACCGAAACGCGGAAGCGGTCGTTGAAGGTGTTTTCTTGGCCGGGAGTTTCCGCAGTGAAGAACCTCCACCAGAACTCCAAGACCGGAGTACCGGCATCCACCACCACGCTCTGTGCCACTTCGCCACTCAACTGGCCGCTGCCGTTGTTGCCATTCTCGGCATAACCAAACCAATTGCCGAACAACGGGTCGATCAGGTGCGGACCCGACGTTCCGTCACCGTTATCGATGGGAACGTTCGTCAGAGCATTCACTCGTTCGCCGTTTTGATCAGGCGTCCAATCCCAGGGATTGGCGTTATCGAAGTTCTGAACCGGAATGCCCGTTTCAAAACCACCGTTGGCGATCACAGTGGCGCGAGCGGTTGCAGACATCATTACCGCGACAGCAGCCACGACAGCGGCGAATCGGTGAATGGTCACAAGCGTTTCCTTATCAATGAGTTTTTCAGGCAAACGGTTTTGTTTTGCAGGCGAATCAATCCGCCTCTTGGGTTGGTGGCTATATTACCCCACCCAATTGGAAACGCAAGACAAAAATTACGATTGAGCAAAAATTAATTACCATTGACTGAAAGTCGCTGGCGGCCGGCCTCCCTAGCGAGCCACAATAATTCGGCGCAACCTATTTCACTACATTGCCTTACATACATAGTCACGAGTCCATCGGTTGGCCCAATGCTGGCGGCGTTGCCGTGGTTATTTCGCCGTCGCGTCGTAGCAAACGAATTCGACTTGGTGCCCCTCGGGGTCGCGGACGTACAGCGACCGCCAGTGAACCCACGCGTGCACCGTTGCTTCCACCTCCAAGCCCAGTTGTTCCAGCCGTCGCTTGTGGAAATCGAAGTCGTCGCGCGCGATTTCGAACGCCAGGTGATCGACCGTGGTTGTCGCGGGGTTGGGCCGCAGACTGCCCGCTTCGGCCGAGCGGTCGAACAGCGCCAGAACCTGGGTGTGCCCGCCATAGCCTTCAGCGATGCGGAAGAAGGCCGCCTTTTCGAACCGCTTCATTAAGGTCAAACCGATGGCGTCTTGATAAAACCGCTGCATCGCATCAAGGTCGGCGACCCGCAACGCGATTTCTCCAAGCCCTTTGATCGACGGGTCTGTCATCGCAACTTCGTTTCCCTGTGCGTTCGTGCGCCGTTCGCCGTCATCGACCAATTGCCCGCTCCGCCGTGGCCCGCTCAGAAGGGAGGGGGCGGGCCGACGCGGTCGAGTCCCAGCGGTATTTCCACCACGATCTGCGTTCCCTTGCCCGGCGCGCTCACGATCGACGTCGTCCCTCCGACCAGCCGAGTGCGCTCCTGGATTCCCTGCAAGCCAAAATGCCCTTGGCCGATCTGGCTGGGATCGAAACCGACGCCGAAGTCGCGAACTTCAAGTTGCAGCTTATCGCCGAGCTGTTGAATGTCGACGGCGGCGCTGGGCGATTGACTGTGGCGCTCGACGTTGACGAGCCCCTCCTGCACGATGCGAAAGATGGTTCCTTCCAGCAGCGGCGCCAACCGTTCGACGTCCATGTCGTGCGTAAACTCGATTTGCAAGCCGCGCCCGTTGGCCTCACTGAGCAGGTACTCGATGGCGGCCACGATGCCTTGCTCGTCGATGATCGGCGGTCGCAGTCCGCTGATCATGCGCCGCGCCTCGTCGATCGATTTCCGCAGGAGTTTTTGCGCCTGATCGAGCGGTTCGAGGTCGCGATCGCCCGCGTCCATTCGATCGTCGTGATAGGCGTTGACGAGCATCACGGCGCCGATGACGTCCTGCAGGAACGTGTCGTGCATTTCATAAGCCACGAGTTGTCGCTCGCGCTCGTGCGAACTGAGCATGCGCTCGAGAAAACGTTGCTTGTCCTGCAGCTCGAACTCGGCCTTTCGGCGCTCGGCGATCTCGATTTGAAGCTCGGCGTTCTTGCGCGTCAGCTCCTCGGTGCGCTCGCGCACGCGCTGCTCCAACAATTCCTTGTGCTGTCGCAAATCTCGGGCGGCCTGCCGTTGTTCGGTGACGTCCTGGCCAACGTGAATGCGGGTGCCATCGGAAAGCTCGATGTTCGCCCACGACATGTCGAGGGTGCGACCGTCGGCAACCCGCACTTGAAAGTCGCGCCAGCCCGGCGGCCTTTCGGCAATGTACTGTACGGCCGACTCTCGGGCCTGCGGATCATCCGGAAAGCACGCGGCCAACAGGTCTCCGCGGTTGAATTCCTTGGGCCAGCCCAACACGCGCCGCCACTCGCGATTGATCAGTTTCGTTCGGCCCTCGACGTCGAAAAACCCGACCAATACCGGAATCCGATCGAAGAATTTCTTTAGGATTTCGCGTTGTCGGCGGACCTGGCGTTCGGCCCGCTTCCGCTCGGTCACGTCGCGCATAATGGCTTGCACGCTGGGCAGACCATCGTAGATGCAGGACGTGCCGACGACTTCCACGTGCACGATCCCCCCGTCCAGCCGCACGTGCAGCTGATCCAACAGCGGCAGCGTGGTTCCCCGCCTGGCCTGCTCGATACGAAGTCGCACCCGCGCGCGATAGCGCGGATGCACGAAATCCAGCACGTTTCGGCCGAGCAAGTCAGCGCGCGACTGGCCCCCCCAAAGTTTCACCGCGCCGTCATTGACGTAGACCAAGGCGTTGTCTCGGTGCACGATGATCGCCTCGGGTGCCTGCTCGACGAGGCGGCCGTACCGGTCTTCGCTTTGATGCAGTGATTCCTCCATCCGCATCGGATGGGTCACGTCGATGAACGTGGCAATGGCGCTTTCCGGCTGGCCCGTGTCGGGATCGAGCACCGGCACGACGGTAATCGCGACCCAAAGGGTCTCACCGTTCTCGCGCCGCACACCGATCGTGGTGGGCCCCTGGGGCCGTCCCGTCGCCAGACACTTCGTCGACGGATAGTCCTGGCGCAGGCAGCGAGTGCCGTTGGGCCAGATCGACCACGGCTCAAAGTCGGCCAGGAAGAGCTCCCCTTGCTCCTTCGGAATGAATCCCAGCATTCGCCGCGCGTACGCGTTGGCATAAACCACGCGGCCGTCCTTGGCAAACTGCATCACACCCACCACCACCGAATCCAGAATTCCGCGGGTCAACGCTTCGTCGGCGCGCCGTTGCTCTTCGCCAGGCTGCTTGAGCGATTCGGCGCGCCGCAAGCGCGCAACCTCGTCGCGCAGCGCCAGCAGCTCTTCGTCGCCCGTCGGGTGGTTGTTGTCTTCCTTCATCGGTTCGTCGCGCGAGGGGAGCGCGTCTCGCCTGGGTGCTGCCCGATTCAGTCTACCGGATCACGGGCTCCCGCGCCGTGCTTTTTCGCTCGCCCGGGCGGCTCGGCCAGTCGGGCTTCACTCCACGCGTTCCCCCGCGATCGATTCGGCGCACCGCGTCACGCGCGCCGGATCGAGCCGGCCCGGCAGCAACTGGCCGACGTTTTCCGCCGCCGCCGCGATACCCAGGCGGATCGCGTCCAGCGGCTGGCTTCCGCCAAACAAGCCCCAGGCAATGCCCGCCGCCAGGCAGTCGCCCGAACCGATCGGGTTGACGACTTCCACCGCGGGCGGCACGAAGCGATAAAAGCGGCCTCGCGAACTGGCCCACGCGGGCTCCGCTCCCTGTGTGATCACAACCCACTCGGCCCCGCGATCGTTCAATGTTTGCATCGCGTCGCGCAGTTGCCCGTCGTCGGAAATGTCGCGGCCCACCGTTTGGGCCAGCTCCTCGCGATTCGGTTTGACCACTAGCGGCCGGCACGCAAGCGCGTCGATCAGTTCCTGGCCGCGAATGTCCAAAATGACCGGGCACCGCGCGGAAACCGCCAGATCGCGAAAATAACTGCGGGCCACGCCCGACGGCAGCGAGCCGGTGAGAATCGCCAACCGAGCCCGCGCGGCGGACTCGGCGAACGCCGCCGTGAATTGGTCCAACTCGGCGGCGGTCAGGGGCGGAGCGTTTTCCACCAGCTCGGTCGCGCGGCCGCTCGGCGTCTCGAGAATGGTCGTGCAGACGCGCGTCGACCAGTGCGTCTCGATCCAGCGGCGGCGAATTCCCAGCGACGTGAATTCGCGGTCGATCTCGGCCAACGCCGGTCCGCCCAGCGGCGCCAAGGTTTCCGACGGGACTCCCAAATGGGCCAAGGCGATTCCCACGTTGAGCACCTTGCCCGAGGCGCACCAATGGGCGTCCGTCGCGCGGTTCACCTCGCCGACGCGCAAGGCCTCGAACCGCAAAATCTGCTGCCACGCGGGCGTGAGTCCAGCGGCCAGGATCAAAGCAACTCCTCGATGATCTGGGTCAATTCGGAATCCGGCAGCGCGCGCGGATTTCCGTCCATGCTGTTGCCACGCGAGTCGCGGACCAAGAGGGCGACGTGCTCGGGCGCAACCCCCAGTTCCGACAGCCGACGCGGTACGCCGATCCGCCGGCCGATTTGTTCGACGCGCTCGACCAGCGCGTCGGCGGCGGCCGAGTCCGACGTCGAGTTGCTGACGCCGGCGGCTCGGGCCAGTTCGGCCAATTGCCGCTCGCACACCGCGCGGTTGACCCTCAAGGCAACCGGCAGCATCACGGCGCACGCCAAACCGTGCGCCACGCGAAAATGAATTCCCAGCGCGGCGGCCACGCCGTGCGCCATGCCGAGGCCCGAATTGGCCAACGCCAGGCCGGACAGCAGCGCGGCGTGCGCCATCGATTCGCGGGCCGGCTGAGACGCGCCATTTTCGCACGCCTCGACGATCGCCCCCAACGCCAAACGCAGCCCGTCGACGGCCAGCGCTTGGGCGATCGGCCGAGCTTTGCGCGAAATGTAGCTCTCGATGAGTTGCGTGATCGCGTCCATGCCCGTGTGCGCCGTGACCGCCGGCGGCAGCGACACCGTCAACTGCGGATCGACGATCACCACCCGCGGGATCAAGCGATCGCAGCGCAGGCTCTTTTTGAAAGGCGGGTCATAGCACGAGATGACGGCGTTTTTGGTGGCCTCGCTGCCCGTGCCGGCCGTTGTCGGCAGAGCCAGGATCGGCAGCGGCCTCGCGCTGATCGTCAGCCCTCGGCCGACCCCCTCCAAATAATCGCGCACGCTCGCGCCGGCCGTGTTGCCGGAGCCGGGTTCAAAACCGCGGGGACTGTCCCGATTTTGCGGAGTCTTCGGAGCAAAATGGGACTGTCCCCTTCTCCCGTCGGTTTTGCAACCGGCTGTGGCCATCGCGGCGACTGCCTTGGCCAGGTCGATGGCCGAGCCGCCACCGACGGCCAGCATGAAATCGCCGTCGCCAATCGCCTGCCGCCGAATCTGCTCGGCCACTTCGTCGACGTCGGCCACCAGCGGCTCGCGCCCGATCGTCGCCAGCTCGACCAGTTCGACGCGATGCTCGCCCAGCCGATCACGTAGTTGCCCGACGAAGCCGGCCGCGGCCAGCGTCCGCGAACCCATCACTAGAAAGGCCCGCTTGCCGAGCCCCGCCGCGGCCGGACCCACTTCGCCCCACCGCCCCCAGCCGAACACGATGCGCTCGGCGCGAAAAAATCGTAGCTGCCCACGGCGGACGCGGCCATGTCGGATACCCATGAGAACGACGCGTTGTTCGTTTCTGCCAGCGAGCTGTATTATCGGCGGCCCGCCGTGGCTGGCAACCGTCGTTGACGATGCGGCTTTTGCCGGGTCCACGACTGACCAGCGCCAATTCGCGCCAGGCTATTGCCGGCGTTTTCGATGAGTTACGATGGACATTTATGAGCATCGAAGGCACGCGGCGCGTGATCGAGACCTCGAGTCACGAAACGGCCAATCAGTATCTCCGCTTCGGCTGGAGCCTGATCAACCAGTATGTTTCCGAAGCCACGGCCGATCGCCCGGCCATGGTCAACTATGTGCTGGCGTCGGTGCGCCGTTTGGAAGATACTCGGGCGGTCGTCGATTTGACCGAGCCGGACGAAGTCAACCAATACCTGGGCCTGGGCTGGAAGCTGATCGACAAGCGGCTCTCGGCCTGCGAGTCGGCCGAGCGGCGCGACGAGGTGTTGCATTACGTCCTGGCCTGGCAAAGCGACGAGCCGCCGGCGCAACCGGGTTCGACGCCGCGCGTGGCGAAGATTTTCGATACCACGCCCGACGCCATTCCCGACGAAGTGCCCGAAGTTGACGACTCGCTTTGAATCCAACACCTGTCCAAGAACCGTCGGGGACTGTCCCAATTTTACGGAGTCTTCGGAGTAAAATGGGACTGTCCCCTTTTCCTCGACCTTGATCCGCACATGCCCCACCAGCCCACGCGACGCGAAATGCTCAGTCACTCGATCACGGCCGCCGGCGCCGCGGCCCTCTTGGCGCACGGCGATACGGCCGGCGGCGCCGAACGGCCGGCCAACGAGCCGTTCGCTTACAGCCTGAACACCAGCACCATCCGCGGCCAGAAGCTGCCGCTGGTCGACGAAATCCAGATCGCCGCCCGGGCCGGCTTTCAAGGCGTCGAGCCCTGGGTCAGCGAAATCGACCAATACGTCAAAGACGGCGGTTCGCTGGCCGACTTGCGCAAACGCATCGCCGACTTGGGGCTCTCCGTGGCCGGCGTGATCGGGTTTGCCGAGTGGATCGTCGACGACGACGCGCGCCGGGCCAAGGGCCTGGACGAGGCCAGGCGGATCATGGACCTCACCACGCAAATCGGCGGCAATCGAGTCGCCGCGCCGCCGGCCGGCGTCTCCGAGAAAGATCACCTCGACCTTCCCACCATCGCCCGCCGCTACCGCGCGCTGTTGGAAATTGGCGAGCAGCAGGGCGTGACGCCGCAACTCGAATTGTGGGGCTTCGCCCGCGTCTTGAGCAAGTTGAGCGAGGTGGCCTACGTGGCCATCGAGGCGGCCCACCCGCGCGCGTGCATCCTGGCCGACTCCTATCATCTCTATAAGGGCGGATCGGACTACGCAAGCCTGCGACTCCTTTCCGGCCAGGCGATGCACGTTCTGCACATCAACGATTACCCCGCCAAGCCCGAGCGCAAAGAAATCACCGACGCCCTGCGCGTCTTCCCCGGCGACGGCGTGGCCCCCTTGGGCGTGCTCTTCCGCACCCTCAACGAAATCGGCTTTCGCGGCATGCTGTCGCTGGAGCTATTCAATCGCGAGTACTGGAACCAGGACGCCCTCTTCGTCGCCCGCACCGGCCTGGAAAAAACCCGCGCTGCCGTGCAAGCGGCGCTGAGCTAGAAAAAAGGGGACGGGAGTCTTTTTCCGGGAAAGACTCCCGTCCCCTTTTTCCACGACACTATGCAAGACGAAGCCACCTACATCTGCGACTCCTGCGGCGAAGAGATCGTAATCCCGATCGACCTGGCCGCCGGCGCGCGGCAAAGCTACGTCGAAGATTGCCCCGTCTGCTGCCATCCCAACGTCCTGTCAATCGAAGTCGACGAGTCCGGCGAAGTCCGCGTGTGGAGCGAAAGCGAGTAGGCGATTGAAAAGAAAATGTGTCGGAATCCGATGAATTTTAATTGACACAGCCCCCCCAAGGTGTAGTTTACGGTGGGCCAGGGGCGGGCACATCACCGCGCGCGCGTTACTTCACAGCACAAACTTGGCACCGGTGGATTTCGCAGGAGAACGCTAGTGACGCAAAAACCATGGATCGCCATCCTCTCTATTTGCGCCTTCTTGGCAGTAACAACCCCGGGCTCCGCCGCGCAATACACGCTTTTCGACCTAAGCATGGTGCCAGGTGGTTCTGGTTTCACCGGAATCGCCATCAACGCCAGTGGTCAAGTGGTAGGCGATATTTTCGACGGAGACGGCAACGGTCATCCGTACCTCTACGATGGCTCGATGCATAACCTGGGCTCTCTCGGCGATTATGCCTTTTCAGAAGGCATCAACGCCAGCGGAAAGGTCGTGGGCGGAACCGAAGTAGGAAGCGGCAGTTTCATCGAGCACGCATTCCTGTATGACGGCACCATGCACGACTTGGGTACGCTCGGAGGAACGAGCAGCGAGGCATGGAGCATCAACACCAGTGGCAAAATCGCGGGCGACTCCACCACGACGGGCGATGCCGCCACACACGCATTCATGTACGACGGCACGATGCATGACTTGGGAACACTCGGAGGAACGAACAGCGTTGGATTTGGCATCAACGACAGTGGCAAGATCACGGGCCAATCTCAAAAGGCGGGAAATACCGCGACCCACGCATTTCAGTACGACGGCACGATGCACGACTTGGGTACGCTCGGTGGAACGAACAGCTATGGCGGTGCCATCAATACAAGTGGCAAGATCGTCGGCCACTCTCAAACGACCGGAAATGTCGGCGACCACGCCTTTCTGTACGACGGCACGATGCACGACCTGGGCACGCTCGGAGGAACCTTGAGCAATGCGAGTTCCATTAATGCCAGCGGCCAGGCCGTGGGTTATTCCAAAACGACCGGAAACGTCGCCGAACGCGCCTTCCTCTACAGCGGAGGCGTGATGATTGATCTGAACTCGTTGATCGGCCCGGGTTGGACACTCACTAACGCGGCCGCCATCAATGACTCCGGTCAGATCGTGGCAATCGGAACTAACGGAAGCGTGTATCATGACTTCCTGCTCACGCCCGTGCCCGAGCCGTCGAGCCTGGTTCTGGCCGTCTTTGCCTGCGCGGCAATCTTGTGGTGGCGGAGGAACATCGAGCATGGGGTGCAACGCTGTACTTCCACGGCACCTTCCCTGGCCTGACGCCGCACGCCGCCCGTGGCGGCTAGTGCTGGCGCTAGTAGTACCCTTGGCGATCGTTGCCGTGCCCGCCTTGGCTGCCGACAGGCCGACCTCCGTTTGGGTCATGAACGCCGACGGCAGCCATGCCCGTCGATTAGTCCACGTCGAGGGCTATGGCTACCACCGCATGCCGCGCTGGTCGCGCGACGGCAAGCGAATCGCCTTTTACGCCGCCAACGGGCCTCACGAAGTATTCATTGCTAACGCCGACGGCACCGATCCGCGGAAACTGGCCATCGGCGATTGCCCCGATTGGTCGGCCGACGATAAGCAACTGCTCATCGACACCTGGTTGTCGCCGGGCTTCGCGACCGAAGTGCTCAACGTCGACGGCAGCGGTCGCGAGCGGCTTGGCAAAGGCTCCGGACCCCGCTGGAGTCCCGACGGCAGCGAGATCGTGGTCATTCGCGAAACCGCGCCGCTGGTGATCGACGTGGCCAGCGGCGAGGAGCGGATGCTGTTCGACGTGCCGCTGACAAGAGCCGGCGAAACGGTCGCCTGGTCGCCCGACGGAAAATCGCTCGCACTTTTCGTCCAGACGACCGACAACGATCCGGTGCAACTGCTCATCGTCAGCTCGCAGGGCGCCTCGACCAGCCAACGCGTGCGGCTCAAACAGGTGGCCGGCAGCGTGGTGAACTACTCTCCCGACGGAAAGCAACTGATATTCGACGCATTGGGATTAATCCAAGTCGTCGACGTCGAAGGGAACGCCCCGCCCCGCGTCCTGCCCGGCCAAAAGGGTCGTAACCGCGACGCCCATTTTTCGCCCGACGGCAAGCAGATCATTTTCGCCAGCAACCGCGAGGAATAACCCGATCGGCACCGCCAGCCTGAGCATCGCTCAATCGCCAGTCGCACTATCGCGTTTTGGCCGCGGGTTGTTGATGGCCATCGCGTACGCGCAGGCTTCGTTGCGCAGCCAGGTCAGATGCAGGGGGCTGGGAGCTACGACGGGCAGGTACTCTGCCGGATCGGTATCAAACAGCAATAGCACGCCCGTGCGCTTTTCATCCAACCGAATGTCGACCACTTTTCGGTTGCTCGCCCGACGCAGCTTGACTTCGTCCATGATCGGGTTTTTGTTGGTTGCCAGGTTGGTCATACCAGGTCTCCTGAGGTCGATGGGACTCGCTATTTCATCGTCCACTTGAGGCCAACAACCAAAGCGGGCGGGAAAAAGGTCCGAATGTCCCACCCAACCCGCAAACCAATCGGCGACCGTCAGTCTTCGGGGCGTCCGGCACGCGTGGTGTGATCTCCACAATCGATTTTCTCGGACATCTTGGGCGTTTTTCGCCCCGCAATTGGCCCCCCTTCGTTTGCGTACGTGCGCGACCTGCTCGTCCAATTCTCAGGACAATCGCCGCCGGCGGCTGCGGCGCTACTCCCTGACGCTTGGCAAACGGCGCACCCCGAAGCTCGTCGGTGCTGGTCGAGGTAGCGGGGCTGCCAGGTTCCACAAAATCAAAAACGGCGATTTGACGGCGATGCGGAACTTTGAATTACGAGATGAGTTTTCAGGGGTAGCTACCCCAAGATTTATAGCTCTGACGACTTGCGGCGAAGACTCTCGAAAACCGAAGGTTTTTCGACGCGGACCTCAACCCCTGCCGCCTCGACTATCGTTCAAGAGCCGCTTTTCATCGGTCTGATGGCCGAGAGGGCCTGAAATCGCTTTCGGATTCTCACTAATCGATGGCGATCACGCGTGGCTCGTAGGATTGGTCGAGCGGGACGCGGGCAAGGATTACGGCTCCAGGCTGTAGATGAAGCGCCGCCGCACGGGCGGCCGCTTCTGTTTCGCGGTTCTTGGGTCTACCTTGGACCACAAGCCATAATCGTTCGTGTGGCACGCCCTGCCGAATTGGAGCCAAGACAACACCATCAAGATAGGCGACCGAGGCGGAAATCCAGCCCGTCGGGCCACCGTAGAATTCCGCATCACGACCACACGATTGCTGAGTGGTCAGCAATCCCAACGGCTGCGGGTGAACATCCACCAGCGTGCTCAACTGCTTGGCGAAAGCCTGGGGGCAAGTACCCGTCGCGCAGGGAACGTTGCCGCAGAGTCCGGTCGATTTTCCGTGGGGGGCCTTGGCTGCGGGCAGGTCTCGCTCTTCGCATTCGGTCATCCAGACGGGAACAATTTGCTTGCCTGGCTTGAGTTTTTTTACCGCCGAAACAAAGCGCGCAGCCGCATCGTCGGCTCCTTCCTTTGTCGCGGTCGCAGGAACGCCGTAGTCAATGGCCCAACGGCATTGCAGGTTGCCGCAACCGCACGAGGCAGGGCCTCCCTGCAGATCGTTCAGCAATAGGCCGCGATACGAGTCGGGGACCCTGCTGAGCAGTTCTTCCACGCGTCGCAGATGAGCCTGATACGCTTCCGCATATCCGATCGGCACCCATGGATAGGCCTTGGCGACTTCACCTTTGCTTGGCTTCTTCATAGACGGAAAACGGGCCAGCCAATCGTCGTGCATTCCCAGTGAAGCCATCCAACGCGGATGGGCATCGGCCATTCGCTTGTTACGAGCAATCTCGATCCAATAGTACAGATCCACTTTCGCGGATGAGGCAGCGGTCGCGGCAGCCCGGTAGGCGTCCGCCGAATAATCTTCGTCAAGCAGTACGACGATCGCAGCGTAGCCCTCGCCACGCCAAAGTTTAATCTGATCCATGGTTGCTGCGTCGGCCGAGACAAATACCATTTCCAGCGGTTTTCTCGCGGGTCGCACTGACTGTTGTTCGCTGCCGTTGCCGGCCGATTTAGCTTTGGCGACGCCGTGAACAGTCGTCTCGGGATTCTCCGCCGCCCAGGCAAACCACTTGCATTGGACCGAGTCGATCCAAGTGAGGGTCTTGCCTTTCAGCGGTCCTGACACGGAGCGCCCCTCAACGCCGAACCGAGAGCCACTCTCTCGATCGATGAACGGCGCGGCAGGGTCAGCGGCATCGAATTCTAACTTGACGGTTTTCGTCGCGTCCGCTTCATCGACCTGCGTCGCATAAGCGGCGGCGGTACGAGTCGAGGGATACCAGAAGATGGCAACGTCCTGACCCCCGAGGGTGTCATGAATCACACCGCCTTCCTTTGGCAAGGTATTCAATGGGTACGCTTTCCAGGCCCCTGCTGCGGAAACGCCCAAAACCTCGGTGCTCTCGGGTAGTCGTCGATCGGCAGAAGCACGGGTCTGCTTTGAATCCGTATTGTCTTGCAGCGACAGCTCGATCGGTTGGTATTTTTCAAACATTCGATAGGCGACCGAGCCAGGATAGGCCTTGTTCCAGTAGCCCCAGGAGGTCGAGAGGGTGGCAATCGGCTTGAGTTGCTCACCCTTCCGAGGTCCGTCGAAGGCGCGGCCCGAAAGGGTCGAGAACAGCGTACCGTCCTTGTGTCGCATGACGGCAATGCCGTTCCGCCAACCGTAAAACGTAAAATCGAGTGAAGGCTCGTACCCTCGCGCGAAGCCCGCGTCAGGGTCAAAGACAAAGACGCCGTAGGTGTCACTGATCACGCGGTACGGATTTAAGAAGAAGCGGATCGGAATGGCGCCCCCTTCGTACTTGCCCCGCGTCCAAGCCAGCACGGGGTCGTCGCCGCGCAGGTCGCCGGCTCGTGACTTGGCTTCGTCGATGCAATGGGAGCAGTTGGGATTCACCAGCGTTTGAAATGCATCGGGCTTGGCAAACAGTGTCGGCTCAGCCGCCAACGTGCGTGCGATGAGAACCAGTCCAAGAAGCCAAGAGAGCGCAATGGTCCAACCAGTTGGGGCCGTACCTCGCGTTCGATGACGCATGTCCTGTCTCCGCTTAAGGATTGTTGGCTGGCTCCAGCCTTGAGTCACGATGGACCTTGTGCGTTTCCCGGGGGAGTACCGACGAACGACGCTGCGTCTCGAATTTCCGATAGTTTTCGCGCGTCGAGCCGAGTTCCAGCCGTTCTGATCTGGATACAGGACCGCTTTGCGTATTTATCTTAACCCAGAGGCTCGCGGCCCTACATCTTCTTCAACCGCTCGGCCGCTTGCACTAGCTCGTCTACGGAATGGCGGTCCTTGTACCCGTCCACAAACAGCTTCGCCCGAATCACTCCTTCTTTGTCAACCAGGAAAGTACCGGGGTAAGGTATGCCGTCGAGGTCCACCTTCCCGAACTTCTTCCCGGCCGTCTCCTTGTTCTTGAGCGAGTAGGCGATGATGGTTTTGCTCTCGGGGTCAGAGAGCAATGGGAACGTGATCTTCTTCTTTTCTGAGAATTCTTTCAGCACATCGACGGGATCGTAGCTGATGCCCACCACCTTCACTCCCGTCTCTTCGATCTTCCTCAGGTCGCTTTGCAACTGAACCAGTTGCTTTTGGCAGTACGGTCACCAACTCGCCGAGCGGTAAAACACGAGCGCCACGTTTCCGTCCTTGAGCAGGGTGGTCAGCGAACGCTCTTCTCCGTTCTGATCCTTGAGCTTGAACTCGGGCGCTTTCTCACCCACGTTGAGTCCGGTCTTTTCCGCCGGGGCGAGGTCGGCCGCAAAAACGACCCCCGCACCGAAGACTAACCCAAATGTGATTCCCCACATGCGATTCATGGCCTTGCTCCTGCGTAAGGGTGGCAGATAGTCCGTGACTAACCCGGCGAGGCACAGTATACTCATTCCGTTGCGATTCTTCATCCTGCACGCGAGGTGACGAGGTGGTCCGTTCCTTCATCCTTACACTGGCGGTTTTGGTCTGTGGCAGGTTTGCCAGCGGCGATGGGCCCAAAGTGGGTGAGCGGCACGCGGATTTCGTGCTCGCCAACATCGCCGACGCCAAGCCCGTGGCGTTGTCTGACTTTCGCGGAAAGAAGGTTGTGCTGATCCAGTTCGCCTCGTGGTGAGCGGGTTGCCGCCAGCACGTGCCGGTCTGGCACGACGTAACGAAGCAGTGGGTGAAGGACGGCAAACTCATTCTCATCGGCGTCACTCAAGAACAGCACCCGGAGCGGTGTCAGCTCTTCGCGCAGTGGAAACGGTTCGACTGGCCGATTCTACACGATCCGATCAACGTCCTGGGGTCCAGCGCCGTCCCGATTGTTCTGGCCCTCGACGAACACGGCATCGTCCGTTCGACGCGACCGGATCCAAGATTGTTCGAGGCCGATTTTCTGAACAACTCGTTCGCGGACGATGCCGCGGCGAACGAACTCGAATCGCCCACGCCGAGCTACCCGCCGAGGTTTGACGATCTCAAGACAGCGAGCGAGAAGGCGAAGTCGGCCGTCATGTGGCGTCGCTACGGTGACGCGCTGGCGCTATGGGGCGACGAGAGGCAACTGCCGGTGGCGGTCGGCGCGTACCGTGAGGCGGTGAAGTTGGACCTGAACGACGGGGCCGCGTGGTTTCGTCTGGGCGTTTGCCTGCGGCGACGCTTCGAAACCGTGGCCCGCCAGGACGACGATTTTCAAGGAGCGGTAGAGGCTTGGGGAACGGCTCTCGATCTCGACCCGAACCAGTACATCTGGCGTCGCCGGATTCAGCAATACGGGCCGCGCTTGGACAAGCCGTATCCGTTTTACGACTGGGTGGCGGAAGCCGAGGCAGCCATACGCAAGCGTGGCGAGACGCCGGTGGTCCTGCCCGTGCGACCCAAGGGGGCCGAGATTGCGCAGCCGACGAAGTCGTTCGCGGTCCAGAAAGAAGTTTCCCAGAACCCCGATCCGAAGGGCCGAATCATCCGTGACAAGGGGTCGGTTGCGTGCGAGGTTGTGGTCGTGCCCGCGACTGTCATGCCCGGCCAGTCGGTTCGCGTCCACCTGACGTTTCGCCTGGCTCCGAAATCGGCGGACCACTGGAACAACGAAGTTGAACCGCTGCGGGTGTGGATCGATCCCGCGGATGGAGTCGCGATCAGCGAGCGACTGGTCGAAGCCGAGAAGCCGAAAATTGCGACTTCTGGCGAGGACCGAACCGTTGAGTTCGAGATGCAGATTCCCAAGCGTGCAAGCGGCACGATCCGCGTCCCCGCCTACGCGCTGTACCACCTGTGCGACGACCAGGGTGGGGAGTGCCGGTTCCTACGGCTCGATGCCAACCTCGAACTCAAGGTCAAGTAGGAATGTTTGGTCGAGGGGAATTAGTGCACCTGGTCGAACATGACGAGATACTTGTCAGAGCTGGGAACGAGCTTCGGGTTGGCCATGCTGGCGACTGTCGGGGTTCCATCAACTCAGTAAGCGACCGGCGGACCCCATGGGTTTCGTTGCATCGCTCAAGCAGGCCGCAGGCGTTATTGCTTCGTCCAGCGGTTTGGAAGCAAGAGACGAAGTTCATCGCGGGATGGAGCGAGACCGAGTAGCGGAAGCCGCGTGAGAACGTCCCGCAGATAGGCGAAGGCATCCAGGCCGTGGCGGTGGCAACTGGCGATGAGACTAAAATGAATGGCGGCGGCCTGGGCGCCTCGTTCGCTGCCGCAAAAGAGCCAGTTCTTCCTGCCGATTGTCAGACCACGCAGTGCGCGTTCGGCTCCGCCATCGTCGATCGCCAGTGCGCCGTCGGTGGTGTATCGTACCAGCGCCTGCCAGTGATTGAGCAGGTAATCCATCGCCCCGCGGAGCGCTGCCTTGGGCAGGAGCTTGGGCTTTTCCGCTTCCAGCCAGGCGTGCAGCGTTGTCAGTACCGGCACCGAGCGCTGCTGGCGCACATCGACGATGCGATCTTCCAACTCCTCACGTGGCAAGTCGCGCCACTCGTCGGCGCAGTGCGCCTTGAGCTCACGCTCGACAGCGTACAGCTGTCCAATCCGGGCTAGCACCAATTCGGCACGCGGACGATCCGTAGCGCGGTCCTCAAAGAAGTTCCTCCGTCCATGCATCCAACAGCCGACCTCCAAGATCAACTGCCGCGGGTGATTGAATAAGTCGTCGTAAATCGGCGCTGCATCGGCTTGCAAGTAACCCCGAAAGTTCCGTAGGAAGTTCTTGGGCCCGTCTCGCCCATGACCACTGGTATAGTCAAACACGATCAACGGATGGCGCACATCCCCGACGTACGTGTGAAAGTAGCCTGTGCATTTCAACTTTCTCCGGGCGTCGCGAATCTTGACCGTGGTGTCGTCCGCGTTGACCACGTAGGACGCCAGCACCTCTGCGATCATCAGTTCGTAGAGCGGGAGGAACAGATCGGCGCACTGCATCGCCCAGCCGCAGGTAGTCTGGCGGGATAGCTCTACGCCATGGCGCGCCGAGATGCGCTGGAAGCGATTTAACGGAATGTGGTCGGCGTATTTGCTGGTCAGTACCTGTGCCAACAGCCCCGGTCCCGGTAGCCCCCCGGCAATCGGCTGTGGCGACTTGGAGGCAGTAACGACGTTCTGCTCAGCCAGCGTCAGGCCGCTTTCCGGCAGTAGCTGTCGGCGGGCATAGGTCAGCTGCACGTGCCGGATGACGTACAGGCAAGACGGTTCCCACTCCAGCTGCTCTGTCACTTCTCGGCCAATGACGACCAGATTCTCAACGCCGCCCAGTGCTTCTTTCTCGGGGTCGGTCAGATCATGCAGGACCTCGCGCCGCTGCAGTTGATCGGGTAGCCGCCGCCGGCCGTGGCTAGGTTGCTGTTTTGTTGAGGATGTCGCGGCAGGCGTCTCATCGGGAGAGTGGTCGCCAGCGGCCATTGGTGAGGCCTGTTCAGTCGCGACGGCCTGGTCTTCCGCTGCGGCGACGAGCAGGTCGAAGAGGGAAGTCTGCCGGGGATCGAGCTTCTCGCTCTTCTTGCCGTACAGCTTCCGCAAGAGCAGCGACAGGCGATGCTCCAGATCGCTGATGCGACCGTCTCGGCTCTGCAACTCAGCGAACAACTGCGCGACGAGCGACTTGAGCACCGCTGCGTCATCCGGCAGCGTCGTGGGATCGACTTGCAAAGCAGCCGGCGGAGAAGAAGTGGCATCCCTGCTCATAGTGCTGGATGAAACACCGACCGCTGCGGAAAGATTCGCCGGAATACGAACGTTTTCACTGCGTATTCACGCGGTTCGACGATACCGCTTTCGTCGGCGTCCGCTCGCCAAATCAAATCCGCCCAGCAAGCGGACCAGCTGAGCATAGGTGAGCTCCATGCCTTGCGCGTCGGCGGTCGTCAGCAGTTGGAACGTACCCCGCTCCAGACGCTTGTAGAAAATGCAAAAACCGTCTTGGTCCCAAAACAAGAGCTTCAGACGGTCGCGATTCCGGTTCACGAACAAGAACAAGTGACCGTCCATGGGATCTTGCTCAAAGATCTCCCGTGTGCGACCCAATAAGCGATCGAAGCTGTAGTGCATGTCGGTGGGGGTTGTGCACAAGAAGATCCGTACGTCGGAATAGTTGGTCATGACTGGGACGTTTTCCAGGGACGCATCGTGCCCACGACACGGATGACTTCCACGAGCACCAACTCTCCTACGCCCAAGGGCAGTCGTACGACGCCTCCATTCGGCATTTCGATTTCGACCGGAGACGCTTTGAGGGTGATCGGCACGAAGGCCACGTTGCCCGACTCGATCTTTTCTCGATCGACGTGTTCTCCGGCTATCGACTCCGGGATGCCTTGGCAAAGTCGTTCGGCCCAGCGGTAGTACGTGGACTTAGAAATGCCTTCTTGAACACAGAAGTCGTCGATGCTCAAACCACTTGCTTTCTGGTTCTCCAACCGCTGCTGCCATTCCAAGTAATCATCCAGGTCGCTGGCAGGCCGTCCCATCGCGCGTCTCCCAAAGAGTGTCGCTCCCGGCACTCAATCTACGCGACCTGACAAGTGCGGGATCCGGCGGACGCTTACCCGTTTTTGGCACTGGCGGCCCCCTTCGGTTCCACCGGGCGGAGCAGCGCGGCGATACGGGTGTGGGGTTGGTGAATCGCTTACCCCCCTTCGACTGCCGGCGGGCGTTGCATGACGCTCGCCGGTCCGCTGTAATGGCTGGAGTTTCCATCGGGGGCAACCACTTGTCAGTCGTCCACGAGTCGGCCTCAACCACCCTTCCGGGCGAATGGGTTTGTTGCCTTCCACAAAGAAGATTTCCCAGTGCGTCGATCGCCCGCGGTGGCTCACCGCCGCCGGCCGTGCAGGCCAGTTTCTTTGTCCTCTGGTAACCCCTAAGTCCGTCAGCCATTTCCGTCATCGCCTTCCATTCCCCCAACCGCTGCAAGGATTTTCAACGATGCCGCTTCACCGACCTCGAATCGGATGCCTTGTTCTGTTCGCGACCGTCGCGTTGCCGCACTTTGGTGCGCCGGCTGTCGCCGCCGACGCGCCGGCAGTGTTGGTGAACGAGTTTATTTATGAGAAGGCGCCGTTTCCGTCGTGTCATGCCTCGACGATCGCCGAGACCGACAAGGCCCTGGTGGCGGCCTGGTTCGGCGGCAGCGACGAGGGGGAGCCCGACGTGGGCATCTGGGTTTCGCGGAACGAGGGCGCAGCGTGGTCGGCGCCGGTGGAAGTGGCCAACGGCGTCGAGTCGCCCCAGAAGCGCTATCCTTGTTGGAACCCGGTGCTGTTTCAGGTGCCCAACGGGCCGCTGATGTTGTTTTACAAAGTCGGGCCGACGCCTGAAAAATGGTGGGGCATGTTGACCACGTCGGCCGACGGCGGCAAGAGCTGGTCGACGCCGCGGCGATTGCCCGAGGGAATTCTGGGCCCGGTCAAGGACAAGCCGATTCTCTACCAGGGTCAACTGCTGTGCCCGTCGAGCACGGAGCAGGGGGGCTGGCGCGGTCACATCGAGCGCACCGCCGACTGGGGCCAGACCTGGAGCAAGACCGAATCGCTGGGCGACGCGAAGCAGTTCGGCATCATTCAGCCGACCATGCTGGTCCATCCGGCCGGCAAGCTGCAGATTCTTTGTCGCAGTCAGCAGCGAAAGATCGTCGAATCGTGGTCCACCGACGGCGGGCTGACGTGGAGCCCGCTGGCGGCCACCGTGCTGCCCAATCCTGACAGCGGCATTGACGCGGTGAATCTCAAGGACGGCCGGATCCTGCTGGTCTACAACCACACCGCGCGCGGCCGCAGCCCGCTCAACGTGGCCCTATCCAGCGACGGCAAGGTCTGGCAGGCGGGTCTAAGCTTGGAAACCGAGCCGGGCGAGTATTCCTATCCGGCCGTGATTGCCACGCGCGACGGCAAGGCGCACATCACCTACACCTGGCATCGCAAAAAGATCAAGCACGTGGCCATCGACCCCGCGAAGCTGACCCCGCGCGACATGCCCGCCGGCCAGTGGCCGAACTAAGTGCAGTGGTTAGTGGTCAGTGCTTAGTGGTTAGTGAAGACAAAAAGAATGCTTTCCTCACTACCCACTAACCACTAACCACAATCCACAATCCACTATCCACTATCCACTATCCACTGACCACTCCGTTCGTCGAATGCTCCAACACGCCGTCGCGGACGCGCAGGATGCGGTGGGCGCGCGCCGCGATGTCGGGCTCGTGCGTCACCATGATGATCGTCTTGCCGGCCTTGTTCAGCGCCTCGAGCATTTGCATGATCTCCTCACCGGTCGCCGAATCCAGGTTGCCGGTCGGCTCGTCGGCCAGGATCACGTGCGGGTTGTTGACCAACGCCCGGGCAATGGCCACGCGCTGCTGCTGGCCGCCGGAAAGCTGAAACGGCCGATGGTCCAGGCGTTCGGCCAGTCCCACCATGCTGGCCATCTCGATGCACCGCTCTTTGGCTTCCCGCGAGATGTTTCCCTGGTAGTACAGCGGCAGCTCGATGTTCTCGACGACCGTCAACTGGGCGATCAGGTTGTACGATTGAAAGATGAAACCCAGATAGCGGCTGCGGATGTCGGACAGCTCATCGTCGCTAAGCTGCGAAACGTCCTGGCCGCCCAAGATGTATTGGCCCCGCGTGGCGCGGTCCAAACACCCCAGCAGATTCAACAGCGTGCTCTTTCCGGAGCCGGAATGGCCCATGATGGCCACGAAGTCGCCTTCGGGAAAATCGATCGAGACGCCGCGCAGCGCGCGGACCACGATCCCGCCCTTGAGGACGTAGTCCTTATGCACGTCGATGACCCGAGCCGCCATTTTCACGCGAGAAGACACCTTGAGGGAGTTATCGACAACGACCGCTACTCGTGACGCAAGGCTTCGATCGGATCCATTTTCGCGGCGCGCTGCGCCGGATACAGCCCAAATACGACGCCCACGCCCACCGAAATCAAAAACGCCGCAATGATCGACCACGGCGCGATGCGTGGCTCCAACTGCTGAATGTTCGACGGCAGCGCGGCAATGATGTCGGGAAACAACTTGCCGATCACGGCCCGGGTGCCGTCGATCGCCGGGCGGCAGAGAAACCCGAAGAACACGCCCAGCAACCCGCCGGTGGCCGACAGCACGATGGTCTCGCTCAAGAATTGCGCGACAATGTCGCGCTGCTTGGCCCCCAGCGCGCGGCGAATTCCGATCTCGCGGGTGCGCTCGGTGACGGTGGCCAGCATGATGTTCATGATGCCGATGCCGCCCACCAACAGCGCGATGCCCGCGATCAGCACCAGCAGCAAATTGAACATCATTTGCAGCACTTCGGCCTGCTGCAACAATTCCTTGGGGACGGTGATCGAGTAGTCGACGTTGGTGTGATATTTTTGCAGCAGCGTTTTGATAATGTCGGCCGTATCGTCCACTTCGTCCAGCTCGCGCACCGTGACGGTGATCTGGCTGAGCTGCACCATTTCGCCCTCGCGGCTGCCGGCCCGCGAGGTGATGACCAGATCGCCGATTCGCCAGCGCAGCGTCGAAAGCGGAATGTAGACGTCGAGGTTGTAGTCTTTGGCGGCCAGGCTGCCGCCGATGCCGCCCGAGGCGGCCTTCGCTTCGGTTTGCCCGACGATCACGTAGAATTCCTTGTCGACTTGCAGGAACTGGCCGATCGGGTCTTCGTAGGGAAACAACTGTTCGGCCGTCGCGTTGCCGATGACCGCCACGTTGTCGACCTGCTCCAGATCCTTGTCGGAGATGAAGCGTCCGCGGGCCATGCGGAGGTTGTTCATTTCCAGGTATTTCGAAGTGCAGCCGACGATCGTCACGTCGGTGACGTGGTCGAGATAACGGGCCTCCTTCTTGATCTCGCGCATCGGCACGGCCTGCAGCAGCGTGGGCACGTTGGCCACGATGCGGTCGTAGTCGTCGCGCAGCAGTCCGTAGGCCATGACAAAACCGCCGCCGCGCGTCACGCCCGAGGGGGGCTTCGCGCTGCGCACGATGATGTTGTTGGCGCCCAGATCCTTGATCTGCTGCTGGGCCTGATAGCTGACGCCCTCGCCCATGGCCACCAGCCAGATGACGGCGGTGACGCCGATGAAGATGCCCAAAATTGCCAGGCCGGAGCGCAGCTTGTGCAGCAGCAAACTCTTGAGCCCCAGCCGGATCGTCTGCCAGAATTTTGAGCCCAAACGCCTAGCCCTTTGAGAACGGCGCGCTGGCGCGCCATGCAAGCCGAATCACCGACGCGTGTCGCGCCGCAGCGCAATCGCCCGCACCGTGTCCATCAGGGACCGCCACCCGGACCGCCCGCTCCGCCACCGGCTTGCATCATCCGCCGAGCTTCTGCGACTTCGGCGGCGTCGATGAATCCGTCGCCGTTCTTGTCGAGCTTGTCGAAATGAGCCTTCAAACCCTCCGGCGCCTCATCCTTGCTGACCTTCTTGTCGCCGTCGGTGTCGAAAGACATGAGGTTGAAGCCGCCGCGCCCGCCGCCCGGGCCGCCGCCTTGTCGCGCTTCGCCCGCTGCGCCCGCGCTTTGGCAGCGCCGCCGCCGGGGCCACCGCCGGCCGGGGCTCCACCAGGAGCCGGCACCGCGCAACCTTGGGCAGCGAAACCGGCTTGTCGCCGCCAAAACGCTTCTTCACGTCGACGGCTTCCTCCGTCTTGACTTCTTCGCGGGCTTCCTCGACCGCGGCCCGCGGATTCAGCAACACTTCATCGCCGACTTGCAGCCCGTCGGTGATTTCAATCCGCGTGTTGTTGCTCATCCCCAGCGTGACGATCCGCTTTTCCGGACCGCCCGGCTTGTTCACCCAGCAGTAAAACTTTCCGCCTTTTTCGACCACGGCCTGCACCTGCACGCTCAGCACTTCCGGGCGATTGGCGATCAGGATTTCGACCGCGGCGGTCATGCCCGGCCGCAAGCCGTGCGGATCGCTGTCGATGCTCACGATCGTGGCGTATTCCTTGACGGTTCCGGAGAACCAGTTGCTCGGCTCGGCCTGATTGGCCACGGAGCTGACGGTTCCTTGAAAATCGCGATCTTGAATTTGAATGCGAGCCCGCATGCCGCGTTGCAAGCTATCGACTTTCGATTCATGCACGGTGCACTTGACCTGCATGCGCGACAGGTCGGGCAATCGGATGATCGATTGCCGCTCGCGCATCAGCGCGCCTTCTTCGACAATCGACTGTTGGCTGCTGCCGCCGCCGCGCCCGCCTTGCAATTGATCATTGGCATAAACCACCATGCCATCGTCCGGCGCGACGATCGTGCACTTGTCCAACTGCGTTTGCAAGCGCTGCAACCGCGCCTCTTCCAGCTCGAAGGCGGCCTTCTCGGAGGCCTTCTTGGCTTCGGCCGAATCGCGGGCGCTTTCCAGTCCCGTCAGAACTTTTCGCCGGGTAAATTTCTCGAGCACCGACTGCGCGGTTTCGGCCACGTTCAGATTCAGCCGCGACTGCTCTACGTTGAACGCCTGCGCGTCGCGCTGCAAGTCGTTTACGTATCCCTTGCGGTGCATGCGGATGGTGTGCTGCAGCGAGTTTTTGGCGCTCTCGAGGTTTTCCTTCGCGACGGTCGCCTTGGCTTGCAGATCCTGCAGCGTTTGCAGGTACGTCCCCTCCTTATATTCCTCGACCGCGATCTTGGCCGATTCGAAAACCTTGTCGGCGTCGATCATCGCGGCCCGGGCTTTTTCGTAAGTGATCTTTTGCTGGTTGATCTGGTCCTCGATCACCGCCGAGTCAAGGCGGACCAACTCGTCCCCCTTCTTCACCTCGGTACCGTCCTTGGCGATCCACAGGATGGTGCTGCCCCCTTTGACCTCGCATTTGATGTCGACGTTGTGCGAGCTTTCCACGTTGCCGTCTTCGGTGACCGACACGACCAGGTCGGCTCGGTGCGCCGTTTCGGTCAGAATTTGGTGTCCCGTGGCCGCCGGCACCAGCAAGTCGCTCCGGACCGTGGCGGCCACGCCCAGACCCAGCACGCTGGCCACGACCGCGCCGATCACCAGCCATCGAGGCATCGCCTTGCGGCGCCGCAGCGGCATGTCGGTAATGGGGGCCGTGGCGCTTTTGAGTACCGAGACGAACTTGGACGTACGGTCTTCGTCTTCCGTTGTAGGAATGGCCATAGGTCAAGCCTTAGGACTTTGCCGCACCGGCAACTGGCGGGAGGGATAACTGGCGGGAATCGCTAGCCGGGATACTTTGCCAATAAGTACATTTTGTCCACTTGGCGCGACAAATTCAAGCGTGACTTGCCAAAGTTCTGGCAGAGGGGCACGGCGATTTTAGCCATGCCAAGATTTTAACGGCGCAAAATCGGCCCGATTGCCGGCCGACTTTCGTCCGCGGCGCGCGTTTTGGGCTCGGCGACCGCCGCCTCGGTCAACTCGACGCTCGGGTCGGACTCTCCGTCGCGAGACGGTTGGGAATCCCCTCCTCGAGACCGGTTGGCTTCGCGCGAGCGCGCGGCGGGCTTCCAGGGCGATGCATCCTCGCTTGCAGCCGAAAGCGGCTTGGCCGGCCGCGCCGCCTGCAGCGCGGCAGGACGATCGGCGCCGTCGCCGCGCGACGAGTCGGCCAGCGTTCCGCGCGGCTCGCCGCTCGGGGTGCCCTCAACCTCGTCGAGAGTCGTCGGCGTGTCAAGTTGGAGAGTCTGGACATCGCTGCCCCTCTCGACGGCGTAGTCCGGTTGGCCCTCCGCCTCGACGTCCGCATCGATCAGCCACTCGACCGGCACCGGCGCCGGCATGGGGCACTGGTCGTCGCTGAGCCAGTCGGCTTCGTTGATCGGCTTATCGATCCAAATGCCGCAATCGTCCAGCTGCATGATGCCCAATTCCCGGTACAAGAGCATCCGGTTTTCGTAATGGTTGAGCACGACGCTCATGAATGCGTTTTGGGCCGTCTGCAAGTCGTTGAGCGCGAAGATCAGGTTTTGGGCCACGGTCGGTCCCAGCGATTCGATCGGTTCGCCCGGTTTCACCGGCGCCGGCGGCTTGTTCAGGTCCTCGCGCGTCTTGTCGACGCGGCGAATGGCAATCACGACGGCTCGCCGCTGAATCTCCAGGTTGATCTCCAACTGCTGCAAGGTTCGCAGCAGGAGCCGCAAATTGAAGTTGATGCCGTCCTGGTATTGGTACAGCTGGCGACGCTGATTTTGATATTGGATCAGCACCGAGCGATAGGCGTTGCGTTCCAGCCGCCTGGTGAACGGAGCGTCAAAGCGAAGTCCTACCCGCATGCTGCCATTCTGGCCGTTGAACGCCGCCGGATTGTTGCCGACGGTGCCCAGGTCGCCGCTGAACGTCAGGTCCAACCCGGCCCGCAGGGCATTGGCGTTGAACGCGATCAGCCGCCACGTGTCGACCAGCGCCGCGCGATTGTTCATCCAATCCAGCCGGTTGGCACGGGCGATCTCCAACGCGCGGTCGGACTTCAGCGTGACGTCGGGCGTCGTTACGGTCTCAAGCCGGGCGCGGGCCTTGACCAGCACCAGCTCCTGCGTGAGGCCCGACAGCCCCGTGGCCAGGGCCACGATTCCGTCGGTCAACTTGCCCGGCGTTTCACGGCCCAGGCTCTGTTGCAGGTTCGCCAGCACGCCTTCGGTTTGATTGAACCGGTTTTCGACGTCGGCCAAGCTTTCCGTCAACTTCTCGCGGTCCTGCTTGAGCGAGGCCGCCTCGCGGTCGCTCATCGTCTTGAGGCGTTCGGGTATCTTGGCGTCCAGGTTTGTCAGATCGCCGTGGGCCACCTCGAATTGGGCTACCACGCGCTTCCGCAGCGTCGCGAGGACCTCTAATGCCTTGGTCAGATCGGCCGCGTTGGGCTCGGCCGGCAATTCTCCGATCACGGTCACGAGGTCATCGATCATGTGTTGCACGCCCGTCGCTTTCGGATCGACGAACTCGAATTGCCGCAACATGCCGTCGTCGATCTGCACCTTCACGTTGGGCGGAAGGCCCAGGTTTCCGGCGTTGAACGAATCCACGGAAGTATCTAACTGGACTTGCGCGGCCAACAGGTTGGCGCGGGCGCTCTCGATGTTCTGTCGGAATTGATCGACTTGCACGATATCGATCAGCCCGGCCTCGAGACTGGCCTCGAGCAGGCCCAAAGTGCGCAGCTGGGCGGTCAGGTTCGACTCGGCGTTGCGCACCTGTTGGGTTAGTTGCAACAGGCCCACGAATCCGCCGACCGAGCCGGCGCTGCCGCTGGCAAAGCCGGGGCCGCCGCCACCGCCGCCGCCGCCGCCGAAGTTGGCGGCGCTAATTCCGAACGTGCTGGCGCCGACGCCGCCAATGCCGCCGGCCCCCTGGCCGGTAAAGCCGGTCAAGCCCGTGCCGCCGAAAAACCCGCCGCGACGTTGCGGGCCTTGGACCGGTCCCACCGTCGAGTTTCCGACCGTCATCGTGGTATAAAACCCTTGCCGGTAGCGCTCGAAGGCCCGCAAATTGGCCAGGAGCGTACGTTCGGCGATGGTCAGCGTTTCCAGGGCCACGACGCGCCCGCCGCCGCGCAACAGCGGCTGGATGAAACTGAAATTGATCAGCGACGCGGCCGCGTTGGTGTCGTTGCCGGCAAACTGCCATACGAACGAGTTGGCGAAGCCGACGATCAAATCCGCCCCCGTCGAAAAATGCTTCGTGATCTTGTACGTCGTGTCCGACGGGATGTTGCCCTGCAACAGCGTGTTCGATTCCTTCCCGGCGCGCGCCTGGCCGACGTGTGCAAACACCGTGTTCGAGTCGCCGAAAAACTGCACGTCGAAGCGGAACCGCTCCGTGCTGACGTCGAGGGCCGAGAGATAAATCGTTTCGATTTGCGTGCGATAGTCGGGCGAATGGACCTGGCCCAGGCACACCGCGCCGTTCATGGTCAGCTTCACGGCGCCGTCCGGCGTGATCTCGTTGTATCGCCCCAGCAGCTCCCTCCAACGCGGGTTTTCCAGATCGTACCAGTCCCCGCACATGTGCCAGCACGGATACCCCTTCTTGCCGGCCAGGCAGTGCATGTAGCGATGCGATGCCGGATCGTCGTACGGCATCGGGGTACAGTCCGGATCGGTCGGATCGAAGAACCGGCTGCGGGGATCCATGCCAATCGTGAAGCTGTCGTAGTCCCAACGCGGATCGTTGGACTTCTGCGACACCAGGTATTTCACTTCCTTGTCGGCCGCCATGCGGTACTTCATCTTGCTGCAACCGGCAAGCAGACAAAAGCAGACCACCGCGACGCCTGCCGCCACCGCCCGCCAGTCTTGAAGTTTGCTCGAATGCACGTGGACCGCCCGCCCAAGTTGTGAAGTGATGAAGCCTTGAATCGCCATCCCGCGACGCGCGTGGACCTGCCAGTTTTCCGTTTGATAGCATCGGCCCCGTGAACGGATCGACTTTAACGATTACGTTGGCTTTGCCGCTTATCCGGCATGCAACCACACGTATCGACTCCCAAGCAATCCCAAGGCCTTCGTAGCTTCACCAAACCACCAGGTTCGGACGGGCCTGTCCGGTAGGCCGGCCTTTTGCGGCAATTCGGCCCCGGACGGCGTTTGCTTGCGGGTTCGGGCACGGCGAATTATCCTAAGCGGTAGGCGCGAACTGCCTTGCGGTGATCAATTTCCGCTCTTGCGCGCAAAATAGCGTCCGCCCCTCGGAACACCTGAGGCTCATCATGTCGCTTCAAAACTGCCCCGCTGCGTGGATTCGCCCAACGGCGCTTCTGGCCACCTGCGCCATGCTCTGGCTGGCGGCACCCCACTTCGCCCGCGGGCAGATTATTCAGCAGCAGGTAGGTGGGGTTACGATCGATGCGCGGGGTTTGGTGTCGAAGGTGCAGATCGATGATCTCAATGAACTGCGACGCGTGCGCGCGTTGGCGGTGCAGCCGGTGCCGGGCGATTTGAAAGTCCAGGCGCTGCGAAAAGTCTCGCTGCGCGGTCTCGAGGCGGCGATCGCCGAGCAACGCAAAAACGGCGTGCCGCTTTCCGACGAGATGCGCTATCTGGCCGGACTGCAACGCATTCAATACGTGTTCGTCTATCCCGAGCTCAACGACGTCGTGCTGGCCGGGCCCGGCGAAGGCTGGCGGCTGAACGCCGACGGCGAAGTAGTTGGCGAAAAAACCCATCGGCCCGTGATGCTGCTCGACGATCTGCTGGTGGCCCTGCGCTCGATCGACGCGGCGCGCACCACCGGCATCAACTGCTCGATCGATCCCACGCGCGAGGGCATCGCCGCCTTCCAGGCGCTGATGAAGAACGTGCATCGCGTCGACGGCGAGCCCGACGAGCTGATGACGGCGATCGAAAAAAGTCTCGGCCCGCAGCGCATGAGCGTCAACGGCGTGCCGGACGTGAGCCATTTCGCCCGCGTGCTGGTGGCGGCCGACTATCGCATGAAGCGGCTGGCGATGGCTTTCGAAGAGCCGCCGATCGCCGGACTGCCGAGCTATTTGCACATGCTGAAGAGTTCGAAGGGGGGCTCGGCCATGCCGCGCTGGTGGCTGGCGCCCGACTACGACGCGCTGTTGGCCGACGCCGACGGCCTGGCCTGGGAGCTGCGTCGCGCGGGCGTCAAGGCCCTGACCGAAGACGAAGTGCTCGAGGCCAATGGCCAGCGCAAACGGACCGGCCAGGCGAGCCCGCTGGCGAAAAAATGGGCCGACAACATGACCGAGCATTACGACGAGCTGTGTGCGAAGGACGCGATCTTCGGCCAGCTTCGCAACTGCATGGACCTGGCCGTGGTGGCGGCCTTGATCTCGCACCAGCACCTGACCGAAAAGTGCGGCTGGAGCATGCCGCTGCTGTTGAATCCCGATTTGCCGGTCGAAAGCTACAACGCTCCGCGGCAAGTCGACACGCAAGCCAGCGTGCTGCAAAAGGGGAGCAACTGGATCATCAGCGCCAGCGGCGGCGTGCAGATCAATCCCTGGCAGCCGCTGGAAAAAACGCAACCCAGCCCAACCCTCTCCGCCGACCGCGCCAAAGCCACCCCCCCCGGCCCCGCCTGGTGGTGGAACTAGAAAAAGGTGCCAGGAACCTTATTTTAAGGTTCCTGGCACCTTTTTAGGTCACTCACCCAGCAGCTGGCGGTAGAAGTAGTAACCCGCCAGGCTGAATCCGATCACAACAACCGTCGCGCGCACCACGCGTCGATCGACGCGACGCGCCGTGTGCGCGCCGATGTAGCCGCCCACCGATGCGCTGGCGGCCATCGCCACCGCGTAGGGCCAATTCACGTTGCCGGTGGCCACGAAAACCACCACGGACATGCTGTTGATCACCGCCGCCAGCAACGTTTTGACGGCATTCATGCGGTGAATGTCCGAGAATCCGATCATCGCCAGCGCGCTGAGCATGAGGATGCCGATGCCGGCGCCGAAGTAGCCGCCATACACGGCCACCAGGAACTGAAACGCGATCGCGCCGGCAACTAGGCGTCCCGACGGCGAGCCGACGTGTGATTGGCCGACGCCAGTCCAGCGCGAGATACGCGGCTGCAGCGCAAAAAGTATGGCCGCGACCAATATCAGCCACGGGACGGCAGCCTTGAACCATTCCGGCGGCAACGCCACGACCAGCAGCGACCCAATCATCCCGCCCAACAGGCACGGCGCGACCAACAGCAGCGACCAGGTGCGCTCCTGTCGAATTTCGCGGCGGTAGCCAACGAGCGCGGCGATCGAGCCGGGCACCAGGGCCACGGTGCTGGTGGCATTGGCGATGACCGTGCTGGCAGCGCTCGGGCCCAGCACCGAGACCAGCGCGGGAAACGTCAAAAGCGTTCCGCCGCCGGCAATCGAATTGATGGCGCCGGCCACGGCCGCGGCCAGGCACAAAATGAGATAATCTTGCGGCATGGCACTGTCTGAAAGCCGGGCGACACGCGAGCGAACGACGGTATTTGAGTGCACGCAGCCAACGGCTCGGTTCGGGTGGCCCAGACAACTTGTTGTCTGGGTCCCGCAGGGACAAGAGGGTCGGGCAAGAGGGGTAGCCCCGCTCAAACACCTCTCGTTGCTTCGCAACACCGACGACAAGTTGTCGATGCCACCCGAAAACCCCCGGTTCGTCACATTCGAACAACGTAGGAACGCGACGAGTATAGCCACGCGGCCGCGGCGGCTCTAGCGCGATTCGGCGCTGGGGCGCTGCTACGGTTCGAGTTCGAGCACCCAGCGCTCGAAATCGCCGTCGAGCGTGCGCCGCGCCTCGCGTCCCAACACCTCGGCCAGCGACTGAGCTCCGCGCGGATCGCTCTCGTGGTTGTCGCGGCAGGCCCGATAGAATTCCTTCAGCAGACCCTGCCGCTGCAGGTAAAGGCAGAAGTAGCGTGCCTGGGCATAGTTCGTGCCCACCAGCCGGCCGCGAAAATCGCGATCTTCGATCAGCTCCGCCATCGGCCGCATGCGTCCTTGGCGAATGCTGGCTTGCAGCCCCTTGAGCCGCCAATTCACCAACCCTTCAATCCAAGGGCCGTCCGAGCCCGTGCGAAAGCGGCACTGCTCGTGCAGCGACGCCAGCCCCTCGTTGAGCCAGTCGGGCACTTGCGGAAAATCGAAATCAATCAACGCATGCGTCAACTCGTGCACCAGCGTGCCGCCGCCGGTCGACAGGTTCAATAGCAGCGTGCGGCTGTTCGGTTTGTAATACCCATAAACGGAAATGCCGCTCTCGCCGAACAACTCATGCGCATAACGGTTGTAGCTTTCTTCATTGCGAAACAACAACACGCTGATGGGCTGCGTGGGGGACGTGCGAAAATAGCAGTTTCGCATCGCTCGCGTCGCCGGCAGAATGTCGTCGTCGTACCACGCGGCCAGCTCATTGGCGGTGTAATCGCCGGCCACGACAAACGGTGGGCGCACGATCGCTTCGCAGGCGGGCCCCAACTGTTTCGCCACTCGCCCCGCCGTTTGTCGGCACGCCTTCGCCAACTCGTCGTGGTTGGCTGCAGCCGATCCCAAGGCCGCCGGCGCGGAATCGATCGCAGGCCCGGAGGCGCCGCGTCGGAGTGCCGGCTTTTGCGCCACGCGCGGCGTCGTCTCGGCGCGCGGCGCGACGCCTGAGCTGGCGACGACGTCGTTGCGTGCCGCTACGGCGCGCGGCTCCGACCTGACCCAGTCGGAAACGGCCCACGACGAACCGACAATCGGCATCGGGCCGAAAATCAAGATCCACCAGCGAATTCTGCTCACGGAAATGCCCTTCTCAGTCGTCCTTGCGCCGCCCCGAGTGCGCCAAATTTCAACTTAGCCGGGCGCGCAAAATCCCGCAAGCAATTCGGCCGCGGCGCGCGAATTATCCGCCGCCGATGGCCGGCAAGAAGTGGATCTCGCTTGCCGGTTCAACCGGCGCCAATAGCCCACGCGATGTAACCGCACCGTCGATCGACACCGCCAGGCCGCCGGCGATCGCGCCGTCGTCGAAGAGTCGCGCCGATATGCCGGGAAAGCGATGCTCCAGGCCGGCCGCGATCTGCCGCAGCGAGCTCCCCTCGACTTCGACCTCGGCCACGCCGCCGGTCAAGTCGCGCCACTGCGCGGGGATAAAGACCTTGGCCATGGCTGCCTCGGAGTGATCAGGGTGCCACTGCTGGCTTGTCCAGCAGTGTTTGACCGACGAGTTGCATAGCACTGCTGGACAAGCCAGCAGTGGCACCCGTCCTCAACAGGGTGCTACGATTTCTTGCCCGACATGGCCGCCCACAGCTTCGGCGGCGACATCGGCAGCTCGCCCATCCGCACGCCGGTGGCGTGATAGATGGCGTTGGCGATCGCCGCCGGCGGCGCCACGATCGGCGTCTCGCCCACGCCGCGCACGCCATACGGATGTGCCGGGTTGGGCACTTCGACGATGATCGTGTCGATCATCGGCACGTCGAGCGCCGTGGGCATGCGGTAGTCGAGATAGTTCGGCGTTCTGCATGCGCCCCTTGTCGTCGAACACGTATTCCTCGTTGAGCGCCCAGCCGATGCCCTGCACCGCGCCCCCTTGCATCTGTCCTTCGACATAGCTGGGATGAATCGCCGTGCCGACGTCCTGAATGGCCGTGTAGCGCAGAATCGTGACCTTGGCCGTGTCCGGATCGACCTCGACGTCGACAATGTGCGTGCCGAAACCGTTGCTCGATCCCTGCGGGATCGACCGCCGCCCGGCCGACGACCGGCCCGCCGGTGTGCGCCAGCTTGCCGGCCAGCTCGCGAAACGTGAGCGACTTGCCGTTGCTCTTGTAGACCCCGTCGACGCACTCGACCTTGCTCGCGTCGCACTCCCACAGCAGCGCCGCCCGCTCGACCATCTGCCGGCGGATGTCGAGCCCCACCTCGTAGGCCGCCAGCCCGGTGGCAAACGTCGCGCGGCTGCCGCCGGTGACGTCGGTGTAGCCGACGCCGTCGGTGTCGGCCACGCGCGGCTTGACGTCTTCGGCCGCGATGCCCAGCGTTTCGGCCAATTGCATGGCGACGCTGGTCCGCGTGCCGCCGATGTCGGTCGAGCCTTCGATCAGGCTCACCGTGCCGTCGGGGTTGACGTTGGCCGCGGCGCTCGATTTCAAGCCGATGTTGAACCAAAAGCCGCTGGCGATGCCGCGGCCGCGATACTTGCCCTTCGAGCGGCGACTTCCAATGGTCGCTGGCCTTGGCGGCTTCCAGCGTTTCGACGAAGCCGATCCGCGGATAGGTCGGCCCATCGACGCGGCGCGTCCCCTCCTTGGCCGCGTTCTTCAGCCGGAACTCGATCGGGTCGATCTTCAACTTCTCGGCCAGCTCGTCGATCACCGACTCGCAGGCGAACGCCGCCTGCGTGGCGCCGGGCGCCCGATAGGCCTGCGTCTTGGGCTTGTTGACCAGCACGTCGTAGCCGTCGACCCGGGCGTTGGGCAGCTCGTAGCAGCTGAACACGCACATGCAGCCCGGGCCGATCATGCCGCCGGGAAACGCCCCGGCGTCGTAGGCCAGCCAGGCCTCGCCCGCGGTCAGCTTGCCGTCCTTGGTCGCGCCCAGCTTGACCCGCATGAACGAGCCGGGCGTGGGTCCGGTCCCCTCGAAAACTTCGTCGCGGTTCATCACCATCTTCACCGGCCGGCCGCACTTGCGGCTGAGCACCGCGGCCACCGGCTCCAGATAGACGGCGATCTTGCCGCCGAAGCCGCCGCCGATTTCGCACGGCACCACCGTGACTTGCGACACGGGAATTTGCAGCAGCTCGGCCGTTTGCTGCCGGGCCGTGAACGCCCCCTGCGTCGAAGTCCAGATCGTCAGATGGCCGTCCTGGTTCCACAGCGCGGTCGTGACGTGCGGCTCGATGTAGCCTTGGTGCACGCTGGCCGTTTTGAACTCGCGCTCGACGACCACGTCCGGCCTTGGCGAACGCCTCGTCGACGTTGCCCATCTCGAAGTGGATGTGCGTGGCGATGTTGCTGGGCTTGTCGGCCTTTCTTGCCCATCGAGTTGGTGTGCACGTCGTCGTGCAGCAGCGGCGCGTCGTCGCGCATCGCGTCGAGCACCCAGGTGACCGCTCGGCAGCGGCTCGTATTCGACCTTGATCAGCTTGACGGCTTCCTCGGCCACGTGCGGATTGACGGCCGCCACCGCCGCGACGGCGTGTCCCTTGTAGAGCGCCTTGTCGTGGGCCAGGCAATTGGCGCTCAGGTGGGCCAGGTTAACCGAGCCCTCGCCCAGGTTGGCGATCTTGTCCTTCAAATTCGGAAAATCGGCCGCCGTGACCACCGCACACACGCCGGGCAGCTTTTCAGCCGCCGAAGTGTCGATACGCTTGATCCGCGCGTGGGCGTGCGGGCTGCGCAAGATCTTGCCGTGCACCGTGCCGTTCAGCTTCACGTCCGATCCGTAAATCGCCCGCCCGGTCACCTTGTCAGGTCCGTCGTGCCGAATCGGCCGCGTGCCGATGACCTTGTACTTGTTCTTCTTTTCGCCAGTCGAAGGGGCCATTTGTGCAAGTTCCTATCCCCCTCTCTCGCCGGGAGAGGGTCGGGGTGAGGGGGCCGAATTGGAGACTTCAGATTCCAGAGTTCTTATTCACCACGTCACACTTCGTCGCTTAACCAGCCTTTGCGCCCGCCTTTGCTGCTTTCGCCGCCGTCCCGTTGGCTTTCTGTCCCGATTGTTTCTGACTTTGTCCCCCCGCCGCCAACGCCTTGGCCGAATCCTGCACCGCGCGCACGATCTTGTCGTACCCCGTGCAGCGGCACAGGTTGCCGGCCAGTTGAAAACGAATCTCCTGCTCGCTCGGATTCGGGCTGCGATCCAACAGGGCCTTGGTCGGTCATGATGAAGCCCGGCGTGCAGACGCCGCATTGCAGCGCCGCGTCTTCCAGGAAGCACTGCTGAATCGGATGCAAATGCGACTCGCGGCGACAGCCCTTCGATCGTCGTAATCGACGCTCCTTCGGCCTCGACCGCCAGCACCAGGCAACTGTCGACCGGCAGCCCGTCCACCAGCACGGTGCACGCGCCGCAGTTGCCGTTGTTGCAGCCTTCCTTGGCGCCGCTGAAATTCAGCGTGTCGCGCAGCACCTCGAGCAGGCTCTGGCGAGCATCGCACAAAAACTCGATCGGCTCGCCGTTGATGGTCGTCGCGACGTGCAGTTTTTTGGCCACGGGTGGATTCCTGTTTGCTTGGAATGGCTGCCTTGAATTGCTGTTGGTCGGTCAATGAGCCGCGGGGGCCGCTTTGCCGCGCGCCCGATCCACCGCGATCGCCAGCGTGCGCTGCGTGAGCACGCCGGCCAGGTGCTGGCGATATTCGGCCGTGCCCCGCTTGTCGCTGATCGGTTTGGCCGCTTTGCTGGCCATCGCGGCGACCGCGGCAAAAGTTTCGGCGGTGGCCGGCTTGCCGGCGAGCCAATCGTTCGCGGCCGTCAGCACCAGCGGCGTCGGCGCAACCGCCGCCAGGGCGATCCGCGCTTTTTCGATCGTGTCGCCTGCCGCGTTGAGCTGCACCCACGAGGCGGCCCCCACCACGGCGATGTCCATTTCGTTGCGCGGAATGAACCGCAGGTAAGCCGCCCCGCTGTTCTTCGTCGGCGGCTGGAAAGCTCGAGCGTGGCCAGAATCTCGCCACGTCCCAGCACGTTCTTGCCCGGCCCGGTGCAAAACTCGGCCACGCGCACGCGTGCGCCGGCCTTGCGGCCCGGCCAGGTGGCAGGTGACGTCATAGACGATCAGCGAGGGAATCGAATCGGCCGCCGGCGACGAATTGCAAAGATTGCCGCCGACGCTGGCCCGGCTCTGAATCTGCCAGCCGCCGATGATCCGCGCCGAGTCGACCAGCGCCGGATACGCCGCCACGACCCGCTCGTCGCCATAAATCCGATAACACGGCACCGCCGCGCCCAGCCGCAAGCCCGTCTGCTGCGCTGTACTCCAGCTCCATCAACTCGGGGATCTTCTTGACGTCGACGACCAGGTCGGCCTCGCGCATCCCTTCGCGCAATTGCACGATCAGATCGGTCCCGCCGGTGAGCACCTTGGCCCGTTCGCCCCGCGCCGCCAGCAAACTCACCGCCTCGTCGACCGTATGCGCCGTCTGAAACTCGAAATCCTTCACAAGTCGTCTCCCGGAAGGGGATTTTGGCAAGCCCGCAGACCACAATATGCAGCCTCGCGGCAAGCGCTGTCAAGCGAAGGGGCCGGCGTCCGTCGGGCGTGCACCCGGCTCTCGTGCTTCTCGCCTACGAGCGCGGTGGTCTTCCCAAAACAGAACGCTCCACACGATGGAGACAATGCCGATGGCGACAAAAGTGACCCAGTTGATCACGACGGGACGCGAGTCGGACCTTTTTATGGGTTCGCCAATTACGTTCGCGAGGAATAGGCAAACAGCAACATAGGGAACGACCCAAAGCATCATCGTCCGCAATGAATACTGCAACCAGCGGCGTCTCGTGCGGGCTTCGCTCATTTCGGCCATTATACAACGGCCGGGCGGCACCGGCGCTTTGGTAGCCGTGCCCATCCTCACCGTCCGGCACGCAGGCGTTCCAGCTCGGGCGGTAGTTCGTCAAAGCGGTCCGGGCCGTGATACGTGTCGCGGCCGATTACAATCACGGTTCCACCGAGCATGCAGATGTAAAGATGCTCACTGTCGCGCACGATTTCGGTAACGCTGGACCATGGGAGCTGCGATTCCTTGATCGCGGAGGTCTCCTTGAGGCCCGTGCTCGAAACGGCCAACCGCCGCGGACCGAAGCCGCCTTGCACGCGAGGGTCGGCAAGGTGGCGACGCAAGGTTCGCCGCATCAAGCGTTCGTAAATCCACGGACCAAGAAATGTCAGAACACCGGACAAAATCAGCGCGACGGCAAATACGGCACCAGATTCAGCGAGCGAACCCACTAGGACAGCTGAACCGAACCAGATGCCTGCAAACGCGATCAACACGCGACGCCCGTGTGCGCGACCGACGGCTGAAATGCGATTGTGATAGAGGTTGTGCTTCAGCAAATCCTCCATCGTCAAACTGTATTGCAACTCCATCGACCGGGCTCCCGTAGGTCATGCACCCCGCTGGGTGGCCCAGACAACTTGTTGTCTGGGTCCCGAAGGGATGAGAGGGATTTACGCTGTGAGGCCCGCATTGTAAAGCCTCGCATTGCTGCGCAACACCGACAACGAGTTGTCGGTGCCACCCAGAAGCGCCTGCCCCGCTACTTCGCCGGCGCTTTCGCCAGCGGCGCATTCTGCCGGACGTGAATCATCACCGGCAGCGAGCATTGCGTGCCGGCCTGGTTCTCGAGCGCGAAACATTGGCGGCTGGTCTCGGGCACCCAGGCGTCGGCGGTGATGAAGATCTGCCGCTCGTTTTCGCCCTTGGGCAGCAGCACGCCGCTTAAGCCGATGTTGTCGACGATCACGCCGTGCGGCAGGTTCTCGACCGAAAACGTGATCAGATCGTCGTGGCCGTTGCGCTCCACCTTGAGCATGGCCGAAATCGTGGTGCCCGGTGCGATCACCAGCTCGGCCGGCTCCATGCGCACCAGCAGCTTCGGCTTAGCCTGCAACTTCAGCTTGCCGAAATTGTTGACCGACTTGACGACCTCTTTTCCGCCCACGGTCGCCTTGGCCTGCACGACGATTTTGTCGAGCACCTCGTGCGTCGGCTGCTTGGCCTCGGCGTCGGCGAAGATCACGCCGTCGGCCTCGCGATGGCCGGCCTGGATCACGATCGGCGTGGAAACGCGAAACCCCTCGGGCAAGCCCGAGACGTCGACCTGCATTTCGCCCTCGAAGCCGTCGATGCGATCGACCGCGAGCGTGAATTTCTTGCCGCTGCCGGCCGCGATCGCGGGGTTAGCGCCGTTGAGCTTGACGTCGAAGTCGGGCTGCGGCGGACGCACCGTCAGCCGATACGCAAACCGATCGCCGCCGTCGCCGCGCGCATCGCGCACGCGAACCAGGTAAGCCCCGTCGGCCGGCGCGGTGAATGTCAAGTCGCGAATCGCTTCCCAATCGCCGCTGGCCGTCGTCGTCGTTGGCGTAGTACAGCGGAATGATCGGCAGGCCGCTGGAAACCAGCTTCGTGCCCGGCGGATGGGGCTCGACGATGAAGGCACGGCTCTTCCACGGCGTGCACCGTGGCGGTGGTGTCGAAATAGCACAGCCGCTTGCCGCCGTCCCCCTCGTAGAACAAAAAGCCCGAGTCGGGCCCGCGCGGCGAGCGAAACAGCTTGACGACCTCGCCGTTGAGATACGACCATCTGGTTCAGCTGCATTTCTTCCCAGTTCGTCAGCCGGCAGTCGCGCGTGTTGCCGTCGATGCCGCGGAACGTGACGTTGCGAGTCGCGCACCGCCTGCAACAGCACCCGCTCGATCGGCTTGCCGTCGGCGGCCAGCACTTCGATCACGGTGTCGATCGGCGAGCCGCGGCGCGCGGCGTCGGTCTCGACGATCCACGTCTGGCCGGCCTTGCTCTCGAAGCGGAAGTAGTCGTTGTCGGCAATCGCCGGCCTGCGCGGCTCGAATGCGGCCGCCGACCGTCGCCGGCACGCTGATCGGCGTGGCCTGCGTCGGGCTTGTCGTTCGGCTCGGCTTCGAGCATCTCGGTCAGGCTGCCCACCAGCACCTTGAGCGGCTTGCGCGAGCGAATCGTCTTGGCATCGAGCGGCAACGTCGACTTCGCCCGACGCGGTGGCGGGCACTTTCACTTTCAAGCCCGCGGGCAGATTGAAGCCGGTCACTTCGACTTCGGTCTCGCGGTTGGCCGGCATGCTCAAGCGGGAACACGCCGGTGGCCATCGGCCAGCTCGCCGATCGAAAGGCGATAAAAATGTTCGCCGCCGCCGGCCAGCATCAGGTCGCGTGACTTGCACCGTGTAGCGTCCGTCGGCGGGAACGGTGAAGGCAATCAGCGGATCGCTGCCGCCGAAATCGTTGTTGTCGGCCACCACGCGCCCCGCCGCGTCGAACAGCGTCAACACCGCGTTGGCCTTCGAGCCGATCGAGTTGGCCGTCACCTCGAAGACCAGCTTCTGCCCGGCGCGAGCCTCGAACGACGAAATTGTCGACGTCCCCCTTTGCCGCCAGCGACGCCCCACACCGCCGCGCCCGTCGCCACCGTGTTGGCCTTGGCGAGCGAATCGTTCGGCTCGGCTTCCAGCGATTGCGGCAGCTCGTCGACGTGCAGGGCGTCGTGCAGGCTTTCTCCGCTCGTGTTCGCCAACCAGATCTCGTAACGCCCGCGCGGCAGATCGGCGGCCGGCGCGACTTCGATTTCCATTCGCGTGCCGTCGGCGATCGACACGATCTTGGCGGCCAGCTTTTCGTGGTTCGTCTTGATGGCGGTGACTTCGGCCAGGTGCTTACCGGTCACCAGGATGCGGCTGGCCACGCCCGACTGGACTCCGCGAATCGACAGCGCCGTCAACTCGGGCTTGGCCGGCGGTGGCGCGGGCACGGCCTTGCCGTCCGCGGCGTCATAGAACGCCAGGCTGCCGTCGAGCCGGCCGACGGCGATCGTCTTGCCGTCGGGGCTGATCGCCAGGGCAGGGGCCCAGTCGCTCTGCCGCTCCAGCTCGAACTTCTCGCTCATCTTCTCGGCGTCCCAGACTTTCACCGTGCGGTCTTCGCCGGCCGAAACCATCGTCTTGCCGTCGGCCGAATAAACCAGCTTGACCACCGCTCCCTCGTGCGCGAACCGCGAATAGACGATCGGGTTCGTGTTTTCCTTCCCCTCAGGACTGATCTGCCAGACGCGAATGCGATTGTCGACTCCGCCGGCCGCCACCCGTTTGCCGTCGGGGCTGAAGGCCACGGCGTAAACTTCCTTCAGCGGCTGGCCAAACGTGTCGAGCCGCTCGCCGCTGGCGACGTTCCACAGCTTCACCGTGCGGTCGCCGCTGGCGCTGGCCAGGATCGCGCCGTCGGGCCGGAACGCCAGGTCGATACACGGCGTCGTTGTGGCCCGACAGCGTGCGGATTTCCTTGCCGCCGGCCGCGTCCCACAATTTGATCTGCTGATCGTAGCTGCTGGTCGCCAGCATTTTGCCGTCGAGACTCAGCACCGCCGCGTACAGGCTGTCTTGATGCCCTTGAAACGTGCGAATCTCCGCACCGTTGGCCGCGTTCCACAAGCGGACTTCGCCGAACACGCCCGGCTCGCCGGCAGCTGCCAGAATCTGCCCGCCGTCCTTCGAGAACCCCACCGCGTTGACTCGCCCGCGATGCGGACCAAGTTTTCGCAGCAGCGACAGCTCGGGCAGCGTCAAGATCTCGACCGTGTTGAACCGCGCCACGGCCAGCGTCTTGCCGTCGGGAGCGTACGCCAGCGAGGCCACCGCTTCGTTCACGTTCCCCAGCGGCTTGATCTTGGGCGTGACGATGACCGTCGGATCGGGCTCGGCCCCATCAGGGCCCTTCGCGCCGGCGTTGATCCATGTGTTCGAGCGTGGCGATTTCCGCCGGTGTCGGTTTTTCGTTGTCCTCCGGCGGCATGGCCGGCTTGGCCTTGCCGGTCAGCACCAGGATCAAGCGGCTCTGATCGCTTTTGCCCGGTACGATCACCGCCCCGTGCTCGCCGCCCGAGAGCAGCGTCGCGTAGCGGTCCAACACCAGTTCGCCTTCCTTTTCGGTCGCGTTGTGGCAGCCGGCGCAGTACTTCTTGAAGATCGGCGCCACCTGCGTGTTGTAATCCGGCGCCGCCGCCGGCTCGGCCGCCGACAGCAAGGCCGTCGACGCGAGACAAGCCAGAGCAATCGCAATTTGCAACACGGTACGCATGGGACGAGTCAATCCTGTATCGAAGTAAGCGCCGCAAGGGTGGCACCGACAACTCGTTGTCGGTGTTGCGAAGCAATAAGAGGCGATTTGGCGGGGCGTTTTCCGCCTCATCAGGCCCTCTTATCCCTTCGGGACCCAGACAACAAGTTGTCTGGGCCACCCAAGGCGATCTGCTTTGGATTCGTGCTAGTGATTGAACAAAAATTCCTTGCTGCTCAGAATGCTCCAATACAAATCTTCGATCACCACGCGCCGCTCGGCCTCGGGCGTGGCGGCCAGCGCGGCCAGCAGTTTCGTCCGCTCGCCGTCGGAGGGCGGACGCGACAGCGCCGACAGGTAGGCCTCGTCGACAATCTGCTCGTTGGACATCTTGGCCGCCAGCATCTGCTCCAGCCGATTGCCCTTGGCCGCCAGCTTTTGATTGATCGTGTCGCCGTTCGAGATGTGCAGCACCTGCACCATGCTGGGCTCGGCCGTGCGCTCGCACTCGCAGGTGATCGTGCGCAGCGGCCGGCCGAACGTCTTCAGGAAATACGAATTCACGTTCACGTCGGGCAATTGCACGGCCCGCCAGCCGGGCGCGTAGTCGCCAAAATTCGTCGGCGAGCCGCTCACCTGCGACAACGCGTCGAGCAGCACCTCGGCCATCATGCGGCGCGGATAGTAGCGCGAATAAAACCGCTGGTCGTCCACGTTTTCCGGCAGCGGATGGCTCGACCGCCTGTACGTGGCCGATTGCAGGATGGCCCGCATCAGCGCCTTGACGTCGTACTTGTGCTCGACCAGGAAACCGGCCGCGGCGGCGAACAACTCGGCATTGCTGGGCGGATTCGTGAGCCGCAGATCGTCGACGTTCTCGACCAGGCCCACGCCGAAAAAGTTGGCCCACACGCGGTTGGTGATCGCCCGGCTGAAGTACGGGTTCTCGGGCGCGGTCAGCCACTCGGCCAAGCGCCACGCCGGCGGTCGGCCTCGCTCTCGAACGGCCAGCGCCTCGCCGTCGAGCGGGCGCGGCGGCTGCGGCTTGCCGGTGCGCGGCTGCACCCATTCGCCGCTGGTCACCGGATAGATCGATGCGGTTGCCGTCGCCGGCCGCTTCCTTCGACCGCACCCGCGCGAACAGATTGGCCATGCCGTAGTACTGATCGTTGGTCCATTTCTCGAGCGGATGGTTGTGGCACTTGGCGCAGTTGATCGACATGCCCAGGAACGCCACCGATACCGTTTCGGCCAGCTCCGGCGGATCCTGGTGCAGCACGAAGAAGTTCGCCGCGCCGTTTTCCAGCGTGCTGCCGGTGGCCGTCACCAGGTTGCGGGCGAACTCGTCCCACGGCGTGTTGGCCGCCACGTTGTTGCGAATCCAGTGATAGTAGGCCCACATCGCCGCCGGCCTCAGCTTCTCGCTGTTGACCAGCAGCAGGTCGCTCCACTTGTAGGCCCAATAGTCGACAAACTCCGGCCGCGCCAGCAACTTCTCGATCAGCTTGTCGCGCTTGTCGGTCGACGCATCGGCCAGAAACGCGCGGGTCTCCTCGACCGTGGGCAGCAGGCCGATCGTGTCGATATACGCCCGCCGCAAAAACTCGGCGTCGGTGGCCGGCGGCGATGGCGGCAGGTTCAGGTTTTGCAGCTTCGCCAGCACCAGCTCGTCGATGAAGTTGCGCCGCGCGGCTTTGGCAAACACGTCGGGCGCGAGCTGGCTCTCATAGCCGACGCTGACCGTGGCGATCACGTTCCAACTCAGGTACCAGGCCTTGATCGCCGCCTCGCCGTGCCCGGCCACTTGCACCAGCCCGGCCGGGCCGACCTGGGCCACCGATTCGTTGGTCGAGGTGAACTTGGCCCAGCGCGTGACGTCTTCGGCATGGCCGTCGGTGAAGTGGGCCCGCACGATCAATTGCTGCCTGGCGCCGGTCTTGAGCACCGAGGCGCCCGGCAGGATTTCGAGGCGATTCAGCCGCGCGTCGTCATCTTTCGGAGCAGGGGCGCCCGACGGCGATCCACTCGGAAATCACACGATATTCGGGCGAATCGACCGAAAACCGCAGGCCTCCTTTGTGCGGCACCGCGCCGCTGGGCTTGGTCAGCACCAGGCTGCGGCCCGGATCGCTCAACACCACGCGCCGCGCCCGGGCTTGTCGCGTAATGGTGAAGTAATCAGCCAGCGGATCGAACGCGCCCAGCGAAAGCTTGAAGCCCTTCTTGCCGGCCAACGCGCCGTGACACGCGCCCGAGTTGCAGCCACTCTTCGAAATTACCGATTCGACGTGGTTGCGAAAACTCCACTGAAACGGCTTGTCCATCTCGACCACGGTGACTTCCGCCGTGGCCTTGCGATCGCCGGCCGTTGTCGTGACGGTGGCCGTGATCGTGGCCTTGCCGTTGGCCAGCGGAACCGCCCGGCCCTCGTCTATCTTGACGATCGCCGGATCGCTCGACGCGTACGCAACGCCTTCAACAATCTGCCCGGTCGCGTTCGCGCCGGCAACCATTTCCAGCACCAGCGCCTGGCTGGCCGCCGTGCCCGAGAGCGTAAACTGCTCGGGGATCAGCTTCAACGTTTCATCCGCGCAGGCCGGCGCGGCCAACGCCAGCACGAGGCCGAGGGCGGACAATAACCCAGAGAATAGATTCGATCGCGAAGGCATGTTTCGTGGCGGGAATGGATTGCAGTGCAGTATCAAAGGACCGCAGGGCAGCATTACAGGCGGGCAATACTAAAACAACTCGTGAATCTGATGCTTGCCGCAAGCGGGCAGGGGACTGTCCCAATTTGCGCAGTCCGCGGAGCAAAATGGGACTGTCCCCCTCCGCCCCCGACGTTGACTCCGACTCTAAAACAATTCGTGAATCTGATGCTTGCCGCAAGCGGGCAGGGGACTGTCCCAATTTTGCGCAGTCCGCGGAGCAAAATGGGACTGTCCCCCTCCGCCCCCGACGTTGACTCTAATTTTAAAACAGTTCGTGAATCTCGATGCTTGCCGGAGTCGACCAGCGGGAACGGCCGGCCTTGCGGTCCGGGCAGCTTGGTTTCCAGGTCGAGCCCCAGGCTGTGGTAGATCGTGGCCACGATTTCGGGCGGCTCGACCGGCCGCTCGGCCGGCACGCCGCCGATCCGATCGCTGCATGCCCACGACGCGGCCCCCCTGCACGCCGCCGCCGGCGAAATACACCGTCCAGCATTGCGGCCAGTGGTCGCGGCCGCCGGCCGGGTTCACGCGCGGCGTGCGGCCGAACTCGGCCAGGTTGCAGACCAGCGTGTTGTCCAGCATGCCGCGCTGGCTCAAGGTCTTCGAGCAGCGCGCGTATAGGCCTGGTCGTACATCGGCGCGACGATGTTCTTCATGCCCTCGATCGACGTGAACGGCTTCGAGCCGTGAATGTCCCAGGTGATCTCGTCGAACACGGTCAGGAACGTGTTGACCGTGACGAACCGCACGCCGGCCTCGATCAGCCGCCGCGCCAGCAGGCAGCACTGGCCAAAGCGGTTCATGCCGTAGCGCTCGCGAACCGCCGTCGGCTCCTTCGACAGGTCGAAGGCGTCGCGGGCCTTGCGGGCTGGTCATCATGCGGAAGGCCGCCTCGAAGTTGCTGTCCAGCAGCTGGGCGTTGTCGCTGGCCTCGAAGTTGTCGACCGTCTCATCGACGATCGACCGCAGCTTGCGGCGCCGCTCCAGCCGCACCTCGCCGATCTCCGGCGGCGGCAGCAGGTCGGGCACCTTGAAATTCGGCTTCGACGGATCGGCCATCAGCGCGAACGGATCGTGGGCCTTGCCCAGAAAGCCGGCGTCCTGACCGTGCGGCAGGTTGCCGCCGGTCGGGCCCATCGGCTCGGGCAGGACGACGTGCGCCGGCAGATCGCTGCGGCGGCCGCGCAGATAGCTCAGCGCGCAGCCGGCGTGCGGCGTGTTGATGCCGCCGGTGAACAGCCGGCCGGTCTGCATCATCTGGTGGCCGGTGTCGTGCACCGCCGCGGCCGTGTGATAGCAGCTGCGGACCAGCGAGAACTTGTCGGCATGCTGGGCGTGCAGCGGCAGGATTTCGGAGATCTCGATGCCGGGGGCCTTGGTCTTGATCGGCTTGAACGGCCCGCGGATCTCGACCGGCGCGTCCGGCTTCATGTCGAACAGGTCGAGCTGGCTGGGGGCGCCCAGGTTGAAGATCATGATCACGCTGCGTTCGTCGTGATCCTTGGCCACCGCCCCCTGGGCCTTGGCCGCCAGCAAGTCCGGCAGCGAGAGCCCAATCGCCCCCAGCGTGCCCACTTGCAAAAAATCGCGCCGCGTGACGCCATCGCAGGTATGCGCCTGGCCCCGACCACTGAGATGAAGCATGGCTGGCAATTCTCGCCTGGAGTCTGGAAACAAAACACCCCACCCGCGCAGGTGTGAGACTAGCACAGCCAAGTCGCAAGATCAAGAATCGATGGCGTTTAAGCGAGGGCGCGCGCAGTCTCCCTCTCCCGCCGGGAGAGGGCCGGGGTGAGGGAACCTTAGCTGACGCCTCGAATAGCGCAGGGGTGGCCCAGACAACTTCGTTGTCTCACGTCCCGCAGGGACAAGAGGCGTCGATGTATCAATGGCCGCCGCGTACACCAGAGCCTTCCCCCGGTCTGAAGCGTTGCACGCCTACGGCGTCCCTTAAGCTGACTTCGATTCCCACAGGTCGCGCACCCCGCGCGTGAAAATCTTGTTCGTGCGTCCGTCACGCGCAGCGTGTGTGACCTCCTAACGGAGTTTGCTCGCGCCGAGCCAAGCCGGATTTCGACTCCGTAGATCACCCCAGTCGGCACTGAGTGCCCTGCCGGTCCATGGAAGGGCACGTCAACGGCATCGACCGCCGGCAGTGGGGCCCTGCTCACATTGCGCACACAGCCAGTCAGCAAAGGCCACGTCCCAAGGAAAAAACTGAGGATCTCGCCGCTTTGTCCTGGACAAGTGGGGGATGAGCGTCGCTACGATAACGGTTGCTTCTAAACACCCAACCGCGCCACGTCAGAATACGGAGCCGCTAATGATTCGACCACCGTTCGTCGCGATCCTGTCGGCGATCGTTGCGCTGACATTCCCCGGACCTACAAGCGCCAATTCATTTTCGTTTCAAGGCGTTGGCGACCTGCCGGGTGGCACGGTCTCCAGCGTTGCCTTTGGCGTCTCTGCGGATGGGTCGACGGTGGTTGGTTGGAGTATTAGTGCGAACGGTCAGGAGGCCTATCGCTGGACTCGCGGCGGCGGCATGGTCGGCCTCGGCGACTTGCCTGGCGGCAATTTCAACAGCAGCGCAAACGGCGTGTCGTCAGACGGATCAGCTATCATCGGACTTGGCAAAAACATGGCCAATGCGCAGGAGGCCTTTCGCTGGACTGCCAGCTACCGGATTAGTCGGACTCGGCGATTTGCCAGGTGGCGCGTTCAATAGCGACGCTCGCGGGGTGTCCGCGGATGGGTCAGTCATTGTGGGCGACGGCCAGAGCCCGTCGGGTACGGAAGCGTTTCGATGGACCGCCGCAACCGGGCTCGTGGGACTAGGCGACCTACCCGGCGGGGTTTTCCAAAGCGGTGGAGCGGTAGTCTCCGCAGATGGATCGGTCGTGGCGGGGACAGCCATCAGCGGGTCTGGCGTTGAAGCCTTCCGCTGGAGCGCTGCAACAGGCATGGTTGGATTGGGAGACTTGTCCGGCGGCAGCTTTGGTAGTCTTGGTTATGGCGTGTCGGCCGACGGATCGGTGGTCGTTGGGTCCAGCAGGGGCGTCTCGGGCGTTGAGGCGTATCGCTGGACGGCCATCGGCGGCATGGTCGGTTTGGGCGACTTGGCAGGGGGCGTGTTTGAAAGCGCCGCGTTCGGGGCATCCGGAGACGGCTCCATCGTTGTTGGAACGAGTACCACCGCAATCGACAGCGAAGCGTTTCTTTGGAGCCAATCGCTGGGAATGGTGAACTTGAAGACTTATCTGCAAGGCAAAGGAGTCGCCGGTCTCGACGGTTGGCGACTCAGCGCTGCGGAGTATATTTCGCCGGACGGCCTCACTATCGTCGGAGACGGCACGAACCCCATGGGTCAGAACGAAGGCTGGATCGTCACTGTGCCCGAACCGCCATCGGTCACTTTACTGAGTGTGGGCGCGGTCCTTCTCGCGGGCACAGCAGTTCGTCGTCGACGGACTTGACTACGTGCTGTTCTTTGTCGGGTGAGCATTGGTCGGCGATAAGAATCGCTCCGCCCGACGACCTCGGCAACCCGACGAACATGGGTGCTGCCCTCGCATGCTGACGGGAACGGCCCAACGCAATCGCCGCTCGAATTCTTTTCGGGGGGTGGCCGGAAACTTGCATTGAAATCGAGCCGGCGCTTTTGTAATACTGCATCCAGCTGAAACGGACTGTCACTTCAGATCTGTGTTAATGGACGGAAGGCCTGCTTTGTTCTTGGGCCGCCCCCGTCAAAGTCTCTCGCGCCTGCGGCGAAGACTGCGCAGTGGTATTTGACTGCCTCGAAGCGCGTGGACGCGATCTGCGTGCCGGAGGCTCGCGAGCCGTTTTGGGAATGTCCGTGTGGCCACGGCGTTGAACCCAGGGATGCGGTCGGCATCTTGGACTGGGCAGTACAACGTCTCCGTGGGAAGCTCCGGTACCGACCCGCTGCAATGCTGCTTCCTCCAGCCGAAGCATTTTTTGCGGTACAAGAACAGCCTCTCCCTCCGAGAGGAAGCAGCGGCGCACGAAACATTTTTTAAGTCGCAAGCGCGACCGAACGTCGCGCTGCGCGCGGGCTTTTTAGCCCTGGCTGACGGGAAAAAAGAAAAAGATTTTTAGCCACAGAGTTCACAGAGGACACAGAGACGAAGACGGAGACGAGGATGGAGAAGGGTTACGAACAAAATTCAGAAGAAACTCAACGGCCGCCCTTTTTCATCCAGTAGTTCCAAGTTCAGAGAATTGCTATAGGTGAACGCAAGGGTCCTTCTCAGATTGGTTTGTGTTGAAGAACTCAAGCCAAGGAGGGGTCCCATGCGTTCAAGGATGAGTCATACCATAACTGCTGGCGAAGTTCACGGGTGGGCCATCGGGTGGCTGCTGCAAGCAAAGCTATTAGAGGATCATGGGTGGCTGTGCACGGCCAGGGTGACCTGGAATGTTTTGTTGCGGGCGGCCGCCCGGATGATCTCGATTTATGCCGCCTGTCGCGATTTGGCCGACGCGCTTTCCGACCAGGCCGTGTTCAATGCGCTGTCCGACGGCCTGCCCAAGACTCTGAAGTCGTTGGAACGTCGGTTGAACGAGGCGCTGTCCGCGCCGCTGCCGCGACGGTTGTTGCGCCATTCCTGGCGTGTGGCGATCGATTGGCATTTGGTGCCCTACTATGGCGAGCCCGACAAAAGTCGGAACGAACTGTATTACGGCAAGCCGCGCCAGGGCACGACGAAGTTTCACGCCTACGGCACAGCCTGCATCGTGCAGCACGGGCAGCGCTACACCGTGGCACTGACGTGGGTGCGGCGGCACGAAACGCTGGTGGTCGCGCTGCGGCGTCTGCTGGCGCAAATTCGCAAAATCGGCCTGAAAATCAAGTATGTGCTGCTGGACCGCGCAGTTCTTCAACGTGCCGGTGATCACCTGGTTGCAGAGCGAAAAACTGCCGTTCTTGATGCCCGCCATGTTTCGCGGGCGCCGCTCCAAGAAGCGCCGCGCCGCCACCGGCCTGCATTGGATCAAGCGTCAGAAGGCGGGCTGGTATCAACACACGCTGAAGAACAAGAAGCAACAAGTGACCGTCTCCGTATGCGTCACGTATCGTACGCATCGCAATCGCAAAGACCACAAACATGTCCAACAAAAGCTGTTGTTCGCTGCCTGGCGTGTGAAGGGCTCTCCCAAAGACATTCGCCAGCGGTATCGCAAGCGGTTCGGCATCGAATCGAGTTACCGTCAAATGCGTCAAGCGCGCATCCACACCTGCACGCGGTGCCCACGTCTGCGTCTGGTGTTTGTCGCCGTCGCCCTGATCCTGCGAAACCTCTGGGTCTGGATTCACGCCACGCGCTTGGCCGAAGGCAGCGGTCCCACGATGACTTTGCGACTCGAACGACTCCGTTACAAACGAATGCTCGATTGGATCGCCCAAACCGTCGCCGCCTTACTACATGACGGCTCAATACCTTGCGTCGATCTAAGCCCATAAGCGAAAGTTGGAACTACTGTCATCCTTCATCCTTCCGCCTTCATCCTTCTCTGCGTCCTCTGTGCCCTCCCCTCGGCCTGAGCTCGGGACGAAGGCGGTGGCTAAAACTCTTCGTTCTTCGCACCTCTTCAGCGTGCTCGAGACGCGACGTGCGGCGAGCGGCCCAGCAACAGCACCTTGCCCCCGCGCAGGAAGCGGGGGCGGGCGTCGATGATCGACACGTCGGGCGGCAGCGTCGCACCGAGTTTTTCGTAGCGTTCGTCGGTCGTGAACAAAAACGCGCTGCCCGGGTGCGCGGCGAAGAATGCGTTCACCGCCTCCTCGGTTCCCAATGGCTCGATCGACCGCTCGGTGTAGAACACGAAACTGGGGCGAAAGTAATGAAACGACCCGATCGCCGGCGGCTCGCCAAGCGACGTGTTCTCGGCGATGATGCGGGCAAAGCGCGGGCTGTCCTGATAGCGATCGATGTGCGCGGCGCCGAAACCGAACAACGCGATTACCAGCACCACCGACAGCGTGCCCAACGTGCACACGGCATAGCGCACCTGGCCGCGCCGGCTGAAATACCAGCCGACGGCCGCGCCGATCAGCGGGATCGCTCCGACGGCGCCCAGTATCCAATCGTCCCCCAAAAACACGTGGGCCACGATCGGAAAGGCGACCATCATCGCCACGCCGGCCAGCGCCACGGTCCCCCAGGCCAGCCGGGACCACATGCGCGAAACGGCCGCCGGGTCGCGCAGCCAGTGCCCGACGCAGCAACCGGTCAGCAGGGCCAGCGCCGGGTAGGCCGGCACGATGTAGCTGGGCAGCTTGGTGCCGGCCAGCGAAAAGAAGCCGACCCACACGGCGATCCACGAGCAAACCAATACATAGCCGGGCCGCCAGGGGGAGCCTTGGCCCAGTTGCCGTTTCATGTCCAACAGGGTGGGAGCCAGCAGCGCCGACCAGGGAAAGAACCCCACGGCTATCGCGCCGAGATAGTACACGATCGGGCCGCGATGATTGTCCATCGCCCCCACGAACCGGCCGACGTTGTGGATGCCGAAAAAGTCGACGAGCCACTGCCCGTCGGTTCGCATGCCGACCCAGACGTACCACGGACCGGCCACGGCCAGCACCATCGCCACGGCCGTCAAGGGCCGCATGCTCCACACCGTGCGGAAAAAAAGCCCAGGCGATGCCACGCTGGCCGCCGATCGAAGCGCATGGCGCAACCAGCCGCGCCAGCCGGGCTCGTTTGTCGGCTCGACCGGCGCAGAGCGCATGATGAGCAGGAACAATCCGATGACGGCCGTCGGCATCACGACGCCGACGGGGCCCTTGGTGAGCACGCCGCAGCCCATGGCGGCATAAGCGAATGCATAACTCGCCCACGAGGGCTCGAACGTGGTCTGCCCGGCCCATGGCGCGTTGCGTTCGTTGGGCTCGCCCGACGCGGCCCGAGCTTTGGCCGTGCCCGACACGAAGATCAAAACCGCGAGCGTCGAGAAGAACACGAGGTAAGAGTCAGGCGTGGCGGCCCGCGCGATGACGCTATAGCTGATGTTGCTGGCCAGGATCAGGCCCGACCAGAAGGCGACCGCCGGCGAAAACATCAGCCGGCCCAAGCGCCAGGTCAACAGCACGCTGCCAATGCCGAAGACGGCCGAAAAGAAGCGGGCCGCCAGCTCGGTGGTGCCGAACAGCTCGTAGGCGCCGATCATGAACCAGTACATCAGTGCGGGCTTGTCGGGAAACACCTGGCCGTTGAAGTACGGCACGACGCTGTCGCCGCGCGCGAACATTTCCTTCGCCGCCTGCGAGAAGATCGCCTCGTCGACGTCCCACAGGTGGGTCGCGCCCAAGTGCGTGAAGAACACCAGCGCGGCGATGGCCGCTAGCAGCAGGGGGCTTCGCATCGAGGTGGGCATCCTTGCTCTCGAAACACGATCCGCGCAAGTCCATGCGGGCACCGGCAGTCTAAAGCAGCGGTCCAGCGGCCCACAACAGCAGTTTTCCGCCTCCCCGGCAGGGCCTTCCCCGTGGGCCAACAAATGGACACGAGCCGGCCGCAATTGACGTTTGGGCTTCCTGGCACCCTTGATATCCTACCCAACTGGACGCCCATCGAATGGCGTGGACCGCTGCTGGCTCGTGCAGCAGCCTTTTTGTCCGATGAGTTTCGTAACAGGGCACTGCTGGACAGGCCAGCCGTGCTATCCCGCGTAATAACGGCATTGTGCGCTTGCATGAGTCCCCTTCAAATGGAATCGGGCGCGGAGATTCCGCTGCCCCGCCTGCGGACCATCTCTCAGTTGTGGGTCTGCGCCGCCGTGTTGGCGGGCTGCGGCGTGGCGGCGTTGGCCCTTGACGTGCCGTTGGCCGATTGGGTGCGGCAGGGGAATTGCCCCAGCGCGGTTGGGAAGTTGGCCAGCCTGAGCGAGGCGTTCGGCCACGGTCTGGGCGTGGCCATGATCGTGGCGATCCTTGCGGTTCTCGATCCCTGGCATCGCTATGCGATACCGCGCATCCTGGCGGCGGCCCTCGGCTCGGGGTTGCTGGCCAACGTATTGAAGCTGTGCGTGGCCCGCGTGCGGCCGCATCACTTCGATTTGCAGGGTAGTGGCTTGGAAAGCTTCGCCGATTGGTTTCCGCTGCTGCGCAACAGCAGTTGGGAGCAGAGCTTTCCCTCATCGCACACGGCCACTGCCGCCGGCCTGGCGATCGTGCTGGCCTGCTACTATCCCCGCGGACGATGGCTGTTTCCGGCGCTGGCCGTGATGGTGGGCGCCCAGCGCGTGCTGGAACAGGCCCACTTTGCCAGCGACGCCTTCTGGGGCGCGGCGGTCGGCTGCATCTTTGCCCCGCTGTGCGTCTATGGCAGTCGGCTGTCGGCCCAGTTCGACCGGCTCGAAGAGCGACTGCTGGCGCGACGCGCCGCCAACGTTAAACAGAACAACCCCGCCGAGACGCCCGCGAAGAGTCCGCCCGGCAAAGTGACGCGGGCGGCGTAACGTGCCTGGCCGATTCACAGTTCGCCAAAGATCGCTATACTACGTGCGGGGCAAGCCGAACACTCGCAAGGAACACGAGTATGGCCACCTTCTGCATTCTCTGCGCGGCCGTGCTGGCCGCTGGCGATCGCTCTGACGGCAAAACCACGACGCCGCCGACTCCGCAAGAATTGCGAGCCACGATACACGACGCGCTACGCCGCGAAGCGCGCAGCGAAGGCGCCGCGCACGAGCGGGCGATTGTCGACCTGACCGATGCCTTCCAAGCGCTACAAGCCGACACGCAGTTGGGCGACGCGCAGCGCAAGGAATTGCTGGCGCAGGTCCGTTCGCGTTTGTCGCAAACCGCCCAGGCCATGAAAAAGAAAGCGGCCCAAGCAGACAAGGACGCGGCCAAGAAGCGCCTGCGCCAAGGAGGCAGCCCGCCGCGGCGAATCGGCCCGCGCCGGCTCAACCCGCGGCGCGGCGTGCCGCGGGTGGCGCAAGAAATCCGCTGTTCGGCAATGGGAATCAAGCGGCCGGTGGCGCGGCGGGTCAGCCCGGCGCGGCGCAGAATGCCCAGGAATTGATCGATCTGATTCAATCGACCATCGCCCCGAACAGTTGGCAGGATCGGGGCGGCGAGGGCACGATCCGATATTTCGGAATCGGACACGTGCTGGTGATTCGGCAGACCAGCGAAAACCACCAGCGCGTGGGGCAGACGATTCGCGAGCTGCGCGATTGACGAGGCTAACGGACGCGCTGCAACTGCTTGGCGTATTCGTCGGCCAGCAACTTGCTGGCGAAGGGCAAGATTTCAAAGGTCGCTTGAGCTTGCACCTCCGGCGGAATCTTCGTCAGCGCCTCTTCCTGCCACTTGCGCACCGCCGCCGGCGACGCCGTCACGCCGATGGTCCGCGACGTGGCCGTCTTGAGCAGCACCACGTAATGCGTCTGGTTGACGATCGGGTCGACGTACGGCAATTCCTTGAGATGTTCGATCATCGCGTCTTCGAGGGCGCCGAAATCGGAGCCGAAGAACTCGACGAACAACTTCTTCTGCTCGGCGGCACGTCGCTCCTCGCGCGGCTCGAGCGGCCCAAGCCTTGCGACCTCGCGCAGGTAGCCCTGGAATTTCTCCTTCTGCCGCGAGGCCAGATAGTGCACCAGGCCCCAGGCCGAGGCATAGCCGGCCGAAGAGAGCCGCGCCGCGGTGACGGTTTGCTCCACCATTTCGCCCCGATTCGTCGAACCTTGCTTCAAGAATCGGTCCAGTTCGAACATCCGCAGATCGTTAGGCGTGCCGACGCCCTTCCAGCGCAGCCGCTGGTCGACCGAGGTAGGCGCGAAGTATTCGGACAGCCCCTCGGCCAGCCACACCGGCCAGCGAGAAAGCCGCTGCTGCACGCCGATGTTGTTCAGAATCTGGTGAATCCCCTCGTGCGCGATCGTGCCGATGGCCTGCTTCAGCGCCAGGTCGGGCGCCACTTCGACCAGCTTCGACTGCTCGTACGTCACGATTCGATTCGAGATCACGTCGTAGTAGGCAGCGACGCCCGGGGGCACGTCGTCGAAGCGGCGAAACTCTTCCTCGGTGCGGAACAGAACGGCCACCAGCGGCACCTGCGGATCGTGGATGGGAAACTTCAGGCGCTTGAAGTATGCCACGATGGCCGGATACATCGTCTCCAGAATCCGGCTCGTCCCCTTGTAGAATTCGTCGCTGGCGTTGTAGACGTAGACGTAGCGCGCCGTGCTGCGCGTCTTGAAGTTCGTCACGCCGCGCTCTTTCAACTGCGCGACCATTTCATCCTTGCCGCACGACTTGAAGGCCTCGGTCGTCGGTTCGGTCTTGTCGGCCGCCACCGACTCCAGCCGGCCGTTGGGCAAGATCAACAGCCGCCGGTTGCCCACCTCGGCATGCAGCAGACAGATTTGCTCTTTGCCCTGCGCGTTGCGCAGCACGACGCGCTGCCCCTGGCCGCGGCGCACTTCTCCGGTCGCGGGAACGACCAACACCCTGCGCGGATCGAATTGCGGCGCGAGTTGCGGCGCGCTGGTTGCCGCGGCCTTCGGCGCGCCGCTTTGCGCAGCGCCGCGCGGTGCGCATGCCAGCACGCATCCGGCGATCGTCGCCGCGGCAGCAAATCGCGCTCGCGGCGCCGCAACACCGCCGGCACGGCGCCGCGCGGCCGCGCCCGACGTGAAATCGACCCCACGCACCCATCGAACCTTGTCGCCACGCCTGATTTCTCCCGCATTTCCGCCGAACGTCCTTGCAAATTGCGCCGATCTCGGATAGTTGTAGGAGTCTTCATTGTAACAGGCGCGTCGGCAAAACGACCCTCTCCGACGGTTGCAAGAGCGTATCTTTTTTCGGTTGACAATTTTCTGAGGTTGATTGCAGACATGGCAGACGACAAAGCCGAGAGCAAACGTCAACGCGTGCTGCTGGTCGATGACGATCACGAAATTGTCGAATCGGTGCGCTATGCGTTGGAAGCCGGCGGTTTCGAGGTGCTGGTCGCGCGCGACGGCAACCAGGGACTGGCGATGGCCGAGCGCGAAGATCCGGACCTGGTGATCCTGGACATGATGATGCCCAAGCGGAGCGGTTTCCTGGTGCTGGAAAAACTGCGCCGCAGCCGGCCCGTGCCGCTGCGCGTGATCATGATCACGGCCAACGAGGGGAGCCGGCACAAGGCCTACGCCGAAATGCTGGGCGTCGACGACTACATCCGCAAGCCGTTCGCCATGGACCGCCTGATGGACAGCGTCAAACGGCTGCTGGCATAGACGGCTGCTTGACGCGGCGCCGCGCATTCTTGGATGTCGTGTTCGGACGCGGGACGCGCGCGAGGCGGTCACGAGCCAAGAAAACGGCGTGCCAAACGAGCGAAAAAGTGTCTTCCGCAAGGTGTCCAAAATGGATACTTGTTTCAACAGGCACAAAATTTTCCGGCATCGGCACTCTTCGACCGGCCGCCGCTCGCTCTGGTGCGGCGCGCTCGCAATGCCCCACGATAGCGCCATTGGGCGATTGGCCTCTGATGGGGGACGCGAAGTGACGCCGGCAATTCCCCCCGCTCGGCTCAAAGTCGATATTGTCGAGCGCGCCCGTTGTGACCATACTTGCATAGGAAGGTAGGAGATGGTCGGGCAGGGATCGCCGGGCCTCCGAATACCCGAAAAGAGAAGTAAGGTTGTATTGATCCTGCCCGCCCGCCCCAGCGTTCTTTTCCAATTTCTCTTTCTGTCCGGCACTTGAACTGACTGGCAACGGCTCTGGCCGCTGCGCGTCTCGGACCGTGCGCGGACCCTGCAACGTAACGAGTGCGCGGCACGAGCGTGCGCAGTTGGCGACAGTGCAGACTTGGAAAGAGAGGAATCGAGCGTCGGGGAAACGGATTCTCGGGTGGCGGCGACTAATATGGATAGATGGGTCGATAGGTAGAGCGACAAACAAAACGAAACTGTTTCGGGTGAAGGCGCACCAATCGCCGAGCCCCTGCGGTCAGGGACAACCTCGGGCGAAAGGTGTATAGCAGCACCCGTCGTGGAGGACGATCCATGAACCATGGACGCGAGATCATTTCGCTCGTCGCCCAACGCCAGGACCTCGACCAGTTCCGCCGCAAGAATTGGGAAGGCACGTTCGAGGAATATCTCGACCTCGTACGGTCCGAGCCCCGCGCGACGCGCAACGCCTTCGAGCGCGTGTACGACATGATCATGTCGTACGGCACCGACACCTACGAAGAGTCCCGCGAGAAGCGCGTCCGCTACCACTTCTTCAGCGATCCCGACGACAACGGCCGCGACGCCGTCTTCGGCCTCGACGGCCCGCTGTGGATGCTGGTCAACGCCTTCAAGAGCGCCGCCCAGGGCTACGGCATCGAAAAACGCGTGCTGTTGTTGCACGGCCCGGTCGGCAGCAGCAAGAGCACGATCGCCCGGCTGCTGAAGAAGGGCCTGGAACGCTACTCGCGGCAGCGACGACGGCGCGCTGTACACGCTCGGCTGGGTCGATCTGAAGGACCCGAGCACGTGCAGTGGTGCCCGATGCACGAGGAGCCGCTGCACCTGATTCCCGAGCGGTTCCGCGAGGACGTGCTGGCCAGCCTGAACGCCGAAGTCGCGCGCCGGACGACTATCGCGCCAAGATCACACGGCGAGCTGTGCCCGTTCTGCCGCTACGTCTACAGCGAACGTGCTCAAGCACTACGACGGCGACTGGACCCGCGTGATCGCAGGACGTGCGCGTCAAGCGGCTGATCCTGAGCGAGAAGGACCGCATCGGCATCGGCACCTTCCAGCCCAAGGACGAAAAGAACCAGGACTCGCACCGAGCTGACCGGCGACATCAACTATCGCAAGATCGCCGAGTACGGCAGCGACAGCGATCCGCGGGCCTTCAACTTCGACGGCGAATTCAACATCGCCAACCGCGGCATCATCGAGTTCGTCGAAGTGCTCAAGCTCGACGTGGCGTTCCTGTACGACCTGCTGGGCGCCAGCCAGGAACACAAGGTCAAGCCGAAGAAATTCGCCCAGACCGACATCGACGAAGTGATTCTCGGCCACACCAACGAGCCGGAATATCGCCGGCTGCAGAACAACGAGTTCATGGAGGCCCTGCGCGACCGCACGGTGAAGATCGACGTGCCCTACGTCACCACGCTGGCCGACGAGATCAAGATTTACGAAAAGGACTACAACAAGCAACAAGGTGCCCGGCAAGCACATCGCCCCGCACACGATCGAAATGGCCGCCATGTGGGCCATTCTGACCCGGCTGGAAGAGCCCAAGAACGCCGGACCTGACGCTGCTGCAAAAGCTCAAGCTGTACAACGGCAAGACGCTGCCGGGCTTCACCGAGGACAACATCAAGGAGCTGCGCGAGCAGACCACCAACGAAGGCATGCTCGGCATTTCGCCCCGCTACGTGCAGGACAAGATCTCCAACGCCCTGGTCGCGCATCCCGAGGCCACGCTCGATCAACCCGTTCATGGTGCTCAACGAACTGGAAGCGGGCCTGAAGCACCACACGCTGATCACCAACGAAGAGACTGCGCAGCCAATACCGCGAGCTGCTGGGCGTGGTGAAGGAGGAGTACGAGAACATCGTGAAAAACGAAGTGCAGCGGGCCATCGCCGCCGACGAAGACGCGCTCGAAGCGGCTGTGCGGCAACTACATCGACAACGTCAAGGCCTACACGCAGCGCGAAAAGGTCAGGAACAAGTTCACCGGCCAGTACGAGGAGCCCGACGAGCGGCTGATGCGGTCGATCGAGGAGAAGATCGACATCCCCGACAGCCGCAAGGACGATTTCCGCCGCGAGATCATGAACTACATCGGCGCCCTGTCGATCGACGGCCGGACGTTCGACTACAAGACCAACGAACGGCTGCTACAAGGCCCTGGAGCTGAAGCTGTTCGAGGACCAGAAGGACACGATCAAGCTGACGAGCCTGGTCTCGAACGTGGTCGACGCCGACACGCAGGCCAAGATCGACGTGGTCAAGAGCCGCCTGATCCGCGATTACGGCTACGACGACGAAAGTGCCACCGACGTGCTGAACTACGTGGCCAGCATCTTTGCCCGCGGAGATGCCAAACACAGTCATAGACGACAGCGAGCGTCGTGGCCGGTGAGATCGTTGCGGCCGATCGCGAGCTTGCGATGTGCACCGTCGGACCGGCGACCGATTGGCGGCCACTCGACGCTGATGACCCATGGTGCCATGAAAATCGACCACGACCAGTCGCGCTTCAAGCAAATCGTGCGCGGCAAGATTCGCGAGAACCTGCGGAAGTACATCACCCACGGCGAGATGATCGGCCGCAAGGGCCGCGATCTGGTCAGCATTCCGCTGCCGCAGCTCGACGTGCCCCATTTCCGCTACGGCAAGAACGGCTCCGGCGGCGTCGGCCAGGGCGACGGCGAAGTCGGGCACGCCCGTCGGCCCGGCGGCGAGCCGAGCGAGCGGCACCGGCCAGGCCGGCAGCGACCCGGGCGCGCACATCCTGGAAGTCGAAGTCTCGCTGGAGGAACTGGCCGCCATCCTGGGCGACGAGCTGCGAACTGCCCCGCATCGAGCCCAAGGGCAAGGCCAACATCGACCAGGAAAAGTCCCGCTACACCAGCATCCGCCGCACCGGGCCCGAATCGCTGCGGCACTTCAAGCGCACCTACATGGAGGCCCTGCGGCGGCAGATCTCGTCGGACACCTACGATCCCGAGCGGCCGCGCATCGTGCCGATCCGCGAGGACAAGCGCTATCGCTCCTGGACCGACGATCGCCGCAGCCGCGAGGCCAACGCCGTCATCATCTACATGATGGACGTCTCCGGCTCGATGACCGACGACCAGAAGGAGATCGTCCGCACCGAGGCGTTCTGGCTCGATACCTGGCTGCACAGCCAGTACGACGGCGTCGAGACGCGCTACATCATTCACGACGCCGCCGCCCAGGAGGTCGACGAAGAGACGTTCTACCACACCCGCGAAAGCGGCGGCACGCGGATCAGCTCGGCCTACAAGGTGTGCGCCGATCTGATCGCGCGCGAATTTCCGCCCGGCGAGTGGAACATTTACTGCTTCCAGTTTTCCGACGGCGACAACTGGGGCGAAGACAACGAGCAGAGCCTGCGGCTGCTGCGCGAGACAGCTGCTGCCGCAGGTCAATCTGTTCTGCTACGGCCAGGTCGAAAGCCCCTACGGCAGCGGCGAATACATCCGCTCGCTCGAAGGCCGGCTTCGGCGACGAAGCACGACAAGCTGGTGCTCTCCGAAATCGAAAACAAAGAAGCGATCTACGACTCGATCAAAGCGTTTCTGGGCAAGGGCAAATAGACTGGCTCCGACCAGGACGCGTGACCACGTACTCCATGGCCACCGTCACGCTTTCGAACCGCTGCCCGCCGACCTGGCCGCCATCCAGCTGCAGATGGAAGGCTATGCGCGCGGCTACGGCCTCGATTTCTATCCCGACGATCTTCGAAGTGGTCGATTCCGACCAGCTCAACGCCATCGCGGCCTACGGCGGCTTTCCCACGCGCTATCCGCACTGGCGGTTCGGCATGGAGTACGAGCAGCTCTCCAAGGGCTACGCCTACGGGCTGCAAAAGATCTACGAGCTGGTGATCAACAACGATCCCTGCTACGCCTACCTGATGCGGTCCAACGCGCTCGACCGATCAGAAGCTGGTGATGGCCCACGTCTACGGCCACTGCGATTTCTTCAAGAACAACTACTGGTTCAGCCAGACCAACCGCAAAATGATGGACGAGATGGCCAACCACGGCAATCGCGTCCGCCGCTACATGGATCGCTTCGGCGTCGAGGAGGTCGAGAACGTTCATCGACGCCTGCCTGAGCATCGAGGACCTGATCGACATCCATTCGCCGTTCATCAAGCGCGTCGACGAGCGCAGCCGAAGTACGACTTCGACAACGACCGACGACGAGGAAGCCGAGCCGCCGCTGCCCGGCCGGTTCGCAGTCCAAGGACTACATGGAGTCGTTCATCAATCCGCCCGCAAGTGCTGGCGGCCGAAGCCGAGCAGCATGCGCAAGGAGCGCGAGCAGCAAGACAAGCTTCCCCAGCCGAGCCGGTGCGCGACGTGATGCTGTTCGTGCTCGAGCACGCGCCGCTCAAGCCGTGGCAGCTCGACGTGCTGTCGATCATCCGCGACGAGGCGTATTACTTCGCCCCGCAGGCCCAAACCAAGATCATGAACGAAGGCTGGGCCAGCTACTGGCACTCGACGATCATGACCCGCCAGGGCCTGGAGCCGGCCGACGTGATCAACTACTGCCGATCATCACTCCGGCACGATGGCCAGCTCGCCCGACGCGGCTCAACCCCTACAAGCTGGGCATCGAGCTGTTCCGCGACATCGAAGACCGCTGGAACAAGGGCCGCTTCGGCAAGGAGTACGACGAGTGCGACGACCTGGCCGCCAAGCGCGACTGGGACACGCAGCGCCGGCCTGGGCCGCGCAGAAGATCTTCGAGGTCCGCCGGATCCACAACGACCTGACGTTCATCGACGAATTTCTGACGCTCGATTTCTGCCGCGCAGCACAAGCTGTTTTCGTTCGGCTACAACGCCGTCGACCGACGCCTACGAGATCGAGAGCCGCGAGTTCCCCAAGATCAAGCAGCGGCTGCTGTTCAACCTGACCAACATCGGCCGGCCGCTCATCGCGGTGCGCGACGGCAACTACAAGAACCGCGGCGAGCTGTTTCTGGAACACCAGTTCAACGGCGTCGAGCTGCAAATCAGCTACGCCCGCGACACGCTGGCGAACCTGCACCGGCTGTGGACGCCGGCCGGTGCACATCGAAACCGTGCTTGACGGCACCACGACGATCTTTTCCTACGACGGCAGCGAGCACAAAACGGAGAAAAGCGGAGAGACCAAAAAATGACCCTCAAGGAACAACTCCAACAAGCGCTGGCCAACGTTGCGCCGTTTTCGATCGGCGAGCATCTGCTGGCCCTCGACGACGGCCCGCGGCAACTACGCTGCCAGCTGACGGCCCTCGACAGCCTGGCCTGCGCCTTTACCAGCCTTGCGCTGCGCGGCTGAGTTCAGTGCGATGTCGAGCGACCAGCTGAAGGCAACGGCCGAAAAGCTATCGGCGCGGCTGACGTATCTTCTGGAGCCGATCAGCCCGATCGAGACCGATGCGCACGGCTGCGTGGTGCAAATGCGCTCCAACCCGCCGCAGAAGGAAGTCGACCGCACCAGCTACTACGAACTGCTCGTATCCCGCTCGGGCGAGCTGAGCCTGTGCCGCTATGCGCGCGTCGGGGGCCAGACGCGCGAGCCGATCGCCGCCCACGTGACTCGCGAAGTCCTGGCCCGGCTGGCGGCCGATTTTTCCGCCGTGGTCGAATAGGCTGCGTGTGGAAGAATTGTAGCCGGCCTCTTTCAGGCCGGCCGCTATCTGGGAATTCCGGGGCCAAAGACCCCGGCTACAGAATGCACGTTTTTTGGATCGCGCTTGTAACGTGGCGGAGGGCCGAGCGACTATAGGGGTGCGGCGGAGGAATTCAGCATGCCCGATGCCCTGGCCCATGACCGATCTCAACGCGATCATCGCAGCGCATTCGGAGGCGGTCTGGCGCACCGCATTCCGGCTTCTCAATAACCATGAGGATGCACTGGACTGCTATCAGGAGACGTTCCTGGCGGCTCTGCGGCTGTCGCGCGGCGACGAAGTGCGCCACTGGCGGACGATGTTGGTGCGCATCGCAACCCGCCGGGCGACCGATCGACTGCGGGATCGCTATCGCGTCGAACAAGCCGCGTGGAGCGTGCACAAGCGCGACGCCGCTCGCGTGCCGGTCGAGCCGCCGGACGCACGCGCCGAAGCGGTCGAACTTCACGAGCAAGTCCGCCGGGCCTTAGCCACGCTGCCGCCGCAGCAAGCCGAAGCATTTTGGCTGCGCCACTTGGAGAATTTGACTCCCGCCGAAGTCGCCGAGTCGCTTTCTCTCGACGCAGGCCACGTCCGCGTGCTGGTCCACCGCGCCGCGGCAAGCCTGCGCACAATCCTCGGGCCGTCGTTTGGCCCTGAACCTATTTCGGAACCGTCGCCATGACCAACCAAGACTCCCCCCACGACGCCGACCTCATCTCGCGGGTTGTCGACGCCTTCGAGCGGATGCCGCTGCCGCCGGCGCCCAGCACTCGGCAAACGATCGATCTTATCCACCGAGCGGGGACTAACGGCCCTACGACGGTCGTTGTCCGCTGGAACCGGCTTTCGCGAAGACTTCGCCGCCTCACCGTCAAGCAACGTCTCGCAGCCGGGAGCGCCGGGTTGTCCGCGTTGGTCGCGTTGGTGTTGCTTCTGGTGGCGCTCAGCCCCCCCACGCCCCTTTCGGCCATGGCGCGGATGGCCCAGCAGTTGCGCGACGTGAAATCGTATAGCTACCAGGTGCGCGGAGTATCCACCTGGCAGCCGGACGACGGCAAGCCGCTGACGACCTGGACCGAAACCGGCGCCACGTATTGGCGCGAGCCCAGCGCATTTCACAGCGAGCTTAAAATCAGCAAGACCGAAGCAGCCACCGCGAACCGGCCGCAAACCGAGGAAGTGATCGAGCATTTCGCCGAGATTTTTCCCGCCGGCGCGCTCGGAATATTCATCGACTACACGACGAAAACCTATCGCCGGCAGCCGTATGTGCCCACCGGTTCGGCGACCTGTCCGTTGGAATACTTGCGCGTCATTCGCGAAGAGCTGGGCGAGGTCACCCGCGAATTGGGCACCAAGAAAATCGGCGGCCGCCAGGCGCGCGGTTACGTGCTGACGCCCAAAAACACGCACGAGAAACATCCGCTGCATCCGCTCGAAGTCTGGGTCGATCCGAAGACCGATCTGCCGATCGAGTTCGGTTTCACGGTCCAAGAGCCGACGCGATCGACCGAGTGGAAGGCGACCGATTTTCGCTGGAACACGGACTTGGACCCAAAACTGTTCGAGCCAACGCCGCCGGCGGGCTTTGCCGACGTCACTCCCCCTGACGACCCAAAGGAGCTGGCGCAAATCGCCGCGGCACTAAAACTCTACGCCCAGCTCAGCGGCGGGCACTATCCTCGCGTTCGGCGATTCGACGGCCGCGTGGTCCGCGACGAAATGCTCAAGCTGGCCGGCTTCGACGGCGTGCCCAAGCCCGAGTGGGACAAGGACCCCAAGTATCAGTCGATTCAGCAAGCCACCGCCGGGCTCGATTGGATCGGGCGGATCATCCGCAATCGATACCACGCCAGCTACGACGGAAAAAACGTCGGGCCGACGGACAAAGACAAACTGCTCATGTGGTGGCGCGTTTCGAGCCCCGAGCGATACTGCCTGATCTACGGCGACCTCCGCACCGAGATCATCCCCCAATCCGACGACGCCAGGCTGGGCCTGGACGAAGCCTATCCGGACATGACCAAGGAGGAGCCGACGCCCCACGAGCAGCGGTGAAATACGCCCGAACGGCCGGCCGCAAATCAAGGTGGATTTCGCTATCGGCTCGTGTCACAATGACAGCCGCTCCGCATTCGCCCGCGGTCGATTTGAGTTCCAGGTTTTTGGGATCTCCCCACATGTTGACCGTGGAATCTCTTCTACGGATCGCGGTTGTTTTCGGCGTGGCTGTATTTGCCGCGCACGACCTGCGAGCGGACGAACCAGCGACGAACCGCGCACGGCGCCAAGTCGCGACGCGCTATCCGACGACATTCGAGAATTGCTGACCTTCGTCAAGGACATTCACGGCTATCGAGGAGCCAACAAGCCCGTGCGTCCCCCCGAGGCGAAAACCGATCCGGCGAGAAACTACGCGTCCGTCGAGGCGGCGCTCGATAAAATCCACCGCATCGCGACCGACGACGACAAGAAGCTCCCCGGCTACGACGACGCGATGGACCTGCGGCTGGCATTTCACACGATCCTCTTTAGCACCGGCCCTCGTGCGGGCACGCCGCAGCAAAAGGCCCAACTCATTGACGAGATCCGCGCACGGCTCAAGTCTTCGCCCACGCCGTCGAAAGACGCCGTCGCCGCCGCGAGCAAAGTGGCCGCCGCCGTCGAACTCGCCAACCAGGCCGACCCGCGCCCGGCGATCGCGCTGTATCGCGATTTCGGCGAGATTCTGGCCGCAAGGACCGATCGTGACACGGCGGCCGTGGGCGCTAGAATGCAAGGCTCGGCTCGCCGGCTCGAACTGGTCGGCAAGCCGTTCGAGCTCAGCGGCACGCTGGTTGACGGCACGAAGCTCGACTGGGCCGGCTATCGCGGCAAAGTCGTACTCGTCGAATTATGGGCCACGTGGTGCGCCCCTGCCTGCGCGAGGTGCCCAACGTCAAAAAGAATTTCGATGAGTTTCACGCCCGCGGATTCGAGGTCATCGCCATCAGCATCGACGAAGATCGCGAGGCCCTGGAAAAGTTCTTGAAGCGCGAGCCCCGTCCGTGGATCGAACTGCACGACGGAGGGCTGGACGACACTCCCGTCGCCCGCCAATACGGCGTCACCGGCCCCTCCACCGCCATCCTCGTCGACCGCGACGGCAAAGTCGCAAGCATCCATGCCCGCGGGCCGGAGTTGGGCAAGTTATTGGCCACGCTTTTCGGTCCGCCAAAAGCCGACAACTAGCCGTAGATTTCCTCGTAAATCGAACGAATCGATCGCGCCCAATCGTCGATTGCCTCTGCCGCGCCGGCCGCTTATGATTTTCTTCTCGATTGCTTCGCCCGCGGGGTAAGGCAACTCGATTTGGCACGCCGACCCGAGGGAGTTTCGCCCACATGAGTCATGCACCCGCGGGTGAAGTCTCGCTCAAACCCAGCGAAGGATGGCACTGTAGCCATCTTTATTACCGCTTCGACCGCGCGGCACTCAAGGGCCTCAGTGCGGCCGAACTGGCTGCCGGGCGGGAACACTTCACTGCCACGCTCGATCCGGCCGGCTCGCAGGCCCCGGCACGGCTGCAAGCCTCGGTAGTCAGCGGACACAAGGCCGACTTCGGGCTGATGCTGCTCGACGCCGATCCGCTGGTGATCGACGAGGTGCATCAGCGATTGACGTCGGGCCCGCTCGGCGTGGCCTTGGTGCCGACCTATTCGTTTGTGTCGGTGACCGAAGTTTCCGAATATGTTCCCACCGTCGAGCAATACGGCAAACGGCTGGTGGAAGAGGGGGAAGACCCGAAAGGTGCGGGTTACGCGGCCAAGCTCAAGGCCTATGAAAGCCGCGAGGGAATGATGCGCCGCCAGCGTCTCACGCCCGATCTGCCTCCCTGGCCCAGCACCTGCTTCTATCCGATGAACAAGAAGCGCAAGGTGGGGGAGAACTGGTTCCTGCTCGACTTCGACGCACGCAGCCGCCTGATGGCCGAGCACGGTCGCACCGGCATGACGTTCGGCGGCAAGGTGACGCAGTTGATCACCGTCGGCCTGGGCTTCGACGATTGGGAGTGGGGCGTCACGCTGTGGGCCCGCAACCCCGACTTTCTCAAGGAAATCGTCTACCGCATGCGCTTCGACGAAGCCAGCGCCCGCTACGCCGAATTCGGCCCCTTCTATGTCAGCTACGTGATGAAGCCGGGCGAACTCTTGGAGCACTGCCGAGTTTGACGACGTGCCGCGAGCCGGTGGTACGCGCTTAGGGCGATTGGCGATCGGGTGGCCGTAGCGCTTCTGCCACTGGTGGAACTTGCTAGTGGCCAACTCCAGCCAGCCAAGCAATCGCCTCGCCGGCAGCTCGGCCCGAGCGGTCCAGCGCTTCACGTAATCGACCACGGCGTCGCGCGTGTCGTGGGGAACCCAGTTGCCTTTCAGAGTTCCCCACTGGCTTTTTTTGCGCGGACGTTCTCCTCCATCAGCTCGCTGATGACTTCGTTCTTCTGGGCCAGCTTGAGCTCCTTCTGCGCCAGCGTCGATTCGAGCTTCTCAATCTTTCGATCCTTGGCGCTCTCGGCGCTGGCCTTGCGACCCGTCTTGCGCTCGAAGATGCTCGCGCCGTGCTCAAACAGTTGCGCCTGCCAGTAATAGACCTGGCTTGGCTGCAGACCATGCTGATCGCAGAGATCCGAAATAGGCACCTTCTCCACCAGGTACCGCCGCAGAATAGCCAACTTCTCTGGCCCCGCTACCGACTTGCGCTCGCGACTCATGGAATCCTCCAGGTTCAAGGGTTATGCTAACCCCAACACCCGGAAATTCCAGTTCCATCTGAAGCAAGACATTTGCACAAAAACCACTTCACATTCACCGTGCTCCGTGATCTTATCTGGACTCGTTTCTACGTCTACCACGCGGATTACCGAGTGCGACAGCGGATTTCGGATAAGCTGAACTTTTCGGCAAAGTCGCAGCAAGTCGTCACGGCGCGCGGCGGAAAGAAGCTCGATCGCAAAGGGTTCAATCGAGGCCCAAAGCGGCTGAACTAGATTGAGGGCCATCTAGAGATGGCTCCGGTTGATCCCCGTCGATTCTCACGAAACTCGCCCGCCCTCCCACAGCAGCCGATGCCCACGACGTCCAGGCGATGGATTGGGCGATCACGCACACAACGAGCGCCGCTACTTCTTGGCCTTCGGCGTCAGCACCAGCCGGACTTTGGTGCCCAAGGGCGGGATGTGCTCGGTGAAGGCCTGGTAGGCCAGGTCCTCGTTCGATTGGCTGCTCTCCACGGGCAAGTCGAGCATGGCGCTGGGGAAGTTCGAGACGCAAATAAAGTCGCCGCTCTCGGCCAGGTATTGCTTGCTGCCGGTCGCCTCGTCCTGCCAGAAGCCGCTGCCGGCAAAGACCCACGGATATTGCATCGCCTTGCCGGTCTTCGCGTCGCGAATCCAATCCTGGGCCCGATCGCGATGGACCGTTCCGTTCTTGTCGGTCCAGACCACGGTGATTTCGATCTCCGAGCCCGTGGCGGGCTTGTACGTGGGCTTAAACTGCACCGGCGTGCCGGCTTCGGCACCCACGGCCAGCAGGGCGGCGTGCACGGCGTAGGCCTTGGTGTCTGCGGCCACGATCGCTTCGTGCTCCTTGGTCCCCTTGAGGCAGGCGAACATCTCCAATTGCCCTTGCCGCAAGCAAATCGTGCCGTCCAGCACCACGCGCTTGTTCTTGGCATCGATCCACACGTCGTAGCCGGGCATCAGGCGCTTCATGCCCGGCGGATCCTTGGACAGCGGCCGCCTGGCGACGGGCGGTTCGGTCGGATCAGTCGCCACCGGCTCGTCCGACCAGGCCGGCGCGGCGCAGCGCCCATTGCGAAGCACAATGCCGGGAAATAAAGTGCCACAACAAGACTCGCCGCCTGCGGCGATCGCCGGTATCGCGTTCGTGGCATGATGTTGGCTCGCATGGTTGAGACCCGAAAAAACAGGGTTCGTGTGAAAAAGCCGTGTGGGCGTCAAAAAAGTGCCAAGAGGGCAAGATGAACTGGCCGCCGATTGTTAAGATACCCGCTTCTCTGATTTTCATGCAACCAAGGAACACACTGCTCGCCAGAATTCCTGGCCGCGCGGCACCGTGCGGCGGATGATGCAGCGAGCGGATTGGAATAAATGGCGACTACCGTCTCAACCCATAAAAAAACTCGCACGACCCGCAATTCGATCCTCATTGGCCCCGCTGGCCCGTGGCACGCCTCGGCGCCGCGCCGCCTCGGCCAGGCCTATCCCTCGCAGGGCGTCGCCCGCGGCTGGCAGGCATGGCAAACGCATCTAGCGCGACGGCCAAGCTGCGCCAGCGACCAGTTGCTGCCGGCAGACGGCTCGCCGCTGGCGTGGGGTTTGGCGGCTGAGGGGGACTTGGGCTCGGCTTTCGACCTGATCAACCGCCTGGCGCAATTCGACGGCCGATCGCGCCGCCGGCAGCCGACGATCGAAGCGCAGGCCGCCCGCTGGCTGGCCAGCGCCGAGGGCGCATCGCCTGGCGTCGCATTGGGGGTCGAATGCCTGGCATGGTGCGGGGCATTGCCGAAATTGGCGGCGCATTTGCCCGAGGATACCTGGTGGCAGCTGCTCAAGCGGTTGGCGACGATTTCCGCCGAGGGGGCCGCGACGGCTCAGGATCACCTGGCCCTGCAATTGATCGCGGGCGAGTTGCCTTTGGCGCTTGCGTATTCGTTTCCCGAACTGCAATCCTGCCAACGATTGGCCGCAACCGGCCGAGTCGCGATTGCCCAAGGTATCGGCGATCTGCTCGGCGGCGACGGATTCCCCCATAGCCGGCATTTGCACCGATTGCGCCCCTTGTTGGCGTGCTGGACCCGGTGCCGTGCGTTGGGTCAAGAGCTGGTGCATGGCTGGGGCGGCGGTGCGGTTGAGCTGAAATATCGGCTGCTGGTGCAGCATGCCTTGCGGCTGTCGCGCTCCGGAGGCCAGGTGGTGTTCGCCTCGGCCAATGCTGCCCGCTGGGACGATCACTTTCTGGCCGCGGCAATTCGCCTGGTGGGCGACCGCCCTACCGAACGGCTGGCGCGATTGACGCGCGAGGGGCGCAAAAGTTCGCGGAAGTCCGACGACTTGCCCTCGCCGGCCTTCGAGAGCGAACAGGCCGCAATCGCCATGCTGCGGTCCGATTGGACGGCGGCCTCGCCGCGGATGGCGGTGGCCTACAACGGCCGCGAGGCGTTCATCGAAGCCGGCGTAGCTCACAAGTGCCTGTGGTCGGGTGTCTGGGAACTGGAAGTGCGGTTCAACGGCGAGCCGCTCGCGCCGGTTGGCGATTGGGAGCAAGTGTGCTGGATTTCCGACGACGAGGTCGACTATCTGGAACTCGAAATTCGCTTGTCGCAAGAAATCACCGTGCAGCGTCACATGGTGCTGCCGCGACGGGAGCGGTTTCTGTTTCTGGCCGACGCCGTGCTGGGTATTCAGCAGGGCCAGTTCGAGTATCGCGGCACGCTGCCGCTGGCCGGCTGGTCGACGTTCCAGGGCGAAACCGAAACGCGCGAGGGAACGCTGATGGTCGGGCGTCGCCCGCTGGCCCGCGTGCTGCCGCTGGCGCTTCCGGAATGGCGATCGGGCTCCTCGCGCGGCAGCTTGCGCCAAGGCGAGCGTGGGCTGGAGCTGACACAAACGGCCGAAGGGGAGTGCATGCTGGCGCCGCTGTTTGTCGACCTCGACGCGCGGCGCATTCGCAAGCCAACCACCTGGCGGCAATTGACGGTCGGCCAGGATCGGCAAATCGTGCCCGGCGACGTGGCCGTCGGCTATCGCGCGCAGGCAGGTAAATCGCAGTGGCTGTTCTATCGCTCGTTGGCGGCCCCCGACGTTCGGACCGTGCTGGGCAAGAATTTGATGCACGAGTTCCTGGTCGGCATCTTCCGGCCGCAGGGCAAGGTCGAGACCCTGTTGGAGATCGAATAGGGCATGAGCGACCCCGGTCGGCGGATCGCCGAGAACCTGGCCCACGTCCGCGGCCGGATCGCCGAGGCGGCCCGTCGCAGCGGCCGCACGGCCGAGGCGGTCAGGCTGCTGGCCGTCACCAAATATGTGCCGGTCGAGATCGCCGCCGCGCTCGTTGAGGCTGGCTGCAGCGATCTGGGCGAGAGCCGCCCGCGGGAGCTTTGGTCCAAAGCCGCGGCGCTGGCCGACACAAAGATTCGCTGGCACCTGGTCGGCCATTTGCAGCGCAACAAGATCCGCCGCACGCTCCCCTTGCTGCACCTGCTGCACTCGGTCGACAGCCCGCGACTGCTGGCGGCGCTTGACGAAGGTGCCGCGGCATTGGGCTGCACCGCGTCAGTGCTCTTGGAAGTGAACATCTCGCTTGACGCCACGAAAACCGGGCTGCGGCCAACGGACGTGGAGCCGATCCTGGCTGAGGCGGCAAAATATCCACGCGTTTCAATTCGCGGACTCATGGGCATGGCCAGCCTCACTGGCGGGCTGACCGCGGCCGAGCACGATTTCGCCGGCCTGCGCCAGCTGCGCGACCGGCTTTCGCTCAACCTCCCCAGCGGCGCTTCGCTGGCCGAACTGTCGATGGGAATGAGCGACGACTTTGAAGTCGCCATTGCCCACGGGGCCACGATCGTGCGCGTCGGCTCGGCCCTGTTCGAAGGGATCGACCGGTGATCGCGCTGGAAGAACACGCCGAGGGAACGATTTTACCGGTCCGGGCTCACGCCGGCGCCCGCCGCAACGGCATCCGCGGCGAGCAAGCCGGCAGCCTGCAGGTCTCGGTGACCCAAGCCCCCGAGAAAGGCAAAGCGAACAAAGCCATCATCGCGGTGCTGGCCGAAGCGCTCGCGCTGCGCAAAAGTCAGATCGAACTGGTGTCCGGCGAAACCGCGTCGCAGAAGCGATTCTTGATTCGCGGAGTCACGCCGGCCGAGCTTGGCGCGGATCCAACAGAAGCTGAACTCGCTCGGCTCCCGACCATGATCCGCGCGGCGTCTAGCCGTCGAAGCGAATCTCGACGATCTCGAAACTCATTGTGCCCTTGGGCACCGGAATTTCAGTCTTCTCACCGACCTTCTTGCCCATCAAACCCTGGGCCAGGGGACTGGTGACCAGGATCTTGCCGGCGTCATAGTCTTCTTCGCCTGCGCCGACCAGGATGAAGATTTCCTCGTCGCCGAAGTCGAGATCCTTGACCACCACCGTTGCGCCGAACACCACCTCGCCCTTGGGCAGTTTGGAGGTGTCGACCAGCGCGGCACGGGCCAGTTTGTCGCGCAGCAGGTTGATCTTGGCCTGCAGCAGACCTTGCGATTCGCGGGCCCCATGGTATTCCGCGTTTTCGCTCAGATCGCCTTCACCGCGCGCGGTGGCGATGCGGGCCACGATCGCGGGCATTTCGACCTGCTCCATGTGGTCCACCTCGGCCTTGATTTTTTCATACCCGGTACGGGTCATTGGAATGAGGTCGGACATTTTCGGCGCTGGGGGTTGGGGGTTAGGGATGGGAGGCCGACGGGGAAGGGTTCCGTTGAATTCGGGAACGAAAAACTTGCGCGCGCAAAAAAGGCGGTCTCCATCCGGCGGAGACCGTTATGGGTCCCATTGTACCAACTCGTCGGCCGTGACAAGCAGGTGCGCGCAGCGATTTTCCGGGGGGCTTGCCACCAGGGGCGGTTGCCCCGCCGGTCGCCATTATTTCTCCGGCAGGTAGATCAGGCGTCCGCAATTGCGGCAAAAGATGGCAATCGACATGCTCAACTCGGACATGTTGTTGGGCGTCAGTTGTTGGTAGCAACCGCCGCAAAAGTCCCCCTGCACTTCGGCCATCGCGTCCTCACCCTTGGAGTTGACGACTCGCTGGTAATTTTGCCGAAAATCGTCGGGCAAGGCACATTCGGCCTCGGTCAGCGCGGTTTCGAGCCGCTTGACGTCGACGTCCAGCGCGCCGGCCTGTTCGCGAACGGCTTGCTGGGCTTTGGCCAATTCAGCCTTGCTGACGACGATCTTTTGCTGCTGCTCGGCGAGCTGGGCCGCCAGCTCGTCGATTTTCTCCATGGCTTCCAGGATTTCGTCGGCCAGAACGCTGCCGGCCATTTGATCGGCGGCGATCTGGTCCTTGAGCGCCTGGTATTCGCGATTGCTCGCGGCGGCGTTGAGCTTGACCTTCAGGTTTTCGATTTTGTCTTCGCCGCTTTTGAGCAGCAGCTGCTTCTGGTCGCTGCGAACCCGCGCGGCCTTGTGGTCGCCCTGAAGCTTGGTCAACTCGTCGACCAGCCGGGCCAGGTTGGCCTCGCGGGCGCGGATTTGCTTCGGGCCCCGCTCAATGCGGTCGCGAAGATCGGTCAATTGACGATGAATGCGATGCAGCTCGCGCAGCGCCGCGGCGGTAACAGCCATAAGCAGGACTCTCGCTCTCTAGTACGTCGGATTTCGTATCGAATGATGTCGTATTGTATCATGCTGGCCAATAAAAAAAGCCGCTGGCCTCTCGGCCAGCGGCTGAATCGACGCGACGTTCATCTCAACCGGCGACTCCACCCAGGAATCCTTCCAATTGCTTGCTGCGCACCGGGTGCTGCAGTTTGCGGACGGCCTTGGCTTCGATCTGCCGCACGCGCTCGCGCGTGACCTTGAAGATGCGGCCGACTTCTTCCAGCGTGTAGGTGTAGCCGTCGCCCAGGCCGTAGCGCAGGCGGATGATCTCCCGCTCGCGATAGGTGAGCGTCTTGAGCAGCCCTTCGATCTTCTCCGGAGCATGGCCATTGGTGGCCGGTGGTCACGGGGCTTTCGCGTGCCCTCGTCCTCGATGAACTCGCCGAAGCTGCAGTCCTCGCTCTCGCCGACCGGCCGATCGAGGCTGACCGGATGCCGGCCGATGTTCAGCACGCGGCGCGTTTCTTCGACGCTGATGCCGGCGGCGCGGGCCGTTTCTTCGGTCGTCGGCTCGCGGCCCAGCTCCTGCAAGCAGCTTCTTCGCCACGTTGCGCAGCCTGCGACAGCACGTCGATCATGTGGACCGGAATGCGGATCGTGCGGGCCTGATCGGCAATGGCCCGGGTGATCGCCTGGCGAATCCACCAGGTGGCATACGTGCGAGAACTTGAAGCCGCGGCGATACTCGTACTTGTCGACGGCCCGCATCAGGCCCGGTGTTGCCTTCCTGGATCAGGTCCAGGAAGCTCAGGCCGCGGTTGCGGTACTTCTTGGCGATCGACACGACCAGCCGCAAGTTGCCGCTCGAGAGCTGCCGCTTGACCTGCTCGTACTCGTAATATTGCCGCTCGATGGTGTCACACCGCTTCCGCAGGCTGCGCGGGGCTTTCCAGCGTGAGCAGCATCAGGTCGCGCAGCTCCCTGCGCAGGTTGCCGCGTTCGTCCTTGGCCGACGAGTCGTGCTTTAAGACCGCCAGGCGCGACCGCAAATCGTCCATCCGGCGCGACATCTCCTTCAGCTGCCGCACCAGCGGCTGCACGCGGCGCGTGCGCAGGCTCAGCTCCTCGACCAGCGTCAGCTTCTTGCGCCGCCGGCGGCAGAACCGCTTGCGGGCCGCGCGCCGCGTCGGCCGGCTCGCGTGCTGCTTGCTGATCAACAGCTTCGGAAGTCGTCGCGGTTCTGCGCCAACAGATGTTCGAGCGTCCGCAGGTTGTGCGGCATGCGGGCCATGATCTGCTCTTTGGTCAGCCGCTCGGTCAGCGAGACCTTGATCGTGCGATCGAACGGCAGCGTCGCCGCGGTGCACCTCGGCGAGCGTGCCGATCGTCGCCTGCATCGCGATAGTTGCAGCCCAGCACCGTGCGGCGAAATCGCTTGCGCGTGACTTCGATCTTCTTGGCCAGCGAGATTTCCTCGGCCCGCGTGAGCAGCGGAATCTCCGCCATCTGCGTCAGATACATGCGGATCGGATCGTCGCTGAGCTTGGGCAGTTCCCTGGCCGGAATGGGCGACAGGGTCGCGGCGACGGCCGTCTCCGCGTCGGCGGCCGGGGCTGCGTCCCCGGCGGTCGCCTCTGGTCCACCGGCCACTTCGGCGGTCGGCGGCTCGTTGACCAGCTCGATGCCCACCTCGTCCAGGGCAATCAGCAGATTGTCGAGCTTTTCGGGATTGACCGCTTCGTCGGGCAGGTAGTCGTTGACCTGATCGTAGGTCAGATATCCTTGGGTCTTGCCCTTGGCGACCAGTTCGTCCAAATCCTTGTTTGAATGGTCCACCGTCAAATCCTCCCGGGCACTGCGGGTGCCACTTGACTGAGAAGGATCGTCACAAGGCCGGCCTCGCTTCATGCCTGGCCGGAAAGTGCCGATCGACCGATCGAGGCATCCTACCCATCCGTGGGCTCGGAAATACCTCTCCGGGCTCGCTCGTTTTGTTCTTGTTGCCTGGCGAGTTCGTGGCGTTCGAGCTCCACGAGCACGTTCAGCTCATCCTCCTCGGCTAGCCGCCGATCTTTCAAGGCCGCGGTCCGACCGCGCATCCGTTGTTCCTGTTGCCGACGCTCGAAGCCGGACAACACATCTCGCAATCGAGCGTCCGTTTCACCGCCGGCTTTCCGCCGGCCGTTCTCGTCCAACTCGACTAGCAGGTTTTTAACCCCTGGGTCGTCATTCTCCAATAACAGTCGCTCGAAGTCGGGCAGAATTCCACGGTGCCACAACTGGGCACATTGCGAATACACGCGACCGCACGACCGCGAGACAAATTGCGCAGGTTGGATCGCGCCCGCAACCTGCTCAATCATGGCGGGAAACTGCATCAGGATTTCCAGCAATTCACGCTCCAACGGGTCGATATTTTCGCCGACGCTAGCAGGCTGAGCCGGCGCTGCGGCCGCTCGCGACGCGGATTTCCGACGCAAGTCGGTCACCAGCTTGCGAACCTGTTCTTCCGGCACCCGAAAATCGGCTGCCAATCTTTGCAGGAATTTTTCTTCGCGGAGCCGATCTTCGACCAGCGTGTCGGCGCGCAGCCGCGGCGCTTTGGCTATGGTAGCGGCCAATTGCTCGAGCGCTTGCGCCGATGCATGCAGGTCCGCTTGCAGATCGACTCCCGCAGTGACCGATTGAAAGGCGTGCGTCAGGGCGTCAACGGACCCGGCGATCTGCTCTTCGAAGGCTTCAGCGCCATGGGCTCGCAGAAAATCGGCCGGGTCCATTTCGTCCGGCAGCGTCAGCACGCGCAGATCGACGTTGCCGGCCACGAACAGTTCCAAGACTTCCTTGGCCCGCTTCCTGCCCGCCTCGTCGCCGTCGAGCACCAGCACGACGCGAATGCGGTCGGCAAAGCGCCGCAACAGTTGAAGGTGGCTAGTGCCCAGCGCGGTGCCCAGCACAGCCACCGCGTTGGCGAAACCAAATTGATGCGCCGTGATGCAATCGGTGTAACCTTCCATCACCAGCGCCGTTTCGGTTTTGCGAATCGCGTCGCGGGCGACGTTGAGACCGTAGAGCAAATTGCTTTTGGAGAACAGCGGCGTCTCGGGCGAATTGACGTACTTGGCCATTTCGTCGCTGGCCAGCTGCGGCAGCACGCGGCCCCCCAACCCGACCGCTCGGCCTTGCGAGTCGAATATCGGAAACAAAACCCGGCCCTTGAAGCGGTCGTAGTAGCCGGGCCCTTGGCGGCGACGGCCCAGCACGCCGATCCGCTCGAGCATGGCGGCGCTGAACGAACTCGCGCGAGCCCGCTCGCCGATCCATTCCCAGCGGTCCGGAGCGAAGCCCAGTTGAAAGTGGCGAAGGCTCTCGGGCGAGACGCCACGCTCCAAGAGATAATCGCGAGCCACCGCGGCTTCGGCGTCGGCGAGCAGATATTGGTGATACTCCTGCACGGCCCAAGCCATGGCCTGGTATAGCACGCGTTTATCGTCAACGGCGGCGCTCGCGTCGCCCCGGCCGCCCGTTTGCAACCGAATGTTGGCCCGGTCGGCCAACATGGCCAGGGCCTCGGGAAAAGCCACCCCCTCAATCTTCATCACGAAGCTGAAAATGTCGCCGCCAATGTCGCACACCCAGCATTTGAACGATTGACGCTCCGGATTGACCTGCAAGCTGGGCCGCGTGTCGTCATGCCACGGGCAAATGGCTTTGAAGCCGCGTCCCTCGCGCCGCAACGGCAGATACCCGCCGACCAGGTCGACGATGTCGACCGCCTGCTTGATGCGCTGTTTGGTATCGTAGGAGGTTTCCATGGACAAGGAGCAACTCTCACAAGGCTAAATGACAGGCCGCGTAACGTGGCAGGAATCGCACGCTGTGAATGCGATTATACACCCTGCATTTTTTTGCGCAACCGGCCAAAACCGGCCACCCTTGCCGGGCGGTCGCATGTTCGGTCGCGCAACGCTGGCAATTTGGCCGCGCATGTCCTAGCATTCAGTCCGAGCGCGGCTGCCCCCATTGGCGCGAGTGCCCGCCAGGTGAATCGTGAAGTTCGTTCTTCCCAAATCAAGATTCTTTCCGCCGGCCGAGCTGGCCGAGCCTGAGGGCGTGGTGCTCTTCGGCGGGCGCCTGACGAGCGAATGGTTGTTGGATGCCTATTCGCACGGCATCTTCCCCTGGCCGATTTTCGATGGCACCGATATCGTGGTTTGGTGGTCCCCCGATCCCAGGGCGATTTTCGAATTCGACCAGTTTCGAGTCACGCGGCGGTTGATGCGAACCTGCCGCGGCGGACGGTTCGAGGTGACCTGCGATCGCGACTTCGCCGCCGTGATTGCCGGTTGCGCCACGGTTGGCGATCGCGTGCACAATACCTGGTTGACGCCGAAGATGATTGAAGCCTACACGCGATTGCACAAGCTCGGGCATGCCCACAGCGTCGAAGTCTGGTGCGACGGGCAATTGGCCGGCGGGACGTACGGCGTGACGTTGGGGGGATTATACGCGGGCGAGTCGATGTTCCATCGCGTGCGAGACGCCTCGAAAGTGGCGCTCGTGCATTTGATGGCTCATTTGCAAGCCCGCGGTTATTCCCTGTTCGACATCCAGCAGCTCACGGCTCACACGACGAGTCTGGGCGCCGTGGAAATCTCGCGGCATGACTATCTGGCCCGGCTGTCCGTGGCGCTGGCTCGGAGCGTGTCATTTGGCGACCATTTGGAAAGCTGGCCACGGCCGCGGTAGGGCTCGCATTTTGCCAATCACCATAGGGACTTTCCACCGAAGGCTGCTGCCGTGCCGGCCCTTTTTTGTTTGATTCGGCGGCAGGCCCCGCCACAAGACGGCAAAAATCGGCAAAAACTCGGGCCAGACCGAGACGACGCGACCACCCGGAAGGGCTAATGCCGTGCGTGTTGGACAGCCCGTCAAAGCACAGCGATCCGAAGAGTGGAGGGCGCAGCTTCGTGGTTTCTACATTCTTTTCTTGACACCGCGCCCGAACTGTTGATAATCGTGCATATACGCAGTGGTTGTCGAGCACCGCTGGCGGAGCGTTCTGTCGAGAAGGGGCGACAGGAAGTCGAAAGTGCATTCATCATTTCCGGACCCATGATCTGGGGGGAGCTTTGCTATGAAAAAGTCGCGGGCCTTTACACTCGTCGAGCTGTTGGTGGTGATTGCCATCATCGGCGTACTCGTGGCACTGTTGCTGCCCGCGATTCAAGCAGCGCGGGAGGCGGCGCGTCGTTCGAGTTGTTCGAACAACCTGAAGCAGTTCGGCATCGCGCTGCACAACTATCACGACACACTCAAAACGTTTCCGCCGGGTGGTGTCGCGATGCCGCCGCCGGCCGAGATCAGCAAGATCTATTCCAGCCCGCACACGATGTTGTTGCCGTACTTCGAAGAAGCTGGCTTGAAGGGACTCTACGACAATAAGAAGGACTGGCTGTCGCAGCGGCCCTCGGTGGCCGCCACGGTGATTCCGGTTTTCGCCTGTCCGTCGACCTCCGGCGACAACCCGATGACCGACAAACTCTTGATTACCGTCTTGTACGCTACGGGCACGAATACGTACCAACAGGTCGGCGTGACGAACTACTCCTTCTGCAAGGGAGTCACCGACGTGTGGTGCTATAACCCGGTGCCGAGCTTGAGCGCCGGCAACCTCGTGCAATTCAACGAACGGGGGATGTTCGATTTCAACTGGGCCGTCAACGCCCGCAAAGTCACCGATGGGCTCAGCAATACCATCGCCGCGGGCGAAGCGGCCCACGGACCAAATTGGCTTCTCTGCAATGCGAAGCCCACCGATATTATTTGGGGTGGAACCAACAATGCGACTTACATGAATGCGAGGACTTATATTCCGCCGCCCGATACCAACGGCTTCCAGCGTTTCGCCTGGCAGGCCTGGATCGCCTCGGAGCCTTCGTTCGTATCGCTCAATGCCATTGCCAAGTTATGGGTCGGAAACATCATGGGCACCACGTTGGAGCCGTTGAACAAGTCTCCCGTGACGCATTCGCAGGCCGATGACATGAATGCATCCAATTGCACGAAGAGTCAATTTGCCGCCCCGGGCACCAGGGGAAACAATTCGAACGGCGGCCCGCACCTGAGTTCCAATTTCCGTAGCGACCACAGCGGCGGCGGCCACTTCCTGTTTGCCGACGGGTCGGTGCATTTTATCAACGACACGATCGACATGCTGTTGTACCAGCAGCTCTCGACCATGGCGGGGAACGAAATCGTCGTCATCCCCGAGTAGCAATAGGCCACGGGTCGGTTGTTCGGCTGCGATCAATCGTCCAATACACTGTCGGCAATCGAAACGCCGGCCAGGAAACCACCGCTCCCCGGGCTCTCCGCCCGCGGGAGCGGTTTTTTTTCCCGATCGCGCGCGTCTCGCCAATCCCGCTCACTGAGTTGCATTTTCGGCTCGCGCCCTATCCCGCTTCTGGCCTGACCGGATAGCATGAAACCGTGGCCGTGGAGTCAACCGTCTCGCCGACACCCCGATCAAAACCGTCTATGAAAACCCGCTCGACGACGATCCTCAGCGTGCGACATGAGGGCACCGTGGCCATCGGCGGCGACGGCCAGGTGACGCTGGGCAACACGGTGATGAAGGCCGACGCGGTGAAGATTCGCCGCCTGATGGACAGCAAAGTGATCACGGGTTTCGCCGGCTCCAGCGCCGACGCCTTTGCCCTGCTGGAGCGATTCGAGGCCAAGCTGCAGGGATTTTCCGTCGAACGTCCCCCGCGCCGCCACCGAACTGGCCAAGGACTGGCGCACCGATCGCGCGCTGCGCCGGCTCGAAGCCCTGCTGGCCGTGGTCGACGCGCGGCACACGCTGTTGGTCACCGGCACCGGCGACGTGATCCAACCGACCGACGGCGTGCTGGGCATCGGCTCGGGCGGAAACTTCGCGGTGGCCGCGGCCCGGGCCTTGATCGCCCATTCCGATCTCGGCCGCGAGATCGTCCGCCGCAGCCTGGAAATCGCCGCCGGCATCGACATCTACACGAACACGCACATCGTCGTGGAGGAGTTGCCATGCGCAACCTGACGCCGCGGCAAATCGTCGCCGAACTGGACGCTCACATCGTCGGCCAGGCCGACGCCAAGCGGGCCGTCGCCGATCGCCATCCGCAATCGCTGGCGGCGGCAGCAGCTGCCCGACGGAGATGCGCGCCGAGGTCGCGCCCAAGAACATTCTGATGATCGGCCCGACCGGCGTCGGCAAGACCGAGATCGCCCGCCGGCTGGCCAAGCTGACCGGCGCGCCGTTCATCAAGGTCGAGGCCACGAAGTACACCGAGGTCGGCTACTACGGCCGCGACGTCGAGAGCATGATCCGCGAGCTGGTCGAAAACGCGATCGGGCTGGTCCGCGAGACCGAGCGCGCAGAGCGTCGAGCGAAGAGGCCCAGCGCCGCGTCGAGGAGCGGCTGCTCGATCTGCTGGCCCCGGCGCCGCTCGGCTTACGACGTCGGCGCCGACATGCGCCAATTCGCCCGAGCGCTACGAGCGGACCCGCGAAAAGATGCGGGCCATGCTGGCTGCCGGCGAAATGGAAGACCGCAAGGTCGAGATCACCATCGAGCAAAAGGCCGTGCCCATGATGCTCACCCGGCATGGGCCTGGAGCAGGTCGACGTCGACCTGCAGGGCATGTTCGAGAAGATCCTGCCCAAGCAAACCCCGCGGCGCGAGATGACGGTGGCCGAGGCCCGCAAGGTGCTGTTCGAGCAGGAGTGCGACGCGCTGATCAACCAGGAAAAGGTCAACGCCACGGCGATCGAGCTGGCCGAAAACCTGGGCATCATCTTCATCGACGAGATGGACAAGGTCGTGGCCAGCGAATCGCGCGGGGCCGACGTTTCGCGCCAGGGCGTGCAGCGCGACCTGCTGCCGATCGTCGAAGGCACGACGGTGCAGACCCGGTACGGCTACGTGAAGACCGATCACGTCCTGTTCATCGCCGCCGGCGCGTTTCACCGCGCCAAGCCGAGCGACCTGATGCCCGAGCTGCAAGGCCGGTTTCCGATCCGCGTCGAGCTGCAGGACCTGACCAAGGACGATTTCGTCCGCATCCTGACCGAGCCGAAGAGCGCCCTGACCAAGCAGTACACGGCCCTGCTGGACACCGAAGGCGTGGAACTCGATTTCCAGAGCCGACGCGATCGACTCGCTGGCCGAGTACGCCTTCCACGTGAACCAGACCACGCAGAACATCGGCGCCCGGCGGCTGTACACGATCATGGAGCGGCTGCTCGAAGAACTGAGCTTCGAGGCCCCCGACATGCACGCCGGCCGCGTGCTCGTCAACGCCGCCTACGTCAAGCAGCGGCTGGAAGAACTGACGCAGGACGAGGATTTGAGCAAGTTCATTCTGTGAACCCTTCTGTCTGCGAGGAAGGGTGACAAGAAACCGCGGCCCGCAACTGCTCGACGACCGCGGCGAAACGGCCGCCTCCAGCGACGTTAAACTGCCGCGCGTGCTCGCCCAGCACGCTGATCGCGATCGCCAACCGCTCGGCGGGCAGGCATCCGGCCACGCGACTGGCCCACTCCACCAGCACCAGGTTCGGCGGACCGAAATACTCATCGGCACCCAGTTGCAAGAAATCGTCTTCGTCGCGCAACCGGTAGGCGTCGATGTGAATGATCGGCCGGCTGCCCTGATATTCGTGCACCAACACGAACGTCGGACTGACCACCAGGGCGCGAGCGACGCCGCAAGCACCGGCGATTGCCTGCACCAGCCGAGTTTTCCCGGCGCCCAGCGGCCCGTCGAGCGCGACGACGCTCCCCTCAGGCAACCATTTCGCCAAGGCCATGCCGAGCCGCTCGGTGGCCGCCTCGTCGGCGGCATCATACGTGAAGCCTGCGTCGATCATGAATCCAGCCGATGTTCGAATCCGCGCGGCGCCAGCGGCCGACGATTGCCGGCCGCGTCGACTTGCCACAACCCTCGTTCGCTCACGAACTCACCGATGCACGTCAGCGGACAATCGAGCGGCTGCTCGGCCAGCAACTCGCGGCTGCATCTGGAGGCACGGCCAGAATCAATTCGAAATCCTCGCCGTCCGCCAGGGCGTGGTCCAGCGCCGAGAGGCCGTCCTTCGATTGGCGAGCCAGTTCGACCGCGGCCGGCGCGATCGGAATCTTGCTAAGGTCGATCGCGGCTCCGCAGCCGCTTTCCTCGGCCAGACGCCACAAGTCGAGCGACAGCCCATCGCTGACGTCGATGCCCGCATGCAGCGGATACCGGTCTTTGAGCAAGATCGATTCGCGGACGCGCGGCTCGAAATCGAAGTGATGCCCGAGAATGCTGCCGCCGAAGCCGCCGCTGACTACGATCGCGTCGCCAATTTCTGCGCCGAGCGCAGCAGCGGCCCGGCAGCGGTAACTTCTCCGACCAGCGTGATGCTCACCACGAGCGGCCCGGCCCAGCTGTTGGTGTCGCCACCGGCAATCGCCAGATCATATTCTTCGGCCAGGGGGATGAGCCCTTCGTAGAGCTCTTTTGCCAATGCGAGCCCGCCGTCGCGCGGCAAGACCAAGGCGATCACCGCGGCCAACGGCCGGGCGGCCATGGCCGCCAAATCGCTCAGGTTCACCGCCAGGGCCTTGCGGCCGACGCGCGCGGGCTCGACCTTGGCCAATTCGAAGTCGATTCCCTCGGTCAGCATGTCCACGGTCAACACGCACTGTTTGCCGGCGGTCGATTTCAGGATCGCCGCGTCGTCTCCCGGCCCCACCAGCAGGCCCGGATGCGTCGGCAGCCGGCGACGAAGCCAGTGGATCAGGTCCGATTCCATGCACAACGCCCGCTCAAAGGCCAGCCGAGACATTCCACACAGCGCACACGGTGCCGCGCGTGCGTTTCCTCGTCGATTGAGGGAAAGAGAGCACGGGCGCGGCCACGCTGTTGATTGTAGCCGGAACGAGCGGCCGACGCGCGGTGACGCGGGCAGAGGCGAGGCGCGGCTCAGCGTCGCAGGGAGACCGACATGTGGCCGTAGTACGTGCCGTAGAATTCGCCGTCGTCTCGCAGAATATAGAACTTCAGCGGTTCGATCGAGGCGAAGTCGGGACGCTTGAGAATGTACTCGACGTTGTCCAGCGACACCGTTTCCCACACGTGCATTCCCACCAGAACGTCACCCTGGCGGATGCCTTGCCGCGCAGCCGGACTGTTCGCACGCACGGCCGTTACCATCAAACCGCCGTGGTAGTGCGTCTTGTATTCCTGAAACTGCTTGGTCGGCACGGGCTCGAGCCGCAGGCCGATCACCTCCCAAGTGCGGTCGCTGTCTTCGACCGGCTGCTTGGGGGCCACGGCCAGCACCAGCTTCAACGTGACGGGCTGCTTGTTGCGGCGGACCGTCAGCGCGACTTCTTCGCCCGACTTGCGTGCCAGCATGGCCCGTTCCACGTCCAAGGCCCGCGTAACCGGACTGCTGTCGATCGTGGTGATCACATCGCCCGATTTCAAACCGCATTTCGCGGCCGGGCTTTTTTCATCGATCTGGCCGACCACCACCTGCCGGGCAGTGCCCCCGGCCGCCGGCTTGGGAACGATCCCGTGCCAGGTCTTGTTCAATCGCTCGACGTTCATCAAATTGGCGGCCACGCCCATCGCCATGTCGACTGGAATCGCAAATCCGATGCCCTGGGCCCCGGCTCGGACCGCGACGTTGATGCCGATCATCTCGCCGTCGATGTTCAACAGCGGCCCACCGGAGTTGCCAGGGTTGATGCTGGCGTCGGTCTGGATCAGGTCGCGGTACTTTTGCGAATCGCTGACCTGGACCACGCGATGCAGGGCGCTGATGATGCCGCAGGTCACCGTATGTTCGTAGCCGTACGCATTGCCCACCGCGACGACCGGCTCGCCGGGCATCAGATCGGCGGAGGTGCCGATCGTGATCACCGGCAGCTTCTGCGATACGCTGACCTTGATGACCGCCAGGTCGGTCTTGCTGTCGCGCGAAATCAAGGTCGCGGTCAGGGTGCTTTCGTCGGCCATCGTGACCTGGATCTCTTTGACCCCGTCGACGACGTGATGGTTGGTGAGAATGTAGCCGCGCTCGTCGATGATCACGCCGGTGCCCATGCCGTTGACGTTCTGCGGGCCTTCGCCGCGGCGATAGCCCTCGTCGGCCGGCGCCAGAGTCTTTTGGCCGTGAATGTTGACGATCGAGGGCCTGGCCTGCTGGACCAGCTTGACGGTGGGCGTCACTCGCAGCTCCGAGGCCACTGCAGGCGACGCGGCCAACACAACGGCGACACCGATCAACGCAATGCACAGTCCCCATGCACGTCGGACGCGGAGCCAATCAAGTCGGTGGGCCATGGCGGAGCGTGAATTGCTGAGGATGAAAGGCGAGACTTCGTGGCGAGGCCGTTGGAGCTGTTTCCGCAGTTTCCCCGCAGAGAAGACAGCGAGGCGAGCGGCACGAAAGCTAAATCGGCCCGCGTTCGCAAGGGCATCAGGGGAGGGAGGTTCAGCCGGAATAAACGTCCCAATTTCACGCGCCCAAAAGGACCCTTTGCCCGGCAATTCTGCCCAGTTTAACGTGGCGCAAAGCAATCGGAATCATCGACAATCTTTGCCCAGTTCGCCGTGTCCCGAGACACGTGTGCAGCCGTGGACAGGCGACATTTCCGTCGCGACTGAACTAGCCGGGCGGATGCGTGTCGAGGCCCGATCGGTCGTCGCCCTCGGGCCGCGTCTCGGCGCGCGGAAGACAAGCATCAGCAGTTGCATGAGCAGGAACACGCCGAGCGTCCCCAGCAGGAAATAGGGCCAGGCTTGGACGTATGGGATTCCCATCTGCTCGGCAATCGCCACGGCCCCCAGCAGAAACAGGCCCACCAACAGCAGACCGCAGCCGAGCGAGGCCATGATTCCCTTAAACGTCCCTTCCTCCGTATGGTCCTCGTAGTAGAGGTCAATCGTGCGGCCTTTTTTCAAGCTGCGATCGATCGTTTCGGCCAGTTCAATGCTGCGGGCCGCGTCGACCCAGTCGGGTTCCGCCGCCTCACCGGCCATCGCCAATCGCAACGCCTCCAGCGTGACGATAGCGGGATTCCAGTCGGGATAGGTGCGCGTGTCGGTCTTGCCATTGACCGTCATGTCCAGCACCCACGGCTCGCCCTCGGGGGCGACGTGCACGACCGCTTTGCCTTGGGCTCCCAACACGGCCAACTGCGCGCGGTGTGCCGGCTGGGTCGGATCGACCGACCAGCGGGCGGCAATGCCAGACGGCCCCGACATTTGCACGCCCAGACTCGCATAGCCCGAACTCCCGTCGGAGCCGGCCATCGCACCCAGCCGCGTCATGTCGCCGGCGATCCCGCGGATCAGATCGGCGTCGCGGGCGAACTGCGAAAGGACGTTCGTTTTGGACGGCTCGGCGATGCCGCGACCCACAACAACCTGCTCGATCTTGCCGATTGGCGACTGTGCACCACGGTCCGCCAGATCGAGCAGCCGACGCACGGCAGGATGATGGCGGGCGGACAGGTAGGGCACGACCACGCACAACGACTCGCGGCGGATCATGTCCAACTCATAATACACCAGCATCGACTCCACCACCGGATGGGAGACGACCAGCGGCACGCCGGCTTGGATCAGCTTGCGAAGTTGCTCGGCGCAGATCCTCGTCGGCACCGCGCCGACGACGACCGCGTCGACCAACTGCTGATCCAGCAGGGCTTCCCAGTGGTCGAATTGCCTGGCACGGCCCCATAGGACATTCAATGACCGGGCAACGCTCGCGTCGGCGGCCGTCTCCAGCTCACAAGTGCCGGCCAGCTCGAACGAGCGGCTTTCGATGATCGCCCGCGCCAGCGGCAGCGAATCGGAATCCGCGCCCAGAAGTGCGATGCGAATGATTTTCAGCGCGGACGATTCCATGGATTCAGTATAGCAATACGCTGAGAACCTATCCGAGAACCGTCGGGGACTGTCCCGATTTTGCGGAGTCTTCGGAGCAAAATGGGACTGTCCCCTTCTCCGAGACGGTTCTCGGATAGGTTCTCAGGCGGGGTTCGCGTCGCCTGCGGAAACGACCTTCATGAGGGCCTCGACCAGGAAAAAGTCGCCCCACATCACCGACTCGTCGACGCCCAGGTTCTTGGCCGTGTGATACACGCCGTGCTTGAGAATGCCTTGCCATCGGGGCGTGTCGATGGCCAGATAACGCGCGTCGACCAGCGCGTCGAGCATCGCCAGCGCGGTGTGACGATAGGCGACGGCACGATCGAGCGAGCGAGTTTGCCGCTCGAGGTCCAGCAACCCGCTGGCGGCGATCGCCGCGGCCGACGCATCCTTCTGCGGGCCCCAGGGCAGCGGCGCCGACAGATCGGCGGCGAAATCCCAGTACGGCACGTGATCCTTGGGCAGATGCGTGAGCCAAAAATCGGCGTTACGCTCGGCCACCGCCAAAAACTCGTCGTCGCCCGTCATCGCGTAGACCTGGCTGTAGCCGTACATCGACCATGCCAGGCCGCGCGCCAGGCGCTGTCGGGACGCAGTCCCTGATGGGTCGATTGTCGCAAGAACGCGCCGCTTTCCGTGTCGAAGATGCCTTCGTGCGCGGTCGAACCGTCGGGCCGCACAAGCGTGTCACGCGTGGTTCGGCAATGCGCCGCGGCGATGCGCGTCAAATCTCGGTCCCCCGTTTCGCGGGCCGCGTAAAAGACAATCGGCACGTTCATCATCACGTCGATGAACAGCGACTGCGGGCCGATGAACGACGAAAGATATTGACCGCGTTCGCGAAACCGCAACGCCAACGTGCGGCCGGCCTGGATGATTACCTGGCACAAGTGCTCGTCGCCGGTCAGTTCGTACCAGGGGCGATAGGTGTTGAGGAAAATAAAGCCCAGGTCGTGCACGTTGCTGTCGTGCTGGCGATGTTCGAGCAGCCGGCTGAAGTGTTCGGCCCGCTGCCGCCATGCCGGGTCGCCGCCTCGCATGACAAACTGCCACATCAACCCGGCGAAGAACCCGCCGGTCCAATCGGTCCACAACTCGCCGGAGTGGTGCCATCGGCCGTCGACGGTGTAGATCGGAAAATAGTCGCCGGTGCGCTCGATCGTGGCGGCGACCTGCGTCTCGGCAAAGTCCAAAGCACGCGCATATTTGGCGGCGTGAAAATCGGTCATGACGGCGGAGAGTCTCGTGGCCCAGAATTCGGATTCCGATAGCGTAGCGGTCCATCGTATCGTCGCGGGGCGCCAGCGAAAAGTGCCGCGTCGGCGGACCGGCCGTCGGTGCGCTGCCCGGGCGGATCGACCGTCGAGCGGCGTTCGAGTATTGTGGTGCATGCCTTGCAATCGCGCCAAATTCCAGACGTCGCGCCATGGCCGAGTTGCCCAAATACGAACCGCTGTTGCACGTCGTGCTGTACCAGCCGGAGATACCGCACAACACCGGCAGCGTGGGCCGCACGTGCGTGGCCGCGGGCGCCAAACTTTGGCTGGTCCGGCCGTTGGGCTTTCGGCTGGACGATTACTACTTGCGCCGAGCCGGCCTCGACTATTGGCAGCACCTGGAGTGGGAGGCCGTCGACGATTGGCAGTCGCTCATGCAAAAGCTGCCCCACCGCGAGCCCTGGTTCTTTACGAAGACTGCCGAGTCGAGCTATCTGGACGCGCGGTTCGAGGCGGGGGACGTGCTCGTTTTCGGCAGCGAGTCGCAGGGCCTACCGCCATCGCTGTTGGAATTGAATCGCCGGCACGCGCTGCGCATTCCGGTGCGACCGCAGGCGCGAAGCTTAAATCTGTCCAACGCGGTGGGCATCGCGACGTTCGAGGCGCTACGGCAGTTTGGCGCCAGGCGGTAACTCCGGTCCAAATTCAGGCCGTCGGGGCCGACACCGGCGGGGCAGGGGGAGCAAGTGCGCCTGGCGAGGTCAGGGTGGCGACGGGCTTCGCTTCGCTTCGGAACGCGAGCGATGCGATCATCCGCCGGGCGTTCTCGAACATCACGTAAAACACCGGCACCATGATCAACGTCACCAACGTCGAGAGCACAATGCCCCCGATGATGCTGCGAGCCATCGGCGCCCGCGTCTCGGCTCCCGGGCCGAGACCGATCGCGGCCGGCACGGCTCCGGCGATCGTCGCCACGGAGGTCATGATGATCGGCCGCAATCGCACCGGGCACGCCGCCAGCACGGCTTCTTCGAGTTGCATTCCGGCTGCGCGCAGCTGATTGGTGTAGTCGACCAGGATGATCGAGTTCTTCTTCACCAGGCCCATCAACAGAATCAGGCCGATCATGCTCATCATGTTGATCGTGTCGCCCGTCCACCATAGCGTGGCCAACGCGCCGGTGACGGCAAACGGCATGGCCATCAGCACCGTGAGCGGGTGGATGAACGAATTGAATTGCACGCCCAGGATCATGTAGGCGATCAGCACGCCCAGGGCCAGCGCGAATATCAGCCTGCTCAACGTGTCGCTCATCGCCTGCGCGTTGCCAAGATCGACGAACGTATAACCCTGCGGCAGAACGCTGGCGGCAATTTCCTGGCACTTGCGAATCGCTTCGCCCTGCGAAACGCCGTGGGCCGCGTTGGCCGTGATCTCGACCTTGCGCTGGTGATTGTAGCGATTGATGATCGGCAGGGTGGGCACGATCTCGATTTGGGCCACGTCGCGCAACTGAACCAGCTTGCCCCCGGCGGCGCGGACGCTCAACCGCGGCAAGTTCGTGGGCGACGAACGCTGGTCGGACTGCAACCGCACGCGCACGTCGTACCGCTTGCCATGATCGGTATACTTGGCAACCCGAATGCCGCCGACCAGGGCGCTGATCGTGTCGGCCAACGTGCCCACGGGCACGCCGACCATCGCGCACATTTCGCGATCGGGAAGAATGTGCAGCTCCGGCATGCCCGGCCGATAGTCGGAGTCGACGTCCTGCACCGCTCCGCTGGCCGCCATGGCAGCCATGATCTGCTGCGAGTACTGCGTCACCTTGTCCCAATCGGGACCCTGAACGGCGAAATCGATCGGAAAGCCTTCCTGCGCCGTAAAACCCTGCGTCGACAAATCGAGCACGACAATTCGCAATCCGGGGATTTTCGAGAGTTCGTCGCGGACCTCGTTCATGATCTCCGATTGCTTGCGCGTCCGCTCCTCGTGCGGGACCAACCGCACGAACAGATCGGCCTGGCTGATCAACTGGCCCTGCTCGGTGGCCACGGTGGTCAACAAGCCGGCGACGTCGGGGCGCGACACCAGGTATGCTTCGCATTGCTGCAGCACTTCGTCGACGTAGTCGATGCTCGAACCGACGGGGCAGACGACTTGCACTTGAAACCGGCTCTGGTCTTCGCTGGGCACCAGTTCGGTGCCAATTTTCTCAAAGTGAATCAGCCACCACGAGACGGCGATCAGCCCGCCGCCGGCGACCACCACCAGCCACCGCAGCCGCAATGACAGCCACAGCAGCTTGGCGTAGATCCACGTGCAAAAGTGCATCGCCCAATCGACCGGCCACAGCAGCAACGGCCCGAGGAAATAGCGGTGCACGATCGAACGACCGTGACCCGCGTTCAAGAACTGGCTGCAAAACAACGGCGTCAGCGTGAGTGCCGATACCAGCGACAAAAACACCGCCACGCTCACCGTAACGCCGAACTGGAAGAAAAACTTGCCGATCGTGCCGGTCATGAACGCCACGGGCAGAAAGATCGCCATGATCGAAACCGTGGCCGCGATGGCGGCAAACGCGATCTCGCGCGACCCGATCAGGGCCGCCTGACGCCGCTCGACGCCCATCTCGCGGTGGCGATAAATGTTTTCCAGCACCAGAATGGCGTCGTCCACCACGACCCCGACCGACAGAGACAGAGCCAACAAGGTCATCAAATTGATCGTGAAGCCCAGGTAGCGCATCACGAAAAACGTGCCGATGAGCGAGGTGGGGATCGAAAGAAAAATGTTGAGCGTCGAGCCGAACGAGCCGAGAAAAACGAAGCACACCGCGGCGGTGAGCAAGATGCCCAGGAAAAGCGTGAGTTTGACTTCGTCCACGTCCTTGTGCACGAAAACCGAATAATCGACCGGCACGCTCAGTTGCATTCCCTCGGGCAGCGCTTTTTCCAAAATCGGCAGCCGAGCCTTGACGCCCTCGCAAACCGCCACGAGGTTGCCGCCGATCGCCTTGCGCACGCCGATCGCCACGCAGGGAAGCCGGTTGTAGCGGGCCAGGCTGCGGCGGTCTTGCAGGCCGTCTTCGATGACCGCCACGTCCTGCAAGTGCACTTGTTGCCCGTCGCGCTCCGCCAACAGCAGCTTTTTAAAATCCTCCATCGAGTACGCCTCGCCCATCGTGCGAACGTTGAACTCGACCTGATTGCTTTCGATATAGCCGGCCGGCAGCTCGGTGTGCTGGCGCTTGAGGGTTTGGATCACGTCGTCGGCGGCCAGTTCGTAGCCCGCAAGGCGGCCGGTGTCGATCCACACGCGAATATTGCGCGACCGCAACCCGCCGAACAGCACGCCCCCCACGCCCGGAATCGTTTCCAGCTGCTGCTTGAAGTAATTCTCGGCGTAGTCGCTGATCTGGTTCAACGGCTTGGAACCGTACAGGCACAGCCACATCACCGGCAGGTTGTTGGGATTAACCTTGGAAATCACCGGTGGGTCGACGTCGACCGGCAGTTGGCGGCGCGAGGCGCTGACGGCGTTTTGCACGTCCTGCATGGCGGCGTCGATGCTGCGCGACAGCCGGAAAAAGACCGTGACGATGCTCGTGCCTTCCAGGCTTTGCGACGAGATGTAATCGACTCCCTCCACGCCCGCCACGGCGTCTTCGATGACGTTGGTGACGTCGCCGTCCATGACGTCGGGCGAGGCGGCTTCGCGAGTGACGATCACGCTGATGACCGGAAAATCGATTTCCGGAAACTGGCTGACGCCCATCTCGCGATAGCCGAGATAGCCGAACACAATCATCGCCGCCGACAGCATGACGGCAAACACGGGATTGCGAATGCTGAATTCGGAAAGGTTCACGGCCTGGTAGCCCGGCTATTCCATGGGAGCGCGGCGCGCGGCAGCCAACTTCGCAAGTGGTTGAAGACTACCCGAATGCGGTCTCGTGGACATGGCGTCGGTCGTTGCGGCAACGGATGCGTTGTGTGGCAATGTACGACTAATGCTGCGGCGAGTCGCGGCACTTGGACCGCCCTCGACGGACACAGACTGCGGTGCCGCCGTAGCGCAAGCCATTTCATCGGATCGTCCAGCCTGCTCGGCATTTCCCCCAGTCAGCCGCAAGATGGCTGCGTCGCTCGCACTGGGATCGAGCGAGCGTTGCGCCGCGCCAATCGTGATCGCCACGGCAATCTCCGCGCTCGGCGAGTCCGCGATCACGGTAGGCGCACTGCTGACGGCGGTGACGTCGAGCGCGATCGGGTTGGTTGGCGGGTCGATCGACGGCACCAACGAGGGGCCTGCGCTAGGCCCGCCGGCGCCGCCGACAGCGGCCGGCACGGCAGCCCAGCTTGCCGTCTGGCCCAAGTTGGCGCTCATGATGGCAAGGTCATTGATATCGATGCGGCCATCGCCGTTGAAATCTCCCTCGGACCAACCCACTTCGCCCGCGGCCACGGCTTGACCCCAATGGGCTGTCAGGTTCGTCAGATCATCCGTGTCGACGTCGCCATCCATGTTGCTGTCGCCGCCGATCAAGGTCTTCCAGGTCATCAGCGGGTCGCCCACGACCGTGTTGACGTAGGAAAGATTCAACGTTGCGCTCCAGGCCGCCTCCGCAAAGGTGTAGCCGCCGATGAGCATCTTGAACATCTGGTTTTCATTGGTAATCGTGCTGCTGCTGGCCGTGGGCTCTTCGACGTTGCCTACGGCCGCCGTGCCGCCAATTTGCAGCCACTGGGCGACCTGTCCCTGATTCGCGTGCGGGTTTGACGTCGTAAAGCTGTACGCATTGTAGCTTTCCCAACTCTCGAACACGGCGCCGTCAGCCAGGGAAAGATTGAGCCCGCTGACGATGTAGTTTGGCGGCGTCAAGGACTGGTGCACGCCATGACTGTCGTAGCCAATGACAGGACCCGGCGCCGTCCCGACAAAAGCGGTCGTGTTGTCATAGACCACGGGAAGGCCAGCGGGCGTTAGGACGTAATTGGGCAACCTTGCCATAAGCGACGAATAACTAATCGTCGGATCATTATCGACCAGGAAGTAAAACGGCCCGTTGGGATCATTATTCGGACCGATGAATGCGTGCTGTGCCCGGTCGATGGCGGCTTCAACGTCGCCGACGGTGTAGCCATCCAATCGCGACGTCAGGCGCGTGCCATACGTCGCGTGACTGAATGAGGAATTATTCAAATAATAAGGGTTGCGTGCCAGCTGATTGGTGAATAGCGTGCCTTGATCGCCCATCATTTGCCAGGTCGAAATGGTATCGACGCGGCCGAGCTCGCTTTCCAGGCTGGAGTACTGCCTCCACGAGTAGACGGAGCGCGTGATGCCTAAACCATCGACATACGTGGACATGATCGGGAGCGCCGGCTCGGTAACGTTGATGCGCAGCGGCAGCCCCTTGGTTGTGACGATGACGTCGATCGCGGGGCTCAGAGCGGAAAGGACTTGCGGTCGAATCGTGATGAGATACGCGTCGGCCGAAATGTCTTCGCTGCTTGGATCGACGCCGTTAATGCCAAGCAGGTGGACGCCCGGATGGACCTGCGCATAGTAATTGGCAATCTGGATTCCGTCCGAGCTGGCCGTGTTGTACAGCACCAGCACGTTGTTCGCCGTGGGGCCCGCGGGTTGACTCGACGTCCCAGCGTTCGACACCGGCAATGCCGGTTCCCCCACCGCGTCAAACGGCGCGCCCCCGGAGGCATACGGCGCGGTCGTCCCATCCGCGGCGAGTCGCCCGCGAAATGAAAATCGCTCATCACGGCGCCGACGTCCGACGTCAACAAGTCGCGGCGCTCGAGCGATTCGACCGCCAGGCGAATGCTAGTCCCGCGCTGTCTATTGGCCATACTTCATCCGACTTGTGGACATTGCAGAGCGCGCGCGTCGCCAGCATGCGTCGTGCGCGGCATCAGGGCTGACGTCAGCAGGCTGTTCCTGGGGAGGCCGCCTGGATTCGGTGCCAGGCTCAAGGTAACCGTTCATCGTACCAAACCGGCCCCCCTCCGTGTCTAGTAGATTTTCCTCTCTTTTTCCGCTTCGCCCGTCCGGAACGACGTTTGGGCTAGCTCATGATTCCGCTGCCGCGACTCCTCCGCCACTGGCCGGGCTCATTGCGGTTGCGGTTCGAGGACGGGCGCGGGAATGTTCGGCGGCGGAGCCGGCACGGCGAGACGCGGGCGAGCGAGTGAGCTTGTTTCGGCGACACTTCGCCGCCGCCAGAACCCGACGAACCGATCGACCAGCACATAGAACACGGGCACGACGACCAACGTAATCGCGGTCGACAACGTGATGCCGCCGATGATGCCGCGAGCCAGCGGGGCACGCGTCTCGGCCCCCGGACCATAGCCCATCGCCAGCGGCAACGCGCCGGCAATCGTGGCCACCGAGGTCATCAAGATCGGGCGTAGTCGGACGGGGCAGGCTGTGAGCACTGCCGTGCGCAAGTCCATTCCCGCAGCCCGCAGTTGGTTCGTGTAGTCGACCAGGATGATCGAGTTCTTCTTCACCAGCCCCATCAGCAGGATGATGCCGATCATGCTCATCAGGTTCAACGTGTCGTCGTAGTACCACAACGTCGCCAGGGCCCCCGTGGCGGCAAACGGCATTGCCAGCAGGACCGTGATCGGATGCAAAAATGAGTTGAACTGCGCGCCCAGCACCATGTAGGCAATCACGGCGCCCAAAGCCAGCGCGAAACCGAGGCTTTCGATCGTGGCCTGCATCGCCTGGGCATTGCCCAGCTGCACCACGCGGTAGCCCTTGGGCAAAACCGCCTCGGCGATGTCCTGGCTGCGGTCGATCGCCTCGCCCTGCGATATGCCGGGGGCCATGTTAGCCGTGATTTCGACTTTGCGCTGGTGATTGTGGCGATTGATGATCGGCAGCGTGCCGATCGTTTTCAGCTCGGCCACGTCGGCCACGGAGACGAGCTGGCCCTTGTCGGCCCGCAGGTAGAGCTTGCGAATGTCCCACGGCGACGACCGCTGAGCTTCCAGCAGCCGCAGCCGCACGTCGAACCGCCGGCCGTCGGACGTAAAACGCCCCGAGCGCACGCCGCCGACTAGCGAGTTAATGGTCGCGGCCAGGCTATCCATCGGCACGCCCATGTCGGCCGCCTTCTGCCGATTGGGAATGACGTGCACCTCGGTCATCCCGGGCCGGTAGTCGGAATTGACGTCCGTCACGGTGCCGCTCTGCTGCATTTCGAGCATGATCCGCTCGGAATAATCGGTGACTTTGTCCCACTCGGGCCCCTGCACGGCGAAGTCAATCGGGAAGCCGCGCGTGGCCGTGAATCCCTGCGTGCTCAAGTCCATCACCACGACACGCACGCCAGGCACGGCGCGCATGCGCGACCGCAGCTCATTCATCACTTCGCCCTGCGTTTTCGTGCGCTTCGCCTTGGACACCAGGCGGACGAACATCGTGCCCTCGCTGGTCAAGCGCCCGGGCCGGGTCGAAACGGTGGCCAGGCAGCCGGCAACTTCCGGCAGCGTCGCCAGCACTTCCTCGCTCTTGGCCAGCATTTCGTCGACGTACTCGATGCTCGACCCGACCGGACAAATCACGGTTACGACAAAGCGGTTCTGGTCTTCGCTGGGTACCAGTTCACGCCCCAGCGGCGCGACGGTGACTTCAGGACGGCCTACCCGGGCGGCCAGCCACGGCGGCAACTTCACGCTCGCGCCGATCAGGAATACGAAAGCCAGGGCCACCAGGCCCACCGCACCGGCCACGACCATCCACCACAAGCGGAGCGACCAGACGAGCACGTGCCGGTACGCCTTGCCGAGCATCGCCAGCGCAAAATCGACCGGAGCGATCACCAACAGATCAACGATCCAGCGGTCGACAAGCCAGTAGGTCCAGGAGAACAACGTCACCACAGGCCCCAGCGGACCGCGAAAGGCGCGCGGCAGCGGCCGGCGGCGTTTGCGAACATTGAGAAAGTACGCGCATAACATCGGCGTCAGCGTGAGCGACGTGATCAATGAAAAGAAAACGGCCACGCTGACGGTGATGCCAAACTGAAAAAAATAACGCCCGACGCTGCCTTCCAGAAATGCCACGGGCATGAAGATGGCGATAATGGAAATCGTGGCCGCGATGGCGGCGAAACTGATTTCGCGCGCGCCGAAGCGGGCCGCGTGCATGCGATCTTCGCCGCCCTCGGCCCGGCGGTAGATGTTCTCCAGCACCAGGATCGCATCGTCGACCACAACGCCGACGGACAGCGACAGGGCCAACAGCGTCATCAGGTTGACGGTAAAGCCGAGATAGTGCAACACGCAGAACGTTCCCAGCAGCGAAGTGGGAATCGAAAGCAGGATGTTGATCGTCGTGCCCAGCGAGCCCAGAAACAGGAACGTGACCGCCGACGTGAGCAGCACGCCCATCATCAATGTGAACTTGAGCTCGGCGACGTCGTTCTTGATGAATTGCGAATAATCGGTCGAGATGCCGATCTTCATGCCCGGGGGCATCATGCGTTCCAGCTCGGGCAGCTTGGCCCGCACGGCGTCGCAGACGGCAACGACGTTGGCCTGCGTGGCCCGCATCACGCCCAAGCCGATGCTAGGCTTGCCGTCGAACCGCGAGAAGCTGCGTTTGTCGGCCAGGCCGTCCTGGATGACCGCCACGTCCTTCAGCCGCGTCAGCCGGTTGCCGCGCTGGGCGACGATGATGTCGCCGAATTCCTCCGCCGTGTGGGCTTCGCCCAGGGTGCGGACGTTCATTTCGACCGACTGGCTTTCCAGGGTCCCGGCTGGTTTTTCGACGTGTTCGCGGCGCAGGGCGGCGGCCACTTCGCGGACGTCCAGATCGTGAGCGTGTAGCCGTTCGCCGTCGAGCCAGACTCGCATATTGCGCAGTCGCAGCCCGCCGTAGATCAAGCCGCCGCATCCGGGGATCGTTTCGATCGCCTGCTTAAGCTGGTTGTCGACGAACGCGCTGATCTCGTGCAGCGGCTGAGTGCCGTTGACGGCCAGCCACATGACCGGGTGTTTGTTGAAGTTCATTTTCGATACGATCGGCGGATCGATGTCGGCCGGCAGCCGGCTCATCGCGGCGCTGATCGCGTTTTGCACGTCCTGCGTGGCCGCGTCGACGTCGCGATAAAGCTGAAACGTGACCGAAACGACGCTCGACCCTTCCAGGCTCTGCGAACTGATGTAGTCGATGCCCTCGACCGAGGCCACCGCGTCTTCGATGACGTCGGTCACGTCGCCGTCGACAATGTCGGGCGAGGCCGCTTCGCGCGTGGTCGTGATGGTGACCACCGGAAAGTCGATTTCCGGAAACTGGCTGACCCCCATTTCGCGATAGCCCAGATACCCGAAGACCATCATCGCCGTGCAAAGCATCACCGGAAAAACCGGATTGCGAATGCTGAGGTCGGAGAGGTTCATATTGGCATGCGGGGAAAGGCCGGACCTATCGCGCCGGAGCCTGTGAGCCGACGCGGGGAACGGCCGCTGCGCCGATGCTCTCGGTGTCGCTGAATTCGATCGGGGTACCGCTCTCCAGCGCTTCGGATCCGCGCGTCACCACGCGCTGGCCGGCGTCGACGCCGGAGAGGACTTCCACGAAGCCCGGCTTGCGGAATCCCAGTTGCACGCTGCGGGAGCGCGCGACCCATTCGGTCTTTCCGTCCTTGCCCGGCTTCTCTTCCGGAACGAAGACCACGAAGCCCCGCTCGCTGGCGCGAATCGCTTCCTCCGACACGACGAAGGCATCGGGATGCTGATCGGTCGTCAGTTGCACGCGGGCGAAGAGTCCGGGCTTCATCTCGGGATCGGGGGTGGGGATTTCCGCCTTGCATTCGAACATGTGCGTTTGCGCGTCGGCCACCGTGCTCATGTAGAATATCCTGGCCTCGAAGTTGCGGCTGGAAAGGGCTGGCAGCGAGAATTTCACGGTGTCGCCCAACTTGACGCGCGTGGCCGCCATCTCGGGCACGTACAGAATCAGCCGCAGCTTCGAAATGTCGGCGATCGTGGCGATCACGGTCTCTTCCTTGACGTAGTCGCCCGGGGCAACCAGCCGTTCGTTGATCTGACCCTTGTAGGGCGGACGCACTTGCGACTTGGTTAATTCCCGTTCGGCAAGAGCCCGCGCCGCATGCGCGCCTTGGAGTTCGGCCTTGGCCACTTTCAGGTTGAGCTTCTTCTGCATGGCCTCTTCTTCGGAGATCGACTTTTTCGCGACCAGTCGTTCGGCCCGATCGGCCAGGTCCTGCGCCAGGGCGACGTTCGAGCGGGCCTTCAATTCATTGGCCTCGGCCAAGGCCGTGGTCGAACGAAATTTTTCCTGGTCGATCCTCACCAGCACGTGGCGGCGCGGATCGACGATGTCCCCTTCTTTGAAGAGCACTTCGTCGACGACGCCGGCAACGCCCATGGCGATCGACGTGTGCCGGTCTGGCTCGAGCGTGCCCACCGTATCGACCGTGTACGTCAAGTCGCGCCGCTCGACGGCCGCAACCACGACCTGCCGGGCCAGCTTGACTTTGCCCGGCGCCACTTCCGAGCTGGCCTTCGGCCCGCCTCCGTGACCAAAATCGACGAAATCGCAACCCGCGAACATCAAGCCGCCAGACAAAGCCAGCGCAACCGCGGTCACCGAGGTAAAACCGAATTCACGAGCCCACCGCGGTTCGGACCACGATTCGTCCGGCGAGAAGTCACGCGCGAAGCGATGCGAAGGGCAGGCCATAAGCTTCAAAGCGCCACGCGAGTACGAGGGTGGGAACGATACGGCTTGGGCTGTTCGGCGGGCAGCATTCCAGGCTGTCAATCACATCCTATCACAATAATGGCTGGCCCGTGCCATTGAAAGACAGCGCACACCGGCAGGGCCAATTTTTCGACCCTCAGGTCGAACAGCCCCGGTGCCGGGAAAGATGTGAAGCGGCACGCTTTATCGTCCCTTTAGCGATCGGGCGAACTTGCGCGGCCGATTGCCAACGGGAACCTGCGCGGACTATTGTGCCGCCAATACTGCTCGCCGAAACGGCACTTCAGCAGTGCCGGGCTACTTGGCAGGAGCGCCGTCGGCCGCAAAGTCGCCGGCGTCGACCACCACCAATCGCTTGGGATCGACGCGCTTCTTCAAAACTTCAAGCACCTGCTGGGGCTTGAGCGCGGCAATCTTCGCTTCCACGTCGGCGTAATAGGCCATGGTCCGATCGACGAACAGTTCCTCGACCAGCATCGAGGTCAGCGTGCCGTCATTGGTCCGTGAGACCTGCTGCTGCTGCAAGTAGCCCTGCTTCGCCCGGTCGAGTTCGGAATCGGTGACGCCCTGTGCGAGCAGTTTGACGAGCTCCTCGTTGATGACCGTGTTGACCTTCTGAATGACCTTGGGATTGCAGATCGCATTGATCGTCAGGCTGGTGCGATCATCGAGCGCGTCGGACGAGATGAACGACCCGACGCCGTAGGAGAGCCCTTCTTTTTGTCGCACGCGATCGCCGAGCCGCGACGACAGCGACCCACCGCCCAGGACGAAGTTGCCCATCACGATGGCCGGATAGTCGGGATCCGTATCCTTCATCGGAAAGACCAGGCCGGCCACGTATACCGCGTTGGCCTTGTCGGGCGTCACGATTTGCTGCAAACCGCCTGGCACCTGCGGAAAGAGTTGCCGTGGAATGCGGGCGAACGACTGTTTGCTCGACCAGCCGGCAAACGTTTCGCGGAGGATCTTCATGTTTTCGTCCGGATCGAAATCGCCTACGATCGCGAGTTGACCTGCCTGCGACGAGAGAAAGTCGGCGTACAATTTTTTCACCTGGTCGAGAGCGACGGCTCCGTACCGTTTGGCGCTCTCTTCAATGGTGGGAATGTAGCGCACGTCGTCCGCCGGGTAGGGCGAGACGGTCCGCCGCACGCGGATGATGGCCAGGGTCTGTGGATCGTTCAGCGCTTCTTCGGCCGCTGACAGGTTTTGTCGCCGCAAGACCTCGAACTCGTCGGCCGGCAGCGTCGGCTCGCGCAGAATCTGCCTGAGCAGATCCAACACAGCCGGGAGGTTAGGTCGCTTGGTTTGAATGACGAACGTTGCGACCCCCGTATCGCCCTGGGCGTGCAGCACGGCCGAGTTCTTGTCCAGCGCGTCTTGAATCTGCTGCCGCGAAAGGTTTTTGGTGCCGCGCAACATGAGCGGCGGCAGCAAGTCGGCCGCGGTTTCATAGCCCTTGAGCGAATCCAAATTGCCATATCGCAGTGTCAGCCGCACGGTGACCGTCTCGCCGCGCGTCTTTTTCGGCAGCAGCGCGACTTTGATTCCCTCGGGCAACGTCGTTCGCTGGGTGCGGGCGTCGATGTTGGCGGGCGATACGTCGAACGCCTCGCCTTGAGCGACCTGCTGCCGGCCCTTGTACCCGTCGAGCATTTTGGCCAGATCGGGCGTGGGAGGGACTTCGATCTTTTCCGTCTTGTCCGTGGGAATGAACATGCCGAGCGTTCGGTTTTCTTGTCGCAGATATTTTTTGGCTACCGCCTTCACGTCCTGGGGCGTTACCTTTTCGATCCGGTCACGATACAGGAAATACAGCCGCCAATCGCCCTGCGACGCCCAATCGCTGAGTTGCACCGCGATGCGGCTGGTGTCGGCCGCGGCCAGCTCACGCTGCTTGAGCAACTGCGCCTTGGCGCGATTCACTTCTTCCTCGGTAAAGGTCGTGTCGCCGGAGCCTTCGGTGACTTGCAGCAACTTGTCGCGGGCCGCCTCAAGCGAATCGCCCTTGCGCACCTCGGCTTCGACCTCGAACACGCCCGGATCGTGCCAACTGGCTCCGTTGGCCGAGACTTGCGTCGCCATCTTGGTTTCGACCAGAGCCTTGTACAGCCGGCCCGAGGGCGGGGCGCTCAAGATGTTGGCCAGCACGTCGAAGGCCGCGTTGTCGGGGTGCCCGCCGGAGGGCACGTGGTAGAAGGCGTCGACGATGGCCACGTCGCCCACGCGACGCAGCATCACGGAGCGCTCGCCGTCCTGCGGGGGCTCCTCGGTGTAGGTCTTATCCAGCTTTCGCTTCGGCTTGGGCAGCTTGCCGAAGTATTTTTCCACCAATTCCATGGCCTTGGCTTCGTCGAATTTTCCGGCGATGACCAACAGGCAATTGTCGGGCTGGTAGTACTTGCGATAGAAGTCCTGGAGTTTGTTGATCGGCACGCGCTCGATGTCGGTGCGATTTCCGATCGTGCTCTTGCCGTAGTTGTGCCAATCGAAGGCCGCCGACATCACGCGCTGATTGAGCAACTGGCTGGGTGAGTTTTCACCCATCTCGAACTCGTTGCGAACCACGGTCATTTCCGACAGCAGATCTTCGTGCTTGACGAAGCTGTTGACCAGCCGGTCGGCTTCGAGATCGAGGGCGAAGTTCAAATTGTCCTCGGTCGCGGGCAGGGTTTCGTAGTAATTCGTCCGATCGACGAAGGTGCTGCCGTTGAATCGCGCGCCGCGCTCTTGCAGCACTTTGGGAATTTGCGGATGCGCCGGCGTGCCCTTGAAGACCATGTGCTCGAGCAAGTGCGCCATGCCGGTTTCGCCATATCCTTCGTGCCGCGATCCAACCAGCACAGTGAGGTTCACGGTGACGGTGGGCTTCGACGCGTCCGGGTACAACAGCACCATCAGCCCGTTGTCGAGGCGGTATTCCGTGATCCCTTCGATCGACTGGACTTTCGTGGCCCCGCGGGCGTGTGACCCGGCAAGGCCGATGGCTGCTAGCAGCAGCGACGAGATCCAACGAAAACGGCGGAAATGCGACATGATCATGGTTTTCCTGGGTAGGATGCGGGTGATTGGCGAGCTGAAGGCCGACCGGCACGGCCGATCGAATGGCCCGATTATACGCCTTGCGCCTTCCGTGGGAATCGCGCCGGATGAAGATTTTCGGTGGCCGCAATCGCCGACGGCTGCGGCCACGACTTCCGAAACGGGGTAGCCGTTCTACGCATGTGTGGTTGAATCGGTTCGCGGCATGGACGATCTGGCCCGCATCGGGCAGGCGCCCTGACGGCCGCACAACCCACCAGCGCCGGCGGTCGCCGGCTCATACGGTCCTCGCCGCGCAATTGAGGAGCGATTCGAATCACGGCGTTACAAGTCGGCGCGCTACAGCCATTCCTCGCTGATGCGAATGCGCGCCTGGGCCAAACGCACGATCCTGCTCCCCTTGCGATGGTTTTGCGCAATTGGACGTACCTAAGACCTGGTGCGGGAAACTAGCGACGAAGGCATCGCCCGGCGCACGGTCCACGGCAAGCCGAAACTTGCAATTTGTGTTTGTGGAGTAGACTTCAATTGTTCCGTGGCATGGACGCGGCACGAGCAACCGCAACTCAAGGACGTCGACGCCTCGCGCGTTGAGCGATCGCGGCTCTCGACCAAGGATTCTCGTACCACACCGACAAACCCACACCAGGACGCGCATATCCGGCGGGCCGCAAGTCTGCCTTTCCAACCACTTTGCACGCCGCGTTATCGGGTTTGTTGTCGGTACCATGTTGTTGGCGATTCATTGGATTTCCGCGCACCGTTGCGCCGCCCCATTTTGAGGAGATTGCGCATGACCACTGCGATGAACCGGGCATTGACGACGTCGCCGTCCTCCAGACATGCGCCGCCGTTGATCTTGTGCGTCGACGACGACCCCGACGTCCTGTGCTCGATCGAACTGCGCCTGCGAAGCTTCAACTTGCGCTTCGCGCGCGCCTTCTTCGGAATGCAGGGCTTGCAAACCGCCGTCAACGAGCACCCCGATTTGATCATCATGGATCTGGCCATGCCCGGCGGAGATGGACAATACATGCTCGAATGCCTGAAACGCAACCGCGCCACGATGGACATCCCGGTGATCGTGCTGACCGCCATGTGCAACCGGCAATTGCGCAAGCGCGTGTTCGAACTGGGGGCCGCCAACTTCCTGCGAAAGCCCATCCTGTTCGACGACCTGCTCCACGAGATCAGCCGTTTTGTGAACGTCAACGTGCGCGACGATGCCTGCGGCGCGGCCGACCTCGTCGCGGTGGTCGACCGGTATTGCAACCTCGGGAGTGCGCTCCATGTCTGATCGCGGAACCATCCTGGTAGTCGACGATGATCGCGCAATCTCCGACGCAGCGTGCGTGCGGCTGCGCGCCGCGGGGTTCAAAACCGTCGCGGCCTACGACGGCCAAACGGGTCTCGACAGTGCGCAAAACCACCATCCACGTGCCATCTTGCTGGACGTGCGAATGCCCTGCATGGACGGCCTCGCGGCACTTGCGAAACTGAAGCGTTGCGCAGCAACCAAATGCATTCCTGTCATCATGCTCTCGGCCAGCATTTGCGACGAGCAGGCCGCGTTAGACTGCGGCGCGCGTTTCTTCGTTCGCAAGCCGTACAAAGGCTCTCAACTGCTGGTGGCGCTCGACTGCGCGATCCGCGAAGTCAGCAGCCCTGCCCGCCCCACGACCTCGGAGGATGAAACCAGCTTCGGTACCCAAGGGGGACGCGGCCGTCATGCGGGCGCGCCAGCGTGCCACTGAATCGAGAGACACACATCGCCGCATCGAACCCATTGACGACGCACCATGATCAACACCAAGAAAATCCTCATCGCCGATGATGACCGCGACCTGGTCGATGCGCTGACGCTGCGCTGCCGGACGCTGGGGCTGCATGTCGAAACGGCCCATGACGGATTGACCGCCACGCACTACATCATTGAACACGAACCCGACCTGGTGATCCTCGACGTCAACATGCCGGTCCGAGGCGGCCTGACAATCGGCGAAATGATGGCCGGCGAGGAGCGTCTATCCAAAATCCCCATCATCATTCTCACCGGCCGCTCGGATCCGGAAATGGTGAGTCGCTGTTACGACATGCTGGCATACTACGTGGCCAAGTGTCAGAACGTGTGGCCGCGGGTGGAGCCCTTGCTGCACGAGCTTTTGCACCTCGAAACGCCGCCCGATGAGAGCCGGTTCGACCTCGGCGCGGCCCAGCGTCGGCACCGCGCCACGGGCGTCGGCGAGCCGCCTGACGAGTCGCTGGTCGACTCGCGATCGGATTTCTCGAAATGGGATGCCGACCGCGACGCCCGTTCCCGTGACCGAGGGATGGAGCCAAGCTTTAGCGGATCGTGGGTGCTCGTCATCGACGACGACCCGGACTATTCGTTCGCGTTGAAACTGCGTTTGGAGCAGCACGGTATCGGGCTGTTGCGTGCCTCGGCTGGCATGGAAGGATATCTCTGCGCGTTCACCAACCGGGCCAAGGCAATCATTCTGGACTACGAAATGCCCGGCGGAAGAGGCGACTGCGTGCTGCGCCGCCTGAAGGACAACCCCCGAACCAGCGACATTCCCGTGATCGTGATGACCGGCCGGCACAATTCGTCCCTGGCACGCAAGATGTACAGCCTGGGAGCGGTGAAATTCCTGACCAAGCCGTTGGACTGGGATACGCTGTGGGATGAACTCCGCCGGCACATCGACGCGGGCCAACGACGCGAGGCCGTTTGTTGAAGGTCGAATCGGGCGCTCACGCCGAATCGAGCGGTTTCAGATTGGGGGCGATCTCGGCGATCTGCGCGGCCATGAACCGCTGGACGCCGGCCGTGGTCTTGATCCGAAGCGCCCTGCGCAAGACGCGTTCGGCCCGCTTGCGCGTGAGGTGGCTGGTCAGGTCCTTGATCATGGGAATAAAGGCCGGGCTCATGCTGAAGCTTCGCAGCCCCATGCCAAACAGCAACACGAATGCCCGCGGCGCGCCCGCCATTTCGCCGCACAGCGTGACCGGCTTGTCGGCCGCGTTGCACGCGGCGATGATATTGGTCAGCACGCGCAGCACCGGCGGGCTGAGCGGCTGGCACAGATGGCTGACCTTCGGATTGTCGCGATCGGCGGCCATCAGATATTGCACCAGGTCGTTCGAGCCGATCGACACGAAATCGACTTCCTCCAGCAGCGAGTCGATCGACACCGCGGCCGCCGGCACTTCGAGCATCAAGCCCAATTGCACGTTGCCGTAGGCCTTGCCCTCCACTTTCAGCTGCCGCCGCGCGTTGCGGACCATGGTGCGCACGCGGCGAATTTCCTCCAGCGTGGTGATCATCGGAAACATCATCCGCACCCGTTTCGACTCGCCGGGTTCCTTGGCCGCGGCGCGCAGGATCGCGCGAATCTGCGTGGCAGAAGAATTCGGGATGCTCGAACGAGAGCCGAATCGAACGCCATCCCAAGAACGGATTAGCCTCGCGCGCGTGCCCCAAATACGGAATCGTCTTGTCGCCCCCCAAATCGAGCGTGCGAATCGTGACCTGGCGGTTCGGGCTGGCCGCAATGATTTCGCGATAGGCCGCCAACTGCTGCTCTTCGTCGGGCACGTCGGGATGCGTCAGAAAAGAGTACTCGGTGCGAAACAATCCCACGCCCGAGGCACCCATGGCGGTGGCGGCTTGTGCATCGGCCAGGTTGTTGATGTTGGCCAACAGATCGCACCGTGTGGCCGTCGGCGGTAATCGCCGGCTGATCGCGGTTTTCGGCCAGGGCATCTTTGAGGTCGAAGAACTCGCGTTGCAGCTTGCGGTACGCGCTGGTCGTTTCGGGGTCGGGATTGACCAGCACGTAGCCCTCGCGGCCATCGACCACGATGGTATCGCCGTTTTTCACCCGGCGGCCAATCCCCACGACGCCCGAGACTGCTGGAATGCCGCGGCTGCGGGCGAGAATCGCAGCATGGCTGGTCTCGCCGCCGGTTTCGGTCACGATGCCGGCCACTTCGCGCGTTGCCCAGCGTCACGACGTGCGACGGCAGCAGTTCGTCGGCCACCAGGATCAGCGGCCCGCCCAACGCTCCCTGCTGAGGTTGCAGCACGTCCGTCAAATGCCCGCTGAGCCGGATCACGACGTCGCGAACGTCGGCCAGCCGCTCCTTGATGTATTCGTCCGTGGTGCTGGCAAACAGCACAGTGTATTCTTCAAGCAGCCGGTGCAGCGCCGCTTGCGCAGTTTGACAATCGTCAACAATCCAGGCCCGAATTTTGGCGGTGAATGCCGGATCGTGCAGAATCGATTCGTGGACCCTGAAAGATGGCCGCCTCGGAGGAGCCAACCTGGCTAGCGACCTTTTCGTACAGCGCGTGCAGGTCGATGGCCGTCCGATCGCGAGCCTGGTCATAGCGGCCGAGCTCCGCCTGGACTTCGCTAGCCTCCAGCCGCTTGGTGTCTGGATTAACGAAGATTTCGTCAATGCAGTACGCCGTGCCAACGGCAACCCCCGGCGAAACACCGATCCCCTTTTGCATTTCCAAATCGTAACAACGCGTGAGCAAAGAAACAACAAACGCCACGGCTGGCCGCGCGGCACGGCTGCCACAGCTCGACCGACGGTGCCGTTTGCGTCGTGTATTGGCAAGCGACGGCGGGCGCGATGGGGGTTTGACGCGCGGTAAACGGGGCGAGATGGGGCAGAGTTTATCGGTTGTGGCCAAAGGGTTAGGCCGATATACTAGACCGCTTCAATTACCCCCCATTCGACTCGGGGCCGCCACGCGAACATGCGCTTTACGTTCGTCGATCATGTGCTCGAGATCCAGCCGGGGGTGAAAATCACGACCCTCAAGTGCCTTTCGCTCGGCGAAGAGTACCTGGCGGACCACTTTCCGCGCTTTCCCGTCATGCCCGGCGTCCTGATGCTCGAAGCGATGACCGAGGCCAGTGCCTGGCTGATTCGCGCGACCGACGACTTTTCCGACAGCATTGTGACACTCAAAGAGGCTCGCAACATCCGTTTTGCCGACTTCGTTCAGCCGGGGCGCGTGCTGACGGTAACGGCCGAGATCGTTCGCAGCGAGGGAGGCGAGGTGCATCTCAAAACGCAGGGGTCGATGGCCGACAAACCGGCCGTCAGCGGCCGGCTCATTCTGGAGCGCTACAATCTGGCCGACACGCGCGCCGAGATGGCCCCCATCGACGCCTATTTGAAACGTCACCTTAAGGTGCACTTCGCACTGATCTGCCAGCAACCCCTCGGCACCCAGCGGCCGGGCGACGTCGCCGCCGGCGGTTCGGCCTTGTTAGGTCCGCTCGGCACCGCGGCCGAGCCCAGCCGGGATAAGGTCTGATTGATGCGTTTACTGGGCAAAACAGCTTTGGTGACCGGCGGCAGCCGGGGTATCGGCCGCGCCTGCGTCGAGCGCCTCACGGCCGAAGGGGCGCGCGTGGCATTTTTGTACAACCAAAACCAAGAAGCGGCTGAGAATCTCGTCAGCCAGATGCAAGGCTTGGGACGCGAGGCGCGCGCCATCCAGGCCGACGTCGTCGATCAAGACCGGGCTGACCAGGTTGTGGCCGACTTGTTGGCAGCCTGGCAGCAAGTCGATATTCTCGTCAACTCGGCCGGCATTATTCGCGACGGCCTGTTTGCCATGATGGGCCACGAGCAATGGCACGAGGTGATCGAAACCAATCTGACCGGCACCTATAACTATTGCCATGCCGTTACGCAGCCGATGTTGTCGCGGCGCCAGGGAAGCATTATCAATATCTCGAGCGTGGCCGCCGAGTTTGGCTCGCGCGGACAAGTTAATTACGCCGCCAGCAAGGGGGGAATCGACGGCCTGACTCGCTGCCTGGCCAAAGAGCTGGCGGCCCGCAAAGTGCGCGTCAACGGCGTGGCCCCGGGTATGATTGAAACCGACATGAGCCAGATGGTACGCGACGCGGCCGGCGATCGGATCAAGGACGCCATTCCGCTGAGGCGCGTGGGCCAGCCCGCGGAAATTGCCGGAGTGGTCGCCTTTCTGGCCTGCGACGACGCCAGTTACATGACCGGACAAGTGCTGCGCGTCGACGGTGGACTCAGTCTGGGAGCCTCGTGAAGCGCGACAGGGAATCGTTCAACGGCGAGCGTTGAAACACTCGGCCGATAAATCAAGGTGCCGCGGAGCTTGCTCTGGGCAATGTGAAGCTCAATCCGAGAACCGTCGGGGACTGTCCCGATTTTTCGGAGTCTTCGGAGAAAAATGGGACTGTCCCCTTCTCCGAGACGGTTCTCGAAAAGGTTCTGAATACACATACTGAGTCCCTTGGAGGTGGTCAGCGATGGCGACGAAAGAGGAGGTGTTTTCAAAGGTGCGATTGGCGCTGGTCGACGCGTTGGGGGTCGACGAGGAGGAGGTAACGCCGGGGGCGAAGCTGGTGGGCGATTTGGGTGCCGAGTCGATCGACTTTCTGGACATCGTGTTCCGCCTCGAAAAGGCCTTCGACATCAAGATTCCGCGCGGCGAGCTGTTTCCCGAGGATATTTTGACCAACGCTCAGTACGTGCAGAACGGCAAGGTCACGGCCGAAGGCTTGCAGCAACTGAAGCAGCGGATGCCGTTCGCCGACCTGACGGCTTTTGCCGCCAATCCGGCGGTGCAGGATTTCGGCAATCTGCTGACCGTGCAGGACATGTGCCGCTACGTGGAGAGCAAGGTCCCCACGACCTGAGACATTTGACCTTGGTTGTTCGCGGCGCGCGGTCCCTTCGAGCGGGCACGCGCATTCAAGGCGTGAGAGGATTGGCACTACCATGCGTTGGTTCTGGATCGACCGTTTCAGCGAGTTTGAAAGCGGGCGCCGCGCGACGGCCATCAAAAACGTCTCGTTGGCAGAAGAGCATTTGCACGACCATTTTCCGGGCGCGCCGATGATGCCCAATTCGCTGATCATCGAGGGCATGGCGCAAACCGGCGGTCTGCTGGTGGCTGAGCATGGCGGTTTCGTTGAACGAGTGGTGTTGGCCAAGGTTGCCAAAGCGCGCTTCCATTTCCCGGCCGTGCCTGGCGACTCGTTGATCTACCGCACCACAATCGACGACATCCACAAGGACGGCGCCATCGTCAGCGGCACCAGCCACGTCGCCGGACGTTTGCAGGGGGAGGTGCAGATCTTTTTTGCCCACCTCAGCGAGAGCGCCGCCGGCAAGTCGCTGTTCGATCCGGCCAGCCTGCTGGCCATGCTCAAACTGTTGGGCGTATTCGCAGTCGGCCGCGACGCCCACGGCCAACCCTTGGAAGTCCCCAAGGCCTTGACTGATGTCGAAGCAGACGTGACGAAAGGATGAAGGCGGAAGGATGAAGGATGACAGTAGTTCCAACTTTCGCTTATGGGCTTAGATCGACGCAAGGTATTGAGCCGTCATGTAGTAAGGCGGCGACGGTTTGGGCGATCCAATCGAGCATTCGTTTGTAACGGAGTCGTTCGAGTCGCAAAGTCATCGTGGGACCGCTGCCTTCGGCCAAGCGCGTGGCGTGAATCCAGACCCAGAGGTTTCGCAGGATCAGGGCGACGGCGACAAACACCAGACGCAGACGTGGGCACCGCGTGCAGGTGTGGATGCGCGCTTGACGCATTTGACGGTAACTCGATTCGATGCCGAACCGCTTGCGATACCGCTGGCGAATGTCTTTGGGAGAGCCCTTCACACGCCAGGCAGCGAACAACAGCTTTTGTTGGACATGTTTGTGGTCTTTGCGATTGCGATGCGTACGATACGTGACGCATACGGAGACGGTCACTTGTTGCTTCTTGTTCTTCAGCGTGTGTTGATACCAGCCCGCCTTCTGACGCTTGATCCAATGCAGGCCGGTGGCGGCGCGGCGCTTCTTGGAGCGGCGCCCGCGAAACATGGCGGGCATCAAGAACGGCAGTTTTTCGCTCTGCAACCAGGTGATCACCGGCACGTTGAAGAACGCGCGGTCCAGCAGCACATACTTGATTTTCAGGCCGATTTTGCGAATTTGCGCCAGCAGACGCCGCAGCGCGACCACCAGCGTTTCGTGCCGCCGCACCCACGTCAGTGCCACGGTGTAGCGCTGCCCGTGCTGCACGATGCAGGCTGTGCCGTAGGCGTGAAACTTCGTCGTGCCCTGGCGCGGCTTGCCGTAATACAGTTCGTTCCGACTTTTGTCGGGCTCGCCATAGTAGGGCACCAAATGCCAATCGATCGCCACACGCCAGGAATGGCGCAACAACCGTCGCGGCAGCGGCGCGGACAGCGCCTCGTTCAACCGACGTTCCAACGACTTCAGAGTCTTGGGCAGGCCGTCGGACAGCGCATTGAACACGGCCTGGTCGGAAGGCGCGTCGGCCAAATCGCGACAGGCGGCATAAATCGAGATCATCCGGGCGGCCGCCCGCAACAAAACATTCCAGGTCACCCTGGCCGTGCACAGCCACCCATGATCCTCTAATAGCTTTGCTTGCAGCAGCCACCCGATGGCCCACCCGTGAACTTCGCCAGCAGTTATGGTATGACTCATCCTTGAACGCATGGGACCCCTCCTTGGCTTGAGTTCTTCAACACAAACCAATCTGAGAAGGACCCTTGCGTTCACCTATAGCAATTCTCTGAACTTGGAACTACTGGATGAAGGCAGAAGAAATCGTGCGCGATTTGCCTGCTTCGTTCCGTTTTCATCCTTCATCCTTCTGCCTTCATCCTTTTTACGAAAGGTAATCTCTCCATGAGACGACGCGTGGTGATTACCGGCGTCGGCTGCATCACGCCCATGGGCACCGAAGTCGAGCCAGGTCTGGGAGCGGCTTGAAGCAGGGCGACTCGGGCGTCGGCTACACGACGATCTTCGACGCCAGCAACTTTCCCACCAAGATCTCGGCCGAAGTCCGCAACTGGGACATCGCCGACGTCGGCGAGGATCCCGCAAGCCTGGAAATAGCGCGGCCGGCACACGCAATTCGCCGCCGGCGCCGCCAAGAAAGCCATGCGCGACTCGGGCCTCGATCGACGCCAAGCTCGATCCGACGCGCTTCGGCGTCTACCTGGGCAGCGGCGAAGGCCAGCAGGATTTCGACTGCTTCACCCGCATGATGACCAGCGCCCTGCGACGGCGACGAGTTCGACCTGGCCGCTGTTCACCAAGGCCGGCCTGGAATGGCTGCACCCGATCGGTCGAGTTGGAGCAAGAGCCGAACATGCCGGCCGGCCACCTGGCCGGCCATGTTCAACGCCCAGGGGCCGAACGCCAACTGCCTGACCGCCTGCGCCGCCAGCAGCCAGGCGATCGGCGAGGCGGCCGAGATCATCCGCCGCGGCGACGCCGACGTGATGCTCTCCGGCGGCACGCACAGCATGATCCACCCCTTCGGCGTCACCGGCTTCAATCTGCTGACCGCCCTGAGCACCCACAACGACGAGCCCGACGCAAGGCCTCGCGCCCGTTCGACCGCGACCGCGACGGCTTCGTGCTGGGCGAAGGGGCCGCCATGGTCGTCCTCGAAGAGCTGGAGCACGCCAAGGCGCCGCGGCGCGCAGATCTACGGCGAGGTGACCGGCTACGGCTCGACGGCCGACGCCTTCCGCATCACCGACACGCACCCCGAGGGCCGCGGCGCCATCGCGCTGCATCAAGCTGGCCCTGGCCGACGCCGGCCTGAACCCCGACCGACATCGACTACATCAACGCCCACGGCACCAGCACCAGCGTCAACGACAAGGTCGAGACGCTGGCCATCAAGAACGCGTCTTCGGCGAGCACGCCTACAAGATGCCCGTCTCCAGCACCAAGAGCATGATGGGCCACCTGATCGCCGCCGCCGGCGCCACCGAGCTGATCATCTGCCTGCTGGCCATCCGCGACAGCGTCCTGCCGCCGACGATCAACTACGAAACGCCCGATCCCGAGTGCGATCTGGACTACGTCCCCAACGCGGCCCGCGCAGGCCCGCTGCGACCACGCCCTGAGCAACAGCTTCGGCTTCGGCGGCCAGAACATCACGCTGATCGTCAGCCGATACTAGTGGACTGGCCGCGTAGGTGTTGCATGGGACAGCGTTTCCGTGTCACTGCTGGGTTTCCGTGTGCCACTGCTGGACAAGCCAGCAGTGGCACCCCACGTCGCGCGCTGCTCGCTACGCCACGATCTCGTAGCCCTTGCGCTGCGGGCGCGACTGCCACGACTGGGCTTCCGAGTCGCCCGTGATCTGCTCGGCTTTCGGATCCCAATGGATCTTGCGGCCCAAGCGAATCGCGATGTTGGCCAGGTGACAGGTCGTCATCGACCGATGATGCGTGAATACGTCCGAGATCGGCTGCTTGCGCGACCGTGCGGCCTGGAAGAAATTGGCCATGTGGCTGGTCGGCTTGCCGCCGTAGAGCTTTTCGATCGCGCCCTCGGGCAGCGGGCGATCCTTCAGTTCTTCGACCGGCTTGCCGGTGAGCGCGCCGCGGCTGACGAAGAACGTGCCGGTCTCGCCTTCGAACGTGATCCCGTTCTCGGTGTCGTGCCGGATAATCACTTCGGCGCCGTCCGCGTATTTGCAGGTGACGAGGAACTCCGTCGCCGTGTTGTAGCCATTGGGAATGTTCGGATGTTTGGCGGTGCCTTCGACCGAGATGGGCCCGGTGTGATCGGCGCCAATGCCCCAGGTGGCGATGTCGACGTGGTGCGCGCCCCAGTCGGTCATCTTGCCGCCCGAGTATTCGTACCACCAGCGGAATTCATAGTGGCAACGCTTCTCGGTGTAGTCGACCAGCGGAGTCTGACCCAGCCACATTTCCCAATTCAGCTCCGGCGGAACCGGCATGACCGGGAACGGGCCTCCTTCTTCCCCTGCGCCGATGGCACACGTTGCTTTTTTCACTTTGCCGATGCGGCCGTCGCGGATCATGGCCACGGCGGTCAAAAAGCGGCGGCTCATTTCGGTGCGCTGCTGCGTGCCGACCTGGAACACGCGGCCGGTCTCGTTCAGCACCTTGCAGATCATCTTGCCTTCGTCGATGGTCAGCGTGAGCGGTTTTTCGCAGTAGATGTCCTTGCCGGCCTTCATGGCCTCGATCGCGATCTTCGTGTGCCAGTGGTCGGGCGTGACGATGGTCACCACGTCGATATCCTTGCGCTCGAGCAGCTTGCGATAGTCGTCGTAAATGTCGGCCTTGCCCCCGGACTTCTCCTTGCCGGTTTCTGCGTGCTTGCGATCGACGTCGCACACGGCCACGATGTCGCCGTGCGGGAGCACTCCCTTGTACAGCCCTTCCCAGCGGCTTGCCGGTGCCGATGCAACCGACCAGCGGGCGATCGTTCTTGCTTTCTCCTTCGGCCGCCTCGGCATTTTGACCGGTGAACCAGTAGGGCACGGCCAGGCTGGCCGCGGCGGCTGCCGAAGATTGAAGGAAACGACGCCGATCATCGAAGTGCCTGCTCATCGTGACGCACCTTTGGGGCTGGTGGGGCTTGAAGTTCGCTGGAGGGCAACCGCCTGCGGAAACCTCAAGTCTAATCGGCCACGCGATCGGATGCAAAAGGGCGCCGCCGCGCGAAAATCTCGCTACCAATCCGCCGGCGAAACCAACGTGCGGTCGATGCTGGCGATGGTCGGCCGGCCGGCTAGAGCCATGTCGAGGTCGAGCTCGTCGCGCAGCAGAGCCAGCATGTGTTCGACGCCCTCCTGGCCCGCGACTGCCAGCGCCCACAGATAGGGGCGGCCGACAAGCACGGCTCGGGCGCCCAATGCCAACGCCTTGAGAATATCGCTGCCGCGGCGAATGCCGCCGTCGACGTAGATCTCAGCGCGACCGCCAACCGCGTCGACACACTTCGGCCAGGGCTTCGCTGGTCGGGATCGTGCCGTCGAGCTGCCGGCCGCCGTGATTGGAGACCACAATCGCCGACGCGCCGTGCTCGACCGCCCGCCGGGCATCGTCGCCGGTCAGGATGCCCTTGATCACCAGCGGCAAGTCCGACAACCCGCGCAGCCACTCGATCGCTTCCCAGGTGAGACTCGCGTCCCAGATTTCGGAAATGTACTGCACCAGCGCCGAGCCCTCGTCACGCACGCCCATGCGGTCGAGGCCCACGCGTTCGAGGTTCTTCCAGGTCATGCCCTCGGGCAGGCCGAAGCGATTGCGCGTGTCGCGATCGCGCCGGCCAACCAGCGGCGCGTCGACCGTCAAGCACAACGCACGATAGCCGGCCGCCACGGCGCGCTCGACGAGTCCATTCGTCACGCTTCGATCGCGATAGCAGTAAAGTTGAAACCAGCGCAGCCCCGCGGGGGCCGCCGCGACGACTTCTTCCAGACTATAGGTACCCGCCGTGCTGACGACCTGGATGATGCCGGCGGCCGTCGCGGCCCGGGCCACGGCGCACTCGCCCTCGGGATGGGCCAGGGCGTTGAAAGCACAGGGAGCGGTCAGCACCGGAAACGAAACCTGTTCGCCGAGCACCGTGGTGCTCAAGTCGCGCGTGCCCACGTCGACCAGCACCCGCGGCCGCAGCCGCAACCGCTGCCAGCCGACGCGGTTGTCGCGAACGGTCAACTCGTCTTCCGCGCCGCCGAAATAGTATTCGAACACCATCTGCGGCAGCCGGTCTTGGGCCAGCCGTTCGTAATCGTGCAGATTGATGGGGTTCATGGAGTGCCAACCCGAGCCGCCTTTTCGAAGCCAGTTCTAGCAGAACCGGGCAGGTTCAAAAAGCCGCCTTCCCGCTGCCCGGCGACAGCCCCCGGCGAATGGGTTAAGATTGACGCCGCCAGCCGGCCCGATTTGGGTCCGGCTCGCTCGCCATGTCGAGATTCAAATTGCTTTATGTAAGAAAGGACTGAGCGATGCAACAGATACTCATGGCCGTGGCACTGTTGATGCCGATGAAAGACAGCAAGGTGGGCGGCACGATCGTGCTGAAGCAGGAGAAGGGCTACGTCTCGGTGACCGGCGAAGTCACCGGATTGACGCCGGGCAAACACGGCTTTCACATTCACATGTTCGGCGATCTCCGTTCTCCCGACGGCATGTCGGCCGGCGGCCACTACAATCCCCACGATAAGCCGCACGGCGGCCCGGAAGGCAAAGAACGCCACGAAGGTGATCTGGGCAACATCGATGCCGACGCCCAAGGCGTGGCCAAGGTCAACGTCAAGGCGGAGGGCGCCGAGCTGCATCACATCATCGGACGTTCCGTCGTCGTCCACGGCAAGGCCGACGACCTGAAAACGCAGCCCGCCGGCGACGCCGGTCCCCGCATCGCCGTAGGAGTAATCGGCCTGGCCGAAGTGAAGGCCCCCGCGGCCGCAACGAAGAAGTAAGCGCGAGCCGCGAAATTGCGTTCACCACCCTCTCCCCGCGCGGGAGAGGGTGGTGACTCTACCTACTCGCCACGGCCGCCATTAGTATGTCGAACAAGCGGTCGACTTCGCGGCGCGTCGGCTCGTCGAGCACGTAGCCCACTGGTCCGCGCACGATGGTGTTGGAAAAGATTCCCTGCCTGACCAACAAATGCTTTTCGATGGCCAAGAACGCGTCCAGGCTGTGCTGCATTGAAACCAGCGCCGCCAGCGGCAGCCAAATGCCGTCAGCCGCCTGCTGGTCGCCGGCAAGCAGGGCCCGCCACAGGGCCACGATGGCGTCGATCAGGTCGGCGCCGGGCATGGTGCCCACGATTCCGCGGCGATAACTGTCGACCAGCGCGATCCCGCCGGTGCCCTCGAACACGCCGGCCCGGCCGCCGGTGGCTTCGTGCAACTGCGTCAGCCGCGGGCCGATCGGCACCGCCTCGGGCTTGAAGAACACGCGCGGGCCGAACTCGTCGAACAGCCGCCCCTGCATCGCAATCGACATCGGTCTGCCGACGTACCCACTGGCGTCCTGAACGACCACCGGGATGCTGACGGCCTGCAGAATCCGCCGGTAGTAGTCGAGCAGTTGCTCTTCAGCCAGCGCCACGGCGATGGGCGGAACGGCCATCACGCCATCGGCGCCCACGTTTTCGGCGTGACGCGCGTGGCTGACGGCCGTGTGGCTGCTCTCGGCGCCAACGCTGATCACCACCACGCCGCGCGGATGGCCGAATCGGCAAGCCTGCTCGGCCAGGGTGTCGCGTTCGTGGCTGGCAAGCCGCAACACCTCGGAAACCATGGCCATCACGATGCCGTCAGCGCCCCGATCGTAAAGCCAGTCGATCTCTTTCTCCAAGGTGGCGTAGTCGATCGATTCGTCGGCGTGGTAGGGCGTTTGAAAGACGCTCAGCACGCCGGCCAGCGGCCGCGCCGATGGCTTCGTCTTCGTCTGGGCCGTCACGAGATTCTCCCGACCGGTTCGATACTGCTTGGCAAGTCACGGTGGAAATCCGCCAAGGTGACTCTCCACTAAACAGCCTATCCGAAAACCGTCGGGGACTGTCCCAATTTTGCGCAGTCTTCGGAGCAAAATGGGGACTGTCCCCTTCTCCGAGACGGTTCTCGGAAGGGCATCAAACAGCATCGCCCGCCCCTTCGCAAGCCCGTGGCTTCGCAGGCCCGACGATTCGAGTGGCCGCGGCCAGCGCTTGAGACCGTCCAACAAGATGGCCGGGGACTGTCCCAATTTTGCGGAGTCCTCGCAGCAGGGCACCGTGGGTCACGCGGCAGCGTGAGCCATGGTCGGGACTGTCCCCCTCTCGAAGCCTCGACGAGGCCATTTTGCTAGATGCTCTAGGCGGCCCGGCGCTCGGCAGGCTTGGCGGCCTTGGGCACGCTGCGCAGCTCGGCCAGCACCTGGGCCACGACGGCATCGGTGGCCTTGCTGATGATCGCGGTCTGCAGGGTCGGATCGAGCGTGATGCGGCCATGGTGCACGGCGGCCAACTCGCGATGGACGATGTCGAGCGCTCGCGAGCGAACGTAGCCCCGGGCCTCGGAAACCCGCATGGTCTTGGCCCGACGTTTGACGCGATCCAGCACCGCGGCGTAGCTGCGCCCGGCCACTTCCGCGGCCGCCTTGGCGGCAATCCGATCGTTTCGCCTGCGAGAGAAGAAATTCCAGATGCCCATGGCGACTCCTTTTGCCTGGTCCGAAGTCCTTTTCGAATGAGTCATCGAGAACCCGCTCCAGATGACTCGTCGCTATCGAGATGATGGCGGAGCGGCTGTATAAGCAATCGAATCGCCGGGCCGATCATCTTCAATGGCCGGGCTGTCGGCGGCGGTTTTCAACCCGAAGCCCCCAAACCGCCAGCAGCCGGGCGGCCTTGACCTAACTTCAATGATCTTTTAAGTTACGAAGCCTCCTGGCAATTGGCAAAAGGACCGGTTACGACGGGTTCGAACGTACCCGTCGAGCTGCACGGTTAAGCCGATATTCGGACCGAGCCCCGCCCGCCGATTGCCCAACAGCTCAACACCAGGCGCCGTAGCCAAGTGGCTAAGGCAGCGGATTGCAAATCCGCCATCGTGGGTTCGACTCCCACCGGCGCCTCTTTTCTTAACTCGCTTTTCTCTAGCGGGTTTAGGTTGCTTGTCGGTCTCTTGATCGGTCGCGGTCTTTTGGCCACTGTTACCGGAAGTGTTACCTGCAATCGCTTTCTGGGCTTCGTGGGCCTGCCACAGCACGTCGGCGGTGGCTTGGGCGTTGCGGCCGACGTAATACTTCATCGTCGTGTCGATCGACTCGTGCCGCATCAGCTCCATGAGCACCTGGGGCATGACTCGGCTGGCCCACCGCTCGCCGAAGCTTCGCCGCAGATCGTGGGCACTGGCGAATTTGACCGCCGCGGTTTTCTGATCGGTGTTCACCTTGACGCCCGCCTTCTCCCCAATGGCGGAAACCGTCCGGCCCACGGTAACAACGGATAGCCGCTTGCTGTGCCGCCGCGTCCCCGGCTTGAACACGAAGCCCATGCGGTCGTCCGCGGGCGTTTCGAGTAAAAGCTCCGCAAACTCCGGGGCGATCGGCAGCAGCCGGTCTTGATTGCCCTTTTCCAGGGCCGCGGGTATCCGCAGCATAGGCCGCTTGCCGGTCAGGTCAATGCACAGCTTGTCGTCACGGTCCCAACACAGTTCCAGGGACTCGGCCAGCCGCAGGCCCGACGTCCAGAGCCCTCGCAGGTAGTGCTTCCAGGTTGCGACAAGGGCCCGGTCGGGTGCCGTGTCGCCGGCTTTCTCATCATCGGACAGCGGGGCAACCACCACGGCCACCTTGTCCATCATCCGGTCGAATTCTTCGCCGGTAATCGGCCGGCCCTTCATGATCTTGGAGCCTTTGGCCCGCCGGGGCATTTCGATTGTGGGCACGGCCACCAGCAGCCCCATACGCTTCGCCCAGTTGAGCGCAGCGCCGAGGTGGGCAAGGTGTCCTTTGATCGTGCTGTCGGCCGCGCCGTTCTCGCGTAGCTTCGCCTGATAGCCGCTCAACCGGCTAGCCGTCAAGTCGATCAGCCTGGCTGGGTTTAGGATTGCCTCGACCGAGTTGAATACCCCCGCCACTTTCTTGTCGGTCGTCTCGGCCAGACTGCTGAGTACTTCCGCTTCATACCGCTCGCGGAAATCGGCCCACGTCGTTTTGCTCGGGGCGGAATATCGACCGTCGCGCAATTCAGCCTGCCACTTGCCGGCCTCTTGCTGGGCGGCATCGCGATCGCGTTGACGGTTGGTCCGTTCAACGCCGGTGGAGCGAGTCACCTTGCGACCCGTGAGCGGATCGCGATATTGCATTTGGAAATGCGTGCGGTCGGAGAATTCGACCACGCGAACGGTGATTCCGTTAGAATGTCCGGCAGCCATTGCGGAGCCCTCTCGTTTAGGGTTGCGTTTTGGTGAGAGCCGGTCAGGTGTTAGTTGCACTTGGCCGGCTCGCTTTATTATAGCAAGCGGCCGACGCGTGAATATAGGCGATAAAGTCGGAGCCGAGCACGTAGCTGCGTCGTCCGACTCGGCCGATTCTTAGCCCGCGTCGCCTGGCACTTCGAAGGGCGGCCGTGCCAAGCCCGAGCCGACTGCCGAACTCTTCAAGAGTGTAGAGTTCGTGAGCCGAAATGTAGCCGCTGGCCTCACTCGTCATACAGATGACTCCGGAAATGATTGCCAATCATCGGTCGACCTTGACTGCCTGGTGCAGTTCCGGTTCTATTGCGCGTTCAAAACTTGGAGCGAATGGCCAAAGCTGTTGCGGCGGTCCGCTCGGTCGAGGTTCGCTCTTCGGGCCGCATAGGTGAAGTGCGGTTTCTTCTGACTGTATCGCTTGTGCGGTGCGGCCCTGCGTAAGTTACTCTCTGTGTCGAGCCAGGGCTGCTTTTTGACCGTTCCGCGCGATGGTCGCGGGAAGGACCCAAAGTTTTTGCGGCGATCCTCAGTCGTCCGGCGTCGATGGGGCGAAGCGGGTGCCGGTTGCGTATTCGATCGGGCTAACGAAGTCGGCCAACACCAGTGCGTCGACGGCCGCCGCGACCCTCACGGACTGTAGGCCGGTGACTGCCGCCAGCTCGCGGGCGTCAATCGCTCCCTTGCCTACGGATCGGATCACAAGCAGGATAAGAAACTGGTCGCGATCGAGCTTGCCCCCTACTCGCCTCCACGGTCGAGCCGGTGGGCTGGCGTTCCGTTCCTGTTGACGCAGCACGCGACGGGCCGCCTGCCACTCTCGGTAACTGGTGGCCGTATCGCAGCTCGGTGCGTCGGCCGCTTTCTGCACCTGGCTAACCGGCCTGATCGCGAGCAGTCGAGGCACAATGTCAGCCGGCCAAACTGCCAGGTCGGTTTCAGCGAACATTCGGCGTAATCCCTCTAACCGTGATCGCTGCTGTCGAAGAGTTCCAAGATTCCCTGTCGGGAGGCAGGCTCGACTGGGATTCTTCCACGGGCAGACACCATTGCCAACCGCCGTTGAATCCGGTTTTGCTGCTGACGACACCCGCGGCTTGCTTCGCCTTCCATATCCGAAAGCGCGCGCGGCGCCCGTGCCGCCTCGATCCAGCCCGCCGGTGTGACGGTGCAATTCTGGGAACTTCCCCCAGTATTCACCCAATCAATCCAGCCCAGGTCACGAAGATATGTGAGGAGAAAATGAGCTTCGAGTTCATCGGCTGCATAACAAAGCGGATGATCCAGATCACGGTCAAAGTTCGTGGTTTTGCCCGGTGTTCGCGACCGGCCCGCCAAATGCCGAAGCAGCGACTTGCCCTTCGTTTCGACGTCGTGCGGCGCCGGAGCGGACTCCAATAGCCCCTCGTAATTCGAGCTCGTCAGCATTATGACCTGCCCGCGGGTTGAGGCGTTTCTAGTGATGCCGGAAAGTCGATAAGTGTCCCAGTTGCGATGAAAAGTCCGCTCGAGTTCGTCCGTCACTATGAATTTGCCACACCGCGCACAATCGTAAAGAAATCCGAGTTCGTGCGGTCGCCGGGACGCCTGCTTTTCGCAGAGTCGGCAATCCCCCTGTCCGGTTTCATTCGTCGGCTGAAAGCCCCCGTGTGTTTCCATGCGGAACGATCATCCACCAAGGGTGTGAGTGGTCACCGGTGTTACGCGGCGCGTTACGAAAACCGACGACTTTCGACCACCAGCAAAGCGATTGCCGCCTGTCCACGCCCGGAATTCTCTGTTATTCTCACGGTATCCGACGCGCACGCAAGGCCGGGCGCTCGATTCCAAATCCGCCATCGTGCGTTCGACTCCCACCGGCACCTCTACGACAAAATGCCCGTCTCTCCCCGACTTTTGGGGGAGTTACGGGCATTTTTTTATGCGCCGCCGCACTTGGCGAGGATGCCAGGCTTCATGGCTTCGCGGCCAGCGTGGGTTCGACGCTGCGACGATAACGGTTGTCGGCCTTAGCCTGATCGCGACGGGCGACCTCGGCCAGGCGGCGCTCCTTGAGGGAGGCAATTTTGCGGTCGTATCGGTCCTGCTCTTCCTGTTCCTCGGCCAATTGCTGCTGCATATATTGCCACTGCAGGTACTGCTGCTGAACGTAGGCCTGTTGCAACTGCCGTTGGTAGGCGAGCTGCTCCAAGTAGGCCTGCTGAAGAAGCGGAGACGCGAGCAGGGCGCTCGAAGTGGTTCCGGTCGTCAATCCGGACGTTGTTCCGGCAGTGGTCGCGGCAGTTGAAGTCGAGGCCCCTCCGGCACGGCCGGGGCAGGCCCGCTGGGCATACGCATTGCCCATCAGCGTTCCCGCAACAGCAAGGGTCGATACCCATACGATGGTTTTCATGATTCGCGGCTCCGATGCATTGGTACAAATCTGTGACAAAACCAAACGCCCCGCCGGCGGGGCGCGTTGCGCGGCCGTGTAGGCCATGGCAACGCGACCGCCGGCGATCGCCTATCGGTGCCGACCGAAGCGAACGACACTGCTGCCAGCGCTATCGCTGGGCGTGGCGAAGGTGCCACTCAGCGAACCCACCGTGACGCTCGTGCCCGCGGTGATCGCGGGAAAGTCCGCCGGCAGCAATTGCTGGTTGCCCTTCGGATGACTCGACAGGACGAGTTTTCCCGCGCCATTGGCGTCGGTCGTGATTTGGCCAACCACGGTGCCGTCAATCGCCACGTCCAGCGTGCTGCTGGCAGTCGCACCGCTCACGCGGACGACAAACTTCGTAAATGTTTCGCCATGACGCGTGGCGGTTTGATACGTGGCCGTCCCGGTTGCGGTGCCGACCGAATCGGTCAACGCTGCGCGAAGCACCGTTTTCTCGGATTCTCCGCAGCCGTGAGGGGTTTTTGTCGGGGCGGCCAGCGTGCCGCTGAGCGTGCCGACGCTGACGGCCGTGTCGGCTGCCACCGCGGTTGGGAAGTTCGCCGGCAGGGGTTGTTCATCGGCGTCTTCGGGCTCGCTCGACAGCTTTAGCGTGCCCGCTCCATTGGCGTCGGTCGTGATTTGACCGACCACCGTGTCGCCGATCGACACGTCGAGCGTCGTGTTAGCGGCGGCGCCCTTGACGGTCACCTTGAACTCGGTTTCCGTGACGCCGTCCTCGGTGTACGTTTTGTAGGTCACCGTGCCGGAGGCTGCGCTATTGTCGGGATCGGTGAGCTGCGCGGTCAGAACGGTCTTCTGCGACTCCGAGCCCAACGATCCCAGCGAGCCGAATACGTGGTCAAGCGCGGCGACTTCGGCGCCGGCCTGCGCCGCGGCGCCGTGAAAGCCGGCAAATTGTGCCGCGGCCGCGAAATGCGAAAATCCCCCGGCCAGCGCGTGACCCGATAGCAGATCGCGCGATTCGAGTTGTTCCGGGTTGCGAATTTGAAAGTTCAATCGTCCACGATTTCGAATCAACATGGCTCTCTCCTTGGTTCCCTTTAAGTTGCCCCTGCCAGTCGTTTCACTGCCCGTCAATTCATTACCCGTTATTCACGTCCCGCGCTTCGTGAAAAGCGTGTTTCTTGCCGACGACGAGCGGGGGACGCCACCGCGAGTGATGTGAACTTCTTGCGTGGCCGGCGTCGTTGTTTTCGCGCCCGGCGGCAGTGCAACGCGAACCTGGTACTGTCCCAGATCCAAATGGTCGAACCGATAACCGCCGTCGCGGGCCGTGACGGTCGCGGCGATCACGCTGCCGTTTGCGTCGAGCAAGTAGACCGCCACGCCGGCGATCCCCAACTCATCGCGAATCCGTGCCTCGCCGGCGTCCGTAAAGTCGGTAAATACGCGTCCCGAGACCGACGCGTGAAAAATCAAAATGTCGTCGTAGACGGACCTCGCCGACGGGGTGCGAGCGGTGACGTCCGACAGCCGGTTGTCGTCGACGGTGTTTGCCTCGCGAGTGGACAACTTTCCTGGTTTCCAAACGCGGTCGTTCTTAAATCGTCGGGCGCACATAGGGGGTACCTTTGGCAAGGCAAAAAATGCCATCCAGGCAGCATGTTTGAGAAATAAACCGCCATCTGCCAAGCGGCCCATTCGGCCGAACTGCCTCTTGGAGCCGATAGGCAACTCAAGGCCTGGCGTTTCGCGATCGGATTGAAATGAAGTTTCTAGAACGTGTGTTTGACCGTATTCGTCGAGCCCGACCGGCGGCGGAGCCACCCCTTCGCAGCAGGCGGCCACGGCGTCTCACGCCAACCGCTGTCGGACCCGCCGACAGCGCGATTGACACCAAGAACCAGGGCAACCGCAATGCCCGCCAGGTCAAATTCGCGCGAGGCGGCCAAAACGTCTGCGATCTTGGAAATCGATTCCTCCAAAGGAGCGGCCCACGCATCGCCGCCAAAACAGGCGTCGACCGCCAACTCGGGCAACCGAGGAGTCATCTCGGCCAGCGAGCGCGTGACTTGCCAGTTCGCACCCACCGGCACTTCGAGACCCTCGGTCGCCGAGTCGTCTCCAGGACAGGCGGTCGCTTCCGACGGACCGGGGGCCGAAGTATCTGGGCCCCCTTTTTCCGCCGCGCTCCCCAGTGCGGCGTCCGTGGGATTTCCGACCGTCGTGCGCGGCGAACGGCCGCCGGACGGGTACATGGTGATCATCGCGGGCGAACCCGCGTCCGCCCCCGACGCGGTCATGGCCCATTGCAAGCTTGCGCCGGCCGCCGCCGAACTGTTGATTGCAACGCCCGACGTCGCTTCCGACGTCGACGGCGTGGCGCCGCTGGCCACGGCGGTGGCGACTTGTTGCATGCCGGAATTCATCGAGTCGGAGTCGATCGCGTTGCGCGTGGCGGCCGGCTGCGTCACCGCCACGAGCCACCAGCGGTGATGCCAATAGACCCACTCGTAGACGGTCGTCGTGGTCTGAGTCGGCGTCGACGGCGTCGTGGGCGATTGCCCGGTGGTCGAAGTCGTCGCGTTGGCGACCAGGTCGCGGACGACGGCGCTGGCAATCGGAGTGCCGCGGCCGGTGACCATGTCGTAACCGGTGCGGGCCGCGTTGCCGTTGCTGCCGGACGTCACGTCGTGAAAATCGGAACTCGACAATCCGTAGAGCTGGCTCTGCGCCGGCCAGCGTGCTCTGGCCGGAAAGCGCACGGCCCTGGTCGGCAATCGCGATCAGCGACGCCCATTGAGGCGCACCGGCGCTGGTGCCACCGATCTGGAACCAGCCGGTGCGGCCGTTGATGGCCACCGTATCGTACACCGCAAATCCCGTGTTGGGATTGGCGTCAAAGCTGACGTCGGGGCTGCTGCGCCGCCGCTGGTTTGGACGCTGCGTTGATAAGTGGGCTCGGCCTCGTAGCGACTCGTTCCGCCGCCGCTGCCGCTCCACGCGCTTTCGCCCGCGTAACTGTTGTTAGAGATGCTCAACGAGGTGCCGCCCACCGACAGCACGTTGGGCGAAATGGCGGGCCACGTGGCCTGCGCGCCGCTGTCGCCGGCCGACGCGATGAACGTGACCCCGTTGTGGCCCGCGGGCGTGGTGAAGTATTGGTCGTACTGCGTCTCGCTCATAAACTCGCTGCTGCCCCAGCTCATGGACACCACCGACACGCCCGCGGCATTGCGAGCGTAGTTGACGGCCGTGAGCAAATCGGAGATTGAGCTGGATTTGGCTTCGACCAGCAAGATGTTGGCGCTGGAGCCATCGCGTGCGCCCATTCGACGTCGAGCGCGATTTCTTCGGACCAGCCGGCATCGATGGCCGGCAGCGTGCTGCCCCCGTTTTGATTGACGACGGTGAACTTGGGCGGGTTCGCAATACCGAAGGTCTGGTCGAACATGTGCAGGTCGTTGACGATATTAGGGTCGTTATAGGCGTCCACGATGGCGATCGTCTGGCCGCTGCCGTCACCCTTGATTGTGCCGTTGCTGAACGTGATTCCGCTGAAGCCGTAGGCCTGCGCGATCTGGCTGGGCGTGTAGCCCCTCGGCGTGGGATTGGTCACGGCTGCTAATGAGCTGAGTGCCGGCTGCGCATAGAGCTGGCTCAGGTCCAGCGCGGAAATCGCCGAGAGTACCGTGCGTTGTTCCAGCGATTCGACGGTCAGTTGCCGGCGTCGAACCCATGCGCCGACCTTGCGCTCCGCCGATGCGCGCAGGCGCTGGTGCCGCCTGCGTTCACCGCTTCGTTGTCTCAGGATTGTCACGGTCGATCTCCCGGAATGGGCCGCCGGAAACGCGGCGAACAAGATTCCTTCTGCGGCGGAGAGAATCGGATCATCAAGACCGGTGTTGGGCCGCTGCGACGATCGACGAATCAAAGTCCCGTGTCACCCGACTCGCCGTGCCAGTCTGCACGTTGGCATCGCGGCGACTCGTGTGCGGATTTCGATCGCTGCCGCCCCCAAGCGGTTTGCCTGGGCGGTTCGGAACCGTCGCAAAGATTGGCCTCGTCAAAACTCTGTTCCGGCCCCATCGTGCCGGCTATTCATACAAACGTATTTGCGGCCAATAAGCGCGCGCTAAATCTGGCCAATAAATCGCGCGTCGGTAATTCGGCTGCCGTTCGGCACTCGACCCGACTGCAATACTTCGAGAATGCTTGACAATTCGCGGCATTCGCGCCTAGGATAAAGGCTCCACTCGGGGCCACGTCGTTTGAAGGAACTCCCCCAATGCGAAGGACCTTGAGCCGGCGATCGCGCCGGACGCGCAGCAGCGCGGACTGGTCTTGTCCGCTGTGCGTCGAAACGCTTGAAAGTCGGCTTGCCTTAAGCCATGCGCCGCTGGATGCCTCGCCCGAAGCCGTGATGTGGGGGCCAACGCCCGCCGGCTCATCGATGGGGCACGATTACGCGGAGATTGGTGACGCCGGTTACGGCCCGCAACGCGAAAACGAGTCGTTTCGTGGCAACGATTTCGCCTTCCGATCCGACGACGCCTTCCGATCCGACTATGCCGCCGCGCCCGGCAGACCGACGAGCGAGATGGCGCACGGTTTTGACGGAGCATCGGTTTACCAAATATCGATGCCGCAACAAGTGTCGATCGTGATCGTGGAATTCACTTACTCGCCTCAAATTATTTTCGTCGTCTCCCCTGCGGCCTCGCCGTCGAACGCGGCGCCCAATTCAAAGCCGGATTCGGAATATGGCCGCTCGAGTCCCGGCGGCGACGGCGAAGACGGCAATGCTGCTGGCGTTGCGAACCAGGTTCGCGCGACTGCCGCGGCAGCCGCAGGCGCTCAGGCAGCGCGATCCGTGCCGAGCGGCGACGTGGGCATCGCCAGCAGCATCGCCGCGAGTTCGAACTCGGCGAACGCGCCGCAGCCAGCTCCCATGCTTGCGCGCGCCGACGCCGGATTCGGCGGTGCAGCAAGCGGCGCCATGCCAACGGCGCCGCTGGAGTCGGGAGTCGTCCCACCCGTTGATTCGCGCGCCCGGTTCACAGATGGCGGTCTCGGACACGCCGATGCAGTGGTCGAGGCGCCCGATGCTCAATCGGAGACGGTCGCTCGACAATCGGCCGAAGCGTCGGTCGCAGCTGCTTTGCCGACTCACAGCGAAACTCTGTTCGTGGTGAACGACGTCAGCCGTGCCGCGCTCTTGTCGAATATGTCGATGAACGTCGAGGCCGTCGACCAGGCTCTCGAAGCGGTCATGCGGGAAGTCGAGAAAATCGGCGGCGAGCTCGTGACCTGGTTTGACGAGTTGACCTTGCCGCAGTGGGCGTTTGCGACCACGGCCGCCGCGCTGCTTGGCTATGGCGGTCACTGCTACTGGAAGCGGCGCGGCGCTCGACTCGACGAGGAGACGGGCGAAGAAGAATCGTCGAGCTGGTTGTTTACCAGGCTGCACACTCCTCCAGGCCAGCCATGAGTCGTGGCCCTCTCGACGCAATGCTCTCAAAATTGAATGCCGGCGATCCCGCGGCCGCCGAGGAAGTTTTCCTCGCATTCGAGCCGTATCTTCGCATGGTCATCCGGCGCCGGCTGTCGCATGCGCTGCGAGCCAAATTCGATTCCTCCGACATCGTTCAATCGGCGTGGGCCGACGTGTTGGACGGATTGCGCCATTCGAAATGGACGTTCCAGAACGTGGACCAACTGCGAGCGTTTCTGGTCAAGATGACGCGCAATCGATTCATCGACCGCCTGCGGCAACATCGAGGCGCGCTCGAGCGCGAGGTTGCGATGCCGCAGGTCGATATCGACGCGCTTCCGGCCAATCGCGCGAGCCGGGTCAGCGAGAATTTCTATGCCGATGAGCTGTGGCACCAGATGCTCGACGCGTGTCCTCCGGCGCATTATGAATTGCTGGCTCTCAAGCGAGCGGGCGCTTCGATCGCCGAAATCGCCGATCGGACTCATTTGCATCAAAGCAGCGTGCGCCGCATCCTCTACGACCTTGCTCACCGCGTGGCGCGACTCCGCGGCGTCGGCGATTGCGCCAAGTCCTAGTTTGACCGTCACATCCAGATCGTCCCATGAAGTTCCAGGCAGGCCACTCGTCCGACAGCGCTGGGACGACCCCGACGGAGTCCTTCGTCGATTTTGCGGGGCCGTCGAGCCCCGAGCGCGCCGAGCTCGAGCGGTTGGCCGCGGCGACGATCGAGGAAATGGCCGCGGCGTGGCATGATGGAGTGCAAACGCCCGCCGAGCGGTGGTTCGAGCGCCATCCCGATCTGGCCGCCGACCCTGAGACGGCGGTGCGGATTGTCTTCGAGGAAATCTGTCTGCGCGAGGAATGCGGCCAGCGAGTCGAGTCCAGCGAGATCTTCGCACGTTTCCCTCAGTGGAGACACGCGCTGGAAATCGTGCTGGATTGCCACCGGCTACTGCAATCAGAATCGGCCGCACCGGTGTTCCCCGAGGCGGGCCAGCAACTGGGCGAGTTGCAATTGCTGCGCGAGTTGGGACGCGGCGGGCAGGGCCGAGTCTTTCTGGCCACCCAGCCGTCCCTTTCCGACCGGCCGCTGGTCGTCAAGCTGACGCCCCGAAGCGGCGACGAACATTTGTCGCTGGCTCGTTTGCAGCACACGCATATTGCGCCTTTGTACCTGGTGCAGGAATTTCCCGACGAGCAGTTGCGCACACTTTGCATGCCCTACCTGGGAGGCGCGAGTTGGTCGCACGTGTTGCAGATCTTGAAAGCGCACCCGCTTGCCGAACTCTCGGGGCGTCACATCGTCGAAGCGCTCGACGCTGCGCAAGACGAACCTCGAACCGGGGGATCCGTCGGTCCGGCGCTCGGCTTTCTGGCGCGGGCAACGTACGTGGAGGCCGTCTGTTGGATCGGCTCATGCCTGGCCGACGCGTTGCATTACGCCCATCAACGCGGATTGGTGCACCTGGATATCAAGCCCTCGAACGTGCTGCTGGCCGGCGACGGCCAGCCCATGTTGCTCGACTTCCACCTGGCCCACGAGGTCGTGCCGGCCGGCAGCCAGCCCATCGATCGCTTGGGCGGAACCCGTGGGTACATGTCGCGCGAGCAAGAGGCGTGCGCAGCCGCGGTGCGCGACGGGCGTCGGTTGGAGGTCGCCCTGGACGGCCGATCGGACATTTACTCCCTGGGCGTGATGCTGTACGAGTCGCTCGCCGGCGGCCTGCCGCCGTCCGACGAAAGCGCCGCGCAGCGCGCCTTGCGGCAGGCCAACAGCGACGTCAGCCGCGGCTTGGAAGATATCCTGCTCAAATGCCTGGCGCAGCATTCAGCGGCGCGATACTCCGACGCGGGGCAATTGGCCGCCGACTTGCGACGCCACCTGGCGGCACTGCCGCTGCAAGGCGTCCCCAATCGCAGCCTCCAGGAGCGTTGGCACAAGTGGCGTCGCCGACAACCGCACGCCCTGATCGTCTCGGCGGCCGGCTGCGTTGCCTTGGCGGTCATCCTGGCGGCGGCCTTGTGGTTCCACGCCGACCGCACCAGCGCGGCTCGCGTGGCGATCGCGCAAGCTCAGCAGCACTTCGCCAGCCGCGACTTCGCGGCGGCCATCGAGCGCGCGGAGACGGGCCGAGCCGCAATCCGCTTCTTTCCCTGGCACGCCGACTTGCAACAAGCATTGAAAACGCAACTTAGCCTGGCCACCAGGGCTCAACTCGGCGACGCGTTGCACGCGCTCGTCGAGAAGCTGCGCTTCGCCGACAGCGTTCAGAACGCACCCCAAGCGCAGTTGCGTTCCCTGGAAAGCGGCTGCCGCAAGATCTGGCAAGTCCGCGACCAGATCGCCGCGCTTGAGGGATCGGCGGCAAGTGCTGACACGGAGACCCAGCTGCGGAAAGACCTCCTGGACTTGACCCTGTTGTGGTCGCGGCTGCGCCTGCGGCTCGCGGCCGAGGACCAGCTGGAACAAGAACGACGTGCCGTATTGCGGATCCTCGACGAGGTGCAGGCCCAGTGGGGAAGTAGCGCCGTTCTTGAATTGTCTCGCCGCGAATATCGGAATGCCTTGGGCGAGGGCGAACCTCCCCTCGCTACGGCGTCCCTGCCGGCTGCGCGAACGGCCTGGGAACATTACCTGGTCGGACGTTTCATGCTCCAGTCCGAGAATCTGGCTCAAGCCCAAATGGAATTCGAACGGGCGATCCAACTGGAGCCGAATTCTTTTTGGCCCAACTTCTACCTCACGCTGTGCGCCTATCGGCTGGCGGATTTCGAGACCGCGCTGCGTGCCGCATGCGTTTGCGTCGCGCTGGCGCCCCACAGCACCGAGTGCTACTATAATCGAGCGCTCTGCTATCAGGCCGACGGGCATTTCGAGCAGTCATTCGACGACTTCACACGCGCCTTGGAACTGGATCCCTCGTCGTCCGCGGCAACCCTGCATCGTGGCATGCTGCTGATCGAGATGCGGCGATTTCCCGAGGCTCTTGCCGATCTGAGAAACGCCTTGGATCGCGGTGCCAGCCCCGAAGCGGTCTATTACCAGATGGCAGTGGTGCACCTCGCTGAACAGGATCGCGCCGCGGCGCTAACGTGTCTCGATCGGGCCCTCGAGCACGACCCGGCGCACAGCCCGGCGCTGTCGCTGAGAAGGCGTCTGCATCCAGCGGAGCAATGACCGGCCGACGAAAATTGTCACGCATGCGATGCGCGACCTACGACACTCAGCACGCCCGGATGATCCCCACATTAGCCCGAAGCGCGAGCGAGGGACGCCGGACGAAAAACCCTCGCTTGCGCTTCGCGCCTAGTATGCAGAAAAAACTCTCGGGGGGGTGGCCGGAAACTTGTGTTGAAAGTGTGCCGCCACTTTTGGTAAACCTGCATCCAGCTGAGACGGACTGTCACTTCAGATCTGTGTCAACGGACGGAAGGCCTGCTTTGTTCTTGGGCCGCCCCCGTCAAAGTCTCTCGCGCCTGCGGCGAAGACTGCGCAGTGGTATTTGACTGCCTCGAAGCGCGCGGACGCGATCTGCGTGCCGGAGGCTCGCGAGCCGTTTTGGGAATGTCCGTGTGGCCACGGCGTTGAACCCAGGGATGCGGTCGGCATCTTGGACTGGGCAGTACAACGTCTCCGTGGGAAGCTCCGGTACCGACCCGCTGCAATGCTGCTTCCTCCGCCGAAGCTCTTTTTGCAGTACAAGAACCGCTTCGGATCCCCGGATGGGAGCAGCGGCGCACGAAACATTTTTGGTGAGGAAAAGTCGCAATCGCGATTCAACGTCGCGCTGCGCGCGGGCTTTTTCGCCCTGGCTTTTTTGAAATGGCCGACGAGGAGTATTGAACCACAAAGGCACCAAGAGCACCAAGAAGACGAAGAAATGGATTGTTTTCCTACTTCATTCTTCCTTGGTGCTCTTGGTGTCTTGGTGGTCAATCCCGCCCCCGTTCCTTTTCATCCAGTAGTTCCAAGTTCAGAGAATTGCTATAGGTGAACGCAAGGGTCCTCCTCAGATTGGTTTGTGTTGAAGAACTCAAGCCAAGGAGGGGTCCCATGCGTTCAAGGATGAGTCATACCATAACTGCTGGCGAAGTTCACGGGTGGGCCATCGGGTGGCTGCTGCAAGCAAAGCTATTAGAGGATCATGGGTGGCTGTGCACGGCCAGGGTGACCTGGAATGTTTTGTTGCGGGCGGCCGCCCGGATGATCTCGATTTATGCCGCCTGTCGCGATTTGGCCAACGCGCTTTCCGACCAGGCCGTGTTCAATGCGCTGTCCGACGGCCTGCCCAAGACTCTGAAGTCGTTGGAACGTCGGTTGAACGAGGCGCTGTCCGCGCCGCTGCCGCGACGGTTGTTGCGCCATTCCTGGCGTGTGGCGATCGATTGGCATTTGGTGCCCTACTATGGCGAGCCCGACAAAAGTCGGAACGAACTGTATTACGGCAAGCCGCGCCAGGGCACGACGAAGTTTCACGCCTACGGCACAGCCTGCATCGTGCAGCACGGGCAGCGCTACACCGTGGCACTGACGTGGGTGCGGCGGCACGAAACGCTGGTGGTCGCGCTGCGGCGTCTGCTGGCGCAAATTCGCAAAATCGGCCTGAAAATCAAGTATGTGCTGCTGGACCGCGCAGTTCTTCAACGTGCCGGTGATCACCTGGTTGCAGAGCGAAAAACTGCCGTTCTTGATGCCCGCCATGTTTCGCGGGCGCCGCTCCAAGAAGCGCCGCGCCGCCACCGGCCTGCATTGGATCAAGCGTCAGAAGGCGGGCTGGTATCAACACACGCTGAAGAACAAGAAGCAACAAGTGACCGTCTCCGTATGCGTCACGTATCGTACGCATCGCAATCGCAAAGACCACAAACATGTCCAACAAAAGCTGTTGTTCGCTGCCTGGCGTGTGAAGGGCTCTCCCAAAGACATTCGCCAGCGGTATCGCAAGCGGTTCGGCATCGAATCGAGTTACCGTCAAATGCGTCAAGCGCGCATCCACACCTGCACGCGGTGCCCACGTCTGCGTCTGGTGTTTGTCGCCGTCGCCCTGATCCTGCGAAACCTCTGGGTCTGGATTCACGCCACGCGCTTGGCCGAAGGCAGCGGTCCCACGATGACTTTGCGACTCGAACGACTCCGTTACAAACGAATGCTCGATTGGATCGCCCAAACCGTCGCCGCCTTACTACATGACGGCTCAATACCTTGCGTCGATCTAAGCCCATAAGCGAAAGTTGGAACTACTGTCATCCTTCATCCTTCCGCCTTCAGCCTTCCGCCTTCATCCTTCACGGATCGCCTGGGGATCCAACCGGCCACTGGCCGCCGTCGACTTCAACCAAATCGCTGGCGACCAGTTTCCGGCGTCGTCGGGTTTCGATCTCCCCGTTCACTTTGACCTGGCCGCTTTGAATCATCACCTTCGCCTGGCCGCCCGAGTCGGCAATCGAACGTAGCTTCAGAAATTGATCGAGGCACAGAGCGTTGGGTTTCGCAATGGAGTCTTTACCGGTCACAGCGTCTTGTCCTGTTCGAGATTCACGTTTTGACCGCTTCCTGCGAAGCATCATCGCCCCTTCCCATCGGCGCGTGGCCGCGCGCGGCGATCGCTTCCGATTCTACCGGGTTCACGGCCAAGGGGGTATCCGATGAGCAAGCGGCACAGGACGTTCTTGCTGCCGAGCATGGTCCGACTCTACAATTGGCTTGCTCGGCGACGCTCGCTTCCGGCTCGTCCTTCCAGGAGTTCCGCGATGGCCAAGAAGATCATCATCTCGGTCGCCTCGCTGGTGCTGGGCCTCATCGTCTGCTTGCTGATCGTGATCAGCCTGCAGCCAGGCACCTTCTTGGTGCAGCGATCGGCCACCATGGCCGTGCCGCCGACCGCGGTGTTTGCTCAGGTCAACGACCTGCGCGTGGGACGCCTGGTCGCCGTGGAGCAAGCTCGACCCGAACTCCAAGGCAACTTTTTCGACTCCGTCGGCGGGCAAGGGTGCCACTTTCGCCTGGAGTGGCAACGATTCGATTGGCGAGGGCACCTTGACGATCCTGGCGAGCAAGCCGGACGAGCTGGTCGACGTCGAGCAGGCGTTCGTCCGGCCCTTCGTCGGCAAAGCCCACATGGCGTTTACGCTCGCCGCTGAAGAGAATGGGACCAAGCTGACCTGGAAGATGGACGGCACGAACGACTTCTTCGGCAAGGCCATGTGCCTGTTCATGGATATGGACGCCGTGATCGGCAAGTCTTTCGAAGAGGGCCTGGCCAACATGAAGGAATTGGTTGAGAAGCACGGCGCGCCACCCGAAACGGCCGCGCCCTGACGTCAGGCCGACTCCATTCCAAGAAACCATCAGCCGGCCGGCCTCGCACACGATTGACCTATCCGACAAATCAGATACTTTGAGCAGTGAAAGGGCGGCACGATGAATGCACGGCGATGGGCTGCATGCCTGGCGATGGCGACGGGACTTCTCGTCGTTCGCGGCGCGGCGGCCGAGACGGGTATCTTTGTCATCAAGGCCGACGGCGGCGGAGAGCGAAAGGTGGTCTCGGTGCCCGGCATGTCGGCTCACGGTTCGCCGCGCTTCTCGCACGACGGCAAGCGGATTGCCTTCGACGCGTTGGCCGAGGACGAAGGCATCCGAAAGTTTTACGTCGTCAATGTCGACGGCAGCGGACTCAAGGATTTGGGCGGACAGTGCATGCCGGATTGGTCGCCGGACGACAAGCAGTTGGTGTTTTACCACTACGGCGACGGCAGCGCGATCAAGGGCATCTACGTGCAAAACCTGGACGGCAAAGGACGCGAGTGGTTGGCGCAGGGGGCTTGCCCGCGCTGGTCGCCCGATGGCGCGCGAGTCGCGTTCGCCGATGCCAGCGGCCTCAAAGCGATCGACGTGGTCACCGGCGAAGTCGGCACACTGTTTGACGAAAAACTCGCGGAATCCCCGCACGGGTTCGATTGGTCGCGCGACGGCAAGGAGCTCTCGTTCGTCGCCCGACGGTCCGGTGCCAAGACGCGCGAGTTGTTTCTGATCAAAGCCGACGACGTTGCAGGGGAGCTGCGAGTGCGAGTAGCCGGCAAAGTCGAATTGGGGCGCGACGTCGCCTGGTCGCCCGATGGCAAGCAACTGGCGGTCACCCTCGACGCGCTGATTCACGTGCTCGACGTCAAGGGTCATGAAGACCCTCAACTGGTCACTGGACAATTGGGCACAAGCCGAGATCCCGCCTGGTCGCCCGACGGCAAGTGGATCGCGTTTGCCCGCAGATCGAAATAAGACAACGTGAGGTCACCCTGCCCAGCGGTTCTATGCATCTTCGGCCGAGCGGGGTCGCGAGCTGGTCGCGCTACCGTAGGACGACCGCCGCTCAAACGGCCTTTCGACCAATGCTTCGCGCTGATGCCCGAGGCCGACCTCTCCAGGCGGACGAGGAAGTCCCGTTGGCGCGACACCGGTGTGGTACAATCGGGCGACGGGTGGTCTCGACGTACAATGCTCAATGGGTGAGGCCCACGAATGGCAACGATGCGATCGATGGCATTTCTGGCGGGTCTGGCGGTCGCGTGGACAGTGCGGTTCGCGGCGGCGGAAACCGGTATCTTTGTCATCAAGGCCGACGGCGGCGGAGAGCGAAAGGTGGTCTCGGTGCCCGGCATGGCCTTTCACGGCTCGCCGCGCTGGTCGCATGACGGCAAGCGGATTGCCTTCGATGCCGTGGCCGAGGACGAGAGCGTACGAAAGTTTTTTGTCGTCAATCTGGACGGTAGTGGACTGAAGGAAGTCGGCGAGCAGGCGATGCCCGATTGGTCGCCCGACGACAAGCAATTGGTGTATCACCACAACGGCGACGGCAGCACGAAGCGCGGCATCTGGGTGCAGAACGTCGACGGCGGGGGCCGCGAGTGGTTGGTGCTGGGAGCTTGTCCGCGCTGGGCGCCGGACGGCTCGCGAATCGCTTTCACCGACTGGGCCGGGCTCAAAGTGTTTGACGTGGCAGACGGCAGCGAGCAAACGCTGTTCGACGAAGAGGTAGCCGAGTTTCCGCATGGGTTCGATTGGTCGCGAGACGGCAAGCGACTGGGGTTTGTCTCGCGCCGCAAGGGCATAAAGGCGCGGGAATTGTTCATCGTCAGTAGCGATCCGGCGCGGCGCAGACGCGCGCGCGGCTGGCCCGCGAAGACAACCTGGGCAAGCACGTCAATTGGTCGCCCGACGGCAAGCAATTGGCGATCACCCTGGATGCGGTGATCCACCTGCTCGACGTCAACGGCAACGAGGCCCCGCGGCTGCTTGCCGGTCAAACCGACAAAAGCCGCGACCCGGTCTGGTCGCCCGACGGCAAGTGGCTCGTGTTTGCCCGCAGGCCGAGATAGGAACCGCGTGGCCGGGTCGTGCGCATGGATTCCATTCTGATCACCGGCGGGGCAGGGTTCATTGGCAGTTGCCTGGTGCGAACGGTTGTCGCGCAGAAGCTGTTTCGAGTCGTCAACCTCGACAAGCTGACGTACGCGGGCAATCTCGATTCGCTCGAGGGCGTGCTCGGCGATCCGGGGCATGTTTTCGTGCAGGGGGACATCGCCGACGCAAAACTCGTCGCGGACCTCCTCAGCCGGCATCGACCGCGGGCGATTGTCAATCTGGCGGCCGAGTCCCACGTCGATCGGTCGATCGACGCGCCGGCCGCGTTTGTCGAAACCAACGTGACCGGCACGTTCCGGCTGCTCGAAGCCGCGCGGGACTATTGGGCCGGGCTTGATGAACCGGCGAGATCGCAATTTCGATTTCTGCACGTCTCGACCGACGAGGTATTTGGATCGCTCGGGCCGAGCGGGACATTTACCGAAACCACGCCCTACGCTCCCAACTCGCCCTATTCAGCCTCCAAGGCGGCCGGCGACCACTTCGCTCGGGCCTTTCATCACACGTATGGCTTGCCCGTCATCACGACCCACTGCTCGAACAACTACGGACCGTGCCAGTTTCCCGAAAAACTGATTCCGCTGATGATCCTCAACGCCCTGGAGGGCAAGCCGCTCCCCTTGTATGCTGACGGCCAGAACGTGCGCGACTGGCTGTTCGTCGAAGACCACTGCCAAGCGCTCTTGGCGGCGCTCGAGCGGGGCAAACCCGGCGAAACGTACAACGTCGGCGGCGACTGCGAGCGAACGAACTTGGCGATCGTAAATGCGCTGTGCGGAATCATCGACGAACTTTGCCCCGGCTTGCCGCACGCGCCGTGCTCGCGGTTAATTACGTTCGTTGAGGACCGGCCGGGGCACGACCGCCGCTATGCCATCGACGTAAGTAAGGCGCGCCGCGAGCTCGGCTGGCAGCCGCGGCAGGATCTGGCCTCGGGTTTGCGGCTGACGGTGGAGTGGTACATGCACAACGCGCGCTGGGTCGAACGCGTCACGTCGGGCGTGTACCGCCGCGAGCGGCTGGGACTGAAGGGTTGATTGCCGCGGAAAAGCCTGCAAAGGATTCGGCCATGTCGGCGACCCATTTCGATAAGGGCATCATCATGGCCGGCGGGTCGGGCACGCGGCTCTATCCGGTGACGCGCGCCGTCAGCAAGCAGCTGCTGCCGGTGTACGACAAGCCAATGATCCACTATCCGCTCTCGACGCTGATGCTGGCCGGCATTCGCAACGTGCTGTTGATCTCGACGCCGGAAGACGTGGGCAGCTTCGAGCGCTTGCTGGGGGACGGAAGCCCGGTCGGCATTTCGCTGCACTATGCCGTACAGCCCAAACCGTCCGGTTTGGCGCAGGCCTTCCAGATCGGCCGGCGATTCATCGGCAGCGACCACGTGGCGCTGATCCTGGGCGACAACCTGTTCTTCGGCCAGGGTTTACAGAACACCCTTGCCCGGGCAGCGGCGCACGACGAGGGCGCGACGATTTTTTGCTATGCGATTCAGGACCCGGGGCGCTATGGCGTCGTCGAGCTCGATGCCCAGGGGCGCCCGATTTCGATCGAAGAGAAACCAACGGTTCCCAAATCGAAGCTCGCGGTGACGGGCCTCTACTTCTACGACAACGAAGTGCTGGGCATCGCCGACGGCCTGCGTCCCTCGGCACGGGGTGAATTGGAGATTACCGATCTGAATCGCGAGTATCTGCGCCGCGGCCGATTGCACGTCGAGGTGTTCAGCCGCGGTTTCGCCTGGCTCGACACCGGAACGCACGAGTCGCTCGTGCAGGCCGCCAACTTTGTTGAGACCATCGAGATGCGGCAAGGCATGAAGATTTCGTGTATCGAGGAAGTCGCCTACAACAAGGGTTTCATCACGGCCGAGCAGCTCGAAAAGCTGGCCCGCGCTCTGCCCAACGATTATGGACAGTACCTGCTGCAACTTATCGGGGAGTCCGGCTGAGGCGGCGCGGATCGGCCGGCGCGGGCTGCTGAATAACCCGCAGCAAGCCCCTCAGGTTGTTATTGATGTAGGCGTCGGTGGCTGCCATTTCGGGGCGCCGGTCGCCGAGATTGTAGCGCTCCAGCACCAGCCGGCCGCTGACCGAGACGCCGTCGGCAACCTTGCCTTCGACCGCCATCTCGGTTTCGCGCTGGCCGTGCTCCAGGATCTCGGCCGAAACGGTCAACACCTGGCCGGGGGCGACGAAGTCCTTGAAGCGAAGATTGCGAGCCAGCTTCAGCACCACGATGCTGTGGGCAAAATCTTCCGTGACCCGAATCAGCCAGGCCCCGGCCTGGGTCATGGCCTCGAGCATCAACACGCCGGGCATCACTGGAAAAAGAGGAAAGTGATCGGCCAGGTACTCTTCGGCCAGCGACAGCGTCTTGACGGTCGTGATTCGTACGCCAGGCTCCAACAGCACGATCCGATCGACCAGCGTAAAGCGCATTTCCCGCTTCCAAAACCGTTCGAGCACAATTGCCGCATCCGTGCTCGACGCCAAAAACGAAACCTCATTGCCCGAATCCGGGCGAAAATGACCCTAAAATTATCGGCTTCCCGATGCCAATTGTTAACTCGCACTCAACCGACGGAGCCGGCGGGGGGTCGTGGCTGGTTCCTTGACGCATTCGACCATCGCGGCTAGCCTCGACAGGTGGGATGGCCGAGCGAACGAGCGGCGGCGGCGGCCGCCGCGCAGTTCTGACACGACACAAGCAGGAGGGCGCGCCATGGCACAAGAAACCACTCGACGAGGGTTCCTCGAGCAGTCGGCACAGACTGCCGCGCTGGCCGCCGCGGCGACCGCGCTGGGCGGCGTACACGCCTTCGGCTCGCAGAAGCCGCAAACCATTCGCCTGGGAATCATCGGCTGCGGCGGAATGATGAACGGACACGTCAAGGGCCTGGTTGATCGTCGCGAGGCGGTGTCTTTTGCCTGGCTGTGCGACGTCGACCCGCGCCAGATCGACAAAATTGCAGGCCACCTGAGCGAGTTACAATCCACGCCGCCGAAACGGACCGCGCGCTACGAGGACGTCGCGGCCGACAAGGACGTCGATGCCTGCATCATCGCCACCCCGCACCACTGGCACGCGCCGATCGCGCTGGCGATGATGCAGCAAGCCAAGGACGTGTACATCGAAAAGCCCATCTCGCACGTGTTCAACGAAGGCCCGCTGATCATCGAGGCCGCCAAGAAATATGGCCGCGTCGTGCAGCAGGGGACCCAGATGCGCTCCAGCCCCGTGACCGAGAAAGCGGGACAATTGCTGAAGGAAGGAATCATCGGAGTGGTGCGAGTTGCGAGGGCCTGGACGGCCGAACTGCGCGACGAGGCCAGGCCCCTCGCCGACGGCACGCCACCGGACGGCGTGGACTACGATCGCTGGCTGGGCCCGGCACCGAAGCGAGCGTTCAATCCGCATCGCTTTCACGGCACGTGGCGGATGTTCCGCGACTATGGCAACGGCGAGATCGGCGACGACGGGATTCACGATCTCGACATGGCCGCATGGGGATTGGGCGTCGACACGCTGCCCAAGCAGATCACGGCCCGCGGCGGCCGAATGATGTTGCACGACCATGCCAGCGAGTATCCGGACAACTTGAACGTGACTTATGAGTACCCTGACGGGCGGCTGTTGGTGTATGAGAACTATCCGTTCACGGCCTACGGCATGCACGGTTTCGACAACGGCAATGTTTTTTACGGCACGGAAGGCTACATGATCTTTTCGCGGCGAGGGGCGTTCAGCACGTTTTTGGGTCCGAAGTCGAAGCCCGGCCCGACCGAAGGCCGTGACCTGCGCAGTCGCACCGGCTATCCGGAGCACATGGCCGATTTTCTCGCCGCCGTGCGCCGCCGGACGCCAACCCGCGCTTCGGCCGAGGTGGCGCACCGAAGTTGTGCCTTGGTTCACCTGGGAGAAATCGCCCATCAAACTCGCGGACGGCTCGATTTTGATCCGCGGAGCGAGCGGTTCATCGATTGCCCCGAGGCGAACGACGCTTTGACCAAACCGTACCGCGAGCCGTACGTATTGCCTAAGATCGGGTAACTCGCATGATTTCGGCCCTAACGATCGTCATGAGCGGGGTTTTGACGGCCCAGTTGGGGCGTACCACTGGCGCGTCGACGGCGGCCGCGGTGCCGCCGAAGATCGAGGCGTTCGTGCAGCAATGCGAGACTTCGCGCCGCGGAGCGATCTTGCAGCTGGAGCACACGCTGCGCGGGTTGCGTTCGCAAGGCTCGAAATCGCCCGAGACGTTGCGGCGGATCGCGAAGACCGAAGAAGACTTGCTGACGCTTCGGGCCAACAAGGAGCCGGTGGTTCCACCGCTGCGGTTTCCGCCCGAAGTCGGCGCGATCGGGCGGCTGCCGCGGTTGTCGTGCCACGTGGACCAGATTCTGTCCGAGCGAGAAATGCTGGTGAGCTGCTCATTCCCGCTCAAAGTCACCACCGTGAAACACTTTCAGGCGCAGGGAGAAACGATCGTGCGGCCGGTTGCCTTCCTGCTGCGGGGACTTTCCACGCGGGAAGCGCACGACGGAGCAGACCTGGAACTACTGCAGGTCTTCGAAATCACCGGCACGCGGACCTACAAAACCGTCAACGGCCGAGATGCGACCGTGTTGGTGCTGTCCGAATTCGATATGAAGGCAGTCGAGCCCTTTTTCAAAGCCGCGGCCGCGCGACCGTAGTTCTGCCCGCACCCCCCACTGGTGAGATTTCGCTGAACCGCCACGGCGGGTGGGCGACCATCGGCGCGAACCGGTGGAATGCTAGCTGAATTTCGGCAAATCGTGGTCTATGGTCCACAATTTGCCTTGGAAATGGGGGAATGATTTCCGTCTGTAACCCCCCGCGCGAGATGCCGCCGCGCCGCTGCTGAGCTAGTCAGCAAACCTACTAGCCAGGGGGGGCTCCATCGGGGGGCATTAAGGCTATAATTGGATGTGGCACGCGCCGCGGCAGCGTGAGGGACACGGCCTGATCCCCCGCTTGCGACGACAGGCATTAGGAGGTTACCCATGAGTATCAAATTGCTGATCGCTGACGATCACGAAGTGGTTCGCTCCGGCCTGAAGACCTTGCTCAACGGCACCGACATAAAGATCGTGGCCGAAGCTTCGACCGGCGAGGCTGCCGTACGGCTGGCGCTGAAACACGATCCCGATGTCGTTCTGATGGACATCCGCATGCCCGATGGCGATGGGCTCAACGCTTTGGGCCGCATCAAGCTCGATCGCCCGAACATGCCGATTCTCATTCTTTCGACGTACGACAATCCGACCTACGTGGCCCGGGCTGTCGCGTTGGGGGCCAGCGGGTACTTGCTGAAGGGGGTTTCCCGCGACAAGTTGATCGAGGCCATTCACACTGCGGCTGCCGGACAGAGTGCCTGGACGCGCGACGAGCTGCGTCGGGTGACCGGCGCGCTGGCCACGCCGCGCCTGGCGGCCGACGTGGAAGTGCCACTGACGCAGCGCGAGAGCGAAGTATTGCGGCAACTGGCCTACGGCTTGACCAACAAGGAAATCGCCCTGGCGTTGCACATCAGCTACGAAACAGTCAAAGAACACGTGCAGCACATTTTGCGAAAGATCGGCGTGTCGGACCGCACGCAAGCCGCCGTCTGGGCCGTGCGCAAGGGCCTCGTGTGACATCGCATGCCTCTGGCGGCCGAGCCCGTTGTGTCGCGCGCTCGAACCGTCGATAATGCAGCGACTGAGCTTCCATCAGTCCCATCGCATTGCCGGAGCAGCACGTGCCGAAAAACTCCGACATCCGCATCGTGTCCGCGCGGGCGACGGCCGAGCAAATCGCCTACCGAACGCCGATCAAGTTCGGCGGACGCGTCGTCACGGACGTGGTCTTGTTGAACGTGGAGGTCGAAGTCGAGACCCAGGACGGCCGCCGCGGGACGGGGCTTGGCTCGATGCCGATGGGCAATGCCTGGGCCTGGCCCAGCAATTCGCTCACGTCCCGGCAGACGCTTGACGCGATGCTCGCTCTAGGCCAACGGCTGGTGAGCGATGCTGGAGGAAGTCGAGCCGTTGGCCATCCGTTCGATATTACGCCCGAGCTGTCGCATTCGCACGCGTCGGCGGCCGCGGAAGTGACGCGCGGCGGCGAATTGGCCGAACCGATGCCGCGTCTGGCGCAGTTGGTCGCGGCCAGCCCCCTGGAAGCCGCGATCCACGACGCCTACGGAAAGACGCTCGGCCAGAATTCGTACAACTTGCTGGGGCCCGAGTGGGTCGGCGCCGATCTGGGACACTACTTGGCGGTCGATTTCGCCGGCGAATACCTCGACCGCTACACGCTGCGCCGGCCGCAGCCGCGAATGCCGCTGTATCACCTGGTCGGGGCCCTCGATCCGCTGTCGCACGCCGACGTGACCAAGTCGATTGGAGATGGTTTGCCGGAAATCCTGCCCGAGTGGATTGCCGCCGACGGGCTGACGCACTTGAAAATCAAACTGGCCGGCGACAACCTGGCCTGGGACGTCGATCGGGTCGTGGCGGTCGAGGGGGCGGCAGCGCCGGCCCAGCGGCAGCGCGGGTGCGGCGATTGGAAGTATTCGCTCGACTTCAACGAGAAATGCGCCAACGTCGAGTACGTGCTCGACTTCTTGCGCAGCTTGAAACCCGCTCGCCCGACGCATTTCGCCGTGTGCAATATATCGAACAGCCGACGCATCGCGATTTGCGGGCCCATCCGGAAAACCGCATGCACGCCGCCGCGCGGATCAAGCCGGTAGTGATCGACGAATCGCTGGTCGATCTGGAAAGTCTGATGCTGTGCCGCGAGCTGGGTTACACGGGCGTGGCGCTCAAGGCGTGCAAAGGACACACCGAGGCGCTGCTGATGGGCGCCGCCGCGCAAAAATACGGCATGTTCCTGTGCGTCCAGGATCTGACCTGCCCCGGCCGATCCTTCCTGCACTCGGCCAGCCTCGCCGCCCGCATGCCAGGCGTCGCCGCCATCGAAGGCAACGCCCGCCAATACTGTCCCGCGGGCAACCGCGACTGGGTCGAGCGCTTTCCCACGATGTTTCGGGTCAGCGACGGGACTTTGGGAACGAGCGTTCTTGACAGGCCGGGCTTGGGATATTGAGGCGTGCACCACGCAGCCGCGAATTCGCCGGACCGTAGCCTTCGTTCCGCGCGCTCGCCACGAATTACGCCCGCCGCCGCGCCGCCTTGCGGCGGTCGGCTTCGCTTAGGAGGATCTTGCGCAGGCGGATGCTGCCGGGCGTGACTTCGACCAGCTCGTCTTCCTCGATGTATTCCAGCGCCGCTTCGAGCGTCAACACGCGGGCCGGCTTCAGGAGGATGTTGCGGTCGCTGCCGCGTGGCCCGCATGTTGGTGAGCTTCTTTTCCTTGGTCGGATTGACGGCCATGTCGCCGGCGCGGCTGTTTTCGCCGACGATCATGCCTTCGTAGACGTCGTCGCCGGGCGCGACGAACAGTTCGGCCCGCTCCTGCAAGCCGTCGAGGCCGAAGGCCACGGCCTTGCCCGGCGGCCATCGAGACCAGCACGCCGTTGGCGCGGCCGGCGATGTCGCCTTCCATCGGCCGGTACGCCTCGAAGCGGTGGTGCATGATCGCCGTGCCCTGCGTGGCGTTCGAGCAGCCGCGTGCGCAGGCCGATCAGCCCGCGGGCGGGAATCGAAAACGATCGACGTGCGCGTATTCGCCGCGGCTGTTCATCTCGACCAGTTGGCCGCGCCGCGCGCCGACCAGTTCCATCACCGGCGCCGAGCTTGTCGTGCGGCACTTCGACCACCAGCGACTCGAACGGCTCTTCGGTGACGCCGTTGCGCTCGCGCAAGATCACCTGCGGCTTGCCGACCGACAGCTCGTAGCCTTCGCGGCGCATGGTTTCGATCAGCACGCGACAGGTGCAGCACGCCGCGGCCGGAGACGGCGAACTGCATCGGTGCCGGCGATCGGCTCGACGCGCAGGGCGACGTTCCGCTCCAGCTCCTTGCATCAGCCGCTCGCGCAGGTGCCGGCTGGTGACGTACTTGCCTTCGCGGCCGGCCAACGGCGAGTTGTTGATGCCGAAGATCATCTCCAGCGTCGGCTCGTCGACCGCCACGCGCGGCAGGGCACGGCGGCTCGTCGGCGTCGCTGATCGTGTCGCCGATCTCGACGCCTTCCAGCCCGACCACGGCCACGATGTCGCCGGCCGTCGGCCTCGTCGACCTCGGTGCGGCCCAGCTTGTCGAAGACGTGGACCGAGGCGACCTTGCGACGGTCGTGACTGCGTCGTCGGCCTGCATCAGCGCGACTTGCTGGCCCGCGCGCGATCGTGCCGGCGAAGATCCGGCCGACGGCGATGCGGCCGACGTAGTCGGACCAGTCGAGCGTGGTGACCAGCATCTGCAGCGGGGCGTTCGGCGTCGACCTCCGGGCCCGGGAATCGTTCTCGAGCACCAGGTCCAACAGCGGCTGCATCGAGTCGCCGGGCTGGCTCGGGATCGTGCGTGGCGTAGCCGTCGCTGCGCGCTGGCGAAGATGTAGGGAAAGTCGGCCAGCTCGTCGTCGGCGCCCAGTTCGCAGGAACAGCTCGAACGACTTCGTCGAGCACTTCGTGCGGCCGGGCGTCGGGCCGGTCGATCTTGTTGATGACCACGATCGGCTGCAGGCCGCACTCGAGCGCCTTGCGACAGCACGAAGCGCGTTTGCGGCATCGGCCCTTCGGCCGCATCGACCAGCACCAGCGCGCCGTCGGCCATCCGCAGCACGCGCTCGACCTCGCCGCCGAAGTCGGCGTGGCCGGGCGTGTCGATGATGTTGATCTTCACGCCCTGGTAGGGGATGGCGATGTTCTTGGCCAGGATCGTGATGCCCCGCTCGCGCTCCAGGTCGTTGGAGTCGAGGATGCACTCGCCGACCAGCTGGCTCTCGCGGAACTCGCCGCTCTGGCGCAGCAGGCAGTCGACCAGCGTCGTCTTGCCGTGGTCGACGTGGGCGATGATGGCAATATTGCGAATGTCGTTGCGTCGCATAGGGTTGAGCCGAGCAGTCGCGCGCGAGTGAGCGCGGAAGGGGTAGGAGTCTGGCACGCTTATGGGGTGCATTATACCCGCTTTGGGCGACTCGTTATAGCCCGGACGTTCGACGGGCAGTCCTTCGAGTGGCGGCGCGATGGCAGAACTCACGCTACGCAATCGCCCCAAACTAGCCATTCAGTCGAAACAAATCGTGACATTCGGAAAAGTCTGTTCAACCCCCAGAATTTAACCGTCGATATATGGAAGCGAAGTCCGTAGACATTCGTCAAGTCAGGATTACGCCCATGGTTGGTCGAAACGCTCTTTTCGCCCTGGTCGCACTGGGTAGCGTCTGCGCGACAACGACGGCATCCGCACAGGTCGAAGACACGGCGCAGGCCCTGCGGCTGCCGACGCTCAGCGAGCGCCTTGAGCAGTTCCGCAAGGACTTGCTGGTGGGGACCGATCCCGACCAGCGACGCGGCGGCAACCCCAATCAATCGCCCGATGCCAAGGGAAAAGCGACAAGTCCCCAGCGGCGCGCGCCGCGCCGGGCCAGTCGACTGTCGCCGCGCCACGCGTGGCGCCGGCGGCGGAGCCGCAAGCAGCTCCCGACGCCACGGCACCGGCGGTGAAAATCCCCTCCCGGATGGAAGTCCAATCGGCCCGCCGGGCGCAGCCACGCGTGGGGCTGATTCAACTTCCGACCGGCACCGACCGCTCGACGCAAGACACGGACACCCGGTCGACGACGACTGCGCGTCCCCCGAGCAGCCAGCTGCCGACAGTTGCCAAGCCGGCGGAATCCGACCTCGACACCGACAGCGCATTTGATGAGCAGCGGACGCCAACGTCTGGCCCATCTTTGGAAGGAGGACCAAAACGCTTACCGCCCGCGAAGGGCCTCTCCGAATCATCAAGCGAGAGTGCCAAAGGCCGGCGGTCCCCCAAACACAGTCCCGACACGCATGCCACGGAGCCCGGCATTTTGTTCACCACGCAAAGCCCCGTGTTGAGCGTGGAGGCCACCGGGCCGCGCAAAGTGCTGATCGGCAAAGAGGCATTGTTTGTCGTCAAGATTCATAACTCCGGAGCAACCGCCAACAACGTGCTCGTGACGGTGAACATTCCGCACGAAGTCGACGTGGCTTCGTCGCAAGCCAGCGTCGGCGCGACTCAATCGCCCGGCCAGGGCGAACGGCACGAACCGTTGGAATGGAAAATCGACCGTCTGGAATCCAAGACCAGTGAGACGCTCAACCTGAAGCTGGTGCCCCGCAAGAGCGCGCCGCTGGACCTGGCCGTGAAATACACGTTTACGCCCGAAGCGTCGCAGACGTTGGTCGAAGTGCAAGAGCCGAAGCTTGCCATGACCATCTCGGGTCCCGAGGAAGTGCAATACGGCCAGTCGAAAATCTACAAGCTGACCATTTCGAATCCGGGCAACGGAGATTCGGAAAACGTGGTCGTTGGCCTGCTGCCGATAGGGCGCGCCACTGAAGGGGCGTCGAGCCACCGCCTGGGCACGGTGCGTGCCGGCGAAAGCAAGACCATCGACGTCGAACTGTCGGCGCGCCAGGCCGGCGCAATCACCATCAAGGCTCAAGCGTTCGCCGACGGCGGCCTGCGCGCCGAGGCCTCGGAGCAGGTGATGGTGCGACGGGCCAGCCTGCGAATCGACGTGGAGGCCCCCAAGGTAAAATACGCCGGAACGGTCGGTACGTTTCACGTCAAGGTCGTCAACGCCGGCAACGCCACCGCGGACAACGTCCAGGTGTCGGCCGTCCTGCCTCCCGACGCCAAGTACATCACCAGCAACGGCGGCGGCCGGTTCGAGCCGCAACAAGGAAAAATCAATTGGGCCGTCGGAACGCTGCAACCCGGCGGCGAACGGACGCTCGACATGCAGTGCTCGCTCAGCACGCCTGGCGAAAATCGCATGCAGTTTGTCTCGATGGCCGACGGCAACTTGAGCGCGGCGGCCACCTCGACAACGCGGGTCGAAGCGCTCGCCGACTTGAAACTCGAAGTCCGCGACCCGCAGGGTCCGATTGCCGTTGGCGAAGAAACGGTCTACGAGGTTCACGTTCGCAATCGCGGCACGAAAGCCGCCCACGGCGTCGACCTGTCGGTGTTCTTCTCCGAGGGGCTCGAAGCAACGAGCGTCGAAGGGGGCTCGCACGAAATCGGTCCGGGGCAGGTCATCTTCAAGCCCATCGCCACGGTGGGAGCCGGCGACACGGCGGTCTATCGGGTGCACGCCCGGGCGGATAAGAGCGGCAATCACATCTTCCGCGCCGAAGTCGTTTGTCAATCGCTGCACACGAAGTTAGCGGCTGAAGAGGCCACACACTTCTATGGCGACGACAAGGAGGCGTCCGCCGAGGCCGATGACGAGGGCCAGCCGCGTTCGAGCACGCGTCTCGATCCGACGCCGCTCGAACGGGTGCTAACCGAGGAAGAGTCGACCGAAGAGGCGCCCTCCGAAGACGTGTCCGCCGAGGAAGCGCCGACCGAGGAAGCGCCTAACGACGACGCGCCCGAGCTTCCGCCGCAAGCGGCCGAATAATTCTTGCCCGTCGCCAGACGCCCCAGCGCGGCGTTATTCGCTGCGCATCATTTGCGCGAGTGCTAGCGGCGGTTCGACACGGAGCGAACCGTGATCAGCGTAACCCTTCCGACAGTGGCCGCTTAAGCCGCAAGCGCTGTCCCCGACGACAACCCATAAATGAATGTTTGTCGGTCGTCGACCTTCCGCTATAATCCGCCGCCCCTCAATCGCACCGGGGACAGGTTCTCGGATTACAGTCGATCCTTCGCGCTGGCACGGTTGCATGAGACGAACCCTATTTCTTCACCGGACCCTGGTCCCGCTGCTGGCGACCTGCTCGCTGCTAGCTGGCTGCGGCACGACGAAATGGTCGGACTCGCCGCGCACGGCGACCGAGCAACTTCTGGTTTCCGACGCCATCGATCGCGCCATCAGTGAAATCGATTTCAGCCCGCTGAACGGCAGAAACGTCTATCTCGACACGCGCTTCATCATTGCCGCCTTGGACCAGAACTACGTGGTCAGCACGTTGCGTCAACACATGCTGGCCAGCGGCTGTATCATCAAAGACAAAGCCGAGGACGCCACGTACGTCGTCGAAGTGCGCAGCGGCACGCTGGGCACCAATCGGCAAGACCTCTTGTTCGGCGTGCCGGCAACCACTCTGCCGACCGCCGGATTGCTGCCAGTGGGCGCGGCGAGCATCCCCGAAATCGCCCTGGTAAAACGCACCAATCAGCAAGGCGTGTGTAAAATCGCCGTGTTTGCATACGATCGGATGTCGGGGCGCCCGGTGTGGCAATCGGGCAACCGCAAGGTAGCCAGCCGCGCTAAGGACGTTTGGGTTGCCGGAGCCGGCCCCTTCCAGCGAGGCACCATCTACGACGGAACCGCGTTCGCTGGCGAAAAGCTGGCCGTGCCGCTCGTAAAGGGCAAGACCCCCGCTCCCAGTTCGTCGGTCGGATTGGAAAAACTGTTCATCCCCGGAGAGCCGCAATTTGCCCAACCGGCAACCCCCGTCGCCCCGAATGGGAACTCGCCCGGGATCGAAAATGCCGGTTACCTTGCGCCGGTCAATAACGGCAAGCCGCCGACCCCGCTCCCGGCTCCCGCTGCGAGTCCGGCAGCCGCGCCGCCATCGGCTGCGACGCCGCCACCTGCCAACGGTGCCGGGGCGAACGCAGCGGGTGGCGGGGCGACTCCGCCAAAGGCCGCGTATACTCCACCGCCACCGCCGCCAGCTGCCGCGCCGCCACCGCCGCCACCACCACCACCGCCAAGCGGCCTCCAAGGCAACTTGACGCAGCAGGCGATTTTGCCACCGACGGCCAATCCGGCCGCTGCGACGGCCGGCGCAATCCAGACCTTCAATTGGGCCAAGGACATGCTGGATCGTCAGAAGCAGTAACGCCCCAGGGCGCCGCTTCCGGCCGTGGCATGGCGAGCGCCCTACGGCAGCGGCTCGAACGCCAGGGGCTCGTCGGAGCGAGGGTCGTGAATGCGAATGGCCAGCTTGCCGGCCAGTAGATCGTCGATCAGTCGGCCGACTACTTCGGCGCGCCAACCGCGTCCCAAAATCGGCGGCTCGCGGCCGTTGCAGTCGGCCATGCCCAATCGATAGGCCACCAGATCGCGGACGTCGCTGGCAGTGCCCACAATGCTCGGCGCCAGTTCGGCGGAACGGCAAATGCTGCCCAGGGCGGAGGACAGAAATTGTCCTAACACGGCCAGTTGGGCCGGCGCTTCTCGCTGTTGCGGAGCGGGACACTGTTCGTCGTCCAGCGTCACCGCGCGTTCGATGGCCGCGGCCAACTCTGGCAATGCTCTTTGCAGATCGCCGCGCTCCATGCCGCGCACCGCCCGGATTTGCTTGATCTCGACGAACGGCGTTTGGCCAGCTCGATGATCAAGTCGTCGCGCAGCACGCGCCGCGTCGGACAATCGCGCTTCTCGGCCTCACGTTCCCGCCATAGCCATATCTCGCGGACCACCGCCAGGCAGCGCCGCGACAAACTGGCCGCGCCCGAAACCTTCCGCCACCGCTCGCTCGATCGGGTGGCCTCAACGTCAGACTTCCAGGCGGAAATCTCGGTTTCCATCCAGGCGGTGCGCCCAACAGTTCGAGTCGCGCTCGCAGTTTCGTCGCCATCATTCCCAGGCAGCGGACGTCGTCGAGCGCGTATTCGATCTGACCGTCGGAAAGCGGGCGGCGGCGCCAATCGGTGCGGGTTTCGCCTTTTTGGAGCCTCTGGCCCAAGAGCTTGAACATCAACGATCCGTACCCGGCCGGATACTCGAAACCAACCAGGCCCGCTGCGATTTGAATGTCGAACATACGCCACGGGGTTCGTCCCACGGAGCCGAGGCAGAAGAGCAACTCTTCGCGCCCGGCGTGCACGATCGTGTCGTGTCCCTCGCTGGCCAGCAATTGCCAGAAAGGCTTCATGTCGCGAACGGTCTGAGGATCGATGACCGCCAGGCGATCGCCGGCCGCGACCTGGATCAAGCACAGTTGCGGACGATAGCTGTATTCCGAGACGAATTCCGTATCGAAGGCGATCGTCGATTCGGCGGCCAAATCCTGACAAAACTGCTCAAGCTCTTGGTCGCTCGTGATATGATCGTAGGGCACGCGTGCGTAAGCCTGTGGAGGGGACAGAGACGGGAACCACTCTCACGTTTGCATGATAATTGTACCGGTTGGGGGCGGCTTGACCACCGCTATCGGCCTCGGCTCGACCCGAACGGCGGCCTTACAGGAATAGCCACGTATTGAGCACCAAGATCGGCAACAGTACCAGAAAACTGTAGACCATGTAGCCGAAGAAGCTGGGCATGCGAATGCCCGACTTCTCGGCGATGGTCTTGACCATGAAGTTGGGACCGTTGCCGATGTAGGTCATGGCCCCCATCATCACCGACCCCAGCGAGATCCCCCTGAGCAACCCTTCGGCTACGCCGGCCACCTGGTCGGCCCCGTCGGGCGAGAGCGCCTGGGCCGTCTTGAAAAACACCAGGTAGGTCGGCGCGTTGTCGAGCACGGAGGATAGCCAGCCGGACGCCCAAAAGAACTTTCGCGGCGTGTCGAGGCCCAGGGTCGCCCCGGCGCATTGAGAATCTCGAGCGCCGGCTGCATGGCGACAAAGATGCCGATGAACAGCACCGCCACCTCAATGATCGCCAAATAGTCGAAGTTGTTGGCGTTGCGAACCGTGTGGGAGCCCATCGCCAACGAAACGATCACCAGCGCCAGTTGCACCATCTCGCGCAGGTAGATCCAGGGATGCCACGTGGTGAGCGGCAGAGGCTTATCGGGATCCAGCAATGCCACGGAGAGGACGATTCCGCCCAGAAGGAGCACGTTCGGCCAATGGCCGGAAAATCGCAGCTTGTGAACCCGCGTTTCGTCAAGTGCGATGTCTCGGCTGGTTTCGCGCGGGTAGTAGACAAAATGATCGGCCAAGAAATAGATCGCCAACAGCAGGCCATTGACAAACAGCCAGCTTTTCCAGAGTGATAGCGTCCACAGAAAACCAACTCCGTTCAGGTAGCCCAGGAATAAGGGCGGATCGCCCAGTGGCAGCAGCAACCCTCCGCAGTTGCATACGACGAAAATGAAAAACACTACTGTGTGCGCCACGTGTTTGCGCTCGGAGTTGGTCTGGAGCAGCGGGCGAATCAGCAGCATCGCGGCTCCGGTCGTGCCGATGAAACTGGCCAACAATCCTCCGCACGCAATGAACGTGCTGTTGGTCAGGGCATGTGCCGGCAAGTCTCCCTCGATGCGAATCCCGCCGCTGATCGTGTACAAGCTAAACAGCAGGATGATGAATGGGATATAGTCCTTGATGACGACGTGCTGAAAAGTGTCGACGGCACGACCCAGACTTCCATCGGGGTGAAGCAGGGCCAGGTACATCAGCGTGATCAGAGCCAGATTGCCGGCAACGTATAATTTGTGCAGGTTGTGGTCCCACCAATGCGCCGTCCGTTCCACCAGCGGCAACACCGAGATCGCGCCGAGCAAGAGCGTGAAGGGAATCACCGCCCAAGTCGCCGCAATGGGGGCATTCTCGATGTGTTCGGCATGCGCCCCACCGCGTCGGTCGGAATCGTCCAGCCGGCAAGCGTCGCCAACATATAGCCCACGATAACTAGGCCGATCACCAGGATGACCGGCTTGTGTGGGTTCGGACGATGGGCGGCGGCTCGCGGCATATCGACTCCTCGGGCGCGGATTGGCGCTGGCCGGCGCCGACGTTTCCGCCCGTGTCGGCTGCGACCTGCGGTGGTCAACAGGAGAACCCATCGACACGAGAAAATCAAGGGCTTGGCCGCCCTCGCGCCGCCTCCTTGCGACTGACGAACCCCGCCTGCCGTTGGTGGGAGTCATTTGATACATTGGGGCTTTTGTTTCCCCTGGACTTTCTTTGAGTGCTGTTGAACGCGATGCCTGTTGAAGTCTGGTTGCGCACGAATGCCCGCGCGGTGGGGTTCGGCACGGTGCTGCCCTCCACAGTCGCTCTGCTGGGATTGCTGTTGCTGGTGGGGTTGCCGGCCCACGAGCCCGCGACGTGGATGCGAGGCTTGGGCGTCGTGTTGCTGCTGGCCGGCGCGGCGACGGTTGCGGCGCTATTGCTCCAGCTACGCAAACCGCGCTTGGCGTACTGCGAGCGGCATTTGCTGGTCGGGCTCCGCTCGGGACCCCCGATACGAGTGCCGATCGAGTTTGTGGAGTGCTTCTGGCTCGGCCAAGCGCCGAGCCTTCTGCCTGGCAAGCGCCATGCGAACAGCGAAACCGCGGCGGTGGTGATCCGCATCGCGGACTCCGCCGAGGCGTGGCATCATCAGGAGGTCAAGCCCCAGCTGGGCAAGTGGTGCGAGGGGTATGTCACGATCCGCGGCACGTGGTGCGAGCCGCTCTCAATTCAACTCATCAACCGGCTCAACCAGCGGTTGGCCGAAGTCGCGCGGGCGGCATCTCATTAGTACGTCTCATGGAAGCGTCTGGCATCATGACGAAACTTCTGGTCAGCGTGCGTAGCGCCGCGGAGGCCGATATCGCCAACTCGGGCGGCGCCGACCTGATCGACGTCAAAGAGCCGAACCGGGGCTCGCTGGGCGTGCCCGACCGTTCAACCGTCGACGAAATCGTGCGTCACTTCGGCGGCCGGATTCCGCTCAGCGTGGCGCTGGGTGAATTGCTCTCGCCGGGGGCGACCAGCGCTGGGCAGGTTCTTGGGGTGCAATATGCGAAGTTTGGGCTGTCGGGCTGCGCCCGCCGGGCCGATTGGATGAGCTGCTGGCAGCGTGCTGTCGCGCAATTGCCGGCCGGCGTCCAAAGCGTGGCCGTAGCATATGCTGATTGGGCCACGGCGGGGGCCCCCGATCCCTGGAGCGTGCTGGCACATGCCCTGGCGGCGCGATGCGGCGCCGTGCTGGTTGATACGTTTGACAAGTCACGCGGAGCGCTGACCGACCAGTTGGCCCTGGACCCGCTCGGGCGATGGATCGCTGCCGCACGAAAGCATGGCATGACGAGCGTCGTGGCCGGCGGTTTGGGATTGGCGGAAATCACTCGAGTTCTGCCGCTTGGGCCGGACTACGTCGCGGTGCGCGGCGCCGCATGCATAGGAGATCGCACCGGGGGGATCGACGCGGGCCGCGTGCGCGAGCTGGCAGCGTTGGTGCACGCGGCGCCGATCACATCGTCGCTGGGCCGCGAGTGAGTGCTGGGGCGTTTGCACCATGCATGCATATGCGCACGTTTCCCAGCGCTTCGTTCAAAAATTGCTTGACAAACCCCAAGAGAAGGGAATACTCAAGTCTTCCAATCGCAACGCAGGGAGACTCCACGTGGGAATGCTGTGGGGGCGTTACGATGTCTTGGCCCGCGATACCACTTCACGACGCACTGGAAGTGGTGTTGCAAGGAGCAAGGAGCCGCACCGTGCCAGAAACTGTCTTGGAAGCGATCAAGCTGGGGCAATGGGACTTCGAGCCCAAGGACGTCGAATTCGAGGAATTTGAGGCCTGCGGGGCCATGCCCGGCACCGAGGCCAAACTGCTGGCGTTGGCCGAACGGGTGCGTCTGGGCTTACCGCTGTGGCATCCGTCCGATCGGCAGGACTGCGAAGAGATGGAGGATGCCGCGGCCGAGGCTTGCGCGGCGCGACGAGGACTCTCGCGCTCGCGATAGAATCGCCGGCGCGGATGTCAGTTCCACTCGCGTCGCGTTGAGGATACGATGATGAGACCTCGGCGGGGCCGATTTCGATCGTGCCGGAGTCGGGCCGGAACTGTCGACGGACCGTAAATCACTTCATCCAACCCTTCCGGATCAGGAAACCACTCACTATGCCCAGCCTATCCATCACGACCCCGCACGCGCTCGGCGCCGAAGAAGCCACGGCGCGGCTCAAGCGGTTTTTCGAAAAGCTCAAGGCTCGCCACCAGGACAAAGTCAGCAACCTGGAAGAGCAATGGCACGATAACCGTTTGGAATACAGTTTTTCCACCTACGGGTTCAGTATCAAGGGCGATATGACCGTCGAGCCCGGCGAAGTGAAAGTTTCGGGCGCCTTGCCGTTCGCCGCCATGATGTTCAAAGGCAAGATCGAGCAAGCGGTGCGCGAAGAGCTCGAAAAAGTGCTGGCGTAGTACGTTTTCAGCAATCGCCCCCGGTTAGTTCGCGCCTTGCGCCGACTCCGCCGGATAGATCGAGATGGCGCGCTCGTTGCGGCGAAAGGTCAGGCCGGTGTCCTTCAAGATGGCCCGCAGCAACTCGTCCAAGTTTGCGTCTTTCACCTTGACCGAGATCAATTGGTCGACGGCGATGCTGGCGGCATCGATGGCCGCGCGGTCCCACTTCAGTTGCAGCCCCAGTCGTTGTCCCAATTGTTCTAGGGCCTTGTCGAGTGCCGCGTTTTCGATCGACAACTGGTAGACTTCCGTGCCGGGCGCCACTGTGGTGCGATGCGTGGGATTGCCGCGCAAGCGGTGCTCGACGAATTCGTGGTCTTCCAGCAATCCGTCCAGGCGGACTTTGTCTTCCTCGGCCGTGACGCGCGCCGCGGGCAAGGCCTCGGCCCAGCGTTTGGCCAGCTCGGCCGCCTGCCGCGGCGCCTGATACGTGCGCGACAGCACGACCTTGGCCGGCACGTGGACCAGGGTCACGTGTTCGCCTTTCGGATCGATTTTGAACGTCCGGTCGAATTGGGCGGCCAACAGCGTGAGGCGATCGATCCAACTCAGCTGCGGCAGGTCGGCAGCCCGCCACAAATCGTGGGCAATTTCTTCCGCGCTCAGCAGTTTGACTCCGGCCTCCTCGGCCAGCGCGTCCAGCAATTGCCGCGGCTCGGCCAGGTCGTCCCAGTGCGACGCGCGGAGCTGCAGTAGCTTTCGCACAGCGGGCTGCGGCAGCGAACGGACCTCCTCCAGGCGTAAGGCTGCCAACGTGCGCAGTTGTTTGGCCGTGGCCGGAGGACCAATGTAGGCGACCGGCCCGTACTGACAGTAGCCGGCGTGCAATTGCTGCGCGATCCTTTGCAGCACCACTCGCAGAGGCTCCTGGATCAGTGCCAGGCTGATTTCCTGGTCGGGATCCACGCGGCGATCGAGCACGATCGCGATGTGCTGGGCGGCGCTCATGTTGCCGAGCGCTCGCGCCAGCGGAGTATTAGACCAGGAAACGGTCACGGCCGAAGAAAGCTGCGCGTCAAGGGCAGGGCCAGTGAGCCAAACCGGTCGGTCCGGCGCGCCGCCGGCAGCGGCCAGAGCAACGGCAAAGGTAAGCGCGATTGTCGAAGACGAGATCGCGCGAGCCGGTGCGTGACGAACGAGGCGCATGGATAAACGTTCCTGGAAGTCTGGCGGTCGGCGTCCGAAGGGAGTCGCGGCGTCTACGTTCATTTTCCGCGAAAACGGGTCTTTTGGAAAGCCATATCCGCTTTCCATCCGCGTCAGCGTTTGGCGAATTCGCTTCTTCTGATTAGACTGAGAGGGTACTTGCGACCTCCTTCCGCAAGGTCTCTCCAACACCACCGACGAAGCGCTGGCCGATCAGGGCGCTGGGATACTGCTGGCCATGAGCAAACGCTGCCGCACTCCGGTTCTGCATGGGCTATATCACCAGTATCTGGTGGATCAGGATCTTGCGGCGTTTGGCATGAAAGTGGCTGAGCGTTACGGCATCGGCACCTTGCAAAGGCTGTCCGTGGCCGGCGATCGCATGGCACGGCGGGCCGCCGTTTTGGCCGTTGGAATGCTGGGTGACATCAGCTCGAACCCAACGTTGGGCCGGGCGCTCGTTGACGATGATCGTGGCGTACGGATGCTGGCCGAAAACGGTATCCGAGAGGTCTGGTGTCGCGCCGGCACACCAGAGGAGCGCAAGCAGCTCGCGAGCATCGTCGAATTGAACGCGACTAAACGGTTCAATCAGGCAATCGAGCAGGCGACGAAATTGATCCAACAGTCTCCTTGGCTCGCCGAGAGCTGGAACCAGCGCGCTTTGGCGCTGTTCAATACCGGGCGGTTCCGCGAATCGATCGACGATTGCAACCAGGCCCTGGAAATCAATCCCTACCACTTCGGCGCGGCCACCGGCATGGCGCAATGCCACTTGCAAATGCACAATCGCGCACTGGCGCTGGAATCTTTCCGTCGCGCATTGAAGCTCAACCCCAACCTGGAAGGAGTCCGGGCCCAAGTGCTGTATTTGCAGCGCACGCTCAAGAGCCAGGAGTAGCCGGGGCTCGTCGACCGTTTCCGCCGGATCGCGCTGCGGCTCGTCAAACTCTCCATGACAACCGGCTCGAAAAGCGTGCTCATTCTCGGCGCCGGAATCAACGGCTGCGCCATGCGCGCGAACTGCTGCTGGGGGGCGTGCCAGTATGGCTGGTTGACACCGCCGACGTAGCCTCCGGCGCGACTTCCGGTTCGTCGCGGCTGATCCATGGCGGGCTGCGCTACCTGGAATACGGCGAGCTCGACCTGGTGAAGGAATCGCTGGCCGAACGCGGCCGGCTGCTGCGAATGGCGCCGCAATTCGTGCATCCGCTGCGGCTGTGGATACCCGCGGCCAGCCGCTTCGGCGGAGCGATCGCGGCCGTCGGTCGCTTCTTTGGCTGGCGGTGGTGGCCGGCGCCGGTCCCCAAGAGCGGCCGCGGGGTTACTTTGATTCGCGCCGGGCTGGCGCTGTACGACGCGTACGCCCGCGACGTCACGCTGCCGAAACATCAGGTCACGAAAACCGCTGCACGCGACGCGGCCGCCGGTCCCAGTCGGGCCGTCGACCGGCAGAAGTACCGCTGGCTCTGCTCGTATTTTGACGCGCAAGTTTCGTATCCTGAACGCCTGCTGCTGGCGCTGTTGGAAGATGCGCGCGGCCTCGCAAAGCAGCAGGGGCTCGAATTCAAGGTGTGCAACTATCACGAGGCGAAACTGTCCGGCGACACCGTCGAAATTCGCTCACTCGACGAACACCGGCCAGGAACGCGACGCAGCGAATTGCGGCCGGCGGTGATCATCAATGCGACCGGCGCGTGGGTCGACGAAACGCTCGCAAGCCTGCACGTGTCGTCGCGTCGCCTGATGGGCGGAACCAAGGGGAGCCATCTGTTCACGTTCAACTCAAGGCTGCGCAACGCGCTGGCGGGGCAGGGGATCTATGCCGAAGCGCGCGACGGTCGGCCGATCTTCATCACGCCGCTGGCCGACACGATTCTGATCGGCACAACCGACGTGCCGTTTGAGGGTCCGCCCGAAAATGCAGCGGCCACGCCAGCGGAGTTGGGATACTTGCTGGATTCGGTCAACGCCATCCTGCCCGATGCGCGATTGACCAACGCCGACGTTGACTTTCACTACAGCGCAGTGCGACCCTTGCCGTACGTTCATGCGTCGTCGCCGGCGGGCATCACGCGGCGGCACGCGTTGGTCAAGCACGACAATGTCGCCGTGCCGATGTTTTCGGTGGTCGGTGGAAAACTGACTACGATGCGTTCCCTGGCTGAGATGACAGCTACGGCGGTGTTCGAGCAGTTGGGGCACAAGGCGCTCGCCAATTCCGAGCAGCGCGTCGTTCCAGGCGGTGAGGAATATCCGGAAGATGACGACGACATTTCGGCCGAATGGCAGTCGATTGCCGAGCAGACCGGCCTGCCCCAGTTGTCGGTGGCCGCCGTGTGGCGACTTTGTGGAACCCGCACGGAACATATTCTGTTGGGCATTCCCGAGCGAGGACTATTGGCCGATTCGCCGCTGCCACGCTCCTTTGCGCGCTGGTCGATCCGACACGAGTGGGCCGTCACGCTCGCCGATCTGGTTGAACGTCGTCTGATGCTTCTATACCATCAGCAGTTGACCGAAGCCACGCTCCGCGACCTGGCGGCGTTGCTGGTCGAGGAAGGCCTCTTGGCTACGGACATGGCCGGGTCGGCGGTCGCGGCCGAAGTCGAACGGTTGGCGACCCGCTACGGCAAGCACGTCGCTTGAAAATCATCCATGCCGCACCGGTCAGCGAGGCAACCATGGCGAATCAATACATTCTTGCGCTCGACCAGGGCACGACGTCGAGCCGTGCCATCGTCTTCGGCCACGATGGCCGCGCGGTGGCCACCGCTCAACAGGAATTCGAACAAATTCTGCCGGCGCCGGGCATGGTCGAGCACGATCCGGATGCCATCTGGAACTCGCAGGTCGAAGTCGCACGCGAGGCGCTCGAGCGGGCCAAATTGGCGCCGGCCGACATCGCGGCGATCGGCGTGACCAATCAGCGCGAAACGACCATCCTGTGGGAACGCGCGACCGGCAAACCCGTGGGCAACGCGATCGTCTGGCAAAGCCGCGTCAGCGCCGGCATTTGCGACCAGTTGAAAGCCGACGGGCTGGAAGACCTGTTCCGCGACAAGACCGGCCTGGTGATCGACGCGTATTTCTCCGGCACCAAGATCAAGCACCTACTGGACACGGTGGACGGATTGCGACAGCGGGCCGAGGCGGGCGAGATCCTCTTCGGCACCGTCGATAGCTGGCTCATCTGGCGGCTCACCGGCGGCAAGCGGCACGTCACCGACTACAGCAACGCCAGCCGCACGCTGGTCTTCAACATCCACTCGCTCGATTGGGACGACGAGCTGCTGGGCATTCTTGGCATCCCACGGGCCATGCTGCCCGAGGTCCGGCCGTCGAGCGAGATTCTTGGCCAGACGACAGCCGAGTGGTTTGGCGCGCCGATTCCGATTGCCGGCTGCGCCGGCGACCAGCAGGCCGCCACGTTCGGCCAGGCCTGCTTTGCCGCCGGCAGCGCCAAGAACACGTACGGCACCGGCTGCTTCCTGCTGCTCAACACGGGCCACGAAGCCGTCGCGTCGCAAAACAAGCTGCTGACGACGATCGGCTGGGGTCTGGGGGGCAAGATCACCTATTGCCTGGAGGGCTCCGTGTTCATCGGCGGGGCGGTCGTGCAATGGCTCCGCGACGGGCTGGGAATCATCAAGACGTCGACCGACGTCGAGGCGCTGGCCGCCACCGTGGCCGATTCCGACGGCGTGTACCTGGTGCCGGCGTTCGTCGGCCTGGGCGCGCCTTATTGGGATCCTTACGCGCGCGGCGCCATCGTTGGAATCACGCGCGGCACCACTGCGGCCCACATCGCGCGGGCAGCGCTCGAATCGATGGCCTTTCAGTCGCGCGACCTGTTGGAGGCCATGCAGCGCGATTCGGGCGTGCCGCTCGCCGATCTGAAAGTCGACGGCGGCGCGTCGGTGAACAACGGATTGATGCAATTTCAGGCCGACATTCTGGGAACGGCGGTTCGTCGACCGAAAGTTGCGGAGACGACGGCATTGGGCGCCGCCTATCTGGCAGGCTTGGCTGTGGGCTATTGGCAGAACGAGGCCGAGATCTCGCGCAATTGGGTGCTCGACCAGGAGTTCAAACCCAACATGCCCCAGCCCGAGCGAGAGCGCCGTTACGGCCTATGGACCAAAGCCGTCCAGCGGGCCCTCGACTGGGAAACGCATTGAGGGCGGAGCGTCGGGGGTGGCACCGACAACTTGTTGTCGGTGTTGCGAAGCAATGCGAGGGTTCGGCGGTTGCCTGGAGTAAAATTGGACGGGCGTGGGAAGACCGCCGCCAGGCGTGGAAGTTGGGCTCGTTTATCATCTATTGAATCGAGCTGAGTTCACCCTTCGCGTCCAAGACCGACCAAAGAATGAAATCAATTACTGACGCGTTTTCTTTGCCAATCACTTTCTATCGAAAAGTACGTGTGACGAAAACACATGTGGGCATATGCGTTGCGCTCGTATGTGTAGTCGTACTTCTCGCCAGTTACACAACGCAGTTGTCGCCTGCGATAACTCTTCGCGTTGTGGACACCAGCGAACAGGGGATAGCTGGAGTCCCAGGAAGGTCGCGCGGCGGCTTCTACGCCGCATCCTTTGAGGAACCCGTTCAATCCGATGTCGCTGGGACTGTATACGTCCCCGCGCGGTCAGCTAGTCTTTCCGGCTGGGAACGGCTTGTCGCGTTCGCACATTCGATGCGTCCACATAGCGGAGGCCTTCGCCCACATAGTACGGCGGTGCACTTGGATATTCCTACTGGGTATGAAGTTGATTCCGACGCGCTCGGCCGTGATCCCACATATGACAGTGGTCGCGCCTTACCGCGCATGGAATCGCGGAGACGGATTTGGAATCTCCCGGACGGAGTATGGAAGCTCCGATACGACGAAGGACTGACAGGCGTACAAGATTACATCTCAGTCCAGACAGACAATCCCAGTTATTCAGGCAGGAGCAACTACACAATCGTATTGAGACGGAAGGAAGAGGACGACTGAGAAAAATGTCGGTGGCCGATTTCCATCGCGGAGGAAAGCCCCCCGATCCGAGACTCCCGCAGGCTGGCATCCGACAACTTGTTGTTGGTGTTGCGAAGCAACGCGAGAGCCCAGCACCAGCGCTGCCGCGTCAGGAATGGGGCCTCGCGGGGCACGTCCGATGGCAGGCTCGCGAACTGCCTGAACCCGCCGGGGTGCCGGTAGCGTGCAATGAGTAACCTCGTATGCCTGCGGCACACCGACAACAAGTTGTCGGTGCCACCCTTTGCGCCCACAGGAGCTCCGTTCGCCGCGGCGGCTACCGCATGGCTTGGATCGCTTCGGCGGCGTAGCGTTTGGGATTCTGCTCGAAGCGCTGCCGCGAGGCTTCGTCGGCAAACAGGTACACACGATTGTCCGAGAAGACGCCGAACTCGCGGCGGCCTGCGACGATGGTCCGATTGTCGAGTGCCAAGACCGGATCGTTGCCCGAAAGCACTGGGCTGTAAAGATCCGGATTCGCCAAGAACTTTTTGACCTCTTCAGGACCGGTGAACAGGTACGTGCGTCCGCGGTGGATGACTCCAAAGGCCACGTTGCCCATCGACCATTGCTGCCGTTCGCCCAGCGTGACCGGACAGTATCCGTCGAGTCCCAGCGGCGGGCAACCCGGCGGCAGCCGCGGCGGTTGCGGCTCTGGCCGATACGAGGTCCGGGTCGCGGTCGGGTTTTCGAGCGCCGAGCTGGACGACGGCGTTTGGGCCACGACTTGCATTTCGGCCCGGTTCGCGGTTGCCGTTTGCCCCGGCGCAATGGCTTGGTTATTGGCTCCACCAGCGGCGGCATTGTTGGCCGCGGCGGCCTGCTGTTGTCGGAAATACTCGGCGTAACGGTCGTTGACGTCGCCAGGCGGGGGCTGCGGCGCTTGAGGGACGACCGTGGGTCCAACGCCCACCGGCAGATTGCCTCCAGCGCCTTGCGGCGGTTGCGAAGCAACGGCCTGCGCCATCGCGGCCTGCGTTAGCTCGCGGTGGCCCATCGCGGCCTGGTTCATCTGCGCGACGTACTGCGGGGCAGCCGGCGGACTCTGAATCTGCGACACAACCCGACCGCCGGCCGTAATAATGACGTCGGTCGGAATGCTCGAAACGCCATACATCCGGGCCGTGCCCGGCGCTTCGTCGACATTCAGCTTGACCATCACGAAGTTTGCCTCTAGCGCCCGCGCGACTTCCGCTCGGGAGAAGACCTCCTTGTCGAGCCGCAGGCAGGGCTGGCAGGACTTGATCCAAAAGTGGACCAGGACCAGCCGATTGGTCTGCCCGGCCACTTGCTGGGCCGTCTCGAGGTTCGGCTGCCAAGGCATCTGCCCCTCTGCCCGCGCCATGCCGGCCATGGTCGCGAGCGCGACAATTGCGTTCAAAAACCAACCAAGTGCCCGCATGGATCTGGCTCCCTGCCAAACAAGAGACGTGGTGATCTTGTGGCCTGTATCGACCCGCGCGATGAACCCAGTTGCGGAAAACTTGCCGGTTGGAGCAAGATTGACGAACCGCTGGTATCCGCCGGCCCGCATGGATGGAAGTTGGGGAAGGACGGGCAATGTCCGCCGTTTTTTGGCAAACATGGCAGGGGGATCTGCTGCGTACCGAGGTCGGATCACGGCTCAAGTTTGCGGGCGTCACAGCCGAAAATACCGGCAAAGTCAACGGCCATGCGAGAAGAAACTTCCCAGCCTTCCAGGATATTATCCAGGAGCCGCTTGACACCGGCCGAGACATGATTAAGATGGTTGTTAGTTTAAGTTCTGCCAAGCAGGCAGGCGCCGTGGCCCTTGAACAGAATCTCTGGGCCCCCCCCATTTTGAATTGTTCACTGGTTTGAACTATTCACTCGGGGGATGTGTAGACGCTTCTTGACCTGAACCCCTGCTTCTTAGTGCCGGGCTGGTCGTTTTTACAGGCGGTCGCGCTTGAAACATCCGGCGGCTTAGCGGGGCGTACTCCATAGGGTGCGTGCTTCCAACAGGTGGCGTGCTTCCAAGGGGTGGCAAGGGCCAAGGACGTTTTCTGGGTGTGCTGCTTGCAAGCGGCCTGCTGTACGTTGTTCACGATTTCCGTCGACTCAGTTACGTCGACACGATGGAAGTTGACTTCTAGTAAGGGCATTCGGCATCGACGCTGAACCGCCACTCGAAACGTTTTCGATCGCACCCCGCGCTTGGGCGTACGTGTCACAGTGACGCTGCGCCGTCGCGCCGGCCGATCTCCCTCCAGGTGAAAAATGGGTAAACGCAAGAAAGGCCGGCCTCGCGGGCGAGGCGGCATGGGAGGCCCCGGAGGCGGTGGCCCCCACCCGAACAATGGCCGTCCACGCGGACGCAACGGCGGAGGAGGAGGAGGCGGCGGACGCCGCTTCAACAAAGATCCCAACGATCGGGCCCCCTATCAAGACAGCGAGCCCATGCCCGATAACGGCGAACCGGGCATCGTCGAGCCGGGCCTGGGGGTCCTCGAATTGCATCCCAACGGCTACGGCTTTCTGCGCAATCCCAAGACCAACTTCCTGCGCGAACGCAGCGATCCGTTTGTGCCCGGCACGATGATCGACAAGTTCCGCCTCCGCGAGGGGGTGCTGATCAACGGCCTGGTGCAGCAAGCCCGCAAACAGCAGGGGCCGCGGCTGAAGGAGATCATCGACGTCGACGGCATGAAGCCGGAGGAGTACGTCAACGTCAAGAGCTTCGACGCGCTGACGCCGATCAATCCCGAAAGCTGGCTGCGGCTCGAAACCGGCCCCACGCCCCATCAGCACGCCGGGTGATGGACCTGCTCACGCCGCTGGGCAAGGGCCAGCGGGCCCTGATCGTGGCCCCGCCGCGCACCGGCAAGACCATTCCTGCTGCAGCACATCAGCCAACGCCATCGCCACCAACTATCCCGAACGTCACGCTGATCATGCTGCTTGGTCGACGAGCGGCCCGAAGAAGTCACCGACATGCGGCGCTGCGTCAAGGGCGACGTCATCGCCAGCAGCCTCGATCGCGACGTCGAAAGCCACGTCCGGCTCTCGCAGCTGGTCGTCGAACGCTGCAAGCGGCTGGCCGAAATGGGCAAGGACGTGTTCCTGCTCATGGACTCGATCACCCGCATGGCCCGGGCCTTCAACAAGTGGGTCGGCAACACCGGCCGCACGATGTCGGGCGGCGTCGACATCAAGGCCCTCGATATTCCCAAGAAGCTGTTCGCCACGGCCCGCGTGTTCGAGGAAGGCGGCTCGCTGACGATCGTCGCCACGGCGCTGATCGACACCGGCAGCCGGATGGACGAGCTGATCTTCCAGGAGTTCAAGGGCACCGGCAACATGGAATTGGTGCTCGACCGCAAGCTGGCCGATCGCCGCGTCTGGCCGGCGATCGACATCTCGCAGTCGGGCACGCGCCGCGAAGAGAAGCTGCTCGAGCCGGAAACGCTGCACGCCGTGACCATGCTGCGCCGCACCTTGGCGACCATGCACCACGTCGACGCGATGGAGCAACTGACCAGCAAGCTGGCCAAGTTCAAATCCAACCGCGAATTCATCAAGCTGATCGCCGGCGCACAGGTCGACTGAGCGTCAACGGCTGAACGTCAACGCCGGCTGGGCGATCAACTCGGCCTTGCGCACGCGGCCGATGATGACCGTGCGGTGGGCTGCGCCGCGGTGCACCGGGTCGCAGGGAATCTCGGCGATCTTTTCCCAAGCGAATGGCAACACGCCGGGCGTGGGCGAACCCAGGCGTCCGTCGGTTCCGGATCGCTGCACGTCGGAATCACTCCACAGGCGATCGAAACAAAAGTACGTGACATCCACCGGAAGATCAGCGGTGGTCAGGGGCCAATCGACCCGGCGGATGGGCGTCGCGTAGCTGTAGGCGAAGCGGTGATAGATGCGGCCCAGGCTGACCAGCCGTTGGGGATCGGGAAGCTGCCGTTTGACGGCCGCGATCGGACCGGTCAGGTCGTTGGCCCCCTCGATTCGCGCGTTGAGCGCCGGGCCGGCGTAGGCCAGTCCCATGAACGCGGCCAAGGCGAACACAGCGATCTGCGGGCGCGGCGTTCGCTCGCCGCACGAGGCCCAGGCAAGGGCCGCAGTTGCGGTCAAAGCGACGACGGCCCACGCGGCCACAAATATTGCCGGCTGACGAATGGCCGCCAAGGGCTCGATCGGCAACATGCGCGCCGCGACGAGCACGACACAGCCGGCCAACGCAGTCAGGCCCATGCATCGCAAATAGAATCGCCACAACAGGCGATCGAACCGGCTTGCGCACTCGGCCGTGTACTGTTCGACGACTAGAGCCATCAGCACCGCCAGAGCCGGATACAGCGGCATGTAGTAGCGGCCTCGCGCGCCCGCAGCCAGCCATACGGTCGGATAGGTGACGGCCACGGCGACCACGAGGAATTGCGACTGGGGGCGGTTCGCCATCAGCGACTTCCACACTCGCGGCCGGGCCAACGACAGCAGCAGGGGCGACCAGGGCAACAAGCAGCCCAATGTTTCCAGCGGGTAACTCGCCAAATGCCGCAGTAGCCCGTCGCTGGCGAAGCGGTCGCGGGCCAGGCCGCTCCAGATGTCGGCCAGCGCGTCCCACTCGACCCGCGCGAATGGCACCACCCAACCGCCAACGATCCAAACAAAGCACGCCAGCCCTGCCAGGTGTGCACGGCCAAATAGCCAGCGCCAATCGCGCCGCAGCACCAAGTAGACGGTGGTGACCGCGACGAAGTAGATCGGCGCCTGCGGGCCCTTGGTCAGCGCGCCCAGCGCCGCCAGCGAGTAGCCCCACGACCAGGCAAGCGTCGCCGGCCACCCGCGAACGTAGCCTAAGTGCCACGTCAACAACGAGCCGGCGGTGAACAACGTGAATAGCGCCTCCGATTCGCCGAAGCGGCCGAGCGCCATCACCTGTCCGGAAGTTGCAAAGATCGCCGCGGCGGTGAAGCTGGCCAGCCGCGACATCCAGGCGCTTGCGTAAGCGTAGATCAGCCAGGTCATGACGAGGATCGCGCAAGCGCTGGGCAGGCGGACCGCCACCAGGTCGACATCCTGCCGCGCCAAGGCCACCAGCGCCATGGCCCAACTGCCGAATGGCGGGCGTTCGGGAAACACCTCGCCTTGCTGTCGCGGCACAATCCAGTCGCCGGTAGCGATCATTTCGCGCGCCGCATTGGCCCACCGCGATTCCTCGCCGCAGATTGGCGCGGCCGCCAGCCGCGAGAAGTAAATCGCAAGCACCATCACGCCGAGCGCCGCAACCTGCCACTGCCACCACCAAGGTCGGGATTGCGCCAGTGGGGAATCGGTGGGAACCAATCGTTCGTGAGTCATGGTGGATACGTTTCGCGGCTTGCTCGATTCGGCCGCGCGGCGCTGCGCGGCTGTCGGTCGGAGGGTGGCGGCGGCAATCGAGGGCGCGAAGCGTCCCAAAAATGGCCCGCCACGGCAAGATCGGTTTGGCCCACGCCAGCATTGCAACGGGAGGCCGTGCAGGGCCTGCGCGTCAGCTAGTCAGGTGCCAGAGCGTGGGCTAGAATTTCGTTACGCGCACCGACGGCGACCGCCCGACGTGCCGCTGGAGGGTAAGCGAATGGCTAGCGGCGACACTGGAAATGTGGCCAGAGCGTAAAGACAGGTAAGTGCTGAACACGGGCGGACGGTGAATCACGGGATTCTCGTCCGCCCGTTGTCGTTGTGTTCGCTCGCGTCCGCACTGTCAGGCTACAAGTTTGGCTGTCAAATCTTCGCCGGGCTCTTAAACGAAAATCACGATCCGCGGTAGAATGCAGCCGAGCGGCCGAGCCTCGTTGTGCCGACCGCTGAACTGAAACTGCTGGGCTCTTGGGGTAGCTCCTCATTAGGCTGGCCGTGCGGCACGGTTGCACAATCCCGGGCCCCACGGCTGGCCGGCTCGGCTAAGCGGAGATTGTGCAGTATGGCTGATACTCAAGAGCGTGACCTTTTGCCAGCGCCGCCGGAATCGGAAATCGCGTCCGCCGAACGCGAGATTTTCCGTGTCGTGGCCTCCGAACCGCCCGGCTATTTTTCTTTTTCTTATGACCGTCTCCTTGCTTATTTGTGCGAGGTCAATCACACCGCACCTGCCGCCCAGCATGCGATTCGCCGAAGCATCGAGGCGGGACGGCTCCGCGAGAGCATTCACTACGAAACCCATTATGAAAACGGTGCCTCAATACTCGACCCGCCGTCCAGGATCCAAATAAAAGACCTGTCGGTGACCGATCAGTTTTGGACGGACTACTACAAGCAGTCAGCTAACGGCGAACAATCTGGCGAATCGGCGTCGACAAGCCCCATGAAGATCACGACCGACCAATCGTCGCATATTGAAAACGATCATGGTGGGGACAAGTCGCCGGGCCCTGACGCGGTTAGCGCGAACCAATCGAAGATTTTTCCACGTGGCATAAAGGGGATAGCTCAGGATTTGATTGACTTCATCTATTATCTCGATAGTCACCGACGACCAAAACTAAGCGACAATGAAATTGCCCGGGGATTCGCCACCGAATTCAAGGGTGGTTCAGCAACTAGCGACGATGAAGCTAGAAAACTATTGGCTCGATATCGGAAACTTCGCGGCGAAACACGAGTCGCCATCTAAGCGCGAATTTTTCTGGTTCGCGCGAACCGCTAGGCGGATGTCTCTGGTTATCAGCCGCGCCGCACGTAATATCAGGTAGATACCACGGGAGGTAAAACCGTGAGTGAATACCTGACTCTGCCGCAACTCGCCGAAGTGCTCGCCCGCCCGCTCCATGTTGTTCGATATGCCATCGAGCGCCATGGCCCCAAGCCAACTGCCCGGATCGGGAATGCTCGCGTCTGGGCACGTTCCGAAATCGGTGCCGTGCTCGATTCTGTTCGCGTCAGTGAGCGCCCCGACCTGAACCTGAGGTCGCCGCGCCATGAAGCAAATCGAACTCCGCGCCGAACTGCGCCCCGAGGACGTGACCGCCGTAATCGACACGCGCGAACAACTCCCATACGACTTGAGCCCGTTGCAATCTGTCGTGAAAACGCTGGACCTAGTCGACCATTCAATTCTGGGCCAAGAGGATCGGATCGGCACTGAGCGCAAAAGTTTGGCTGACTATGTGGCGTCATTGACGACGCACCGCGACATGTTCGAGCGACGGGTCAAGCGAGCCCGCTCACTGGATTCCTATTGCATCATCGTCGAAGCAAGTTGGCAAGATTTGCTCGATGGAAATTGGCGGTCGCGCGCCACGTCGGCGAGTATCACCGGCTCTACACTGGCGTTTATGGGCGACGGGATTCCGATTTTATTTGCCGGCGATCGTGAGGCTGCCCAGAAAGCAACAGCCCGCTTTTTGTTTTGTGCCGCGCATCGGCGCTGGCGCGAAATTCGCGGCTTGCTGGTTCCTGCGAAAGAGCCCTGTCTGGCGGGGGACGAATGATGCACCCCGGGAAAGACCGCGCCAATTACTTGTCGCCACTCGCGCTTCGCGTTTGCGTGCGCGACATCATTCTTTTGCAACAGGCCGGCACGCTTTCCGAGGCCGAACAGGAATGTTGGCTTGCGCTTGAGGAAGAGCGCCGCGCGGTGCGAGAGCGTTCGATCGGTCAGGAAATGTCGGTCGACGAATACGCCGGCATCGCGTCAAATCTGCTTGGCGTGAATCATGCGGCGTGCGAGCAAGCGGCGCTGGACGTCATTTTTCCGAATCGCGCCCAGGTCGTGGCCCGAGTGCTGCGCGCATGGGCGAAAGACCTTAAGCGGCCCACTAAGCCGGCAAGGGGGCGCCGATGAAAATGCGAGCGCTGCCCACCGACGTCGACCCCAACGACGAGTTGCTCTTGCTCGCCGGCAACGCGGACGAAGGCGACCATGAAAGCGCTTGTCAACACGATGCGGCTCAACTGGCAACCGTTGCCAGTTCAAACGGGCAAGCTGCCCAGAATGGCCACATCGAAGCCAAGCGGGCTGCGAAGCCGCGCAAGCCGCGGGGGCCGAAGAAACCGCCGGCGGGCGCCGATTCCATTTTGCCAGGCGAACGCCCCTTGATCGTCAACGCGGAGCGCGTCGGCTCGGGGGAAACTGCGGAGTTGAACCCGCGGTCCATGGCCAACATCATCGACCAAATCTTGACGGCAGCCGGACAGTGGCCGCGCCGCGTGGGGAATTCGCTTTTCATCGACGATCCAAAACACGGCCTGCAACAATTTGCCAAGCCCGCCGACCTGTTTGGCTGGATTCATTCTTTCGCCGGGGTTCGATGGCACAAAGGGCCGGGATGTGTATTGCGCGAAGAGTTGTTTTGCGAAGCACAGCGCACGATGCAGCCCTATCAAGCTATCGAAGCGTTCCCCCATTTCCCGCCGCTGGCCGGTCACTATTACTCGCACCCGACAATCGTGGCAGGCGATGGCGCGGCACTTCGCGGGTTGCTGGAGAGATTTTGCCCTGCCACGCCGATCGACCTGGACTTAATTTTGGCGATGTACGCGACGGCCGCTTGGGGCGGGACGGGCGGCGCGCGGACGGCTTTCGTTATCGTGTCCGACTATGGCCGCGGCGTTGGCAAAACAACGGTCGTGCGCCTGCTCGGAAATCTGTTCGGCGGCATCTTCGCAATCGGGAAGGAAGATCGCGCGGCGGATATCACGAAGCGGCTATTGACCCCCGAGGCCGCCACGAAGCGGATCACGCTTTTCGATAACGTGAAAACAAACCGCCTCAGTTGGGCCGAGTACGAGTCTCTGATTACGGCGGCCGAGATTAGCGGCCACCGCTTGTACAAGGGCGAGCGGACCCGACCCAACACGCTGCTTTGGACGTTGACGCTCAACGGGCCGTCGATGAGCCGAGACATGGCGCAGCGTTGCGTCGTTATCAAACTGGGCCGCCCCCACCACAGCGGCGAATGGGAAGACGACGCCAAGGATTTTGTTGAATCGAACCGCTGGCAAATCATCGCGGACCTGGCAGCGTTTTTCTCGCGGCCCGCCGTGGCGTTGGAGAAGCACACTCGCTGGGGAACGTGGGAGCGGGAAATTCTGGCTCGGCTGCCTGAACCGGTCGAAGCCCAAAAGGTTGTCGCGGAGCGGCAATCGGAAATGAACGCCGACGATGAAGAAAGCGCCGACGTCGAAGATCACTTTCGCCAAGAGTTGGAACGGCTCGGCTATGACACGGCCACCGACGCCGTGCACATACCAAACGAATTGGCCCGCGAGTGGTACATCCGGGCGACAGGCAGCCCCGCGTCGGCAACCGCCGTCACCAGGGCGATTCGCCAAGCCCACGACGAAGGCATGTTGCCGTCCGTGAAGATCAACCCTTGTCGTGCCAACGGCCGGGGGTTTCTTTGGCTCGGCACGATGGATCACCCCGTTCGGTACGACATCGCGGAGCGGCAGCAAGACAACCGCTGGCAGGAAAACCGGCACTGGGACCGGTAGGACGGTTAGGACAGCATTAGGACGGCAAAAGGACACTTCGGCAAATCATGCAAAGCCAAGCAAACATTGACGATAGCCGCTGGCAAGGACAGTTAGGACGGTTTGAGGTCTATCCATTACTCGCGTACGCGCACGCACGCACGCATAGAGGTTTCTAGGGAAGTGTCTCACATGGCCCAAGCGTCCTAGGAGCGAGACGGTGAACAACGCACTTGCCGAAGTCGAGCCGGTCCCCGCCGTTCAATCGGCCGCAATGACGGTCGAGTCCGCCGCGCGCCGCTTGGGCTTGGGGCGGACGCTGGTCTACCAGCTCATGGCCGACGGGGTGTTGCCGTACCACCAGATCGGTCGAGCCCGCCGGTTGGACCCGCGAGACGTGGAACGGTTTTGGGAATCGTGCCGGCGCGGGGGCGACCGGGCGGCGGGGGCACAACAACGGGAGTGTTGCTGCCCATCGGAAACGCCTGAAAACACGGGACATTTTGAAGGCAAAAGCCTACGTGTAGCCAATGGAGCAAGAGCGTGATGGCTGAAACGATGCTCACCAACGAGAAAGCCGGGCACGCGGGGGCGCCGGCTTGCAACCGCAACGCGACCATTCATGGCGTCCGTGGCTGGTCTGCGATCGGCAGCTACCCAAAGGGCTGCTCGCACGTCCGCCGCTACGTCGGCCGGCTACGGGTCGAGCTGGAATCCGCCGTCGGCGCGTTCCATGGTGGCGTCAGTCTGTTCCAAGCCGCGTTAATCCAGTCCGCGTGTCGCCATGAGGGCCGGGCCCTACTGCTCACCCGATGGCTGCGAACCGAAGCGGACGGGGCACATAAGCACGCTGGCGACGCTGCTGCCAAGCCCGCTGGCCTGAGTGTGACCGAACGGCTGGCCATTCTGAAAGAGGTGGGCAACGCGACCGACAGGCGTGGCAGTCGCCAGCGGGTGAACTTGTATCGATCATCCGGGCCTTCGATGACGGCGCGCGACTCGTCAGTCTCGGAACACTGGACGCGGCAGACGTCGGCGCGGAACCAATCCGCTGGAATGCCAGGAATCAAACGCTGGAGGCGCGGGGATATCGTCGGATGGGCTTCGACCACAACGACGAATTCGAGATTCCCGGCGCCTATAGCGGGCTGTTCGCCTGCCGCGCCGAAGCGTGGCTGGGCTACAACGAGAACTTTCGAGGGTTCGGCGCCGAAGATTTTTACCTTCACGCAAAGTACCGCCACGCCGGACGCCGCGCGTTGTCGCTGGGCTTCCTGCATTGGGTCCATGAGTTTCGGCAATCGCCGCCGCCTTACCCGATGGCGCTCGCAACTCGGGTGCGAAAGTACGTCCTTTGGCATTTGGAACTGGGCTTGCCGCTGGACGGGATTCGCGCCAACTTTGTTGACTCGGCACGGATGACTCAAGAGCAATTCGACGCGATCGTGGCGGACCCGATACAGTTACCGGCGGGGCTCACGCCGCCGCCGGCGACACCAGCCACCGGACCACCTAAGCCCGTCGTGATTCCACCCGACCGACCGGGCAGCGAATCGCTGCTGTTGACGAAAGAGCTGGGCATCGAACCCAAGCCCGGTTGCACTTGTGGGAAGCTGGCCGCCGCGATGGATATTCTTGGCGTCGACGGCTGCAAGGCGGCGCGCGACGTGCTGGCCGGCAAGATGAAAGCGAACGCGAAGCTATGGACGTGGCTGGAGAAGTTGACGGCCGGCTCCAAGGCCGTTCGCAACGGTGTTCCAATCAATCCGCTCGACCCCTACGGCAGCATCATCGACGAAGCGTGCAAACGGGCTGAAGCGAAGATCGGTTGAAGTTCTTTGACATCCCAGCGCAGTCAGCAGAGCGGGCCCCGAGGGGCTACCTTGGCTGCGGCGCGCGTAGTAGGTGTCAGTCAGTCTTGCTGTCGCCCAGGCCTGTCGTAAGTTTCGCGTCGGCGCCAGAGTTTATCGCGCCGTTCCCAAACGACATCATTGCCCGTTAGTTTCCTGAATTCGTCAAGCACCTTTCGTGATATCGCCAAGCCGCCATCCTTGTTTGTATAAGTGAACTCTTTGCCAAATTGCTCGACGATCTCACGGGCTACTGTGTCTTGATAAAGAAAAGCGCCCGGCGTCATTTTATCGAGCATCCATTTGGCTATGTCTTTCGGCGCCACCACTTGCTTCTCTTTGATTTTTGCTCGGGTTCTTGGCGGATCATTTTGGCGCGGCAGAATTCTTGGCGGCTTCGGCCTTACGGACGATCTCTGTTTGGGTGCGCACCTTCTCGGAGAGTTGTCCGATTTCTACCGCACGCTGTTTGATGACTTGACCAAGCGCCGAATTGTCCATCTCCTTTTTGACCGCCTCTCGCATTTCGTCATCGCTAAGCGGCGTCGTTGTCGCTCTGCCGGTTTTATCAATCGAAGCTCGCATTTGCTCAAGAGCAATCCGCGCTCGCAACCCTTTGCTTAACGCATCGATTGCCTCCCTTTGTTTTTCCGTGAGCTTTGCCAGTTCGCTTTCCAGCCGATCAAGTTCCTGACGTTCCGAAGTGTAGACGGCAAGGACTTCCGCATAGCTTGGCTTGGGCGGTGCGGATGGGCCGCCGCAGCCCACGACGAAGGCCAACAGCAGCGCTGATCCGGCGAGACGTTGCATGGCGGGGGCGGCGTGCATGCCGTCAAGCTACATCCACCCGATTGGCTGGTCAAGTTTGTCTGGGTCGGGTGTCTGCCGCTACTTGTAACGGCGCGGTGGCGTGGTAGGATGGCTGGCGTCAAAATGCCCCAATGCACAACGGCCACCGGGCCGATGGGGAGCGTTAAAGGCGTCAACGGTGCAACCATGTGTTTCTGTCAGAATTTAAAGATTCTAGGATGCTGGCCCTGGGTAATTCTCTCTGTGTGGCATCGCCGCAAGGTGGTGTACGGCCGCGCGAAAGCGTGGCATCGGGCGACCGAGCAGGCGCGCCTTTAACGCGCTGACGGGGTGTTGTTCAGGGCCAGCGTCCCTTTTTCGCCGGTTTACGCCGGCGCAGAAAGGCGAACTACCATGGGGAAGCCACGTAGCGCCGTTTTCATCGCCAAGTGTCCGAAAAGCTTCAAGCCCGCTCACGCATTCAGCCAGCCCGACGAAATCTTGGGGGGAAAGTTTCTTGCCCGCCGGTTGTCGATCGCGGACGCCGTGAAGTTTGCCACGTCCTACAACAAAACCCACTTGCCATCTGAGGGCACGTATCGCCACCGCTGGGCAATCGCCGTTGCCGACCTCGACAAGTGCTACGACCCGAACCGGTTTCATCGCGGGCCCGTTCGCCAGCCCAAGATTGACGACGCCGGGAAAGGGGGTGGCCAATAATGGTAGCCCCCATTCTCACCAGCGCCTTGCAACCATTGTCGTGGCTGAAAACCTCCATCCCCGACGAACGCGAATGCTCGGCCTTGCCAGTGGCCAACGGCGAGCCGTGCTTTGCAATCCTCTTGTATCGACCGCCGAAGCGTTCCAAGTGGCGCCCGCGCACGGTCGATTGCATCCCACCCATGCACGTCGGCAAGCGGTCCATCTTTTTCGCGTGTCGAGTGCTCGCCTACGTCGTGCGCGACTGCCGAGAATTCAACGAGCGGGAATTGCTTCGCCTGAAACCGGGCCGCGCCGTCAAGCTATGGGCCGTGCCCGTGTCGGTCGTGTGCGGGTTTGACGAAACCGCCCGCGTGGTGGAAGGGGGTGGACTGTGATTAGCAAAGCATCCCAAACCATACTGGAGTTTTACGAGCAGCACTTTGCGCCCGAGCGATTGGCAAACTCACCACGGGCCACAACGAAGCACTACACGCAGAGCATCGGCCGTCTGGACCGCTATCTTGGGCGGCCGGCGACGTTCGATGACGTCGCAGAGGAAACCTTGGGCGGGCTCATGGAGTGGCTGCGCCGCCGAAAATGCAAACACAGCACGTTGGCCGAAACGCGACGGGCCTTGCACGCGCTCTATTGGGCCAGCATGGTGAACGCGGCACCGGTCAAACCAGAGCCGGCGCGACAGCCGTTGAGCCCTGAAACGCTCTTGCGTGATTACGCGGCCGCCTACGCGGTAAAGCAATCGTTGGTTCCCCATTCGGCCTACCAATACGGAGTGGCCGCCGATAACCTTAGCACGTGGTTCGGTCGCCCGGTGAGCATCGGCGAATTGACGTTTGATCTGGTCGCCGCATGGATCAAGCACATGGCGTCGGGCGACCTGGCGCCGGCCACGGTAAGGAATCGGCGGACGCACCTTTTGACTTTATGGCGCTCCGCCAATCGCGACGGGCTTAATGGTGTCGTCCCCGCTGGACTGCCGACCGCCCCCGTGCCGTGGATACCGCCGCGGGCCTGGACCTATGAAGAAGTTCAAAAGCTGCTGGACGCGGCCGAACGGCTCCAGGGGCACTATCCCGAGTTCCCAACTCCGTCGCAGCGGATTATCCGCCGGTCAACGTGCTGGGGCCTGTTGATTCGCTTGGCGTGGGACACGGGATTGCGAACCGGCGACATCATGGCCCTACGCACGCGCTCGATCAGCGCCGATGGTGTGGTCGAGATAATCCAGTCGAAAACTCAGCGGCATCATCTGGCGCGGATTCACCCCGAGACACAAGCCGCGATCGCAGCAAGCTACCCACCGCAAGGGGACACGATCATTCCCTGGTACTTCTCCGGCGAGTATCTCCGGCGGGAGTTCCGGCGCATCGTGCCGACCGCGGGCATTGAGCCGGGGTCATTCAAGAAACTACGCAAGAGTTCCGCATCCGAAGTTGAGATGATGTATCCCGGCTGATGGTTTCGTTATCACCCGCCGACGCGGGTTGCCAGAAACCGAGCGACCCGCCCGCAATTGGCGGACAGCGCTCAATCAGATCATTCGCAACGCCGGCCTAACGCCATGGCCTAAGACGTTCCAGAATCTTCGCAGCACGCGGGAAACCGAGTTGACCGATAGATTCCCGATCCACGTAGTTGTCGCGTGGCTGGGGAACAGTGAGGTCATCGCCCGCGAGCACTACCTACAAATCACCGACGATTATTTTGACCGGGCAACGAAGGCCACCGACACCGCTTGACGACCCGCCCCAGCCCGATACGGTGTGCCTGAAAACACGGCGGCCGCGGCTGGGGGCTTTGAGGTGTGTGAATCACACAACTGAGTGAACGCGAGACAGCCCCGCAGACGCACGACAACGACCAATGACCCAACACTCACCAAACCACGTTTGAGCACGCCACGCGCAATCGTGGCGAACCATTTTCAAGGGGGAGCAACCTATGGCAACCGACCTGATCGAAACCGAAACCAAAAAACCAGCCAAGCGCAGCCGGCGCGGCGCGGGGAAGGCTCAATCTTCCGGCGGGCCGATGGCCGCTGGACGGCCACTGTCTCGCTCGGCATGGGCGAGAACGGAAAGCGGCGCCGGCGGACCGTCTATGGCGGCACGAAAGGCGACGTACAGGCCGAGCTGCTGAAGCTGCAAACGGCCAATTCGACCGGGACGCTGGTCAAGCTGCAAAAGGAAACCGTCACTCAATTCTTGACCCGATGGCTGGCCGACGTTGCCAAGCCAACGGTTCGCGCGACGACGTTCTACAATTACGATTCGATCGTCAAGAAACACATCAGTCCGCGCATCGGGGGCGTGCAACTGCAAAAGCTAACCCCCGCGCAAGTCCAGTGGCTTTACTCCGAAATGGATCGCAAGGGCGTGGGGCCCAATCCGCGACGGCTGGCGCACGCTGTGCTGCGTCGGGCGTTCAAGCACGCCGTGAAACAGGGGCTCGTCATCCGCAACGTGTGCGACGCCGTAGAGCCCCCCACGGTGCCCAAGAGTCAGATCACGCCGCTGGACGAGAACCAAGTGGCCCAACTGCTGGCGGCCGCGAAGGGCGACCGGCTCGAAGCGCTTTACCATCTTGCCATCGGCTCGGGGATGCGTGAGGGGGAATTGTTCGGGCTGCAATGGTCGAGCCTGGACCTGACCACCGGCACAGTGTCGGTCAGCCGGTCGCTGTGCGAGATTTCCGGCAAGCTGTCGCTGGGCGAGCCCAAGAGCGCCAAGAGCCGCCGGATGGTCACACTGCCGCAGCACGCGGTGGTGGCCCTGGAGACGCACCGCAAGCGGCAAATGGCTGCGGGGTTCGGTGGGGTCGAGTACGTGTTTTGCAACCAGCACGGCGGCCCGCTGCGGCGTAGCCATTTCCAGGCCGACGAATTCAAACCGCTGCTGACACGGGCCGGCTTGCCCCCGGTCCGGTTCCACGATCTGCGGCACACTCACGCGACCCTGATGCTGCTGGCGGGCGAGAATCCCAAGGTGGTTCAAGAGCGCTTGGGCCATTCGTCGATCGGGATTACATTGGACACGTACAGCCACGTGCTGCCGAGCGTACAGACCGGCGCGGCCACGAAGCTTGACGCGATCATTAGGGCCGCGCTGTCCAAAAATGAGAATGGCTGTCAATTGGCTGTCAAAGCGGGCTGACGGCAAGCCAGAAAGTGCTAGAATTGCCGTGTATTCGGAGGGTAAGCGAATGGCTAGCGGCGACACTGGAAATGTCGTGCCGGGAAACCGGTTGCGGGTTCGAGCCCCGTGCCCTCCGCTGAGGTATCTACCGCACGATTCACGCCACTCTCATGGGAACGACGTACAGCAAGATCGCGCCATAGTGCAGTACGGTGCCGATGACGACGAACACGTGCCACACCGCGTGTGAGTAGCGGACTTCGGGGCGGATGTAAAAGAGCGTGCCGAAGGTGTAGGCCAAGCCGCCGGCAAGCAGCCAAGCGACGCCGCCGGTAGAAATGTGCTCGAGCAGCGCGGGAATCGCCAACAATCCCATCCAGCCCATCGCCAGGTACATCATCGTCGAAAGTCGCGCCTGTTTGACGCCCATCGTCAGCTTGAAGCCAACGCCCAGGGCCGCCATCAGCCACACGGCGCCTAATCCCCAACTGCGCCAGGGACCTGGCAGAGCCAGCAGGAAGGGCGTGTAGGTGCCGGCAATCATCACATAGATTGCCGCGTGATCGCAGATCTGCAGACGCTTCTTGAGATCGCTCCGCTCGACCAGGTGGAACACGGTCGACGCAAAATAGACCACGACCATGGAACCGCCAAAGACGGCGACTCCCGCCACCTGGCCGAAAGTGCCGTGACTCGTCGCGGTCGACAGCAACTGCCACAGGCCGCAGATGCCCAGCAGCAAGCCGGCGCCATGGGTAAGGCTGTTGGCCGTTTCTTCCCCGATTGAGCTGGCCCAAGACCGTGCCGACCAGGCTTGATTTACGGCTTCCATCATCCACCTCCCAGCGGCTAACGGTCTCTCGGGCCAGTTCGGCCTAAGGTCCTAAGCGGAGGAAAACCGCCGTTGTTACCGCGTCGGGGCATTTTTGAGTGGAAGGCGGAATCCGTCGACGCCGGGGCTCGTGGCGCTAGAAGCCGCCGGGCCCCGTGACCTTCGCTCGATGGCACTCGCCGACTCTGGACTTTGAGAGCACGCAAGCCAAAATAGCGGAAGTCTGCGGCATAACCCGCGGCGATCGCTGTATGCACTTCCGAGGCTGACTTCATGCCACGACTGCTTGCTTTGGCAACCTGCTTCGGCTGCCTGCTCACGACGACTGTCAAGGCGGACGCTGCCGAGCCAATCAAGATCCTGTTCCTCGGCGACAACGGACACCACCGTCCGGCCGACCGCTTCCGCCAGTTGCAGCCGGTGCTGGCCAAGCGCGGCATCGCGTTGACCTACACGGAAAATGCCGACTCGCTCGATCCCAAGATTCTCTCGGGCTACGACGGCCTGATGGTGTATGCCAATACCACCGAAATTTCGCCGCCGCAGGAGAGAGCGCTTTTCGATTTCATCGAGAGCGGCAAGGGGTTGATCGCTCTTCACTGCGCCTCGTACTGTTTTCTCAACTCGCCCAAGTACGTCGAGCTGGTCGGCGCGCAGTTCTAGCGACACGGGACCGGCACCTTTCGCACCACCCTTGCCGAACCGAGCCATCCGATCCTGCGAGGGTTTCAAGGCTTCGAGAGCTGGGACGAAACCTACGTCCACGCGAAGCACAATGAGAAGGACCGCACGGTTTTGGAATATCGCGTCGAGGGGGGCGCGAAAGAGCCGTGGACGTGGGTTCGATCGCAAGGCAAGGGGCGCGTGTTCTACACGGCCTGGGGCCACGATCAGCGCACGTGGAGCAACCCCGGCTTTCAAAACCTGGTCGAGCGCGGCATTCGCTGGGCCACCGGCCACGATCCGGCGGCGGCCGGGCCGTATCGCGACCAGGCCGTCTTTCCAATTCCAGACATGACGCCGCGACGCACTGACGTTAAGCCGTTCGAGTATGTCGACGTCAGCACCAAGATTCCCAACTACACCGCGGGCAAGAAGTGGGGGACGCAGGGCGAAGCCTTCCTGAAAATGCAGACGCCGCTGACGTCCGAAGAGTCGATCAAGCACATCGTGGTGCCCAAGGGTTTCCACGTCGAGCTGTTCGCCTCCGAGCCCGATCTGGGCGGCAAGCCGATTTCGATGACCTGGGACGAACGCGGCCGGCTGTGGATCTGCCGAGACCTACGATTATCCCAACGAATTGCAGCCGCGGGGCGAAGGGCGCGACCGCATCCTCATCTGCGAGGACACCGACGGCGACGGCAAGGCCGACAAGTTCACCGTCTTCGCCGAGAAGCTGAGCATTCCCACCAGCCTGACCTTCGCCCGCGGCGGCGTGATCGTCTTCGACGGCCACGAACACGCTCTTCCTCAAGGACACCGACGGCGACGACATGGCCGACCAGCGCAAGGTGCTGTTCAGCGAGCTGGTCGCAGCGCGACACGCACGGCGGCCCGAGCAACATGCAGTACGGCCTCGACAACTGGATCTGGGCGATGCAGGGCTACAATCCCTCGAACCTCGAGGTCGGCGGCGAGACGCACGAGTTCCGCCAAGGCTTCTTCCGCTTCAAGCCCGACGGCTCGCAAGCTCGAATTCCTTCGCTCGACGAACAACAACACCTGGGGCCTGGGCATCAGCGAGGAAGGGATCGTGTTCGGCTCGACGGCCAACCGCAATCCCAGCGTCTACATGCCGATCCCGAATCGCTATTACGAGGCAGTCCGCGGCTGGACTCCTTCGCTGGTGCTGAAGACGATCGCCGACTCGCACCTTTTCAACCCGATCACCGACAAGGTTCGCCAGGTCGACCATTTCGGCGGCTACACCGCGGCAGCCGGACACGCGCTGTACACGGCCCGCACCTATCCGCGCGAGTACTGGAACCGGACGGCGTTCGTGTGCGAGCCGACCGGGCATCTGGTCGGCACGTTCGTGCTCAAGCCGCGACGGAAGCGACTTCCACTCATCGAATCCGTTCAATCTGCTGGCCAGCGACGACGAATGGACCGCGCCGATCATGGCCGAGGTCGGGCCCGACGGCAACGTGTGGGTCATCGACTGGTACAACTACATCGTGCAGCACAACCCGACGCCGATCGGCTTCAAGACCGGCAAGGGGGCCGCCTACGAGACCGACCTGCGCGACAAGAAGCACGGGCGGATTTATCGGGTAATCTACGACGGCGACAAGCCTGCGCCTGCCAGGCCGGCCATGTTTTCACTCCAAGGCGCAACGCCTGAACGACTCGTGGCGACGCTCGCGCACCCCAACCTGTTCTGGCGCCGGCACGCGCAGCGACTGCTGGTCGAACGTGGCCAACGGGACGTGGTGCCGGCGCTCTTCGCGTTGGTCCGCGATCCGCGCGTCGACGAGCTTGGGCTGAACGTCGGCGCCATTCATGCATTGTGGACAATGCACGGGCTTGACGGGCTCGATGGCTCGAATTCGGAAGCAACGGCCGTTGTTCTGGCGGCGCTCGCGCATCCGTCGCCCGGTGTGCGCCGCAATGCCTTACAAGTGCTGCCAAACAGTCCGAAATCGGTCGACGCAATCTTGAAAGCAAAGCTACTGTTGGATGCGAACGCCCAAGTGCGACTGACGGCACTGTTGGCATTGGCCGATCAGCCGTCCTCTCCGCCGGTGGGCCAGGCCTTGATGGCGGTGATAGCGGCCGCCGAGAATCGATCCGATCCTTGGATCACCGACGCCGCCATCTGTGCCGGCGCCAAGAACAGCGAGCAGTTTTTGTGGGCTCTGGCCAGCGTCGATGACCCGAGCGAGAAACTGATATCGGCCGCCGCGATCGTGGCCGAACATCGCGCGCGGACCGGTCCATTTTTTTCCGTCGACTTGATCGTCGCCGGGCTGCCCGATGCCGACGCGCGGCTTGCGGAAGCCGTCGTGCACGGCCTCGCGAAGGGCTGGCCCAAAGAGCGCCGACCGGCCTTGAACCCGCGCATTGAAGCCGACCTGACTCAGATCCTCGAAAAGCTTGCACCCGAAAAGCGAGCGACGCTCGTGCGATTGGCAGCGCGGTGGGGCAGCAAGCAATTCGAACAATATGCCACCGACATTGGTCGCTCGCTGGAAGCACGCATGCACGACGAATCGTTGCCGACTTCTGCGCGAATTGATGCTGCCGGTGAACTCATTGAATATCGGGCCGACGACGCCGACGCCGTTCAATCGGTGCTGCCATTGATCACGCCGCGTACTCCACCTGAAGTGGCGGTCGGACTTTTGCGAGTGCTCGTTCGGAGCGAAGCGTCCAAGACAGGCACGCTGATCGTGCAAAAGCTTGCGGCGCTGACTCCGCTGGTTCGACCCGCCGCCGTTGGCGTGTTACTTGGCCGAGCTTCATGGACGGCGACGCTGCTGGACCACGCCGAACGGGGCGAGATGCAGTTGGCCGAGTTGTCGCTCGATCAGCAGCAAGCGCTTGCCGATCATCCCGACGCGGAAATCAAGCGCCGCGCCAAAACACTTCTCGGCCGTCGCGGGGCGCTTCCCAATGCCGACCGCAAGCAAGTGCTTGAAGAGTTGCTGCCGGTCGCGAAACTCAGGGGTGACTCGGCCGCCGGGAAGCTCGTGTTCCTAAAACAGTGCGCGAAATGCCACGTGCATGGCGGCGACGGACAGCGGGTCGGCCCCGATTTGACGGGCATCGCGGTCCACCCCAAGGAAGAAGTGCTCGGCAACATCCTCGACCCCAGCCGTAGCTTCGAGGGCAATTTTCGCGTCTACACGCTTTCAACCACGTCCGGAAAAGTCCTCACGGGGCTCTTGGCATCGGAATCAAAAACCGCCATCGAACTGTTCGACGTGGAAGGGAAAAAGACCACGGTTCTGCGCGAGGACATCGACGAGTTAGCGGCCTCGTCCAAGTCGCTTATGCCCGAGGGTTTCGAAAAACAGATCAGCCGCCAGGAGCTTGGCGACTTGCTCGAGTTTTTGGCCCTGCGCGGCAAGTATCTGCCGCTGCCGCTCGATCGGGTTGCCACGGCGACCAGCACGCGGGGCATGTTCTACCGCCACGACGCTGAGGCGGAACGTCTGATATTTGAAGACTGGAAGCCCAAGACATTCGCCGGCGTTCCCTTTCAACTCGTCGATCCTCAAGAAGACCGCGTGGCCAACTTGGTCTTGTTGTATAGTCCACAGGGCCCGCTCGCGGCGAAGATGCCCAAGAATGTCGTCGTGCCCTGCAATGCCCCAGCCAAGACGATTCACCTTTTGAGCGGAGTCAGCGGCTGGGGGCACCCGCTGGGCGAAAAGGGCTCGGTCTCGATGATCGTCCGGCTGCACTATGCGAACGGGGAAACCGAAGACCATCCACTCAAAAACGGCGAGCACTTTGCCGACTATATCCGCCGCGTGGACGTGCCCGAGTCTCAATTTGCGTTCGACTTGGCCGGGCGGCAGATTCGCTATCTGGCAGTTGAGCCCAAACGTCAGGACACCATTGAGCGCATCGAGTTGGCGAAAGGCCCCGACGAAACCGCTCCAGTCGTGATGGCCGTCACGATTGAATCGCCCTGAACGAAGCCGGCACCCGGGGTGATCTGGGCACGGCTTTGGAGTATACTGCGTTGCGGCTGGCGTAACGCCAAGCATTGCAACATCTATCCACCCTGGTGCAACTTCGACATGGCCCAAAGCGTTGCCGCAAACTCTCGATCAGCTTCGCGTCGCGAGTTCCTGCGCGTGGGGCTGGCCGGGTTTCGCGCGCTGTCATTGCCGGCGTTGCTGCGATTGCAGGCTCAGGCCGCGACAGGCGGGCCGCGCGAGCGAACCGCGGTGATCATCGTCTGGCTGCGCGGCGGCTGCAGCCACTTAGACACCTACGATCCAAAACCGCTGGCCGGCTCGGACTATGCCGGGCCATTCGCCGCCATCGCAACGAGGACGCCAGGACTGCGAATGACCGAGTTGCTGCCGCGACAGGCCCGGATTTCCGACAAATTCGCGCTGCTGCGGTCGATGGCACATACCGGTGGCGGGCATCCCTCCGGTTCGCTGCAATTGCTCTCCGGCGACCCCGACGCTCAAGATAAGGTAGTGCCGATCTATCCCGACCTGATGAGCGTGGCCCATTACCTGCGCGGTGGCGAGACGAAGGAGCTGCCCAATTACGTGGGCGTCAACCCGATCACGCGATACGACAGTTTCACGATTGCCGGGCCTGCCTATCTGGGACCGTCGTATGAGCCGTTTGCGGTGACCGGCGACCCGAGCGCACCGAATTTCAAGGTGCCCAACGTCGGACTGGACGATGCGGCCGCGCAAGGCCGCTTGGAATCTCGCGTGCAACTGCGGCAATCGTTCGACCATTTGCGGCGCGCGATCGACGATTCCGGCGTGATGCGCGCCATGGACCAGTATGAAGCCCAAGCCATGCGGCTGTTGACCAGCCCGCAGGCCGCACGGGCCTTCGACCTGAGCCAGGAGCAACCTGAAGTGCGCGCGCGATACGGCCTCAACCAGTGGGGCCAGCAATGCCTGATGGCCCGGCGGTTGGTCGAGGCCGGAGTCGAGATCGTGACCACGACATTCGACGGTCCGTTGTGCGGTCGCGTGAACAACTGGGATGACCACGCTGTCAACCATCATGTGTTCGACGCCCTGCGGTTTCGTGCCACGTACTTCGACCAGGCTGTCTCGGCGCTGATCGAAGACGTCTACGACCGCGGGCTGGACAAGCGGGTGCTGGTTGTGGTTACCGGCGAGTTCGGTCGCACGCCGCGCATCTCGCACGTGGCCAGCAGTGGTGGCGGTGTCGCCAGCGCGCCGGCCGGCACCGTGCAGCCCGGGCGCGACCACTGGCCGCAAGCCAACTCGATGATCTGGGCCGGCGGAGGCATTGCAACCGGACAGGTCATCGGCGCGACAGACCGACGAGGAGAAGAGGTCGTCGAGCGGCGCGTGGGGCCGCAAGACTTTCTGGCCACGATCTATCGCCACCTGGGAATCGACTATCGCCGGGTCACCATTCCCGACCGCGGCGGACGCCCTACACCCATCGTGACTGACGGCGAGGCTATCGCTGAACTGGCCGGCAGTGCGTGACAGCTATCACGTACGGCTGGCAGATCGCGTTAGCCGTCGACGGCGCGCCAGCTCGGTGAAACACACGGCACCCGAGCATATCAGCACCCAAGTCGATGGCTCCGGCACGGTTTGGTATGTGATTTCAAGAATCGGCCGATCGAGCGCCGTGCCAAACTCGGCAGAGCGATACCGCCACCCGTCGGTGCCGGTGTACTGCAAGAGCCAACCCAGATTCGCGCCACCGGTGGACATGAACTGAATGCTGTCGGTCACGTCGAAGATCGCGTAGTCGCCGAGCACGTCGGGCAACAGCGTGAAGTTGGGCGAGCTGCTCGCTTCGGTGCCAATGCTCACCCCGTTGGTCAGGCTGTTCCAGGTCGAGGCGTTGGTCCAAGCAACCAGCATCGAGTGCAACGCAATGTTGTTGGCGGTGAGATCATTGCCGGCATCGCCCGTGAGGATCGAAAGTTTTGCCGACAGGATCGTGGCTCCCAGCGGCACAAGCCCGGGGCCGTTTCCGAAAATTCCGTCAAACCGGATCAAGCCTTGCTGTGGGTCGACGCCCGCCGCGGGGCCGTCGCCGTCGACCACGAGCGTCGAATCGCCGCCGTGGCTCGTACCCGGGCTTCCTTGTTCGATGTACGTGTCGACCGTTCCGTGATAGCCCGACACATTCGCGTTGACTTGCTGAAAGCGCACGGTCTGCAAGGCCGGATCGGAAGTGAACGCGCCGACGATAGAGTGCACTTCAGCCGCGGAACCCGAATGGCTGACACCATAGGTGTCTTCCACGGTTCGCAATAGATTGTGCAGCGTCCAGGTCGAGTCGAGCTGAACTCCCTGGCGAACGTTTGCTCCGGAAAGAACCGTGGGAATTCGGTTACGGCTGGCACTGTTATCCTCGTCAAAGGTCACCACAAGCAAACTGTTGTTGTTGTGCGCCCAGGTGGCGTATGCGCCAGGTTTTGTTGCAGCCACGCGTCACCGGCGAGGACCGTGCCGTCGTGCATGTTGTTCTGGTTATTGGGAACCACCACGCTGACCGCTGGCAAATTGCCGAAGTTACTCGGGAAGGATGAGAACGGCTGATTGGTTGCTGGGGTGAGATGGTTGTTGTTGGGGGCATCGCCCGCTTGCCATTGGGCCCACGGATTATGTCGCCGGGCGTAGAGCCCACTGTTGGCGTCGAAGCCGGTATAGCCAGCCGACGGCATCGACTCCGAATAGCCGGTGAAGGTCGCGCCGCCGGCAATCAGCGCGGCGCCCAAATTCGGAGTATTGAACGGAGTGATCCCGCTGGTGTCGTTGTTGTTGGTCACCCCCTGGTTAGAGCCGGAGAAGAATTGCAGATAGTTTGGCTGGCTAGGGTGCGTCAGGCCGTACATATTCGTCAGCGAGACGCCGCCCGCGGCCAGGCTATCCATGTACGGCGCTTGACCCGAACCGATCACCTGCGTGAGCGACTTGTTTTCTTCGATCACAACGACGATGTGGTCCCACGTGGGCGGAGCGGCCGCCGATGGATTCGCGTACACCGCGGCGAGAGCCAGCAGAAACAAGGCCGCCGAAATGGTGCTCCTCACGAGCGTGCTCCTCGGGGTCGAAATGCAAGCTGGGCGAACCGACAGCTAAACCGACGTGGCCGGCACCGATCGCCCCGCGACGTTTCGCGCACAGTCGAACTCGGAAAAAAAGCCTAAGCCGGTATGTGATTTTGAGCCAGCCGCGATTGTAACACCGCGCTCCTCATGGGCGACGGGCGCGCCGCGAGATTTTTTCCCGATTTTCCGGCGTGTGGGGTGGGGCTCTTCTGGTTTGCGGCTGGAACCAAGCCTCGGATAGGCGAATCCCCGCTGGAAGGAGGGGGTACGTCCGCGCTGTAAAGTTACGCTGAGAACGGACTCTTTGGGTCGCGAGCCCGGCGCGGCGCACGCCCGACGCCGATCGTGATCGTGATCGACGCAGAAATCATTGCCGAACTGCCGGCCAGCGAGTGACCCGGCACCATGGCCCGTCCCGACTTGCCGCGCACAACCGTCCAACCCCTACTTCTTCTTGGGCTTTTTCGGTGGATTGGTGGCGTTCTTGAATTCAGCCAGGTCCACCGACCCGTCTTCATTCGCGTCCATCTTTTTGAAGCGTTTCGTCGCCATGTCGATCTCGGACTTGCCTTTCGCGAGTTTCAGGTATTCCTTGATCTCGATCTTCCCGTCCTTGTTGGCATCAAGCGCTTGGAAAATCATCTCCGGCGTGCGCTTGGCTGGCTTCTGAAGCTTCTTAGCCGCGTGTGCGTTCGCGGCGCCGCCGACGATGACCGCCCCCATCAGTGCCCAGGCTATCGACTTCATCATTTTGTCTCCTCAAAAAGGAACGACGAGCGGTTGCGGCGTGGGGAAAACACGACAGCGCATGAAACCCCGCGGACGGGCAAGAGTGTCGGCGCTGGCGAATTTGGGCGCTGGCCAATGCTCGGCCGACGTACTTCGTCGGTTATGCCTTGACCTTGGCCGCGGGCCGCTGACCCTGAATGAACTTCTTTAAGGTGGCTCGCGATTCGGCCCACTCGCCGGCGCGCGCGCGGGCAACGACGGCAGACAAGCTCTCAAAGGCGTCGTCGGGCAGCTTGCCGGCGCTGCGCAGCCTTTCGATTTCCGCGGCGCTTGCGTCGAGCAACTCCTGACGCTTGGAGCTGACGGCCGTCAGCAGCGCATCGGTTGCCGCGATGCAATCCTCGTCGCCAGCCAACTGCGGCGTGGCGCTGCAACCTGCCAGCGATATCAAGCATGCCGCGGCCAACAGCACGAACAGCGTCGGTTGTCGAAGTAGCAGGTTCATACCGCACTAGCGCCCGCACCGGTTCAACGGAGATCTAATTCGCCTCGGCCGACATGATTTCACCGCCGTTTCGCGTGGAAAGCCCGACCCACAGGAATGGATCGATCGCTTCCTGGATGAAGCGCACCGAGCCGTCTCCAAACATAGTGTTGGCGCCGTCGACATGCTCCGAGTACATCTCGTCGGTATGGCCGAAGGGATTGTTCGGCGCGTGAATGATCACCTGCGGCCGATCGTGCGTGTCGGGGCCGCTGTGCGCGGCCACCAACGCGCCGCCGCTGTTGCATGCCGACGGGAAGGGATACTTCGGACACGTCACGGCATAAGGGACGACGCCGACCCAGGTCTTGTTGCTCAATACCGAACTGTGCTCGCCCACGAACACCGTGTTCGACAAGCCGTCAGTGACGTCCTTCGCCCGCAACCGTGCATTGCGGTAGAACGGCCCGTCGATCGTGGCCTGCGACGTGATGGACCCGGCGGTGACCGTTTCGGACTGCGAAAAATCCGTAAAGGCCGTCATGCGCCCCCAGGGCTGATGAATGCCGGCGTTGTTGACGAAGTGCGAGTGGGCAAAAAACAATTCCGGGCTGAACGGCGTCGCCGACAGGGTCGGGTTCCAAGCGTCGCCATCGCCGCGATCCATAACGAAGCCGTTGGTGTCGCCGGATGCCGACGGACACAGGAACACCGGCACGCGAGTTTTGGCGATCGCCAGATTCTCTGGCGCCCAACAGGCGGTCTTGAGATTGAAGCGCGCCAGCAGGTTTGTCTCCTCCAACTGCGGCAGGATCAGCGCACCCCAGGCAAAGCCCGATGGCCCGTTGGCGTTGCCATCCGGAAAACTCACGCCGTTAACCGTTCCGCTCGTAAACGGATCGCCCACATACGAGGGTGGAAAGAAATTGTGAACGTCGTGGAAATTGTGGATCGCCACGCCGATTTGTCGCAGGTTATTGACGCATTGCGAGCGGCGCACTCCTTCACGCGCCGATTGCACGGCCGGCAGCAGCAATGCAACCAGCACGCCAATGATTGCAATCACGACGAGCAGTTCCACTAACGTAAAGCCGTGGCCGCGGGTACGGGATGAGCCACGCACCCTCGATTCGAATCGCTTTCGGTAGTCAAGCATCTAACGGGAACTCCATCCGGCGCGGGGCAGCGTTGTTGCTGTCCAATTCCACTAATCTAGCAGGTTGTTTGTGCAATGCAACAATAGTTTTCTACTGCCAAAAAGATTCTTTGAGCGGACGCGAATATGATGATGAAGGCCGGATCGAAGAGACAACAAGAAGGCCGAGGCACCCTCACCCCGGCCCTCTCCCGGCGGGAGAGGGGGTCCGGTGGAGCTGGATGCCTGCGGCAAAAGTTGCGCGGACTTCGAGCTGGCTGGCGGACCCGGATGGGCATTCGGCGAGGTCGAAGAGGATCAAATCGGCTGCGTCGCGCGGCTGCAGGTGGTTTGCCGGCTGACCCAGTAGCCGGCGCGGCTGATTGCTGGCCATGTCGATCGCGGTGGCCAGGTCGACGCCGGCAAAACGCATAACGTTGGCCACGCCTTCGCCGATCGGCAGCGAGGCCCCTGCCAGCAGCTGGTCCTGGCCGGCGATCACCAATCGCCCATCGGACAGGATTTCCAGATCACAAAGTTGCGTCCCATAGCGTCCCGGCGGCAGGCCGGCAAAGCCCGAAAGGTCGCTAACCAGGATGCAGCGTGCCGCCCCTTTGGCGCGCACGAACGTTTGTACGACCTCGCTCGGCAAGTGATGGCCGTCGACAATCAGGCTGGCCATCAATCGATCGTCCGCCAGCTGGTCCCAAATGTAGTTGGGGTGCCGTCGCAGCACGCGATGCGCCCCGTTTCCCAGATGCGTGCTAAGTGTGGCGCCAGCGTTGACCGCGGCGCGGATTTGCGCCGAATTGGCGCCGGTGTGGCCGATGGCGACGACCACTCCTCGCTCTGCGGCACGGCGTATGAACGCCGGTGACTCGTCATATTCGGCGGCCAGCGTGACGATGCAAATCGTGTCGTCGGCGGCCTCCTGAAAGCGCTCGAATTCGTCCCAGCTCGGCGGCCGGCAATGTTCGAGCGGATGCGCGCCGCGTGGGCCGTCCTCGCTGGCGATGTAGGGACCTTCCAGATGAATGCCGGCGACGGCGTGGGCCACGTCGGGCCAGCACTGGCATGCCTCGACGATGGTCTGCAAAGCGTGCACGATTGTGTCATGACCGGCGGTCGTCACGGTGGGACAGAATTGCGTTACGCCAAAAGCGGCCTGTTTTCGCGCGATTTCAGCGACGTTTTCCGGGGTCAACCCTGCGGAGCTGAATTCCTGGCCGCCGTAGCCGTTGCTCTGCACGTCGACGAAGCCCGGCGCAATCCAGGGCAATTGCATGTCAGAGCCGGACTCGAACGGCACGTCGCGCGCGGCCGCTATCCGTCCGTCGGCGATCTCCAACCGCACGCCGCGTTGGGTGCGATAATGGCGGCCGGTGACGTGGAGGGTTGCGTTGGCGGTCATGATCGCTACGATACTCGGCGCCGGGGGCCGTTGCCAGGCGCACATTCACGCCACCGGGCGAGAATCTGGCAACTGGGGTTGCGCGATCAATACGCGTCGCGGGGCCGCATGACAACCAGCGGGTAGGTGGTCTGCCGCCAGCGGAGCGGATCGAACGAGTTCGAGGCCCAGTAGGCCGAATAGCTGCCCGTGAACGGCGCGCACGAAACGCTCGGACGCGAGTTCGACATGCCGAACCAATACAGGCTGGCCAGACGGTCCTGCCGCTGCTGCGCCCGCACTTCGGCCCTTAAGCGGATGGCCATTTTTGGATCGTCGTGCCGCAAGCGTTCCTGTTCGTAGAACCACATTTCCGGCGTCGGGGTCAGCACGCCTTGCGTGTCCTGGGCAGACGGGACGTGGGGCCGTACGCGCGGCTCCTGGGCCTGGCAAGGCCAGGCCGCAGTCACCGCCAGGACGGTCGACGAGAGCAGCGAAAGCGCGATCCACACCGTGCGAAGCATCTCCGATTCTCCTATCCCGCACAGACGCGACATCGGCCGCGCGCCAGTGCCGGGTTTGGTTCCATACCGACGCGGGAGCAACTTGAAACGCAACTCGCGTGAAGCAACCGCTATAATCCCGATTCGGCCCGCGCTAGCCCGCAAGATTAAGCGATCTTGCAAATCGTCCGCGGCGGTCAAACATTGCCCGGCACGCGATTGAGGGAGCCTGGGGAAGATTGACCGCCAGCGGCGCCGGCACCGTGCTGACAAATGCGCGATAGCTTCGCTCGCCCCCGTCGACGATCAGAACGTACAACAGCGATCCGCTTTGCCAGTAGCTGACCGCCTTGCCCCCGGTGGTCGACTGCGGAGCGCCGGGCGGGGCCATGGGCATCGGCAGACCCTTGACTGGCAACGGGGCGACAAACAACTTCGCGGTGCCCGCAGTGGGGTGGGCCAATTGGTAGGCGACACCGCGGCCGTTAGCCACCTGGCCAATGCGCTGCCAACCGGACGGCGAAGCGGTGATGGCGGCGGGAATCGCGTATCCTTGCGGAACTTTACGCATGTTCTGCCACGTCGGGCCCAATTGCTGTAGCCAGCCGTCGGCGATCGCCTCGACCGACGTTTCATGACCACGGCCAAGCCAACCGCCAAGATAGACCGCCACCAGCAGAGCGGCGGCCATCGTCGAAACGGCCGTCAGCCATTGCTTTCGTGAAAACTGCCTGCGCGAAGGCAAGGGCGAAGCGGTTGGTTCGGCTTCCGTTGGGGTCAAGTCAACAACCGAAACCGATAGCGAAGTTGTATTCGCTTCCGCGGCTTGCAGCCGGTCGAGGATGCGCTCGGCCAGTCCGCCTGGTACGCTCACTTGCTCCATGGCGCCGACGATGGCGGCATCCCAGGATTGCACGTGCCGGTAGGCGGCTTGAGCCGCGGGATCGTCCGCGACGCGGTGCGCGACATCGCTCAAATCGGCCGCCTGCAAGTCATCGCTGTCGGGCCGGCAGGCCTCGATGCCCTCGATGATGCGTCGATCCATGGTCACGATCCTTTCCCCGCCTAATTTCGCCTGACGCTCGTTATGGTACCGGTGGAGTCGTTTTGGTTCGGCCCGACTTCCGTCGGTCACCCTTTGATTGCCGTCGGACGTCGCATGGTCGCGAGCGGAGGCCGATTCAATTCTGTTGCGCTGCCTGTTGTTGTGTCGCCGACGACCGTTGGGCAATTGGCGGCCGCTGGCTCGCACAGGCGGCGCCGCAAATGGGCTTTGGCCCGCGACAGACGGCTCATGACCGTGCCGGCGGGAATGTCGAGCGTCTCGGCGATCTCGCGATACGAGCGATGCTCGAAATAGAACAGCAGCACGACCAACTTGAAGTCGTCGTCCAGCTCGTCGATTGCGTGCTGCAGGCGCTCGCCATCGACCGAGGGTTCGTTGGATTCATACCGACCGTTGTGCGAATAGGTTCCATCCTCCCAAAAAGATTCGTCGGGAATCGTGTTGATGTCAAAATTGGCGCTGACCGTCGGCAGCGGTAGCTGCTGGCGACGACTCTTCAAGTAGCAGTTTCTCAAAATGACAAACAACCAGCCGCGCGCACTTTCGGCACTGCGAAGCTGGTCGAGCTTTTGCTGGGCGATCATGAAAACTTGCTGGGTCAGGTCTTCGGCGTCGGCGGCCGATCCGGCCAGGCGGTAGGCATAGCGATAGAGCACCTGGTGGTGGTCGGCGACCAGCTGGGCGACATCCCGTGGCGCGGCGCTTTCGGCCATGTCCCGCCCTTCCATACCCAGTAAGAGACACCGTTGGCGACGATTATTCCCCTGGCCGCCAAAATGCAGTCCTGAGGCAAACCGCGGCCTCGTCCGATGGCATTGCTGGCTAGTATACCCCCTATCGGTCGGCGTCGGCAACGATGCTAGCCCCGCAATCGCCGTCCTGGGCACCGAATCGTGCTCTCGTTGGCATGCCTTTCCCGTCTCGATCCGCAATCGGCGAACTCGTCTTTGAGATCAACCGCGCGGCCGCTAGACTTCCGCCACGGATCGGGAAGCGGGCCCTTGCGGGCAACTTCCCATTTCTTACATCCGTCGGCAATGCGTGCACGCGGGCCATCGGCGTCCGAGCGGCGCGGGGGCCGACTTTTCGTTGACACCAGCATGGAAGGTGATGTCATGAAGAAGTTTTCATTCGTGCTGCTGCTCGTCGCCCTGGCGGCAATGCCCGCGGGCTGCTCCCGAAAAACGCCGAGCGCGAAAACCAAGGGCGCAAAGGCCGCCAAGAACGCCGCCAGCCGCGTCGACCGAAATGACGAGGCGATCGAAGAAGACGAATTGGCCATCGAGCGTCACGCGGAAGAGGCCAAACGAACAATCGACGCGATCACGGCCGAAGCCGAGGACGCCCTGAAGAAAACCCGCGAAAACGCCAAGGCGCGAGCCAACAGGCACGCGCAGGAGCTCTCCGAGTTCGCCGCCGAGCTGGCCGAGGAGGCCAAAGATCGGGCGGAAGACATTCCCGAGGCGATCGACCGCGCGATCCAACGCCAGGCCGACCGACGTCCGGGGACTCATCCCCGTCGGCCCGCCGCGAAAGATCTGGACGAAGAGCGGACGAGCGACGACGAGTCGGAAGAATAAGAATTAAGGCGGAAAGCCGCGGAATAACGGGCTCCATTGGCCGGACCGATGACGTCTCGCACGCGTCGGTCCGGTTTTTTGCGCCGCTTGCCAGGGACCCCCAGTTCGCGACTTTGACCAGAAACAAATTGATTTCCACGGATTCCAAGGGAATAAAGGCCGGCTGGGATGGATCACCTGTTACAGAGACCAAGCAGGGAGGTCCTGCGAGGCGTTTGAGCCGCATTTTTTGACGGAAGGTGACCCATGAAGAAGTTAGCCCTATTGGCCCTGCTGCTGGCCCTCGGAACGTTCACGCTCGGTTGCGACAAGGGGAAAAAGGCCGAACCACCGAAGATGGATGGCGCCCCGGCTGCCGACGCACCCGCTGGCGACGCCGCTCCGGCCGCCGACGCTCCCGCGAAGTAGTTGTCGAATTGCTAAGCAAAATGGGGGAGGGGTGCTCAGCATCTCTCCCCTTTTTGTTGCATGGCAGTCATGAGCCCTCGAACACGCAGCGGTCTATCGCTTTGGTCTGGGTAAGCGACCCCCTTTGCCGCGGCGGCGGCCATTCTTGCCGCCGGCGCGGCGGGCGTCGACTTCGGCCACAGTGCTGCCCATCGATGCCCGCATCCGCTCGATCCGGTCGCGAATGGCGGCGGCCCGCTCGAATTCCAAGGCGTCGGCCGCGGCGAACATCTCGGCTTCCAGCTCGGCCAGGTATTCCTCGGTGATGTATTGCGCTTCGTCGGTGCGGCCGACCGCGGCATTGGCCTCGGCGTGGGCCGCCGCTTCGGCCTCGATGCCCGGCGCGAATGCTCTTTGCGATCGTTTCCGGCGTGATGCCGTGCTCGCGGTTGTATTCCTCCTGCATCGCGCGGCGGCGGCTCGGTTTCTTCGATCGCCCGCTGCATCGAGTCGGTCACCTTGTCGGCGTACAGAATCACCTTGGCGTTGACGTTGCGGGCCGCGCGGCCGATCGTCTGCATCAGCGACGTTTCGCTGCGCAGAAAGCCTTCCTTGTCGGCATCGAGAATCGCCACCAGCGAGACTTCGGGCAGATCGAGCCCTTCGCGCAGCAGGTTGACGCCGACCAGCGCTTCGAACTCGCCCTGCGCGCAGATCGCGCAGCAGCTCGACGCGCTCGAAGGCATCGAGCTCGCTGTGCAGCCATTTGCAGCGCACGCCCTGCTCGGCGAGATAGAACGACAGATCTTCGGCCAGCCGCTTGGTGAGCGTCGTCACCAGCACGCGCTCGCCGACGGCCGCCCGCTCGCGAATCTGCTCCAGCAGATGCGGCACCTGCGCCGCGGGCCGGGCCGACTTCGATCACCGGATCGAGCAGCCCGGTCGGCCGGATGACCTGCTCGACGACTTCGCCGCCGGTCTGCTCCAGCTCGTACGGCCCCGGCGTGGCCGAGACGAAAACCACCTGGTTGATCTTCTGCTTCCCACTCGTCGAACTTCAGCGGCCGGTTGTCGAGCGCGCTGGGCAGCCGGAAGCCGTGCTCGACCAGCGTCGTCTTGCGGCTGTGGTCGCCGGCGAACATGCCGCGCACCTGCGGCACCGTGACGTGCGACTCGTCGACGAACAGCAGGTAATCGTCGGGAAAGAAATCGAACAGCGTGTCGGCGTCGCGCCCGGCGGCCGGCCGCTCAGCGGCCGGCTGTAGTTCTCGATGCCCGGGCAGTAGCCCACCTCCAGCATCATTTCGATGTCGAACCGCGTGCGGGCGCTGAGCCGCTGCGCTTCGAGCAGCTTGCCCTGGTTCTTGAACAGCTCCAGCCGCTCGTCCAGTTCCTGCTTGATCGCGTCGACCGCCGCGTGCGATCCGCTCCTCCGGCATCACGAAGTGCTTGGCCGGGTAGATGTACAACTCCTCTTCGAGCTGGTCGATCGCTTCGCCGCTGGTCGGATTGATGATCGACAGCTGCTCGACCTCGTCGCCCCAGAACTCGATCCGGTAGCGCGAACTCCTCGTAGCGACGGCCACACCTCGACGCAATCGCCGCGCACGCGAAACTTGCCGCGGGCGAACTCGATGTCGTTCCGCTCGTACTGGATGTCGACCAGCTTCGCCAGCACCTCGTCGCGGTCGACCGTCATGCCCGCGGCGCAGGCCGACCATCATCGCCTTGTAATCCTCCGGCGAGCCCAAGCCGTAGATGCACGACACGCTGGCCACGATGATCACGTCGCGGCGGCTGACCAGCGCGCTGGTGGCCGCCAGCCGCAGCCGGTCGATCTCCTCGTTGATCGAGGCGTCCTTCTCGATGTAGATGTCGCGCTGCGGAATGTACGCCTCGGGCTGGTAGTAGTCGTAGTAGCTGACGAAATAGTGGACCGCGTTGTGCGGGAAGAACTCCTTGAACTCGCCGTAGAGCTGGGCGGCCAGCGTCTTGTTGTGCGACAGCACGAGCGTCGGCCGCTGCACGTGCCTGGATGACGTTGGCCATCGTGAACGTCTTGCCCGAGCCGGTCACGCCCATCAGCACCTGCTGCTTGCCGGCCCTCGCGCAGCCCCTCGACCAGCGCCTCGATCGCCTGCGGCTGATCGCCGGCGGGCTCGAAACGGGCTGACGAGTTGAAACGGCACGGATGGGAACTCCAGTCGGCCTGTATGCTCAATGGACGCGGCACGCCACTGGAAAGGATACGCAATCCAGCCGCCATTGGCTACTCGCGCACGCCGGCAACGTTGCCGGCGGCGGGCACCGCAAGTAGATACGGCTTGATCCGGTCGAGGGTTTTCGGTCCAATCCCGCGCACGCGGAGCAGCTCGTCGACGTCGGCATAAGGCCCGTCGGCGGCGCGCGATTCGACAATGCGCCGGGCCAGCGTCTCGCCGACGCCCGGCAGTTGCGAAAACTCGGGCCAGTCGGCCTGGTTGACGTCGATTTGAAACTGAGCGCTTCCGCGCGGAGCCCGATCGATTTCGATCAGACCGCCGCCGGCGCCGCCACGCACCAACCAATATGCAGCCACGCTCACCAGTGCCGCCAGCACCAGCGTCGCGACCGCGGCCTGATCGGCTCGCCGCAACAACGCGGATTTCGCTCTCGGATCGGGCGTGGATTTCGAAGGAGACATGCGATTGACGCGAAATCTGGAAGCATGACGTAGAAAACGAGGAACCCTCGCGTGCGCATCGGATTAGTGTCGGAGCCGCACGGTTGCGCTCAGTATAGTCCCCCATCGGTACGACGTGCTATCATGGAACCTTCGCCTTTCGCCAAACACCTCTCTTACGACAAACGCGTGGCTAAGGATTTCCAACAGATCGAGTGGGATGCTGCGGTTGAGGAAGACTGCCGGCAGATCGTGCGCCTGGCGGTACGCGAAGATCTCGATCGCTCGTTCGATTGGACCACGCTCTGCCTCGTCCCGGCGGAAGCGTCGGGCGAGGCGGCGGTCGTCTCGCGCCAAGACGGCGTTGTCGCCGGACTGCGGGCAGCCGAATTGGCGCTGGGCGAAATGGATCCTCGCGTTACATGGTCGCCCAAGATCGAAGACGGTGGGACGGTTTCCGTCGGCCAGACGCTGGCCGAGATCGCCGGCCCGGCTCGCAGCCTGCTCACCGCGGAGCGAATCCTGCTGAACCTCATCGGACGGCTTTCGGGCATCGCCACACTGACCCGGCGATACGTCGATGCCGTGCGCGGCACGCAAGCGCGCATCTACGACACCCGCAAGACGACGCCCGGGTGGCGACGGTTGGAAAAATACGCCGTACGCGCCGGCGGGGGCCACAATCACCGCACCGGTTTGTTCGACGCAATCTTGATCAAGGACAACCACCTCGCGCTGGGCGCCGCGGCGCAGGCGCGGCGCGGCTCACCCCGGCCGAGGCCGTGCGCCAGGCCCGGGCGTTGGCGCAATCGACAGCTTCCAAGTCGAATGCTGCGGAGATGATCGTTGAGATCGAAGTGGACACGCTCGAACAGCTCGAACGGGCGTTGCCGGAGAATCCCGACCTGGTGTTGTTGGACAACATGTCGGTTGACGAGTTGCGCCGCGCCGTCGCGCTGCGCGATCGGCTGGCACGCACGGTCGAGTTGGAGGCGTCCGGCGGAGTGAACCTGAACAGCGTGGCGGCCATCGCCGCAAGCGGCGTCGAGCGGATCAGCGTCGGCGCGTTGACCCATTCGGCCACCGGCCTGGACGTAGGGTTGGACTGGCGATAAGTGCGGCTTCCGGCAGAGCCATTTTTCCGGCAAATTTGGCCAGAATAGCCGCGTTATCGGGCCCAACACCGACGGAGCACCCTGACGTTTGACATGGCCCACCGGCGACCTATGTTTTCATTGCACTTGCGCCTTTGGGGAGGGGCGCAGGTTCACGAGGCGCGGCGGGGGGCAGCTTGGAGCTCGAGGGGACCCTGCCGTGCCTTTTTTGAGCGCCGCGCATCTGCGCTGTCCCCGACCATGCGGCCGCGGTGGCGCAAAACCGCGCTCACGCCCTTCCCGCCCGTTCCGCAAAACTGGTCCGCGCCATGGCAATCGCACGTCGAGCAACCCGCCGCGCGTTCACGCTGGTCGAAGCGATGGTCGCCACGACGATCACGGCGATGGCCGGCAGCGCTTTGTTGTTGGGCGTGGCCAGTTCGTTGAAAACGACCAACGACGTGCTGGACCAGGCACTGGCCGCTGGGATTGCGCAACAGTTGATGGATGAGATGGCTGGACTCGCCTATACCCAGGACTCGGCGAATCCCTACCAGTATCCACTGGGGCCCAGCCCCACCGAAGCGGCCGGCGTCTGCCGCGAGCGGTACAACGACATCGACGACTACAACGGCTACTCGACGCAGCCGCCCAAGGACCGCCTTGGGTCGCCGCTGGGCACCGACGACGGCTTCGGCGGCTTGCGCGATCCGAACTTCCGCGTGGCCTCCGGTTTCTTCGCCAATTGGCAGGAAACCGTATCGGTCTATTACGTCAGCCCAACGAACCAATCGGTGGCGCTGTCGGCTGGACAGACCAGTAATTATCGGGCCGTCGAGGTGAAGATTTACTTCCAAGACCCCACCCAAGGTACGCGCCTGCTGGCAAGTCTGAGTCGCGTTTTCAGCTATGTGCCCGCTCAATAAAAGCCACCGGCGCGCTCGACGCCGGGCTGTAACCCTGATCGAACTGATGATCGCCATCGCGGTCATGGCGTTGATGGCCTCGGCCTTCGGCACCTTGTCGCACGCGGTGAAAATCACCTCCGAATACACCGAAGGCACCTCGAACGCCACTCAGCACGCGCGGGTCGCCCTACAGCGAATCAATCGGGCCGTGGCGCAGGGTTTTGCCAATGAAAATTTCCCGGGCGCCGTAGCGTTTGCCGACGCATTGGGCAGTTACACTTATCCCGACACGCTGGTGGTATGGTATCCGACGAATGGATCGCCGGCCAGCCCGTCGGGCCTGCCGCTCTTCAGCGAAATCCTGGTGTTTTGCGCGAACCCCAATAGCCCCAATCAATTGCTCGAAATCACGTCTCCCAGCGACACGCGGACGGTCCCCGCGCCGACCGATCTATCCACCTGGAGCACGGAACTGACGAACCTGAAAGCCGGCTCGACGAGCCAATTGGTGCTCGTGACCGATCTATTGCGGACGGCACGCACGACCTCGGGTTCGGCGTTGCGAGCCGTGATTCGATTTGGAGTCGAACTGCGCCCATCGGCCGCCGATTGGGCCAGTTATCGCGCAGGCGCCGTCACGTTTACAAGTCTTCCCTGGGTACAAACGATCTACGGCTCGCAATCCGGTCTGCGACAGACGTGGGTCCGCACCGAACTACAAATGATGCCCGGCTACAACCTTCCCAGCGACACGACCGGGCAGGTAACGATTCCGTTTCTTGGTTCATCGGCGTTGTATTGGGATTTGCAACCATGAACGAATTTCGAAAGTCTCCGCGAACGGACGGCGCTGGATCGCACCAATCTCGACGACCGAGGCGCCGGCCGGGCATGACCGTTTTGGTCGTGATGGTGCTGATCTCGATCGCGCTGGCGATGTCGTATTCGATCATGCGATCGCAGATGACCGGCATCCAGCTTCAGGCCAACAGCAATCGGGGCAACCTGGCCCGGCAAGCCGCGCTGGCGGGAATGAGTGCCGCCATGCGCAACATGCGCCTTTCGTCCTGGAGTGGCGTGGGGACGCCGCTGACTGCCTCGGTGAACGCCACCGACTCGTACAGCGTGACCTTCGCCGCGGGAGACTCCACGCTGGTGGCCGGCGCCGCCAACTACGATGAATATCCTTATCGCGTGACCGTGATTTCGACGGGAACGTCGATCGATTCGGCGCACCCGACGGTATCTTCGACCTACAAAGTGAAAGCCGTGATGCGGCTCATCCCCCGCCAGGCCAGCGCCAATCCGCCGAACTGGTCGACACTGATGAACTTTGCGGTCTATCAATTGTCGGCCGCGGACACTTACCTGGCGTTGCCATGCCACATTGACGGACCGGTGCGCCTGCAGAACAAAATCACAGTAGACGATGCCTACCACTGGTCGGACAACCCCCAGCGCCGGTATTTCTCCGATCTGGCCGCGATGCGCGGAGGCATCAACGAGGTGCAGACTATCACTCGCGGCGGGGTCGTCACCGGCGGTACGTTCACGCTCACCTACAGCGGCGCGACGACGGGCAACCTCGGCTACAACATTTCTGCCGGAACCCTGAACGCGGCTCTGCTGAATTTGTCGACGATTGGCTCGGGTAACGTGTCCGTCAGCGGCGGAGGCGGCACATGGACGATAACGTTCGGCGGTCAATTGGCCGCCAAGAACGTGCCGGCCATCACGGTGAACAGCTCGAACCTGACCGGCATTTTCCCCACCATGTCCTGTACTACCACGACGGCCGGCACCCTCGGCACCGGCGACTATCGGCAATTCAGCGGTCCCATATCGGTGCCGACGAACAAAGTGGACGGCAAGAATATCGGCCTGCTGACCACCCAACTGGGACTGACGCTGAACAATATCTCGCAGGTCTCGACGGCCGCGCCGCCCATCAGCTCCGCGGTCAACTATCGACTCTATCCGGGCGGAGCGCTGTACAACTGCGCAGCGTTGCCGGCCAGCGCGACGAACGTCACGCTGACGCCCGACCCCGTCACCAATCCCCTGGGTATTTTCTACAGCAGCGGCAGCGCGACCCTGGGCAACAACGTCTCGATCACCGGAACCGTGTTCACCGGCGGCGATCTGGTGGTGACCGGCGCGAACGTCCAGATCTTGCCGTACGACTTGCAGGCGGTCGAGGGCAGCACAACGCCGATTCGGCTCCCGACCGTGATCTCGCAAGGGAGTTTTCGCGCGGCCTCCGGAGCCAACGCCACGATCACCGGCAATATGTACGCCGCACTGAACTTTCTGGTCGATGATGGAGTCGAGACGACGGCCCTGTCGATCACCGGCAACGTGATCGTTGGGGGTGCCTTCACGATCGGAAAGCGCAACGAGTGGGACAATTACGCCGGCTCGCAGTGGGACACTTTTCTGACTCAGTTTTTAGCTCAACTTTCCGCCGGCAACGCAATTCCGTTCTTCCCGCAATGGATGGCCACGAATCAGGGCGCAACTGCGTACCGCTCTTGACGCTCAAGCAGGATTCGACTCCCGTAGTCGCCCAATGGCAAAACATGAGCAATCCGCTGTACGTGGTCGCCAGCGGCGACAGCGGTTTGCACTGGGATTTAGTGAGTTGGACAGACAACCTATAAGCCTTTACAGGAGCTTTTGTTATGTCACGCAATTCGTCACTGCGATGGGTCCTTTTGGTGGCCACGAATGTGGCCTTCTGGTGCATGCTAAGCTTGCAACAGACCAATGGCGCTAACTCCGGCCCAACCGCGCCAACTACGTCGGTTGCGCAACTCCAGCGGGCCGAAATGATCGCGCAATTGAAAGAAATCAAAACCGGCATCAACATCCTCGTGGCCTACCGCAAGAACGGCGCCCTGCCGGAGACCGATCCACTCCAGCCCTAGATCCTGACATGCCCGCCGCCGACCACCGACATGCCGCCGCATTCACGCTGCTGGAGGTGATGATCGTGCTGGTGATCATCGGCATTTTGTCGGGCTTGATGATCAGCAGTTTCAGTCCGAACACGCACGGTCAACTGCAGTCGGTGGCGAGCATCCTGGGCCGCGACATCGAGTACGCGCACAGCTTGGCGGTCGTGAATTCGGACAATTACAAAATCACGTTTGATCTGACCGGGAATCAATGGCTTTTGACGCATAGCGGCACGAACCCATCGCTGGACGCGTTGCCCGTCTCACCGTACCACTTGTCCACCGAAGCAGCTAACCAGCAGACCGTCGCCTTGAACAACCTGCCGAGTTTGGGCGGCGCGGTGCGGTTGTTTGCCGTCTGGTCGCTGGCCAACACGCCTCAAGTCGTGGGCGACGTGGAGTTTCAGTCGTTGGGCGGCACCACTCGCGTGCAGCCAACGCTTATCTGGCTGGCCGCGGGCAGCGGTTCGGGAACGCGCTATATTTCCGTCCGCGTCAATCCCACGACTGGTCTCTACTGGGTGGAGAACTTTCAAGCGACGACGCCGACGCCGTCGACCTTCACGGCATCCTGACGACAGCCAGCGCGAGCGGGTAAGAAAACGATGGCTCATTTGATCGCCAACAAGAGATACGGCCCCATCGGCGTCGAAATCGACAGCCGCTCGGTGCAAATGATGCAGTTCACGGGCGACCGCAAGAAGCTCGTCGACGCCGTGCGCTGGGATGTTCCTCGCGCGGCGGCGGACGAACCCGCCGAATCGCGCGCAACGGCCTTGACCGAGGCGGTCCGGCAAGCGCGGGAGGGACGCAAATTTCGCGGTCGCGACGTCGTCGTCTGCCTCAATTCCCACGACCTGTTCGTGCAGAACATCCGCGTGCCGAAAGGCCCGGCCACTGAATTGAACAAAGTCATTCAGCAGGAGGCCGCATCGCGACTGCCGTTTCCGGCGACCGAAGCCGAGATTCGCTATCTGTGCGCCGGCGAAGTCCGCCAGGGAGAACAGGTCAAGCGCGAAATCGTGCTGCTGGCATGTCATCAGCCGGCCGTCGACCAGGTACTGGCGATTGTCGACGGGGCCGGTTTTCGCGCGGTCGCGGTCGATGTCGAGCCATCCGCGCTGCTGCGCGTTTATTCGCGGCAGTTCCGCCGCGACGACGACAAAGGCAAACGAATGATGTTCGTCCGGCTGGGGACCTACAACACCACGGTGGTGATCTCGCAGGACATGGAAGTGTTTTTCATCAAATACATCGACGTCGGCGGGGACCAACTCGACGAAGCCGTCTCGCGCCATCTAAAGATCTCGCTGGAGGAAGCCGTGACACTGCGCCGGCACAATGGCGATCGCCGCGGCGCCCAGCAGGACGCCGAAGTCGCCACCAGCGTAAGCGAAGCGACCCGACCAGTCATTGAGCGACTCATCGGCGAGTTGGCGCTATGCATCCGGTATCACAGCGTCACCTTCCGCGGCCACTCGATCAACCGGCTGGTGCTGGGCGGCAGCGAAGCGTCCGCCAGCCTGGTCGAAACGTTGTGCATGCGCCTCGACGTCAAGTGCGAGTTGGGAGACCCGTTGCGCAGCTTCGAAACGCCGCTGACCGCGCGGCGATCGCAGTGGGACGTGACCGCGGGGCTGGCGCTGCGCGAGTTCAACAACTAAGAGATTCCCGTGGCACAAAGCCTGACGATCCTCAGCGACATCGATTTCCTGCCGGCTCACTACCGCGAACGGGGAATGCAGCGCCGCGCCTACTTGTGGCGCGTGATGGTAGCGTTGCTGTTCCTGGGCTTCTTCACGTTCACCGGCCTCTTTCAGCGTAACCACCACGCCAACGTGAACACCAAATTGACGGACGTCGAATCTCCCTACCAGGCAGCCGCCATTCAAAACGCGAAATTCATGGAAATCAAGGCCAAGCTCTCGGCTCGCCGTCACTCGGCCGAACTGCTGACCTATTTGCGCCATCGTTGGCCGCAAACGCAAGTCATGGCGGCCATCCTGGAGCCGCTACCCGATTCGATCACGCTCTCCGAGTGGAAAATCGCGCACGAGGCCATCCATTCGCCAACGCCGGTAGCCGGCCCAGCGGCCCCGGTGTCGTCCGAGGCCGCCGTCGCGCCGGTCGATCGAGCGGCTCGGCACGCCGCCGACTTGAAACGACTGCTCCAGGAAAACGAGAACCAGCAGCATTTTGTGCTGCTGGCCGGTCACGCCACCGACGTTGCCGCTTTGCACGAGTACCTGGCGCGGTTGGGAACCCATGCGCTGTTTTCGAAGATTGACTTGCGATCGATCGAAAACGTGCCGGCAGACCCGAAGGCGGGCGTGGCCGATGGCACCGTCCATTTCACGGTGCAGGCAATCCTACGACCGGGCCACGGCCAGACGACTCACGATCGGCCCACTCTGCCCGCCGCAGGTGGTGAAGGGCCTTTAGCCCAGCGAGGTGGCCAGCAATGAGAAAGTCCCTCAGCTTGGAAATGACGCGCGGCACGATGATTGCAGCCATCTTGATGTGCACGGCCGCGGCGGCGTACATGTTCCTCTTCTTCATCCCCAGGATGCGAAGTGTTTCCGACACGCTGGCTGAATTGAGCAGCAAGCAGTCGTACATCCTCGACGCCCAAAAGTCTCGCAACGCCAGCGAACAATCCCAACGTGAACTTGAAGAGGCCGACGCCTATATCGAGCAACAAGAACACCAAATTCTCGCGCCGCACGAGTTGCCGCCGTTCTTCAGCCAGATCAGCCATATCGCGAAGTCGAACAATGCGATCACGACCAAGTTTGAGCCGCAGCCGGCGATTCAATACGCCAGTTTCCGCAAGCAAGCAGTGGTTCTGGGGGTAAGCGGTTCATTCTCGGCGCTACACGGCGTGGTTCGCGACCTGGAAACCATGCAGGCGCGAGTTTGGATCGACGAACTACGATTTCGTGGATCGCGTGAAAATGGGAAACCGGCAGAGTGTGACATAACCCTGGTGGTTTTTGTCGATAATCCTGAAAAAACCGATTAGTTGAACTGTGCCGGCAGCCGATATGTAGAAGCGCCGAATCGCTACGAGCCGTTTGAAGTCTGAGGCACGACGATGTCCCTGGCCAAGAAGCTACAGCGCGAGATGAAGGCGCACCCGGCGAAAGCTGGCGGGCTGGCGCTGCTTCTATTGCTAGCCGGGTATTTTTGGGCGCCATTGGTCAAGGGTTGGATCGGTTCGGCCGATGCGACCACCCCGCCGCCGACCCCGCCCGCAGTGGCGACGGCCCCCTCGGGTGTTGTCATGGCCAGCCCGGCTGCGACTTCGGCCACGCCGGGCGCTAAGCCCGCAGGTGCCGACCCGGCCTATGATTGGCGGAAGTACGCAAAACTGATCAACGAGGACGACCACATGCGCACCGGCGTCGAGCGGCCCAACGACCGCGACCCGTTCGCCCGGCTCGACGTTGCCATCGAGACGGCCGAGAGCGCACCGCCAGATGAGGCCACGCTTGCGGCGGCAAAGCCAATCACGCCTGAGGAAGCCGGACTGACGCTGGGCAGCACGCTCGTCAGCACCCGCAAGAAAATCGCGCAAATCGGCGGCAAGTCCTACACCATCGGCAGCCGGGTAAGCGCGGCTCAGGACGGACTGGCGGCAACGTTCGAGGTTGTCTCGATCGAACCCCGCCGCGTAGTTCTGAAGCGCAATGGGCAGCGCTTCGAATTGAAGATTCCTCGTCCGCTGATGGACGGCATTGTCGAGATTGTGCCCGACGAACCATCGGATCGGGATCCGACCCAGCGAGCAGGCACTCAGACCATCGAGCAACGCACCTCGGACGGGCAGCGGGAACAATCCGAAGCGGCAGCCGACGACGTTGTGAATTGACGCGAGGCAAAACCAAGCGCGGCACGAGCACGTGTCGCGGCGATTTTCAGTCACGGAAGACTATGAACAGTTTCCTTCGATTGCTGACATTGGGCGTGTTCGCTGCGGCGGGCGTAGGCTTCGCGATTTATGTTGCCACTTCGCTCGACATCGAACAGTTGCCCGAGGCGGCCGCCCAGTTGGGCTCGGCACCGGTCTGGTCCCCTGAATCATCGCCCGAGGCTGTTGGCCAAGGGATGGGTGCGGGCGGGTTGGCGAGCGCCGTGCCACAAGTCACCGCGCCCCAGCCGGCCTACGCGCAGCAAATTCCGCCCGACCCTCCGATGCCCAATCCGCCGTCGGATGGTGCTGACCTCGGGCAATTGGGCAAGATTGGCCAAGCGATCCTGGATGAAGTGACGGCCCAGGAAGCCCGGCAGGACGCCAAGGATCCCGCCGCCAAGGCCTTGGCTGCAGCCGCCGCCAAAGCAGCTGCGTCAGCAGCGGCTGCAAAAACCGCAGCGGGCGAGGACGAAGAAGGAGAGGATGAAGGCGACCCGACTGGGACTAATGCGGTTATGCAGACTCGCAAGGGCACATCAACGCTGCCATCAAGCTTGAAGATCAGCAAGCTACCCGGCGAAGGGGACGATCGCCTGTCGGTCCACATTCAGAACAAGGATCTGCGAGAGGTGCTCGACTTTCTTGGTGAGCAGGGGGGCCTGAGCATCCTCTCCAGCAACAGCGTGCAAGGGACCGTTTCGGTCTCGCTGACCGACGTCACGATCGATGAAGCGCTTTCGGCGATTCTCAAGTCAACTGGTTACGTAGCACGACGCGAGGGCAAGTTCATCTACGTGGGCACGCCCAAGGACATTTTGGCGATGTCGCAGTCGATCGACCGCGTCGGTACCCGCGTCTACCGACCCAACTATGTGAAGGCTGCGGAGCTACAACCGCTGATTATGCCGCTGCTTTCGCCGGCCGGAACGGCAAATGCCGCGACATCAGCCACGGCCGCAGTGGCCGTCTCGCCCCCCGCGCAATTGGGCATTGCCGCTGACGGTGCGCAGACCGGCGGCGACACGTTCGCGCAGGGCGAAGTGCTTGTGGTCCGCGACTATGAGGCCGTGCTTGCCGAAATCGACCAGGTGATCGCCGAGATCGACAAGCGTCCGCTGCAAGTATCCATCGAAGCCATGCTGTTGAGCGTGGAACTGAAGGACACCAACAGTTTCGGCGTCGATTTTCAATTTCTGCGCGACAAGCAGCACGTCCTGATGGCAACCGGCTCTCCGCTGCAGACTTTGGGCGACGTCAGTTTCACCGACGGCGGATTGAAGCTGGGGTTTTTGGACAGCAGCCTGGGAGCGTTTTTGGCGGCGCTGCAGACAATCGGTGACACCAACGTCATCGCAACGCCGCGCTTAATGTGCCTCAACAAGCACAAGGCCGAAATCCTAATCGGACAACAATTGGGCTACGTCACCAAGACGTTGACCCAAACGACCACCGCGCAGACCGTCGAGTTCCTCGAAGTCGGCACGCAGCTTCGCCTGCGCCCCTTTATTTCGACCGACGGACTGATCCGCATGGAAGTGCACCCGGAACTTTCTACCGGCACTGTCGAGGTTATCGAAGGCTTTACGCTGCCGAACAAGACGGTCACACAAGTGACGACCAACATCATGGTTCGTGACGGCTGTACGGTTGTGATTGGCGGTTTGATGCAGGAGAGCCTGGCGAACACCGGCAGCCAGGTCCCGCTGTTGGGCAGCGCGCCGGGCATCGGTTGGCTGTTTCGCACCCGCAAGGGATCGCAAACTCGCGACGAAATCATCGTGTTGATCACACCGCACATCGTGTACGAGCCGGAGAGCTGCCTGGAGGGCGACAAGGCGGCGGCGGAATTTCATCGCCAGCACGCGGTTTACAAGGACGAACTGAATCCGCTCAATTCCCGCTACTTGGGCCGCAAGTTCTTCCGCTTAGCGCAAAACGCCTGGGGCAAGAACGACAAGAAGGCAGCCATGCGGCTGATCAACATGTCAATTCATTTCGATCCTCAAAGCCGCGCGGCGATCAGTCTCCGTAGCGACATCATGGCCAACAACCACGACGGCGATCAGACCGGGCTGAGGCCATTCGCGGCGGTGCCGACGGAAGCCATCGACGGCGAGCAGATCGCGCCCTGGGTGCTCGACGACTTGGAACATGGCGCCGTGCCCGATGACGGCCACCCGCATCCGCGCGATCCCGGCGCTCCGACCGCGCGCTGCGGGTCGAGCCAGGGGGACAATTTCGATGAAATCCCGCGCGCTGGGCATACTGACGGCGGTCGTGCTGGTGGCGGCGTCCAATTCGGGATGCGCAACGATCCGCAGCCTGACCGCCAGCAGTGAAGACATCGCCGTCAAACAAGCGCAGCGAACCGCCGAGGCCGTTCGGGCCTTTGAAGCGCAGCGGGATTTTGCCCAATTCAAGGCCGCGCAGCGCGCTGCGCGAGGGCAATCTGACCGCTTGTCGCGAGCAGTTGGAGCTGCTGTTGCAGCGCAATCCCACAGCACACGAGGCCCGGTTGTTGTTGGCCGAGGTGTTGCTTTCGGAAGACGAATTCGACGTCGCGCGAGGGCACGTCGAGCAGGTTTTGGCGGCCAAGCCCAAAGACGCTGCCTCGCAACACATGATGGGCCTGCTGCTGGAGGCCCAATGCCAGGACACAGAGGCGCTGGCATACTATCAGCGCGCTGCTGAATTGGCGCCGGACAATGAGCAATACGTGCTGAGCTACCGGATTGCCGCGGGAGAATCCCCCGTGCGGCTGGCCAGCTTCCAGGCCACGGCCAGCGACCCGGCTGAACCACGGGCGGACTCGGTGCCGGCCGATCGACGGCTCGCGGAACACGGCGATCGACCGGAGGTGGAAAGTGCTTTGGACCGGGCCGAGCGAGCGTTGGAGGTTGGCGACGTGGCGGCCGCTCGCGGCAGCTTGAGCCGCGCGATCGCTTTGGCGCCGGACGATCCGCAGGTGCCCGTTCTCGCGGCCGTTTTGGCCCTACGACACGAACAATCCGAACTCGCGGTTTTTGTGCTGCAACCCGCCGCGGCCCGCTTTGCCGATTCTCCCGCGGTGCACCGGACACTCGGCACGGCTTTGTACCGTCAATCGGATTATCCGGCGGCGAAGGGCTCGTTGGAACGAGCGCTTTCCTTGGACAAATCCAGTGCATTGGCCTACCTTTTGATGGGTTGCACGCTGGAGAAGTTGGGCCAATCCGAGGCGGCCAAGAGCCAATTCGAAGAGGCGCACCGCCTCGATCCTCGCCTTTCGGCCGTGCGCTGAAAACCAGGCGATCGGTCGAACACGATCTCCAACCAACAGCGGCTGCATCGATCCCGCCTGCCGAGCCGCAACTCCCCAGAATAGTTACGGTAGCGCCCTGGGCCATTTGGGCTTGCCCGGGCTCGGCCTCACCGTTGGCCCACGAATCAACAAGTCCTCGGAGTCGCCATGAGTGCGTCGAAGCTGCAATTGGCCCTGCCGTGCGCCGTGCTGGCGGTGTCGTTGGCTCTGGCCGCGAATTGGCTTGCCGGACCGTCGCCGGGCTTCGGCTCGCAACTTCTCGGCTGGTGTCTGCTGCTGGTTGCCACGGGGCTCGCCGCCGCGCCGATCGTGCTGCTGGTCAAGCGCTGCCGCTCGGTCCAGACGGCGGCCCTGCGCGAGCTTGAGCAATTGTGCCGGGCCGATATTCGCGACCTGGCCGACTCGGCCGGCGATGCGGCCTTTTCCAAAGAGGGCATGGACCCCGCCTGGAGCGACGCGCTCCATCGGGTCCGCCAGCGATTGGTTTCGGTCGGGGACCGCTTGCGAGAGCTGGAACAACAGCGAGCCGCGGTCGAAAGCCGGGCTCGCCGCCACGAAACACAGTCGCTGCGAATGCAATCGATTCTGTCGGGCCTGGCCGAGCCGGTGATCGCGATCGACAAGTACGACGAACTGGTGCTGACCAACCCGAGCGCCAACGAACTGCTCTCGATCGACACCAGGACCGAGGAACGCGCACTGGCCAAGCTGGTGCATTGCGAAAAATTGGTCGAGATGCTCACCGACACGCGCAAGCGGCGAGGCCGCAGCCATCGCAGCTGCGAAATTCAACTACCCGAGGGGGACGCAGCGGCGCACTGGTATCGTGTTATGGCGAGAACCATTGGGGGTCAGGCTGAAGGATCCGAGGCCGATGGTGGAGCGCAGGGGGTTGTGGCCGTGCTGCACGATATCAGCGCGCAGAAAATCCTGCAAAAGCGCAACGCTGAATTCGTCTCGGCCGTGAGCCACGAAATGAAGACGCCGCTGGCGGGCATCAAGGCCTATGTCGAACTGCTGGTCGACGGCGACGCCGAAGACGAGAAGACACAGGAGCAGTTTCTTGAGATCATCAACGCCCAGGCCGATCGGCTGCAACGCCTCGTGGACAACATGCTCAATTTGGCCCGCATCGAGGCTGGCGTGGTGGCGGTCAACAAGCAGAGCCGCCCGCTGAATGAATTGCTGGAAGAGGCTTATCAAGTCGTTCACCCGGCGGCGGAAGCCAAGAATATCACGATGCACAAGGACTTGAGCCCGCTGTATCTGGGCGTGTTCGTGGATCGCGACATGGCGCTGCAAGCCGCGATCAACTTGCTGTCCAACGCGGTCAAGTACACGCCGGCGGACGGGCAGGTGACACTGCGTAGCCGGCTGGTCGATAACGAAGCGCGGTTCGACGTCGAAGATACCGGCGTTGGGCTGTCGACGGAGGATTGTCAAAAAGTGTTCGAAAAGTTCTATCGCGTGCAGAAGGACAAGGACATGGCGGCCGGCACCGGTTTGGGATTGCCGCTGGTGAAGCACATCGTTGAAGACGTCCACGGCGGCCGAATGGTGGTCCACAGCACGCTGGGGCAGGGGAGCGTTTTCAGCGTCTTTTTACCGAGCGCGCAAACTTTGAGCTGAGCGGCCCATCGCCGCGCCGGAACGAACGAGTCAGGAGTAACGTCATGTCGAAGAAAGTACTGCTTTGCGACGACGAGATTCATATCTTGCGCGCCGCCGAAATTAAAGTCAGCCGAGCGGGCTACGAGGTGCGCATTGCGCACGACGGCGAAGAGGCGTGGGAATCGATCCTAAAGGACCGCCCTGACGTGCTGGTGACCGACGTGAACATGCCTCGTTGCGACGGGCTGGAACTGACCCGTCGCATCCGGGCCAACGTCGAGACCAAGGACCTGCCGATCGTGATGCTCACGGCCAAGGGTTTTGAGCTTCCGCAGGAAGAGTTGATCGCGAAGTGGGGCATTATCGACATCATGGCCAAGCCGTTCAGCCCGCGCGAACTGGTGCGATTGATCGACCAGATTCTCGGCGCTGCCCACGCGACGGCGCAATAGTACACGGAGACGCTTGCGATGAACCTGCCGACTGAGTTATTCGGGAAAGTGCTGGTGGTGCACACGCCCGAGGAGCTTTCCATCGACCACACCGAGCGGTTCGAGGTTTTTCTCGGCGGCGTGGACCAAAACCAAATCGTGCTCGACATGGACAACACCGAATCGCTGGACTCCAGCGGCCTGGCGACGTTCTTGAGCGCGCAAGAGAACTGCGCCTGGCGCAAGGCGACCTGAAGATCGCGACCACCAACCCCATCAACCGAAAAATTCTCGAGATTACTCGACTCGACCAGCAACTTGAGGTGTTCGAGAGTGTGGTCGATGCCGTGAACAGCTTCCACTAGAAAGCGTGCCCGCCATGAATACGTCGGCCCCCACCCGAATCCGGCTCGGCGATCTTCTCGTCGAACGAGGTTTCCTCACGCAGGAAAACCTCGAGGCGGCATTGGCGAAGCAGAAGCAACAGCCCGCCGGCGTGAATAAGCTGCTGGGCGAAATTCTCGTCGACGAGAGCTACTGCACCGAGGATCAGGTCGTCGAGTGCCTGGCCGGCGAGTATGGCGTGCCCTACGCCAAGCTCGAAGCGCGGCTTTGCGACCTGCAAATCGTCGAACTGCTGCCGCGGGAATACGTCGAAGAGAACCTGGTGCTGCCGCTGTTCTTGGTTCGCGGCATGCTGACGGTCGCCGTCTCCGAGCCGTCGAACCTGTTCCTGATCGACGAAATCCGCGAACTCACACAGCTGGACGTGCAGATCGTCGCCGCCACGACCAAGGACATCCGCCGGATGATCACGACACTGCCGAACTCGAAGGTGTTCGTCATCGACGACATCATCGAGGATTCGGACGGCCACGACGTCACGCTGATCGAGGAGGCGATCGACGACATCGGCGACGTCGGAGGAAATCGCCGGCCAGTCGCCGGTCATCCGGCTGGTCAACTACATCATTTACAACGCGGTGAAGGAAGGTGCCAGCGACATTCACATCGAGCCGGCCGAGCGCTGCATGCGCGTGCGCTATCGCATCGACGGCCGGCTGTACAAGTCGCTCGAGGTGCCGCTGCACCTGCTCACCGCGGTCACCAGCCGCATCAAGATCATGGCCGGCATGGATATCAGCGAGCGCCGGTTGCCGCAGGACGGCCGCATCCACGTGCTGCTCGAAGGCCGCAAGATCGATCTTCGCGTGAGCACCTTCCCCACCAATCGCGGCGAAAAGACCGTGATCCGCGTGCTCGACACCCGCACCGTCATCGCTGGAGCTCGAAGACCTGGGCTTTGCCGAGGACATGCTGACCGGCTTCGCGAAGAATATCACGGCACCCAACGGCATCGTGCTGGTCACCGGGCCGACCGGCAGCGGTAAATCGACGACGCTGTACGCGGCCCTGAACGCTATCAGCTCGATGGAGAACAACGTCTGCACGGTCGAGGACCCGATCGAATACCATCTGCCGCTGATCAATCAGTTTCAGGTGCAAGACCGCGTCGGGCTGACGTTTTCGAAGGCCCTGCGCACGCTGTTGCGGCAAGATCCCGACGTGATCATGGTCGGCGAAGTGCGCGACGAGGAGACGGCCCGCACGGCCATCCAGGCCGCGCTAACCGGCCACCTGGTGTTCAGCACGCTGCACACCAACGACGCCTGCTCGGCGATCACGCGGCTGGTGAACATGGGCGTGGAGCCGTACCTGATCGGCGCGGCGCTGAACATGGTGCTGGCGCAACGGCTGGTGCGGCGGATTTGTCCCAAGTGCCGGCAAGAGTACGAACCGCCGCGCACGCTCCGCAAGGCCCTGGAGCGGATGGGCTATCCGATTGAAACGTTTCAGAAGGGCGTCGGCTGCCGCCGCTGCCGCAACACCGGCTTCAGCGGACGAATCGGCATTCACGAATTGCTGATCGTCTCGGACGAGATTCGCGACGTGATCGTCAACAACCCGTCGGTGGCCGCGATCCGTCAAATCGCCCTGCGCAACGGCATGATCACGCTCCGCCACGACGGCTTCCGCAAAGTCCGCGAGGGAATCACGACCGTCGAGGAAATCCTGCAAATCGCCGGCGACGTCCGCGAAACGGCCGACACAGTCGAGAGCAACGGTTAGGGTTCTGACCCGATTCCAATCGAGGTGCAGCCATGATGTATCAATACAGCGCCCGCGACTCGCGGGGCACGGTCATCAAGGGCCAGCTCGAAGCGGTCAGCGCGGACGACGCCAATCAAAAGCTGCGGCAGGACGGATTTCAGGTGCTGGAGCTCGTCGAAGACGAGGACAGCAGTCCTTTGTTCCCGCGCCGCGTCAGCAAGAACGACGTCATTTACCTGACCAGCCAGTTGGCGATCATGTCGCATACCGGCATCAACCTTTCCACGGCGCTGGGCGGCATCTTGCAGCAGGAAGACAACCACACGCTGCGCAGCGTCTTGACCGACCTGAAGTCGTCGGTCGAGTCGGGTGAGGACTTTTCGCTGGCCCTGGGCCGCTATCCGAAATTGTTCGACAAGACGTACGTGTCGTTGGTCAAGGCCAGCGAAGCGACCGGACGCTTGGGCGAAATGCTCGAGGAAATCGCGAACTACCTGCGTAAGGAACTCGAAACGCGCGGCAAGGTTCGCGCGGCCATGGCCTATCCGACCGTCATGCTGGTGATGGCCATTACCGTGACAATCTTCCTGCTCACCTTCGTGCTGCCGAAGTTCACGCCCCTGTTCAACAGCCGCGGAATGGCACTTCCGGCGCCGACCCGGGTGATGATGACGATCTCACACTACCTGCTCGATTTTTGGTACCTGTGGGTGGCGGGGATCACCGCGGCGGTGATCGCGTACTTTTACGGCCGCCGCACCGAGCCGGGTCGCAAGGTGCTCGACTGGTGCAAAATCAGCGTGCCGATTCTCGGGCCGATGTTCCGCAAGGTGACCATCAGCCGCAGCATTCGCACCCTGGGCACCATGATCTCCAGCGGCGTGCCGATGCTCGAAGCCATCCAGCTTTCCTGCGACGTGGCCGGCAACTACTACTACGAGCGGCTGTGGCAGGAAGTCCTCGAACAGGTGACCTCCGGCAACCAGATTTGCACGGCCCTGGGCCGCAATCCGCTGTTTCCCAAAGTCCTGGTGCAAATGATTTCGTCCGGCGAAGAAACCGGGAAGCTCGATGTGGTGCTGATGAAGGTCAGCACTTACTACGACCGCGAAGTCGAGACCTCGCTCAAGACCGTCACCAGCTTGATCGAGCCGATCATGATCACGGTGATGGGTGTGATCGTGGGCGGCATCGGCATGGCCCTGCTGCTGCCAATTTTCAGCCTCAGCAAGGCAGTGGGGTAGTTTTTGGCGTCTGGGCCTGGAATGGGACGCGAATACGCGGGCACGGGAAGCTTTGACTCTGAATTCGAGAAAACCGATAGAAGACGCTTGACAGTACTATTTCGCTAACTAGGATAGAAGCCGTAATCGGAAGTTGCGTAAACTTCCGCCCAATTCATCCAGTTACGTGGCAGATGCTCATGAAATTCTGGACAGCACCGGCGAAGGCTTCACACGGTCTGCTCCTCGGGAATTTCTAGCCACGTCGGCGCGTTGCAAGCGCCTTCATTCGGCCGGACCTCAATGCCCGCATTGGGTATTGTGACGTCTGCCGAGGCGACCGTTCCCTGACGTACGCTTCCGCGAGAGTTAGCGGCCCCGATCGGTCGCGACTTACGTCCACGAGCAGCCGCGCCTGCGCGCAACCGTTCTGCCCAAGCGAGCTTTCACTGGCTCGCCTTAGCAAGCGGTTTGCTCCGGTCTTCCGTCAGTCGGCGAATTACACGCTGGCTGTCCTGTCCGATCTTCCCCCATCCCGCCTCGGCGTGCTTGCGCGAAGAGGGCAGAATCGGCTCCTCATTTTTTGGCCCGGGCAATCAAGCGTTAGACCGCCGTTTGGCGGCTGCGCAACACCTACAGAATCCGAATCATTCATGATGAATTCTCCAGCGTGTCGACTTCGAATTGGCTTCGCCTGCCTCACGGTGGCAACCGTTTGCCTGCTGTGGGCGCGCACGACCGCGCGCGCCAATACGATTGCCTATTCAATGACGCTCAGTGAGGACTTGAGCGTGCTCACGCACCCTGGCAATGCGACCGTTGCCCAGATGGCGGCTCTGACCACGCAACATACTCTGATGCTCGAACGGTCGATGCCCTACATTGAGCTGAAGAACACGTCCACTGACGCCACTTCTACCATGACGCAGTTCTCCCTGTCGATCGGCGACGCGTCGAAGAATTTCGATTGGGCCATGCTGGTCAAGGCATCGCCGGGCGTGACGTTTTCTCTGCAATCACCCGACGCACAGGCCGGATTTCTCAAGTCCGACATTCTGACGTTCAACTTGACCGGATTCGGGCCGGGAGACTCCATCATTCTCCGCACGGGCTTGAGCCCCGACAATCCCGTTGGTAGCCCCATTGTCGACTACCGGATGACGCTATTTCAGCTCAACAGCGCCGACATGACCAACAACGCCCAGACGTCGGGAATCTTTCAAACCTCCGCGGGCACTCAGACGTTGACCCAGGCCGTGCCCGATTTCGCCGATGCCACGCGATTCTCGTCAACCAGCATCAACTTCCCCTGCCACTTCGCCAGCGATACGGTCAACCCCTTCACGCTGCAGGCTTCGGCAGCCGTCACGCAGCCGCCACCGATCGAAGAGCCGCCGCCCTCGGTGCCCGAGCCGGGCAGCTTCGCGCTGCTAGGCCTGGGAATGCTGGGCCTTGTCGCTTGGAATCGCAACCGACATCGCGCATTGAGGCTCTGACATCGCAGCTGGGCTCTCAGCATTGCTGTCCTTGCGCTGGCAGCATTGTTTCCTCTCGTCTTGGTGTTTCAACCTTCGCCCTTCCTCCTTCTCCCCGGGGGTGTCAAACCTTGCGGGTTTTTCTGGTTCTAACGGAAATTCCCGCAATTCCTGTTGTGCGGGTGCCGATATCTAGGCAAGACCCGGTGGCTTTTGCGCGGCCCGCGCGGTGATTTCGAGCGGGAAAATGGGCCCCGGCGACTTGTCGGCGGATTTTTTGCAAGACCAGGGGGGGAGTCATGAAGAACGTCGTACGCACACCTATTCCTTGGATCGCGGCGCTGGCATGGCTGGCGATCGCGGGGACCAGTGCCGCTCAATCCATGAGCGCGCCACGGTATCAGGGCTCGCGCTATGCCATGAACCCCGCTGCATCGAGTCGCGTCAACGGCCGTGTCTCGGCGCAGATCTCGAATCGTGCAATCGAGCCTGAAACGGTTGAAACGCCGCCCGAAACGATCAACACTCCGATGGCCGGTGACGACCTCAACGGCGCGTCCGGCGCCCTCGGTGCCGAAATCTGGGAGGGCGCGGGCTGCGACGATTGCGATAGCGGCTGCTGCCCAACCGGCGGTATTCGGCACGGCTTGTGGTATGGCAGCGTCGATTATTTGCTCATGCGCCCACGCATGAGCCAGGCTGTTGCCGAGGAGCGCCGCACGCTGGTCACCACCGAGGCATCAAACGGCACGGCCGCACCGACGACGAGCACGTCGAATCTGATCGACGAATCAGTGCAGTTTCCGTTCAAGTACAACAGTTCGTTCCGCGTGGCGCTGGGATACCGGCTGCTCAACTGCGGCGGCGACATTCAATTTGCCTACTGGCGGCTGACCGGCAATGCACAGTTGATCGATGGGCCAGCCAGCGTCAGCGACAATCGATTGATCATCGTCGGACAGCTGCAGTGCAATCCGCAGGACGGCCAATTTCTGACCGCGTCGTCGGGCGTGACGGCCAACATCTTCGACGTTGACTTTGCCAAGTGCCTTGCGCTGGGCGGGCCAAAGGACCCCTGCGATACTTGCTTCTGCCCGCGCTGGGATTTGCGCTGGTCGGCCGGTGCCCGCATCGCCGATATCAGCCGCTTCGACAACAACGTGGTCAGCGATTCAAACGGCAACAGCGTGACATTCGCGAACATCAACGCGCGTTTCGTCGGCGCCGGCCCGCGCGTCGGAGTGCAAGGCCGCCGCTATTTCGGTCAATGCGGAATGCTGTCGGCCTATGCCAAAGCTAGCCAGGCGCTGTTGATCGGCGATTACACGATGAGCCGCGTCAAGACCACGCCCGGCACGGCTCCCGTACCCACTGACATCACCACGCAGAATGACTCGTTCGCGCGGATGATTCCGGTGACCGACATCGAAATCGGCGGTTCTTGGCAAGTGGCGCCCTACGCGTTTATTTCGGCGGGCTGGTTCTTCCAATGCTGGTGGGATCTCGGGCAGGCCGAGAACATCACGGCTGGCACGAGTTTTGGCCCGCTCGATTCGGCCAACATCCTGGGCTTCGACGGCCTGTTCGTGCGCGGCGAATTGCTATTCTAGGAACCGAGCCGAGAGCCCGTGGAAACTCTTCTCCGGATGGCCCAGACAACTCGTTGTCTGGGTCCCGTAGGGACGAGAGGGAGCGGCGGCGTCGGCACCAAGCCTCGGATTGCTTCGCAACGCCGACAACGAGTTGTCGGTGCCACCCCCGTCCGTCCAGTTCTTTGCGCAGGACCGCACGCGGCAAAAAATCCTGGTTGAAGAAATCGCTGCGGGGGAAAACTACATGCCGCCTTCGAGCAAAGCGGCTCGACCGCGACGCGCGGCCCGCAGCCGGGCTCGACGACGGGTTTCGCTGGGCTTCTCGTAATACTCCCGCCGGCGCATCTCCTTCTTGATGCCGCTCCGCTCGACTAACTTGCGGAATCGGCGGACCGCTTCCTGAATACTCTCGCGGTCCCTGACGTTCAGCTTTACCACGCGTCCTCCTTTGCCCTGACAATCGAATCGACAAAACCGACGGCCTGCGATGCGGACAACCTTCAAGAATCTACACTGCCGGAGGTGGCCGTGTCCAGCCGCGTTCCGGCCATTTTGACTTTCCGTTGCTGGCCAAACGTCGCGGTAGCGTCGCCAAACCGTGCCGCACCTAGCCGGCACGGCCGCTTCAAGGATCACCGCCGGCATCTTTTACCAACGCTTGCAAACGGCAGCGGCAAAGTGCATCTGGCTGAATCTGGACCACCTGTAATGCGCGCCCTCGCCGCGCAAAGTCGGCACAAACGGCAAGGTCCGCCACGTTTCGGCGCACGCATCGTCGTGCAAGCGCGAACTCCGGCTGAATCTTGATCACCGGCCGGGCCGATGGCTTAGGGTGCAAGCGCGACTTTCCCTGCCGAACTCCTGCCCACACCACCGCGATGAACTGCGAAATCGACTCGGCCGTCCGGATTCTCGACATCGAAGCCCGCCAGGACGACGCGCTGCGACAATTGGCCGATCTCGAGCTGCGGATCGAACAAGTGCTGGCCGAATTTCTGCCGCCGGCCGCGAAATCGCCCTTGGGTCCGACCGCTTCGGCGGTCCTCACCGCTCGTTGACGAGCGGGAATTCTTCGACCAAACTGGTACAGTCCTTGCCGGTTGCGATCTCGGGCCTTGGGCCCTCGCCGTTTGAGCCGCGCACGCGGCGGCCGATCCGCCCCAGTCGATTCCTTCCCGTTTCATCCCGCCGAGATTGTCTTGCCATGAACGCAAACCGAATAATGCGGCCGATGTTCGTTGCCCTGGCCACCGGTTTTTTTGCTTTTGCCGCGACCGGGCGGGCCGAAAACTGGCCGCAGTGGCGCGGCGCCAAGTTGGACGGGATCAGCCATGAAACCGATCTGCCGCTTTCTTGGAGCAAGACCGAAAATGTGGCCTGGCGGCTGGCTCTGCCCGGGCCCGCCGGATCGACGCCGGTGATTTGGGGCGACCACATTTATCTGACCTCGGCCGAGGGTGACAACCTCGTGCTGATGGCGATCGACACCGACGGGCAAGCCGCTGTGGAAGCGAGCGATCGCCAACCACAACCAGGCGATTCGCGGCGACGAGGGCAACTACGCTTCCCCCTCGCCTTCGACCGACGGCAAGCACGTCTGGACGATGATGGGCACCGGCGACCTGGCCTGCTTCACGCGCGGACGGAAAGCCTGTTTGGAACTTCAACCTGCAAGATCGATATGGCAAATTCGATATCATGTTCGGCATGACTTCGACGCCCGTGCTCGACGGCAATCGGCTCTATTTGCAGTTGCTGCACTCCGGCGGCGCGCAGGTGGTGTCGCTCGATAAGGCCACGGGCGAAGAGGTTTGGAAACAGAATCGCCCCAGCGATGCCCGCGCCGAATGCGAACATTCGTATTCCTCGCCGGTGCTCTATCGCGATGGCCAGCTCGAATTGCTGCTGACGCACGGCTGCGACTACATCGTGGCCCACCGGCTGACTGACGGCTCGGAAGTCTGGCGCTGCGGCGGATTGAATCCCAAGGGCAAGTACAACCCGACGCTGCGCTTCGTGGCCTCGCCGCTGGCGGTGCCGGGCCTGATCGTGGTGCCGTCGGCCAAGAACGGCCCCGTGCTCGCCCTCGATCCGGCCAGCAAAGGCGACATTTCCGACAGCAAGGAGGGACACTTTTGGACCCGCGAACACAACACGCCCGACGTTCCCTCGCCTCTGGTCGTCGACGGACTGCTCTATCTGTGCCGTGAAGACGGCACGCTGATTTGCCTGGACGCCAAGACCGGCGAGGAGTTCTACACTAAGCGAACCCACGCCGACCGCCACCGGGCCTCGCCGGTGTATGCCGACGGCAAGCATCTATTTGACTGCCCGCGACGGCACCGTGACCGTGGTCAAGCCGGGCCACCAGTTCGAGGTGCTGGCCACTAACGTGCTTGGCGAATCGATTTCCGCCTCGCCGGCGATCTCCGGCGGCAGAATCTACTTGCGCACGTTCGACAATCTGTGGGCCATCGGCAAGGTGCAGAATTAGCCGTTCATGCGACGCGCATCGCATGCGGATGTGTGTTCACACGGTCTGCGTCTGGTCCACGCCCAACGCGCATGCCGGTTCTTCGTGGTGGGCGACTTCGAAGCCCAGTTCTTCGATCATCTTGTAGTCGGCCGCCGGGGCCTGACCCTTGGTCGTCAGATAGTCGCCGACGAAGATCGAATTGGCCGGATAGAGCCCCAGCGCTTGCATGCTGCCCAGGTGCAACTCGCGGCCGCCGGCAATGCGAATCTCGCGATCGGGATTGACGAAGCGGAACATCGCCAGCACCTTCAGGCAATAGCGCGGATTGAGCCGCCGCACGCCGGCCAGCGGCGTGCCGTCGATCGGATTGAGAAAGTTGACCGGGATCGACTCGACCGCCAGATCGCGCAGCGCAAACGCCATGCGCACGACGTCGGCGTCCTGTTCGCCCATGCCGATGATGCCGCCGGAGCACAGCTCCATGCCCGCGCCGCGGACCGCTTGCAAGCGTGGCCACGCGATCCTGATAGGTGTGCGTCGAGCAGATCTCGCCGTAAAAACCCTCGCTGGTGTTGAGATTGTGATTCACCCGATCGACGCCGCAGGCCTTCAGCCGCTCGGCTTGCTCGGGCGTGAGCAGGCCCAGGCAGGCGCAAATCTTGAGGTTGTATTGCGCCTTGATCTGCGGCACGATCTCGGTGACGGCGTCCATTTCGCGGTTCGAGGGGCCGCGGGCCGAAATGACGATGCAGTAGGTCTTGGCCTGCCGCTCGGCGGCCACGCGAGCCCCGTCCAGCAGCTTTTCGGCGTTCAGCAGGTTGTAGCGCGGGATCTCGGCGTCGGAGACCTTCGACTGCGAGCAGTAGCCGCAATCCTCGGGGCACAGCCCGCTCTTGGCGTTCATCAGAAAGTAAAGCTGCACGCGATTGCCGAAAAACTGCCGCCGGATGCGGTAGGCCGCCGACAGCAGGTCCAGCAATTGCTCGTCCGGAGTGCGCAAGATTTCCACGGCCTCATCGGAGGAAAGGCGATCGCCCCCCAGCACTCGCGTTGCCAGCGCGTGCAAATCGAACGAAGCCGAGGCGGCACAAGCTTCAGACCGTGGGCGGTGATCGATCATAGCAACTCCCGAGAGAACCGTGTATCCTGGAGATTGACATAAGTATCGCCATGGCGACTGTTTACACAAGAGGGACTATTCGGCCACCAAGGGGCCGTCCGACGGACGGAATATAGGGCAAACTTAATGCAGAGGGCGACGATCGCAAACGGCCGATGTAGGCATTAGACGCCGCCCGACGCGACGATGGTCGGCAGCGACATTCGTGGGCATTGGAAACTGCAAACCCAAATTGAAACCGCAATGGGACGTCAGCACTTGATTCGCGTCGGCGCGTTGGGCCACGTCGGCCGGTTTACGGCGGTCGACGCCGTGCGCTATCCGCGGCATTCCCGCGTAGTGGTGCGCACCGGCCGCGGGCTGGAATTGGGCGAAGTGCTCGCGCCGCCGGCCGACGAGGCCGAGGCGGCCGGCTCCGACGGTTCGATCCTTCGCGGCCTGACCGTCGAAGATCAGTTGCTCGAAGTCCGCCTGGAACGAAATCGGCAAGCGGCGTATGACGCATGCGTGGCCCGGTTGGCCGAGCTCAACTTGCCCGCCACGTTGATGGACGTCGAGCACCTGTTCGACGGCCGAACGCTGGTCTTTTACTTCCTGGGCGAGATGACCGCGGAGCTGGAATCGCTCACCGACGAGCTGGCCGAGGTGTATGAAACGCACGTGCAGTTTCGCCGCTTCAGCGAGGCGGTCACCGAAGGTTGCGGCCCGGGCTGCGGCACCGAAGAGGCCACCGGCGGCGGATGCAAAACCTGCGCGACGGGCTGCGCCGTGGCCAGCGCCTGCTCCACCCGCCGATAAGGTTCCCCTACGCGGTCGGCGGCCCGTTCAAGGTTTCGCGCCGCCATTGACGCTCGTATCCAGCGCACTTGCGGCCAGCAGATAGAACATGTTGTGTACCAGCCATGGCTCGCTGGTGCGGAACGAGGGGGAGCGGCCGCCCCCCTTGCTCATATCGAAGCCGGGCCGGTCGGCAATTCCCATGTCGCGCACGATGCCGTTGGGGATCGCGCCGGGCACGGCGCCGCGCTCGTGGCCGGCGATCATGTTGTAGCGATGGTGGTAGCGGGGCGGATTGAGCCCGCCGTGACCCTCGAACATGCACAGGTTCAGGGGATTCTTGCCCAGCACCCAGTCGATCTGATCGGCCGCGTACGCCAGTGCTCGCTTGTCGTGCGTCAGCTGATGCACCAACAGTGCGGCCCAGGCGCGGCCCAGGATCCAGAAATTGACTCCCATGCCGACCGTCGGGTGAAAAAATGAAGCGTCGGGCTCTTCGACGCCTTGGCGCGTGAGGCCAAACGGGTTGTCGCTGCGCGACAGGCAAAAATCGAGATACCGCCCCAGCGCGGCCACAATGTCGGCACGCAGGGGGTCATCGGCGTATTGCAGGGCGAAAAGCGCCAGCGCCGCGGCGGCCGTGTCGCCATGGTCGCCGCTGTCGCCGGGCATGCTGCCATTCGCGCGCTGCTGTTTCAAGAGCTTCTGGGCGCTGCGATGGGCATACTCCCGATATCTTTCGGCCTGCGTCGCGCGGTGCAGCTCCAGGGTTCCGATAAGCAGGAGCGGGTTGGCCAGCGCCGCCTCGGACGACGTGAGAAGGTTCCACAGCTTCTCGGCCCGCGCAAGGTAATCGTGCTCGATGCCCTTGGCGCAAAGGACACGGCCCACGCTGGCCCATGCCGCGACGGTCAAGGGGGTGTTGCTGACGCCGGGGGCGATCACCGGGTCGTCGTCGGTGCCAATCTTGTTGTCGGTATGCTCATCCGGAGCCTTCCAGCTCATCCACGTGCGGCCTGGTCCTTGCAGCACGTCGGCGAACATCGAACCATCGGCCGGATTTTGCATCTTGGCCAGAAATTTGGCCCCCCACCAGGCTTCGTCCAGCGCATCGACCTGGCCGGACTTGTCGCGGTCGAAGCGCCCGAACTGTCGCGGCTGCGCGGCGTACGAAGTCGCCAGCGCGTAACTGGCGCCGCGAGTCGCCGAACTGCCACATCGGTTTGTTGTAGTCACCCGCGCTGTGCCAGCCGCCGGTGACGTCGCGGTGCGTGCCGTCAGCCAGCCGGGCGTCGTCCAAATGACACGCCTTGTGCCAGCCGGGAACTTCGAATCCGCAGCGCTGCACAAAGAAGAAATCAACGGCGGTGGCGGCCGTCTGGTTCAAGACGGCTCCGCGCTCGACGACAAACGGAAAGGACTGGCCGTTGGCGCCGCCGCCGACGCCCACCACGCGATACGTGCCCGGCTGAGCCAACTCCGAGAAATCGCAGCGCCAGAAATACCAGCCCCAGTCGTCGCGCGTGCCGCCGTAGATGCGTCCCGAACAGGCGACGTCTTTCTCCAGCGCGATTTTTCCGCCGGTGTCGATCAGCTGCACTTTCAACGTGGTGCCGTCGGTTGGGAAGAAGTTGGTGGCCAGGACGGCGCTCTTCGGGCCGTCGAGTTCATAGCCCACCTGGTTGACCAGCGCTTGCATAATCGGGCGCTGCGAGGGCATTTCGAGCAGTTCGAAGTCGTCGAACCACACCCGGCCACCCCGGGCAAGTGCTACGAGCCGTAGCGTGTGCGGTTTGCCCGCTTTCTCGCGCTCGGCGACCGCTGAAGATTCACCGGTTGGCGGCGTCTCGACGTCCAACGTGATCTTTTGCCAATCGGTACCGCGGACCTGCGGACCGGCGTCGACGCGCACGACCCGTTGCATGTCGTCCATCCAGCAGGCCAGAATCTGGGCCGAGGCGGCGCCTTCCGAGCGGGCCCACGCGGAGAGCTGAATGCGGTCGGTGAAGGCCGGCAGGGGGTAGTTGACGCTCGAAATGGCGTACCAGTCGGCGCTGCTTTCCACCAGCAGGCTCGGCAACTGGCGGCGGCGAACTTCGGGGTCGCTGCGATGGGCGCCGCCGCGATTGCCGGCCGCCACGCTCGCTTCTTTTTCCTCGCCCCACAGTCCGATGCGGCCCTTGGCGTCGGGCTGGACGTCGCGGTTGCCCAGGTAGCCGATGGCCGCCGGGCCAATCGAAACGTCATCCAAATCGCACGTTCCGGTGGCCACGAACCAGACCCGGACTTGGGGCGCGTCGGCCTTGAACTGCACCGCGACATACTGCCACTCGCTGACCTTGTCGACACGCGGCGCCTCGATTGAACGGACGACGCGTCCGCCGGCGTCCAACAGGTCGAGTCCCAGTCGCGCCTCGCCGTCCGCCGAGCGGATCCAGCCCTCCAGGCGGTAGTCGATGTTCGGCTGCAGAGTTACCGGGTCGCTTTGGCAGGCTCGAAGTGCTGTGACCGAGGTGGCCCGCAGGAAGTACTTTCCGCGGTGGGCCTGGTGCTTGACCCAGGCAGCGCCGTTCTCCAGTTGCCAGTGCGGTGGGGACGCCTGGCCTTCCTGCTCGAACGAACCATTGGCCAGCAGGGGCATCGGCGGGCCGTCGCCATGCGCTGGATTGGCGAGGCAGGCCGTCAGCAGCAACGCAAATCCGAGTGGCCCGTTCAGCCGGTTTCGCATGATGGCCACCCCTTGCCGCGTTGTCAGCCGCCGCGCGGATCCAGATGGACCATCGTCAGCGAGCGGTCGCGGTTGGTAACCACCACGACGCGCTGACCCGAGGAGACGGCAAACACGGATTGCACGTTGAACTGCTCGACCAGCGCGCGCTGGTTGACCGTGCGCACCTGGTCCGAGACGTCCCCCCAGTCACCCGCCTGGTGACGAGCCAGCAACTCGTCCACGCTGTGGCCGTTGGCTTCCAGCGCTGCCGACGCCGCGGGCGTAATGACGATTTCGCCCACCTCGAATTTCATTTTCTCTTGTTCCAAGGGCATCCGCCTGGTCCGATCTTTTTGAGGGGCGTGCCCCCAGCACCCCACCGTGTTCCATTGTCGTGAACGGACGGCAGTTTTGCAAACGCATCTGGGACGAATACACGCGGCACGCGTGTTGCTAACCCGCACGGGGACTTCAGGTTATTCGCCCGGCTTGCGCCGCAACTGACTTTCGCGGCGCACCTGGGTGTGGTATCACCGAGCCTATGAAAAGCCCGCTTTCCTTGCTCGACGCTGCCGCGGCAGTGCGCCGTGGAGAGACAACTCCAGTCGACCTGCTGACGAAGTGCATCGGACAAATCGAACGCCATGAGGCGAACGTGCACGCTTGGGTCGCGGTGGATGCCGCCGGCGCAACGCAGGCGGCCCAACGGCTCGCCGAGGAATTCGCACAAGGACACGACCGCGGACCGCTGCACGGAATTCCGCTGGGCATCAAGGACCTGGTCGACGTGGCCGGCATGCCGACGCGGGCCGGATCGACGCTGAGTGATCCACGGCCCGCCGCGCGCGACGCGACCGTCGTCGAGCGGCTGCGCGCCGCCGGCGCGATCATCCTGGGCAAGACCGTCACCACGGAATTTGCCTGCTTCGACCCGTCGCCGACGTGCAATCCCTGGAACCTGGCCCACACGCCGGGCGGATCGAGCAGCGGATCGGCGGCCGCGCTGGCGATGGGAATGTGCTTCGGCGCGATCGGCTCGCAAACCGGCGGGTCGATCACGCGGCCGGCCAGCTATTGCGGCGTGGCGGGCTGCAAACCGACGTTCGGCCGCGTCAGCCGCGCGGGCGTTGTGCCGGTCAGCTTTCATCTGGACCACGTCGGACCGATGGCCCACACGGCCGCCGACTGCGCGGTGCTGCTGGCGGCGATCGCAGGCGACGACCCGCGCGACCCGGCCGTTGCGCCGCGCGAAGATTTTGAAATCGAAATGGCGCCAGCCGTCGCGCCGCGGCTGGGCGTTGTTCGGCGTTACTTCTTCGACGAGGCGGAAGCCGAATTGGCGCGGCTTACCAGTGCGGCGCTCGACACGCTGCGCACCGCGGCGCCGAGCTTGTTGAGCTGCCGCTGCCGGCCGAATTCGAGCAAGTGCATGTCATGCATCGCCGGCTGATGGCGGCTGAGCTGGCCGATTTTCACCGCACGGCGTTCGGCGCCCCGCGCCGGATACGGACCCAACATCGCGGGCCTGATGGAAGAAGGGTTCGCCATGACGATGGCCGAGTATCAGGAGGCGTTGCGGCATCAGGTGGCGTTTCGCTGCGCGATGGCGCGAGCGCTGGCCGACGTCGATGCGCTGGTGACCCCCTCGACCGTCACCGCCGCGCCGGCGGGCTTGCAATCGACCGGCGATCCGCGTTTCAACTCCCCTTGGAGCCACGCCGGGGTGCCGACCGTTTCGATCCCCTGCGCGCTGACCGCCGCCGGCCTGCCGATTTCGCTGCAACTCGTCGGCTCGGCCTGGAGCGAAGCGCGGCTGCTGGCGGCGGCGACGTGGTGCGAGGAGAAGGTGGACTTTGGAAGGATGAAGGCGGAAGGATGAAGGATGAAAAACGACGGGGGAGGAATTTACCACCAAGACACCAAGAGCACCAAGGAAGAATGAAGTAGGAAAACAATGCATCTCTTCTCTTCTTGGTGCTCTTGGTGACTTGGTGGTTCAATACTCCTCGTCGGCCATTTCAAAAAAGCCAGGGCGAAAAAGCCCGCGCGCAGCGCGACGTTGAATCGCGCGCTGCGACTTTTCCTCACCAAAAATGTTTCGTGCGCCGCTGCTCCCATCCGGGGATCCGAAGCCGTTCTTGTACTGCAAAAAAGCTTCGGCGGAGGAAGCAGCATTGCAGCGGGTCGGTACCGGAGCTTCCCACGGAGACGTTGTACTGCCCAGTCCAAGATGCCGACCGCATCCCTGGGTTCAACGCCGTGGCCACACGGACATTCCCAAAACGGCTCGCGAGCCTCCGGCACGCAGATCGCGTCCACGCGCTTCGAGGCAGTCAAATACCACTGCGCAGTCTTCGCCGCAGGCGCGAGAGACTTTGACGGGGGCGGCCCAAGAACAAAGCAGGCCTTCCGTCCATTGACACAGATCTGAAGTGACAGTCCGTCTCAGCTGGATGCAGTATTACCAAAAGTGGCGGCTCACTTTCAACACAAGTTTCCGGCCACCCCCCAAGAATTGCGAGAAGGGTTCAGGGGTCAGGGTTCGGGGTTCAGGGACGGAAGAACGAGGAACGGACGAAGAGCGCTCGCGTGCGCGGCGGAATGCTGCGCCTGTTCACTGAACCCTGAACCCGGGACCCTGAACCCGGGACCCTGAACCCGGGACCCTGAACCCTCGCTTCGGCACCCTCACGCGTCACCTTCTCGTGGCGGGAGAGGGAGAGTCGGGCGCGTTGGTTGCCGGTGACGGGTGGATTATAATCATCGCGTGGACGGAGACTTTGGCGCTCGAACCGCGGTACGACGGCAACTTTTTGGAGGTCCTCGCCCGATGGCAAAGAATTACTGCTGGGGAGCCGAGTCAATCGCGCTGCGATGGCGAGTTGCGTTGATCGCAATCGCGGGGTTAGCATTTGCGGCGCCAGCGGCCATCGCGCAAGCCCCGCCCCCCGCGACGGCAAAGGACGCCGCACCGCTTTCGCCGGAGCAGCGCAAGGAGCAGATTGCCGAGCGGAACCGGCTGTGGGACGAAGCGCGGGCTCTGAGGAAAGACAAGAAATACGCCGAAGCGATCGCCGCGGCGCAAAAGATGATCGCGATCGAGCAGCGTGTGTGGGGCAAGGATGACGCCGAGGTCGCCTTCAGCTGGACCTGGCTGGCCGAACGGCAATCGTTTCAGAAGGATTTCGCAGCCGCGGTCGAATCGTGGCAGGAAGCGCTGCGCATCCGCGCCCTTGCTTTGGGCGAGCGGCATTGGCAAACGATCGACGCCCGACGCCGGTTGGCCGACGAGCAAGTCTTCGCCAAATTGAACGCCGACGAGCGCAAGCAAGCTAAAGAAGCCGATCACTTGATCGACCAGGTGAGCGATCTGAGCTATGAGAAGAAACAGCATAGGGAGGCCCTGCCGCTGGCCACGCGGGCGTTGGCGATTCGCCGCGCCGTGCTCGGCCCGCAGCATGGCGACACGCTGTCGGCGCTCGATTGGCTGCCGACGCTGCACAACCTGCTTGACGAGGGTGACAAGGCATTGCCGTTTTGGAAGGAGCGTTTGACCTTGACTGAGCAGACTTTTGGCTCGCAGCATCCCGAAACGGCCAGGGTCGCGCGGGACATGTCGGGGTCACAGCTGGAAGTCGGCCAGCGCGACGAATCGGTGCAAAGCTTGCAGCGCGCCTTGGCGATTTATCGGAAAGTCCGGCCCGAGCGACACGAAGACGTCTTGGAAACGCTCAACCTTTTGGCGTCGAACTATCTCGTCGCGGGCAAACCCGAGCAGGCGATTCCGCTGCGGGAAGAGCTCCTAACGGCTCAAAGGATATTGCATGGCAACGAGCACGAGGATTGCTTACAGGCTTTGGCGGATGCCGCCCAGGTTTACAACTTTGCCGGCCAGCTGCCCAAGGCGATCCAGCTGCAGCAGGAAGCGCTGGCCACAACTTTGAAGCTGCACGGCGAAGAAGACGTCAGGACCGCACTGGCCATCTACCAATTGGCAAACATCCACCAAGGTGCGGGCAATCGAGCCGAGCGAGACGCTCTCTTCGCGCGGTGTCTCAACATCCGCTTGAAACTCTTGGGCGAGGACCATGCCGACACGGTCGTCGTGATGGAAGCACTCGCCAACGGTATTGCCGACGCCGGCCAGGCGATGGCTTTGATGCGGAAAATCGTCGAAATCAAGGAGCGCACGATCGGCAAGCAGAACGTCAGCTATGCCGGCAGCCTGAGTAAATTAGCCGCCCAGCTCGAATCCGTGGGCGACGTCAAGCGCGCCGAGCCCTTGTTCCTCGAATCCCTGGCGACGGCCACTGCCGTTTTGGGACCCCAGAATCCAGACCTGGAGGAGTATCTGCAGCTCGTCGGTTCGTTCTATCAACGCCAGCAGAAGTTCGAGCAAGCCAAGCCGCTTTTGATCCGCTGTTTGGAATTGTGCGAGCGGCGGTATGGGCCCGATTTCATCATCACTGCCCTGCGGCGCGACCAACTGATCGCGCTCTATCGCGAGAATCGAGAATACGACAAAGCGCTGGCACTGGCGAACCAGAACCTGGAGATCTACCAACGCACGATCGGTCCCGATGCGATGCGGACCGGTGCCATCTACTATACCTTGGGTTTGATCCATCGTCGCCAAGGGCAATTCGAGCAAGCGATCCCTCTGTTGGAAAGATCGCTGGCGATCAATCTTCGCGCGGTTGGTCCGCAAGAGTCGAGCACGAATTCCGTGCAGGGAACCCTCGCGCTGACTCACCATCAGATGGGCAATACCGCCAAGGCCGTGGAATATATCGCGCTCGCTTTGGCCGGTGCGCGGCACCGCTTGGACCTGCTGTCGACGGCGCAATCCGAGCGGCTGCAGCTCGCGCTGGCGCAAGACTGGCGAAGCCAGCTCGATTTGCTGCTTTCGTTGTCCGCGATCGATGGCGGGGACGCGGCATATGACCACGTGGTGCGATGGAAGGGGCTGTTTCTTGCGCGGCAGCAACTCGTGCGAACATTGGCCAAAGAGCCGCAGATCGGGCCGCTCGTTGCTCAATTGCGACAGACCACCGGCAAGCTCGCTTCACTTTCGCTCGCCCCACCGCAAGATCCGCAAGTGCTCGAGCGCTGGCGCGAGGTCGTCGCGGGCTTACAGGAAGAAAAAGAAGCCCTGGAGGGCAAGATCGCCGCTGAAAGCTCAACCTATCGCCAAGCCGCGCAGCAGGTCACGGTTGATGACGTGCGCCATGCACTCCCCACCGGGTACGTGCTCGTCGATTTCGTAGTCTATCTCGATATGGCAAAAGTGTTCGTGGGCAAAGACGCCAAACCGGGCGAAGCCCGGCCCAATCTGCTGGCCTTCATCGTGCGTCCAAAAGGGCCGGTCGAGATGGTGCCGCTCGGCGAGATTGGCGACTTGGACAAGACGATCGACGCTTGGCGCGGACAGCTCGGCGGCGGACCACGGGCCGATGAGCTCGGCAACCAATTGCGCAAGCAACTCTGGACGCCGTTGGAAGCGAAGCTGGCCGGTGCCAAGGTGGTGCTGATTTCGCCCGACATGATGCTGGGGCGCTTGCCTTTCGCGGCGCTACCGGGCAAAGCCAAGGGCACGTACCTGATTGAAGAGCGGTCGCTGGCGGTCGTGCCGGCCGCTCAGTTGTTGCCGTCGCTGGCGGCGACCTCGGACAAGGGCGCGGCGCCCGGTGAGCTGCTGCTATTGGGCGGAGTCGATTACAACCGCGACGAAGCGCCGGCTCCAGGGCCGCGAACCCCCGACGATTTGCGCCGGCTCGCCGTGCGCGGCAGCGAAGACATGACATTCGACGCGTTGCCCGGCACGCTGGAAGAGATCGCGGGCATTGAGAAGCTGTATAGCGCCCGGTTCGGCGAGCAGGGCGTCAAAACGCTGGCCGCCAAGCAAGCCGGCGAGGACGCTCTGCGGCAGTCGGTCGCCGGCCGCGAGTATCTGCACCTGGCGACGCACGGATTTTTTGCGCCGCCCAGCGTTCAATCGGCGCTGCAAAAATCCATCGCTCAACCATCGGCGGCGGGTGAGCTGGCGTCGATCGCGATCCTCTCGGCCGCAGTCGCCGCGGCCCCAGCGGCGGCTCAGGCCCCGGCTTCGGCCGCGTCGAAACCAGCTGCGCAAGCAAGCAAAATGGCTGGAATCGGGGCGGTTTTGCGTGCCGTCGAAGACGGTGTCCTAGTCGAAGAGATTCTGCCCGACGGTGCGGCGTTGGCCGATGGACGATTGAAAGTTGACGATCTGGTTGTGGCCCTGGCCGAGGCAAGTGGCGAGTTCAATTCAATTGCAGGCAAGCAGCTGCCGGACGTGGTCTCCCTGATCCGCGGCCCGACAGGTTCAAAGATTCGTCTCAAGGTGCGACCGGCGGGCAAGTCGGCCGAGGTAGTCTATGAGTTGGCGCGCGGCGTGATTAACGACGCGAACTTTGCCAACAAAAATAAAATCGGCGAACAGCCAGGCCTGCTCTCTGGGATCGCCTTGGCCGGCGCGAATCATCCCCAACCCAACGGCGACGACGGCATTCTTACGGCCGAGGAGGTCGCGACGCTCGATTTGACGGGCTGCAAGCTGGCCGTGCTCTCGGCGTGCGAAACGGGCCTCGGCGAAGCGGCCGGCGGCGAGGGACTGTTGGGATTGCAGCGCTCGTTCCAGATCGCCGGCGCCCGCACGGTGATCGCCAGCCTGTGGAAAGTTCCCGATGCGGCCACGCGCAACATGATGCAGCGTTTCTACAACAACTTGTGGAACAAGAAACTCGGCAAACTCGAAGCGCTGCGCGAGGCCCAGATCTGGATGATCCGGCACGGCGGCGAACAAGTCGGGATCCGGCGAGAAATCGCCGCCCGCGGAGCCAAGTCGCTGGAAAAGATCGAGGTGAACTCCCAACATCTGCCGCCTTACTACTGGGCGGCGTTCGTGCTGAGCGGCGACTGGCGATGATCGACGGCCTCTCCTCAGGTGGCATTGACAGCTTGTTGTCGGTATAGCGAAGCAACGAGAGGCGTCTGACGCAGAGCTTCGCACCCGATCGGAGCCTCTTGTCCCTGCGGGACCCAGACAACAAGTTGTCTGGGCCACCCAATGGCGTTGCAAAACATGATTGGGTGCACCCTCACCCCGGCCCTCGCCCGGCGGGAGAGGGGGAATTGCAAAATACGAACTGGTTGCAGCCCGGGCCGCCGCCGCAGGTGGTCAGACGCTCGAGGGTAAAACCGCGCTGGCGGTAGAAATCGAAGATGGCCTCGGGAGTGGCGGTTTCGAACGGATAGCCGCCGATCCAATCTAGGCAGTCGTGCCACCACGACATGCCGCGCGAGCGACCGTAGTTGCGGTAGCGGGCCAGCGGATTGCGCAGCAGCAACAGATCTTTGACCAGGCCTTTGACCACTTGAAACGCGATCAGCGCGGCCGCAAGCGGCAAGCGCACGAAAGGCGGCGACGCGACATAAGCGCGCTTCAGGGCCGTGTGCAGCGGTGTCCAGACTCGCTGGTGGTTGTAAATCGAGATGAACAACCGGCCGCCGGACGCCAGCGGGATGGCCACGTTGTCCAAGGCCTTCCACATTGCGCCGGTGTGATGCAACACGCCCCAGGAATAGACCGTGTCGAACTTTCCGAGCGACTCCAGGTAGGCCACGTCGAGGACGGATCCTTCTTCGATCGTCCAGCCGGGGTCATCGTCGAAAAACCGCCGCTTCAATTCGCGCGTGCAGGCGACCGACTGGGGATCGAAGTCGAACGAATGGACGCGCGCCCCCAGGCGACGCGCGGCCAGGCTGAACAGTCCGCTGCCGGAACCGGCGTCGAGGAAGGTCGTGCCAGCAAGATCGACCGCGCCGAGCATCGATTGCAGCGAGCGCTCGGCCTCGATGATCCGCTCGTCGTTGAGCGCGCCCAGGAATCGCTGCCAGTTCTTGCCGAATGCGAACCGCTCTCCGGCCGCGACCTGTTGGGCGTGATTCGACATCGGGGAAACTGCCTGGATTTGCGGAAGCCGGCCGTGGGTTCGCCGGCCCGCCGAAAAAACCCCCTGTTTTCGTTCTCGGCACGCGCGACAGCCATTCCCCATTGTCAGTTGCCCGCCGGCGATTTCCACTCCATTTCTCGACCGGGGTCAACCGAAATGAGAATAGAACCCGCGAAAAACGCAGCCGCCAGGGAGGGTGCCGCTCGTCATGTTCAGCCGTCTCAAGTACCTGTACCTTGCCTATTTTTCCAAACCCGTCGGCGATCGGGTGGTTTACCGGGCCATCGGCCGGCGAAAAGCCCGCAGGATTCTGGAGATTGGCGTCGGCCCGAGTGGCCGCACCCTGCGGATGATTGGCCTGGCGCGGCGCGGCGCCGGCGGCGAGGCGGTGCGCTATGTGGCGGTCGATCTGTTCGAGGCCCGCGGCGCGGCCAGCGGCGGGTTGTCACTCAAAGAAACGCACCGGCTGCTCAAGCCGACCGGGGCCCAAGTGCAACTCATTCCCGGCGAAGCGGCCCAGGCGCTGGCGCGCTGTGCCAATTCCTTGCAGAACATGGACGTGGTGCTGATCTCGGCCGACCACAGCGAGCAGTCGCTGGCGGGGGCGTGGTTCTATCTGCCCCGCATGCTGCACGCCACGTCGCAAGTCTATCTCGAATCGCGCCTGCCCGAGGGCGCCGGCACGACGCTGCGACCGCTGAAGGCGGACGAGATTGAAGCGCTGGCGGCGACGCATCGGCGTCGCAAGGCGGCATGAGCGGCGGGGTTAAGTGCGCATGTCCTTGCGCGGGCCGTCGGCCTGCCGTGAGATGGTTGACGCGCGTTGCATTCCGTTCGAGGCGACCAGCGCGCACTTGCCACTCCCCGCTGCTTGACTGCCCGTATATCATATTCTTGTGTTTCATGGGCCGGCTTTCCCGCTCTAGCACCCACCCAACGGCGGACAATCGTGGTCCGATCGACTCCCACGCCAGGCCCGAATGAGGTCACGCTGGACGCGGTTCCGCGCAATGATATGCCGCGCGGTGACATTCTCCGAAGCGATATCCCGCGCGAGCTTTCAGACGCGTCGCTCCAGGAGTGCCAGCGGGTCTGTTTGATCGAGGGGAGCCGGCCGCAGATTTCGAGCGAGACGACGAACCTGCTGCGACGGCGTTTGCGCGCGGCGGCCGGGTTTCTGTTTCTGGCTTTCGGGGCGTTTTTTGTCTGGCAACTTGCCGGCGGGGCCGAGGCCAGCTCGCGCGACGGCCTGCCGTTCTACTTGCATTTTGCCACGGTCGTCGTGCTGGCCTCGTCGTTCGGCCTGCTGTGCCGCAAGTGCGCGATACCGCTGGCGGTGTTGCGCGGTTACGAGCTGGCGATCTTCGGTTTGCCGGTCGCTTATTTTCTGGTCGCGCAGTACGACATTTTCGACATCATCTCCCGCAAGGGGTTTTTGCCCAGCCCGCTGGCGCCGTGGATGGGGACGATTTTCATCTACGCGATGTACATTCCCAACACCTGGCGCCGCGCGGCGATCGTGATCGGCATCATGTGTGCCTGTCCAGTGGTGTTGATTGTTTTCATGTGGACGAACAATCCCGTGTTCACCGAAGCGCTGGCACAAAATCACTCGATCGTGATCGAAGTCGTGATCATGATGGGGGTCACGTTTCTGGCCAGCACCTATGCCACGCACATGATCGGCGGGCTGCGTCGCGAGGCGTTCGAGGCGCGGCAATTGGGCCAGTATCGACTCTGCCGGCTGATCGGCTCGGGCGGGATGGGCGACGTCTATCTGGCCGAGCACCAGATGATGAAGCGGCCCTGCGCGATCAAGCTGATCCGGCCCGGCAAAGCCAACGATCCGCATGCGCTGGCGCGCTTCGAGCGCGAGGTTCGCGCCACGGCCAAGCTGTCGCATTGGAACACGATCGAAATCTTCGATTACGGCCGCACCGACGACGGCACGTTCTATTACGTGATGGAGTATTTGCCCGGCTTGAGCCTGGCCGAGCTCGTCGAGAAGCACGGCCCGCTGCCGCCGGCGCGAGCCGTGCATCTGCTGACGCAGGCGTGCGACGCGCTGGCCGAAGCGCACGCGGCCGGGCTGATCCATCGCGACATCAAGCCGGGCAATATTTTCTCGGCGCAGCGCGGCGGCGTGTACGACGTGGCCAAGCTGCTCGATTTCGGGCTGGCCAAGCCAATTTCGCCCGACTCGGCATCGCTGATGCTGACGCAGGAAGGCACGATTACCGGCTCGCCGTTGTTCATGTCGCCCGAGCAGGCCCTGGGCGACCACGAGCCCGACGCCCGCAGCGACATTTATTCGCTGGGGGGCGTGGCGTATTTCGTGTTGACCGGCCTGCCGCCGTTCGAGGGCGAAAGGGCCCTGAAGGTCATTTTGGCGCATGCGCACCAGGAGGTGGTGCCACCGTCGCGCCATCGCAGCGAAATCCCCGCCGACCTGGAGCAGATCGTGCTGCGCTGCCTGGCCAAGAATCCGGCCGATCGGTATCCGGACGTCGTCTCACTGCGGCGAGCGCTGGGGGAATGTTCGGCGGCCGGCGGCTGGACCGCGGAAGACGCCGCCGAGTGGTGGCAGGCCAACGGCACTGCCGACCAGCATGCCGTAGAGATGGCACCCGCCGCGATTTGACGCGGCAGCCATGCGGCGGTCAGGCGGCATGACAAAAAAACCCACTCGCGCTGGCGAGTGGGTTTTGAGCTTTCGCGTCGAATGGTGCGCCGGGACTGCCGGCGATCTTAGCTTCTGCGAGCACGGCGGGCGCAAACCAGCAGGCCCACCAGGCCGAACAGGGCCAGAGCCAACGTCGTCGGCTCGGGCACGGGCGACAGCGTGTCGAGCTGGAGCTTGATCCACGGTAAATAATCGTTGACGTTGACGTCCTGCCACTGGTGACCCTGCCCGGCACCGAACACGTTGGCGTAGGCAAATTCACTGTTCGGGTCGCCTGAAATCGTGCCGGTAACTGAACTGGAATGCACGCCGACGATAACGTTGCCGTTGAGGCTGGGGCCGCCGGAGTCACCGGAGAAGATGTAGGAGGTGCTCCCGTTGTAGTTGGGGGACACGCCGTTGATCAGGGCGCCATTTTGGAACCCTTCGTAGACATAGTTCTGGCCTGCGAAGTCGGAAACGGCGCCGGTGATGGTGGTGACGCCCCCCGCGCCGACCGTGTTGGGTCCGGCGGCCAAGGTGCCGTAGACGGCGCCCAGGCCGTTGGGGACCGAATACACGTAGGCGATATTGCCGCTGACGGTCGCGACCGTTCCTTGGCGCCCGTAACCGGCCTGCGTGATGGCGTTGCCCGCCGCCGGCTGAACGTGCGGCAGGTCAGCTGCGGTCAGCGGCGAGGGGAGCGTATTCAACTGACTGCCAGGGATGAACACGTCGAGCATGGCCAGATCGACCGCGCTGCTGCCGTCGAAGGGGAGATCGAACAGCGTGGCGACTTCACTGGCGGCAAACGACGGTCCGCCGCCGCCCAGGTTGCCGAAGCCGATGCTGATCTGGCTGGGCGAGTACAGCGTGCTGCCGCCGCCGGAGGCGTTGCGCACCACGTGGTCGGCCGTCAGGACCAGCAGGTCGACTCCGCCTTGGTAGGGTGAAATCTGTAGAATCGTTCCGGTGCCGCGCCCGCCGGGATCGTCGATGCGGACAATAGAATTGGCGATCGCGCCAAGCGTGCCAACCGTGTTGGAGCCCGGCGAAATCGCCAAAGCAAAAACCTGGCTGGGGATGAGCGCTGCCAGGGCGGACAGCAGCGCGAATCTGGCGAGAGAACTCTGAGTGAACTTCATGAGCACGTTCCTTGTCTAGAAAAACTAGTTTGGTCTGGTTGGACCCCGACTTTTCGTGATATCGCTGGCGGAACGCAACGCGGCTACCGCCGCCAACCGAGTTGCGAGCAAGCGGTGCAACCGATCTTGCGAGGAGGGGGTGAAACCGGGCGGCGAGATAACGACCGCCAGACGATGGCCCGCCAGACGATGGTCCGCCAGCAGATGCATGGCAGACAAAGAGAAGGCAACGAATGCTGCGAGAAACACAAAGGCGATGGATTCTTGCACAGGCGTCCCTCCGCGACTGCCACCCCCGTTCGCCAACGGCGCGAACCGCAGCCTGTATATCCACTCGCCCGAAATCTGTCAACGATTTTTGATGAAAAACCGCCGACAACGGGCAGAGGGGCCCACCAATCGGGGGAATCCCTCGCTGGGCCGGGGCTACGATGGGCATCCGCGAATGCGGGCCGCGGGCCGCTGGCGTGCGAGAGCTATAATAGGGTATCCTGGGTCGTTTCCCGTCAAATCTCGTCCTTCAACACCGTAGCCGCTCACGCCGATGACTGCTCAAACGCACGGGCGAACCATGTTCGACAAAATCTGGGACGACCACGTCGTGCACGCCGAAGCCGGGCAAGCAGACGATCCTGTACATCGATCTGCACCTGGTCCACGAAGTCACCAGCGCCCAGGCGTTCGAGGGCCTGCGGCTCGCCGGCCGCAAGGTGCGCCGGCCCGAACTGACCGTGGCCACGCGCCGACCACAACGTGCCCACGACCGACCGCCGGCTGCCGATCGCCGACCCGATCTCGAAGCAGCAGATCGACACGCTGCGCGAACAACTGCCGCGAGTTCGGCATCCGGCTGTACGATCTGAACGACCCGCAGCAGGGCATCGTGCACGTCATCGGCCCCGAGCTGGGCCTGACGCAGCCGGGCATGACGATCGTCTGCGGCGACAGCCACACCGCCACGCACGGCGCCTTCGGGGCGCTGGCCTTCGGCATCGGCACCAGCGAAGTCGAGCACGTGCTGGCCACGCAAACGCTGCTGCAGATCAAGCCCAAGACGCTTGGAGCTGCGCGTCGACGGCCAGCTCGCGCCGCGGCGTGACGGCCAAGGACCTGATCCTGTACCTGATCGGCCAGATCACGACCGACGGCGGCACCGGCTACTTGCATCGAGTACACCGGCGAGCGCGATCCGCGCGCTTGAGCATGGAAGAGCGGATGACCGTCTGCAACATGTCGATCGAAGCCGGGGCCCGGGCCGGCATGATCGCGCCCGACGAGACGACGTTCGACTACCTGCGCGGCCGCGCAGTTCGCGCCCGAAGGATTTCGACGCCGCCGTCGCCCGCTGGCGCAAGCTGCCGAGCGATGCCGGGCGCGAAGTACGACCAGGTCGCTGGTCTTCGACGCCGCCGACGTCGCGCCGCAGGTCACCTGGGGCACCAATCCCGGCCAGGTCGCGCCGGTCGACCGGCCGCGTGCCCGATCCGGCCGACGTTCGCCGACGACGACCGATCGCAAGACGGCTGGCCAGCGCGCTCGACTACATGGGCCTGAAGCCGGGCACGCCGATCACGCAGATCGCGCTCGATCGCGTGTTCATCGGCTCGTGCACCAACGGCCGCATCGAAGACCTGCGCGCCGCCGCCGCCGTCGTGCGCGGCTATCACGTCGCCGACGCGCGTGCAGCGCGATGGTCGTGCCCGGCAGCGGCCAGGTGAAGCAGCAGGCCGAGACCGAGGGGCTCGATCGCGATTTTCAAGGAAGCCGGCTTCGAGTGGCGCGAGGCCGGCTGCAGCATGTGCCTGGCGATGAATCCCGACAAGCTCGACGCCGGGCGAGCGCTGCGCCTCGACCAGCAACCGCAACTTCGAAGGCCGGCAAGGCAAAGGCGGCCGCACGCACCTGGTCTCGCCCGCCATGGCCGCCGCCGCCGCGATCGCCGGACATTTTGTCGACATTCGCGAGTGGGACTACAAGAAATAGCTAGTGCAGTGACCGACGCGCGTCAGCGTCTGGTGCCGCAGCGGGCACGGCATGGTCAAACGGTCAAGACTCTGTGCCTGACGCACCAGACCATGTCTCACGCGACACATTCACGTCACCTAGCAATCACGAAACACTTAACCGCACATGCAACCCTTCACCAAACACACCGGCCTGGTCGCCCCGATGGATCGGGCCAACGTCGATACCGATCAGATCATTCCCAAGCAGTTCCTGAAGCGGATCGAGCGGACCGGCTTCGGCCAGTTCCTGTTTTTCGATTGGCGGTTTCACGACGACGGCTCGCCGAACCCGAACTTCGAACTGAACCAGCCGCAGTTTCGCGGGCGCCAGCGTTCTGCTGGCGCGGCGCAACTTCGGCTGCGGCTCGAGCCGCGAGCATGCCCCCTGGGCCTTGGAGGATTACGGCTTCCACGTGCTGATCGCCCCCAGCTTCGCCGACATTTTCTACAACAACTGCTTCAAGAACGGCATGCTGCCGATCCGGCTTGACGAGAAGATCGTCGACGACCTGTTTCGCCGCGCGGCCCGCGACGGCTATCGCCTGACAGTCGATCTGGAGCAATGCACGATCAGCGACGACACGGGGCTGTCGATTGCGTTCGAGGTCGAGCCGCTCCGCCGCCATTGCCTGCTGAACGGCCTGGATGACATCGGGCTGACGTTGGCGAACCAGGACAAGATCTCGGCCTACGAAGCCTCGCATGGAATGGCGCCGGTGCAAGCGTAAACGCCACGTCGCCGGAAGATTCCGGGGAAGTCTTGTCCATGACCGCCACGCGCCGCGAAAAGATTGAAGCCATGCTGGCCGACGATCCGTCCGATCCGTTTCTGCACTACAGCTTGGCGCTGGAGTTGGACAAGGAGGGGCAGCACGAGCGCAGCCTGTCGGAATTCCAGGGCCTGATGTCGGCCAGCCCGCCGTACGTGGCCGCCTTCTTCATGGCCGCGCAGCAGTTGGCGCGGCTGGGCCGCGTCGCCGACGCGCGGGCCATCCTGCGCGACGGCATCGAGCAAGCTCGCACGGCCGGCAACTCGCATGCTGCCGGTGAAATGAGCGAGTTTCTGGCCACCTTGGCGCGCTGGGCGAGTGACGAAACAGTCTGTTGGCCGTCGACCCAAGGAGAAGGGGACAGTCCCATTTTTCTCCGAAGACTCCGAAAAATCGGGACAGTCCCCGGCGGAGCACACGACCGGCGTTGTCGGTGGCGCCCTCGGCACGGTAGGCTACGGCCGCACAACGGGTCCGAAAAACCATCCCACGCATCTGGCAGGCCGCTTGATGAGGGACATTGTCGAGGCGGGGTCGAACCTCGCCGAACCATCGCTGGGTCATGGCCATCGGCGCGTTTTCGCCAGTGCCGCGATGCTGGGCGGCGCGACCGTGCTGGTCAAGCTGGCAGCGTTCCTCAAAGATCTGCTGGTGGCCGACCGCTTCGGGGCGGGCGACGATTTGGACGCCTTTCTGGTGGCGTTTCTGATTCCGTCGTTCGCGGCCACCGTGCTGGCCCAGTCGTTTGCCTCGGCGTTCGTGCCGACCTACATCCGCGTGCACGAGCGACAAGGGGCCGTCGCGGCCCATCGACTGGTGAGCGGCGTGCTGGTCGGCGGGTTCGTGCTGTTCGCGGTCATCGCGCTGCTGGTGGTCGCCGCGGCACCGCTGGTGCTTCCGTGGCTGGCATCGGGATTCGACGCGCCGAAGCTGGCGCTGGCGCAGTCGCTGTGTTACATGGTCTCGGGCATCGTCGTGGTGTGCGGCATTTCGGCGATCTTCGCCTCCGTGCTCAACGCGCACGAGCATTTCGGCATGGCCGCGGCGGCGACGATGGCCATACCGTTGGTGACGGCCGTCGTCTTTTGGCTCTTGCAACCACGCTATGGAATTTCGGCGCTGGCCGCCGGCACGATGCTGGGCTTCGCGGCGGAATGCGCCATTCTGGGAGTCGGCGCGTGGCACTTTGACATGCTGGCCTGGCCGCGATGGAGCGGCTTTCACACCAACCTGACCCACGTGATTCGGCAATACGCGCCGGTCGCGCTGGGGTCGCTGTTGATGAGCAGTTCGATGGTGGTCGACCAGTCGATGGCCGCCAGCCTGGGCAGCGGCAACGTTTCGGTCTTGAATTACGGCGGCAAGGTCGTGGCATTCGTGCTGAGCATCGTCGCGATCAGCCTGGCCACCGTGCTGTTGCCGCGCCTGTCGCGGATGATTTCGGCCGGGCAATGGAACGAACTGAACCGCATGATCGGCGGCTACTCGAGGCTGATCTTGCTGGCCTCGCTGCCGCTGGTGGCGCTGCTGGCCGTGCTCTCGCGGCCGCTGATCGGTTTGCTCTTCGAGCGGGGAGAATTCACCGCGCAAACCACCGACGCGGTGAGCCAGGTGCAAATTTACTTGGCGCTGCAGATTCCATTTTACGTGCTGACGATGCTCGGCACGCGGTTGCTCAGCGCGCTCGATGGCAACCCGATCCTGCTGCGCATCGGCGCGCTCAACCTGCTCGTGAACATCGGCGGGAACTACGCGTTCATGCACTTCTTCGGCGTCAACGGCATCGCGATGTCGACGTCGCTGGTGTACGTCGTGGCGACGATCGCCACGTTCGTGGCCATCAAGTGGAGAATGGCCGAAGTCATGGCGTCGTCGCGGGCGGCGTGAGGCGCGACTGAGACGGGGTGCCACTGCTGGCTTGCCCAGCAGTGGCACCCAGCGGCGCCCAGCGGTCCGAAGAAACCTTGCGGCCGGGCGACGTCTGGAGGTATCATCCGGGTACCCCCTTTTTCCATCCCACCTGTGCTGCTCCACGAGGCCCCTAGCGGTGAAATACGCGGCAATCGGTCCTATTGCGATGCATCTGCCCGAGCGGGTGGAAACCAACGACGACCTGGCCGCGTTGTTTCCCAAGTGGGACCTCGAACTGATCTTCGCCAAAACCGGCATCTTCTCGCGGCACATCGCGGGGCCCGAGGAATGTGCCTCGGACCTGGGGGTGGCGGCGGCCGAAAAGCTGTTCGCCACGCACGCGATCGATCCCAAGTCGATCGACTTTTTGCTGTTTTGCACGCAGACGCCCGACTATCCGCTGCCCACGACCGCTTGCCTGGTGCAACATCGGCTGGGCCTGCCCACCACGGCCGGAGCGCTCGATTTCAACCTGGGCTGCTCAGGCTTCGTCTACGGCCTGTCGCTGGCCGACGGGTTGATTCGCTCGGGCGCGGCGCAGCGGGTGCTGCTGATCACGGCCGAGACGTATTCCAAATACATCGACTCGAACGACCGCTCGCTGCGGACGATTTTTGGCGACGGCGCGGCGGCCACGCTGATCGAGGCCGGCGAAACGCCCTCGCTTTCGGCCTTTGCCTTCGGCACCGACGGCAGCGCCGGCGACGCGTTGATGGTGAACACCGGCGGCGCTCGCCCGGCCGACACGGCGCTGCAGCCGCGCACCAAGTTGCGCTGGGCCAGCAAGCTGTACATGGACGGGCCGGGCCTGATCAAGCTCACGCTCGACACCGTTCCGCAAATGATCGAACGCGTGTTGGCCGCCGGCGAAGTCGACGAGAGCCAGATCGAGCTGTTTCTGGTCCACCAGGCCACGCACAAACTGCTCGATCACCTGCGGCAGGAAATGCAGCTCGACGAAGAGCGCATGCCGACGGTGCTGCGCGACTACGGCAACACCGTCTCGTCGACGATCCCCATCATCATGCACGAGCTTCGCGCCAGCGGCCGCCTGCGTCGCGGCACCCGCAGCCTGCTAGCCGGCTTCGGCGTCGGCTTCTCCTGGGCCGGCTGCCTATGGACCGAAACCTGGGAAAACAAAGCCGTCGCGGCGAACGGACTGGAGGCGGCGTAGGGCGAGTGGACTGTTTTTCCGGAAAGCCCATGCTCGTCAATCAAGGCTCTCGGCTCTCATCCGGCGGCCTCGCTTTCGAACAAACAGAAACACAATCGCAGCGATCACAGCAAGGTTTGCCAGAATGAGGTACAGCCGGAACGTTTTCGGCGCTAAATTATCACCAGGTTCACTATTCAAGAGCTCCAAATAGTTGGTGCCATTGAATTCGCCAGCCAGTACCGGGCGCTTTTGACCTTGGTCTCGAACAATATACGCCTCCTTTGTAATGTTGTTTTGGACCCAAGTGCCGACCGGAAAACGGATTTCAAACGCATCCTCCGGCACGCGATGATTGATGGCGAATGCCGTCATACCGACGGCATCAGACCAGCGAGGACTGCCGTCTTTACCGAATTTGCGAACGATGGTCCATTTCTCTGGGACCCAACCATTAACTTCATCGCGGGCAAACGAAGAGATTTCTACATACTGCACAGGACGGCCTTGAATTTTGGACCAATACTGTACAGGAATGTAGTCCTTCGAAGGATCCACCCAGATAATGACCTCAAGGGGCGACCCAGTTGAGGGAGCCTGCCGTACACCGAGGCATTCTACATCGTTAATTACCGCAGTCGATTCGACGACCGCTAGATTCGCAACATCAATGACGCCAAATATCGGATCGATCGTGCGATATACAAGTCTAAGAGGCAACGATTGAATCGTGTTCGCTGATTTGGAATTGGGATCGGTGGAGATTTGGGCGTTCGGGAACTCCTGAATACCATTTGGATAAAAACCAATTCGCTTTGATCCGTCGTTCTCATCAATTGTCGTCGCGTCGACATAGGAGTGACTTGTCGGATCGTAGACGCGACCAATGTAATCGAGACGGAATCGCCCCTTGGCATCAAAGCGGTACATTCCCTTTGCCTCGAATGACGTGTCTGCCGCTGGTCCTTTTGCGGAAATGGACGATTGTGAGTTCACACCCTGGAACTCGATACTCGTCCATGAACATTCGAAAGTTTTGACTTGCTCTTGACGAGCCTGCCAGGCGTTAATAATCGCACTCAGCGATGGAGGTTTATCGTTGGCGAAGGCCGCCGCCGCTGGAGCTGCGAACGTGCATAGCAGCAGCAGATTTCGAAATCTCATACAGATGCATTTCGTGAACGGTGCCAAGGGGATTATCTCGCTGTCTCGATGTGCGAAACACCAATGCAGCTGACTTGAAGGCGCAATCGTTCACTTTCGTCGACCGACCGGCGCACGAGAATTTCGACGACCGAATTTTCCACGCCGGCTTTGCTAATCCGACATCCCACAGAAAAGACCTCACCTAAGATCGACGGCATGTTGACTTTTTGAATCGAAATGTTCGGATTGGTTACCTCCGTGGCTTCAACGGTAAGCGGCACCCCCGTCCGTGATTTAAGCGAAACAGTCGCCTGTCGATAGGACCCAATTGATGCTGGCCCGAAAGACAAGTGCGTCGGACTAAGGAGCACGTCCCGTTGAATATTGCCGGACACGACGAACGATTGTGACGGGCGCTGTTCGCCCGTCGCTGGCACGCCCGAAATATTCACCACCGCGCTAAAGGCGCCGCTTGGCACGTCGTCTTTGGGCCGCACGTTGACCGCACCGGACGTCCCATTTAATTCGTGGGAAGCGTCCAATATTGGCGGTTCAACTGAGATTGCGATCGACGCTAGGGGCTCTGCCGAGGCAAGAGCAACTTGTTTGGTGCGATATCGTCGCGTTTCAACAATGTAGTCGTCTTGCTCAAACTCGAGTGTCGGCACGGACAAAGACAAATAGTTCTTGACCCGTCCAGTGAGTACCGCATGGTATATTGGAACTCGGCGCGAATCGAGCGCCAGAGCAAAATCAAGCTTGAACTCGCGCAGCATCCCCGGAGGGTTAGTATTGTTTGAAGTTAAATCGATTGTAAATGAGACGTTGAGCTGGTCCCCGGGCGCGATTTTAAAAGAGGTCGGGACGACACGTGTGCACTTGCAAGAGACGTTTATGTCGGTAACGACCAGGTCGTGACTTGAACGATTGTAAACCGGAACGATCCATTGAAAATCGGGCTGAGACCAAGCCTCGCCGAAATCCAATGATGCAATGGGTATCTCTAGCGGCACCATTTCGCCGGTCCGGAGATCTTCCTTTTGGAGGACAAACAGCGCGCCCGCCGCGACAAGCAGAATCGCAAGTGCACCGATTCGTCGCATAGATGGATACCTACTGTCAAACACATTGCGACGAAACTCATCCACCCAATCGGCGAATGCCTGGGGCAGAGAGAGCCATGTCAATGTTAGCGCCCCGTTCAAAACGCCGCCCAAAGCGCGCAGCCCAAGTAGGAGCGAAAATGTGGCTTATTCAACCATTAACGGCAACTTTCTCACCGTCATGCCGAATTGCTCAGCGAGTTAATTGCGCGTTACAAAAAAGCTCGTCTGGAAAAACGCAAGCAGGGCATGCGCCATGATGCGCGATTTCTAATCCTGAAGCCACATTCGCAACGACCGCCCAGAATATCCAAAGGCAGTTTCAAGTGCCCGGTATGCAAACAGTTTGCTGTACCGTGGGTTGAAATGTTGAGAAGGCACCAAAACAGCTTCCCGTGCTTCCCGCCTGCGCTGGGCAGTTTTGGATGCAATGTGCATAATCGTCATAGCCTATCATCTGATTATTAAGGGCTGATCCCCCTACCGGAACCGGGACACACATGCCGGTGTATGCGACACCCGCGGTATATTTTGCGCATGCATCGGTGCCTGAGCACCATTCGGTCGCCACTAAACAACCCTTGGTACAATTGTCGCCCGGGCAGTCGAGCGCAACTGCGGTCTTGAACTCTACGGCGCGAAGAATTGTCAATGCGCAAACTGAAATTAATAGCCCTCTTAGGCAGACATAAACTCGCGCACTCATTGTAGCTCCTTTGGCAATAATGCTATAAACTCGGGATCGAGCAAATGGCGTAAGCGGCGTACGTTGCATTGACGTGTCACAAAGGCGTGATAGGCAAGTCCTCCCGCGTATTACCAAGATGATTGCAAGTTCTGAAACCCGCGCAAGTCACACAACGCTACGTGTGCCAACGGAAGAGTTTTGCATCCTACCAGCGAGTATTTCTCCCGTCAAGAATGTCCTTGTGTGAGAATTGCAACCGATTTTGCTCGGAAACGACGGTGTGTTGTTAGGTCTTGCCGGCTTGGGTTCTTGTGGTCGAAAAATCGCCGCCCAGTACGTCAGGCCGGTGGCCTGGCTCTCCCGCATGTTTCGCAAGTGCGATCACTCGACGCTTGATTCTTCATTCGCTGCGAACCTGATCGATACTGGGCGTTGCGCCGCAGCCTGCTAGCCGGCTTCGGCGTCGGTTTCTCGTGGGCCGGCTGCCTGTGGACCGAAACCTGGGAAAACAAAGCCGTCGCGGCAGGCAGGCTGGAACCTGACCGACCTGGCTGAATCCAAGCCCGAATATCGGCCGGGTCGAAACGGATCGACGCGCCAGTTTGGGCGAACGGCAAGCCGCCGGTTTTCGTGAGGCGGGCTAGGGTGCTTTCGGAAACGCACAAGAAGCGCGCGGCCTCGCGGCCGTCGATCAAAAGCCATTGCGGAAGTTGTTGGGACTGTGCGACCATACTTGTTTACTCCAATTCTAGGGATTCTGCGCGGGGCAATTGCTATGAGCCGCGATGATTTGTTGTTTTACAAGGGGGATTGGTTTTCGGCGGATCAGCGGCAACGCGCAGCGCTGGCTAAGGAAATAGGTGCGCTCGATGGTAACCGCTTGCTGAATACGTCCGTCGATGATCTTTGCAGTTACTTCGTGCAGAAGTACAAGATTGACATCCCCGTTATCTGTCCTGGTTCAGCGGAAAGTGGGATTTGGGGCGTTGGGCGTTAGCGAATGGAGTGGTGTTTGGGGTCATGCTACTAGGTCGGCCGTTTGAGCGGGTTCTTGCAGAGGGTGCTCATTGCCGCCCCTCTGCACTCCCTGGCTAGCCTCTTCTCCTGTCGTTGATCGGCAGGCCGCGGTGAGCTTGATCGCTCGACGCTGCCCGCGAGCTTCCTCCAGTTTGCGGTCACGCTCGGCAAAGATCACGTCTTCCAGCCCGGCCAGTTTGTCTGTCGGCGTGATGTAGCCCAAGGCGCTGTGCAGGCGGACCTGATTGTAGTGCGCGACGAACGACGCGACCACGCGCCGCGCTTCGTCGAGTTGCCGCGGCGCCGCCAGGCGGAATCGCTCGCCCTTGAGCGTGCCGTGCCAACGCTCCAACTTGCCGTTGCTCTGCGGATAGTAGGGGCTGGTGCGCACGTGCGTGATGCCGGTGAGCCGCACAAACTCTTTAAAATCCTTGGCGATGAACTGCGGTCCGTTGTCGCTGATGATCCGTGGCCGCTCGTCGGGGAACTTTTCCAAGCCGCGCTGCACGATCGTCTCCACGTCGCGCTCGGTCATGCTCTCGCGTATTTCCCAGTGCACGATGAAACGGCTGTAGCCGTCGAGCAGTGAGCACAGGTAGTAAAACGTGCCGCCCAGATTGAGGTACGACACGTCGACGTGCCAATGCTCGTGCGCTCGCAGAGGCTGCACGAAGCCCGTGCCTTTTTTCGAGGGTTTTTGCCATTTGCGATCGAGTCGGCCGGCGGCTTTGAGCACCCGATACACGCTCGATGGGCTGACCGCCACGACGTCGTTGTCGAGCATCATGAATGCCAATCTCCGATAGCCTTCCAAGGGGAACTTGTCGTGATAATCCAGAATCGCTCGCTTCTCCCAGTCGACCAGCCAGCCGTCGCGCGGCATGCGACCGTTGTGCGCATTGGGCCGGCCATAGCGTTTTTTCCACTGCTGGAACTTGCTGGCGGATAGCTCCAGCCACGCCAGCAGCTTCTTGGCGGGCAGCTCGGCCCGCTTGGTCCAGCGGTTCACGTAGTCGACCACGGCGTCACGCGTGTCGTGGGGAACCCAGCTTCCGTTTAGAGCTCCCCATTGCGTTTTTTTTCGCGGACGTTCTCCTCCATCAATTTCGAGATGACTTCGTTCTTCTGCGCCAGCTTGAGTTCGAGCTGGGAGATCTTGCGATCCTTGGCGCTCTCGGCGCTGGCCTGCCGGCCGGGCTTGCGCTCGAAGATGCTCGCGCCATGCTCAAACAGCTGCGCCTGCCAGTAATAGACCTGGCTCGGCTGCAACCCATACTGATCGCAGAGATCCGAGATCGGCACCTTGTCCACCAGGTACCGACGCAGAATAGCCAACTTCTCCGGTCCAGCAACCGTCTTGCGTTCGCGACTCATGGAATCCTCCAGGCTTCAGGGTTATGCTAACCCCAACACCCAGAAATTCCAGTTCCATCTGAAGCACGACACCATCATCAAAAGCGGTTCAACACCGTTCAAGGATGTCCAGGTCATCACAAACTCTCCGGATGCAAAAATGTTCTTCGAAGGTTTGCTAAAGGACATGCGCGTGCCAGGAACAGTACGACTCGAACCCTAGGAGTACTAGACTCTCATGCATAATATTCTGCTTTTTAACACGGATGACCAACCGTTTGAAGCATCAACAATTGAGCGCGTGTTTCGATCTAGGCCAGGATTTCGCGACGTGCGTTTCAATGAACCGGGAGGCGCGGTCATTGAAGCTGATTACATTGAGCCCGAATTCCGAACGATTGTCAGGCTGAGCGGCGACTGCGACACGATTTCGTTGTCAGGCACATCGGACGCGGCCCTACGCGCCGCATTAATCCTGCAGGGGGTTCTCGGTAAGCCACTCCGAATGGTCGACACGGACTATTCATTCGATCTGATCCTTCAAAATGTTCCGAATGTCGAGACATTGCGAACAGCAATGGAGAACGCACGGACAAGTTAATCGAGAAAGTCGTGAGCCCCGCTCACCGCGGACGCTTTTGCAATTCCACGACCGTGCCTTGAGCGTAGCCCGCGCGGATGAACGAGCGCTCGTAGAAGCACGTGTATCCGTACGCCGTTTGAACAATCAGGTCGGTGTCGCCGTCGCCGTTGTAATCGGCGACCACGATCGGGGCGCCGGCGCCGTAAGGCGCTTGCGGCAGCGGGATCGGCGTCGCGGCCGCGAAGGGCGATCCCTTGTCGGCGTTGCCGCGATTGATGAACACGACCACGTGCTCGGCGCTGGAGCCGGCCACGACGTCCAGCCGGCCATCGCCGTCCCAGTCGGCCGCGTACGGCACGCCGCGGATCGGCAACTTGCCCAATTCCACCGGCGGATCGAACACCGGCAGCGGGTCGCTCTGGGCCTGGCGAAAGTAGCGCACGATGCCCAGCGTGTCGACCACAACCAGGTCGGGCCGAGCGTCGCCGTCGAAATCGCCCACGGTGTATGTCGCCCGGGCGCCTTGCAGCTTGTCGAACCCCGTCAGGTTGAAGCCGACTTGCACGGGCCGCCCGTCGGTTTGCATCAGCCGCACGCCTGGCGTGTCGAAGTCGGGGCTCAGGTTCGACTCGCAATTGCGGTGCCACCAGATCGTGCCGGCGTGGTCGGCGTCGACCAGGTCAATCCGCCCGTCGGCATCCACGTCGAACAGTCGCAAGAACTGCCAGTCGTCGCCGATGCCCGAGAGATGCTGGATGGACTGACCCGGCTTCAACAGCGAAACGGGCGAGCCGAACACCCCGGGGCTGCCGCGGCCGGTGTTTAGATAGATGTTGGCTCCGTGAGCGCCATCGAGCAATCCGTCGCCGTTCCAATCGAGCATCTGCACCAGGCCCAACGGCACCGAGCCCCAGCGGCAGGGCAAGTGGTTGGCATGGGCTTCGAATCGCGGTTCGCTCTGGGTGCCGATGTTGCGGTACAAATAAATTTGCGTGCTGGCGCTCACCACCAGGTCGAGCAGACCGTCGTCGCTCCAATCGACCAGCCGCGGCGAAGCCAGCGCCGCGTGGGGAAACTGCCCATCGCGCGGAAAGGGGATTTCGTGCAGTTTTGCGTCGCGCGGCGTGCCGTCATTGCGAAAGTAATGCAAAAATCGTTCGCTCGAGGCCGAATCGCCTCCGCCGGCGGTCATCGGCATGCAGCCGCTGATCAGGTCCCAATCGCCGTCGCCGTCCAGATCGGCCACCGTCGGCGCGGCGGCCCACTGCACATCGAGCGGCTTGCCATCCGACTCGATGGGCCCGACCAGCCGCAGCTTTGGCTCGCGCCGGCGCCGGCCGTGTTTTCATAAAGATAGATTCGCCCCGTGATAAATCCGCCCGCCAGCAAGTCGAGGTCGCCGTCGTGGTCCCAATCGATCGTTTCCAACAGCGGATAATAATCGAGCTTGTAGATTTCCGGGCCCTCGGGCACCGGCTCCTCCGGCAATACCAGCGGCTGCCCGTCATCGGTCGTCACCAGGCCGGCATACTCGAAGCGCGGCCGGCCTTTAGACCCGCGATTGCGAAACAGCAGCAGCCGGTTTCGCTCGCCTCCCACCAGCAAGTCGGCCAGCGAGTCGCCGTCCCAGTCGACGGCGTGCGGGGCCGACCCCCAACCGACGTCGAGCGGCTTGCCGTCGCTGAACACCAGTTGGGAATACGGAAATTCAGGCTGAGCCCGCTTGCCGCAATTCGGATACCACACGACTCCTCCGCGGCTGCAGCCGACGACCAGGTCGAACAGGCCGTCGTCGTTCAAGTCGGCAATCGCCACACGCGAGTGGATCAGCCCGGTCGACGAGGCGCCGCGCGGTTCGCAGCGCTGCAAGCCGTCGCCCAGAAATCCGCGGGGCGGCGTGTCGCGCGGCTCGCGTCCCCCCGGCAGCAGATCGAAATAGATCGCGTACCAGGCCGGCTCGTCCGCCGTGCGATGCATGAATGCCATCCGACCGGACTTCCAGTCGCCAAGACAGTCGTAGTAGTAGCCCAGCCGCGGGCGAGTGACGTAGCGCAGCTCGCCGCCGGTGCTGCTGACGTTGGTCTCGACTTCGGGGAACTCGTAGGGAATCGCCGCGTCGTACCAACGGCAAGGAAGATCGAACGGGCTTTGACCGAATGCGTTGCGAGTTTGCAGGATCGGTTCGCCCGAGCGGGGATCGTGGCGGATGACCTGCACGCCCGCCAGGTCAGGCTTGCGACCGGCAGCCGCGCCGGCCAGCAGTTTTTCGAAATCCAGTGCCACCTCCGCCGGCCGTTCATCACCGGCTCGCGATCCACCGGCCTCGGGATCGACGCGCACGACGACCCGCATCGCGCCCGTGCCGCTCCACTTCCATTCCGCCGCCGGCCGATCGGCCGCCAACGATCGCTGTGCCAACGCGGCGATCGCAATCATCAACCCGATAACACGCAGCGCCCTCGTTTCTCCGTTTTCATCCTTCATCCTTCAGCCTTCATCCTTTTATTTCCCTTCTTCACCGGGTCGGTACGTTTTCAGGATCGACGCCTGGATCTCGGCTTCGGTAAAGGCAGCCCGCTTCATTTTGTTGGCCGAGAACAGCGCCGCCTGGTCGCTCAGATGGGGCGAGCCCTCAATGTCGCTTTGGCTGTACGCGACGACCGTGTAGGCCTTGGGCGGTTGGCTGAACTCGACGGCGAAGACCCAGCCATCGCCGGTGTTGGCGACCAGCTTGCCGTCGGTGTCCTGCCGATAATCGAGCACGCGAAAACTGCCCATCGTGCCGGGACCGCCGCTGACCGGCAGATCGACGCTCCCTTTGCGAATGCGATGCGCTTCGCCCCAGGCCACGTCGGGTCGGCCATACAGAGAATTGATTTCGGCCAAGGCGGGCAGAAAGGTTTTCACCGCCCGCTCCTTGTCGGCCAGGCCGCGCGGCGTGGTGGTCGGTTCCGCGGCGCTCCAGGGGACCGCGAACGTTCCGACTCCCTTTTCGTAGTATCGCTCCCACCAATTGACGAACAGCGTGCCGCCGCGACTATCGGTCGCCGTCGTGTTATCCCAATTCTCAAGCGCCTTGATTGCAACATCGATCTCCGAGGTCGGCTGCGCGGCTTCGAGCGCGGCAATCAGGTCGTCCTTGACGCGCTCGGCCAACAGCATCAACTGGCTGTGCTTCAAGTCGCACACTTCCTCGAGCGTGAACTTTTTCTCGTTGTGGACCAGCCGCAGGCTGTGCTGCGTTCGCAGGCTCAAGTCATTGGGCAAAAAATGGGGCGGAAATTTGGCGGGGTCCAGCGGCGCCGACAGGTTCGTCAGGAACGGCGGCGAATTGGAGTTCTGCACGTAACCGCCCGGCGGATTAAACAGTTGCGGCAGCTCGCTGGTCGAGTGAAACCGGGTCCAGACGTCCGCGGTTCGCGCGGCGTGCACGGCTTCCGCCTTGTGAGCCGGGTGCGGCAGATTGGGCACCGTGCCGTTCCAGAGATAAAAGATGTTGCCCGTGCGGTCGGCGTAGCAAATGTTGAACATGGGCAAGGCGTTCATCTCCAGCACGCCGCGGAACTCGGCGTAGCTCTTGGTCTGCGACATGCGCAGCCATTGCTCGTAGGCACGCGTGTTTTCGTAGCAGGCACTGCGCAGCACGTACGCCTTCGTGGCATTGAGATGGATGACCGGGCCCAGCGGCGTATGCCAGAACGTGCGGGCTTGCTCCTTCGGCGTCCCTTCAGACTTGATTTTCACCACCACGTCGTCGCGCGTCATCGGAACCGATCCGCCGTCGAACAGATAGTGGTCGGTCTTTGCCGGATCGAGATCCAATTCGTAAATCTCTTCCAGGTCCGGGTAGTTGACCGTGTGCGACCAGCCCAGGAATTCGTTCCAGCCGCTGGTCAGAAACGGGCGGCCGATATAGGTGGAACCGTAGAAGTTGATCTTTCCGGGTACCGTCATGTGGGCTTCGTAATAGGTGGAGACCGGCGCCCAGGGCTGATGCGGATTGCCCATCAGGATCGCGCGGCCCGAGCGGCTGCGGCTGGGAGCGAAGGCCCACATGTTCGACCCGATCGCGGTTTCGTCCGCGTCGTCGAGCATGGCCGTGGCGGCGCCCTGGGCCTTTAAGAAGTCCTTGACGATATCTGAGCGATTGAAAGCGAATCGCATGACGCCGGCGATGCCATAGGCCGCCACGTCGTGACCGGTGACCGTCGGCGTCCAGGCGGGCACGGCGTCGCGATGGCGCTCGACGTAAAAGTTCAGGCCCGCGGCAAAGCCCTCGAGCATCGCGCGGTACTCGGCATCGAGCTTGTGATAACTTTCGACGGCTCGGGGATAGATGCGATAGTGGCGGGTGGCAAAGTCGGCCGCGACGTTCTTGCCTTCGCCCTTCTTGCCGTCCCCGGTCTTGCCATCACTGTCCGGTCCGAACGTGAGCGCCAATTCGCCGCGAACTCCGACGATGCCCCCCATCACCTGCGGCAGGTGGTCTTCCGCCTGGCAATAGCCGAACCCAAACGCCGCCGCTTCCAGCGTGTCGCCCTGAATGTGCGGCACGCCATACTGCGTGCGGCGAATTTGCACCTGCGAGGCCAGCGTCTTGGCGTCGGCCGCATCCGCCGAGCGGCCGCTTATTGCCATCCCGAGACCGGCCGTAATCGCCCAAGTCACGCACCACCCAATCCGGCCGCCGCGAGTCGTCGTCATCGTCGAACCCTCCGCCTGATCTGTCAGAAGCCACGCGCCGTGAGTCGGCTATCGCGCAGCTTAGCCGGGCCACCGTGAAGATTCAAGAAACCGAGGTCATTTCCCAGCGGTCAACGGCGCGTCGAGGCGACGCTTTGCGAAGAATTGAGTTGGAATCGGACCATTGCCGCCGCGCAGCAGCTAAACTAGGATCGTCGGCCGGACTCGGCAGTCCTGGATGGATATGGTGCTGAAATGAATAGCTGCTCGCTCGCCTGGTTCGCCAGTGCACTCGCGCTGCTGTTGGCCCAATCGGCCTCGGCCGATGATCTGGCGCGGCTCAAGTACAACCATCCCGGACTGGTCGTCGATCTGGCCGTCGGCTTGTGGGCCTGGCCGTTGCCTTGTGACGCCGACGGTGACGGAGATTTTGATCTGATCGTTTCCTGCCCCGACAAGCCGTCGAACGGCGTGTGGCTGTTCGAAAACGCCGTCGGCGACACGGCGAAGAAAAAATTTCCCGTCTTCAAGCCGCCGCGACGGCTCAGCCACGCCGTCCACTACGTGATGCCCAGCTACGTCGACGGTCGGATGCGCGTGTTGACGCCAGGCACCGAGTATCTCGATTTCACGACGAGCGGCCTGGCCAAAAGCGTTCCGCTCGCCACGCCCAAGACGATACACACGCCGCGCGGAACCGCAAAGAGCCCGCGCGCGTCGCCGATCCGCCACAACCAGTGGCGATACGCCGACTTCGATGGCGATGGCGCGCTCGACCTGGTGGTCGGCATCGAGGATTGGAGCGATTACGGCTGGGACGACGCATTTGACGCAAGCGGCCGCTGGACGAACGGTCCGCTGCACGGCTTTGTCTATTGGCTGCGCAACTCCGGAACGACCGCCGAGCCGAGCTACTCGCCGCCGACACTGGTCAAAACCAATGGCAAGGTGGTCGACACCTACGGCTGCCCGTCGCCGAACTTTGCCGACTTCGATGGCGATGGCGACTTGGACCTGCTGTGCGGCGAGTTTCTGGATGGCTTTACGTATTTCGAAAACATCGGCACGCGACCGAGTCCACGCTATGCCGCCGGCCGTCGGCTGATGGGGCAGGGGGGCGCGCGACTGTCGATGGACGTGCAAATGATCGTGCCCATTGCGTTTGATTGGGACAAGGACGGTGATCTCGATCTGATCGTAGGCGACGAAGACGGCCGAGTGGCACTGGTCGAAAACACCGGCAAGCTGGCCGCCGATCGCACGCCCGAGTTTTTGCCGCCCCAGTATTTCCAGCAGGAGGCTCTCGACGTCAAGTGCGGTGCGCTGGCCACGCCCGTCGGCTTCGACTGGGACGGTGACGGCGACGTAGATATCCTCTCGGGCAACACGGCCGGATACATCGAGTGGTTCGAGAATCTCAGCGGGCCGCGCGTGGCATCGCCACGATGGGCGGCCCCGAAAAAGCTGGAAGCCGGCGGCCAGGTTTTTCGCATCATGGCCGGGCCCAATGGCGGAGTGCAAGGGCCGTGCGAGGCGAAGTGGGGTTACACCACTTTCTCGGTGGCCGATTGGGACGCCGACGGGCTGCCCGACGTCGCGTTCAATTCCATCTTGGGCCGCGTCGAGTGGCTGCGCAATGTCGGCACGCGCAGCGCGCCGCGACTGGCCGGGCCGGCGCCGATCGAAGTCGAGTGGCCCGGCGAGCCCCCGAAACCAAAATGGACCTGGTGGACGCCGCAATCGAAACAGCTCGTCACCCAGTGGCGCACGACGCCCGTGGTTTTCGATTTCAACCGCGACGGCCTTGTGGACCTGGCCGTGCTTGATAGCCAGGGCTACCTGGCATTTTTCGAGCGTGCCCGCCGCGACGGGCGGCTTGTGCTGCTGCCTCCCCGCCGCGCGTTCGTCGACGCCGCTGGTGTGCCGCTGCGACTCAACGAGAAAACGGCCGGCGCCAGCGGCCGCCGCAAGTTGTGCGTGACCGACTGGGACGGCGACGGCCGATTCGATCTGCTGCTGAATTCCGCCAACGCCGAGCTGCTCCGCCAGACCGCCGAGCGCGACGGCCAATGGACCTTCGAACGGGCCGGCTCGATCGCCCGGCAAAACATCGAAGGGCACGACGTCAGCCCCACGACCGTCGATTTCAACGGCGACAACATCCCCGACTTTTTAGGCGGCGCCGAGGACGGCCGCTTCTACATGCTGGCCAACCCGCGCGGCAAACGGCCGTAATCTTTACCCTCGCCATTCGGAGTTCGGCGAGCGCTCAGTCGATCCGGGTGAGGGTGCCTAACCGCTTCGAGCGACCCATTTCGAGCAAGCCCCGCCCAACCGCCGCATCGCCGTTGGCATCCGCGCCCCCCAGCGGTACGATAAACCGCAAGCCGGGTATTGAGTGATGGTCCGCCGGCCGGATGGCGAAATTGGCAGACGCACGGGACTTAAAATCCCGTGGAGGGAAACCTCCGTGCGGGTTCGATCCCCGCTCCGGCCACTTGCGGCACAAGGATTTGCGACAAACAATCGTGAGCCATTTTTTTGTGGCCGAATCGAATCGGCCGCAAATCGGCTACAGCATCGGTCTTGCATGGGGCTTGTGTCGATTCCCTCCAACTTTTTCCCCACATAGCATTTTTCGTCCGCTGAAAGACAAGCAGCCTTCAGCGGACGTATGTGACGTGATGCTCGTCGCCGGCAAATGCTTGCTAAAAGCGGCTAACAAAATGGCCGGGGACTGTCCCAATTTTGCGCAGTCCTCGGAGCAAAATGGGACAGTCCCCCTCTCCGAGGCCATTTTGCTAGACGCACTAAAAGATGGTTCACCGTCAATCACGACGCGCGATCATCCTTGCTCGCGATAAACACATCCTGTCGAGGGAACTTCTCGAATAGGGCCGCCGGCTTGCTGAAATTCATCGCCAGCACGTCGGTGGAGTTGCCGGCAATCCACTGCGAAAGATCGATCGTTTCGTAGACTCCCGTGTTGAATCCGATCAGGATGCGGCACGCCTTGGAGCCGATATTTTCGATCGAGTGGCCGTATCCCTGCGGGATATAGCCCACGTCTCCCTTCTCCATCGTTTCGATCCGGTAGCGGCCATGCGAGCCGAACAACGTCACGCTGATGTTGCCGTCGATGACGTACTGCCACTCGTCGGCGGTTGGGTGCCAGTGCAGCTCGCGCAGGGTGCCCGGGTCGAGATCGAGAATCACGCCGGTAATCGTCTTGGAGATTTCGAATTGGGTGGAGTCGGCCCGCCATTCGCGGCCCCCTTTGAATTCGCGATGAGGCGGCTGGGCCAACAGACGGTACTTGTGTGTCTGCGGCGGCAGCTTCCAGCCCTGCAGCGGTTTGGCCGGCTGTGCCGGAGGCACCTTTCCGCGGGCGAAGTAGACCTCCTCCTTGGGAAATCCGTCGAACGCGGATTCGGGAAGGCCGAAATTCTTTGCCAACAGCGGCTTGGGCGTGTGGCCGATCCAATCGCTGATGCTGAACGTGCCAAACTCCGAGAAGTAGCCGTTGTCGAAGATCAGGATGAAATGACAGGGCTCATTGCCCAGGCATTCGAGCATGTGCCCGTAGCCGCGCGGGAAATACCAGATGTCCCCCGGTTCAAAGTCGTTGGTTTCGGCGTGTCCCTGCGGGTCGATGACCGTCGTGCGCACTCTCCCCTCGTGCACGAAGGCCCACTCAGCCGCGGTCGCATGCCAGTGCAGTTCGCGCATGGCACCGGGCTCGATCTTCATCGAGACGCCCGCCAGTCCCTTCGAGATCGGCAACTCCTCGACGGTCGCTTCCTTGCCATAGCTGTTGCCAATCACCTTGCCTTTTGATTTTTCCAGGGCAAACTTGAACGTCGGCAGTTCCTTGCCGGCCAAGAGCGGGTCGGGCGACGTTGTTCATAAAGCTCGAGTCGCCCCCTTCGGCATGTCGGGTCCCGGCCAATGTCGCCGATGCTGCGGTCGCCAGTGCCGCGGCACTGGCAAGAAAGTCCCTGCGCTGGAAGTTGGACATTATAATGCTCCTGACTGGCAAGAAAAGCGGACCCTCGTGGCCACGTCATCATATCCGACCTTCTCCGCTAAGGCCGGCCGGATAAAATCTTGCCCGGAACTCGGGATTGATCGAAGGTTTGCCCCTTTGACGGTGAGAAAGGCACCTGGCCGATCAGCCGCTGTTCGACGACCCGGACCATGAAATAATCGGCGGCCTTCGTCGGATTCGACGGACGGATGATCGAAGCGCTACAATGTCGTTGGGCCGCCAACCGCAACTCGTCAGTTGCGATGGCCCTATGACACGACACGATTTGCGTTTCTCGACGCGGAGGAAAACATGTTCGGCTTGACGCCACTCGGCACGTTTCATACGGCGGTTAGTCTGATTGCCGTGGCGGCCGGACTGATCGCACTGGTGCGCGACAAGGAGATTACAGGGAACAACCTGGTCGGGAAAATCTATGTCATCACGACCGTCATCACCTGCCTGACCGGTTTTGGAATCTTTCAGCATGGCGGATTTGGCAAGCCCCATGTGCTGGGCATCATCACGCTCGTCGTGCTGGGTGTCGCGGGCGTGGCGGGAACCACCCGGTTCTTCGGCCGGGCCTCGCACTATGTCGAGACCGTCGCGTACTCGGCAACGTTTCTGTTTCACCTGATTCCGGCGATCACCGAGACGTCGACCCGCTTGCCGCCGGCAGTGCCGCTGGTGGCCAATGCCGACGCGCCGGCCTTGCAGGCGGCGGCCGCGGTGTTGTTCGTCGGGTTTCTGATCGGCGCGACATTGCAGGTATTGCGGTTGCGCGCCACGGACCGGCGTCAGGGCTGAATCACCGAACTTGCCGAAAAGCCCTCGCGGTGACCGTTCCATCATTCTTCCTCATGCTCTGTCATCGAGACCGAAGAGTCGCATGGCATTGCGGTGGAAGATGTCTTCGATCTGTGAATCGGTTAGCCTCAGGGACATGGCGGCAACCTTGAGCATGCGGAGGGACTCGTGGCCCACGAGGGCCAGATCGAGCCTGGCATAAGGCACGTCCAGGTTCGTGTTTTCCGCAGATATCCAAAAGAAACTGTCGGCCAGAGCCACGCAGCGACCGCGCAAATGCGAGACGGGGAAGTCCGAGCCATACAGCACGTGCGTGTGGCCCATGGCGTTGACGATCGCCTCGACCGCTCCCGAATCGGTGACCGCCGAAGTGTCGAACCAGACGTTATTCAGCCCGCGCAATGAGTCGATTCCCAGAATCGTGTGATGGGGGTTGAAGCCTCGCGCGGCGTGGGCCAGGATCAATCGCATGTTGGGATAGCGCTGGCAGTACCGCCGAATCGTTTCCTGATTGGCCACGTCGGCCAAAGCCCGAGGGCGGACCATGTGCAGCGTGATTGACAGCCCTTCTTCGTGAGCAACGCGAACTTGCGATTCGGGAAGATACTCTTCGATCAGCGACTCGAACGTGGGCCGACGCGGCGAGTAGACATGGTAGCACTTGAGACCCACGAATCGGCAGCGCCGCACGGTTTCGCGGATGAGCTCGGGGTCCTGGCTGGGTGTGATCAACATTTGCCCGCGCGAGCCCGGCCGACGATGCAACTCCTGATGCAGGAACGCGTTCTCCGCGTCAACGTCGACTTCCGCATGCGGAAAGGGAAAGAACAGACCCTCGGTTCGACGATTCGGGATCAATTGGCCGATCGCGTCGTCGAAAGCGTCGCTGCCCGCCACGGCCGGACCGGATTTGACCAGCCCGGGAATCACACTGGGATGAAAATGATCGGCCCGATACCAGTGCGCGTGTGCGTCGAAGATCGTCGAAGGAACGAAGCTGTCGAGCTCGCGGTCGAACAGTTCGCGGTCTTGGTCCGTGACGACCCAGTCTTTCATCACTTGCCCCCTTGTTCGAAGCGAACGCGCGCCCAGTGCAGGCTCATGCAGCCGGCGGTGCCGGCATACCAGGCCAGGAGCAGCCGGCGATCGGCGAGCAATCGAACGGCCGGATGGCCGAAGCTCCACTTGCCCATGTCCTCCCAATACTGCTTGAAGTCGACGTTCTCGCGGCCCTGCGAAATGGCGGCGCGTTCGTCGTGCGTGTAGACCACAAGGCGGTCCGACGCGGGCCAGGTTCGGCCGCCGTCCGGCGAGCACCAAAGCGTCATGGTGCCCGGCTGGCCACGGTCCACCACGAAGGCCAACAACCGGCCATCGTCCAGCCGCAACGGCGCGGCGATCTGACCGGGGATCGTCGTCGCGATGATGGGCGTCGTCGCGATCGAACCGCCGGTAATCAGCCCGTGACGCAAATGCACGTGCAGATCGCGTTGCGCGGCCAGATCGTGCGTCCAGAACAGCGCGGTGAACGCGCCGGGCCGTGGTCCCGCGCAAAGGCGCTGGTCCCAGTAGTAAACTTTGTGCTCCGGATGTTGCGCCACAAGCAGCGGTGGCGAAAATGTTTCGCCTCCGTCGCGCGAGACCGTGAGCCACGCGGCATGTCGTCCGGGGTTAGGATCGTCATACTCCTTGAAACTCTCGAAGGGGAAGGCTATTGCACCGTCGCTCCATCGAACGATCGGGCCGGTCAGCGCGCACCCCTTGAGATCCCCCATCGAAAGCTCGCGCCAGCCGCTCCACGTCAGGCCTTCGTCGGTCGATACGGACAGCAACTGTTTGGACTTGAGAATCCCCTCGGTGACGGGATCGAACAGCGGACGATCGGAATCGGTGCGGTCGAACCACGTGGCGAACAGGAGCAATCGTCCCGGCGCGGCTTCGACGAGCTCCGCCGCCCCCAGCGATCCGGGAACCCCTTCGATCCGCGTCGCGAATTCCCAGGCCAACAGTTCCCATGTTCGCCCCTGATCCAAGCTGCGCGACAATCGGATCGCGCTAGTCGTGGCATGCTTGCCCGGTCCATTCTGGCAGCCGCATAGAATGGCGCCCGAGCGGAGCAGGCACAGTGACGTGAAGTAGGCGATCCGCCGCTCCGGAGGCTGCAGAGCCGCATCCAGAATCAGGCCTCGGTCTTCGATCGCGAACATGCGCGGTTGTGCCCTTTGCAATTCAACGAACCAGACGGCGGAAAGCGTCTTGCTGAACCGGGCACTCTAGTTTCCCCTCGACGGTATGGGTATCCAGTGCATCGCGGATGATGACGAGCGACTCGCGCGTGGCCTGGACGGTCTGCTCCAGATCGCGCTTGTCCTGCGCGGCATTCAAGTAGAACGACGCATAGCCGTGGCAACCGCGTTTCGCCATTTCCTGGATGATGAGGGTCGTGACCTGGCTCTTGAGCTGCGGATCGGAAACGCCAAAGTGCAGCTGCGGATGCACGTCGATTCCCTGGCAGCGCACGTCGAGGCCGACTTCCTCGGCGACGGCGTTCAGGCGGCGTTTCAGCTCCGCGCCGAACTGCCACAACTGGTTCGCAACCTCGCGCCGACGCGCCTCGCGGATGGTCGTCAGCGCCGCTCGCAGGCCGATCGTGTCGCTCCAGTAAGTGCTGGAGATAAACATCCGCGCGGCCGGCTCCATGACTTGACGCGTGCCGACAACCGCCGCCATCGGATAGCCGTTCGACAGCGACTTTGCGAACACCGCCATGTCGGGCGTCACGCCGAGATATTTCTGCGCTCCGCCCGTGCTGAAGCGCAGCCCCGCAGAGACTTCGTCGAAAATCAGGATGGCCCCGTGTTCGCGCGTGAGCTGCACCACCTTTGCGAGATATCCCTCGGTCGGACTTTCCGAACGCAGCGGCTCCATGATCACCGCCGCAACGTCGCCTCGATGAGCGTCGAGCAAATCGCCCAGCGAGGGAATGTCGCCGTAGGCAAATGGCAGGGCCGTGCCCGCGAGCGCGCGGGGCACGCCAATCGCTTCGATGCCCGGAAACAAGTGTGCATCGAGACTGCCCTGGTCCGCGAGATTCGCGGCCAGATACCAGTCGTGCCAGCCGTGATAGCCGCAGAAGAGGATCTTGTCGCGCCCGGTGACGCCGCGGGCAATTCGCACCGCGATCGCACAGGCCTCGCCACCGCACTTGGCATAGCGCACCATCTCGGCGCAGGGAATCGACCGGCAAAGTTCTTCCGCCAACTCGATCTCCAACTCGTGGTTGACGGCGAAGACCGTGCCGCGCGAGATTTGTTCGCAAACGGCATCGTCAACGACCGGGTCGGCATAGCCCAGCAAGATGGAACCGATGCCGCTCATCCAATCGATATACTCGAAGCCATCGACATCCCAGAATCGCGAGCCGCGCGCCCGCTCGGCGTACACGGGCGACACTCCGTAGGCCACGCGATTGGGCCGGCGGCTGATGAGTTGCGTGCCGCCCGGGATGCGTTGCAACGCCTGCTCGTAAAGTGCCATCGAACGCGGGACGCGAGCCGAGCGGGAAGTCGTAGTCATGATAGATTCCACGTGCTGGAAACGATTCTTCGGATTTCAAATTGCAGGCAAGGCAGTTCGTGCTGCACCCCGGCATTCCTGCTCTACCACGCGGTCCAACCCCCGTCGACGATCAGGTTCTGTCCCGTCATATATCCGCTGGCGTCGGACGCCAGGAACACGATCGCCCCTTTCAGCTCCTCGGGCGTCCCCATCCGGCCCATCGGGGATTTCGTCTTCAATCGGCCGACCAGCTCGGCCGGGACTTGCGGGCCTGGAAACGGACCGGGGCTCAGGCAATTGACGCGCACGCCATCCTGGGCCCAGTAAACCGCCAGGTGCCGCGCCATCTGAATGATACTTCCCTTGAGCGTTTGATACGCCACGGGACTTGCGATGCTGATGCCCGTGTAAACGTCCGGGTAAGACCCCACGACGCCGTACATCGATCCGACCAAGATGATGCTGGCCGCAACTTGACGCCGGACTGCGTGGTCCCGTATTAGTTTCGACAGCACGAAGTAGCCCGTGGCATTGTCGAGCTGGCGGGAGAATTCCTCCGCGGTGATCGTCGTCCAGTCGGCGGCGACCGGTTCGTGGCCGTTGTTAACCAGGATGTCCAGCGAACCCGTCAATTTCAGGGCTTCCTGAAAACTCGATCCCAAAGAGTCGGTCTGCATATGGTCGAGCGCGATGCCGAAATGCCTTGCCGCGCCAATCTGGGGCAATGTCGTCGCCAAGACCTGCGCCCGCGCCGCGTCGCGGCTGGTGACCACCACTGACGCGCCCGCTTCGGCCAAAGCGTGGCACATCGCCGATCCTAGATGGCCGCTTCCGCCGGTGACCAGCGCGACGCGGCCGGTCAGGTCGAACAGACGCGGGACGGCAGGCTCGGGTCTGGCGTACGACTCGTTCATCGAGAGTTCACCGTTTCGTTGCGGGAAGTGACAACGCAATCAGCGACTGCGCCGCGCGCACACGCGTGTCGAGCGTGGCGTCGTCGAGCAGCCTTATCAATTGCGCCTGGTACTCGTAGCAGCGGCCGTGGCCTGCGAACTCCGCCGACACCGTTCGCACGGCCGGGTCGGCCGACTCGAGGTTATGTCCCAGCGCCGTGCGTCCTCGGGCACTGCCCAGGCACGCCAGCGCGCTGACGAGAATGGCCCGCGCCGATTCGTCAGTCTCGCGACCGAGCGCGCTCGACAAAGGTTTGACGTCCGTCTCGCCGCCCAAGCGGGCCAGCGCGAATGCGACCGTGTTGCGAACCGGCCGATCGTCCGACGCCAATTGCTCGCGCAGCCACGTCAAAGCGTCCGTATCGCCGGCCTTGGCCAGCGCGGCGGCCGCCATGAGTCGCAATTGCGGATTGTCCGTCTGATCAAACGCGGCGCGCAGCCGCTTGCCCTGGTCCGGCTCCGCGAGCTTGTAGAGGCTTTCCGCCGCGTGTACTCGTCCCGAGGAATTCTCATCCGCCAGGACGTCGAACAGAATCGGCAGGCGCGTTCGATCGCCGGCCCGCGCCAGTTCGCGCGCGAGCCCGCAGCGGCGCTGATCGTTTTGTTCGCTCGGGAGCCGGTCGCCGAGCGCGGCGATTACTTCGCCGTTACCGCCAGCGAGCGTCAACGCCTCGGCGGCGTGCATCGCCGGCCAGAATTCGTCCGACTGCATCGCCTTGCGCAGCGTTTCCAAGCATCGCGCACGAATCTCGGGCGCCAGAATGGGCGGCTTCGGTCGATTCGGTTCCTCCGCCTTCAGGACGGCGAGACCGGCACAACCGAGCATGCAGGCCGCCGTGACGAGACGCGTCGGATTCATGAATCACCTCCGATGGTTTGCCGACCGCCGCTTTCGGCACTCGCCAGCGCGGCCAGGTTGACCCGCAGGGTTTGCAGTCCTTCTTCCAGCGAGCAAAGTGGCGGCGTTTGCCCGGCAATCGCGTCCAGAAAATGGTTCGCCTGAGCGATAAACGGCGAGTCGCGCGCTAGCGGCTCGTGAGGCTCGTCGTGCCAGGACTCGTCAGGGCGAGTGATCCACCGCCAGCGGTGTTCGTGCGATTCCCAGCGGACGGTGCCATGCTCGCAGACGACGGTCAGGGTGATCTCGTTCGGGGCCTGATGCTGGTTGAGGCTGTAGCTGGCCAGCACCGTGCCGTGTCGCGCGAGCAAATGGACGGTGTCCTCGACGGTGACGTCGGCGAGCACTCGGTGAGCGGCATCGGCGACGAGTCGATCGATCGGGCCCAGCAACCATTCGCCCGCGTTCAGCACGTGGGTCAGCGCGTCTTGAATCGCCCCGCCGCCGGTCGCGCGGTCCGCATAGTAGGTGTCGCGATACGCCGGCCGATACGTCGGGAAATTCTGGCCGCACACGGCTACCAACTCAACTGGACGGCCGAACCGGCCGCTCAACACGGCCTCGCGCATCTCCGAGAGTGCCGGAAAGCAGCGATAGACATACGCGACGGCAACCAACACGCCTCGCTCGGCGGCAACTTGTGCCAGTCGTTGGACGCCGTCGGTGCCGGTGCCGAGCGGCTTTTCGACGAGCACGTGGAGGCCCGCGGCGGCGAGTTTTGTGGCCAAAGAGAGATGCAGATGCGCTGGCGTTGCGACGACGGCCAGATCGGGACGGGCCGGCGCAGCAGTGCCGGCGACGAGCGCCGCGTCGAGATCGGCAAAGCCGGGCACCCGATACTGTTCGATGATCTTCGAGCGCAACGATGGTTCGATCTCGACGAACGACGCCAGGGCGCGGCCTGTTGCCTGGAAGCAACGCAAATGTCGCTCGCCGATCGAGCCGACTCCGACGATCAACACGTGATGTTGGTGGTCCATAGTTCGAAGGCGATCAAGTCTTCAGGCCCAACTCCTGGTGCTGCTGTCGCGCCGAGGCCAGATACCTTGCAAACGCGGCTTCGTCTCGCCGGCATGAGACTCCTTTGAAGACGATCGCGAAAGACCGCCGATGGCGAGTGGTCGACAGGTTGGCGTCCGCGCGATGGATCGTCATGCCGTGGTGGGCAACCACGTCACCAGCGCGCAATGCGACGGCGACTTCGCGCGAGAAATCATCGGGCGTGTAGTCGGTGATCCCTTGCGAGAAGCCGAGAATGCTCGATTTCGCATGTGGTCGAAAGCCGCGCGTGTGGGAACCAGACACGTACCGCAGGCAGCCGGTTTCGGTATCGACGTCGTCCAGTGCCAGCCAGATCGTCAACACGCGCGGCGGCGTCAGACAAAAATAGTAGTTGTCCTGGTGGGGCGGCGTCACGTGGTTCGTGCCGGGCGGTTTGTTGAACCATTCCGGCTGTTCGGCGACGGCGGATTCGCCGAGCAGCGTCTCGGCCACGTCGACCCAGCGCGGGTTCCGGCAATACGACTCGAAAAAGGGATCGCAGCCGATGCGCTGCAGTTGCTTCAGCGTTTCCGGCCGGGCGCGGTCGTCGTAGAACGCGTCGGCATCCGGCAATCCCGGAACAACGTCGCGGATGTAACGGTCGAGGTTCTGGCGCAGTTCGGCCAACTCCGCGGGCGGCAGCAGTTCGCGGATCACGACGAAGCCGTCCCGCTCCAGGAGGAACTTGTGGCAGTCCTCTTGCATGACGAATGTCTCCCACTGCGGCAATCAGCTGCGTTTTTCCAATTCGGCGGCCTCGGCCGCCAGGCGGTTGTCGAACGTGAAGCCGAGCCGCGCGTAGCGCTGCTGAATTTGTTCCATCCCCTGCTTGACCATGACCAGATCGCAGCCGTGACAGATGAACTTTGCGCCCAGGTCGAACAGCGTTTGCGTGTGTTCGGGACTGCCGCTAACCGTTCCCCACCACTTGCCGGCGTTTTTGGCCGCCTCCGCGACTCGCCGATAGGCCCCGATAATCGTCGGGTGGTCGAACTGATAGGGAATGCCGGCGATGACGCTGAGATCGCCAGGGCCGAGCATCAGCACATCGATGCCGGGTACTTTCGCGATCGCGTCGGCCTGGTTGAGCGCATGAGGCGACTCCAGTTGCGCGATGAGCAGCGTGTGCTCGTTAGCCGCTTTCAAATACGGGGGCATCGGCATCGCGCAGTAGGGGTTGTCGCCGTTGGCACCATCGACTCCGCGTTCCCCCTGCGGTGCGAACTTGGCCCAGCGGACCAGTTCCGCCGCTTCCTCGGCCGACTCGCATCGCGGATACATGATGCCCTGCGCGCCGGCTTCCAACAGCCGGCCCATCCGCATGAACTCCCCTTTCGCGGGTCGAGCGATGACGTCCGAGGCTCCCACCCGCGCCGCGCGCATCAGCGTCGCGGCCGTTTCATCGCTCGTCGCATGATGCTCGAGATCGAGCCAGATGCCGTCGAAGCCCATGAGACTGACGAGCTCATACACGCTCGGATCGATGAAATGGCAGCACGTGATGAGCGCCGGCTCCCCGCGTTGCAACTTCGATTTCACCCGACTGAATCGCATAGTACGCTACCTTTCTCGACGGCGTTGAGTGGCCGCCCGTCCCATCAACGGACAAACTGCAGGGCATACACGTCCGCCGTTTTCAGAACGAATCGTAACCGCACCGCGCTGCCGGCCAGCGAGGAGACGTCGCATCCGCTGGCCCAGCTCACGGTCTGCTCGATGGCGTCGCCCGACAAGCTGCGGCAATCGGCCAACGCAAAGCCCGGAAGCGGCTGGCCGTCGGCGTCTTGAATTTCAACCTTCAGGCTACCTCCGGCCTCGGTCGCGTAGTTGACGGCCAGGTGCGTTCCCGTGAAACGCAAGGGGCGAGTCACCATTTCGCCGCCGTCGGCTCCGGCATGTAGCGATACAAACCCATCGGTGCGAAACGTGAACCGCCGCACGCGACTGCCGGGACCGGCGTAATACGCTTCCGTGGCATAGACCGACAGCTCGCGATCCTGTCCCGGCAGTTGCAGCAGGCCGCTCGTCATGTAGTTGCTGCGATTGCCGTCGCGATCCTTCGGCGCGGTGATCGGAATGAGCGGGTCGGGCCAGCGCTTGAAATTTCGGCCGTCGCGGCTGGTCATGAGGATCGGCTCGACCTGCTCGTGTTTCGGCTGGAACCGCGTCGGAAATCCGAGGAACAGTTGCGGGGCGCGAAAGTAAAGCTGGATGGCGTTCGTATACAGGTGTTCTTGCGGGGCATCGCCGTATTCGAGAAACACGGGCTCGGTCCAGTGCAAAAAATCGGTGGACGCGGCGGTCATGACGTCGCGCGTGCCGGCTCGGCTCTTGCGATGAAAGTCGAGGTAGCGTTTTTGCTCGGGATGCCAGAAAGCGAGATTCTGCGAATCAAAGTCGCCGTTGGTAATCACGGCCTCGTCGCGCAATAGCGACCAGTGCATGCCGTCGGCCGACTTGTAGGCGCGCAATCCCTTGCCGCCGGAGCGGACGCTCGACCCGCCCAGGGCCTTGTAGCGCGCGTCGGCCGTGCAGTCGGGGTTGGTGTCCTTGAACGGCGCGAAGTTGTGCGTGTCCTGGCCGGCCCAGACGATGTTGTTATCCTTCGACCCGTTGAACTCGAACAGCTCAAGTTTCGGTTTGTCCCAACGAACGCCGTCGCGGCTTTCGGCGTAGCAGGTAAACTCGGGGTGCGTCGACTTTTTAGTCTTCTCGTCGAAGTGGGCGCCGCGGTAGTACATGCGAAACACGTCGCCGTCGGCAAACAGCGTGTAATATGCCGACGTATTTCCTTCCCACGGCGAGTCGCACACGATCGCCACGTCTCGCGGCACCGGCCGGTGCATTTTCAGCTGCGCTCCCTTGAGCTGTTCGATCAGGTAGTCGTCGACGAACAACTCGCGGCGCGAACCGACGTCGCGAACCGATTCCGGCAACTGCACCTTCGCCAGATAGATGCTCGTCTTGCCCTCGTGCGACGAGTAATAGCTGACCCACAGCAGGCCGTCGTACAGGACCAGCCCGGCGTAGCTCGTGTCGCCGCCGGAGGGCAGCTTGAGGAATTCGGTGAGCGTGCCGGCTTTCGGATCGACCCAGGCGAGTGACGTGCGGGCTCCGCCGTCGTGCATCCGCACCGCCGCGACGAAGCGGCCGTCGCTCAAGCGAATCATGTGCGGGCCGCCGATGCGCACGCCCAGGTCTTTCCACTCCCACTTCTGGTACGGCGGCCGCGAGACGCCGAGCAACCCGCTGTTCGGCGCGCCATCGCGTCGCAACAAGCACCAGGCGGTGTCACCGTCGAACACCAGCGACGTTTCGTTGGGGTAGCCGACGTCATGCAACCGCTCGACAAGCGTTTCGAACTTCTTCCCGTCACTGCTCGAGTACAGTCGCACGGACTGATCCTTGCCGCAGCCATAGCCGATGCCGTATGCCTTTCCAGCATGCCACGTGACCCGCCAGAGCCAGAAGTCGGGATCGCCGACGACGTGTTTTTCGCTCCACGTGCGGCCGTCCTTCGAGAACCATGCCAACGACTGGTGCGTGTGCTTCGACTTGTCGTGCAATGCCCCGGCCCCGCAGAGCATTAGTTGCCCGTTGGGTGTGACGGTGATTTTGGCGTCGCGCAGGTCGGAATCGGCTGACGTAATGAGGGCGGCCGATTCCCACCGCTCGCCGTCGGTCGACGTGATGACCCGCAATGCGCCGTCGGGCGAGACGTGAGCGGCGCCCTCGCGAAAGACGCACAACCAGCGGCCCTGAAAGCGGACTAAATCGGTGAAGGCATTGTGCGGCGCCTGGTCCCAGATCTTTCTGGCTTCCACGAGCCTGGCCGGCTCCTCGCCGCGGACCAGCCCGCCACCATGCACCAACAGTGCCAATAGCACCATGCGTTTCATGCCGTTACCTTTTTGGTCAATGGGTTCAATCCCGGAACTGAAACGAGTAAAGGTCCGCGTCTTTCACCTCGAACCGCAACCGAACGGGCTTGCCATTCAGGGCGGCCAGGTCGGAACTTCCCTTCCAGGCAACGGCCCGGTCCAGGCCGTCACCGTAGACTTCGTGGCAGTCGGCCAGCGCGAAGCCCGGCAGCGTCTGTCCGTCGGGATTCTGAATCTCGACTCGCACGGCGCCGGCGGCCGACGTCGAGACGTTGATCAGCAACCGTTTGCCTGCGAACGAAAGCGGTTTCGTGATCAGCTCGCCGCCAAGCAGGGGCGCGTGCAGTGAAACGAACCCGTCGATCCGCAACGTATACCGGCGCAGCACGCCGCCGGTTTCCTGCAGCGTGCGCTCGGTGACATAGATCGACAGCTCGGGCGGCGCGTCGTCGATGGCCGACTTCGTCTCCACCAATCCCCAGTTTTGATAGGCGTCGCCGTAGAACCAACTATCGCGCGTTCGCAGTCCGGGACGCAGGAAAGACTCGGGCCAGACCGAGAAGCGCGTTCGGTCGCGGCTGGTGATGAACATCCCATCGGTGAGGGCCGTCCCTTCGCGCGGGGAGCCTTTCGCGCGAATCTGGCGATAGTCGTAGCGCGGCAACGCCTTGGCCGACTCGGTCCAGCCGCGATCGATATAGCGTGTGGGGAAGCCCAGCAGAAGGTGCGGCGCACGGTAGTAGGGAGCGATCTGATTGGTGTACAGTTCGCTGACGCGCCCGGGTGGATGCTTCGCCCCGACAGGATCCTGCACATCGACCGGTGAGCCGTCGCGTCGAGGAGAATCGACGTTTGCCGAGTAGCTCAGAAACGTGGGCTCGGCCCAATGGAGGAAATCCTTCGAGGTGCCCGTGCGGATGTCGCGGCCGTCGCGGAAGTCGCGGTGATACTCGCGGTACTCGCCTTGCGCGGTATCCCAGAACGCGAGGTTCTGCGAGTCGAAGGCTCCCACGGTGATGACCGGCTCGGGGTGCATCAATGACCAATGGATGCCGTCGGCCGACTTGAATGCGTACAGCCCGTGCTGGCTCCCTCCGACGCCCAGCGCCTTGTACTTTGCGTCGTCACTGCACTGCGGATTCGCGTCGCGGAAGGGCACGAACGCGTGCGCGCCGACTCCGTCCCAGACAATGTTGTTTTTCTTGGAGCCGTTCCATTCGAACAGCCCCAGTTCGGGTTTTGCCCAGTGGACTCCGTCGGGGCTTTCGGCATAGCAATAGAGATCGCGGGTGTTTGGGCGATCTTTCCCGCCGAGATAGGAGGCGTGGCTGCCGCGGTAGTACATCCGGTACTTGTCGCCATCCTGAAACACCGTCACATAGTTGGTCGCGTTGCCTTCCCACGCAGCGTCGGTTACCAAGGCGACATTTTGCGGTGTCGGCTGATGGAGCCTCAACTCGGCTTTGCCCGCCAGCCGTTCGACAAACCAGTCATCGACGAACAACTCTCGCCGCGAACCGATGTCGCGCACCGAGGCCGGTTGCCCGGCGTGGATCAGCCCGCCGCCGCACACAAGCAACGCGAACAACCACAAACCCTTCATGTCGTCACCTCAAATGATTCGTAAGCTTCATTCGCATGATCGCGTGGGCATCTCCCGGGCCTGTTTGACGACCTCGATGGTTGCGGCCTCACGCATTATCGGTTTGGTCCCGGGAGCAAGTCGATGCCGGCGTGGTCGGGTCGGATGCGCACACCGAGGCACCGCAACGACATGCTGTTCGCGTCCGCCGTCGAGTGTCCGCCCGTGCCTTGATCGGTCACCAACAATGATCCATCCGGCAATTCCATCGCCTTGCCGTATCCGTAGCAGTGGTCCACCAGAAAACCGTGGTCGTTGGCGGGTGCAATCCAGGTGTGTCCGCCGTCGCAGCTGAAAATCAACCGCAACCCGCCGTGGCCAGGTGCATAGGAGCCATGCAGGCAAACGAGCACACCATCGCGCAGTACGTAGAGACTCGGCGCATACAACCGCATGCCGAAGGTCACCGGCGCGGTCCAGGTACGCCCTTGATCACGCGACCAGCAGAGGTCTCCCTCGGGACGCGCAATGAGCACCAATCGGCCGTCGGAAAGTTGCGCTGCGTTCGCCTCGTCCAGATCGTGGTCGGCCACGACGGTCGAAAGCAATTGCCACGTCGCTCCGCGGTCATGGCTCGTGAAGACCGCGGCCTGCGCCGGGCCGCCCTGCTTCGTCACGCCGCTGATGGTGAGCAGGATCGAGCCGTCCTTTAACAGAACCATCGGGCCGTTCGATTCGTCCGCGATGAAGGGGGACGGCGGCCGGATCAATGCTTGATCCCATGTCTGTCCGTGGTCGGACGAACGAATGATCACGGTACGGTGGGCGTTCTCGGGTCGCTTGACGAAGTCGGCAAACTCAGCGCCCGGGTAGGTGAACAATGAGCAGACCAAAGTGCCATCGGGCAACTCAACCCAAGCCGGGTGCCGGTCATCATCGGGCGTGTCGATCAGCGTTGCCGGCTTGCTCCACGTTTTGCCCTGATCGGTCGAGCGCATGGTCATCGCTCGGCCGCCCCTCGGCGCGTCGACGTCCGCCGGCAGCCCCATCTTGTGATATTCCTCGATGGTCTTGGCCGAAAATCGCAGCGGCGTTGGCGCGGAGGCGTGCCAGTAACCGGCGCTGAAGCCAACAAGCCAGTCGCCCCTTTTGAGCCGGACCGGCGAAACCCAGCCGACAAAACCGCCATAACCGGGGAACGGATCCGGTTGGTTGATGCCCGGTGCGACAATCGTGGCGCGGCATTCCTCTGGCGACAACTTGGATTCGCCCCGTTCCACGACTTTCACCACCGGCCGTAACGAGCCGCGGCCCGGGTCATCTGCCTTCGCAAAGGACGGAAATGCGGCGACGGCCGCGCAGAACAGAAATCCGCCGAAGCCGAATCTCGAAAATAAGGGTGAGATATTCATGGTGCTTGGTTTGGCGATTGCGACCGTTACGTGAGTTTTCCAGATGCTTCGATCGGCCAGACGTCAACCACGCGGCCGCCTTCATGCACCACAATTTCGCGGTAAAGATTGCACGTGGTGCAGGCATGGCTGGGGATCAGGTGCAAGACCTGGCCGATTTTCCAGTCGGGCGTGTTTTTGACGACGACGTGCTCCTCGGCCAGAAAGTACGGAATTTCGACGTCGGGAAAATCGCGAATTGCCGGCACGCCGAACTCGCTGCCGGCGCCCTTGACGCCGACGTCGAGTACGGCCTTGTTCGCCGCGGGCCGGCTGATCACGCGCACCTGAACCGCCAGCGCGATCTCGAACTCCGGCGCGAGCCGCTGATACTGCCGGTCCATCGTGGCGTAAGTACCCGCCTGAATTTCGTCGACTCCTTCCGTCGTGCCGGTGCAATCGTAGGTGGCGCTCGAACAACCGCTCACGCACGATACGGGAATGCCGGCCGCTTCGAGCATGCGGCGGGTATCGACGGCTTGCTGCATGGCCGTGTGGGCTCGCTCGGCCCGTTCGACGCGATCAAGCACGTTGACCAGGTGGCCTTCATAGGCCTGCAGGCCGGCGAACGAAACGCCCGGCAAATCGGCCACGCGCCGCGCCAGCTCGACGGCCGGCGCGCCCGGCGGCACGCCACACCGTCCCATGCCAATGTCGACCTCGACCAACAGGTGGACTACCGAGTTGGCGGCAGTCGCCGCGCGAGAAATCGCGGCCGCCTGCTCCCAGTGATCGACCGCGACGCCGATGTGCGCCGCGCGGCGAGCCTCGCGAGCCTGGCGGTCTTTTCCTCGCCGACGACCTGGTTGGCGATCAGCACGTTGTCGAAGCCGTGGTCGACAAGGACTTCGGCTTCGGCCAGTTTCGCGCACGTCATGCCGACGGCCCCGGCCGCCATTTGCCGTCGCGCCAGTGTGACGCACTTGTGGTTTTTGAAGTGCGGACGCAGTTTCGCGGGCCGATCTCGAAAAAACGCCGCCATTCGGGCCAGATTCCGATCGCTTGCGGCACGGTCGAGCATCAACGTCGGGGTATCGACGTCGGCCAACGGCCGGCCCATTCTCGGATCTGCCTTACTACGAGGATCTACGTCGGCCATCGCGTTTTCACTGCCAGCTTTCATTCGATCGCCGCCCTCGGCCTCCTTGGTCTTGCCAGGGCGCTGCAAAGAGTGCCCAAAGTAATTCCCACCAGCAGCGAACAGGGCATCATCCACACAAAGCTGATGCCCAAGTTCAGCCCCAGGTCGCGCGAGAACGCGATGGCCACGGCGGTCACCACGCTCGCCAACAGTCCGATCCAGGCTCCCACGGCATTTGCCCACGGCACGAACAGTGCCAGAAAAAACAGAACGAATAATGGCGCGGTTAACAGGTTGACTAGCTTAAAGCAGCGCTCGACGAGGTTTCCTTCAATGACCGTGTTGAGAATGCTCAAGGAAATAGCCACCCAGGCCACCAGCCATGTCAGCCGCTTGAGCCGGGCGACGTCCGCCGCGCCCGACGACGTGCCAGCCGAAGAACGCGACAAGAAATCCCTCTCCAACACTGCGCAGGTCGAGTTGATGCCTGACGAGAGACTCGACAGCGCCGCGGAGAGAATGGCGGCCACGACCAGCCCCGCCAGCCCCGCGGGCATCTGAGTCATGATGAACTTCGGGAAGAGTTGATCGCCGACCGAGCTCAGCGTCTGCCCGTCGGAGAGCGCCGGCGGATGAGCCCGGTAATATCCCAGGATCGCCACGCCGGTCAGTGCCAGCAGCATAGCGACCAGCGCGTCGGTCACTTGCGAGACGGCCAACGTCCTGCGGGCCGCCGCGATGTCGCGCGTGGAAAGGAATCGCTGGATCGACATCTGGTCCGAGCCGTTGGTGCAGACGTACCACAAAGTCGTCGAAAGCACCAGAATACCGAACGAGACGCGCATGTTGGGGTCAAAGCCCCAGCTCGGAGCCTGCCAATGGCTGGGCCATTCGCTCGGCCACCACTGGGCCACGCCCCCCATCTGAATTGTGATCACGCCCAACGTCACGATGGCCCCGGCGAGCATCGTGATCGCCTGGATCGCGTCGGTCGTCACCACGGCCTTGATGCCTCCGGCCGACGCATACATGGCCGTGATAACGCCGAGCCCGACGCACAACCAGGGTGTCCACGTTTCGCTAATTCCCAAGAGTGGCACGAGCATCACGTAACTGGTCGCGAACAGGATCGTCGCCATCCATCCGAACCGCAGCAGCAGAAACACGCCCGCTCCGGCCATGCGAATGCTCGTGCCGAGACGCGACTCGAGGATTTCGTAAGCGCTGGTGACCGGCTGTCGCATCAAAAGCGGGATCAGCCCGTAGCCGACGATCAGGAAGATCAACGGATGGGCCGCGACTTGCGTGATCATCATCGGCCCGTTGGCGATCATCTCGCCTGGCGTTCCGAGATAGGACAAGGTGCTCACCAGCGTGGCAAACAGCGACAAGCCCAGGGCGATCGGCGACATCCGCCGCCCGCCGAGCAGGTAGTCGTCGGCCGTCTTGTTCTGTCGCGAGTAGAACGCCCCGACGCCCAGCATCAGGAATCCGTATGCGACGATCACCAGCCAATCCACCCAGGACATCGGAACCACTCCGGACGAGGAATGCATCAGACCGACAGCCTCTGTCGGGAACAAATCCTACTTATTGACGATAGCAAGGTCAAACAGCTACGATTTGCTGCCGGAGGTGGAATTAAATGGACGCCACGGCACACGTCTCGCGAGGCGCGACCCAGGCCCACGAGCTCGCCAAGAAGATTCGCCATCGGATCCAGCGGGAACGATTGGCCGACGGCAGCTTCTTTATGACCGAGGCTCAACTCGCCGCCGAATACGGCGTTTCGCGCACCGTCACGCGCGAGGCGGTGAGCCGTTTACAGGCTCTTGGCATTCTCGAAGGCCGCAAGCGCAAGGGCCTGCTCGTGCGGCATCCCGATCCGTTGCGGCTGCTGTCCAACAGTTTGCCGTCGCTGGTCGCCTCACCAGACGACTGGCAGGAACTGGCCCAACTTCGCTATGCGCTCGAAGTCGGCGCGATCGAGTTGGCGATTCGCGCGGCGACCGACGACCAAATTGAGCATCTCGCGCAAATTACCCGGCAAATGGAAGAAGCCCTTCGGCAGGATACCGAGTCGGCTCTGTCCGTCGGTTTGGACTTGGAGTTTCACGCGCAAATCCTGCGGATGACCGGTTCGCGGCTGATCGCTGGAATGCAGCAGATACTCGTGCAATTCTTCCAGATCGCGCCGCATAGCGAGAAGACAGCCGCATCCGCCGAGCGTATCATCTGGGAACACCGCGAACTACTGGGCGCCATTCGCGAACGGGACGTGGAACGCGCCCGGGCCATGATCCGATTGCAAATTCGCGCCACGCTGGAGGCGCCAGGGCCCTTTAGGCACGCAAATTTTCCGGAGAGCTCTCATGACGAATGCGAGACTCGGTCCAATGCGCTGTGGTGACGACCGGCAAGCCGGCGTCGGTCGCGCATCGCTGGCGATTGCACTGATCGCAGTTTCGTTCTGGTCGGGCTCGTTGCGTGCCGATGACTGGCCGCAGTTCCGTGGGCCGAATTGTGGCGGCGTCTCGACGAGCTCAAAGCCGTTGCCCGTGAAGTTCTCGAATACCGAGAACGTGCGTTGGTCCGCGAACGTGGGAGACGGCGTGGGCGGGGCCGTCGTCGTCGCGGGTCGGGTCTACGTCAGCGGAATGACAAAAAGCGAGACGGTCAGTCTTTTCGCGTTCGATGCCGAGACCGGCAAGAAACTCTGGCAGCGTGACTGGCCGACCGGAGCGCTTCCGGAGGTGCAGCAGACCAACAGCCACGCCAGCTCGACTCCGGCCGCCGACGAGGAGCGAGTCTACTTTTATTTCAGTTCGCTCGGCATGCGCGCGGTCGATGCTCGCTCGGGTCAAGATATGTGGCAGCAGCCGCTGCCGGTTCCGTTCTTCGTCTTCAAATGGGGAGCCGCGATGTCGCCCGTGCTCTACCGCGACATGCTGCTCTTCTGCCAGGACGACGATCTCAACCCGGCCTTGTACGCTTTCGACCGAGCCACGGGAAAGCAGCGCTGGAAGGACGACCGGCTCGACATGGCGGTGAACTATTCGCATCCGGTCATCAACACGGCAAACGGCCGGGACGAGATCATCGTCGCCGGCACGGGCCTGCTCATCGGCTACGATCCCCAGACGGGCCAGCGCCGCTGGTACGCCAAGACCCTGCTGCGGAACATCAAGACGACTCCGGTGTGTCTCGACGGCACGATCTACATCTCGGTGCAGAGCAGCGGGATCGCCAATCAGTGGCTGGCTGCCGTCGATCAAGCGGACACCGGCAACAAGGACGGCAAGGTGGACAAGGCGGAAATCCAGGCTTACGTCGGAGCGTCGCCAATTCCCGAGACCTTTTTCAAGCGAACCTTCGATCGGGGCGACCTCAACCGCGACGGCTTTCTGGAAGGGGCCGAGCTGGACGTCGCGTTCTTGCACCCCGATAATTTTGCCGGAGCGAATTTCACCTCGTTGGGCGAGAACGCGGCGGAAGAATTCATTCTCGCGGTGCGCGGCGGCGGCGTCGGCGACGTGAGCGCGTCGCACGTCCTGTGGAAACACAAGACGAAACATACCGACCACATAGTTTCGCCCTTCGTATTCGACGGCCGCATGCTGCTGGTCAAAGACGGTGGCATCAGCACGGTGTTCGAGACGCGCGGCGGCACGCCTCTGCGCGGCCCCAAGCGCGTGGCCAACGCGACCAGCTACTTTGCATCCCCCGTCTGCGGTGACGGAAAGATCTATCTGGCCGGCGAGAATGGCATGATCGCGGTTCTGAAGAACGACGCCAATTACGAAGAGCTCGCCGTCAACGACGTCGGCGACAACATCGTCGCCACGCCTGCCATTGCCGACGGCGCCCTTTTTGTCCGCACGCGCAACAAACTGCTGTGCATCTCAGGCGGCGCGGCAAACAAGTAGCGACAATCCGCATAGTCATGGATCCAAATAGGGTTGTTCGACGCAATCGCATCCTCAAGTCTCTGGCTTTCCTTGGATAGGAGAAATCACCGATGGTCCGCATTTTGCTGGGTAGCCTGCTGTCCGCGGTTGCGTTGTTTGTCTTCGGGATGCTGTCGTGGGTCGCTCTGGGACTTCACGAGGGCACCATCCGCGAGTTGCCGGATCAATCTGCGGTGGCTGCGACGCTCGGGGAGCAAGAACTGGTAACCGGGGTTTATAGCTATCCCGCGCCGCGGAAAGCCGAGCCGGGCGCATCGGCCGCCGACGGACAGAAAGCGATGGACGACTGGATCGAGCTGCGCCGACAAGGGCCGGTCTTCTCGGTGTTTTACCAGGCGGGGGGCGCCGAGCCGTTTGCGCCGGCAATGCTCGGCGGCGGGTTCGGCATCAACTTCGTCTGCTCGCTGATCGCGGCCACGCTGTTGTGGATGGCCGGAGCGTCGCTGCCGCACTACGTTCAGCGAGTCATCTTCGTCGCTTTGTTGGGCGTGTTCGCCGCCATCTTCCGCGACGTCGCTCTGTTCAACTGGATGATGTTCCCATGGGACTACACGCAAGCGATGATCGCCGACGTCCTCATCGGTTGGATCCTGGCGGGATTGATCCTGGGCGCGATCGTGAAGCGTCCGAGAATGATCCCCGCGGTCACGCCCGCGGTCACGCCCGCGGTAGGGCCGATCGCGGGCTAAGGAATTGTTGGTATTGAATCACGGCGAAGCCACACTAACGACGCATCGGAGGATCGATTCATGTCATCGGATGTTCAAGCGGCTGGCACCACGAAGTGGATGTTCTGGGCCGGCTGGATCATTAGTGTTCTGCCGGCGTTGATGTTTCTGATGAGCGGCACGATGAAGCTGGTGCAGCCGGCCGGCTTTGAAGACGACTGGGCGAAGTTCGGATACCCGAAGGATCTTGCGGTCGCCATCGGCGTCACCGAGCTGGCCTGCACCGTGATCTATCTCGTTCCCCGCACGGCCGTGCTGGGCGCGGTGCTGCTTACGGGCTACCTCGGCGGCGCCACGGCAACCCACGTCCGCGTCGAGGATCCACTGTTCTTCGCGCCGGTCATCGTCGGCATGCTCGTCTGGCTCGGCCTGGTTTTCCGCGATCCGCGCCTGCGGGCATTGCTGCCGTTGCGAAATCCTGGCTAAGGCCCGATCGAGATTCCTGCATGTCCACCCCCAACAAAATTGCCCTGGTCACCGGTAGCGGCAAGCGGCGCGTCGGCTCCGTCGTGGCCGAGGCGCTTGCCGAGCGGGGCTATTCGCTGGCGGTTCACTATCGCACGTCAGCCGCCGAAGGGGCCGAAACCGTCGATCGTTTGCGCAGACACGGAGTTGAGGCCGAAGGATTTCAGGCAGACCTTTCCGACGAGCGAGCCGTCGCCGGCATGATGCAGAAAATCCTGGAGCGTTTCGGCCGGCTCGACGTCCTGGTCAACTGCGCGGCTATCTGGAAGAGCAAACGTCTGGAAGACGTCACCGCCGCCGAAGTCCGCATGCACTTCGAAACCAATACCCTGGGCACGTTCTTGTGCAGTCAGCACGCCGGACTGGCGATGGTTCGTCAGCCAGAAGGGGGCTCGATTGTCACGCTGGGCGATTGGGCCGAAGCTCGTCCGTATTTGAACTACGCCGCGTACTTTCCTTCCAAAGGGGCCATCCCGACGCTCACGCGATGCCTGGCCGTCGAGCTGGGCACCCGCAATCCGCGAGTTCGAGTCAATTGCATCATGCCCGGCCCGGTTTTGTTGCCGCCCGACTTGCCCGAAGCGGAAAAGCAAGAGGCCATCAACGCCACGCTGGTAAAGCGCGAGGGGAGCCCGCAAAACATCGCTCAAGCCGTTCTGGCGCTCATCGAAAACGACTTCGTCACCGGCGCGTGCCTTCCCGTTGACGGAGGGCGTACGATCTACACTCCGCCATCGCCAGTGCGGTAGTCGCGGCGCTTGGGGTGGCTGCCCACATCGTGCGACGTAAGCCCAAGTTCGGCGCCGATATCCGCATCGTTGCAAAGTGGAGTTCGCGGGATGGTTTGCCGGCGGGCATGGGATATACTGGCGGCAACTCGGGCGCCGTTTTTCACTGGACAGAACGAACGAGAAGCTTGAGATGAGCATTGCCCGCACGCCAACGTCGGCGCGTACCGAGAAATGGCGGTCTCAAACTCGTCGGCACGTCGATTCGGACCGTTGGTTCCATCCGCGGCTCGAGATGCTTGAGTGCCGCTGCCTGCTTTCGATCTCGACGGTCGTCGGTCGCGAGCTGTTTTACGATCAGTCGTCTTATGATGGCGGCGCCGGGATCGACTCGCTCGACGGCTCCGCGATCGCGACGGATAAGTCGGCCTACCTGCCCGGCGATGGCCTGGCCGTGAGCGCCAATCTTTCGACCTACACGCGCGGCATCAACGGCATCATGATCGATCTGCTCGGCGGCGGTTCGCACGCGTCGATCAACGCCAACGACTTCGTCTTCAAGACCGGCAACGACAGTTCGCTGGGTGGTTGGTCGACCGCTGCGGCGCCGAGTTCGATCGCGGTGATCACCGGCGCTGGCGTCAGTAGTTCGGACCGCGTCGAGATCGTGTGGGGCGCGGGCGCCGTCAAGAAGGCATGGCTGGAAGTGCAAGTCCTGGCCACGCCCAACACCGGCCTGGCGGCCACCGACGCTTTTTTCTGGGCCAACCTGTTGGGCGACTCGAACCTCAATTACTTCGCGACCGGCGCCGATGCGTCGTCGGTCCTGGCCAACATCGGAATTCCTGCGCCGATCACCAGCGCCCGCGACCACAACCGCAGCGGCACCATTACCGGCACCGACTCGTCGGTGGCCTTGTCCAACGTTGGCAGCCTCACGAAGATCGACATTGCAAGCGCCGGGCCGTTGCTCAGCGCCGCCCTGTCCAACGACACCGGGCCCGGGGGCGTGCCGAACAACGACGGCATCACGACCGACCCCACGATCACCGGCACGCTCTCGGCGGTCAATTCGGTTGCCAGCTTCAAGGCCGGCATCAACGCCGGGCAGATCAACAACAACGTGACGCTTTCCGGCGGAAACTTTACGCTCAACACGGCCTTCCTCCAGGCGATGAACGGCGGGACCCTGCCGGATGGATCCTACGTCGTTCACTTGCTGGCCGTCGATGCGCTCGGCAAGACCGCGACGCAAGACGTGCCGTTTACGCTCACTCCCCCTCCGACGATCAACGCCGCGCTGGCCGACGACACCGGGCCCGGGGGAGTGCCGGACGACGATGGCATCACGACCGATCCTACGATCACTGGCACGCTCGCGGCCGTCAATTCGGTCGTCAGCTTCAAAGCCGGCATCAACTCTGGACCGGTCAGCACTGACGTGACGATTTCCGACGGTAACTTTACGCTCAGCACCGACTTTCTTAGAACGATGAATGGCGGATCGCTGCCCAATGGACCATACGTCGTTCACTTGCTTGCCGTTGATGCGGCCGGCCAGACTGCCGCGCAGGACGTGTCGTTTACGCTTGATGCCACGCCGATCATCTACGCCTTGCTGGTCAACGACACCGGGCTCGGGGGAGTGCCGAACAACGACGGCATCACGGCCGATCCGAGGATCATCGGCCTGGTCATGACCATCAATTCCCTTGCCAGCTTCAAAGCCGGCATCAACTCCGGACCGATCAACAACGACGTCGCGCTTTACAGCGGAATCTTTGACGACATCCCGCTTAATAGCGGATACTTTCTTCTGAGCACGGACTTCCTCCGAACGATGAATGGCGGATCGCTGGAAGATGGGTCTTACGTCATTCACTTGCTTGCCGTTGATGCGGTGGGCCAGACTGTTGCGCAGGACGTGTCGTTCACGCTTGACACCACGCCGGTGATCAACGCCGTGCTGGCCAACGACACCGGGACCGGGGGAGTGCCGGACAACGACGGCATCACGACCGATCCTACGATCACCGGCACGCTCACGGCCGTCAATTCGGTTGCCAGCTTCAAGGCCGGCATCAACTCGGGACCGATCAGCACCGACGTCACGCTTTCCGACGGCAATTTTACGCTCAGCAGGGACTTCCTTCAAACGATGAATGGAGGGGCCTTGCCCGATGGAACCTATATCGTCCACTTGATTGCCGTCGATGCGCTGGACAAGGTCGCCGCGCAGGACGTGTCATTCACGCTTGACGGTGCGCCGCAGATCATCGCCGCGCTGGCCAACGACACCGGGCCCGGGGGAATACCGAACAACGACGGCATCACGACCGATCCCACAATCACCGGCACGGTCACGGCGGTCAATTCGGTCGCCAGCCTCAAAGCCGGCATCAACTCCGGACCGATCAGCACCGACGTCACGCTTTCCGGCGGAAACTTTACGCTCGGCACGGATTTCCTCAGAACGATGAATGGCGGATCGCTGCCCAATGGGTCTTACGTCGTTCACTTGCTTGCCGTTGATGCGGTGGGCAACGTCGCCTCGCAAATCGTCTCGTTCACGCTCGACGGCACGCCACAGATCGACGCCGCCCTGGTCAACGATACTGGAGAGAGCGACCACGATCGAATTACGTCCGATCCGACGATCGCCGGCACCATCACCGCGAATGGCCCCGTTGTCTCTTTCCGAGCCAGCCTTGATCCTAGCAGCGGTGCCCCGATCACCAATCCGGTCGCCGGTCAGACTGTCACTTTCGACTGGGCCCTGGTCGGCGATTCCGGCAACGTCGGCGAATGGTCGGGCGCGCATGCGCTCAGTCATAGTGGTGGCGGAGTGGACGCGATCGTCGGCTCCGTCAATCACGCCTATCTGATCAGCAAGTATGACGTCACCAACAGCCAATACGTCGCGTTCCTCAACGCCAAGGATCCCACGGGCGCCAATGCACTATCGTTGTACAGCAGCCAAATGGCCACCGACACCGCGAATGGCGGAATCGGTTTCGCCGCCAATCAACCCAACGGCAGCAAGTACAGCGTGATCTTGGGCCATGGAGATTACCCGGTCATCTCCGTCTCCTGGTTTGACGCGATTCGCTTCGCCAACTGGCTCAACAACGGCCAGGGCAACGGCGATACTGAAACCGGCGCGTACACGATCGCCGGCGGTGGGCTTCATGGCGAGAATATTAAGCGAAGCCCGACGGCGAAGGTGTTTCTCCCCAGCGAGGACGAGTGGTACAAGGCAGCGTACTACAACGCCGCCAGCAATTCCTACTACCATTACGCAACGTCGAGCAATGACGTCCCCGACTACCAGGTTCCACCCGGCGGCAACAACTCGGCAAATTACGTTCCGGGCGGCTGGCCGGATCCGAATTACGAGCTCTCGATCGGGCATGTCACGCCGGTGGGTGCCTTCGCCGCGTCGGTGAGCCCGTATGGCACGTTCGATCAGGCTGGCAACGTCCTGCAGTGGACCGAAACCCGGATCAACACCCCCAACGGCATCACTCGGAGCCTGCGCGGCGGCTCGTACCAGTACGTCTGGGACCACATGTCGGCGGCCTACCGGGATAGTGCCGATTCCAATAGCGAAACCAGCGCCGTCGGCTTCCGCGTGGCGAGCGTCGCCAGCGTTGATGTGCTTCCGCTGGTGCAGCCCGATGGAGGCTTTGTTTTGACTCCCAGTTTCTTGGACAACCTGAACGGTGCGCCGCTGACCGACGGATCGTATGTCGTTCACCTGCAAGCGTTCGATTCGAGCAACCTGGCTGGCATCGTCGACTTGGCTTTCACGCTGAATCGCTCGGCTCCGGCCGTGCCGCCGGAAGCGACCGAGTTGGCCGAACGACAACTCTCAACCGCGCCCGCCACCGACTTCAACGCCGTCGCGTCGACCCTGGCTGCGCTGGCCGTCGCCGACGCCGCGACGTCGCTCGGTGCGCAGCCACGCCCATTTCAATCGCCGGTACCTTGCCGGTTGCCGGCGATGACAACGCCGGGACGTCATTCGACGATTTGGCGTGGGTCAACGAACATAAGGGTAATCGAAATCGTCGATCCGAGAGCAATGCCGAGGCTGTCGACTTCGTGTTGGGAATCTTGGATGATGAACCACTTTTGTAACCGTCAACCGACACGCGCCGGCCAGCGACGCCGAGGCTGGCGCCGATTTCGCGCACGCTCGTGTGCCGGCGGCGAGTGACCTGAGTGATTGAAAACCGCAGGCAAGCTGAATCGCCAAGATGCGGTTCGCGAGACCGTTACCGTCCTTTAACTCTTCGGCCGAATCAGGTCGGAGTGCTTTTCGCGAATCGCGCAAGCCTTCGGCATGGAATGAGACTGAACATAGGGCTCGTCCGGGTGTCGCCGGGCGTAGTCCTGATGGTATTGCTCGGCCGAATAAAATCTCGTGAACGGCTCGATCCGGGTCACGATCGGGCGTCCATAGACCTCGTCCGCGGTGAGCTTCGTGATCTTGGCCTCGGCGAGCTGTTTTTGCTCGTCATTCAGGGGAAAAATCGCCGAGCGGTATTGGGTGCCAACGTCGTTTCCCTGGCGATTGAGCTGCGTCGGGTCGTGCGCGTCGAAGAACACGTCGAGCAGCCGGTCGTACGTGATCGTTTTCGGATCGTACGTGATCCGAATCGCCTCGGCGTGGCCTGTCCTGCCGGAGCACACCGACTCGTAGTCGGCCGTGTCTTGCGCCGCCACAGTATCCGCTTTCGACGTCGAGCACGCCGGCCAGTTGTTCGAAGGCCGCCTCCGTGCACCAGAAGCATCCCCCGGCAAACAAGGCGATCTCGCCTGCCTCGGGCTCGGCGGGCGCGCTATGGTCGGCCGCGGGATCGGCCAATGACTTGACGTTTTCACTAGCCGTAAACGACAGCGATTCCGAATTCAGGCAGAACCGCAGACCGGTCGGCCGCGGCCCGTCGTCGAAAACATGTCCCAAATGGCCGTCGCACCGCGCACACAGAATCTCGCTGCGCACCATGCCGTGGCTCACGTCGCGGTGTTCGGTGACGTTTTCCGGGGCGATCGGCTGGAAAAAGCTTGGCCAGCCGGTGCCTGAGTGGAATTTCGAGTCGGACGAGAACAGCGGCAGCCCGCAACCGACGCAGGTGTAGACGCCTTGCTGCTTGTTGTCGAGCAGGGTGCCGCAAAACGGGCGTTCCGTTCCCTTCGCGCGCAGGACTTCATACTGCTCTCCCGTCAAGCGCTGTTGCCATTGGCGGTCGGTCAATTCCACCTTGGGTGAATCGACCGGGCCAACGAGCGTGCCCTCACGATTGAATACATGGACTTGGACCATCTTCCGGTTCTCCTGACCTGTTGGGTGCCATGAATTCTAGCGCGCTTGCCGCCGATCGGCAACGAGATGAGACGCCGCGCCACGACCTGACATGGCGGGCAGCTCTGCTAATCCGATTCGGTCAGCTCCGTGCCAGCCCGCGTGCTCAGGGCGCGCAGCACGCTTAGGTCAGTCTCGGAGACCAAAAACCGCGTACTGCCGTCGGCATAACAGAAGTTAGCACCGCCGAAATGCTCGCTGCCGTAGGCGCACATCCGCATGTCGGAGTAGGCGGCAAAATCGCTGAACGAGTCGGCCGGCGGATTTTGGCCCGCGCGGCCCGCGAAACTGAACGGGAGCCGATAATTGATCGGCACGAAAGCGCTCATCGTGACGTGGCCGATCATCTTGCGGCTGGTCGAGGCTCCCCACCAGCCCTGCTGGTCCAGCGGCTCTCCATAGGCGTTGTCGTTGAACGATTTGTAATTCAAATCCGAGTGGGACCGCTCGCCGAACAGAATGGTCTTGCTGAGGCCGTCGGTGACGTCCTTGGGCCGGACGGGCCGCTGGTGGGTTTTAGGCTCGGAGGCCTCACCGGTGGTGTGAAAAATTCCATCGGCCGACGACTGCATGGGAAAATACGAACGCGTGCCGCCGTTTCCGCCGTAGCTGGTCAATGCGTACACCCAATTGCGGCTGGAGAAGAGAATCGGATTCTGCTGGATATCGTCGGACGGGCACAACAACAACGACAGCACGACCGCCGTGTTCGAGCGAGCTCCCTGGTTTGCATTGTTCATCGGGTCGGTGTAGTCCCAGCGGACCAGCGTGTTGGCCTCTTCGATGTACGGACACAGATAGGCAAACAGCGGAATGCCGCGATAAGACACGGCCGAACTGAAGAACCACTGCTCGACGCCGGACGGATAGCAGCCCTTCGAGGTGGCGTGATTGCTGGCCGCGACGCCCAACTGATGGAGTTGGCTGGCGCACTGCGCCCGACGCGCCGCCTCGCGGCTCGATTGGATCGCCGGCAGCAATAGCGCCGCCAGGATGCCGACGATGGCGATCACGACCAATAGCTCGACGAGCGTAAATCCGCCGCGAGCATTAGGTTTCTCGGCGTTTCGGCGAATCCGGGCCATCGTCCTGCTTCCTCGTCGGCCGGGATGAATTTGGGCAGCCGACTTAGCGCCGACGCCGGCGCACGAACCCGGCAAGGGCCATGCCGATCGCCGCCGCTGCGCCAAGCGCCAGGCCCGAGGGCTCGGGCACCGCGTAGTTGATCGTCAGCGCGGGCGGAGTATTCGGCAACGCGGTCGACTCGCCGCTATTGAGACGCTTGGCGGTTTGCCCTTTGCTCTCATCACCCAACAGCAGCCAGCCGAAGTTCGTGGCCGGACTGTTGAGCCATCCCTGCACGTCGGCCAGCATTTGAGGATTGCTCGCGGACGACCAGGAAAACAACTGTCCGGCGCCAAGGTCGTCGGAGATAACCGCCGCGGCGCTGACGCTCGGGCTAAAGCTTCCGCCGGCCGTGGACCACGTGGGACTTGCTGCCGGCGTGGTTGCATTGAAGAACGTGTAAAGCCAGGTCGCGTCTCCGTTTTGGGCCGCGACGCCGGCTCCTCCGTTTTGGAAGGAGCCGCCTTCGCCCCAATCTTGCAGCACCCGATGCAACTCGACGGTCGGGTCGCCGCTCAATCCGGTGACTTCGCGCACCGTCAGCGTAACGCTCGTAATGGTTGCCCCGGACGGAACGTTGCCGGCAACGTCGAAGGCGGCCAGGCCGCGGCGAATGCTGACCGTTGGCGCCGCGTTGCCGTCTTGATTCGTGCGGCCGACAAAGATGTCTCCCTGGCCATTGCTGAGTTGGCTTGCCGGATTGGTTGCCTGAATCAGCGTGTTGTCCTTGCTGGGCGCGATCGTGACGGACAAGGCGGCAGCCATGGGGGCCGTCGAAAGTATCAGCGCGAGACCGAGACACAGCGATTTCCAAGGCATGGATTTCCTCACGGGATTGCGTTTCAGTGATGCCTGGTTCGTCGGGGGCGTGCGTACTTGTATTGGCACGATAGTATCTATAAACTGATATTATTATGTCAATCCCCCGGCCCCCGCAAAACTCGGTTCGCTCCCGGCGAATGGCCCGCGGTTGGTCCCAGCAAGAGCTGGCCGATCGAGCCGGGCTGTCGCGGGCCGGCATCAGCGCTATCGAAGCGGGACGGCTGGCGCCCTCGGTAACGGCGGCCCTGACGCTTGGCCAGATCCTCGACTGCTCGGTCGAGGAATTGTTTGGGCTGCAAACGCCTCAGCAACCGGCCATCGAGTGGGCCATTCGGCCCTCCAATCCGCGGGCCCGATACTGGACGGCGCGCGTGGGCGGCCGCATTTTGACATACCCCGTCGAGGACGATTCGCCGCAACTCGATTGGCACGACGGCGTGCTTCGAGCCGGCGTGCCGCACGGCGTGAGTACCGAAGTTGCCGAGCACACCCTGGTTGTCGCGTGCTGCGATCCGGCCGCCGGGCTGCTGGCCGCGGAGTACGCCCGGCAGTTTCAGTTCCGCATGATCGTATTGAAGCGCAGCAGCCGCGAAGCCCTGGACCTGCTGGTCGCGGGCAAAGTGCACGCCGCCGGCGTTCACCTCGGCCGGATGGGTCACCAATCGGAGAATTCGCATGCCGCGCGCTCGCGACTGGGAGGCGGATGCACGCTGGTCCGCGTCGCGCGCTGGGAAGAAGGGTTGGCCCTGGGCGCCCGCTTCGGAGGATCAACGCTCGCGAGCATCCTTCGCACCAAAGCACGCTGGGTGGGCCGCGAGGAAGGCTCGGGCGCTCGGCAGTGCCAGGATGAGATCCTCGAGGGCCGGCCCGCCCCGCGCCGCGTGGCCTTCGATCACCGCAGCGTCGCCGCCGCGGTCCGTTGCGGTTGGGCCGACATCGGGCCGTGTGTGCGACTTGCAAGCGAGGAATCGGGCCTATCGTTTCTGAAAGTCCAACAGAAAGACTACGATCTTTGTTTTTCCAGCGACGCCGAGCACGATCCCCGCATCGCCGCGCTGCTGGCAACCATACGTTCGCGAAGCTATCGTTCGCGATTGGCGGAACTTCCTGGCTATTCGACACGCCACACCGGCGAGTTGGTGTAAACGCTTCGAAACACGAACGGACTTCTTCGATGCTACGAACGCGAAACGAGTGGAATCGGTCTCGCTCGATCAAAACAGCATTGTGGCTGGTCGCCGCCTGGTCTCTCTGTTGCCGCGCCGACAACCACGCTGCCGATCCGACCACGGGCCAAGCCGGCGGCGAGAAGGTCGCCGTCCGCTGCGCCGTCATTGGCGGAATGACCGATACAGGCTTCTGGCAGGCCGCATCCGATCGGTTTACTAAGGCGACCGGCATTCAGGTCGAGGTCGTCGCCACCGGCCCGAAGCATGAAATCGCTGGGCCGTTTCGCGGCGGCGAGGCCGACTTGATCACTATGCACGCCAGCGACACGATCATCAATCTGGTGGCCGATGGATTCGGGCTCGACCCGCAGCCGTGGGCCAGAAACGACCAGCTAATTGTCGGGCCAAAGGATGACCCAGCGAAAATCAAGGGAACCTCAGACGCGGTCGCGGCCCTGAAAAAAATTATCGCCACGAAATCCAAGTTCATGGTCCATCAGAGCCTGGGCACCAACGAAGTCTTGCACGACCTGTTATCCGAAGGCGAGTTGGAGCTGGACGGCGACAACGTCGTGTCGCTACCGACCGAACGGCACCGGCAACTGCTGCAACGGGCCGCGCAAGAGAACGCCTACACGATCGTCGGCCGGATTCCGTTTCTGAACGGCAAGATTTCGAACAGCGGACTGGAGATCATGGTGCAAGGCGATCCTCGCATGCGGCGCCCCTACGTGGTTGTCGTGAGCACCGCCAACAAACCCGGGAGCCCGCGCCGCGAGGCCGCTCGCCGCCTGGCCAGCTTTCTTCGCGAGCCCGACACCCAACAATGGATCGCCGATTTCGGCCGCGGCAAGCTCGACGATCGTCCGCTGTTTTTCCCTGTAGTTGTCGCCAAATGATCCGGGCCGCGCATGGGAAAGCCCGATCGGTCGCACCTCCCCACGCGACGGACGAATCGGCTAGAATGTTGCCATCGTAGCGACGCGGCCGCCATTTTTCGCTCCACCGAGGTTTCGCATGAAGATTACGCGCACGCAACGTCCTGAAGGGTAAAGTCAAATCGATCGCTCCCGGGGCCGTCAACTCGGAGATCACCGTCGAATTGCCGGGCGGACAAGAGCTGGTTTCGGTCATCACGAAAAGCTCCTCCGACAATCTGCGCCTGCAAGTCGGCAAGGAAGTTTACGTCGTGATCAAAGCCTCGAACGTCATGATCGGCGTCGATTGAAGAATGACTGGCGCGGCTGTCATGGCGCGTTTGAATCGTCGGGATGCTCAAACAGGCTGGTTCGGTCCAATCCCAAGTCGGCGGTCGCCTTGGCTCGATCGCTGAACCCGGCCGCCGGGTCCGGCAGACGCGCTACGTCGGTTGCTGCCGCGGCTGGGCCGCTGGTCCCCTGGTCTTGCGACGTCGCAGCTTGGGAAGCTCGATCGCCCCGTTCGTGGCGGCCCCACCAGGCGTCGGCATCTTCGGTGGACCAGGTGCCGGCGGCGGGGGACCGATTCAGCATCGTCATCAGGTCGCGCGCCGTTTGCGGTCGTTTGGCCCGACTTTTTTCCAAACAGGCCATGATCGCACTCTCCAGTTCCGCCGTGATCGGATGTTTCAGCCGGGTCGAAGGAGGATCGGGAACCGCGTCCACGTGCTTCTGCAGGAGGTCGGTCAATGAAGTTGCCTCAAAGACCGCCTGGCCCGTCAAAAGAAAGTAACCGACCGCTCCGACGGCGTACAAATCACTCCTCGCGTCGACCAGCTCGGGCGTCTCAATCGCCTCGGGCGACATATACAGCGGAGTGCCCGATAGTCCGCCGTCGGATTGCCCAGCGCGCTTGTCTTCGTCGATCGCCTTGACGAGCCCAAAATCCAGGACTTTAACCACGTCGGGCTCGCCGCCGCGGCGATTGAGCATGATATTGGCCGGCTTGATGTCGCGATGAACCAAACCCAACGAGTGCGCCTCGTACAGCGAGCCGCAAACGAGCTTGAGAATGTGGATCACGCGGCCTTCCGGCTGGGGACCGTATCGCTCGACCAGAGCTTGCAGATTGATGCCGTCGAGGAACTCCATCGCATAATAAAAGACGTCTTCGGGCGTGCGGCCGTAGTCGTAGATGGCGACGGTACTTGGATTGTTCAGCTTGCAGGTGATTTGCACTTCGCGCTCGAACCGCGCAATGGATGCCTCATTCACTCCGTCCACGTTGAGCATCTTAATGGCCGTGGGCCGTCGCAGCATCGCGTGCTGCCCCTTGAAGACGATGCCCATCGCTCCCGCCCCGAGCTGTTTCTCCAGACGGTACTGCCCGAGCTGCTTGGCCTCGATCGCCGCCTTCTGCGCTTCTCGCTGCAGTCGGGCGACCACCAGCGTAAACGCAAAGATCGCGGCCGAGCTCACCGCCAGCAGGGCGTACAGCGAATAAAAGACCTGGCGCAGAATCGTCAGGGGCCGAAAGGCTTCGTCGTAATCGATCTCCGTGATGATCCCTAGCCCGTACTTCGGCAGCCACTCAAAAGCGCCGACCGTGGGGGAACCTCGGTAGTCATTGTACGGTTCCATCAGGACGCCCGACTTGCCCGACACCGCGGCGGCGCAAATATCGGTCAGCGGCAACTCGGCGCGCCGCACGCCAGGCCGAAAGCCTTTCGTTATGTTGCCGCCGGGGTTGCGTGCGGAAATGTTCAGAATCGACCGGGAATGATCCACGTCCGGCAGCAGGCCCAGCAAAATCAAGTCGTTGTCAAAGCGCCCGTTCGAGACCATCAGACCTGCTTTGTCGACGGCGTACGTTTCGCCGGTCTCTCCGATCCGGCCCAGCTGAAGAATGCGCGTGAACTCGCGTTCCGGACGAATTCGCAGGGCCAGCACCGCCACAACCTGAAAGTTTTGGTCGCGGATCGGCGCGCAAACGTACATCGTCGGCACGCTCGTGCGGATTTGTCCGAACTCGTCCTTCATCAACACGACGCTCGGAAAAGGAGCGCTGACAATCGTTTGTCCCTCCAGCGCGCGGTTCAGAAACTCCTCATGGCGCCCAATGGTTTGATCGCGTAGCTCGATGTTCGACGAGGCCACGATACGCTGGTTCTTGTCGGCCAGAAAATAGCTCACGAATTGATGCGACGACATGCCCGAGGCCAGCTCCTGCGCCAATCGAGCGTGCAGCGCCGCCGGGTTTGCAGTCGCCGCCAGGGGCTCGGTGGGCGCGCTGGCTGGCCCGTCGGTCGCCCCTTGTGCCAGGGCCAGCAGCTGCGTGGCAGTCTCGCGGACGTGCTGGTCGTTGGCCAGCGACTCCGCATTCGACTCCTGCACCTTCAGCCAGGTTTCCAACATCGACCGCTCGACGCTGGCGAGCGTGTGCAACTGCGATTGCAGATTCTCTCGGATCGTCCGCTCGATCGCCGAGCTGGCCGCGTAGCCGACCGCCGCGAGCAGCACGACGGCGATGATCGGCCAAATCCAAAGCTGCTTCTTGAGAAACAAGCTGGTGCGCGTCAACGTGCGGCCGACCGACGTCGCCCCAAACGTCATATGGGCTTGACCCGCCGCGGGCCTGGCGCGTGACGAACGATAGGTAGCCTTGAGCCAGTTGAGCATTTGTCGAGACTGGACCGATGGATCGTCGAAAACGAAATGGAATGCGCGACCGCGCCGCGGCCTTCGACGGACCCATCTATGCTAATCGGAACGCATTGCCGCCACAATCTTCGGCCAAAACTTGAGTTTCGCCGGGGCGTTTCAAGCGAATTCAACACAGGATCAGCGGTTCCATTCGGGTCGTTGTCCGCAGATGATCCCGATCGCCGGCCTGAATTTCCGAGGGCCTTTTGGCTCGAATTACTTTTTCTCGGCGCCTGCGGCCAGCGGCAGCTTGTAGCCGAGTGCCCCGATCACCTTCTGGTCGCGATAATTGCTGTGGCACATCGTGCATTTCTTCATCACGATCGGGATGGGGGTGGCGGCCCGCAAAAACCGCTTCCCGTCCTGGTCCGCCTGCTCCTCGTAATACGGCTTGCCTGCGAGTAGCGCTTGGATGGCACTCTTTTCGAAGGAGTCTAGCGGGGCGTTTTCATCGTTGAGCGGGTCGCCCGTGGCATCCAGCAGACGCACCTCGTGCCAGCCCTTGTCTTTCATGCCCGCGAACAGGGCTTTGAAGGCTTCCCCCGCGGGCAGGTCGGAATCCTCCTTCACATAGTGCTGCGTAATGAGGACAATGGCCGTCTTGTAGATGTCGTCCAGCAATTTGATTTCGCGCCGGGCGCGATCGAGGTCTCGGTTGCCCTCTTCCCTCGTGGCATTGTCGGCGCCAGGCGCGGTCACAACGGCCACGCACACCACGACGATGGACGTCGCCAGCGTTGCCAGAAAAAATCCCAGGGAATGGCGGCGGTTTTTGAGGGTTGCGGGCATCGGGGAGTCCTCGGTGGGGTTCAGGGGGCGGGCCAATTGGTGCATCGGCAATACTGGATATGTCGATCCAGTATTCGGGCAGTCTATCTTCGGCTATACTGGATGTCAACATCCTGATTTTGGAGCTGCCATGTTTACGCAGACTGTCGAATACGCCTTGCGGGCATTAGTGGCGCTGGCCGCCCAGCCTGAGCACGCTCAGACCAATCGCCAGTTGGCCGAGGTCACCAAGGTCCCCGGCCCCTATCTTTCGAAAGTGTTGCAATTGCTTACTAAGGAAGGGCTGGTTGAGGCGCATCGCGGCGTTCGAGGCGGCTTTTGCTTGAGCCGGCCCGCCAAGAAAATCACGATCCTCCAGGCGGTCAACGCGGTCGACCCCATTCAGCGCATTCAGGTTTGTCCGCTGGGGCTTAAAACACACGGCAAGCGACTTTGTCCTTTGCACAAGAAAATGGATGCGTCACTTGCGCAAGTCGAGCAGGCCTTCGCCTCGACGACGTTGGCGGACGTGCTTGCAGAGCCCAGTACGAGCGTGCCGCTTTGCGATTTTCCGCAACTGGCTCGTCAGTGACAGTTGCCTGCACATGACGGCGCCGTCTGCGCCACATCGAACGAAGGACTGGAAGCGGAGGAAAGTTGATCGGGCGATTGCCGAATCACGCATTATGAACCTATCCGAGAACCGGCGGGGACGGTCCCAATTTTTCGGAGTCTTCGGAGGAAAATGGGACTGTCCCCTTCTCCGAGGCGGTTCTCGGATAGGTTCTAAGAAGGAGGCGGACATGCGACGGCTTTGGATTCTATTTGTGGTCGTTCTGGTGCTTTCGTTTAGCGTGCTGGGTTGGATTGGCAGCCGCATCTACCAGGCAGCGCCGCCCGTGCCCGATCGGGTTGTCACCACGGACGGCCGGGTTGTCATCGATGACGGCCAGATTGCAAAGGGTCAGAACGTGTGGCAAGCCCTGGGCGGCATGGAGGTTGGATCGGTATGGGGACACGGCAGCTACGTGGCTCCCGACTGGACCGCCGATTGGCTGCACCGCGAGGCGATTTATGTTCTCGATCGGTGGGCGAATGAAGATTTCGCCAAGCCGTTCGACGATTTGAGCGCCGAGCATCAGGCCCAGCTTCGTGGCCGCCTCACGGAACGAATGCGCACGAACACGTTCGATCCGGAGACCGGCACGGTCACCATCGATCCGATCCGTGCCGATGCGTTCGAGAGCAACGCCGTGCACTATGCCGACGTGTTCTCCAACGGCAAGACCGACTATGCCATTCCCGCCGGCGCCGTGACCGACGAAGCCCGCTTGCGTGCCCTCTCGGCGTTTTTCTTCTGGACTTCCTGGGCCGCCAGCACCAACCGGCCGGATGACCACATCAGTTACACGCACAATTGGCCCTACGAGCCGCTGGTCGGCAACGTGCCGACCGGCGAGACGGTGGTGTGGACGGGCGTGAGCATCATCATGCTGCTCGCCGGTATCTCGGCCATGATCTGGTGGTATGCCGCGCGCCGAGCTGACGAACCGGAGCCGACCATACCGGACACGGATCCCCTGGGAAAATGGCAAGCAACCCCCTCGCAACAAGCCACGCTCAAATATTTCTGGGTCGTCACGGCGCTGATGCTCGTGCAGATGTTGTTGGGTGTGGTCACGGCCCATTACGGCGTCGAGGGCGACGCGTTCTACGGTTTCCCGCTGTCCAAATGGCTTCCCTACAGCGTGACGCGCACCTGGCACGTCCAACTGGGGATTTTCTGGATCGCCACCGCCTGGCTGGCCGCCGGTTTGTTCATCGGGCCCCTGGTCAGCGAAGCCGAGCCGCAGGGCCAACGGCTGGGCGTCAACGTTCTGTTTGTCGCGCTGCTGGTGGTCGTGGTCGGGTCGCTGACCGGTGAGTGGCTGAGCATTCAAAACAAGCTGACGTCTGACGTCCAGTCGTTCTACTTCGGACATCAAGGCTACGAGTATGTCGATTTGGGGCGGGCGTGGCAAATTGCATTGTTAACCGGGTTGTTCCTGTGGCTGTTCCTGATGGTGCGCGTGCTGCGACCGGCCCTGCGCAGAGGCGGCGAACAGAAACAACTCGTCGCGCTGCTGCTCGTCTCGACCACGGCCATCGCCCTCTTCTACGGGGCCGGTCTCGGTTGGGGACACCATACGCATTTGTCGATGGTCGAATACTGGCGGTGGTGGGTGGTCCATCTGTGGGTCGAAGGCTTCTTCGAAGTATTCGCCACCACGGTGATCGCCTTTTTCTTCATGCGGTTGAACCTGATTCGCCCGGGCGTTGCCGCGGCCGCCGCGCTCTTGTCGGCCACGATCTTCCTCTCCGGCGGAATCATCGGCACTTGCCACCACCTGTATTTCTCCGGCACGCCCACCGTCGCTCTGGCCTGGGGCTCGGTCTTCAGCGCGCTGGAAGTGGTGCCCCTGGTGCTCGTCGGATTCGACGCGATGGAAGACCTGCGACGATCGCGAAGCGTCGCCGTGGGTGCGTCGCTACAAATGGCCCATCTACTTCTTCGTGGCGGTGGCATTCTGGAACATGGTCGGCGCCGGGCTGTTTGGCTTCATGATCAATCCGCCGATCGCTCTGTACTACATGCAAGGGCTGAACACGACTCCGCTGCACGGGCACGCCGCCCTGTTTGGCGTCTACGGAATGCTCGGGATCGGCCTGATGCTGGTCTGCCTGCGCGCCTTGATTCCCGGCGTCGAGTGGAAAGACGGACTGCTGCGATTCTCGTTCTGGTCGCTCAACGGCGGTCTGTTGGCCATGTGCGTCCTGAGCCTGCTGCCGGTCGGCCTGATGCAAACCTGGGCGTCCGTCGAGCACGGCTATTGGTACGCCCGCAGCAGCGAGTTCCTGCAGACGCCCCTCATGCAAGACCTGCGCTGGATGCGCGTCCCCGGCGATACCCTATTCGCATCCGGAGCCGTCGCCCTAGCCCTCTTCGTCGCCGGCCTGAAAACCGGCCACTCGTTTCGACGTAGCGATTGATCCGTTGTCAGAAGCTGGAATTCGACTTACAACCCATCACAGCGAACCGGTTCGCCATTGCTTGGCGGGCCGGTTTCTTGACTCGGCCCATGTGATCGCCGAAGATGGGACGCCGTGAATAATTCCGTGCCTCTTGCCGCTGAGGAGTTTTTGCCATGATCCATCGGACGCCGGTTTTGAACCTGGTCGTTTTGCTGCTCTTGGTTTTGCCGACGTCCGCCTTGGCTCAAGGCAAGGCGAAAAAGGCTAAGGAGGCGCCGGCGCGGCCGGAACCGACTGCGGCGGATTTTGCGTATGGCACGGACTCCGAGCGGCAGAAGTTCGATTTCTGGCAGGCAAAAAGCGACAAGCCGACGCCGCTGGTGCTGCTGATTCACGGCGGCGGGTGGATGGGGGGCGATAAGTCGGGCTACGGCACCGGAGCGATTCAGCCGTTTTTGGATGCCGGCATTTCGGTGGCCTCGATCAACTATCGATTCATCCCGCAGGCAATGGAGCAGAAGGTCGAGCCGCCGGTGAAGGCCTGCCTGCACGACGCCGCCCGGGCGTTGCAGACCATCCGTTCGAAGGCCAAGGAGTGGAACCTCGATCCCAAGCGGGTCGGCGCGACGGGCGGATCGGCGGGCGCCTGCACCAGCTTGTGGCTGGCGCTGCACCCGGACCTGGCCGATCCCAACAGCAGCGATCCGATCGCGCGGCAATCGTCGCGGCTCACCTGCGCGGCCGTCAACGGAGCCCAGACTTCGCTCGACCCGAAAGAGCTTCGCGAGTGGATTCCCAACGCGAGCTACGGCGGCCATGCCTTTGGATTTGCCGAAAAGGGACGCACCCGGCCGCAAGAGTTCGAGCTGCTGATCGCCAATCGCGAGAAAGTGCTCCCCTGGATCAAGGAATACTCGCCGATCGAGCTGGTGACCCAGGACGACCCGGCGATCTATCTCGATTACCCGAACCAAAAACGCCCGCCCGCCGTGGGCCAGGAAGAGTCCGACCCGACGCACTCGGCGATGTACGGGGTCAAGCTGGCCGAAAAGCTCACCTCGGCCGGCGTGGAAGTCATCGTGTCGTATCCGGGCCATCAGGACGAAAAGTACGGCTCGATCAACAAATTCCTGATCGAAAAGCTGAACGCCAAATAGTCGGCGCAACCCTGTTGGCGAGCCTTGCGGCCGATCGCGGCCCCGCGCTGCCGTTTGAGCAGAACATGACAAGACACGTTCGCAGGGCTCTCTATTCGGCATGCGCACTCGTATCGATGACGTGTGCCTTGCACGGCGCGCCCCAGCGCTGCCGGCGTCGGCAGCTCCGGGCGAACTTGGCAAGCACGTCAAGCCGTTCATCGGCACCGGCGGGGTGCCCTATCTTTGCGCGAACAACTTTCCCGGCGCGACGGTTCCCTTCGGAATGGTTCGTCTCAGCCCGGATACCGCTTCGTCGGCGGGGCGGAGGGCCGCGAACACCTCGGGCTACTTCTACGGCGACGAGAGGATCCTGGGTTTCAGCCACACGCGGCTCAGCGGCACCGGCGCGGTGGACGGCGGGAACTTTCTGGTCGTTCCCAACGTCGCGCCTTTTACCGCCGAAGCCCGCCGGCTGGGGCTCAACGCAAAATTCTCGCACGACAGCGAGACCGCGTTTCCGGGCTACTACGCCGTCGCGCTCGCCGAGCCGGCCGTTGTCGCCGAACTGACGGCGACGTCGCGAGTGGGCCTGCATCGCTACACGTTTTCGTCCGGGCCCGCGCCCCACATCCAGATTCACGTGACCAGCGTGCTGGGCAAAGGTCGCAGCAGCGAGGGCGAAGTCCGCGTCCTACCGGAAACGCGCGAAGTCGAGGGGTCGGTGCGCACCTTTGGCACGTTTTCGAGCCGGCATGGCGGCGGCAAAGTCTACTTCGTCGCCCGCTTCAGCCGGCCTTTCTCGGCCTTCGGAACCTGGAAGGGAGAATCGTTCTCGCCCAACCAGGCCGCGACGACCGGCGACTACGTGGGCGCCGATCTGACGATCGACAACAGCGGCGCGCCGACGGCGGTCGAGCTGAAGCTGGCCATCTCCTATGTCAGCCTCAAGAATGCCCGCGCCAACCTCGAGTCGGAGGCCGGCGCCGAGAATTTTGACGCCGCGCTGACGAAGGCGATCCAAGCGTGGGAGGAGAAGCTCGCGCGCATTCGGATAGAAGGCGGCACCGACGAGCAACAGGCCATCTTCTATACCGCGCTCTATCGCTCGTTCGCGATGCCCACGATGTTCAACGACGTGAACGGCGAATACCTGGGCTTCGACGGACGCGTGCACCACGCATCTGGGTTCACTTATTACACCGACATGTCGCTGTGGGACACGTTTCGCACGACGCATCCGCTGTACACGATGATCGCGCCGCAGGAGCAGCGCGACATGGTGGTCTCGCTGGTCGAGATGGCCAAACAGGGAGGCTATCTGCCGCGGTGGCCGTCGGGAGCCGGCTACACGAATTCGATGTTCGGCACACCGGCCGACATGGTGATTGCCGAAACGTGGCTCAAGGGGATTCGCGATTTCGACGTCGAAGCCGCCTATCAGGCCATGCGCAAGACGGCGCTTGGCCCGACGCCGCCTGGCGCGCCGTTTTCGGGTCGAAAGGGGATCGAGGAGTACCTGAAGTACGAATACTGTCCGTCCGATCTAATGCAGCAGGCCGTGTCGCGAACGCTGGAGTATTGCTATGCCGACCACGCCATCTCCCTGCTGGCCGAGGTCCTGGGCCACCGCGAGGACGCAGCCCTGTTTGCCAAACACGCACAGTATTATCGCAATTTGTGGAATCCCGAGACGCAATACTTTCAGCCGCGCGATTCGCATGGTTCGTTTGTCGAGTTCCGCCCGCTGCTCTTGACCTATCTCGACGTGGCTGGCAAGTACACCGACGACTACGTCGAGGGCAGCGCGTTGCAATGGCGCTGGGCGGTTTCGTTCGACGCGGCCGGCTTGATTTCGCTGTACAAAAGCCGCGACGATTTCGTGCGCGAGCTAGAGGAGTTCTTTGCCAAGTCGATTCCCAAAGTGGGAGTTCAGCCCAACGCCTACTATTGGCACGGCAACCAGCCCGACATCTACGCCGCGTATCTCTTCAACGCGGCCGGCCGACCCGACCTGACGCAAAAATGGGTCCGCTGGATTCTCGACAAGAAATACGGCGTCAAGGAAAACGGCCTCGACGGAAACGACGACGGCGGAACCCTCTCGGCCTGGTACGTGTTGAGCTCGCTGGGTCTGTACCCCACGGCCGGGTCGGACCGCTACGAGCTGGCAAGTCCCCTGTGGAAGCGTGCGGAAATCATGCTGGGCCAGCAGCGCCTCGTGGTCGCTGCCGACAACTTTGCCCCCGATCACCCGTACGTGCAAAAAGTCTGGCTGAACGACGTACTTCTGGATCGCACCTGGCTCAAGCACGGCGAAATTGCGCCCGGCGGCCTGCTGCGCTTCGAAATGGGAGCCGAAGGAGTCCCGCAGTAGTCGCGCGAAATTGAACGGAAAGAAATGAGTTACTCATGCAGCCACAGCGCTGCTCCCCACGCTTGCGGTACAATGGGTTCGGGAATGCACCGTGTTGCAGGGATCCGTATGAACCACGTTGCCACGCACAGATTTGCCCGCCTGATGCTCGCGGCGAACTGCACCTTCTGGCTTCTCTGCAGCCTGATGCCAGCGGATGGCTTCGCCGAGGAAACCGGCGGCATGGTATTGCAGTTCCCAAGCGATCGCTCATTGGGCCGGCTGTACTTTGCGATCTCCGCCGAGCCTGACGGCTGGCGCGACGTTGCGGCGCAAGGCGAAGTGCAAGTTCCCAAGGGCGGCAAACCGATGCTTCAGGTCAGCCAGCCTGCCTGCGAAGATCTTTCACCGTTGCCGGAGCTGATTCGCGAAGGCCTGGATAACTTGATCCTGGATGATCTCCAGCTGACCGGCGAAAACATGGAGCAGATTGCTTCCTTGTCCGGCGTCCACAGTCTCAGTTTCTACAACGGCAACCTGGCCGACGAAGACTTGCGAACGTTGTCGAAACTCAGGTCATTGACCTCGTTGACAATTGGACGTGCCCAGATCACCGACGAAGGGTTTGCCCAGCTCGAGTCGCTCGCCAATCTTGAAGTGCTGCATGTGACGCAGACCGGAGTTACCGATCAAGCCTGGCAAACCATCGGCAAGTTCAAGTCGCTCAAGACTCTTAATGTCTCGGAGAAGAATATTTCCGATGCCGGATTTGTGACCTTTAAAGATCTGCCGGACCTCGAGAATCTCAGCTTCGGAATGATTCGTGCGGTCTCGAATGAGAATCTGCCTCATTTGGCCACCCTTGCCAAGCTCAAGACTCTGTCATTCGCATGGAACACCAGGTTTGGCGGGAACGTGGCTGCTGAGCTTGGGAAATTAAAGCAGCTTACCAGGCTCGATCTCTCGACGACGAACATTTCCGACGAAGACATGCGTCACTTTCGATCGATGGCCTTGCTCAGCGACTTGACGCTTCCCAACAGCATCACAGACGAAGGTTTGGCGCAGCTCGGACCGTTGCCTGCGTTGACGCGTCTATCGTCCTCGGGATCCCATATATCCGAGCAGGGACTCGCCGCGATTTCGCTCTTCACGCAACTGGAGTTTCTGAACATCTCGGGGGACCGAATTACCGACCACGGCATGCCCCAACTCGCGAAGCTATCGAAATTGAAAGCGCTTTATCTTCAACACTGCCCCGTCGGCGATGAAGGTCTGGCGGCACTCGCCCCGTTGAAATCGCTGGAAGTGCTCGTTTTGTCATCTTTGAAAGTCACCGACGACGGGTTACGTCACCTTCGGCAATTTCCCAAATTGACCGGTCTCAGCCTGCAGGATCTCGCGGGTGGCGAGGGGCTGGCCATTGGGCTGCGACACCTGAGCGCATTGCACGAATTGACGTCTCTCGAGTTGGGCAATATGAACCACAAGGGCGCGCCTTTAATTGATTCCGATCTCGATCCGATCGTCAGCCTGAAAAAGCTTAGGACCATCGACCTCCACAATTTTCCGCTCACCGATGCCGGCGTTGAGCGACTTCTGCAATTGCCCGCGATCGAGACCTTGCAACTCGACTCCGAGGATTGCACTCGCCTGACCGACGACTCACTGCGCTTGCTTTCCCGCATGGAGAAGCTGACGAGATTAAGTCTCGGTGGGCGCTTTACGGATGCAGGACTGGAGAGCCTGGCCAACAGTCCGGCGCTGCGAGACCTGACAATCGTCAGCGAGAAGCTCAATGCGGAGTCCATTGCCAAACTCCGAAAGACGATGACCGTCCGCGCTGCTGAGCCACGCTCATCGCCTTAGCCGAGGTCGGTCGGCGGGCTTAAGGAAGATGGACTCCCAACCCATTTATCTGAATCGTGGCTCAGAACCTTTCGACGCGGCACGGTGTCCCTCGCGAGGTATCGGTGCCTAGTTCGTTTCGTTGAATACGACGACTGCCTCCAATCGATCACCTGCCAGGATGAATCCATCATGCCGAGAATTCGCTGCCTTCAGGTCGACGCCTTCGCGTCGAAGCCCTTTTCCGGAAACCCGGCTGCCGTGTGTCTGCTTGATCGAGAGCCGGATTCTCGCTGGATGCAGGCGGTGGCCGCGGAAATGAACCTGTCGGAAACCGCCTTTGTGCGGGGGGTCGAGGACGGATTCAGCTTGCGGTGGTTTACGCCGCTGGTCGAAGTCGACCTTTGCGGGCATGCCACGCTGGCAAGCGCCCATGCGCTGTGGGAGGAAAAGATCGTCGAACATCGCAGCCCGATCCGCTTCCATACCAAGAGCGGACTGTTGACGGCCAGCCGGACCTCGGACGCGATCGAACTCGATTTTCCCGCGACGCCGGCCCAACAGGCAGGCCCGCCGGCCGGATTGATCGAAGCTTTGGGGGCGAACCCAGTTTTCTCGGGACGAACGAAGTTCGACGTCCTGGTGCAAGTCGGCACCGCGGCCGAGGTCCGGTCGCTGAAGCCCGACTTCCGCAAACTCGTTCAGATCGGCACTCGCGGCGTTATCGTGACGAGCGTTTCGGACGATCCGCGTTTCGATTTTGTGTCCCGCTTCTTCGCGCCCGGCGCGGGGATCGATGAAGACCCGGTGACCGGTTCGGCACACTGCTGCCTTGCTCCGTTCTGGCAAGCCCGGCTTGGCAAAGACAAGATGACCGGCTATCAGGCATCGTCGCGCGGCGGCGTCGTGCAGGTGCGCGTCGCCGCGGATCGAGTGATTCTCGGTGGCCAGGCGGTCACGGTTTTGGCAGGTGAGTTGTCGGACGCGGCAAGCGAAGGCCGCGTTAGGCCATGACCGAGCCCGACGGACTTCGGCACGTTCCAATGGGAGTCGCAGGCGGCGTGCGAGCATCCTTCGAGTCCGGCTCGCCGTGAATTCCAGCCGATCGTCCACCTTTCGTCTCCGATTGCGAGGCCGCATTTCCTATTCGGTTTTCACTCCGCTAAGATAGTAATCGCTGCGAGCTTCGATCGGTTCGGCCAACTCACGTGGGAAACCTCACAGAAAGCTTGCCATGACTCGGTATTTGACGGCATGGACAATCGCGGTGAGCTGCTTGATCGCGTCGACCGCGTTTTTCAGCGCTTCGACCTGTGGTGACGATGCCGCGTGGGCCATCTATGTGATGCAGGCCGACGGCAGCGGCGTCCGCAAGGTGGTCCGCTTGGAAAACTTTCGGGCCCACGGGTCGCCGCGCTGGTCGCACGACGGCAAGCGGCTGGTCTTCGACGCCTCGGGCGGACCGAACGGGGCACGCAAGTTCTTCGTAATCAACGTCGACGGCAGCGGATTGAAGGAGTTGGGCGATCATGCCATGCCCGACTGGTCGCTCGACGACAAGCAGTTGATCTACACGAACTATGGCGGCGCAGGCACCAAGGTCGGCCTGTGGGTGCAGAACCTTGACGGTCAGGGCCGGACGTGGGTGGTCGAGGGAATTTCCGCGCGGTGGTCGCCCGACGGCAGCCACTTTGTTTACATGGACGCGCCGGAGCGGCTTGTGATGTCGTTCGACGTGGTGCAAGGGGACGAGCGAGTGCTGTACGACGGCGGCTACGAGCGCATCGAGCCCGGCTTCGAATGGTCGCCCGACGGCAAGCGGCTGGCCGTGATCGGTTGCAACCGCGACAACAACCAAAAGGCAAGAGAACTGGTAATCGTCGGCGGCAACGGAACCGAAGCGAAGGTGCGATTGAAAGAACCGCTTTTGGAAGGCCCCGTTTCCTGGACGCCCGACGGCAGGCGATTGGCCGTGGCGGTCGACCATAAGATCTGCATTCTCGACGTCGACGGCGCGGCCGCGCCCACGGAGATTATCGGCCAGGTCGGCCGCAATTCCGATCCCGCCTGGTCCCCCGGCGGCAAGCAAATGGCCTTCACCAGCGACCGGGAATGACCCGCGAGGCCGCAAGACGAACATTCTGGAGTCTTCCCATGTTGCTTCCGCTCGATTCAGCTTCTCCTGTCCGGACTATTCGCCGAGACGTCGCGCGCCGCGACTTCCTCAAGCACTCGCTCGCGGCTACCGCTGCAATCGGCGCGGCGGGCGGTTTTTCGTCGCGGTTGGCAACTGCGACCGAACCAGAATCCGATGCGGGCACGCCGATGCTTCCATTCAAGGTTGTCGACAGCCATCAGCATTTGTGGGACTTGAAGCAATTTCGGCTCCCCTGGACCGCGAATAGTCCGGCGCTGGCCCGCGATTATTCGATGCGCGATTATCTGGCTGCCACCTCCGGCATCCCAATCGCCAAGAGCGTGTACCTGGAAGTCGACGTCGATCCGAGCCAGCAGCAGGCCGAAGCCGACTACGTCAGCGAGCTGTGCCGCCGCGGCGACGGCCCGCTGGCCGCGGCCGTCATCTCGGGTCGCCCGGCCGCCGGCAGCTTTCGCGATTACATCACCCCCTTCAAGGCGCACCGCTACATCCGCGGTTTGCGGCAAGTGTTGCACGGTGAATCAACGCCGCGCGGATTCTGTCTGCAAAAGCCGTTCATCGCCGGCGTTCAGTACCTCGGCGAGTTGGGCCTGAGCTACGACATTTGCATCCGCGCCGCCGAGCTGCCCGACGCCGGAAAGCTCATCGACGCATGCCCTGGCACGTCGTTCATTCTCGATCACTGCGGCAATGCCGACCTGAAGGTGAAGGACCAGACTGCGTGGAAACGTGATATCGCGGCGGTCGCCGAGCGCAAGAATGTGGTCGTCAAAGTCTCGGGCATCATCGCCTCGGCGACGCCCGGCAAATGGACGCTCGACGACCTGGCGCCGATCGTCAACCACACGCTCGACGCCTTCGGGCCCGACCGCGTGATGTTCGGCGGCGATTGGCCGGTGTGCACGTTGGGCGCCAGCTACAAGCAGTGGTTTGACGCGCTGCGCGCCATTGTCGCCAACCGGTCGGAGAGCCAGCAGCGCCGCTTGTTCCACGACAACGCGATTCGCGTCTACCGCCTGGCATGAGACTCGTTCGGATCGTTCCCGCGACACGTCCAATTGTTTGCGGAGCAATGTGATGCCACTCTGGGACCGCGTGCTTCGGTCGTTGTTCGTTGCCCTCGCCGTCGGATTGGGATGGGGCATTCGCGGAAAGTACGGACACCTGCTCGGCGCAATGGTGCCCGGGGCGTCGCTGGGAATGGCATTAGCCTATGTCAGTGGCCAGCAGTCGGCGATGAAATGGATGCCGATCCTGGGGGGCTTCGGCGCGTTTTTCATCTCACTCGGCGGCTCGATGAGCTACGGCCTGCTGCACGGCTATGCGCAGGCCGACACGCTGGTGAACTACAGTTACGGATTCTTCACGCTTCTGCTCGAAGGAGGCGCGTGGGGCGGATTTTGCGGCGCGGCGCTGGGGCTGCTACTCGAGCGAGAACGAGTCACCGTGGGCGAAGTCGTCTCGGCCGTGGCCACCGTTTACGCCGGCGGTTGGCTGTTCTTCTATCTGGTCGTCACCCTGATCGGCTTTCACATCAATCCGGGGCGCAACGACACCAGCATCAATTTCGTCGGCCAGATTCTCGCGCTGTTCGCCTGGATGATCTACAACAAACGCTGGATCGGGCTGCGCGGGTTGTCGCTCGGCTGCATGGGCTTTGGATTGGGGATGGCGCTGGGCCGGCTGGCCGGAAACGCGGTTCGCCTTGCGCCGTTCGATATCGAACACTGGACCGTCATGGAGACCACCTGCGGCATTGTCGGTGGCTGGGTTTTCGCCTTCGGACTGCTCGGTCGCAAGCTTGATCATCTGCCCGAGGAGCGCGGTTGGCCGGGGGCCAGCCTGTTGGGCATCGTGTACGTGATGGCGTTTATTCCGCTACTGCATAACATCACGCGGATTGTCTCGGCAGGCCGGACGGAACGATGGATCGGCATCTTGAATGCCCGTGGCGTCAACGACCCCGAGGTCGTGCAGGAGTCGATCGACCTGATGCTGAGCGGAATCAACGCTGTCTGCGTCGCCGGTTTTATCGCGGCCGCGATTTGGATCTTGCTATGGAAGCAAGATCGCGCACGGTGGAGCTGGTATCCCGTGATGATGTTCAACCTGCTGATGCTCACGTTTCTGTGCCTGGACGTCTTTTACGTCAACGAGTTGCGTAGCCCGCGGGACAATAGCATCAACATTCACACCGTGTTTTGGGGAATGCTGGCGTCGATGGCGTTGTTCGCCCTTGCGTTCGAGACGATCTGGCCCCGACGCGAAGTTGTCGACGCGGACGAAGCGACCGAGCGAATTCCCGGCATTCGTTGGGGCCTTGCCACGGCGCTGACATTCGCGGCCATCATCGGCTGCGCGTCATTCACCAACGGCGACATCACGATGAAGACCGCCGAAATGCGCTGGCCCCTGTGGTCGTGGCGCGACGGGCATCCGCCGAACTATGAACAGCAAATCGCGCCAGGTCGGCCGACGGAGAATGGCGAAGGTTCCCGGCGCTGAAGCAGCGACGCCGACGGACGAAGCCAGGGAAGCTCCGAGGAACCTGGTCCCACTACTCGCCGGCTACTTCTCAACGACAACTACCCGAAAGCCGATGTGGTCGGCGCGCCGCTCGGGCTCGTAACGTTGCCGGAAAGCCGAGCGCGACGCCCAGCCGTCGTCACCCCAGGCGCTGCCACGGCGGCTGCGCGACCAGCTGCCGTCGCGGTTTGGCGTTCCCTTCACCGACGACAAATCAGGATCGTTGCCGCCTGGCAGCTTCGCGTGATACCAGTCGCGGCACCATTCGACTTCATTGCCGTGCATGTCGTGCAGCCCCCAGGCGTTGGCAGGGTAAATACCGACTTTGCTGGCCCGCTTCAGCGAGGGCCCTTCGCCGGCCCCGTTGTACGGCTTGCCCGCGAAATTCGCCTGCCTGCTGCTCAACTTGTCGCCAAACGCCGTGGCCGTCGTCGTTCCCGCTCGACAGGCGTATTCCCACTGGGCCTCGGTCGGAAGTCGAAACTCCCACCTCTTGGGCAAGTCAGACGCCTCGTGGGCTTGGGCCGTCAGCTTCCGACAGAATTCCTCCGCCTCGGGAAAGTTGACGTTGTAGACCGGAAAGTCGTCGCCCACTCCGGCAATTTGATCGACCGGGCCCGGAAGTTCGCCCGCGACACGCTTCCACTCGCCTTGAGTCATCTCAAACTTCCCCATCCAGAAGCCCTTGGTCAGCGTCACGTCGACCTGGTCTTCGCCCGGCCGCCGCTCAGGCTCGCCGCGTGGACTTCCCATCTTGAATCGGCCGGCCGGACACCAGCAGAGTTTGACGCCGCCGACTTCGCGCTCTTCGCCCGGCTTGGAACCGACGAATGCGGGTCCGTTCGGCGGGGCCGCGGCCAGCGCACGGCTCGACGAACGGCTGTGAGCGAGCCCAACGCAAAATATCCCCAGCCACAGACAGAGCGACGCGAACAGGAGGCGTCGTTTCATGATTCGATCAACCGCTCCACGGCCTTGGCGTGTAACCCACTCTTTCGCTCCCCATTCTACCGCGGCTGGAGATTGGACAATAAGTTGTTTATAGTTGATACGATCGCACGTTTTGTTGTATATGGGGTTGGCATCATCGATGGCTCGCGAATTTCCCTCTCTCTCCACCGACCAGGTCGCCGCCTTCGTCGAGCTCGCCCGGCACGGCAGCCTGCGGCGCGCCAGTGAAGTGCTGCACATCACCGAACAAGGCGTGCGCAACCGGCTGTTGGCGCTCGAGCGACGGCTGAAAGTCGAGCTGTATCAAAAGAGCCGCGGCATGCGCCACGCGACGCCGTTGACGCAGCGCGGACGACAGTTCCTGCCGCACGCCGTCGCCTTTTTGGAGCGTTCCCGCGAGCTGGCCGATCTGTTTGACGCGGTCGCCCAGCCGCAGGAGGTCCACGTCGCCGCCAGCCAATACTTGATCCGCTACGTCCTGATCGACGCCGTGCGGCGGTTCCACGCGCGTTTTCCGCAGATCCGCATTCGCCTCAGCACCCACACCGAACAGGAAATCGAGGCCGTGCTGCTGCGCGATCCCGACGTCGCGATCGGCGTCGCGGCGCCCTACGAACCGTCGCCCCAGCTGGAATACCGGCATATGTTTTCGATGAATTGGAGCTTGATTACGCCTCCACGGCACCGCGTGCTGCGACTGAAGAAAATTCGTTTGCGCGACCTGCTGGCCGAGCCGCTCATAGTGTTCGAGCGTGGCTCGACGGGCCGTCAGCACATTTTAGACGCCTTCCACGAGCAGGAACTCTCGCCGCAGGTGCCCATGGAGACGACCACCACCGAGATCGTGATTCGCATGGTCGAGGCGGGCTTGGGCATCTCGATCGTGCCCTTGCTGCCAAGCGGCGTGGTGACGCGGGGCCGCAAGGTGGCGATCCGCGCGATCGCCGATCCGATTCGGCCCATCCATTCCGGCATTCTGACGCGCCGTGGCGACCGCTTGTCGGCCGCCGCCCGCGAATTCGTCGGCTTCATCCGCGGCAACGGCGCCCACGGCGAGCCGGATTCGATGAAGGCCCGCAAGCGCCGTTGAGAGAAAGGCCGCTTGCGCAGACTCGATTGCCGACCGCTCAGCGGCAGCTCGCCAGGTGCTGTTCAATTTCCTTGAACCGCGTCCCCACCGTCCGCACCGCTTGCTTGAGCTTTCCCGGGCTCACTCGAAAACGCCTCGACCAGAATTCCAGCGAATCGGCGCTTGTCACGTCGACGTAGGTCGAGTCTTGAGGCCACTGAATCGTCTTCTTTTCGGTCGTTGCCATGGCAAATACTCCCGATGGCGCGGGTGCCCCACTGCGCGAATTATACGCCGCAGGAGCGATCCGTAACGCGACTTGTGCCAGACTTTTCGCGACGCGACCGTATGTCGAACTCTGTGCGAAGTTTCACAATGCCCATGCCGCACCCCGCTGAAGCGTCGCCCCATGGTTGCCGACTCGCAACGCTCGTCCGGCCGGGGCGTTGCGGTTTGGCGACCTGCCGGGCGGAGATGGGCTCGTTTTTCCGGGAAATTCTGCCCTGGTTGGCCTGGCACGCGGCGTGCATTTGGCTCCCTCTCAAACCCCAACGCCGCGGAGAGTCTTCCGCGGATCATTCATCCGGCGCGGTAGGAGCAGATCATGCAACGCTTGCTGAAAAAAATATCGCGGTTTGTTCAAGCCCAAGATGGCCCGACGGCGGTCGAGTACGCCGTCATGTTGGCATTGGTCCTTCTCGTTTGCTTTGTTGCCATTCGAACCATCGGCACTCAACTCTCCAGTTCCTTCACCAATTCGGCCAATTCCATCGCCAGCTAAGCTGCTTTTCCCCCGTACGCGGACGACGCATCCTCGCAGGCCCGTTCGACCGTTCCTCCCGGTCGGACGGGCCTTTCGTTGCGCTCGGCTCGTATCGCCTCGAAGTGCCTTGCATTGTTTCACGCGGGTAACCATAACGATATTCATGCGCGCTCGACTGATCGCTTCAATTCTCGTGTTGGGCATCGTGCCCCGTTGCTCGAGCGTTTCTTGGGCCGAAGAATCCGCGACGCTCTCGGCGGACGCCAAGGTCGCGCCGGCCACGACCGACGACGACGGATTCTTGGCACACCCGGTCGAATCGCCGTTCCAGGCCGGCAAAACGCTGATTCGCGTCCTGCTGCCCAATCCGCTCTCGGCCGATCGCCGCTATCCGGTCGTCTACGTCCTGCCCGTCGAAAACCACCTCGGCAAGCTGTACGGCGACGGGCTGGCCGAAGTCAAAAAGCTCGAATTGCACAAGAAGCACCAGGCCCTCTTTGTCGCTCCCACTTTCTCCCACACGCCGTGGTTCGCCGACCACGCCACCGATCCGGCGATTCGTCAGGAAAGCTACTTCTTGCAGGTGGTCGTGCCCTACATCGACAAGACCTACCCTGTCGTCGCCGAGGCGAAGGGTCGGTTGCTGTTGGGGTTCAGCAAGAGCGGTTGGGGAGCGTGGAGCCTGCTGGTGCGCCATCCAGAAACCTTCGGCCGGGCGGCCGCGTGGGACTCCCCCATTCGCATGCCAAACGTCGATAAGTACGGCACCGAGGCCATCTTCGGCACACAGGAGAATTTCGAGAAATATCGGCTCACCGATGCGCTGCGAAAACAGGCCAGCGCGCTCGGCGAAGACAAGCGGTTGATCCTGATGGGCTTCACTCCCTCCCCCCACGATCCCGTGAAAACCCACGAGCTGCTGGATGAGTTGAAGATCCCGCACGAATATCAAAACGGCCCGCCGCGAAAGCACGACTGGCACAGCGGCTGGGTGGCCGAAGCGGTGGAGCTGCTGCTGCGAGAGTCCCGCTAGGCCCGTCGGCGGCCCACTCTTGACGCGCCGTCTTGGACCATCGGACGTGTTCCCCTCGATGGGGGTGGTCGTCTTGCGCCCGCCTTCGCCCCGCGCTGCACGCATAATCGTCGCATTCCTCCTAGGGTTACTTTTTTCCGCCGTTGTGCGGCCATCCGGCCGCATCCTGCTTGGCATTTTGGGTTGACAGGTGATAATGGGGCGTCGATTGTAGAATATTGCCGAAATCATATTCTGCGATGACTGGAGAGACTTTGACGGTTTCTTCCGGCTGTTCGCGCGCCGCTTCCCATCGAACCCCGGCACTCCCAGATGGCCTACATTCTGCTCACGGGCTGCACTGGATTTCTGGGGCGATACGTCCTGAAGGACTGCCTTTTGGCCGACGTCCCGATGGCCGTTCTCGTGCGCCCGAATAAGCGCGAAACGGCCCAGCAGCGGCTGGAAGCGGTGCTGGGTTATTGGGACGAGCGTCTCGGCCGATCGTTGCCTCGACCGGTAATCGTCGAGGGGGACGTGCGCGAACCGCACTGCGGGCTCGACGAGCGAAGCCGGCGCTGGCTGGCCGAAAACTGCCGCTCGATCGTGCATAGTGCGGCCAGCATGAACTTTCACGCCAGCAAGCCCGACGGCGAACCATTTCATTCCAACATGGTCGGCACGGCCAACTTGCTCGCGATGTGCGAGGCGGCCGGAATTCGGCACTTCCACCAGGTTTCGACCGCGTATATCTGCGGTCTGCGCGAAGGCCGGGTCCTCGAATCCGAGCTCGATCTGGGCCAGTCGATGGGCAACGACTATGAGCGTTCCAAGTTGGCCGCGGAAAAATTGATCCGCGACGCGCCATTTCTCGAATCTGCGACGTTCTATCGACCGGCCAGCGTGCTGGGCGATTCAGAAACCGGCTACACAACGAACTTCCACGGCTTCTACTCGCCTTTGCAAGTGCTGTACTCGATGGCCAAGGGGCTGCTCGGGCTGGGCGACGCGGGGCGGCAGATCATCAACGACGTGATGACGCGGCAACAGTTCATGGACCGGCTCAACCTCTCCGGCCAGGAAGGAAAAAACCTGGTCCCGGTGGATTGGGTGGCGGCCGTCTTGACGCACATCCTGCTGCGGCCCGAGCTGCACGACAAGACCTATCACCTGACGCCCCGCCACCGCACCACCGTACAGCTGGTACGAGACGTGTTCGAGGAAGTGTTTCGCGAATACGCCGGCATTTCGGCCGATGCGCCCCCGCGCCGATTGACGTGCCCACGGCCGAACGCGAGACCATCGAACGCATCTTCCGCGAGCAGATGACCACCTACGATTCGCACTGGCGCGACGACCCGTATTTCGACTGCACGAACACCGTCGAGGCCGCGCCGCACTTGCCCTGTCCGATCGCCGATCGCGAGATGCTGCTGCGCACCTCGCGCTTCGCCGTGGGTTGCAATTTTGGCTGGCCCCGCCCCCAGCCGATCCAACTCGAATTCGACGCCTCCGCCTGCCTCCGCCCACTGGTGCAAGCCGCCGATGAACCGGCCGGCCTCCAGACGTCGGGCCAGAAGATCGGATTGCAAGTGACCGGTCCCGGTGGCGGCCAATGGAGCGTGACCGTCGATGGCGCGGCAACGGTAGCCGCGCAAGCCGGTTTGCGGCCCGACTGCGGCCTGCGATATCACTTGAACAGTCGAACTTTCCAGGCGCTCACTCAGCGGCGGATCACGGTCGAGCAAGCCGTCTACGCGGGCGCGGTTGTCATCGAGGGCAGCGGTCCGGTGAAGCATGAAACTTTGGATATCCTGCGCAACATTGTTGCCTTGCCACTATGACGCGACCCAACTTCGATAACGCGCCGCTGGCCATCATCGGCATGAGTTGCCGTTTGCCTGGCGCCGACGACCTGGACCAGTTCTGGCACCTGCTTCGCACGGGCGGCAGCGGCATTGCCGAGCTTCCGCCCGATCGTTTCGATCGCCAACTCTACTACCATCCCAAGAAGGGGACGCGCAACAAATCGTATTCGTCACTGGGCGGACTGGTATCGTCGCGCCCCTTCGACCGCGACGCATGTCCCTTGCCGCAGCAACTGATCGACAGGGCCGACGTTGCGCACCTGACATTGTGCGAGGTGGCCGCCGCGGCCTGCCGGCACGCGCGACTCGATCCGTTCGATCTGCCGCTACGCAACACCGGCGTTTTTGTCGGCCACACCGCCGCCTCGCCGCTGGCCAGCCAGGTGGCTTATTCGGCCAGCGTTGCCGACATGGCCGCGTACCTGGGTGAGGTCGACTCAATCCGCGCCTTGCCCGCCGCCGAGCGCGAAGCCATGATTCGAGACGTCGTGGCCCGGGTCCGCCGCGAACAGCCGCGCATCGACGGCGGAATTCCGCTCGATCTTTCGTCGCAGGCGGCGGCCGGATTGATCACCGCCGGTTTCGGCTTGACCGGTCCCTATCTCGTCGTCGATGCCGCCTGCGCTTCGTCGCTGCAGGCCTTGATGGTTGGCGCGTCGGCACTACGGCAAGGACGCATCGACATGGCCATCGTGGGTGGCGCCTCGTACGTCAAGGCCGACACGCTGGTGCTGTTTTCCCATGCCCAATCGCTCAGCGCCACCGGCTCGCGACCCTTCGATGCCGACGCCGACGGCCTGATCCTGGCCGAAGGCTACGTGGTGCTGCTGGTCAAGACGGTCGCGCGGGCGCTGGCCGATGGCGACCCGATTCAGGCGGTCATCCGCGGGATCGGCATGGCCACCGACGGCCGCGGCAAAAGCCTGTGGGCGCCCCGCAAGGAAGGTCAGGTGCTGGCGATCCAGCGGGCGTACGAACCGGATCTCGACGTCAAGAGCCTGCAATACATCGAGGCCCACGCCACCAGTACGGCGCTCGGCGACGCCACCGAGTTGCACGCCTTGGCCGAAGCCTTGAGCGGGCAGCTGCCGCCGGGCACGAAAATTCCGATCGGCAGCGTCAAGGCGAACGTTGGCCATACGCTCGAATGTGCGGGCCTGGCCGGGCTGGCCAAGACCGTGCTCGCCATGCAAAACGCGATCGTTCCACCGGCTGTCAACTGCAAACGGCTCAACGGTGAAATCGATTGGCAGCAGGCGCCCTTCTTCGTGCCGACCAGCGAAATCCCCTGGCCCGAAGGCCAGCAGGGCCGGCCCCGCCGAGCCGGAGTCAACTCGTTCGGCATCGGCGGCCTGAACGTGCACGTCGTGCTCGACGAATTTCCAGAACTGCCGGCCGCGCAAAGCGCTCCGCGCCAGATCGCGCGCGGGCAGGACGCGGCGGCCAGCGCCGACGAGCCCGAGGCCGTCGCAATTGTCGGCGCCGGCTGCATTCTTCCCGGTGCGCGCACGCTCGAAGCGTTTTGGGAATTGCTCTCCAACGGTCGCGACGGCAAGTCGCCGGTGCCGAAAGGTCGTTGGCATCACGGGGTCGATCAAGACGCACAAGCCGCGCCAATGCTGGGCGGATTCATCACCGATTACGCCTACGACTGGAAGCGGCACGTCGTTCCGCCCAAGCAAGTCGAACAGGCCAATCCCTTGCAATTCATGCTGCTCGACGCCACCGAGGCGGCGCTGGCCGACGCTGGGTATGACCGCAAACCGCTCGATCGCAGCCGGGTCGGCGTGGTGGTTGGTACGATCTTCGGCGACGAGTTCGCGCAGCAGCTCAACATGGGTTTGCGATTACCGCAGTTTCAACGCACGCTAGGCGAAATTCTTTCGGCTCGCGGCGTTGAACCGCAAACGATCGACGAGATTGCCCGCCGCTTCGCCGACGTCCTGCTGAAACACATGCCCGCCCTGGTCGACGAAACCGGCAGCTTTACCAGCAGCACGCTGGCCTCGCGAATCACCAAGGCCTTCGACCTGCAAGGCGGGGCGCTGGCGATGGACGCCGGAGCGGCCTCGGGCCTGGCCGTCGTGGCGGCGGGCGTCGATCTGCTGCTCTCGGGCGTGTGCGACTCGGTGGTCTGCGCCGCCGGCGAGCGGAACATGAGCCGGCTGTCGTTCGAGGCCTACGCGGCCGATGGAAAACTGGCCCAGGGCGAAATCCGTTCGCCGTTCGACGCCCAAGCCAAGGGCAGCGTGCCCGGCGAAGGCGTCGGCGTGGTCCTGCTCAAACGACTTTCTGACGCGCGCCGCGACGGCGACCACATTCGGACCGTCATTCGCGGTTGGGGCGCCGCTGCGGGCGACCAGATGCACGATACCGCGCGGCTGGCGATGCGTCGCGCGCTGCGATGCTCACATATCCGAGCCGCACAAGTCGCCGCGGTGGAAATCAACAGCCCCGGCTTGGGCGCCGCCGATGCCAAGCACGCCTCGGCCATCGCCGAAACGTATGGCTCTGCCGATCGCAAGCAGCCGTTGGTGGTCGGTTCGCTGACGGGCCAGATCGGTCACACGATGGCGGCCTCGGGAATGGCCGGCCTGATCAAAAGCTCACTGGCACTAGAACATGCCAGCTCGCCCGCGAACGTCGGGCTCGAACAAGCGGCGCCCTGGTTGGCTGAAAAATCGAAGCAGATCGTGGCGAATTCACAATCGGCTCGCATGACGACCGCCGATCCTCAAGGCCGGCTGTTCGCCGGCGTCACCGCCTGCGTCGACGAAAGACTGGCATACCATATCGTGTTGGAACGGGGCACAGCCGTCACGGCTGAAAAATCGGCAAGTGGACCGCCCGCTGTCCCGGCGCGAGCGGACGCCGCAGCGCAGGCCGCCGACGAGAAATGGCGAACCGTACGCATCTCAGCGGCCACTCTAAGCGAGCTGACGTCGAAAGCCGAATCGGCCGCCGGCACGTGCGAGACGCTGTTTGCGTCGGCCGCCTCGTCGACTTTCAGCAAAGGTGATTTGTGCCGTCTGGCACTGGTCGTCGACAATGTCGAATCGCTCTCAACGAAGCTCCGTCTGGCTGCCAGCCAATTGGCAAATCCCGCCGGCCGCGCACCGCTGGAAGAGCAGGGGATCTTTTGCCGCGAAGCGTCGCCGACGCGACCGCGCGTGGCGTTGTTGTTTCCGGGTCAGGGATCGCAGTACTCCGGCATGCTCGGCGAATTGATTCGCGATTATCCTCCGGCCGCCGCCGCTCGCCGCGAAGTTGACGCCGCCATGGCGCTGCTTGGCTTGCCCGGGTTCGACGAGATCAGCGCCGACTCCGGCCGACAACTTGGCGTCGACGTGTTTCGCACGCAGGTGGCCATGCTGTTGGCCGATGTGATCGTGTTCCGCTCATTGTCGAGCCTCGGCGTCGAGCCGTCCGTGATCAGTGCACACAGTTACGGTGAATTTCCCGCCTTGGTAGCCGCCGGGGCATGGAGCCTGGAACAAGCCATTGGCGCGACCGCGGCCCGCTGCCGGTCGATCGACACGACTTGGACCGGCCCCGAGAGCCAGATGCTTTCCACCTCGGCACCCGCGGACGTGGTCCAGCGGCTGATCGGTTCGCTCGCCGAGGTGTACGTCTCGCACCACAACGCGCCCGACCAGACGGTCGTGGCCGGTCGCACTGCGTCGGTGGACGAACTGGCCGCGCGGCTTCGTGCCGAGCGGTTCGACACGCGCCCTCTCGCCGTTCCGCGCCCGTTCCACACGCCCCTGTTGGCCAGTGCGCAAGAACCGTTTCGCCGGGCACTTGAAGCCGCTTGGCTCACGCCACCGCGCGTGCCCTTGGCCAGCGGCGTGACGTGCCAGGTGGTCGGCAACGCTGAAGAAATTCGCGCCAACCTGGTCAATCAGTTGACCACACCGGTCCACTATGTGGACCTGGTCCGGCAATTGGCCGCATCCGGCGTAACCATTTTCGTCGAGGTCGGCCCGCAGCAGGTGCTTACGCGTCTTAACCGCCGGATTCTCGCCGGCACCGCCGCGGCATGCATCGCCAGCGACAACTCCAAGCGACCCGGTCTGGAACAACTCTGCCGGGTTCGGGCCTTGTTGGAATGCTCGGGAGCCTTGGACGAGCCGGAGCGAACGCCACAAACGGCTTCGCGCGGCACTGACAGTCGCCCGCGAGAGCCGCTTGCCAGCGAATTCGTCAATTTCGATGCCACGCAGCGCCGCAAGGCCAAGCTGCGCGGAGGTGCCGCGGCCCCAACCGCGATTCCTTCCGCGGCCAGCAATGAACCGCAACCGTCGCTCACGGTGGTTCGAAGCGACGCGCCGAATGGATCAGCGCCAGTGCCGGCAACTAGCATCTCGACACATCACCCGGCCAATGGCAGCGCCACTTCGCATGCCCACGTCACGGCGGCGGTCGCTGCGCCTCAAGCCGCCGGCAGTACGCGCGCGACGGCAGCCGTTCGGGCTCGCTCGAACGCTCCGCGGCCGGAAGAGTTGGAGAGTTTTCTTGTCAATTTCGTTATCGAACAGACCGGCTACCCGCCGGAGATCGTCCGCCTGGATGCCGACCTGGAAGCCGACCTGGGCATCGACAGCATCAAGAAGGCGCAGTTGTTCGGAGAGTTGGCCGAGTTCTACGACGTGACTTCTCCGGAGAACTTGCGCCTCGACGACTTCCCGACGCTGCGTCACGTGCTGGCATTTTTGAACACGGCGCCGGCCGACGGCACCGCGATCGAGCCCGCGGCACCGATCGCCGCGTCGGCGGTCGCCGCGGCGCTGGCGCTGAGCGCGTCGGCCGGGCCAACGTCGAACGGAGCCACCGCGGCGATGGCCGTCACGGCATCGCTGGCGGCTGCGCCGGCCGTCGAGGTTGGCTCACGGCGTGGCTCGGCATCGGTTCGTGCACGGGAGAATGCGCCGCCGATCGCTGAACTCGAACAGTTTCTGGTCAACTTCGTGATCGAGCAAACCGGCTACCCGGCCGAGATCGTCCGCTTGGACGCCGACTTGGAAGCCGACCTGGGTATCGACAGCATCAAGAAAGCGCAGTTGTTCGGCGAGCTGGCCGAATTCTACGACGTGACCTCGCCGGAGAACCTGCGACTCGACGATTTTCCGACGTTGCGTCACGTCCTCGCGTTTTTGCAAAGCTCTGGCGACAGCCAGGTCGCGGCCGATCCGATCGCGCCGGCCGTCGCCATCGCCGGTCGGGCCGAGATTCCGGCGCCCGCGCCGACGCCGGCCATCGAACCCGCGGCGGTTGAAACGAGCGCGACCGTCGCCACGCGGCGGCCAACCGGGCGGATTGCGATCGTGACGCTCAGCGGAGCCCCTTACGAAATGGGCCTGCAGCACGGCCGGCAGTTGGGTCCGCAAATTCGCGCCATGCTCAAGCGGTCCGCCGAGTTGTCCGCCGTGTCTTCCGTCGACGTGCCCCGTCTGGAGAAGATGTTGAGCACACCGGGCGTGTGGTTCGCAAGTGAGGAACTGGAAGAACTGCAAGGGATCGCCGATGGGGCAGGGGTTCACGTGGGAAATGTCATTGCACACGCGCTGGCGTTCGAGGGCCAGCGCGCCGCCGCGCGCAAGTGGCGGTCGCGGCGCGACGCAACGGCCCGGCCGGCATGCTGCACGCCGCCCAGGACGATATCTCACTGAGCGCCGGCTTTGCCGATTGCCTGGCGCGGGTCGTGCAAGTCCGGCGGCCGGCGGGCGGCGTGGCGCACGTAATCGTTGGCATCGCGGGCCAGTCGAGCGGCCTGTCCGGCATGAACGCGGCCGGCATCTGCTGCACCGGCAGTTGGCTGTCGACGCCCGAGCACGGTGCGGATTCCGACCCGGTTCACGGACCCGCGGCCCTGGTGAAGGCCATTTTGCAATCGGCCCGCGACGTCGACGGCGCGTTGGAACTTGTGGAGAAATTTCCCGACGGCGGCTGGAGCGTGTGCGTCAGCCATCATCCCACCGATCGCATCTGCTATCTCGAGCGCGACTGCCAGTCACGCCTGGTGCGGCACGATTCGGACCTGATTCTTTGCACGGACCATGGATTGCTCGGCGAGGCGGCCACGAAGGGCGCCCAGGATTCGGCGAAGCGTCTCGCTCGTTTGCAAGCCGCGCTGGCGGACTCGCTGGACGTCAGCCAGATGCAAGCCGCGCTGGCCGGCGATCTCGACACGACGCCCGACGGTCAATGGGTTCAAGCCCGGATCAACGTCGTCGCGCACCCAGCGACGAGCGAAATGTGGGTCGCGCAATCCGAAAAAGGGGACATCACTGATTATGAACGGCTGAACGTCGCCGAACTGTTGCGATCCGAAGAGGCGTCCACGCCGAAATCCTCCGCGGAGACTGACATCGCCACGAAGGCCGGATCGAGCGCGGCGCGGCCAATCACCCAGCGGCTGGTGCTGCAGATGATGAATGCGCCGCTGCCGGCGAGCGCGTCGGAATCGGCATTCGTCCCCAGCGGCGCGGTGCTGATCTGGGGTGACAACCCGCTGGCCAGAGCACTCGAGCGGCGGTTCGCGTCGCCCGGCACGAAAGTGCTCGTGGTGGCCGCGAGCGAGCCGTGGAACAAGATTCGCGACGAGTTTCATCGTCTCTGGTCCGAGCAGCCGATTGCGCATTTGTTCTTGACCACCCCTCACGATGCCAAGGCACGCGACTGGCGCGGCGAGATGGCCTGGCGCGGGCGGTGCGAGCGGGGCGTCATCATGCCGTTCTTGCTGTGCCAAGAATGGATTGCCCGAGTCAGCGAAACGCAGTTGGCTTCGAGCGCGACGCTAGTGGCCGCTACGGCCTTGGGGGGTGACTTTGGCTTGGCCGGCAATGTCAGCTCGATCGAAGGGGGCGCCTTCACGGGCCTGGTCAAGAGCTTGTACATCGAATCGCTGTACGAGAGCTGGAAAGGGATTCAATTCAGAGCCCTCGATTTCGGCCCTGCCGTGCCGCACGACGCCGCGGCCGCGATGATCTGCCGAGAGCTGGCTCACGATTTACCGCATTTGGAAGTCGGCTTTGACGGCAGTCAGCGACGCATCGTGCGCACCGTGGCGCAGCCGACCGGCGAACCGCGGCCAGATGCTGCTCCGCGAGGCACTTGGGTGGTCACCGGCGGCGGCCGCGGCGTGACGGCCCTGGTGGCCGTGGCGCTTGCCCGGCGGTTCGGTTTGAAACTACACCTGCTCGGCATGTCGCCCGCGCCGCAAATCGACCCGTCGTGGCGAACGCTCTCGCCCGACGGAATCGCGCAGTTGAAGGCCTCGATCATGCGCCAGGCCGGCGCGATGGGACGCCCACCGCACGAAGAGTGGACCAAGGTCGACAAGGCCATGCAGATCGACCGCACGCTGCGCGATTGTGCCGACGCGGGAATCAGCGCGACATACCACGCTTGCGACGCGTCCGACTGGGGGCAGCTCGAACGTGTGCTCGACGAGATTCGCGCGGCGGACGGCCCGATCGAGGGCATTCTGCATGGCGCGGCGATCATTCGCGACGGCGTGTTCGAGCGTAAGAAACTGGCCAACGTGCGGCAAACATTCGCGGCCAAGGCCGACGCGGCGGCTGCCTTGATGGAGCTGACGCAAAACGACCCCTTGCGGCACTTTATCGCGTTCAGTTCGGTCAGCGGCCGTTTCGGAATGCGGGGCCAGTCCGACTATGCGGCGGCCAACGAGTTGCTCGCCAAGCAGGTCGGCGCCTTCCGCGCCCGGCGGCCCGAGTGCCGCAGCGTGGCCGTGCATTGGCATGCCTGGGACGAGGTCGGATTGGCGGTTCGTCCGGAACTTCAAAAAACCTTTGCTTCGTTGGACGTGAAATTCATGCCGCCGGCCGAGGGCATCACGCACCTGGTGCGCGAAATTGAAGCCGGGCTGACCGATCCCGAGGTCGTCTTCATCGACGAGGCGTACTACCGAAAGCAATACCCCATTCCTGCGTTCGCCTCGCTCGAGGAATTGGCCGCGGCCGAGTCGCAGACTTCGCCGGTAGCCCCCGACGCGCTTGCCGAATCGCCGCTGCTCGACCGCCTGTGCGAGCACGAGCTTGGGCGAGCGCTGGCGGCCGAGGTTCGCTTCGATCCGCGCATCGATCCGTTCTTGGTCGAGCATCGGCTGGGGGGCAAGCCAATCCTGCCGTTTGTAATCGCTATCGAATGCCTCGCCGAGGCCGCCCGCGCGGTCGACGGCCGCGAAGTCGTGGGTTTGCAAAACATCGAAATTCACAACGCTCTGTCGTTCAAGGACGAACTGCCGAAGACGGTGCAAGTCGCCGCCAGGGTGCAAGTGGACGGCTTGGTGGGTTGTCAACTGACCAGCGAGTTTCGCGACCGCGAAGGCCGGTTGGTCGATGCTGCGCGGATGCACGTCGCGGCCGCGGTCGAACTGGCTGCCCACGCGGCCGCGATCGACGTCCAGCCCGCGGGCCAGCCGCCGTTGGGCTGGCATCCTATGGCCTATCCGGATGACGCGCCCATTTTTCACGGTCCACGCCTCCGCTGCTTGAAGCAGGTCGGCTTCCAGTATGACGGCGGGTTTGGCCAGATCGTGGCCCCGGCAATGGACGAGTTGGGCGGGCCGCGCAAAGGCCGGTGGATCGTGCCCGCGGCGATGCTCGACGCGTGCATGGTCGCTTGCGGCACGTTCGCCTACTGCATGTTCGCCAAGCGGATCGAAATTCCCGCCGGCATCGATCGCCTGCGCCTCGGCCGCCAACCGCGCGACGGCGAGGCGTGCGTCATGCGAATGTTCTTTCGCGGACAATCGGGCCGAATCGCGCGCTACGATTTCAGTCTGTTCGGCGATGACGGCCAATGTTTGCTGGCGGTCGACGGCTACCGGGCCGTGGGGCTGACGGAAGGATGAAGGAGCAAGGAGGACGGATGAAAGAGGAACAGAAGAAAGAGGAATCGGTGGCAACGCGATTGGGAGTTCTTCGATGATTGATCTTTCGGGCAAGGTGGCGCTGATTACCGGGGCGTCGCGCGGGATTGGTCGGGCGTGCGCGGTGCGGTTGGCCGAGGCCGGCGCCGACGTCGTCGTCAATTACGTCACGAGTGTCGACGGCGCTCGGCAAACCGTCGAAGCGGTGCAGCAGTTGGGCCGGCGGGCAATCGCCGTCAAGGCGGACGTCAGCGAGCAGGACGACGTGCGCGAGATGATTGCCTACGTTTCTCAGACATTTGGGCAACTTGACATGGTCGTTAGCAACGCGGCCAGCGGCGGCTTTCGGCCCGTGATGGGCGCCAGCGCGAAGAATTTCGAGGCGGCCATGAACACCAACGTCAGGGCGCTGATGTACCTGGTGCAAAGCGCGGTGCCGCTGTTGGAGAAATCCGTTGGCCGGGCCAAGATCGTGGCTTTGTCGAGCCACGGCTCGCAAATCGCACTGCCCATGTATGGGCTGATCGGCGCGTCGAAGGCTGCGCTCGAGGCCCTGGTGCGCAATCTCACGCTGGAGATCGGCGACCGCGGGATCAACCTGAACATCGTGCTTGCCGGCCTGGTGGAAACCGACTCCACGCGTCGCATTCCTAACAGCCAGGAGATTTTCGCGGCCCGCGGCACCAAGACCATGACCGGCGATCGCATGCTCACCGCGCAAGACGTGGCCGACGCCGTGTTGTACCTGTGCAGTCCCTTGAGCGATCTTGTGCAAGGCGCAACGCTAGTCGTCGACGGCGGCGCCGCGATCCACATCTAATCGCGCGACCTGTTCGGCCGCTTCCTGGCTGGGGTCGATGTCAGCGCGGATGCGCCCCAGGTACATTTGCAAGAAGCGGCGTGACTGCTCGCGCGTGAAATGGCGGCGGTCGCACAGCAGGCTCAGGGTCAATTGTCCGGCGTAGGTCGCCACCGCCACGCCGACGCGGGTCAATTCGCGCAAAGGGGGCGCCCCGGCGAGACTTTCCAGCACCAGGTTTCCGATCACCAGCTTGTCGTCGCGACGCGGAAACCGGACTCGAAACGCCTTGCCCGCCTCGCCGAGGTTGGTGAGCACGGCGCTGGCGTAACAGCGGCGTCGGCCCAGAACCAGCCGCATGCCTCCGGGAATCTTGCCGAGCAATGCCAATTGGGCGATGAAGTACAGTCCTCGCCGCCCGCTCTTGATGACGTCCATGTCGGCTGAAATGGATTCCAACAGCGCTGGCGTGTCGTGACAGTCGCTCGCTCGACGGTCGACGAACGTGAAGCTCATGACGTTGGCGGCCGGCATGCGCAGGTCGGCGCGTCGGCGCAGATTCGTCGGAACGTTGATTCGCAGCCAGCCGCGCGGCGATCCTTGCGACTCCTGGCGATTCCACTGCAGGATGGTCTGGAACAAGTCGCACAGCAACAGGTCGTTGACGGTCGCGCCGGCCCGTTCGGCCGTTCTGCGCAGGGCCTGCGTTTCTTCGCGGCTGAGCGTGTGCGTTTCGAGGCCAGGGTAGGACAGGGGCGTGGCGAGTTCGTCCTTGTCGGGCCGCGGCAGGGACACCGGAATGTTGCGGCGCCACAGCAGGCGAATCGATTCGCCCAGCGTCACCGCGGCGTGCCCAAGCCACTCGCCGAGCGTCGGTCGCGTCAGCCCGAACGAGCCGCGCTGCTTCAAAAGGTCGTGCTCCCATCGCACCGGGTCCGGCGCGGAGTCGGCGCCGGTGGTCTCTCTCGCGTACGCTGCCAGCAGATCGCCCGTGAATTGAAACCCGGCCACGCCGTCGCAGCAGGCATGATGAAACTGGAATACCAGGTGAGCGGCGCTGTCGTCGTGGCGCACCCAAAGCCGCACGCCGGGCTCGCGCGTCAGATCGATGCTTTCTCGCTCGTTGAACTGAAGCGGCGCGTCGCTCTCGCCCCAGTCGATCGATCGCCCAACGTCGGGCGGCGCCGTCCAGTGCCATCCCTTGCGAGTCTTAACGAGCAATGCGCCGAGCATCGGATGGCGCGACAGCGCGGCACGCCAGGCGGTTTCGAGCGCGGTGCGATTCAACGGGCCCGAAAGTCTTAGCTCCGCAATGAACGCGCGCGGATAGTCCGCGGTGTCTTCCGCCACCATGTAATGCTCGAACGGTACGAGCGGCAGGGGGAAAGTCATCGGGGCCTCGCTGTCCAGAATCGCAGCACTCGGCGTGGCCGTCGAACAGGCGTGCCACAGGCGCGAAGTCTAGTTGCCGGGATAGGGAGTGTCAACGTCGAGCGGACGCCGCCGACGCAGGTCGGCATTTCGCCGAAGCGTTTGGCACGACGATCACGGAAACACGCGCGTGCCGACGGCCGCATTGATCGTGAGCATGCTGCGGCGATGCCGGATGAGCAAGTCGCGATATTGGCGCCCCAGATAATCCAAACTGTGGTGCGCGTTCAAGTAGCCCGCGGCGTCGAGCGTTCCCTCGCGGAAATGCTGAAGATTCAGGCCGCTCTCCTTTTCGGCTTCCGGCAACAGTGCTCGCTCGATCTCGTCAAGGCCGCGATTGGTGGCAACGTATTCGTCGTAGGCCGTCTCCACTTCGCTCACCACGCGCTGTTCGAGCGCCTGCATTTCGACCTGCGATTGCTTGACGTTGAAGGTCGCTCGCTGGATGTTGCCCTGGTTGCGGTCGAAAATCGGCACCGTGACCGTGGCTCCGGCGGCCCACGACTGCGAACTCGGCGCGTGGAAAGGCCTGTTGTCCTGATAGGTGAACGGCTGGTAAAGCACGTACACGTCGGGCAGCGAGTTGGCCTTCGAAAGCTGAACGTCCGCGCCGGCACGCTTGAGTCCTAGCCGATAGGCCGCAAGATCGGGCCGATTCACCAGCGCCGACTCGATCAGCTCTTGAAGCGGCACCAGCGGCGGAGCCTTGTCTTCGATCGTACCGCGCAAATCCAGAAAGCGGGCCTGCTCCGAAGGCAGGTTCAGCATCGTCGCCAACACGCGCTTGGAATTCTTCCAGGCGGCCTCGGCATCGATCAACGCCACCACCAGCGTGTGGCGTTGGATTTGAATCTGGTGCTTGAGGGCCTCAGCGTCGCGAGGGTCCTTCTTTTCGTGTTCCGCGCGATTCTGGATTTCGTCGATGCGCGATAGCCCAGTGTGAATGGTGCGCACCGCCAGCCGCGCCGAAAGTGCGTCGACGTAGGCGTTGCCGAGACGGTCGATTTCCTGGCGGACCGCGTCCTTATAGGTGGCTTCCGTGACGCGCTGCGCCGCCCGCGCCACTTCGACGCGCGCCCGCCGCTTGCCGCTCAGATCGACCGGGTAGGCCACGTTCAGATCATACTGCGCCGGGCCGCCGGGATTGGTGACCGCGTTGTACTGCTTGTACGGCAACAGTTGGCCGTCGAAGTACAGCAGCGGATTGGCCCGCATGCCGGCCGTCAGCACGTCGGCCTGGGCCTGCGGAATGTCGAGCGACTTGGCGCGCAGCGTCAAGCTGGCGTGGACCAGCCGCTCGATCGCGGCGTCCAAAGTCAGCCCGTTGACGGGTCCCTCGTCTTCAATTTCGAACAGCACCGACCAGGAATTCGGAACCGCAATTTGCCGCCGCACAGCAGGGGGCTGTTGCGGGACGGGCAAGCTTGGGGCCACGCGACCAGCACCTGGCGGACGCGTGATGATCGGCGCGCGTGGCCGCAGTGAGCCCGGCCGGCCCCCGACGATCGAGCCCTCGCGAGAATTTTCGTAAGGTGAATGCGCCCCGATGGGGGGCTTTTCACGCGGCGTGCCCCCCGGAACCGCGTCGTCCTGCGGCTCTTGTGCGGCGACGAATGCCGCGCACCACGCGTGCACCGCGACCAGGATCAGTGCATGCCAAAGCGCGCATTTCGCCGGGTCCATCGGGTCGCGGTGATTCCGTATAAACGTTAGAATCGACAAATCTTGCCGCGCCTGATGACCGATTCCGCGCGGGGAGCGCCCGACGATGGCGCTGCTGTCAAAGCAAGGTCAGCACCGCCAGCGACGTCGCTGCCGGGCTTACGTGCCGGTTTTCGGCGCTGGCTTGCGTTTCTGCGCCAGCAGCCAGTCGTAGAGCTCCGGATTGTCGTAAGTCGCCGTCCAAGAATCGTGGCCAGCTTCCGGATAGATGGTGAGCTTCGCGTTGCCGCCATTCTTCTTCAAGGCTTCCACCATGTCTTCCGACCGCTTGAGTGGGACGACCAGGTCTTTGGCTCCGTGAAAGGCCCACACCGGCAACTGTGTCAGCCGCCGCACCGAAATCACCTCGCCGCCGCCGCAGATCGGAACGATGGCCGCGAATCGATCGGGCGTGTAGGCCGCCAGCAGCCAGGTTCCGAATCCGCCCATGCTCAGCCCGGTCACGTAGATGCGGTCGCGATCGATCTTGGTTTTGGCCAAAATCTCGTCCACCAGCGCCGTCAATTCCGTCGCCTGCCAGGTGCGGTCCTTGGGACACTGCGGGCTGACGACGACGAAAGGAAACTGCTTGCCGGCCTCGATCAGTTTCGGCGGACCGTGCGTCTTGACGAGGTTCAGATCGTCGCCCCGCTCGCCCGCCCCGTGCAAAAAGAGCATCAATGGCCATGCGTCTTTTTTCGCGTAGTCGGCCGGGAGATACAAAAGATAATTGAGGGCGACATGGATCTGGGCATCGAGTTTGACTGCCTTCTGCTTCGGTTCACCTTGTTTAGGCTCATCGCCGCGGGCGGCTCCCACCGTCAGCAGGCACATCAGAATCCAAGGGATGCAGGTTTTTGGGAACACGAGTTGCGGTTGTACTCGAAGCTTGATGTTGCGCATGGTTGATCCTTTTTCGAAATGACGACCCTCGGCGGATTCACACGGCCGGTCTCGATGATAACAGCCAGCAGGCAAAGTTTCGACCGCCGCGGCGATTCGTTAAGATGAGCCGCTCCAGCGGTCTGAATTTCAGAGCCTGGGGACAAAACCGTCGGGGACTGTCCCAATTATGCGGCTGCCCGGGGAGCAAAATGGGACTGTTCCCCTCTCTCAAGGTTTTGTCTCCAGGCTCTAACAAAGGAACCGGCTGCAGGGCGGCGCGGCCGCCTGAAATATCACCACTCAAAAACAGGAGACTCACCGTGGGAATGCTCAAAGAATTCAAAGACTTCGCCATGAAGGGCAACGTCGTCGATATGGCCGTCGGCATCGTCATCGGGGCCGCTTTCGGCAAGATCGTCGCCTCGCTGGTGAGCGACGTCATCATGCCGCCGATCGGGATGGTGCTGGGCAAAGTCAATTTTTCCAGCCTGGCCTTCCTGCTGTCCGATCCGGCCGATCCCAAAAACGTCGTCGAAATCCGCTACGGCGCGTTCATCAACACGGTGGTTGATTTCCTGATCGTGGCCTTCGCCATCTTCCTGGTCGTCAAGCAAATGAACCGCCTGAAGCCCGCCCCCGTCCCGACAACCCGCGACTGTCCCCATTGCCAAATGAGCGTCCCCATCAAAGCCACCCGCTGCGGCCACTGCACCTCCGACCTGAAGACCTGACTTGGGTGGTCCAGACAACATCGTTGTCTGGGTCCGAAGGGACAAGAGGGTCCGTCGTTCGTTCCCCCTCGCCCACCGGCCTGCGGCGAGCCCTGTCGAGCTGGAGAGGGTGCCTCGTTCTTCTACTCTTTTGGGTGGCCCAGACAACTTGTTGTCTGGGTCCCGCAGGGACAGGAGGCCTCTTCGTATGCGTCGCCCGCCGTGTGAGGGTGTCGAAGTTAGGGTGCAGGGTCCGGGGATCAGAGTCCGGGGTTCAATGAACACACTCGCCCTGAAGGCGATGCGATGTATCATGAAGCACCCGGGAACGGCACTCGAAGTGCACTAATTCTGGCGGGGACGAAGGACCTCGGCCGAGCCAATGTCCTTGGCATCGGACCGCTCACGACAGGAGATATGAGATGGCGAAACAAGCAAAGAACACGATTTGCATTTGGTACGACGGCGGAGCCGAGGACGCGGCGCGGTTTTATGCCAAGACCTTTCCCGATTCATCCGTTGGCGCGTTGCACCGCGCACCGGGAGATTTTCCTTCTGGGACGAAAGGGGATGTGCTGACGGTCGAATTCACCGTGATGGGCATTCCCTGCCTCGGCCTCAATGGCGGACCCGCGTTCAAGCACAACGAAGCATTCTCGTTTCAGGTCGCAACCGCTGACCAGGCCGAAACGGATCGTTACTGGAACGCCATCGTCGGCAACGGCGGCCAGGAGAGCGCGTGCGGCTGGTGCAAGGACAAATGGGGATTGTCCTGGCAGATTACGCCGCTGGCTCTGACGAAAGCGATCACAGATCCCGATCCCGCGGTCGCCAAGCGCGCGTTCGATGCGATGATGGAGATGAAAAAGATCGACATTGCTGCAATCGAGAAGGCGTGTCGCGGTTGAAGTTTCCAACGCCGTGTTAGGATGCGCAAACAACTTCTTGTTATAGTTCTTGCGAGAGCATAGGAGAACGTCATGACAGAACCGGCAACCCCCAAAATCGTTACCCGTGATGAGTGGGAGCGGGCCCGTGCTGAACTGCTGGTCCGCGAGAAGGCGCACACGCGCGCCGGCGACGAACTGGCCGCCGCTCGCCGGCGCCTGCCGATGACGCGGATGGACCCGGTCATGGTTGTGGGCCCGGATGGCCCCGTCCCTCTGCACGATGTGTTTGAAGGTCGGCGCATGTTGATCGTCTATCACTTCATGTGGAACCAGGGCGCGCCTCACCAGCGGCAGTGCGAGGGCTGCACGCACAGTCAGACGGCGATGAACTCGGCCGTCCGCGCCTATCTGGCCGAGCGCGACGTGCACTACGCCGTCTTCAGCAGCGGCCCGTGGAACGAGATCGTCGCCTACCGAGACTTCATGGGCTGGACGACGCCGTGGTACTCGACCGCCGACTCCGGAGACGTGCTGGCGACCCGAAATGGCGGTGACCTCCGCTGCTACCTGCGGGCCGGCGACCAGGTGTTTGAAACGTATGAAACGAAGTGGCGAGGGATCGAGTCCATGTTGCCCACTCTGCAGTTGCTCGACCTCACTCCGTACGGCCGGCAGGAGACATGGGAGGACTCACCCGCCGGATGGCCGCAGGACAAGGCCGGATCGTGGTGGCGGCGTGATGGCCGACCCATCGCTCAGTGGACGCGTACCAACGCAGCAGTCAAATAGCCCCGTCGTCCTGTAGGTCACGCACGCCGTGCGTGAAAGATGTGCAACGACGAAGTCCAGTAGGTCAGGCCAATGGCCTGACGATCGGATCGCAACATGCTGGGTTCCCGCCCACGTATGGTTTGCGCGCGGTGGCAACAGAGTTCTTCGTACATTCGCCGCCGGTCGTACCGGCCGCCGCCCGCGCAGGGTAGTATCCGTCGCGCACCAGACCCATTCGTGACCAATGCGGAACGACGAAGAATAGTCAGGCACGGTGTGACTGACCTGCCAGAATTCACGGGTGGCCGATACCGATACTAGCCCGAAGCGCAAGCGAGGGTTCATCGTCCGGCGTCCCTCGCTTGCGCTTCGGGCTTGTGTGCAAAAACTTTCGGGGGGTGGCCGGAAACTTGTGTTGAAAGTGTGCCGGCAATTTTGGTAATACTGCATCCAGCTGAGACGGACTGTCACTTCAGATCTGTGTTAATGGACGGAAGGCCTGCTTGGTTCTTGGGCCGCCCCCGTCAAAGTCCCGTGCTGGTGGCGGGGCTGCGCAGTGGTATTTGACTGCCTCGATCGCGGGAAACTGCAGTTTCCCGCGCCGGAGGCTCGCGAGCCGTTTTGGGAATGTCGGTGTGGCCACGGCGCTGCGGTCAGGGGTGCGGTCGACGCCTTGCAACTGGCCTGTATCCAGCGTCTTCCGTGGAAAGCTCCCGTATCGACCCGCTGCAATGCTGCTTCCTCCGCCGAAGCTTTTTTGCAGTACAAGAACGGCTTCGGAGCCCGGACGGAAGCAGCGGCGCACGAATCACTTTTGATGAGGAAAAAGTCGCGCGCGACCGAACGTCGCGCTGTGCGCCGGGCTTTTTGGCCCTGGCTGACGGAGAAGAAGAAAAAGATTCTTAGCCACAGAGATCACAGAGGACTCAGAGACGAAGACAGAGAAGGGTTACGAAGAGGGGGCGAACGCGCTTGAACGATTCATCCTTCTCTGCGTCCTCTGTGCCCAAGATTCTTCCGCCTTCGTTTTTCATCCTTCGTCCTTCCACCTTCTCTGCGTCCTCTGTGACCTCCGTGGCTAAACTTCTTCGTTCCTCGTCCTCACCCGATCCAGGCCAGTGCGACTTTGCGAATCGAGATGTCGCTCTTGCGCGGACGGACGACGTATTCGATCAGCTCGACTTCGGCGGTAGCCGCGTCGAGTTGATCGATCTCGGCTTGAACCTGCGCCGCCAGGTCGGCCTGTTTCTGCAGCAGAACTTCCAGCTCGGCCTTGGCTCGGTTGATGTCGCCGTGCTTGCCGGCGCTGCGACTGGCGCTGCGCGCCGCCGAGGTGGCGCCGCTCAAGCCGCTCCCCTTGCGGCCCACCAGGGCGCGCAAAATCGACGAGCCGATCGACACGACCGTTTGCAGCGTTTGATTCTGAAGCTGCGACTCCTCGCGGGCGACGCGATCTTGGGCTCGGCGCACCTGGTTGTCGATTGCGGCGATCTTGGCTGCGTATTTCTGTCGCAATTTGGCCACCGCCTGGTCGCGCTCCTCGCGTGAGCGTTGTCGCAGGCGGATGCGGAATTCGGCCTGGCTTTCACCCGGCCGCGAAAACTCTTTCACCAGCGCCGCGCTCCACAGCGACAACGTCTCGGTGCGATACAGGTGCTCGGCCAGGGACTTGCGCCACTTGGCATAGTTCTTCGGCTGCGCGAGCTCGGAGGGCAAAGGCGCGAATGCCGCGCCCGGCTCCGGCTGCTCGAGCATGTTCGATTCGTCCTCGACCACGGTCTGCGGCTGGTCCCACATCGAGTCGCCGCGATCGTCGTCCACGTTCACCAGGATCGCCATCGCTTGCCAGTGGTCGAGCTTTGCCTTGGAGTCGACAAAGTGCAGCCGGGCGGCTCCAAACAGCGCCGGCCGATAGACCGGCGGCTCGGCCGCGCCGCGCTGGCCGCGGCGGGGCATGAAAAACTCCTGTGCCTCGGGCGCAACCAGTGGCCGCTGGCTGGCCGCGCCCGCGGCAGGTGTCGCGACCGCGGCCGCAAGCGCGGGATCGTGCGTTGGCTTCTCGACAACCGGGGCGCCGGTCCGCTGCCGTGCGGCCGACATCAGCGTCTGGATCTGGCCGCGCACCAGCGGTCCGCGCAAGTACGACAGGCACCAGCGGCTCTCGAACACCACCGGAGCGTCATCGTGCACGTTGTTCATCAGGAACACGCGGCTGCCAAGCGCCGCCAGCGTGGCGTCCATCTGCGAGCGATTGAACTTCGCCCCGGTCACCGCCGAGGCGCCTTCCAGCCCGTCGAGTACGCGGGCTTTGTCCCGCTCGGTTTGCAGGCGGCCCAGGAACCAGGTGCCGGTGTTCGAAAGTCCCTTGTAGTCCAGGTCGACCGGGTTTTGCGTGGCCAGCACGATGCCCAGGCCGTAGGCGCGGGCCTGCTTGAGCAGCGTGAGCATCGGCATCTTGGACGGCGGGTTGGCGACGGGCGGGAAGTAGCCAAACACTTCGTCCATGTACAAGATCGCCCGCAGGCTCGAAGTGCCGCTCTGCGAGCGAACCCACGACAGGATCTCGTTGAGCAGGATCGTGACGAAAAACATCCGCTCGGGCTCGCTCAGATGCGCGATCGACAAGATCGACAGCCGCGGCCTGACCTTCGGGTGTGTGCAGCAATCGGGCGACGTCGAGCGGCTCGCCTTCCATCCAACCGGCAAAGCTGGGCGATGCCAGCAGGTTGTTCAGCCGCATCGACAGTGCCGAGCGTTCCTTGGCCGGGTAGAACGACTCCAGGTCGACGACGCCGACTCGGTCGAACGGCGGCGACTGGATGTCGCGCATCGAGCGTGCCGAGATCCAGGTCCTGGCCGCTTCCGCCAGGCCTGGTCGAGCAATTGCGACAGCAGGATATGTTCGCGGCTATTGATCGGATCGACTTCGACCCCCACCAGCGCCAACAAGCCCGAGGCGGCCGCCCCGACGCGCTCGCGCAGGGCGTCGCCGTCGGCCAGCACGGCCGCGGAAGGTGCGGCGAACGATCGCAGCACGGTCAACGGCAGCCCGGTGTTGCTGCCGGGGGTGTAGATAGCCACGTCGACCGTCGAGCGAAACTTATCGATGCGCTTGCCGTCCTGGCCCCATTTGGCCAGCCCATCGCGCCATTGTTGCGCAGTTTGCGATGCCAGCTCGTCGGCCGAAATTCCCTTGCGAGCCGCCTCGCCTTCCTCGATCCACGGTCGAAAGTCGGACGGCCGCAGCTCTGGAAATGTCAACAGCAGGTTGCCCAAGTCTCCCTTGGGGTCGATCGCGATGGCCGGCACGCCGTCGATGGCCGCTTCTTCCAACAGCGCCAGGCAGAGTCCCGTCTTGCCGCTGCCGGTCATGCCGACGCACACGGCGTGCGTTGTCAAGTCTTTGGCGTCGTACAGCAGCAAGTTGGTTTTTTCGTTGTGATTCACCAGATCGTATTCGCGACCCAGATAAAACACGCCCAGCTTTTCGAAATCCTGCATCGAAGAAAACGCTCCCTTGGTGATTGCCCTAGCAATGCGCGGGCCGCACTAGCTGAGTTACGGTTTGTCCACCACGGTGCGGCCGGGATCGCGCACTCCGGAGCCGACACGCTGAGTGAGCGAGTCGCCGAGATCTTCGCGGGCTTGTTCGGCCAGCGCCAACAACCGTTTGACCACATCCGGATGCAACGCGGCGACGTCGGTAGCCTCGCTGACGTCCACGTCGAGGTCATACAATTCGTGCTGAGTCAACTTGCGCTGTTCGTAAGCAGCCGGCTTGCCGTCGCGGCCGCCGGGCTTGCCCGCCAGCGTGCGATAGGTGTGCGGCAGGTAGAGCTTCATCGGACCGCTGGAGACGGCCTGAAGCTCGTTGTCGGCGTAATAGTAAAAGTAGGCTTCATGCGGGTTCTTGGCGTTCGGCTCGCCGGCCAACAGCGGCCAGACGTCGAGCCCGTCGATCTTGTGTTTCGGCAGTTCGGCGCCAGTGAGCCGAGCAATGGTCGGAAACAGGTCGATGGTCATGGCGGGCTCTTTGCAGACTTTGCCGGCGGGGATGACGCCCGGCCATCGGGCGATGAACGGCTCGCGCACGCCCCCTTCCCAACTCGTGCCTTTGCCTTCGCGCAGCGGTCCCGCCGAGCCGGCGTGATTGCCGTAGCTCAGCCACGGGCCATTGTCGGAGGTAAAGATGACCAGCGTCTTTTGGTCGAGCCCCTGGTTGCGAATAGCGCGCAGGATTTCGCCGACCGACCAGTCGATTTCCTCGATCACGTCGCCGAACAAGCCGCGCTGCGACTTGCCGTCGAACTTGTTGCTGACGTGCAGCGGCACGTGCGGCATGTTGTGGGCAACGTAGAGGAGGAAAGGACGGTCCTTGTTCTTTTCGATGAACCGCACGGCCCGCTCGGTGTACAACGTGGTGAGCTGGCGCTGCTCGGTCGAGGTAACCTCGGGAATCAGCACCTTGTCCCCCTCGATCAGCGGCAAGTCGGGAAAGCCGCGCCTCTTCCGCTCCGCGAGCGGCAAGTTCGCATACTGCGGATGGAACGGCCACATGTCGTTCGAGTAGGGCAGCCCGACGTACTCGTCAAAACCGTGATGCGTGGGCAGGAATTGTGGACTGTCGCCCAGGTGCCACTTGCCAACAATTGCCGTCGCATAACCGCGCTGCTTGACCAACTCGGCCAGCGTCATCTCGCCGTCGCTGATGCCGACTTTCGATCTGGGCCCGAGCGCGCCCTTGATGCCGATCCGGTTCGGATAGCAACCAGTCATGAGCGCCGCGCGCGAAGCCGAACACACGGCCTGCGCCACGTAAAAGCGAGTGAAGCGAATGCCCTCAGCCGCCAAGCGATCGATGTTCGGCGTGACGTAACCCGTGGCGCCGAACACGCCCACGTCGCCATAACCCAAATCGTCGCAATTGATGATGACGAAATTGGGCAGCGGTGGTGGCTCGGCGGCGGCGGATTGCCCGATGAGGCAGGCAATCAAAGCCAGAGAGGCGATTGCCCTTGCGAGCGAATTGTGGATCAAGGCTACAATATTCATGTCAAGCCCATCCTGATAATCGTCGATCGAGTGGATGGTCAGACTCATTGCTCCCGTGGTACTATACGCAAAGCTGCTGCTTCTAGCGAGCGACCACGGCACGGTCGTTCCACGTTAAACATTATCTGCTTCCGTCGAGGTGTGACGCGTCGCGGGGGACTTGGCGCCGCCCCAGCGCCAGTTTCTGATTTCGGGCATGTCATCGCCGTGGCGGTTGATGTATTGCCGGTGCTCGATCAACTTATCGCGCAGCCATTGTTTAACGTGGCCGGCGCGGGGGGCCAACGCGGGCAGGCGATCGATCACGTCGGCCACCAGGTGGAAGCGGTCCATGTCGTTGCGCACCGCCATGTCAAACGGCGTGGTCGTGGTGCCTTCTTCCTTGTAACCGCGAACGTGGAAGTTGTCGTGATTCGTGCGGCGATACGCGAGCCGATGGATGAGCCAGGGGTAGCCGTGGTAGGCGAAGATCACGGGTTTGCCGCGCGTGAACAAGTCGTCGAAGTCTTGGTCAACCATGCCATGTGGATGCTCGGTGTGTGGCTCCAGTTTCAGAAGGTCGATTACGTTGATCACGCGCACCTTGACGTCAGCCAGGTGCGTGCGGATCAGGTCCACCGCGGCCAAGGTCTCGAGCGTCGGCACGTCGCCGCAGCAGGCCATGACCACGTCGGGTTCGCCGCCGTTGTCGTTGCTGGCCCATTCCCAAATGCCAATGCCCGAGGTGCAATGCTTGATCGCCTCATCCATCGTAAGCCATTGCGGGGCCGGCTGCTTGCCGATCACGATCACATTGACATAGTTGTGGCTGCGAAGGCAGTGGTCGGTGACGCTCAGCAGGGTGTTGGCGTCGGGCGGAAGATAGACGCGAATAACTTCAGCCTTCTTGTTGCACACGTGGTCGATGAAGCCGGGATCCTGATGGCTGAAGCCGTTGTGGTCCTGTCGCCAAACGTGCGAGGTCAGCAAGTAGTTGAGCGACGCGATCGGCCGCCGCCAGGGGAGACTCCGCGTCACCTTCAGCCATTTGGCGTGCTGATTGAACATCGAATCGATGATATGGATGAATGCCTCGTAGCACGAGAAAAAACCGTGCCGCCCGGTCAGCAAGTAGCCCTCGAGCCAGCCCTGGCATTGATGCTCGCTGAGCATCTCCATCACACGGCCGTCGTGCGAGACGTGATCGTCGATGGGAATGACCTGGGCGGTCGAGCAGCGGGTCGTGACGTCGAACAGGGCTCCCCAACGATTCGATGCCGTTTCGTCGGGACTGAAGACGCGAAAATTGCGGGCACCGGCGTTGAGCGTCATCACGTCGCGGATGAATTCGCCCTGGATTCGCGTCGCCTCGGCGTCGACGGCCCCGGGCGCCGGCAGGCTGACCGCGTAATTGCAATAATCCGGCAACCGCAGATCGCGCAGCAAGATTCCGCCGTTGGCATGCGGATTGGCGCTCATGCGGCGATCGCCGCGGGGAGCCAGCGCGGCCAGTTCCGAGTTCAACTTCCCTCGCGCGTCGAAAAGCTCCTCGGGCTTGTAGCTTTTCATCCAGGCTTCCAGCATCGTGACGTGCTGCGGGTTTGCCATGTCACCCATAGGCACCTGGTGCGCGCGAAACGTGCCCTCGACTGGCTTGCCGTCGACCACCTTCGGCCCAGTCCAACCCTTGGGAGTGCGCAGGATGATCATCGGCCACTTGGGACGCTGCCGAAATCCGTTTGTGCGGGCGTCGGCTTGAATGCGTTTGATCTCACCAATCGCGGTCTCGAGCGCGGCGGCCATCCGCTGGTGCATTGGCGCGGGGTCCAGGTGCATCGCCTCGGGATCGTCGCCTTGGACGAAGTGGGGCGCGTACCCATATCCGCGGAACAGTTCACCGAGCTCTTCTTCGCTGACGCGGGCCAGCACCGTGGGACCGGCAATCTTATAGCCGTTGAGCTGCAAGATCGGCAGCACGGCCCCGTCACACACCGGGTTCAAAAACTTGTTCGAGTGCCAACTAGTCGCCAGCGGGCCGGTTTCGGCTTCGCCGTCGCCGACAACCGCAGCCACGATCAAATCGGGATTGTCGAAGGCGGCGCCGTAAGCATGCGACAGCGAATAGCCCAGCTCGCCCCCTTCGTGGATCGAGCCTGGCACCTCGGGCGAAACGTGGCTGGGGATGCCGCCGGGAAACGAGAACTGGGTAAACAGCCGCTTCATCCCTTCCTCGTCCTGTGAAATGGTCGGATACACTTCGCTGTACGTGCCTTCGAGGTAGGCGTTGGCCACCAGCGCCGGCCCGCCGTGTCCGGGCCCGATGACGTAGATCATGTTCAAGTCATGGTCTTTGATCATCCGATTGAGGTGGGCGTAAATGAAATTCAAGGCAGGCGTGGTGCCCCAATGACCCAGCAGACGGGGCTTGATGTGCGCGGCCGCCAGCGGTTCCTTCAACAAGGGGTTGGCGAACAGATAGATCTGACCGACCGATAAGTAGTTGGCGGCCCGCCAGTAGGCGTTCATCTTTTCCAGCAGTTCGGCGGATAGCGGCGCGTCCATGGGGGCCTCCGGACGAAAATGGGGATGCTGCAAAGCCAGCACGATTCTTAGTTCGAATCGGCCAGCGCCCGCGCGGTGAATTTCGCGATCATGACTTCTTCATCGGTTGGAATGACGAATACGGAGACTGGTCCTGTGTCGCTCGAGATCACCCGGCCGTCGGTGGCGTTTCGAATCGGGTCGATACGGATTCCCAGATACGACAAATCGCGGCAGATTCTGGCGCGGACTTCGGCGGCGTTCTCGCCGATCCCGCCGCTGAACACCAGCGCGTCGAGGCCGCCGAGTGCTGCGGTGTAAGCCCCGATCCACTTGCGGGCCTGGTAGCAGAAAAACTCAACTGCCTCGGCGGCCCGCGGATCGTTGGCCTCCTTCGCAAGCAAGTCGCGCATGTCGGCACTGGTTTCGGAGATTCCGAGCAGTCCCGACTCGCGGTTCACCATCTCGAAGAACTGCTCGGGGGTCGTTCCCTGCGTGCGGGCCAGGAACCATCCCAGTCCAGGGTCCAAATCGCCGGAGCGCGTGCTCATGGGCAGGCCCGCGGTGGGCGTTAGGCCCATCGTCGTGTCGATGCTTTGGCCGAGATGAACTGCCGCCATGCTCGCGCCGTTGCCCAGATGGGCCAGAATGACACGGCCGCCGGCGACCTCGGGGCCGACAAGCCGCCCGAGTTCCTCCATCAAATATGAATAGGAGAGCCCGTGAAATCCGTACCGGCGCACGCCCGCGGCTTCCAGGCGGCGCGGCACGCTCAGCAATTGCGCAACGCGTGGCATGTGGGAGTGAAAGGCCGTATCGAAGCAGGCGACCTGTGGAATCGAGGGATAAAAACTGGTGAATGAGTCGATCAGCGCGATCTCGGCAGGCAAATGTTCCGGGTCGAACGTCTCCAATCGGCGCAATTCGACCATTAGTTTGGGGGTGACACGTTGGGGGGTTGCGTAATGCGGGCCCCCATGGACGACGCGATGGCCCACGGCTTCGACTTGTAGGCCATCCAACAGTTTGGCGGTGCGACTCATCAACTCTGCGAGCGCGTCGGCTTGCGTTGCCGCGGCGATCGGCTGGCGCTCGAGTGCGCCCGTCGGCAGTGCTGACGCTCCACGTGGCGTTTGAGAGCCCGATTCGCTCGATCTTGCCAGACACCAGGCGTTGCGGCGCCTCGCCGGGCGCGACTAGGGCGAACTTGATGCTGGACGATCCGGCATTGACGGCCAGGATGCATGGCGAATCCAGCGGCGGCCTCTGGTGTGTCATGGGTGCAAGGTACCGCAGCCGGACACTTCCGGGCAAGCCGGCCACGATAGACGCAGCCCAATTCTCGGCGCCGCCGGCCGATTTTGACTTTCTCATTGTTTCCGCGTGCGTACAATGTTCCTCTGTTAGACCGCAGACCGCGGGTCCTCAAGCGGTCGTGGCGAAGAATTGCCCGGGCGTCGGGAGTTGTGGCAATGTGCACATGGATGCTGCTGGCGGCTGGCGGGACACCGGCGCACAATCTTTCGATCTTTGACCCCGTTTCGCCGGCCGCCGAGTCGATCTTCAACCTGGCGATCCTGGTGTTCGCGATCACCGGGCTGATTTTCTTGGTGGTCGAGGGCGTGTTGTTCTACTCCATCGGCCGCTTTCGACACGGCGCCGTCGAGCAAACCGGCGAGCCGCGCCTTGAGCCGCCGCAAGTCTATGGCAGCACGCCGATCGAAATCGCCTGGACGGCGGCGCCGGCTGTGATCGTGTTCTTTCTGGTGCTGGTCACGACTCGCACGCTGTGGGAAGTGAATGCCAGTCCCGTGATCCCACAAGCGAATGAAGATGCCCTGACGGTGACGGTGGTCGGCCGCCAATGGTGGTGGGAATATCGCTACGAACGGTACGACGGCCGGAAGCTGGGCTTCACGACCGCGGGCGAACTGCACATTCCAGCCAGCGACGGCGACGCGCAGCGGCCGGTCCGCCTGGTGCTCATCTCCCAGGATGTATGCCATAGCTTTTGGGTGCCGCGATTGGCCGGCAAGATGGACCTGATCCCCGGCCGCACCAACGAGCTGTGGTTGCAGACCGACCAGGCAGGGCTATTTGTCGGCCAGTGTGCCGAGTATTGCGGCACGCAGCACGCCGGCATGTTGATTCGCGTCGTCGTCGACGAGCCGCAGGATTTTGATCGCTGGCTGGAAAGCGAAATGCAGCCGTCGGTCGACGATCCCACCGTCGAGGACGGCAAGAACGCGTTTCTGACCCAATCGTGCGTCAATTGTCACCGGGTGCGCGGCACAGCGGCGCAGGGCACTTACGCGCCCGACCTGACGCACCTGATGAGCCGCCGGACCCTGGCTTCGGGCCTGGTCGAGAACACGGCCGAGAACCTCGGCGAAATGGGTGCGCGATCCGCAACGCGTCAAGCCTGGCTGCTTGATGCCGGCATTTGGGTTGGCTGAAAAGCAGCGGAATCTGATCGTCCAATACTTACTCACACTGCGCTAGAGTTGTTGCTCCTTGCGAGCCGGAATGGGCCATGGCTGTTGTCGAACCATCACCAAGCGCCAATGCCGGCCATCCGCCGCAATGGGGCTCTGTGCGTCCCGCCTGGACGGCGGTGCTGCACGAGTGGACCACCACGGTCGATCACAAGAAGATCGGCATCATGTACGTGCTGATGGCCGTGCGTGTTCCTGGTGATCGGCGGCTTGCGAGGCGCTTGCTGATGCGCTGGCAGCTTTTCTATCCGCGCAACACGTTCCTCGGGCCCGACACGTTCAATCAGTTCTTCACGATGCACGGCACCACGATGGTGTTTTTCGTGGGCATGCCGATTCTGATCGGCATCGGCAACTATCTGGTGCCGCTGATGATCGGCGCCCGCGACATGGCCTTTCCGCGACTCAACGCTTTTGGCTTTTGGATCACGCTGTTCGGCGGCTTGCTGGTGTATTTCAGCTTTCGCCACCGGCGGCGCGCCGGCGATCGGCTGGTTCGCCTACGCTCCGCTCGACGGAACGCACGTTTGCGCGCAGCGCCGCCACCGATTTCTGGGCGCTGGGTTTGGTGGTCAGCGGCATCGGCATCGCTGACGGCGGCGATCAATTTCATCGCCACGATTCTCGGCATGCGTGCACCCGGCATGACGATGGGCAAGATACCGTTCTTCGTCTGGACGATGCTCTGGACCTCGGTGCAAATCCTGCTGGCCATCCCGCCGCTGACCGCGGCTCTGGTCATGGTACTGGCTCGATCGGCAGTTGGGGGCCCACTTTTTCGACGTTCCGCAAACGGCGGCTCGGCCTACCTGTGGCAGCACCTGTTTTGGTTCTTCGGCCATCCGGAGGTTTACATCCTGATCCTGCCGGTCTTCGGCATGATCTCCGAGGTGATTCCGGTGTTCTCGCGCAAAGTGCTGTTCGGCTACGAATTCATGGCCGCCGCCACGATGGCGATCGCGTTCATCAGCATGGGCGTCTGGGCGCATCACATGTTCTGCGTCGGCATGAGCCGCACGCTGGATATGTTCTTCGCCGCCGCCAGCTTGCTGGTTTCGATTCCCACCGGCATCAAGTTCTTCAATTGGCTGGCCACGATGTACGGCGGTCGGATTGTGGTTCGCCTCGCCGATGCTGTTCGCATTCGGCTTTCTGTCGATGTTCTTGATCGGCGGCCTGACCGGCATCATGCTGGCCGCGGCGCCGTTCGATTTTCAACTGTCCGACAGCTACTTCGTCGTCGGCCATTTTCACTGGGTGCTGATCGGCGGCACGCTGTTCGGCGTCTTCGCCGGCATTCACTATTGGTATCCCAAAGTCACCGGCCGGATGCTTTCCGAGCGGCTGGCCCGGTGGCAATTCTGGCTGCTCTACATCGGCTTCATTCTGACGTTTGGGCCGATGCACGTCTCCGGAATGCTGGGCATGCCGCGGCGGATTTACACCTATGAGCATCGACCGGGGCTGGGAGCTTTGGAATCAGACTGACCACCATCGGCGCGCTGATCCAGGTGCCCAGCTTCGCGATCTTCGTCTACAACATGATCGTCTCGCTTGCGAACGGCAAGCCGGCCGGCGACGATCCATGGGATGCCTGGACGCTGGAATGGACGACGACGTCGCCGCCGCCTTCGTACAACTTCGAAGTCGTGCCGACGGTGCACAGCCGCCGCCCGCTGTGGGACCTGAAGCATCCGGACGATCCCGATTGGAAATACGAATGATGGGGAGATCAGCAACGTGAGTGAGATGCCGTTGTCCGCCGGCGCTGCCGTGCCAGACCGCCGCGATCCGCGAATGAACCGGCTCGCGCCGCCGCCCGTGGCGACCGGACACGTGCTAACCGCAGTCCAATGGGGAATGCTCAGCTTCTTGTTGTCGGAGGTCGCGTTTTTCAGCACGCTGATCGTGACCTACGTCTCGTTCACGGGCAAGGACGTGGTCGGTCCGACGCCAGCCGAGGCGCTCAAGCTTCGATTAGTCCTGGTGACGACGGCCTGCTTGCTGTCAAGCAGTTATGTCATTCACGTGGCCGAACGGGCTCTGGAGCGCGGCGACCATGGCGCGTTTTGCCGCTGGTGGTCGCTTACGATCGCGTTGGGAATCGCATTTCTGCTGGGCACGGCCTACGAGTGGCACGAATTGATTACGGTGCATCACCTCACGATCAGCCGCAACTTGTTCGGCACCACCTATTACACGCTGGTCGGGTTTCACGGACTGCACGTCACAGCCGGCGTCATCGCGATGTTGATCGTGCTGGCCTCGCGCTCGGCGGACCAATGGCGGTTGGCAACCGCACCGGCGTCGAACTAGTCGCCTGGTATTGGCACTTCGTTGACGTGGTTTGGATCGTGGTCTTCCTGGTCGTTTACCTGTGAGGGCGGTTGCTCATGCGTGAGGTATTTTGACGATGACAGCTGGGCAAGACAGAACCGACGGTCACGACATCGCCGGCCAACGGGAAGGCTCGGTGGAAATGCCGCGGCCAACCGTCGCGCCGATGGTGCTTGCGCTTGGCATTGTGTTGGCTGCGGCTGGCGTTGCGACCAACTTCGCGTTTCTCGCCGTGGGGGGCGTGCTGTTTGTAATTGCGTTGGGAATGTGGATCGGCCAGTTATTGAGCGGCCGCGGACACATTCACGAGCCGCTGGTCGAATCGTCGTTGCGTCCGGTCGCCGTCGCGCCTCGGCCCGAGGGGGTCGAGCGATTGCGGCAGGGCATGCCCGGCTATCGACTGCGGCTGCCGGTAGAAGTTCATCCGGTCTCAGCCGGCGTCAAGGGGGGCGTGATCGGCGGGCTGGTGATGCCACTGCCGGCCATGCTCTATGGCCTCGTGAGCGGCCACGGCATTTGGATGGCGCTCAATTTACTGGCCGGCATGGTGCTGCCCGGAATCGGAGAACTGACCGACGACGAACTGGGGCACTTCAATCTGACGCTGTCGATCATTGGCATTGCCATTCATGTCACCGTGTCGCTGGTGTTCGGCCTGCTGTACGGTGTGTTGCTGCCCACCTTGCCGTCGGTCGCCAAGCCGGTGGCCTGGGGCGCTCTGTTGATGCCGCTGCTGTGGACCGCCACGAGCTTCGTCTTGATAAGCAACGTCAATCCCGTGGTCCGCGAGCGGATCGACTGGCCGTGGTTCATTGCCTCGCAGTTTGTTTTCGGCGTCGTCGCGGCCGCGGTCGTTATGCGGTCCAATGACGCGAACCACGCCGCGGCTGGCGTGCGCGGCGGCGTTGCCGCTGGGCTGTTGATGACGATTCCGGCCATCCTCTGGGGCTTGCTGTCGGGACACGGCGTTTGGTATCCGATCAACTTGCTTTCCAGTATGGTCCTGCCGCAAGCCGACGAACTTTCGGTAGCGCAATTGGAGCAGTTCCAGCCCCAATGGCTGTTGGCGGCGAGCGCCCTTCACGTGGTTGTGTCGCTCGGTTTTGGCCTGGTGTACGGATTGCTTCTTCCCAAGCTTCCGCCGATCCCCGGACCGCTGGTGTGGGGCGGCCTCGCCATGCCGATGCTGTGGACGGCAACCAGCTATGGCTTGATGGGAGTTGTCAATCCGGTATTGCAGCAGCGGGTCGATTGGCCGTGGTTCATTCTCTCGCAGTTTGTGTTTGGCGTGGTGGCGGCGATCGTCGTGCTGCGCAGCGAACTGATTCACATTCCGCCGGCCGGGCCAGGGCCCGACCGCGTCCACGACTTTGCGAAGGGCTAAAGGGCGATGGCCGTGCGCGGACTCCAACAACAGCAGCGACGACCAAGCGACAGCAGAGTGGATCGCGTCGCCCATGCGTGGCCCACGGCAACGCTAGCGCTGGCGATGGTCGTGGCCGCCGGTTGCGATTTTCCCGGCCGGCCCGACCCGGCCAATCGGCCCATGCCCGAGAGTCAGGTGTTGGATTTTGCACTCTTGTATCAACGCAACTGCGCGGGCTGCCACGGCAAAGACGGCCAACTGGGGCCCGCGCCACCGCTGGATGATCCGATCTTCGTGGCCATCGTTCCCGATGACGAGTTGTTGCGAGTGATCACCGAGGGGCGCGCCGGCACGCCAATGCCCCCTTTCGCGCGTCGCCACGGCGGACCGCTTAGCGAAGAACAAGTGCGATCGCTCGCCCGAGGCATCAAACAGAAATGGCGAGCGGCTGAACCCAAAGTCGATCTGCCGCCGTACATGTTGGCGAAAGACGACGACAACGCTTCGGCCAGAGCGACGCGTATCGAACGGGGTCTCGCCGTCTATGCCCGGGCTTGCGCGGGTTGTCATGGCGCCGGCGGCGAGGGGACCGAAGACGGGGCGCGCCCGGTCGAATCAATGATCGCGCGTTCCTGACGCTGGTCAGCGATCAGGCGCTGCGGCGTTACGTCATTACCGGGCGGCCGGATCTGGGAATGCCCTCCTATGCCGAGGACGACGGTCGATCGACCGGGTTTCAGCCGCTTACCTCCGCCGAGATCGACAACCTCGTCGCGCTGCTGGCCGCCTGGAGGGCAGGGGAAAACGAGCCAGAAGCAATTGGCAAACAGGCCGCACTACCCGAAGGCACGAACTAATGGACGAATTGAATAAGCCAACCGGGACGCCCGAGGCGGCCGCGCCGCCGCGTCGCGGATTCTTTCGCACGCTCACTGTCATGATCAGCCTTATCGCGGCCGCGGTGCTTGGCATTCCGGTCGTCGGATACTTTCTGGGTCAGCGGAAGCGAGAGGTCAAGTGGGTGCCGATGGGCCGTGTCAGCGACTTCACACTCAGCGAAACGCGGATGGTCACGTTCGACAGCCCGCTGCGTCAGCCTTGGGACGGCATCACGGCTCAAACTGGCGTATTCGTTCGATACGAGGGCAAGGACGATCGCCAACTCGATCGATTCCTGGTGCTGGCCGTCAACTGCGCCCACCTGGGTTGCCCGGTGTCGTGGTTTCCGCAGTCGGGCTTGTTCTTGTGCCCCTGCCACGGCGGCGTCTATTACGCTAACGGTGAACACGCCTCGGGCCCGCCGCCGCGGGGCTTGTTTCATTGCGTGTGGCGGGTCCGCGACGGACGGTTGGAAATCCAGGCGCCGCACTACCCGAGCCTGCAAGATACCCTCACTACGGCATGAACACACTCATCGTTGAAATCGACAACAAGGCATCGTCCGCGCGGCGGAATTGAATCAGGATTACGTTCATGAAGCATTGGATCGCACGGCACCTGATGTGGTTCGATAAGCGCCTCGGCTTAAGCGAAGATCTACTGCCGATCCTGCGGCATCCCATTCCGCGAGCGGTCGACGGGCCGATGGGCTGGTGGTACGTCTTCGGTAGCGCGTCAATCACGCTGCTGGCGATCCAGATCGTCACCGGCATCGGCCTGGCGCTGGTCTACGTGCCGTCGGCGTCCGAAGCCTACGAAAGTCTGTTGTTTCTCGACTATCAGCAGCCGCTCGGTTGGTTTCTTCGCGCGCTTCATTACTGGGCCGGCTCGGGCATGGTGGTGTTAGTGCTGGCCCACATGACTCAGGTCTTTCTGCATGGGGCCTACAAATATCCGCGCGAGCTGACCTGGGTTGTTGGCGTCGTGCTGCTGCTGTGCGTGATGGGTATGTTCTTTTCCGGACAGATCCTGCGCTGGGACCCCGACGCCTACTGGGGACTCGCCGTGGCCGGTTCGATGGCTGGGCGGGTGCCGGTCATCGGGCCGCAGTTGGTGCGCCTGGTGCTGGGCGGGGAGGTGATCGGCGGCGACTCGCTCAGCCGCTTTTTCGCGCTGCACGTGTTTGTCATCCCCGGCTTGCTGCTGGGGTCGCTGGGCCTCCACATGTGGTTGGTGGTGAAACAGGGAGTCAGCGCTCCGCCGCTGCCCGGTGAGATTGTCGATCCGCGAACATACGACAGCAAGTATCGCGAGGAGATGAAGCGGGGCGTTCCGTTTTTCGGCGTCGCGCTGCTCAAGGACGTATTCTTTTCGGCGTTGGTCGTGATCGTGGTGGTGGGCATGGCCGCGATCCTGGGCCCCAAGGGACCGACCGATCCACCCGATCCGACGGCCAGCGGCGCCAACCCTCGGCCCGAGTGGCCGTTTCTGTGGCTGTTCGCATTATTGGCGCTCAGTCCGCCGGCGGTCGAGACCTTCGTGATGCTGGTCTTCCCGGTTGTATTAATCGGCGTCTTGCTGCTGATTCCCTTCTTGAGCAATCGCGGCGAGCGTGCGCCTAGCCGGCGGCCGGTGGCGGTGCTGATCGTGATCGTGGCATATACGGCGCTCTGCGTTTTGACGTATGAGGGAGCGACGGCACCCTGGTCGCCGCGGATGACGGCATGGAGTGGCGACCCCGTGCCCGAGGAGATGGTCGAGCGTAGCACTCCATCCCAATTGCAAGGCGCGTTGGTTTTTCAAAACAAGAACTGCCGCAATTGTCACGCCTTGGAAGGAATCGGAGGCCGCCGCGGGCCCGATCTGACCGACGTTGGCGCCCGGCTGACGCGCGATCAACTAATCGACCAGGTCAGCAATGGCACGCCCGGCGGCGGCAACATGCCGGCCTACGGAAAACAGATGAGTCCGGCCGAAATGACAATGCTGGTCGACTTTCTGGTATTCTTGCGTCCCGAGGGGCAAGTGCCGGCCGGTTCGATCGCGCCCGAGCCCTCAGCAGAGCACGCTGCCTTCACCGAATGGGTGGCGTCAACCGAGCGGGCGTCACTCGGGCGGGGAGCTTCCACAACAGCGGCCACGCAACCATGAATCCGACGCTGGAAGCATTCGCGCGCTCCTGGCCGTCCGAGCCCTGGCTCGTCGCCGGGCTCGCGATGACCGCTGTAATTTACGCGCGGGGCTGGCGATTTCTGCATCGCCGTGATCCGGCACGCTGGCATCGTGGCCGGCTGGCGGCATTCGCGGGCGGTCTGCTGAGCATTTTTCTGGCCCTGGCTTCCCCCATCGAGCCGTTCGCCGCGCTGCTGTTGCAAGTCCACATGGCGCAGCACTTGCTGTTAATGATGATGGCGCCGCCGTTGTTGTGGCTCGGCGCGCCGCTATTTCCGATGTTGCGCGGGCTGAGCGAGCCAGTGCGGCGGCACTGGGCGATGCCGCTGTTGCGCTCGACGATGCTCGAGCGAGTCTTTCGGCGGTTGACGCATCCGGCGGTGGCCTGGCCGCTGTTTGTCGGCGCCACGTGGCTGTGGCACGTCCCGGCCGGATATGAATTGGCGCTGCGCTATCGAGATTGGCACCTGGTGGAGCATGCCTGTTTCACGGGCACGGCGATGCTGTTTTGGTACCCCGTCGTGCGGCCTTATCCTTGCCGGGCCGGTTGGTCGCCGTGGATCTTGTTTCCGTACCTGATTTTGGCCGACGTGCAAAACACGGTCTTATCGGCGTGGCTGGCGTTTGCCGATCATCCGCTCTACCCGTACTACGTCGAGGTGCCGCGGCTGGCCGGCTTGTCGGCGATCGACGACCAGGCCGTAGCCGGCGTGTTGATGTGGGTGCCCGGCTCGATCATGTACCTCATGCCCTTGTTTGTCATCGGCATCAGTATGCTCTATAGACCGGCCGCGACGGCCAATCGCCGCCGAAATGCGGTTGCCAGGCGGTCGGCCGCGCCGAGCACGACGCCAGCTACACGGGCGGCCGCCAAACTCGCGCTGCTGCCGATCATTTCGCTCTCGCAGCCTGAGCGTCCGATGGCTGCCAGTTCTTTGTCTTGCAAGTCGCGCCCGGGTCAGCCCTGGGATCTGCTCGACGTGCCGCTGGTTGGCCGGTTTCTCAAATGGAGGTTGGCGCGGCCCGTGGTGCAATTGGCGCTTGCCACGCTGGCCGCGATTGTGATCTTCGACGGCTTGCGCGGTCCGCGGGCGAGCCCCATGAACCTGGCCGGCGTGCTGCCGTGGATTCACTGGCGCGGGCTGGTGGTTTTCGGATTGCTGGCGGTGGGCAACGTATTTTGCATGGCGTGTCCGTTCACCCTGCCGCGAACGGCCGCCCGGCGCTGGCTTCCCGGCGGACGAAGCTGGCCGCGCGTGCTGCGCAACAAGTGGCTGGCTGTGCTGTTGATGGTGTTGTTCTTGTGGAGCTACGAGGCATTTGCCCTATGGGACAGTCCGTGGTGGACGGCCTGGATCGCCATCGGCTACTTTGTGGCGGCATTTGTGGTCGACAGCCTGTTTCGGGGGGCCGCGTTTTGCAAATATGTCTGCCCGATCGGCCAGTTCAACTTCGTGCAGTCGCTGGTTTCGCCCGTGGAAGTCAAAGTTCGGCAGCCGGACATCTGCGCGTCGTGCCGGACCAAGGAATGCATTCGCGGCAATGGCACCACCCCAGGTTGCGAAATGAAACTGTTCCAGCCGCGCAAATCGGGCAACATGGACTGCACGTTTTGCCTCGATTGCGTCCATTCGTGTCCGCACGCCAACGTCGGGCTGCTGGCCGTTGTGCCTGGCAGAACTTTGTGGACGGCGTCGTTCTGCTCGGGACTCGGCTGGCTTAACCGGCGTCGAGACCTGGCAGCGCTCGTGCTGGTGCTGGTGTTTGGCGCGTTTGCCAATGCGGGGGGAATGGTCGGGCCCGTGGTCGCATGGCAAGACGAGCTGCGGTCGCGATTCGGCCAAGCGACCTTGCCACTGATCGTCGGGATTTACTACCTCGTGGCGGTCGTTGTGTTGCCGCTGATCGCGGTGGGAGTTGCCGCTACGTGGGCTCGCTGGTGGGGACGGCTTCCAGGAAGCCAGTTGGAGTTGGCGACGCGTTTTTCCTTCGCGCTGGTCCCGTTGGGTTTCGCAATGTGGCTATCACATTACAGTTTTCATTTCCTGACCAGCTACGCCACGGTCATTCCGACCGCGCAACGTTTCGCGGGTGAGATTGGACTTGCAATGATTGGAGAGCCTGAGTGGCAACGCGCCTGCTGTACGTCGGTGGCAGGCTGGATTCCGCAGTTCGAGATCATGGTGCTCGACGTGGGGATGCTGTTGTCGCTGTACACCGCCTTTCGCCTGGCCGAGGCTCAGGCTTCGCGGCCTTCTCAAGCCGTGAAAGCGTTCGCGCCTTGGGCGCTACTTGTCGTGATGCTTTTCGCAGTGGGTGTGTGGATTGTGCTGGAGCCGATGCAGATGCGCGGAACGATTGATACGGCGGGATGAAACCGCGCTATAACCTTCGAGCAAGGCAACAGGAAGTGTGAAGTGCGAAACGTTGTCGCAATTGGGACGTTCATCCTGGTGATGGGATGGCGCTGCGCCGCGGTAAGGGCAGATGGTGGTGCCGTGCGTCTCGTGGAGCAGCAACATGGCTGCCAGGTCTCGGTGTTTACCTCGCCACATCCGCTGCGTGCGGGAGCGGTCGATTTCAGCGTGCTGCTGCAAGACGCAGCCAGCGGTGCGCCGGTGAGCGACGCCACGATCACGGTTCGTCTTGCGCCCCGCGACCGTCCGGCGCCGGTCGTGGTCGTTACCGCCACGACAGAGGCGGCGACGAACAAGCTGTTCCGCGCGGCAATGGCTGAACTGGACGAGCCAGGTTGGTGGGAAGTCGAGGTTTGTTGCGAAACCGTGCGCGGGCCGATAGAGGTTCGATTCGCGCTGGAAGCCAGTGCAGCCATGCCCCGTTTGCCGACTCTGCTACCGTGGGTTGGCTGGCCCTTCGTGCTGGTGTTGCTGTTTGGGGCACACCGCGCGCTGGTTTGGCGGGCCACCGGTACTACCGCGATCGGCAAGCGGCGGGGCGAGGTCGATTGAGAATTATGGTATGTTCAATGGCCGCAAGTTAAGAGCAATCGCGGAAACGCTGACGATTCTCGAATAGGTTCGTGGCACGCCCGCGCGATTCCCAGGAGAGACCCCATGCAACTCGGAATGATCGGTCTGGGCCGGATGGGCGCCAACATGGTGCTGCGCCTGTTGGCCGGAGGGCATCAGTGCGTGGTCTTCGATATCCACGCCGACGCCGTGCACGAAATGGCCGCCAAGGGGGCGATCGGCAGTGCGTCGCTTGACGACTTTGTCAAGAAGCTTGCCAGGTCGAGGGCCGTTTGGCTGATGGTACCGGCCGGAGTCGTCGACAAGAGCATCGCCGAATTGGAAAATCGACTGGAGCCCGGCGACACGTTGATCGACGGCGGAAATTCGTACTATATCGACGACATTCGCCGCGCGGCGCGTCTCAAGGCCAAAGGGCTGCACTATGTCGATGTGGGCACCAGCGGTGGCGTGTGGGGGTTCGAGCGAGGGTATTGCCAGATGATTGGCGGCGAAGACGACGTTGTCAAGCGTCTTGACACCATCTTCGCCACGCTGGCGCCCAGCGTCGATGAGGCGCCCCGGCTGCCTGGTCGCGAGAAAGTCGGCGGCACGGCCGAGCACGGCTATTTGCATTGCGGTTCTAACGGTGCCGGCCACTTCGTCAAGATGGTGCACAACGGAATCGAATATGGCATCATGGCTTCGTATGCAGAGGGGCTGTCGATCTTGCGCCATGCCAACGTCGGCAAACATACGGGCGCGATCGACGCGGAGACGACTCCGTTGCGCAATCCCCAGGATTACCAGTACGATCTCAATATTCGCGACGTTGCCGAAGTCTGGCGGCGAGGTAGCGTGATCGCGTCATGGTTACTCGATCTGACTGCGGCGGCGCTGTTGAAAGATCCGTCGTTGGCTCAGTTCGAAGGTCGCGTATCCGATTCGGGCGAGGGTCGTTGGACGATCAAGGCCGCAATCGACGAGGCTGTGCCGGCCCCCGTGCTGACCACCGCCTTGTACGAGCGGTTCGCTTCGCGCGGCGAAGCTGACTTTGCCGACAAGCTGTTGTCGGCCATGCGATTGGGATTCGGCGGACATGTCGAGAAGCGGCCGGGCCAGTGATCCGCCGGCGGTTCAGGTTATAGCGCCGCCGACGCACCGGGCGCCAACTTTTCTTGACCATCGGAGAGACGGCGATGACCGCTTTGGAATCGGACGCGTTGGTGTTCTTCGGCGCGACCGGAGACCTGGCCCACAAAAAGATTTTTCCGGCGCTGCAATCGATGATAAAGCGCGGCCATTTGTCCGTGCCGGTGATCGGCGTGGCCAAGGCCAACTGGAAACTCGACGATCTTAAGGCCCGGGCCCGTGACAGCCTGGAAGAGCACGGCGGAGTCGACCCGACTGCGTTCGATCGGCTGTGCGGCTTGCTGCGCTATGTCGATGGCGACTACAACGACCCGGAGACGTTCGTTCAACTGCGCCAGCAACTGGGCGCCGCGCGGCGGCCGGCGCACTACCTCGCGATTCCGCCGGTGTTGTTTCCGGTGGTCGTGGAACAGTTAGGCGCCAGCGGCTGTGCCAACGGGGCCCGCGTGATCGTTGAGAAGCCGTTCGGCGCGATCTCGAATCGGCCCAATCGCTGAATCGGATTCTGCTGAGCAACTTCGATGAGCCGTCGATTTTTCGCATCGATCATTTTCTCGGCAAGGAGCCGGTGCAAAACCTGCTTTTCTTTCGCTTCGCAAACGCGTTTTTGGAGCCGATCTGGAACCGGAACTTCATCGAGAGCGTGCAGATTACAATGGCCGAGGCGTTTGGCGTCCAGGGGCGAGGCGCGTTTTACGAAGAGGCCGGCGCAATTCGCGACGTCGTGCAGAACCACCTGCTGCAAATCCTGGCCATCCTGACCATGGAGCCGCCGGGCGGGACTGACGCGGAATCGGTTCGGGATGAGAAGATCCAGGTCTTGAAATGCATTCCGCCGTTGGAGCCCAGCGACGTCGTCCGCGGCCAGTTTCGCGGCTATCGCAGCGAGAAGGGGGTGGCGCCCGATTCCGAAGTCGAAACCTTCGCCGCGGTGCACCTGAAGATCAACTCGTGGCGCTGGCAGGGCGTACCGTTTTATATTCGTGCCGGCAAGTGCTTGCCTGTTACGTGCACCGAAGTTCATGTACAACTCCGCCCGGCGCCTCCCATTTATGGCGCTCCGCCGTCGCCGAACTATTTCCGCTTCCGATTGAATCCCGACGTTGCGATTGCGGTTGGCGCGATGGCCAAGACGCCCGGAGAACAGTTGGCGGGCAACCTCGTCGAGCTAATGGTCAGCCATCATCCGGATGGCGACGAAATGGAGGCCTACGAGAGGCTCCTCGGCGACGCCATGGAGGGTGACGCCACGCTGTTCGCACGCGAGGATTCAGTCGAGGCCGCCTGGCGCATTGTTGGCCCGGCATTGGGAAACAAAATCCCCCTACAAGAATATGAGCCCGGCACCTGGGGACCGCCAGGATACGAGAAGGCAATTTCGCCGCCCGGGGGTTGGTCCAACCCGGTCATCGGTTAGGCTATGGGGCACGCACCCGAGCGGCACGGCGGGTCGAGGACATTGTGGTTGTAGCCATGACACTAAAAGTCGGCGTCGTTGAAGACGGAGAGCGGACTGGATGAACACCGAGATCCTGCCGGATGCCGACTCGGTTGCCGCAGCGGCCGCAAGGCGGATCGCCGAGCATGCTCGCGGCGCGGTGGCCGAGCGGGGCCGCTTCGTCCTGGCCGTCAGCGGCGGCCGCACGCCCTGGCAAATGCTGCGGGCACTGTGCAGTGAGCCGCTTCCGTGGGACAGCATTCACATCGTGCAAGTCGACGAACGCGTGGCGCCGGCCGGCGACAACGACCGCAATTGGACGCACTTGCGTGAAAGCCTGCTGCAACACGCACCGCTACTCTGCGACAACGTGCATGCCATGCCGGTCGAGCAATCGGATCTGGCGGTTGGCGCCGACGAATATGCGCGCGTGTTGGCGCGAATTGCCGGCTCGCCGCCGGTTTTGGATCTGGCACACCTGGGCCTGGGACCGGACGGACACACGGCGTCATTGGTGCCTGGCGATCCGGTGCTCTCAGTCGACGAGGCCGACGTGGCGTTGACGCTCGCATATCAAGGACGGCGGCGAATGACGTTGACCTACCCGATCCTCAACCGCGCGCGCTCGATCTTGTGGCTGGTGACCGGCGCGGACAAACGGCCGATGTTGCCGCGCTTGCTCGCCGCCGATCCTTCGATTCCAGCCGGGCGAATCGCTCAACGGCAGGCGGTCATGCTGGCTGATCGAGCCGCCGCCGCTGACGTCGATGACAGCGCACCAATCAGGGAAATTCCATCGCCTCGCAGCCTATGAACATACCCAGCGAATTTCGCGCGATCGCCGAACGTGCCCTAGACATGGTTCATGACGGCAGCGTAATCGGCCTAGGCACCGGCCACGCGGCTGCTGCGTTCCTGCACGCCTTGGCCGAACGGGTGCACGCCGGATTGCAAGTGCGCGGAGTGCCGACATCACGTGCATCGGCCGAGTTGGCCGAGAAGTTGGGCATTCCACTGACCACCCTCGAGGAGGCCGGCATTCTGGAGATCGACGTCGACGGCGCCGACGAGGTCGATCCGCGCGGCAACCTGATCAAGGGATATGGCGGAGCGATGGTGCGCGAAAGAATCGTGGCCGCCGCGGCCCGACAACTGGTCATCCTGGTGGGTCCCGAGAAACTCGTGCCAGTGCTCGGGTCGCATGGAAAGCTGCCGGTGGAAGTCATCCCGTTTGGGATTGCGGTTTGCCGGCGGCAATTGAGCGACTTGAATTGTATCCCGCAATTGCGGCTAGACGATGGGAAACCGCATATCACCGACAACGGCAACTACATCCTTGATTGCCAGGTAGCGCCGCTGGAGCGTCCGGCGGAATTGGAGCAGGCGATCGCGGCGATACCGGGCGTAGTCGGTAGCGGGCTGTTTTTGAATATGCAGCCGACAATTCTCGTGCAACGGGGCGAATCGGCAGAAGTGCAGCAAAGCAGCTGAAACATGATCGAAACGAGGAGTCGATTGTGAGCCAAGACTTGCCCGAGATCTATCTGGCCCGGCACGGCGAAACCGCTTGGACGATTACCGGCCAGCACACTGGCACGACTGACTTGCCGCTGACTCCGCGAGGCGAAAACAACGCGCGTCGACTGGGCAAACTGATTGCCGGCGAGCCGTTCGCTCGCGTCTTCAGCAGTCCGCTGGTGCGGGCCATGCGCACCTGCGAGTTGGCCGGCTACGCAGCGCTCGCCGAGATCGATCGGGAATTAGTGGAGTGGAACTACGGAGAATATGAAGGCAAGACAACGGCCGAAATTCGCATGTCTCGCCCCGACTGGACCGTCTTCGACGACGGGTGTCCCGGTGGCGAATCGGTAAGCGAGGTGAGCCACCGGGCCGACCGCGTCCTTGCCCGGGTACGCGCCGTGGGAGGAAATGTGCTGTTGTTTTCCAGCGGCCACTTCTTGCGAGTGTTGGCCGCGCGTTGGTTGGGACTCGACCCGCGGGCCGGGAAATTCCTCCTGCTGTCTACCGCGACCCTGAGCATCGTCGGTTATGAGCACCAGGTGGGCGAACCGGTGATCCGGTTGTGGAACGATAATCGCCACGTGGGTGATTGAGGCCATGGATGGAATGCGTCTGGGCGGAGGCGGAAACACCATCTGAGAGCAAACACCATGAACATCCTTCAAACACCATGAACATCCTTACTGTCGACGTGGGAGGAACGCACGTCAAGATCCTGTTGAGCGGGCAGAATGACCATCGTAAGTTCGACTCCGGGCCTGCGATGACGGCCGAGGCAATGGTCGCCGGGGTACGGCCGTTGGCCGAGGGTTGGGTATACGACGTGGTTTCGATCGGCTATCCCGGCCCGGTGCTGCGAGGCAAGCCCGTGGCGGAGCCGCATAACCTGGCCAAAGGTTGGGTCGGCTTCGACTACGAGGCCGCGTTTGGCAAGCCAGTCAAACTGCTCAACGACGCCGCGATGCAAGCCCTGGGTAGCTACGAGGGAGGCAAGATGCTCTTTCTTGGACTGGGAACGGGGCTTGGTTCGGCGATGGTCGTCGACGGCCACGTCGAGCCGATGGAGTTGGGGCACCTGCCGTATCGCAAGCGCACCTACGAAGACTATGTCGGCCTGCGGGGCTTGAAGCGCGTCGGGCGGAAGAAATGGCGGGGCTGCGTCGAGGACGTGGTCGGGCTGCTCGCTGCCGCCTTGCAGCCAGACTACATCGTGCTCGGGGGCGGAAACGTGGCGAAACTGAAGACGCTGCCCCCCGGATGCCGCGCCGGGGATAATGAGAACGCGTTTTTGGGCGGGTTTCGGCTGTGGCAGGACACGGGCGAATGGACGAAGCCCACCGTGGTCGCGCCGACTGGGGAGTGAGTGACGAACCCTTACGAAGGAGCCGAACGATGCCTACCGATCGCGGGCCACTGACGCGGAGCGCCGCCTGGACCGCACTGGAGAACCATTTTCGCCAGGTTCAGCAAGTGCACCTGAGGCAGCTATTCGCGCAAGATGCCAGCCGCGGCGAGCGATTCGCCTTGGAAGCGGTGGGCATCTATCTGGATTATTCGAAGAACCGCGTCACCGACGAAACGCTCAAACTGCTGTTGCAACTGGCCACCGCAGTCGGGATTGCGGTCGCGTATCGACGCCATGTTCCGCGGCGAGAAGATCAACGTCACCGAAAAGCGCGCCGTGCTGCACGTGGCCCTGCGAGCCCCGCAAGGCGAAACGATCGTCGTCGACGGCCAGAACGTCGTGCCCGCAGGTGCACGCCGTGCTCGACAAGATGGCCGAATTCTCCAATCGCGTTCGCAGCGGCGCAATGGAAGGGCCACACCGGCAAGCGAATTCAGCAACATCATCAACATCGGCATCGGCGGCACCGACCTCGGGCCCGTGATGGCCTACGAGGCCCTGCGATATTACAGCGACCAGCGTGACATGACTTTCCGTTTCGTCTCGAACATCGACGGCACCGATTTCGCCGAAGCGACACGCGATCTCGATGCCGACGAAACGCTGTTCATTGTCTCGTCCAAGACGTTCACCACGCTGGAGACGCTGACCAATGCCCACTCCGCCCGGGACTGGCTGCTTGAAACGCTGGGCGACGAGAAGGCCGTGGCCAAGCACTTCGTGGCCGTTTCGACGAATGCCGCGGAAGTCGCGAAGTTCGGCATCGACACGGCCAACATGTTCGAATTCTGGGATTGGGTCGGCGGCCGATACTCGCTACGATTCGGCCATCGGGCTGTCGCTGATGATCGCCATCGGCCCCGAGCGCTTTCGCGACATGCTGGCCGGCTTCCACGCCATGGACGAGCATTTTCGCACCGCGCCCTTCGAGAAGAATCTGCCCGTGCTGCTGGGATTGATTCGGCATCTGGTACAACAACTTTTTCGGCGCGCAGACGGTGGCGATCCTGCCCTACGACCACTATCTCTGCGCGGTTCAGCGCCTATCTGCAGCAGCTCGACATGGAGAGCGACGGCAAGAAGCGTCGATCTGGACGGCAACCGCGTCGATTATCAGACCGGACCGATCGTGTGGGGCACGCCCGGCACCAACGGGCAGCACGCCTACTATCAACTGATCCACCAGGGCACGAAGCTGATTCCGTGCGACTTCATCGGCTTTTGCCAAACGCTGAACCCGCTGGGCCAGCATCACGATCTGCTGATGGCCAACTTCTTCGCGCAGACCGAGGCGCTGGCGTTCGGCAAGACGGCGGGTGAAGTCAAGGCCGACGGCGTGCCGCGACTTCCAGGTGCCGCACCGCACGTTCGAAGGCAATCACCCGACCAACACGATCTTGCTCGAGCGACTGACGCCCGAGGCCCTGGGCAAGATGATCGCACTGTACGAACACAAAGTGTTCGTGCAGGGCACGATCTGGCGCATCAACTCGTTCGATCAATGGGGCGTCGAATTGGGCAAAGTCCTGGCCAACCGCATCATTCCCGAACTGGAAAGTAAAGCCCAGCCTAAGCTCGCGCACGACAGCTCGACCAACACGCTGATCGAACGCTATCGTCAAAACGAGGAGAAATCGCCATGACTCTGGGATACGACAAACCCCTGTACATCCTGCCCTTCGATCACCGGCATTCGTACGGGTCCGAGGTGTTTGGCTTTCACGAGCCGATGAGCCCTGAGCAGATTGCCGAGGTCGCGGCCAGCAAGCAGGTCATCTACGAGGGCTACAAGCTGGCCCTGGCGACCGGCGCGCCGAAAGCCAAGAGCGGCATCCTGGTGGACGAGGAGTTCGGCGCCGCCATCTTGCGCGATGCGACTCGAAACGGCTACATCACGGCCATGTCGACCGAGAAGAGCGGACAGCACGAGTTCGATTTCGAATACGGCGAGGACTTTGCCCGGCACGTCGAGGAGTTTGATCCCACCTTTGTCAAAGTGCTGGTGCGGTACAACCCGGAAGGCGATGCGGTCGCCAACCGTCGTCAAACGGCGCGGCTCAAACGGCTTTCGGACTATTTGCTCAAGAACAATCGGCTGCTGATGTTCGAACTGCTCGTTCCGCCCGAGAAGGCCCAATTGGACAACCTGAAGGACCAGCAGGCGTACGACCGGCAGTTGCGGCCTGCGCTGATGGAGCGGGCCATCCGAGACGTGCAGGACTCGGGAGTCGAGCCGGCCGTCTGGAAGATCGAGGGATTGGACCGCGGCGAAGACTGCGAGAAGATGGTGGCCGCGGCTCGTCGCGGCGGCCGCGATCACGTCGGCTGCATCATTCTGGGCCGCGGCGAGAATGAGCAAAAGGTGATCGAGTGGCTGCAGACGGCGGCCACCGTGTCGGGCTTCACCGGCTTTGCGGTTGGTCGTTCGAGTTTTTTGCAGTCGATCGTCGACTTGCACGCGAAACGGATCACGCAGCAGACGGCGGCGGAGCAAATCGCACGGCGGTTTCACGAGTGGATCGACGTCTTCGAAGCTGCCCAATCGAAGTGACGGCAACTCGCAATCGCTTGCGACGCGCGGTGAGGCATCATTGGTGGTCGTCTCAGACGTGATCAATTTCGCAAAATCGGCCGGTGAAGGCGATCAGTTTGTCGTCGAGCGTGCCGCGCCACGCCAAGGGCTTGATCATCGTGATCTCGGTGCTGCGCGGCGTCAGCGGAAACCATTCTTTCGCGGCTGGTTCCGGGGGCAGCCAACCGCCGACGCGGCCGGCTCCGCCCGCGCGGGCCACCACAACGAGCGCGGCATACAGCGATTGCAGCATCTCCTCGGATTGACCGGCGAGCGCGAAGTCGACGATTCGCCAGGCGTCGTGCTGGACTCCGACGCGAACATAGCCTGACCAGCTTCCGTCGCGTTCCTCCAAGGCGAAGAATCGATCGTCCGGGCCTCGTTTCAGAATCGCGCTCCAATAGTCCGCGTCGCGCGCAATCGACAGCGGCGCGGCCCCGTGGTATTCGGCATAGAGTTTCGCAATGGCCGGCAGGTATGACTGAGGCGAAAAGCCGACCAGCCGGCGCGTTGACGAGGACGCCGTGCGCCGTCACGCGGATCGCGCCATCCTTCCAGGGAAGGGCAAAGCGCGTAGCCCAGCCGGGCGTAGTAGTCGGGCTTGATATCGCAGTAGAGCACACTCCAGGCCGCCCCATGCTCGCGCTGGTGACTTTCGGCCCACTCCAATAACCGCGGCGCAAAACCAAGGCCGCGAAAATCGGCAAGCGTGTAGACCGAGCCGATGGCGATGCCCGGCATTTCTTCTCCATGCACGCGGAACCGCACCGGATAGGAAGCCAGCGACGTGACGACCCGGCCGTCGACGCAGCCGACGATCCAGGTGGCCCGCTGGTGCATCGGCGCAGTCATCCGATAGCGGAGATGATCCTCCAGGCTCAGCCCCTTGCTCCAAATGTCGAAAACATTGCGGTGCGCGGCGAGCTGTTCGTCGGTTGAGGCGATGTGGATGTCCAACTCGCTTGCCATGGTGCCTGCTTTCACGGTACGGCGCGAATTCCTCGGTGAGGGCCTAGTGTCGCGCACGGCGCGGGGCATGTCAACCACAGGACCGGCCACTCCTGCTGCCCAGTAAGATCCGGCAGAGTCGCGCGCAAATGGCCCCTGTGGTTTTAGCGAAAGTTGCCCGGCCGGCGGTCCCGACCGTGGAATGGGATAGCCTTCGAACCCGATAGAGCGCAAGCTTTAGGTTAGCGAGCCGCCGAATAACCACCCAGTGCCACGTGAGTTTCAGCCATGACGATGCTTGAGAAGCTGGTGTTGCCGGAAATCCGGGAACTGATCAAAGCCAAAGATCTGCAGACGCTGCGCGAGATCCTGCATGAGTGGCTGGCCCCCGACGTGGCGGCGCTGATCGCCGACCTCGAGCCCGACGAACAGGCGGTACTCTTCCGTTCGCTCGAGAAGTCGGCGGCGGCCGCCGCGTTCGGCTACCTCGCCTTCCACGTTCAAGAGCAACTGACCGAGTCGCTGCCGGTCGGCGAGTTCGTCAAGATTCTCAACGGCATGGCTCCCGACGACCGGACGAAGTTTCTGGAGGAGTTGCCCACCGATCGCATGCACCGGCTGCTCTCGCTGCTGGCGCCCGAGGAACGCAAGATCGCCGAGTCGCTGTTGGCCTATCCCGAGGACAGCGTCGGCCGATTGATGACGCCCGACTATATCGCCGTCCGCGAGCATTGGACCGTCGAGCACGTGCTGGACTTCGTACGGACGTACGGCAAGGACAGCGAGACGCTCAACGCGATCTACGTCACCGACGAGAAGGGGCATCTGATCGACGACATTCGCATGCGCGAAGTGTTGCTGGCGCCTCTGACCTCGACGGTGCACGACTTGATGGACCGCAACTTCGTGTGCCTGCTCGTCATGGAACGCAAGACGCACGCGATCAAGCTGTTCCGCAATTATGATCGTACCGCCCTGCCGGTGGTCAACACCGATGGAATCCTGATCGGAATCGTGACGGTTGACGACATGCTCGACGTGGTCGAAGAGCAGGCTACCAAGGAAATGCAGCAGTTGGGCGGTCTCGAAGCGTTGGAGGAGCCGTACGACACCACGCCGCTGTTGGTGATGGTCAAGAAGCGAGCCACCTGGCTGGTCGTGCTCTTCCTGGGTGAGCTGTTGACGGCAACGGCCATGGGGTATTTCGAAGCCGAGATCGAGCGCGCCGTGGTCCTGGTGTTGTTCATTCCCTTGATTATCTCCAGCGGCGGCAACTCGGGCTCGCAAGCCGCCACGCTGATCGTGCGCGCCTGGCGCTGGGCGAAGTGCATTTGCGCGGCTGGTTTGGCGTGCTGCGGCGCGAGCTCATCTCGGGCCTGCTGTTGGGCCTGATCCTGGGCACGATCGGCTTTTGCCGCATCGCGTTGTGGAGCGCGTTTTCGGACATCTATGGCCCTCATTGGCTGCTGGTTGCGTGTACCGTGGCGGCGGCCCTGGTCGGCGTGGTGCTGTGGGGCACGATTTCCGGTTCGATGCTGCCCTTGATCCTCAAGTGGTGCGGCTTCGACCCAGCCACCTCCTCGGCGCCCTTTGTCGCCACGCTGGTCGACGTCACCGGCCTGGTCATCTATTTCACCACCGCGCTGGTATTCCTCAGCGGCACGCTGCTGTAGCACGCGAGCCATGCGGTCGATAACTTTGGGGTACGGGACCGCACGCCAAGTATGTAGAATCAACGCCGGATCGGGGAGGCGAATCGGTTTTCCTTCGGGGCAGGGCAGGGGGGCGCGGCCGCAACACGTCGACATTTATGCCATCCGGTATTGACGGTTTCTTGGGTACGCGAGCTTCGCTCATGTTCGACGTCGTCGTCGTGGCGATGGTGGCCGTGCTGCCGGTCCTCGCCTGGAGCGTCTACCTCGTCAAGGTCCGTCGACAGTACGCGCTGCACAAACGCATCCAGCTCGCGCTCGGCGCCGTGCTCTTGCTTACGGTCGTGCTCTTCGAGGTCGACGTGCGGGTCAACGGCTGGCGCGACCGGGCGGCCGCATCGGCCTTTGCGTCACACGACGGCTCCACCGACTGGGTCTTGCTGTGGCTGGGAGTTCACCTGTTCTTTTCCGTGACCACCTCCCTGTTATGGTTGTTGGTGATCGCGCGGGCGCTGCGTCACTTTCCGCATCCGCCGGCGCCGAACCAGCACAGCGCGTGGCACCGCCGCGTCGGCCCCTTGGCCGCGATCGACATGTTCTGCACCGCCGTCACCGGCTGGATTTTCTACTGGCTGGCGTTTGTGGCCTGACGTTTAGTTCTCGATCACGGCGCCGCAGGCGCGGGTTGGGCGGTTTCGCTCTTTGCCACGACGACGCGATTGATCGCGTTCAGGAACGCCTTGGCGCTGGCTTCGACGCTGTCGGTCGACACGCCGCGGCCGCGGTAGACGCGGCCGTCGTACTCGACCTCGACGTTCACCTCGCCCTGGGCGTCTTTGCCGACGGTGACCGCCTGCACGCGGAAATCGCGGCAGACGATCGTCACGCCGGTGATCTTCTCGATCGCCAGGAAGATGGCGTCGACCGGGCCGTCGCCGCCGGTCACGGTCTCGGTCGACTTCCTGCGTCGCCGCGCTCGAGCGTGAGCGTGACCGTCGGCGTCTGGCCCGTGCCGGCGGTCGACCTGGTACGAGACCAGCGTCCACGTTTCGGGCACGTCGTGGATCTGCTGCTCGATCAGCGCGGCGATGTCGGCGTCGTAGATTTCCTTCTTCTTGTCGGCCAGCACCTTGAACTGCGTCGAAGACGGTCTGCAGCTGCTCGCCGCGTGAGGTGATAGCCCAGCGCCTTGGCGCGATCGGCCAGCGCCGCCCGGCCGCTGTGCTTGCCCAGCACCAGGTCGGTCTTGGCGAAGCCGACGTCCTCGGGCCGCATGATCTCGTAGGTGGTGCGCTCCTTGAGCATGCCGTCCTGATGAATGCCGGCCTCGTGGGCGAAGGCGTTGCGGCCGACGATCGCCTTGTTGCGCTGCACCTGCATGCCGGTGATGTTGGCGACCAGCCGGCTGGTCGGCACCAGCCGCTGGCGTGTTGATGCCGCGTGTCGGCGTGGTAGTAATCGCTGCGCGTGCGCAGCGCCATCACGACTTCTTCCAGCGAGCAGTTGCCGGCCCGCTCGCCGATGCCGTTGATCGTGCACTCGATCTGCCCGGCGCCGTTTTCGACGGCCGCCAGGCTGTTGGCCACGGCCAGGCCCAGGTCGTTGTGGCAGTGCACGCTGATCACGGCCTTGTCGATATTCGGCACGCGCTCGCGCAGCGTGCGGATGACGCCGCCCATGTGGGCCGGCGTGGCGTAGCCGACCGTGTCGGGAATGTTGACCGTCGTGGCGCCGGCGTCGATGGCCGCTTCGACCACCTGGCAGAGAAAATCGAGCTCGGTGCGGGCGGCGTCCTCGGGCGAGAACTCGACGTCGTCGCAGTAGCCGGCGGCCCGCTTCACGCCCGCGACGGCGCGGTCGGATGATCTCCTCCTTGTCCATCTTGAGCTTGAACTCGCGATGGATGGCGCTGGTGGCCAGAAAGACGTGGATCCGCGGCGCTCGGCGTCGCTTGCAGCGCTTCCCAGGCGCGGTCGATGTCGTCGTCGTTGCAGCGGGCCAGGCCGCAGATGACCGAGCCGCGAATGTTGCGGGCGATCTGCGCGGACGGCCTCGAAGTCGCCCGGCGAGGCGATGGGAAAGCCGGCCTCGATGACGTCGACGCCCAGGTCGACCAGCGCCTGGGCGACCTCCAGCTTCTCGGCCAGGTTCATGCTGCGCGCCGGGCGATTGCTCGCCGTCGCGGAGCGTGGTGTCGAAGATTTTGATCGTTTTCTTGGTCATGATGCGATGGTCCTTAAGCGAGAGCGTTGGGTTTCGAAGTTACGCGATACGGCTTGCCACGGGTGGCCGACCCAAAGTCGGCCCGGGCAACACCAACCGCGCCCTCGTCGAGCGCACGGCCCGGCGACACAACGCCCGATGGTCTTTTCTCTCGCGAACCATGTTTCTACCTGAATTCCCCGCGTTTGTGCGACTTTCCGTTCTCACGGCCAGCGGACGGTTTGTCGCGAATTGTCACGTATCCCACTTCTCGCGCGGACAATTAACAAAAAACCCCAAGGCTTGGGTGCCCTGGGGTTCGTTTCGTTCTTGTATGCGAGTTAAGTACGAATCCCTAGGGCCGGCGCTCGGTAAGCGCCAAAAGCAACAACCGCAGGAAGGTCGCGAACGTCATATCGATTTCCGATCCAAAATGCGTGCCAGCATCGCGATGCCACTGCCGGCATTGCACCTGACTGTACCGCAGGAATGAGCCCGGGTCAAGCTGGAAGGTTCGGCCACTGAACCGCTTCACAGCCCTCAGAAAGTGCCCCCGTTGGCCGCCGCGAAACGTCGCCGGGGCACGCCATTTTGAGGGGGCGACGCCGGGTTGTGAGCTTGAGCCCGAGGGGGCTTTTGCGTACTATTCCGCCGCGAAAATGCCATCCGCAGCGGCGCTGCGCGCGGATCCAGCTAGCGGCTGAAAGGCGTCACGGTTCCATGATCGACTACGAGGTTCAACGCTGTACGCGGCATTGCGCCGTCACGCTGCGCGAGCTGCAGCCTGGCGAGATGTTTTACTCAACGCTGACGACCGAGGGCGCGCAGGTCGTGCGGCACGATTACTCGGCCGAGGCCTGGCAGGGGCCGCCCGAAGGAGTCTTGGGCTGGTGGAAGTCGCACATGCCCGAGCGCGACGCGCGGCGGCTGCACTGGGCGCCCAACGACGTGATGCTCGAACTTTTGGAAACGCTCCAGTCGCAGCCCGACAAGCAGGACATGCGCTATGTGCTGGCGCTGCTGTTGATTCGCCGCCGCGTGGTGCGATTGGAGGAGACGGAACGGGACGAGTTGTCGCGCGAGGTTTCGGTTTTGTATTGCCCGCGCCGCGAGGCCACCTATCGGGTGCTGACCGTGATGCCCAGCGCCGAGCGGACGGCGGAAATTCAGGAAGAGCTGGCTCGGCTGCTGTTTGCCAATGCGGGTTGAACCAGGCAAGGATTCGATGACGTACGACCGCTCGCGCATGCACGACGACGAACAACCGCCGGCGTCGCGCGCGCGGCGGCGAGTCGATCGTTCGCCGCTGCGGATGGCTGCTGTGCGGCCTGCTGGTATTGATGACCGCCGGCGGCGCTGGCTGCCCGCGGGTCTTGCAGCAATATACGCAGCCGATCCCGCGGGCCTTGCCGCCGTCGGCTTCGCTGGCGCAAGTGATCGACGTGGTGAACGACAACAGCGCTCGCGTGCAGTCGCTGTCGACCAACCGCGCGACGATCACCATGCCAGGGTTTCCGTCGTTGAATGCCAATATTGCCTTCCAGCGGCCGCGGTCGTTTCGGCTGGTGGGGCAGAAATTCCTGTCGGCCGAGTTGGACGTCGGCAGCAACGACCAATTGCTCTGGTTCTGGCTGCGGCGAGCCCAGCCGCCGGCGATGTTCTATTGCCGCCACGAACAATTCGCCACCAGCGCGGCGCGGCAGATCATTCCGGTCGAACCCGAGTGGCTGATCGAGGCCTTGGGCGTGGTGACGTTCGACAAGGCCGGGCCGATCGAGGGCCCCTCGCCGGTCGGCAGCGGCCGTCTGGAAGTCAAAACCAGATCGATCACGGCCGGCACGGCCGCGTCGCGCCTGACGATCATCGACGATTCGCGCGGCATCGTGCTGGAGCAGCACGTGTACGACGCGCAGGGCGTGCGCATCGCGTCGGCCGTGATGAGCAAGCACGTGCGCGATCCGGCCAGCGGCGTCACGTTGCCGCGACACGTCGAAATTCAAATGCCGCCGGCCAATCTCACCCTGGGGGTCGACATGGCCGACCTGCAAGTCAATCAACTTACGGCCAGCCCGCAGGAATTGTTCACCAAGCCGGTTTACGAGGGCTACAACGAGGTCGACCTGGGCAATCCGAACGGTGCGCTGGTGCCCAGCGCCAGCGGACCGTCGCGGGCGCCGCCGAGCGTGAGGTATTGAAAGGATGAAGGATGACAGTAGTTCCAACTTTCGCTTATGGGCTTAGATCGACGCAAGGTATTGAGCCGTCATGTAGTAAGGCGGCGACGGTTTGGGCGATCCAATCGAGCATTCGTTTGTAACGGAGTCGTTCGAGTCGCAAAGTCATCGTGGGACCGCTGCCTTCGGCCAAGCGCGTGGCGTGAATCCAGACCCAGAGGTTTCGCAGGATCAGGGCGACGGCGACAAACACCAGACGCAGACGTGGGCACCGCGTGCAGGTGTGGATGCGCGCTTGACGCATTTGACGGTAACTCGATTCGATGCCGAACCGCTTGCGATACCGCTGGCGAATGTCTTTGGGAGAGCCCTTCACACGCCAGGCAGCGAACAACAGCTTTTGTTGGACATGTTTGTGGTCTTTGCGATTGCGATGCGTACGATACGTGACGCATACGGAGACGGTCACTTGTTGCTTCTTGTTCTTCAGCGTGTGTTGATACCAGCCCGCCTTCTGACGCTTGATCCAATGCAGGCCGGTGGCGGCGCGGCGCTTCTTGGAGCGGCGCCCGCGAAACATGGCGGGCATCAAGAACGGCAGTTTTTCGCTCTGCAACCAGGTGATCACCGGCACGTTGAAGAACGCGCGGTCCAGCAGCACATACTTGATTTTCAGGCCGATTTTGCGAATTTGCGCCAGCAGACGCCGCAGCGCGACCACCAGCGTTTCGTGCCGCCGCACCCACGTCAGTGCCACGGTGTAGCGCTGCCCGTGCTGCACGATGCAGGCTGTGCCGTAGGCGTGAAACTTCGTCGTGCCCTGGCGCGGCTTGCCGTAATACAGTTCGTTCCGACTTTTGTCGGGCTCGCCATAGTAGGGCACCAAATGCCAATCGATCGCCACACGCCAGGAATGGCGCAACAACCGTCGCGGCAGCGGCGCGGACAGCGCCTCGTTCAACCGACGTTCCAACGACTTCAGAGTCTTGGGCAGGCCGTCGGACAGCGCATTGAACACGGCCTGGTCGGAAGGCGCGTCGGCCAAATCGCGACAGGCGGCATAAATCGAGATCATCCGGGCGGCCGCCCGCAACAAAACATTCCAGGTCACCCTGGCCGTGCACAGCCACCCATGATCCTCTAATAGCTTTGCTTGCAGCAGCCACCCGATGGCCCACCCGTGAACTTCGCCAGCAGTTATGGTATGACTCATCCTTGAACGCATGGGACCCCTCCTTGGCTTGAGTTCTTCAACACAAACCAATCTGAGGAGGACCCTTGCGTTCACCTATAGCAATTCTCTGAACTTGGAACTACTGGATGAAGGATGAAAAACGAGAGCAGAAGGAGGAAGGGCGTTTGGTTCATTTGCCGATGAGCATGCCGCCGTCGACGATCAGGACCTGGCCGGTGATCATGGGCGAGCCGGTGACGAGGCTCATGATGGCGGCGGCGACGTCCTCGGGCTCGGATACTTTCTCCAGCGGGCATGACATTTCCATCGTGCGCTTGATGCCCTCGTAGGCCGAGCCAAAACCCTGCTCGAGCCAGCGGCCGGTGATGAAGCCGGGGGCCACCGCGTTGACGCGAATCTGCGGAGCCAGCGTGCGGGCCAGGGCGATCGTCAGGTTGTTGAGCGCGCCTTTGGACGCGGCGTACGGGATCGAGCTGCCCTTGCCGGCGAAACCGGCCACGCTGGTGACGTTCACGATCTGGCCGCCGCCCGAGGCCAACATCGGCTCGCGCACCGCGCGAGCGCAGTGGAACGGGCCGACCACGTTGACGGCCATGATCCGCTGCCAGTCCTCGTCGGTCACTTTGTCCAATTCGGCGGCCAACACGAATCGCGTGGTGCCGGCGTTGTTGACCAGCACGTCGATGCGGCCAAACGCGGAGACGGCCAGGTTGACCATCTGGCGGCAAGCGGCGTCATCGGCCACGTCGGCCTGGACGGCGATGCCCTTGACGCCCAGAGCCTGGACGTCGGCGGCGGTGCGTTCGGCTTCATCGCGCGAGCGCGAGTAGTTGATCAGCACCGAGCAGCCCTGTCGGGCCAGCTCCAAAGCCGTCGCCCGTCCCACGCCCGTTCCGCCGCCGGTAACAATCGCCGCTTTGCCTTCGAGTTGCATGATTGAATTTCGCATGTGCGGGTTGTTCGAATGGAAAGTAAACATCTTAGCCGACAGGGCAGGGCGGTTGCCACTGGCGACGAGGAATGACGAGGAATGACGAAGAGATTAGCCATAGAGGGCACAGAGGACGCAGAGAAGGATGAAGGCGGAAGGATGAAGGATGAAAAAAACGGCGATTGAATTTTCTTCGTAAACCAACTTTCCACTTCGTAACGCTCCCTCTGTCTTCGTCTCTGAGTCCTCTGTGAACTCTGTGGCTAAAAATCTTTTTGTTTTTTCCCGTCAGCCAGGGCGGTCAACCCGGCGCGCAGTGCGACGTTCAGTCGCGTGCGACTTCTCCTCATTCAAAATGTTTCGTGCGCCGCTGCTTCCTCTCGGAGGCCGAGGCTGTTCTTGTACTGCAAAAAATGCTTCGGCTCGGAGGAAGCAGCATTGCAGCGGGTCGGTACCGGGGCTTCCCACGGAAACGTTGTACTGCCCAGTCCAAGATGCCGACCGCATCCCTGGGTTCAACGCCGTGGCCACACGGACATTCCCAAAACGGCTCGCGAGCCTCCGGCACGCGGATCGCATTCCGCGCTTCGAGGCAGTCAAAATACCACTGGCGCAGCCTGCTCTTTCGAGAAGACTTTGAACGCCAGGGGCCCAAGAACAAGCAGGCCTGGCGTCCATTAGCCCAGATCTGAAGTGACAGTCCGTTTCAGCTGAGTGAAGTATTACAAAAACGCTGGCTCGATTTCAACAGACGTTTCCGGCCACCCCCTGAGAATTGCGAGAAGGGTTCAGGGGTCAGGGTTCAGGGGTCAGGGACGGAAGAACGAGGAACGGACGAAGAGCTCGCACGTGCGCGGCGGCATGCGGCTCGTGTTCACTGAACCCTGAACCCGGGACCCTCAACCCTCGCTTCGGCGCCCTCACCCCAGCCCTCTCAGGAGCGGGAGAGGGAGTGGGCGAATCACTTCGCGGCAGTGCGAAGCTGCTTCACGAGCTCCGATCTCACTCGCATCAGCGATGCCCATCCGCCAATTTGCGGTTCGTTCGGCGTGCTCAGCAGTCGTTGAATTCGAGAGTTCACCTCGAAGAGACGTTTGGCATAGAGCCTGCGCTCTTCCCATTTCGAAAGCTGCGCGGTTTCGCTCATTTCGGTATCCTGGTGAGAGAGGATGGGGCATTCGGCCGGGGAATTGGCCGAATTTGGAGGCAGACAGCCTCCGAACGGGATGGGTACTAATGACAATAGAGTTTATCGGCATTGGCACGCTCTGATTGAAATGAATCACCCCCAATTGAGATGGCCTGGTGCTGCGCGGATCCGCTCGCAGGGAAGTGCCGTCAGTGTGCGCAGCCGGGAAGATCGCGCACGAGCGGACCGTGACGTAGGGAAATGCGCGGGAACTGCGCGTTGCGGTGCGCCGCTCAACTGAGAGGCACCCTCACCCCAGCCCTCTCCAGCTCGACGGAGCTCGCCGCGGGCCGGCGGGAGAGGGAGACTTAGCGGACGCGGCAGTGGAAGCGGACCAGGCCGCCTTGGCCGGGGGGCAGCGGGTCTTTGAATTCCCACTTCATGACCAGCGAGTCGCCTTCGTTGGCTTCGCTGAAGAACTCGGCTTCGCGGCTGCTCTGGGCGCTGTCGGGCATATACTCCAGACGCGTGGTCAGGTTGTCGATCAACGTCACGTGCTTGATCGTCTGGTCGCCCAGGTTGTCGAAGCGGATCGTGAAGTCGACGACGTCGCCCGGCTTGGCGACCTTGGTCGAGGCCACCTTGATGACGCGCAAGCAGGGATGATCGGGCACGTCGACGCGGAACGTGAGTTGCGCGCTCTGCTCGCCGCTGACCGAGACGGCTTCCTGCCCGTTGAGCACGACCTGCACCGCCGCGTCGTGCGACCAGACGATGGCCGCGTCGATGGCTTCCATGAGCCGCGGCTTGTCGGCGTCCTCGAAAATGCCCTGGCGAATGACGAGGAAGTTTTCGTGGGGCGCGAATCCGCCTTCCATCGCGGCGATCGGCTGGCGGCTGATGGCGCCGATCGTGCCTTCGTTGACGCGCTCGATGCTGGGTTGCTTGGTGCCGATTCCGCCGACGGGCCCGACGGGCTGGATGGCGGTGGTGGCCAGTTGATCGTCCTGGTGCAGGCCGGCCATGACTGGCTGGCGGACGCCGACCAACTGGTCGCGCTGTTCGTTTTGAATGACGCTGGTCACCTTGCGCACCGCGGCAAAGCGGGGCGAGTAAAGGCAAACGCGGTTGCTCGGCTCGACCACGGTGCGGCCGTCGAGCGTGTCGTACACGGCCACGGTGTCTTCCAACTCGACGCCACGGATTTCGCGGTCGTCGCCGACGTTCACCTGCACGTCGCGATCGCCGCCGTCGTGCAGGTATTCGTCGTGCGGCCAGGGACCGGCAATGCCGGGCGGAGTCCAGGGCGAGATGGTCGTGATCGGAATCGGCAAACCCTGGTCGGCCACCGGCTCGGCCGGCACGCAAGGCGTGTTTTGCACGGCGCCGGCAACCCGCTCGGCGGCGGTGCGGCTTTGCAGCGCAGCTTCGCTGGGCGGCAAGGGAATGTTTTCTTGCCGCGGCATCGAACGGCACGAGCACAGCAGCAGCGTGATCAACGTCAGCCGCGCGCAGCGCGAGCCGCGCCGTGCGATTACATTGAACAGAAGACCTTGCTGGTTCGACTTCATGGCGTGGCCGTGCCTCGCCGGACCGGTTTGCGCGCGGGCGTCGTGGCGCTGGCGTGGTGAACCTGCAAGACTTTTTGCTTGGGTTGAGTGTGAACGTAGGGGCCGCGCTCGACGGCCATCGGCGGCTGCGATTGCGTGGGCCGAAATTTGGCCAGGGGAGGGGACCCGAACAGAAACTTCTCGTCGGGACCCGTGGCGTCGGGCACGCGGGCGCCCATGCGGAGGATGGCCATTGGCCGGCCGAGGTTGTCGGCCACTTCCAATGGGTTTTCGCCCTCGCCAGCTTCGAAGTTCGATTGCTCGTTCGGCTTCTCGGCCACCGGCAGGGCGGCCTCGGGTTCTTCCAGATAAATGACGCGCGTGACGAACTTGCCGTCGAGCGCCATTTCGAGCTCTTCCTGCGTCAGCTCGATGGGAATGGGGAACTTGAATTCCATGCCCACCGGCGGATAGATGCGGTCGATGACTTCGATCGTCGGGTAGACTTCCAAACCTTCCTGCAGCGGAATGTTGGTGACGCGCAGCCGGTAGACCGAACCGATGAGCATGCCGGCCACCAGCGGTCCGGGTCGCGGGTCTTCGAAGTCACCCGCTCCAGCCGTCGAGATCACGGCCCCCGCGGGGCGCGGATCTCGACCGGCTGGAAGTATCCTGGCAATGGTCCGCCCCGCTGGAGTTGCCTGCTTCCAATCGCTCCCGGTGGCATGATGCCTGCGTGTTCGTAGTGCACCGGTGGGTCGGCGGCCCGCAGACATTCTGCCAGGCTCGACCACACCAGCACGCCGGCGATCACGCCTGCGGCAACTCTTGCCAGACACGTTGCCTGGCTGCGGAGCTTGTGGACCATTGTCATGGATCTTGGGTGACTGCTTCGTTAGCCTCTCGAAAACCCGATGGAAACTACGCTGGTCGTCGTTCGTTACGTTCATACCGACTGGTTCGCGCCCCTTCGGGCCGACTGTTATTCGCAGTCGTTCTCGTCGGGCACGTCGAACGCGTGCTCGTGCTTGTCGCCGATGGGCTGGTGGAAGATGACCGGCGGCATGTGCTTGCGTTCGGTGATGTCGACTCGGCTGACCGGCTTCGGATAGCTGAAGCCCGGCTCTTCCTTGACGTTGATCTTGAACTTGCGGACCGGCGGCGGAATGTGGAACTTGGTGTGGTTGGCAATCACGTGCTTCTGCAAGCCGGCGGGATTTCCCAACGGGATATGCGGCGGACCGGGCAGGCCGATCGGCGTGCCGCTGCTCGGCATTCCATACTGCGGCGCCGTCATTCCGGCGATGAACGCCGGAGGCGTGCCGGCCGGCATCGCGCCGGTGATGCCCGGCACGCAGCGCGTGCCGTCGGGGCCGCAGCCGGCCATGCAGCCGCCGCAACCGGGGCCGCCGGGCAGACCGCCGCCGCCGTAAGGCATCGGACCGCCGCCCATTTCAACTTCGCCGCCGGGCACTTCCAAATCCTTGTTGCCCACGCGGATGATGGCCAGGATGGCGCCGCGACGATCGGCTTCGACGATCGGGTCGATGCCCGGATCGAGACGCGTGCTCACCAACGTCTCGACGCCGGCCAAAGCCAGTTCCTGAAATTCGGGATCGGGCAGGTAGATGACCTTGGTCACGAAATTGCCCGACAGGATCTGGTCGAAGTCTTCTTCGGTGAACTGCGCCGGAATGGCGTTGTGTGCCAGGTAGGCTTCGGTGCGCGGCGTCGGCGGTCCGACTTCGAGCGTCGGATACAGCTCGACGCCCGGCCGCGCCGGAATGTTGGTCAACTTGATTCGATAGATGTTGCCCTGCGGAAAATTGTATCGACCCGGCACGATCAACGGCTCGGAGTCGAACGATGCCGGGCGCCGACACGTCCCACGAGACGGCCATTCCCTCGGGGCTGACAAAGGCGACTTGCGAGGTCTGAATGCTGGGGGCGAAGACCGGGGCCTGGGCCATGATGCCCGGTCCTGGTCCGCCGACGCCGGGCCCTGGCTCCATCAGCATGTTGGCCGGCGGCAAATTGTTGCGATGCGTCAGTTTGCCCAAGGGCGGAACCAACGAGGTATTGTCGTTGAGCTCGCCGTACGGCGGATGCAAAAAGCAACCGCTCATGCCGAGCATCGACATCGATAGCAGAATTGAAGCCATGCGAGATTTCATGTGTCCCCCCCTAAAAGCGCGCTTCCGGGACTTACCCCGGGTGTCGCGCCAGGTTCCCCTGACGTACATCCAGCTCGATCGAACGCATCTTCGTGGCCGTGTGGGTCGTCTCGCCGCTGCTGGCGGACTGAGATAGACCCTTGGACGGTATCGCTATTACAATTCGTGGCCGCCCGCTTGCAGGGCCCCGGTGTCGTCATTCACGCATCCGCGTGAGGCATGAAACCGGACCGCTGCTGCGCAAGGCATGGCGATGCTATTGATGGTCGGCGTCCTACAATGTGTTTCTTCGGCAAATCCGGCAAATCCGGCAAAACCTGAAAATGAAGGCTATCTTGCCCATCTTTGCCTGCGTCGCTTTGGCCGGCCTCGGCCGAGCGACGCAAGCGCAACTGCCGTCGGTGGTTGGCAAAGCGTCGGCAGCGACGGGCAAGACGCCGCCGGCGCGCCGCAGCGCGCGGCGCCGGGCGCGAGTGACAGCATTTCGGGCGATGCACTGCTGGGGCGCGTGCTGGCCGCGGTCGATGGCCAGCGGTCGATCTCGGCCAAGGTGCGCCACAAAGTCGATCTGCTCGGCCGCGAGGTTTTGGGCTCGGGCATTTATCTGCAGCAGGGCAGGGGAGCGGAGCGGCAGTTGCGGCTGGAATTAAAACTGCAAACCGCCGGCACCGTCAGCAGCGTGCAGCAGATTTGCGACGGGTCCAATCTCTGGGTTCTCGAGAATGTCGCCGGTCGAGAGAACCTGCTGCACGTTGACGTCGCTCGGCTGCGCCGCGCGCGGCCCAAGTCGCCAACCGCGACGGTCGCCGACGGTTGGCTGGGGCTCGGGGGTTTGCCAAAACTGCTCGCGGGCCTCGATGGCTCGTTCCGATTTTCGTCGGTGGCTGAAAGCCGGCTCGAAGAATTGCGCGTGTGGACGTTGGAAGGACAATGGGAGCCCGCGAAGTTAGCGGCGCTTTTGCCGGATCAGAAGGACGCCATCCTGGCCGGCGGCGCGGTCGATCTGACGAAGCTGGCGCCGAACTTGCCCGATCGCGTGGTCGTGCACGTCGGCTGCGACGATCTGTTTCCGTACCGGATCGAATATTGGCGCGGCGCGGCGGGGGGCAAGGGCGCGAAGACCGCGGAAGCCGAAAAGCTGTTGGTGTTGATGGAGCTGTACGAAGTCCGCCTGGGGGCTCCCATCGATCCGCAACAATTCACGCTTCCGCGCAGTCCATTGAAGCCGGTCGATCGCACGCAAGCGTATCTCGACAAGCTCGGACTGGAAGAAGAGACCCCGGCCGGAGCCCGGCAGAAATCGCCGCCGCGCCGATGAGGGGCGCGCGGGCAGGATTGCGAGAAATTGCGTCCGCGTTTTGATTCCCTCACCCTAGCCCTCTCCCGGAGGCTGCACTTTCGGAGAAGTCAGATTAGGGAATTGGGTTTGGTCAATAACGTAGGGTGCAATAAAAATGGCTCTCCAACCACGGTGTTGTATTGGCGTACCGCCCGTGAATCGGAGAGCCAAGGATGGCTGGTCGAAATCCGTATTGTGTCCGGCGTCTGCCGGAGGAGTGGTCGGAGTGGGTGGAACTGTTGACGCCTGTGCTCGACAGCCGTACGGCGTGGCGTTTGCCAATCGTGCTGGCCGGGTTGTTGCTGGCCAGGGGGCGTCGCACGGTGACGACCTGGCTGCGTGCTCAAGGTATCTTGGACGACTTCGACGACTATTATTACTTCCTGGCCAGCCTGGGACGCAAGATCGAACCGTTGGCCACGCGGTTGTTTCAGCTGTTGCTTTTGCATCTGCCGACCGGCGAGCGGATCGTGCTGGCGCTGGACGACACGCCCACCCGGCGTTACGGGCCGAAAGTCGAAGGGGCAGGCCTGCATCACAATCCGACCTCGGGGCCGGACGATCACAAGTTTATTTACGGTCACATTTGGGTGACGTTGGCCTGGGTCGTGCGTCATCCGCTGTGGCACACGATCGGATTGCCGTTGCGTGCCTTGTTGTATGTCAAAGCCAAGGATCTGCCCAAGTTGCACCCGCGTTGCCGCTGGACGTTCCGCACCAAGCTCGAGATGGCGGCCGAACTGGTGAAATGGGCCGAAAACGTGGTCCGTCCGCTGGGCAAGCCGCTGTGGATCGTGGCCGATGGAGCGTATGCGTATCGGCCCCTGCTGCGAGAAATCTTGCCGCTGGGTGTGACGTTTGTCAGCCGACTGCGCCGCGACGCGGGCCTGCGCACCCTGCCGCCGCCGCGCCCCCAGGGCCATCGCGGCGGAACGCGCAAATATGGCGCGCAAGCGATCTCGCTGGCCAAGCGTGCTGCCCATCGCAAAGGTTGGCAGCAAACCGAAGTGGTGCTGTATGGACGGCCAGTCATCAAAACCTACAAAACATTTTTGGCCACCTAGCCGGTGGTGGGTGGAGTGTTTCGCGTGGTGATCGTTCGCGAGCCGGATCGCTGGGAGCCGCTCTTCACGACCGATCCCGATGCCAGCGTGGAAAGCATTCTGGAGTGCTTCGCCGATCGCTCGTCGATCGAGCAGGTGTTCCACGACATCAAGGAAGTCTGGGGCGCCGGCCAGCAACAAGTCCGCAACCTGTTTACCAACGTGGCCTGCTACCATCTGAACTTGTGGATGCACACGCTGGTGGAATTGTGGGCATGGAACAAAAGCCACCAGGAACTTCGCGACCGATCGCTGTCGCCGTGGGACTGCCTGCCGCGCCGCCCGAGCCACGCCGACCGGCGCAACGCCCTGCGACGAAACTGTTTCCAAAACGAATTGTCGGCCGTTGAACTGAAACACCAGATTACACCACGAATCAAAAAACTGTTGAAAACCTTCCTCTCCCTAGCCGCCTAACGTCCAAAAGTGCAGCCGGAGGGAGAGGGGATTTCTCGGGTGGCCCAGACAACTTGTTGTCTGGGTCCCGCAGGGACAAGAGGCGTCTGGCGAGTGATGAAACTCTCGCTCGATCGCCTCTTATTGCTTCGCAACACCGACAACGAGTTGTCGGTGCGACCCACGTAGGATTGCGAGAAATTGCGTCTGCGTTTTGATTCCCTCACCCTAGCCGTCTGCCGGCGGGAGAGGGGATTTCTCGGGTGGCCCAGACATCTTGTTGTCTGGGTCCCGCAGGGACAAGAGGCGTATGACGAGTAGTCGGACCCAAACTTGCATGCCTCTTATTGCTTCGCAACACCGACAACGAGTTGTCGGTGCCACCCACGACGATTACAGGGCAGGGGGTGCCATCGAGAAACTTCGTCCGCGTTTTGATTCCCTCACCCTAGCCCTCTCCCGGCGGGAGAGGGGATTGGGCCAGGCGGCTGGCTACGCGGATGGCTTCGACCATGCCGGCCGATTCGGCGCGGCCTTGCCAGGCCAGGTCGAAGGCCGTGCCGTGCGCGACGCTGGTGCGCACGATCGGCAGCCCGAGCGTGACGTTGACCGCGCGATGCATCGCCAACAGCTTGATCGCGATGTGTCCCTGATCGTGATACATGGCCACCACGGCGTCGAACTCGCCGTCGCGGGCCCGGCCGATGAGCGTGTCGGCCGGCAGAGGGCCGACAACGTCGAGCCCTTCGGCCACGGCGCGCTCGACGGCCGGACGGATGAGCGTGCGCTCTTCGTCGCCGAACAGTCCCTCTTCGCCGGCATGAGGATTCAAAGCGCACACGCCGACCTTGGGGCGCGAGCCCTTGAGCTCGGCCATCACGCGGGCGATGAGTCGGGTTTTGCGCAGAATCGCTTCTTCGCTGAGCCGGGAAATGGCATCGGCGAGCGACATGTGCAACGTGACGTGCACGATCGCCAGGCCGGCCGGCCCGCGCACCGCGGCGCCGGGGCCCAGGTAGAGCATCATGGCGAAATCGTCGACGCCGCACAGTTCGGCCAGCAGCTCGGTGTGGCCGGGGAATTCGTGTCCGGCACGCCACAGCGCGGCCTTGTGCAGCGGTGCGGTGGTCAGCGCGTCGACGCGTCCGGCCAGGGCCAGTCGCGCGGCGGCGACCAGGGCATCGTAGGCTGCCTGGCCTCCGCGCGCGTCGATCGTGCCCGGCGCAATGTCGAGCACGTCGTCGCGACCGATCTTGAGGCAGGGAATCAATTCGCTCGACGGCCTGGCCTCGTCCGGCGATTCGATCTGGATCACACGCGCACGACTTTTGAGCAGCCGCACGGCGCGCCACAAAATTTCCGGATGTCCGACGACCAGCGGCCGGCAGCATTCGTGCACGACCGGGTCTTTCCAGGCGCCGACGATGGTCTCGGGGCCGACGCCGGAGGGATCGCCCAGCGTGATCGCGATGCAGGGTTTGCTCATATCCAGATTCTAGTCGCTGGCGGCCGCTGGACGTAGTGGGCCGGCGAGGTGTCTAATGAGAGCGAGCGATCGGGTTGTGGGTAGCACCGACAACTGGTTGTCGGTGTTGCGAAGCAACAAGAGGTGTTCGGGTTTGGGTCTTGCCGCTTGCCAGACGCCTCTTGTCCCTGCGGGACCCAGACAACAAGTTGTCTGGGCCACCCAAGAGATGTTGTCTGGGCCACCCACGAGGGTTCTTGGTCCTGCGTCCCTTGCTTGCGCGTCGGGCTAGTATAGGAAGCTTGGTCGTGACACGAATTTTTATTTCGCTGGCGTGGTTGGCCATGGTGATGATGGGGGCCGCGCTGATCGTGGGCTTGTCGATCGGCGAGCTGGACGTCAACGCGTCGGCCGACACGCTTCGCTGGGCGACCGTGCATCGTCTGGCCGGAATTGCCGCAGCGCTGTCGGTGGTGCTGGTGCACAGCATCGTGGTGACGTACTTCATCGGCACCAGCCGCTGGTGCAAGGAAGTCAGCGAGACGTACGGCCTCGACGCTTCGTTCGTTCGCCGCAGCACGCTGCTGAAGCGACGCACGTTTCCCTGGGCCCTGATGGGCATGTTGGCCGTGGTGGGGGTGATCGCGCTGGGCGCCGCGGCCGATCCGGCGACCGGGCGACCTGGCACCGAGGAATGGATTACGCCCCACCTGGTCGGCGCGCTGGCGGGTTTGGCGTTCATCGCTTGGACCTTCTTCGTCGAGTGGAACAACATCGACGCCAACCACGCGGTGATCGCCGACGTGATGACCGAAGTGCGTCGCATGCGGGCCGAGCGCGGTTTGGAAGTGTGAAATAGTTGATTGTCGGCGCGGAAGCCTAGTCATGCGAGCGTGCGTGCAGCGAGTCAGCCAGGCCCAGGTGGCGGTCGACAGCGAAGTCTGCGGACAGATCGGGCCGGGTCTGGCGGTGTTGTTGGGAGTCGCCGCGGACGATACGGACGTCGACGCCCGGCAGTTGGCCGACAAGATCGTGGGCTTGCGCATTTTCGACGACGCCGACGGCAAAATGAACCTTGCGCTGGCCGACGCCGGCGGCGCGATGCTGGTGGTCAGCCAGTTCACGCTGTTGGGCGACTGTCGCAAGGGGCGCCGTCCGAGTTTCGTTGCGGCCGCCGCGCCGGAATTGGCCGAGACGCTGTATGAAGCATTCTGCGCCGCGGTCGCGGGGCAGGGGGTTCAAGTCGCGCAGGGAAAATTTCGCCAGCACATGGCGGTGAGTCTGACCAACGACGGTCCGGTAACGTTGTTGGTTGACAGCCGGCGGGAATTCTGACTACGGACGCGGAAAAATTAGCCACCGAGGACACCGAGGGAAGTGAGGGATGAGAAGGCGGGAGTTGGGGTGGCACCGACAACTCGCCGCGGTTCTTCCATACTAACCCGACGCGCAAGCGAGGGACGCAGGACGAGGAACCCTCGCTGGCGCGTCGGGTTAGTGTGCGGCAATTCCCGCTGGGTGGCACCGACAACTCGTTGTCGGTGTTGCGAAGCAATGGGAGGCATTTGAGGGACGGTCTCAACACTCGCAAGACAGCTCTTGTCCCTGCGGGACCCAGATAACAAGTTGTCTGGGCCACCCAAAGGAATTTGCCGGGCCACCCAAGAGAAGTTGTCTGGGCCACCCAAGAACTAGCGAAATGCGGACTTCAGGCGGGCGCGCCATGACTTCGCTTCGCCGTCGGACGGATTGCCGTCTTCGCTGCTCTCGGCGGCGATCGTGCTTTCGTCCTGGCCCGAGGGGCTCGTTGTGTTCATGGTCGGGTCGCCCAGGATCAGCACGGCCAGGACGATGACGTTGAGATAGGTGGCCAGGTTGGCCCACCAGCAGTCGCCCCAAAACTTGATCGCCGTGCCGGACGAACTTTTCAAGTGGACCAAGCGGAAGCCGCGGCCAAACTCGATGCTCCAGATTTCGTCGAGCACCAGGTGCGAGGCGAACCCGAGCATGACCGCGCAGGCGTTGAAGGCTCGCATCGAGGGATTTTCGTGCGCGCAGATCAAGTAGGCCAACTCGCCCACGATCACCAGTGCGGGCACGCTGTGGAACATGCCTCGATGCACGGTCAGTCCTTGCAGCATGCGGCCGACGCCGAAGCGAATGAACAAGTAGACCAGGCCGCCGGCCAGCACCATCGATTCCGGCGCCATGCCCATCTGGTTGAAGCGATCGATCATCAGCATTGGCACGACCGCGGCCGCGAAGGCCAGGCTCTCGCGCAGCGGAACGCCGGGCCCGCTGTCCAAGTCGGGCAGCATGCCCGAGACGCCGCATAGCCCGCCGGCCAGCACGCAGGCGGGCAACGGCACGTCGTACATCACGGCGGCCGTTGTTCCGTATGCCGCGCCCAAGAGCGAACTGGTTGTGATATGCGTTTTGAAGCCGGCCATGGCAAGATGTCCCAGGGGGTTACGAATAGAAGCATGGCAGCGCGCGAGCCCGCGCGTGGCGGTCCGCCGCACGGGGTGCGGACTGTATCGCGCGAGCTTTGGGGGTGCCAAGGTCAATTCGGGCGGGTGAGTGCTATCACGGCTGCTCTTCGCCCCAGTTGCGAGGCTGGGTATACTTCCGCAGTTTTTCACCGCGCGGTGCCGCGCGAGGTGGAGGAGCCTGTTCGCATGGAACCGTACGATATCTGCATGCTCGTGGTCCTGGTCGGGACGACGATGTTCGGCGCTTGGAAGGGCATGGCCTGGCAAGTCGCCTCGAGTGTCAGCCTGGTGGCCAGCTACGCGGTGGCCCTGCGCTTCAGCGCCCCCTGGCCCACTACTTTGGCCAGCAGGCGCCGTTGAATCGTTTCATCGCCATGTTCGTGCTCTACATGGGCACGTCGCTGGCGATCTGGCTGGCGTTTCGGATCGTTTCGGGCTTCATCAATCGGGTTCGCCTGACCGAGTTCGATCGCCAGATGGGCGCCATGTTCGGGGCGGCCAAAGGGGTTTTGCTGTGTGTAGCGATTACCTTCTTTGCCGTGACGCTGTCGACGAAGGCCCGCGGCGCGGTGCTACAATCGCGCAGCGGCCATTACATCGCGGTGCTGCTGGACCGGGCCGACGCGATCATGCCCAACGAACTTCACGAAGTGCTGGACCCCTATCTGAACAAGCTGGAACGGGAGCTCGACCCGGCGACCCAACCGAAGCCGGCCACCGCGGTGGCGCCGGCCGGCGAGCGCGCGTAGCAGGGGAGCGGCGCTGGCAGACGCGCAGCACTGGCGGACGCGGAGGACTGGCAGACGGGCAGCACTGGCAAGATGCCAGAGGCACCAATCAAGGGATGAGTTGCCGCGTTTTGTTAATCCCGGCGAATCTCGACCCCCAAACCGAACATAAGAAACATTATCGGACGTTGGGCGGACGTTTGGAAAGCGGCTCACAGAATGCCCGTAGGCTGCTTCGAATGCGTTTCGACTCCCAGGTCGATGAGCATTGTCGGATCGCGTCTGGGGCGATTCTGGGCGATCGATTTTTTGGCGCGGTGTTGGAATAGCATTGTGGGCCAACGGCCCAACCTGACTTAGCCAGGGGCGCAGCCCCTGGAACGCGGTCCGCCCAAACGAAATTCTCCCAAGCCGCAACGCGGCGACCGGACTTGCATCCTCATTGAGAGAAATCTCGTTGCGCCGGCGGCGCCGAAATTCTTGAATTCGACAGGGGGTCTCGCCGCGAGGTTTGAGGCAGGGCGCCCCGTTGGGGCTTTTGAAAAATTGGATGCGCGACGTGGTCCAGGGGCGGTGCCCCTGGCTTAGACAGAGCCGGGCCTTTGGCCCTGAGGATTCCGGCCGAGGGATCGCGGGCGAATCGCTCGCGGCTGTAGCCGGCCTCTTTGAGGCCGGATTTTTCGCGCGGTGCCGGGGTCACAGACCCCGGCTACAGATGCGGCTCCGGGGTCACAGACCCCGGCTACAGATTCACGCGCGCCTAGCCGCGGTTGGCGCCGGGCGATTCGTCCGGCGCGGTTCGTTGCTCGTCGGCCGACTCGACCGTTCGTTCCAGGAAGACGCCCATGCGGCGGAACTTGTCGTAGCGCTTTCGACCAGGACGTCGGGCTTGGTGCCGACCAGTTCGCGGAGGCACTTGAGCAGGTACATTTTCAGGCGGGCGGCCATTTGATGATGGTCGCGATGGGCGCCGCCCAGGGGCTCTTCGATCACGTCGTCGACCACGCCCAGGCCCAGCAGGTGCTTCGAGGTCATCTTCAAGGCCGCGGCGGCCTGTTCGGCGTAGGCGTGGCTCTTCCAGAGGATGCCGGCGCAGCCTTCGGGACTGATGACCGAGTAGTAGGCGTGCTCGAGCACGGCGACGCGGTCGCCGACGCCGATGCCCAGCGCCCCGCCCGAGCCCCCTTCGCCGATCACGACGCAGATGATCGGCGTCGGCAGCCGCGACATCTCGAACATGCTCTCGGCGATCACCTGGGCCTGGCCGCGTTCCTCGGCGCCGATGCCGGGATAGGCGCCGGGCGTGTCGATCAGGCAGATCACCGGCAAGCCGTACTTGGCCGCCAGCTTCATCTTGGCCAGCGCCTTGCGATAGCCCTCGGGATGGGCGCAGCCGTAGTAGCAGGCGTTGCGTTCTTTGATCGTCTTGCCTTTCTGATGGCCGACGACCATGACCTTGTACTGGTCGAGCTTGGCGAAGCCGGTGCGCATGGCCCGGTCGTCGCCGAAGAATTTGTCGCCGTGCAGCTCGACGAACTCGTCGAAGACCAGGTCGAGATAGTCGGTCGTCATCGGCCGATCGGGATGCCGGGCGACTTGCACGGTTTCCCACGGCGCGAGGCTGCCGTAGATGCGTTTCTTGGTGTCGCTCAGCTCGCGCTTCAAACTGCGAATGTCTTCGTGCGCCGCGACGCTGCCGTCGCCGGCGGCCTCGAGTTTTTGAAGTCGCGTCTCGAGCTCGAAGATCGGCCGCTCGAATGCCAGTCGATGGTTGGCGATGGCCATGGTGGTTCTTCCGTCAAGGAGGAGTCAATCGAATTGACTAGTTGGTGTTGTCAGGTAACGAGAGGCGTTCTACGAAAGTCCTCGCAACCTCGCCGCGTCCTCTTGTCCCTTCGGGACCCAGACAACAGGTTGTCTGGGCCACCCCACGGGAGTTTCGGGGTCACAGACCCCGGCTACAGAACATTCGCATCATTCGGGTATTGTCGGTTTCACCGCTTTGGGGGGCACCTTGAAAATTTCCATGGTATGGAGTTCGCGCACGAAGTCGGCCATCGAGTCCGGGCGATCGGCGGGCGACTTGGCCAGCGTGTCGCGAATGAGTTTTGCGAAGTCGTCGGTGACGTTTCGATTGGCTCCTTGCAGGGGCGGCACCGGCGCTCGCAGGTGCTTGGTCAACAAGTCGCTCGTGGTGTTTCCGGTGTACGGGGGCTTTCCTCCCAGCAATTCGTAAACCATGCAGCCAAAGCTGTAAAGATCGGCTCGCTCGTCGAGCGACTGGCCGCGAATTTGCTCGGGCGACATATAGCTGCGCGTGCCCTGGATTTTGGTCTTTCCGGAAAACAGGCGTGCTAGCCCCCCCTTCTTGCGCACGGCCAGGGCGAAATCGATCAGCTTGACGTCCCCGTTGGGTTTCATCAGGAAATTGTCGGGCTTGACGTCGCGATGAATCCAGCCTTGCGAGTGAAAATAGGACAGTCCCTCGGCTGCTTTGTGGACGAAGCTCGATGCCAGCGGCGCCAGGGCCTCGACCCCCTGATGGATCAATTGCTTGACGTTTGGCGCGGCAAACAGCTCCATCGCCAGGTAAACGTAATCGTGATCGGTGCCGAAATCGTAAATCTTGATGACTTGCGGATGGTCGAGCCCGCGGCCAACCTGGTGTTCGTGCTTGAGAAAGGCGACTTCCTGACGGTCATGCGCATAATCGCCGGCGAGCAGCTTGATGGCCAGTCGCTCACTCTTCAGATCGTTCATCACCTCCCAAACTTCGCAGGTCTTGCCCGCGCGGATCATATTCAGGAGTCGGAACGGGCCGACATAGTTTTGTTGGGCCACGGGGGCGAGCTCGCACGAAGCGTCGAATGGAAAGCGCACCTTCGCATGGCCGCGCTGGGTAAGTTCCGCTGGGACATTCCTATTTTAGCAGGCGCGGCGCGAAGGGGAAACGCGGCTTGGGCGGGTCAGTGGTGAGTATTCGTCGAGATGCACGTCGATCCGACGGTGTCGGGTGCCACTGGACTTCGGCGAGCTCCCCTCGGCCTGAGCTCGGGACGAAGGCAGTCGAGCCGCATCTTGCCAGTGCGACGTCAAACGTGGCGTTCACTGGCAAGATGCCAGTGGCACACACCGGATGCCAGTGGCACCTATTGGCTATGGGACCTGTTTGCCGGCGAGCACGCGTTCGTACAGCGCGCGCAGCTGGGCGCTCATGCGCTCGTGTCGGAATGGATCGGTGAAGCGCGCTCTTCCCTGGCTGCCGAGTCGATCGCGCAGCGGCGGATCGGCGGCGAGGCGGCCGATGCAGCGGGCCAGTTCGTCGACGCTGCCGGGCGGAACGAGAAACCCGGTCTCGCTGGGGATCACGACTTCGCGCGCGCCGTCGACGTCGTAGCTGACGACCGGCTTGCCGGCGATCAGGGCCTGCGGCAGCACGCGCGCCAGCCCCTCGCGGAAACTCGTGTGCACGACAATGTCCATGGCGCCGATCAGCGCGGGGATTCGCTCGGGCGGGACCAGTCCGGTGAATTGGAAATGCGAGTCCAGGCCGGCGCGTTTCACTTGCTCATGAATCTGCGCGGACAGCAGTCCGTCGCCGACCAGCAGGAATCGCAAGTTCGGATGCGCGGCGACGGCCGTTTCGGCGGCGCGCACCAGAAACTCGTGGCCCTTCAAATGAAACAGTCGCGCGACTTTGCCGACCACCACGTGCTCGTCGGAGTACCCCAGCTCGCGGCGGACTTGCGCGCGGTGTTGATCGGCATTCAAAAACGGCTCGACTTCCATGCCGCTGTAGATGGTGGTGAATTGCTCGCGCGGGGCGACGCCGGCATTGACCAGCAGATCGGTCATGGCGTCGGCCACGCTGACCAGGGCGTCGCAGCGGCGCGCGGCGTAGCGTTCGCAGGCGCGAAACACCGCGCGCGCCCCCTGCCCTGGTACGGATGAAACGGCGCGCCGTGCACGGTGTGCACGATCGCCGGCACGCCGAGCGCGTGCGCGGCGGCGCGGCCCAGCAGCCCTGCCTTGCCGCTGTGCGTGTGCACGACGTCGGGTTGGAAGTCGCGAATCGCGCGCTTGATTTCAAGATAGCTTTGCCAATCGCGCAGCGGATGAATTTCGCGCCGCAGAGCGTCGATCACTTTCAAATCGGATGTCGTTGCGCCGCGCCCGCTCGATCAGACTCCCTTCGGGCCCCAGCGGCGGCCCGCACAGCAACAGCACGTCGTCGCCGTGGATGCGCTGCAAGTCTTCGCAGGAGAGCACGGTGTTTTCCTGGCGCCCCCCAGGATGAGTCGCGTGATGAGATGGACGATCCGCATGGATGTGGAACCAATCCGAGAACCGCGTCGGAGAAGGGGACAGTCCCATTTTACTCCGAAGACTCCGTAAAATTGGGACAGTCCCCGACGGTTCTCGGATAGGTTTTTAGTTGCCGACGGGTCACTCGTACTCGACGCGCACCAGGAAAAGGCCTTGCGCCGGCGCGGTCTGGCCGGCGGCGCTGCGATCTTGCGCGGCCAGCACTTCGGCCGGCCAGGCTTCGGTTTGCGTGCCCCGCCCCACTTCTACCAGCGTACCAACGATCGTGCGCACCATGTTATAGAGAAATCCGTCGGCCTCGACTTCGATCGTCAGGCGATCGGCGTTGGGCGCCTGGCCACGCTCGACGCAAATCTCGAAAACCGTGCGCACGCTCGATTCGCGCCCTGATCCGCTGGTTTCGAAGCTGCTGAAGTCGTGCCGGCCCAGCAGGGCCTGCGCCGCGCGGTGCATGGCCGCGGCGTCGAGCCGCGAGCGGAAGTGCCACACATACTGGCGCTGGAAAACGTCGCGGTGCGGGCCGTCGTCGATGACATATCGGTAGCGCTTGCGGACCGCGCTGCCGGTGGCGTGGAAGCCGTCGGGCGCCAGTTCGACCGACGCGACCGCCATGTCGTGCGGCAATTCGGCGTTGAGGGCCCGAGCGAGGACTTCGGGCGCGAGATGGGTCTGGCTACGAAAGCCGACCACCTGCGCGATCGCGTGGACGCCCGCGTCGGTGCGTCCGCTGGCGGTGACGCGAATGGTCTCGCCGGTGATTTTGTGCAGGGCCAGCTCGAGCGTTTCTTGCAGCGTGGTTTGGCCGGGCTGGATCTGCCAACCGGCATAGTTCGAGCCGTCGTAGGAGAGCGTCAGCTTGAACGATCGCATGAGCGGCTAACGGCGCGAAGAAGCGAAGTGAGAACGAAGCAAGCTCCCACTAGCCCGAAGCGCAAGCGAGGGAAACGAGACGAAGAACCCTCGCTTGCGCTTCGGGCTAGTATACGCAATTCACGGCGGCCGCTTACGGGCTCGCGACTGCCGCCCCCCTGCCCCGCGCTGGTTTGCCTTTGCGCACCAATAGCTCGGCGATTTGCACGGCGTTGGTGGCGGCGCCTTTGCGCAGATTGTCGCTGACGCACCAGAAGGCCAGGCCGTTGGGGCTGGAGAGGTCTTCGCGAATGCGGCCGATGAACACCTCGTCGCGGCCGTCGCAGTCCGTCGGCATCGGATACTGCTTGGCGTCCAAATCGTCGACGACGATGATGCCCGGGCATGGCGGCGAACAGCTCGCGGGCTTCGCTCGACGGTGAGCTTCCGTTCGGTCTCGACCAGAATGCTTTCGCTGTGGCAGTTGCTCGACCGGCACGCGCACGCAGGTCGGGCAGACCTGGATCGAGTCGTCGCCGATGATCTTGCGGGTCTCGTAGACCATCTTCATTTCTTCGGAGGTGTAGCCCTGCTGCTTTGGGCGAGCCGATTTGCGGAATCAGATTGAAGGCGATCGGGTGGGCAAACGCTTTCGGCTGGAACGCCTCGCCGGCGATCGAGGCGCGCGTGCTCTCGCCCAGCTCGCGGCTGCCGGCCAGGCCCGCGCCGCTGGTGGCCTGATAGGTGCTGACGACGACGCGGCGGACGCGGGCGGCGTCGTGCAGCGGCTTCATGGCCACGACCAATTGCGTGGTCGAGCAATTCGGGCTGGCGATGATGCCCGTGATGGCGATCGACCGCGTCGGGATTCACTTCGGGAATGACCAGCGGCACGTTGGGGTCCATCCGCCAGTAGCCGCTTTCGTCGACGACCACGCAGCCGCGCTCGACGGCCCAGGGGACAAAATCCGGGCGACTTCGTCGGGCGTGCTGCCGATGGCCAGGTCGACGCCGTCGAACGCCTCGGGCTTCAAGTTCTTCGACCGTGTAGTCGCTGCCCGCGAAAGCGGATCGTCTTGCCGGCCGAGCGGCCGGAGGCCAGGAATTTGATTTGCCGGCAGGGAAACTTGCGCTCCGCCAGCAGTTGGCGAATGATCGTTCCGACCGCCCCGGTTGCGCCCACGACCGCCACGGAGTCAAACACGCTGGTACGTCCTCACGGTTCGAGAAAAGCCGATTTTGCCACGCATCGGCCGATATTGGCCAACAGGATAGTATAGGCCCACGGGCTGACAATTCAACGCGAAGCTGGGTTCGGGGGAAGTGATTCAACCTCCGGCATTCCCGGCCCGCTGATTGTTCTTTTGCCGAGCTTTTCGGCGCAACTTTTTCTTCGGGACGGCTGCGCGTGTGTTGCTTAGACCGTCGAGCACCGGCAGGCTGTCTTCGTCGGTCGGCGGCAAGTCGGCAATCCGCGCAAGGCTATCGGCAATGAATTGGTTCATGCTCTTGCCGGCCAAATCCGCCCTCATGCACAGTTTGCGATGAACTTCGGGGGCGATGCGGGCCAAGAACTTTCCCGAAAACGGCTTCCCCGGCGATTCGCCTTGCTTTTCACAAAAAGTCAGGTAATCGTCAACGGACTCGCGAAACGCTTTGCCCAATTCTCCAGGCGTGCGTCCCTGAAACGTCACCACGTCGCGCACGCCAACGACTTCGCCATGAAACAGTTTCGCCTCAAGGTCGAACTCCGCTTTGCCGCAATATCCCTTGTAGGGACCGCAGACATAGACGCATCGTTCTTTGATCATGGCAATACTCCAGCTTCCATTAAGAATCGGCGCACGGACTTCAAAGCACCCCGATCGGTATCGGGCTTCGGATGCGGGCGATGGAACACCGCCTTGACCCCGTGCAAGGAAACCCGCAACCGCGAGCCCGCACCTTCAGACAATTCGGCGCCCTTCGACTTCAGCAATGCCTCAATATCCCTCCACTTCACATTCGACCGCGGCGGCTCGGCGAAGATCGCTTCGAGGGTTTGGTCGTGCTTGCTCATGGTCCTCTCGAATAGTATCATATTATGATACCATTGTCAAGCGTCGAAACCGTCTGCGGCACCGCTCATCGCCGCGTATACGTCGCGTAAAGATACAGCGCGGCCAGGGTGATGCCGCAGCTGATCTCGCCGCGGCGGACCAGCAGTTCTAGTTCATCGGGCGACAGGGCTACGGAGCCGGCGATCAGGGTGGCCGCATCGGGGGTTTTGCTGGGCGGACCGAGGCAGCCTTGGGCCAGAAGGATGATCGTGTTGATCGAAATGGTGGCCGGGTCGACTTGGATTGCTCCCAACAGGCTCATGCGTTGCGCTCGCAAACCCGTGTCCTTGAGCAGATTCTCCTCGGCCGGGTGCATCCAGCCGACGTCGCCGGTTTGATAGGTCGCGCGCGGAAACTCGATCGACCAGCGGCCGATCGCGTAGCGATAGCGGCCCAAGAACACCAGCCGCCCGTCGAGCAACACGGGGATGATCACGGCCATGTACTGCGTGACGTGGGCCGAATCGATGCGCAGCAAGCGCCCTTGCTCGGAGGTGGCGACGTTGCGCACCAAATTGTGCTCAACCCGCAGGGTCGCATCTTCGCAAGCGACGTGCACCTGCTCCGTGACGACCGGCGTCGTCGAGCCGGACCCAATCATTCCTTGGATCTGAGTCTCGGTCCAGGTCTTCTTTTTCGGAGGATGGGGGGAATCCTTGCCCACGAAATGCGCGTACTCCCTGCCGTTGACCGATCCAGTGGTTCTCCCACATTTGGACGTTATCGTCGCTGGGGCGGCGCTGACAACGGGTCGCGCATCATGGGTGACAACTAGCTGTCACCCCGCCGCCGGGTGGAGCGGGTGGCTTAGCGTTTCGGCCGGGTGCCGACGCCGCTCGATCGGGGTGCCTTGTTGAAACCGCTGGGCGCGACGTTGGCGCCGGCGGGCGCCCCCCTGCCCTGTCCCGCCAATCGCCCAGGCAACAGGGCGCGGATGAGTGCCGGCGAGACAAAGGCCATGTTGCCGACCAGCATGATCAGGCCGAAGGTGACCATGCCCAGGCAGATGGCGATGCCCATGTGCAGCGGAATGGCCAGCAGCAGCACCACGGGCCGAGTGAGCCTGGGCCAGACGAGCGCCCAGTAGGTGAGCTCCCAAAACACGGTTACGTGCGTGAGAATGTTGATCGCCCACGGCCAATCGGCCAGCCAGGTCATATCGAGCGACTGGTATTCCATGTTGCCCAAGGCCATCCACAGCGCGGTGCCGTCCCACCAGGCGGCCCCGGTCAGCTTGGCGGTTCCGGCGAAGAAGTAGATGATGCACATGTGCACCTGGATCAGGCGGATGGCCAGGTTGGCACTCCAACGGGGCGTGACGGGCAACGGCGCGGCGGCTTTGCGGCCTTTCAGCCAGCGGTCGAGCGAAAACGCGTCGCCCGAGGGCCCGACCACCAGGTACATCGTGAGAATCACGTTGATCTGATCGAGGCCAAACAGCGCGCCTGGCGCGCGGTTGATATAGGCCAGCGCCGCCACCAGCGACAACACCGACGTCAGGCGCGAGAACAACCCCAGCATGAGCATCGCGAAAATGACCAGAGCCGCCACGTGCACGCTCCACAGCGCGGCCGGCGACGAGAACCACCACAGGTAGCTCCACGAGTAGGTTTCCTGCTGCAACAGGGTGACCGCTTCGGGCGAAAGCCAGCCGTGGGGTCCGAAGAAGGCGCTCGAACTCGAGACTCCACACCAGGTGGGTGTAGAGCAGCATGGCCCCGGTGCAAATGCGAATCAGGCCCAGCGTGGCCGGATCGGCGGGAGTGAACCAAAAGCGATTCCAGCCGGCCAAAACGTCGGCAGCCCAGGCGCGCCAGTAGGCGATCAGTTGCGTCACGACTTTTCTCGCTCGAACTCGAAGACGCCCAGGGCGTCCTCCTGGTAAAGCGCCTTATCGGAAAGCTTCATGCCCTTGCGGACTTCCACGGTGCGCGGCACGAAATGGCGGCGCAAATAGAGCTTCACGGTTTTGGCGTTCAACTCGCTGGCCAGGTGCTGCGCATAGCTTTTGGCGAAGGCCTGCGCGGTCGGGCGGAGCATCGGGGTTTCGCAGCGTATTGAGGAATTCGGTGAGCATGAAGTAGCGGTGATACAGCAATCGCGGCTGGTGATGCTCGCGATCGGGGAACACGCCTTCCACGATCTTGCCGTCGTCCAGCGTGGCTTCATAGCGCACCAGGTGGCTGGGCCCGGGCTCGGGCGCGAAGAAGCGATAACCGTTGGCCAGGAACAGGCCGTCCAAATAGGGCTGAACGAGCCGCGCACTGTTGAAGGCCAGTTCCGAAGTCGCCGGCGGCATGGCGAAGGGGCCGAGAAACACGCAAAACACGTGCGCGGCCACCAGCAGGCTGACCGCGGCGCGCACCGCGGGGCGCGGCTGCTGGGGGGCGGCTGGCGATGGAGTCGGGCTTGCCATGACACTTTTGGGTATCGGCCGTTTGTGCCTGCTGGGGAAACATTTCGCCCGGCACGCGGCATCAGCCGCATGGGCCGGATAACGGGCATGGACGGAATAGGTGTTAGGGTTTCGGTGTTCGGCGTTAGGGAGGAAACAGACGCACTCTACAAAAAAAGCCTTCCCACCGGCGCTGCGGCCGATGGGAAGGCTTGAGTACTTCAATCAAGCTCACTCAGGAGAATCGCGAACTACCGCGAGGCGGTTTCGTTGGCGACCTTCTCGCTGGCCAAGGCGTCGAAGCTGATGGTCACTTCGCGCGATTCGCCGGCTTTGAGCGAGACATTCTCCTCGCGAACCTGCTGCTGGCCGTCACGCTCGACAACCGCACGGATCGCGTAGGTGTTCCACTCCGAGCCGTTGGACAGCTTGGTGGTCGAGAACTCACGCACCGTGCCGGTGGCGTGCGTCTCGTGGCCGGCCAGGAACAACTTGGCGTCGGCCGGCAGCTTGACGATCAGCGTGGTGCGGGCGTCGGTTTTGGCCGCCGTCTGCACGTTCACGTCACCCTGGGTGAAGTCGAGGCCGGCGGTCTGGCCGCTGGTCAACTGAATCGTCTTGTTTTCCGTAACGATCTTGCCGTCACGCGTGAACTCGGCACGCACTTCGTAGTTGTAACGGGCGCCGGTCTGCAGATCGCGCGAAATAAACTCGCGGTCGCTGCCGGTGCTGGTGGTCTCGCGATCGTTCACAAACACCTTGGCGTCGGCGGGAACCTTTACCGACAGCAGGGCGCTGTTGCGCATCGGGCCATAGGTGGGGTGATAACCGGCGGCCGGATCCGAAGGACCGGGCTGTTCGGCAGCCGGAGGCTTGGGAGCCGTTCCGTCCTGGGGCGCTGCGCCTTGGGCCGGAGCCGGAGCATAGTTATGACCGCCGCTGGAACCGCAGCTGCCATGATGATGATGCCATCCACCGCTCGAACCGCTGCTTCCCCACGAGCCGCCGCTGGAACCCCAGCTGCCGCCGCTCGAACCGCTGCTGCCGTAGTAGTACCATCCGCCGCTCGATCCGCAGCTGCCCCACGAGCCGCCGCTGGAACCCCAGCTGCCGCCGCTGCTGCCCCAGCTACCGCCGCTGGAACCCCAGCTGCCGCCGCTGGAACCGTGACGATGCCCGAACGCTTGGGCCTGTTGAGCCGCGAGCGACAAACCCACGACCGCGATCAGAACTCGAAAAGTGATTCGTAACATATTCGTTGGCTCCCCTGAAAAACTGGGTTAACAGGCTGGCCTTACCCATCCATTGGGACGAACACGGCTCAACCTCCAAAAACATACCAACAATAGCACGGAATACAAGGAAACTGCGTAGAATTTTTCGGTTGAGTGCTGCAAACCGAATGGTGAACTTGGGTTGTATTTTGAAATGCTGACGCTAGCTTGCTGCGATTTTGCCGGTCATGACGATTGCAGGCCCACGCTAGCAGTGGTGCCTCGCTGCAATTGCCGGGAATTCCGGCTCGGTCCTCGAGGGCGCGCGCATCTATAATCGCGGCCGACCTCGCCGGGGAATTGCCGAATGCAACGCTCGCAATGGATGCGCCGACTGCCGTGGACGATCGTAGCGGTCGCGGTGGCGCTGATCGTGCTCGGCTGGCTGGGGATTGCGCGCAGCGAAGAGCTGGCCGAAACGGGCGGGCGGTTCTTGCGGCGCCAACTCTTCTGGTCGGCGCTGTGCGTGGCGGCGATGTTTTTGGCGGCCGTGCCCAGCTATCGGGTGCTCGCGCGCTGGAGCTACGCGGCGTTCTTCGGCTCGCTGGTGTTGCTGGTGGCCGTGTATTGGTTTCCGCCTGTCAACGGCGCGCAGCGCTGGATTCGCTTCGGGCCGCTGGGCGTGCAACCCTCGGAGTTCGCCAAGTTGGCGTTCGTGCTGGGGCTGGCCCGCTACTTGATGTACCGCGACAGCTACCGGCGGCTGTGGGGACTGCTGATCCCGCTGGCCCTGGTGATGGTGCCGCTGGTGCTGGTTTTGAAAGAGCCCGACCTGGGCACGGCGCTGGTCTTTTTGCCTGTGATGTTCGTGATGCTGTTCGCGGCCGGAGCGCGGCGCGAGCATTTGGCGCTGCTGGTGCTGATCGCGGTGGCGGTGTTGCCGCTGTTGTGGACGCAGATGAGCCGCGAGCAGAAATCGCGGATCACGGCCCTGGCCGAGCAAACGCGGGCCGGCGAAAAACCGAGCGACGACGGCTATCAGTTGCACCAGGCCAAGCAGTTGCTGGCCTTGGGAGGCTGGAGCGGCAGCTTCTTGGCCGGCGAAACAACCAGCGACCGCAGCGCCTACTACGTGCCCGAGCCGCACACCGATTCCATCGCGGCGGTGTTGGGCGAACGCTTCGGGCTGCTGGGCTGGGCGGTGCTTTTGGCGCTGTTCGCGCTGCTGGCCTGGCGTTCGCTGGAAGTGGCGGGTGCCACGCGCGAGCCGTACGGCCGGCTGGTGGCGGTGGGCATCTCGGCGCTGATGGGCACGCAGGTGCTGATCAACCTGGGGATGCTCGTCGGCCTGCTGCCGATTACCGGATTGGCGCTGCCGCTGGTGAGCTACGGCGGTTCGAGCCTGTTGGCCAACTGCCTGGCGTTGGGGCTGTTGCTGAATATCGGTTTGCGACCCGGCTATGAATTGACCAACGAGCCGTTTCGGTTCGCGGAATGAAAACGGGGCAGGTCGAACTAAACGCCTGACTCGCCATAAATTCGTCCAGTCCGGCTTCATGACCCGCGCAAGTTTTTGGCATGGGATGCTAAAAGGAGGAGCAATCGGAAAATATCGTGACCAACGAAAAAGCCGGAAGTCAAAGACGCTGCAAGGGTTTACAAATTCAAGTCGACTTTTTGGCATGTCAGTTGCTCCGCACGCTGCGCTTTTAACCGGTTTCTGGTGCCGCTCGGCGCGCCGGTCTGGGACGTCCTTCTGCAAGCGGAGAAAGCGTATGGTCCTTCAACGACTTTCCGGCGTGTTTTTGTTGTTAGCTGTATTCACATTCACGGCCATCGTTCCGTCTTGGGCGTTCTCGCAAGAAACCACGGAAGCTGCCGCAGCGCCGGGGACGGAAGCGCCGGCACCCGCGCCGGTGGGCCCCCCGTCCAACGCCGATTTGAAGGTCATGATGGATACGGCGTGGGTCATGATCACCGCGTTTCTGGTGTTTTTCATGAACCTCGGTTTCGCTTGCGTCGAATCGGGTTTCTGTCGTCACAAGAATTGCGTGAACATTCTCTCGAAGAATTTCGTGGTCTTCGCAGTGACCACGATTGGCTTTTGGGTGCTCGGCTGGGGCCTCATGTTTGGCAACGGTACTCCCTATATAGGCCAAGAGGGCCTTCTGATGCTGCAAGGCGCGGACAATAGTCCCGCCATCGCCGACGCCTATGCGGGTGAATATAAGGCCATTAGTTGGACGGGGGTCCCCCTGGCGGCGAAGTTCTTCTTCCAACTCGTCTTCGCTGGAACCGCGGCCACGATCGTTTCGGGCGCTGTTGCCGAGCGAATTAAATACCTCTCGTTCATCTTGTTCTCGTTCATCATGGCCATTGCGATCTATCCAATCGTCGGGCATTGGATTTGGGGTGGCGGATGGCTTTCCGAGCGGGGCTTCGTCGACTTTGCGGGTTCCACGGTCGTTCACTCGGTGGGCGGCTGGGCCGCTCTGGCCGGCGTGTTCATCTTGGGACCACGGATCGGCAAATATAAGGACGGCAAAGTCAACGCCATTCCGGGGCACAACATTATGGGTGCCACGATCGGCTGCTTCGTGTTGTGGTTTGGCTGGTTCGGCTTCAATCCGGGCAGCACCATGGGGGTCGACGCTCTGGCGATCTCCGAAATCGCGTTGACCACGAATGCCGCCGCGGCCGCCGCCACGCTCAGTGCGACCGCGGTCGCATGGCTAATGCTGGGCAAGCCCGACGTGGGGATGACTTTGAACGGCTGCCTGGCGGGGCTCGTGGCGATCACCGCTCCCTGCGCGTTTGTGACGGTTGGCTCGTCGGTGATCATCGGAGCCATTGCGGGCGCTTTGGTCGTTGTAGGCGTTATGTTCTTCGACCGAATCCGGGCCGACGATCCGGTGGGTGCGACGTCAGTGCATCTGCTTAATGGCGTTTTCGGCACGCTGTGCGTCGGCCTGTTTGCCACGCCTGATCGCATCGCTCGTAGCGGCAATGCGGCCCAAAAGGCCGGTCTGTTCTACGGCGGCGGCTCCGAGCAGTTCTTCGATCAATTGATCGGAGTTCTCGCATGTGGCGTTTATGTGGCGGTCGTTGCGGCAGTCGCTTGGACCGTCTTGAAAATGACGGTTGGAATTCGCGTAACCGCCGAGGAAGAACGCGAGGGTCTCGATATTGGTGAACACGGCAACGAAGCGTATCACGGCTTCCAGTTCGCCGGTGAAACATCCTAACGGAGGCCGCTGCAGCCCATCGTTTCGAAGTGTGTATCTGGCAGCTCCGCCTGTTGCCAGAGGGACGCCCCAACGGCTTGGGCGGGTCGTTCATTCGGCCCGCTCAAGTCGGGGTTTGCCGAGTCAATCCCGGAACGTGGCGCCCCCGGCGCCGAGTGATTCTTTAGGACGCTTTACCACGGCACCGCGGCTCACGGAGAATTGGGCTGGGAGGACCGCGTTCGAGTGGCTGCGCCCTTGGCAAAGACAGGTTGGACCCTTGGCCCACAAGGTCGCGAATGAAAAACGGGGACAGGTCTGATTAATGGCCTGTCTCGCGATGAATCAGACCCATCCCGTTTTTTGTCCTCGGTTGGCTTGCTGGTCGCGGGCACGCCTATTCGTGACGTCACACACTGCGAGCGGGGCGTTTATCGGAGGAGTTTTCGATCCGCGCGATCGGCAGATCGCTATGGCGGAACGAAGAAGCTCAAGTGCAACTCGGCATGCCGCAAATGAAATTTGTCCCATTGAGCCGCCGATAGCCGGCCGATCACCGGGTGCGGCGTGCGCTGGGGCTCGCGTCCCAGCCGCTCGATGGCCAGCCGCAGCACGTTCAGGCCGTCGTCGAAATCTGTGTCGCTGCCGGGCACGAGAACTCGCTCAGCCTGGCGCGGCAATCGCGCGCCGGCCGGAAATCGCCAGTACAAGATCACGTAGCGCAAGATCAATCGTCCGAACAGGCGGACGGGTATTGGCATGCGAAACGGCTCGCCGTCGAGCGAAAAAACAATCGAGTTGCCCAGGTGCTTGACGGCCTGCGCCGGTGTCCAGTTGCCTAGCCGCCCGTACCCTAAAGCGTGCACGTGACGGGCATCGGCGAGCACTTCGTCGAAATTTCTGAATCGCAGCTTTCGCCGCCTTCTGGCGCGGCCAGGTTCAACCTTCATCGGACGAGGCTCCTTCGTGGCCGAGTATACCGTTCGAGCGGCGGATACGCGACGGGCGTTCCATCCACAACGCAGCAGTCGCCAGCCTACGACTTTGAGATGTGCCGTGCCATCTGCGTTTTGGGACCTATTGAGGCGCGCCTAAACTCGAACAAGCTACCCAACTCCTGATCAACGTCGAATGCGACGTGCAGATAGGCAGACGTGACGATCACATTCGAGTGCCAGGCTGCATTTCAAACTTCGGCCAGTGTGCGGTCGCCAGCCAGCGCATGGCTAGCAACATGTGACGGCTGCCGTGGGTTATAAAGTCGGCCGCCCGCACAGTAGTCGTAGTTCAGCCCCAATCAGGCCAACAGGGTATCGTACAACCCGTCATCGAGCCCAAGCGCATCCGCGATTGCTTGTCCAAGCCGGGATGGTCGGCGCCACCGATCAATCTGTCCGCGTCGTCAATTGGTCGTCTTTCGGGAGATCCACAAAACAATTGGGAATTCGGGATGCTGGGGAGTGCATTCAGTTGTAGTCAAGCACGCGCCGGCAGTCTCATAAATCTGCAAACTCACAGTAGTCAGGCTGACTGCTTCGCACGAGCTTTCGCTCGTCGACGATCTGGTCACGGAGAGCTTTGTAGGTTAATTGCCCGCGAGTTAGGCTTGACGTGCCGGTGAGCAACGCGCCCGGCATCGCCTTCTGGCGGGCCGTGGGATTCGCGGATTACTGCCTGACGATCGAGTGGCAAAAGACGTAACGGCGCCAACACCAGTCGCTCGCAAGCGGCGTGCCGCTGGCCCGCACCAACGCTTGGGTCAAGGCGATTCCTTGGCCAGTACCTTACCCACGCGATCCAACTCCTGCTCGCTCATTTGTTCAATACGCAGGGTGGTTTTGACGGTGACGTCGGCACTGGGCGTGTGCATCGTCAGCGTCGTTTCGCTGGGGAACATGCGTCGCTTCGTCAATTCCTTCTCCAAGGCAAGTTTCATGAAGGGCCCGAACTTTTTCTGGAACATTGCCTTGCGATAGGCGTCGAGCTTGTTGAGCGCGTAGAGGCGATCGAGCTGGTCCTTAGGCAGTTTTTCGGTCGAGCGAATCTCGAAGGTCGTCGCGTCGTTGGTCAGCATCAGTGCGTTGCCCTTGGCGGCGACTTTGAACTTCGGATCGAGCATCGCTTCCGAGAATGCATGCAGCTTGGGGTCCTTGACCTTGGCCAGCGACGCCTGCGACTTGTCGTACGTTTCCTTGGCCCACTTTTCGCACTCGCTCAGGCTAACCGTGCGTGCCTCCTTCGTGTCGCGCCAGGTCATGTTCTGGAAGTCGTAAACGACTTCCACCTCGGAGTCCAAGTCCTCGGTGAATTCGACGGCCCGATCGCCCAGAAAGTAGACCGGCGACTCGATCGTCTGGTCGTTGACGAAGACCGTGGCCACCAGTTTGAACGGCTCGGCAGCCTTCGACTTGGACTTGGCAGCGGCCTTGGATGCCGCCGACTTGCGTTGCTTCGGTTCTTTCGGCTCCGCGCCGGCCGCGAAAGATGGATAGGCAGACCAGCCGACGATTGTCAGACAGAGCAACGAAATGCTCCGCGCGAGCTTGTGGGCATCATTTCGCATTCGGCACCGAAGGGGGGTGAATTTGCGGACATTCTATCGCACCTCTAGTCCGTATCTCAATACCCGGGCCGGCTATTTCGCTGCGGCGCCCTTGAGGTCGTGGAAGTAGGAGACGGCGTCCGACTTCGTCCACAATCCGATCTTGCCGCCGGCCGGAAAGGTGTCGTCCTTGGCGTTGCGGCTCACGGACAACCGCGTGGGGAGGAGCGCGTCCCGGGGGCTGCGCTCCTGGCTGAGGCAGGTTGGGTCGTTGGCCCACAAACTCCAGGGGCTGCGTTGCTGGTTACTCGGCGGCCTGGATGCGGACGTCGTCGAAGGAGATTTCGCCGGTGGCGCCGCCGAGTCCGATGCGGACGATGGCCTCGCGGGCTTTCACGGGCACGTGCAGTTTGTCGGTCACTTTTTGCCAGTCGAACGAATCGTGCCACGGGCCGAGGGAACTTTGGCCGACAGTGGCGCGTCGTTCGTCGTAGTACGTGATGGCCAACTGGGGCAACTGGTCGGCCGTTGTGCCGGGGCGGATGTTGGTGGCCTTGACCCACACCGAGACGTTGAGCTCGTCGACTTTTCGCCCGTCGACGGCCATGCCCTGCAACGCCTGGGCGCCGCGGCCCGGATGCGTGTTCGTGATGGTCACGTAGTGAGTCCCCTGGGGGGCCTGCTTGCCTTCGACCAGCTTGAGTTGGCGCTGGTAGTACCAGGCGGGCACCAATTCTTCGTCGGCGGCCGTGGGCTCCTCGAATCCGCCGTTGTTGATGGTCGGATGCACCGGGTCGGGCTGCACCTTGCGGCCGTCTTCGGCCTTGCCGGTCATGGGCACGAACAACGTCGGCAGCAGCGCGGCTTTGCTGAGTTTGCCGTCCTTTTTTTCGAACAGGTACAGCGTTTGCTGATAGCGCTCGCCGACCGGCACGATCATGCGGCCCCCTTCGCGCAATTGTTCGACGAGCTTTGGCGGCACCTTCTCGGGCGAGCAGGTGACGATGATCTTGTCGAACGGCGCATGCTCGGGCCAGCCTTGATAGCCGTCGCCGACCTTGAGCGTGCACGTTGGCGTACTTGAGCCGTTTCAAGCGTCCGCGCGGCTCGCTCGCCCAGCGCCTCGACGATCTCGATCGTGTACACGTCCTTGACCAGCGGGCTGAGCACGGCCGCCTGGTATCCGCTGCCGGTGCCGATTTCCAGCACCGTGTCGCTCGACTGCGGCAGCAATTGCTCGGTCATGTAGGCCACGATGAACGGCGGCGAAATCGTCTGCCCTTCGCCGATCGGCAGGGCCATGTCGTAGTAGGCGTTCACGCGCGAGGCGATCGGCACGAATTCGTGCCGCGGCGTGTCGCGCATCGACTGGACGACGCGCGGATCCTTGACGCCGGCGGCGACGATTTCGTCGTCGACCATGCGATTGCGCTCGGCGACAAAATCGTTGGCCCGCGCCAGGCCCGAAAGAGTCGCCACGGCGGCCAGCACGATCGCCAGCCGCGGTCGTGTGATACAAAAGAGCTTCGTGGTCATGGTTTTTCCCGTCGAGGCGGCGTCGCCAGATGTTATGGGGTTGTCGCACGATCGGGCGCGTTGGCGACCTCTTGCAGCTGCATGACGCGCTGAGCGAAGTCGATCGTGACTTGATACTCGCGCAGCAGGTCGTGCCCCACGAGCACGTCGAGCTGGTCGAGGCGTTCGAGTTCGCGTGGCAGCCGGTCAACCACCGGCCAATTGACGAGCGCGTAGCCGCCCAGCTCCATTCTATCCAGCGTCAGGCCGCGGTGTTTGTATTTGAAGACCATCGTGGAATTCGGGCCCGGCAGGCCCGAAAAGTTTCGCCGTGCCCAGCGCGACGAAACGAACGTGCCGGCTCGATCGCCGGTATCGATTAAAACGCGCGCCGCGGCGCCGTCGGGTAGTTGTCCGCGGGCCAGGCAGGCCTGCGAAAACGTCCACAGCGGAATTTCCCAGCGCGGCGACTCTGAATGGTTTACGCGTGGCGCGTCGGGGGGTTCGGCCAGCACGCGGCGGCCGGGATAATCGAGGGTAAAACGCACGTGGTGCATCAGGTCGGTGCCCAGCGCCATCTGCCCTCCGGCGGTCAACAGCGGCGCGGAATTGCCGACCAGCACCGGCACGTCGCGCAGGGTGAGGCTGCCGAGCTCGAGCGTCGCCAGCACGCCGGGGCGCGCCTTGAGGCCGGAGAAGCCGATCAAGATCGTCTCGCTGGGGCCGATCGTGACGCCCGCATCCTGGGCGGCTCGAAGGCTCAACAGCGTATGCTGCGCGCCGGTGTCGATGAACACCAGAGGCAGCGTCACGCCGTTGGCCCGGGCTTCGATGGCGTTGAGCTCGGCCGAGATCGTGCCCGAGGCGGCCCGCGCCGGCGCGACCTCGTCGCGCGCGACGTCCGATGGCGTCACGCGTTGGTAGGGCGTCCGCTGGCCAAGCGAATCGGACCAGAAGCGAAGCGTCTGGGCGTCAGAATCGTCGGCGGGAAGACTTGCCAACAGCTCGGCTACGAGCGAATCGGCCAGCGGCTTGCCCTGTCGGAAGCGGGCCGTGGCCCACAGCTTCAAGGCCCGGCTGGCGGTGCCGGGGTCGGCTCGATCGAGCGCCAACCTCGCGGCGCGGTGCGCGGCCGCTTCGGCCTCGTCGTTGCGGCCCACGGCCATCAGGGCCTCGGTCTTGAGCAGTTGCAAATTCGCATCGAGGGCATCGTCGGCGGTATTTTCGGCGGCGGCATTCAACGTCGCGTTGACGAACTCCTCAAATTGGCCGCGCTTGCGCAGCAAGTCTAGGCTGGCGACGCGATCGAGCTGCTCGGCGGGCGCGTCGGAATCGGGCGCCGACGTGAGCGAGGTCATGGAGCGCTCGGGCGCGGATTCGAGCGGCCCCCCTGCCCTGCCGCATCCCAGTGCCACGGCCGGCAGCAATACCAGCCACGATACGGTTCGCCATCGGCGCCTGGCTTGTGCGGATCGGGTTTCGAGCGTGAATGCCATGGCGGCCAATTGTCCTCGGAGAGGGGGACAGTCCCATTTTGCTCCGCGGACTCCGCAAAATTGGGACAGTCCCCGGCCGTTGTGTTCGACGCCTCAAAGCAAGTGTAGGTGATTTTCGCCGATGGGCGCGTTTCGGGCAACTGAAGCGGCGCAAAATGGCGAGCGAATCGTCGCTTTCGTCCGAGGCGATTGGCCGCGGGGCTTGCGGCGGGGGCGGCGGTTTGAAACACTGCTCTACAGAAATTGATTGCCTATCCGAAGACCGTCGGGGACTGTCCCGATTTTCCGGAGTCCGCGGAGGAGGGCACCGTGGATCACGCGTAGGCGTGAGCCATGGTCGGGACTGTCCCCTTCTCCGAGACGGTCTTCGGATAGGCTCATGCTCGCACCCTGGAGAGGACGGCTCGCGATGAGAAACAACCCGGTCAAACGCACGCTCAAGGAGGGCAAGCCCTCGTTCGGCACCTGGCTTTCGCTGGGCGATTTGTTTGCCACGCGGATTCTGGCCCGGCTGGGCTTTGCCTGGCTGACGTTGGATTTGGAGCACTGGCGCGATCGACTGGTCGCAGGCGGCGATGATCTTTGCCACCATCGCCGATGCCGGCGGCGTGCCGCTGGCCCGCGTGCCCAAGGGCAACCACGACTACATCAAGCGCACGCTCGACGCCGGCGCGTGGGGCATCGTGGTGCCGATGGTCGATACCGTCGAGCAGGCCAAAATCGCGATCGCCGCGGCCAAGTATCCGCCGACCGGCAATCGCAGCCTGGGGGGCGGCATGCACTCGCTTGAATTTCGATTGCTCGAGCGCCGAGTATTTCAAGCGGGCCAACGACGAAATCCTGGTGGTCCTGCAAACCGAAAGTCCCACGGGCGTGGCCAACGCCGAGGCGATCTACAGCTTGCCCGGCGTCGACGCGATCTTCGTCGGCCCGGTCGATCTGCGGGCCCAGATGCGCAAGCCCGACGGCACCGAAGCCACCGACGAGGCGTTCGAGGCCATGCTGCAGCGCGTGATCGCCGCCGGCAAGAAAACCGGCACGCCGACCGGCATGCACGTGATGGATCCCAAAACCGCGCTGCGCCGCGCCGAACAGGGCATGCAGTTCATCGCCATCGGCAGCGAGTTGCGGATGATGACCGAGCGGGCCGCCGAGATCGTGCAAGCCGTGCATCCTGACGGAGCGGCCAAGGAGTTGGTGAAGTACTAGCGGGTTGTTTTGATTTTCTTGCCGGCGGGTGCCACTGGCGTCTCGCCAGTGCTGTTCAAACTTGGCACTGGCGAGACGCCATTGGCACCGGAGGGGACTTTTCTGCTCGAAGTATCACGGACCCGCTCGGTTTCACGATGAGCCTGTTCACGCGACAAGAAATTCTCGCTCGCTTGCGGGCCAAGGTGGCCGGCGGGCCGGCCGATCGTCGGCGGCGGGGCGGGCACGGGCTTGAGCGCCAAGATGTCCGAGGCCGGCGGCATCGATCTGCTGGTGATTTACAACTCGGGCCGCTTTCGCATGGCCGGCCGCGGATCGCTGTCGGGCATGATGCCCTATGGCGACGCCAACGCCATCGTGATGGACATGGCCCGCGAGGTGATTCCGGTGGTCAAGCACACGCCCGTGCTGGCCGGGGTCTGCGGCACCGATCCGTTTCGCGTGATGAAGCTGTTTTTGCGCGACGTGGCGGCCGCCGGATTTTCGGGCGTGCAGAACTTTCCGACCGTGGGGCTGATCGACGGCGCGTTTCGCCAGGGGCTCGAAGAGACCGGCATGGGTTTCGGCCTGGAAGTCGACATGATCCGCCAGGCCCACGAGATGGATCTGCTGACCACGCCCTACGCCTTCAACGTCGACGAGGCCGAGGCGATGGCCCGTGCCGGCGCCGACATCTTGATCGCGCACATGGGGCTGACGACCAAGGGCACGATCGGCGCGGCGACCGCCCTGTCGCTCGACGAGTGCGCCGGGCGCATCCAAGCGATGCACGACGCGGCCAAGCGGATCAACGCCGAGATTCTGGTGCTGTGCCACGGCGGGCCGATCGCCGAGCCGGCCGACGCGCAGTACATTCTCGACCACACCGAGGGCGTCGTCGGCTTTTACGGCGCCAGCTCAATGGAACGATTGCCCGTCGAGCCGGCCATCGAAAACCGGGTGCGCGAGTTCACGCAGCTGAAAATGAGGGAGAAATAAGGCGCGACGTATTTGTCTACCCGTCTTCGTTGTGCCGTCGTGCCGTCGTGTCGTTGTGGTTCCTTTCGGCCGCACGTTTTCATTGGACCACGACGACACAACGACACAACGAAGAGGATCGGACAAGGACGGCCTTGGGAGACGAAACGGGAACAGAAATGGAACAGAAATGGGGACATTCTACTTTTTTGAATAATCCAGAATGTCCCCTTTTCGCTGGTCGATCCAGTCGCTGGAGACGAAGCGGCGCAGCAGGGTGCGGAAGCTTTCTTCGATGCTGGCGGGAATCTCGACGGCGGACGTGTCGGACGTGCGCGGAAGGAAGCCGTGCCAGGTGAGGGTTACGGGCCAGTCGACGAGCGTGGCCGTGGCGTTCATGCGTTCGATGACGCGGAGGCTCCAGAGGACGCCAAAGGCGTCGCGAAAGTCGAGCCACACGCGGTCGAGCGGCGCGGCGGCGCGAGTGCGGCGCGGAACTTCGGCGGCTAACAACGTCCAGGCGGCCGCAATTAAGGCCAGGCCGGCGAGTGGGCCGCGAGATTCGCTCAGCCAGGGCTCGGCGACCGCCAGGTGGGGCGCGATGAGCGCTACCTGCCCGCAGCAAAACAACAGGCTCGCGCCCCAATATCGAGTGCCCAGGCCGTTGAGTGCGCCGGCGCCGATCAGAATCGCTAGAAAAACAAACCGGGCGGGATGGATTTCCTGGACGCCGCCGAAGAACAGCCATTCGAGGCTGGGCAGGCTGAGGATCGCCCACAGGGCCAGGACGATGAATTGCCAGGGGCGATCTTGCGGACGTTTAGCTCCCAGCACGGCCATGGTCGGACAGAAGGTGCTCATGGCGGCAGCGAGACGCAACGGAACGACCCAGGCCGGCGTAGGCTGGGCATCGGCCAGGCACACGCCGATCTCGACTGCCGCCAGCGCGACCAGCGATACGACCGACCAGCACCAGGAAGCCACCAGCGTCGTGCCGCACAGCCGCGGCCGGCGGTATGCCAATGCCGCCAGGCCGACCAGCGACAGCACGGCGACTGCCGCGAGCGTGGTGCCCGGCGGCCAAGGACGCTCGGGTGTGGCGGCAAGCGTGCCAAGCGTGACGACTGTTACAACCGGAACCATGGTCAATCGGCGATGGTGAAAAAAGGAAACATTCCCCGAGCCACCGATCTTAAGCGGCAAGTACAGGTAACACTATGGTATACGTGCAGGCGGCAGCGCCTGGAAGGATGGAGGAGCGTGAGGAAATTCAACGATCGCGTTTGCTTTGCGGGTTGCCATGGTGAATGGTTGAAAACCTACACATGGCCAGCACCCGCCGCGGTAATCAACCCGCGAGCAATGTGGATCAGGTTTCCACCCAACCTCGGGTTACCACTGGCCTGCGTTTTCAGTCCCACCGGATAGATGTTCGGAAGGAGCTCGCAATGAGTAGGATTTCGTTTGCGGTGCTATTGCTGTTGTTTTTCGTGTGTCTGGGCATGGCCAGCATGACGCTGGCGCAGGAATATGTTCAGGGAATGGGCGGCGTGGGCGGGCCGATCGGCGACCCGTGGGGCGCGATCCCGCAACCGTCGGGAATGCGTTTCATGGCGGCTCCGGTGTCGGTACAAACCGGCAGCATGAGCGGCGGCGACGGTGCGATGGGTTACGGCTACAGACACGGTGCACCATGCTCGACCTGCGGGCTGGGCGGCGGGATGTGCATCCATTGGAGTCAAGTGACCTGGTACGGGCGATGGGATGAAAGCTCCGGCTACCTCAGCGGCGGCGGCCACGGTTGCCGCCGTAGCTGCGGGGGCGCGTGCGGCGGCAACTGATTGCACTAAAACCAAAGCGAGTCGGCCGCTTCGGAAGCGACTGGGGAGAAGCGACGGCGCGGCAGACTCAGAAACAGGGCGGGTCCAGGACGGGCCCGCCCTTTTTCGTGGAACTTTTCCGGTCAGGAAGACTGCGCCGGCGCCGCGCACCCTTAGAATCGATTCAAGAGCTGCACACGCGCGGTCCGATACACGTAGTACGTACGTTCAGGAGGGCGAGGCACACGTGGGTCTCGCTTCAGGATAGAGGTCATGGCAAAGCGACGGATCGTCTTGCCATGACCTTTTTTTGCGCGCCTTGGCGTGTGCGTCGCGCATGCTGCGCGAGCGGTCACTTGGCGGCGTCGGCTTTTTCGGCCTTGCCCGTCTTGCCGGTCGGTTCGCTGCCCTTGGAGGTGCTCAGTCCCTTGGCTTTGGAGCCCTGTGTCTTTTCGAGGGCGATCATCTCGACGAGCATTTCCTGGGCCGGCTTGCGGTAGGCAAACGGCTCGGTGGTGTTGAGCGACTCCTTGAGCATCTTGATCGCGTCGGAGGTTCGGCCGCGTTCCTTGGCCAGATTGGCCATGTAGTAACCCATGTCGGCGCTCAACTTGTGGCTGGTGGCGACGGCGCCTGAATTGAGCACGGCCTGAAACGCGCGTTCGGCGTCGAGCCTGTGGTTGAGCCGAAAGTTGATCCAGCCGAAGGTGGCAATCACGTCAAGGTCGCTGGGATATTCCCGGGCGTTGATCTTGGCGAACTGCAGCGCGCGCTCCTTGCTGGCGGGGTCGGGCAATTCGATCAGCACCAGGGCCAGGTTGTTCGCGATGGTTCGATTGGTCGGAGCCAGCAGATAGGCGGCCGAGAGGTGCGTTTCGGCCTTTTTGTAGTCGCCGGCCATGCGCGCGATCACGCCCACGAACATGTTCGCGTCCAAGCCGGCCGGATCGAGCTTCAAGGCTTCTTCGGCGTGCGTCTGCGCCTGCTCCAACTGGTTGGTGCGTAGCAGGTACTCGGTGGCGCCGAGCTGGGTGCGCAGGTCCTGCGGGTTGGCCTTGATCGCCCGGGCCATCCACTGCTCGGCCTTGACCTTGTCGGTCGAGAGGACGGCCATGGCCAATTCGGCGGGCAGCATTTTCTTGGTCTTGTCGCTTTCGACGGCGGCTTGGAACTCGGCGAAGGCGGCCCTTTGATCGCCGAGTCGAAACAGCGCTCGTCCCAGCTTCTCGTGGACCGAGGCGTTGCGCGGATCGACTTTCAACAGCTCTTCCATTTTTCGCCGAGCCTCCTCCCAATTCGAGGCGATCTCGTCGACGGCGTACCAGCTGGTATAGAGCCGGACCTGCATGTTCAGTTTTCGCCGGGCGTTCTCGGAAAACTTCTCCATGACCTTCAGGGCCTTGTCGAACAACATGGCCGCTTCGGTCGTGCGCCCTTCATTGGCGGCGCGCTCGCCCAGAATGACCAGGGCCTCCGGATCGCCGGGCACTCGCTGGATCGCTTTTTCCAGCATGATGACGCCGGCGTTGGGCTGGTTGGCATCGAAATAGAGCCGCGCCATCATGATTTCGGGCGGGGCCAGTTTGGGCGTCGACTTTTTGGCGCTCTCCAAAAACTTCATCGCCGCGGCGAAGTCTCCGGCGGTGAATTGTCGAATCGCGTCGACGACGTCCTGATAGTAGGGTCCGACGCCGGTGATGGCGTTGGCGGTGAGATCTTCGGCCGACAATTCGGCGTAAGCCGGGCTCGAAAACCGCGCGGCCGCCGCGATGACGATCGCCGCCGCCCACAGTCGGCCCGTTCGTTGAATGCCTGGAGCGAACATGAGTGATTACGCGAGGACATGATTTGGGAAAATCGGGGCACTGGCGCGCGAAAACACGCCTGATTTGTAGTCTAACCGCAGTTTGAGCCCGGCGAAAGCGTCGCCGGCCCCTGCTACAATACCGGAATGAGCGAAGGCCCAGGTTACTTCTGGTTTCGCGTTGCCATCAACCAGGCTGGGATTACCTGGTCCGAGTTTGGCGTCTTGGCTAGTCGCTTTCCGGCACTTCTCCATGAGGCCGAACGAATTGAGCGAGACCTGGATGGCCAAGAGAAGGCATGGGCCTACGTGAGCGCCATTCAGTGGGCTCAAGGATTGGCGAAGCAACCGGCAACCCAAGAATCCCCATGACCCCCGCCCCCAAACCCCGCTCGTCCTTTTCGCTACAACGCCTCCTCGCGGCCGTCGCGCTACTTGGGGTCGCGATTGCGTGCGGGCGAGCATTGGTAATGCTGTTCGTCGGAGCCAGCACGGCATACTACGGGGCGCTCCTCTTTGTCGGGATGGTATCGACGGCTAGCGCTGCGGTCGGTGTGATTACAGGGAGGGCTCGAATGTGGGCTGTTTTCGGTCTTGTGGCCGCGCTTCCGTTCGCCGCAATCCTTGTTTTTTTGTTTCAATCCTCAGAAGTCTAGCAATACTGAGCTAAGACAGTACCCGCCCCTCAATTCAGCCGGGAAAAACAGCGCCAAAAAATCGTGCACCACACTGGTCACACACCACCCGTCGCCGGCCCCGGTTTCGCGGCGGGCGTGGCAACCTCTATAATGCACGCAAGGGGACGCGCGGGGTCGCGGCGGGAATGCGGGCGCGGTTTGGAAAGAGAGGCGTGCTTTTGCTCATTGGGCCAGTCTTTACTCGCGAGGTGGTGACGGTACCGCGGCGCGCTCGACTGTACATTTCGCGAGCTGCCTACGTATCGGCCTTGCTCGTGCTGATGTGTACGGCGTGGCTGCTGCTGGCCGGCACGCAGGTGATCCGCAATCTGGGCGACATGGCCCGCTTTGGCGCGATGTTGTTCCAAATCCTGGCGCCGTTGCAATTGGCGCTGGCGATTTTCTTTTCGGCCGTGCTGGCGGCCAGCGGCGTGGCGCAGGAAAAGGACCGCCGCACGCTGGTGCTGCTGTTGTTGACCCGCTTGACGAACAGCGAGTTGGTGTTGGGCAAGTTGCTGGCCAGCATGCTCAACGTGCTGGTGCTGTTGGCCGCGTCGCTGCCGCTGTTGATGCTGTCGGCGCTGTTCGGCGGCGTGTCGTTCGAACAGATTGCCCGCGTGTTCGGCGTGACGCTGGCCACGGCCGTGGCGGCCGGCAGCCTGGGTTCGTTCGTGGCATTGTGGCGGGAGAAGACATTTCAAACGTTGGCCCTGACGGTGCTGGCGCTGGTGTTTTGGCTGGCGGCCGGCGAAGCCTTGGCGCGCGGCGCCTTCGGCGCGGCGTGGTGGGGCATTCCTTGCGAAGCGTGGGCCGCGGGGTTCAGCCCCTGGCAGGCGATTCTGGCGGCCACGCGGCCGCTGGTCGAATCGCAGCATCCCCTGCCCTACCTCGGCCATTCGATCAATCTGTTTCTGCTGTTCGCGCTGCTGCTGGGCGTGGTGCTCAACGCGATCGCGATTATGTTGGTGCGCGTTTGGAACCCGTCGCGCGAAGCCCGCGCGAGCACGGCCGAGGCGGCCGAACCCGAGAGCATTTGGGGACTGACCGAGGAATCGGCGGCGCTGGGCCGGCAGCGGGCCGCGCGGTCGGTGCATTCGGCCGGGGGCAAGACGCGGCAGGTTTGGGACAACCCGATCTTGTGGCGCGAAATGGCCACCTGGGCCTACGGCCGCAAGGTGCTGGCCATACGGCTGACCTACTTGCTGTTGGTGGGGCTGGCCGCCGCCGCGCTGGCCGGCATGCTTCACGGCGAAGCGGCCGTGAGCACCGCGTCGGCGTCGCTGCTGCTGGTGCCGTTGTTCGTGCTGAGCCTGGTGCTGGTCAACGCGCAGGCGGTGACTTCGCTGACCAGCGAACGCGACGTCCGCGCGCTCGATCTGTTGTTGGTCACCGACTTGACGGCCAAGGAATTCGTGTTCGGCAAATTGGGGGGCGTGCTTTACAACACCAAGGAGATGGTGCTGCTGCCGATGGCGCTGTGCGTCTACTTGTGGTTTGAGGGGGCACTGGGCGGCGAGAACTTGCTGTATCTGTTGGGCGGGTTGGCGGTGATGAACTTCTTCGTCGCCGTGCTCGGCATTCACGCGGGCATGACCTATGGCAATTCGCGCACCGCGATCGGCGTGAGCCTGGGAACGGTGTTCTTCTTGTTCATCGGCGTGGCCACCTGCATGCGGATGATGATCGCCTTTAGCGGCTCGTTTCACCTGCAGATCCAGCCGTTCCTGGCGTTCATGCTGGGAGGCAGCGTGGGTCTTTACGCGGCGCTGGGATCGCGCAATCCGTCGCCGGCGATCGGCGTGACGTCGGTCTTGTTGCCGATTGCCACGTTTTATGCCATCACCAGCTACCTGGTGGCCTTTCCGATGGCCGTGTTTCTGACGACGGTGGCAACGTACGCCTTCGCGGCGGCGGCGATGCTGGTGCCCGCGATTTTCGAGTTTGACGTGGCCACGGGCCGCACGACCGGCGGCGACGAATAGCGGGTGCGACAGCTGGGGGTCGCCCGCAGGATTGTAGCCGGCCTCTTTGAGGCCGGAGGCTGGCGGAGTTCCGGGGTCACAGACCCCGGCTACGGCGGAAGGCGCGGGCCTTACTTGTGGTAGCCCAGCGATTTGACGACGCCGAGCATTTCTTCGTAGGTGATGAAGCGGCGGCGATGCACGAGTTTGTACTCGTCGATCGCGGTGGCCAGTTCAATCGCCTCGGGCGAAAGTTCTTCGTAGCTGTTCGAGAACTGGCGCCGTTCCTGCGCCGGCCGTCCAACGCCCGGATCGTAACTGCGACGATCGATGAACGTATCGAGCGCGGGGGTCAGCGTGGTACTGGACATGGGCACTCCTTGAGATTGCGGATCCCCCGGCGTCGTTCCATATCGGATGGGCGCCGACGGGGATTGTTCGAGTGCGGCCTGCGCGGCTCGCACGGACATAAAACCCTAGGTTGCAAACGGCGCCCGGGCAAGGTGGGGCCCCAAACACGGCCGGCCGGCGGTGACAGATCGCTGCGAGCCGGTTCCGATTATTCCGGCGGTGCGGTTGGTAGGGCCTGGCGGGGTGGTTTTGCGGACTATCATTGGGGCGTGATTCAGTGTCTGCGGAGACCGCGCCGGCTGCCACTGGCGTCTCGCCTGTGAGCTGTGCAATTGGACGCGGCACTGGCGAGACGCCAGTGGCACCCGCAAGAAGTTCAAGAAGTTATTGACCGAGGCCCTAGCGCGGCGCCGAGCGGGCGGGGGCGGCGGCCATGGCCATGCGGGCCGAGAGGGCCCGGCTTCCCTCGTGGTTGGGATCCATGGCCAAGGCCTGCTGGATGTGCGTTTGGGCGGTGGAGAATCGGCCGGCCAGCAACTCGGCCTCGGCCAGCCGGCACAGAATCTCGGCCGTCGGACGCTCGCAGCGAGCCGCCTGCGCAAGGCTTTGCGCGGCGTCGTCGTAACGCGATAGCGCCGCCAGCGCCAGCCCTTCGAGGTACATCACTTGCTGCGGTTCTTCGCCGGGCGCGTAGTTGTCGGCAACTGCTTGCAACGCCAACAGGGCGCGCTGGGGCTCGTTCAACTGACGGTAAGCCTCGGCCACGAGAATCGCCACGTCCTCCTTCTCGGGCGCGTAGCCGAGCGCGCGCTGATAGTCGGCCAGAGCCTGCCGCGTTTGGCCCGTGGACGACGCCACGCGGCCGCGCAGCGCCCAGGCAGAGGCGAACTTGGGATCGAGCCGCAGCGACTCGTCGACCATCCGCCGGGCCTGATCGACCTGGCCCATGGCCAGGTAGAGCTCGCCGGCACGGACGGCCAAAGCCGGATCTTCGCTGATCAGCCGGCGCGCTTCTTCCAATTGCACGAGCGCCTCGGACAACGCGCCGCGGTGCCACAGCGCTTCGGCATATTGACGGCGCGCATCGGCGTCGGCCGAACAGGTTTGCACGGCGCGGGCCAGCAGCGATTCGGCCCGTTTCCAATCGCCGCGTTCCATGGCGTTGATGCCCTGCTGGGTCAATTGGCGGCAGCTGGCCACCGACTTGGGAATCGGCCCTTGTCGGACACCCAGCGTGCTGCAGCCGGCCAGCACGGCACAGAGCAAAAGCGGCAAGCCAATGCCGCGGCCAACAAGCGCGGAGGTGCGCAAGGCGTCGCCGCGCCGGTTAGCGGGCGCTGTGCTGCGGCTGGTAGTGGGCATGCGTCGAGCCGGTGCGCGGTGTGAGAAGCTGGCGCCTTCGTCGAGTCGGGGGAAATCGACTCCGGCGGCGCGCGGCGACGGTAGCAAAATGGGTATTTTGCCGCAAGAGCGAGGAGGAAAGGATGAAGAAGGGATGAAGGCGGAAGGATGAAGGATGAAAAACGGAGGGCCAATGCGGCATTCCGCCGAACTCCCAGTTTCCGCCGTCCTCCTGGTTCAACCGAAGCCGGGGCGCTAAAATGCTGCAAGAGCTGGTTTCAAAACCGCGGCGGAGAGGGGGACAGTCCCATTTTGCTGCGAAGACTGCGCAAAATTGGGACAGTCCCCGGCGGTTTTTAAACCAGCTCTTGCAGGTGCAGGCACCAGGAGTCGCTTTTGATGCCGGCCGTTTATGAGAAGATGGGGATTCGCTTCCTCTATCCCGAAAACTGGACTTTGGACGAGGACGAAGCCATCGAAGGCAACCGATCGGTGTCGGTGCATAGCCCCGGCGGCGCGTTTTGGTCGATCGTGCTGCATCCGCACTTTGTCGATCCAGCCGGCCTGGCGTCCGCGGCTCTGGCGGCCTTGAAGGCGGAATATCCCGAGTCCGAAACGGAGCCGGCCTCGGACCTGATCGGCGAGCAGTGGATTCGCGGATACGATTTCAACTTTTTCTATCTCGATTTTGTCAGCACCGCGGTGATTCGCGGTTTCCGCACCGATACCGACAGCTGCCTGATCCTGTGCCAGGCCGAGGACCGCGAGTTCGAACAACTGGGCCCGATCTTCCGCGCGATCACCACCAGTTTGCTGGCGCCGCCGTGAGCCGCCTGGCGGCGATGATGCGTCGAGAGCCAACATCGTTCGCGCGTTTTGATGTTGGGCTGTTGTGCCGGCACGTGTGAATTGCCGCGAAATCGGCATGGTCTTCGACGCCGAAGGCGTCACACATGAAAGCCCAGGGCACCGCCCTGGGGAACGTGACAACCCAAAAACATCGAGCCCTGAAAGGGCGACACCAATCGGTGATTGCACAACGTGTGGCGCCCCTACAGGGCTCAATGCGTGGATGGGTGACCGGCTAACCAGGGCGTTGCCCTGGCCTGACATGTTGCACGCCTTCGGCGTGCGTTCGCTCCCCCGAAGCTTGCGATGACATCGACGTCAAACGGGAACTGGTAGCAAAATAGCGCAACATCAAGACACGCGCGTCGGGTTCGTGTGCGCCACTCAAGGCGGTTTGCAATTCTTACACGCAAGCACTGCTGGCGGCGGCAATTTACAAGCCTTACAAGCCGCGCAGGCGATCGCAGCGTGAAAAATTGCGGCGAGTTTCTCGGGCGATCGCGACGATTCTCAGAGAAATCGCGCGCCACGCGACGCGTTCGGCACGACAGGTGCTTTAAGCCGTGCTGCTCATGTTCGACCCAGTTGGCCCCGGCAATGAGACGCCCGCGCCTCGGCCGGGACCAAGGCCTAACGAAAACCGATCATGACGCACCGTGAATCTTAACGGTCTGTCGCCCGATTTCGGCGACCTTAGCCCACCACGGGAAGCGCCAGTTTTTCACGGTTCAAGGGCCTCGCTGGCCGCCGCACGCCGCCAGCGAGGCCCTTTTTTTGCGCGCTTTGCGGCGATTTGTTCTTGGTCGCCACGCGGGGGTCCGTTGAAAGCCGCACATTCACTGGCAACGGCATTTTCGCCGCGACCCGAGCGCGCAGGGGCCACTGGCCCTGCGCAGGCGGCGCCCTATAGTTTTGTGACGACGCGAGCCGCGGTGGTTCGAGGTCGTCGCGTTCCCCCGCGCACACCGGCACTTGCCCCACGGGCGAGGACTTGAGCGGCCGCAGCCTTCAGGGCTATACTTCCGCAAGCAAGGTGGCACGGGGTTCCGGTTCCAAATCGCAGTGTTTAGGAGCAAGCGACTATGGCAACGGCTCATCAAACCATCCTGGACCAGATCGGCGATACCGCCGGCTTGATCTGGCACCATCTCAATGAGAGCGGTCCCTGCACGGTAAGCCAACTCGTCAAGGATATCGACGCCCCGCGTGACGTGGTCATGCAAGGCCTCGGTTGGCTGGCACGCGAAGACAAGCTCGCGATCGAAGAAGACCGCGCCAAGAAGATCGTCTCGCTGCGTTCGTAGACGTTTTTGGTCGGGTGCGCGGCGGCAGCGTGGAGTGCTGCGCGTCGCTCGGGGGCTGCGGGGTGTTCTGGTGGCCCAGACAACAGGTTGAGGCTGTCGGGGAATTCCGCACACTAGCCCGAAGCGCCAGCGAGGGACACTCGAAGAAGATCCCTCGCTGGCGCTTCGGGCTAGTATCAGACGACAATACGACGCCGAATGTTCGCGACCCCGTACGGGAGACACAACTTTCGCGGGGCGCAATGGTATTGTCCCTTCTATGTCGCCGCTTCGTGGCTTTCCACCGCGAGGGCACCCCCAAGGTGGCGTTGCTGTGCGCGGCGCGGCACCTATGATGGTTCGGGCTCGGAGAGCTCCCGCCTGGCCCGGCCCTTCAATCTCGCTGGAAGAATCGCGCCTTGTCAGAAATTGCCTCCGCACACTGGCTTGCGACGGGAGTGTTGGCGCAGGTGCCGGCCGTGGCCGGCCAACCGACCCTCTGGCACTGGCTGGCCTTCGGGCTGTTCGTCGTGTTGCTGTTGGTGCTGGACCTGGTGGTCTTCCATCGCGATTCGCGCGAGCCGACGCTGCGCGAATCGGCCGTCTGGACGGTGATCTGGTGTGCCGTGGCCCTGGCCTTCAACGGCCTGATCTGGTTTTGGCGCGGCGGCGAGATCGGCATCCAGTTTCTGACCGGCTACCTGGTCGAATGGTCGTTGTCGATGGACAACGTCTTCGTGTTCGCCGTGATCTTCAACTTCTTCGGCGTGCCGCTGAAGTATCAGTATCGCGTGCTGTTCTGGGGCATCATCGGCGCCATCCTGATGCGGCTGACGTTCATCCTGGTCGGCGACCGCGCTGTTCGCACGAGTTCGAATGGATTCTGTGGATCTTCGGCGCGTTTCTGATTTACACGGGCGTCAAGCTGGCCATGCACAGCGACAGCGAGGTGAACCCGGAAAACAACCTGCTGATGCGGCTGGCCAAGCGATTTTTTCCCGTCGCCCGAGAAGAGCACGGCGAGCGATTCTTCGTCGTCGAGAACGGCCGCCGCTGCATCACGCCGCTTGTTTCTGGTGCTGCTGGTCGTCGAGAGCACCGACGTGCTGTTCGCCGTCGACAGCGTGCCGGCCATCTTCGGCGTCACGCGCGATCCGTTCATCGTGTTCACCTCGAATATTTTCGCCATCCTCGGCCTGCGGGCGCTGTATTTCCTGCTGGCCGGCGTGATGGACTTGTTTCGCTATTTGAACTACGGGCTGAGCGCCGTGCTGATTTTCGTGGGCGGCAAAATGGTGGCTGAATACTGGTTGAGCGATTATTTTCTGGGCGAGCTTCCGGAAAATGCTCCCGCCGAGGCCATCAGCGGGCACCACTTGATCCACCCGGCGGTCTCGCTGGTCATCATTCTTTCGCTGCTGGCGATTTCGATCGTGGCCTCGATGGTCGCGAAACGCCGCGATCCGCCGGAAGAACATTGAGGGGCGATTCGTCGCCCGCTATTGACGCCGGCGCAGCCGCCGCGCACTCTGGAACAAGTGGCCCACTGCCTGGATCTTTGAGCGAAAATTCGACGCGTGAAACATGCCTTGATCACCGGCGGAGCGGGTTTCATCGGCAGCCACCTGGCCGAAACGCTGATCGCGCGCGACTATCGCGTGACGGTCGTCGACGACGAATCGACCGGCACGCGCCGAGAATCTGGCGGCGGTTCGCGATCACTTCAATTTCACGCTTCGTGCAAGGCACCGTGGCCGACAAGTCGCTGGTGCGGCGCTTGGTGGCCGACGTCGACGAGGTCTATCACCTGGCGGCCGCCGTCGGCGTGCAGCTGATCTCAGACCGCGCCGATCCACACCATCGAAACCAACATCTATCCCACCGAGCTGATCCTCAACGAACTGCTGCGCCGCAAGCGAGACGGCTACTCGGTGAAGCTGTTTCTGGCCAGCTCCAGCGAAGTGTACGGCAAGAATCCCAAGCCGCTGTGGTCGGAAGACGACGACCTGGTGTTTGGGCCGACCACCCGGCCGCGCTGGTCGTACGGCGCGTCGAAGGCGATCGACGAGTTTCTGGCGCTGGCCTATTGGCGCCAGCATCGGCTGCCGGTGGTGATCGGCCGGTTCTTCAACGTGGTGGGCCCGCGGCAGACGGGCCGCTACGGCATGGTGCTGCCGCGATTCGTCGAGGCGGCGCTGGCCGGCCGGCCGCTGACGGTGCACGACGACGGCCACCAGGTGCGCTGCTTCGCCCACGTCAACGACGTGGTCCACTCGGTGCTCGAGTTGATGGACACCGACGCGGCCACCGCGGGCGTGTTCAACATCGGCAGCGACCAGCCGGTGAGCATCCTGCAATTGGCCAAGAGCGTGACGGCTTTGATCGATGCGAAATTGCCGATCGTGTTTCAATCGTACACCGAGGCGTACGACCAGGATTTCGAGGACGTGCGCTCGCGAATTCCCGACCTTTCGCGGCTGCGCCGCACGATTCGCTTCCGCAACGAGTATCAACTGGAACGGATCCTGCGAGAGGTGATCGAGCAAACCCGGGCCCGGATGAACCGGGTGTAACGCGCTCTTGATGGACGGGTGCCACTGCTGGCTTGCCCAGCAGTGTTTCTGCAACGACTTTGACGGCACTGCTGGACAAGCCAGCAGTGGCACCCAAAACCGTACCTCCGCACCATGAACTCGCGGCGTGAGCTGCGGCGCCGTTTGTCTGGCTATTGCGGCCAATGCGGTATAGAATAAGAACAACCAGCAGTGGGCAAGCTGCTTGCGGGGCATTTCACTTCCAGCGGATAGAATTTGCCATGATCTCCCACACCCCGGCTGCCCAGGGGAATTTGTATCCCCGCGTCGTGCCCACGTTGTGCAATCGCAAGCAGCGAGCGCCTCGGATTGGGTGGCCCAGACAACTGGTTGTCTGGGTCCCGCGAGGACAAGAGGGGCTGGCGAGTTGCGCGACGTCCCGCAAACGCCTCGTATTGCTGCGCAACACCGACAACGAGTTGTCGGTGCCACGGGGGTATCGCCGAATCCGTTCTTCGCGGCGACGATCGCGCGGGTTTACGCTGATCGAGATGTTGGTCTCGCTCGCGATCACGCTGATCATGATGGGCGCGGTGGTTTCGCTGTTCGGCGTGATTACCGACAGCGTTTCCGGCAGCCGCGCGATCATCGAGATGTCCGAACGGCTGCGCGCCGCCCGCAATCGATTGCAGGCTGACCTGGTGGGCGCGACCGCGACGATGTTGCCGCCGCTGAACCCGGCGAATGACGAGGGATATTTCGAGTACATCGAAGGGCCGTCGCACGACCTCACCTTTGCAGGCGCGTCGCCGCCGTCGATGTTCGGCGACGCCGACGACGTGCTGATGTTCACGGTTCGCAGCCGCGGCGAACCGTTCGTGGGCAAGTTCGCGCCGACTGCGACCGCGGAATCTCAAGTCGCCGAAGTCATGTACTTCGCGGTGCAGAACGGCCCAATCGTTGACCCGACCGCGACGGGCGTGTCGCCGAAGCAACTTTTTACGCTCTATCGTCGCGTGTTGCTGGTGTTGCCGGGAGCCCGCTCCGGCAGCATGCCGGGCGTGGCTGAAACGTACTATGTCGACAACGACATTTCGGCGCGCGTCGAAGCGACAGCGACGGCGGGTACCTATGCCATGGTTCCCAATTCGTTGGGTGACCTGACGAAGCGCGAGAACCGGTTCGCTCACTATCCTGATTCGGCGACGGTTTCGTTTCCATTTGACCTGAACGGCACCGTTCCAACCACGCCGTCAACCTACCCCAAAAAGGACGCGCACCTTGTGCCGTTCTTTGCCGGGACGACGTCGTTGCCTGCGAGCCCGCGATTTGGGGACGACGTGTTGTTGACCAACGTGTTGGCGTTCGACGTGCAAATTTACGACCCGAATGCGCCGATTCAAAACCCGAGCGGTGTCGCCCTCACGCCGACGGATGTTGGGTTCAATACTTCCACCGCGTCGACGACGCCCGTCGGGGCCTACGTCGACTTGGGATATTCGTTCTCCGGCACAGCGACATACACTCCGGTATTTCGTAGCAATGCCCAGCTGCGGATACTTCCTGGCGGATCGACCAATCTGGTTCCCAATCTGCCCGGCCTGATGAATCTCACTACGAATCCAGCCACTCCGCCGGGCACCCCTGGCGTTACCAACACCTACGACACCTGGTCGCTGCATTACGAGAATGATGGCGTGCAACAGAATACGAACGGCACATGGCGCACCATGGCCGACGCCGGCACGAACGGCTTGGACGATGACAACAACGGCGTGGTCGACGACGCGGGCGAGTTCGAAACGCAGGCTCCGTTTGCGGCGCAGATGCGCGGGATTCGGGTGATCATTCGCGTTTACGAGCCGTCGAGTCAGCAGGTCCGGGAAGTGACCGTGGTCCAAGATTTCCTGCCCGAGTGAGATGTCGCTTCCGCACGTCATTCGTCTGCGCGGGCCGTGGGAGATCGAGCCGCTGGCGCGCTATCGACGCGGCGCCGACGGGCAATATGTGCGCGAGACGCACGATTTGCCGGCCGGCGGCAAAGGTCCGGTGCCGGGCGACTGGTCGGACGTTTTAGGGGGCGACTTTCGCGGCACCGTCCGCTACACGCGAAAGTTCAACTGCCCCACGAATCTCGGCGCCGACGAGCGGGTGTGGCTGGTCATGGACGGCGTCGACCATCGGGCCGACGTTACGTTCAACGGTAATCCCTTGTGCGATCTGCTCGGACTGGAGTTCGCCCGAGCCGACATGACCGAAGGCTTCCTTGCGCACAACACGCTGGTGATCGACGTCACGCTGTTGCCCGAAGATCATCCCGACGCGCCTCCTCGTCACCCCGGCCGCGAAGGGCAACCCGGCGGATTGATCGGCGAAGTCCGGCTGGAAATCTGCCGAGCCGATCGGTGACGTCGTGCCTTCCTCGGGTGGCCCAGACGCGGCCGCCGCGTCTGGGCCACCCAAGTGCACTCGCCGGATCTGGGCCACCCCAATCCACACGGTGGAATCGGCTGGGGTGGCTTGTTAGAATCCCCCCTGCCCTGCGGTTCATCATCATCATTATTGCACCCCGCGGATACCTGAGGCCCAGGCTATGAGACTTTGCGCTTTTGTTTGCATCGGGTTGCTGCTTAGCGGCGCCGCGGCGAGGGCCGATGAGCCGAACACGCTTACGACTGACGAGCTCAACGACGGTTGGATTCTGTTGTTCGACGGCCAGACCGATTTCGGCTGGAAGGCCAACGGCAACGCGAACTGGAAAGTCGCCGACGGCGTGATTTCGGTCAGCTCGGGCGAGATGGGCCTGCTGAACACGACCAGCCAGTTCGGCAATTTCGTGCTCAAGGTCGACTTTCGCAATCCCGCGGGCACCAACAGCGGCATCTTTCTGCGCACGCCCGAGCGGCCGACCGATCCGGCGGTGGATTGCTACGAGTTGAACATTGCCGCCGAAGCCGTGAGCCCGTTTCCGACCGGCAGTTTCGTCAAACGGAAAAAAGCCGCCCCGACAATCCCCAGCGACCAATGGCGCAGCTTCGTGGCGACGGCCGACGGGGGACACTTCACGGTCATGCTCGACGGCAAGCAGGTTTTGGACTATGTCGATCCCAAGCCGCTGGCGCGTGGGTTCATCGGGTTGCAGTTCAACTCCGGCGCGGTCGAGTTTCGCAACATCAAGCTCAAGCCGCTGGGGCTGACGAGCATCTTCAACGGCCGCGACCTGGTGGGCTGGAAAGTCTTTCCCAACAAGGCCAGCGTGTTTTCGGTGACGCCCGAGGGAGAGCTGAACGTGAAGAACGGGCCCGGCCAGTTGGAGCTCGAGCAGCAGTTTGCCGATTTCGTGCTGCAACTGGAGATCTTCTCCAACGGCAAGCATTTGAACTCGGGCATCTTCTTTCGCAACATCCCCGGCCAGTTCCAACAAGGCTACGAGAGCCAGATTCAGAACGGCTACAAGGACGGCGACCGCTCGCAGCCGGTCGATTTTGGAACCGGGGCGTTTTATCGCCGCCAGCCCGCCCGCAAGGTGGTGTCGAACGACTTCGAGTGGTTCCACAAGACGCTAATCGTCTCGGGCAGCCACATGGCCACGTGGGTCAACGGCTATCCGGTGAGCGATTGGACCGATCCGCGTCCGCCCCACGAAAATCCGCGCGAGGGACTGCGTCTGGCGCCGGGCACGCTGAGCATCCAGGGACACGACAAGACGACCGACCTGTCGTTTCGCAAGCTGCGGATCGCGGAGATCCCCCCTCGCTAGCAGGCATTTGGATCCTATCCAAAAACCGCCGGGGAGAGGGGGACAGTCCCATTTTTCTGCGCGGACTCCGAAAAATTGGGACAGTCCCCAGCGGTTTTCGGATGGGATCTTTTTTGACAGCGGCCGCCCCGACGGAGTATGCTTACAGGCGCCGGGATCGGCAGAGAAGGTGTGCACAAAAATCACTTCCGTGCAGGCCATTCCATCATTTATAGGGGGCGGCGGTCATGACCCTCCGTGATATTCTTCTTGCCAAGGGGCACGTGGTTCACACGATCGGCTCCGGCGCCACGCTCGAAGACGTGGTGCAAAAACTGGTGCGCAACAACTGCGGCTCGCTGGTCGTCCGCGACGTCGAGCCCGCGGGCCCGATGCTGGGCATCATCACCGAGCGCGACATCCTCAAAGCCTGCGCCACGCACAAGGCGCCGCTGGCGGCCTTGAAAGTCGGCGACGTGATGACCGCGAACATGACCATCGGCTCGCCGAACGATTCGGTGCAAGACACGATGGGCCTGATGACCCAGCGGCGCATTCGTCATCTGCCGGTCGTCGAAGACGGCCAACTGCTGGGCCTGGTCTCCATCGGCGACGTCGTCAAGTCGCAGCACGACCAGCTGACGATGGAGAACCATTACCTGAAGAGCTACATTCAGGGATAAAGGAAGAGAAGGATGAAGGCGGAAGGATGAAGGATGAATAGGAGAAGGTGGCGTCGCTACGCTCCGCTGGCGGCGTGGCGGACTTCCTTGGGCAAGGGGAAGTAGACTTCTTCTTCGCGAATCGATCGCGACTCGACCGTGGCGCAAAAGCAGTCTTTCAGCAGCTGCACACATTGCTCGACGACGGTTTCCGGCGCGCTGGCGCCGGCCGTGACCAGCACGGTGTCTTGCGGGCTGAACCAACGGGTGTCGATGTCCGCGGGTCCGTCGATCAGATAGCCGGCCACGCCCGTCTCGCCGGCCAGCTCGGCCAGCCGCTGGCTGTTGGAGCTGTTCTGGCTGCCGAGCACCAGCACGACGTTGGCTTCGCGCGCCAAGCATGCGCACGGCCTCTTGCCGATTTTGCGTGGCGTAGCAAATGTCTTCCTTGGGCGGTCCGACGATGTGCGGAAAGCGCTGCTTGAGCCGCGCGATGATGCGATTGGCGTCGTCGACCGAAAGCGTCGTCTGCGTCAGGTAGGCCAGCTTCGGCGTGGTCAATTCGAGCCGATCGACGTCGTCGGGCGATTCGACCAGCACGATCGCCTCGGGCGCTTCGCCCATCGTGCCGATCACTTCGTCGTGCCCTTCGTGGCCGATCAACACGATCGTGTAGCCGGCTTTCGCATAACGAACCGCTTCGAGGTGCACCTTGGTCACCAGCGGGCAGGTGGCGTCGATCGTCTTCAGCCGGCGCTCGGCCGAAACGCGGCGAATCTCGGGCGACACGCCGTGGGCCGAGTACAACAGCGTGGCCCCTTCGGGCACTTCCGAGAGGTGCTCGACGAACACCGCGCCCTCGGCGCGAAACCGCTCGACGACGTGCTTGTTGTGCACGATCTCGTGATAGACGTAGATCGGCACGCCGAACAGCTTGATCGCCAGCTCGAGCGTTTCGATCGCCATGTTCACGCCGGCACAGAAGCCGCGCGGGCTGGCAAGAATGATCTTCATACCGTCAGGTCGTGCACGCTGGCACGCGGTGCGTGGGGAGACGTCGTGCGCGGAATGTTCCGATACCTCAAGGGCTGCCGGACTTTCAAGCAGGCCGACAATTCATCATAATGCGCGGGCCAGCCATTGGATAGGCGGATCACGTTTGCCGCCTCGGGCCGGCATTTCGCCCCACGGCACGTTTTTCCGGCATTGCGATGGCGCAGCTTTCCGTAGCCGCCGAACTTGCGCGATATGGACCCCACGCGCGCCGCGCCGAACAACTGTCTCGGGCCGACGCGCTTGCGTATTGTCGCCGGCTGGCCCGCGCGCACTACGAAAACTTTTACGGTGGCCAGCTGGCTGCTGCCCAAACGGCTGCTGCCGCACTTTTATTCCGTCTACGCCTACTGCCGCTGGGCCGACGATCTGGCCGACGACGGCCCCGACGCCGACGAGAATCTGCGGCTGCTCGATTGGTGGCAGGACGAGCTCGACGCCTGCTATGCCGAGGCGCCGCGGCACCCGGTGTTCGTGGCGCTGCTACCGACGATCGAGGAGTTTTCGATTCCGCGCGAGCCCTTTGCGCGGCTGCTCGTGTCCTTTCGCCAGGATCAGCGCGTGCGTCGCTACGCAACGCCGGACGACCTGTTGGAGTATTGCCGCAACTCGGCCAATCCGGTGGGCCGTCTGGTGCTGTACTTGGGTCGCTGCCACGACGAACGGCGCGGCCAGCTATCGGATTCGATTTGCACCGGCCTGCAACTGGCCAACTTCTGCCAGGACGTGGCTCGCGATGGGGCGATCGGCCGCATTTATCTGCCGCGCACGACCCTCGACGGCGCCGGCTACAGCGAGGCCATGTTCGTCCGCGGCGAGTGCAACGAGGCTTTCCGGCAGGCGATGCGCGTCGAAGTCGACCGGGCCGAAGCGTACTTGCGCCAGGGCGAGCCGCTGGTTGCGCTCATGCCGCGGGAATTGCGGTTAGAGGTGGCGCTGTTCGTGTCGGGGGGGCTGAGCATTTTGCGATCGATTCGCGATCTGGATTACGACGTGTGGCGCACGCGTCCCACGGTGTCGCGAGCGCGCAAGCTGAATTTACTCGTGCGCGCCTGGTGGCGCGCGCGCGGGCGGTTGGCGGGGAGACGCTCGCATGAACGCCGAACAGTCTGCCAGTTACGTCCACTGCCAGCGGATCGCGCGGCGTTCGGCGTCGAGCTTCTATTACTCGTTCTTGTTGCTGCCGAAGCCGAAGCGCTCGGCGATGTGCGCGCTGTACGCCTTTTTGCGGCGCACCGACGATCTGGGCGACAGTTCCGAACCGCTCGACGTTCGGCGTCGCGACTTGCAGGCGTGGCGACGGTCGCTCGGCCGCGCACTTGACGGACACTACGACGATCCCTTGCTGCCGGCACTGGCCGACACGGTCCGGTCGTTCGACATTCCGCTCGCCTACTTGACCGCGGTGATCGACGGCGTGGAAATGGATCTCGATCGGTCGCGGTACGAGACGTTCGAGCAGTTGGAGCAGTATTGCCACCTCGTGGCGTCGGTGGTGGGCCTGGCGTGCTTGCGCATCTGGGGCTGCAACATGGCGCGGCCGAGGGCCCCGCGCGGCAGTTGGGCGTGGCCTTTCAAATGACCAACATCCTGCGCGATTTGCGCGAGGACGCGGCACGCGATCGCATTTACTTGCCGACGGACGATCTCGACCGGTTCGATTACTCGGCCGACGAATTGCGCGCTGTATACGCGATGGTGCGCGACGAGCGATTTCGCCGGCTGATGCGCTTCGAAATCGAGCGGACGGAGCAGCTGTATGCCGAAGGGGCCGAGCTGGAGCGCTGGCTCGAGCCCGACGGGCGCGGCGTGCTGGGCAGCATGATGGCCGTCTATCGGGCCCTGCTGGCCGAGATCAAGCGTCTCGATGGCGACGTGCTCACGCGGCGCGTGCGCATCAGCCGTTGGCGGAAGATGCGCATCGCCACGCGCTGGCTGCTGTTCCGCCCGCCGCTGACGGCGGCGTCCGACGCCCGGGCGGCCGACGCGGCGCGCCGCCGAAGCCGTGCGCCATGAGTTCAGCCGCCGCGACAGGCGGGGCGACGGTGGCCGTGGTCGGCGGAGGACTGGCCGGGCTGGCCGCGGCGGTGGCCTTGGCAGGCTCGGGCTGCCGCGTGCAAGTTTTCGAGGCGCGCCGCTCGTTGGGCGGGCGGGCCGCCTCGTTTCGCGATCCGGCCAGCGGCGAGTGGGTCGATCACTGCCAGCACGTCAGCATGGGCTGCTGCACCAACCTGGCCGACTTTTGCCGCCGCATCGGCATTGCCCAGCACTTTCGCCGCGATCGCGTGCTCACGTTCATTGGTCCCGACGGACGGCACCATCGGCTGGCGGCCGGCTGGCTGCCCGCGCCGCTGCACCTGGCGCCGGGCTTCTGGCGATTGAGCTACCTTTCGATCGCCGAGCGGGTGCAAATCGCGCGGGCGCTTTGGAAATTGATGCGAATGCGCGCGACCGATGAACCCGGTGGGCCGATGGTGGGCCAGTGGCTGGCGCGCAACGGCCAGTCGGCGGCGGCGATCGAACGATTTTGGAGCGTGATTTTGGTGAGCACGTTGGGCGAGCATTTGGATCGCGCGTCGTTGGCCGCGGCCCGCAAGGTGCTCGTGGATGGATTTCTGGCGTCGCGCGAGGCGTACACGGTCGAGGTGCCCGAGGCCCCGCTGTCGACGCTTTACGGCGAGACTTTGGAAGCGTGGTTTGCAGCCCACGACGTCAGAGTGCATTTGAGCACGCCGGTGCGTCGCGTCTCGTGGGACGGCAAGCTGCTGGTGCAGTGCGCGGACGGAGAGGAGCTGCGGCCGGACTTTGTGGTGGTGGCGTTGCCGTGGACGAAAATCGGTGCAGTGCTCGATCCGCAAATGGCCGCTCTCTGGCCGTGGGTCGAGGGGCTGGAGCGCGTCGAGTCGGCACCGATCACGGGCGTGCACCTGTGGTTCGACCGCGAGATCATGGCGCTGCCTCATGCGGTGCTGGTGGGCCGGCTGAGCCAATGGATTTTCAACCACGGCCGCGGCCAGTCGGAAGCAGGCGACGCTGGACATTATTACCAGGTCGTGATCAGCGGTTCGCGCGAGCTGGCCGGCCGCGATCGTGACGAGATTGCCCAAGAGGTCTGCCGCGAGTTGGCGGCGATATGGCCCGAGGTTTCCGCCGCGCGGATGTTGCGCGCTCGCGTGGTGACCGAGCCGGCTGCCGTGTTTTCGGTGCGGCCGGGCTTGGAGGCGTGGCGGCCGTCACAGCAGACGCCGTTGCCGGGCGTGTTGCTGGCGGGCGATTGGACGGCCACGACTTGGCCGTCGACGATGGAAGGCGCGGTGCGCAGCGGCTACCTGGCGGCCGAGTGTGTGATGAAATCGCTGGGCCGCGAGCGGCAGTTTCTCGTGCCCGACCTGCCGCGCGGCCGCCTGGCCCGCTGGCTGATCGCCGCGCGCTAACTACGCCTGGGCCTCGCGGCCCGGGCGGCACCGACAACTTGTTTAGGCTGTCCGGGAATTGAATGCCACGAAGTCGCCTTTACGGGGCTCGTAAGCCCACATTACCGAGATGGGCGACTCGGCTACAGGATATGAACCTTTGAGGACGCTGTTACTGACGGGGAATGAACTTCGTCACAATTGACGACACGGACAAGCGGCTACAAAAAAGCCCTCAATCATTTCTGACTGAGGGACCTGCCCATCGGTAAAGGCTTCGGCGGAAGCGACTGACAGAGTATGTGCCAATTCACGTTGTCCCACTCTCACCGATTCCTCGACAAGTGATGGAAGGACAATCTTCAGCCACCCCTTTCAACATGCATGATTGTTCGGGTGGGCTGTGACCTTCTGCTATCATAAACCTTTTTGGCGTAATGAGGATTTGCTGATTTGCCAAGGAGGTTGCGATGGCCCTTTCTCGCGCGTTTGATGCTTTTGTGCAAGGGGCGCCCTGTACTGTCATCACGCGTTTGGTCGCGGAGCATGTCGTCGATGATCGAATGCTGAGCACACTCTTTCAAGAGCATGCTGTCACGCAATACGATCGCGACATCACGATCACGCATTTGGTCCAGGTAATGCTCGATGTGGCTTGCGGCAGGGCTCCCTCGGTGCGGGCCGGTTTTCTCGGCCGGCAAGAAGAGATGACCGCCTCGCTGACTGCCTTTTACGGCAAACTGGATCGCGTCGATCCCGAGTTGGGCATGGCGTTGGTGACGCAGATCGCCCTGGAACTACGGCCCATCATTCAGTGCCTGGTGCCGCCGGGCAACGAGCCGTTGCCGGGTGTCGCATCCTATATCCTTGATGGCAACATGCTGGCCGGCACAGACCATCGGTTGAAGCCGCTTCGCAAAACGCGCGCTGCGGCGTTGCCCGGCAAGTCGTTGGTGTTGTACGAGTGCGCCACGGGGCTGGTCACGCAAACGGTCTTGTGGGAAGACGCTTATTCGCAAGAGCGAGCCCTATTGCCGGATCTGAGAATTCCTGGCAACGCACACTTGCTGGCTGATCGCAACTTCTGTGTGCTCTGGTTCTTGCAAGCCATCGAGCGGGCCGGTTCTTGCTTCACCATTCGGCATCACAAGCAATTTGTCATTCCGGAAACTGCGAAAGAACGGCGCATCGGGCGTTGCGACACGGGCATGGTCTATGAATCCTCCTGGCAAGCGACCGACGGTGAGCAAACCCGCGTGTGGTGCGCCATTCGAATTGAACTCGACGAGCCGACGCGCGACGGCGAGACGGAAATCACGCTGATCACGAATCTGCCCGCCAAGCACGACGCGCGGAAGATTGCGACCGCGTATCGCCAGCGATGGACGATCGAGGGGCACTTCCAGCGATTGACGGATCACTTGCATTGTGAGATTCCCGGCCTCGGCCAGCCTCGGGCTGCGTTATTCGCGTTCGCCGTGTCGCTGGTGGCAGGCAACATGCTAGCGGTCGTGATCGCCGCGTTGGAGGCGGCACACGGCACCAACCTCGTGCAGAACTTGTCGTACTACTATCTCGTGAACGAAGTGGCCGGCAACTACAACGGCATGATGCTGGCCTTGCCCGCCGCACGCTGGACCTTCGTGCGACGCATGAGTGTTCCCGAATTCGCGCGGCTGTTGCGAGATATCGCCAGTCACGCCAACACCGCATTACTAACTAAAACTCGCCGCGGCCCAAAAAAGAAACGCCGCACTCCCAACTGCACTAACATCCGCCACCTCTCGACCAAACGACTCCTCGACGAGACCCGCTAATGCATGTTGAAAGGGGTGGGCAATCTTCAGCCTACATTTCCGGCGTGAAATAGACACGAAATCCTTCGCGGCACAACTCGATCGATCGTCGCCGCGCGCCTTCCTGATCTGGAAAGCTGCTATCGAGAAATGCGGCGCTGTTTGGATTTTGTACAACGAATACGTTGTAGGCAGTCGGCCGTTTGCAGGCGGAGCCACAACGGGCTTGTCGAGGCGCACAGTTCTGCCAAGGGCGACAAGCGAACGCTTCAGCATGGCCGAACACGAGCGACAGGACGATAAAAAAAAACGTTGGCAGTGTGGCACGCATGCAACCGATCTCCTGGTCATGTGACTTCGATGAGCCGCGATCAGTGCGATTCATTTCGCGGGCAGGTCGTTGATCGCTGGGGTCTTAATGAAATCTGGAACTAATTTGGTCGCATCCACGCCAGCATCATTGAGACGCACGTTTTCAGCCTTCACGACGTCATCCATCGACAATTTGAGGATGCGCTCGAATTCACCCTGCCAGGGAACGACGCCGTCTCGCAGACGGATCACGTGCGGGTCTTTCGAATTCGCCGCAAGCAACTCCTTGCCTCGATCGTCTGATTCCTTGGGGAATTTATGCTTGTCGAATGCACCGACGAAGGCACGAAGAAACAACGACTCCCCGATGGTCACGGCGGGCTCACCGTCGGTGGTCGACGTCAGGTCGACAAAGCCTTGATGCGCGAAATAAAGGGACTTCCAAATCGAGCCAAACGCCTTTGGCGGCTCAGACGGGGGCCCCTTTACGTCCGTTCGGCAGTTGTCGGTGACAAATACTGTCAGGTGCGTCCTTTGGCGCCCGGCTCGATCGGGAAACAATAGCGCTCGGAGCAAATCCTTGCGAACGATCGACTTGCCGCCAAGAATCAAGTAGTCGACATTGTCTTCCTTTTTGTCTTTCTTCGATCGCGTGCCGTGGCAGTTGACGTAGCAGAAGACGATGTCCCCCGGCTTCACGCTCTTGCCAAATCTTTTGAGCGCGGCATCGAGAGCGTCCGGCGTAATCTCCTCGCGGCGATCCAGGACGCAAATAGCCGCGCGCGGAATCCCGGGTTGAGCCGGGTCCTGAGGATCGACCGGGATGACTTGAAAGTTGGAAAAGGGCAGTGACTTGTTTGCCTTGCGAAGGTCCTCAAGAAACTCGCGGTTGAATTCCTTAAACAATTTGTTGAGCCGCGCTTCATCCGTGAGGGCAGTGGGGACGATCGGATCGAAGATGGCAAATATGTGAAAAACGCGGCCCTGAAAACGAGGATTGTCTTGCAACATCTGCCCGATTGGTCCATCGTTGGCAGCCCGGAGCGGCGCAATGGACCAACCCGTCAACGAAACCAATAGCGACAAGACGATGAAAGGGCGCATGGTTCGAGCCTCCAATAATTGGGAAGGCGACAGCGGAACTTGCGGAAGAATTATTGGGGCCCCACGAAGTCGGGAAGAACTCCAAAGAACATGGGACTCTGCGTCTTTTGCAAGAGCCAGACTCCGTTGCTCTCGTTTCCTCCAAATAGCCGACGCGTTTGACTCAATTCGATTCGCTTCAAGGCGTAGTTCTTTGCGACTTCACCCAGCAAATGGTTAAATGCCTCGTTCCAGCCATTAAAGCCATCCTTGTTGGTGTCCAAAGTTGAATCTTTCTCGGGAAAGAACATTTGGACAAAGGCATTGCTGAACACCGCGCCGTCGTCCGGGCAGGCGGCTGATTGATAGTCGACCAAAAGCTCGTGGTCGTACTTTGGGGGTTTCTCCGCCCGGAACGACGACGAGTTGATTTCGACGAAACCCTGGGAATTCAAAAACAGATCTTCATACACAACGTTGCGCTTCGCGGGTCCCAGCTTGATGAGCTCGGAATCGGCATGGCGAAAGGGATCGGAGCAGGAGTCGGTAATGAAGACGACCAGACCTGCCCCCAGGGCTTTGAGTTTCTGTCGCACCATCGAACGGGGCACAAACTTCTCCGTCTCGTCGTCGCAGTCGAGAGCCAGGCAATGTTCGAATGTCGTGTCGGTTGTCGCCGGCTTAATGTCGTCACTCCAGGCACCGAATAACAACGGATCTCCCTTCCGCAGCAACACTCCGTGCCCCAAGTAGTAGAAGACGCAGGTCGCGTCCGCGTCGATGAATGGAATGCCCTCCAATAGCTCATAAAGGCCGGTTCTCGTTATCTTGTTCTTACGGGGTTGCGCGAAGCAGTTGATTTTCTGCGTTGCGTTTCCAACCATGTTCTCGCCGAATAGCTCCTTTAACCGGGGACCGCTTTCGGCCGCGCCCGGCAAAAACGGGTCGCTTGTCCATAGGCACAAGCCCATAACTCGCGTCGCGGGCTTCGCGCGCTTGGACGCGGGCGCCATCTCCGCCCCCCGTCCGCCCACACAGCAGGAGACGAGCACTACCACCGCGATGACATATTTCATCAGCGCGTCCCCTTGTCGAATGGACTGCTTCCTGTCTTCACTTCGTCAACTCAGCAATCAGCTCCTTGACGTTGGGCACACCCAACCCGGTTACCAGGTCATATCCTGGCCCAGCATCGTACACGCCATTGCTTCCGACGGTGACGTCGCGGAAGCAGCTTGTGCCCCCCAGACGATAGATCAACGGGTGAAGCCTTGGCAGGGGGCCTTTGTGAGCGTTGAGCCGCGCCTCGTTGATGAGCGCACAAAATCCGGCCCAAACCGGCGCGCTCCAACTCGTGCCGCCCGTCGGTTGAACCTGACCTTGATAGAAGAGATAGGCTCCGGTATTGGGATCGGCGGCAGCGCTGACGTCGGGCACAAGCCGTTCCGTTCCGACCGGTACGCCCGCGCCGGTTTGCCACGAGGGACGCGCGAAGAAGCGGCTCTTTCCACCGCCGCTACCGGTCCAACCCGTTTCGTCGAGCGGAATGAGACGCAGCGTCGTTCCGCCGACGCCGACCACATTCGGATCCGACGACTCGTATTCGACTTGCAAGGGGCCCGTCGAGCTGTGGCCGGAATCGTCCGGCGTTGCCCCGGCGTCTCCGCTTGAGACGAACACGTTCACGCCCTGAACGACCATCGCGGCGAACTTGGCGGTTTGCGTGGTGATCTCTCCCGGAGTCATGTAGGTTTCTCCGAGACCCAGGCTGATGGAAAGCTGGTGGAGTCCGGGTTGGCTGGACAGGTCGGCAATGATCTGATCGAGCGATTCGTCTAGATCCGTGAAATTCAGCGACCCACTTGTGTAGACGCGAATCTTCGCGCCCGGAGCGATGCCGCTCGTCCACTCGACATCCAACGTCTCTTCGCCCTCGCGCGCGGCAACGGGCCGGTCGGCGGGATCTTTTCAATTTGGGAAATGTCCACCGCGAGGCCGTTGGCATGCCAAAACGCCTTCAAGTCGGCTTGGTCGGGAAACGTGTCGATCAAGATCGCGATCGTTTGCCCCTTGCCCGTCACGCCGAGCGATTGCGCGTTGTAGGCCTTCAAGATCTCTTTAACTAGGTACGGCGGTTTATTGGCGATGGCGGGATTGGGAGCGGGCGGCTGTTCGCTCGCGCTGAGAGTGCCTGTACTTGCGGGAGTCGGCGCTAACAGAATTGCTTGCTTTTTGGCCTGGCGAAACGGTTGCAGTCCGATAATCGCGTGTACCGAAGCGCCCACGTCGGCCGGCAAACTCGGTGCATTCTTGGCGGCATTGTAAGTAACTCCCTTAGTCGTCACTTTGACAATGTTGACCTTGAGCGTCTTCTCAACGTTGGCCACGGTCGACCGCGCGTAAACGCTCGTTCGATCCGGACTCGTGCGAGTCACTTGAAAGTCATTCTCTTTCAGCCACTTGGTCAGATCATCGTAGCCTTTCTGGGGTGCCGAGTACTTTTCCAAGTATTCCTTGGGCGAGATGATTTCGCCCTTGTCGATCCGCTTCTGTAGGTCAGCTGTCGCCTCGGCCGGGATCTCGAGCGAAAAGAGCAACTTCATCGTATCGTTGCTATCCGGAGCGGCGCCCCAGGTCTGGACGGTAAGTCCCGTGGAAGTCAGCGGCGCCACGCTATTGGCGAATACTTTGCGAGTCGCGTCGGACTGGCAGAAAGCTGGAGACGGCATCAGCAGGATCACGGCCCAGATAATCGAAAAGCTGTACTGTTGAATGGCTTGCATCGGTATCCTCAGTTGGTAAATGCCTAGGCTGAGTAGAGCTTCTTAGGATGCCGACAGTCCCCGCGAATGGGACCTGCGTTCCTACGATATGTATCCACAAGCGGGTTCAAAAGCCGCCATCGGTTTCAACCGAATTTTCCCATCTGGGTTGAGCCTGAAACCGATCTAGGCTCGCAATCGACGCGATTTTAGCAACGCGCCCCGCCACCGCGTCTCGCGCGTACTGAACATCTCGAGATTTTCTCGGCCTGTGCCCGGTGCGGTCCGCCTTTTGGCGGGGAACACGGACCGATCGAGTCGTTGTCCAGCGTCGTGTGCCGAGTGCGACGGGCTGCTACGCCTGGGCTTCGCGGCGCAGGCGGCGGCGTTCGCCGCGCGAGAGGACGCGGTCGCTTAAGCCGCCTTTCGACGGGCTGGGGGCGGACGTCGTCGAGGGCTTCGCGGCGGTGTTGCCCTGCGATCGATTGGCCGAGCCGGCCGGCACGTCGACCGAGTCCAGGTCGGTGCGCAAATGGGGCGCGGGTTTTTGAGGCGGATCGACCCGAGTTTGCGTGGAATCGACCTTCGGCGGTTTTTTTACCTTGGGACGCCGGGCTTTGGCCGGCCGGACGACGACCAGGCCGTCGATCTCACGATTCACGTGCCGAGCATAGAGCAGGAACGTGGCCAGCGTGAGGACATAGCCCACCAGCCAGCTGCCGCGCTCCACTGGCATTTGGAGAGCGGCCGCATCGTCCAACAGCCAACCATGGTCGACCGAAGCGGCCAGCAGGAACAGGGCGGTGCTGGCCACCCCCACGGCAACCGCCAGCCGGCAGCGTCGCATTTCGACCAGCAGGCGAATCGCGACGGCCGAGAGCACGCCGGCCAGCGCGACGGGCCAGACGATCGTTTCGGTCACATTGCTCGCCACCGCGGCGCGCCGGCAAAGGCCTTGGGCCAGCGCGCGGCGCTGGTCGTTTCGACCAGGCTGGCCAGCAAGCAGCCGATCGCGGTCCAAATCCACACGCGGTAGCGCCCGTGATAATCGTCGACGCGGTGCCGGCGGAGCGAATAGATGAACATCGCGGTCAAGCCGGCCAGCCCCAGCAGCATCGACGAAAACCAACGACTGACGTTGCGCGGCGTATTCAGATCGAGCGCGCTGGCCTCTTGGCTGCTCAAGACATTGGCTAACGACCCGGCCCAGGCGTGCAGCAGCTCGATGAGCGCCGCCGACGCGAGCCCGGCGGCAACCACCAGGGCGATCGTCAGGTAGCGCGACGGAAACAGGTCGAGGATGCGGCGTTGCCGATCGAAGCGCGAGGCGGCGGCGTAGGCGCGTTGCGAAGCGTCGACTTGCGACGAAACGCCCGGGGCCGCGGAATCGCCGGCGGGGCGAGACGTGGAGTCGTCGTCCTCTTCACGCGCGTCGCCCCACGGCGCATCGTCGCTCGATACTCGTCGTCGTCGGTCGTGACGTAGGGACATGCGGCGCTTACGCAACTCGTTGAGACGTTGCGCCATGAGGGTTGCTGCTGGCGCGGACTCTTGGGGGGACGGGCGGTGGGGTTTTGAAGCATCGAGGGCCTGTCCCGTCTTTATCGGATTCGGCATTTGCCAGCGGCGGACTACACACGGCGGCGGAGCGAATTCGGGGCCGACACGGTGCTGTGCCGGTTCGGCAAGTTGGCGAAGCAATCCGCCCTCCACGAGCGTCGCCGGCGCGCTTTTTGGGGCCGCCTCGGGCAGTCCGGCGCGCTTCCACGGTCCGGTCGATCCGACGCTGGCGGCGGCACGCGGCGACAAGCCGCATAAGCCCTACGATCGTTATTGCCGGACGCGCACGCGGCGCGCGGTCTTGACCGTTTGGACGTATCGGCTGGCGTGACCTAGGGTTTTGACGAGCGATGCTGCGCCGCAGGGTTGTCGGCGCCAGCTCGAACCATGCACTTTTGCCGATGCCTCGCCGGCGCCCTGAGGGCGCGGTCGGGCGGTCGACTTCGACGAACCGTGGCGGAGAATCACGTGACCAACGAGACTTCGCCGAACGCTGCGGCATCCTTAGACACATCAGCGGCGACCATGGAGCATTCCGTTGCACAGTTGGGCGAGATGCTGGGAGATTTGATTCTGGCGGCAACGCCGGCCGAAGCGTTCAAGACCGCGCACGAAAATCGCCTGGTCGAAGTGCGCTTGGGAATCGCCAGCAGCTTGTTCTCGGCCCTGCGACACAAGCACGCGCCGACGGCCGCCCATTCGCTGCGGGTGGCGCTGGGTTGTTCGTCGTGGGCGGTGGCGCTGGGGCTCGGAGCCCAGGAGCGCGACGAGTTGGAAGTGGCCGGCCTGCTGCACGACGTCGGCAAGATCGGGGCTCCCGACCGGTTGCTGCACAAGCCGGGCGTGCTGGCTCGGGACGAAGCGAGGTTGATGGACCAATACCGCCTGACGGGCCTCGATATTCTCGCCAACTGCTGCGATTCGAAAACCATCCTGGAAACCGTCCGCCATTCGGCGGGATGGTTCGACGGAACGAAGCCCAATTATCCGCTCGCGGGCGATCAGATTCCGCTCGCCGCGCGCCTGTTGGCCGTCGTGGATGCGTTCGACTCGATGACCGCGGACCATGTCTATCGCCGGGCCATGTCGCGCGACCGAGCGATCCACGAACTGTTCAAGCACGCCGGCACGCAGTTCGACCCGGAGCTGGTCAAAGCGTTCTCCGGCCTGCAATTCACGGCCCAGACGCATCGCGACGTCGTGAGCCATTGGTTGCAGTCGCTGGACTCGCAGCTTTCGAATCGCTATTGGAACCGGCCAGCCGGCGTGGCTGCCGACGGAGCGGCGGAGGTGAACCCCGAGACGCTGTTCCAGCAGAAGTTGCTCGACAATATGTATGACGCGGTGATCTTTGTCGATCGCCACATGCAAATCCTGTTTTGGAATCGGGGCGCCGAACGGCTCACGGGCATTGCCGGCTCAAGCGTCTTGCAGCGCACCTGGTCGCCTTCGCTCGTCGGCATGCGCGACGATCGGAAAGGCGAATGGGGAAACTGCGAATGCCCCGTGGACCACTCGTTGACGACCGGAGTCCAGTCGCTGCGCCGGTTGCTGGTCGCCAACCGCAACAATCGTCCCGTGGCGGTCGACCTGCACGCGGTGCCGGTGGTGAGCCCGAACGGGTTGACGATCGGCGTGGCGATGGTGTTGCACGATGCCTCGGGCGAGGCCTCGCTGGAGGAGCGCTGTCTGCACCTGCACGAAAAAGCCACCAAGGATCCCTTGACGCAGGTGGCCAACCGCTCGGAGTTCGACCGCGCGTACCAGATATTCGTCAACGCACATCTCGAGCGCGAGATGGCCTGCAGTTTGATCATCTGCGACATCGACCACTTCAAAACGATCAACGACACCTACGGGCACCAGGCGGGCGACGAGGTGTTGAAGGCGTTTGGGCAATTGCTCAAGAGCGAGTGCCGCACGGGCGATCTGGTGGCCCGCTATGGGGGCGAGGAATTCGTGCTGTTGTGCGCCGACTGCACCAACGCCGCGGCGGCTCGCCGGGCCGAGCAACTGCGGCGGACGATCGCCGAATTGCCGCATTCGGCCTTGAACGGACGGTGCATCGCCGTCAGTTTCGGCGTCACCGAGATTCAGGCCGGCGACACGCCCGACTCGATGCTGCATCGGGCCGACCGCGCGCTGCTGGAAGCCAAGCGGCTGGGCCGCAACATGGTGGTGCAATTGGGCAATGGGGTGGGCCACGATTTCGAGCAGCCGAGCCCCACCGAAGATTTGCAGCACAGGGCCGGGGGAGAACTATATCTGTCGCGCGTCATGGTGACCGCCGTGCCCTTGAACATCGCGGTCGAGAAGCTGCGCGGGTTCGTGCTGGACCACCACGCCGAGATTCTGGCGATCAACGCGGACCGCATCGACCTGCGGATCGAAGCCGACAGCAAGAAGCCCGCCCGGCGGCGGTCGGACCGACCGATTCCCTTCTTTGTCGAGCTGTCGTTGACCGAACAGCGCATTCCGAGTATGAGCGCCGACGGCCGTTTGACCGGCGACATCGCCCACACGCGCGTGAACGTGGTGGTGCGCTTGAAGCGGGCCCGCGATCGGCGCAACGGCGACGTGGCCCACCAGGCCAACTCGGTCCTGGCCGGGATCAAGTCGTATCTGATGGCCAACGACGAAACCCGTCCCGCCGACGGAGCCACAACCCGCCGCAGCGCCAACGTGCTGCTGCCGTGGTTGAGACTGCGCAAGTGACGTCGGCGCGGCATTTTGCTACTGAGTCCAAAAAAGGGGACGCAAACATTTTTTATTGGTTTGCGTCCCCTTTATTTACTCTCATCAGTCGAGAAGTCGGCACTGGACCAGTCTGAGCGTTCAGATGGCGACCGGCTCTATCAACGCGATCAACACAATACATGCAATCAGGCATCCCACGAAAATGCCTTGGAGTAGCCTTTTGAATAGAATTCCGACTGCCCCACCGACCGCTCCGCCAGCGATAATCTTCATAACTAAATAGACAACGAGCGCGACTGCCTGTAGCGATTGGTCGTCATCGGCAGTGGGGATCAGCGAATCCTTGTCCGTCAAATTTCCGGCCATGAAGCACGCCAACCCCACGGCAGTTAGCGCAACGCTTCCCAGCATCTCGCGAAGCGTGAATGAGCTGCTTGGCATTTTTCGGACAGGTCATTCTCTTAAATCAGGGGTGGTTGTTTAGGGTTTCAAAATGGTGGGGGCTGAGGTAGTCGAGGGCCGAGTGTCGGCGCTCGGTGTTGTAGTAGGCGAGGTAGCTGGCGATGTCGGTGCGGGCGTGGATCACGTTGTCGTATTCGGTCATTTCCAGCTCGGTCTTGATCGTGCCGAAGCAAGATTCCATGAAGGCGTTGTCGTAGCAGTTGCCGGCACGGCTCATGCTCTGGCGCATGGCCGCGCGGCGAAGCACAGCGCGATAAGCGTGGCCGGCATATTGCCCGCCGCGGTCGCTGTGATGGATCAAGCCACGACGCGGTTGGCGAGAACGGATCGCTTGCTGCAATGATTCCAGGATGAGCGACTCGCCCATCGACTCGGCCAGTTCCCAGCCGACGACGCGGCGCGAGAAGCGATCCATCGTGAGGGCCAGGTAAGCAAAGCGGCTGTTGGCGAGAGGAATGTACGTGATGTCGGCGACCCAGACTTGATTGATGCGATCGGGCGGCGCAGCATCGAGGAGCAGGTTGGGACTGTAGCCCAGCGTGTGACGGCTGTCGGTCGTGCGGGGTACGAACGACTGCGGCTGAATGGCTCGCAAGCCCTGGTTTTTCAGGAGTTTTGCCACCCGGTCAACGCCGCAGCGCTGGCCCTGGGCCGCCAGCTCGACGGCGATCCGGCGGGCGCCGTAGCGGCGGCGATGCTTCCAAAAGGTGTCGGCCACAAGGCGCGTCAGTTCGCGGTCTCGCCGTTGGCGAGCGGTTTCTAATTCGCTTCGCCAGGCGTAAAAGCCCGCGCGGCTGACATCCAGCGTTTGGCAGACGGAAGACAAAGAGAAGATTCCTGGAGAGAGAAGAAGATCAATCACGACGTACTGGTCGGCTACCCGCTGCGGCTTAAGATGCTCAACGCTTTTTTTAAGATGTCTCGTTCGCGCTCCACGCGGCGCAGCTCGTCTTCGAGTTGGCTAACCCGATCGCCGAGTGTCCGAGCCGCCGGGCCTGCACGCCCGATGACCTCTTTTTTCCAGCGATACAACAGGTTCGCACTCGACAGCCCGAGCCGCTCTGCCACGGAGGTGACCGAATGACCATCCAGCACCATTTGCACCGCCTCCTGTCGGAACTCCTGCGAGTAACTTTGCCGCTTACGCGCTCTGCGCAGACCACGCTTCCTGGTCATCAAACAGTCCTCCTTCACCCCTTGAAAATAAGGAGTTGGACTGTCCACTAAAAGGCAGGCACGTCAGAATTTCATACCCACATCATAACCGACCGGAATTGCCGAACTGGCCGCGGGCCAGTTTGAATTCCTTAATTTACTTGCCATTCCCCATAAGCCAGATGAAGCCAGCCCACATAAGGCCGCACGCGATTATGGGGAGGCCGACTGATGCAGCGGTGACCTTCCAAGATCGGTGGACGATCCCGGCCGCAATGGGAGCCACCACTAAAGCCGCGATCTCCGCTGCCGCGAAAAAGTCGGACGGCCCGTCCCAAACGGAATACACCCAGCATGCGGTTGGAAATGCCTCCCACAGAAAGTCTATGCCCAGAACCTTCAGGGTTCGTTCCGAATCCTTCGCCAGCATGGCTGCTACGACGATTGTACCGGCAACGCCGATCACGGCGAGCAAGTATGGATTCAGGTGCATGAACGAGACGCCTTCAGGGTGTTCGGGATTGGGTCCAGCATAAGGCAGGCCAGTTCTCACTGACTCCATCGCGGCCTCGACCACGCGAAGCTCTTCTTGGTGGTCTCGGTAGGCAAGGGCCGCCAGTCCGATTGTCAGTGTCAACCAAACTAGCAGTGCGAGCGAGAACCGGAGCGAAATTTTCTTGGGGATCTCGGTCAATTGGATTTCCCCCACGGGGTGGTTAGTGTGTTGCTGGACGCACTGCCTAGAAGACACGAAGCCGGCATCAAGACCCTGGCACCCACTCTTTCTCGGGTCCAAATAAAGGGGACGCAAACATTTTTTATTGGTTTGCGTCCCCTTTATTTACTCGGGGGTCATGGGGTTTCCGTAGATGACGAACGTAGTTTGGCTTGTCCCGAAGGCTTTGAATCTCTTGGTCGCCTGGGAAGGCGGCCTTCATGGCCGCGGCAAACTCATTACGTCCAGGGTCGATTTGGCCGACTCCGACGAATTGCTTGTTCCGAAGAATCCAAATGGTATCGCACTCGAAACAGAAAAATACATCGATCCGGTCATCACTTCGAAGGAATGTCAACCGCACCCCTGGGGCCGGGATGCAGGGCTTCGAGTAACCCCAACCGTAGGACGCGGGAGAGGCAAGATCGCGAGAGAACCGCGAAGCGAGATCATCCTTAAGCACAATTGGCGCTCCGGCCGTTGGGAAGTCGTCGATATCTTTGACAACCTTTTCAACCGGAACGAGTCTATGGGCTTCGATTTGATCAGGGTGTTTGAGGATCTCGATGCTGTCTTCGCCGCCGAACAACTTCGGCAGTGCCGGATCGGCAGGATCGTCTGGGGCAATGGAAATCTGCTCGGCCTCGGGATAGAGCTTCTCCGCGTGGTCCCAGAGCTGATCGGGACTGAACTTGTACGGGATCCCAACGCTGAAGACGGGTCGATCTCCAAGCGTTCGCCGCAACCACGACAACCCGACCTTGGGATCGCGCTGCTTGTTTGGATCGACGAATGTCACGCTGCCGCCATTCTCGATCACCCAGGCGGCAAACTCCTGCCGGTTGTTGACCGTGCTCCGCTCGGGTTCAAACCAGACCGCAAACACAGCGAGCGTCGTGCCTGCCATGACAAACGCAATACTGGTCAGAATCAAGCGCCAGCGAATCTTTCTTCCTTCGCCGCCCATTCCGTCATTGTAGCATCGGGCGGCGTCGGCGAGTGATCCAGTTGCCATCCTGGAACGGATGCTGCTTTGATGCGGCACCACGGCGGCGGGCGCGGCCGATTGTCAGCTTGCGCTTTATCGGGTATGCTTCGGGTCGAACATCGGTACCCGTCAGGAGGAAACAGCCATGCCTTATCAATTGCCCGCTTTGCCGTATGCGTTCAACGCCCTGGAACCGCACATCGACGCCCGCACGATGGAAATCCATCACGACAAGCATCACGCGGCTTACGTCACGAATCTGAACAAGGCGGTCGAGGGCACGCCGTTCGACAATCAACCGATCGAGAAATTGCTGCGCAACATCGAGAAGGTGCCGGAGAACATTCGCACCGCGGTGCGCAACAACGGCGGCGGACACGCCAACCACTCGATGTTTTGGATCACGATCGGGCCGGGCAAGGGGGGCGAACCGAGCGGCAAGCTGGCCGACGCCATCAAGGCGCAACTGTCGGGCTTCGACGCTTTCAAGACAGCCTTCAGCGCCGCGGCGGCCGGGCGATTCGGCAGCGGTTGGGCCTGGTTGAGCGTCGACAAGAACAAGAAGCTCGTGGTCGAAAGCAGCGCGAACCAGGACAGCCCGCTGATGCACGGCAACACGCCGGTGCTGGGCATCGACGTGTGGGAGCACGCGTACTACCTGCTCTACCAGAACCGCCGCCCCGACTACATCGCCAGCTTCTACAACGTGATCGATTGGGGCGCCGTGGGCAAGCTGTACGAAGCCGCGTTGAAGTAGGCGGTCCGGCAGCGGGTGCTAGCGGGCGGTCATCCAAGCATGGCACCCTGCCCTGCCAAACATCCAAAAGGCACTGCTGGGCAAGCCAGCAGTGGCACCCCTTCGTCATCGGCGGGCAGGGCTCATTTTTTGGCGTTGACCGCGTGGGGGCGTTTCCTATAATCCCCGCCCTGCGTGCCGCTTGAGCGGGCGCGAGTCGAACAACTTTTCGGTTTGGATTGGGGCAATCGCCCGAGCGTATCCGAATAACCCTTAGAGTCGGGCCCAATTGCCTACTTGGGCGCGCACAGCCCTCCAACGAGCTTGCGCCGCGCCGTTGCCAACAAACTTGTCCTCAGGGAAGAGGATGGTCTCGCGCGATCGACACGGACGTCGCACGCCAGGCGCTCGCTCTTCTCGTTCTCATCCAATAGAAGGCGCCTGCGCAATGCGAGCTACTTTGGCCCGGTGTTCGATTGTTGCCGCGGTGATCCTGACTTTCTCCGGCTGTCGCAGCGGCGCCGGCTCGTCGGGATGGAATATGCCGTGGGGCCGCAAGAGCCCGAGCGCGTCGAGCGGCAGCAGCTCCGGTTCGGGCGGCATGTCAGGCCCCGTGCTGCCCTCGGCCAGCGCCACGCCCGCGGGCGCCGCGGTCAACGGCTATGCAAACGCGGCCGGCTATGGAGAACAACACGCCGGCGCGAATCCGAATCAGGCGGCTCCCTATGGCGGACAGCCTGCCGGGTACAACAATACCGCGGGCCCAACGGCGAACCCGGCCTATGGCGCCGCGCCGGGCGCGATCGCGCCGCAAAATGGACCGTATAACGAAGCCTACGGCCAGGCTGCCGCCGGCGGCTATGCCAACACCGGCGCCAATCCGCAGGCATACCAGGCTCCCAACGGCGCGCCAAACGGCGGCGCGGGCGGCTACCAGTCGACGGCCGATCCGTATGCCGCGACGCCGCAACAAGGCGCCGGAGGCTACGGCGGGCCAACCGAAAACTACCGCGCCTCGGCGCAGCCGCCGGCGGGCCCTTACGACGCCGGCACCGCCGATCCCAACGCCGCCGCGGGCGGATATCGGACCGCCGACAGCCGCAATGGCGCTGACCGCTACAATGCCGGCGCCGCGCAAGCCGAACAAGCGGCCGCCGATCGATATTCCGCGGCCGGCAGCGAACCGTCGGGTGCCGCGTCGCAGCAGGCCGCCCCGCCCGAGCGATATGCGCCCGGGAGCACCGGATACAATCCGGGCAACACCGGCTACACGCCGCCGGGCTCGACGCCCTACCAGACTCCGGCTCAGCCGAACGTGGTCACCACTCCGCGCCGAGACCCCTGCTATCGCCCGGGCGGAACGAGCGATTACGTTCCCAGCGGCGGCTCACAAACGCCGACGGCCTCGGGCGTGGATCGGTATAGCACGCCGGCCGCTGGTGCGGGCGCGGCGGGCGATCCGTATGCCGCTCCTCAAGGCGGACCGCCGGCCGGCGGATATCAGGCGCCACAATGACCTGAGCGCCGTTTGCGTGGCGTTGGGTGGCACCGACAACTTGTTGTCGGTGTTGCGAAGCAATGCGAGGCGTTTGAGGGAGGCCGGCCTAACGTTGCGCGCCCCTCTTGTCCCTGCGGGACCCAGACAACAAGTTGTCTGGGCCACCCGAATTGAGACCCCCGGGGTGGCACCGACAACTTGTTGTCGGTGTTGCGAAGCAATAAGAGGCGTTTGAGGGAGGCCGCGCACCACGCCACCCCCTCTTGTCCCTGCGGGACGTGAGACAACAAGTTGTCTGGGCCACCCGCGATGCCCTTCTCTGGCCGTCGTTTTTTCGTTGTGTCGTCGTGTCGTCGTGGTCATTTAAAACCGACCATAAAACCACAACGACACGACGGCACAACGAAAACGAGGGCTGTTCCTTTGGTCACCTCCCGGCCGGCTGGGGCTCTTTCCGCCTGCTACGAACCCGACGCGCAACATCGAAGCGCGCGAGCGAGGGACGCTGGACGAAGAACCCTCGCTTGCGCGTCGGGTTAGTGTAGGGATCACGGCGTGCAGCGTTTTCCGGGCTTGAATTCCCGGACAGCCTCAACAAGTTGTCTGGGCCACCCGCGGTCTGTGACCCCGGATCGCCCGTCAAATCTCCGGCCTCGCAGAGGCCGGCTACAATTCTCCACTGCGTCAGGCCAGAACGCCTTCGATGACGCGGCCGTGGACGAACGTCAGCCGCTGTTCGGCGCCGTTGTGGAAGTAGCTCAGCCGCTGGTGGTCCAGGCCCAGCAGATGCAGGATCGTGGCGTGCAGCTCGTAGACGCTGCTGGGATTTTCGACGGCTTGATAGCCGAACTCGTCGGTCTGGCCGTAGCTGTAGGCCCGCTTGACGCCGGCTCCGGCGAGCCAGACGGTGAAACCCTTGGGGTTGTGGTCGCGGCCATTGGCGCCCTCCTGAAAGGTGGGCATGCGGCCGAACTCGGTCGTCCACACCACCAGCGTGTCGTCGAGCAGGCCGCGGGCCTTGAGGTCTTTGAGCAGCGCGGCCGCGGGCTGGTCGAGAATCGGCCCGTGGACGTCGTACTGCGCTTGGAGCGTCTTGTGGCCGTCCCAGTTGCCCACCCCCTCGCCCATCGCATAGGCGCCGTTGAACAGTTGCACGAAGCGCACGCCGCGCTCCAGCAGCCGGCGGGCCAGCAAGCAGTTGCGGGCGAAGCCGGCCTTGAACTTGTTGGGGTCATCGGTGCCATAGCTGGCATGCGTGGCGGCGGTCTCGCGCGACAGGTCGCTGACTTCCGGCGCACTGAGCTGCATCCGGGCGGCCAGTTCGTAGCTGGCGATGCGGGCGCTCAGTTCGCTGTCGCCGGGGTTGCGTTCGAGATGCTCGTCGTTGAGCAGCTTGAGAAAGTCGCGCGTCGCGCGCTGGGCCGCGGCGCTGATCTCGCGCGGCGTGACGAGGTTGGCGATCGGCTGATCGGCGTTGAACGCGGTGCCCTGAAACACGGCGGGCAGAAAGCCGCTCGACCAGTTGCTCGGCCCGACCTGCGGCACGCCGCGCGGATCGGGAATGGCCACGAAGGCCGGCAGGTTGTCGCACTCGCTGCCCAGCGCATACGAGACCCACGCGCCGGCGCTGGGATAGCCCTCGACCGTGAAGCCGGTGCTCATGTAGTTTTCGCCCGGCCCGTGCGTGTTGGTCTTCGACGTCATCGAGTGGATGAAGCACATCTCGTCGGCCAGCTCGGCCAGGTTGGGCAGCAGGTCGGAAATGTATTTGCCGCTTTCGCCGCGCGGCTTGAAGGCCCATGGGCTCTTGATCAGGTTGCCGGATTTGCCCTGGAACGTGATCAGCTTGTCGGCGCCGGGCATCGGCGTGTCGTGCCGCTTGATCAGCTCGGGCTTGTAGTCCCAGGTGTCGAGGTGGCTGCACGCGCCGGAACAGAAGATGATCAACACGCGCTTGGCCTTGGGCGCGAAGTGGGCCGCGCGCGGCCAGCGGGGCCTCGGGCCGGATCGCCGGGCGGATGGGCGTCGTCTCGCCGGCCGCCAGCAAGCCTTCGCCTGCCAGCAAATTCACAAGCGCGATGCCGCCGAGCCCTTCGGCCGCGTGCGTCAGGAAGCGACGCCGATCCAACAAGCGGCCTCCGGCGTGCGACAGGATCGGTTCGTGGTTCATGGCGGCGTGTTGGAGTGAGCGTTCAATTCAAATACAAAAACTCGTTGGCGTTGAACAGCGCACGGCAAAACAACAGCAAGCCCTGCTCGCCGACAAGCCGGCGGGCGGCGGCCAATTCGTCGGCGTCGGCGGCGCGGCCGAACGCCAGCCAGAAGGCGTGCTGAATCTGAGCGTCGCGGTCGCCGGGGGCTTCGCGCTCGAGCCGGCCGGCGAACAGGCCGGCTTGTTGCATCATGAACGAGCCGTTCAGCAAGTTCAACGATTGCAGCGCGGTGGTCGAAGAATTTCGGCGGGCCATGGCCTGGCTCGAATCGGGGCAATCGAACTCGCCGAACGTCGCGTCCTGGCGCATGCGAGGCTTGTCTTGATACACCATGCGCCGCCATTCGGCCGGTCCAAACGCCTGCTTGGGCACGTAGATCTTCACGTAGCTGGTGTTGGGCTCGAAGACGTCGTAGCCGCGGCCCCCCATCCGCAAATCCAACACGCCGCTGGTCCACAGCACGGCGTCGCGAATCGGCTCGGCTTCCAGCCGTCGCGGCGCGAAGCGCCACAGCAGACGGTTGCCGGCGTCCTGAGCGGCCGGGCCCGCGGAAAAGCGGCTGGCCTGGCGATAGGTGCTCGACAGCATGATCAGTCGGTGGATGGTTTTGGGATGCCAGCCGGTGGCCATGAACTCGCTGGCCAGCCAGTCGAGCAGTTCGGGATGTGAAGGGAGGCCGCCGTTGAAGCCGAAGTCGCTGGGGGTTTTGACCAGGCCTTGTCCAAAGTGGTAATGCCAGATGCGATTGACCATCACGCGCGCCGTGAGCGGGTTGCTCTCGTGGCCGATCCATTGGGCCAGGGCGACGCGCCGCCGGGCCTCGGGCGAGTCGGCCGCCAGCGCCAGCGGCGGACCGACCGCGGCGATAGCGCCGGGCGGCACCGCGTCGCGCTTTTGCAGCGGCTCGCCGCGATAGAGCACGTGCGTGGCCTCGGGTTGCTTGAACGTGCCGGCGTAGATTTGTCGCGGCGCCAGTTTGGCAATCTCGTCGCGCAGCCGCTGCGCGTCGCCCCGATATTGTCGAAGCTGTTCGGCAACGTCCGGCGACAGGCCGTCGATGGCCATCGGTTCGCTGAGGCTGGCGTTGGGGTCGAACGCGCGGCGGTCGAGGCCGTCGGCCACCGGCTGCCACTGGTCCGGCGCGTCGGCGACGTCGATCCGATAGCGCGTCGGCAACCGATCGCGGAACATGCCTTCGCGATCGCGGGCCCAAACGACGCACTCGATCGCGGCGGATTGCGGTAATTCGATTTGCACCCAGCCCTTGCCGGCTTCGGCCGAAATCCAACTGCGGCCGTTGCCGTAGCGGCCGTCGTTGACGTGCTCCAGGCGATGGATCTTGGAGCTGCCATCGGCGAACACGCTCGAGCAGGTCGCCTTGGCGCCGCCGGCGGCCAGCGCCAGGTTGCGCCGGGATCGCCGGCCGCGAAAACTTCCAGCTCGTCGAGGCACGGCTCGGCGTTGTTGGTCGCCAGCACCGTGAAGCGGACAAAGCGGCCTCGCACGGGCGCGAAGCGGTCGACGTTCATGCGGGCGCTGACCGCCGGCCGCGAGTCACGAGTGGCCGCCGAGGCCAGGCGAGCCAGCGGTTGATGGCCGATCCACAATTGCTGAGCGTTTCGCTCGATGGCGGCCAACTGGTTTCGCAATTCCGTTTCGCGCTGCTTGATGCGCTCGGAGTCGGGCGTGCGCAGGTCGCGCTCGCCGTGCTGGACGCCGGCGAAGATTGCTTGCAGCGAGTAGTAGTCGCGCTGGGCAATGGGGTCGAACTTGTGATCGTGGCACTTGGCGCAGCCGACCGTCAAGCCCAGGAAGGCCGCGGACGTGGTCGAGACCATGTCGTCCAGATCGTTCAGCCGTTGTTGCAGCGTCAATTCGACGTCGGGGCTGCCCACGACGTCGTGGGCTCCGGCGACCAGAAAGCCGGTGGCCGCGTCGACGCCCGAGTGGTCGCCGGCCAACTGCTGCATGATGAATTGCGGATAGCTCATGTCGTCGGCGAAGGCCCGAATGACCCAATCGCGATACGGCCAGGCGTTCGTCCGGGCCTTGTTCGTCTCATAACCGTCGCTCTCGCCGAAACGGACCACGTCGAGCCAGTGTCGAGCCCAGCGCTCGCCGTAGTGGGGCGAGGCGAGCAGCCGGTCGACGAGTTTTTCATACGCGTCGGGCGACGCGTCGTTGACGAATTGCTCGATTTCATCGCGCGTCGGCGGCAGGCCGAGCAGGTCGAGCGAAGCGCGGCGGATGATCGTTGCGAGATCGGCCTCGTCGGACGGTTCGAGCGCGTGCTCTTCGAGCGTCGCCAGTACGAAGGCGTCGATCGGCGTGCGAACCCGATCGGCGTGTTTCGGATTGACAATGGGGACCGCTGGCCGCTGGGGCCGGGCGAGCGACCACCAGTCGCGGCCGGCGCGGGTGTGGCTGGTGAACTCGAAGGGGCTCAGCGCGATTCTCGGGCCAGGCGGCTCCGGCGGCGATCCAGGCTTCGAGGCTGGCCAGTTCGGCGGGCGTCACGCGAGGCCCTTTGCCCTCGGGGGGCATTTCGCCGGCACGGATTCGCTCGAGCAGGTGGCTCTTGCCGGGCTCGCTTGGCACGATCGCGGGCGATTGGCTTTCGCCGCCGGCCAGCGCACTGGCGCGGTGCGTCAGATCGAGCCCGCCCGCGGGGTCGCTGGCGTTGTGGCAGGCCGCGCAGTGGCGGACCAGGATCGGAACAACGCCGCGCTCGAAATCGACGCTCTCGGCGGCACCGGCCGGCGCCGCGAGGCAGCAGCCTGCGAGCGTCGTGAGCGAGGCGAGAATGGCACGCAACATCAGTACCCCCAAGGACCTCGGACACCGCGGGCCTTACAAGGTACGATAAACTGCGGGTGGCGCGGCTGTCAATGAACGGGCTTTTTTGTAGGTCACGCACGCTGTGCGTGACAAATGCAACTATTACCGGTCTTCGTTGTGCCGTCGTGTCGTTGTGGTACCTTTCGGTCGCGCGTTTTTATTGGACCATGACGACACAACGACACGACGAACAATGGGCCTTTTCGGCTACACTTCAGGGCGCCATGAAGCAGCTTCAACTAGCAGCGTTTGAACTTCGGCTGGATGACCTCAAGAGCATGACTCGCGAAGGGGGCGCGTTGCACGGCACGTTGTTGGCCGCGTGTTCGGCGCATGATCCGGATCCGGCGTTACAGGTTTTGGTCATTCGGCATCTCATCGAGTGCGGGGTCGCCGTCGACGAAACGGACAAAAACGGCGTGACGCCACTGCATCGCGCGGTGCGATTTCGGAGCCCCGCGGCGGTTAAGGAACTTCTTGCTCACGGTGCCGACGTCAACGTCATCGACAAGCGGACCCGATCAACACCGCTGCATCGGGCGGTCACGAGCACGGGAGCACCGGCAACCTCGGGAAAAATGGATTGCGCGATTGAGATTGCAAGACTGTTGTTGGCCGCGGGCGCCGATCGACGGATCAAGAACAAGAGTGGAAAGACGCCGCTGGACTATGTGAAGAACTTGGAAATGAAGGCGGTTTTGGGCGATGGGGGCAACGGTTGACGACGGGGTAAGCGCGGTGCCGCTCTTTTGTGGTAAGCGCGGCGTCGGTGGAGCCGAGGGTCTTGTGGCGGGCTTGTCAGGCACGGGGTGCCCGACCTACAAAAAGACTAGGGCCGTTGGTGGAGCAACGGTCCTGGTACGTGTGGCGATTGGTTGTGGCGATCTAAACTGGGGCACCCTCACCCCGGCCCTCTCCAGCTCGACCGGGCTCGCCGCGGGCCGGCGGGCGAGGGGGATTTACCAGCCCATGACCATGTTGGACTCGATGACTTTGCGGGCGCGTTCCAGGTCGGAGCCGGTTTCGTGCATGTAGAGGCGGATGGCGTGCACTTTGTCGCCGGCGGCTTTGCTGAGGCAGTCGCGGGCGGTCGAGCACGGGTCACTCGGGCGGGCGATGCCCAGGGCGGTTTTGGAAATCACCCAGGTGTCGCGAGGACGCTTGGTGAGTCGGATCACGCGGTCGCTGGGATAGGCCTCGTTGACGACGGTCGAGGCGGCATCCTCGTCGGTGGCCCAGGTGATGATGATGTGGCAGTCGGTTTCGACTTCGAACAATGGCATGTACGTACCCTCCTTTTGAACGACTGGAGCCGGCAGTTCCATTTGGGGAGCCAAGCCGTGCGCGGGCGTGCGCAAGGTATCGACGCTTAATCCTAAAACGTGGGGGGCGTTTAGTCAACGCATCCGGAGGCTCGATGGCGCTGGCGACGCCGATGCCGACGTTAGAATCGGCGGTGCGGCGCGCGTTTTGCCGAGCCGGGATACTCGGCCGATTCGTGCAGGGCGTCAATTCCGGCAGAGGGGCGTGAAAGGGGCGGGAGTGTAGAGGGTGATTGCTGAATGAAAGAGCCGTTTCTAGGGCTCCCTCACACGCGGCCCTCTCCCGGCGGGAGAGGGAGAATTAGACGGCGGTCTCGGCGGTTTCTGGGGCTTCGCTCGTGGGCTCGATTTCGACGCCGGTGTGGCGAAAAATTCGATTGCGCCCGGCGGCTTTTCCGCTATACAGCGCGGCGTCTGCCCGCGAGAGCAGGCTCTGCGAGTTGTCGCCGTCCAGCGCCATGGTCACTCCGCCGCTGATGGTCAGGCTCAAGCTGCTTTCGACCAGCCCGCGCACGCGTTCGGCAAACTGGCAGGCGTTATCGAGCGTGGTGTGCGCCATGACCACGACGAACTCCTCGCCACCGTAGCGGGCCACGATGTCGGTGTCGCGCACCGAGTCGTCGAGGATGCGGGCCACGGCTTGCAGCGTGCGGTCTCCATGCAAGTGTCCCTTCGAGTCGTTCACTTCCTTGAAGTGATCGATATCGAACAGGGCCAGCGAAAACGGCTGATCGTAGCGTTCCATCAGGGCCAGCATCGATTCGAGCGTTTCGTCGAGTCCGCGGCGGTTGTTGACCCGAGTCAACGGATCGGTGCGCACTTCGGTGAACGACATCAGGTGATTGGTTTGCTGGCGGATTTCATCGTAGGCGCGGGCAATTTGTTCGGCCAGCCGCAGCGTGGGCTTGAGGACTTGCTCGGCCTCGGTGCACAGCTCTTGCCAGGCGGCCTCCTTTTCCTGCGCGCTCAGCTCGCTGACACGATCCTTGAAACGGGCCACGCTGGAGTGGTGCGAGGCCAGATGTTTGCGGACTCCCTCGGCGATTTGTTCCAGCTCTTTGGCCACGGCCTTGGCACGGCGTAGTTCGCGGCGGGCCTTGTCGGCTTCGTTGAGCGCTTGAGCCCGCGAGCTGCGGCCGGCCAGATAGCCCAGCACGGCGATCACGGCCAACGCGACCGGCAACGGAATTTCGTAGGGGAACTCCATGGGCAGTAGCCTTCTCTGGTCGGTTTGTCACCGAGGGATCGTTTTGCTCAGTCGCCGTTTACCGAACGCCGCGCCGCGGGAATTTCATCCGTCAGTAATTCTGTCGCGAACCAAATCCGCGCAGACAGAAGAAGCCGAACGCGACAATCGTCAACACCAACAGCGAAACCTGCTGGAAATTGAGATGCGTCAAGGTATCGGATACGGACAGATACAAGTGGTACAACATTCAGGCGGCACCTGGGATCAGGGCTTTTCTCTGTGAAAATCTAGGTTACAAACGCGGCCTAGCGGGCTCCGGAAGCGGATTGCGAATTTGCAGGCCCGGCCTGGCGAAAAGGGACGAAACAGTCCGCACAACCGGCACAGTCGGACTTGCGTGCGGGCGGAGTTGGTCCCAAGGTTCGCGGCGCCAATCAAACGCCTCGCATTGCTTCGCAACACCGACAACAAGTTGTCGGTGCCACCCTGAAATCGGAACTATGGATTGAGTGGGGGTTTAGCGCTGCGACTGGAAAGGGACACGATGCGATTTATTCTGGCCGCGATGGTGATGTTGGGGACCGCGTCGGCGGCGGGCGCCAAGGACATCAACGGCCCGCTCGATCCATCGGGCCGGCCCTTTCATCTCAGCTCGCTGGGCGAGGAGCGGCTGGTCGTCGTGGCGTTTCTCGGCGTCGATTGCCCGCTCGCTGGTTTGTACTCCAACCGTCTGAATGAACTGGCCGAGGCCTACGGCGGCCGCGGCGTGGGGTTTGTGGCCGTTAATTCGAATCGACACGACACGCGTGACGCAGTGGCGGCTTTTGCCCAAAAGCTGAAGTTCGCCATGGTCAAGGACGAGAGCGGCGCGGTGGCCGATGAGTTTGGCGCGACGCACTCGCCCGAGGTCTTCCTGCTCGACGGAAGCCGAGACGTCATCTATCGCGGCCGGATCGACGATCAGTACACACCGGGCGTTCACGGTCGAAGCGAACCCTCGCGACGCGATCTGGAGGAGGCGATCACCGAAGCGCTGGCGCTGCGTCCGGTCAGCGTGAGCGAAACCCGGGCGATTGGATGCCGCATCGATCGTGGCCCTGCGCCGAATGACACTGCGACGAGTGACACTGGGCCGGGCGGCGCGGGCGCCGTCACTTACTCGAAGGACATTGCACCGATCTTCGACGCACGCTGCGTGGAATGTCATCGGCCGGGCGAGGCGGCGCCGTTCTCGCTTTTGACGTATGACGACGTCGTGGCCTGGAAGGATGCGATCCGCGACGTCGTCGACGAGAAGCGCATGCCGCCGTGGGGTGCGCGCGGGGGCCATTTTGTCAACGATCGCTCGCTGTCGGAGAGTCAACGCGCGCTCGTCTTGCGGTGGATTGACCTGGGCGCCGCGGAGGGAAACCCGGCCGACCGGCCGGCGCCGCCGAAATTTTCCAGCGGCTGGTCGATCCGGCCCGATCGCGTGTTCTCGATGGCCGCGCCGTTCGTAGTGCCCAAGGAGGGCGTGCTCGATTACGAGGAGTTCGCCATCGACCCTGGCTTCACGAGCGACACCTGGGTGCAAGCGGTCGAGATCTCCCCGGGCAATCGGGGCGTGGTGCATCACATCAATGTTTACGTGAAGCCGAAGAACGCCCGGCCCGACGAATTGTTCGTCAACGGCCTGGGCGACTATTACCTGGCGATGGCCGTGCCCGGCAATTCGATCACGACGATGCCCGAGGGAACCGCCAAGCTCATTCCGGCCGGCTGGAACGTCGTGTTGTCGGTGCATTACGTGCCCAACGGCACGGAGCAGACGGACACGAGCAGCATCGCGCTGGAATTGGCCGAGCCGGGCACGGTGCGGCGGCAGATGGCGACGCGCGCGATTCTCGACGACGCGCTGGTGATCGCGCCGTTCGAGAAAAAGACGGTGCGGCACGCGTGGATGCTGGAGGACGACTACACGCTGTTCGCGTTGTATCCGCACATGCACTGGCGCGGCAAGTCGATGCGTTTCGAGGCCCGTTATCCTAATGGCGAGACGGACGTGCTGCTGGACGTTTTCGCGTACGACTTTGCCTGGCAATATCGCTACGTGCTGGGCGTGCCGAAGGCGCTGCCGCGCGGGACGGTGGTGACGGCGACGGCATTGTACGACAACTCGGCAGAGAACAAGAACAATCCGGACCCGGCGGCGGTGGTGCACGCCGGGCGACAGAGTACCGACGAGATGTTTCAAGCCTGCTTCGAGATTTGCCGCACGCACGAAGACCTGACCGCACGGCGACACGGCGGATTGACGATCGGCTGGGTCGCAGTCGCGCTGGTTGCCGCCTTCAGCCTGGTCCGCCGCGCGGCCAAGCGCTAGCGAACGGCTCGTGGCGAGAGAGCGCTTTGCGATTAGAATCAGGGTCATATCTCGTGGCCTTATTCCGAGACCCCGAAGGGGTCTGGGGATGTAGCGGTGGGCGACAGCCCACCGAAAAATTACCCCAACCGTCAGTCAGCCGCGAGAGCGGCGCAGGCAATGGGAGATGTCATCGTGTCGCAGCTCTCAGTTATCCAAAGAAAAAGTTTGATTATCCGGCGGTGACCTGTTAGGCTGAACGCCACCCCGCTTATGGCCGGGCCGTGGTTTGCGGTTCGCGCGTCCCATCGAAAGCAGGCTCGAATGCCCCTCGTGCGCCACGTCTGGGGCCTGCTCGTCTTGCTCGCGCTCGGTTCGGCTGCCCACGCCGCGCCGTATTCCTACGCCACCCACCAACTGCAACTGACCGATCTGGGTGCTGGTGTAAATCCCACCGCCATCAACAACGTCGGACAAGTCGTCGGCCAAGCCGCCAACAGCCAAGCATTCCTGTGGGCTGGTGGGGTGACCACGCCACTGGGCACGGTGGGCGGTTCTCAGAGTTATGCCAACGACTTGAACGGCTCTGGCGTCGTGGTCGGATGGAGTTTGGACGGGGCGGCTAAGCAGAAGCCGTTCATGTGGGATTCAGTGAACAGCATGGTGAATTTGGAAACTTCGGCAACGATTCAGGGTGCAGCGGAAGCCATCAACAGCAGCGGCGTCATCGTCGGCTGGCGCACGAATGGAACAGTTACGAAATCGGCGGCCGGCGGTCAAGGTAGTGCATGGCATTCGGTATTCACTTCGGAAACGGTGAACAACAAATCTTTGGGAATCAATGACCAGGGTTATATTGTGGGAATAACCTTGGACTCGTCGAGCAATAATCTGGTCGATAGCTTTTACTATGATGGTTTTGGTAGCGGTGGCAACTTTACGCACCTTATGGCGCCGGGTTATAGCCCGCAAGCGGGAGTCAATAACTCGCTGATGACCGCCGGGACTACCGCAAACCTTGCAAGTTATTTGGCCATCGGGTCTTCAAGTCCACTAAGCTTAGCAAAGTTATCACCAAGCGATGATTTCGCCGCATTCTACGGACTCAACGACCTCAACCAGTTGGTCGGCACGTCGGGCGAAAAGGGACTCCTCTACGACATTCCGAGCAACGGCGTGTTTGACCTGAACCTCTTCCCACGTCAGACGCTCGGATTCGGTCAAGTCCTTCGTCTGACCGACATCAACAACAACGGCACGTTCGTCGGCGTGGCCCTGGTCGGCGGCGTCGAACACGGCTTCGTCGGCCAACTCGTCCCGGTGCCCGAGCCGTCTAGTTTCGTAACGTTGGCCCTGGGACTCGCTGCTCTTGTCGTATGGATAGGGCGAGTCAATCTGATTCGCATCTTGGTTCCGCGTTCCGCTATTGTAAGGAGACTCCTATGAATTTTGCAACTCGGCTCTGGGCGACGTGTTTCATTGCATTGGCAATGGTCAGCCTCGCACCTGGCATCGCGCATGCCCAAGCGACATGGACTATTTTCAACACCAGCGTGGGCAAATTCCTCGATGCCGTTGACAAAAACCCCGGCACGTCGGAAGAGGAAAAATGTGACAAGAGGTCTTGCGAATGGAAATCAGTCAAGCTCGACGGTGATAATGTTCACCTTCAAAACCTGCGCACGGAACAATTTCTCGACGTTAACAAACCCGGATCAAAGGTAGAGACGAGCGTGAAAGCTTCTGGGCCGGGCTCCGTTTGGGTCGTGAAGGCCATTCCGAACGATAAGGAAAAGCGATCCACGATCATGAACTTGAATACCAAGACATTCTTGGGTTGCACCGAGGACGGAAAGCTCGTCTTGGTCAAGACGCCCGCTGGTGGCGATCAATGGAAAATCAAGTTTTAACCTTGGACTCAACCGAAAAACGCGGCTGGCAGAACGGATGATATGTTTGCTGACCTTTAGGCGGCCAACGAATCACCGACCGCCGGAGAGAAAGTCAATATGAGCGACTTCAAAGAGCTTTTTGCACGCCTTTCCGCCGAAGACGCGGCCTCAACTTTCGAGGTTCATTTTATCAATCTTGCGCGAAAGGACGTGGACGCTCGCACGAACGAGGCAGGCTTTAACAGGAACGGGGAGACGCGACGGTTCGAGAATAAGCCGGGAAAGTTCGCTATTGAGCTACAGCGGAAGGGGAAGACCCTGCCAGGAAAGATCGAGATTGAGACTGACGACGAGACGACAAACATCATCGTCAGCGTGATTCGCGGTAGTGACTACAGCGTCAATTGGCGCGTTGACGCATTTGGCGCACCCAACTCCCCACTCGGTTCAATGTCGCTCTCAGACTGGGATTGATGGGTGCCGGGTGCCACGCTAGGCCACGTCCGATGCTTTGCCATTCGCGCGAGTCAAGGCGTCCCGCAGTTCATCGCCGCACAGTTCCAAGTGGTTGTACACTTCCATGAGCATCCGCGTCCCCTTGTGGCCCATAATCTTGGCCGCAAACTGGATCGGAGCACCGCGAGCGAGCGCGTCAGTTGCCCAGGCGTGGCGAATTGTGTAGGCCGTCACGTTGATGCCGGTCTTGGTGCTTAAGTCAGCGAATCGCAGATTGCCTCAGTGAGGCGATATATTCGATCGCAGGAGACGCACCATCGGCGACAATCGTTTCAAGATGAACTCAGGGGGTTGCTCGCAAAGCACGGAATTGAATACGAGGAGCGCTATCTTTGGGATTGATTGCCTGCGCCGCTCTCGCGGCTTGATTCCAATTTGCGGGAATCGATTCGGTGGGCTGCCGCCCACCGCTAGATGCCTGGGCCACTGCGCGGCCGTGCAAGCCGCTCACGGCTTGAAAAATATCTCGGGGGCGGAGCAGGTGTCGACGAGGACGGCCATCAGTCGTGGTCGAGATAGATGTCGGCGCACGAATACGTGCAGCTTGGGTCCGGCCCTGCGATTGATGCCTCATCGAACAGCCGCACGATCTCGTCGCCCCGCAGCGGTGGCGGAGCCGCCGGCACGAGCGCCCCGGCCAGCCGCTCAAGATAGGCCTGCAAACCGAGCCCTTCGGCCCGAGCTTGGGCAGCCAGCGCGGCGGCGACCGAGTCTGGAAGTTGAATGCTGATCATACAGTTATCCTACCCGGATTTCTGAGAGTTCGTCCACAGCCATCGATTTCACTTGACCAACGGTCTAGTATCGGTGATATTTCAAGGGAATTTGGTGGAGCGAGGAAACAGACCCAACAATACCAGGCGAATATGGTAGTAGTCGGCGGTTGCTTAGCCTAAGTAACTGCCAGTCAATAACTTGGGGGTGTAGCTCAGTTGGTTAGAGCGCTAGCCTGTCACGCTAGAGGCCGAGGGTTCGAGTCCCTTCACCCTCGCTATTGCCGGTAAGCATTTCGGACGACTCCCATGCAGTCGTCCTTGGTTTGTCTTCGACGCGGCCTTCCATGCTTCAGGGAAGACAAAACTCAGAGTCGCGGCCTGTCATCGAGGTCATCGACGCGGCGATGGCGGCGGTCCTCCGATCCAAAACAGGGGCTGAACGCCTGCGGATCGCCAACGAAATGTTTGTCAGCGCCCGGCGCATGATTCGCAGCCACCTCAGGGCGGAAAACCCGAATTGGGACGAACGTCGCCTTGAGGAAGCCGTGGCCCGGAGGCTGTCCCATCGAACCGAATGAGCTATTGCGGCATGTCGCCGGCGTCCTTGACGCAATGCAGCTGCGGTATTTCGTGACGGGATCAACCGCGACCATCTTTTATGGCGAACCCCGATTCACGAACGACATCGACATTGTCGTGGATCTAGGCGAGCCCGCGATCGTGGAATTCTGCCGTCGATTTCCGCAAGAAGACTTCTACCTCAGTGAATCTGCCGTGCGCGAAGCGGTCCTGCACAAAGCGTTCTTTAACATCATTCATCCCGCTTCGGGCCTGAAAGTCGACGTGATCGTGCCGGAATCGACCCCGTTCAATGAGTCACGCTTTGCTCGCGCGCGATGGATTCAGGCCGAAGAGGACCTCAAGGTCTGTTTCGCTTCGCCGGAAGACGCGATTATCAAGAAAATGGAATTCTATCGCCTGGGCGGATCGGAAAAACACTTGAGAGACATTACGGGCGTGCTTGCAATCAGCCGAGATCAACTCGATCTCGCGTACGTGGATCGCTGGGTGCGAGAGATGGGAATGGCCGACTTGTGGATAGCGATCCAGGAGCGTGCGGCGGGGAACGGTTGAGGGAAACGCGGATACCGCGGGCGACCCGGCCTATCTGGCCTTTTGCTTGCCGAAAATGACGCGGAACTGGTATTATTCTGCCGCGTTTCAACCACGCGCACGTTACTTCGCGGGCGCGTCGGCGTTTAGGGAAATCTCGACGGCGCTTAGAATCGGCATCTGCTTGGGTGAGGCGTCGGGCGACCTGGCTGCCAGGTCGATCGTCAGCTTGTCGGCGACGTTCACGCCGGCAATGCGTCGCACCAGGGCTCGAGCGCGACCTCCCGATTCGGCGACGATATCCAGGTTTTGCGCCACGTCGCGCCCTTGCACTTTCACGTCGAACAGGCGGTCGCCGGCGGCTTCGTTTTCGACGTCGGTAAAGTAGAGGAGCACGTCGTAGTCGGCGGGCTTATCGTCGGGACCGCGCAAGGGAATCGTGCATTGGGTCATCCCGCGAGCCCAGGAGGTGAAGACCCACGGCGTTTCGGCGCCGGCAATCGGCGTGGATTCCTCGTTCACGGCGGTGAAGCCTCCTTTTTCGAGCAACTTCACGTCGAGCTGCAGCTTCGTTTCCAGCCCGGTCTCCTTGTACGGCTTGGGGCGCGGATAGGTCAGCCAAACCGTGCCGCGCGCATCGCGGCGGTCGCCCGGCGCGCCGAAGTTGACGGCCAGGTGCTTGACCGGCGTCGTCGCGCCGACCGAACTGTAGATTGCCCAGGGGCGCCGCGGCTCGCGCGGCTCGAACACCACGGTCGATTCGATGGAGAACAGGCAGACGCAGCCGGCGCCCGCTTCCGGAATCATCACCAGTCCGTTGGCCGGCACGGCATTGATCCAGCATCCCAGGCGGTGGCCCGCGAAATGTTGCGCTCCGACGTCGGCGTTAAGGTCGTAGAAGCCGGTAAAGCCGCTGCGGAAGAAGAGCATGCTTTCGCAACCCGTGATCATGCCGCAATGGTGGCCGGTGCGCATGATGCTCCAGGGCTCGCTCTGGCCGGTGACGGCGTTGGCCCGCATCTGCTGCGCGCCGCTGTAGAGGTCGAAGGACCACGGCTCGGCGATCACGCGTTGGCCGACGATGATCGGGCGATGGCGATAGTTGGCATCTTTATGCCAGAGCACGCCCTTGCCGTCGGCGCTGATCGCGACCAGGCGGCGCCGCGAGAAATCGCCCGCCATGAACTGCTGCCAATAGTGCCCGTTCGCGTTGGCGCCGCACAACAGCAGCACGCCCTTGTCGTACATCATCGTCAACTTGCCGCCGCCGATGCCGATCTCGCTGCAATCGGTCACGTCGATCGGCAGCTCCCAGACTTTTTTGCCCGTTCGCGCATCCAAGGCCACGGCAAGCCGAACGTCGATCCCCTTCAATCGCGCCTCTTCCGCCTTGGCCTCCTCGGGCGTCAGGTCTTTGAGCGGCGTTTTGTCTTGCCGCAGCAGAGCGGCTCGTTGTTCGGGCGTAATGAAACTATCGATGAAGAACACGCGGTCGGGACCCAATGCCACCGTATGGTGCGAAATGCTCTTGCCTCGATACTGCCAAACGTGTTCGCCATTGGCGGTGTCGATGGCGAAGATCATGTCGGTGGCATCTTCGGTCGTTTTGCCGCGACGCCGACGGGCCGCTTCGACCTCGGCGCGAATCGTGGCGGTGCCGAAGAGCAGTCCGTCGCGGTAGGCGATGTAGCCCCATTGGTAGGTTGATTCATCAACGCCCGCCGGCAGCCGGTGAATGCGCCGCTGGGCGCCGGTGTTCAGATCGATCTCAAAACACTGCTTGCCGGCGAACATGAAGACGCTCGTGTCGCTGGCGGCGAGATTGCCGGGATTCTGGTTGTTGTAGACGCCGGTCCGCACGGCGTCGGGGTTCTGGAATTCCCAGAGGAACTGCCCGTTGTAGGCGTCGTAGGCCTGCACGATTTTATCGCCTTGCACCACCAGACGGCCCTTGAGGGCCAGTGGCCCGACCGCGCCGTCATGGCGATTGACCATCATGGTCGGGCCAGGATCGCCAAACCACAGCACTCCCAGGCCGCCGCGCAGCCGCTGCTCCTGGCTTGTCGCGGTGTTGCCGGGATCGCCGTATTGATGCGTCCAGCTTCCGGCGCCGGGCAAGCGCCGCGCGTGAGCATGGCCCACGAACCTTCGCTGGTGATCTTGGCGGACTCGCCCAGCTTTGCGTCGGCCAGCCAGCTTGTCAGGGTTTCGACGGCGACCGCCTTGCCGGGCGCTTGCTCGGGCCGGCCGAGGCACATTACGCCGCCGACCGGTTTCAGATGCCGCACGAGAGCGGCGGGCGGAACGCCGGGCAACTCGCCCCTGGCCAGCAACGCGTCGGAAACGACCAGATTCGCGAAAAAGCTCGAGTACGGCAGATCGTTGTAATCGGCATGATGCACGGTCACGCGATGTCCATAGTAACCCGCTGCCGACAAGACCCGGCGAGCCTCGTTCACTTTGGTTTCGTCGGGTTCGATCGCATAGATCCGCAAGTTGCTGCGGCGCGCGAGTTCGTAGGCCAGGCGTCCCTGCTCGTTGCCGACCACGAGGCAATAGCCGCTCTTGACGCCGCTGCGCCGCAAGATTTCGTCGGCGGCCGAGGCATAGACGTCGGTCATCTTGTCGGGCGGATAAGCGTCGGCGATGGGCGCGACCGCTGCCGCGCTCGGCTTCGCCGACTCGGCGCCAAAGCAGACGATGCGCCCGGCGCTGGTGCTGACATACAGGCGGCCATCGGCGACCGCCAAGCCGCGGGCCTCGCCGGCGACCGGAGCCGACCACGTCTTTTGGCCGGTCGCGGCGTTGTAGGCCACAACAACGTCGCGCCCGCCGACCAGCACGGTGTCGCCGGCGACGATGAGTGATGACTCATTGGCGTCGGGAACCGACCAGACGACGCCGACTTCGGCGAGTTGCGCTTGTTGTTCGAGGAGTTTTTTTAACCGTTCTTTGGCCGCGTCACCCTTTTCGCTTTTTTCGCGGGCCGCTTTCGTTTCGCCGCCGATTTGCACTTCCAGGGCATGGCGCTTGCGGCTCCACGTGGCGTAGGCCAGGCGATCGAGACGCGAAACCTTGACGCCGTTGGCGACATAAGCGGCGTCGCCGGCGACGGCCATTTGCCGCCCGTCGAAGTAGCCGAACCCGGCCTCGCCGGTGTCCTGCTTCATCGCGAAAATGTGATGGGCGCCCCAACTGTAGATCTGTCCGTCTGCTAACAGGGCTTCGGTGCCGCCGACGACGCCCCCGGCCGCGCTCTGTCCGCCCTGGACTCCCTTGTACACGACGTCGCCGGTGCGGCGATCGATGGCGGCCGGCAGCGCCCGGCCCGAGGGAACGATCAGCAAGTCGTCGGTCGCCAGCAAGTATCCCTGGGGCGAGAGATCGTCGCGGCCGGCGTCGCCGTGGCTGATATTGTCTCGCCGCCACACGATCCGGCCGTCGGCCGCGTCGACGGCATAGAGGTAGACTTCTTCGTGGGGAAACAGGCCGGCGCCGAAATAGGCCGTGCCGTCGGCGACCAGCACGCCCGTGCGGATCGGCCAGCGGCTGATCATCTCGCCGCGAGCCAGCATCCATTCGTCGTGCGGGCCGGCGCGCAGTTTCCACACCAGCTTGCCGGTCTTGGCGTCAAGACAGTACGCGAAGCCGTCATCGGAGCCGAAGTACACGCGATCGCCCGCGACGGTCGGAACGAGCCGCACCGGCCCGCCGGTGAAGAATGTCCATAACGTTTCGCCGGTGTCGGCGCGGCGACAATGAACCTGATGATCGACCGACGAGCCGAAGTAGAGTCGGCCGTCGGCGACGGTGACGTGCAACGCGTCGTCGTACTTGACGCGTTCCATGACGATCCTTCGCTCGAAGGCCTTGCCGTCTTCGCCGGCCCAACCTTTGCGCGGTTTGGCGGGGGCGGCGTAATCCCAGTGCACGACCAGCGGCATCGAGAGTCGCTCGGGCGAAGCGCCTTGGTGGGCGATGCCGCCGCGATACGTCGGCCAGTCCGCGGCCTGTGCGGCGGCGATCATCGACCCGATGACGGCAAGCGGGAGAACAAGAAGGCAGTGCGACTTCATGGGACAACTCCTTGGTCCGTTCATCGGGTAACGTGCCGCTTATTCTACGAACAACTCGATGCCGTTCAAAATCGGGGCGGTCGTCGGCCCGGCGTCGGCAGGCGAACGCGAAACGAACTCCACGGTGAGCGGCTTATCGGCTTCTAAGTGCACTCCACGAAACGTTTTAACGACCGGCCGCAAGATGCCTCCGGCGGCCGACGCGGGATCGAAGCCGGCCAGGACCGTTTGGCCCTGCAACTTCACATCGAAGACCCGCTTGCCGCCTTGGTCGTTATCGGGATCGCAAAAGTGCAGCCGCACCGTGAAGGTGCCCGGTTCCTTGCGTTGGGGATTCAGCGTCAAGCGGCGGATGCCGCGGCAGCCCGAAGCCGCGACCCAATTCAGCTTGCCGTCGCCGTGAACGGCTGACGCATGGCGGCAGTAGTAGCCCGGCTCGTCGTACTCGACTTGCGCTCCGGCGAAGTGATTGAGCCACAGCGTGCCGTCGTCGGCGCGGCGAAAACCGGGCGCGCCCAGGTTCAGCGCGACGTGCCGCACTTCCTTGTCGTCGGACAACGGGAACTCGGTCCACGTTTCGACTTCCGGCATGTGCACCAGTGCCAGCGACGCCTGGTTCTGGTAATCGCAGGTGCAGGTCCGCGTGTAATCGGGAACGCTCAGCACGCCTCCCGCCGCGATCAGGTTGTTGGTGCAGCTCGAGCGGAAGCCGCCGAAGTTGCCGGTGCCGCCGTCGTTCGTCAGGTCACAATAACCGGCCGCGCCCGAGCGGAACAGCAGCAAGTGTTGCGAGGCTTGCGGCGTGTTGCAGCCGTAGTTGCGCTTCCAGATCCAATCCACCTGGCGACCGGTCAGCGGATCGGCTCGTTGGACCAGCTTTCCGGTGAGCAATTCGCAGACCTGGCGATCGGCGAGGATCCGGTCGCCGTGCAGAATGGCGGGGCCGCTATGGGCCTCGGTCCAGATCACTTCGCCGCCGGCGGCGCGGTAGGCCCGCATGCCCTTCGGTTCGTCCTTCAACACGTCGCGGCCGGGCCGGCCCGACTCGACCAGCACGTCGTGTTTGGCCGAGTAACTCAGCCACGTGCCGAACACCTCATGGTCGGTCGACCAAACGACGCGTCCTGTCGCCAGGTCGAGCGCGGTCAGCTTCGATTTGTCTTTCGGTTTCTGCCCGCGCCGCTTCAACAAGTCGAGCTCGGCATTGCTGAGCAAGTCGACACAGTACAGGCGTCCGCCGCCCAGGCAGATCGCATTGTTGCGGAACTGGAATTGAGCGTCGAACGACCAGAGGATGCGGCCGTCATGTCGATTGAGGACGAACAGCCGTTTGCTGGCGACCACGTCTTCGTAGGCCCGTTTGCGCGGATCGGCCAGGCTCTCGGGCAAGTCGATCCCCGCGACGAGATAATCGTCGAGCACGTTGATGTAGTTCCAAGCGCCCGGTTGCTGCTCGCCATCAACTTTCGGCAGAGACAGCTCGGCCATCGTCGCGCCGTTCGCCGGGTCGAGCCGCAGGCAACCGGGCGGATAAATCGCGTAAATGCCGTCGGGCAGCGAGATGTAGTTGGCGCCAGTGCCGTTCGCGCCGGCGTGGTGGGCCGCGTTGTTGTAGAGGGCTCCCATGCCCGGCAGCTTGCGCTCCCAGAGCAGTCGGCCGGTATAGACGTCGGTAGCCCGCAGGACGTCGGGGCCCTCGATGATGACGCGGCCTTCAACCACTTGCGGCTGCGGTCCGTGTCCGTGGCGTGGCAGGATCGCGTCGTGCGACGGTCCGCCGAACCACAAGATGCCAAGCGGCGTCTTCACCAGGTCATCGCCCGAGACGCGCGTGTTGGCGGCGTCGGCATGCTCATGGGTCCAATCGGCGCTGCCCTCCAGCGGTCCCGATCTGACCAACAGCGTGTCGTGGTCCTTCGACGGGCGAATCACGGCCCGCGGCAGGCTCGCGGCGAGCGCGGCGGCAGCGAGCTTGCGATGATCGGCTTCTTCGAGATGAAACAAGGCGCTGCCGCCGAACGGGCGCAGCGAGGCGAAGAGCCTTGGGAGCGTGGCCGGCTCCAGCTTCACGCCGGCGGAGGCAAAATCTTCGATGATCATCGACGAAGCGAAATACGGGGGCAATTCCAGCGACTCGGGCGTGCCGACGAGCACGGTCGCTCGGCGACCATACAGTCCGGCGTCGACCAGCTTGGTGCGCAAAGCGTTTGCCTTGGCGGCGTCAGGCTCGACGGCGACGATGCAGAGATCGCTCGATTGCAACATCGCAAGAACCGTTGAACTGTCGCCCACTCCCCAGACGACGGCATAGCCGCCCTGGGTGTTCGCTGTCGCCAGTAGATGGCGTGCGTGTTCGACGACGGTCGAATCGAGTGCCGGCGCTGAAGGCTCGGTTCGATGCACAATCGGGTCGCGCCGGTCCGCGGCGAAGCAGTAGATCGAGCCTTCGCTGGTGACCGCGAACAACCGATCGTCGGCGACGAGCAACCGTGCGACCGTGCCGTCGACGGTCGCCTTCCAAAGCACTTGGGGCGTCTTCTCTCTGGGGTTTCGCTCGATCGCGAACACGTTGCCGCCGGAGCAGCCGAACAGCTTGTCGCCGGCACGAATCAGGTCGCCGCGGGCATCGACCGGCGCGGACCAGAGCGGATCGAAGTTCAACTTGCGATTCTCGGTTGGCTTGCCCTTGCGGTCGGTGCCCTTATTGGTTTGGAAGAGCGGATTGCTGAATTCGATTTCCTTGATTTCCGCTCCGAGTGCGTAGTAGGCGAGGCGACCGTGCACGACCGGCAACGTCGTGAACTTCAGTTCGGAGATGACGTCACCGTGCTCGGCCCCAAAAGTACATCCGCCGTTGAAAAACAGCTCCGGTCCGGCGCTGGCGGCGCTGCCGCCGCCGCGCTTGTTGTTCGCGGCCAACTCGTAGTGCAGCAGCCGGCCCGTGTAGCGATCGAAACACGCGGGGACCGAGCGACCGCCCGGCACGAGCAACCGATCGCCGTCGACGACCAGCGCGCCTTGGGGCGCCACGCCCGCAAACGAGGGCGTGTTGTGCGGCTGCATCATGAAGCGCGACCCTTCACCGTCATTCGTCCACCGGACCGCGCCGGTTTCGGCGTCCAGAGCGTGCAAGAAAATGCCCATGAACGGCCAGATGCCGGCCGCGTAGTAGACCGTATCGCCCGCAACCACCGGCCCGCCGCGCGCGGGCCAGAGCGAGATCAGTCGCTCGTTGCCGAGCACCCGGCGATTCGACGGGCCGCCGCGATGTTTCCAGACGAGTTTCCCTTCGGCGGCGGTCAGACAGTACAAGTGGCCGTCGTCGCTGGCGACGTATAGCTTGTCGTTCCACTCGACCGGGGCGAAGCGGATCGGCCCCTCGGCGCGAAACTCCCAAAGTTGGGCCCCCGTCCGCGTGTCGTACGCCGTCAGCGAGTCGGTCCGCGACGACCCGACGAACATCCGTTGACCCGCCACGATCGGTTCGTATTGACGATCGAACCACATCATCTGCTGGTCGGGCCAGGCTACTTCCAGCGGCGGCAACTTGCGGATCCATTGCACATGGAGTTCGTCGGGAAGTTGTTGATCGCTGGAGGCGGTACGCGCGGAATCGCAGCGCCACATCGGCCAATCGGCCGCGCCGGCGGACGCGAATCCCGAGACGATCAAAATCAGGCAAGGTGCAATCTTCATCATGGGTTTCGTCCGGCGCCCGTGCAGTCGGCCGTCGCTTGCGACGGTGCGCCGCAGACGGCGCAGTCGGATCGACGGGCAATGGCAATCGTGGTAAAAGTCATGTCACGCAGGTCGAAGTTCAGCAGGCGACCGGTGAGCAGTTCGCCCAAGCCGGCGGCCCACTTGATGACCTCCATCGCGGCCAGCGAGCCGACCGTCGAGGCGACGGCGCCGAAGACGGGAAACTCGCGATTCCAATGCGGAGGCCGTTCGGGAGACAGGCAACTCAAGCAAGGCGTGCGACCGGGCACGATCGTCGTCAGCCGCGCTTCCAGCTCGTACATCGCGCAGTCGACTAGCGGCACGCCGCGACGCACGGCCTCGCGATTCATTTGCAGCCGTTCCTCGAACCGCGGAGCGGCGCTGACGATCACGTCCGCCCGGCCGACAAGCCGCTCGACGTTGGCCTGGTCGACGTTTTCGGCGATCGTTTCGATGGCGACGTGCGGGTTCAATTCGCGCAGGCGCCGAACGGCCGATTCGATGCGCGGTTTGCCGATGCCGTCGGTCGCCATCAGCAACTGCCGGTTCAAATCATCCAGCCGCAAATCGCCGGCGTGTGCCAGAATCAGCCGCCCCACGCCTGCCGCCGCCAGTTGCATCGCCACGGTGCCGCCAACGCCGCCGATTCGCGAAATGAATACCGTCGTGGCTTTCAGACGCCGCTGCCCTTCTTCGCCGAAGCCATGGACCCAGAGCTGCCACTCGTAGCGGCTCCGATCGTCGGCGGTGAGCTCGGGAAGGTGCGACATCGGCCTTAGCCTCCGGCAATGGGGGGCAACAACATCACGACGTCGCCGGCGTTGACCAGCACGGCCTGGGCCTCGCGCGTCGAGATCGCCCCGTTGTTCACGGCCACCAGCAGCGAGGGCTGCAATTCGCCGCCGGAGGTGAGCACGTATCCGGCCGCCTCGCGGCACCATTCCGACGCGACGAGCACGAGCAACTCCGCGAGGCTCGTTCCTTCGGGAAGATCGATTTCTTCCTCGCAGCGACCGACGGCCGTGCGGAGTTGGGCTGTGTATTGAACGCGCAATCGCATGAGTCGCTTTCCTGGTTGATTACGGGCTGACGCCGAAAGTTGCCGCCTCGGGCGCATCGCTGAGCGTGCTTAAATCGGTCGTGGGGCGGTGCTGAACGCGCCCCGCGGCGATGACCAACAGTCGATCGGCCAGCAGTCTCGCCTCGCTGCGGCTGTGCGTGACGTGCAAGGTCGTCAGACCCTCATTCTTCTGAATCGTCCGCAGCAGCTCACAGAGCCGGTCGCGAGTCGGTTCGTCGAGGGCGTTGAGCGGTTCGTCGAGCAGCAGCACGCGCGGGCGAAACGACAACGCGCGACCGAGCGCGACGCGCTGGGCCTCGCCCCCGCTGAGACCTCGCATGCGGCGATCGAGCAACGGGCCGATCCCCAGCACGTCGGCCAGCTCGGCGACTCGCTCGCGCAGCAGGGCCCGCGACGCGCGGCGCAGGCGCAGGGCGAACTCCAAATGCTCACGCACCGTCATGGTCGGAAACAGGGCCAGGTCTTGCGGCACGTAACCGATATTCCGATCGGCCGGCTTCCACCGCGTCACGTCGGCGCCCTCCAAGCGAATGCGACCGCTTGCGATGGGCCGCAAGCCGCAGACGGCTTCCAGGATCGTGGTCTTCCCCTGGCCCGTTCCGCCCATCAATACGGCGTACTCCCCCTCGGGAATCACGGCTGCAACGTTCGTCAATACGAACGGGCCGCTGCGGACGGTGACGTTTTCGAGTTCGATCATGGCATCGCCCTGGTTCCGAGCAGGCGGACCACGCCGAGCACCAGCATGGCGGCCACGACCATCAGCAGCGACACCGCGACAGCGGCTTCCAACTGGCCGACGCTAAGCTCCAGAAAGACCGTCGTCGACAGGACCTCGGTACGCATGCGCGTTGCGCCGGCGAAGACGAGGATCGGCCCGAACTCGCCGAGCGAACGGGCCCAGGCAATCGTCACGGCCGCAATCATGCCGCGCCAGGCCTGTGGCAACACCACGCGAAAAAATGCCTGGCTGCGCCGGCAACCCAGCGTCAAGGCGACCTGTTCGGGCCGAGCGTCAATCTGATCGAACGTCACGCGCAGCGTCTGCACGGCGAAGGCGCAGGCCACGGAGAACTGCGCGAGCACGACCGCCGGCTCCGCGTACGTGATTCGCACGCCGACGTATCGTTCGATCAGAAGTTCCAAATTGCTTCCGCTCAGCGGCAGATGAAACAGAATCAACAGGCTCAGGCCGATGACCAAGGGGGGCAGCACGACCGGAATGTCGAGGGCCGTGTCGATGAGCCATCGGCCGCGGAATTCAACCCGAGACAGCAAGTAGCCCAGCGGCGTCGCGACCAACAAAGAGAGCAGCGCCGAGATGGTGCAGGTAATCAAGGTGAGGCGCACGGCGTAGATGATTTCGGGCTTTTGCAAGGCCTGCACGAAGTGCGTCGGCGAAGTGAACGCCAGGTCGGCCGCCAGCATCAACACGATCAGCAGCAGATAGCTGCCACCCAGGCCCGCCAGGGAGATGAAAAATGGCGCATCGGAGCCGGCTTTGTGCCGCGCCAAGGGCGTGCTTGCCGACACGACGGCGGACGGGTCGTTCATGACCGCTCCTCGTGCGCGTCGACCCAGCGGAAGCCCTCGCTCTTGAATCGCTCTTGCGAAGCGTTGGCGCGGATCGCCTCCAACAATCTCTGCATGAGCCGTTTATTTTTCGAATCCTTGGCCGTGCCAAAGGGTTGCGTGGCCACCGAGCACGGCAACCCCTGAATGCGAATCGCGTCGAGGAACTCGGCCGATCCGGCCGCGTTGCTCAAGTAGGCCACGGCCGCATCGAGCGACCCGGAGCGCATCTGGTTGACGAGCATGTCGCCGGTGGGAGATTGCACGACGACGTTCTTCATCACCTCGGCCTGAACGCCTCCTTCGCGGAACGTGCGCTGCGTCAGCCAGCCCATGGCGCACTGCTTTTCGTGGCCGATGCCGACCCGCAAACCGGGTTTGGCCAGGTCGCGCAGCGATCCCATGCCAAACGGATTTCCCTTCTTGACGAGGATCACCAGCTCGTTCCGCGAAATGTCCTCGGCGCCGGGAAACAATTCTTGGACCTGTTTCATGAACTCGACGTCGCATGCGAAGTAGGCATCGGGCACCTGGCCGGCCTTCATCTGGGCCACCAGGATGCCGCAGCCGTTATAGACCCGCAGCACCCGGACCCCTTCACGCTCTTCGAAGGCGGTGATCGTTTGGTCGATCGCCGGACGGAGCATCGACCCGGCGTAGAGCGTGACCTCGGGCTGCTCGCTCCAGGCGTCCCCTTCGGTCGGAACGAAGCCGAACTCGCGATAGCGGAGCAGACCCTTATCGCGGGCCGACAAGTAGCGCGCGAAGTGCAGCGCCTGTCGCGGTTGGCGACTCGACTTCAGCACGGCGGCCGCGACGTGAGCCTGGACGCCTTCGAGCTCCCCCAGCGTCACGGCTTCAAGCGTGTCATAGTTGGCCAACACGGCGTCGAACACGATTCCGGCGTCGACGGCGCCCACCTTGATGTCGTTGGCCACTTCATTGACCGTCGTTTTGTAGACCATCGTGCGGGCGTGGAGTGCTTCCCAGCGTCCGGCAGTCGAGAGAGCGTTTCGGGTCAGCTTGCCGATGGCCGTGCTGTCGGGCGCGCCCTGGGCGAGGCGCACGTCGGCCTGCAATAGATCGTCCCATTGATGAATCTTCTTGGGATTGCCCTTGGCCACGGCGACGACGGCTTGCATGCGTGCCAGCGGAAATTCCTCGGCGGTCAAGTTTCGCTCGCGGGCCAAGGTCAAATAGCCGTCGTCTGCCGGCAGATAGAGATCGCCGGCCCCCGACACCTCCAAGCCCGCCAGCAGCGTCTGCGACGAGCCATATTGAACTTGCAGCGGCGTGCCATAGGCGTGTTCGTAGTCGCGGCGGATGGCCTCGAGAACCGATTGATTACTGGCCGCGCAAAAGATGACGAGCGGCTGAGCGGACGGATCGTCCGAGTGCCGAAGCCTCATGCCACCCCAAAACAGAGCGGCGACTCCGACCGTGGCGACGGCCAGGATCAAGAGCCGCGCGGCGGAGCCGCGTCGACGGCGACCAACGAGCTTTGCGTGCCTCGACGCAGCGCGTGACAACGGCGACAAGGATGGGGAACCGTTCATGCTGGCGACGAGAGCCGGAGGGCGGGACGTAGGAGCGCACCTGGCGCCTAAAGCCCCATCATATCGACCGGCGATGGGGGCATGCAACGCTACCCACCGGCCGGTGGTGTCTGAGCACTGCGGTGCTGGGCACGGTACTGGTCGGCTACTGTGTGGGAACACCGATATGGCTACTTCATGCGGCGGTGTTAGAATCAGGGCAATGAGCGAGCGAAGGTTGAATTACGGCCGGTGGCTGTGGCGGATAGTCTCTTGGGATACTCTGTTGCCCGCCTTAATTTCACTCGCTCCGGCCGTTATTAAGCTGGTGTTTCCGAAGCCAGATGCCGTGATAGTAGCCGCCTCGGTCGGGCTTCCGATCACGGCATTTTTTCTTCGCGTGCGTTCAGGAGGCCGGCAAATCGAAACGAATAATTGCTCGGAGTTCACCCAACAATTGCAGGGTGTGGCCCTGATAGTCGGCATCATTCCTTTGCTCGCGCTAGATGCTTTGATAATTGCGTTGCCGCTGAACGTGTTATTGGATGAGTGGTATTATTGGGTGGTGATTGTTGCGATTTACTTCGCGGCAATGGTGATTGCCATGTATCCCGGTGCGGAGTTCGACCCGGGGCTTCAGTCGTTGAACAGCAAGGAAAGTTAATTGTTGCCACCGACTAGGTGGCCAGTACCGTTCCCTGCATCACACTGGTCGGGCACTCCCCCCGCCACGCTTGTTGGTCCACTGCGTAGCGTCATACCAAGCGTTTGACCGCGATCATGGCTACGAAGGCGAGCAGAAGGCTGACCACTGCGAAGCTCACCATGTAGTTCGAGCCAAACCAAGGGTCGTCGCTCGATTCAGGCTGCTGCGTCGCTGGTGCGCGGGCGCGCCGGAGGGAATCTCGACTAGTTCCGCCTTGCCTGACGAAACGGTGGCTCGCGCGGTGGCGACGTTGCCGGCGGGCGCTTTCCTTGAGGAAGAGAACTTCCCAGTCGGCCGCCAGCAGCAGGTCGAAGCCCGGGTTGAGCTCTTTGACCTCGCAGGAACAGGCCCCCACGAGGAACGCGGCCGACTCGTGAATGTTGTCGGCCGTAATGCCCGCGCCGATCAACGGCAACAGCGCTCGGCCACGACCGAAGACCGGGAAGGCCATGGGTTCGTCGAGCTCGATCAGATCGGGTTCACTGCCCAGCAACATCTCGACCAGCGGCTGCTCGGCCGCGACGCCGCGCGGCACGCGCAGCAAAGAGAACGTTACCTGCAATGGGGCGCTGCTCAACAAGGCGTCCTCGGGAGCGCTCGTCAGTTCGGGAAGCTGCAAGCGATTTGAGAGTCGCTTTAGTTCGTCGGCCAGCATCGCGGCGACGGCGTCGTCCTGGTCGGAGCGGCCGCATTCCAACATCAGCCACACGGCCGTCTGGCCGTCGGCCAAGCGACGGATCAATTCCGAGCGCAGCGGCGATTCGACCAGGCGAGCCACCGCGTCATCGGCGAGCGGGCCGGAGCGGACCGGCTTTTCGATCCGCAGTCCCTCGGGATATTGCACCGTCAGCCAGGGCAAGGCGGCGGGCGATTGCGCGGCGAGTAGGGCCCGAAGAGCGTCGTCTTGGATCTCATCGACGTCGACCACGCGGAGCACGACGTTGGCCGACCGTTTGCCCGACGACGGCTCTTCCAGGGGACACACGAGCGCGTGCTGCGCCTCGGTGAGGGCACCGCGATGGAACAGCGTGACGCGATACGCATCAGGTTGCCAGCGCTCGAGCGCATAACGAAAGACCGGCACGTTGCAAGCGCAGACCATGCCGCCGTAGCCCAGGCAGGCAGCGACGACCAGCGCCATCCATCCGACCGGGGCATTCGATCGCCAGAAAGTTGCAGGGGGCCGTTTCATCAAATACACGCCTTGCTTCGTTTTGCGGTCGGCGGCCGCGATCCAGTCGCACAAACCAGCGCGCAGGCTCCGGTGCAGGCGATAACAAACTGCCGACCGCGGCACACTCATAGATTACCACACCTGCACGCGACCGTCTTGCGGGTAAAGCGGTTTTGAAACCCGTTCTAGTGGCCGAGGGTTCGCGCCCTGTCACCTTCGTTTTGAATCACTTCGACGGGATGTCGAAGGTCTACTCGGCAGCGGTTGCCAAGGGCGGTTGGGCCGAGCCGGCTGAGCGGCGCAAGCGTGTGACGCCGTTGTCGTAGCCGGAGAAGAGGCGTTTTCCGTCGGCCGAAAATGCGGCGCACCAGCACAGTCCCCGGCCGTCGCTCAGGCCGCAACGTTCCTGGCCGGTGACGGCGTCCCACAGCGTGAGTTTGTACCCGGTGGTGACCAGGGTTTGGCCATCGGCGGAAATCGCGACCGAAAGAAGCTCGCCCTGATTGGGGTGAATCGTGGTGTGGCACGCGCCGGTGGCGAGGTTCCAAATTCGAGCCGTGGCATCGGCCGAACACGAAGCAAGCTGCCGGCCGTCGGGGTAGAACACCACGGAGTTGACTTCTTTCTGATGACCGCGCAAGGTGGTCAGCAGCTGCCCGCTGGAAGCGTTCCACAAACGAATCGTGCCGTCGGCCGCACCAGACGCCACGCGCGATCCATCGGCGCTGGCCGCCACGCAATTTGCCGCGGACTCCATTTGCACCAGAGGGCGGCGGTGGGCTCCCAAGGAACCGACGTCCCACAGGATAACGGCGCCGTCCTCGCCGGCCGAAGCCAACGTCGTGCCGTCGCCCACCAGTGCCAGGCTGCGCACGCGGCCCGCGTGCGCGCACCAGGAGCCGAGCGGCTTGGCCGACTCGACATTCCACGCCCGCACCATGCCGTCGCGGCCGGCCGAGAAGGCGCTGCGGCCGTCGGCCGCCAGCGCCAGGCTGCAAATCTCGCCGTGGCCCGCGGTCCACGAGTTTCGCAGGTATCCGCTGGGAGTGTGCCACAGCGTGATCCGATCTTCGCGACTGCCCGTGAGCAGCGTCGCGCCGTCGGGCGTGGTTGCCAGCGCAACGATTCGTTCGGGCGCACCGATCAGCTCTTCGGCAACGTGCAGGCCGCGCACGACGTCCCACACGCGAATTTCGCAGTCGGTTCCGGCCGAAGCCAGATGTTTGCCGTCGCGAGAAAACGCCAAGGCAAAGACCCCGTCGCGGTCGTGACCCGAGAAGACGTTGACCAGGCTGCCCGTGGGCGTGTCGAGAAGCGTGACCTCGCGCGCCCATTGGCCAAACGCGATCGTCATGCCGTCAGGCGCGACGGCCAGGGAGGTGACGGAGTTCGCGGGGTTATTGGAGAATCCGGGCTTCGACTGCAGGGAGGGAAAATCCCAAAAGCGGAGCCGTTCGGCGCCCGAAATCACGGTCTGCCGATCGGGCAACAACGCCAATGCGCCGATGGGCCCTTCCGCTGGGTTCGAAACGCTCAGGCATGCGCCGCTCGAAGTGTCCCACACGCGGATGGTACGGTCGTTTTTGTAAGCGCCGGACACCAGGCGTCTGGAGTCGGGCGAGAAGAACAGCGCGGAAATCGTGTCGGTGTGGCCCACCAACTGTTTGCGAATCGTGCCGGTCACGGCATCGCAAAGCGTGATGCGGGGGAGCACGCCGTCGCCCCAAAAGAACACGCCGCTGGTGGCCCAGGCCAGCAACTTTCCGTCGGGCGACGCGGCCAGAAACTGGATGGCCGCCACGTCGCGCGCGAACACGACCGACGCGCCGGTTTCGAGGTCCCAGCGACGCACCGTCCAATCTCTGCCGGCCGAAAACAAGACGTTGCCGGCGGGCAGAAAGGCGACGGCGTCGACCGGTCCCTGGTGAGCCTGCAACACCGTTTGCAGCGACCAGTCGGAGGTGCGCCACAGCCGGATGGTTCCGTCGCTGCTGGCCGAGGCCAGCAAGGCGCCGTCGGGCGAGAACACGACGGAGCTCACCTGCTGGGTGTGGCCGCTGAGAACGCGATGACCGCGTTGGGTCACACCGGCCAGATAGTGCCAGGTGAAGTCGCGCAGGCGCTGGGGGCAGCGCTCGGGGTCGTTCAATAATCCCGATGCCTCGCGCGGCACGTGCAGGGCGAGCTGCGTGGCCCGCGCCAGTTGGGCGTTGTACGCGCTGCGCAGAGCCATTTCGCGCTGACGCTCGGCGCGGTGATTGGCCTGCGTCGCCACCGCGAGGGCGGCATTGGCTCGCACGGCAAAATAGGTGGCCGTCGCCGTGCCGGCGATGAGCGTGAGCAAGACCGCCGCTGCCAGGCCCGACACGGCCGGATTGCGCCGGCACCACCGCCACGCCCGCTCGACGCTTCCGACAGGTCGCGCGAGGATCGGTTCGCCGCGCACGAACCGGCTCAGGTCGTCGGCCAGGGCCGCGGCGGTCGCATAGCGCCGCGCGGGATCTTTTTCGAGACACTTCAAGCAGATCGTTTCCAGCTCGCGCGGCACGTCGCCGCGGAAGCGGTGCGGCCTGGGAGGCTCGTCGTGCGCGATCTGTTGCGCCAGCATGGAGGGGCTGCCGCGAAACGGCAGCTCGCCGGTCAGCATTTCGAACAGCATGACGCCCAGGGAATAAATGTCACTCGCGCCGGTGCACTGATGCGCGGCGCCGCGGGCCTGTTCGGGCGACATGTAGGCCACGGTGCCGAGCAGTTGGCCGTCGACAGTCAAGGTCGCGGCCGTGTCTCGTTTGGCCAGGCCGAAGTCCAGCAAATGCGGCTGATCGAGGCCGTCCACCACGACGTTGGCCGGTTTCAAATCGCGATGCACGATGCCGGCGCGATGGGCGTGATCGAGTGCCAGGGCAATGGCCGTGCAGAGGCGCGCGCACTGCTGGTAGCTGACGTCGCGCGCGGCCAGCCATTGCGAAACCGAATGGCCCGCGATCAACTCGCTGACGATGTAGCATTGGTCGCCGTCTTGGCCGATTTCGAATACCGCCACGATGTTGGGATGTCTCAGCTGGGCGGCCGCGCGGGCTTCGCGAAGGAAAAGTTCCGTTTCGCGCACCGTCAATTCGCCGCGGCGTGGCAGTTTGACGGCGACCTGGCGGAGCAGTTTCGTGTCCTCGGCCTCCCAGACCTCGCCAAAGCTGCCTTCGCCCAGTCGGCGCTGCAATTCGAAGTGGGCCACCGTGCGCGGCCCGCGGCGCTCGCGCCCGGGACGGCGCCAAACCGAAACGAGTTGCCGCACGTCGGACAAAGGATCTCGTCGCACTCGGTGTCGGCCGACATGGCAACCGCGTGGGTGCAACGCGGACAACGAACGTTCAAGGGCGCCGCGGGCTCGTCGCTGGCGTTGGGAAGTTTTTCGGCGGCAGCGCGGGCCGCGGTGATCAAGCGCAGCCGCTTGAGCGCCTTTTCAAGATCCATGGCCAGATCGGGGTGGGCCGTGAGAATGGTCGAATCGGAAACCGACTCTCCCAACTGCCGGCGACGCATGGCATCGTCGATGATTTCCTGAACGCGCATCTCGTAGTCGGCGATCGGATTCATCGCTTGCTGAACCAAAGCGAAGATCGCACTAAACACTCGCGCAGGGCAATCTTGCCGCGCTGCACCAATCCGCGAACCGCGCCGGGCGTGCGCTGCATGGCGTCGGCCGTTTCTTCCAGCGACAGCCGATCGAGGCAGTGCATGCGAATCGCCTCGCGCTGGTCGGCCGGCAGCGCGGACACGCCCACCTGCACGGCCAACACGGCTTCTTGCTGCGCGGCGTTCTGGCTGGGAGTGCCGACGTCACCCCCCAGCAATTCAACGAGCGGCAACCACTGGCTTCCCGCCGGGTTGCCGCGGTCGGCGGCGCGCTGGTATTCGCCGCCGCGCTTCTTGCGGCGGACGCGCCGCAAGGCATCTTGCAATCGGTGATCGGCCACGGTTTCGAGCCAGGCCCCAAAGGCCTGCTCACTGCCGGGCGCCAAGGCGCCGAGATCGCGAAACGCCTGCACGAAGGTGTCTTGCAAGACGTCTTCGACGCCCAACTGCGAGCGCACGTCGTCGGGCAGCATTCGGCTGATGCGCGCGGCCAGATGGTCGTAATAGTTCAAGAGCAGCCGCTCAAGCGCCGCATGATCGCCCGCCACGGCTTGCGCCAGCAACTGCTCGCTAAGAGTCGACGTCGACATGCGAGGACCCGTCCGGGGCCAGGTGTGTCCAGCCAAAACCGGGGAAAATCAAGGTTAATCGTAGCATCCCCGCGGCGCCCGGCAACAAACCCCTTTCCCGCAAGCGCTAAGGGCAAGTTTTGGGGTTCGGCCAGCTTTTTTTTCGATCGGCGCGCGCCGCGCGGCCGGGGTTGACGCTTTTCATGGTGGGACGCGGCGGGGCGGAAGGAACCGCTCGGAGCGGCGGAGGGAACCGCTCGCCGCGGCCCGTAGAAGAGGCATGGGGCGTGCGGGTCGTTTCGCGACTCGTTGGCTCCAAGGCACGCGGACTGATCAGCTGCGTGCCGATCCGCATAACACCCAGAGCGGGCCGGTAATGCGTCCAGCCAAGGCACCGTCAACTGAAAGGGAGATGCTCATGAAAGCCCACGCGTTGCTCGCCGCGCTATTGATATGTTGCGCACCGCACTGTCTGCATGCGGCGCAGCTGTTGAGTTATCTGCAAGTGCCCAGCTCGGGCAGCGCGTCGTTGCCGTCGGTCTACACCTTGCCCGGCTATGGCAATGTTCAAGTGAGCGTGACCAACAATACTCCGGTCACGTATTTCGATCAGATCAACGCCTACAACCAGGCGGCCGGCGGGTTCTTCTGGGGCACCGACACGCAACGCTTCAGCATCCTGAACACCACCGGTGCCCCGCTGCAATACCAGTTCGACTTCACCTTCCTGAGCGGGGCGCCGAACCCCGCGGACCTCGAGCTGGTGGTTGTCGGTCTGGCGGTCGGCACCACCGCGATCGTGTCGCAGGCTGGAACCTCGATGGGGGAGTACACCTTTCCCGCCTCGGGATTTTATCCGGCAGGCCCTTCGTCGACGACGAACCTTGCGGGCCTGACGTTTGGTTCCAACGGCAATGGAGACCTGCTGAACACGGGCTGGGAATTGTATCAGCCCAGCGGGAGCTTCACGAATTTGTCGCTCACCGTAAACCAGATCAGCGGCGACGGAATCGGGTTTACGCTGGGCTACGTTCCCGAACCCTCGACCGCGTGCTTGCTAGGCACCGCAGCGGTCGGTCTAGGAATTACCGCGCTCGGCAGAAGGAGCAGGAAGGCCGCGTGGCGGCGGCGCTCGTGATCACCGCCCACAGGTTTCGCCCGAGTTGTTGAATCCGTCTCCGCAATCGAGTCCACGTGTTTTTTGAGTTCCAAGCATTCCACACAACTTTCTTAAAGGGGTAGCACCATGTTGACCAACACTTACCGCACACTGGCCATCGGCATTTCCATTTTCAGCGCGTTGGCCTTCGGATCGGCAAAGCTTGCTTTCGCTCAGCAAATTGGGCAGCCGCTGGCCGCCGTGCCTCCGTTCCAACTGGATTTCGACGAGTCAGGCAACAGCTTGCTGAATGGTCTTGCGAACCCCAACCAGGTCGTGCCCGTGGCCGGCGGCGGGATCCTGTACTACCTCCCGGGAATCGTCCAACCTGGGCAAGTGTTGATTGCCACGTCGGTCGACGTCGATCCGAACAACCCGAGCGGCGATTCGGATCTCCTGACGTTCTCGAACGGACCCGACATCAACGGCCTGGTCACCGGCATCATGCTGTACGAGTCGCTGATTGACCCCAATGACCCGCTGCTTCTGGCTGACGTGCCGAGGCTCAATTACATTGCGCCGGTGCTGACCATCGCGGAAGTCGGGCCCGAGGGCAACAACGGGTTTTCGTACGTCGTACCTGGCGCGATCTACAACGGAATCAGCGACGGCTTTCTGACCCCCGAGCCCTCGACGTTCATCATGGGCGGCTTCGGGCTGGTGAGCCTGGTCGCATTGGCGTACCGCCGACGTAGGGCAAGAACTCGCTAAGGGCGCGAAGGGATCCGTGGAACCAAGCGGCCTTGTTGGCCAGAACCGTCGATCGCAATTATCAAAGGGAACAACGCCATGTCGACTAACACGATCGAACGCGGGTTGGCTCGACGCTGCGGAATTGGCTTGGAAGCGTCCGTCAAGTTGCGCACATTTGCGTAGAATCGCAATGGGGCAGACTCACCAGAGGCTACAACCCAAGTGCATTCTTCAAGCACTCGTCGACCTGACGCATGGTCGGTTCGGCAAGATCGCCGATGATGCCTTTGATGAAGCGCTGGTCGACAACCAAGAGCTTTTCGCATCGAACGCCGCACTGAACGTTCAAGCCGGAGTTCGGCTCGCTCTTGGGATCGATCAGCACGTGCGTAGGGATGCTTAGCTTTGCAGTGGTACTGATCGATGCGAGGATCGTTTCGCGAATCCGCTGATTCAGGCTATCGGCTTGGACGACCAATGCCGGCCGCCGCTTGGATCCCGACCGGTCGGAAAACGGGAAATCGACGATGACGACTTCGCCGCGCTTCATTTGGGTTGAAGCGAATCAAAGACGCTATCGGACGGATCTTCCCAGCCCGATGCCTTGCCCCATTGTTGCAGCAGGAAGCTCTTTTCCTCATCCGTATGCTCGCTCAAGTCCAACACGCCAATCAGCCGTTCGTACATCTCGGCACGGATGACCATGTAACGATCCGGTCCGTCCGTGAGTACCACGGGCAGCCCTTGGGCCATGGCTTGCTTGAGTTCGGAGGGCACGTTCATACTGCAATCGTACCCCGGCTCGGCGGTGCAGGGCAAGAGCCTCCCTTGACCCTCGCTTCTTCTGCGTGCCGCCGAGTCTTTCCATTAGACTACCTGCGTTCGATCGGCAGTGGCCGCCCCTTCCAGAGGCGCATCTTGGCCCGACGGGCAGGCTCGACGAGCGTGAGCGAGCGCGGAGTTCTCAGGGCCAACCACTCCATGGAAAGGTGCTCATCAAGGAGCACGGCGCGGTGCGCATCGTCAGGCGTCTTTGTTGAAGCCGATACGCGAGCGGTGGTCGGACAGTTCGTCGAAATAGCCCTTCAGCTCTTCGTAGCCGGGTTCGTCGACGAGGTCGGACTCGCGAAGGTACAGCAGGTAGCGGCTCAGCTCGTCGGGGGGAACTTCGGTCGCGCGCCGCGCGATGCGCTTCTTGAAGAAATCGATCTTTTTGCGCTGCATGGACTGAAGGAACGCGGTCAGGCTCGGATCTTCCTTGGCCCGGCGGAAAAACGAAATGTGGTCGCTGCCGAACATGAATACTTCCGAGGTCGTGCGCGTCATGAAATAGGCGGCCGCGCACGCGATACACAGACCTCCGTAGACGAACAACGCTTCCGGTTCGGAAGAGCCGGCGGAATAGAATTGGGCGAAGGCGAGAATAACGAACAGGACCGCGAAAACCACCGTCGCCCAACCGAGCGCCTTGGACGAGTAGGTCGCGAGCGAGGAACGAACGGGGATCTGATCAAACGGGACGCTGACGCGAGTCAGCTTGCCGAACTTCCGCACCGTGACCTCAACGCCTTCGGAGTTGAACCGGTATTCGGCACTGCGAAACGGCGAGGAGAATCGGTAGGTTTCATCCATCGCGAGGGCCCCTACACGGCAAGGTTGATCGCTTCTCCCAGCAACCGCACCCGACGACTGCGCCGGGCAGCGGCCGCCACGGTCGACGAAACTTCAGCTTGACGGACCGCGCAGCTCTAGCTTATCTGGGCGAAACGCCGCGTCAAGCACGACAACCGGCGCCGATTGGCACAGACGCTTGCCTCGCATGGCGCTGGCCATTGCTGGGAGCCGAGAAATCTCGCGCCGCGCGGCGACTCAGGCGGCGCGTTTGATCCAGGATTTGACTTTTCGCAGGGCGATTCTCGCGGCGGAGCGGCGGGCTCGTTCCAACTCGGCCTTGAGCTGGTCTTGAATCGCGACGGCTTCGAAGAAGGCCTTTTGCGCGTGGGCCAGTTCGGTCCGGACCCGGGCCAGGTCCGTTTCTCGTTGATCGCAGCGCGGGCGGCGCACCGCGGGCTCGCCGAGCTTCAGAATGCGAACGAAGAACTCCAGCGGGTTTTCGACCGGCTCCGACACGCTGGCGTTCAAGATGCCGAGCTTGACGAGCTGCGTGAACGTCTTGCGAAAGCTCTGCGGCGTGAACGCCGAGCAGTGGCAGTCGAGATAGGCGTCGTTCTCCCAGGCGTGCGCGACAAATCCCAGCGCCTGGTCGTCGGTATAGTGGCGGCGGACGTCGGCGAAGTCGTCGGTGATCTGGCCCGTGGTGACGCTGATCGGAAAGCCGCCTTCGTAGGAGCGGCTGAGGAAATCGAACAGCTGCCGCGGCGATGGAATGCCTTCGTTGCGGACCCACGCGTCGATCAGGTCGGCCGAATCGGTTTCTCGCCGGAAGTGGTCCATGCAATGACGCTTGTCCGGAGCCGCCAGCGACAGCACGCCGCCGACCTTGAGGACGTCGAGGATTTGCAGAACCCAGCCCACGGGGTTGGGGACGTGCTCGATGACGTGCGAGGCGATCGCATAGTCGAACAGCAGGCCCTCGGGAACGCAGTCGGCCAGCCGAGCGCCGGGCGTCCAGACGAAATCGATTTCCACCACGCCGTCGTGCTCGTACGAGCCATGTTTGGCGCGCGATTCCTCGGCGGTCGTGTAGTCGGTGTACAGGATGTTACGCTCGCTTTTGAAGATCGTGGGCCGATACAGCGGGGCGATTTCCAAGCCGACTCCGTCGAGGCAAAGGCCCGCCGTCAACGCCAGGATTCGGTCGTGCGATATCTGTTGGTTCATGTGCCGCCGCACCTTCACGGTTTCAAGGGTTGGATAGTTCGACAAGAACGCCGAGCGAACGCACTCCTGGGTTCTATCGTCAATCCGCCCCGACAATCGTTAAAAACAACCGAGTCGGGTGTGCTTGCAGGTGCGAATGCACCGAAATTGATTCAAGTTGGCCGTGATCGGTCGAGCGGCATGAGCCACTGTTTTACTGGTGGATGTGGGGTGGCGCCGCTAAATCGGTGAGTTGAATATCGGCCGCGGCATTTCGCGTCAAGACGAGTTCCCGCGGCCCCCGTTTGACGGGAGTATTCGCCCCTGGCGCGGCCACCCAGCGGCCCGCCGCGCCGCCCCAAAGCAGGTGGGACCAGGCCCCGGCAGGCTAGCGGCCGAGGGGATGGAGAAGCGACACACAATGGCGAAGTTGCCCGATGAACGTCGACTGACCTTGGCGAGCGGCGCCACAGGGCCACGTCATCGTCAAACTCCACGGCCTGACGCCGGCGGCAACGCTGCGCGGAGGATTGGGTTCTCACGTCGCATCCTGGCTGCACTGTGTACGTTCTCTTCGCAACAGCTTTTCTTTACGCTCGATGCCCCAGCGGTAGCCGGACAGGGAGCCGTCGGTGCGGACGACGCGGTGGCAGGGGATGGCGACCGCCAGGCGGTTGGCGGCGCAGGCTTGGGCCACGGCGCGGGCCGCTTGAGGGTCGCCGATGCGCTGGGCGATCTGGGCATACGTCGTGGTTTGTCCGCACGGAATCTCGCACAGCAATTGCCAGATTCGTTGTTGAAATGCGGTGCCTTGCACGTCGAGCGGCAAATCGAGGCCGGCCGCGGGCCGTTCCACGAACGCGATCACTTGGGCGAGCAGCGTCTCGAAATCGCGGTCGCACGCGGTGAGGTCGGCCTTCGGGAAGCGATCTTCCAGGTCGCGCACCAGGGCGCTGGGATCATCGGCCAGCGCGATCGAGCAGATGCCCAGGCTCGACGCGGCAACCAGGATGGAACCCAGCGAGCACTGGCCGAGGGCGAATTGGATCACCGCGCCCTGGCCGCCGGCTCGAAAGGTGGCGGGCGTCATGCCGAGGACCTTGGGTGAGGTGGCATAAAATCGGCCGTTGGAGTTGAAGCCCGCGGAATGGATGGCGGCAGCCACGGTTTCGCTCTGCGAAAGTTGGTTGCGCATGCGTTGCGAGCGCTGGGCGGTGGCGTATGCCTTGGGCGTCAAACCTGTCAGAGACTTGAAAACTCGATGGAAATGCGACGGGCTCATGCCGACGGCCCCGGCGAGCGTCTTCAGGTCAAGCGATTCGCCGGCCAGCGCGATCCGTTTGCAAGCTTTTGCGACGGCGGCGGCATGGTGCTCGACCGCCGAATGCTTGTTCGGTTGACATCGCCGGCAGGCGCGAAAGCCGGCCTTTTCCGCCTCGGTCGCGGTGCGATGAAAGCGAACGTTTTCGCGCTTCGCCCGTCTCGCCGCGCAAGACGGCCGACAATACACGCCCGTGGTCTTCACGGAATAGAAGAACGCGCCGTCGGCCTGCCGGTCGCGGCCAGCGACCGCCTGCCACCGCAGTTCGTCGGTCGAGTAGCGGTCGTCGATCGCGGGTGTTGCGTCGGATAGATGCGGTGATTTTGTCTTCATACCACGGTCCCCTTTGCGGCCAGCGGGCCTCGATGTTAATGGTACGCGGTGAGCGGCCAGTTGTCGGCCGCGAATCATCGGTCCGACATTCTCGCTCGTGCCGTCATCAACTTTAGCGGCTCGCCGTCGCCAGGGCGCTCCGTTTCTTGCTTTCGAATTGGGTTTGTGCGGCGGGACGTATTTGATGGCCCAGCCGGCCACCGAAGCATCTCTCGGGTTTCAGCGCAAGCACACCTGACTTGAGAAGCCTTAATTGGGTGAATAGGATGGAGCGGGATAACCGCCGCGCGGCGGGGCGTCGAGATACACACATGAATCGTTCGCATCATGCTGACCTGCGCTACGGGGCGTCCTTCGGGTACCGTTGTTCACAATTTGCCCGGTTGGCATTTATCGCCGCGGGGCTGGCCGTGAGTTTTTCGCCCGTACTGCCTGCTCAGCAAGCTTCCAAGCAACAGCCGCGCGAAGGCACGGATCAGGAAGCGAAAATCTTTCGCAGAATCAATCACTTTTTGGTCGATGGCAAGCGCACGGCTTATAGCTTGAACGAGACGCCCCTGCCGTTTGTGGATTGGTCGCTGGTGCAGGCGGGGTTCATTGAATACGTGGACAAAGCAACCGGCAAAATCATCCCCCTGAGCGATTCTCACGAATTGACGTCGCAGGACCAGGTCCAAGCGGCGCCGTTTGCAATTCCCCGCGGAATCAAGCTCAGCGTACAGCAACCGCAACTCGGCGGGTCCATCAATGATCTCTATCCGCCTCCCGCCGGTCGCCAGAATCGCGGTGAAGTTCATACCCTAGTTTTTGACCACTCCGATCAGCTCTACAAGCTTTGGTACAAGATGGGAAACGGGGTGGCGTTCGCCACTTCGCCCGACCTGAAAACCTGGACCGAAATTAGTGTCCGCATGGCTGAGGGTTCGACGTCGACCGGGTTGTGCGTTCTGAACGCCGCGGAGTTGCTTGAGAAGGGAGTGATGAAGGACATGGAGGGGGCGAATATGCGGAACCCCAACGCTTTCTTTGTCGATCCCGCCGCCCCGCCGGCCGAGCGCTATAAATGCACCTTTCTGGCGAGGCTGGCTGAAAAAAACCCTGCCTATGGAGCCAGGCACAGCATGCCCGTGAGCGAAATGACGGGCGACGCCAGCACGGTGATTTTCGGTGCGACGTCGCCGGATGGGGTTTCCTGGACCGTGATCGAGAAGCCCCTGATGCTCCACGACGCCGACACGCTCACCGTGACGAAATGGGATCCGAATACGCGGCAGTATGTCATGTACACGCGCCTGTGGGAATTGGGGCGGCGCACGATCGCACGAGCGGTGACCAAGGATTTCCGCAATTGGCCTCTGCCGGAAACGATCGTGGGTCCGGGTTCGGATCAATCGCCGACCGAGGATTATTACGTGAATGCCTGGGCGTTTTATCCTGGAAACCCACAACTGCGACTTTTCTTCGTGCTCGTTTATGACCGCGAATACGACGGAGCGCGCGTTCGCCTGGCGACGAGCCGCGATGGCCTCGTGTTCCACTTCACGCCAGGGCCAAACGTCATCGATCGCGGCGAAGAGGGCACGGATGAACATGGCTTCATCGCGCCGATGCCGAGCCTGGTGCGGACGCCCGACAATCGGATGATTCTGTTCTACAACGCGAATAAAAATCCCCACAAATACCCCCGCTACAAGTTTGGCTCCAGCGTGCAGCGCATGGCGCAATGGCAGGCCGACCGGCTGGTCGCGCTGGAAGCCAAGGACGTCGGGGAATTCACAACGCCGCTCCTCAAATTGGAAGGGGCGAGAATCAGTCTGAACATGGCTGCCGCGGCCCCAGGCGGGATTCTGGTCGAACTGCGCGACGAAAAGTTCCATCCGATTCCCGGCTTCAGCTTTGCCGATGCCGACAAAATGACGGGCGATGACGCAAACCTTTCCGTGACATGGGGTGGCAAGAGTGACCTTGGCAGCCTCAAGGGAAAAGCGATTTATCTGAAGTTCAAGATGAATAACGCCAAGCTGTTTGCGCTCAGTGCCGGAGATTGATTCTCGAGCCTTCGAAGAGAAACCCCGTGCTGAGGGGCCGTCACTTTGCGGCGTCGTCGCCGTCCGGTTTGGGCTGTTCCAGGCGGATCAGGAGCCAGTGGTCGGTCTTGCCATTTTTGTGGATTAGCGCCGGGGCTTCGCTTTCGGTGAGGTCGTTCAAACCGGCTTCCATCACTGTTTGCGTGTTGCCGCCGACCGTCCAAGCCGCCCGTTGCGTCTGCTTGTCGACCGCGCCGTGAATCGGCAACGTATGATCGGTCAACTCGTCGGTGTAATTGCCTCGCAGGATGCCTTGCTTGTTGATGGCCAGCTGCACGATGAGTTGCGGATGCTGCTGCTCGTTGCGCACCATCGCGAAGACGCCGACGGGCAGCCATTTGTCGGTGTCAGACGTTTCGGCGTCGGCGCCTGTTTGGGCCAAATCGGCGGCTTGCTGGCTGAACTCCTCGGTCGTTCCGACATTCTGACCGTCGACCATCACGTTGCCATCCTGGGCGACGACGTTGACGCCGTAGTTGTACGACGTGGGAGTGGCGCTGCCGTATCCACAATAGCCGGCAATGGTGCCCCAAGTCGACGGAACCCAGGCCGCGCCTGCGGCCCAGCCGGTGGAAGCCCACACGCCCGGATGAGCACCGTACCACTGTTGGCCGAAAATGTTCGAATGATTGAAGGAATTCCTCACGGCCGCAACACCGGCTGTCGCGCCGGCGGCGCCCGACACGGCGGGCTCGTTGCGATTGGCCGCGGCCGCGCCGGCGGCTGCGCCCTGCGCGCCGAGAACTGCGGCGCATTACGATTGGCCGCGGCCGCGCCGGCGGCTGCGCCCTGAGCGCCGGAATATTTCGGCGCGTTACGATTGGCGGCGGCGGCCCCGGCGGCTGCGCCTTGCGCACCCGAGGCTTTCGGGGCGTTGCGATTCTCGACCGCTTTTCCCGCGGCCGCACCCTGCGCGCCCGACGCTTTCGGCGCGTTGTTTTTGGCAGCGGCATGACCGGCCGCTGCCCCGCCGGCCCCCGACTGCTTGCCATGGTTCCCGGCCAGCCCGCTGGACTGTTTTCCGCCATGCGTGCGCTGCGACCAGTCTCCGCCCGGTGATTGTTTGCCGCCGCGCGCGCCTTGACTCGATCTCCCCTCGGGCTTGCGTGACTCTCCGCCTCCCCTGCCGCGAGGTTCGCCGTGAACGAGAGATACCGCGAGGCACAAGGTCATCGCCAGTGCCAGAGGAGCAATGTGCCGAATCATGGTATTTCCTTGTGTGTGGGCGCGCAGCGCCAAGTCGCCTGAGCAAGAGAATAGTCTGGACGGCTGGCCGCACGGCTGCCGTCGCCGCTAGCCGTATGATCCGCGAATTGGCGCGGAACTACAAGTAGCTGCCGAAAATGCACGTATTCGCCCGTGGGAGTTCAACAAAGAAGAAGCAGCGCTGCGAGAGAGGTGCCTTGCTGCAAAGTAGCGGAATTCGCCATTGGCGTCCGCCGGCATTCGATCTGGGGGCCAACCCGAGGAGGATCAGCTCCTGTCGCGCCGACAATGTTTGACAAGTCAGCTGCGGCCTACTTCGCCTTTTGGCGGCCGATCGCGCTCGCGTCGTAGATGATCTTTCCGTCCACCAATGTCAGCACGCTTGTCGTCTTTGGAAGTTCGCCGGGCGGCACTTTGAAGATGTCCTGCGAGAGCACGGCCAGATCGGCCAGCTTGCCTGGCGCGAGAGTGCCTTTTTCCTGTTCGGCGAACTCGGCATAGGCCGAGCCGCGCGTGTACGCGGTTACCGCCTGCTGGGGCGTTATCGCTTCGCTGGGACTTAGCGGATGCGTGATCGCGAACATGATATTAAGCCCGGGGTTCATCGGACCATCGGAGCCAATGGCCAAGGGAATATCGGTTGCCAGGAGGGATCGCAACGGCAGATAGGGCGACTTGGGCCCAAATCTCGCGATAACCGGGTTCATGCTGGGGTCGAAATGGGTCGGGTTCTGCACGACGACGACGCCAAGTTTCCTGGCCGTTGGAATCAGATCTAAGAGCAAACCGTCGCCATGTTCCAATCGTACGCGGCGCGATGGCCAGTGAGCTTCGTCGGGATCGACGGCGATCATCGCCTTGAGAACAGCTTCGATCGTCTTGTCGCCCGGGGCGTGGAGCAGAGATTGGTCGTCGCGTGCCACGGACTCGCGCAGCATGGCCGCGATCTCGGTTTCTGGAAAGTTGAGTGCGCCAGACCATCCTGGACGATCACGATATTCGCGCCTCACCGCCATTCCCCGTTCGAGAGGCGTCCCGTCGAGCACCCACTTCGTGCCGCTAACCGTGACCAGCGGCACGCCGGGAGGGTGCAGCGGCAGATCAAGGCCCTCCTTCAGGTCACGTCCTTTCTGGTATGTGGCCGGCCAGCGGATGAGGCGCATTCGCACGGGGAACCTGGCCTCTCCAAGTAATCTCACGTATCGATCCAACGGCACGTACGTCATGTTCTGAATCGAGGTGACACCAAAGTGTGCCGCCTCGTCGCCCAGTTTATTCAGGCTTGCGACGAGCTGTTCGTCCGCCGCGCTGTCTTGCAACTTGCGGAATAGCCGCCAGCCAGCGTACTCGAAGAACTTCCCGTTGACGCGTTGCGACCCGGCGTCGCGCTCCCAGCGTCCGCCCATGGGATCGGGCTCTTGATCCCCGATATCGAGCGTCCGCATGGCTCGCGAGTTGATTACATGGCCGTGGCCGAACCACGAGCTGACCAGAACCTGGTGATCCGGCGCCAAGCGGTCGAGCGGTGCGCGACTCGCTTCGGGGTCGTTGACGACGGCGGCGCCGACCCTGCCGTAGATCCACGAGCCTTTGGGCGTTTGCTTGACCGCGTCGGTCAAGGCGGCCAACACATCCTGCCAGGAGGGTTCCGGGAACTTGAGTTGCAACTGGAAACCCGGCGGCGTCGGCAGGTGATGAAAGTGCGCGTCGTTGAATCCGGGAACGACGAGACGGTCTTCAAGATCGATCGACTTGGTATGAGGGCCCGACAAAGCTCGAATCTCATCCGACGTGCCCACGGCAGTGACGAGCCGTCCGGCGATCGCAACCGCTTGAGCGTTCGGCTTCGCGGCATCCGAGGTGAAGATCCGGCCGTTGAGCAGCACCAAATCGGGCGGCGCAGCCTGGCACAGGCCGCCAACGACGGCGAACAACACCGCGGCACATGGCAAGACGCGGGCTGAAGGGATCATGGGTTTTGCGCGGTTGCCAACTCGTTTGGCTCGTTGGGCCAAATGCGACCAGCCCGAGTGCCGTGCTATCGCGACTGGCCGCATGACGACCCCCTTATTGCACCGATTGCGGCGACGCTGCATTCAAACAGGCGGTCTTCGCGCCTGACGTGCGTCAGCCTACACGACGCCTGCGGCGTCGGCAAATCCTCGATCCGTTCGTCGGCAGGCTTGCCAGCTACCGCCCCGTACCAAATCGTTTGATCGAGAAGCGGCGGGTGCGGGAGTCGAGGTCGATGCTCCAGCCGAACCACAGCAGAGGGCCGCAGACGAGTAGCAGCAGGCTCATCACGGCCGCGATGGCGGATAGGGCGTAACCGCCTAGCGGGCTTTTCAGCGGGTCGCGATTCTCGGGCTCGCCGAAGGCCAGGCGACTGATCGAGGGCTCGTCGGGCACGTAGTTGACCGCGACGGTCTTGGCCCCTTCCAGACGGTCCCACACGAAACGTTCGACCTGGGCGTTGCGCGTGGCGGTTTGGCCGTCGGCGGTGGTGATGCGGTAGACCAGGCGCGGCGTGACGCCGTTGGGCGCCAGAAAACGGTCTTCGATATGAGCCTCGCCCGGCACGGCCGACTCTTCGAGCAGCCGCGCGGCCCGCGCGTCGCTGTGCGTCATCCACGCCACGCCGCCAGCCAGCACTAGCAAACCCACGCCGGTCGCGGTGATGAAGATGGCCTGCCGTTTGGATTTGGCCAGTTGGATGCGGCCTGCGGTGGCGTCCGGCTTGGCAGTAATGCGAAACTCGACCAGGTCGGCCAACTCGTCGAAGTTCTCGATCGCGTCGCTGAGCTTCGCGAGAATTCCGCCTTTGACATCGTAGATTTTCAACTGCCGGCGCTTGCTCAAGGGACCCGGCTGGACCGCGGACCAGCCGATCTCGTCCCAGCCGTGGGTTCGCGACTCGTGGCGGCTGACGATGCGCACGCCCTTGGGTCCGACCGCCACGGCGCGAGGCGTGCGGGCCGTCATCCAAGCGCTGGCGAAAGCACCCACGCCGATGAGGACCGGCAGCGTGGTCATCATTTGCAACTGGAATTGGTTCACTTGCGCCAGGATCGCGACGACGAACCCGACGCCGGACATCGCGAACGCCGCGATGCCGCCGAGCAGCCACAACAGCCCGCTGGTTGCCGCCGACGAAGGGAGCCGAAAGACGCGCTCGTCCGGCTCAGGAACGAATTGGCTCGGGTCCAACATGGGTCCCCCGCTGGAAGCCTCGCATCATTCGGCCGCAATGGGTTTCCAGACGCGCCCCCCTGCCCTACAGTTGTCCGCTGTCGGCAATGACGACTTTGGCTCGCGTTTCGCCCGATTGCGAGCCGAAGCTTTCGATCTTCTTCACGACGTCCATGCCTTCGACGACTTTGCCGAAGACGACGTGCTTGCCGTCGAGCCAGGCGGTCTTGGCGGTGCACAGGAAGAATTGCGAGCCGTTGGTGTTGGGCCCGGCGTTGGCCATGCTGAGAATGCCCGGCCCGGTGTGCTTGAGGGTGAAGTTTTCATCGGCGAATTTTTCGCCGTAGATCGACTTGCCGCCGGTGCCATTGCCGCGGGTGATGTCGCCCCCCTGGCACATGAAATCGGGGATGACTCGATGGAACGGGCTGCCTTTGAAGCCGAAGCCTTTTTCGCCGGTGCACAGCGCACGAAAGTTCTCGGCGGTCTTGGGCACCACGTCGGGCCGCAATTCCATCACGATCCGGCCCAGCTTTTTTCCGTCCGCCGTGACGTCGAAAAACACCCTGGGAAGCTTCTTCTCGTCGGCCGCTCGCAGCCATGACGCGCCGAGAGCCAAACCGAGGACCGTCAACGCTACGAGCTGTCTGCGCGAAAGCATTTTCATCTCCATATATTGCCTGGATCGGAAATCTCGATGGCACGACGTTGCCCGAGCATTTTACCGCAAGGCCCGACATGAGCAATGGGCCGTCGATCAGTGCCGGCGATCTACCAGTGCAGGACGATTTTGCCGATGGCCTCGCGCGAAGTCAGCAATTCCATGGCTTCGGCGACTTGTGACATGGGAAAACGCGCGCCGACCACCGGCTTGAGCGCGCCGGCGCCGTAAAGCTTCCACAGCGCTTTCCAGGCCTCGGCGATTGCGGCCGGATTATGTTGCAGGTACAGGCCCCAATGAACGCCCACCACGCTGTAGTTCTTGATCAGAATATGGTTGGAGACGAAGTTCGAGAAGGCTCCGCTGGTGAACCCTACGATCAGCAGGCGTCCCTCGAAGGCGATGCATCGGGTGCTGCGCTGGCCGACGTCTCCGCCGACGGGGTCGTAAATGACGTCGGCGCCGCGTCCACCGGTCTCGCGCTTGACAACCTCGACGAAATCCTCGGTCTGATAATTGACGGCGACGTCGGCGCCGTGCTGGCGAATGACGTCGAGCTTATGGTCGGAGCCGGCGGTGCCGATGATTTTTCCGGCTCCCAGAGCGCGGGCGATTTGGACCGCGGCCAGCCCGACCCCGCCGGCCGCCGAATGGACCAAGACGGTCTCTCCCTTTTTCAGTGACCCGCGCACGACGAGCGCGACATACGAGGTTTGATAGACCAGTGGAAAGGCCGCCGCCTCGTCGTCGGACATCGCCGCGGGAATCGGCTGCACGGTCGCCGCCGGCGCGACGACATATTCGGCGAACCCGCCGATGAACGGCTGCGCCATCACGCGTTGGCCGCTCGTGCATCCCGTTACGTTCGGGCCGACCGACTCGATCGTGCCGGCAACTTCCAACCCCGGCGAAAAGGGGAGCGGCGGACGAACCTGATACTTGCCGGCGATCATCAGAATGTCGGGAAAGTTGAGCGCCGCACTGTGGACTTTGACAACGACCTCGCCCTCGCCGGGCCCAGGTCGATTGACGTCCTCCATCACCAGGCCACGAGGCTCGCACCACTGGCGCACGACGATCGCTTTCATGTTTGCTTGCTCCCGGGGTTGGAAAAGAAGAATAAAAACCGATGCCGGGTTCGACCGCGCCGGTGCTTCTGGCCGCAAGCAGGGTATCACCACTGGTGCACCGCGGTCAAACAAGGGACCGAGCGAGAGCGAGCGGGGGGATCATTGATCAGCTCGTTGAACTGGCGGTGCGACGGCGACTTTCCGCGCGACGACGCGACCTTGTGGGTCAACGGCCCAACCTGTCTAAGCCAGGGGCGCAGCCCCTGGAACGCGATCCGCCGCCCCGATTCTCCTCAGCCGCAACGCGGCGAGCTGACTTCAATCGGCCACGTAAAGCGCAATCGAACGAAATCTAGACAGAGCGCCCCGTTGGGGCTTTTCGGAGCATGATGCGCGACGTTTTCCAGGGGCGATGCCCCTGGCTGAGGCAGAGCCGGGCCTTCGGCCCTGAGTGTAACACTCGGTCGCTCGACCGCTTGGACGCGGCGACCTTGATGCCAGCATCACGCGGTCATTCATCCCCGCTCCAACTTGTGTAGAACAACCTGGGCTTCCTCCTCAGGCTATCAGATTTCGCCGCTGCCGCGGCTTTCGGAACGAAGCAGTGCATGAGTTCCGCAAGAACGAAATTCGTACCTCGTTGACCCCGGCGGATCGACGGGCGATAATCCGCGCGGTGAGGCACACAAGTTGAGTGTCTGTGAGATTCCGCAATTCGTTCCGCCAGGAGAATCCGCGTATGGTTGCCAGATTGTTCAACTCGTTCACGATTGCGGGTTTCTTGGGGGCGGGCGTGTTGGCCGCGGCGCTGACAAATTTGGACGCGGTTGAATCGCGCGCGGCCGCGGCGCCTGACAAGTCCGCGACTTCTAACCCTGACGCGGCCGCCGGCCAATTCATTGCCATGCACGAGGCGCAGGTGCGGCCGCTCGAGATCGCGTTGGGCATGGCGTGGTGGACGGCGAATACCAGCGGTAAGGATGCGGACTTCGCGGCCAAGGTCGAAGCCGAAAACCGCTACGACGCGGCGCTGGCCGACCGCGATCGGTTTGCGAAGCTCAAGGCGATTCACGACGGCAAGGTGAAAGATCCGATCCTGGCACGCGAGATCGAGTTGCTTTACCTGGCGTACCTGGAAAAGCAGGTCGATCCGGAGCTGCTGAAGCGGATCACGTCGAAGGCGAACGAAATCGAAAAGGCGTTCAACGTCTATCGGGCCAAAGTTGCCGACCGCGAGATACCCGACAGCGAGGTCCGTAAGATTCTCAAGGAGTCGAAGGACTCGAAAGCGCGCCAGTCGGTTTGGGAATCGAGCAAGGGCGTCGGCAAGGCCGTCGAAGCCGATCTGAGGCAGTTGGTCTTCCTGCGCAACGAGGCGGCCCGCAAGCTGGGCTTCAAAGACTTTCACGCCATGCGGTTTTATCTGAACGAGCAGAGCCAGGAGCAAGTGCTCAAGCTGTTCGACGAGCTCGACGCGCTGACGCGCGAGCCGTTCGCGGCCGCCAAGACCGAGATCGACCTGAAGCTGGCGGCCGACTACGGCATCGACGTCGACGAGCTGCGGCCCTGGCATTATCACGATCCGTTCTTTCAGGAGTCGCCCGGCGATTTTCGGCACCAGCCTCGACAAGGTGTTTGCCAACGCCGACATCCTGGCGCTGTGCCGGAAGTTCTACACCGGCATCGGACTGCCGATCGACGACGTGATCGCCCGCAGCGACCTGTACGAAAAGCCGGGCAAGAGCCCACATGCCTTTTGCACCGACATCGACCGCGAGGGAGACGTGCGCGTGCTGGCGAACATCGTGCCGAACGAGTATTGGATGGGCACCATGCTGCACGAGTTGGGGCATTCGGTCTACAGCAGCAAGAACATCCCGCATAGCCTGCCTTACGTGTTGCGGACGGACGCCCACATCCTCACCACCGAGGGCGTGGCCATGATGTTCGAGCGGTTTTCCAAGAGCGGCCAGTGGCTGGAAAAGATGGGTGTGCCGGTGGCCGACGTCAAGGCCTACGACGAGACCGGCGCCAAGACGCGGCGCAATCAACTGTTGATCTTTTCGCGCTGGTGCCAGGTGATGCTGCGTTTCGAAAAGGAGTTGTACGGCAACCCGGACCAGGATCTGAACAAGCTGTGGTGGGACCTGGTCGAGAAGTATCAATTGATCAAACGACCCGCCGGCCGCGACGCGCCCGACTATGCCAGCAAGATTCACGTCGTTTCGGCTCCGGCCTATTACCACAACTACATGATGGGCCAATTGTTCGCCTGCCAGGTTCACGCGACGATCGCCCGCGAGGTGCTGCATTCGACCGACCCGCCGAGCGCCGTGTACGTCGACAATCCGCAGGTGGGCGAATTCATGAAGCGGCGCGTGTTCGGTCCCGGCGCGCGGCTACAGTTGGAACGAACTGACCCGCCAGGCCACCGGAGCGGAATTGAACGCCAAGGCGTTCGCGGCCGAGTTCGCGGCGCCCAAGTAGTAGTCGTGTGAAATCGCAAAGACGTCGGGTGCCACGGGCATCTTGCCCGTGTCCTGCAGCGCACTCTGGCGAGACGCCAGTGGCACTCAGTGCGGTCTCACGCGGCGCTATTGCGAGATCGGGATTTTGCGCGGGTGCGGGTGGGCGAGAAACGTGCCTGGTTCGGCCAGCCGGCACCATCAATAGCGACAGCGCCGCCACGATGACCTGCACGTCGACGTTGAAGAACGTGCCCACGTCGCGGGCCGAGCAGCCGCGCAGTTCGATGATGCTGCGGAAGGCCACTGCCCGGGCCGTCAGCGCGACCTCGGGCCGGCCGAACTGGTCGATCCATTCGGCCTCGCACTCCTCGATCCGCTTGCACCGCGCCGATGTGCCGCGAAGGGGAAGAAAGCGATCGCCGTGTTGCTCACAGTGCGTCCGCCACCTTTGCGCCGGTGATTCTCCCGCGACAATCTCTGCGTCCATGGAGAACTGGCGGCCAATCGCTGGCCTGTCACCCCTGTTGCCAAATCTGTGCGGGCCAAGAGTCCGAGCTTGTTGGACGCCGGCAAATCAGCGGATCAACCCTCAATCGGGTCGGAAAGCATTCCATCTTATCGACTAGCCGCGGCGTGCGACGTGAAAACAAACCGTCAAACCGCGGGCCCTGGGGGGCCCTACAGCATGCCAGAGACGGCCGAATGTTGGTAAGATTTGACCGTTAGGACGATTGCGACCGACCTTGCGCGGCTCATCAGCGGCCATTGGGGCGAGGTGCCTGCAATCGTCCGCCTGCGCGGGGAACCATCAACAACGGACGAAACTACTAATGGATGCGACCAAGTATGCGATTGTGACCGGGGCCGCCAGCGGCCTGGGCCGGGCGATGGCCGTGGCCTTGGCGGGCCGTGGCTGGCACGTAGCGCTGGCCGACGTCAACGAGGCTGGCAGCCAGGAAACGCTGGTGCTGGTACGCGCCGCCGGCGGCGCCGGCCAGGTCGAGTCTCTCGACGTTACCAAACCCGACGAGTGGAGGGCTTTGGCCGACAAATTGAAGGCCACCTGGCCGTCGCTCGATCTGCTGATCAACAACGCCGGCGTGGGCGTCGGGGGCGAAGTGGGCCAGCTCTCGCTGGACGACTGGCATTGGATCATCAACATCAACCTGTGGGGCGCGATTTACGGCTGCCACACCCTGATCGATTGGATGAAACAGAATCCGCGCGGCGCGCACATCGTCAACATCGCCTCGATGGCGGCCATCGTCTCGGCGCCGGGCATGGCTCCTTACAACATGACAAAGGCCGGCATGGTTTCGTTGTCCGAGACGTTGTACGGCGAATTGAAGCCGCACAACATCGGCGTGACCGCGGTGTGTCCGGCGTTTGTCCCGACCAACATCCTTCACAACGGCCGATTTGCCACCGACCGGCAGCGCGTGATGGCCGGTCGGCTGATGAGCAAGTCGCGTCTCACGGCCGACGAGCTGGCTCAGCGCGTGCTGCGGGCGATCGATCGCAAGCAGCTGTACGTTTTCGCGCCGCTGGTGTCTCAGGTTTTCTGGCGGCTGAAGCGATTCATGCCGATGGTGCTGTTGAAACTCGTGGCTCGCAGTCATCGGGTGGAGATGGCGGCGGCCGAGCGGGCCGCGAAGTGACGGGAGCTGATCGATGCTGAAGCTCAAGACCCCGACCAACGAGCGCTGGCTGGAGCAAGTGAAGCGCGACTTGCCGTCGATCCTGGTGGACCATGCGCATTGCGAAAAAAAGGCCGCCGGCGTGGCGCTGAATTTGATCTTCGCTTACGGCACCGTCGACGAGCGCATCTGTCGCGAGCTGTCGGAAATCGTGGTGGAGGAGCTGGAGCATTTCCGGCTGGTGCTCGACGTGCTGCACGAGCGCGGCCTGCGGTTCGAGTCGCAAAAGCCCGGGCATTATGGCCGCAAGCTCAACGACCTGGTGCGCAAAGGCGAGCCGCAGCGGGCCATCGACCGGATGCTGGTGGCCAGCCTGATCGAAGCTCGAAGTTGCGAGCGGTTTGCGCTGCTGCGCGATCACGTCGCGGACCGCGGGCTGGCCGAGTTCTACGGCCGCCTGTTCGAGTCGGAGGCCCGGCACCACAGCACGTACGTGCGGCTGGCCCAGTTTTTCGCCCCGCAGGGCGAGGTCGATGCCCGGCTCAACGAGTTGGCGGCCGAAGAAGCGCGGATCGTGGGCCAAGGCGATGAGTTGTCGCGGATGCACAGTTAGGGACAGTCGATTTTTGGGGTGGCACCGACAACTTGTTGTCGGTGTTGCGAAGCAATAAGAGGCGTGTGAGGGTGGCTGCCTCCCCGTCCTGGCCCTCTTGTCCCTTCGGGACCCAGACAACAAGTTGTCTGGCCCACCCAGCGAGGAACCCTCGCTAGCGCTTCGGGCTAGTGGGTGCCTACTTCGGCGCGACTAAACGGCAGTTCTTGAAAACGATCTGGCGGGTGGCGGCGCCGCTGTCGCGGGCGTTGATTTCTAGGATGGTCTTGGGCAGGTCGTACTGGCCCACGCGCTGCCAGTCGTTGAAATAGCCCAGGCTCATTTTCAGTTCGCCGTTCTTGGCGTCGAAGAAGTTCATGGTGAACGAGCGCGGCAGATACTTGTTCTCGGCATTGCGGTCGATTTCCAACACGCTGATCGTGAACCGCGTCGCTGCGGAGGAGCGATTGACCTCCCTGATCACGTCGTCCTTGATCCGATAGGCGCTTGATTGATCGCCGTCGCCCAATTCGATCTTGCGTCCTTGCGGATGGTCGACCGGTTCGGCGGCGTACACGACGTTGCCTTCGGCCACTTCGCCGTCGGGCATGCGGTGCTGGACCAAGGTGTTGAGTTGTTCCTCGACCCAATCGGTCAGCTTCGAGGGGGCCATTTCGAGCGTTACGGCGCCCTGTTCATCGATCGCGGCCTTGGCCGTCACGGGCTCGGCGCCGTCGCGCACTTCGAGTTCGGCGGTGAAGCCGGGGAAATCGTTCCAGGTGGCGCGGCCCGCGCGGGCCCGGCGTAGCAACTCGGGCGCGGTGACGTCGCCGCCCTCGGCCGCGCCCGGCGCGGGCACGTCGAAGGTCAGCGTCGAGTAATGCCACGTCTGGACGTATTTCTTGCCGTCGCGCTCGCCGCTGCGATCGGCCTCGATGTGCGCGGCGCGGACGGCGTAGCGGCCCGCGACGGCAATCGTCGTGACGCGTCCTTCGTCGTCGGTCTTCAGTTCGTTTTCCTTGCCGGCAGGATCGACGACGACCACCTGGCTCGCGCAGGACAGCTTGCCTTGATAGAGCACTTGCAGGCGGAGCTGCTTGCCGTCGAGGCTGGGCACGACGTCGAGGGCCAGCCGCGTAGCGCGGGCCAAGAGGTCGACGTTTTTCGCCCAGTCACCATCCAGGTGCTTGGCATGGTATTGCAGCAGCACGCCGGCCGCCCCTCGCTCGTAGACGCCGTAGTCGCAAGTCGCCTCCAGGCTCGTGGGCGACTGGCGCGGGACGCTGGCCACCAGCGCCGAAAGTTCTTTGTCGTCGGCCGGCGCGACTCTCAGCTCATGGGGTTCGCCAGCGACGCCGCGCAGCCAGACCTTGGTCTGCCGGACTTTGCCTAGCAGGTGCGGTTCGCCCGGCTCGGGCTGTTCGCCGAAGTAGACCTGCGCCTGATCGAGGCCCTCGTCCGAGTGCTTGAGATCGATCCAGATGAAATGGGCTCGCGCCGACGAGGCAGCCATCGAGAAAACGCACGCCAGTGCGAGGGTTGTCTTGTGAAGCATGGGAATCCTTTTCTGGGAACTTGTGAGTTGCCTGATTTTAGGAACCGAGGCCGTTGAAACAATGGGAAATGGCGGCCGCGCATCGCGGGCGTGGCGCGTCGTCAGTAGTCGGTGGCGTCGATCGTTTCATTGCCAGCGCGGGTGGCCAGGGCTTTGTATAGCGCGCGATCGATCTCGTTGGCAATGAACTTGACCGAGCCGTCGACGAAGGCGAAGTTGACGCCGCCGCCGTGATCGCTGCGAAAGGCTTCGTAGCCTTCGGCGAATACGCCGTATTGCAGAGTCTGTGTGTTGTCGCTGTTGATCACTCCCGCAGTCGATCCCCAAGTGACGCCGGGGTAGCCCACGGCCCAGCGGGTTACTCCGCCGCGCACGGTGTTGGCCGGCTTGCACGACGTCCAATAGTAGTCGCTCAGACCGAAATTCATTTCGCCGATCATAAACGTCTTCGACGTGCCATCGGCCCCCGAGATCTTGCCGATGGTCGTCATGCCATATTTGGAGTGAATGATGGCCCCATTGTGAGGCGGAATAAATCCAAACAGAAAGCAGATCTCGGAGCTGGTCGACACGGCATAACTGCCTGGCGCGCCGTATTCGCCGCAATTGGGATCCGGATCGGGAACCGTCCTCGGCAGGTTCATCGTGGGACATAGGTAGACTGGCATCAAAGTGTTGGCCACGGTTCGGTTGCCGACGGTTTGATAGGCCTGGCTGTTGTCGAAACGGGCCGCCGACGATTGCTCCTCGAGAAACGGCAGGATCATGATGAAGGTGCCATTGAAATTGTTGGCATGGCCGCCGCTGTCGTCCATCCGCGCGGGCGGCAGCCGCTTGAAGGCATCATGGTACAGATGGATCGCGGTGGAGATTTGCTTGAGATTGTTCTTGCAGGACGCGCTGCGCACCGCCTCGCGCGCCGCTTGAATGGCCGGCAGCAACAGCGCGATCAGCACTCCGACGATCGCGATCACGACCAGCAGCTCGACGAGCGTAAACGCGCGTGCCGTCGGCCGGCAGGCAATCGTCCGCCCAGGAGCGGCTGGTTTCGCGGGCTGCATGGCAAGCCTTTCGTTTTCCAGGTCGCATGCCTGCGGCGGCCGCCCCGGACTGGGAGCGGGCCACCGTTGGCATGCGGACAAGACAATGGTCGTCAGGATTTTCGTCGCTTCGCCCCGCGTCGTTGAATGGACCAGCCCAAAGCCGGCGCCGTAGAGAGAGCCAGAAGGATCGAACTGGGCTCCGGCACGACGGTCAACGAGGGATGGTTGGTTCCGGACGCCGAATCAAACACGGCCACCACATAAGCGGGATCGGTGCCAACCAGGTTCCGCTGCTTCAGCATGAAGCCTAAGTTCGACGCCGGCGTGAGCAGCCACTGCTGCACAAGACTCGTGACATTGAAATCCACGAATTGATTGATGCCGGAAATCTGTAGCGTGGCCGCAAACGACCCCGCGACCGAGGGCTGCGTGGCCCAAGTTACTCCCGACTCGGTCCAGGCGCTTGTCACCTGGTACAAGTCGACGTCGACCGGGGAACCCGCCGACGGACTGACGCCGAAGCCAGCCTGCGACGTGTCGCCCACATAGATGCGAAATGTGGCGGAGGTGACCTGCGCCGCGGTATACGGAACCGTTGCCAGGTCGAACTGCACGAGCGACGCCGTGTCGTGGTTCGGCACGGTGCCGCCTGTCCGACCCGCGGTCAACAAATTCGGAAACGGTGGGCCGTTCCAATTCGTGGTCGAAAAGTTTTGGTAGATGAATACGTCGTTGCTGGCAGTCTCATCCGGTTGAATCACGGTGGCCCGAGCCACGCGTGGAGACGCGACACTCGCCGCGCAGCAAATCAAGATGGCAAACGCTCGACAATTCATGGCGATTCAATCCTCGTTCTTGATGGTGAATTCAGAACAGAAAACTCCGACCACGCTCGCAGTAGCGGTGCTCCTTGGGGGCTGGAGGAACAGGGTGTTCGCGCGTTGACCCAACGGTTGGGTCGAACGGAAGAACGCGAACCTTCGCGGCCGAGCGTGGCGGGCGAATCGGCAGAGTGCCGTGCAGCGGGCTAGCTCAAACAGTTGAGATTGTGTCTCAGCGTCGGCATATCATACTCGATGATGCCGAGGCGTCAACCAGCCACGGGATGAAAATTCTTGGATAATTATAAGGCATTTGTTCAAAACAGGTTGCGCGTCCTCTTGTCGGCAAATCGACGACTTTCGGCGGCATTCCTGCCAAAGTTGTTGACACTAAGTCTCAATAGAGATACAACCGCAGGCCGTGCCTTGAGTCTCATTCCTTGTACTGCGGCGGCCTGCGTGACGAGCGACGTTCCCGGTGATTCGAATCTCCCGCGATACCCGGCCCCGGCGGCCGGTTCGGTCCGCGAAATCGACTCGCGCGACTTGATGCAGGGGCATCGCGAGATCGTGATTCGCCACGGAGTCGAGGCCTACCGCCTGAGCGTGACCCGTAGTGGAAAGCTGATTCTGCGCAAGTGAGCGCGGCGCCGGGTGCCACTGCTAACTTGTTAGCAGTGCCGACCCTCGGCTTTGCACTGCTGGACAAGCCAGCAGTGGCACCCCAAGCTGAGGCCGATTGCACACTTCAACGCGCGGCTAAAACGTTTTGACCAGCGAGCCGCCGTCGACCACCAGCACTGCGCCGGTGATGTAGCTGCCGGCTTCGCTGGCCAACAGCAGGGCCGGGCCGGCCAGTTCGCGCGGCTCGGCCCAGCGGCCCAGCGCCGTGCGGTCGGCGAACACCTGCTTCTGCTTCGTCGCTGAGGATCGTGCCGGGCAGATCGGTCAGGAACGGCCCGGGGCACAGGCAGTTGACGGTGATGCCGAACGCGCCCAGATCCAGCGCGCTGGCACGTGCCAGACCGATCAGCGCGCTCTTGGTGGCCGAGTAGACGTTGCGCTCCTCCTTCGAGGCCAGGCCCATGATCGACGAGATGTGGATGATGCGGCCCCAGCGGCGCTCCTTCATCTGCGGCACCAGCGCCCGGGTCAGCGCCATGCAGGACGATGAGATTCAATTCGACGATCCGGTCCCAGGCTTCGTCAGTGATCTTGTCGATCGCCTGCGGCTGATTGCTGCCGGCGTTGTTGACCAGGATGTCGACCTTGCCCATGGCGGCCAGGGCGTCTGTCGGCCAGTTTGGTCGACCTCGTCGCGGCTTGGTCATGTCGGCGACGAAGTACACCACCTTGGCTTTCGTGCCGGCCTTGATTTCCGTCGGCGGCCGCCTTCAGTTCGTTCTCGTGCCGGCTGGAGATGATAACGTCGGCGCCGGCTTCGGCAAAGCCGCGGGCCATGGCCTTGCCCAGCCCCTTGCTGCCGCCGGTCACCAGCGCGACGCGGCCTGTGAGATCGAACAGATTTTGGCTCATGGTTGCCTCGCGGTTGATTTCAAGAGAGCGCTTCGACCACCAGGTCGCCGACTTGCTGCGTGCTGTAGCCCATCTTGCCGGCGGCCTGGCTCTTCATCTTGGTGCCGGTGACTTTCTGGATGGCTTTCATGACGCGGGCGGCGGCTTTCGGCTGGCCGCGTGTGCTCCAGCAGCATGCTCATGGCGTTGATCGCGGCGATCGGGTTGATCACGTGCCTGGCCGGTGTACTTCGGGGCGCTGCCGCCCATCGGCTCGAACATGCTGGTGCCGCCGGGATCGGGATTGATGTTGCCGCCGGCGGCCACGCCCATGCCGCCCTGCATGATGCCGGCCAGGTCGGTGATGATGTCGCCGAACATGTTCGTGGTGACGATCACGTCGTAGTACTCGGGGTTCTTGACCATCCACATGCAGCAGGCGTCGACGTGGTTGTAGTCGGGCTTGATGTCGGGATACTCCTTGGCCACTTCCTGGAACGTGCGCCACCACAGGTCGTGGCCGAAGGTCAGCACGTTGGTCTTGGCCACCAGCGTGAGCATCTTCTTTGGGGTTGTTCCGCTTGCGGGTGAACTCGAAGGCCCAGCGGATGCAGCGCTCGCAGCCCTTGCGGGTGTAGATGGCCGTCTGCGTGGCGACTTCGTCGGGCGTGTCCTTTTTGCAGGAAGCCGCCGACGCCGCAGTACATGTCTTCGGTGTTCTCGCGGACGACGACGAAGTCGATGTCCTCCGGCCCCTTGTCGCGCGAGCGGCGTTTCGACGCCGGGAAACAGCTTCACCGGCCGCAGGTTGATGTACTGATCGAGCTGGAACCGCAGTTCGAGCAGCAGGCCTTTTTCGAGGATGCCGGGCGCCACGTCGGGATGGCCGACGGCGCCCAGGAAGATGGCGTCGAACTTGCGCAGCTCGTCGACGGCGCCCGGCGGGCAGGGTTTCGCCGGTTCGCAGGTAGCGCTCGCCGCCGAAGTCGAAGTCGGCCAGTTCGTAGTTGAAAGCCTTCCAGCGCCGCGACGGCCTTCAGGACCTTGAGACCCTCGGCGGCCACTTCCGGCCCGGTGCCGTCGCCGCCAATGACGGCGACGCGTAATGCTTCTTTTGCGTTCAAAACGGACCTCGAATGGCGGAATAATGCGGACGAAAATGCGGCGGCGAGAAAGGGCGATTCTAGCAGTCTGCCGGAGGGGTCACAAGTTGCGCGAGCGAGCCGGACCGGCCGGACCATAATTTTACGTTGTACCGTCGTGTCGTCGTGGTTCTGTCTGGTTTCACGATTTCAATCGACCACGACGACACAACGACACGACGAAGGGGATTCGACAATGACGAGCGGCGAGTAGTTCTGATCCCTTTTTTCTGCTCCTTCGAATAGCACGGGACTCAGGGTTTGGATCGTGGGTCATTGTCGATTCCGCCACCACCCATCATGCGTCGTCCTGTAGATATGATGAACACTTCCCCCTCCGGGAAGAGTGCTTTGGCTCGTTCCAATTCAGAATCAGACGACCCGGCTGGCAGAACCAGTTCATTGATCGCTTCATCGCCGAACCATCGTCGCCACCTGGGAATCTCTGGTTCTTCTTCCGGCCCGAGGGCTCGCTGATAACCCGTAGAGAGAATCCCAGGCGTCAACTCGATTGGCTCTGGCCGAATGAATATGTCGACAATTCCTCCGTTGCGCCCAACTGCGGCCCGCATTGCGTTCCGTTGGTGGATGAAATTCACCTGCCAGCCCAGCCAGATTCCGAATACAGCGAGCAGGGCGAGGGCGGTTCGCAGACTGAAGGTGAACCATCGGCGCCGTAGTTCTCGTTTGTCGCTCATCCCCCCATCATAACCTATCGGAGTTTTGGCAATACACGACCGGGACACCACCAGTGGGTGCCAAAAAAGGGGCAGAGTTCTGAGCCTTTTTGCCTCCTCCATCAGGAAAATAATTCTACGTTGTGCCGTCGTGTCGTCGTGGTTCTGTCCGGTTTCACGTTTTCAATTGACCACGACGACACAACGACACGACGAAGGGGATTGGACAACGACGAGCGGCGAATAGTTCTGACCGCCTTTTTTCAGCGCGGGGTCTGCTCCGACCAGATTCCGCGGTGGGCTTGCTGGGCTTCTCGCTGGGCCTGGCGAAAGCGATCTTTCACCGGCTGGGCGTAGCGAAAGTGGGGCTCGAAGCGGGCCAGGCCTTGGCGAAGCAGCTCTTCGTTGAGCATGGCGTCGCCGACCCAGACGTAAGCCAGGTGGCGGCCAAAACGGTCGACGCGCTCGCGATCGAACGTGAGCCTCGCCTCGCCGCCGGAGAGAAAATGCCGAGTGAACGCGCTGGCCTCGGGTCCCCAGGGCTCGATCGGGTGCTCCGGCTTGACGGTTTCGGGCGTGTCGACGCCGATCAGGCGAATAATCGTGTGCGGCGCGACGTGAATCGTGTCGCCGTCGACGACGCGCTCGACGCGACAGACGCCTTCGGCCAGCGGCTGCGTCGGAGGCGGCTCGGGGGCGCGATCCACAACCGGGCGATGAGCAAAATCGCCAACGCCAGGCCCACGGCCAGCGCGCGATAAGGACGACGACGAAATCGCCGGCGTGCGTTAATGAAGGAAGCGCTCCGTTAGTTCTTGCTGAAGTCGAACTGCTTGGAGTGCTCCCGGCCGAGAGGATTTTTGATGAACTTCTTGCGGCATTCCGTGCACAAGTCGAAGCGCAATTGCTCGTACACGTCGTTGCCGATTTGCGGATCGTTGGCGTCTTCGGAATGTTGCAGGATTTCCTGGATCTCCTGCAAGTGGTCCCGGTCGTCGTCCAACTCCTCCATCGCGGTGGGATCAAACGCGGCGTAGACTTCCATTTTTACGACGTAGCGCAGATCCTCGGGATCGAGTATCCGCTTGCAGCAGTCACATGAGTAATGGATCATCGGCACCTTCCCCGACTAAGAGTACCAAGCTGCGAATGAAAACCGATTCGAAGCAACACCGCCGGACTTCATCCTAATGGGAATTCTCAAAGCAGAGCAAGACATCCTGCGCATTTTTTTGTGATTGGGTTGTCCGGGCAGGATAATGTGCAAATGGTGCTTGACAAACGCTCCGGAGCGTGCCTCACACACCCCGTGCGCGCCGCCCGTCGGGGCATTTGGTGCGCGTGGCGACGAGGCTTTTTTGACCCTAAAGGACGCGGCCGCTTGCACTAGTCTGCCGCTTTGGCGCCGATTACAATAGGAGATCAGGTGGTATCAGGTGGGCTTCGCGCGAGTCCCAGGCAAGCAGTGGCGCGGGGCCCCTTCGAGACGAAACCTGAATTCCTGGAGCGCTTCATGACGAGTTCGGCTGTTGTCGCCAATCCGTTGAGCGCCAGCGTCCTGGTGCTCAATCGCTTCTATATGGCGGTGCACGTGGTCAACGTGCGCCGGGCATTCGGCCTGCTGTTTCGCGAGCTGGCCGAGGTCATCCACCTGCAGGAGGGCCAATACGCCAACTACAGCTTCGAGTCGTGGCGCGAAATCAGCGAGCTGCAAGTCGTCGTTCAAGGAGCCGCACGAAGACTGGATTTCGGCGGTGAATTTCGAAATCCAGGTGCCGCGCGTGATTCGGCTGCTGTCGTTCGATCGGGTGCCCAAGCAGACGATTCGCTTCAACCGCCGCAACCTGTTCGCCCGCGACGGCAACCGCTGCCAGTATTGCGGCCGCAGCTTTCCGACCAGCGAGTTGAGCCTCGATCACGTGGTTCCCAAGAGCCGCAACGGCCAGACGTGCTGGGAAAACATCGTTTGCAGCTGCGTGTCGTGCAACGTGAAAAAAGGGGGCCGCACGCCGCAAGAAGCCAACATGAAGCTGATCCGACAGCCGGTCAAACCCAAGCGCAGCCCGCTGTTGGCCATCAAGCTGGGCAATCCCAAGTACGAAAGCTGGAAGACGTTTTTGGACAGCGCTTACTGGTCGGTGGACCTGAAGTAGGCGGCGCTGGAGGCAATCGATAGCGCATCGGGTGCCACTGGCATCTTGCCAGTGCCGAACCCACCGGGTCGATTCGCAAGCGCGACCAACACTGGCGAAACGCCAGTGGCACACGGACAACACTGGCGTGACGCCAGTGGCACACGAGTGCTACGCGCCGGCCAGGGGCTCTTTCTTTTCCGTGATGACGGGGCACTGCGCGGCCATTTCGGCGTTCAGCGCGGTGAATTCCTTCCACTCGGCCGGAAGGTTGTCTTCGTGGAAGATGGCCTCGACCGGGCATTCCGGAACGCATGCTTCGCAGTCGATGCACTCATCCGGATGAATGTAGAGCATTTTCTCGCCCTCGTAGAAGCATTCCACGGGGCAGACGACCACGCAATCGGTGTACTTGCAAGCGAAGCATGGCTCGGCAACAACGTGAGTCATTGACAGGTCTCTCCAATTGGGCGTCGACGCGCGACGCGGGAATTAAACCCTCTGTTTAACCGCCGGGATGGATTCTTTTTCGTCGGCTCGGGGCAGTTTCTCGAAGAAAAGCGGCCGATTCGCCACGAAAAACCGGCGAACCCACAGTTCAACTTCTCGGAACAAAGGTGTCAAGTGCTTGGAGCAGAAGCACTTGAACGACGGTTCCGGCAAGTCGCGCGAATTCTAGTGCTGCCTCCTTGGACTGTCAAGCGAGGGGCCCGGCAGGGCTGCCGCCTTTCGAGCAACTCAGACTTGCCTCGATTGCCGGCTCAACTTAAAATCATAGGTGTAAACGCTTTCCGAATGCACTTCGCGCACTTCCGCCGTGTTCGACGGCCAGCTCTCGATGGCGAGCAGCCGTGGGCGGCGTCGCCGAGCCAAAAAGGGTCCGTTTGTGGCACTGTCTGAGATCGATCGGAATCTCTTGCAGCGTTGTCTGGCTCGGAAACCGCGAGCCTGGGAAGACTTCGTCGATCGTTTCATGGGCCTGGTGATTCACGTGGTGAACCACTCGGCACAGAGCCGTTCGCTGCGGCTGGCGGCGGAAGACCGCGAAGATCTCGTGGCGCAGGTGTTCCTGACGATCGTCAAAGAAGACCTGGCCATCTTGCGCCATTTCCGCGGCGAGAGTAGTCTGGCGACCTACCTGACGGTGATTGCGCGACGGGTCGTGGTCGGCGAAATCCTCAAACAAAAATCTCCGTCGCGGCTGGACAACCCGGCTTCGCAGCGCGAGATGGCGCTGGTTGCCGCCGACGGCGAGCAGCGCGTCAACAATCGCGAGCAGGTCGAGCAGTTGCTGTCGCAACTCGACGGCGCCGAGGCCAAGGTCGTGCGGATGTACCATCTGGAAGGCAAGAGCTATCAGGAGATCAGTTCGGCGGTGGGCATGCCCGAGAACAGCGTCGGTCCCACGTTGAGTCGCGCGCGCGCAAGATGCGTCTAGGGGCCGACGAAAACGTCTGACGCGCGCGTGCAAGCCGATTTGGGTAGCACCGACAACTGGTTGTCGGTGTTGCGCAGCAACCAGAGGCGTTGTTGGGACGTCGCGAAACTCGATGGCCCTCTTGTCCCTGTGGGACGTGAGACAACAAGTTGAGGCTGTCCGGGAATTACCGCACACTAACCCGACGCGCAAGCGAGGGTTCTTCGTCCAGCGTCCCTCGCTTGCGCGTCGGGTTAGTATGGGGAACAACTGCGTCCGGTGTTTTCCGAGCCCGAATTCCCGGACAGTGTCAACAAGTTGTCTGGGCCACCCAATGTCGCGGTCCTTGTGCACCACGGGTGAGTTTTCATGGATGATCGTCTGCTGCGCGCCGAGTCGGCGGCTCAAACTTATCGCTGTCCGGGGCAGGACTACGACATCGACCGGTCCGTGCATTTGGGACGGCTGGCCGCCTTCTATCCCGCCTGCCGTCAGTGCGAGCATCGGCACGACGTGAGTTTGCTTTCGCCGCTGGCGGCACGTCAATGGGCCGAGGTTGAAGCTCGGCAATGCCGCGGACCGAGCTTCACGGCGGAAGGACTTGAGGGCGCGTCGCACAACGACGTCGGCGTCGAAGTGGTGCGCCGTTTCGCCACGGCGCTGGCCGTCTCGTTGTGGCACGAGGACTCCCCTGCCCCGCGACCGCCGGCCGTGCTGGTCGGATCGGACGGCCATTGGACCACGGCCGAGTTGCTTTCGGCGGCCTGCGAAGCATTGCGCCTGGCCGGCTGTCGCACGATGGATGCCGGCGCCGTCACGTCGCCCGCGCTGGCCGCCGTGGCGCGGCATTTCGATTGCGACGCGGCGCTGCTGGTGGGCAACAGTTCGGGCGAGCCGCATGCGAAAAGCTTGAAGCTGTGGGGACGCGGCGGCCGGCCGTGGTCGTCGCCGGGCGGGCTCGACCGCGTGCGCGAAATCTATCAGTCGAAGGTCGATCGACCCCAGCGCCGCGGCGCAACACTCGAGCGCAGCGGCGCCGCGGAGATTTATCTGCCGCCGCTGGGTTCCTTGTTTCATGCCTTGCGACCCTTGCGGCTGGTGGTCGATACCACCTGCCAGCCGCTTCTTCAATATCTGAATCACCTCGGCGCCGAGGCTGCCTGCGAGGTGCTTCGGCCGAAACCGTCGCGGGCCGTCGGCGCGGCCGCCGTGGCCGACGCGCCGCTGGTGACTCGACGTCTGGGCGTTGTGGGCCGGCAGGTCATCGACGAGGGCGCGCATTTCGAATTGTGGATCGACGGCGACGCTGAAGCTTGCCGCCTGGTCGACCAGCTTGGTGTGCCGGTCAGCGGCGAGCGGCTGTGCCTGCTGCTGGCGGATTACGTTTGTCGCGAACAGCCGACGGCCACGCTGGTCGTCGAGCCGCAGTGCAGTGCCGCACTGCATCAATCGCTGGAACGGCTCGGCGCTCGAGTCGTCGTTGGCGCCGCCACGCGAGAGGGCATGAGCCAGGCGATCGAGTCGTCCGGCGCGCTGTTGGCAGGCGGGCCGAGCGGCCGGTTTTGGTTCGCGGGCAAGCCGGCGGCGCCCGATGCCCTGCTGGCCTTGAGCCTGCTGCTGACCATCCTCAGTTCCAGCGATCGGCCGCTGTCCGAAGTCCTCGACGCCCTCTGACCGCCCGTGTACAAAGGACGTGAAAGCCGAGCGTCGGCGTTCGAGTGCCGCGCTTGCGTGATTCTTTGGTCGCACCTGGTGAGCAACGCATGAGCAGTCATCCCTGGATCGCCGAGCGCACGCGGTATTTCGACAGCTCGGGCATTCGCAAGGTATTCGATCTGGCTCACGCCATGACCGACCCGATCAACCTTTCGATCGGGCAGCCCGATTTCGCCGTGCCCGAGCCGATTCAAGAGGCCGCGGTGCGGGCCATCCACGAGGGCAAGAACGGCTATTCGCCCACGCAGGGAATCACGCCCCTGCTCGACAAACTGCAAGAGCAAGTCCAGCAGCAGTACGGCCACAGCACTCGACAGGCCTTTGTTACCAGCGGGACGAGCGGCGGGTTGGTGCTGGCGATGTTCACGCTGGTCAACCCGGGCGACGAGGTGATCGTCTTCGATCCGTACTTCGTGATGTACCGCTCGCTGGTGGGCCTGGTCGGCGGCAATTGCGTGCTGGTCGACACGTATCCCGATTTTCGTATCGACGTCGAGAAGGTGGCCGCCGCGATCACCAAGCGGACCAAGGCGATCTTGTTCAACAGCCCGGGCAACCCGACGGGCGTGACGGCCAGTGATGCCGAGATTCGCGGCCTGGCCCAATTGGCGGCCGAGCGTAACATCGCGCTCGTCAGCGACGAGATTTACAGTCACTTCAGTTACGAGCGGCCGTTCGTTTCGCCCGCCAGCTACAACCCGCAGACGCTGGTGATCGACGGCTTTTCCAAGACGTACGGCATGACGGGCTGGCGGCTGGGTTTTGCGCACGGCCCGGCCGAAGTGATTCAGCAGATGATCAAGCTGCAACAGTACACCTTCGTGTGCGCTCCGCAGCCGGCACAATGGGCCGGCATCGGGCGCTGGACGTGGACATGACAGCGCACATCGACGATTATCGCCGCAAGCGCGACAGGATCGTGACGGCGCTGGCCGACGACTATGAAGTGGTCAAGCCGGGGGGCGCGTTCTACGTGTTCCCCAAAACCCCCTGGGGCACCGGCGATCAATTTGTCCACCGCGCGATCGAGAATAAGCTGCTGGTCATTCCCGGGCAAATCTTCAGCCAGCGCGACACCCACTTTCGCATCTCCTACGCGGCCGCCGACGCCACGATCGAGCGTGGGTTGGAAGTGCTGCGAAAGTTGGCCCGCGAGGGGCGGTAGCTGCGGGTTGCGATATGAATTCGGCTTTGGTTCGGGTGCCATTGCTGGCTTGTCCAGCAGTGTTTGTTCGAACCATTGGGCACTGCTGGACAAGCCAGCAGTGGCACCCCGATTAAGACGCGCGATGGTCATCTCCGCGAAACCCTCCCCCCTGTAGATAGCTTGGGTTTTCCCCGGCGGCGCGGTATGCTGGACGCCGGCAACGTCGTTGCGTCAGGCGGCAGCACGGTCCGCTGGGACCACACCCACGTTTTGGAGGCGACTCGATGAATACTACGCGAACCCGCCGAGAGTTTTTGACCGCCGTCGGGCAAGGCATGATGGTGGCCAGCGTGGGTGCGAGCCTGGCTAGCGACATGGGCATCGGCCGGGCGTTTGCCGACGAGGGGTCCGACGCGTTGTCGTTTGGCCCGCTCGATCCGCTGGTCGCGTTGATGCAAGAGACGCCGATCGAGAAGCTGCTTTCCACGGTCGTCGATCAGTTGCAACGCGGCACCGAACTGCAAACTCTGCTGGCCGCCGGCGCGCTGGCCAACGCGCGGACCTTTGGCGGCGAGGACTATATCGGTTTCCACACGATGATGGCCCTGGCGCCGTCGTTTCACATGTCGCGCGAGCTGCCCGAGGCACGCCGCGCGCTGCCGGTGATGAAGGTTCTGTATCGCAACACCAACCGCATTCATGAGCACGGCGGCCGCGGCAGCGAAGTGCTGCACAAGGTGGCGCCGCTGCCGGTTGCGCCGGGCGAAAACGGCGGCGAGGCGCTGCGGGCCGCGGTTCACGCGCGCGACGTCGAGCGCGGCGAACGCACGCTGGCCGGCTTGGCGCAAGTGTCGCCGCTCGAAGCCTTCAACGACGTGCTCTATCCGGTGCAGGAAACGTCCGACGTGCATCGCATCGTGATGCCTTACCGGGCTTGGGACTTGCTGGGCCTGGTCGGCCAGGAGCATGCCGAAACGCTGCTGCGTCAATCGGTGCGCTACTGCATCAAGGCCGAGAGCAACTCGCACCGGGCCAACTACGATCTGCCGCGGACGCTGCTGCCGAAATTGATGGACCAGTATCATCTGGCCGACCGCCAGCCGGGCGATCGCGCGGCGGACGACGCGTGGGTTTTGAAGATGAGCGAGACGATTTTCACCAGCACGCCCGAGCAGGCGGCCGAAGCGGCCGCGGCGGCGTTGGCCGAGGGTTTTGCGCCCGACGCGGTGGGCGAGGCGATTTCGCTGGCGGCCAACCAATTGGTGCTGCGCGACCACGGCCGGCCGCCTCAGGCCGAAAGCCCCGGCAAGCCGGTCGGCAGCGTGCATGGCGATTCGATCGGCGTGCACGCTTGCGACTCGGCCAATGCCTGGCGCAACATCGCGCGGATCGGCAACGCGCGCAATGTTTTTGCCAGCCTGATCCTGGGAGCGCATCAGGTGGCTCTCGACCGGGGCGATCGGGGCGACTTCTTCAAATGGGAGCCGCTGCCGGTGGCCTGGCATCTCGACAGGGTCACCGAGACCGATCCCGCGAGTCTGCTGCGCGAGGCTGACGAGGCGATTCGCGCCAACATGCAAGCTCGGGCCGCGGCCGTGGTGCATCGCTATGGCCAGTTGGGCCATCCGCACCGGCCGGTGTTCGACTTGCTGTTGGGTTACGCGATCAGCGAGGACGGCGCTTTGCACGCCGAGAAATACTATCGCACGTGCAGCGAGGAATTCGCCTCGACCCGTCCCGCGTTCCGCTGGCGCCAACTGACGGCGCTAGCCCGCGTGACCGCCAGCGAGTACGGCCGCCCCGCCGCCGGCTGCGAAGAAGCCCGCGGGCTGCTGAAGCTGGCGTAGGCAATGGGGACGGGAGTCATTGTTTTTCGCAGTGTCGGTTTGCCCGATCTGTGAAGGACCGCGCCGTGCGCGATACGTTGTGCCCGACGCGGCATTGCGCCGAACGGCGTGCTTTCGTCCCAAACAATGACTCCCGTCCGCGATTATTTTCTCCCGGCATGACTCATGCGGCGTCGCCTCACTTACTCTGTTCGTAGTTTCCTTGTCGCAACGGCGCTGTTGGGCATCGTACTAGCTATATACATTCAGCCCAGGTATCGTCAGCACCGATTCGATCGGATCGCGTCGAGACTAGCTGAACGCGACATCTGGCTCACGGGGTCTTACGACGATGCAGAATTACGCCTGTTTCAACCACAGGGACGCGGGGTATCAATTCGTGACGCGGACATAACCAACATTGAGAACGCTGGCGTCATTTCAAGCATTTCGTACGACCTTCGCTTGAGGCTTCCATTAGGCCGTTTAAAGCAAATATTCTCGATGCGCGGAGTAACCAGCGTAAATCTGCACGGTGAGATCGGCGACTCTGATACGAAAAGAATCGCATTGATCCTGCAATGCGCTCCCGGATTGTCGGCGGTCGTCCTTGCCATTGACGATGTGGAACCGCGGATTATCGACGCGCTCTCTAGTCATCAGAAGATCAGGTCGCTAACTCTTGATCACTGCAAAGCACAGACAGGCGCTTGGAGTTTTGACGCCAGATTCAGTGCACTGAATGTGCTTAGAATAACCGGCTCTCCCCTCCGAAGTGTTACGGTGAAAGGTCTTGAACGTCTTGAGAAGTTGGATCTTGGAACTGCTGCGGGCGACGAGGACAACGGCGCGTATGCGATTGTCGTCGAGGACCTCCCGTGTCTCCAAGTACTCACCGTCGACATGACCAATCGTCAAGGAACTTGGGAAATTCGCCGATGTCCGCGGGTCGTGAAATGTGAGCTACAAAGTGTCGAAATAAACGGAGACAAGTTGACACGAATGGCCGACGAATCGTCATTACTTCGCGATTTGAGAATCAACGATTTGGGACTTGATGGTTTTGCCAGCGCCTCGGCCGGTCGAGCGCTCTCTCGAATGCACAGGGTCACGAAGTTGTCGGTGGTTGCCGCTTCGATTAGTCGTAGTGTTCTGAGGGCGATCGCGGAAATGCCGCAACTTGTCGATTTGGATCTCGAAACCCTTGAAGTGGTTGATGACGCAATAGCAACGGTAAAGCGCGCTGACAGCCTGGAAGACGGGAACGCGGTGTGGGATGAGCTCGGTAATTGCCGGCATTTGCGCCAGTTGAAGCTCTCAGCACAGTTCGAATCGATCACCGAACTAGGCTGGTTGTCACGGCTGAGTGGGCTGCGGAGGCTTGACATTTCGAAGTGCGAGGTTGCATCGCGGGCGCTAAATGCGGCCGACCTATCGACTCTCCTCAAAACTCCAACGCTGAGTGCCGTCATAGTCAGCGAGCCCATGGAGAAACCCGGACAAAAAAAGGGCGAATAGAAGCAACCAAAAAAAGCCCGAGACGCAACCGTGCGCGTCCCGGGCTTACTACGCAAAAAGAGAGCGCGAACTCGAAGGCTCCTCCGGCTTGTTCAGCGGGCGGGCTTGAACGTTACGCGCTTTTGTTTTTGGGCTCCGCGATCGGGAACACCGGCTTGCGGCCTTCGACCACGTCCTCGGTGATCACGTAGCGGCTGCCCTGCCCGCTGCTCGGGCAGGTCGAACATGATGTCGAGCATCACTTCTTCGATGATCGACCGCAGGCCGCGGGCGCCGGTCTCCTTTTCCTGCGCCTTGCGGGCGATCGCCCGCAGCGCTTCCTCGGTAAACTGCAAGTCGGCGTTTTCCATCGAGAACAGCTGCTGGTACTGCTTGACCAGGGCATTCTTCGGCTCGGTCAGCACGCGCACCAGCGCCTCGGCGTCGAGCGGCGTCAGCGCCGAGATGACCGGCAACCGGCCGACCAGCTCGGGAATCATGCCGAACTCGAGAATGTCGTCGCTGGTGACCTGCGGCAGCAGCTTCGCGCCAGTTCGGTCTCGGCCCGCACGCCGCTCTCCTGGCCGAAGCCGATCGTCCGCTTGCCCAGCCGCTTGCCGATGATCTCGTCGAGCCCGACGAACGTGCCGCCGCAGATGAACAGGATGTTGCTCGTGTCCATCTGGATGTACTGCTGCTCGGGATGCTTGCGGCCGCCTTGCGGCGGCACGTTGGCCAGCGGTGCCTTCGAGCATCTTGAGCAGGGCCTGCTGCACGCCTTCGCCCGACACGTCGCGGGTGATCGAGACGTTCTGGCTCGTCTTGCCGATCTTGTCGATTTCGTCGATGTAGAGCACGCCGCGCTGGGCCGCTTCGAGGTCGAAGTCGGCCGCGTGCAGCAGCTTCGAGCAGCAGGTTCTCGACGTCCTCGCCGACGTAGCCGGCTTCGGTCAGCGTGGTGGCGTCGCCGATGGCGAACGGCACGTTGAGGATCCGGGCCAGCGTGCGGGCCAGCAGCGTCTTGCCGCAGCCGGTCGGGCCGATCAGCAGGATGTTCGACTTGTCGATTTCGACGTCCGAGCCTTCGGCGCCGAGCATCAGCCGCTTGTAGTGGCTGTGGACGGCGACGGCCAGCACCTTCTTGGCGTGCTCCTGGCCGATGACGTATTCGTCGAGCTGCGTGACGATTTCGCGCGGCGTGGGAATCTTGCGTGAAGAGCTGCTTGCTGGTGCCGCGGCGGCGCCGTTCCTGTTCGAGGATCGACTGGCACAGCTCGATGCACTCGCCGCAGATGTAAACGTCGCCCGGTCCTTCGACCAGCGGCCCGACGTCGCGATAGCTCTTGCGACAGAACGAACAGAAGGCGTTCTTCTTGGTGGTGCCGCCGCCCCGTCGACCTGCGTTGACGTCCCTACCTGAGGGCATGTCTACTCCTTTCAGTGTCCCGTCGCGGCCGACCGACTTTGCGTCGTGTCGCCGCGCGAGAGAGAATCCGAGGTGTCGCTCGAGTGGCCAAAAGGGCGCGTCATTGCACTGGCCGCAAATCTTCCCTGTCCGAAATGAATTCGAGCAGTCAATAGTATGTGATCCCGGTCATCGTTGTGCGTGGCTCAAAAGCAGACAGTGTCGCAGCGCAGTTTCCGCGTGCTCGTCACATCCGGCCGAAACCGGGCCGCATTGCCCGCCCCGCCGGACCCGACTAACGTGGTTCGTCCGTACTGTTTAACTCCTGCTGCAAGCGCTCCGCCAGCATAGCCTTTATTGTTCGGTATTCCTCGTCGCTTAGCTCACCCTTGGCGTGCAATTCTTTGAATTTCGTCAGCCACTCGTTGGCTGGGGGTTCTTTGCTGTCGCATGCCGGCGCGGACCCTGCCGATCACGTAGATCCCGACGGCCACCAGCGCGACGGACATCGCCACGAGCATCACCACCGACGCCAAGGGGCTGCGCAAAAACTCGGCCATTCGCACGTCGGCCTGACCATTGGGCCGCTGTCTTTCGCCAAACTCCCCACTTCGCCCTCGACCGCTTGCTATTATGCACGCCGCCCGCAGGGCCGTCCAGGATCTGCGCTGCGGCATTGAAGCACGCCCGGCCGCACCCATGGCACACGGCCGTATGCGGCTGCGCCGCGCGGAAACAACTCGCGTCGTTGACGCGCATGCCGCCACGCGGCTAGCTTGGGTCCGGGTCGGCAAAACTGCGCATCCATCGGCAGAACAACGCATGTCTCGCGAAGACGCAACCTGTCCCGCGTTCACCACAGCGGACTCGTGGCGGTCATCCGCGCCGATCAGCGGGGAGTTGCTGGCCGACGTGGCCGAGGCTTTGCTGGCCGGCGGCGTCGATGTGATGGAGGTCACTTTCACCGTGCCGCGGGCCGCGCAAGTGCTCGAGCGGGTGGCCGAGCGGCTGTCGAGCCGGATCCTGCTGGGGGCCGGCACCGTGTTGGATCCCGAAACCGCGAGGGTGGCGCTGCTGTCCGGGGCCGAATTCATCGTCTCGCCCGACGGTCAACCTCGACGTCATCCGACTTTGCCGGCGCTACGACAAGTTGGTGATGCCCGGCGCGTTCACGCCCACCGAAGTGCTCACCGCCTGGGAAGCCGGCGCCGACGTCGTCAAGATTTTTCCCTCCGACGTCACCGGGCCGGCCTATTTGAAGGCGCTCGGCGGACCGCTGCCGCAAATTCGCCTGATGCCGACCGGCGGCGTGAACCTTGCAGACCGCGGCCGACTTTCTGCACGCCGGGGCCTTTGCCCTGGGTGTCGGCGGGTCGCTGGTCGATCCCAAGGCCGTCGCCGCGGGCGATCTGGCGACGATCGAGAAGCTCTCGCGACAGTTCGTCGAGATTGTCCGCCAGACCCGCGGTGGCTAGTCGTGCCATGCCGCCGATGAAGTCGCCTTTCCCATCTTGCCCCGACTGGCTTTCTTCGAGGCCGGTCGCTAACTCCTGCTCAAGCGGCAAGGTCCCCTTTCCGATGAAGAAGAAATAGGCGCTGCCATGGACGTTCGATCCTGCGCGCGCATGGAACTGATAGCGGGCCACCAATCGCGAGTCAAACGAGCGATGCGGCTACGACCGTTAATTACCCTGTTGGCGCTGCTTGCGGCCGTGCACGGCCAGCCGGCTGGTGCTGCGCCAGCGGGTCAAGAGGCGTCGCGGCCAGCGGCGAGCGGTCCGGTGGTTGCGGCCACGCGGCAGAACGCCTTCACGATTCCGTTCCGCATTGAAGCCGCGCAAAACCCCAGCGAGCAGCCGGTCGAAGTGCAGCTGCACGTGTCGACCAACCAGGGCTCGACGTGGGAGCTTTCGACGCGAGCCAAGCCCGAGAAGGGCTCGTTCGTCTTTCGCGCGCCGCACGACGGCGAATATTGGTACGCGATCCGCACCGTCGACAAGCAGGGCGTGACGCGGCCCGATGGTTTGCTGCAAGCGCAATTGAAAGTGATTGTCGACACGGTGGCGCCGCGGCTCGACTTGACGGCGCGTCGCGGCGAGGGGGGCGAGATCGAGGCCCGTTGGCAAGCCGTCGATCCGCACCTGAAGCCGCTCAGCTTCACGCTCGAATTTCAAACCGACCCGTCGGGGCCCTGGGAGCGAGTCGCCGTCGAGGCGCCGCCCAGCGCCATGCGGTATACGCTTAGCGGAAAAGCGACGTGGTTGCCCAGGACATCCGGCGGTCCGATCAACGTGCGGGCGGAAATCACCGACCAGGCCGGCAATCCGGCCGTCAGCCAGGCGGTCGTCAAACTCGGCGACAACACAGGCGACACCACTCTGGCCCGTCCGACGACGGCCGATCCGCCGCAAAACGACCGCGACGGCGCGAACGACTCGACGCGCTGGCCGGCCGATCGCTCGACCAACGAACCCCTGGGCCGTACGCCAATTGCCGATGGCCGCGCGGGCGACACCACGGTGCGCGGCGACGACTCGTGGCGCGTGGCCGGTTCGCGCGACCACGCTGCGCAATTCGGCGGATCGAGATGCGGGGCGATCGAGCGGTCAACGAGTGCCGGCGCGGCCGGTCGGGCAGAGTTTTCGCGGTCGGCCGGGCTCGGCCTTGGATTTCAACGCGCTGCCGCCGGGCGAGCGGCCGCGCATGGTCAATTCGCGATCCTTCGATTTGGAATACGAAATCGAGTCGGTCGGCCCCTCGGGCATCGGCAAAGTCGAGCTCTGGACGACGCGCGACGGCGGACGAAGCTGGTCCAGCTCGGGCCTCGACCCCGACAACCGCAGCCCGATGTCGGTCACGGTCGACGGCGAAGGAATCTACGGCTTTCGCATCGTCGTGCACAGCGGCAGCGGCTTGGGCGGACAACCGCCGGCCGCGGGCGACATGGCCGACGTGTGGATCGGGGTGGACTTGACCAAACCCAGCGGCCGAATCACGGCCGCCGAAGTCAGCGAGACGGCCGGCGACATGATGATCCGCTGGGAAGCCAACGACGACGTGCTCGCGCCGCGACCAGTTTCTCTGGCCTTCACGCAGCGCGGCGGCGCGGCGTGGACGCCGATCGCCTCGGGCTTGGAGAACAGCGGCAGTTATCAATGGCGGCTGGACAATCGGCTGCCCGATCCGATTTATCTGCGGCTGGAAGTGCGCGATGAGGCGGGCAACGTGGGCACGTTTGACTTGCCCGAGCCGGTGTCGCTCGATCGCAACCGCCCCGAAGGGCGGATCCGCGGCGTGCGGACGTCGGGCCAGAATGATCGCGCGCCGTAGCGGGCAGGCTTGCGGGGTGCCCAGACAACTTGTTGAGGCTGTCCGGGAATTCAGGCCCGGAAAACACCGCACGCCGCAGTCCCCACACTAACCCGACGCGCCAGCGAGGGTTCTTCGTCCAAGCGTCCCTCGCTTGCGCTTCGGGTTAGTATGCGGCAATTCCCGGACAGCCTCAACAAGTTGTCTGGGCCACCCAGTCGGGAATCGCGTCGCGGGCAAGACGCCGAGGTTACTTCCAGGCGAAGGCTTGGCCGGTCAGTTGCTCGAAGGCGTCGATGTACTTGGCGCGGGTTTTGGTCACGACGTCGGCGGGCAACTCGGGGGGCTGGCTGTTCTTGTCCCAGGCCGTCGTCTCCAGCCAGTCGCGCACGAACTGCTTGTCGTACGATGGCTTGCGAGCGGCCCGGTGCGTAGGCGTCGAGCGGCCAGAAGCGGGAGCTGTCGGGCGTGAGCACTTCGTCGATCAGGATGATTTCCTCGCCGATGCGGCCCCACTCGAACTTGGTGTCGGCGATGATGATGCCGCGCGCGCGGGCGTAGCTCGGCGCCGCGCTGGTAGACGCCCAGGCTGCGGCGGCGCAGCTCCTCGGATACGTCGCGTCCGACCAGCTCGACCATTCGCTCGAACGAGATGTTTTCGTCGTGGCCGCTTTCTTCCTTGGTGGCGGGGGTGAAGATCGGCTCGGGCAGCCGATCGCTTTCTTCGAGCCCCTCGGGCAGTGCGATGCCGCAGACGCTGCCGCGCTGGCGGTATTCCTTCCAGCCCGAGCCCGACAGGTACCCGCGAACCACGCACTCGATGGGCACGACTTCGGTCTTGCGCACCAGCATGCTGCGGCCGGCCAGCGGCGCGCGATCGACAGCCGCGCGGCAGGTCGACCTCTTCGATATTGGTCGAGAGCATGTGATTCGGCTTCGCCCAGGCGGCCAAACCAGAAGGCGCTGATCTGGGTCAGCACGCGTCCCTTGTCGGGGATGCCGGTGGGCAGCACCCAGTCGAAGGCACTGATCCGATCGGTGCTGACCAGCAGCAGTTCATCGCCCAGATCGTAAATGTCGCGGACTTTGCCGCGGCGGACCGGCAGATTGCTCAACGAGGTTTGCAGGACGGGCTCTTGCATGAGGGTCATAGGATCCATCCGTGACGTAGTGGAAGAGGGACGCGGGGCGACGTTGGTGCCGCTGAGTATAACAAATCGATCGACGCAGGCCATGGGCCGCGCCACCGCGGGCGCAGCGCGGGTGGTCGCGCGAGAGTTGAACGCCCTGCCTCACTGCGGTAGACTCGCTGGGGGGACAGTCACTCCAAGAGGAGAGTGGCCACGGAAGCAATTCGAGTCCATTCCCTTTCGCGCCGTGGTGGCAACACCGGGTGCGGGTACACTTCGAGGACGCCGGGCGCCGATGGGAGTGATGAAATTTCAGGTACCGCGGCGCGAGCGGATGGCCCCGGACGCCGTCGAGCGGGCCTACCTTTGCGGCATCGACGAGATTCCCTGGCAAAGCCGCGCGCAATGGACCCCAGCGGGCCTGATCGTGGAACGGGCCCAATCCGATTCGGGCAACTTCTTCATTCCCTACCCGGTGCCTGGCCATGGCGAGCTGGTGCTCTCGACCGCGAGCCTGATGGAACGCGAGCGGCCCTACCTGCTGGACGTCGAGCTGGCGCGCGGCACACTCAACCGGCTGCGCAATCAGATTGCCGCGTGGGAATCGTACGGGCTGGTCGTGGGTGAAGGGGTTCGTGCCGCGATGAGTCTGGCGCGAGAACATTTCTCGTGGGCGGCAGCGCGACAAGCCGATCTTGAAGCCGCGGCCGATCGCGCGGCGCTGGCCATCGGCGCCGCGCTCGATGCGATGAGCCTGTTGAACGTCTCGTACGTCGAGCAGGCCTTGGCGGCCCGGCACCAGACGGCGGGCAAACTGACCACCTTGCTGGGATGCAATCTCGGGTCGTCGGCCCCTTCGGCGGCGATCGCCGCGCAATTGTCGCCGGCGTTCAATACGGTGACGGTGCCGTTGGTGTGGCGCGAAATCGAAGCCCACGAGGGCCGGCAGGACTGGACCACGAGCGACCAGCAGATCGAATGGTGCCCGCGCGCAAGGGCTGAAGATTTGCAGCGGGCCGCTGTTGCAGATCGACAAGTGGTCGTTGCCCGACTGGATGTATCTGTGGGGCGAGGACGACGAGGAGAATTTTCGCTCGTGCGTGGCCGAGCACGTCAACAGCGTGGTCACCCGCTACCGCGGCAAGGTTCAGCTTTGGCAATGCGCGGGCCGGCTGAACATCCGCAACGACTTCGGCCAGGGAGAAGAGCAGCGGCTGCGGTTGGCCGTGCTGGTGATCGAAAGCATTCGCCGGGCCGATCCGCGCGCGCCGGTCGTGATGACCATCGACCAGCCGTGGGGTTCGTTCATGAGCCGCGAGGATTGCGACCTCTCGCCGCTGCACTTCGCCGACGCCCTGGTGCGCGGCGATTTGGGATTGTCCGGCATCGGGTTGGAAATCAACCTGGGCTATACCCCAGGCGGCACCGAGCCGCGCGACGTGATCGAGTTCGGCCGGCAGATGGATCGCTGGAGCACGCTGGGTCTGCCGCTGCTGGTGAGCCTGACCGCCGCCAGCGCGCCGGCGCCGACCCGCTGGCCCGAATGAACGCCAAAACGGTGAATTACTCATCGGCCGACGAGCTCTCGGCGCGGCGCAGCGCGCCTGGGCCGAACAGTATCTGAGCGTGCTATTGGCCAAGCAACCGGTGCAGGGAATCATCTGGAACCAGTTGCTCGACAGCCAGCCGCACGCGTTCGCTCATGGCGGGTTGTTCGACGCGAGCGATCGTCCCAAGCCGATACTGGAGCTGTTTCAAACGCTGCGGCGGCAGCATTTGGCGTAGCTGGCCCGTGCCGATTGTAGCCGGCCGATTGTAGCCGGCCTTTGTGAGGCCGGAGTTGGCGCGAAGATTCCGGGGTCACAGACCCCGGCTACAGAATCGCATGCATGAGTTGACGACTAACCCATGGCGCGGCCGAAACAGGCCAGGCACATGTCGTCGCTTTGCGGGCGGCCGCCGACGAAGCGCTTGACGTCGTCGAGAATCAACCGCCCCAGCTCGGCCACCGGCACGCTCTTGGTCGCCAGTTGGCGTTCGAGCCGCGGTAATCCGTAGAGCTCGTCGGCGCCGTTCATCGCTTCGCTGATGCCGTCGGTGAAGAGGGTCAGGAAATCGCCGGGCGCCAACGGCCGCGTGAACGACTCGTACTCGTATTCGTCGTCGACACCCAGCGGCAAACCGGCTTGTTCGCCGCCGATCTCTTCGACGTGGCCTTCTCCGTGGCGCAGCAGCGGTGGCATGTGGCCGGCGTTGACCAGCGTGATCTCGTGCCGGTTGGAGTCGAGCACGGCGAGCACGAAGGTAACGAAGCGATCTTGCCAGCCGCTGCGGCTGAAGCTGTCGTTGATGCGGTTCATGGCCGCGGCCGGATCGGCCTCGCTGGCCAGGCAATAGCGGACTTCGCCCGACAGCTTGGCCATCAGCAAGGCGGCCGAAACGCCCTTGCCCGACACGTCGCCCAGCACCACGGCCAGCCGATCGTCGGGCAGCTCGATGTAGTCGTAGTAGTCGCCGCCGACCTGGTTGGCCGGCTCGTAGAAGTCGAAGAAATAATATCCGGCGACTTGCGGCGGGGCGGCCGGCAACAGCCCGCGCTGCACCTTGTGGGCCAGCTCCAAATCGCGCTGGACCGCGTTGCTGCTTGAGCGCGTTTTCGTGCATGGTGGCGTTGTCCACCGCGATCGCGGCCTGCGAAGCGACGCTGGCCAGCACGTCGAGATCGTCCTTCTGAGAATCGCTGCCGCTGATCGCCCGTGTCGACCTGGATGACGCCCAGCGACCGGCCTTCGCTGTCGACCAGCGGGGCGCACATCACCGAGCGAATGCGCAAGTCGGCGATGCTCTGGCTGGTGTCGAAACGCGCGTCGTTCGCGGCGTCGGCCGAGAGGATCGCCTCCTGGCTCGTCATCACCTGGTTGACGATCGTGCGGCTGATGCGGATCTGGTCTTCCATGTCGGGCCGGCGATGCTTGATGGCCTTGGGCACGAGCACGCCGTCGGCCATTCGCAAGATCACGAACCCGCGGTCGGCCTGGATGAAGATCTTGAACAGGCTGTCGAGCAATTTGCCGAGCACCTCGTCCAAACTGACGGCCTTGCCGAGGTTGTGCGCGATTTCGATCATGGCCCGCAGCTTCACCTCGGGATTGACCGTCAGCCGCAGGCCGGAGTTGTTCGAGGCCACTTCGAGCTTGGACATGATGGTCGAGGTGGCCGTGTGGCCGCCGTCGTCGACCATCATGGCCCGCGACGAGTCCGTGAGGGGATTGCGGATGCGGTCGCTCGGTTGATTCGTGTAAAACGCCAGCGACAGATCGCAGATCTTCAGGCGGTCGCCGTCTTGCAGCGGATGCCGGCCTTGAATGAGCAGGCCGTTGACGAACGTGCCGTTGCGGCTGTGGAGATCTTCGACGTAGAACTGCCCGCTCTCGCTGCAGGATTTGCGCATGCTGCCGGCTGACGCTGGCGGCGTCGAGCACGACGTCGCAGTCGGGATGCCGGCCCAGAACCGCGCGGTCGCTGGAGAGCGTGTGTTCTTCGTTCGCGCCCGACGCTTTGAGTAATTGCAAAATCGCCATCGGGAGAATGCTCAAGCGGTCTTTGTCAGGGAAACGGCGGACACACTCTTTGCCACGTTCCAAGAAAAGCGTGGATCGCGCACGGCTGGCAAGCGAATGCTGGCACGCCTGGGCCGCGCGGTGCCTGGGCGCAGTCGCGCGCTTCCCGCGGGGACGCCTCTTGGGTAGAGACTCATGATAGTGAAAAAATGCCTGTTTCACCATGCCTTGGAGGGAGCTGGAACCGACGGCAAAGCCACCGTGGGGCCCTGGCGCTGGTGCACCCGACCTTGACGCTTTGCCGGGGTTTCCCTACCCTCCGCCCCCATGAGACGAGCCCTGCTGGTCGCGTTCTTCCTGCTGTCGGCTGCGCCGTGGTCGAGCTGGGGCCGGGCCGACGATCTGGCTCTGACGCCGCGCCGCGGCATGCTGCTTTTGAACAACGGCGAGCTGATCGAAGGCACGATCACCGCCTCCGGCGACCGCTACGACGTCACGCTCAACGACGGCGAGATCCACATCAAGCGGTCGCAAGTCGCCTTCCTGGGACGCGACGCGCTGGCCTGCTATGAGCACAAGCGCTCGGGCATCGAAGAAGGCCGGGCGCAGGATTATCTGGACCTGGCCGAATGGTGCCTGCGGCATGCCCTGCTGGATGAGGCCGGCACGGAGATCGCCGCCGCCAAGGCCGCCGATTCGACCCATCCCAAAATCCGACTTTTGGAAACCCGGTTGACCCTGGCCCGCGAAAATCTCAAGCCGCGCGAGCCGGTCGCGGCCGGAGCCAAAGCGGCGCCCGCCGAAACGCTCGACGCGCTGGTGCGCAATTTGCCCGCCGGATCGATGGAGACGTTCACCAACAACATTCAGCCGCTGCTGCTCAACTATTGCACCAAGAGCGGGTGCCACGGGTCGCAGTCGGCCGCGGGTTTGAGGCTGGAGCGGATTCCGCCGAATCGTCACGCCGGCCGCAAGCCGACGCAGCGCAATTTGCAAACCGCCTTGGCCATGATCGACCGCGATCAGCCGGAGGAAAGCAAACTGCTCAAGACCCCCATTCGCCCGCACGGCACGGCCAAGCAAGCGATCTTCACCGATCGGGATCAATCGCAATACAAGCAGCTCGTGCAATGGGTCTATCTGGTGGCCGGCGGCAAGCAGCAAGCCGCCGCGCCGCCGACGCTCGAAGAGCGCGGCGCCCCGCTGCGTCAGACCGTGCCGCGTCGCGGAGGCCCGATTGCCGAAGCTGCCGCCGACAAACCGAAACTCGACGCGAAGAATGTCACGTGGTCCGATTCGTTTCCCGATCAGTCGGGCGCGGCGACCGAAGAGGATGCGCCCGCCGACGGCAATGTGAAGGGCCCGCCGCGCGGACCGCTCAAACCGCCGCCGGCGTCCGCCGATTTCGTGCCCAAGGACGCCTTCGATCCCGAAATCTTCAACCGCCGCTATTTCAACAAGTAGTCAGTCCCCTCTCCCTCCGGGAGAGGGTTAGGGTGAGGGGATTTTTGCGCTAAGGTCGTTTAGAATCTGACGCCTTCTACAGCACAATCTCCCCGCCATCCAGCGCCGCCAAAAACTCGCGGTTGCTCTCCAGCAACATCGGATGTGCGAGCATCTCCTTGGCAGTCAGCCAGTAAATTTCCGCGACTTCGGCCGGATTCGGCGACAGCGTCACGTCGCCGTCCAGTTCGCCCAGCCACCAGGCCAGCGCCACCCGCCATCGCGTGACACTCTGCCACACCCGCCGCACCGGGCGGATCGCGACGCCCAACTCCTCTTGAATCTCGCGCACCAGCGCCTGCTCTTCGGATTCCTCGCCCTCGATTCCGCCGCCGGGAAAACAAAACGCCCCCGGCGCGAGCACGACGTCCGACCGCCGAATGACCAGAAACCGAGCCTCGCGCAGCACCACCGCCACGGCGCCGCGGCGGCGGATGTCGGTATCGGGATGAGATCTCGTTGGGGACATCGCGTTATCGTCGCCGATCGATCGCTCGAAGTCGACCGGAGCCCGATTGAGGGGCATGACATTGGACGGCAGCTTAGGCTTGCCCAACGTCTTTCGGCGTAGCGTACGGAATAAAACAAGCGTGCCAAGGATCATAATGGTTAGCAGCCGTTGAAGTATTGTAGCCGGCCTCTGTGAGGCCGGATTTCCCATGAAGTTTCCGGGGTCACAGACCCCGGCCACAGAATACTTCAACCGTCTGTTAGCTGCGTCCGCACCGACCCGAGGGAAAGTCGAAATGTCCATCGAAGCTTCGAACGCGACTGCCCCGGTTGCCGCGCCACGGCGCAAAGCTCGCCTGCTGGCTTGGGTGGTTGCGGTGCTGTTTATCTTGGCGGTAGCAGGCGTGTTGGTCGTCAAGCCGTTGGTGACCTCCGCCCTCAATGGCCTTGGCGCCGCGCTCGCTTCATTCTTGCAGGGGCTGGGGGCCGCCGTGCAGGCTCCGTTCGATGAGGCCTGTGACCGCGTGCAACAAAGCGCCGAGGTCATCGCCCTGTTCGGGGCGCCGATCGAGTGCGCGCCGATCGAGCAGACCGAGTGGATTGACACCGAGGGTCGCAACGAGCTGGAATTCAAATTCAAGTTCACCGGCCCCAAGGGAACGGGCCAAGCCAATGTTATCGCCATCGCGGCGGAATCGGGCTTTGCGGTCAAGCACATCTGGGTGACCGGCCCGACGGCGCAAAGCATCGAGCTGCCGTAAGAACCTATCCGAGAACCGTTGAGGAGAGGGGGACAGCCCCGACCACGGTTCACGCGGGCGCGTGACCCGCGGTGCCCTTCTCCGAGAACTCCGCAAAATCGGGACCAGTCCCCGACGGTTCTCGGATAGGTTCGCGCTGCTTGTGCCCGATGCGTGCGCCCTATAAAATGCGTCGCGTACGGTTCGCTTGTTCGCTGTCGTTTCGAGCACGCACGACGCACGCATGACTACGACCGCCCGAGATGATCTGGCAGCCTTTCTGGCTCCTTTTGGCCTATCCAGCTTTCGGCCCGGGCAGCGGGAGGTCATCGAGACGGTGCTGGCCGGCAAGGATTGCCTGTGCGTCATGCCGACCGGCGGCGGCAAGAGCCTTTGCTATCAATTGCCGGCGATCGTCGGCTCGGGCCTGACGCTGGTCGTTTCGCCGCTGATCGCGCTGATGAAGGACCAGGTCGATCAACTCACGGCCCGCGGCCTGCCGGCGACGTTCATCAACAGCACGCTCTCGCCCGAGGAGCTCTCGCGGCGGCTGGAGCGGATGGCGGCCGGCGACTTCAAGCTGGTGTACGTCGTGCCCGAGCGTTTTCGCAGCCCGCGATTTCTGGAAGCGGTCGGTCGCTGCGAGGTGCGGCTGCTGGCGGTCGACGAGGCGCACTGCGTCAGCGAATGGGGGCACGATTTTCGGCCCGACTACGCCCGGCTGGGGCGCTTTCGCGCGCAGCTGGGCAATCCGCCCACGATCGCCCTGACGGCCACGGCCACCGACGCGGTGCGGCGCGACATCGTCGAGCATGCTGGCGCTGCGCGACCCGCCGATCTTCATCACCGGCTTCGCCCGGCCGAATCTGTTCTACAGCGTGCAAGTCTGTCCACCGACCGCGACAAAGACGAAGGGCTGTTCCGGTTCCTGTCCGAGAATCCCGGCTCGGGCATCGTTTATGCCTCGACGCGCAAGCGCTGCGAGGCCCTGGGCGAGAAAATCGCCAGCCGCACCGGCCGGCGGACCAGCGTCTATCACGCCGGGCTGAGCGCCGACGATCGCCGCGCGGCCCAGGACGATTTCATGCAGGGCCGCACCGAAATCGTCGTGGCCACGCTGGCCTTCGGCATGGGCATCGACAAGGCCGACGTCCGCTTCGTCGTCCACTACAACCTGCCCGGCAGCCTGGAGGCCTACTACCAGGAAGCCGGCCGGGCCGGGCGCGACGGGCTGCCGGCGCGCTGCCTGCTGCTGTTCGGCGGCGGCGATCGGCACATTCACGAGTTCTTCATCGAAAGCGCCTATCCTTCGCGCGACGCGGTGCGGCAGGTGTACGATTTTTTGTGCGCGCTAGAAGTGAACCCGATCGAAATGACGCAGCAGGAAGTCAAAGAGGCGTTGAACCTGCAAATCGCCGGCGAGGGGGTGGGGACTTGCGAGAAGCTGTTGGAAAAAGCCGGCGCGTTGGAACGGCTGGAAGCGGCCGAGAACACGGCGGCGGTGCGACTCAACAGCGACCTGCCGACGCTGGTCGACCTGCTGCCACCGCAAGCCAAAGTGAAGCGGCAGGTGCTGCGGGCCGTCGAGCAGTTGGTCGGCGGCCAGCGGCGCGAATGGTACTACTTTCAACCGCGCGAGCTGCTGCGCGGGCTGAGCGAGATGGACAGCACAACGTTGTCGCGCAACCTGCGCGAGCTGGCCGCCCTGGCCGCGGTCGACTACGTGCCGCCGTTTCGCGGCCGGGCGATTCATCTGGTCGAGCGCGGCCGACCGTTCGAGGAATTGGAAATCGATTTCGATACGCTCGAAGAGCATAAGGCAGCCGAATACGAACGACTCGAACACCTGATTCGCTTCGCCAAAAGTCTTTCCTGCCGGCAGCAGGTGATTTTGACCTACTTCGGCGAGACCGATTCGCCTCCTTGCGATCATTGCGACAACTGCCGCGAGCCGTCGCAACAGCCGGGCAGCGGCGAGGCGTCGCGGGCCGTGGTCGGTCCGGTTCTGGATGCGCTGCGCATGGTGCTCAGCGGCGTGGCCCGGGTGCGGCGCGGTTGCGGCAAGCAATTGCTGGCGCAAATGCTGTGCGGATCCAAATCGCAAAAAGTGGTGCGCAATCGGCTCGACAAGCTCAGCACGTTCGGACTGCTCGCCCACCTGACGCAGCCGGAAGTCGTCAAGTTGACCGAGGCCCTGCTCCGCTCGAAGCTGCTGGAGGAAACCGAAATCGAGCCGTTCCGCCCGGTGCTGCAACTGACGCCGCTCGGCAGCGAGGTGATGAGCGGCCGCGGCACCGCGGGCCTGGTGATCGTGCTGCCTGAATATTTGTGGTCGAAGCTCAACCGCGATTCGAGCGGCAGGCCCGCCGACGCGGCGAGCGGCGAACAGGGCGGCGGCCTCGCGCCGGCCGATCCGGCCGTCGTCGAGCGACTGCGCAAATGGCGCGAGGTCACCAGCCGGGCGCAGGCGGTGCCGGCGTATGTGGTGATGAGCAACGCCGTGCTCGACGAGCTGGCGAGAGCGCGGCCGCGCGACGTCGAGTCGCTGCTGGGCATCAAGGGCATCGGCCCGGCCAAGGTGAAGCAGTACGGCGAGGCGCTGTTGGGAATGCTTGCCGACGCGACGAGCGAATCGCCGGCCGCCAACAAAATTCCCGCAACGAGTGAAACGCCAGCGGCGATCGAGAATCCTGTGGCGAGCGAAATTCCGGCCGATGAGGTACCTGTCGCCCCGCCGGCCATCTCACCCGAGACGCAACTCGAAGACGCTCGCCCCAATCACTATTGGACGTGGCGGCTACTGGCGGCGGGTTTTACGCCGGAAGAATGCGCGGCCATTCGGGGCCTGGCGGCGGAAGTCGTGCTCGATCACGCCTTGCGGGCGGCCGACGGCGGACTGCGGGTCGACGCCGCGTGGTTTCTTGCGCCGGAGCAAATCCAGCGCATCGAGGAGGTTGTCGGGCCGGCCGAGCCGTCGCGAATCCGCTCTCTGTTGGAGCACTTGCCGCGCGGAACGCGCTATGAAGAGGTGCAATTGGTGCTCAAGGCTCGGCGGCGAATTCGCCCCCAGTCCTGATTGACGCGAACTCGCGCCGATCCTGTTCTTGGCTCCTGGTAAGCGTTAAATCGCCCCTGCGGGGGCCAAAAGACGTGGGGTCGAAAAGCAACCCCTTGTGGGATACAATTCGACAAGTGCACTTGCAGCGCGAAGGAGCCAGGTGGAAAACTGCCGGCTCCGATCTGATTGGCCCGATAAGGAATGGTGTCGATGTCCACGGAAAAGCCGCCCGGCGGCACGCCCCCGTTACCGTCCAAAGTGCCGCTGCGGCCGCGCCTGAATTCCTCGGGCCTGTGGCTTCTGCTGATCCTGGGTGTCGTCCTGACGTTGTTGTGGATGAACAACGACACCCCCCCTCGCGACGAGATCAAATACAGTTTCTTCCGCGACCAGCTCGACCACGACAACATCAAGGAAGTCGAGTTTCTCGACCGCGAGCAAGTGGTGGGCAAGTTTCGCGAGCCACCGAAAGTTGCCGAGACCAAGCCGGGCGCCGCCAAGGGCTCGGAGCAGGTGATCGAGAAGCAGCTCAAGCCCGATTTCCTGGTCAACTTGACGCCTCTGGTGGGCGAAGACCTCGACAAGGACATGCGCGCCAAGGGGGTGTTGGTGCAACGCCCAGCGCGGCCACCGACAGCGCCAGTATGCTGTTGATCGCCTACATGGTGGGCACGGTGCTGATGTTCGGGCTTGATGTGGATCATGTTCCGCCGCACCCGCGATCAGTTCATGGGCGGCGGCATCCTGGCCGGCTTCAGCAAGAGCCCGGCCAAGCGCTACGAGACCACGAACAAGCCGATCACGTTCGCCGACGTGGCCGGGCTGGAAGGCGTGAAGCACGATCTGCAGGAGATCGTCGAGTTTCTGAAGAACCCGGAGAAGTTCCAGCGCCTCGGCGGCCGCGTGCCCAAGGGCATGCTGCTGATGGGTCCGCCGGGCACCGGCAAGACGCTGCTGGCCCGGGCCGTGGCCGGCGAGGCCGGCGTGCCGTTCTTTTCGATCAGCGGCTCGGAGTTCATCCAGATGTTCGTCGGCGTCGGCGCCAGCCGCGTCCGCGACATGTTCAAAACGGCCAAGGAAGCCTCCCCCTGCATCCTGTTCATCGACGAGATCGACGCCGTCGGCCGCATCCGCGGCGCCGGCCTCGGCGGCGGGCACGACGAACGCGAGCAGACGCTCAATCAGATCCTCAGCGAGATGGACGGCTTCAGCCAGACCGAATCGGTCATCGTGCTGGCCGCCACCAATCGGCCCGACGTGCTCGATCCGGCCCTGCTGCGCCCGGGCCGCTTCGATCGCCACATCACGGTCGATCGGCCGAACCACAAGGGCCGGCTGGCGATCTTCAAGGTCCACAGTCCGCGACGTGCCGCTGGCCGACGACGTCGATCTGGACCGGCTGGCCGGCGGCACCGTCGGGCTGACCGGCGCCGACATCCGCAACCTGGTCAACGAAGCCGCCCTGTGGGCCACGCGCAACGGCAAAGACAAGGTCGACATGGACGACTTCGAGTACGCCCGCGACAAAGTGCTGATGGGCCCCAAGCGCGAGGAAGTGCTCACCGGCAAGGAAAAGCAGATGACCGCCTATCACGAGTCGGGCCACGCCCTGCTGGCCTGGATCGTGCCCGGCGCCGATCGGGTGCACAAGGTGACGATCATTCCCCGCGGCCGCTCGCTGGGCGTCACGCAGCTGCTGCCCGAGGAAGACCGGCTGAACATCAGCGAGATCGGAGCTGCACGGCCGGCTGGTGCTTCATGCTCGGCGGCCGGGCGGCCGAAAAGCTGGTCTTCAACGAATACAGCGCCGGCGCCGAAAACGATCTGAAGCAGGCCACGCAGCTGGCCCGGCGCATGGTGACGCACTGGGGCATGAGCGAACGGCTCGGCCCGGTCGCCTATCGCACCAGCGAGGAGCATCCGTTCCTGGGCAAGGAAATCCACGAGCAGCGCGAATTCAGCGAGCACACCGCTCAGCTGATCGACGAGGAAGTCGCCCGCATCCTGCACGCCGCCGCGCGAACGCGCCAGCAAGCTGCTGACGCAGCACCGCGAGCAGCTGGAAACGCTGGCCACGGCGCTGGAGGAGCAGGAAGTGCTCGACGAAAAGGAGATCGAAGCAGTTGCTCGGCCCGTCGATCAACAAGCGCGTGGCCGAAACAAACGGCCGCGCCATCGACGTCGCCCCCGCCGCCGGCGGCTCCGACATTCAGCCGGCGCTGAAGGATGAAGGATAAAGAAGCCCGTGCCTCGACGCTGCTTGTGATACTTTTCGTCATTCATCTTTCATCCTTCCGCCTTCATCCTTTTTTCCCGGAGATTCGACCATGGCCGAGCCGATGCTGGCCCACGTTGTGTATTTCACGCTCAAGGACCAGTCGCCCGCGGGCAAGCAGAAGCAGCTTGACGCTTGCAAGAAGTACCTGACCGACCATCCTGGGGTGATTTATTTCGGAGTCGGCACGCGCAACGGCGAATTGAGTCGTGAAGTGAACGACAAGGACTTCGACGTGGGATTGCACGTGGTGTTCATGAATCGCGCGGCCCACGACCATTACCAGGCCTCGCCCCGCCACGTGCAGTTTATCGAAGAGAGCAAGCCGGGCTGGGCGAAGGTGCGCGTGTTCGACGCGGACGTCGATTGACGTCGCGAGACACGGCACGCAAAATCCGGGAGTTGCCGCGATGCGAATGGTTACGCCGCTGTCGCTGATTGCCCTGCTAATGCTGGCGCCGGCCGCTCGACGTGCCGCGGCGGACGAGCCGAAGCCGATCGAGGGTACGTACTCGGCGGGCGAGCTGACGACGTTCGACGTCGAGGGGCGCCGGGCCTACCTCATCCGCCCGACGAAAAAAGTCGATCCGGCGAAGCGCTGGATTTGCGTCGGGCCGTTCTGGCTGGCGGTTGCCAGCGACAAGGGCGTCGTCGAACACCGCATGTACGTCGAGCGGTTTCTCGAGGCCGGGTTTCACGTGGCCGGGGTTGACGTGGGAACCAGCTGCGGCAGCCCCGCCGGGGCCGAGGTGTACCAGAAACTGTACGAGCATCTGACGTCGCGGCACGATTTGAATCGCCGCGTTCGGTTGCTGGGACAGAGCAACGGCGGGCTGATCTCGTACGCCTGGGCGTTTCGGCATCCCGACTGCGTCGATCGCATCGGCGGGATTTATCCGGCGACCGATTTCCGCTCGTGGCCGGGGCTGGCCAACGTGATCAAGTATCCGGAGCCCAAGCTGGGCTACGGCCTGACGCTGGAGGAACTGGCGCAGCGGGCGGCCGAATTCAACCCGATCGAAAATCTGGCGCCGCTGGCCAAAGCCGGCGTCAAGATCTTTCACATTCGCGGCGACAAGGACCAGCTTGTGCCGCTCGACGTCAATTCGCAGGCCGTGATCGACAAGTACAGGGTCCTCGGCGGCGACGCTCGGCTGGAGATTTTGCCGGGCCTGGGGCACGGAGGCAAGGAGTTCTACGCGTCGGAAAGCCTGGTCACGTTTCTGCTCGAACCCTAATGAATCGCCGCAGTCGTTTTCGCGCTGGCGTCAGGAGCCGCAACATGGTTTTCGTCCGTTGCTTCACGCAGGTTGTCGTTTTGACGGCCGTGGCGGCGTCGGTCGCGACCGGCGTTGCCGGCGAACTGAAATTCCGCGTGCAGGAGATCTCGAATCGACTGACCGTCGGCTATGCGACGCGAATTCTCGACATGAACGACGACGGCAAGCCGGACGTCGTGGTCGTCGACACCGAGCGGGTGATCTGGTTCGAGAATCCCAACTGGCAAATGCACACGCTCGTTGACGGCGGGACAAAGAAGGACAACGTTTCGATCGCGCCGTACGACATCGACGGCGACGGCAAGGTCGATTTCGCGCTGGCGGCCGATTGGCGCCCCTCCGACACGCGGACCAGCGGCACGATCCAGTGGCTGGGTCGCGGCAAGTCGGCAGCCGACGCGTGGACGGTGCACCTGATCGGCAGCGAGCCGACGACGCATCGCATTCGCTTTGCCGATTTGGACGGCGACGGGCGGGAGGAGTTGATCGTCGTGCCGCTGTTCGGCCGCGCGACCACGGCGCCCGACTTTGCCGAGGCGCCGATTCGCATTTTGGCCTACAAGATTCCCGCCGACCCGGTTCGGGGGCCGTGGGTGCCGGAAGTGATCAACGAAGAACTGCACGTGGCCCATAATTTCCTGCCGACCGATTTGGATCACGACGGCAAGCTGGATATCGTGGTGGCGAGTTTTGAGGGCATGAGCCTGCTGACGCGCGGCGGCGACGGTCGTTGGACTCGAACGCTTATCGGCAGCGGCAACCAGGCCACGTCGCCCAGCCGCGGGGCCAGCGAAATCAAGCACGGCCGGCTGGCCTCGGGGGCCGACTATCTGGCGACGATCGAACCGTGGCACGGATTTCAAGTCGCGGTGTACACGCGGCCCGCTGTGGCCGCGGGCGCGACGTCAGCCAATCCCCCGCTGTGGCCGCGGCAGGTGCTCGACGAAGAGCTCAAATGGGGCCACGCCGTGTGGTGCGCCGATTTCGACGGCGACGGCGACGAAGAGCTGGCGATTGGAGTGCGCGACACGAAGGACGCGGCCAACCCCTGCGGATTACGCATCTACGACCCGGCCAACGCCGACGGGACGCAATGGACGAAGCACGTTATCGATCCCGCCGGCGTAGCGATCGAAGACCTGGCCGTGGCCGATCTCGATGGCGACGGCAAGAACGACGTGGTGGCCGTCGGTCGCCAAACCAAGAACGTGCGGATCTATTGGAACGAGACCGCGGGCAAGCGATAGACTCGCGTGGAGCCAACTACGTCGGCCAGGGCACGACGAAGCGCATTACGGCGTAGTAGTGGCAGGCGCTGCCGGCGATGACGAAGACGTGCCAGACGGCGTGATAGAAGGGGACGCGCTCGTCGCGCATCAAGAAGTAGGTGCCCACGGTGTAGAAGATTCCGCCGGCCAGCATCCACCACAGGGCGGCGTGGGGCATGATTTCGAGAATCGGCTTGATGGCGATCACCGGCATCCAGCCCAACATCACGTACGCGGACACGGCCACGGTTTGCAGCCGGGTGAAAAAGATCTTGAAGAAGATGCCGACGATCGCCATGGCCCACACGGAAATGAACAGGGCCCAGCCCCAGCCTTCGCGCAGGTAGGTGAGCGAAATCGGCGTGAATGTGCCGGCGATCAGCAGGAAAATGCAAACCTGGTCGACGGTGCGAAAAAAGTGGCGAACGCTCGGTCGCTCGAAGGTGTGCGAAAGCGTCGAAGCGGCGTACAGGGCGATCAAGGTCGAGCCGTAAATGCTCACGCCCACGATCTGCGTGGCGTCGCCGTATTGGGCCATCGCCACCAGCAACACCACCGTGCCGGCGATGGCCAGCGCGAAACCAAGTCCGTGCGTGACCTGGTTGGCCAGTTCGACCGGCCGGGGCAACGGCTCGGGGACGTCGATCAAAGAAATACTCATGCGCATTCGCCGGAGATGTGATGTGTGTCAATCAGGGGGTATTCCCACCTTGGCACGGCGCACGCCAGCTTTCATATTACTCTATCGACCGCCGTTTACCAAAACGTGCAGCCAAGCTCGGGTGGCGGCCGTGCCGGGGGGTGGGGCTTGAAAGACGAGCGTTGGTTGGAGGTTACATCATGCCGTGGGCTGCTCGCCGGGAGTTTCTGAAGGGTTGCGCGGCCGTCGCGGGGGGACTGGGGTTGGAAATCGTGCAGAATTTGCCGCTGGCCGCCGCCGCCGAAACGAGCGAGGCATTTTTTGCGCGGCAAAAACAACGTCGAGAAGAACTGTGGAGTTTGCTGGGCGACTTGCCTCCGCGGAATCGTCCGATTACCGCCAAGCTGCTACGGACCGAGCCAGGCGAAGGCTACACGCTTGAGCACCTGGAGCTGGACCTTAACGGCTTGGAAGCCGTGCCGGCGCTGCTATTGATTCCCGACAAGCGCGCGGACAAAGCGCCTGGGCTGATCTACATTCACGCGCACGGCGGCACCTACCCTGTGGGCAAGGAGGAGTTGCTGCGCGGCCGGGCGGTGTTGCCGGCCTATGCGCCGGTGTGCGCCGAAAAGGGAATCGTCACGCTGGCGATCGACAGCTGGTGCTTTTCCGAGCGGCAGCACAAGGAGGACGGCTCGCGGGGCGAGATGGACGCCTTCAAGGAGATGTTGTGGCGCGGGCGCGTGTTGTGGGGCATGATGATGTACGACGAGGTGCAGGCGGTGAACTATCTCACCAGCCGCGCCGAAGTCGACCCGAGCCGGATCGGCGCGTTTGGTCTTTCGATGGGCTCGACCAAGGCCTGGTGGCTGGCCGCGCTCGACCCGCGCGTGAAGCTGTGCGTCGACCTGTGCTGCCTGACCGACTACCAGGAGCTGATCAAGATCGACAACCTCAAGGGGCACGGAGTCTACTACTTCGTGCCGGGGCTGCTCAAGCATTTTCAAGCCCATCAGATTAACGAATTGATCGTGCCGCGGGCCCACCTGAGCCTGAACGGCCGCCAGGACCGGCTGACGCCGGTGGCCGGGGTCGAACGGATTCGCGACCACCTGTTGCCGCTGTATCGCCGCTACGGTCGCGAGGCCGATTGCCGCATCGAGCTGTTCGACTGCGGTCACCAGGAAACGCCGGAAATGCGGCAGCTTGTGTCGAGTTGGTTCGACCGGCATTTGATCGGATAGCGCGGCGTACATCGCAGCTCGAACGCACACCGTGGCCAGGAATCGCGCATGACCATTCAATCGGACTTCGCGGAAGAGCCGCTCGACGAAACGCCTGACGACGAAGTCAGCGCCGGGCGGGGTATTTCCGCCGACGCCTATGAGCGCGAAGCCCGCGACTGGCTCGAGAATGTCTATCAAGGCGACAAGATCCGCCAGCTTTCGTTCCGCTCGATTCTCACGGGCATGCTGATCGGCGGCCTGATGTCGATTTCGAATTTGTACGTCGGGCTCAAGACCGGTTGGAGCCTGGGCGTGACGATCACGGCCTGCATCATTGCGTTCGCGGTGTTTCGTACGCTCGAGGCTGTCTCTCCGCGGATTCGGCGCGATCCGTTCACGATTCTCGAAAACTACACGATGTCGAGCGCCGCCAGCGCCGCCGGCTACATGTCGTCGGCCGGCCTGGTGTCAGCGTTCCCGGCCCTGTACTTGACCACGGGGCGAATGCTGACCTGGTGGGAAATGATGCCCTTTCTGGGGGCGGTTTCCTGCCTGGGGGTGTTCATGGCCGTTCCACTGAAGAGGCAACTGGTCAACATCGACAAACTTCCGTTCCCCACCGGCATCGCCACTGCCGAAACGCTCAAGAGCATGCATACCGCCGGGGCCGAGGCTCTCTCGAAAGCCCGGGCCCTGTTTGCCGCCGGACTGTTTGGCGGCATCGTCGCGCTGTGGCGCGACGGCTTTCCGAAAATCGCAGCGGCGATCGCCGATCGCTGGCCGCGATCGAGCGAGGTCTTCGCGGGCTGGGCGATCCCCAGCGAGCTTCCGCTGTTGCCCAACCAGTGGGGACACGGCCTGCTGAAGCGGACCAGCGTCGGCTTCGAAGGCTCGCTGATCATGGTCGCGGCCGGCGCGATTATGGGTATTCGCGTCGGCACGTCGCTGCTGATCGGCGCGGTCGTTTACTACGGCATCATCGGGCCGATCGTCATCGACGCGGGCATCACCAAGGAAGGATACGGACGCACCGGCATCAACTATTGGACGCTATGGCCGGCCACCGCGATGATGGTCACCTCGGGCCTGCTGGCCTTTGCCCTGCGATGGCGGACGGTGATCCGCGCGTTTCACGGGCTGACGTCGATATTTCGGGCGGCTCCCAGCAAGGATCCGCTGGCGCATGTCGAAGTGCCCGGCTGGTGGTTTGCCCTGGGCACCACCGTGGCCGGCACGGCCTGCGTCATTCTGGGTGCGTACTTCTTCGATATCAGCTGGTGGATGGGCGTGATTGCCGTGCTGGTCGCGTTCGTGCTGTCGATCGTGGCCGCGCGGGCAACCGGAGAGACCGACGTGACGCCGATCGGCGCGATGGGAAAAATCACGCAGCTTTTGTATGGCTACATGGCGCCCTCGAACATGACAACGAACTTGATGACGGCCACGATCACGGCCGGCGCCGCTTCGCATTCGGCCGATCTGCTGACCGATCTGAAATGCGGTTACCTGCTGGGCGGAAATGCGCGGAAGCAGACGATCTCGCAACTTTTTGGTCTGCTGGCTGGAACGCTGGTCTGCGTGCCAGTCTATGTGCTGATCGTCTCGGACCCCGACAAGCTCGGTTCCAAGGAGTTGCCGGCGCCGGCGGCTCAAGTCTGGGCCGGCGTGGCCGAAATGCTGGCCAAGGGATTCGAGGCGCTGCCGAAGAACGCCATTTGGGGCATGCTGGTCGGCGGAAGCCTCGGCATTGCCATCACGCTGGCCGAGGAGTTCACGCCCAAGAGGTATCACAAGTGGATTCCCTCGGCGACCGGCTTGGGCATCGCGGGCGTGATCCCGGCGTTCAATTCGGTCTCGATGTTCTTAGGCGCTCTGGCGGCCTGGATTTTGTCGAAATCCAATCGAGAAGTCGACGAGAGGTATACAATACCCGTGTCGGCGGGCTTGATCGCCGGCGAGTCGCTGATGGGCGTGGCCGTTATCTTTGTCGACCAGGGTCCAGGTATGATCGAGTTGATCCGCAATTTCTTCACAGGCTGAGGCAACCATGACCGTCACGAGCGAACCATCGCCCTGGATTCTTGAGGCCGCCGAGGCGACGTTCCAGCAAGACGCCGTCGAGCGGTCGCGCGAGATCTTGGTGGTCGTCGACTTTTGGGCGACTTGGTGCCAACCGTGCCGGTTGTTGGGGCCGCTTCTGGAAAATCTGGCCCGCGAGTATGACGGCAAGTTCCTGCTGGTCAAAGCCGACACCGACAAGCTGCCGAACATCGCGTCCGGCTTCGGCGTGCAATCGATTCCGGCCGTTTATGCCATGCGCGACGGCGAGTTGCTCGACTTCTTCGTGGGTCTGATGCCCGACGGACAACTTCGCGCCTGGATCGATCGCTTATTGCCCAGCGAAGCTGAAGCATTGGTCTCGCAAGCCCGGCGGCTCGAAGCAAGCGATCCCCAGCAAGCGGAAGAAAAATATCTCGAAGCCGGCCGGCTCGACGCGAACCTGGCGTCGGCGAAAATCGGCCTGGCCACGCTGCTGTTGGCACAGGGCCGGGCCGACGAGAGCCGCGCCATGATCGACGAGTTGGAGCGCCGCGCCTTTTTGGAGCCGGAGGCCGAAAAGCTGAAGGCCCAATTGCATTTAATGGCGTCGGCGGGCACCCAGGTCGATCTCGATGCCTTGCGGGCGGCGGCCGGCGCCAATCCACCGGACCTGCCGGCCAAGATGGCACTGGCCGAGGCGCTGGCCGCGCAGGCCCAGTACGAGGAATCGCTCGCGGCGGCGCTGTCGGTCGTGCAAGCCGGCAAGAAAGAGTTCGTCGAGCCGGCCCGGCAACTGATGGTCGACATTTTTCGCCAGTTGCCCGACGACTCCGAGCTGGTCACCGACTACCGCCGCCGGCTGTCGACGTCGCTGTATTAGTCGCGCGACGAAGGGCGAAGAAGGCCCTCACCCACACTGGCCCGAAGCGCAAGCGAGGGTTCCTCGTCCGGCGTCCCTCGCTTGCCAACATTATTCGAGTGCAAGCAGTCGCGTTCTGGGGCGGCACTGACAATTTATTGTCGGTGTTGAGAAGCAATACGAGGCGTTTGAGGCGGGCGCGCACCTCGCCAGACCCTCTTGTCCCTCCGGGACCCAGACAACAAGTTGCCTGGGCCACCCAATTCTAGCCCCTCGTTGCAAGCACTCGAATAATGTTGTTGCGCGTCGAGTTCGCATGAGCCGGTCATTTTTCCTGGCCTAATCGCCGTGCTTTTGCCGCAGGCGGGCCGAGGTGCGCAAAATCAACTCTGCCCGCTCGAAAATGTCGAGCCAATCCTGCGTAACCGACTCCAACAGGTGCTGCTCGGGCGGGACCAGTCCCGTTGGGCACGAGGGGCCGAACTGGTCACAGACCAGCTTGCGATATTTCGACAGCGTGCGATCGCCGAAGCGGCTGACTTCGAAACCGTCTTCGCTCAAAAACACCGCCACCGGCACCCGGGCCCCGCCGCAGACTTTCAGTTCGGCCGTCAGGTCGGGGTACGTGTCGCGATCGAAATAACGAATCATCAGCCGCTCGTTCGCGCGGGAAAAATGGTCGAAGATCGGGCATTGATTCACGCAGTCGCCGCACCACGCGCCGGCCAGGCAGAGCACTTTCATTTCGCGTTGGAACCCCGCGACCAGCGCCCGCTGGGCATCGGTCAATTTCACGCGGGCGTGCAGTTCGGCCCAGCGGCGGCGGTGCTCTTCGGTGCCCTGCGTGCGAAGAAAATCGTCGTAGGCAAGCCCCTCGGAAAACTTGCCGGCAAAGTCGAACATGGAATTCCTCCCCAGATTCGTATCAGGTCACGCGACGGGGCGTATGCAAGTCGCGCACGTCAATATAGTGCATTCCGGCACGACGGGCCGCCTCGATGCCTGGATCGGTATCTTCGTACACGCGGCAATCGCTGGGCGCAACGCCCAGGCGGTGGGCGGCCTCGAGAAAGATATCGGGGGCCGGCTTGTGCCGCTCGACGTCCTCGGAACTAACGATCGTGTCGAACGCCCCCTCGATGCCGATCTGCGCCAGGATTTGTTCGCAAATCGGCAGCACGGCGCCGGTGGCCACGGCCATCGGCAACCGGCCCTGATACTCGCGAACCACGGCCAACACCGGCCCGATCGGCCGGACCAGGTGCAACAAATCTTCGAAGAGCGATTCCTTTTCGAGCGAGAGCCGCTCGACGTCAACCGTTCGGCGCGACTCCGAAATCAGCAACTCTGCGACTTTTTTGGTCGGCCAGCCTCCCAACGCGTAGAATCGATCCTCGTCCATCACCAGGCCATACCGATCGAGCACCGTCATCCAGGCCTCGTAGTGCAGCGGCATGGTGTCGGCCAGCGTGCCGTCGCAATCGAAAATAATTCCGCGAATTGAATCCATGCGTTGGTCCTGGTTCAAGCGTCGCCGTTCCACTCGGCATAAAAGTGGTGCAAAAACTGTTCCATGAAATCGTGCCGTGCCTGGGCCAGGCGCTTGCCGGCGGGCGTGTTCATGCGGTCGGCCAACAGCAGTAGCTTTTCGTAGAAGTGGTTGATCGTCGGCCCGCTGTTTTGCTTGTAGGCCGCGAACGAAGCGTGTTGCTCGGGCGCAACGCCAGGATCGTAGATCGCCCGGCCGGCGTGCCCGCCGTAAGCAAACGCGCGGGCAATGCCAATCGCGCCGAGCGCGTCGAGACGATCGGCGTCCTGCACGACCCGGCCCTCGAGCGTTCGCATGGGCGTGGCGACGCCGGCTCCCTTGAAGGAAAGATCGGCGACAATCTGGCACACGTGCTCGATTGTGGCCGGGTCGACGCCCAGGCCTGCGAGCCACTCGGCGGCGCGGCGCGGGCCCAAGTCGTCGTCGCCGTCGTGAAATTTCCAATCGGCGATGTCGTGCACCAGCGCCGCCAGCTCGACGACGAATAAATCGGCCCCTTCCTGGCGTCCGATGGACGCGGCGGTTTGCCGCACGCGATGGATGTGCCACCAGTCGTGGCCCGAACTGTCGGCAGCCAACAACCCTCGGATGTGGTCGGCCGTTTTTTCGAGCACCTGGTTCTGGTCCGCGGTCATGGGCATCACAAGTTGCAGCCGTCTGGCGTTCGACCGCTGCTCTCGGTGCGAAGCGGCATGAACTGAACCCCTTCGTTCGTCAACAAATCGAACAACCGCGCGACGTGCTGGCGATCGGCCGTCTCGACGGTGCACAGCACGTTGACCGCCGCGATGTCCGGGCCCGAGAAAGCTCGATCGTGGAAAATCTCCTCGATGCTCGCCCCAGTGCTGGCGATCAATTGCGTCAGCCGCGCAAGTCCGCCCGGCCGGTCGCTGACCACGGCCGTGAAGCGGCACAAGCGACCGTCGGTCACTAAACCCTTTTCGATGACCCGCGTCAGGATCAGCGGATCGACGTTGCCGCCCGACAGGATCAGCACGGTGCGCAGGCCGGCCAGCTCGGGCAGCTTGTTCGACATGCACGCGGCCAGCGGCGCGGCGCCGGCCCCTTCGACGACGCTCTTTTCCAATTCGACCAGCCGCAGCATGGCCAGGGCCAGGGCTTCTTCGCTGACGGTCACCACGCGATCGACTCGCGGCGCGGCGATCTCGAAGGCCAACTCGCCGACACGTCCCACGGCCAGCCCGTCGGCCAATGTCGAGCGCAACGGCGCCCTGACCACGTGGCCGGCAGCCAGGGCCGCGCTGAATCCCGCGGCCCGCTCGGGCTCGACGCCGAAGATGCGCACGCCGGGCGAAATGCTCTTGATGGCCAGCGACACTCCGGCCGCCAGTCCGCCGCCGCCGATCGGCACGACTACCGCCTCGACGTCGGGGACTTGTTCCAGGATTTCCAGTCCCATGGTCCCCTGCCCCGCGATGATGGCCGGATCGTCGAAACCGTGGATGTAGGTCAAGCTTTCGTCGCACGCCAATTGCTGGGCATGATCGTACGCCTCGCCGAACGACTCGCCGTGCAAGATCACCTTCGCGCCCAAGCGGCGGCAGGTGGTGAGCTTGATCAAGGGGGCGTACTTCGGCATGACGACCGTGACGCCGACGCCCAGCAGGCTGCCGTGATAGGCCAGGCCCAGGGCATGATTGCCGGCCGAGGCCGAGATCACGCCCCGCTCGTGCTGCGCCTTGCTCAACAGCAACAGTGCGTTGCGGGCGCCGCGCTCCTTGAAACTGCCGGTCCGTTGCAAGTAGTCGAGCTTGCAGTACACCCGGCAGCCGCTGATTTCGCTGAGCGGAATCGATTCGGGGCAGGGAGACAAGTAGATGCCCGCGGCAATGCGGCTCTGGGCATCACGAACGTCGGCAAGCGTCAGGGTCATCGCCGGTCCATTGCTAAAACAGGTTGGGCTTCCGTGCGTCGAAGAATTGGCGATTACCGCTGGGCCACGTCCCACTGATACAGATCGAACTCGCCGTCGCGTTCCGAGATGGTCAACAGGCGTTTGCCGTCGGGATGCCACTGGGCGAAATCGTCGCGCTCCGGATGATTCGTGAGGCGGCGTAAATGCGATCCGTCGGCGTCGACGGCGTAAATCTCATAGTTGCCGTCGCGCATGCTGGTGAACGCCAGCGATCGGCCGTCGGGCGACCAGGCCGGCCGCATGTCGAGCCCGGGGCTCTCGGTCAGCCGCCGAGGTTGGCTGCCGTCGGCCTGCATCACGTAGATTTCGAAATCGCCGTCGCGGCTCGATCCGAAAGCGATCTGGCTGCCGTCGTGCGAAAACGCGGCCCAGTCGTCGATCGCGTCGGAATGGGGCGTCAGGTCGCGGCGGTTCTGGGCTTGCAAATTGATCGACACGATCTGCTGTCCCACGGTCTTGGGCAGGCTGAACAACACGCGATTGCCGCGCGGATCGATGGCCGGATTGCCCAAGTGGGCCCGGTCGCTGCCGGGGTCGAAAATGACGTCGCGGCCGTCGCGCGTGTCGCGAATCACGAGCTTGACGTTCGTCACGCCGCGAAACTCGACAAAGGCGTGATAGCGTTCGTCGGATGAAAATGACGACTCGAACTGGCTGGTGGCCGCCTGCGGATAAAGCGGCGCCGGCGCGACGCCTGGCAAATCGAGCCGCACGATTCGCATCAGAATCGGACTCTCGACCACCGAGTACACGACCTGCGTGCCGCCGCGCACGAAACGCAAGTCGCGCTTGAGCCGGCCATCGTGCGTCAATCGCGTCGGTTCGGCGGCCAAAAGAACGCCGGCTGCCGCCAGCCACACGGCCAGCGCCAGTCCGCAGCGCGACATGCTCAATCTAAAGAAGCTCATGGATGACGCGGGCCCCTTCCAGAACGCGCAGCTCGGCGCGAACCGCCGAGTTGATGCCGGCCAGTTCGAGCATCGTGGCGCCGACCATGGCGGGAAATACCGGCTCGGTGCGCGGCTGCTCGGCGCGCGCGTCGCTTTCGCCGATCACGCGCCCCGGCACGATGCCCGCGCCGGTCCACAACGAGCAGTAGCAGTCGGGCCAGTGGTCGCGCGAGGCGAGATTGTTGATCTTGGGCGTGCGTCCGAACTCGCCCATGCACACCACCAGCGTGGTCGCCAGCAGTCCGCGCTCGTCCAGGTCGTCGAGCAACGCCGAAAACGCGCGGTCGAAGACCGGCAAATGCCGATCGGCCATCATGTTGAAATGATGGGCGTGGGTATCCCAACCGAAACCGTACGGCGGTGGACCCAGCTCGACGTACTGGCTCCAGTTCACCTGGATGTAAGGCACTTCGGCCTCGACCAGGCGGCGAGCCAGCAAGCAGCTTTGTCCGAACGACGTGTGTCCGTAACGTTCGCGCTGCTGGCGAGTTTCGCGCGACAAATCGAGCGCGCCGCGGGCTTCGGGCGAGGTGAGCAGCGCGTGGGCCCGGGCGTGGCTTTCGGTCCAACGCCTGGCCGCGATGCCGTCCAGCGTGCGGCGCTTCTCGTCCAATTCGGAAACCAGGGTCTGTCGGTCGAAGAGCCGCGCCGGCGTGAGCCCGTCGAGCAACTTCAGCGCCGGCACTTCGACCTGGCCGTCTTCGGAACAGCTCACCAGAAACGGGTCGTAGGCTTTGCCCCACACCCCGCCGCCATAGCCGTCCATCGGCGCCCGGCCGTCGGCCACCGGCCCGCGGCTCATCGAGATGAACGGCGGCAGGGCCGCGTCGCCGCGATGGCGTGCGACGATCGAGCCGAAGTTGGGCGGATATTGCGTGGGCTGCGGCGCCGCGCCGCACAGCGCGATCGAGCCGCCCACCAGGTGATCGGCGCTCAGATTGCGATTCGTGCGGACCAGCGAAAACCGGTTGCTGCGCTGGGCCAGTTGCGGCAGCAGCTCGCAGAAGCGGATACCGCTCGTGCGCGTGCCGATGGTCGAGAAGGGGCCGCGATAGGCGGCCGGCGCATGTGGCTTGGGATCGAACGTGTCCAACTGGCTTGGTCCGCCCCACAGCCAGACGAGCACGATCGAGCGGGCCTTGGCGGGCTTAGTGGGCTCGGCGGCCGGAAGCGACCGGGGAAGCGTCAGACTTTCCAGGGCCAGGCCGCCTAGCGTCAGCGACCCGGCTTGCAGAAAAGCCCGTCGCGACACGCCCTGGCAATGGCGCGCGGTGAAACTGCCGATATCGAGCCGTCGTTCTGGCATTGCCGGCCCCCGATGACCCCCATCGAAGCTTGTGCATCGAAACTGCCGGCAATTGTACCTGCAAACGGCCGCACGACGCAACGATGGCCAGACGGCGGCCGGGCGAAGTTGGCACCGAGCAGCGGCGAATGATGGCCGCAAGGGGGTGATCAGGCTCAGACACCGCACGGCGGCAAAGCAGCAAGCTCGACGGCGGCGTCGGCTACGACGTCGACGGGCGCGGGCGGCGCCGGGTCACTGGCGCCGCATTGCATGGCGGCGGCCTGCGCGGCTTTGTCGGCGTGGACGTCAAGTACGTCGACGATCCGATCGGACGATCCTTCGTGGAGGTAGACGCAGTTGCGGCCGGCATTCTTGGCCAGGTACAGCGCCGCGTCGGCACGGCCAAGAAAACTGACCGGAGTATCGCCGGGGGCCGAGGTGGCCAGGCCGATGCTCACGGTGATCGAAAGCTTTCTCTGCACGCTGGCACGAATGCGTTCGGTGACGATGCAGGCGGCCGACAGCTCGGTGTGCGGCATGAGAATTGCGAATTCATCGCCGCCATAACGGGCCAGCAGGTCGCACTCGCGGACCTCGCGCTTCAGCAGCTCGACCAGGTTCTGCAGCACGCGGTCGCCTTGCAAATGGCCTTGCAGGTCGTTGATCTGCTTGAAGAAATCGACGTCGAGCATGGCCACCGAGTTCGGCGTGCCGTGGCGGGCTTGCTGCGACAACGACGTGCCCAGCGATTCGTCGAAGGCGCGCCGGTTGGCGGCGCCGGTCAGCGGATCGGTGCGCAAATCGGCGAACGTCGACAGATGCGTCATCTGCTGCAGCAGCTCGGCATAGGCGTGCGAGATTTCCGTGCTTAAGCTCAAGGCCGGCTTCAGCAGCGCGTCGGCCTGGTCGCACAGGTCATGCCAGGAGAGATCGCCTTGGTTTTCCAGCTTGGCCAGCCGCGCGCTGAACTTGGCGACCGCCGGGATGTTGTAACTCAGGGTCTTGCGCAGTCGATACGTAATCGCTTCCAGCTCCTGGGCCACCATCAAGGCGCGCATGATCTCGTGGCGGTTTTTAGACCGGTTGCCGGCGCCACGGCCCGGCCGTCGCCGGCCAAGCACGAAGCCAACTGCCGCCACCAACCCCAACAACAGGGGCGCGATCAGCCATAGTGACCAAGCGTGTTCCAGTCCCATCGGGAGAGGGTCTCATGGGTGTCGATTGCCGCGGATTATCCGACTCAACCATTGAACTATAGGTTATAAACCGGGTGGGCTTTGGATCGCGCGAACGGCCCCGATGCCCCAGCAGCGCGATATATCGATCGTGCGGATTGCGCGGGCGGTTGGGCTCTAGGAAGCCCTACAAGAGCGACTTTATTGATTGGTCATGCCTTGTGTGCCACTGGCGTCTCGCCAGTGCGCGAAAAGACACGGGCAAGATGCCCGTGGCACCAGAGTATCTCAACGTCGGCGGCCTGGTTAAAGCAGTCCGTACTTGCTGAGCGTGCCCCGCAGGCGGGCCTCGCTGGTGGCGTCGAGCGGGGTCATGGGCATCCGCAGCACTGCCGGTGTCGCGGCCCAACAGCTGCATGGCGGCCTTGATGGGGATCGGGTTGGTGGCCAGGCCCAGCATGTCGCGGCAGAGCGGAAAGAGCTTGCGATGCCAGCTCTTGCGCTTCGGCCAGATTGCCGGCATCGAAGGCCTTGATCAGCGCGATCACGTCGCGCGGCACGATGTTGCCCACGACGGAAATCACGCCCCGCGCCGCCGATCGCCATCAAGCGGCAAGCGTCAGGCTGTCGTCGCCGCTGAGCACCGTGAGATTCGACAGGGCGATGATCTGCGAGGCCTGGTCCATCGAGCCGGTCGCTTCCTTGACCATCGTGATGTTCGGCAGCTCGGCCATGCGGGCAATCGTTTCCGGCTCGATGTTCTTGCCGGTGCGGCCGGGGATGTTGTAGACGCAGATCGGAATGTCGACCGCTTCGGCCAGGGCCTTGAAGTGCTGATAAAAGCCTTCCTGCGTCGGCTTGTTGTAATAGGGAGCGACGACCAGGGCCGCATCGGCGCCGCGCTTTGTCGGCGAACGTGGTCAGCCGCAGCGCTTCGGCGGTGCTGTTGGAGCCGGTGCCCGGCATGACCTTGATCCGGCCGGCCGCGATATTCGACCAGTCGCGGCGATCACCCGCTCGTGCTCGTCGTGGCTCAAGCGTCGGACATTCGCCGGTGGTGCCGACCGGGCAGAAGCAGTTCGTGCCGGCCTCGATCTGGAATTCGATCTGGGCCCGCAGCGCCGGGTAGTCGACCGCCGAATCGCGAAACGGCGTGGTGATCGCCACGGACAGACCGGCAAACGCTTCACCTTTGGTTTTGGTACTCATCGGACAGGCTCTCGGCGAGAAATCGGGGCAATTGCCAATTGGAAAGGCGCATCATAGCCCAAGGTTCGGCGGGCACGCAAACGGTAAGGAAGCCCGGTAGTGTCCTAAGGTTGTGTTGCTGCAGGGACCGATATCTTCGCCATTACTATGGGGCGATTGGAATCCTGGCATCTTTCAAGTATTTGTTGAAAATGGTTTTCTGCTCATCCGAGATCACGCGCGATCTACCCGTTTGCCATCCTCATAGAATTCAACTTGCATGCACTCGAAGCAAATTACGCAATCTCGCTGCTTTCCAGCGGTCGCCACGCGCAGGACGTGGCGTGGATCGAAGCACATGGCGGCCTTTCCTGTGCTCAGCCGAATAGCATCTCGAAGTGCATCGACCAGCGCCTTACGATCCTCAGGTTTGGAAATCTTCAGCTTGCCAAGCACCGGGTATCCGTAGAGCTTTTCCCCAGGAGCAGCGATTTTCTCTGCGTTGGAAAGCGTGGGGTTGATTGAAATCAACCAAACGTCGTCCGCTGGTGTATCGGGCACTAGATCAACTCGTGGCGAATATTTGAAAGGCTTTGACTCTGGCCCGGCCTTTTGGCACCCCGCGATCACGATCATCAATCCGGCGGCAACGACGAATTGTAGGGCGCGACTTAACCAGCGGCGTTTAGGGGCGGTCACGGATTGATTCCCTAAATCAGGCGAAGGCCGCTCGTTCCTGCCGTAATCCACGATGGCAAAGCCAGAGCGTGGGAGTAGGGGCAACGGCCCTCGCTCATTCCGGTATTGTAGCAGGGAGTCACGCGATCAACTTTTTCATTTCTCGCACGGCTTGCTCGAAGCCGACCATGATGGCTCGGGCGACGATGCTGTGGCCGATGTTCAGCTCGGACATGCCTTCGATGGCGGCGATGGGCTTGACGTTGCGATAGGTCAGGCCGTGGCCGGCGTGTAAGGTGAGGCCCAGAGAGAGGACATGCCTGGCGGCGGCAACCAGCTTGGCAAGTTCGGCCGCTTGCGCGGCTTCGCCGACGGCCAGGGCGAATTCGCCGGTGTGCAACTCGACGGCGCCGGCGCCGAGTTTTGCGGCGGCGTCGATTTGCCGGACGTCGGGATCCAAGAACAGGCTGATCGTGATGCCCGAGTCGCGCAGTTTCGCGATCGCATCGGCGAGGCGCTTGCTACCGGTCAGCAGGTTGAGTCCGCCTTCGGTGGTGACTTCCTCGCGCTTCTCGGGCACCAGCGTGGCCTGGTCGGGTTTGGTATGGCAGGCCATGGCGACGATCTCGGCAGTGGCGGCCAGCTCAAGATTCAGCTTGACCGTGACCGTCTCGCGCAGCACGCGCAAGTCGCGGTCCTGGATGTGGCGGCGATCCTCGCGCAGGTGGAGCGTGATGCCGTCGGCGCCCCCCAGTTGTGCCAGCGTCGCGGCCCACACCGGGTCGGGCTCGGTCATGCGCCGCGCTTGCCGCACCGTGGCAACGTGATCGATGTTGACGCCCAGTTCAGCCATGTCGGGTCCTCGTGACTTTTCGATCAGTATGGCATTCGCCGAGGCAAGTTGCCAAGGCACTGACGCAAATCGCGCCGGTCGGGTTCGCAGCGCGCGGCTGCCAAGATAGGACGGCGAGTCCACTTCATACTAACCCGACGCGCAAGCGAGGGTTCTTCGTGATATTCCCTCGCTTGCGCGTCGGGTTAGTGGGGAGAGGCGTGCGGATCAAAACAGATACACCTGCGCCAGCGAAAACAGGATCAGGATGCCGGTGACGTCGACGAACGTGGCGACGAAGGGGCTGGAGGCGTAGGCCGGGTCGATCCCCAATTGGCGGAACGCCAAGGGCAACATCGAGCCCACCATGGTCCCCCACACGCAGATCGCCGTTACTGCCTGTGCAATGACCAGGGCGAACAGCCAGGGGTTCGCGCCGCCCAGGCTCTCTGCGTCGGGCGTCATGTATCCGCCGATAAAGCCCATGATGCCCAGCGTCAATCCCAAGGCGACGCCGACGGCCAGCTCGTGGCGAATGACGCGCCACCAGTCGGCCGAGGTGACGTGTCCCAACGCGATGGCCCGCGTGATGAGCGTGGCCGCTTGCGTGCCGGACATGCCGCCGGTGGCGATGCACAGCGGCACGAAAAAGGTCAGCGCCATGATCTCCTTGATCGAGTGTTCGAAGCGCACCATCACCGACAGCGTGAGCATCTCGGCCAGAAACAGCCAGGAGAGCCAGATCGAGCGCTTCCACCAGATGACGTGCAGGCTGGCTTCGAGGTAGTTTTCGACCAAGGGTTCGACGGCGCCCATGCGATAGACGTCTTCGGTCGCCTCGGCGCTGAACACGTCGATGACGTCGTCGTGCGTGATGATACCCAGCATGTGGTTTTCGCTGTCGACCACCGGGATGGCCTGCAAGTCGAAGCGAGCCACTTCCTGGGCGACCCGTTCCTGGTCGTCGTTGACGTTGACGGTGACCAGGTCGCGCTCCATCAGGTCGTCGATTTTGGTCAGCGGCTTGCCCATCGCCGAGAGCAGCTGCCGGGCCGAAACCAGACCGCGCAGGTGGTCGTGATCGTCGACAATGTAGATGTAGTAGATGGTCTCCAGCTCCTGGGCCTGGCGCCCGATTTCCTCGAGGGCCGCTCGGGCCGTGAGCCCTTCGCCGATCTTGGCGTAGCTGGTGGTCATCATGGCCCCGGCCGTGCCTTCGGGATACGACCGCAGGCGCAGAATGTCGCGGCGATCGAAGGCCGGAATGAAGGGGAGCAATTCGTCGACGACCTCGGGCCGCACGGCCTTGAGAATGTCGACGCGATCGTCGGGAGGCAGATCGGCGATCAGCCGGCCGATTTCCTGGCGATTGGCGCTCTCGATGATCTCGACCTGTTTTTCGCGATCGAAGTAGCCGAAAATCTCGGCTCGGGTCGGATCGTCGGCATGTCGCAGCACGGCCCAGGCTTCGTCGGCGGTGAGCCCCTCCATGAATTCGGCCGTGCGCGCCGCGTGCAACGCAACGCAGAATTCGCTGAGCTCGGCCGCGTTCGATTCGGCCAGCATCTCGCGCAATTCAGGCAGGTAGAGGGTGTTGGTCATGGCGGGCGAACTGATCAGCGGCTTGGCGAACGGCCGTATGACCGGGGGAGAATCCTAGAGTATCGCGCGATCGGCGGTACGTGTCAAAGCCATTCGCCGCACGCCGCACGCGCGCCAGGCGGACGTTGGGGAGCGTGCGCGAGATCGCGAGTTTGGGCGTCGGGCGATTCTCGCGATCGGGGCGCAACACGAATGCCAGGCCCGGCCCGCCGGCGCTTGGGGCTTGTGGGTCAGATGTCCTACAACCCCGAGTCGAGCCCCGGATCGCTCGAGTCGGCGCGTTTCTTGGGACCGAAATAGACCGCGCGCGCCGGTGTGGCCACGAACCCTGGATTCACGGCCGCGGGCCGGGTGCCGCCCCAATCGCCCATCGCCCGGTCGACGGCAAGTGACGGCAGCGGCGCCGGCGAACTGGCAGGCGAAGCGGACAAGGAAGCGGTGACGCCGGGAGATGCGACCGGAGCCGGGCCCGGTGTGCCGAGCAGATAGTTGATCACGATCACGACGTCGTTCGGCGTCACCGCACCGTCATCGTTGACGTCCGGATAGAAAGTCGCCGTCGGGGGCTTGCCGTTCAACTGGTTAATGATGATTAAGGCATCGAGGGCCGCAACGAGTCCGTCATTGTTGACGTCCAATCCGTTATTCCTGTTGTGGAAGTCGTGCGGATCGTCGTTGAGGATCGTGCCGGTGCCCTGCGGGGTTTCAACCACGCCGTGCTGCGGATTGCTCAAATTGACGAAAAACGTCTCGTTGGCTTCGCCGGCCAGATCGCCGACTACGGGCACACTGATTTGTCTGGTCGTTTGGCCGGGGTTAAACGTGAGCGTGCCGCTTTGGGCGATGTAATCGCTCGACGATTGCGCGCCGCCGTCGCTGGTGGCGAAGGCGACGATTGCCGCCACATGGCTGGTGCCCTGAACCGACACGTTGAACACGGCGTTAGTCGTGCCGGAGTTCTGTTCGTTCAGCGAGACGTTGTCGATCGAAAACGTGACGTCGTCATTAAGGATCGTGCCCACCGCCTGGCCGATTGTGACGCTGGCATTGACCGCGGTCCCGAGATTGACCAAAAACGTCTCGTCCCCTTCCACGTCGGTGTCACCCACGAGGGCGACCGTGATTCGTTGCACCGAGTCCCCCGGTGAGAACGTCAGCGTGCCGCTGGTTTCGGTATAGTCGTCTGCGCTGCTCGCGGTGTCGCTGGCCGTCGAATACGTCACGGTGGCGGACGACTGACTAAGGAATAGCGCCGACACGTCGAACACCGCGCTGGTGGTGCCATCGTCACCTTCCAGAATCGTGGCGTTGCCAATCGACAGCTCGAGATCGTCATTGCGAATCGTGCCGACGCTTTCGGCGAGCAGGACGCCGGGCGTCGCGGGATCGCTAAGATTCACCAAAAACGTTTCCTCGCCTTCGGCCGTCAGGTCGCCATTGACCTGGATCGTGACGAACTTGGTCGTCTCGCCGGGCGCAAACGTCAAGGTGCCGCTCTGTGCCACGTAATCCGTGCCGGCAACGGCCACGTCGTCGGCGGTCGCGTAGGCAACCGTCGCGCTGGCCAGATTGATTGTCTGCGTGACGGCAAAGACCAGGCTGGTTGGGCCGGCGTCTCCCTCGGATTGATCAACGTTGGCGACGTGAAAGTCGCCGGGTCCGAGATTGAACTGCGATTCGAACGAAGGAATGCCATTGGCGATCACCGTCAGGCCGTAGTTGCCTGGCGAGAGCCCCACGGGAAGATCGAATTGGACGGTGACGGGAGTGTCGCCCGTGGCCACGCCCGTGCTGCTCCAATTGAATGTCCGCACGTAGGAGGCAGCTCCGGTGGGGTCCCTGAGGCGGATGATCGGAAAATTCGTGGCCATCTCGTTGTCGTCGCCGTATGCGGCGCCCTCGGAGATGCCATTGAGTTGGGTGCCGGTTACGGTGACTGTGCTGCCGGCGAGCGCGAGGTTCGTGATGACCGGCCTCCACGCATCGTCGGTGACAGTGACCGGCGAGGACAGCAGGACTAATGGAACGTCGCCGACCAGCATGACCTGTCCGGAGGGCAGGACCAGCATTTCGGTCTGAAAGGCATTCAGGGCGATCGTGCCCGGCGGGCCGGTGCCGTTGAGGCCCAATCCAAAAGGTGTCGCGTCGGAATACGAGTTGGCGATGGGGTCGAGGTCGAAGAGCTTCGTGGGAGGCGGAAACGTGTACCCTCCGTCTTCGTCGAGCCCGCCCTGAGGCGAGGCGGCGAACAGGATGTGGCCGTTCGGCAGGACGGCTCCTGGATTATCGGTACAACCATAACCCTGGGGCACGACCGGTCCGGCGACCCAGGAGTTGGTTGAGGGCGTGTAATATGCCGTATTCCCATTGGCGCCAAAGAATATCGCGCGACCATCCGGCAGAAGAAATGCCGGCCCCAATTCGAATCCAAGATCCGGGGAGCTCAACTGGTCGGGCAGAACTCCGGCGTCGACCCAGACGTCCTGCGAAGGTAGGTACCGCTGGGCCGTGCTTACGCCGGTTGCAATGCTCGAGAAGACGTCGTACGACAAGATGCTGCCGTCGGGCAACTTCAGCCAGGTTTCCTCGTCGCTGCGGTCACCGCGCAGCTTCGCGCCGCCGGACGTCCAGGAATCGGAAATCGGATCGTAAATCTCGGTTTGCGGTCCGAAAATGTAGCCGCACAGAACCCGGCCATCGGGTAACACCTCGATCGGGTCGTCGCCAAAGGCATCGTGAGGAAAATCGGCAATGTTCGTCCAAGTGTTATTCACCGGGTCGTAGATTTCGCCGGTGTTGGTAATATTCTGTTCCGAGTCCGGACCCGAATACTCGCCGCCCAAGACGAACATCTTGCCGCTGGGCAAGATCGCCGCCGGCGCGAAGAGACGCTCGAGATTCATCGAGGCTAGCTGCGACCAGGCGCCATTCGAATAGCTGCCGAATGCGTCCGGCTTGAGTTGATACCAGACATTAGAAGCCGAACCGCCGCCGCCATGAACCATCACGCTGCCATCCGACAGCAGGTTCATGGTCTGGGCGCCGGTTTGATTAGGTACCGGGTTGATGACCTTGAACCACACGGCGCTAAGCAGATGGCGCGCTTCGAGACGTTCGATCGCTAGGCTGCTCGCACCGCCGTGGTAGGACGCGAGAGACACCCGATGACGGCGCCTTGGGCCGGCCCCATCGTCCGTGCCGGCAATTGCAAGGCCGTGGCGCTGAGCCCTTGATCTGCGTCGTTTGCTGAACAGCATGGGCGGCCCTCGGCGCGGCACGGAACCCCACCAATGGTAATCCAGTTGAAGTCAAATCGCAATCGTGCGAATCGATCGCATTGGGGGCGTTGGGGACGCTGGCCTCGATGCCGCAGTGAGGTGACCCCTGGCCAGCTATGGACCCGGTTTCTCGCGCGTCGTGCCGGCGGACCCTTGGCACGGACGAATGGGCATGGTTTCAGTGCGGCCTACGCCTGCCATGCCGGACTGCTGTGCGGGTGAGGCGAAAAGAAGCTCTCCAATAGCGCTTCTTGGGCGGCGAAGTTCACGTGCAGCCGGCTGCCGACGGCTTGCTGCTGGTGGACGACGTCCAGCTCGTGTCCCGCCTCGGCGGCGCAGCCATGGATCGTGGCGTTGGGCGCGATGTTCCAGCGCGCATTCAGATAACCTCGCCAACGAACCGGCGCCTGGCCCAGCCACGTGTCGGCGACCAGGGTGAGTTCCCTGGCCACCGGCGGCGGCGCGGCGTCGTTGAGCCGCGCGGTGGCCGGGATTGCTCCGACCATCGGCACGCGCTTGCCGTCGGGCAATTCCATTTGCTGACACAGGTAGGCCAGGCCTCCGCACTCGGCATAAATTCTCCGGCCGCCGCACAAATGGCTTTTGAGCGCCAAGATCATGCAGTCGTTTTGGGCCAACTCGTCGGCGAACAACTCGGGTTTGCCGCAGCCGAAGTAGACCACGTCGGTCAAAGGGGGCAGCCGATCATCGTGCAGCGGCGAAAAATCGCAAACCGTGGCGCCGCGCGATTCCAGCCAATCGAGCGTATCGGGAAAATAGCAGCCAAAGGCATCGTCGTAGGCCACCGCGACCCGCAGTTGCGACGCGTCGATCGGGCGCGCCAGCGTCGGCCGCGCGGCGCGAAGCGGCCGCCGGCCGGCCAGGCGATAGATGCGCTCCAACGGCGCATGGCGCATCAACCGATCGCCCAATGCGTGGCACAGGCACAGCGGAGGCTTGCCGCAGCCGGGAATGTCCTGAATCGACCCGCGCAAGGTGCCGGCCGCGTCGAGCCAGCCCAGCACGGGAACTTTCCAGATCGCCTCGAATTGCGTCTGCAACATCGAAAGTTCCGCGGCGTCGACGACGCGATCCAACAGCAGCGCGTCGAGGCCTTCGGGGCGATCGGGCAATTGGCATTTTGAAAGCAGCCGCGCGTCGACAATCGCCAGCCGGGGCAAATCGAGCCAACCGCACAGCCTCTCCAGGCTGCCGCCCTCGATCGCGTCGCCCCGTAGCGCCGATCGCCAGCGTCCCTCGACGATGGCCAGGTCGCTCGAACGGCAACCGAGCACGAAAAGATCGCGGCACAAATCCTCGCTCATCAGCCAACTGTCGAGATGCCGTGGCGCCAGGCCCGTGATCGCCGTGGCGCCGTCGCGAACGGGAAAGTAGGCGCACGACAGAAAGTTTTGCACCCGCAGGCCCCAGCGCTGCATCGCGTCCATGAGGGCCCACATCATGGCCGTGCCATCGGCCTCTGGCTGAACGGTCCCCACAGCGATGCGTGGCAGCCGCGACATGACTCGGCTCGGTTTCTTGCCCGAAATCGCGGAATCGTTTTTTCGCGGGGTGCCGCGTCACTCGGCGCAACTACCAGGGCGGGTTTCTGCCGCCGCGCTCGCGACCCCAACTGAGGGCAATTTTTCGACGAAGACCAGGCACGGTCAAGATTAACTCCGTGGAGGGGGCGGTGGCGGGGACTGAGCCGGCCGCGATGTTCAACCCACTACCGCACAACATCATGTCGAGTGCAAGTAGTCGCGTTTTGGGGTGGTGCCTCGCTGTTGGTGTCGCGAAGCAACAGGCGGCGACTTTTTGAAAGGTCACCCCAAGTCACCCGCTCCTCTTATCCCTGCGGGAAGTGAGACAACAAGTTGTCTGGGCCACCCAACCGGAGCCGTTTGTTGCTTGCACTTGAATGATGTTGCAAGGCGGACGCAAGAACTCTGGGCGTAAAAAAGAAGGGGCGCCCGGGTGGGACGCCCCTGACCTCTTCTCGCGTTTGTACCGCGGAAGCCTTGCCCCTTATTCCTTCAGCAGCACAAAATCGTTGCCCGCTCGGGTATGCACGTAGAACACGATGCCGTCCTTGAGGGACTCGCCTTTCAGGGCGGCTTTGAACTCGGCCACGTTTCGGGCCGTCTTCTTGCCGACCTTGAGGATGACCATGCCCTCGCGCAGTCCCTGTTCGTAGGCGTGCTTGCTGGCGTCCACGCTGGTAATCACCACGCCGGAACCGGGCTTCACGCCCAGCTCGTCGGCTTGCTCGGCGGTCAAGTCGGCCACTTCCAAGCCCAGGTCATCGGCCGAAAAAGTTGACGAGTCCTTGGACTGCGACTGGGGAGTGCTTTCGTCGTTGGCCAAGGCAAACTCCTTGGGCAGCGGCTTGGCAGTCACGTGCAGCGTCAAGGTCTTGCCGTCGCGCAGGACTTCGACGTCCTGCTTGGAATCCATCGCGACCCGTTCGACGAGCTGTTGCAGTTCGCCCGGGCTGCTTACTTTCTGGCCGCCGAACTTCGTGATGACGTCGCCCGCTTCGAAGCCGGCCTCGGCGGCCGGGCTCTTCGGACCGACGTTGGTGACCAGCACGCCTTCGCCATGGCGGGCACCGAACTTCCTGCCCAATTCCGGCGCGAGCGGCTTGATGCCCACGCCGAGATAGGCGCGCTGTACGCTGCCTTGCTTGATCAACTGGCCCGTGACCCACTTGGCCACGTTGATCGGCACGGCAAAGCCGATTCCGGAGTAGGTGCCGGTGTTGGTGGCGATCGCGGTGTTGATGCCGACGACTTCGCCGCGCAGGTTGATCAGCGGTCCGCCCGAGTTGCCGGGATTGATCGCCGCGTCGGTTTGCAGGAAGGGGGTTCGCAATTCACGGCTGCGGGTACCCAACTCGCGGCCCTTGCCGCTGATGATGCCGGCGCTGACGGTCTGTTCCAATTCGAACGGGTTGCCGATGGCCATCACCCAATCGCCGATCTTGAGCTTGTCGGAGTCGCCCATTGCGGCCGCGGGCAGCGATCCGGCGCCGTGGATGCGAAGGACGGCCAGATCGGTTTGCTCGTCGGTCTTGATCTCGTCGGCCTTGAACTCGCGTCCATCGGCCAAGTGCACGATGACTTCATCGGCACCGTCGACGACGTGATTGTTCGTCAACACGATGCCCGAAGAATCGATGATGACGCCCGAGCCCATACCGTTGCGGGGCGCCTGGCGGGGGTCCATGCCCTCGAAGCCCTCGAACCCGTGGCCCTTGAACAAGTCTTCGAAGGGAGTGCCTTTGAGCGGGTTATCGCCGTGCTTGCCGCCGCTCTTGGCCACCGGGTGGGCCTTGGTTTTGCTGACCACGGTCACGACGCTGGGCGTGGCCACGTCGGCGGCGTTGTGAAACGCCTCGGAGAGCGACTCGGCCTGATGAAGGACGTGGGGATCGACTTCTTTTCTCGCCTCTTGACCGATGACCAGGCCGCGTTGCCAGGCCGCCCCCAGGGCGACAGCCAGCAAGAGGCCCACCACGACCAGTAGGCGCGAGTTTCTGCGAGACGTACTTTCGGACATGGGTGTCCTCCTTGAGGGGTGTTGAAAGCGGTTGAATCGGGTTGTGTGTGGCCAGCGAGACGTGCCCACTCTGTTTATCCCCTACGCACGACCCGCATCCGAGGTTCGCACCCCGGGGAAGTTCGCACGCCTTGGGCCGTTCTTGGCGGGGCGGATGATAATTTGCCGCAGAAGTCGGCGGCGGGGCAAGCCCAAACTCCGGGTGCACGAACTCCGAGATTGACAAAAGCCCCTGGCTTGGATAGGGTTACGTAGATGCACGTGGCGAGTTTTTTGGCCGGTTAAACAAGGGCAGTGGCTCATGTCTCATACCGTCCGTTCCACCTTGACGGACGCTCAAATCCCCGAATTAGAGCGTTGCGAACGGCGCATCGGATATGTGTTCAGCGACAAATCGCTGCTGAGCGCCGCATTGACGCACGCTTCCGGCGCGCAGCACCGCCTGGCCTCGAACGAACGGCTGGAATTCCTGGGCGACGCCATTCTGGGGGCCGTGGTCTGCGAGTTGCTCTACTGTCAATACCCCGACTATCTGGAGGGGGACCTGACGAAGATCAAGTCGGTCGTGGTCAGCCGGCAAACCTGCGCCAAGATCAGCGAAGCGCTGGGCTTGCAGGAGTTTCTCATCCTGGGCAAGGGAATGAGCTCGCATCCCAGCATACCGCCGTCGCTTTTGGCCGACGTCTTCGAGTCGTTGGCCGCGGCCATTTATCTGGACGGCGGCGACGCGGGGGCACGCGATTTCATCCAGCGCTACATGGGGCCCGAAATCGAACTGGCCGCCACCGGCGAATTGGGGGGCAACTATAAGTCGTTGTTGCAGCAGATGGCCCAGCGCGAGAACGGGTCGACGCCCACCTACCTGCTGCTGGACGAGAAGGGCCCCGATCACAGCAAATGCTTCAAGATTTCGGCTCAGATTGGGCATTCCCAGTTCCAAGGGGCCTGGGGACGAAACAAGAAAGAAGCCGAACAGCGCGCCGCGCGCAACGCCCTGGCCGAGCTCAACGGCGAGAGCGTGCCGTTCCCCTCCGATTGAACCGCCCGACGGTCCCTGGGGATGACCAGCGACGCATCGCATCGAGCGCTGCCGGCGAAATGAAAAAAATAGGGGCGCCCAAGATCGCTTGAGCGCCCCTTTCTCGTCGGTATTCGCACGTCCGCGCTACTTCTTCTTTTTCTTCGCGGGCTTCTTGGCTGCCTTCTTCTTTGCCGCCTTCTTTTTCTTGGCCATGATACGATCTCCTAACGTCATGTTTTCGGCGCTGGTGCGCGTCGGAGCCGAGCTGGGGACGGCTTGTTCGACGAGCCACGTTGCCTGGGGACCAAACCAATTCGTTTGGTTTAGCCAACATCGTACGAACGGTATTCGAATTTAGCAAGTACAGTTTTGCTTTTCGGATGCGCGGCGAGCAAGAAAGTTTCGCGCACGGTCGCGCGGTGCCCAACAGCCGGAAGGAAATTCTTCGCGCGTGCGACAACAGGCAATTGGCTCGGCCGCGCACCAATGGCACAATGATGGTGACGACTCTTCACGCGCGAGGCCCTGTGACGTTCGAGGCACTGCAATGATTTCTGAAGTGATTTCCATCGGCGACGAACTGACCAGCGGGCAACGGCTCGATACCAATAGTCAATGGCTCAGCGAGCGGCTGGGCGAGCTGGGCGTCCGCGTGCTGTATCACAGTACGGTTGCCGACGATTTGGCCGCCAATGTTTCGGTGTTTCGAACCGCGACCGCGCGGGCCGACGTGGTCGTCGCCACCGGCGGCCTGGGGCCCACGGCCGATGACTTGACTCGCGAAGTGCTGGCCCAGGTCGCCCAGCGCGAATTGCAGCTGGACGAAGCCTCGCTGGACCACATTCGCGGGCTCTTCGCCCGGCACAAGCGCGACATGCCCGAGAGAAACCGCTCGCAGGCCATGTTCCCAGCCGGCAGCCGCGTTATCCCCAACGCCAACGGCACCGCGCCGGGCATTTGGCTCGACGTGGCCCGTGCGGGAGGCGGCGCGTGCCACGTTTTTGCCCTGCCGGGCGTGCCGGCCGAAATGTTCGAAATGTTCGACCAGACTGTGGCTCCGGCGATCCTCGGCCTGAGCGATCGGCCGCGCGTCATCCGCCACCGCCGCATCAAGTGCTTTGGCGCCGGCGAGAGCCATCTCGAGCAGATGCTGCCCGACCTGATCCGTCGCGGGCGCGATCCGTCGGTGGGCATCACGGTGCACGCCGCGACCATCACCTTGCGCATTACCGCCGCCGGCGCCACGCCCGAGGAATGTTACGCGGCGATGGAACCGACAGCGGCGACCATTCGCCAGTGTCTGGGGTCGCTGGTCTTCGGCGAGGAGGATGACGAGCTGGAAGACGCGGTGCTGCGATTGCTGGAGCAATCCAAGAAAACGCTGTGCACCGTCGAGGCCGGCACGTCGGGCGCCTTGGCCGAAGCGCTCAGCCGCGGCGCCGGCCCGCTCCAGCACTATCTGGGCGGGCATGTCGTGCACAGCGCGGCGATGCTGGTCCAAATGCTCGGCGCCGCGGGCGACCTGGTAGCTCGCCACGGCGCCGCGTCGCGTGAAGTGGCCGAAGCGATGGCCGAGTGCGCCCGATCGCAAAGCGGCGCCGATTTCGCCCTGGCCATTGGTCCGTTCCCGGTCGGCGGAGCGCAGCAGAGCGAGACCCCGTTCCACTTTGCCCTGGCCACGCGCGAACGGACGATCGTCAAGGCTTCATCGCTGATCGGGCATCCGTCGATCTGGACGCCCCGTGCCGCCAAGGCAACGCTGAACCTGTTGCGGTTGACGTTGCTGGGGGAAATCTGAATCGCTGGGCGAGCCGTGATCAACCCGTTTGGCGTACGCGAGCGCACCTTTCGACAAGGCGCAAGATAAACCCGACGCCCGATGGAGCGCCGGGGTTTGTGCATTCAAGGCGCGGCGCTTTGAATTACGCGGCTTGCTTCCGTCGCCAAGCCAGGCTCACGAACCCCGCAAGGGCCAATCCCAACATCGCGAACGTGCTTGGCTCGGGGACTACCGTGAGCACATTGGCTGTGACCTTGACAAAATGGCCGTCCAGCGCCTGGTTCCGGTCGACGACGTCGCCGGGCCCAGGATAATCATCAGCCGTAGCACCGCTGAGCGGTCCGTTGGCCCCGAATCGAGCTGCGGCTTCGTCGGAACCGACCGCACTTTGCGGAGCGGACGCCCGGGTCGCAAAAGTAAATCTTAGAGTCAGCACCTGGATTCCCGAAAACGCGCCGAGATTGAGCGAGTTCGATCCGGCAATGTTCCGTTCCTGGGCATCGTTAACTGCCGTGCCCACGCTGAATGACTGGGCAATTCCGCTGATACCCAGTCCGCCCGTCACAACGCCATTGAGCCTTCCCACGACGTCGGAGACTACAGCGGCCGTCGACTGAGTTCCGGAGATGTCGTCCAGCAGGGTCAACTCGCCCAGGATCGACGTGTCGACAATGACCTCGTAAGTCGTCAGCAAATTATCGGGGGTAATCGTGGTCGTGACTGTGTAATCGGAATTGATCTGCGCGTTAGCCGTGCCACCGCTGACTGTGATACCGCGGTCCGCCGCCGCATTGCTGAAATATCGGGTAGCGCCATCGACCGACGCGCTGACCGCGTCGGGCGTGGTTCCGCCGGCGTCGGTGACCGACAGCCCGTGTGCCTCGGCCCTATCCCCGGACGATCCTCCGGTGAGCGAAACCCCTGTCGCATCGGCCGCAGAAACAGAGATCTGAATACCTTTGGCGGGCGCAGAGACGCACAGCGCCAAGGCTATTGATGTGCAGACGGTGAGTGTGGCCTTCATTAGCGTTTCCCAGCCTGAAGAGGTCCGTTTTGCTCAATCAGCCGACGCAACACTTACCCAGCCCGCAACGCCCGAAAACCGATGATACAGCGCGAGATCTTCACCTCGGCCGACGAATCTAACGATTCGGCAAGCAATCGTCAAGTAACAAAAAAGGGAAATCCAAAATTTGTTTTTGCCCTGCCGTTCATGGATTCGCCAAATGAGGCGCAGGCAGAGCTGGAGGTACGCCGCTGACGGGCCTGCCCTTGGGCGGCGGGGCTTTACCGCTTCGTGCGGCGCCAAAAGATCGCCAGCGTGGCGGCGGCGGCCAGGATCAGGGTGGTGCTGGTGGGCTCGGGCACGATGGCCACGATCTGGTCGCGATAGATCGACAAGTCGGCAATCAGCGTCTGGTCGCCAAACAGCGCGGTCGATCCGGGCTGATTGTTGCGTGGATCGTTGATGGCGATCGTGATGCCCGAGAGCTCCCAATGACTGTTGGCATACGAGAAGACGCCACCGCCGGAATCGCCGGGCGTGGCCTGTGCCTCGTCGGCCAGCGGTGAGTTGCCGGTGTAGGCCATGTTGTCGAGCTGCGTGACGAAGCCATTGACGAACATGGGTTGGCTGAGGGGGCCATCGGCCGTGTGGACGAAGACGTTGTTGGCGATCACCTGGTTGTCACCCCAGCGGACGGTCGTGCTGCCGCCGACGTTGTATCCCGAGTAATCATCGGGACCGGGACTGGCCGGTTGCGAGCCAACGCTCTGCCATATCCAGTTGTTCGGATTGGTCTTGTCGACTTGCCAGAACTGCTGGCCACTGGTGATGGACAGACCGTTGCCAATCATGACCACCAGGCCGGGCGGACTGACGGCGCTGATCAGGTTGGGTGTGATCGACGGGATCGCAGGGGTGGTCGTGAGGTGAAACAGCTTCAAGTCGGCCAGGCTGTTGTCGGGATTGTGCAGGTAAGTGATCGAATTCAGGTCGACCGTATATTGGTTGGGCCCCAACGTGACCTGATTAAACGTGGCGTCCATCGTGACGTGGCCGGCCGTGATACCCCAGCCATTGCTCAGATAGGTCACGCTGGCATTGCCGGTGCCGCTGCGGCCAATGTTCAGGAAACCGGGATCGGTCGTCAGCGGTCCGCCGGCGTTTTCCAAGCTGAGCGGAGTCGTGTTGCCGTTGCCGCCGTTGCCAAGAACGACGGCCCAAGCCGGAGCGACCTGGAATGCCGCGCCGATGACGAGCGCCAAGAGAATGCTGCGGGATGTTCGTCGCATTAGCCGGGCTCCCTCGACCATCTTCGGATGCGTTGGCGCCGGGCGATGGCGCACGGCGGCGTCCTTGTAAGTCTCGATGATACCCGACTTGCTAAAAATCGCAAGGTTTCTGGAGAATTCCATTGGCCCGACGATTGGGGGATCAGCCCCCTGAATCACGGCACCATCGCCAGGGCCAGCGAAGTGGAAATTGCCCTGTTGCGCCGATTATTTGACGGCCGTTTCGCCGCTGGCCGACTTTCCGTCGGCCGGCTTGGGGGCTTCGAACGATCGGACCAGTTGTCCGTTATCGATCCACCACACGAACAGCACGCTATCCTGGCCGCCGGCAATTCCCAATTTTCCGTCGGCGCTGGTGGCGGTGGAATACATGAAATCGTTGCATCCGGCAAAGGTGCGCTCCATGGCGCCGTTGTCGACGTTGACCAGACGCACGGTCTTGTCGCCGGAACTGGCCAGAACTTTGGGCGTGGCCGCCACGAAGCCGATGGAGGTGATTTCCTTGCCGAACGGCGCCGTCGTACGGCGCTGGTCGCCGGTGATGAAATCCCAGATCTTGATCACGTTGTCGGCGCCGCAACTGGCCAGCACCTTACCGTCCCACTGCCAAGCCACGTCGAGCACGTGATGCGTGTGGCCTTCGAAACTCTTGACGTGCGATCCGCTGGCGACGTTGAACACTTTCACGAAGCGGTCGGCCGCCGACGAGGCCAGAAAGACGCCATCGGGCGAAAAATCGAGCCCGAAAATCGTATCGCTGTGCGCCTCGGGAATGGCCCGCGCCAGGCTGCCGTCGGCCACGTTGAAAATCTTCAACTCACCGCTGCGCGAAGGCTCGCCGCCGCCGGTGGCCAGCAGCTTGCCGTCGCGGCTGAAAGCCAACGCGATCACCCGATCGACAAACACGGCCGGGCTGTCGACGCTGCCAAGCGTGCGCTCCAGCGTCCAGCCGGGCGTGGGATTCCAAAGAATCGTCGAGTTGTCGCCCGCGCCGCTCAGCAGCGAGCCGTCGGCGGTAAACGCCGCGGCCAGCACCGGACCCTTGTGCCCCTCGAAGGTATCGATCGGCGTGCCATTGTCGGTGGTCCAGGTGCGCACAAGTTGATTCTCGCCGCCGCTGGCCAACTGCGATCCGTCGGCGGAGTAGGCCAGCGAGCGGACCGGTTTTTCGGCGGCGGCGACGACCTGTTTGGCCGCATCGGCCTCGGCTTGAATCTTGGCCTGCGCCGCCTGTGCCTCTTTGAGGGCCTGTTCGGCCAGCGGCACGTCGGTGACGGATTTCTTAATGGCCGCCACGGCGGCAGCGGCGGCCTGTTCGGCTGCCATGTTGGCCGCTTCGGCGGCCGTGGCCTCTTGCATTGCTTTAGTCAACGCGGCGGCCGCGTCGGTCGCCTTTTTCTCCAACTCCTTGACCTTCTTGTCGGCCTCGTCGGCGGCTTTTTTCGCCTCTTCGTGGGCTTTGGCCAAGTCGGCGTTCTGCGTCTCCTTCTCGGCGGCACCCTTGGTCGCGGCGACTTTGTCGACCAGGCCCTTGGAGGTTTCCATCGCGGCGGCCAATTCCTTGTCGGCTGCCGCCTTGGCATCGGTGGGCGCTTTGACGGCCGCGGTCTTTTCGGCCAGGGCCTTGGCGGCGGCTTCCTTGGCGGTGGTGCTGGCCGTCACCGTGGCCGCCGTGGCGACGATTTTCTGCTCGGCATCGGCTGCCGCCTTGGTGTTGTCGGCAACCTTGGCGGTCATCGCCGCCACAGCGCGTTCGAGCTGGGCCAATTTGAACTGCGCCCGAAAGTCGCCCTTCATCTCCGCCAGGGATTGCTTATCGGGCGCCGCCCACGGCTTGCCGTCGGCCGCGTTCCACAGCTTGACGAGGTTGTCGGCGCCGGCCGAGGCCAGTTGCAGCCCGTCGCCGCGAACCGCCAGCGCCGTCACGGCCGCGCCGTGCTTGATTTCGCGAGTCTGCTTGCCGTCGGTAAAGTTCCATTGTCGGATCGTGCCGTCGGCGCTAGCGGAAACCAGCTGCGTCTTGTCGGTCGGAGAAGCGGCCAGCGCCGTCACCGGCCCGGTGTGTCCCTTGATTTCCGCGCCGGGCGTAAACGCACCGGCAGCGTCGGCCGGCAGCGAAAACACGCGGATCACGTTGTCGGCGCCTCCGGCGGCGACCAGTGCGCCGTCGGCCAGCACGGCCACCGCATTGACCGGCGCCGGCGTCTCGACCTGACCTGAGGCGGCGCCGTCGGCAACGTTCCACAGCCGCACCGTCTTGTCGAGCGAGCCCGAGACCAGCTTCGCGCCCGACGGCAAGAATCGCAAAGCGGTGACCGCGGCGGTGTGCCCGGCGAGCGTCTTGGGATCTTTCAGCGTTGCCAGATCCCATAGCTTGATCGCGCCCGCGGCGTCGCCCGTGGCGGCCAGCTTGCCGTCAGGACTGATGGCGATGGTTTGCACTCCGGCCGTGATGCCGGGCAGGTCGGCGCGGTGCACGTTATGCGGACGGCGCCACAATTTCACTTCGCGATAACTGCCCGAGGCCAGCACGTCGCCATCGGGGCTGAAGGCCAGCGACTGCACCAGGTCGAGATGGGCCACGCCCTGATTCTGATAGAGGCCCGACTTGATCAGCGCCTCGTCGGTCAACCGCGTGACCAGTTTTCCGCTGGCGACGTGGTAGACGAAAATCTGGTTGGCGCGGCCGCAGGCTGCATATTCGCCGTCGGGGGTCAGCGCCACGGCGTAGATCGGATTGATGCCTGAGGGGAGCGACTGCCACTTGATCGGCCCGGCCGAATGGCCGACTTCACCGGCGGCGCCTTCATCGATCCACAATTTGATCAGGCCCAACTGCTCGGGCAGCATCGCCACGGCGCCGACGGTGTTGTCGGCCGGCGGCATGATCGGCTCATCGAGATGGGCGGCCGCCTTGAGCAGCAGGCTTTCGGCGCTCTTCTTGGGCACGACGGCGGGACCGGAATCGCCCCCTTTGGCGATCGTTTGTGGAGTTTCCAGCACCAGCGAACTCTCGGCCTTCTTGGCGTTGTGGCAGGCCAGGCAGTTCTTGGTCAACAGCGGCAGGATTTCTTTTTCGAAATTGACCGGCCCCTCGTGCTTGACCTCGGCAACGGCGATCGGCTTGGGCGCATCGGCCGCGCCGGCGGTGGCGAGGCATGGGGCGAGCGAAAGAAACAAGGCAATCGTGCACGCAAGGGTCTTGCGGGAGGAATTCACGGCGTTTCACCTGCGGTGGGAGGGAACTTGCCTGGGCTGGTAGAGTCGCGGGTTGGATCGGGTGCGAAGCCGCCGGCGGTGTGGGCAGGCGCGGCTACGCGGAGGGCGTGAGTAACGATTAACTTAAACAGGAACGTGACACGGTTTTTTTATACTAGCCCGAAGCGCAAGCGAGGGTTCTTTTTTTCGTTCCCTCGCTCGCGCTTCGGGCTAGTGTGAGCAATTGCGATTCTCGTTTATGCTTAGTGGTTGAAAAGGAATTCCTTGGTATTGATCAGGGCCCAGAGGATGTCCTCGTAGGCCAGCTTTTCGTCCTTGGCTTTCGAGAGATGTTCCAGGGCCACGGCCGCTTCGTCGGCTTGGGGCGGACGCGAATAGACGCGCAGGTAGATTTCGCGAATCTTTTCCTCGCGCGGTCGCGCCTTGTCGCCCGCCAGAATCGCTGCGCGGCCTGCGGCGGCCGACAACTTGCCTTGCACCTCCGAGGAGTTGAGCAAATGCAGGCTTTGGGCCAGGTTGGCCTCGCTCGATCGCTCGCACTCGCAGGCGCTCGACGATTCGGGACGCCCGAAGACGGTCAGGAAGTAGGAGCTGAAGCCGCTGTCGGGAAGCTGCACGGCCCGCACGTTTTGCGGCACGCCGCCGAAACCGGTCTTCGACTCGGTGATCGCGTCGATCGCGTCGAGCAGCACTTCGGCCGGCAGACGCTTCGGATAATAGCGCGAGTAGTTCTGCTTGTCGTTGGTGTTGTAGTCATTCGGCGCGGACGCCAACTGATAGGCTTGCGACGTGCAGATCGTGCGCACCAGATCCTTCAGGTCGAATCCGCTGTCGATGAAATGTTTCGCCAGGGCGTCGATCAGTTCCTGGTTCGTGGCCGGGTTGGTCACGCGCATGTCGTCTTCCGGGTCGACCAGGCCGCGGCTGAAGAAGTGCTTCCAGTAGCGGTTGACCAGGGCCGGGGCGAAGAACTTGTTGTCCTTGGCGGTCATCCAATCGACCAGCGACTGCCGCGGGTCGTCGTCGGTCGAAATCGCGGCTGGTCCGGCGCCCAGGCCTGCCGGCGCAACCGACTTTTGCGTCTTGGGGTTCGTGGCCGCCGGCGTGCCGCGCGAATAGACGATGCGCTCTTCGCCAAACTGTGCGCCCGGCTTGCGCTGCATGCGCGAGAAGAACGCGGCAAAGCCGTAGTAGTCCTGCTGGCTCCACTTCTCGAACGGATGGTGATGGCAGCGGGCGCATTGGATGCGCAAGCCCAGGAACAACTGGGCCGTGTCTTCAACCTGTTCGTTGGTATCCTTCACTTCGCGATACCAGGCCACCGGCGGGTTTTGCCCGATTTCGCCGGTGGCGGTCAGCAATTGCCGCGCGATCTGGTCGTAGGGCACGTTGGCGTGCAGGCTGTCGCGAATCCAGTCGTGAAAAATTCGCGTACCGCGGGCATAGGCCTCGCTGCGCCGCTTGTTGCGCAGAATCGCGCTCCACTTGCCGGCGAAATAGTCGGCATAGTCGGTGCTGGCTAACAGCGTGTCGACCCACTGCTCGCGCTTGGCCGGGTTCGGATCGGCCAGGAATTTTGCGGTTTCCTCCGGCGTCGGCAGACGGCCGGCTATGTCGATCGCCACGCGGCGCACAAACGTCGCGTCGTCGCAGATCGCCGACGGCGGCACGCCGAGGGTCTTCAGTTTCTTGAATACCAGATCGTCAATAAAATTCTTCGAGCGGGGGAGTGCTTTCGACCGGCACTCCCAAGGGAACGCTGGCGCGGAACACGCCGACCTGGCCTTGATAGCGGGCCATGACGGCCACGTCGCCGGTCAGGTCGAGCGTCTTGACCAGCCCGCTGGCGCTGACTTCGGCCATTTCCGGATTGTTCGGCTCGAACTTGACCGTGCCCGTGACGTCCTCGGTGGCGCCGTTGGTGTAGTGCGCCACCACGAGCAATTGCTGCTCGGCGTTTTGGGGCATCGTCCGCTCGGCCGGAAAGACCTCGATCTTGGCCACGGTCGGATCGTCTGCCTTGCCGTACGGCATGCCCTGCAGGATCCAGCGCCGCATCAGGCGATAGGCATGCGTGTCGACTTCCATTCGCGTTCCGCCGCCGTGGGGCACTTCGCCGATCGGCTTCAGCAGCAGCAGGCTCTTGTCGGGCGAAGCCGGAAACAGTCGCCGTCCGCGACCTTCCTTGACCAGGTGTTCGAAATCCTCGGTCGGCTCAAAACCCAACAGCGATAGCTTGAAGCCGTTCTGGCCGCTGGCTTTGCCGTGACAGCCGCCGCTGTTGCAGCCGAGCTTGGTAAAGATCGGCACGATTTGATTGGGGAAATTCACTTGCGGGTCGTGGCCGAAATGGGCCACCGCGACTTGGATCGTGCCCGCGGGCCCCTGCGGGGTTTTCGCGGTAATCGTGGCCAAGCCGTCGGCCCGAGGAATGACCAGGCCGGACTTTTCGACCGTCACGATACCCTCCGGCGCGATTTCAAACGTGGCTGCCGAGGTCAGATCGCGCAGCTGGCCGGTGGCAAACTTGCCGGTGGTGACCAATTGCTGCCGTGCGTCCTGGCCGTCGAGCGTGACCACGCCCTCGACCCTGCGGCCGCTATCGATCTGCACTTCGACCAGTGCACCCGGGTCGCCCAAGCCGGGCGTCGCGGGGCGTTTGGCTTCCGCGGTACCTGCCGCGTGCAAAGCGTGTGATAGGGTCGCCAGAATAACGATGGCAGCAATCCGAGTAATCCAACTCTTCATGATGCAGTTTTCTCCGGGGGGTAGGCGGGCGTCCTTGGACCGTGAAAAGGCGGGCGGGGGTCTCGCCTGGGATTATCCCAAGCCCCGAGCCAACTTGCAAGCAGATTTGTCGACGAGTGTTTATATGTTGATGGGTCTTCAGGGGGGTCCAAGGGCAGTTGTGCGACCTGGGTAAGCGGAAGTGCCGCAGCTGCTTGCGGCTTGTCAACCGTCCGGACCGCCGCTTGCCGCCCGGTCCTGCCACGCGTCAGCTATCAATAGAAGGCCTGAGTGTTTTTCGTTATGCTGACCGGCATGACAAACGCAAAAACGCTCTCGCGCAGCCCCGAGTTGATGATGCCCGAGGACACCGCGCTGGTGGTGGTCGACGTTCAGGAAAAGCTGATGCCCTTGATCGCCGGATCGCGGCGGATGTTGTGGAATCTGCGCCGCTTGCTCGACGGAGCCGAGGCCGTGGGCCTCAAGACGCTGGCAACCGAGCAATATCCGCAAGGCCTGGGACCTACCATGCCGGAGCTGGCTAGCCGGCTTGGCGCCATTCCCAGCAAGGCCAGCTTCAGCTGCGGCGGCTGCGAGCCGTTTGCCGCCGGGCTCGAAGCTCTGGGCGCCAGCAAGGTGATGGTCTCGGGCATTGAAGCGCACGTGTGCGTGCAACAGACGGTTTTGGATTTGCTGGCCAATGGTTATCGCGTCTACGTGCCGGTCGACGCGGTCGGCTCGCGCTACGCGGTCGACTATGAAACCGGGCTGAAGCGGATGGAGTCGGCCGGGGCGACGCTGACGACGACCGAGTCGGCGCTGTTCGAATGGTGCCAGGTTTCCGGCACGCCGGTGTTCAAGAAAATCAGCGCCCTGGTCCGCGAAAAACCGCCCGAGGATTGACGCGTTTGTATGCTAACCCGACGCGCCAGCGAGGGAAGAGAAACGAAGAGCCCTCGCTGGCGCGTCGGGTTAGTGTGGGAAGCAACACCTTCGCTATGAAACATCTTGTCCTAGCCTTTTGATTGGATCGTTTGATGAACCCGTCCAGTGCCGTCGCGCCCGCTTTGAATCCGCCGGTCCGCATTCTGATGGGGCCTGGGCCCAGCGACATTCACCCGCGCGTGCTGGCGGCGATGGCCAAGGGGACCGTCGGCCACCTGGATCCCTATTATCTGGAGCTCATGAACGACATGCAGCGGATGCTGCAAGCGCTGTTCCGCACCACGAACGCGATGACGTTGGCCATCAGCGGCACCGGCTCGGCCGGCATGGAAGCGGCGGTGGTCAACTTGATCGAGCCGGGCGACTCGATGGTGGTGTGCGTCAACGGCGTGTTCGGCGGCCGGATGGTCGACGTGGCCGAGCGGGCCGGCGCCAAGGTGACCAAGGTCGAAAAGCCGTGGGGCGAGGTGTTCACTGCCGACGGACCTGAAGCCGGCGCTGGCGCAAGCCAAGCCCAAGCTGCGTCGGCATCGTGATGGCCGAAACGTCGACCGGCGCCTGGCAGCCGATCGAGGAAATCTCGAAGTTGGTCCACGACTCGGGCGCCATGCTGCTGGTCGACGCCGTGACGTCGCTGGGCGGCGTGCCGGTCGAGGTCGACGCCTGGAACATCGACGCGATCTATTCCGGCACGCAGAAGTGCCTGAGTTGTCCGCCCGGCTTGGCGCCGGTTTCGTTCAACGCCCGGGCGATGGAAGTCGTGCTCTCGCGCAAGACGAAGGTGCAAAGCTGGTATCTCGACGTGACGATGCTGGCCAAGTATTGGGGCGTCGAGCGAGTCTATCATCACACGGCGCCGATCAACATGACCTACGCGCTGTACGAGGCGCTGCGGCTGGTGCACGAGGAAGGGCTCGAAAGCTGCTTCGCCCGGCACCGGCTCAATCATCAGGCGCTCAAGGCCGGCCTGGCGCGCTTGGGCATCGAATACGCCGCCCAGCCGGGCATCCAGTTGCCGATGCTCAACGCGGTGACGATTCCCGCGGGCGTCGACGACGCGACGGTGCGCGGCGGCTTGCTCGAGCGATTCGGCATCGAGATCGGCGGCGGCCTGGGAGCCTTCAAAGGCAAGGTCTGGCGCATCGGCCTGATGGGTTACGGCTCGCGCGCCAACAACGTGTTCGTGCTGCTAGCGGCGCTCGAACAACTGCTGGCCGAACAAAAGCACCGCTTCGAGCACGGCGCGTCGATCGCTGCCGCCAACGCGGTGTATGCGGAGGCGGCGAAGTAGGCGCACTTGAGTGTGCCACTGGCATCTTGCCAGTGCAGCATCAACTCGGATTGTTCACTGGCGAGACGCCAGTGGCACCAGACTTGGCTACTGTCCTTTTTTGGGGATTGCTTTGATTTGTGGGCGGGGTGCGGCTTCCAGGTCGCCGCCGGGCACAAAGCGAAGTTGCTGTGGGCCGTCGGCGCCGTCGAGCGAGCCGTGTTCGGCGACGTATTTTTTCAAGCGGGCGATTTTGTCGGCGGCCATCGGTTCGCTGGCCAGGGCCGTTGACGGCGAAAGGCCCCAGTCGATGCGCGTGCCCGAGCGGGTATGCAGCGTGAACGCGTACTCAACCGCGCCGCGTCCGGCCGGGCGGCGACCGGCGGGCGTGATGCGAAACAAGCCCAGCGCCTTCCACTCGCCGGCCAACGCGGCTGCCACTTGGGCCGCGCCGATCACGCTGGCGTCGCCCCAGCGCGTCCCCACCCCGCCGCTGGGCGTGGTGTTGATTTCGCCGATCCGCGGATAGAGGTCTGCTTCGCCCGGCTGAAAATCGGCCGTCGGCAAAACGACTCCGTCCGCGTCGACCGGTAGCGCGCCGTCGGGCACCTCGACCATGGCAACCGGCTGACGATAGGCGAGCACGACCTCCAGACCCGAAGGATAATGTTTGCTGACCCGCTCGACGTGTCCCACCCACGGGTGCGCGGCGAAGGCGTTGGCCATGCGCACCGTCAATTCGCCGTCCAGCAGCGACAGCGGTCCGTCGAAGCTGGCGTCGCGGATCACTTCGGCGCGAACGTCCGCGCGAATCCAACGGGGCTGCGGCGTCATGACAATGTTTTGCGGATCGATCTGATACTCGCTGCTGGCCAGCACGTGCTCGCGAACTTGCTTCCAAACGGCGTACGCCGCGCCGCCGGTCAGGCCGACGACGAGACCGCCCATCAGCAGCCAGCGCAAGGGGCGACTCTTTCGCGGGCGCGGTTTGCCCGGCTCGGCCGCGGACTTATCGGCGGTTTTTGCCTTCGCGCTCACGAAACCCCCACGGGACTGAGGCATTCACGGACCATCAGGTCGCACAGCGCGGCCATGCCCAGACCCACCCGCTCGGCGGCTTGCGGCGCCAGGCTGCGCGCGGTCATGCCGGGAATCGTGTTGACTTCGAGCACCCACACGCGGCCGTCATGACCGACCATCAAGTCGACGCGGACCAACCCGCGCGTACCCAACGCTTGCGTGCCGGCCACGGCCGCGTGCAGCAGTTCGGCCCGCTGCCGAGTGGGCAGTTCGAAATCGAAGCGATATTCGGTCAGCGAGCTTTGATACTTGGCCTCGTACGAGAAGACGCGCTCGGGCGAGACGATCTCGATCATCGGCAACGCGCGGTCGCCCAGCACGGCGATCGTGAATTCGCGCCCGCGCACCAGCGACTCGGCCAGCACCATGGCGTCGTACCGCCCTGCTGCGGCGATGCTGGAGGCCAGATCTTCCGGCAAATCGACAACCGTCACGCCAAGGCTCGAGCCCTGCGAGTCGGGCTTGACGATCAGGGGATACCCCAACGGCGCGACGCGCGTCCGTGGATCGACGCTCGTGTCGTGCGCGTCGATCAAGACGAACGGCGGCGTCGGCACGCACCACTCGACGAATCGCTCCTTGCTGGCCGATTTGCACATCGCCAGCTGGCATGCTCGCGGGCCGCTGCCGGTGTACGGCACGCCGAGGCGCTCCAGCTGCCGTTGAACCTGGCCATCCTCCCCTGCCCCGCCGTGCATCGCGATGAAGCAGGCATCGAACTCGGTCCAATCGACGTCGGCCAGGGCGTGCCGGGCCGGATCGATCGAGCTTACCCGGTGGCCGGCCGATTCAAGCGCCGCGACCACCGCGCTGCCGCTGCGCAGGCTGACTTCGCGTTCCGCCGAATCTCCGCCGACCAGCACGGCCACGCGCAATGGCGTCGCGAACGAAAAGACGTTCATCATCCGTCCTCCTTGACGGTCCTTCGATTTCTTGCCGGCAGTGCGATCGCCCCTCAGGGCTGCGCCGGGCGGTCTACCAAATCTCGATTTCCGTTTCGAGCTCGATGCCGAGCCGCTCCAGCACGTGGCTGCGCACCAGCTCGATCAGTTCGAGCACGTCGTGGCTGGTGGCGCCCGGGTCGGCAATGATGAAGTTGGCGTGCCGGTCGCTGACTTCGGCCTGCCCGTAACGCGTGTTCTTCAGGCCGGCCTGCTCGATCAGCATGCCGGCGCTCATGCCGCGCGGGTTTTTGAAGATGCAGCCCGCGCTTTGATGTCCCAGCGGCTGGCTCGCCTTCTTGACGATCCATTGCTTCTGCATCCGCTTGGTCAGCTCCTCGGGATCGTCCTGTTCGAGTTGAAATTGCGCGCTCAGAATGACCAGTTCGTCGAGCGAGCTTTCGCGATAGGCGAACACCAGTTCTTCGCGCGACCGCTCGACGATCTCGCCGGCGCGGGTCATGACCGTGGCCTGGCAGGTCCACTGGCCGATGTCGCCGCCGCGGCTGCCGGCGTTGCCGTGCAGGGCACCGCCGATGGTGCCGGGAATGCCGACCAGGGCTTCGAGTCCGGCCAGTCCTTCGCGCACGGAGGTCGAGATGGCGTGTCCGAGCTTCGCCCCGCCGCCGGCCGAGACGGTCTGTTTTCCGACCGAGATCTCGCAGAAGACCGGCGCCGACAGCCGCACGACCATGCCCGAGACGCCTTCGTCGCGCACCAGGATGTTCGAACCGCCGCCCAGCAGGCGAATGGTCGTTCCCTCTTCGCGGCAACGCCGGACCACGGCTTGCAGCTCGTCCACGGTGTTCGGCTCGGCGAAGAATTCGGCCGATCCGCCCAGGTGAAACCAGGTGTGCGGCGCCAGCGGCTCAGCCCGCTTTACGAATTGTTCGAAACCTTTGTCCAAGGCCATGCGCGACTCTTCCGATATCTCCGGCCCCCAAGGTAATGAGCACGTCGGCCCGCTTGCAGCCCACGTTGCAAGTGATGTTCGATTTCCGCGGCGGACGCGAGGTGGATCACGTCGGCCCCGGTCGCGGCCACTCGCGCCGCCAAATCGGCCGCCGTGACGTCGCTCTCGCCGGCGGGCGCTTCGCGCGCCCGCACGATTTCGGTCACGATGATTTTATCCGCATTGTGCAGGCTGCGGGCGAATTCGTCCAGCAAGCTTTGCGTGCGCGAGGCCTGATGGGGTTGAAAAACACACCACACGCGACGGGCGGGATACATTTGGCGCACCGTGGCCAGCGCGGCCGCCACTTCGGTCGGGTGGTGGGCATAATCGTCCAGGATGGCGATCGCGTGCTCGTCGCGGATCAGCTCCATGCGTCGCTCGAGACCGGCAAATCGCTCCAGCCCGTCGCGAATCGCCCGGCCGCTGGCGCCGCAATGGCTGGCCAGGGCGGCCGCTGCCAGGGCGTTAAGCACGTTGTGCCGGCCCGGCATCGGCAGCTTCACCTCGCACAGCAATCGCTCGCGGCAGCGAACCTGAAACCAGTAAAAGCCGCGTCGCTCGCACAGTGCCACGGCGCGCCACGTGGCCGACGGCGTCAGGCCGAACGACTCGCAGTGACAATCCAAACCGTCGATCGCGCGCCGCGTTGCCTCGCAATCGTTTCGGGCCAGCAGCAGCCCGTCGCCGGGAACCGCGCGGGCGAACTCGGCGAACGCTTGCTCCAAGTCGGCGGGCGACGCGAAGCAGTCGAAGTGGTCCGGTTCGATGCCCAGGATCACGGCCATCCGCGGCTTCAAGTGCAGGAAGTTGGCCCGATACTCGCACGCCTCGGCCAGCATCCAGCGGCCGCGTCCCAACCGCCCGCCCGAGGTGGCTCCCATGGGCGTGGCGCCGAATACCACGGTCGGGTCGAGTCCGGCCACGGTCAGAATCTCGGCGGCCATCGCGGTGGTCGTCGATTTGCCGTGCGTGCCGGCGATCGCCACGCCCGAGCGCGACTCCATCAGCCGGCCGAGCATTTGCGGATAGCTGAACGTGGGCAGGCCCAGCTCGCCAGCGCGGCACCGTTCGGGATTGTCGGCCGGCACCGCGTCGCTGTGCACGAGCAGATCGAGCGTGTGGTCGATCGCGTCGGCCCGATGACCGGCTTGAACGGCATACCGCGAACCGACCAGCGCGTCGGCATTCACGTCTGAGCCGCTGATTTGCCAGCCGGCCGCGTCGAGAACGTCTGCCAGCGAGCGCATGCCGACCCCCGCGATGCCGACCAGATGCGCGCGCGGCATCTTGCCCATGCGAATGGTCGCGTCGGGGTCAGGATGGACAATAGCGTACTGGGGCAACGTCGTGATTCCACGGGTCGTGCTTAAATGATGGGGCGCAATGCGCATGGCATGGGACGCAAAGCGGGGCGGATCATACGGGCGATTGCCGGCGCGTGTCAATGCAAAGCGCAGCTAGCACCGGCCGCCGGCGTTGCGTTGGATCCGGGGTAGCACCGACAACTCGTTGTCGGTGTTGCGAAGCAACCAGAGGCATTTGCGGGGCGCTTTTGCAGCCGATCTCCCCCTCTTGCCCGTTCGGGACCCAGACAACAAGTTGTCTGGGCCACCCCGAGGGCTCTTCGTCCGGCGTCCCTCGCTTGCGCGTCGGGTTAGTATAGGAAGGCGTCACACGGCCGCCAGGCCTTTGGTTTGCAACAGCAGGCTGATCGAGCTGGCCACCTGGCGCGTGGCTTCCGGGCGAGACAGTTGGGTCATGGCGTGCGACATCCGCACGCGCAGCGGGTGGCCGAGCGCCAGTTCGATCACGGCGCCGGCCAGATGGTTGTCGAGCCGGCCGGTCACCTCGCGCTCGTCGAGCGTCTGGCAAGCGCCGGACGCGCTGAACACGTCGGCATTTTTGCGCTGGTGGTCGTCGGCGGCCTTGGCATAGGGAAGCAGGATCGCCGGCAGGCCGCTGGCGGCCAGTTCGGCCAGCGTCGTTCCGCCGGCCCGGCTGATCGCCAGGTGGCTGGTGCGCATCAACCGCGGCATGGCGTCGATGAACGGCACGACCGTGGCCTCGATTCCCAGCTTACGATACAAGTATCCGACGGCGGCCAGGTCGCGTTCGCCGCTTTGGTGCACAACTTGCCAATCGGCAATCGCCGCGCCGGCCTTGTACAGCGCCCGCGGAACCTGTTGATTGATCGACTGCGCGCCGCCGCTGCCGCCCAGCACCAGCAGTTTGCGGCGGCTGCCTTGTTGGTCGGGCAGCGAACGGGCCGGCGCCCGGTGGTCGACGAACTCGCGGCGCAGCGGATTGCCGGTGACGCGCACGCGGCAGCCGGTACGCAAATGGGATCGGACGTTTTCGAACGCCGAGCAAACCAGCACCGCGGCCGGCGCCAGCCAGCGCGTGGCTCGCCCCGGCACGGCATTCTGCTCCAGCAGCACCAACGGAATCCCCAAGCCGGCCGCAGCCCGCGCGGCCGGGACACTGGCGTAGCCCCCCAGTCCGACCACGAGCGACACGCCTTGCTGGCGCAGATAACGCCGGGCCGCATAGTAGCCGGTGAAATTCTCGGTCACGAATCGCAGCGCCTCGCGCGCCTGCGCGGAAACGGGCGGCACGGCAGCGTGACGTAGTCGAAACCCGCGTCGCGCACCTGCCGCGTTTCGAACGCCTTGCCGGTGCCGGCAAAGGTGATACGCACGCTGGGCGCGCATTGCAACAATTGCTCCGCCACGGCCAGGCCGGGAAACAGATGTCCGGCCGTTCCGCCGCCGGCAAACAGGATGTGATCGGCAATTGCTTTCATGGTCTTCAATCTCGTCGAGCGGCCCTTTGGCCGCGCTGGTGGTATGACACGTCGTTACCAGGAATAGTTCGGAAAATCGGCCGTCATCTTGGATTCAACGCGTTACTCGTTGCACGCCGGTAATTTGCGGAAAGTTGGCGGGCTCGCGCGCGTGCGATTTCAAGCCTGCCAAACCGACCATGGCGCACAGCGCGGCGGCGATCCAGAATCGCACCACGATCTTGTCCTCGGGCCAGCCCTGGAGTTGAAAGTGATGATGCAACGGCGCGCACAAAAAGACGCGCTTCTTTCGCCAGCGAAACGAGGCCACCTGCACGATCACGCTGGCGGCTTCCGCGACAAACACGCCGCCGATCGCCACCAGCAGCAACTCCTGCCGCGCGACAACGGCCAGCAGGCCCAACAGTCCACCCAAGGGCAGCGAGCCGGTGTCGCCCATGAAAACCTGACGCCGGGTGGCAATTGAACCACAGGAAGCCCAGCAGCCCACCGATCATCGCGGCCGCGATCACAGCGGTTTCGCCGGCCCCGGGAATGTGCGGGATGTTCAAATAGTCGGCCCAGGCGGCGTGGCCGCTGGCATAGCGACGAGCGCGACGGCGCCGGTGGCGCAGATCAAGCATCCGCCGGCCAGACCGTCCAAGCCGTCGGCCAGATTGACCGCGTTGGACGAGCCGACGATGACCAGCGCCGCCCAGGGGATGAACCACCAGCCCAACGAGATTCCGTGGCCGACCAGTGGCAGCGTCAATTCCAATCCGCGATCCAAGTGGCCGTGCGCGCGATAGACGGCCACGGCTGCGAGCGTGGCGATGGCGACTTGCGCGATCAATTTCGTGCGCGGCCGCAGTCCGCGACCGTGGTGGTCAGCTTGATCAGATCATCGCAGGCTCCCACGGCCCCAAGCGCCAAGACGGTCAGCATGGCGATTGGCAGGTAGGGGTTGCTCCAATCGCCGAAGGCCAGCGTCCCAGCGACGATGCCAGCAATGATGAAGATGCCGCCCATCGTGGGCGTGGCCTGCTTGGCGTGATGCAATCGGGCCACTTCGGCCGAGGCGTTTTTGATTGGCTCGCGGAACCGGGCTCGCAGCCACACGATCAGGCGCGGCCCGCAGACGAGCGCCAGCGTGAAGCCGGCCAAGGCGGCCAGCGAGGCGCGGAACGTGATTTTTTCGAGCCCGTCCCAAATGCCCAGGCTCGGCCAGAGGGCCATCAGGCGATCGATCAAGAACAGAAACATCGAGCTACCCGGCGTCGAGATGAAATGTCACTAATCGTTCGACCGCCGCGCTCGGCCTGGTGGGCGCGGCGGGCAACGCAGCGCCTCGGCTCGCGCCGCCGCGACGTCGCAAGGGCGTACGCCGCGGCCCGCTGTTCCCTGAGGCACCGGAGCGGCCGTGAGGCCGCCCCGGCGCTCAGTCATAAGCTCCATCGCGAAGCCCTTTCCGGAGCGGTCGACCCAGTAACCGCTGATTCCGGAAAGTAATTGCTCCTACCCAGGAGGGAGGGTAGTGTCGAGTTCCCGCAAACTCTACACCGTCGATGGAGCTCACAGTTGTTTCAATCGTGTTCCCTGGATTTCGTTCGGACGCTGTTTGGTTTCGACGACTTTGTTTCGTTGTCATGCCGCGCAGTGCGGCGCGCGTTCCTGAACCGCGGCGACCAGGCGTTCCATCGCCATGGCGCGCGAGCCTTTGATCAACATCACGTCCCCGGGCCGCAGCGACGTCTGACAGCGGGCCAGCACGTCGTCGGGCTCGCGATAGGCCACGGCGCGGTCGCGGGGCATTCCGGCGGCGCGGGCGCCGGCGACCACCTCATGGGCATGATCGCCGCAGGCCACCAACAGATCGGCGCCGCACAGCGTGACGACCTGGTCACCCAGCGTGTGGTGCAATCGTCCGGCGGCTTCGCCCAGCTCGCGCATGTCGCCGCACACGACGATTCGCCGGCCCGGCGCGTCGAAGTCGCGCAGCAGTTCCAGCGCGGCCTTCATGGCCATCGGACTGGCGTTGTACGTGTCGTCGATGATCGTGGCGCCGCCGACTTGCGTGACCTGGCAGCGCATCGGGGACGGTTGAAAGTGGGCCAGGCCTTGGGCGATTTCGACGTCGCAGATGCCGAAGACTCGGCCCACGGCCACCGCGGCCAGGGCGCTTGGCAAATGGTGGCGGCCCCAGGCGCTGACGGACATCGACGTGCCGTCGACCGAGAAGCTGAGTGTGCCCTGGCGACATTGCACGCTGGTGGCCACCAGGTCGTTGTCCAACGAGCGGCCAAACCAGACGATGTTTCGCCGCGAGCCGCCGGCCAGTTTGCGCAGCCGTGCGTCGTCGCCGGCCAACACGGCCCAGCCGTCGGCGGGCAGGGCTTGCAATAGTTCGCACTTGGCTTCGGCCACCGCGTCGAGCGAGCCGAAGCCGCCCAGGTGCGCGTCGCCGATGCGCGTGATCACGCCGACGTGCGGCTGGCACAACTCGGCCAACTGACCGATCTCGCCCGAAGCGCTGGCGGCCAGTTCCAAGACGGCAAAATCGTGATTCGGCTCGATCGCCAGCATGCTCAGCGGCAGGCCGACGTGGTTGTTGTAGTTCTTGGGACTCGACGTGCCCTGCAATCGCGTGGCCAGCACGGCGTGGATCATCTGCCGGGTCGTCGTTTTGCCGACGCTGCCGGTGACGGCCACCACGCGGCCGGTCATTCGCTGACGATTCCACCGCGCGAGTTGGTTCAAGGCGTCGCGGCTGTCGGCGACTTCCAGGCTCCAGCAGCTCGGCCAGGGTTGGACGTATTTTCCGACGACCGCGCCGGTAGCCCCGCGCGAATAGGCCTCCTCGGCGAAGTTGGCGCCGTCGGAGCGCGTGCCCGGCAGGCCCCAAAACGTCTCGCCTCGCTGCACCTGCCGGCTGTCGGTGACGACGTGCCGCACCGGCGCGGCTTCGCCGTGGACCGGTTCGAGCGTCGCCAGCCGCAATCGGCCGCCGACGATCTCGTGCAATTTTCTCAGCGTCAAGTCACGCATCGTAATTTCACGCTTCCTTAGGAATTGCCAACGCTCGCCAGCGCGCCATATTGCGACTGCGGCGCGAGGTTGTAGAGATAACGGCGCACCACGTCGCGATCGTCCAGCGGCAGCCGGTCGTGGCCGACTTGTTGAGTCGCTTCGTGACCGCGGCCGGCCACCAGCACGCAATCGTCGGGCCCGGCCAGCCACAGGGCGTATTGAATCGCCTCGGTCCGGTCGGCGATCCAGCGCGCGTCGCCGGGCGCTCGAAACCGCTCAAGACGTCGGCGGCGATGGACTGCGGATCCTCGAAGCGGGGATTATCGGTGGTCACGATCGACACGTCGGCGCGGGTTTCGACCGCGCGGCCCATCAGGGGTCGCTTTTTGACGTCACGATTTCCGCCGGCTCCGAACACGCAAATCGTGCGGCCGACGGTCACCTCGCGCAGCGTGTCCAATGAGACCGCCAAAGCATCGCTCGTGTGCGCGAAATCGACAAACACGCCAAACGGCTGGCCGCATTCGATCCGTTCCAGGCGGCCGGGGACGTGGCGCACCGCTTCCAGGCCGCGGACGATCGTGGCCAGGTCGATGCCCTCGGCCAGCCCCGCGGCGGCGGCCATCAGGCAGTTATAAATGTGATGGTCACCAATCATGGCCGTGCGGACCGGGATGGTGAATTGGCCCGCGGTGAGCAGAAATGTTTGCTCGCTTTTCATCCGCTCGACGACCGTGGCGCTCAGGTCGGCCGCGTCGCGCAGGCTGATCGTGCGTACACGGCCCGGCAACAACGGCGCATGTTCGCGGCTGGCTGGGTCGTCGGAGTTGATCACGGCCGTGCCGCCGCTCGACAAATAGTCAAAGAGCCGAACCTTGGCGTGATGGTAATCGGCAAGGCTGGCGTGATAGTCCAAGTGGTCGCGGCGCAGATTGGTCAAACATACGTGGGCGAACTCGACGCCGGCGATTCGCTGCTCGGCGATTGCGTGGCTGGAAACCTCGATGACCGCGTGCGAACATCGGCCGATGGCCATCCGCCTGAGCCAATGGGCCAAGGTTGCGGTGTCGGGCGTGGTCAGCGCCGCCGGCGCGGTCTCGAAGGCGTCGCAGTAGCCGATGGTGCCCAGGGTGCCGGCGCGATAGCCGGCCGCCGCCAGGATGCTGGCGATCAGGTGCGTGGTCGTGGTTTTGCCGTTGGTGCCCGTGACGCCGATAACCCGCAGCGATCGGCTCGGATAACCCGCCAGCGCCTGGCAGACCTGGCCGAACGCTTCGCGTGAGTCCGACACGATGCCCAGCGGGACGCCGGCCGGAACGGGTCGCTGGGCGACGATGGCCTCCGCGCCTCGCGCAATCGCCTCGCCGACAAAGTCGTGTCCGTCGACGCGGCTGCCTGGCAGCGCGAAGAACGTATCGCCCGGCCGACAGGCACGCGAGTCGCTCGTGCAGGAGTCGACGCGGATATCGGCGGCACCGACGAATTCGGCGCCGGCGATGCTTTCGCGCAGGCTCACGGCGTGCGGGGACGCGTAGGATTGCAACATTGGCGCTTGGCCTCCATGCCTTGCGCGAGCCGAGTGATGGGCATCGCCGGACGAAGTGCGTCCGGCAAGGTATCCGCTCGAACGAGCAAAAATAGTGGGGGGATTTTGGCGATTTCGACGCACCTGTCAAGACACGTTTTCACGCCACCGGCGAGCAAGCCTCGGCTGGACAAAACGTGCCGGCCACGAAATGATTTACGCTTCGCGTGGGGCGAGTGCCTCGCCGGGCCTGGCTGGATGCTGTCGCGGGGCTGCTATCAATGGTCGATGACGATTTTGGAATCGAAAGCCTGGCCGCCTATTTGCACCTCGACCCAGCGCAAGTGCTGCGGCTGGTCGAGCGCGGCAAGCTGCCGGGCGCCGAGTTGGCGGGCAGTGGCGATTCGCGCAGGCCGAGATCCATCATTGGCTGGAGGAACGGATCGGCGTGTCGAACGACGCCGAGTTGATCGAAATGGAAGGCGTGCTGCGGCGGGCCGCCGGCAAGCACGAGCCATCGACGATTTCGATCGCCGACATGATGCCGCGCGAGGCCATTGCGGTTCCGCTGGCGGCGCGCACGCGGGGTTCGGTGATTACCTCGATGGTCGAGCTGGCGGCCAAGACCGGCTGGCTATGGGACGCGCCCAAGATGGCCGAGGCGGTGCGGGCTCGCGAAGACATGGTGCCCACGGCCCTGGAAAACGGCGTGGCCCTGCTGCATCCGCGGCGCCCGCTGGAAAGCATTTTGGACCGGCCGTTTTTGGCGTTCGGCCGCACGAATCGCGGGATTCCGTTCGGCGCGCCGCGCGGCTCGCTGACCGATTTGTTTTTCTTGATTTGCTCGATCGACGATCGCGGACATCTGCGCGTGTTGGCCAGGCTCAGCCGACTGATCGGCGACGCCGATCTGCTCGATGCGCTGCGTCAGGCCCCCGACGGGGCGGCGGCGCACGAGGCGATTGCCGAGCGAGAGGCGAAAGTGAGGGGATAGTGGTTAGTGATCAGTGGTCAGTGGTTAGAAAGGAACCTGATGGACGTCTCGGTGCTGTTGGTGGGGTGCTTGGAGCAGGAGCCGCCGGGTGGGGCTTGGATTGTTGACGGGATTGGCATGCGGCGGGTCGACGATCTGCAACAGGCCGTGGTCGCTCTGGACGAGGGCTGGGGTCCGCTGGATTTGATTGTTTTGGCCGAGTCGCGGCCGGGGGAGTATTCGGCGACGTCGATCGACGAGTTGCGAGCGTGTGCGCCGCTGGCTCGTGTGTGGCGGCTGTTGGGCAGTTGGTGCGAAGGCGAGCAGCGCAGCGGCCATCCCCCGGCCGGATGCATCAACACCTACTGGCATCAATGGGAGCCGCGCGCGGCCCAGTCGCTGGCCGCGGCGCGTAACGGCGGGTATGCGGCGTGGGGATTGCCGGCGACGGCGACGCTGGACGAACGCACGCTGGCGGCGGCCGACACGCCGATCGAAACGCACCACGGGCTGGTCGTGATTTGTGCCCGAAGTGCCCAAGCGGCCGCCGCGCTGGCCGACGCCTGCCAACTCGGCGGCTATCACACGCGGAACGTGAGCGAGGAGGAACCTTGGAGCGAGAGCGACGCGATTGCAGTCGTGTGGGACACCGTGGTCGAGCGGGCGACCGATCGGCAATGCGTGGCGCGCATCCGTGACGCGGCCGGCGGCGCACCGCTGTTGGCCGTGCTCGGTTTTCCGCGGCCCGAGGACTGCCGTCGAGCCAAAGCGGCCGGCGTGGCGGCCGTGATTTCCAAGCCGTACCTGCTCAGAGACCTGCTGTGGCACATCGCGCGGGCATCCTCGTACGCTACTAAATAGCGTGTGCCACTGCTGGCTTGTCAGCAGTGTTTGTCCGGGATCTATTCAGCACTGCTGGACAAGCCAGCAGTGGCACCCCTATTGAACTCGACCGCACTATTGCGCGGGCTGCTAGTCGAACGCTTCGCAATCCTCGTCGGCGTGCCACTGGGTGCGGAGAATTTCGCGTTTCCTGTCGGGCTCGTGCACCGGCCAGGCTTGCACGCGGCAGAGCGGATGCGATTCGACCGCGGGCTGTCCGTCTTCGTGGGCCCTTCGCCAGGCTGCCAGCTCCAGTGCCGCTAGCGGGGGCAGATGTCCCGGCAGGTTGCCGCGACGGAACGTGCGTTGGCCGTGGTCGAAGATCGTGATCGCGATCGGCACCGCGAAGTCGAGCATCCGCCGCGCGATCAGTTCGTGGCTGGCGGTGGCAAAACAGGCTTTCAATTCGAACAAGTCCCAGCCGCAAGCCGCTCCTTCGGCGCCGAACCATTTTCGCGGCAGCAGGAGCCGGCCCGCCAAATGATTGGCCACCATCTCGCGCGCCCGGTGGCGCTTCGCGCGGGTCGACGCGAAGGTGGTCGAACACCTGGTAGGCGCAGGCCTCGCCGATTTCGTGCGCCACGGCCCACTGCAATCGTTCGGGCCGCGGCTCGGGGCGCAGCAGAATCGAGCCTTGCGCGGCCGCCGCGCCGTGGCCGCGCAGGCGTACCATCCGGCCCCGCCCCGCCTGGTCCGCGTCCCAGGCCACGGCCAGGTCGAGCGCGCGGGCCAACCGCACCGCGTCGATCGGCGGCCGCGATTCGCCCAATGTGGCGATCATGTCGGCGGCCACCGTATCGAGCGCCACAGAGAACTCGTCGGTCGTCAACTCGGGCAGCATAGTATGCCTCGTAAGTGAACTTATGTACACTATTCTATCTTGCGCGGCCGCGAGTGCAAGCGGCAAAACCGAGCCAATGAATTGATTCTCGAAAGAATTCTCTCCATATGCACGCGAACACGGCAATCGACCTTCGCTTGCGCTTCGGGCTAGTGTGGGGGCACGCCGACGCCGCGGCACTCGTCACCTTTGGGTGGATCGGATACGATGAGTGGGACGCGCTGGCGAACCCTCGCTCGCGATTTTCGGCTCTCTCCTGGTGGACTTCTCCTCCGTGGCAAGTACTCCCGTTCATCATCGGTCGCCCGCGGCGAAATTGTCGCCGTCGAAGGGAACGTATTCGTTCGTAAGTCTTGGCTGTCCGAAGAATCTGGTCGACAGCGAGCGGATGCTCGGCCTGCTGCAATTGGACGGCTACCAACTCGTCAGCGAGCCGGTGGGGGCCGACTTCGTAGTGGTCAACACTTGCGGCTTCATCGAGCGGGCCCGCGAGGAGTCGTTTGCCACGATTCACGAAATGCTGGAGCTGAAGCGCAAGGGGGAGATCCGTGGCGTGATCGTTTCGGGCTGCCTGGCCGAACGGGAGAAAGAGAAGCTGCTGGAAACGTTGCCCGAGATCGACCATCTGGTGGGCGTGTTCGGCCGCGAACAGGTGACCAAGGTGGCCGACCGCCTGATCGCGGGCCTGGACGAGCAGCGGACCGTGTTTCAGCCGGCCCCTTCGCGGCCGCTGGACGATCGCAACCGGTTGCGAATCACTCCGCGGCACTTCGCCTTTCTGAAAATCTCCGAGGGCTGCGACCGGCTGTGCACGTTTTGCGCGATCCCGAAAATGCGCGGCAAGCACGCCACCAAGCCGATGGAAGACGTGATCGCCGAAGCCCGCGAACTGGCAGCCGACGGCGTGCGCGAGCTGGTTATCGTGGCCCAGGACACGACTTACTACGGGATGGATCTTTACGGCCGGCCGCGGCTGGCCGAGTTGCTGCGGCAGTTGGAAGCGGTGGAGGGCTTCGAATGGATTCGGCTGATGTACTTGTATCCGATGTACTTCAGCGACGACGTGATCGACGTGATTGCCGAGAGCAAGAAGATTATTCCCTATCTCGATCTACCGCTGCAACACATCAACGACACGATGCTCAAGCGCATGCAGCGCCGCGTGCCCCGCGACGCCACCGAGGAATTGCTGGCCAAGCTCCGCTCGCGGATCCAGGGCCTGGTGATGCGGACGACATTCATCACCGGGTTTCCGGGCGAGACGGAGCAGCAGTTTGAGGAATTGGTGGATTTTGTGAAGGCTCAGCGATTTGAGCGATTAGGGGTATTTAGCTATTCGCTCGAGCCCGACACGCCCGCCGCACGACTGCCCGACCATTTGAGCGAAGACGTCAAGGAAGCCCGTCGCGAGCGGCTGATGAGCGTGCAGCAGGAGATGGCGTTTGGCTGGAATCGGGCCCAAATCGGGCGACAATTCGACGTGCTGATCGATCAAGCCGTGCCTGGCGAAAAGAACGCCTGGGTGGGGCGGAGCTATGCCGACGCCCCGGACGTGGACGGCGTGGTGTACGTGTCGGGCCCGAAACTGCGGGCCGGCAAACTAGTGCGCTGTGAAATTGTGGCCACCAGTGACTATGATCTAGTCGGCGTCGCGGTGGGCAAGCCCCGCTAGCGGCCGTGCCGCAAACGATTCGCCTGTGCGTCAAGTTGGTGGGCCCCACGAAACCCTGCGGGATTCGTGCTCGTCGACTGGGGGCAAGGGGCGCATACGGATTGCAACGCGTACTCGTTGAGGACACACGAGCGTGTCGGTCATCACGAAAAAGCAGCCGGGCGAGCAACGGGTTTTCAACGTCCCCAATCAGTTGACGGTGCTGCGCCTGTTGCTTTCGATCGCGCTGTTCGCCCTGATCGAATTCGAGTACTACCTGGCCGGCACGGTGGTTTTCGCGGTGGCCGCCAGCACCGATTGGCTGGACGGCTACTGGGCGCGAAAGTACGGCCAGGTGACCAACCTGGGGCGAATTCTCGATCCGTTTGTCGACAAGATCATCGTCTGCGGGACGTTCATCTTTTTGGCCGCCGTGCCCGGCTCGGGCGTGCGCGCCTGGATGGCCGTCGTGATCGTGGGCGCGAGCTGCTGGTGACGGCGCTGCGCAGCTATTTGGAGGGCGAAGGGGCCGATTTTTCGGCCCAGATGTCGGGCAAGCTGAAAATGGTCGTGCAATGCCTGGCCGCGGTGCTCAGCTTGTACGCGTTGTCGCTGGGAAGCGACCCTCGGCCTGAACCGCTCCAGTGGGCCCTGACCATCACCATCTGGTCGGCCATCGTGCTGACGATCTACTCCGGCGCCGCTTACGTGCGCCGGGCGATTGATTTGCTGGCGCGCTAGCGGTTGGCTCAACATGGAACACGCCGCGCAATTCGCCATGGGATCGTTGTTGATAACGCTCGCGCTGGGCAGCCTGCTGGCGTGGCTGGTCATTTTCCAGCGGCTGGCCAACGGCCGCGCATTGACCCGCTTTGAGCCGCATGCGGTCGTGCCGTGGAATGGTTTGGATGTGATTGTGTTGGTATTAGCCGCGCTGTTCCTGCAGCAATTCGCGCTGGACGGCGCGGTGCAAGACGGCGTCGCGCCCGAGGTCATCTCGGCGCCGAAGGTGGCGGGAACGGGCGCCGCGTGGTCCGTGTGGGTTGCCTTGGCGGTCACCTATCTGATCGCCCGCGTGGGCACGCACGACGACGACCTGGGCGTGCCGCGCGGCACACTCGGCGGCGATTTGCGCCTGGCGGCCGGGACGTTTCTGGCGGCGATGTTGCCAGTGTACGGCGTGCAGGTTTTTCTGACGCAGGTCGCGGGTTTCGAGTCGAAACACCCGCTGCAAGAATTGGCCAGCAAGCAGCCGACCGTGGGCGTGTTGCTTTTGGCCACGGTGGTTGCCGTACTGGTTGCCCCGCTGGCCGAAGAGCTGTTGTTTCGCGTCATTCTGCAGGGTTGGCTGGAAAAGAAGCAGATCGAATCGCGAAAGCGGCGTGGCATCGAGCCGGCGGAACCGGCCGGGTTCGCGCCCATCGTGGCCGTTTCGTTGGTGTTTGGCATGATGCATTACGGGCACGGGCCCGACCCGGTTGCGCTGTTCGTCCTGTCGCTGTTCTTGGGATACGCCTATCAGCGGACGCACCGCCTGTTCGCCCCGCTGGCGATTCACATGGGCGTCAACTCGCTGGCCATGCTGCAACAGTGGGTGAGCTTCGTCAGCGGCACGCAATAAACCCCTTCGCGCCGCACCCCGCCGCCCCTGGTTTTCCGCGAACTGGGCCTCTAAAATCCTCACTTCGTTTACCAAGATCATTCGAGTGCAACCAGTCGGGTTTTGGGGTGGCACCGACAACTTGTTGTCGGTGTTGCGCAGCAATAAGAGGTAATTGCGGTACGCTGTTGCGCCACACAAAGACCTCTTGTCCCTTCGGGACGTGAGACAACAAGTTGTCTGAGCCACCCAATTCGGGCCGTTCCTTGCGTGCACTGGAATCATGTTTTTACGCACCTGGAGATGCACCCGTGAAGAAATCGAGTGGGTTTGGTTTTGGAATTATCGGCTGTGGGATGATCGCCAATTTTCATGCTCGAGCGATCAACGACATTCGTGGGGCGAAAGTCGTGGCGTGCTTCGACGCCGTGCCGGCGGCGGCCGATCGGTTTGCCGCGGCCCAAGGCTGCCGCGCCTATCATAGCCTGAAGGAAATGCTGGCCGAGCACGGACGTTGAGGTGGTCACGATCGGCACACCCAGCGGCGCGCACCTGGAACCGGCGGTGGCAGCCGCGCGGGCCGGAAAGCACGTGATCGTCGAGAAGCCGCTGGAAATCACGCTCAAACGTTGCGACCAGATCATTCGCGAATGCAAAAAAAACAAGGTCACGCTGTCGGCCATCTTTCCCTCGCGATTTCATCAATCGAGCGTCGAACTGAAGCGGGCGGTCGACCAGGGCCGTTTCGGGCGGCTCACGCTGGGCGAGGCGTACGTCAAGTGGTATCGCACGCAAGCCTATTACGACAGCGGCGCGTGGCGCGGGACGTGGGAGCTCGACGGCGGCGGAGCGCTGATGAACCAGGCCATTCACAGCGTCGACATCCTCACCTGGCTGATGGGGCCGGTCGTCGAAGTGACGGCGCACACCGGTCTGTTGGCCCACGAGCGGATCGCGGTCGAGGACACGGCCGTGGCCACGCTCAAATTCGCCAACGGCGCGCTGGGCGTGATCGAAGCCAGCACTGCGGCGTATCCCGGTTATCTGAAGCGGATCGAAGTGCACGGCTCGGAGGGGAGCGCCGCGATGGAGGAGGAGGACGTCGTGGCCTGGGATTTCGCGAAGAAGGCCCGCGGCGACGCGGCAGTGCACAGCCGCATGGCTGCGCGGGTCAGCACGGCCGGCGGGGCCAGCGATCCGGCCGCAATCGGCCATCACGGCCACACCGAGCAATTTCGCGACGTGCTGGCCGCGATTCGCGAAAACCGCGCCCCGGCCATCGACGGTCCCGAAGGCCGCCGCTCGGTCGAGATCATCCTGGCCATCTACAAAGCCGCCGAGACCGGCAAAGTCGTCAAGCTGCCGTTGTCCAGCGATCCGGTGCTCGCCGCGCGGAAGAAGAGCAAGTGAACTAACCACGAAGGCACCGAGAGCACCAAGGAAGCAAAAACAGCAAAGTTCTATGAAATCCAATCGGTGCGTGGCGGGAAATGGTGGCTTTTCCCCTAGCCCTCCGCCCCTTGGTGTTCTTGGTGTCTTGGTGGTTTAATCTCCTCGACGATCAGTATCGCATTGATTTTCCGAACGTCTTTATTGAATACGACCGTGATCTCAACAATGACATCCGTAGACGCCGCGCCCGTCGCTGGGTGTGGCACGGCGAATCGCTCTTCCCCGGTTTTGGCGTCCGTGGCACAATGTCGCGCTCGTATTGCCAGCAGTTCAACCGGGGCGACTTTTCGTGCGATTCACCAGGGACATTCTCGATTATCCGGTCTACGTTTTTGTGCGCATCGTGGTGTGCGTCGTCGAGGCGCTGCCGATCGAGACTTGCGCGAAGCTGGCCGGCGCTCTGGCGACGTTGTTTTGCGACGTGCTCAAGGTGCGCGGCGACGTTGTCGACGAAAATCTGCGGCACGCGTTTCCGGAAATGTCGGCCCGCGAGCGGCGCGACGTGAGCTGGAAAATGTGGGAGCACTTGTTCTTGATGGGCGTGGAAATCGTGCATGCTCCGCGAAAAATTCACGACACGAATTGGCGCGACTACGTCACGTTGCATAACGCCGATCGAATCACCCGCGCGATCTTCGACGATCGGCCGGCGGTGTTGATTTGCGGGCACTACGGAAATTTCGAGCTGTCGGGTTACGTGATGGGAATCCTGGGTTTTCCCACGTACACAATCGCACGCAAGTTGGACAATCGGTTTTTGGACCGCTGGTTGAACGATTTTCGCGGCTTGAGCGGCCAGTACATCGTGTCCAAGACGGGCAGCGCCCATCAGATCGAGAATATTTTGGCGCGGGGAGGAACCTTGGCGCTGTTGGGCGATCAGTACGCCGGACCGAAAGGCTGCTGGGTCGAGTTTTTCGGCCGTCCTGCGTCGAGCCACAAGGCCATCGCGCTGTTCACGCTGGGCAGCGAAGCGCCGACCGTGTTCTGCTATGCGCGCCGCACCGGCCGGCCGCTGCACTTGCTGATGGGCACCGACTCGGAGCTGGATCCGCAAAAAATGCCGGCTGAGATGCTCACCGTGCCTGCGATTACGCAGTGGTACACTCGGCAGCTGGAGGCTACGATTCGGCAAGCGCCCGAGCAATATTGGTGGGTGCATCGCCGCTGGAAAGACACGCGGCCGCAAAAAAAGGCGGCTAGCCAGTCTCGCGCGGCGTAGGGAGTTTTGGGGTAGCACCGACAACTTGTTGTCGGTGTTGCGAAGCAACAGGAGGCGTTTGCATGAGGCGCTTGGGGTCGCCCGCGCAGCTCGCCAACGCCTCATGTCCCTTCGGGACCCAGACAACGAGTTGTCTGGGCCACCCAAATCCTCGGCGTCCGTTGCTTGCAAGGTTCTGGCTCCACACGATTCGCATGGCAAACTGGACTCGCGTAGCACGATTGGCTGAATGTCCGCCGGGGTCCGCGATCGAGCGCGTGGCCGAGGGACGCGTGATCGCGTTATATAACGTCGAGGGGACGGTGTACGCCCTGGATGGCGTCTGCCCCCATCAAGGCGGACCGCTGGGCGACGGCGCGCTCGAGGCTTGCATCGTGACGTGCCCCTGGCACGGCTGGCAGTTCGACGTTCGCACCGGGCAAAATCAATTGAACGAGCGGATCGTGCAACCCCGCTTCGACGTACGTGTCGAAGGAGAGTGGATCCTGGTAGACTTGGGGTGAACTTTCGACACCCGTGACCGACAGCGAGTGCCCTCGCATTGATCGAGTACCGCCCCTTTCGCAACACCGATCCGCCCCAGTTGGCCGAAGTCTGGCGAAGCCAGCCGAAGCAGCGCGGGCTGATGCAGCCCATGTCGATGGCCGTGCTCGAGCGGTTCATTCTTTCCAAACCGTATTTCGATCGCCGCGGGCTAGTCGTGGCGGCCGACGCTGGCAAGGTGCTGGGCTTTGCCCACGCCGGCTTTGGACCGACGAGCGACGAGAGCACGCTTTCCTCTGAGCATGGCGTGACGTGCATGGTGATGCTGCGGGCCGAAACCGACGCGGCCGTGGCGAGCGAGCTATTGGCGCGCAGCGAGGAATATTTGCTCGGCCACGGCGCGCGGACGCTGTGGGGCGGCGGCTGTTATCCGCTGTCGCCGTTTTACTACGGGCTTTACGGCGGCAGCGAGATGTTGGGCGTGCTCGATTCGGATCCGCGGATGCAGACCCTCCTTCGCGAGCACGGCTATCAGGAGGCGAAGCGCTGGGTGGTGATGCATCGCGATCTGGCTCATTTCCGGCCGGTGGTCGATCGGCAGCAAATGCAAATCCGCCGCCACACCACGCTCGAGATGCGGGTCGATCCGCCCACGACCACGTGGTGGGAGGCCTGCATGTTCGAGCCTTTTGACCGCACCTGCTGCTGTCTGATGCCGCGCGACGGCGGCAAGCCGACGGCCACGGTCTACTTCTGGAACATGGAGACCATGACCGGCGCGTGGGGCGTGCACGCCGTGGGCGTGGTCGGTTTGGAGGTGGGAACCGATCGCCGGCGCAACGGCCTGGCGACGTATTTGCTGGGCGAGGCGTTTCGCCACTTGCACGCCCAAGGCGTGGCCCTGGCCGAAGTTCACGTGGAGGCCGAAAACGCCGCGGCGCAAGCCTTGTTCCGCAATCTTGGCTTCGAGCAGGTCGACCAGTCGGTTCACTTCTGCAAGGAGCGATGAAGCGTCAACACGTAGTCGACGAACTTCTGGGGGAACTGCGGGTCGGAGCGGCGCAACTGTTCGGAGATGGAGGCCGGCGCCGGAACCTTGCCCAGCGATTGCAAATAGCTTTGCAACAGTACGCGGCGATCGGGCGAGCTCTCCAACAGGAAGTGCACCCAGGCCCAGCTTTCGGCGTACTCCATCTGCGTCATTTCGCCGCTGGCGCGCATCCGCTCCAGGCGCTCCAGGTTGGGCTGCCACCGCCGATCCAAGCTGACGGCCAGCTCGTCGAGATGGGCACGATTGACGCCGTCCTGTCCGCGCGGCACTTCGAAGTACTCGGCCAGCCCCTCGTCGAGCCACAGCGGCAGTTGCGGCACGACCGAGTGCAAGTAGCCGTGCGACACTTCGTGCCGCAAATCCTCGGCCACGCGATCGCCCCAATAGGCATACACGTTCAGCCGCGTGTCGGTCTCGACGAAGAACGCCCGGCGATTGGGCAAAGCCGGGTAGTGAACGCGCATAAACGCGTCGAGCTTATCGGCCGTCGGAAACAAGTACACGTGAATCGGCTCGTCGGAGATCGTCAGGCCCAGCTTGGTGCTGAGCAGCGTGCGCTGCATCCTGCAATTCTTCCAGCAGCCGATGATGCTGCGGCAGCGGCGAATCGCTGAAGACCACCAACTGGTCGAGCACCATGCTGTTGCGTGACGGCAGCGCGGGAGCGGTATGCCAGCGAGCGCAGGAGCAAGCCGCCAGAGAAGCGGCGAAGAGCAAAAGTGCGATCGACGTGCGAGCGGTCATCCGTGACCTGTGGGTTATCCTGATACCAACCCGACGCGCAAGCGAGGGAAACACGACGAAAAACCTCGCTTGCGCGTCGGGTTAGTGTCTGCCGGCGGTGCCGCGCAGGGCGATCAACTGGTCGAGCTCCTGCTTTAAGCGGGGCAAAATGGCGTCGTAGGGAAAGGCCCCCAGCTCCTGGCTGCCGCGCTTGAGATTGACGAAATTCGGCCCGCACCACAGGCCCAGATCGGCGTCGTCGGTTTCGCCCGGGCCGTTCACGCGGCAGCCCATCACGGCGATCGTGATGGCATGCTCGGCGGCGTAGCGGGTCATTTCCTTGACTTCTTGGGCCAGTTCGACGAACGCTTCGTTCTCGACCCGCGAGCAACTCGGGCAACTGATGATGTTGAGCGTGCCCAGCCCGTAGTCGACGACGCTGCGGACGCGGCCGGCGGCGATGTCGGCCAGAATCTGGCGGCCGGCGGCGATCTCTTCGCCCTTGCGGGCGTTGGGCACGGTGAGCGACACGCGAATCGTGTCGCCGATGCCGCGGCTGATCAGCTGCTCGAAGGCGATGCGCGTTTTGATGATGCCCTCGGGCGGCATGCCGGCTTCGGTCACGCCCAGGTGCAGCGGCACGTCGGGCCGCTGCTCGGCGAAGCGGCGATTGACTTCGATCACCTTGCGCCGGATCGGAATCTTTCAGCGACACGCAGTAGCGCGTGAAGCCGAGCGCATCGAGCAGCTCGCAATGCTCCCAGGCGCTGTCGAGCATCGGCGCGAGCGAATCGCCCTGGCCGTACTTCTCGAGCTTTGGCCGGATCGACCGAGCCGCAGTTGACGCCGACGCGCATCGCGCAGTCGTTCTCGCCGGCCACGTCGACCAGGAACTTGACCTTGTCCTGCCACGGCTTTTCGCGCTCGTGGTGATAGAGATGGCCGGGGTTGTAGCGGATCTTGTCGACGTGCGGCGCGACCGCCTCGGCCAGGCGGTAGTTCTCTTGCAGATCGACCGACAAGATTGGCCGTCGTGCTGGCGGCGAATTTCGGCCAGCGCCTCGGCGTCCTTGCGGCTGTCGACGGCGATCCGCACGACGTCGGCCCCGGCCGCCAGCAGGTCGTTGACCTGGGCCACCGTCGCCTCGACGTCCTGCGTGTGCGTGGCCGTCATGCTCTGCACGGCGATCGGGTGTCCGCCGCCGATCGAGATCGAGCCGATGCGAACGCTGCGAGTTGGATTGCGTGGAAGGTCCAAGGCGGGATGCTCCGGGAAATGATTGCGGCGACAAGCGGGGGATTGGCGGCCGAGTCCTGGGACGGGCCGCACTGATTCAAAATATCAAAAGCCCCCCGAGCAGGCGAGCCGCGAATCTTTGTCAAAGTCGGCGAGCTTGGAAGTATGAAGGGGCCGCGGTCGCGTGGCAGGCAGTTTGGGCAAGCTCCAACGGCGCGGAATAACCCCTAAACTCGTCCCCCTCCTATTAAAGGCCATAACCCCTACCACCCGAAAAGACCATACAGGGCGCCATTCACTCCTGTGGGGACTGGCTCGACTGACGGAAGAGGGTTTTTAGGGCGCAGGGAAGGATTCGACCCGGGTTACGTGGCTACGAGCGACCGGCCAGCCAATCGGCGTGTCGATCCCAGCGAGATAACGCAAGAAAAACATACGGCCAAGGAGCCATGCCATGTTGCCCCGTCGTCTCTTGGTGCTGCTGATCGCGGCAATGGCCATCTTCGCCTTGCCGTCGACGATGCGCTCGTCGCGCGGCGACGTGATGACGTTCATTCGTAAGAAATCGACGGCACCTCCGACCGAGCCGCCGACGATGCAGGGTCTGGCCAAGCTGCTGACGCACCTGGAAGACGAATTGCGGAAATACGGTTCGATCACCGTCAAGTCGCCCGACGTATGGGGCGAAAGCACGCTGATGTCGATGGTGCAGGAGTACGAGCGTTACATGCGCGTCGACGCGGCTAATTTTCAAGCGGGGATGCAGGGGTACGTCGCCCGCTCTGACCAGGCTACCCTTCAGGCGCAGCTTTCCATGGGCATTGCGGCCGCGAATGCAACTGCGGCTAACAACACGACTGTCGTCGCGCCGCCGGATGCGACTTTGGTAGACCCGCCCGGCACGCCATTCAACATGCTACCATCGGGTGGTGTAACGTTGTCGCTGGAGCCGACGGAAATGACGCGCGAGCACTCGGTGTTCATGAAAGTCAACCAGGCGCTGCGCCGCACGAACCTGGGCGACGACAACAGCCGCCAGCCGGGCTACACCTCGTACGTCGTGCGATTTCCGGTCTCGGTGCTTCCGGGCCGGCACACCTACAAGGGCTGTGCCGCCGTGGTGAACATCCGGGCGCGGCTAGCGCTTGACGACAGTCACTTGCGCGACACGTTTCCAAGACTGGCAGTTTCGGATCTCGTCGCCGCCATGGTTCCGTGCATCGACGAAAGCTGGGAGTCAATCAAGCGAAGCGCCGACTTGGAGGAGACACTCAAGAGCGGAAAACACCGCATAATGAGTTCTCTAGCACCGCGCAGCCGCGACACGCGACCGTCGCTGCAAGCGGTTGACGATCGCACGATTCGCGCGGTATACGGCACGGAAAACGTGGCCGCTTTGTACGAAATCGTCAAGGAACATTTTGCGGCCAAGCCAAAGTCGGCCGAACTCGAAGGCTTTGTGTTCAGCTTGCTGATGCAAGTCGAAAGCAATCTCGAACGGCAAGAGGTGTTCGCACAGGCCGCCCCGCAAATTGTGGCCGTCGGCAGGGCGATGCGCGCGGGTGCCTGGACGAAGTGAGCAGCATTCGGCGCGACGTGATTTGCCACCTGCGAGAGCTCTACGCCAGCGAGAACTGTCCCGATTCGGTCAAGTGTTCTCCATGCCACGCAAATGAACAGGCCGCTCTCGCTTGGTTGGTGCTGGTCCAGGGAGCAATTCTGAATGACAACATCAACAAGCTTGTCTCGGGTCAGGGCGCGCCAAACAGCGCGATGGCGCACGTGGACGACAACGGCGAGTTGCGATTCTTCGAGCCTTCGGGACCCTATTATCCAGCGGCATCAGCCGCGTGGAAGCAGTTGATCGAAGATATGTTTCCGGTTCACCTATTCACGCTCGATCCGATCGTCGAGGAGCAGAATTACACCGACGCCTTCAGCCGCCGACGAGAATTGCAATTGGCGATGGCGATGGCGGTGGCCAAAGGCGAGATGCGGGCGGCTGCCGCGGTGCGATTTACCCGCCAACTGTCGCTCGACATGCTGACGATCGGTCTGAACCGAACGGCGGTGGCGTTTGCCCACGACAATGACACGTTCGGCTGGTACTTCTATCCTCGGCTTCAGTCGCCGCCGGAGGAGTCGAGCAACCTGGCGGCGATCGCTCGCTTGATCTGGTCGACTGGCCCGACTCGGCACTATGACCTACGCAACCGGCAGCTCGAACCGGGCATTCGCGAGTGCGAGGCCGTGATCGTAATGCCGGCCTTCGTGCCGACCTTGAAGATCGACATTACGACCAACTGGGAGCGGTTGGTCAAGCCCGGTGCCATCAAGGTCGACTACGTAAAGATGATCAACCAGGCTGCTCAAATCCAGCAGGCCCTGTGCTATTCGAGTCGGGTGGGCGATCAGCAGTGTTATCGCGCCGAAGATTACGACGTGCTCCACAGCCGCGTCGAGCAACTCGAGAAAATGTTGCCCCTCCAGCAGCAACTGGTCCGGCTGCCGTTTCCGTACGTGCTCGGCGGCACCGAACTATTCGACAACGGCAACCAACATCTGCCGCCCGAGATCGAGGATTTCTACGGCCTAGAGTGGCTACCCGCCAGCAAAGCCGCGGCGCCCGCGGCCGAAGCGAAGAAAAATGACGACAAAGTCACGGCCAGCACGAACCTTCTTAGCAACGTGAATATCAACGGGGGCAACACGGCCACCGCGACAACCGCGAGTCCGGCCGACGCGAAAAAGGGAGACGGCGACACGGGGGGCGTTTACTTCTTCATCTCAGGCCGGCACTTTCATCCTACGCAGACACACGTCATCGCTGGGGGCGTGAAGGCCGATTCAATCGACGCGACGTCGATCACGGTCACGGCCAAACCGTCGCCCGACTCGACGTCGCCGCCGCCGGCGACGCCCAAAACGACCGATCCACCGGCCGCGCCTGCTCCCTCGAAGGTGACGATCACCGAGAACAATCCGCCGGGCCAGAATCCCACCGTGGCCGACGTGGTCGTGATTAGTCGCGAGCTATTGCGGGTCAAACTGACCAACATCAACCCCGCGCTGACCAAGTGCTGCGTGTCGGTGTACGTCGCCACGCCCGCCGGCATATCGAATCCGCTGACGATTCCGCTCCAAGGGTCGTCGCAAGATGTCTGTCGGCGCGATGGCGGTGCGGCTAGCGCCGATGACTGCTGCGCCTGCGACGCGACAAAGCCGGTCGCCAGTCCTGCGGTAACGCTCAAGCAACCCAAGGATGGGGCTTGGGAAATCTGCGCCAACGACGCGCAGGCCACGGAGACCAAGCTGGATTTGTCAGCGTGGAACAAGCAACTTGGCTCCGCGTTTGCGAATACTGCAAACAATGGCATGGTCGACGTCACAGCCCACGCGGTCTTTGTGGGTTCCACGTTCGTTTTCGACCAGAAGTACGATGCAACGCTCATCAAACAGCAGGATCCAAAAGACAAAGCCAAGTTTCGCTATGCCCTGAGCGTCAAAGATCATTCCCTGGTTGCCGAGCTGTTTTGCTTGTTTCCCAGCGAGACGCTCTTTGCAAAGAACCCCCCGGCGGCCGTCACCAGCGATAAGTTCACCATTGAGTTCAAGGATCCGGCCGATGGACATCATTGCGCCAGCGGCGAACTGACCGTGACCTTCAAAGACGGATGCGCCAAGCCGGGAACGCAGCCCGCTGGACAGATTTCGACGCCGTCGGCGCAGCTGAATCCGCGGGAAGCGACCGTGCGAGTAACTCCTCCGAACAACGGCAAACGCGCCGATGCGCCCACCGCCGACGAATTCAAAGCCGACAACGGCGGCAACGAGCCGCTCACTGTCGATCCGATCCGGGACGAACCGGAAGGCGAGCCAACTTCAATGAATCGTGGCCGCAAGGCGCACTCTGACGCGGGGGAAGAGGTTCGCGCGACGGATGCCCGCGAGACACCTCCGGCGCGTGTCCGCGTTGCCACGCCCACGCCGCAGCGCTTGCGAGAGCAGCGCACCGTCAAACTGCCGCAACCCGAAGAGCAAACGTCGTCGGCCGCTCGGAATACAACCAAAGCCGTTCAACGCGCAAGCTTTGATCAACCGCAAAGGCCGACGCGCAACGAGCCGCGCAATCCGCTCCGAGTGCCGCCGACCGGACAAGGCATCCTGCAGGGCATCAAGTAGTCCGATCCAATGGGCCGGGTCCACCGCTTATGCCGGCGGCGTGTAGCCCATGACGATGTCGAACCTGGCGGCTAGCTCGCCGATGCGGGAGTCTTTGATGGTTGCGAAGTCGACCAGCAGCGACTCGCGGGCTTTCGGATCGCGAACGGCTTTGAGGACGAAGTCGCGCTCGTTGCCGGGGTCGCCCTTGATGTAGCACTGCGTGGTGAACTTGTCCTGGCCCTTGAGCTTGACGGCGAAGTGGATGTGCGGGGTGCGGCCGGGATACGCCACCGGCTTGACCGTGCGGAAGAAATACTCGCCGGTCGAACCGGTGAGGAAGCGGCCGAATCCTTGAAAATTTGCGTCGCGCTTGTCGCGATTGCTGGTGCCGCTGTGCAGATAGGCGCCGTGGCTGTCGACTTGCCAGATCTCGACCAAGGCATTCCGCAACGGCTCGCCACGCGCGTCGAGAATGCGCCCGCCCAAATGCGTGATCTCGCCGACCGCCGGGCTCAGGCTGTCATTGACGATGAGCAGATCGTTGTCGGTATCGAGCGGCAGCTTGTCGGGATAAAACGGGCCTTCGGTTTGCAGCGGCGTGCGCGTCAACTCCTCGGCCAAAGCGCCGGCGCGCTGAAAGCCACGGTCGCCAGGGCGACCGAGCCCAGAAAATCGCGTCGCGTGCAGAATGGATATTGCCTGGCCATGATTTCAAGCCTCCTTCGCGGCGATGGTTCTAAGGGCGTGCCGACATTCGTCATGCTACGCTGCGAGCGCGGATCGCTGCAATCCCGCAGGCGGAAATTGGTCTTATCCGGCGCCGCCGGTCAGATAGGCCCGCCACGGGGTCCAATAATACTTTTCCCAGCCGTGGCTGATGCCGGCAAAGTCGGCGTCGTCGACGTTGACGTGCGCCACCTCGATGCGTCCCCCCTGCTCGTCGGGCCAGAAGGTGAGCACCAGCACCGAGTCGATCGCGCCAGCGGGCCAGTTGGCCGAGCGCCAGGTTTGCACGACCAGGCGTTTCGGCTCGACGTGCAGGATCGTGCCCGAGAGCATGCCGTCGAACGCGCGAAAGGCTCCGCCGGCGCGTGGCTCCAACGTCACAGCCGCGCCGGTGAAGGCCGCATGCGAGTCGGCGTCGAGGTACATGTCAAACAGCCGCTCGGGCGGCGCGGGAAGTGCCGCGGCGATGATAACGTTTTTGGTCATCGGTGCGAGGCTCTCGGTGGCAAGGGCCAGTAGGTTCCTTTTGCGCACGGCATCGCCGCGCTGAGCCCTATGAGCCGCGTCGCTTGCGCTTGGATGACCCGTTGCCCGACTTGCCTGGTCCCTTTGCGGTCTCGAGCGAGACGATCAAAAGCGGCTCGATTGTCGTTGAAAAGCTCTCCTCGTCGAGCACCACGACAACGCGATTGTTCATCGCCACGAATTCGGGATGCTTGACGACAACCCGGCGCCCATCAGCCAGACAAAGGTCGAACGGCTTGAACGGTTGTTCGTGCAGCGCATTGCGGATTGAATTCAAGTCCATCTGCTTGAACTCGGTTCGGCGTGATGTACAAACCCCCGCGGCCGATTGTCTCGACCCCGGGGGCTATGTGAAGTGGCGGGGACAGGATTCGAACCTGTGACCTCGAGGTTATGAGCCTCGCGAGCTACCGGGCTGCTCCACCCCGCGATATGTTTTTCTCGTCGACCGCGCTGACCAGAGCAGAACGACAGCCGACTCGGTCATTGTACCGAAGAGCTGCTCGGAGGTCGAGTGCTGTCGCCGGCCGCGCCGCAAGCAGCCTTTCGCACGGCAAGTCAACGGGATGCTACTTGAGGGGCATGGGCCGGCGACGCGAGAGGATTGGCGCCGCCTGGCGTCGGCGCCATGGGGCGCTCCTGGCCCGCGTGGACGTACGCGGCCGTAATAATCCGGCGGCAAGGTCCTTTGCATGGCGGACAGACTCGGCGCAAGTGTTGTTCTCGACACGTGTTCGTGCTTGGCGCGAGGGTGCGGCACTGGTAGACTTCAAAGGTGGGGCTGGCGGAACGACAAACGCCTGATTTCCACCCATTTCGGGACAGTTCTCGTACTGGTTTGAAAACTGCGTGAAGTAGGGGAGTATCAACGCTACCCCGCAGTTTTGACGCTGCATCCAGTCCGCTTGTAGCAATCGATCGCGCGATTGATTGGGAGAAGAGTCGATGGCGGCCCTCAATCCTGAGTTCCCTGCCAACACGCCGCTTTCGCTGCAGCCCAAGTCGGTCCCTGGTCGACCGGGCGGCGTCGGTGGCCCGGGCCCTTCCAATCGCCCCATTCCACTCCAGCCCAAAAGCGAGCTGCCCGAGGCGTACGACGAGGAGGAGGAAGACGACGACCTGCGCGAGGCGCTGAAAAACGCTCCCGCCTGGCTGGTCAGCACGGTCTTTCACATGCTGCTTCTGATTATCCTGGGTCTGTTGGCGGTGACGGCACAAATGAAGTCCACCGTTCTGGAGGTGGAAGTCGCCTACGCGGAGCAATTGGGGACACAACTGGAAAACCCTAATGTGCTGGAGGGCGACAGTGCGCTGGTGGACCCACTGGCCAAGGAGCAAATCATCACGCCCAAGGACTTGGCGCCGGTCGATGATCCGCTGGCGGCCCCGTTGCAGTTGAGCGACATCCGCTCGCCCATCGGGCTTGGCCCGTCGCCCATTACGGGTCCGATCAAGATCGACGGCGCTCCGATCGGTTTGGCGCTGAAGGGCCGTCAAATCGGCTCGAAGAACGTGCTGTTGGGCAAATACGGAGGCACCGCCGTGACCGAGTCGGCCGTTGAGCTGGGCCTGGTATGGCTTAGCAAGCAGCAGAAGCCCGACGGGTCGTGGAGCCTGCTCGGCCCGTTTGCCGACGGTACGCAGAGCGAGAACACCGCTGCCGCCACGGCCATGGCGCTGCTGGCCTTCCAGGGACACGGCGACACGCATCGCGAGGGAAAATACGCCAATGTCGTGGCGCACGGATGGAGCTGGCTGCTGAAACAGCAGCGCAAGGACGGCGGCTTTACCGGCGCGACCATGGTCGAGCGGACCCAATTGCTCTACACGCACGCGCAATGCACGATCGCGATTTGCGAATTGTACGGCATGACCGGCGATTCGACCTATCGTCCGGCTGCCGAGCGGGCCGTGGCATATTGCGTGGCCGCCCAGGACAAACAGCGCGGCGGCTGGCGATACGAGTTCGCCAAACTCAACGATTCCGACACGTCGGTGACCGGCTGGTTCGTGATGGCGCTGCAAAGCGCTCGCATGGCCGGGCTGAAGGTGCCCAAGGAGACGTTGGAAGGAGCCACACGGTACCTGGATTCGGCCCAAATGGGCGGCGGTAGACGCTACGGCTATTGGCACGACGCCAACGAAACGCCCGCGATGAACGCCGAGGGGCTGTTGTGCCGGCAGTATCTCGGCTGGAAGCAAGACGATCCGCGGCTCGTCGAAGGGGTTGGCGCACTCACTAAGAACCCCGTGTCTTACGACAGGGGCGGTGAAACGGACGTCTACTACTGGTATTACGCCACGCAAGCCACGCACCACATGGAAGGGGCGATCTGGGACGCGTGGAACAAGGTCATGCGCCAGGAAGTGCCCGCGCATCAGGTCAAGACCGGCCCCGAGGCGGGAAGTTGGGACCCGCAAAGCGACAAATGGGGAGCCTCTTCGGGCGGCCGGCTGTACGTCACCTGCCTGTCGATCTACAACCTGGAAGTTTACTATCGTCACCTTCCGATTTACTCGGGCTATCGAAGCCTGGAGAACACGGTGCCCGGGACTGATCCGGCGGCCAAGCCTGACGCGGAAGCCGCCGTGAAGCCGGGCGCCGACAGCGACGAAAAGCCGGCTCCGTCCGAGGCTGACAAGCCGGCCGGCGATAAGACCCTCAAGAGCGAATAATCGCACAGGTTTTTGCGGAGGGGGCGCGGCGCAGTGCCTTTGCGCTACGCACGTTCAAAACGCGCGCGGTCCGACTTTCCGCGGAGCGAGCTGTTGCGCATCCGCCGGCGCGGCAGCCTGTGCCGCGGGCTCGCCGGCAAACGGATCAGACGGACCGGGCCGTTGCGCCGCCCCGGGCGGGTTCGACGCGGCCGGCGACTGAGCCGCCGCACGGACTTGCAACTCGGCCGCATACACGGGCCGATAGATCCAGCGGTTGGGCCCCGTTTGCGCCGACTCATGGCCGACGGGATGCTCGATCGGACGCGGCTGCGGATAGCCGCGGACGTCGCCAGGCACGCGCGACAGCCAGTCGATGGAATAGGGCGCAAACGCGTTTGGATCGAGCGGGGAGTAGCCCGACAGGCCGATCATGCGGTAATTCAGATCGAGTTGCCGCGCGATCCAGTCGCGGCGCCGCGACTCGTTGAACTGGTAACTCTCTTGCACGAAACGTGCGGCCTGCGCGTCGCCGCCGCCGGCCACGCCCTCCGCGGCGATTGCACGAGTCGCCGAGCCTGCCGCCGCCAGCAAACCGATGCCGGCAATGACGATCCGCCGCCCCATTGTTGATTTGCGATTCAACGGAATCTCGTTCATCTTCCCCTCCGTGAGAAAAAGTCACTCCCGCGCCGCCAGCGCGCTAGTCGGCCTGCGACTCTTGCAGGATTTTGGCATACGCCTTGCGTGCCACGTCGTATGCCGCGGCCGCGGCGGCCTGCTCGGCCGGCCGGGTCTGCTTGACCTTCTGCTTCCAGCACACGTCGACCGCGTCCAGGCACCACTGCGCACTTTTGCGGCTGGCGCGAATCGGCTTGCCGTCGACTTCGACAAACACCGGGTTGGTGTGGCTGCTGGGAAACACGCGCAAGGCCACCCAGCTCGAGCGGTCGGGCACGTAGTTGAACTTCAACTCGCGCACGCTGCCGTCGGCCGCGAGCGTCTTGCGTTTCCACGGAGCGGCCGTTGACGATCAATTCGACGGGCACCGTGTTCGTGTCGCCGACGCGGGCCCGCTCGACGTGCCAGTAGGGTTTCTGGTCGAGCGGTTTCTTGCGAATGTCGTCGCGCGGCTCTTCGGCCAACAGCGCCGCGGCCCGCACCTTGATCTGAAGCGGCTTGCCGCTGGCCACCGCCAGCACGCTCGCGCGGTCGCCGGCTCCTTTTTCGCCGACTCCCAGGCCGTCGACGGAGAAGTCGAACAAGTGGCTCAGCCCGTCGCAGCAGTAGCTACGGCCGTCGCGAATTCCGTATACCCAGCGGTCGTAGTCGAACGGCTGGCTCTTGTCGAGCTTGACGTAGGCGCGGCCCAAGCCCACTTTCTCGCCGTAGATGCAGGGAAAGTCGGTCTCGCCGCTGATCCGCGCGGTGTAGCCGCAATTGAGCGTGTGATACCAGATGTTCAGCTCCCAGATCGGCGGGCGTGTCGACCGCCGAAATGAAATCGCAGGCGTCGTGCACCACGTCGACGATGTACTCGTTGGCGCCGATGCCGTCGAACTTGGGCATGTCGTAGGTCGGCAAGCTCTTGGCCGGCACCTGCAGGCCCCAGCCGCTGTGCGAAAAGCCGACCACGCCCCCCTGCGCCTTGCCCCATTGCAAGATCGGCAGGTCCCAGCTGGGCCACTCCTCGATCCGGCTGGTGCCGGGGTAGTCGTCTTCGCTCAGCCGCAGCAGGCACAAGTGGCCGGCGTGCTGACTGGGAAAACCGGACACCTCGACGTCGTAGCGCATCAGGTTGCCGGGCCGCGAGAGCTTGTGGACTTTGCCTTCGAAGTACTGCTTCTGGAAATACCAGCACGGTCCCCACGACAGCACGCAGCCGACGTTGAGGTCTTCGCCCAGAATGTGCCGCATCATGTCGACCGGCTGCACGCCTTCGGTCGGCGACTCGTAGTGGCGCAGCCGGCGGCGTGAATGTGATGATCGCCCGAGAACCAGCCATAGTCGGCCAGCTTGATCCAGCGCTTCAATCGAAAGGTCTCGTTATGCGAGACCGAGTCGGGCACGGTAATTTCAGTCTTCAACTCGCGATATTCGGGGCCCCGCCCGTAAGTCACCTGATATTTGCCCGGCGGCAGCATCACGCTTTCGCCGTCGTGGCGATAAATCTGCTCGTGAAAGAACAGGTCGGGCGCCAATCGCCGCGACATGGCCGGATAAACGCGGCCTTTTGCGTCGCGAAACACGAAATGCCCGGTGGTCGGCTTGCCATCGTCGTCCAGCACGTCCAGCGTCACTTCGACGGCCGGCTCGCAGTTGAACAACACGTTGAGCTCGTTGCGGAAACCCAGGTCCTGGGTGCCCTGCCCCACGTCGAACATCAACTTCGCCTCGCGGCGTCCCACGTCGCGGCTGTACAGCTCGATGATGCGGTATTCGAGCGGCAAACCGGAGAGCGTCTTGTTCAGCGGCTGGCCGTCGACCATCGCCACGTCGAGCCAGCGGTCGCCGGCTTCGTTCGGCTTGATGGAAAGTTTCGGGTCGGGGCTGCCGGTCGATCGCTTCACCAGCGGCGCGGCATTGGGACTGGCGACTTTGAGCTGCGCGGTGACGCCCCCCTCGTTGAGGACTTTGACCAGAAACAGGCGATGGCCCTGCTGCAACAATTTGGCCGGCGCCGGTCCGGGCGCGACCTTGACGCGGCTTTCCGGATTGATCGTGACGCCGGCCAGGCACAAGGGATCGAGTACGGCTTGTACTTGTTTGGCCGCTTCGGCCGCGTCGGTTCCCGAGAGCGCCGTCTCGATCGCGGCTTGCTGCTGCTTGTCCAACGGCGCGCCGACCATTTCGAGCGCTTGCACGACGCGCTTGATCTGCGCCGCCAGCGGCTGCAACTCGACATTGGTGACGAGGGGTAACGGATCGGCCGCCAGTGCCGACAGACTCAAGCCCAGCACCAAAAAGGTCGGGGTTGCACAGCTCAAGATGCGTTTCATGGCAAAATCTCCCAGGGGCGGCCGGCCGGATGAACGATGCAATCGCTGTCGCAGCATCGTGTTTGGCCTCCATGATACGCCGCGCACTGCGCGTCTTGCAAGCTTCGCGGGGGCACCGACCACTCGTTGTCGGTGTTGCGGAGCAATACGAGGCGTTTGCGGGAGACTCTCGCAGAATTCGCGGTGCAAAAACGCGACGCGCAGAGCCTTCCGATACTAGCCCGAAGCGCAAGCGAGGGACGCTGGACGAAGAACCCTCGCTTGCGCGTCGGGTTAGTATGCGGAACAACGGCATCCGGCATTTTTCCGAGCCCGAATTCCCGGACAGGCCCAACGAGTTGTCTGGGCCACCCGCACGCCGTCGGGCGGGCGATGGGGTGCGGTTGTTCGGCCGCGCCGGGAGGCTAAATCGTCGTATCCCGTAGGGCTGTCGCGACCGGCCGCAGGAATCCGCAAATGCGGCCCCGCCAGGAAGCGCACGAGAACCCCCGGCGGTCTACGGTTGCACAAAGGCGCATCCGGTCGGCGTTTGCGGTCGCCGCGAGTTGCCTGATATCGAACGAAAGGTTTTGCCGCTATGCCGTACCTTTGCAGGTCCTGCGATTACTTTGACGGAGCAGGTGCCCACTCGGCAGCTTGCCCCAGTTGCGGCGGGCCGATGCGATTTACGATGTTGGAGCCCCGGGCCACGGCGACCGCCACGCTTGACGAGCCGCCGGCTCGCCCGCGCGATGAATGGCACGACCCGTTCAAGTACGGCTACGAGGAAATCGAAGCCTCGTGGTCGTTTCGCTATTCCCAGATCGGCTTTGGCATCACGACCTATTTTCTGGTGTCGCGCGGTGGGGCGGCGCTGGTGCTGGTGCCGCTGGGCCTCGCGCTACGCGACAAGTCGGTGGGAACCGTTGTGGTGGTGATCAGCCTGGGGTGGTTGCTGCTGTCGAGCCTGGCAGCGCTGGCCGGCGGAGCGATCGCTGGATGCTGGGCCCGCAACTGGCTGGCGCAGGGCCTGGGCGTTGCCGCCGGCGTGTTCTTCGTGCCGCTTTTGTTCCTGCTCATTTTCGTACCGCAAAGCTGGCCCATGTTTTGCATTTCGCTGGCGATCACCAGCGTGCTTAGCGTCGTCGGCGCCTTCCTGGGCCACCTCTTCGTCAAGCCCACCCGCATTCCCAAGCACTGAACCCGCGCACGCGACTAGCCGGGCACGGGCACTTCCAGGCGGGCGGCGAGCTTCACCAGCTCGTTCCAGTTGCCGTCGTCGAGCGGAATGCCATCCCGGCTGCGCGCGGCCAAGGTGCGGCGCTCGGGGTCGCCGGGCAGGAGGATCTCGGACACGCCGTCGATTGTCGGGCAGCCGCGGACAAAATCAGTCAGGCCCGCCACCTCGCGGGCGAAGTGCTCGGCGCCGCCCACGTGACCGGGATCGACGACCAGCATGAACACGCAGTTGCCGTTGGGATTGATTGGCACTTCGCGAATGCACACGCCACCCGACAGGGCGCCGGCGAAAATCTCGACCATCAATCCCAGGCCGAAACCCTTGTAGGCCTGGTCGCCGCCCATCGGCAGGATCGAGCCGGGCGGGTTTCCATACAGCGTGGCCGGATCGTTGGTCGGCCGGCCCTCGCTGTCGAGCAGCCATCCGTCGGGGCAGCGCTGGCCGGCGATGCGCTTGACGCGCACCTTGCCCTCGGCCGTGGCGCTGGTGCCGAAATCGAGCACCAGCGGTCCGCCGGGCGCGGGCACGCCGATCGCCAGCGGGTTGGTGCCCAGCCGCGGCACTTTTCCGCCGGGGGGCGCCACGCGGCGAGCATGCCCATGCGTGTTGACCATCATCATCGAAACCAATCCGGCGTCGGCGGCCATCTCGCAATACTCTCCCAGGCGTCCGACGTGGCTGGAGCGGATTAGCGTGCCGATTGCCAAGCCGCTTGAGCCGGCCATCGCGATCAGTTTTCGGGTCAGCCGCTGGGCCTGCGTCTGGCCGAAGCCCCAGTGGGCGTCGCCGACAAACACGCCGCTCGATTCGCGAATCGGGGTCAACGGCGCACCCGCCACGACTTCGCCCTTCTGGCAGAGGTCAAGATAGTAGGGGATGCGCATCACGCCGTGCGAATCGTGCCCCCGCAAGTTCGCGCCCACCAGGCTCGTCGCCACGAGCGCCACTTCGTCAGAGCCCAGCCCGCCCGCGGCGAGCAGACGGGTGGCGAAATCGGTCAAGTCACTGGCGGAGAAGGACGGCATCGGGCACTGCGGGGATTCGTGTCGCTGCGATAGTTGGTCGAAAAGCTAGATGCTCATTTCGGTGTGTCGAGTTCGCGGGTCAAACGCTCGCGGACTTCCTTGTGCCCGACAACCGCGGTCAGATTCCCCTGCGGATCGACCAGCAGCGTTTGAGCCATGAAGTCGAGGCCGAAGCTCTGCCAGGTTTTCAGTTTCGAGTCGAGCAGCAGCGGGAACGGCAGGTCCTGGCCATTCCAGACGTGTTTGATGACTCGCTCCAAACGCTTTTCAACCTGGGCGACCGAATCCAGGTCTTCATCGACGTCCACGCAGATCGACAGGATTTCGAAGCGATCGCGCTGTTGGCGATGCTCCTGGTAATACTTTGTCCATGCGGGCAAATCGTGCTTGAGGCACACGGTGCACGAGAGGTTCCAAAACTCCAACACGACCCATTTTCCGCGGTAATCGGCAATCTGGACGTCTTTTCCGGCTCCGCGCGCATCGGCGATAAACCATGGCGGCGGCGCGCGTCCCACGTGCTGCTTGTAATCGCCCCGATCTCCCCTGGCCTGCCACTGGCGAATGCGTGATTCCAGGAAGATGCTCTTCGCCTCCAGTTCGGCCGTCCCCAGGTCCACGTCGGCCTGGCCGCCGTCGACGTCGAGATTCACGTCCTCTTTGACCCGGGCCTCCGGGTCCGTCGAGTACACTTCCATCGTGTATTTGCCCGGCGGGACGAGGAAGGAAAAATCCGCGTTCAACGAACTGCATTGCATCATGCGGAACAGATCGAGCGGCCGCCGCTCGACGTCCGGCTGGATGTCGACGTACACGTTGGTCCATTTGGGCCTAGCCACCGGACCCGTACACGCCATGTTGCCGTGCACGCGCACTAGTTTACGAAGCACCAGCGGCTCAACCAGCATTTGCTGCTCTGGATCGACAATCGCCAGGGCTCCGCGACGCCGCGGCCCGTCCATCGCGAGCAGCGCACCCGAGTTCGAAGTGGCTGCGATTGAGAATCGGCCCTCGCCATCGGTGGTGGCCTTGGCAAGGGACCAATACGGTTCCATTGTGCCTACCTGTCCGCTCAATTTCTTCCATCCTTGAGCTTCGATCTTCTTTCGATAGCTGGCTTCATCGCTCGGCCACGGCGTTCCGTCGTCGTCGCGGGGAATTCCATTGGCGGACCAGAACCATGCCAGCGCGACGCCGGCAACCGGTTTGTCCGTGTCATCCACCACACGACCACTGACGACGTGCGCGGGCTCTTCCGCGGCCTGCGCCGCGATCCGCGCGACATGCAGCATCGCGCCGACGAGAGCCGCCCCGATCATCGCCGTGCATGACAACGGACGTATATTGATCCGCCGTGCGATTTTCGATGACATGACGAAATCTCCCATGCGGCCGTTGTAGCAAGGTAGTTGGATGATACAACAAAACGCCGGATACCCGTTGTTCGCCCGCCGCCATGATATCCGAGGCTGTCGCGCGCGGCCATTGCACAAAGACGTCTCAAGGGCCAACGCCGGTCGGTCTTGCAAGCAGGCGTCGGACGTGCCGTGGGACTCCGGGCGCGAGATCGGCGGCGGTCCAACTTGCGGCGAAATTGCCGGGGCCAGCGGCCTGGTTCTTGCACCGGCTCGATCTCGTAGAAACGCAATTTTATCGGCAAATGACCTGTGCGAGGCAACGTCCTGCAAATGGCGGGCTAAGCTTGAAAGGATTGCTATACTGCCGGCTACGGCCTCCCACGAGGAACCTGCGATGAGCGAAACCCGAGCGACCGCCAGAACATTGATTGTTATCAGCCGGGTGGTGTCACTGGCGTGCGGGGTCTGCCTGCTTGCCGCCGTCGGCGCCGCGTGCGGGCAGGAGTTTGACGACATCCCGACCGACGCGCTGGAAAAGTTCCATTTCGAAGGGCTGAAGTTTTCGACCGCGCCGGCGGAATTGAAGAAGAAGTTTCCGGCGGCGGAACGCGACGCGGAGAAGTCGGACGCGAAGTTGAGCGTGGTGTGCTACCGCGTGACGCATCTGAAAACGGCCGACGTGGCTCGTTTCTATTACGTCGACGACATGCTTTATCAGGTCGAAGTCGACTATCAGCCGAAGCGCATCGAAGCCCAGGGGGGCGCCGACGCGATGATCCGCAAACTCGTGGCTGCCTGGGGCCCGGCCGGCCACGTCGACGCGATGCGCCGAACCTGGCAAGAGCCGACGGTCGGCCGGCGAGCTGATTTCTATCCGGGCGCCGACGGAGCGCGGCTGTTCGTTACCGATACGAACCTGACGGCCATCGTCGGCGAACGGGCGAAACGCGCCGGCAAGTAAACCTCACGCGGCTGGGCACCGCCTCTTGTCGCTGCGGGCCTCGGACAACAAGTTGTCTGAGCCACCCAAATCCTCGCCATGCACGTACAGGCCCGGATAATTGCCCTTGTCGCCCCCCCAGAACGTGCTATACTTGACCGTGTAAAGATGTAGCGAGGGCGACCGGCAACTGGGTGCCGTGAGAAGGCACGAGCCGGTCGTTTTAATTGCTTTTTTGGGCCGATTGCCTGCAAGACGTGCCGCACAGCGTGGCCGCCAGCGATCTGCTGCCCAGCGCGATTGGTCTCGTCACACTTTAGTGTTGGACGAGATTTTCTTTTCCACCATGCCGCACACCCGTGGCTTCAGTCTCAGACTGAAACCGCACCTACACCGCGGCCGATACATTTTGCCTTGGTTTTGCGGCTGCCGTTAGGCTCCGTTGGCGCACCCGAGCGGTGTGTCGGGCCCGGCCGCAAGGGGCAACGATCCGTTTTTGTTAGCGCTCGGGGTGAAGGAATTCGTGCCGGGCGCGGAAAGTGATTTCAGGAGAATTCATGACGTTTGAAGATTTGGGACTGAACGCGGCCTTGTTGAAGGCCGTCAAGAGCGAAGGCTACACGACCCCCACGCCGATCCAGCAGCAGGCCATCGGCCACGTGCTCGAGGGTCGCGACTTGCTGGGCGTGGCTCAGACCGGCACCGGCAAGACGGCCGCGTTCGCGCTGCCGATTTTGCAAAGGCTGGGAAGCAACGGCGGCGTGCCGCGTGCCCGCGGCCGCAAGGCCCGGGTGCTCGTGCTTTCGCCGACTCGCGAGTTGGCGACGCAAATCGCCGAAAGCTTTGCCACCTATGGCCGCCACACTGGATTGCGGCAGGCCGTGATTTACGGCGGCGTGAGCCAGCACCCGCAAACCAAGGCCGTCCGCGACGGCGTCGACATCATCGTCGCCACGCCTGGCCGGCTGATGGACCTGATGGACCAGAGGCTGGTCACGTTGGGCGGAATCGAAGTGCTGGTGGTCGACGAAGCCGATCGAATGTTCGACATGGGCTTTATCAACGACATTCGCAAGATCGTCGGCACGCTGCCCACGGCTCGGCAGACGCTGCTATTTTCGGCCACCATGCCCGAGGACATTCGCAAGCTGGCGGACAAGATTCTGCGAGACCCGGTGCGAGTGCAGATTGCCTCGAAGTCGGCCGCGGCCGACACGGTCGAGCAGGCGGTGTATTTCGTGGCCAAGAAGAACAAGCCTGCGCTGCTGAAGCATTTGATCGAACAGGGGCAAATCACGCGGGCCCTGGTCTTCACGCGCACCAAGCACGGCGCCGACAAGGTGGCCCGCCATCTGTCGAAGTCGGGCATTCGGGCCGAGGCGATTCACGGCGACAAGACGCAAAGCGCCCGGCAGCGGGCACTGGCCAACTTCAAGTCGCAAAAGCCGCCGGTGCTGGTGGCCACCGACGTGGCGGCGCGCGGCCTGGACATCGACGAGGTTTCGCACGTGGTGAACTATGACATGCCCAACGTGCCGGAAACCTACGTGCACCGAATTGGCCGCACGGGCCGCGCGGGCGCGGCCGGCATTGCTTTGTCGTTCTGCGACCACGACGAGCGGGAGCATCTGCGCGAGATCGAAAAACTGCTGCGCAAGAAGACGCCGGTGTGCGACGACCATCCGGAGTATCCGGCGGTGCCGGCCGGGGACCGTTCGGCCGAAGATCACAACGGCCGAACGAAGCGTGCCGACGGTCCGGCTCGACGCAAGCCGCACACCGCCGGACCGGGCGACGGCCGGCAGCGGTCGCGTCGCCGCAAGTTCGGCAATGACGGCGACTTCGGCTGGGGCGACGGCGACCCTGGCGGCGCCGGCTACCGCGAACAAAGCTCCGGTAAAAAAGGGGCACGCCGCGAAGACCTTGGCTGACAAGGCGGTGAAGTCGCCGGCCAAGCATGCCAGCTATACCACGATGTGGTAGACGGTCACAACCCGTAGTCGTCGCGCAGAAAGCTGCGGCCTGCCCGCCTTGGCCGTTGATCCGCAGGATGTCTCGTGACGGCCGACCAAGAATCGTCGAAGCCGAGCGAAGTACGTCCGGGCTTGCCGCTCGACCTCGCGATTGCGCCATCCGGGCGACGCCCAGCCGTCGCGCGCGGCAAGTGACCCTGATCAGCACTCGTCACCGGCTTCGGAGGGAGCGATGCGCGAAAGGTCACTATCGAGAAGGCGTCTGTTCGGACTGGTCGCCGGCACGGTCGGGGTTCTGGGAGTCGTGTGGGTCGCGGGGACGGTGATGCGATTGCACGTGCCTCGGCCGAGCGGTCCCCATGCAGTTGGTCGCACCAGGCTCGCATGGGTCGACCGTGCGCGTCCCGAGCGGCACCATCCACCGAACAAGCGAGAGGTCATAGTCGAGGTCTGGTATCCGGCCAAGGAACATTCCGGCGCTTCCTGTGCGTATGTACCCGAGCTGGGGGCAATTTCGGCGGACCTGGTACAAAGCGGGCAGTTGACGTCGCTCGAAGTCTGGGGACTTGGTCGCGTCGGTGCGAACGAACGGGCCGATGCCCAATTTGTCGAAATGTCGGCCCCCTGCCCCGTCGTGCTCTTCTCGCCGGGCAACAGTACCAACGTCGAGTTTTATGCCGCCTATGGCGAAGACCTGGCCAGCCACGGCTTCGTCGTGTTTGGGATCAATCATCCCTACGATGTCACGGGCGTACGCTTGCGGGACAACTCGGTGGCCGTATACGCCGAGCGCCCGCCAGACGATCGCGAGGCGTTGGCCGTGCGCATCGACGAGCGCGTCGCCGACGTGCGGTTTCTCGTCGATCGATTGCAAGAGTTGGACGGGGATGACGGACTGTTTTCGCACCGCCTGGATCTCGCGCACGTCGGCATTATGGGTCACTCGCTGGGTGGCATTACGGCAGCCGTGGCGTCGGCGGCCGACGCGCGGCTCGTGGCCTGTGTTAACGTCGACGGCCTGATGGCTGGTGGCCCCTACGCGGTCCGGCCCGACGGCAAGGTGCCGGCCCAGCCGTTTGCCTATATCGGCAAGGAACGGACAATCTCGGAGAAAACCGCACGTCTGGTGAAGGACAATCCGCGCGGCTCGTTGGTGGTCGTGCAGGGCGTGAGCCACCAAGACTTCATCGACTCGGCGTCATTCCAGCCGGCGCTCAATCCGTTCGATGGCACCGCCCGCCGCGCACTCAGCGAAGCCGGCCGGGCGACGCGGGAGTTCTTCGAGAAGCAACTGCGCTGACGTTCGCTTCGGCCCCCGAGGGTGTGCTATAGTTGCGCATAGCAGCCGGGGCGATTAGCGCGAAGCGCCGCGATCGGGGCAGCGGAGCGTTTTCCCGGCGACCCGAGCGCATGGAATCCACATTATGGTGCCTGAGTCTTTCGAAATTGAAGTCGAAATCCGCGTCTCAGCTCCGCGCGAACGGGTCTTCACGGCCCTGACCACGGGCGTCGGCCGCTGGTGGCACCTGCGGATTCGGCAGCACGATTTGTCGACGACGATGGTGCTGGAGCCGCACGTCGGAGGCCGGTTTTTCGAGGACCTGGGGGATGGGACCGGCGCGCTTTGGGGCACGGTACTCGACTTTCTGCCCCCCAAGCTGCTGCGCATCGGCGGACCGTTGTCGATGCGGACGCCGGTTACCTGCGTCTTCGAATATCACCTCGAGGAAGACGGCAACGACACGATCGTCAAGTTCCAGCACCGCTGCTTCGGATGGTTCGAAGCGAGCATGAAGGAAAAACACGTCGCCGGCTGGCGGCAGCTGTTCGATGCGCTCAAGGCCTATGCGGAGCACTCGCGATAGGTGCGGGCGGAACTCGCTGGGAATCAGAACGTAAGGCACCCTCACCCGGTTCGCCGACCAACGCTTCGCGTCGGTGCCCGTCACCACCCTCTCCCGACGGAGAGGGTTTCTTGTTACCACGCGATCTCGGGGCACTCGGCGGCGGACGTCATGCGCGTCGGCAGACGCCAGACTTGCGTGCCCAGGCGGTCGGTGAAGTAAAGCGATGAGCTGGATGGCTGATGCGTATCGCCGTCGGCCCAGAGCGCGTAGAAATCGGCTTGCGCGGCGATCGGCCGCCGGGCGTACGAGTGATTGCGACGCGTATCGTGCGTGAGCTGCTTGCCTTTCTGCCAGGTGCGGCCCTGGTCGGCACTGGTCCACATCACCATCTGTCCGCCCGTGCAGTAAGGCTGTGGGCCGGGCTCGGTGGGCGCAATGATGCGCCAGGTGCCGTCATCTTCGAGATAGAGCGGTCCGCAGTCGTAGTTGTGGTCACTCGTGGTCACGTCGTGAGTCTCCCACGCCTTGCCCGTCCAGCGCGTGATGCGCCACAGGCGTGGGTCGTTCGACGGGCCGGGCTCGTGTCCGCCGCTGGTCAGGTATAGCACCAGCGGATGGCCTTGCTGATCGAACCGCACGTCCTTGAGATAGACCAGGCGATGCTCCGATTGATAGTCACGCACCAGGGCCGAATTTTGGATTACCGTGAGCGGTGTCTTGATCGCCGTTCCATCGGCGGAGAGCCAGCTGCGGCCCTGATCGCGCGATTCCAGGTAGTAGAGGTTGGTGCGGGCGTCGAGGCCCCCTTGTTCCGGATGGAAATCGAAGAAGGTCGCCACGCGCCGCCCGTCGGAGCTGCTGACCTGGTAGTGCCCCTTCACGACGCTGGCCAAGGGCGCCGGCTCGCTCCAGGCGTGGCCGTCGCGGCTGGTCATCCAGAACAACCCGCGACCCGATTGGTAGTGCGTGTGCATCAACAGCAGGCTGCCGTCATCGAGCGCCCAGGGCTGGGAGTAGGAAAAATTCGTAGTCAGCACGCGCACAAACGACTCGATCGAGTAGGGCTCGGAGCTGCGATGAATGAACGAGGGACGGGACGTGCCGTGCGAGTTCGAAAAGATCCACAGGTAGCCCGTGCGATCGATCGCCATCGAGGGATTGTCGTGGGCGTCGTCGGTTTTCTTGTTCAGCAAAATGCGCGGCTTTGGCACCGTACCCGTTGCGTGGTCGAAGTGCGACACCATGTGCAGCAACTGCCGCTTTCCGCGCACGGTTCCACCGTAGACGAAAAACGTCTTATTCACCGCCGGCGCGTAGACCGCGATGGGGCCTTGCTGATGCGGATACGTTGCCATGCCGCCGGAATACTTGTAGGCGTATTCGTCCTTGGTCTTGCCGACCGCGTACCAGATGCCCCGATAGCCGTCGTCCTCGGTCAGGGTGAGGGGCTGGTCCTCGGCGCGGGCCACGGCCGCGGCGCAAAAGAGAAGTGCGATGCAGGTACTTGAAATCACAATTTGCATCGCGCGAAAACGCGGCCCGAATGGACGGAGAATTCGTGTCATCCAAGCGGCTCACGGGTTGGTTCGCAGGGCGAAAATGGTTCGCGGTGGGTCGATTGTAGCACGGGCGATGGGGCGATGTTATACTCGGCGCAGGCGGATCCACGACTATGCGCGAGGGCTCGCCATGTTTCGAAAGACACTCTCCGCCGCCCTGCTGCTGCTTTGCTTCACGGGCTTGTCAATCGCCGCCGATCGCGCGGCGGATTCTTCCACGCCGGCAGCCGCCGTTTCTGACGTGCCGCGCAATCCGCGGGTGTTGTTTATCGTGGCACATGATTGTCCGCGATGCGACGCGGAGCTGGCTCGGCTGCGCAAGCCGGCGGGCGATTTCGAGGCCATGCAGGCGCGCGGTTGGAAGATCGGCGCGGACCCGCGATGCCATTTGCAAATCGTCGACGCCGAAAGCGTCGCGGAGCTGATCGACAAGCTCGACGTGCGCGAGTTTCCGACCGTGGCGTGCGTCGACGACGGCCAGATCGTGCGGTCGTTCAAATCGGGCTGCACGACGCCCTTGGACGCATGGACCTTTGGATTTCTCCTCAAGGGAACCGACGAACGGCCCGCGGGCGCGGTGAGCGAGGCGGCCCGCGTGGAAACCACGGGCCACTATCCGCTGCGCGGCAACCACTGGAGCATCGACGAAGATTGGAACCCGACGCGCGACAAGACGCTCAAGCACCTGCGCGGCCCGGTGCACGGCCCTCAGATCAAGGCCTCGTGGCAGATCGAAACCTGGTCGCACGAGGAGCTGCGCTCGCTGCACGACAACCTGCACGAGCAAGAGATGGGCGGCGTCTCGGGGGGCACCCGATCGCAGCCGGCCAATACCTTCAGTGCGAGTCGCAAGGTCGGAGGAAAATGATGGGCGCCGAACCGGCGAACACTAGCCCGAAGCGCCACAACATTATTCGAGTGCTAGCAGTCGCGTTTTGGGGTGGCACCGACAAGTTGTTGTCGGTGTTGCGAAGCAATAAGAGGCGTTTGAGGGGGCCGCGCACCTCGCCAGACCCTCTTGTCCCTACGGGACCCAGACAACAAGTTGTCTGGGCCACCCAATCCTAGCCGCTCTTTACTAGCACTCGAATAATGTTGGCCAGCGAGGGTTCGACAAACTTGAGGAAACGAAGAACCCTCGCTGGCGCTTCGGGCTAGTATTGATCAGGCAGCGTTCCTACTGGGTTTCGTACGCCTCGCGTTCAAAGGGATTGTCCCAGTAGGGGTGGCGGCCGCGCAGCTTTTGCCAGACCGACGCGGCCAGGTAGGCGGGCACGAACAGCGGGCCCCAGCGCTCGTATTGTCGCACGTGACGCAGCTCGTGTTCGAAGGAAACTTCGAGATCTTCGGCCGATTGGGCCAGGATGACGTGGCCGAGCGTCATGGCCGATGCGCCGCGCACCAACGGAAACGCGCGCAGAAACGTCCGCGCTGCGCCGCCGGAAAACGCCAGGGTTCCGCTGCGCCGACGCACCGTGCCGCCGCTGGCCAAGGCGGCGAGGCCGATCGCCAGGCCGCATAGGGTCCACGGCATCGCCCACAGGCGTTTGCAGATCGCGAGCATGGCGGCGGCGTCAGACGACCGGCGGCTTGCCTGCCTTGCGGCGGCATGCCGAAAGCTGGGCCAGGTGAAACGACTCGTGCGTGCACATCAGGTGGCCCATGACGTCGCCGAGGGTCTTGAGGTTCGTCGGCTTGAGAATCTCGACGGCGTGCGGTTGGCTCATGGCCTCGGGCGAGGCGCCCGGCGCCGCTTCGCTGACCCGCGCGTGCCCCTTTTCGTAGGCCGTCATCAGCTCTTCCTTGCTCGGCAGCGGGCCCTTCAGCTCGGCCGGCTTCGTGCCCGGGGCAAACATCAAGTGCCACTCGCGCGGGCAAGCCCTTTCGAGCCCGAGAATCCTGCCTGCAAAATCGGTGCACACCGCCAGATGCCCCAGAATCCAAACCGGCGGATTGGCGCCCACAAACGGCGCCTCCCCCATGGCCGCCTGATCGATGTCGGCAATCAATTGCCGCATATAGTTTCGATTGAACTTGTAGAGCGTCAATTCTCGTTCGAACATCACGGACTCCTGATTAAAACTGAACGACGACTAACTCGAACGGTGACCGTTGCCGAGCATTGTACAATAAGAAACCCGCTCGAGTCCTTCGACGTCGGGCGGGTTTTTGGAAAACAATCCGGCGACAGCTACTCGCGTACTTCAGGAACTATCGTCTGTGCCTTCTTGTCGCTACAAACGAATGGACGCTTCCGATCAACTTGGCCGTTGTGCGGCGTGACGGCGTCGCAAGGCCATGGCCAGTAGTCCCGCCAGCCCGGTAGCGGCCAGCGCGACTGACGATGGTTCTGGGACTTCGACTTGCACGAACGCCGTTTGGCCGATGAGCTTGCCGCTCAAGCCGAAGTTGCCCGCGAACAGGGTATCGAGCGGCGCGGGCAAGCCCGTGATGTCTTCGTTGAACTTGATCGGCACCGTCAGGCGCAAATTGCCGCCGATGTGTTCCAGCGTGCCCTGGCTGGCGTCGTCGTTGATCGAGAGGTTTGCCGGCAAGGGAGCCGTGGAACCGAACCCGACGCCGTACGACAGGTGAAGAATGTCGGTGGTGTACGTCAGGGAGATGCCTTGCGGCGTCAAGGCGCTTTGCAACGCGAGCAAGGCCGCGCCGGTTGCAATAAAATTCGAGAAGCTGGACTGCATCAAGATCGCCTGAATCGACAGGTCGGAAGTGCCCGAGATGGAAACGTTCAGCTGCGACGAATCGAAGGTCTGAGGATAAACCGCATTGGGGTTCAAGGGTAACGAGCCGCTAGACACATCGACCACTACGCCGCGCAGGGCGACGTTGATGTTGATCGCGGTCAACGTTCCCAGATCGAGCGTCGTGATGCCAGGAATGTTGAGAGCGCTGATGTCGATGGGCGGAATGACGACGTCCTGCGGCGATGAAAACAGGATCCCATAGTTTCCCACGGCCGTCCCGGAAGCGCCGCCCACGTTGGGCTTCAACTGCAAGTCCGAAATCAAACCGTGTGCGTTGTTCGCCACGGCCGTGCTTCCGCCGGGGAAGACGATCGACTGCTGGGTCACGTTGGTCAGCAGTTTGCTGTCGGTCGAGGCCGTGTCGTTATAGAGGGTCGACTCGCTGCCTGGTCCGTTGAGGCCACCCGGGGCCAATTGGGGGCCGGAAGTCAACGGCGCGCCGGACAGAGTGCCGGTGGCGGTCAGGTCCAGTCGGCTTTGCAGAGAGCCGGACGGGTTAAATAACGTGAAATTCAGCGGCGTCGCTTGCGACTGGCTGATCCCGGCCAGCGAGAGTGGAACTGCCAAGAGCGCGGCCGAGAGCGATCGGGTCCGGGCGCGAATCGCGCGCCAGCCGAGGACAGGAGTTGTCGTCATTAGCGGACTCCGTTAGCAGTTGTTCGCGAAACAGCTTCCCCAAGCGACGCGAGAATCCTGCCGATCCGCCCCCATCGGCAGACTGGCGACCACCATTGGGCGTGGTATTCGGCACGCATTTAACCCCATCCGCTGATAATCCGCAAGTAAATTCCGCAGTTTTTTCAATCGTTTTGGCAGGAGGAGATTTCCTGTATCGCCGCGTGACCGGGGGGAAGAAAGGATCCCTCCGTGGAGGAAAGCGCAAATACAAGCAGCCCCGCTCGCCGGCTACTGCTCACGGAAGCGTGAAAAAACGAGGCTCGCGGCCAGCGCCGTCAAGAGCGCAAGGGCCAGGCCCAGTCGGATGCTGCCGGCCAGATACTGCGCATCGGCCAATGTGCGAGGCGCACCGCCGGCCTGGAGGATCGTGAACAGGTACGTCCAACCAAAAAGAATGAAGACGACCGCAGGTCGCCGCGCGACCGGTTTCCAGCGCACCGCGCCCACCGTCGCGATCGAAAACACGCCTACATAGATGCCGACGAAGAACTCGTAATTTGACGTATTCGGGTTCCACAAAACCATGCGGGTTCCGACTCCACCAGCGATCAAGGCCACGAGCAAGAACAGTTCAACGAGATCAAACCGAAACCAGCGATGACGAGTTTTCGGATCTGTGCTCATGAATCAGTTTTCCGTCGCCCCATTATGATCCTGGTCGACTTTATCGGAAAAAAACCGGCGATGGGAACTTCCAGAGGACTCTCGGCATCGCACGGCAGCACCGACAAGATTCCGCGTCTGTAACCAGCGGACTTCGGAAGCCGAACGTCGGCCTGGATGAGTATCGTGTGCATATTGAGCGGACTTTGATCCCAGCGTTCGATTGACCATTCTGGATCGTTTATTGCCATTCGTTTAATCGTCGCGCCTTCGAAATCCGAATGAAGAATCAGTCGGATGCCCTTCACCGCGCCGGATTGGATGGCGCCTAACACAATTCGCTCCGGAGTAATCCGCCGTGGCGCGACTACTTCGCCCGTAACGGGAACGATCACGCGCGAACGCTTCTCGGAGCTCGTGATAAACGTAATCGACTCCGAAAATGGGCCGTATTCCTGCCCGACAATTTCTATTTTGTAGCGACTGGAAGTCCGATTGGCAGACGCGTCATCGGATAGGGTGCGAATCCAAGGCACCGTGGTTTCGATATTAACCACCTGAAATGGCGCCCCGTTCGGACTATACAGTTGCAGATCAGCCGACGTCGCCACGCCGCGGGGAATTCCCGTCAGGTGAATCTGAACCGGGTTTGCCTCGACGGGCCACTCGGCGGTTGCGCTAACCGTAACGTGGACTTTCGCGGCACGCGGGTCGTTTGCGTCAAACGAAACGACGTGCGCGAATCGCCCGGCGTACGGTCGCGCGAGAAAAGCGATCGTCAAAAGGGCCTCGCCATTGGGCTGGATCTCTGATTTTTCCAATCGAGGTGGCGCACACCCACAAGAGCTTTGCAAATTGGAGATCACGAGCGGCGCACTGCCGGTATTGCGAATGTGAAACTCGGCGTGCAGCGACTCGCCCGGCAGAACTCTCCCCAGCGACGCTTCCGATTTGTCGAGTGAGAGTGTGGGCTGACGTGGCGGATCCGGTCCAAGATTCCACCAGATCAATCCGGCAAGTGGAACACAGGTTGTTGCGACAAGAATGATTCGCGATCGACTTCGCATGAGCAACCGAACGACTGGTGTCCCCGATTTCGTTTCATCCAGCGTCTGCACGCCGTCAATTCGCAATGCCGAGTTTGGCAAGCGCGGTTGCAATGGCATCCTGATCGCGAGCTACAAGCACGGCCATGCCATTCCATCTTTGCGAGAGAGTCTCAGCGTCTGTAATGGTCGGCGGCTGGGGCGGGTCATAAACAATTACCAGACCATCGCCCTTGGCTCGACATATGACAAAATGCGATTCGTCAACGTGCAGAATCGCTGGAACTTGCAACGATTCGATCGCCGCGGAATCAAGGCGGACGCCGACGGCGGCAAAGCCGAGAGACTTCAAGCCGCGGACAAGCTCCGCCATCGTAGTCCGCCTGAGGCCGTCGGTGGGAATCGACTCCCTCGCCTTGGAAAGACTGGTCGGACGCCCCAAGATGTGGCTGACCATGGTTGCGGAAACAATCGCGCAAGGATTGTCGGGATCCTCGATAATTCCGGCCCGCAGCTTTCCCCCCATTAGCCCGTTACTGCGATGGACCACGATTGCGCCACCGGCAGTCGCGCAGAACAAAACGACGAGAAGCATGGCCCACAAAGCAATAGGGTAGCGGCGACGCGCGGCCGGCGGCTGCCCGGATGGTTCGTTTGTAATGGCCATTATCACACTTGACACGCAAAACTGGACACCCGCCGGCCGGCCACCGCGGCGACCGCGCGGACTGCGTGAGATCCCTAGCCAGCGCACCCCTTGCGGCGAAAAATGAGCAGCAACGCCACGGCGATCACGACGACCGCGTTTGCGGACACAAACAGCCATCGCGCTCTGGCGAAGCCCCAACCGCGGCCGTCCGACTCTTCCATCGAAAGCTGATCTGCGAGCAGCTGGTCCGTGATGGCACCGGCCTGAAAAGAACGACCGCTTATGCGATCCGTAACATTGACCCCGGCCGGAAAGGCAAGTCTGAATTCTGAATTGGCGAATTTCGGATTGAGCTCCCACTCTTGGACTTGAACTTTGTAGCTGGCCAATACGGTCCCTTGCTCAATCTGTTTGTCAGTCACGTTGGCCGTTTCAACGACGACCCGCATGGGCAGCCACAAGCCCGCGTCGATCTCCCGGTGGTCGAATCCCTCGGCTCGATAATACTCAGCCCATTCTTGCTCGGGCGACCTGCGCGCCAGTGCCGCCCGCTTGACCACGGCAAATCCACGTGACGGATCAATCCAAAAACGCACCTTGCGATAGTCAACGCCCTGCTCCGGCGGGTCGTAGTCCGTTTCGAGCACCTGCGCGTCGCGACCGTCCCATGCCTCTTTGCCGACGGCAATGAGATTGGGCCTTTGCAGGACATTGCTGACGGGCTCGTTGAAGAATTGGTTTACAAACTCCGACGGGTCCAATCGAAATGAGACCGCCGAACGCGTGCGATCGATCACGGCGACCACAAACCTGTCGGTCCCTCGAGTTTGCATGCTGCGAGCCTGGTTCCCGTCAAACGCACCGAGAACTGCCTCCTGTCGGTCGCCCCGTTCCTCTCGAACGCTGCCCGACGACTCGTAGCGAATTCTGCCGCCCACGTCCGCGCTCGCAGTGACGTGCTCCAATCCCGATAAACTGATCTTCTTGCCGTCAGTCGATCTCAAGAAAGTATTGATCTGACACGACAACTTGAAACCGCGAATGGCGGCCTCACGGTCCATGACGCCTTGGCGCAGGTCATCAATGCCGGGATCCGCACCGCCCAAAACCATCAGTACCAGCGCGCAATTCGCAAACAACGCCAGCTCCCGTAGTGCTCAATGCACAGCGTCACCTTGCCATTCGCGGCGACAAGGGCACGGATGGCTTAATCTCGATCAGGTGGGGCAGGTATGCACGGTCGTCGTGCTGCCTCCAGCGCCGCAGCCACTGCCGGCATTCGTGCAACCGCTCGTGCAACTTCCACTGGCGGGAATCGGACCTGTTTTTACGGTGCCGCAGTTACCCGCGTTCGTTTGAGTGCAGTCCGATGTTGCATCCGGCGTGTCGCACGTGTGATTGTCGACGGTATCGGCGCCCACACACTGGTCGCCCGTCTTGGCGCAGCCGAGGCTGCATCCATTGGTGCCTCCGGCAGCATCGCATCGCACGATCTTGTCGTTGGTCATCGAGCAACCTCCGCCCAAGAGTTCATCCAGCCGGGCCTCTGAAACGAGCTCTGCGGTTGCCGGTCGATGGACGTCCCAAATCGAACCAGCGATCAGTCCGGCCAGGCTGAAAGTCAAAGCGATTAACACTCTTAACATGCAACACCTCCCTACCAGAAGATGGCTGGAACTGTCTTGCTTCAGATGGAACTGGAATTTCCGGGTGTTGGGGTTAGCATAACCCTTGAACCTGGAGGATTCCATGAGTCGCGAGCGCAAGTCGGTAGCGGGGCCAGAGAAGTTGGCTATTCTGCGGCGGTACCTGGTGGAGAAGGTGCCTATTTCGGATCTCTGCGATCAGCATGGTCTGCAGCCAAGCCAGGTCTATTACTGGCAGGCGCAACTGTTTGAGCACGGCGCGAGCATCTTCGAGCGCAAGACGGGTCGCAAGGCCAGCGCGAGAGCGCCAAGGATCGAAAGATTGAGAAGCTCGAATCGACGCTGGCGCAGAAGGAGCTCAAGCTGGCCCAGAAGAACGAAGTCATCAGCGAGCTGATGGAGGAGAACGTCCGCGCAAAAAAAGCCAGTGGGGAACTCTGAAAGGCAACTGGGTTCCCCACGACACGCGCGACGCCGTGGTCGATTACGTGAAGCGCTGGACCGCTCGGGCCGAGCTGCCGGCGAGGCGATTGCTTGGCTGGCTGGAGTTGGCCACTAGCAAGTTCCACCAGTGGCAGAAGCGCTACGGCCAGCCCAACCAACACAATGGCCGTGCGCCGCGCGACGGCTGGCTGGCGGCCTGGGAGAAGCAGGCGATCTTGGACTATCACGATCAATATCCGTTGGAAGGCTATCGGAGACTGGCGTTCATGATGCTGGACGACGACGTGGTGGCAGTCAGCCCATCCAGCGTGTATCGCGTGCTCAAGCAAGCGGGCCGACTCGATCGAAAGTGGCAAAAACCCTCGAAAAAAGGGACGGGATTCGTGCAGCCCCTGGGGGCGCATGAGCATTGGCATGTCGACGTCTCGTATCTCAACCTGGGCGGCACGTTCTACTATCTCTGCTCCCTGTTGGATGGCTACAGCCGGTTCATCGTGCACTGGGAGATCCGCGAGAGCATGACCGAACGCGATATCGAGACGATCGTGCAACGCGGCCTGGAGAAGTTCCCCGACGAACGGCCCCGCATCATCAGCGACAATGGCCCGCAGTTCATCGCCAAGGATTTTAAGGAGTTCATACGGCTGACGGGCACGACGCACGTGCGCACCAGTCCCTACCATCCGCAGAGCAACGGCAAGCTGGAACGTTGGCACGGCACGCTCAAGGGCGAGCGGTTCCGCCTGGCGGCGCCAGAAACGCTGGACGAGGCGCGACGCGTGGTGGCTTCGTTTGTGGCGCACTACAATGACGTGCGTCTGCACAGCGCGATCGGCTACATCACGCCGGCCGACAAGCTGGCCGGGCTGGAGCACGCGATCTTCGCCGAGCGCGATCGCAAGCTCGAATCGGCTCGCGCGTTGCGTCGGCAATCGCGGCGTTCCGTGCCCGAGACGTTGTCAACCGCTTGCGAAACGGAACGCAGAGAAAGGCTAGCGGAAGTCCAGGGGGCCGGCAATGAGGCCCCTTGGTCGCCCGAGCCGTTGACCATCACAAATTAACCAAGCCCGCCGAGGGCGAAACTCAACAACCCCAACTCGCTAACACCACCGTCCCGAAATTCCGATTCACGCTGAACCAAGACAGAACCACCAGAAGCGACACCCGGCAATGGAAGCTACTCGAAATTAATATATGAATTGCAAGAGAGCATTGTCAACAGGCGACCGCCGCATAAAAACAGCGCGACCCCGCGTTCAGGACGTTATCGGCAATTCGAGGCGCGACAAAAAACCCCGCCCGGGTCTTGCGACGTCGGGCGGGGTTCTTGGAAAAAATCCGGCGATACCTACTCTCGCACTTTTGGTACTACCATCGGCTCTGAAAGCTTAACTACCGTGTTCGGAATGGGAACGGGTGTGACCTTTCAGATATGGTCACCGGAAAGGGGCCGCCGGCGCGGTTAAGGCGCCGACGGCCGTGGTCGTTTGAAGGACCAGTGGTTGTTGCTTGAGTGGCTCTTGCATTTTGTTCGGCTCTCGGCCTATCCAGTCGATCAAGAGCGTTGGATATATGTGGCCAAGCGTTCGTCCGTTAGTACCGGTTAGCTGAATGCATTACTGCACTTACACATCCGGCCTATCAACCTGGTAGTCTTCCAGGGGACTTTCGAGCAATTGCTCAACGAAACCTGATCTTGGAGCGGGCTTCACGCTTATATGCTTTCAGCGTTTATCCTTTCCGTCCATAGCTACCCAGCCGTGCCGCTAGCGCGACAACTGGAACACCAGAGGGACGTCCTTCCAAATCCTCTCGTACTAAAGAAGAACCTCCTCAAGTTTCGTGCGCCCACAGCAGATAGGGACCGACCTGTCTCACGACGGTCTGAACCCAGCTCACGTACCACTTTCATTGGCGAACAGCCAAACCCTTGGGAGCTTCTCCACCCCCAGGATGTGATGAGCCGACATCGAGGTGCCAAACCGCTTCGCCGCTATGGACGCTCGGAAGCGATAAGCCTGTTATCCCCAGAGTACCTTTTATCTGTTGAGCGATGGCCCTTCCATACGGGACCACCGGATCACTAAGCCCTACTTTCGTATCTGCTCGACTGATGAGTCTCGCAGTTAAGCACCCTTCTACCTTTGCGCTCGAAGCCTGATTGCCAACCAGGCTGAGGGTACCTTTGGACTCCTCCGTTACTCTTTCGGAGGAGACCGCCCCAGTCAAACTGCCCAACTGACACTGTCCTCCGCCCGGATTCACGGGAATCGGAGTTAGAACTAAAGCACAACCAGGGTGGTATTTCAACGTTGGCTCCCTGGACACTGGCGTGCCCAGACTTCAAAGCCTCCCACCTATCCTACACAGAGACATACCTCAGCCCAATATCAGCCTACAGTAAAGGTTCACGGGGTCTTTCCGTCTAGCTGCGGGAACGTGGCATCTTCACCACGACTACAATTTCACCGGGTCACTGGTTGAGACAGTGCTCCAGTCGTTACGCCATTCATGCAGGTCGGAACTTACCCGACAAGGAACTTCGCTACCTTAGGACCGTCATAGTTACGGCCGCCGTTTATCGGGGCTTCGGTCGCGAGCTTCGCTCTTACGGCTAACCCTCTTCCTTAACCTACCGACACCGGGCAGGCGTCAGACTCTATACATCCTCTTACGAGTTCGCAGAGTCCTGTGTTTTTGATAAACAGTCGCTGAAGCCGATTTACTGTGACCCCCAGGAGCGTTAACCCCCGAGGGCACCCCTTATCGCGAAGTTACGGGGTCAATTTGCAGAGTTCCTTAACCAGTGTTCTCCCGAGCGCCTTAGACTTCTCGTCTCGCCTACCTGTGTCAGTTTTAGTACGGTCACGCTATGCTTCAACCCTTAGAAGCTTTTCTTGGACGTCTTTCGGATGACTTCGCGAACATAAACGCGCTCGGTCCCGTCGCGTTGGCTTATGAGGGCGGATTTGCCAATCCCCCACCTTCGCATCGAGTCCACGGACATTTCTAATCGTACCGCTCACCTTTCAGACGCCGTCCCTCCATCGGTCCACTAGCGTGGCGCAGGAATGTTGACCTGCTGTCCATCGTCTACGCCTTTCGGCCTCGACTAAGGTACCGGCTAACCCTGGGCGGATTTACCTTCCCCAGGAAACCTTAGGCTTTCGGCGAGCAGGATTCTCACCTGCTTTATCGTTACTCATTCCGGCATAATCACCTGCACGGCCCCACCACCGCTCCTTACGGTACGGCTTGTATCTGACCGTGCAACGCTCTCCTACCACGTAGCTTGCCCGCAGGCTTCATGCATCCACTGCTTCGGTGTCGATGCTTACTCCCGTTCATTATCGGCGCAGAATTGCTCGACCAGTAAGCTGTTACGCACTTTTTAAATGGTGGCTGCTTCTAAGCCAACATCCTGGCTGTCTCAGCAACTCAACTTCCTTAGTGACTAAGTACGACTTGGGGACCTTAGCAGATGATCTGGGTTGTTTCCCTCTCGACCGCGAAGCTTATCCCTCGCGGACTGACTCCCGAGATAGTCGCACCGGTATTCGGAGTTTGGTTCAGCAGAGTAGCCTGGTAAGGCCCTCAAGCCGATTCAGTCTCTCTACCCCCGGTGCGTAGTGGCTCAAGGCTAGCCCTAAAGTTATTTCGGAGAGAACGAGCTATCTCCGCGTTTGATTAGACTTTCACTCCTCCCCACAAGTCATCCCACTCGGTTTTCAACCCAAGTGGGTTCGGTCCTCCACGCGGTATAACCCGCGCTTCAACCTGCTCATGGGTAGTTCGTGCAGTTTCGCGTCTACCACCAGCGACTAATGTCGCCCTATTCAGACTCGGTTTCCCTTCGGCTTCGGTCCGTAAGAGCCTTAACCATGCCGCTGACGGTAACTCGCCGGATCATTATGCAAAAGGCACGCCGTCACACATTGCTCCGAAGAGCCATAGTGCTCCGACCGCTTGTAGGCACATGGTTTCAGGTTCACGTGTCCTCCCCTAGCAGGGGTTCTTCCCATCTTTCAGTCGCCCTACTGAGTTCACTATCGGTCGTCAGGGAGTATTTAGCCTTACGGGATGGTCCCCGCAGATTCAGTCGGGGTTCCACGTGACCCGACCTACTCAGGTACCCCTCGGGAGACGATTCGCTTTCGCCTACGGGACTGTCACCCTCTATGGTCGACCTTTCCAGACCGTTCGGCTAGCCAGTCGCTTTGTAACTCCCATGTGAAAGGCCCTACAACCCCGCGGAGGAAAACCTCCGCGGTTTGGGCTATTTCCCGTTCGCTCGCCGCTACTGACGAAATCGATTTTTCTTTCTTTTCCTGCGGTTACTGAGATGTTTCAGTTCCCCGCGTTCGCCACGTACACCTATGGATTCAGTGCACGCCAGTTCGGGAATCCCGGGATCAACACTCGTTTGACAGCTCCCCCGGGCTTATCGCAGTCTTCCACGCCCTTCATCGCCTCCTGACGCCAAGACATCCCCCATGCGCCCTTAGTAGCTTGACCACATAAATCGAACGCTCTCGCCGACCACGCATCGCCCGACGGAAAGTGAACTCGCCGCAGGAAAACACGCAGAGGCAACAAGCCTGCATTTCTGTGAACTTCCACTACTCATCGCGCTCCTCCATGCACGTCTTGTGAAAGACGCCATTGGCGGAGCCGATTCGAGTAACTCTCGATCTTTATTGTGAGGCAGACTTCGCTTCGATCGAGCCATGGTCTCGTTTGAGTTATGGCTTGGTCGATCAAAACTTATCTGATTCACGCTAAGAGCCTTGGAGAACAAATTTCAGATCAATCCCCACGTTCCACGCACGACGCGTGAAAAGCAGGCGATCAACCCGGCTTTTGTTCAAAATACAAGATGCCACTCTTGCAACAACCAAATTGTCAAAGACCCGGTGCAGCCTGCTTCCACGGCGGCAAGCTACAGCTGCACATCACGCTCGGGCTGTCTGTCAGCCCCAAGCGCTCCGTCATCCGATCGCAAGCGCCTCGAAAAAATCACCGTCTTGCGACGGTGCTATCTCTCGGCATTGCGTTGGGTGGACAGAGGCGGAGCTCAGAAGAGAGATCCCTGAAGTCCGCCTCTAGCCACCGCCGTCAGTCTCCCCCCAAGGCCAAAACTGTGACCTCAGGGGAAACGGCCAATCTTACTGATCTAACTCCGTTCGTCAAGGGGACATAAAGCCCGGTTTTCGGGCCGGCGAAAAACTATCCGAACTACGCCGAAAACCAGGCCGGGGTTCGCACTCGTCCGGATGCGAAAAAAGGCAGTCGAGCCAACAACTTGCCGCTCAAACCGCAGAAAGCAGTTCTGAACCGCGCGTCAGATCTGCGACTCCTTTCGTCGTCCTGGATTGTATCCGGGCTTGATGTTTTCGCAAGTGCCAGCAGCGGAATTGCCACCGGGGCAGCATCCAGTCGCGAACGAGGGACGCGCGAGCGTCCGACCGGCAAAGCTTTCACTAGCCCGAAGCGCGAGCGAGGGAGCGAACAGCTCGATTTCCCTCGCTTGCGCTTCGGGCTAGTGACGGCCCATTCTTCAGCGCAAACCACGCACCCCAAACGCGGCCCACGGAGCGGGCTTCGAGCGAGGTACCTCGTTTCAGGCCGTCAGGCCTGGAACGAGCTGCCACAGCCGCAGGTCTTCACGGCGTTGGGATTGTCGAAGGTGAAGCCGCGCTTCTCGAGCCCCTCGTAGTAATCCACCGTCGTGCCGTCCAAATACAAGGCACTCTTCTTGTCGACCACGACCGTGACGTCATGATAGTTGTACTTGGAGTCGAGTTTTTCGTCGAACTGATCGTCGAACTTCAGATCGTAGCTAAACCCGCTGCAGCCGCCCCCCACGACGCGGACCCGCAACATGGTGGTCGCCGGCTGCTTTTGCTCGCTGAGGACTTTCTTGACTTCGCTCGCTGCCCGTTCGCTCAAAATGACGGCCATATCGGTTGCACTCCAGTCTGGGGGAAAAGTCTTGGGCGACAATTTCAATCGATCGTAATTTTCACAGCTTCAACTTGCTAAATTATACGATCCGCGAGGCCAAGAAAAGCCGATTTGGCGGATTTTGCTCCGCTCGGCCGGGTTTTGGCTCATTTTCCGGCCTCGATAGGGTGGGCGGCTCGGTTTGAGGCGGCAATCGATGGTCTGGCTGGTTCGCCTCGGCTCGCGGGTTGATTTTGGCCAACTCGCGCTCGGCAATGAGGATCGCGAACGGTACAGCCCAAGGGACCTCATTGACGCCCGGCTTGAGAGGCGACGTCTTGAGCCGTGCGCGGATCCGTGCCCGCACGATGTTTGGTTGCCTCTCGAATGCTTCTTTGTCCCCTTCGCGATGCAACGCCAGAGCCAGCACTGTTTCGGCCGTGATTCGACTCACCTGGATTGCGTCAAGCTGCTGATGCGCCGTGAATGCTGCCAACAAAAAAGGAGCGGAATGCGCACGTTTTCGCCGTCAATCGGCGACGGGAATCAACTCTTCTGCCTCTGGGCATCGGCTGCTGAGGCGTCCTTTGCGGCGGGGTTAGGCGGTGTGATACCCAGCAGCTGTTCGGCTTCGGCGCGGAAGCGAACCAGGTCTTCGTCGCTCGGTTGGTTCTTCTCCATCCATTCGACGCTCTTATCGTACCACTTGCCGGCCTCATCTTTATCTCCGAGCTGATAGTGCGCCATGGCTTGAAAAAACCAGTCGAAGCTGTCGCCGCCACTGCTCAATCGTGACGACTTTTCAAGCCATGCAAGGGACTCTCGCCAATTTCCCGAGTAGTACTGTGCGATGCCCATGGTGTTAGCAATATTCCTGTCCTGCGGGGCCAGTTCGACGGCCTTTTGGGCCAGTTCCACCGCTCGGCGCGGGTTGCGCAGTCTCGCGTCCGCAAATGTAGCCATTTTCCACGAGATGTTGTTGTACAAAAACGCAAGATCGACGCTAAGCGAGCGATCTGGAAACTCGTCGGCCAGTTTTTGGAGGGCTCGAATGGATTCTTCGAACAATTGTTGCGCGTCGTCATGGCGCCCCGCGTTGTGTCGCGCGTCCGCGAGATCCACATATTTCAAAGCCAGCGTCTTTCGTTTTTCCACATCCTGTGGATTCTCCTCAACCGTTGACGAAAGGGCGTCGATTGTTTGTTGAATCGCGGCTTCCGCTTCATCGAATCGCCCGGCGGCCACTAGCAGAGACACGTAGGTTTTCTCACGGTCATCCGACGGACCAAGCTCTCGGATGATCGTTTCTTGAATTTCAATCGCCTGCTTGTACGAGACCTGGCGATCGTCCGACACTTCCGGCCTTTTGGGGGCTTCGACGATGCCGTTGACGAGGTTCTCCAGCGCATTGGTGAGATCGGGTATATCTCTAGCGGCCACCGACTTGCAAAGATTCACCGCAGCCTTGTAAGAGATACCTGCCTCGGTCAATTCCCCTCGTTCGCGTTGAACGAGGCCAAGCTGCACATAGGCGGCCGCAAGTTTGGCCCTGTAGGAGGTTACGTCTGGTGTGCTTCGCACCAGTTCGCCCAGGATGTCGATCGCCTTCAGATGCGCCGTCTGTGCATCGGCGAGGCGCCGATGACCAAGATGTTCGTTGGCAAGCCGCGTGTACCTGAAGGCGCGACTGACGGGACTGTCGACACGCGATCTTGCGCACCGTAGCATCGCGTCGCGAACCTGCTCGCTCAGTCCCGGCGTTTGCATAATTGCGTCAATCACGCCGGGCCCGAGAACAAGTTCATCGAAAAGACGGTTGACACGGAAGCGCGCGGTTCGCTCGGTTCTAGACACGTCGTGCGCATCGAACATCTGCACGCTCCGGCCGCGCGAAGTAAACAATCTCCTTCCGTTGGATGCGAACGCGACACCGCTGCAGTCATTGAGTCGAACCAATTCAGTATGTTGGTCGAAATCCCAGATTCTGACAGTTTCGTCGCGGCCAGATGACACAATTCGTTTCCCGTCGGGGCTAAAGGCCACCGACTCGACACTATACCTGTGTCCTTTGAGAGTCGCCGTTTCGGCGGCGCTTCGCATGTCCCAAAGTGTAATGGTCCCGTTCTGGCCGCCCGAAGCAATCCAGTTGCCGTCCGGACTAAACTTCAATGCCAAAACTTCCGTGCGGCCGTTGAGTGTGGCGACCTCGATGTTGCTCGCGGCATCCCAGAGCTTGATTGTCTTGTCAGCGCTACCGGTTGCAAGCTGCAGACCGTTGGGGCTAAAGGCAACGACTTGGACGGCGCCCCTGTGGCCTTTGAGCACGGCTATCTCGGTCAAGTGTAGTGCATCCCAAACCCTAGCCGTACTATCCGCGCATGCTGACACTACGCGCTTTCCGTCGGGACTGAACGCGAGCCCATTGACGGCACTGTTAACGCCCGTTGTTGCCAATTCGACACCACTCGTCGCGCTCCATAGCTTGATCTCGTCGCGTTTGCTGGCGGCTACGATTCTCTCGCCGACCGGACTGAATACCATGCTTGGCAGGTCGCTGTAAGACCCCGCGAGCCGAATCTCAACGAGCTCGTCACCGCTGTCGGCGTCCCAGATCGTGATGGCGTCACTCGTTTGACTGCCATCGAATCGGGTTGGCCGATGGATCGCCGCGAGTTGACTGCTGTCAGGGCTGATTGTCAATCGATGAACCTGGTGACCAGCTTCCGAGCACGAACAGAAAGCCGCTGTGCTCTTGAGATCCCAAAGGATAATCGTGCCGTCTAAGCCAGCCGAAGCAAGCACTTTCCCATCGGGACAAAAAGCCACCGTCGTGACCGCTTTTGAATGTCCTTTGAACGTCGCCAATTCGGCGCCGTCATGGGCATCCCAAAGCCTTACGACCTGGTCAGTCCCGCCAGACGCGAGCCGAGTCCCATCGGCGCTGTACGCCACGCTGCGGTTTAATTGACGGGCATTGACACGTAAGGTGGCCTGCTCGCGGTCCGCCTTCAGATCCCAGATTCTAATCGCGTCATGACCCCAATCGTAGGTGATCGACGTCCCTGTGGGGCTAAAGGCCAAACAACCCGACATCACGCCAGCGCCCGCGAGTGTTTTAACCAGTTCACCACTGTTGGTATCCCACAGCAATACGGCTCCGATTCCATCGCCTGCCGCGATTCGTTGTCCGTCTGGGCTGAATGCCAGTCCATGGAGCGCCAATTGCCCTGATTTGGTCAGGTTTGGTCCTTCAGCGCCGCTTTCGACATCCCAAAGCTGGATCGCCGCTGAATTCATTGCAGCAATTCGCCGTCCGTCGGGGCTGAACGACACGAACCGGTTATAATCGGTCTCTTCCTTGAAAATGGCCAAACTCGCGCCACGTGCAGCGTCCCACAATCGAATGGTCTTATCTTGACCGCCAGAAACAATTCGCTTGCCATCAGGACTGAACGCTGCATGATGAACTGCCCCTGTATGTCCAATAAGGCAGGCGGACATAGTCCCGCTACGAGCGTCCCAGAGCCTGACGGTTCCATCGTTGCCGGCCGATACTAGTTGCCTGCCGTCCGAGCTGAACGCTACGCTGTTAACCATTGACAAGTGACCCACAAGTCGGAAGAGATCGTTGTGGCACAGCCCGGAAAGGTAGTGCCATTCCACTCCTCGCCGGTCGGGTTCATGATTCTTCGGCTCATGTTTTGTCAACAATTCCAAAACTGAATTGACTGAGTTGTCAGTCTCCCAATTGCGGTGTGCCAAAGTCATGTCCGAGGCGTAGAGCAATTGCTGCGCGACCTCCTTCTCTGCAAACGCGCGGGTCGCGTTAGCTTCCGCCTCCACAGGCGCAGTCCAGCCTGAACGGCAAAATAGCCTGAGCCCATCGCCCCCAACGCCAGGACGAATACGACCGTCGCCGATAGCGCCGCGACAGTTCGATTGCGCTTCGCCCAGCGCCACCCGCGCGCTAGTCGCCCAATCGGCCGGGCAACAATTGGTCGCCCATCAAGCCAACGATGCAGATCGCCGGCCAGGTCCTGCGCCGTCGGGTAGCGCCGAGGGGGCTCCTTCGACATGGCCTTCAGGCAAATCGTCTCCAGGTCGCGCGGTATCCGGGCGTTGAGCTTGCGCGGGCGGGGAGGCTCGTCGCGCTGGATTTGCACCAGCAGCATCTGCGCTTCGCCGCGGAAGGGCAGCTCGCCGGTCAATAGCTCGAACAGGATCACGCCCAAGGAATAGACGTCGCTGCGGGCGTCGGCGTCGTGGCCCTTGCCCTTGGCCTGTTCGGGGGACATGTAGGCGGGCGTGCCCAAAATGTTCCCTTCGACGGTCATTGTGATTTCGCCGGCCTCGCGCTTGGCCAGGCCGAAATCGATCACGTGCGGCTGGCCGGCGAGGTCGACCATGATGTTGCCCGGCTTCAGGTCGCGGTGCACCACGCCGGCCTGGTGGGCGTGTTGCACGGCCTCGGCCACTTTGACGATCAACTCGGCCGATTCGCGAAACGACAGCTTTTGACCGGTCAGCCACTCCTTAAGGTTCGCCCCCTCGACGTAATCGGTGACGATATACAGGGTGTCGGCTTCGCGACCGACTTCATGCACGCTGACGATGTGCGGATGTTTGAGTTGCGCGGCGGCCCGGGCGTCGCGCAGAAACATTTCGGTTTCGTCGGCGTTCAGAGCTCCCTTGCGCGGAATCTTGATCGCCACCGTGCGACCCAACTCTTGGTCGCGGGCCATCCACACACTGCCGAACTTGCCGATGCCCAACTCGCGGACCAGCTCGAAGTGCGCCAGTCGGCGCGTGCCGGATTGGAGCGTCGTGGCCGGGTCGGTCTTGCTGGCCAGGCTGAAGTGGCTGCCGCACGAAGGGCAGTCGATGTCGGTCAACGACGCGCCATCGATAATGTCGATCGGACTATGGCAATGCGGACAACGAACGTGCATGGCGCGGCTGCTTGATTCCGTCCTGGGGCGGGGGGCGGCGACTCTTCGTCATTATGCGAATGGCCGCGATCGGCTTCAAGCATTTGGCGACGGCTGGGCGTTCCGAGCAGGCTACGAATCGCGAAAGCCGCCGTCATGCCAGGCTGCTGAGCTTTCGCAGGCGGCGGACGACGGAACTGACCGCGGAAATCGCGAACTCGACGTCGTCGGACGTGTTGAACCGGCCCAGCCCGAATCGCAGGCTGCTGCGGACCGCGTCGTCGGACAGGCCCAGGGCCCGCAACACGTGGCTGGGCTCGGGATTGGCGACTGTGCAGGCGCTGCCGGAGCTGACGGCCACGTCTTTCATGTTCATCAGCAGCGCCTCGCCGTCGACGTAGGCGAAGCTCACGTTCAAATTGGCGGGTAATCGCAGCTCGGGCTGTTCGAGCGCCGGGCCATTGAGCGACACGCCGTCCAGTTCGGACGTCAAACCCTGGTAGAGCCGATTGCGCAGGTCGGCCAGCCGGCGTGATTCATCCGGCATTTCGGCCAGGCAAAGCTGGATCGCGCGGGCGAAGCCGACGATGCCGGGCACGTCGAGCGTGCCGCTGCGCAAGCCCCCTTCGTGTCCGCCGCCGGCGATCTGCGGCTCGAGCCGGACCTGCGGTGAGCTGCGCCGCACCCACAGGACTCCGACTCCCTTGGGCCCGTAAATTTTGTGGGCCGAAAAACTCATCAGGTCGATGCCTAACGTCCGCACGTCAAGCGGCATTTTTCCGACGGCCTGCGTGGCGTCGCAATGCACCAGCACTCCGCGCTGGCGGCAGATGGCCGCGATTTCCTCTAGCGGCTGGATGATGCCAATTTCGTTGTTGGCCAGCATTACCGAAACCAGCAGCGTGTCGTCGCGCAGGGCCTGTCGCACCGCGTCCGGATCGAGCCACCCTGCCCTGCCGCTGCCGGCCGGCTCGACCGCGAGCGTCGTCACCGTGTAGCCGCGGCGGCCTAGCCTCTCCAGCGGGTCGAGCACGGCCTTGTGCTCGGTCTGCACGCTAACCAGGTGGCTGCCGCGACGATTCTGCCGTTCGGCCACTCCGCGGATTGCCAGGTTGTTGCTTTCGGTGGCCCCGCTGGTAAAGACAATCTCGCGGGCGCTGGCGCCGATCGCGGCGGCAATCGTCTCGCGCGCCGCGTCGACCGCCTCCTTCGCCGCCAAGCCGAAGCTGTGGCTGGTGCTGGCCGCGTTGCCGTAGGTCTCGGTGAAGAACGGCAGCATTGCCTCGAGCACGCGCGGATCGACCCGCGTGGTGGCATGATTGTCGAGATAAACCGGGCGCGTGGGCATCTTCTTCTTTGTCAGATTGCGTGGCGTTTTCAGCGGCTGACCGAAGCGTGACACACAATTATAGGCAGCCGACCGGCCGACCGCGCCTGCCATGAGACATGCAATCCGGCGGTTTATGGCTTCAGGTGTCACCGGACGTTAGACTGACCGCGTCAAGATTCGGGGGAAACTACCAATGACGACGATTCCGTGCCGAAGCGTTTCGCTGGTCGCTCTATTGCTGTCGCTGATCGCGGCATGGCCGGCCGGAGCCTCGGATCCGGAGGACAAATCGACGCCGAGAAATGGTTCGGTGCGCCAGCTCTTGGGACACTGGCCGTTGGCCGGCGATTCGCAGGATCACTCTGTTGGTAAGCGACATGCCGTGGTGCATGGCGCCGTCGATTGGAATGTGGCCGGTCCCGGCGGTCAGCCGCGGACTGCCGCCGGGTTCAACGGTCGCGATGCCTATCTCGAAGTTCCCGGATCGACAACTTTGGGGTTTAATGCCAGCGGCGTCACGATCGCGGCGTGGGTGTATACCGATGCGAATATCGACGACGTGCCCGGCGATATCGCCAGCCAATACGACGAGAAATCGCGTGGTGGATTTCATCTGACCCTGAAAACCAATGCCGGGGTGACGACCAATCAAGCTAACTTTCGCCAATTGCAATTTGGCGTCGACAGCAATCGCGCGAGCGAGTGGGCCGATTGCGGCCGGCCTGGCCAGGCGATTCTGGCGTTCGCACTGGCCGTGCACGACGGCGAGTTGTATGCCGGAACGTGCGAACCCGGCGACGGTCACGCTGGACACGTCTACCGCTACGGCGGCAAAACCGAATGGATCGATTGCGGCTCGCCCGCGGCGTGCAACGCGGTCACCGCGATGGCCGTCCATGACAAACAGCTTTATGTCGGCGTCGGAAAATATCGGCTGGCCGGCTCGGCGCTCGAGGAATCGAAGAATGCGGCGCTCGGCGGCGGCGTGTACCGCTACGAGGGCGGCCAGAAATGGACCGATTGCGGGAAGCTGCCAGGTGTCGAAGCGATCGGCGGGCTGGTGGTATTTCGCGGCCGACTGTATGCGTCATCGTTGTACAAGCCAGCGGGCTTTTTTCGCTACGAAGGCGGCGACAAGTGGACGGATTGCGGCACGCCGGGCAAACGGGTCGAAGCGCTGGGCGTTTACAACGGCTTCATCTACGCCACGAGCTACGACGGCGGACACGTCTATCGCTACGACGGGTCGAAGTGGACCGATTGCGGCGAACTGGGCGCCCCTGGCGAAAACTCGCAAACTTACTCGTTCGCCGTTTATACCGGCCGATTGTTCGTCGGCACCTGGCCCAGCGGCAAAGTCTATCGCTTCGAGGACGTCAATCGCTGGACCGACGTGGGGCGGTTGGGCGAAGAGCTGGAAGTGATGGGCATGCTGGTGCACAACGGCCGGCTGCTGGCCGGCACGCTGCCACTGGCCGAAGTCTACGAGTATGACGGCGATACGACCTGGCGACGCATGGCCCGGCTCGACACGACGCCGGAGGTCAAATATCGCAGGGCCTGGACGATGGCCGAGTTCGGCGGACGGGTATTCGTCAGCACGCTGCCGTCGGGCAGAGTGTATTCATTCGAGGCCGGCAAAAACGTGATGTGGACTCAGCCGTTTCCCTCCGGCTGGCACCACGTCGCGGCAAATTACTCGGGCGTGATGCGTTTGTACGTCGACGGGCTGCTGGTCGCGACGTCAGGGGCGTTCGACCCCGCTAGATATTTTGGCGAGAGCAAGCAGCCGCTGCGGATCGGATTCGGCGCCAACGATTACTTTTGCGGCCGGCTGCACGACGTGCGGATCTACAATCGCTCGCTCAGTACGGAAGAAGTCGTCGAACTGGCTCGCAGGCCGTAGTGCGTTTGCCGCCGAAAAATCAAAGCCTCGGATAGCACGGCAAACAGGTCACGCCGCGGACGGTTGTGGCACCGATGGCATAGTGCCCCCACGACGGCATTCTGACGCGAGCCGGGACTGGCCCGTCCCTCAGCCGCCCAATCGCTTATGCAAGATGATCAGGTGATGCTGCGCGTGCCCTGCCATGACGCAGGCCACCGCGCGGACCGACATGGGATGACTATTGACGACTCCGATTCTCAACCAGGCATCCGCTTCGAGGTGCCGAAACATCGCGAGGTGTGAACGTCGCAGCAGTTCGAATTCGGCCACCAAGTCGCCAATGGGACAGCGATCAAAGTTTGCAAACTGCATGTAAGCATTTTCGTCGAAGCCGGGCAGCGGAGTCTTGTCGTTCCTTGCCAGTCGCAGCGCGCGATAGCCGAACACGCGTTCGCAGTCGGCCAGATGCCCCACGACCTGCTTGATGCTCCACGTGTAGGGAGGGTGCCGCATCAGCGATTGCTCGTCGTTGAGCTTGCCCACCAGCCGCGCCAGGTCATCCGCCTGTGCCGCGAGAATCGACAGCAAGTCGCCCTCGGGCACGAGTTGAAGGTAATTCGCTACCGTGGCCGGATATTCGGTCGCGTCGGGTCGAGTGATCGTGGGATTGGACATGGTTTGCATCCACTTCATTTGGGGAGATTTGACGCGGGCGCTCTTGCCTGCGTGAGCCGAGACTCCGCACCTCGATCCGCCGCGGACTAAGCCCCGTGCCGATCGCCAACCCATATAACGGCACGCTACCGGTCGCCGCATTTACCGGAGTATACCGGGCGGCTCCGCGCGACGCGAAGGTTGAGGTGGTTGCTCGAGAGTCGAAGCTGTCGCCGGGCGTTCCGCGGTCCCGAAGTCGGCCATTTGGCCCACAAGCCGTACCGAAATGTTGTCACCGCGGAGGATTGGCAGACTGCCGGCCATCAAGATAGGCCATCAACTTTGCAACCTGTTCGACGTCCCGTGCTCCGATGATCGTGACGCACCGCTCGTCTCGCTTCCAGCTTGCGGCCAGGTGGTCGTCAACTTGGACCAGGCTCGTGGGCATTCCGTTGCAGTGCGTTTTGATCGTCGGACGATTGCCAAACCACACGGCTTGGTCGTCCACGTGTTCGAAAATCGCGAGCGTCTCACCGTCCTCGCGCTCGTAGATCGCTTGCACGCAGGTGAAGCAGGGCATACGCAGGAGGTAAATGCTCTTACGCGACAATCCGTTCGGCAAACGCTCCGGGGTCACCGGACGATAGCGTACCACGGTCGCAGCCTCGTCATAACTGACGGCCCGCCCTTCGTAATTCGTCAAAAGCACTTGCTGGGCCGCCTGCGGGTTGCGCTCGAATTCATTGAGATAGCGCCCAAAATTGATCGCGAGTTGACGATGGCCCTCGTCTTGCCGCCAGACAACGGCCGCTGAAACGGAGACGACGACTAAGGCCGCGGTGGCAAGGCCAATCCAGGTGCTCCGCCGACGGATCAAGTGGACGAGCGCCGCTCGCCGCCCTGGGACCTCGGCAGCGATCTTCTGCTCCAACTGCGGCCAGATTTCCGCTGGGACTGCTGGGTTTGGCATCCCGGCTGCCATACGAGAGATTTCCTGGAATTCGGCGAGGCTCCGGCCACAATCGGGGCAGCCTTCAAGATGTTCGGCCATCGCGACCCGAAGGTCCGGCGGTAGCTCGCCATCGTGAAAAGCCGACAAGTGCTGCCGAGCCGATGAGCAGTCCATTCTAGAATTCCCAACCCAGGTCAATGAGGCGCTCCTTCAACTCGGCGCGCGCTCGATTCAAACGCGACCCAACGGTTCCGTCGGGAATTCCCAAAGCGCTCGCTATCTCTCCATAGGCTAGTCCCTCGATTTCGCGAAGTAGGAAAATACACCGCGACTCGGGGTCGAGCCGCTGCAACGCGCGTTCCAGCAATTCTCGATGCTCGACGTGCCGGACGTGCTCTGGCGAACGATCGGGTGGTTCGTGTGCCAGTCCTTCGCATGATCTTCGCTTGCCCTGGCGAAGGAATTGAAGGCACTCGTTGACAGCCAAACGATACAGCCACGTCTCGAAGCGAGAATGACCCGAGAATTGTCCGATCGCGCGAAAGGTCTGAAGAAAGACCTGTTGTACAAGGTCGGAAGCGTCCTGAACGCCGACCATCCCATTGACCAAGCGAAAGACCCTCTCGCAGCACTGCTCGTAGAGCTGCCGTTGGGCATTCCGGTCGCCTCGCTGGCAAGCGGTGACAATCTGCGAGAGCGTGCTGTTCATGCTTGGCCATGCTTCCACTCCTCGGTCTGCTTGGTTAGATGCAGCGGGAAGTGGATTCCTTCGGCGAGTCGTCGACTCCATTGCGTAAGTCCCCGTCAGTCAAGGACCCCTCGCGGCAAGTGCCACATTAATGTTCGAATTGCGACCGACTCAAGCAATTCCCATGCCCTTCGTGCCGACAGAGGAATCTCGCAGGCTTGTCTGTCCGGCGGCCCTCGGCGAAGCCGGCGGCTGGTGCGCTCGTGTGCGAATTAGCGCGCTTAAGCCGAGATCGCGCGCTGAGAAAACTTAACAGATGTCCTCCTGCGCCGCCATTGAGTCCGCGGTATTTGCCGATGTTCACGAACTTTAGGGCATGTGCCGCACGCCAGACGCCGGTGATCGTCGGCTGTTTACCTCGTATCGCAATCCATTGGCGAAGAAACCGGCATCCGCGGGCATCTAACTTTGAGACAGCACGGGACCGATGGTCGATCCCGCCGCCCAAGGACTGGTCGCCGTTTCGGGGCCAGGGCCGCCGCCGATCAAAACCCTATTTGTGAGGACTTTCCATGAGACACGCGACCAGACCATTGATTGCCTTGGCATTGCTTGCGCTTGTCGCCTCCGCACACACGGCCTTTGCTCAAGCTCCGGCTGGGGCCAAGCAGCGCGGAGAGTACAACTTCTACGGCAATTCCGCCAGCAGTGCGATGCGCAGCGCGCGCGACTACTCCAGCAATTATCGCGAGTACGCGAAAACCGCGCCGGACAAAAAGGTCAATCCAGAAGTCGCGCGCGAGGCCGCCGACAGCATTGGCCAATACATCTCGAAAGCCCAGAAACATATGGCTTCGATGCGCAAGCAAGCGGAGGGCGCCAAGGACAAGGAGACGTTGACTTCGTTGGACGTGATTGACAAGAACCTGGCGGACGCGGCAAAGTCGCACGCCGAGATGCGCGAAACCTGCCTGAAAGACAATGTGGATGCGGCAGGCTCGATGGAATGCTGCAAAGTGATTGACAATTCGCTTGCCAAGGCGATTGCCGAGCACGACAAGTTGATGAAAAAGCTCGCGGGCGACAAGGGAAAGAAATGAGTCGAGCAGGAGCCCGCTCAGTTGAAACAACCGTTGATGCATGGGAGCCGCTCGTAGGCGACGCGTCATGACGCGATGCGGCAGTCTGATCAAAAAGGCTCTGGCCCGGGATTCATCCCGCGACCCGAGCCTTTTTTGATTTCATCGCCACGCAAGGACGTGGCGCACGGCCACTCCGAAGGAGTCACCGTTGCTGTTAACCCAGCGGCGGCAAATTCAGCTTGCGAATGACTTGCATCGGGAGGAAGAGATGGTCGGGATCATCGACCAACTGCACGAAACCGTACTTCGCGTAGAAGGCTCGTGCTTGCCGATCGATTGCATCCACCTCTACCGCTCGCACGCCGACCTGGAGTGCAACGTGCTGTGTTCTGCGCAAGGCATCAACCAGCAGCAATTCGCCGAGGCCCTGTCCTTGCACGGATTGATCGACGGCCAGACGTCCAAGCAGGACGACCGGAATGTCGATCGGAGGCAGCCCTTTGGCTTGATCCGCGGCAAGGGCTTCGTACGTCACCCGATGATTCGAGATCGCGTAGTAGCCCAAAACTGCCGGATCACCCCTGCGGACCGCAACATAGGTCCGTGCGAGGTCGCGTTTATCGAACTGGCTGGCCCGCGATTTGAGCCAGTCATCCAGGGTCGCCTGGCCACAATGAAAGGACGTTCGGACGTGCTTGTTTGTCAGCCGCTCAATCACCCAGTCCGACGGTGCCATGCTACTTGAATCGCTTCTTGTAGCGTTTGGCCGCCGCAGTCAGGCGACGATTCGGCCTGGTGTCCGAGTCGTCGAGCAGCGCCATGAAGGTCTTTCGGTCGCGGTCTGAAAGGGCGGTCGCCTGGCGCTGCTGGAGCACGGCTTGGGAATTCGTGACCAGCGTTGCAATGGCGTAATCGCTCACCGACTGGCCCATCGCGGTTGCCGCTTCTTCGATGACTTCCTTCAAATCGCTGGAAAGGCGAAAGTTGAGCCTGGCCGCCTTCGTATTTTCGGTCGACACGTGAACGGTCTCCTGCCGGAACGTACGTCGATTTTCTGCACATATGATTCTACCCTAGTGTACGTCAATTTGCCACACGTGTGTCGAGCCTTTTCGACGACCGGGGGACCCACGGGAAGGGGCTGGTCCCCGGGACACGGTTTGACAGGCAAGCACTGGCACCCGCCGATTTGGGGCAACCGGGCCATCGCCACGCTATTCGTCTGCCGCATAGCCGTAGCGGCCCTTGACGGTGCGGACCAGGGCGACGAGTTTCTCCAGCTCGCCGTTTTCGGCGTCGAGCTCGATTCGCACGGTGCGCAGGGCCTGCTGCTTGCCGATGCGAACGGTCTCCTCCATGGCGGGGGTGCCGAACACGGTGAATTCGCGCTGACGCGCGACGTCGATGCCCAAAATAACTTCGGCCCGGGCGAGTGCTCGGCGATAGGGGGCTTCTCGGCCGGCGGCCTGCTCTTCGTCGAACAGGGCCTGAATGGGAATGATCTCCATGCTTTCTCCGCCTTTGTTGTGCATGGTTTCCAAATGCGTGCCGCGGAACAACCGGCACCGGCACCACGGGCCACCCGCCAGGATAGATGCCAGCGGCCGAAAAAACCACTGCCGGGGCCGCTAGTTGCTACCAGGGTGGCAGACAATCGCTAAGGCTGTCCGGGAATCGCCGCACACTAACCCGACGCGCCAGCGAGGGACGGTGGACAAAGAACCCTCGCTTGCGCGTCGGGTTAGTATGGGGAACCGCGGTCCCGCAGGTGGGCCGCCGGCCTGCTGGACAAGCGGCCCTCGGGCGCTATACAACGCTCTTTAGCGGACCCAGGCGGATGTTCGCGTGGAAGCAATTTCGTGGTTTCCTGGAGTACGACCCATGGCCTGCCACACTCGCCACCCGCTCGAACCACTGTCGGCCGACGAAGTTCAACAAGCGGTCCAATTGCTCAAATCGTTGGGCAAGGTCACGCCCACCACGCGCTTCGTATCGGTCAGCCTGAAGGAACCGCGCAAGGATCTGGTCCACGCGTCGAGCCCTCAGCAGACGATCCCGCGCGAAGCCTTTGCCGTGCTGTTCGACAACGCGAAAAATACGGCTTACGAGGCAGTGCTGTCGTTGAGCGCCGAGGACCTTTTGTCGTGGAAGGCGATCACCGGCGTGCAGCCGACGATGACCATCGACGAGCAGGTCGAGTGCGAGCAGGCCGTGCTGGCCAGCCCGGAGTTCAAGGCGGCGCTCAAGAAGCAATATGGCGTCGACGACACCAGCCTGGTGATGGTCGACATCTGGAGCGCCGGCAACTACGGCTCGGAAGAGGACCGCACGCGGCGACTGGCCCGTCCGCTTTGTTTTCTCCGCCGCGATCCGACTGACAACGGCTACGTGCGGCCGATCGAGGGACTGCGGCCGGTGGTCGATCTGAACACGATGCAAGTCATTCGCGTCGAGGAGTTCGGACCGTGGGCCCTGCCCGACGTGGAGTTGAACTATGCGGCCGACCGGATGAACGGTACAGGATTCCGCAACGGGATCAAACCGCTGGAGATCGTACAGCCCGACGGTCCCAGCTTCGAGGTCGAAGGCCGCGTCGTTCGCTGGCAAAACTGGACGTTCGTCGTCGGCTTCAATGCTCGCGAGGGGCTGACGCTGCATCACTTGCGTTACCGCGACGGCGACCGGGACCGCTCGGTGTTGTATCGCGCGTCGCTGACCGAGATGGTGGTTCCCTACGGCGATCCCGGCCCGACGCAGGCCCGCAAGAACGCCTTTGACGTCGGCGAGTACGGCATGGGCATGTGTGCCAACTCGCTCGAGCTGGGCTGCGATTGCCTGGGCGCTGATCCGGTATTTCGACGCCGACATGGTGACCAGCCGCGGCGAGCCGCTGACGATCAAGAACGCGATTTGCATGCACGAGGAAGACTACGGCATCCTGTGGAAGCACACCGACCGCCGGCTGAACACGCCCGAGGTGCGCCGCTCGCGGCGGCTGGTGGTGTCGTCGGTCTCGACGGTGGAGAATTACGAGTATGGCTTCTTCTGGTATCTGTACCAGGACGGCAGCATCCAACTGGAAATCAAGCTGACCGGCATTCTGTCGCTGGGAGCGCTGGCGAACGGGCGAAAAGGCCAAGTATGGCAACCTCGTCGCGCCGCAGCTCTACGCTCCGAATCATCAGCACTTTTTCAACGTCCGGCTCGACTTCGATCTCGACGGCGTCGCCAACTCGGTGCAGCAGGTCGACGTGGTGCCCGACGAATTGGGCCCGGCGAACCCGTTCGAAAACGCCTTTCAGGCTCGAGCCACGACGCTGAAAACCGAAAAGCAGGCCCGCGCGAATCTCAAACTCGAGACGGCCCGCAGTTGGAAGATCATCAGCAACGAGGCGAAGAACCACTTGGGCGAACCGGTGGGCTACAAGTTCGTGCCCGGCGACAATTCGTTTCCGATGGGCTCGCCAAACGCCTGGTGGCGCAAGCGGGCCGGCTTCGTCAACCACCACGTGTGGGTCACGCCCTATCGCGACGACGAACGCTTCGGCGCGGGCGACTATCCGAACCAGAGCAGCGGCGGCGACGGCCTGATTCGTTGGACCGAGCAAGATCGTCCGATCGAATCGACCGACGTGGTGTTGTGGTACACCTTCGGCCACACGCACATCCCGCGGCCCGAGGACTATCCCGTAATGCCGACCGCCTACATCGGCTTCATGCTGAAGCCGCAAGGCTTCTTCGCCCACAACCCGGCCAACGACGTGCCGCCGTCGGCGAAGAAGCTAGCCGTCGCAGGCAAGTGTTGCCACTGAGGGCCTGCGACGATTTAGCCACAAAGTCACGAAGGATTAGCCACAGAGCACATAGAGGACACCGAGGGTTTACGAATCAGGAAGAGATTTTGGGTGCTGCAATCCTACTTATCTCTCACTGAGACCTCTGTGTGCTCTGTGGCTAAATTCCTTCGTCCCGTTTTTGTACCTAACGCCGGTTGGCTTTCTTTTGCATGGCGGAAAACTCGCGGAGCATTTCTCGCTTGGGGGCCAGGCGGCCGAACAGATATTTTCTGGTGCCCAGCAGCTTGAGCACGGCGGCCTTGGCTTCGTCGGAGAGCCGTGTGCCTCTCAGCCCGCCATCGCTCTCGACGTGGGCGGTCTCGATCGCGTACATCTCGCTGGGGCGCGCGCCGGTCTGAAAGGCCAGCAGAATCCAGGCGGTCCAGAAGTCGGACTTTCGCACGCCGTGGAACGATCCCTTCACGCCCTTGGCGGCGCCCAGCAGCCGGCGCAGATACTCCGCGTTCCAGGCTTTGGGCGGCAAGCGCTCTTCGTTGGTCATAAGGCACCCTTCTTTCCACCAGCGGTTAGAACACCATCCAACGCAGCACGATGTACAGGCACACGATCACGCCCGCGATGATCCACCACGGCTTGCGGCTGGGCGGCGCGTCCTCGTCGGAGATGTAATGTTCGCAGTAGGGGCAGCGCTGGGCGTCTTCGTGAATCTCGCGCTTGCAGTAGGGGCAAGGCACCGTTGCCTCGTCGTCGTCACCGTCTCGATAGACGCCGTCGGGATAGTCATCATCGTCATCGTCTTCGAAGTCGTCCATAGGGCTATAACCTATCCGAGAACCGTCGGTGGCTGTCCCAATTTTACGGAGTCCGCGGAGAAAAATGGGACTGTCCCCTTCTCCGAGACGGCTCTCGGATAGGTTCTTAGTGCTTCTCCCACGATTCCGTCTGAAGTTCCGCGGCAATGCGCGCCCGCCGCTCGAGCAGCAAGTTGAGCAAAGCGTCGGTGCGTTGCCGCTGCTGTTGCGTCGGACAGATCGGCTCGAAGGGATATCCCTTGTCGGGGCGATCGAGCACCACAACGACGCTGCGCAATTTGGCAATTCTCTTGAGCACGTACCGCGCCTTTTCGCTGCCACCCGCACCGGGCCACACTTCGTAGGCCAGCAGCAGCGAGAGCCCCTCGCGAATCATTTCCTCGGTAAAGATCAGCCCCAGCTCGTCCGGCCGATGGCGCTGGTCGCCGCGGGGTTCCTGCCCCCAATAGCCAGCCGCACGACCACTCCCGGCAGCCGCGCGGCCGCTGGGCGTAGATGGTGCAATTCTCTTCGAGATGGCGGCAACGCACGTACATGGGTTTTTTCAGATCGTGCACCGCGATCACCGTGCAGCACGCCGTGCACGCCCCGCATTGACGCGGCCCGCGCAACGCCACGTCGCGGCGCTCGGCGTCCGTCGCCGGCTTTTCCCCCCGGTTGATGTTGAACACATCCATCGCCATTCCCAGCCGCGGCCAGCTGCCCTCCTGTGAACCGCCGGGCAATGTCCCGATTTGCGCAGCAAATGAGACTGTCCCCTTGTCCGAGGTGGTTCTCGGATCGGTCGTCGGTTCAATTTCGTTCGGTCCAAGCAGTCGAGCCGCCATCTTAGCCGATTCTCCAGCCTGCCAACGCCCCGGGAATCGCCGCTCTCTCGCCCCTCGCATACGCTCGATCCGGCTTGCGAACCGGCCCGGTTTGATTATGATTGGCCACTTATCGATTTGCCGCGTCCGAAGTCGAGCGGTGGATGGGGATTTCGGTAATTTTGATATTTTGGACGGGTAGCTCAGTTGGTAGAGCAACGGACTGAAAATCCGTGTGTCGGCGGTTCAACCCCGCCCCCGTCCACTTTTTTCGATGGCTCGCGCGCACGGACACACGGACCATGCGTCCGTGTGTGGCGGCTTGGGTTAACTGAGCGCGGCCGGGAAATCTGAATTCGAACCGCCATTGCTTTGTGCTCCAAGCGCAGGAATCGTCGCCGGGCTGCCGCACTTCCTGTGGTGGCTCAACACTGTTTGGCCGCCGACATGGCGATCGTTGGGCGTGATCACTACTGACTTGGTCCATTCGTCCGGTACTGCGCACTTGCATCCTTATTCTGCACCAAGCGGCGCCATACGGCGGCAATCTACCTTTGGGGGGAGCAACCCCGTCAACGAAACAAGAAAGCAGCGACCACCGGGTTGCGACAGGGAGAAGAAGGCACCTTGCGTTCGACGCGGAGGGCGCGAGAGTTGCGGCATTCACGCTTATGGAGAGCCTGGAGTCGAAGCAGGCTCGCTCCATGTTGAAACTTTTGGACATGTGGTAGAATCAGCGACGGCGGGGCAAGAAAACGGCGGGGATGTCCGCAGTCGGAGCGACGAATACCATGTCGACGCATTCTTTCCGCCGACGGTCTTCACTGCACTCGATCGTAAGTGGCGGCCGTATTGAACCGCAACGCAGATCGGATCGCCAGACGGTGCTGGCCGCCGAGTTGCTGGAGGCGCGCACGCTGCTGACTGGGCTGGCCTGGTCAAGCGGTCCGGCGGCGCCGGCCGCGCTGGGGAACGCAGCGGCGCTGGATATCGGCTCGGGAGTGTTGTTCTTGGGCGGCACCACGAGCACCGCCGGCACCACGACGCCGCGCAATGTTTATCTGTTCGATCCCGACGCAAACGCGTGGACAAGCGCGGCCTCCACGGATCAAGGTCGCAACGCCGGCGGCGTCGGGCGGACCGGCAGCTGGGGACCAATCGTCACCGACAACGAGGGCACGCACTACAAGTACGCGAGCGATATCTTTCAATTTGGCGGCGCAAATCAGGGCCATGCAACCGCCACAGCGACCAGTTATGATCCTAACCCTGACGGAGACGTCACCACCGCACCGGCCATGTCCACCGCGCGCTATCGACTGGCTTGCGCGACCGACGCAGTCACGGGCGATCTGTACGCCATCGGGGGCTTGAGCTCGTCCGGCGTTGCGCTGGCAAGTGTTGAGCGCTATGATCCGGCGGTCGATGCGTGGTCAACCATCGCTCCCCTGCCCGCGGCGCGCTACGGCGCGTCGGCCGCCAGCGATGGGGCCGGCCATATTCTGGTGTTCGGCGGTGACGATAGCGTCGGCGCCGCGGTCGACACGGTATACAGCTATACGATCGCCAACAACACGTGGACCAGCGTAGGTGCGATGCCGCAAGCCGCCAGCGAAACCGCCGCCGTCTATGGGGCCTATGGGCAGATTTACGTGATTGGCGGATTGACCGCCGGCGGCGCCGTTGCGGACGTTCGCGTGTATAACCCGGTGCTCGATCAGTGGAGCGCCGAAACGCCGCTGCCTGCGGCCGAGTATGCAGCGGCGGCGACGATTGACTCCGGCGGCAGCCTCGACGTGATCGGAGGCTTCAACTCCGCTAGCACGGCAGTTGCGAGAATGTACCAGTCAGTTGCCTTGCCCGCCCCGATCGGCCTGCCCGCGGTACCCAACATTACGATCAATCCCACGAGCTGGATTTACGACGGCACGCCCCACGACGCCAATCCGGCGGCCGACATTGGTGACGGCGTGACGCCTGTGGACGGAGACTTTTCGGTCACCTACAACGGCTCACCCGTGCCACCGGTTAATGTCGGAACCTACAGTCTCGTGATCAGCTTCACGAGCCACGATCCCGACTTTGTCAGCACGATTAAGCAGGACACGCTATACATCGATCCGGCGACGCCAACGCTTGGCGTCGTCGGTGGCGGAACGATCACCTACGATGGACTGTCTCACGGGATCACGGCAACGGCGGTCGAGGTCGACCGATCTACGCCCGTCAGCGGTTCATTTGCATACGCTTACAACGGCTCATCATCCGCTCCTGTGAATCCCGGCACTTACACGGCGGTCGCCACGTTCACGAGTTTGGATCCCAACTACGCCGACGCCAGCGCCACGGCCACCATCACAATTCCGGATCCGACAATTCCCATCGGCGTGTCGGCGGTCGGAGCCTCGACCAACTCGATTCGCGTGTCCTGGAATCCCGTGGTTGGCGCCGCCTACTACAACGTTTATGAGCGGCACGTGTTGCATAATCCCAAAGGCAGCGGTTCGACCACGTATTACTCGGTCGTCGCCGGCAACGTCGCCGGCACCTCGGCGACGATCACGGTGAGCCAGATCAAAGGCTATACGTACTACGTAACGTCAGTGAGCGGAACCGGCGTGGAGTCGCCGCGTTCGGCCCCGGCCACCGGCGAGCCGCTTTTTGCGCCTTCGCTGTCGAGCATGCTCTGGGGCGGCGCGGTCACTTCATACGCCAGCGTCGAAGTCGGCCAAACGCTGAATGTCACTTTGCTGGGTTACGGCAACGAGCCGCCCACCTACACGATGACCAGCGGCCCGTCGACGATGAGCGTCGATCCGACGACGGGAATCGTGACGTACAACCCCAACCCTGATGAGGCCGGAAACGTCAGCGCCAGCTTCTTGGCGTCGAACAGTCTGGGCACGGCTGCCGCGACCTTCCAGTTCCACGTCTTGGCGCAACCCGTTGTCGTGGTCACCGGCGGCACATTTGCGTTCGATGGAAGCACCCATTCGGCCAGCGCAGTCGCGCTTGCCAGCGACGGAGTAACGCCCGTCAGCGGTAACTTTACCTTCACTTACGCACCGGCGGCGTATCCGTTTGCCCACTCGACGGCTCCGTACGCGCAAGCCGGCACCTACCTTGTGGAGACGACATTCACCAGCAACGACCCGAATTATGGCGGCGCGACGGGCACCGCGATGATCACGATCAATCCGGCCGTCCCCACGATCTTGCTGGGAGACGCCACGGTGGATTACGACGGGTCGGCACAATCGGTTGTCGCCAACGCGGCCGGCGTCGACGGAGTTACACCCGTCGCCGGCACATTTTCGTATACCTACAACGGCTCACCCACGCCGCCCACCGATCCGGGGTCGTACGCGGTGGTGGCGAGTTTTAGCAGCAGCGACCCGGATTACACAGACGGGTCTGCGACCGCAACGCTGACGATCAATCCCGCGGTCAACTCAACCTCGCTCGTCGTCGGCCGCGAACTGTTCTACAACCAGTCGGCTTGGGACGGCGGCGTCGACTCGGACTCCGCCAACGACGACTCGGCGATCGCCACCGATAAAACAGCTTACCTCGCCGGCAGCGGCTCGGCGTCGAGTACGGCGCTGTCGACTTTCACCCGCGGCATCAACGGCGTAATGGTCGATCTTCTGGGAGGTGGCTCGCATGCGGCGATCGATGCCAGTGATTTCATCTTTAAGACCGGCAACGACAACACTCCCAGCGGTTGGGCCACGGCGCCGGCTCCGATTCTGATCGCGGTGCGCACCGGCGCCGGCGTCGACGGTTCGGACCGCGTCGAAATTCTGTGGGGCTCGGGCGCCGTCAAGAAGGCTTGGTTGGAAGTTGAGGTCTTGAGCACTGCCCATACCGGCCTGGCCTCGGCCGACGTGTTTTACTGGGGCAGCCTGATCGGCGACTCGAACCTCAACTTCGCCACCACCGGTTCGGACTCGGCAAACGTCCTGGCCCACGTTGGCGGCGATGGGACCCTGACTGGTCCGCTCGACCATAATCGCAGCACAACGGTGACCGGCAGCGACTCGTCGGCAGCCTCGGCAAATGTAGGCAGCCTCACTCGGATCAACCTCAGCGCCGGTTCGATGGCGCCGGCTGGAGGCGGTGACGGCATCGACGCCGGTACCGCGGCAAGTCCCGTCGGCGCGAGCACAAGCGGAGAAACTGGTCTCGCATCGGGCCTTTCAGCGTCAGCCGCGGTCAAGCCTGCGGATCGGCTGCCGGGTTGGGCGGTTGCTCGGCTCGGCACGGTTGATTTGAACAACGGTCAAGGCGCCGACTCTTTGCAGCGCTTGCATGATGAGCGAAGTCGGCGGGCCAACGCGATCGTTGCCAAGGCCGATTGGATGGCCGACGCATGGGTGTTGGACGACGAGTTCCTCGATTCCCTACTGTCCGACTTGGGCTTGACGTAATCTCGTAAACTGGAGGGAAGTTGTTGAGGGACCGGTCGCTCGTTTTCGGCGGTCGCGAGCAACACACGGTCAGGGCGATTTTCGCTGGCGCACCGCGACGCGTGCCGCGAATTGGCGATCGCGTGCTGGCCGCGCTTGTGCCTGGTTGGGCTTCCCTTGCGGGACTGCGCTGTCGGGGTGCTGGTCCGGCGGCAATGCTTCGCGCCAGGGCTGGTGGGACTGGTAGGTTTTCAATTGCTCGCGGAGTTGGGCTTTGAGGGGTTCGTCGGCTAGCTCGACGGATTTTTTTGACCAGGCGATGGCGCTGGCGAAGTCGCCGGCTTCGGCGTGGGCTGCGGCTAGCGTACTGAGGAGATCGGGCCGGCCGTGCGCGGTGGCGGCGCAGGCGGCCTCGGCCAGTTCGATGGCTCGCGGGGCGTTACGCAGGTGGGCGTCGGGGGACGTGGCCAGAATCCAGGCCAGGTTGTTTTGCACCTCGCTGACGCTGGGTTCGATTTTCAGGGACGCTTCGTAGTCGGCAATGGCGGCGGCCTGGTTGCCGAAGCCCAAGTGCGAATCGCCCCGGCCACGGAAGGCGGCGGCGTTTTTGGGATCGAGCGCCAGTGCCCGGTCGTAGTTTGCCACCGCTTGACGCCACTCTTTCAGGGCCTGGTGCAGCCCGGCGATTTGGACCAGCCATTGAGGATTGTCGTGCATCATCGGGCGTAGCGTGTTCAGTTCCGTCAGCGCCCGATGGTACTTGCCCTGGACCGTCAGGAGCTGTGCGTGCAATTCGACGGCCTCGACGACGCCGGGTTCGAGTTTCAAGGCCTGCTCCACGCAGGCGAGGGCCGCGGGGATATCGCCCTGAATCGCGCGGATGCGCCCTCGATACAGGTGCGGCTGGCCCGCATCGGGCGACAACTCGATGGCCTTGTCGAGGTTGGCAAGCGCCTCGTCGAAACGTCGCTGCTCGATCTGGACGGCACCGAGAAACGTGTACGACCTCGTCCGCTCGACAGGTCTTGCTACACAAGCCATGGCTCGGTCGAGTTCAGCGGCGGCCTCATCGTAGCTGTGCAAATGGTACAGGGCCCACGCCAGGCTGTTGCGCGGAGTCGCGTCGTCGGGAGACAGGCGCACCGCGGCTTGGAAATGCTCGATCGCCGCGAGGTAATTGCCTTGTTTGGCGAGTTGCGTGGCCAGGTTGTGGTACGCCGCCCAGCAGGACGGATTTGCCTCGATCGTGTCGGCAAACAGGCTCGTCGAGTCCCGGTAGACGAGGGTTTTTTGCCGCGCGACGAGCACCAGCGGCACGAGCAGTGCCGCGGCCGCCAGGGGCGTCATCCAGCGCGGAATCGCCAGCCATCGCGCGGCCAACGTCGCCGCCGCCGCGGCCCACGCAATCAAGGCGATGCCGGCGTGATATTGAAAATGGTCGGCCACGAACGAGTAGCGGAACGGAAAGACGTTGAAGAAACCGAGCGCCGGCACCAGCACGCCGCCAAAGATCAGCGCCGCCGCCAACGGCCCTCGCCCAAGCTGATTTCGCGCCAGCCACAATCCGCCGACGAGCGCCAGCGCCGAGGCCGGAAACAAGTACTGCCACCAGGCGTGGACGTCGATCGTCCAGCGTGGGTAGAAGAAAATCAGCGGGTGCGGCCAAAACAGCTTGCCGGCATAAGACCACGCCGCGCGGCCGGCAATCAATCCTCGTTCGACGGGCGAAAAGTCCCATTCCGATCCACTGGCCCCGACGTGGTTCTTTTCCATCCACACCGTCAGACCGGCCAGCGCCAGTCCCACGGCAAAAAACGGAACCAGCGGAGCAACGTCGCGCCCGGTCAAGCGGCCGCGCGTCCACCCGTAAATCACCAAGAGCACGGCCGGCAAGCTGGCCGTCACCGTCTTCGACAGCAGCGCGGCCACATACAACGCGAGCGCCAAGCCGTAGCATCGCCACCGCGGTGGCGCGGCCGCGCCGCGCGGGCCGATCGCGGCTTGCTCGGGGGGCGCGAATCGCAGATAGGCCAACAGTGAACCCAGCGCCAGCGCGGCCGACAGCACGTTCTTGCGTTCGGTGATCCAGGCCACGCTTTCGACTTGGATCGGATGCACGGCAAAGATCGCCGCCGCCAGCCACGCCCCCGGCATTGCCAGTCGCGACAGCAGCCGCCAGAGAAGCACCGCAGCGGCCGCGTGCAGAAGCATGTTCGTGGCGTGATAGCCGCGCGGATCGAGCCCCCACAGATGCTGCTCGACCCAAAAGGTGCTGTGCACCAGGGGATAATATTGGGGCACGGCCCCCAGCTTGAACCAGACGTCGTGCAAGCCCGCAAGGGACGTCAGCGTGACGTTTTCCTCGACGTAATAATCGTCGTCCCAAATGAATCCATTGTCGAGCGTGGGCCAATAGACGATCGCCACCAGCAGCACCAGGCTTGCGCCACACAGCCAGGGGCGCCACGCTGGGCCTGCCGGACGGGGCGCACCCGAGGCGGTCGATTTTTCCGTTTGCTGCATGATGGATCGGTGACGGTGCCCGTGGGGCGTCCGCTCGTGCCCGCGATCTCGATGCGCCGCGGCGATCTGGCGGTCGTCAAGGCTGTTGCCGTTTGCGTTTGGCGTCGCGGGCCGCCTGCAAGTTATTTAAAGCGGTCGGGTGTTTGGCATCAATTCTCAGGGCCGCTTGAAACTCTTCGATGGCCGCGTCGGCGTCGCCTCGCTGGCCAAAAACGCCCCCCAGGTAATTGTGCGCGTCGGCGTTTTTGGGGTTCAGCGCGATCGCCTGGCGGAAATGTTTCTCGGCCGATCCCAGTTCGCTGGTTTTGAGAAACACGACCCCCAAATCGACCTGCCAGCGGTCGTTGTTCGGCTCGAGGCGCACGGCATTGCGCAGGTGCACGATGGCCAACTCGCTTTCTTGCGAGTTGTAAAACATGATTCCCAACTCATGCTCGGCGGGACCGGACTTCGGTTCGACCTCGATGGCGCGGCGCATCATTTCGATGGCGCGCTTCAAATCGCCCGAGTGCGCCAGCAGCATGGCATAGTTATATAGGGCGTCGAAGTTGCGCGGATTCAAAGCGATGGATTGGCCGAAGTGCGGGGCTGCCCTCTCGAAGTCCCCCCGCGATTTGTAAATCGCGCCGAGGTTGTTCCGCGCCGCCCAATTGGTCGGATTCCGTTCGATAATGTCCTCGTACAACGAAACCTGGTCGCGATAGATATAGGTTTGCCAATGCGCGACCGCCCCCAGCGGCAGCAGGACCGCCGCGGCAATGGCCGGCCCAATCCACGGAGCCTCGCGCGGGAGGCGAGCGGCGGCCAAGGTTCCCGCGGCCGCGGCCAGCGCAATCAGGGCGATGCTTGCATGGTATTGAAAATGGTCCGCCACGTATGAGTATCGAAACGGATAGACATTGAAGAAGCCCAGTGCCGGCACCAGGACGCCGGCGAAAATCAGCACTGCGGCCAAGGCACCACGACCGATCTTCCCGCGCGCGAACCACAAGCCCGCCACGACCACCAAAGCGGCGGCGGGAAAGAGGTATTGCCACCAGGCGCTAGTGTCAATCGTCCAGCGGGGGTAAAAGAAAATCAGCGGGTGCGGCCAAAACAGTTTTCCGGCGTAGAACCACAATGCGCGGCCGGCAATCAGCACGCGCGCAAGCGGCGGCTGGTCCCACTCCTGGCCGCTGGCGCCGACAAAGGTCGTTTCCATCCAGACCGTGACGCCGGCCAAGGCGACGCCGACGGCGAAGAAGGGAACCAAGGGGAACACGTCGCGCCACTTCAAACGGCCGCGTTTCCACCAGGCGATCACCAGCAGCACAGCCGGCACGCTAGCCGTCACGGTCTTGGACAACAGGGCCGCCACGTACAGCGCGAATGCCAGCAACCAGTACCAAGGGGCTCCCGAGATTGACGTCGGGGGGTGTGCCGCATCGGAAAGTTCAGGCGGCGAGAATTTCAGGTAGGCCCAAACCGACGCAAGCGCCAACGCGCAACTGAGCACGTTCTTGCGCTCAGCCACCCAGGCCACGCTTTCCACGTTTACCGGATGCACGGCAAAGATCGCCGCCGCCAGCCAGGCGCCAGGGACGGCCAGCCTTGCCAGCAGCCGCCATATCAGCAGGGCCGAAACGGCGTGCAACGCCATGTTCACGGCGTGGTACCCCAGCGGATCGAGTTGCCAGAGGCGGTACTCGACCCAGAAGGTCGTGTGCACCAGCGGGTAGTACTGCGGAATGGCGCCTACCTGAAACCACATCTCCCACAGTCCGTCGGGGGAAGTCAACGCGGCATTGTCTTCAAGATGCGCCGCGTCGTCCCAGATATACGCGTTGCCGAGCGTGGGCCAGTAGACGACGGCAACCATCAGCACCAGCAACGCGCCCCAGGCGCAAGGAAGCCAGAATGACGCGGCCTGATTCCGCGGGTGCGCAATGGGCGTGGTTGAATCCGTCATCGGCTAAACGGCGAAACCTGGTGACAATCGCGCAAGGCGGAATGCGCGGGAAGGTGCCTTGACGCGATTATAATCGTCATGCGCCGGCGCCTCCACCTGTGAGTCCGACCGTGCCACGGCGGCAACTCAAGGAGCACGCGGCGTGGCAGCCAGCCGCTTTGACAACACCGCCGGATCCGCCGCGCCGGTGAAAACTTGCCCTGGCCGAGGGGCAAAAAGAACGACGGGCTCGGCTCGCACCGAACCCGTCGAAGAGTCATTCAAGCAAATCCGTTTCTCACGCCAAGTGCCGCGCCAGCGGCTCAGCCGGCTCGCCTTCGCCGCACCAGCAGGCCCGCGACGCTCAATAGCCCCACGCTCGCAAGCGCCAACGAACTCGGCTCGGGCACCAGGGCATTGGCAACCGTGCCGTTCAGGTCGTAGACCGGATTTCCAAGGTTCATCGTGGCGTTGAGCTGCGAACCGGCAGCGATATTCAGCGACGTAAAGCCGTTTTGGTGATTGCCATTGTTGAGGGTGAACGTTTGGCTCGTGTTAAACGGCAGTGTCAACGGCACGGGAATCGAAAAAGGTACTGTAGCGTTCAAGTCCACACCCATTGTATGCGGGAACGGGCCAGCCCCTAAGTCCGTCAACAGCATGTTGCCAGGAAGCGTTGTAATAACGGGTATCGTCGTGGATCCAAGTGTGAAAAGGGTCCCCAAGCCCAGATTGAATCCGCTGATTCCCAGAATATTGACCAAGGTACCACTCACCGTGCCCTGCATCGTCAGGTTGAGAGTCCCCGGGATCGCGTAAGGAGTTGCCGTGGAGCCGCCGCTCGACGCGAACGTGGCGTCGGTTATCGTGCCGTTGAAGGTCAACTGCAAGTTGGCATTGCCGAGCCCGCCAATCGTAATCACGAGCGGGCTGATGTTCATCGAGAAGTTGGTGTTTTGATTCGCGCCGCCGGCGCCATTGAAGTCGGCATTCAGCGAATTGAGGTTTTGCGGCGTGCCGGGCGTGAGGTCGTCGTAGGTAATGTTGGCCGAGCCGCTGGCCACGGTGTTCGAGATGCCGACATTGGGCACCGTCAGGCCCACCGTTTGGTTCGCCGCGCTAATGCCGGTGTTCGTATAAATGTTGTCGAAAAAGGTCCAGGTGCGGTAGTTTCCGCTCGCGCCAGTAAGGTGCGCGGTTCCCGTGCCCGAAAGCGTGGTGCTGAAGCTGCCGTTGGGCAGACTGACCGGCGTGGTGACCGAAGTCGCACGGGCGACATGCGCGCCGAAAGAGAAAGCAAGCGCGCAGCGTGGCGCAGCAAGTCAACTGGTTCGTCCAAGTCATTAGCGGCTCCCTTCGTGCAGACTCTGCCGTGTCCCTGGGAATCCAGCGATCAGGCCGCGATTGTAGCAAGTCACGTTTGCACGTCAAGTAAATATATTTTCGAATTAAAGGTAGAAATGCTTGCGCGTCGCTCCAGGAACAGGATTGTTAATATAGGTAAAATGCCAACTTCGGCATCCGCCCAGTTATTGGGCCGGCCGGGTGCGAGAATCCGGCTTCCCGAAGCGGCCGAGTGCCCTGAGCAGAGTGCCCTGAAGACAGATGCAGCCGAGGCTGGGCGGAACGCAACGACGGACCCGCTCCATGGGCCTGTTTCGTGCTATTCTTTTATGCTTGGCATTCGATGGCGCGCCTGTGGCACTCTTTTCGCGCACCGGCACCCGTGCATCGCGAGACGCAATTATGAAGAGCGTGACGACTTTGATTCTGCTGGCCCTGGTCGCGGGCCTGCTCTGCGTGGCGCGGGCCACCTTCGCGGACGCTCCGGCCGACAAGAAGCTGCGAGGCGACGCGTATTACATGTCGATCGGGCAGATGTACGATTTGCACGCCTTTCAACATGCCCAGATGCTCATGAAATACTCTGCGGCCGGCGAATCGGTTCCCGGTGACGTCTTGAAGGAGCACGTTGCCGCCATTCGCGCTAACGTCGCGGCCGCGCAAAAGGCTTTTGCCAAGCTGAGTGACGCGACCAAGAAGCATGCAGCGCCGGCCAAGAAGCTGGCGGAAATGGAGCAATACAACGCCAAGATCTTGAAGTTGTGCGACAGTCTCGAAGCCGTGAACGCCGATCAGACGGATTCCGAGGTCGTTCGCTCTCACACCGCAGGAATCAAAGGACATCTGACCTCGGCATTCGGCGCTTCGCGAGACGCGGCGCAGAGCGCCAATCTATTCACGGAAGAGTGGGATCAACCCGGTCACGGAGCGTTCTCGGATTGAGTGCCGGCTAAAACTCAATTTGAAAGCGGGCCGTGTAGATATTGGTCGAGCTGAACCCGTGCACGTTGTTTTCGAGCATGGCGTGAATCCAATTGAATTGCACGCGCGTGTACATGTTCCACCACCAATTCAGCGCGACCGTGCTCTCGTTGAGAACGCCCGGATTCGTGGACGCGGGGATGGTGGCGTTGGCGGCCGGGCTGCCGGGCGGGCCGACCACGTAGTTGGCCGTGTTGATGTTCCTCGCGCTCAAGTCGAGATAGGACCAGCGGGCCGCCACTTCCCAGGCGCCCCAGCCGCACATTGCCTTGGTAGGGCCGAGGCCGAAGAACTGGCTGAACGGATTGACGTTGTAGTCCAAGGCGCCCGCCGACTTGTTGTAGCCGCAGCTTTCGCCGGTCAGGAAGTAGCCGGCCTGAATGTAGGCGCCGTCGTAGAACACCACCGGCCCATTGAGCTGATTGACCGCGGTGGCAAGGAACTCGGTCTGAAAGTGGGCCGCGCCATAGTTGCCGGCCAATTCGAGATGGTAGAGATTGTAGCTGGTCGCGAAAAAGCGGCCGGTGTCGACAAAGAACGGGGTGCCGCCGGCCGTCAGCCCGGCGGCCGCCGAATCGCCGACAAAAAACTCGGGAATGGACCGAGCCTGATAGGTGCGAGCGTCGGCCGTTTTGCCGAAGCCGTTGCCGCCGATTTCGCTGAAGTTGTAGCCTCCGCCGACGTGCAGCAGGTAGCGTCCCTCGGCCGGCTCGTCGAAATACAACAGGTGCGTGCCGCGAATCGCGAACGACACGCCCCCCTGGTCGCCAATTTGGGTTGCAAAGCGGTCGTCGACCCCCATCGTGTTGTAGACGTTGCTCACGCCATTGAAGAACGTATTGCCGGTGCTGTACACACTGTAAGCCAGCAAGCTCATCTCGTCTTCGCTCAGCCGCCACGCCATCGCACCGACGCGACGGAAGGGATCCAAGGCCTGAAACGGGGCCGAACGTTCGAGGAATTCCATGTGACGAATGTTGGTCCATGAATCCATCGTGATCGGCTGGCGATACTGGCCGACCCTGATGGTGCCGAAGAACGGGAGATTCGTTTGTTCGCCCCACACGTCCTGGAAACTCGGGCGGCCCGCGCCGGCATTGCCGAAATCCATCTCGATGCTGTACCGGGTATGCTCGGTCAAGAAGCCCAGCCCTTGCAGACGAGCGCGGCGGAAGCCCGACCCGTTTTGGATGTCGCCCAGCGTCGTGATGCTGTTGGGGTCCTGGCTAAAGAACCCGGTGTCGTACTGCATGAATCCACTGAGGCGAATCAGCGGCAATTTGTTCTGCGAGTCGGCGTTGCTCTTCTCGAGCGCCTGGAGCCGCTCGGAAAGGGTCTCGTTGGCTTCCTTCTGGACGCGCAGTTCCTCCAGCTCAGACTCGGTGGCTTGCAGCCGGCGCAGCAACTCGTCGGGATCGGGAAATGCCGGGACTTGTGCGCCAGTTGCCAGAATCGGATTCTGTGGCGGCGGACCGCTGGGTTGAGTTGGCGGCAGCAGCTGATAGGCCACCGCAGGAACGCCCGGCGTCTGAGCCCGAATCCAGCCGGGTCCGGCAACGGTCAGAATTGCGGCGACGATCCATGTCTGGGTTGCCAGCTGTTGCTTGCGTTTCATGGTCAGGACTCGGGTACCGAAACGTGGTCGGCGGTGCGGTTGCCATAGACAGGGCGGACAACTCGTTCGTCGCCAACGAACCGGCAGCGTCGCATCTATCCTTCTGAGTCATCGGAATCGGCACAGGCGGCACTTTGTACCCAGTCGCGGTTTTGCGCAGACCTTGCCAAATTGTCAGGATCCCCCGGGTTTTTGTCGTACCCTGGGCGCCTTGCGAGAGCTGCGCGTAGCTAGCATGCGGCAGGGCAATCAACGGCCAATCTCTCTTGAATCCGCTAGCGGCCGCCCGTACTATCCCGGCCGCTTGGCGAGCCATGCCTTCGCCAGGTCATTTCCTGATGGCAGCCGCGAACGGAGAGTCGCGCAGCGGCCACAATTGACAGCCAATGCGAGTTCGACAGTGCGCACTTCAGCTGCCATTGCGCTGGCCGTCTTGTTCTTTGCGGCCGGGGGCACCGATCGAGTTGCCCGCGCAAGGCATTGGCCCGCTGGCGCCGGCATCGCTTCCGGCGGTGGAACAGCCCGTTGCGTTGCCGACGACGGGTCCGCTTCGGTACGCGCCGGAAAACGCGCCGCCGAACAGTCCGCCGACGGTCAGCGCGGATCGTTTCTCGGAGATTCTGCGGCGACTCGAGGTGGCCGAATCCGAATTGCGCGCCTTGAACGGACGACGCACCGCGCCACCCGCGGGCGCCTTTGCTGCGCACATGGCATCGCCGGGGGGCGCTTCCGAGATTGAGCTCACCGCGGCCATCCAGCCGCCGATGCCGCCCGAGGATCCCCGCGATCCCAAAGAGTTCGGCGAGCCCGAAATACCTGTGAAGTCGAAGAAGGACAGCGGATTTCCGACGTTCAAGCTCACCGGGTTCACGCAATTGGACGGCGGTTGGTACGGACAGAGCCCGCGGAACATCGCCACCGTGGGCGACGCGCAGGATGGCGTCGGCTTCCGGCGCGCGCGTGTCGCCGTGATCGGCAATGCGGCTGAATTCACCGGCTATATGCTGGAAGTCGATTTCGCCGCCGCTGGACGACCAAGCTTCTTTGACGTGTGGGCCGAGCAGGGAAACCTGCCAATTCTGGGTGCCGTGCGCATCGGCCAGTATTTGCAGCCCTTCAGCGTCGACGCGATGAGCGGGTTTCGCAACCTGCCTTTTCTGGAGCGTTCGTTGCCCTTTCTGGCCTTCGTGCCATTTCGCGCGTGGGCATCATGTCTTCGAATATCACGGAAGACGAACGGACGACCTGGGCCAATAGCGCGTTCAAGACCGGCGGCTTCAACAACGCGCCCTTGGGCGACAGTCGGTTCGCGACCGACATTGGAGACGTCGGCGGCTATTCCTACTCGACGCGCATGACGCACCTGATTTATTACGACGAAGCCGCCGAGGACCGCTATTTGTGGCACGTCGGCGGCGGCTTCGATTACAGTCGGCTCGGCGAGGATACCGCGGTCGGCAGCGGCACGACCGCCGGCGGCGGACCGTCTCCGTTTTATCAGACGCGAGTGCTTCCCGAGTTCGGCCCGCTGGGTTCGCCCGAAGCTTCGCAAAGTTTTGGCCAGGCCTTTGCCGCCACGCCGACATTTGTCGACAGCGGAAGATACGCCGCCAAGAGTTTCACCCTGTACGGTTTGGAAACCGTCGCCCAAAGCGGCGCGTGGAGCCTGCAGGCCGAATGGATGGGCACTTCGGTCAATAGCGCCGTCGGGCCGATCTTCTATCACGGGGCTTATGCCGAAGTGATGTACCGTTTGACCGGCGAAACTCGTCCCTATGACAAAAAACTCGGCGCGTTGAAAAACGTGGTCCCTTACACGGACTTCTTTTCACTTCGACCCGGTGGGATCGAGGGCTGGGGCGCGTGGGAGATTGCCGCGCGGTTGTCGTACGTCGACATCAACAACCCGGACCGGCTCAAGGGCCATTACTACAACAGCGTCACCAACGCCTACACGAGCAGCACCGGCGACGTCGGCAATGGCCGGCTCACCGATACCACGTTGGGCCTGACGTGGTTCTTGAACGCCCACGCGAAGCTGCAATTCAATTGGATCCACGCCATGCTGGATAACAAGATCAAAGGCTCCAGCGATGCCGAGTTGTACGTCACGCGCGCCCAGATCGACTTTTGAGGACGCATCGCGGGCAGTCCCTCTCGGGGCTCCTGGCGCGATTCAATCGCTGAACGGCCCGCGGCCGTTGAGATACCAGTCGATTCCGCCGATGCGCAGCGGCTTGCCATCGTCGCTGTAGTAGATCGATGACAAGTTGGGGAAGCGCCTGCCGGTTAGGACTTGTGGCGTGTTGGCAGCGCTTGGAACCCACACCCAGCTGCCGTTCGTCGTGCGACACCAGCGACCGTCTTTGGTCGTTGCATTGCTAGCATTTGCGGTGGTAGATGCCTGGCTGAGGGTGCCTGGTTTCTTGATCGCCGCGGGCTCGCCGGCGTTTGCCAGCCACGCTGAGGCGCAAACCCCGATAGCGGCAATCGCTGCGAGTAGTTTCATGAGTCGGTCCCCTTTGACTGGGTCTCGTGTTGGAATGCCACGCCCCTTACTGCATCGTAATTTTAGGGCCTCAATTATGACAAAACAACAAAAGCAGGGGATATGGGGAGATTGATGGTTCGGACAATTGAATTCGACCGGTTAAATTGCGGTGTTCAAGCGCGCCCCGCTTTGCCGCCGAACGCGGTGGTCGAAGGTCTGGCATTTTTTCCTGGCACTCTACGCCGCGGTAGTCTGGAGAACGCGTGTCGCCTGTGCGGATCAGCACCGTCGCCTGGCGGACGATTTCGCGCAGCGCGTCCCTTGCCACGACGCGATACCGCCCGATCCGGTGGTATCTTTGTGATGGCCGGCGTTGCCGCCATTTCGTTGCCTCACGAATGTCACGGATCGGACCCCACCCCAAATTGCGATGGATCGTTGCTCAACGAGCTTGAATCGCCGGCGGCTGGCCGCGCTCGTTGCCACGGCGACGCTGTGCGCGGGTTGCCTAGGCGGCGATCTGTGCCGTGTGCAATCCCCTCAATCGGTCGACATGGTAGCCGGCGGCGCGCCGCCGCCCGGTCGACGAAATTGCTGCTGCCGCGTGTCGACCGGCTGCGGCGCAATCGTGTTCGAGGACCTGCCGCGGGCCCTGGCCGACAGCGAGGCCAGCCTGACGACGGCGCAGGGTTTGGACGGCGAGCAGCGCGACGCGTGCGTCGACTTCTACTATCGAAGCGCGCTGCAATCGGCCCGTGTTCTCGAGCTGACTTCGCGATCCGATCCCCTTTGGCAGAGCGCGTGGGATTTACACCATCGGTCGCTGCGCGGCGTGATCGGCGCCGGGCAGCACTATGGCCGGCTCGACCCGCGAAAATATCTGCAAGTCAATGACGGCGGGGCGCGGGTTGTGCCGATCAGCTATTTGGGATTCGCCTGGCGGCCCGCGGATTTCAATCGGCTGGCGCCGGCCGATCGCTTTGAGAGCAACGAGATCACGAACCACTACCGCAGCGACGGGCTGGGTCTGACGCTGGTCGGCGTGCGGATTTCCGAGAATCCCAACGAGGTCTTCTTTCGGCCGCGCCAGCCCTTCGCGGCAACCGCCGTGTTAAGGCCGCGCCGCGGGCTTGCAACACCGACCGGCGGCGCCGCGCCGGCAGGCGACGACGCGGGGAGCGTCCTGGAGCTCTACAATCCGAATGTTTACCGCACCATTAATTGGGATGGATCGGCGGTTGCGGTAGCGCGCGATTTGACCGCGCCGTTCGCGCTGGTCGTCGAAGAGGCGCCGCGGCAGTACCTACGCGGATTCACCGCGCCAGGCGACACGTCGGTCAAGCCGCAACTGATCATGGTTGAGCCCTATCAACGGGGAAAGATCCCAGTGGTGTTCATCCACGGGTTGTATTCCGACCCGATCACGTGGGTCGACACCATTAACGATCTGCGTTCTCAGGGGGACATTTACCAGGCGTATCAGTTTTGGGTCTTTCGCTATCCGACGGGGGGCGAAGTACTGGAGTCGGCCGCCGAACTGCGCGACAAGTTACGGCTGGCCCGAGATTATTTCGCGCCGCGGCACGACGACCCGGCCCTGGACGAGATGGTGCTTGTCGGGCACAGCCTGGGCGGATTGGTGGCCAAGATGCAGGTCGTCACGTCGCACGACATCCTGTGGAACGAGGTGGCCGATCAGCCGTTCGACGCCCTGCGGGCGCTGCCGGAGCTGCAAGCGCGGCTGGCACGCGATTTGTTTTTCGAGCCGCTGCCGTTCGTAACGCGCGTCGTGTTCATCGGAACGCCGCACCAAGGAAGCAGTATCGCCAGAAGGCTGGCCGGGCGCATCGGCTCCAGCCTGGTTCGCTTCGGCGCCGACGAGGACGCTCAGTATCGAGAGTTGATGGCCGCCAACCGGGACGTGTTCAAACCGGCCGTGGCACGATCTCGTCCGACCAGCGTCGACCTGCTCGAGCCGACCAGCCCGTTTTTGGCGGCGCTACAAAAAATGCCCATCCAACCGTCGGTGCGCATGCACTCGATCATCGGCACGGGGGGCGACTCGCCGTTCGAAGAGAGTGACGGCGTGGTGACTGTCACCAGTGCCCACCACCGGTGCGTTCGCAGCGAACTGTTCGTGCCGGCCAAGCACGAGAAACTGCATCGCGATCCCGCCTCCATCGCCGATCTGACCCGCATCCTTCGCCTCCACGCCAGCGAAAGGCTGCCGGCAACCGTGGTCGCGGCGGACCTCAGCAATCGATAAATCGCACCCTTGTGTGTCGCGGACCTTTGGTTCCCGACCTACGCCAGCGGGCAGACAACCACCGTATAGGTCTAGGTCGACCCGGCGAGGTGATACTCGGGCCGTGCGATCGGGTGGACACCAACACATCAGTTCGTCAGCCCGGGGGTTCCTCGGTGGCCAGGTTGGCCTGCGAAGATATATTTCATCTCATCGAAATCGATCGTCCAAGAGGCATACTTCCGCAGAAACCTGTGCGAAATCAGGCCGTCCTGGATGAAGCCGTGTTGCCAATACGTGCTATCGACCATCGCGCCATATTCCCCTTTGAGATGCTGCTGACGCAGGCTGCCCAGGCCCAGCGACTGGATGGGAAACTGGCCGCTGGCAAAGGCCCCTCCTCCCCCGCCCACACTGCGGGGATCGACCTTCTTGTCGGGCACGGCGATGCCTGCCAAACGCAGCGTCTGCGTCGGCGCCGAGAGCGCGGCGTCGGCGGCCAGTCCCGAGTCGACGAAGAACGTCAGACCGTCACGGCCATCGAGCGATCCCCGTGCCATCATGTAATGCGTACCGGTCAGGACAAACGGCACCTCGGCAAGGATGCGACCGGCCAGCTCGTCGCCCAGCGTCTGCCGGCGCTGCGGTGAGCGCTCGCGGAGCACGAACTTTTCGTGCTCATAGTCGAGAGTCGCGAGAAACTGTCGGATCAGGCTGGTGCCGACGATGCCGCCGATTGGATATTTGCCGTCGGCGAACGCAGACGAAAACTTTTGAGTCGGCAAAATCACAATGGGAACGCCCTCTAGCACGACGCTGCCAACCTTGACCGAATCGAGCTTCCCGTAGCCCATGCGCCCCAACTTTCCGCCACCAAAGGCGCCGACGTCCGAGGACTGCGACTTGATTCCCCACTTGTCAGCCAGGTCGGAATCGAGAATGCACATATCGGCTCCCGTGTCGAAGAGCACATGAACCGGCCGGCCGTTGTACTCGACGGTCATGACCGGCAGCGGATCGGTCATCAAGAAAGGGATCTCGCTGACTCGCTCGTCGACCGGCCACTTCACGCGATAAGGCGGACTATCAAAACTTCGAATGACCTTGACGGCGGCTGCGAACTCGGTGCCTAATTCGAAGTCGAGTTCCTTCATGCGATCGAAGCGGTTGGTCTGGTAGTAAACGAAGCCCAGTCCGACCCTGGCTTTCGCCTGGTTTTTTCGATCGACGTCTGCCATGGCGAGCAAGCGGCGGTACAACTTCTCGGCCTGTTCATAGTGGCCCAGCAGATACTCCAGCTCGGCGGCCAGGAGCGTTGCCGGCGGGGATGGCGCGGCGGCCTCAATGGCGGGTCGGATGACGTCGCTTGCGCGCGAAAAGTCTCCGGACTCGTATAGGTGCTGCGCGAGCTGCCGCGATAGTTCCCGATTGTCGGGGTCTGCTGCCAACGCTCGCTCGGCAGCGGCGACTTCGTTAAGCAGTTGCTCGCGTATGCGGTTTTTCTGACCGGCCGCCCTGACCGCGGACGCCAGAACCACGGCCAGGAGCAGTACTGTCAGCAAGACCGCGTAGGGATTTGCAATACCATCACAGATCGTCCATTTGGCCAACATGGCTCGTCTCCTGCTGATAGGATTGTGTTTCGCTGCCGGCCGCGGCGCACAGGCAAGGCCGCTCGCGTTTACCAACGCTGCCGGCGATCGCATGGCCACTCTGTTGACAATTCGCTTTCCGCAATTCAAGCTTGGATAATTATTCAAATAAACTTAAACAATCGTAGGAAGCGGGTCAATGCCGGCCAAGAAAGTCCCGAAGCAGGTCCACACACTCACCAGTTTGCAGCAGGTCCGGGCGCTGGCGCACCCGCTACGACTACGGGCGTTCGAATGCCTTATTGACGCGCCCCGCACGGGCAAGCAACTAGCCACGCTGCTCCGCAAACAGCCCACGCACCTATACCATCACTTGCGCGTGCTCGAGCAGGCCGGGCTGATCCGCCAGGTGGCCACCCGCAAGAAACGTGGCACGACCGAGCGCTACTTTCAGGCGGTTTCCGAGCGGGTTGTCTTCGACCAGCGGCTCTTTGGCGGCACGGCGGTGGCGAAACATGCTCTCATTGGGCAGGTATTCCGGCTGACGTTTGATGAGTTTGTCGAGGCCGAGGCGGTGGCGGCGAAGATGTCGCCCAAGCCGCCCGTGCTGGTCAAGCGGCTGCGGATTCGTTCCACCGCCGAACGCATCCGTCAGCTCGAACGGCGATTGGAGCGGTGGCTGAGCGATTTCGAGTCGGCGTCGGATCCACAGGCCGAGAGCGAGTTTGCCGTAACGGTGGCACTGTATTCCGTGGGCATCACCGCTCATCGGTAGTCCCAGGCCAGGCTTGAACGGTCGCACGATTGGATGTTTCTAGTTCAAGGCATTGGAGCTAAGCGGTTCGAGATCCAGCCGGACCATCCCGCCAACTGGGTGACAGGTTGAGCGGGAGAATCGGGGTTGACCGCCTTCCCGCCACTCCATCCGGGCGCTTGCCGGAGGTGCTGCCCGACATCTCGTTTCTTGCCCACCGCAGGCGGCCGGAAAACGGGCCGCGTAACTGGACGACGTGTTTCCGTGCGGTGATAATCGTGCCGTTCGATAAGACGGATGCCACGCTTGAAATACGGCTGCAAATGCGCAACTTCGTTCTACTGTTGCTGGCGGCCGGATTTGTCATGCCGGCGCACGCCGTGGAGCCGGTGCCGGTGGCCACGCCGGCGCCGGAGTGGGATGCCGTGTTTGATCGGGCCGATGGCTGGATCGGCGGCGATGCGATTTATTCCACACCGCTTGCCGGCGGCGACATTCTCTGGCTGTTTGCCGACACGTACATCGGCCAGGTTCGCGACCGTCGTCGCCAAATGGGCGTGAAGATGGTCAACAATACGCTCGCCCGGCATCCTCGCCCCGCGGCGGGCGAGCCGCCGCAGTCGCGCTCGATCGAGTTCCTGTGGGGAGCCGATGACGACCAACCTGCCGCTTGGATCCGACCCGATCCGACGTTGCGCCCGGCGGGTGCGGACGCCAGCAAACAGTGGTATTGGGTCGCCGACGCCATCGTCGCGCCCGGCCCCACCGGCGATGACCGATTGCTCGTATTCCTGTGGCGGATCGCGTCCACCGGCGCCAAGGTCTTCTCGTTCCGCAACGCCGGCACGGCTTTGGCGGTGATCGAGAATCCGCGGGCCGAATGGCGCCTCTGGCAGCCCAAGCAATTCGATGTCGCGCACTCGCGGGTGGCGGCGGACGGTCCGCAAGCATCGGTCGACGTGGTCTGGGGCTCGGAAATTGTTTTGGACAACGCAGCAACCGGCGAGCCGCGACTGCTCATCTATGGCTATCGCCAGCGCAAGGGCAAAGTAAATGAGTTGATTCTGGCCCAAGCGCCGGCGGCCGAGATCGAGAACATGGAGCGCTGGCGATTTCGCACCGACGATGGCTGGTCGGATGACGTGAATGGCGCCGCGCCGCTGGCCGGCGGAATCACCACCGAATTCTCCGTTTCCCGAATGGATTCGTCGTCCGATGCCGAGTGGATCATGGTTCACAGCGAGCCGTTTCTGGGCGAGAACATTCTCATTCGCCGCTCGAGCACACCGCGGGGGCCCTGGTCGCGGCCGGTGGCGGTTTACAGAGTTCCCAAGCTCGACAAGTCGAGGCGCCACTTCACCTACGCAGCCAAGGCCCATCCCGAGTTGAGCAAACCCGGCGAGTTGTTGATCAGCTACGTCGTTAACTCGTTCGACTTCGGCGAATCGAGCACGAACGCGGACATTTACCGCCCGCGTTTTATTCGCCTGAGTTTGGACGTTCGGTAGCCTTGTGTCGCGGACATCTCATGGCGTAAAAAAGGGGTCAGAACTATTTATTACCGTTCAGGAAAAATAGTTCTGACCCCTTTTTTGGCGTTTTTCGTTCAGCGGCCGTACTGGCGCGGGTCGGCTGGCAAGACCAGGTCGATCACGGGATAAACCCGCGTCTCGATGGTGCGGTTCGCGCGGTCGGGAGTTGTCACCAGCAGCACTTCGTCGCTGATCATGTAGGTCAAGTTCAAGTCATTCAGGATCAGATGCAGCGCCGAGCGGAGCGAGATGCCCTTGACCTTTTTGGTTACCGGAATGCCGGAGCCAATCTGGGCGTCGGCCAGTGACCGGACGTCAAGTTGGATTTCGATGCCGTGCAAGTCCTTCAGGTATTTCACCACGTCTTCGAGCGGCGTTTCGTCGAAGTCGACTTCGGTCGTGTCTTTCAATGCCTGCCGAATCTTGGCTTCGGCCGCCGTGACCTTGTGCATGTCGACCGGCGTGTGCGCGCGCCGCCAGACGGTCAGCTTTTGCCACACCGCGGCGTCCGGATAGATGATCGGGCGATCGTCGGGCGTGGGATTTGCCGAGTTCTCGACCGGCGCCATCGTGTCGAGATAGGCCCTGCGCAGGGCCGCGCAACGCGCCAGGCTCACCGCATGGCCGCCGGATTGCTCGGCCACCAGCGGCGCGGAAACCGCGATCGGAGAATCGGGCACTAGCGGCCGAATGGCCGACGAGCCCAGGCTTTCGGCTTCCGCATGCCGGCCTTGATCCACCAGCGTCTGATAGTTCTCGGTCAGCTGTTTGCCGCGCTGCTGGTCGCGCGACACCTTGTCGGCGGCTCGTCTCCGATCGGCAGCGCCGGCTTGCGTGTCGCGCCCTTGTTGTTCGGCGACGGTCTTGGCGGAGGTCAGGCGGCGAGCCTGGCTAATGGCCGCGTCCAATTGGCCGACCAGAGTGGCCCGCTCGTCGGGCGCAATTCGGGCGTTCGAGCCACACGGGACACCATCAATTTCAGTTCTCGTTCGACAGCCGCCGGATTCGCGGCCATCCGCGAGCGAGCGGCTCGCAACTCGCGCTCGACCTCGGTGCGCACGAGATCCGCCGCAATGCGTTTCTCACTCTCGACCGAACGCAAATAATCGCCGTCCGATTTCGCGGCGCTGACGGCGGGCGGAGCTTTCGCCGCGGCGGCTTTTTCGCGGCGCGGTTCGGCGCCGCTCGCCCGAGGGGCGGTTGCCAACGCCACCATCAGAAGAAGGACCAGGCGTATTGGCAAACTCATGAACGACAACACGATGCGTCCTCCGATGCCAGGCCCTGGCATCCGCGTCAAGCATCAGGCCCCAGGAAGTAGCATACCCCCAGGATCGCGGTGCCGCCAAGCAGTGTGCATTAATTTTTCGTAACCGGCGGCCGCCGCGGTGCGCCATCGTGGGCTGGCCCGAAGCGTGGCTTCGCTACGGCGGCCTAATCGACTTCGATGACCTCGCCGGAAGCGGAGACTTTCACCTCGCGGATCTTGCCGTTGGGCAGCGTGCCGCGAATTTCGAACGCGTCTTGGCCGTTGAGCTGGATCTTGCGGGCGTTTTGGAACTTCACGTCCGGCAATTTCTTCTGAGCCGCTTCGATCAACGGGGGCGCAATCTCGACGAGCGGCACGGTCGTTGTCGGGGCGGTTCCCTGACCACAACCGGCGCTAAGTGGGAGCAGAAAGAACATCAGTAACATGGCACCGCGCATCGGTCCTGCTCCGCGTCAGAATTGGTCGGAAATGGTCTCGTTGCCGGCGCGGGTCGACAAGGCCTCGAAAACTTCGGGATCCATCTCCGCGGTCAAAAACGCCACGTGCGCGTCGGCGAACACGAAGTTCGCTCCGCCGGGGTGCATGCCGTAGAACATGTCGGCCTCGCCGGTCGGGTCGTTGGGTCCCTTGTGCTCCCCGGCATGGCCCAACACCATGGTCGATCCGTGCTCGATCTCGTAGCTGCCCACGCCATCGTCGGGGCCCGGCTGCAGCAGAGCGCCGGTCACCGATCCGACCCAAGTGGCCTCACCGAGCACGTGCGCTCGCTCGCCCACGGCAATCGTGTGCGAAGTGCCGTCGGCAATCTCACGGAAGCGGACGTGGCTGTTGCGGAAGAACAGGCCCGTGCCATCGACGCCCGGCTCGGAATTTCCGAACATCCCCACATAGTTGGCCGCCGCCACATTGCAAATGATGGACGTCGACGGCGGACTGCCGGGCCCAGGATCGGCAAACGCAGGCCAGATTGCCCCGACGGTGTCGGAGGGGCACAAATAGACGGCCACGGCTTTGACGCGCCCGTCCGCATTGGCCAAATCCTCGATCGGCCGATCGAATCTCAAGCGTCCGCGCAGAGAATTCTCTTCCAAGTTGACCAGCAACAGCGCGGCCCAGCCCCAACCGGGCCCGGTGTCGAGGCCATTGGCGTCGAACTCGGAAATGTAGCCCGACGGCAGACCGTGCAGGGCCGATTCGTAGTTTTGCAGGGCAATGCCGATCTGCCGTAGGTTGTTGGCACATTGCGATCGCCGCGAACTCTCGCGCGCGAATTGAATGGCCGGCAACAGCAGCGCGACGAGCAGGGCGATGATGCCGATTACCACCAGCAACTCGATCAGCGTGAAGCCACTGTGGCGGTTTTTCACGGCTCGACCTCCGATATGCGTGCGAAAGGTTGCAGCACCATCGTATCCGCGATGGGAACGATGAAGAAGCGCGGAATCGCGCCGCGCAAACAAGCCGCTCGTCCAGAAACCCTCACGTCGCCCGCCAAGGCGGCGTGAGACGTATCTGGCCGAGCGGCCTTGTTCGGCATCGGGGGCTGAATGCGCCCGGCGAAATGAAAGTCGCCTGGCGATTCAGCCTGCTGTCAGACCATGTCCTTGAGGCTCTTCAAAGCGCGGACCTTGACCTTGACGCTGGCCGGCTTGGCCGGCTGGTCCATCAACTCGCCTGGCTTGAAGGGATTGGGCACACCCTTGCGGGCCGGCCGAGCCGGTACTTTCTTCTTCTCGATCTTGACCAGGCCGGGAATTGCGAACACGCCCGGGCCTTTGCTCGAGAGACTCTTCTTGATTTCGTTTGCCAACGCTTCGATCACCGAACCAATTTGCTTCTTCGACAGGCCGGTCGCTTCAGCAATGTTGTTGGTGACTTCCGACTTCGACGGAGCTTTCTTCGCTGGGGCTGCGGCTTTCGCCATAATGGACCCTCCTTGTGGGTTTGTTGAAGTTAAACGTACGTCCGTCCGCACTAGGGGACCGGATGATTAAAATCGACCTAACCAAAAATGCAAGCCACAAACCCCTATTTTCCGGGATTATGTGCGAAAAAACGCGCGCACGCCTGCGACGCGCTTCGGCGCGTCTCCATCCGAGCCAGCTGCTCATCCGCCGAATGGGTGCCGGTTTTGAGTCTTAAAAGACGCGCGTCATCCACCCGGGCTACCGTGCTGCGTCCGCGCGGCGGCAGCTCGAGCTAAAGGCGGCACGGCAACCGCGCTAACCGCTCCAAACGGAACTAACGCGGGCGTATCCGCGTCTATCTGCCAGCGGCCGAGTTCCAAGCCGTGTCTGAGGGTTTTAACTTACACTCTGGCCAATACTTGCGAACACGGACCCCGGGCATTAAGATACACTATAACGGTTGACTGCACGGGGCGGCGGATGGGGCGGCGACCGACACCGCGACGCCCTTGGGTGGTTGCCTGGCCGCTGCTTCCGCGTGACAATGACGGACGGCGGACGGATTTCGCCGCAAACAAGGCCGCACAAGCGCACCGGTGAGGGAGACACCCATGAAGCGACCGAACGTGTTCGCAACCGTAGCGGCCGCTGGGTTTTTGGGTTTGGGACTGGCGATTTGGAATTGGTCTCTGCCGCTCGCCCCGGCACAAGCGCCGCCGGCCGCAGTGCCCCCGGCCGCAGCGCCCCCGGCCGCAGCGCCCCCGGCCGCAGCCCCCCGTCCTCCACAAGTCCCAGCGGGCCAAATCGCCCAAAGAATGCGCGTGCCCCGGGTTGCTCGCAACCTGGCCCCGGGCCAGCGGGCAGACGACGAGCTGTCGGCCGACGGCGTGTTTCTGCCACCGGACCGCACGGCCAAACGTCGCTTGGAGATGGCCGAACAGATGGTCGACGAAGAGCGGTATGGCGAGGCGGTTCGACTGCTGGGCTCGCTGCTGGAAAGTCCGGAGGACTACTTCTTCAAGCCCAACGCCGAGCAATCGGTCTATCGCAGCCTGAAGGCCGAAGCCGGCCGCCTGATCGTGGCGCTGCCCAACGAGGGACGCGCGTCGTACGAGTTGCAGTTCGGTGCTCAGGCCCGGCAAATGCTCAAGGCCGCGACCGCGCATGGCAACCTGGCCGAGCTGGCCGACGTCTCGCGGCAATTCTTTTACACGCAGGCCGGGCAAGAGGCGACGTTTCTGCTGGGCCGCCATCATCTGGACCAGAACCGGCCGCTGGCCGCGGCGCTGTGCTTCGAGCGAGTGCGCGGTCTGGCGCCGCCAGCGAGCGGCTCGAGCCGGTGTTGTCGCTGTCGCTGGCGACCGCCTGGCAGCGCGCGGCCAAGCCCGAGAAAGCCAAAGAGGCCTTGGTCCGCCTGAAGCGGGCCCATCCGACGGCCGAAGTGGTCGTGGCGGGCAAGCCGGTCAAACTATTCGCATCCGAGTCGCAGGCCTTGGCCTGGTTGCGCAACGCGCTGGGCCCGCAGAGATCGCCGCACGCCGTCGAAGCCGAACAATGGGCCATGTTTCGCGGAGATGAGAGCCGCAACGCCCAAAGCGCCGGCAGTCAGCCGCTGCTCAATGTGCGCTGGCGCCAGCGAACAGCCGACGACCGGAGCGTCGAGAACTTCGTCATCAAGGCGCGGCGCGACTATCTCAACCAGGAAATCGTCGCCCTGCCCAGTTGCCACCCGCTGGCCGTCGACGACGTCGTGTTGATGCGCACCGCGTTCGCCGTGCAGGCGGTCGATTTTCACAACGGCAAGCTGATCTGGCGGTATCCCTCGACCGACGATTCGTTCGAGCAGTTCCTCAAAGTGGGCGGCTTGCCGCAGCAAAGTCAGAGCATGCAATTGTTTTCAGGGCTCGATCAGCGAATGTGGGAAGACTCCGTCTTCGGAACGCTCAGCAGCGATGGAGACCAGGTTTACTACGTGGAAGATCTCGGGCTGGGTCTAAACGGCAGCCCGTTGACGACCGTTTTGCCCAATGGCCGGCGCATGCCGGTCAACGTTCGCAACACCAATCACCTGGCGGCGCGCGAACTGCGGACGCAGGGAAAGCTGAAATGGCAGGTGGGCGGGGTGACGGGCGAAGACGAGCCCAAGCTGGCGGGGGCATTCTTCTTGGGTCCGCCGCTACCGCTGTTGGGTCACTTATACGCGCTGGCCGAAATGAAGGGGCAGGAGATTCGGCTGGTCGTGCTCTCGGCCAAGACCGGGGCGGTCGAATGGTCGCAGCAGCTGGCCGTAGTCGAGGCGCCCATCACGCAAGACCCCAATCGCCGCAACGCCGGCGCGGTGCCCAGCTTTGCCGATGGCGTGCTGGTGTGCCCGACCTCGGCCGGCGCCGTGGTGGCCATCGACTTGACCACCCGATCGCTTTTATGGGGATATCAATATCCGCGCGTGCAGTCGCCTATGCCCGATCGGTTCAACGCCGTGCGGTTCGCGATTTACCCGGGCACCGAACGGCGGACCAATGAGCATTGGATCGACGGCAGCGTGACGCTGTGCGACGGCCGCGTGCTGATCACACCGGTCGAGTCCGATCAGCTTTACTGTCTGGATCTGGTCGACGGCAAGGAGCTGTGGAAGCAGAACCGGGGCAATCACCTGTACGTAGCCTCGGCCGATCGCGACCGCGTGGTGCTGGTCGGTCGCGGCGCGGTTTCGGCCGTGAAGCTGACCGACGGCGAAAAGGCGTGGCCGGACATCGAACTTCCCCAGGGTGCCATGCCCAGCGGTCGCGGTTTTGCCAGCGGCAACTATTACTACTTGCCGCTAACCACCGCCGAAGTGGCCAAGGTCAACCTGCAAAAGGGAAGCATCGAGTCGCGGGCCCGATCGCGCAGCGGGAACATCCCGGGCAACCTGGTCAGCTATCACGGCAGCATTCTTTCGCAGGGCGTCGACTACCTCGACTCGTACTATCAGCTCGACGCGCTCAAGACCCAGGTGGCCAAGACGCTCAAGGACGCGCCGGACGATCCGAAGGCGCTGGCCTCGCTGGCCGAGGTGAAACTCGACGAAGGATCGCTGGGCGAAGCGGTGGAACTGTTTCGCCGGTCGTACTCTTTAAAGAACGACGACACTACGCGCGAGCAGTTGGTCGAGAGCCTGCTGGAAGGACTGCGGGTCGACTTTGCCGGCTACCGTGCGACCCTCGGCGAGTTGGACGGATTGATCGAGCAGCGCGAACACCGCCTGACCTACCTGCGATTGCTGGCCTTGGGGCTGCAATCGGCCGGCGAGGTTTTGCCGGCGTTCGAGACCTATTTGAAACTGGTCGACACCGATGCGCCCAAGCGTTGGAGGTCATCGATGACGTCTTGACCGTGCGCCGCGACCGCTGGATTCACGCGCAGCTGGACCAGCTCCGCGCCGGTGCAAACGATGCGCAGCGGCTGCAGTTCGACACGGTCGTCGAGGCCCGGCTGGCGAAAGCGCTGGCGGCCCAGTCGAACGAGTCGCTGCGAGCGTTTCTCGACACGTTCGGTTCGCATCCGGCGGCCGGCGCGGCGCGCCGCGCTGGTGGGGCGGCTCGGCGGCAACGATCTGCTGGAGTCGGAATCGCTGGTGCGCAGTCTTGACCGAGCCGGTTCGCCCGAGCAGGCCGGGGCCGGCGTGGCGCGGCTGGCCCGGCTGCTGGCCGATTCGGGCCGCGCGGATCTGGCCGCCATCTATTACCGTCAGCTGGCCGGCCGGTTTGCCGGGGTCGTGTGCCAGGAGGGCAAGACCGGCCAGCAACTCGTGGCCGAACTTCCGCCCGCTGGGCCACTGGCCAAATGGCTCGGTCCGGCGAAACCGTGGCCGCAGGGCAACGCGATGGCCCGCGAGGTGCAACTGCCGTCGCGCGGCCCGCAAACCCGGCCGCCTCGGCTGGTCGATCTGGAAATCGTCGGGCCCAGCGCACCGTTCTTTCAAGAGACCACGATTTCGCTCGACCTGAACGCGCAAATGCTGCTGGGCCAGGACGGACTTGGCGAAAAACGATTTCGCATTCCTATCTACGAACAGCACGGCCGACCGGTGGCGACGAACCGATATGGCTATAACGCGCCCCCTTTGAGCTATGTCAGCGTCAACGGCGGCTTGCTGGTGCTCTCGATGAGCAATCAGGTGATGGCGATCGACACGGTGCGCGGGTCGGGCAATGCGGCGAACCGCATCTTGTGGAGCCAGGATCTGAGCGACCAGATCGGCGGATTTCCGACCAGCCAGGGCATCTACTCGCGCCCCGTGCCCGCCCCCTGGGGAGCCACAAGGTACGTGCCGGAGGATACCTTCCTGCGCCGCTACGGCAGCATCGGGCCGGTCACCGACGACGGCGTCTATTTCCAGCGGCTGCGCGACTTGTACTGCGTCGATCCGTTGACTGGAAAAACAGTGTGGATGCGCAAAAACGTCGGACTGGGCAACCAACTGTTCGGCGACGAGGAACTGCTTCTGGTTGCGCCGCCGGGCGACGAGGACACGCTGGTCTTGCGGGCCTCGACGGGCGAATCGTTGGGCGCGCGGCGGATCGCCTCGTTCGACAAGCGGATGGCCACCGTCGGCCGCATGGTCCTTTCGTGGGAACCCGAGGGCGCCCACCAATCGATGCAAATGCGCGACCCGTGGCAAGGCCAGACCCTGTGGTCCCATCCGGTCGCCAGCGGGTCGAAGGCTGCGCTGGTTTCGCAGGAAGCCGTCGGCGTGCTGCAGCCCGACGGAATGTTTGCGTTGATCCTGCTGGCCGACGGCAAAAAGCTGGTGGAGCAAAAGCTGGAGCCGGAGAACTCGCTGATCGGCATCTACATCCTGCGCTCGCGCGATCAGTACTTGCTGATCACCAATTCGGCCGCGCGCAACGAACCGAACTCCGGCGTGCAGCCGGCCCCGGGCGGCGTCAACAATCCGCTGGTCAACGGCCGGGTGTACGCCTTCGACCGGCAAACCGGGCAGAAGTCGTGGCCGGCGCCGGCCGTGGTTTCGCAGTACGGCCTGATCATGAACCAGCCCAGCCAATTGCCGGTGCTGGTGCTGGTGCGGCAACTGCATCGGCCGAGCCCCTCGGCCACGCGCGAGCTGAAAACCTCGGTGCTATGCATCGACAAGCGGACGGGGCGAGTGGCGTACGAGGGCGATCAGCTTCCGCTGGCCACTGGCGGGAATGTTGAGCTCAGCGGCGACCCCACGGCGCATACCGTCACGCTGACGTTGGCAAGCAAAGCGGTCGAACTGACGTTCACCGACGAGCCGCCGGCCGCGGCGCCGCCAGGCGATACGCCCCCGGCCAACGCCCCGGCCAAATAATCGCGGAGGAAGCCTCATGTGCAGTCGTCTCTTTTCGGCGGTGGTCCTGGCACTGGCGGTGGCGCTGGCGACCCCCCCGACGCCGCGCGCGGCGGCGCCGAAATCAAGGACCCGAAGGTTCAGAAACTGATCTCGCGCGGCTTGGATTGGATCGCCAGCACGCAGTCGCGCCTGGGGCATTGGACCGCCAACGAAGGCCGCTATCCGACGGCCATGACCGCGCTGGCCGGCATGGCGCTGTTGTCCGAAGGCTCGACGACCACGCAGGGCAAGTACTCCAAGAACATTCGCCGGGCCGTCGACTATCTGCTGTCGCGCAGCCGCGCCAACGGCCTGATCGGCGATCCGGCGCGCGACGACCGCTACACCTACGGCCACGGCTATTCGATGCTCTTTCTCTCGCAGGTGCTCGGCGAAGAGGAAGACGAAAGCCGCCGCAAGGAATTGATCGACGTGCTGACCCGGGCCGTGGAGTTCACCGGCCAGGCCCAGACCGCGGCCGGCGGCTGGGGCTATGTCAGCGCCAAGGACGGCAGCGGCTTCGACGAAGGTTCGACCACGATCACGCAGGTGCAAGGGCTGCGCGGCTGCCGCAACGCCGGCATTCCCGTGCCCAAGGAAATCATCGATAAGGCGATCAACTACATCCGCAAATGCACCCTGCCCGACGGCGGCGTACAATACAGTTCCAAGGGCGGCGGCGGCCGGCCGGCCATCACCGCCGCGGCCATCGCCTGCCTGTTCAACGCCGGCGACTACGACAGCGAATACGTCCCCAAGCTGCAAGATTACTGCCGACCGCAACCTGGCCGACATCTCCAACCAGGGTTTCGGCCACTGGCACTACGCCCACTACTACTACGCCCAGGTGCTGTATCGCGAAGGGGGCAAGGATTGGGAGGACTACCGCGACAAGATCGTACACCAAGCTGGCCGCTGAGGCCACGGACAACGGCAAATACGTCGTCTGGAACCAGGGCTACATCGGCCCGATCTACACCACCGCCATCAACCTGACCATCTTGCAACTCGAAAACGGCGCCTTGCCGATTTACCAACGCTAAAAAGGCCCCGCGGGAGAGAGATCGACAACCACCGTGATCCAGGAAACCGTGATCCAGGAAACTATGCGATGACCGACCACAATTTCAGCTCTCACGATTCGGCCGCCATTCACAAGCTGGGCGACGCCCGCGAGAAGATCCTCGCGCAGCTGTCCCAGGTCATCGTCGGCCAGGACCAGGTGATCGAGGAGCTGCTGATCTCGCTGTTCAGCCGCGGCCACTGCCTGCTGGAAGGCGTGCCGGGCCTGGCCAAGACGCTGATGATCAGCACGCTGGCCGCGCGCTTGAACCTGTCGTTCAGCCGCATCCAGTTCACGCCCGACCTGATGCCGGCCGACATCACCGGCACCGACATCATCGAGGAGAACCGCACGCACCGGGCAGCCGCGAGTTCCGCTTTCTCGAAGGGCCGCTGTTCGCCAACGTGATTCTGGCCGACGAAATCAACCGCACGCCGCCCAAGACGCAGGCCGCGCTGCTGGAAGCGATGCAGGAGCGGCAGGTCACGGTCGGCCGCGTGCGGCACCAGCTGTCCGATCCGTTCTTCGTGCTGGCCACGCAGAACCCGATCGAGCAGGAAGGCACCTATCCGCTGCCCGAGGCGCAGCAAGACCGCTTCATGTTCAAGGTGTTCGTGACGCTATCCGAGCTTCGACGAGGAGTTCGAGATCGCCCGCCGCACGACCACGACGCTGAGCCGATCACGTCGCGCCGGTGCTGACGGCCGAGGAGATCCTGCGACTTGCAGCGGCTCGTCCGCGAGGTGCCGGTCACCGACCACGTGATTCGCTACACGCTGTCGCTGGTGCGGCAGACGCGCGTCGGCGAAGCCGGGCGTGCCCGACTTCGTCAGCGACCAGCTGAGCTGGGGCGCCGGCCCGCGGGCCGTGCAGTTCCTGATCCTCGGCGCCAAGGCCCGCGCGCTGCTGCACGGCCGCACGCACGTCTCGACCGACGACATCCAGGCGCTGGCCAAGCCGGTGCTGCGGCACCGCCTGGTGGTCAATTTCACCGCCGAGAGCGACGGCGTCACGCCCGACGACATCGTCGACCGGCTGCTGGCCGATCACCCCCACCAAAGAAGACGAACTGACCAGCGATGCCCGCTTCCAAAAGATTTTTGCATCCTGAGGCGATCAAGCGCATCGCGCGGCTCGACCTGCGCGCTCGCCACATCGTCGAAGGGTTTCTTGTCCGGCATGCACCGCAGTCCCGTACTTCGGCCAGTCGGTCGAGTTCCTGCAGCACCGCGAGTACACGCCCGGCGACGACCTGCGCCACGTCGATTGGAAAGTCTGGGCCAAGCAAGACCGCTACTACGTCAAGCAGTTCGAGGAAGACACGAACCTGCGCGGCCACGCTGCTGGTCGACGTGTCGGGCAGCATGCGCTACGGCCGCGGGCCCGCTGAACAAGTACGAGTACGGCTGCACGATCGCCGCCTCAGCCTGGCCTACCTGCTGCTGCGGCAGCAGGACGCCGTCGGCTGCGTGGCCTTCGACGAGGCGATTCGCGCCGACGGTGCCGCATGCGCACCAAGCGGAGCCATCTGAACTCGATCATCCAAGCCGCTGGCCGCGAGCGAGCCGCGAGCAAAAGACCGACCTGCTGCCGATCCTGCGCGACGCCGCCGAAACCTATCCGCGCCGCGGCATGATGATCCTGATTTCCGATCTGCTGGTCGATCGCGCCGGACTGTTCAAGGGCCTGAAGCTGCTGCGGCAGCGCGGCCACGACGTGCTGGTGTTCCACGTCATGGACGACGACGAGCTCGATTTTCCGTTCAGCGGGCCGACGCGGTTCGAGGGCCTGGAACTGCCCGAGCACCTGACGCTGCAATCCGCGGGCCTTGCGCGAAGGCTACCTGGCAGCGCTTGGACGCGTATTCTGGACGAAGTCCGCCGCGGCTGCGCGACACAACGGAGTCGATTACGCGCTGCTGCGCACCAGCCAACCGCTGGATGCCGCGCTGGCCGCGTTTCTGAGCAATCGGCAAGGAACGCAGCGCCGATGAATTGGCACGCGGTGTTGGGTTGAGGATGATTTTGTGGATTCGACCGCGCGAGTGAGTTTGCATTGATGCCCAGCTTTGTCTACGAATCGTTGCTGTGGTGGGGCCTGCCGCTGGTCGGCGTGCCGGTGTTGATCCACCTGATCAACCTGATGCGGCACCGCCGCGTCAAGTGGGCGGCCATGGAGTTTCTGCTGGCCAGCCAGAAGCGGCATCAGCACGTCGATCCTGTTCAAGCAACTCCTGCTGTTGCTGTTGCGAATGCTGGCCGTGGCGGCGGTGGTGCTCATGGTCGCTCAGCCGCTGGTGCGCAATCAATGGGGCGCGATCTTCGGCGGCACCAAGACGCATCACATCGTGCTGCTGGACGACAGCTTCTCGATGTCCGACCACTGGGCCGACACCAGCGGATTCGATCAGGCCAAGCAGGTCATCGCCCGGCTGGGTGCGCAGGCCGGCCACCAGGACACGTCGCAGTTGTTCACGCTGCTGCGTTTTTCGCGGGCCCGGCAATTGGCGCGGGGCACGCAGCCCGACTTGCTCGAAGCGCCGCTCGATGCCGACTTTCAAGCCCGGCTGGAAAAGGTGCTCGGACCGCTGAAGACGTCGGAGACAGCCGCCGAGCCGCTCGACGCGCTCGAGGCGGTCGAGCGTCTGCCGGCCAAGCCGCAGGACGAAGACCGCATCGTGTACCTGGTGTCCGATTTTCGCGCCAACCAATGGCAAGAGCCCGAGGCGCTGGCGAAATCGCTGCGCGGGCTCGACGAGGCCGGCGCGCAGATTCATCTGATCAATTGCGTCGACGCGACGCACTCGAATCTGGCCATCGCTGCGCTTCGGCCCGGGCCGGGCACGCGTGCCGCCGGAGTGCCGCTGATGGTCGAAGTGACGGTGGCCAACTTCTCTCTCGCGCGTGCCACGGGCGTGACGGTGTCGCTGGCGGAAGACGGGCATGCCCGGCCGGCAATCGTGCTGGAAGACGTCCCCCCCGGCAAGCAACTGTCGCGTCGCTTTCCCGTGCTGTTCGCCACGGCCGGCCAGCACGAGGTCACGGCCCGGCTGCAAACCGACGCGGTGGCGGCCGACAACGTGCGCTCGCTGGTCGTCGACGTGGCCGAAAACCGTTGACGTGCTGGTGATCGACGGCGACGCGCGCGGCCAGGACGCCTTCTTTCTGACGACTGCGCTGGCGCCGGGCGGAAAGATCACCAGCGGTCTGCGCCCGATCATCGAGTCGCCCGGCTACCTGCGCGATCACGCGCTGGACGGGTTCGAAACGATCTATCTGCTCAACGTCGCCTCGGCTCGATCCGGCGGAGGTCGCGGCGCTCGAGGCGTACGTCAAGGTCGGCGGCGGGCTGGGAATTTTTCTGGGTGAGCTGTCGCGCGGCGAAGTTCTTCAACGAACAACTTTATCGCGACGGCGAGGGACTGTTTCCGTTGCCGTTGGCAGGTCCGGCCGAGCTGATCGTCGATCGCCTGGAGAAGTCGCCCGATTTGGAGGTCAGCGATCATCCGATTTTTTCGGTGTTTGCCGGCGAGCGCAACAGTTTCTTGAGCACGGTGGTGGTGAGCCGCTATTTCGCGGCGCAAAAAGACTGGCTGCCCGAGCCCGATTCGTCGACCAAAGTCATCGCTCGACTGCGCAACAAGGCGCCGCTGGCCGTGGAGCGCAAGTTTGGCGACGGCCGCGTGGTGGCGATCCTGACCAAGGCTTCGCCGCTGGAAACGTCGCTAGGCAGTTGGAACAACTGGGGCCGCAACAACCCCAGCTTTGTGGTGGCGATGCTGGAAATGCAATCGTACCTGTCGGCGTCGCGTCATCCCGACACGTCGCGGCTGGTCGGCACGCCGCTGGACGTGACGCTCGACGTGGCCAAGTTCCTGCCCCAGGTGCGATTTGTCCTGCCGCAAGAAACCGGCGGCGGCACGCTGGCGGTCGACGCCGCGACGTCGCCGGCCGGCCATCGCGCGATTTTGCCCGACACCGACGCCAGCGGCATCTACCAGGCGCAGCTGACCGGCACCGACGGCGCGCAGCACGTCGAGCGGTTCGCCTTCAACGTCACGCCCGAGGAAGGCAATCTGAAAAAACTCGACGGCGAGAAACTGGCGGCCGAGCTTCCGGGCCTGCGCTACGAGTTTCACAATGCCGGCGACATCAATTACAACCCGCAACAACTGGCGGGCTTCAATCTCAGCGAGAGCCTGCTGTTCGCCCTGATTGCGGTACTGTTGGGCGAGCAATTGCTGGCGTACGCTTGCAGCTACCATCCGTCGGCCAGGGAGGGCAAGCGATGACCGCGGCTTCCTTGCTGTTGGCCGAAACCACGACGCGCACCAGTTTCGAACTGACGCGGCTGCAAGCCTTGACCGAGCGCTGGCACTACCTCGTGCTGGGCCTGGTTTGCGCCGGCATCGTGGCCTCTGCGGTGTGGATGGTCCGCCGCGACAGCGTCGAGCTGCGGCCGTGGGTCGCCGCGCTGCTGCTGGTGCTGCGCGTCAGCGCGCTCGGCGGCCTGCTGGCCTTTTTCTTGCACTTGGAAAAACGCACCGAGCGCAAAGTGGTGCACAACTCGCGGGTTCTGATGTTGGTCGATACCAGTCTGAGCATGGGATTGCACGACACGACGGCCTCGGCCGTTCCGGCCACGCCCAACCGGCTGGAGCAGGTCGTCTCGGTGCTCGACCAGGGGGAGCTGCTGCGCAAGCTGCGAGAAAACCACGACTTGGCGTTGGACCGCTTCGACGCGGACCTGGTTCGCGTCAGTGCGTTTCCGAAACTGGTTGTGCCGGCCGGCGATGCTACGGCAAACAAAGGCACGCAGACCGATGACAAGTCAACGGATCCACAGAAAGCCGACGGCGAAAAAGCCGTCGCCGATGCGAAGCCCGTGGTCGAGTGGAACACGGCCCTGCTTCCGCAAGGCAGCGAAACGCGGCTGGGCCAGGCGCTGCGGCAATTGATCAACGACGAGCGCTCGACGCCGGTGGCCGGCGTGGTCGTGTTCAGCGATGGCGGCCAGAACGCGGGCATCGATCCTTCGGCCGCCATCAGCCACGGCGCCGCGATGCCAAAATTCCGATCTTACACCGTCGGTATCGGCTCCGATCGGCGGCCGGCCAACGTGCGCGTCAGCGACCTGGTCGCGCCGGCCCGTGCGTATCCCGGCGACAGCTTCAACATCACCGGCTATTTGCAGTCCGAGGGTCTGGCCGATCGCACCGTGGCGGTCGAGTTGCTTTCGCGCTCCGCCGGCGAGGCGGGCAAGATCGAGGAAGGCAAAATCGAAGGGAGCCAGCGCGTGACGCTCGGCGGACGCGGCGAAGTCGTGCCCGTGAAGTTCGACATCACGCCGGGCGAAAAAGGCCGCCGCATGTACCGCTTTCGCGTCAAAGCCCCGCCCGAGGACAGCAACGCCAGCGACGATCAGCAGGAAGTCGACATCGAGATCGTCGATCGCAAGACGAAGATTCTGCTGATCGCCAGCGGTCCGACGCGCGAATACATTTTCCTGCGCAACCAGTTGCAGCGCGACAAGGAGACGGTGGTCGACGTATGGCTGCAATCGGCCAGCGAGGGCATATCGCAAGACGCCCATCAGATCTTGACGGCGTTGCCCGCCACGCCGCAGGAAATGTTCGAATACGACTGCATCGTGGCCTTCGATCCCGACTGGAAGGCGCTCGACGCGAGCGAGGTCGACTTGCTGGAGCGTTGGGTCGCCGAAAAAGCGGGCGGGTTGATCGTGGTGGCCGGCCCGGTGGAAATGGATCGCTGGGTGCAGGATCCCAAACTGGCCAAGATTCGCGCGCTGTATCCGGTCGAGTTCAACCGCCGGCTGTCGCTGATGGAAGAAGGCCGCTTCGGCTCGACGACTCCCTGGCCGATCGAATTCACGTCGCGAAGGTTTGGAAGCCGAGTTCCTGTGGCTGGGCGACAACGCCCCGCGCAGCCAGCAGATCTGGAGCAACTTTCCCGGCGTGTACGGCTACTACGGCGTGCGCGGGGCCAAGCCGGGCGCCACGGTTTACGGCCGCTATTCCGATCCCGAGTCGGGCAGCCGGCGACCGACCGCCCCGTGTACATGGCCGGGCAATTCTACGGCGCCGGACGCGTGTTTTACATGGGCAGCGGCGAAATGTGGCGCTTGCGGGCCTTGGACGACACCTACTTCGAGCAGTTCTACACCAAGCTGATTCGCCACGTTTCGCAAGGACGCCTGCTGTTGGGTTCCAGCCGCGGCATGCTGCTGGTCGATCGCGACCGCTACCTGCTGGGCAACACCGTGGTGGTGCGGGCCCAGTTGAGCAATGCGCAGTTCGAGCCGCTCGACGCGGCGAGCGCGACGCTTGCAAATCGTGCGGCCCGACAGCACCAGCGAGGGAGTGCAACTGGCCGCCGATCCGGCTCGCAAGGGTATGTACGCGGGCCAGTTCACGGCCTTGCAGGAAGGAACGTATCGCTTGGAAATGGCGATGCCCGAGAGCGACAACGAACAACTCTCGCGGCGCATTCAGGTCAAGGTGCCCGACCTGGAACGCGAGAATCCCGAACGCAACGACACGCTGCTGAGCGAGATCGCCAGGCGGACCGGCGGAATCTATTACGTCGGCGCCGACGCCGTGCTGGGCTCGCGCGGCCTGCCGCCGCTGGTGAATCAACTGCGCGATCGCACCGAGGTAACGTATCTGGCCGGGGTCACCGACCGGACCTTCGAGCAGCAATGGATGCAAGGGCTGTTGATCATGATCTGCGGCACGTTGTGCCTGGAGTGGCTGATCCGGAGATTGTCGAAGCTCGCCTGACGCGCTAAGAACGAAATGGCAACGCAACAAAAACCATCGCCGAGCGGGCTGGAACCGGCCCTAGAATCGCTGCTGGCCCGGCTGCGGCGGCGCATTCGCGCCTACATCTGGGCCGACGGCGTGGCGGCCGCCCTGGTCGTGCTGGCCGCCAGTTTTTGGCTCAGCCTGGCGATCGACTGGCTGTTCGAGTTGCCTCGGCCGCTGCGGATCGTTGCCCTGGCGCTGGCCGCCTCCGGACTGGGTTACGTGCTGTTTCGCCTGCTGATTCAGCGAGTGTTCGTGCGGCTGGCCGACCATAGCATGGCGGTCTTGCTCGAACGCCGCTTCGGTCAGTTCCACGACAGCCTGTTGACGGCCGTCGAATTGTCGGAGAATCCCGACCACGCCGCCGAGTTCAACCCCGAAATGTTGGCCCACACGCGGCGCGATGCGCTGGCCCGCAGCGCGCATGTCGATGTGGCGCAGATCTTCAACACGGGCCCGTTGGCGCGGCGCATTAGCATGGCGATGGTGCTGGTGGCAGCGGCGGTGGTGTTTGCCTTCGCCGCCTCCGACGCGTTGGCCGTTTGGGTGCGGCGCGACCTGCTGCTGTCGGACGAGCTCTGGCCGCGCAATACGCATTTGCTGGTCGAGGGTTTTGACGCGGCGGGCCACATTAAGATCGCGCGCGGGTCCGATTGGGCACTGGCCGTCCGAGCCGAGGCCGATCTGGGACGCGTGATCCCCGAAGTCGTCGAAGTCCGCTACAGCACGACCGACGGCGCGCGGGGACGCGAAAATATGAGCCGCGAAGGCGTGGTTGCCCCTGGCGAGGCGCCCTATCAGAGCTATGCCCACACGTTCAAGAGCGTGCTGGCCGATCTGGAGTTTTATGTCGCCGGCGGCGACGATCGCAAGGGACCGTTCTACCTCGACGTCGTCGACAGTCCCACGATCAGCCGCATGACGCTGCACTGTGAATATCCGCCCTACATGCACCGCACGGCCCGCGACATCCCGGTGGCCGGGCTGATGCAGTTACCGCGCGGCACGCAAATCACGATCCTGGCCGAGGCCAACAAGCCCCTGGTGGGCGTGCAGATCGATCACCTCGTCGGCGACGACCTGCCGACCACGACTCGCTTGGATGTGACGCAGGAACACGGCGCGCCGGCGAGCGATTTTCAGGTCACGCTGGACCGCCTCGATGCCGACAAGACGCTGCTCTTTACGCTTTCCGACGCCGACGGAATCCGCAGTCGCGAGGCGGTTCGCCTGGCGCTGGGCGCCCTGCCCGACGAACCGCCGCAGGTCAACGTGCAACTCAAGGGCATCGGCACGGCCATTACTGCGAGCGCCCGGCTTCCGGCCGCCGGCGAAGTGGCCGACGATTATGGCATCGCGAAGATCTGGTTCGAGTTTCACGTCGATGACGCGCCGCCCAAGCAGCAAGCGTTTGCCATAGCCGTCGACGGTCAGGAAAAGCTGGCCGTGGCCGACGTGCTCGAAGTGGGCGATCTCGAATTGCAACCCAAGCAAAAGCTGCATTGGGTCGTGCAGGCCGCCGACAGCTTTGCCCTGGAAGCCGGACCGAATGTCGGTTCCAGCCAGCGCTACGTGCTCGACGTGGTGACGCCCGAAACGCTGCGCTCGATGCTCGAAGCGCGCGAGCTGATGCTGCGGCGCCGCTTCGAGACGATCGTCGAGGAACTGACCGACACGCGCAATCTCTCTCGGGCATTGCCGTGGGCAAGCCGGACGCCAAGGACGATGCACAGGGTGACGCCGCGGAGCCGGCCAAAGGCGGGCCCGCGCGAGCCGGCCGACGAGCCGGCCGACGCGCCCAAGCGCGCCGTGCCGCCATCGGTGCAGGCCGAGCGCGTGTTACAGAACACGCAGCGCAGTTCGCACGAAACGCTGCAGGTCGCGTTGGCCTTCGACGAGATTCGCGAGGAGATGATCAACAACCGTGTCGACACCGAGGAGCTCAAGACGCGGCTCAAGGACGGCGTGGCCGACCCGCTCAAGCGGATCGTCGCCGAGATGTTTCCCAAGCTGGACGCCGACTTGAAGAAGCTGGCCGGCCAATTGGCCGATCCGCAGGCGGCACCGGCCACCAAAGCGGCCGCACTGGCCCAAATCGACGCAATTCTGGTCGAGATGAGGCAGGTCCTGGATAAAATGTTGGAGTTGGAGACGTTCAACGAAGTTCTCGACATGCTGCGGCAAATCATCAGTTCGCAAGAAAAAATCAACGCCGATACGAAGCAGAAGCAGAAGCAGAAATTGAAGGACCTTGTCGAGTGAGAGTCGTCGAGTGATCGAAAGAACCGGTGCCAGAGATTTTCCCATGCAAAAGACATGGCCACTCATCGCGATCATCGCGTGCGGCTGGATCCTCATCGGCGGCGCATGGTCGGCCGCCGATCCGGTGCCGGCAAAGCCCGCGGGAGCGTCGGCGGACAATTCAGGCGGCGACAAAGCGGTTCCGGACGAAAAGGACGGCGACAAGAAAGACACGGAAAAAAAAGACACGGAAAAGGCCGAAAGCGCGTTGGCCAATCAGCAGGGGCAAGTCGCGGCGCGGTTTCGCGAGCTGGAAAAACTGCTGCTCCGCATGGCCGAGTTGACCGCGCCGACTGACCCTCGCCGAGCCGCCCTGCTCCGCCAGGCCGTGGCCCAGAGCAAGGAGCTCGACATCGACCACCAGTTCGATCAACTGGTCGAGTTGCTGCGCCAGGAGCGACTGTCGCTGGTCGTGAAGAACCAGGGTGAAGTGCAGCAGGACCTGGCGCGTCTGCTGGAGCTGCTGTTGAGTGAGGATCGCAGCAAGCGGATCGAGAACGATAAGGAACGGATCCGCGAGTATCTCAAGCGGGTCAACAAGATCATCAAGGAGCAGAAAGCCGTTCAAGGCGAAACGGCCCGCGACGGCGATCCCCGCAAATTGGCCGATCGGCAAGGCGACCTGTCGGAAAAAACCGGCGAACTGGCCAAGAACCTGGCCGAAGACGCCGCCAAGACCCAGCCGGGCGAAAAAGGCGAAAAAGAGAAAGACGGCAAGGACCCGAGCGACAAGCAGAAGGACGGCGACAAAAAAGGCTCCGACGAGAAGGACGCCGACAAGAAGGACGGTGAGAAGAAGCAGGGCGAAAAAGGGTCCGATAAGCCCAGCGACGGCGACTCGAAAGACAAACCGGGCGATCCGTCCAAGGGCGATGGCGAAAAAGGTGACATGGAGAAGAGCGACAAGAAGGACAAGGGAGACAAGGAAAAGGACGACCAGGAGAGGGGCGACAAAGATAAAAAGGACTCGGATAAGAAGCACCAGGACAACAAAGGTGACGACTCCCAGAAGCCCGACGGCAAACCTGCCGAAGGCCAGCCGTCCGAGGGTCAAAGCAGCGAGCAGGAGCAAAACGAAAGCCCGGCTCAGAAGAAAATCGAGCAGGCCCAGCGGCGGATGAAGGAGGCGCAAGAGAAGCTCGAGGAAGCCAAACGCGAGGACGCCGTCGAGAAGCAAGCCGAGGCCTTGAAGGAACTCGAACAGGCGAAGGCCGATCTGGAAGAAATCCTGCGCCAGTTGCGCGAAGAAGAAATGGCGCGGATGCTGGCCATGTTGGAAAGCCGGTTCCGCAAAATGCTCGATGCGCAAGTCGAAGTCTACGAGGGAACCAAGCGGCTCGACAAGGTTCCGGAAGTCGAACGCGACCGCGACGATGAAATCGAATCGGGCCGCCTCGGCCGCAAGGAGGGCCAGATCGCCGCGGAAGCCGACAAGGCCCTGGCCGTGCTGCGCGAAGAAGGCTCTGCCGTGGCGTTCCCCGAGGCGGTGATGGAAATGCGCGACGATATGGAGCAAGTCGTCGGCCGGCTGGCGCAGGCCAAGGTCGGCGAAGTGACGCAGGGGATCGAAAAAGACATTATCGCCGCGCTGGAAGAAATGATCGCGGCCCTGAAGAAAGCCCAGAAGGACATGGAAGCCAAGAACCAGGACAGCGGCCCCGCCGAAGGCGGCGACGACGAGCCGCCGCTGGTCGACAACCTGGCCGAGTTGAAGATGATCCGGGCGCTGCAAATGCGGGTTAATCTCCGCACGCAGCGCTATGCCGAAATGACCAAAACCGAGCAAGCCGAGACGCGCGAGCTGCTCGACGCGCTCAAGCGACTTTCCGAGCGCGAACAGCGAATTCACAAGGTTACCCGCGACATCGTGGTAGGGAGAAATCGATGAGCATTCCGCGAATGCTGGCCGCATCGTTGACGATCGGCGTGTTGACCCTGGGCGTTGCCCCGGCGGCCGACGTGAAGACCAATCCGGACTTCGCGCGCCGCGCATCGTGGAAGCTGCCTGCGGTCCACGAAGTGCGCGACGCGGCCCTCGCCTGGCTGGCGACGCGAGACGTCGAGGCTGGCACGCGCGCGCAGATCGAAATGCTGTGGGCCAGCGTGGGAATGGACGGCGGCGACGCGCATTTGCTCGATCTCGTTTCGGCCACGCTGGCCGCCGGCGACCCGCAAGCGCGCGAGCTGGTGGCCGTTTGCACGCGGCCGCGCCGCGAGATCGCCCTGCCGGACGTGGCCTGGCTGGCCGACGAGAAGACCGCTCCGCTGGAGCGCGACAACCTGCGCCTGTTGTACGGCCGCTGGCTGGCTCAAGAGGCGCTTTACGACGAGGCTTTGGAACAATTGGGCCCGCTCAAACCCGAGCAAGTCGTCGATCCGGCGGCGCTGTTGTTCTTTCAGGCCGTCGTTCATCATCACACGCTCAATCGCGATGCCGGCCTGCAGGCCATTGCCCGCTTGTTGGAGAATGAAACGGCGCTTCCGAAGCGCTATACGTCGGTGGCCCGGCTGATGCAGGCCGACCTGGAAGGGCTCAAGGACGAGTCGCTCGACCACATTGCCCGTCGGATGGACGACATTCGCCGCCGGCTTGACCTGGGGCGGGCCGGTCCGAAGGTGCGCGAGGTCGAAGACGGCGTGATCGCGTCGCTCGACAAGCTGATCGAGGAAATGGAAAAGCAACAACAGGCCGCCGCGGCCGCCGCCGCCAAGGCGGGTCGAGGAGGAACGGCCAGGCCGAGCGCCGCCCTGCCCGACAGCATGCCGATCGAGCTGCAAGGGCCCCGGCGAGGTGGCCAAGAAGCCGATTGGCAACAAGAGCGGCTGGGGCGACTTGCCGCCGCACGAGCGTCAGGAAGCCTTGCAGCAGATCGGCAAGGATTTTCCGGCCCACTATCGCGACGTGATCGAACAGTACTTTCGCAAGCTGGCCAGCGAAAGCAGCGAAACCCCCGACAAATGAAACCCTCGATAAACGGCGAAAACTTGGAAAAATTGGGCCTAAACTGATCATGATGCCGCAACTCCTGTTGACCGCGATCCTGCTGGCCGGGGCCGGTGATTTCGAAGTCGCAAACCCTCGACGGCCAAGCCGCCGTGGGCCAGCTCGTCGAATTGAACGATCAGCAGGTCGTGCTGCAGACGGCCGACGGCCGCTCGACGTTTGCGCTGGCCGCGCTGGCGACGCTGACCTCCAAAGGAGTCGCCGCGCCCGAGGACAAGAAGGCCACGCTGTGGGTCGAACTGGTCGATGCCTCGGGCCTGGCCGCGACCGAGTACACCGTGCACGGCGGCACGGCCAAGGTCACGTTAACCGGCAAAACGACGCTCGAAATCCCGACGCGCGCCATCCGCTGGGTCCGCTTCAGCCCACCGCTCGACCACGACGCGAAGCTGGCCAGACAATGGTCCGACATCACCGAAACCAACGCCTCCGGCGATCTGCTCGTGGTGCGCAAAAACGGGGAACTCGATTACCTGGAGGGCGTGCAGGGGGACATCGACGCCGAGATCTGCAAATTCGAATTGGACAAGGAGCTGATCCCAGTCAAGCGGCCCAAGGTCGAGGGCATGGTCTATTTTCACTCCACTGCGGCCGAGCTTGCCGGACGCGATCGGCCAGTTGCATGCGCTCGACGGCTCGCACGTGTTGCTGCACAGCGCGACGCTCGGCGACGGCGCGGTCCAGGTGACCACGCCCCGGCGGCGTTTCGACGTCGCTGGCCGCTGGATCAAATCACGCGGTTCGATTTTACCTCGGGCAAGATCGCCTACTTGAGCGACCTCGAGCCTGAGAGTCGCCAGCTATGTGCCGTTTTTCGGGTTCAAGGACCGACGTGCCGTCGCTGGGCGAGTTTTATCGCGTTTCGTCGCGACGAGTCGGTTCGAGCAGAACCCGCTGCGGCATGGACGGCAAGACCTATCGCAAGGGGCTGGCCCTGCAAAGCCGCACGGTGCTCACGTATAAACTGCCGGGCAAGTTTCGCGCTGTTCAAGGCCGTCGTCGGCATCGACGACAGCGTGCGCGACGGCGGGCAGCGTGCACTTGGAAATCAAGGGGGACGGCAAAACGCTGTGGCAAGGGCGACGTGCGCGGCACCGAGCCGGCCCGCGAGTTGGAATTGGAGCTCGGCGGCGTGCAAACGGTTGGAGATCGTGGCCGATTACGGCGACGACCTGGACATCGGCGATCGGCTCGACCTGGCCGAAGCGCGAGTGACGAAATAACGGGCGGGAGTGCACCGTGGGCGTCTTGGCCTGGCAAAGGCTGGAGGAATGATGAAGCGAGTCGTTTGCGTCGCGTGCGCCGTGCTGTCGTGCTGTGCCGCCGCTTGGGCCCAGGTCGATCCGCAAGTGCTCGAGGCCGAGGCCGCCCGCGTGGCGGTCGTCGAGCGGGCCAGCAGCGCGGCCGTGGCCATCTTTGCCAACGGCGGCCAGGGGGGCGGCTCGGGCGTGGTCATTTCGCCCGACGGCTACGCGCTGTCGCAACTTCCACGTCACGCACGAAGCCGGCAACGGCCATGAAGTGCGGCATGGCCGACGGCAAGCTGTACGACGCCGTGATCGTGGGCCTCGATCCGACCGGCGACGTGGCCCTGATCAAGCTGCTTGGGCCGCGACGATTTTCCCTCCGCCGAAATGGCCGACAGCGACAGCGTGCAAGTCGGCGATTGGTGCTTCGCCATCGGCAATCCGTTTCTGCTGGCCACCGATTTTCATCCCACCGTCAGCTACGGCGTCATCTCCGGCGTGCACCGCTACCAGTATCCGGCCGGCACGCTGCTGGAATACACCGACTGCCTGCAGACCGACGCCGCGATCAATCCCGGGCAACTCGGGCGGGCCGCTGTTCGACGCCCAGGGCCGGCTGATCGGCATCAACGGCCGCGGCTCGTTCGAGAAGCGCGGCCGCGTGAACGTCGGCGTCGGCTATGCCATCTCGATCAACCAGATCAAGAACTTTCTCGGCCACTTGAAGAGCGGCCGCATCGTCGATCATGCCACGCTCGGCGCCCGCGTGCGCAGCGACGAAAACCGCCGCGTGCTGGTCGACGACATTCTGGAAGAGTCCGACGCCTTTCGCCGCGGCCTGCGCTACGGCGACGAGATGATCAGCTTCGGCGGCCGCCCGGTCAGCACGGTCAACGCCTTCAAGAACGTGCTGGGCATCTTCCCCAAGGGTTGGCGCGTGCCGCTCGTGTTCCGCCACAAGGGGCGAAACGTTCGAGGTGCTGGTGCGGCTGCGCGGCGTGCACGCCGAGAGCCGAGCTGGCCGAATTGCTCAACGCCAAGCCCAAAGAGCCCCCCGAAATGCCCGAGCGCAAGCCCGGCGAGCCGAAGCCAGGCGAAGCGCCCAAGGGTCCGCAGCCCAAACGTCCGATGCCCATCGCCAAGCCGCACCCCAAGCCGGCGCCGATGCCCGCGATCGTCAAGCAGCATTTCATCGAGAAGCCGGGCTACGTCAACTACTACTTCAACCAGTTGAACCGCGACCGCGTGTGGAAGGCGCTGGTGGCCGGCGGCGATTTTGCGGCCGTTCAAGGTCCCTGGACGCTGGCCGGCGTCACCGGCATGGCCGAGGAAGTGAAGTTCGAACTGTCCGACAAACTGGCCTCGATCAAGCTGCCCTCGCGGCGAATTGAAGATCGAGCTCGATGGCGAGCTGGCCGAACGGCTCGATCCGCCCGGCAGCGGCGGATTGCTGGCTGTCGCTTGGCCTGTGGCGGCGATTGCTGGTCGCTGGGGCCGGAAAAGTTCGGCGAGGTGACGTATCTGGGGCACCGCGCCGCTCGGAAGGTCGCGACGCGCCTGATCGACGTGCTGGTGGCCACTTACCGCGACGTCGAATGCCATTTCTTGTTCGATCCGGCCGACGGGCAGTTGGCCGCGATGGAAATGACTCCGCGAGGATGACAGCGATCCTTGCGAGCTGCTGCTTCAGCGACTATCGCGAGGTCGAGGGCCGCATGCTGCCCGGTCGGATCGAAGTGCGCCACGGCGACGGCTTGTACCAGGTTTTCGACTTGCAAGGATTTCAAATTCGACACCGGCGGCGGAGAAATAATCGTGCGCTATTCGCAAGATCAAATCTGCCGACGCGTGGCGTGCCTGGCCTGCGCGCTGTTATTCGCCGCGATGCTGCCGGCGCCCGACGCCCGCGCGGGCGACTCGGTGGCGCACGCCATCGAGGCCAGCCAGCCGAAGATGGTCAAGATCTACGGCGCCGGCGGCGTGCGCGGGTCTGGAGGCCTATCAAAGCGGTTTCTTGATTTCCGACCGCGGCCACATGCTGACGGTCTGGAGCTACGTGCTCGACACCGACTACATCACGGCCACGCTGGACGACGGCCGCAAGTTCGAGGCCAAGCTGGTCGGCGCCGATCCGCGGCTGGAAGTGGCCGTGCTGAAGATCGAGGCCACGGATTTGCCGCATTTCGACCTGGCGGCCAGCGTGCCGGCCGAAAGCGGCAGCCGCGTGCTGGCCTTCAGCAACCTGTTCGGCGTGGCCACCGGCGACGAGCCGGCCAGCGTGCAGCACGGCATCATCGCGGTGAAGACGCGGCTCGACGCCCGCCGCGGCGCGTTCGAAACGCCCTATCACGGCCCGGTCTACGTGCTCGACGCCATGACCAACAATCCCGGCGCCGCCGGCGGGGCCCTGACCAATCAAAACGGCGAGCTGCTGGCCATGCTCGGCAAGGAGCTGCGCAGCGCGCAGAACAACATCTGGCTCAACTACGCCATTCCCATCGACGAGCTGCGCAGCCGCGTCGAAGCAAATTCTCGCCGGCAAGTCGCGGCCCGACCGATGACAAGCCCGAGGCCAAGCCGGACGCAGCCGGTCGACCTGGCCGCCGTCGGCATGGTGCTGGTGCCCGACGTGCTGGAGCGGACGCCGCCGTACGTCGACGACGTGCGGGCCGGTTCGCCGGCCGCGCAAGCCGGCCTCAAGCCCGACGACCTGGTCGTGTTCGTCGGCGAGAACCTGGTCCATTCCTGCAAGGGACTTCGCGACGAGCTGTCGCGCATCGGAGCGCGACGCCGAGCTGCGGCTGGTCTTGATGCGCGGTCAGGAACTGGTCGAAGTCGTGATCAAACCCGCGGTCGCCCCGGAGCCGAAATCGCCATGAGCCGCATCACGCGACATGTTCTTGTCCTGGGTCTGCTGACGGCTTGTGCCGCGGCCGTGCGCTGCCGATCGGCAGCCGCCGACGATTTGCCGCAGCGCGAAGAGCGGGCCATGAAGGCCGCCGTCGCGCGCGTGGCGCCGTCGGTCGTGCGCATCGAAACCGTCGGCGGCTTGGAACGGGTCGGGCAAATGCTGATCGGCACCGGGCCGACCACGGGGCTGGTCGTTGTCGACCGACGGTTACATCGTCTCCAGCGCGTTCAATTTCGTGCAAAAGCCCGCCTCGATCCTGGTCACGCTCGACGACGGCTCGCGGCACGCCGGCCAAGCTGGTGGCCACCGACCACAGCCGCATGCTGGTGCTGCTGAAGATCGAAACGCCCAGACAAGCTGCCCGTGCCCGAGGCGGTGCCCCTGGCCGAAATGCGCGTCGGCCAATGGGCCATGGCCGTGGGCCGCACGTTCGAAGCAAGCCAGCCCAACATTTCGGTGGGCATCGTCAGCGCCGTGGCGCGCATCTGGGGCAAAGCCATTCAGACCGACGCCAAGATCTCGCCCAACAACTACGGCGGGCCGCTGGTCGATATCGCCGGCCGCGTGCTCGGCGTGCTGGTGCCGATGTCGCCCGAGGGGAGCGGCGAAGTGGCCGGCGTCGAATGGTACGACTCGGGCATCGGCTTCGCCATCCCGCTGGAAGACGTCCTGCGCGTCCTGCCCAAGCTGCGCGAAGGGCACGATCTGCATCCGGGCATGCTGGGCATCAGCATCAAGGGTGCCGACCTGTACGGCCAGCCGGCGATTTTCGCCGCCGCGCGGGCCACCGGCGCCGGCCTACAAAGCCGGCTTTCGCGCCGGCGACAAGATCGTCGAGGCCGGCGGCCAGCCGGTCACGCGTCCGGCCGAGCTGAAGCAGCAACTTGGCCGTCTCTATGCCGGCGACAAGATCAAGCTCGTGGCCCTGCGCGGCAGCGAGCGGTTCGAGCGCGAGGTCGAGCTGGTCGACAAGATCGAGCCCTACGAGCATCCGTTCCTCGGCATCCTGCCCCTGCGTGTGGCTAGGGATCAGAACAAAGATCCGAACAAGGACGAAGAGAAGGATCCGAAGGCGGCCGGCGTCACCGTTCGCTACGTCTATCCCGACAGCCCCGCTACGGTCGCGGGTATCAAACCGGGCGACCGGATTCTCAAGTTTGCCGGCCAGGAAGTGCAGCAACTCGACGCGATCCTGCAAAAAATGCTGACGCTGGCGCCGGACGAAAAGGTGCAAATCGAACTTCGCCGGGGGGACGAGACGCTGGTGGTCGAACCGCAGTTGGCCCGGCTTCCCGACGTCCTGCCCGGTGAACTGCCGCCGGCGCACGGCAGCCTGGCGGCCGGCAGAGGCCGAGAAGCCCGCGGTGGGCGTCGTCACGCTCAAGGTGCCCGAGGTCGACAACGAGTGCATCGCCTACGTGCCCGAAAACTACGATCCCCGGCTGACCTACGGCGTGGCGATCTGGCTGCATGCTCCCGGCGGAACCAAGCAGGACGAGCTGGTCGAGCGTTGGAAATCGCTGTGCGAGAAGCACGATTTCATTTTGCTGGCCCCCAAGTCGACGGAAAAAGCCGGCTGGCAACCGACCGAAGCCCGCTTCGTGCGCCGCTTGCTCGATGAGCTGAGCAGGCTCTACACGACCGATCCGGCGCGGATCGTGGTGCACGGGCATGAAGGGGGCGGAGCGATGGCCTATCTGGTTGGCCTGTCGAATCCCGACGTGGTGCGCGGCGTGGCCGTGGTCGACGCTCCCCTGCCCCGCCAGATTCAGCCGCCTGAGACCGATCCGGTCCATCGCCTGGCGTTCTACACCACGCTGGCCAGCAAGAGCGAGCAAACCGCGGCGATCGAAGCCGGCATCAAGCGCCTGCGAGAATTGAAATATCCCCTCACGGTCAAACCGATCGGCGAACAAGGCCGCTACCTGACCGCCGACGAACTGGCCGAGCTGGTCCGCTGGTTCGACACGCTCGATCGGTTCTGATCGGGCCAAGCATTGGTGGTGGGCCGCTTGGGTGGCCCAGACAACTTTGTTGTCTCCCGTCCCGAAGGGACAAGAGGGCTCGGTGAGTACGTAGCAGCGTCCCTCGAACGCCTCTTGTTGCTTCGCAACACCGACAACCAGTTGTCGGTGCCACCTCAAAAGAATAACGTCGTCCATGCATCGTCCCACCATCGGATTGATCGCCGTCGTGCTATTGGCCGTGGGCCTGCTGGCGCGCGGACAATTGGACGACACGATCTCGGGCGGATGCCTGCGAGTCGGCCTCGTGATGGGCATCCTGTGGCTGGCCGAGCCGCAGATGCGCAACCTGTCACGCGGCATGGTGATCGCCGTCGGCACCGCGCTGTTCGTCGTCACCCGTTGGCCCAAGTCGCTCGTCCTGTTCCTGCCGCTGGCCGCGGCAGTCTGGCTGCTGCGACGGCGTGCACCGCGGGCACCGTAAGCGGCAACGGGGGCCGTGACTAATGCTAGCCCGAAGCGCAAGCGAGGGAACCCAAAAGAAGAACCCTCGCTTGCCAACATTATTCGAGTGCAAGCAGTCGCGTTCTGGGGTGGCACCGACAATTTATTGCCGGTGTTGCGAAGCAACAAGAGGCGTTTGAGGGAGCGCCGCGTACCTCACCAGACCCTCTTGTCCCTGCGGGACCCAGACAACAAGTTGTCTGGGCCACCCAAGTTGGACATCGCCGCACAGGACTTACCCGATCTTGGCCTTCAGGTCTCGCAGCAATTTTAGCGCTTTGCCGATCTCGGCTTTTTGACGGTGCGGATCTTGCGGAATCTCGCGTTCGATCGTCAGCGGGCCGTGGTAGCCGATCGCCTCGAGCGTGCGCAGGTAGTTTTCCATGCCGACGTCGCCGTCGCCCAAGGCCACTTCGGTGCCCCACTCTTCGCCGGGGCGGGCGGCCCACTTGGCGTCCTTGCAGTGGACGCTCTTGACGTAGCGGCCGACTTTTTCCAGCGCTTCGATCGGCTCGCCGGACCCGTACAGAATCATGTTGGCCGGGTCGAAATTGATGAACAGGTTGTCGCGCTCGACGTCGCCGATGAAGCGCAACAGCGTGTCGGCCGGCTCTTGCCCGGTTTCCAGGTGTAAAGCTTGCGACTGGCTTCGGCAGTGATCGCACAGCTCGCGTGTCACCGCCAGCGAGTCGCGGTACAGCGGATCGGATGTGTCGTGCGGCACGAAACCCAGGTGCAAGGCCACGACGTCGACATCGAGCAGCCGCGCGAAGTCGGCAATCTCTTTCATTTCCTGGGTGCGCTCGGCGCGGGTTTCCGGCGGCACCAGCCCGACGGTGCGCGTGACGGTCGGAATGTCGGCATAGCTCTCGCCGTCGAAGCCGCCGAAGACGGCCGTCAAGCGAATCTTCAGCGACGCGAGCCGATCGAGAAAGCGCCGCGCGCCCTCGGGCGTGCGCGTGGCCCGCTCGGGGGCGTGCAGCTGAATGGTCGGTACGCCCAGCTCCTGGGCGACCTCAAGTTTCACGCCCAAGCCGGCATCGATACTGGCAAACACGCCCAGCGGCCATTTTTCCACGCGCGTGCTCCTTCCAAAAATGATGTGCTCGGCCCATCATAAGGCACGGCGCACGGCGGAATCAAGTTGCGATCAAGTCCGAGAAACGTCGGGGACTGTCCCCTTCGCCCCGCTACGTGGCGCTGTTGCCGTAGCGCGACAGATCGGGCTTGACGCCCTCGGGCGTTTCGTCGCTGTCGATGTCGAACCATTCCTTCTTGAACTCGATGCGACGATTCTCGCGGATCGCGATGTTGGTGGTCAGCGCGATCACGGCGTCGCCCAAGGCCACCTTGGGGCGGCAGCGGGGCTGGTTGTCGGGGTCGGGATTGCGGATGCACCAGGCCCAATGTTCGAGCTCCTCGGTGTAGCCGCGGCTCACCGGGCCCTCGAGCGCCTTCTTGCCGACGGCCGCCGCCTCGCCACCGCCGCTTTGCGTCGTGTCGAGCGTGGGGCCGCCTTTGCCCTGCGACACCGAAACGCTGGTCGTGGTCGAGGCCTTGTTGCTGAACAGCATCACTTCTTGCTCGCGCTCGAGGATCAGCGTGCCCTCGGTGCCCATCACGGTTTCGCCGTAGCCGCCAAAGCCGTTGCCGTTGATCGACGAATAGGTGACGCCGATCTTCTTGTTCGGGTTGCTTTCGTAGTCGGGGCCGGGAAACTCGTAGACGCAGTACACGTGGTCCTCGCAGTCGCGATCGAGCGGGAACAGCGAGCGGCCGCCGACCGCCGACACGGTCAGCGGCAGGGCCTTTTCGCCGTCTTTGCGCAGTCCGCTGATGAAGATGCCCGCGGCGTCCAGCTGGTGGCTGCCCAGCTCGGCCATCAGGCCGCCGCCGGTGCGGTTCCACAGTCGCCAGCGAATCAGTTCCTCCAGGGCCGAGCGCTTGGTTCCGTTGGCCAGCGTGACCGTCTGATAGCCGTAGTCCTCGGCCTTGACGTCGCGGTCCATGAATTGCACGCGGAGCTGTTCGATGTCGTGATCCAACGTCTTCATGACGCCTGCGCGGGCAGCTTCAAAGTCCTTCTTTAGCGCCGTCAACTTTTCGACTTGCTTGTCGATCGACAGGCCCTTGGCGACTTCCAGGTCCTTGGTGAGCTTGGCCAGGCGCTTTCCCATCTTGTCGTCGGGCAGCGGCATCGACCAGCTGTCGTGGCCCGGCAGATTGTCGCGGTGCCATTGGGCGCGGATGCTGTGGATCTCGCCGATCAGTCCGCGGCGGATCGTATCGACGGCGTTGTCGTACAGAATGCTGTAGTGGCGCTGGTGCCCGGTGGCCAGAATCTTGTTGAACTTCTCGGCGAAGCGGCCCATCTCTTTGCACTCGTGGACGCTGTGCCCCATCAGCTTTTCGGTCAGCACGTGCTTGCCGGCCGCCATGGCTTCGATGGCCACCGGCGCGTGCATGTGCAACGGCAGCGCGATGATGACCGCTTCGACGTCCTTGTCCTTGAGCAGATCGTGATAGTCTTGTCGTACACTTTGACGTGCTTGCGGGCCTCGTCTTCGCTCGTCCAGCCGTACTTGGTCATCAGCCCGCAGCGCACCTTCAGGGCGTTTTCGCTGGCATGATCGCCGTGGAACGCGCGGTGGATGTTGTAGGGGCGAATGTCGGCAATCGCGACCACTTGGATGTAGCTGGGCGTGATCGCGCCCAGCAGCACGTTGCCCTCGTCGCCGGTGCCGATCACGCCAACGCGCAGCGGGTCGCCCATGGCGGCCTCGATAGCCGAAATACATCGCGCCGAGTCCGGCGCCCGAGACCGCGCCGGCGGCGATGCCGGTTTTCAGGAAATCGCGGCGCGTGACGCCGATCGCGTTTTGAAAGTTGCCTTGGCCGGCGGCCTTTTCTTCAGGACTGAGGTGCATCGGACTTGCCTTTCGTCGAACTGGACGAGCCGGTAAATAGACTGTGAATGAAGAAGTCGAGGCCGCCCCAGCGGCCCACCGGCGTGGTGGCCAGCGTCAGCAGGGCGAGCATTTCGACGTTTTGGTTGAACGTTGGCAGCGCTTCCGAAACCCAGAACGGCTGCATCATCACGACCGACAGCAAAAACACGGCGCCCGTCAGGCAGGCCAACCGCGTGAACAGGCCCACGAGCAGCAAAAGCCCTACCCCCAGAATAACATAAGTCATCACGTCATCGACCAGGTCGATCGAAGTAACATGGTGCGGCAGCGGACGTTGGTTGATCTGTTTCTCGTTCAGCAACCCCTCCAGGTCGCTGTCGAAATCGCGCTCCAAGGCCTTCAGTTCGGCCCGCCAGCCGTTGGCCTGGCCGGTGAGCAGGTTCTTTTTTTCGGCGATGCGCTTCTTTTGGAACGGCAGGTCGGCCCCGGGCGTCTGTTGGGCCGTTGCCTTGCGCTGCCACTCGTGGACGTGGGTTTCCAGGGCGTCGCGATTGGCGGCTGCCCATTGGCGGAGCCTTTCCTGGTATTCGCCCAGCACGGCCTTGGCCTTCAACTGCTGGGATTCGTCCAAGGCGTAATGCTCGGCAAACTTCCCACGGAAGGCGTCCCAGTCGGCCTGAATCGCGTCGACCCAGCCTTGCACCGTGTGCGACTCGCTTTGCGAGTTCGGGCCGTGCAGCAGCTCCTCGAAGCCGTGGAAGTCGGGCAAGTAGGCATGAAACCAGGGCGCCATTGGGCCCGTGGCGGCCCGCAGCGTCGGCTCGCTGGTCCAGTGCGGATCGGCGTAGTGCTTTGCCCCTTCGCTGAAGAAATGCCAGCCGATCGAGAGCCGCAACAGCACCAGCATGATTACGGTGGGCAGGCCCAAGGAAAACCGTTTGGACACGCGGGCAATCTCCTGGAGGGCAATCGAAGGGCGGGATGGAACAGGATTGGACTGGCTTGGCAGCGAATGGATTCGCAGGTTGGCCAGGGTCGCGCAAGGCCGGCGGCAAGCGGCCGTGGCCGCCTAAGCCATCCATTCTAATCCGGTCATGGCGGCTCATGCTAGTCATCGTTCGGCAATTCCCCGCCGTGCCTTCTGACGGTACGATTGACCGGCGTACAGGCGAACCAAAGCGTCCCGCGGGTGTCCGTCACCACGGGCTGCCAATCCGTTGCCCCATCGAGTCGCGCCCGGGGGCCAAGTCCCGTGTGACAAATCCATGAGAATCGTCCTCTGCTACCCGGTCGAAAAGCGGCATTACGATCAGATTGCCGCCGTGACCGGCGCGGCTGACGTCATCGATGCCGGACAGCAGCATGTTGCCCAGGAAATCCTGCGGGCCGACATTTTTTGCGGACACGCCAAGGTGCCCATCGACTGGGACGCCGTGGTTCGCGGCCGGCGGTTGCGGTGGATTCAGTCGTCGGCTGCCGGTCTGGACCATTGCCTGGTGCCGGCGGTCGTCGATTCCGAGATTATCGATCACCAGCGCCTCGGGCGTGCTGGCCGACCAGGTGGCCGAGCACGCGCTGGCGCTGGTCGGCGGCGCTGACTCGCAGCCTGCCGGTGTTTTTTCGAGCGCAGCAGAAGCGAGAATTTATTCGCCGGCCAACCCGCGACTTGCACCACACCACGGTGGGCATCGTCGGATTCGGCGGCGTCGGGCGGCGGATTGCCGAAGTGGTCGCCCCCTTCAAAACGCGCATCCTGGCCACCGACATGTTTCCCATCGACAAGCCGGCTCACGTCGAGGCGTTGTGGCCGGCCGAACGGCTGAGCGATTTGCTTGCCGAGGTCGGACTTCGTTTTTCTGTCCGCGCCGCTGACGCCGCTGACTCGCGGCATGATCGACGCAAAGGCGCTGTCGAAGATGAAACCTGATTCGATTCTGATCAACGTGGCCCGCGGGCCACTGGTGGTCGAAGCCGACCTGGTGGCGGCGCTGGAGAGCGGCCACCTGGCGGCGGCCGGCTTCGACGTGACCGAGGAAGAGCCGCTGGCCGCGTCGAGCCGGCTGTGGGATCTGCCGAACGTGATCATCACGCCGCACGTCGGCGGTCAAAGCCGGTTTCGCATCGATCAGATGACCGATTTCTTTTGCGACAACTTGCGGCGCTATCTGGCCGGCCAGCCGCTTGTGAATCTCGTCGACAAGCAACTCGGCTTTCCCCCGCGTGTTGCCCCACCGCAGGCGAGCTAGCACGGGGCTCGCAGGTGGCGACGGTCTGGACGCGCTGCGGTGTGCCGGCCTAAGATGGGTGAGCATTCCCAAGGCGGCTCCCACCTAAAACGTGACGTCACGAGGCCCGTGCCATGTCGACGACCACTTTCCATCAAGGCGTTCCCACCCTGACAGTCGACGGCCACGCGGCCGCGCATTGTCCGGACGAATTGCTCGATCGCTACGAATCCGTGATTTCCGACCAGCGGATGAGCTGGACCGAGCACTTGCACTTGACCCGACGGCTCGGCTCCGGCGGCCAGGGCGTGGTGTATCTGAGCGAGCGGCGCGGCACCGACAACTTCACGCTGCCGGTGGCGCTGAAGATCTTTTCGCCGGCCCGCTACGAAGACGCGCGCAGCTACGACGAGGCGATGGCGCGGATCGCCGAGGTCGCGGCCCGCGTGGCCCAGATTCAGCAGGACAACCTGCTCGACGTGCACAACTTCGTCGATCGCAACCGCATCCGCATCATGGAAATGGAGTGGATCGACGGCTACGACCTGAGCCGGCTGCTGACGCGTCGAGATGCTCGACCGGACGCGCGAGCGGGTGAGCAACCGCCGCTGGGACTATCTGAACAACGTGATCGTGACCGCGCGGACCGATGCAGCCGCGGCTGAAGCCGGGCATCGCGATCTCGGTCGTCCGCGAATGCCTGGCGGCGCTGGCGGCGCTGCACCGCGAGGGCATCGTGCACGGCGACATGAAGCCGTCGAACATCATGCTCAAGCGGACCGGCAACGCCAAGATCGTCGACATCGGCTCGGCGTTCGAGCTGACCAACGCGCCGCCGCAGCGGACCTGCACGCCGACCTACGCCGCGCCCGAGGTGCTCGAAGGCGGCGACTGCTCGCCGCGCAGCGACCTGGCCAGCCTGGGCTACGTGCTGATCGAAATGCTGGCCGGCCGGCCGCCGTTCGCCGGCCTGACCTCGCTACCGCGAGCTGCTGGAGGCCAAGCGCGTGCTGCCGCAGCGGCTGGCCGACATTCTGCCGCAGGAAGTCGTGTGCAACGAACTGCTGATGAACTTCTGCCGCGGCCTGATCGCGCCCGATCCGATGCGCCGCTTCCCCAGCGCCGAAGCGGCCGACCTGGTGAAGGAAGGCGCCGCCAGCTTCCATCGCCAACTGATCAAGGGCGACCTGGCCAGCGAATACGAAAACGAAATTCGCCTGTGGCTGGAAGAGCTGGACTAGCGAAAGGATGAAGGCGGAAGGCGGAAGGATGAAAAACGCAGATGCGCGCCGCGCAAACTGCCTTCATCCTTCCGCCTTCATCCTTCCGCCTTCATCCTTTCCAGGCAGCGTGATGCGGCGGCCTTCGGCGTGACTGCGGTGGGCCTGCTGCACGATCAGCATCGAGCGATAGGCGTCTTCCAGGCCGCTGGTGCTGCGCACCAGGCTGGTCACCGCGCGATGAAATTGCGAGAGCATCTGCTCGCCGACCGGCCGCTCGCTGTCGAGCGATTCCATCTGTCGCCCTGTTTTGTCGAACCACACCAACGTCGACGGCAAGTCGATAAACGCGATCCCCTCTTCGCAGGCGACTTGCAGCGCCGCCGGCGGGCGATGGGCCACCGCTTCGGGCCAGCAGGCCGGCATGTAGCGGCCCGAGCTGATTTGCGCCGTGACTTTCGTGCCCGGTCCGCTCGCGCCTGAGAAATCGAGGCTCATCATCTCGTAGTCGATTTCCTCCGGATCCGAAAGCGTCACGTGCGAGAGCCCCAGCACGCTGGTCGGCTCGCCACCGACGACGTAGCGGCACCAATCGACCAGCTCGACCAGGTCGTGCGTGCGCGAAACCACCGCTTTGGGCATCGTGCGCTGGGCGTTGTGAGATTCGGTGGGCACGCGCTGGTGGCAAAACAACAGCCGCGGGCTGCCCAGCCGAGTGGCGATCAACTCCTTGAGCCGCAGCGTCGCCGGGGCTTGCCGGCGCGGGAACTCGGCCATGAAGGCCACGCCCGAGGCCTCGACGCGCTGCTTGATCAAGCCGGCCTGCTCGGTGTCGAAATCGAGCGCCGCGGCACAGTACACGGCTTTGCCAGCGTCGCAAGCAGCCAGAATCGGTAATGCGCCGAACCACTGCCCCGAAAGCACCAAAACCGCGTCGATGTCTTCGCGTTCGGTCAAGACGCGGAAGCCGTCCACCGCGTCGGCACCAAAATCGCGGGCCGCGATCTCGGCCCGATGGGCCACGGGCTCGCATACTGCCCGCACTTCGAAACGGTCGCTCAGGCGCGCAGGGCCGGGCGGTGTCTGATTTCCCAGGTATTGCCCAATCCAACCAAGCCGACGCGTAACTTCATGAGAATGGCTTTTCAGACGCGGATGCGCTCTTGCAACGCAAGCTCCCTACGAACGGGGCACGAGAACGTGCCGGATGAGCGCTCGTGATTATATCGAGATTACGCGAATTCTCCAATCATCGGCCGATCTTGCAAGCTGCCAGCGTCGAATCTGCGGCCGAGACTCCGTTCATTCGCCTGCATTCGTTTTTGCGCGCGCTCAAACCACCCGCTGGAAGTTAATTTGGGAAGACCGCCAGAAAAGTCGACTCAATTTACGCTTGCATATTCATTCATCCCAGATAAACTGCTGACTCGCTAGCTTGCTAGCACTGGTTGGGTCCTGACATTACGGGTTGGAAGGGAAGCCACCGACAGAGCGTCAAACTCGACATCTCTGAGTTGTGGCCCCGGCTGCTTTCCTGCTGTAAAGCGGCCAGTTTTTCCAACGAAGCCCGGCATGTTTGGGCGATTTATTGAGTGTGCGCACGAGCCGCACACGCCGTTCATTGTTCTGCATTCGAAGGAGCGCTGCCGTGATGATTCAACTGACTCTGAACATCCTTCTGCATGCCGCCGCGGTGACCGCCGGCGGGCAAGACTATGCCACGGCCTACAAGGAAACGGCCGAGACCGGCCGACCGCTGGTCGTGCTGATCGGCGCCGATTGGTGCCCGGGCTGCCGACTGATGAAACACGCCGCAATGCCGGAACTGGAGAAGAAGGGCGGACTGAGCAATGTGTCGTATGCCTACGTGAACGCCGATCATCAAAGCAAACTGGCCGGCAAGCTCATGCAGGGCAGCTCGATTCCGCAGTTGATCCTGTATCACAAGACCGACGCGGGCTGGAAACGGCAGCAGCTGACCGGCGCACACAGCGTCAGCGACATCCAGGCCTTCCTGGGCCAGGCTACCGAGTCGTCCGTGCCTAAAATCAGCAGCCGGTAGGCGTTTCTTCGTGGCCGTTCCCGTTTGTGTGCCACTGGCATCTTGCCAGTGCCGGCCGCCGTGCGCGAATTCGCGGCTCCCAACCCCCTACAACATCGTCAGCGGGTTTTGCCGGTTCGCCAGCGGCAGCTCGACCGGCTTGCCGAGGCGGTGCGACTCGAAGATGGCCACGACCATCTCGATGGCCGCGCGGCCGTCGTAGATGCTGCCGTTAGGCTGCCGGTTTTCGCGAATGGCGGCCAACAGCTCGGTCACGCCGGCACGATTGCCGCCGTGGCCACCCTCGTCAGTGATCGGCTCGGGCTTGCTGATTCCGGCGCTCGAGACCCCCTGCCATTTGGCCCCACTCTGACCGGGCGACCAGCTTGGGTCGGGTAGGTATTTGACGCTGGGCAGGTAGCCGGTCGTGATCTCGATGATGCCTTCGGAGCCCATGATCTGCAGGCCGAAGCGGGGCCGCTTGGCCGAGGTCGCCCGGTGTGAGCTGAAATAGGCCGTGCTGGCACTGGGCATGCCGTACATCGCGTCGACCGCGTCGCCGGCCAATGGCCCGAGTCCTTCGTTGCCTTCCGCGACGTCGGCCTTGATGACCCGCTTGCCTCCCTGGGTCACCGTGCCAAAACACCAGGTTGGATCGCCGCCGACCATTCGGATCAAGTCCATGACGTGCGTGCCAAGCACCCACAGGTCCTCGCCGCCGCCGCGCTGATCCTCCTTGCCGCGTCCGCGATACTCGAGCACCTTGCCGATCTTGTTCGAGGCCAGCATCTCCTTGACCACGGGAATGCGTGGGCTGAAACGCGTGGTGTGGGCGATGGCCAGCTTAGCGTGCGTTTTTTCGCAGGCGGCGATCATCTCGTCGGCTTCAGCCAGCGTGCGGCAGAGCGGCTTTTCGATGTACATGTGGATGCCCCGCTCGGCGGCCGCCACGACCATGTCGCGATGCTGATCGGTCCACCGCGTGGCGATGCTGACCACCTGCGGCTTGACCTCGTCGAGCATCTGCCGGTAATCGGCAAACGCCTTGTCGACCTTCAGCTTCTTAGCCCTCTCGGCCAGCCCGACCTTGTTGTCGTCCGCCACCGCGACCAGCGTGACGCCTGGCAGATCGATCCAAACCTCGTCCAGCCCGTGCCCATAATCGCCCCGCCCCGTGCGTCCAATGACCGCCGCCCGAAGTGACTCCATGATGCACCCATTTGAATAGCGTGATGGTCGAAACAAACAGCCGCCGGCCGGCCGATGAGCAGTGCCGGCTAGTGTAGTCGATGCCCGCGGCGAGTGCGACCTTCCAAGCCGTTCCACTCTACGGAGGAACCACGTTGTAGGCTCTGAACGGATCGGTAGACTCGGGGTGCGTGGTGTCGATGTCCGGCAGCCCGGTAGCCAAGGAGGCCGGGCCGATGCCTAATCCTGCCTGACGTTGTCATATCCGATCAAATGCACGGCTGACTCAGAACGGTTGTCGCATGCTTTCGATGATTCGCCTTAGAAGGCGTTGGGCCGGGTAAAGCTTTACCAATTGGTCGCGCGCCCAACCCAACGGTTGGGACTGGACGAACATATAGCGTGCGGCCGCACGGGAGTCGTTCTGGTTGCCCTGCACGATTTTCCGGCAGCGTTTGACGTACATCGCCAGCGCGTGCGACACGTGGACGGCGTCGGTCTTTGACAGCTCGTCGGCAAGAGCGGCTGCCGAGCGAATCGCGTTTGAGGCTCCCACGCCGGCAGTGGGCAGAAACGACACGGCTGAATCGCCGCACAACGCGACGCGCCCCGAATACCAGGCTCTCGCGCGCGTGTCGATCATCGGCCATTCGAAGAATGTTTCTGCATCGTGGAAAGCCGCTCCAACCTCTTTGACGCGACCGATCAATCCGGTCAACGCTTTGCCTAGACACGATCTGACTGTCGCCTGCGGCGCCTGCTGTCCGCCTACGACATGCGTTGGAAGCCCGGCGACGAACATGCAACGCCCGGGCACGGGATAGCCCCCGAAAAACCAGCCGCGACCCCAATACTCGCGAAACACGTCGTCTGGAACGAGCCCCGACGACCCCCACCACGTCCAGATTGTCCAGTTCGTGTTCATGGTGTCCGGCTCATCGAAGATCTGCGAGCGCAGTGGAGAATGGATGCCGTCGCATGCGACGATCAAGTCGAACTCGGCTTCGACGCCGCTGTTCAACGTGACGCGCACAGCACTCGACCGCAGATCGACGGCTTCGATAGTCGTACCCATCTGGATTGACACGTCGCGGCATGCCTTCCGCAAAATGTCGACCAGGTCCGTGCGACTCATCATGACCATTGGGCCTAAGTCCTCGGTCAGCATGCTCAGGTCGAGTTCCTGAAGCACCTTGCCGGTTTGATCCAAGAGTTCATAGCGGCGCAATTCGAGGCCGCGCGCAGAAACTCGTCATAGGCGCCGAGTCCGTGCAACACGCAGCTTCCCAGCGGGTACAACCCAATACCGTACCCGATGTCGGAGTACTCGGCAGATCGCTCGATAACGACCGGCTCGCGTCCCTGCTGTCGCAGCTTCGCGGCCAGGGTGAGCCCCGCGATGCCGCCGCCAACGACTAAGACTCGCATGGTTGAACCTGCAACCCAACGGCGGCTTTCATGGGCTGAATATCGGACGCCTGCGAGGGGAAAAATGGCGTGAACGATCTACGGTCACGGTCTGCTCCCATTTCTGCTTCGGACGAACGACGGGTTGCCTTTTGAGCCGGTCGGCAAACTCGGCGGGCGTGATGTCGATGCCCCGTAGGATTTTACGAAGGGTGCCTGCCGCAGGCGGGCAGTCAACGTGAACTGGCACAACGTCATCGGTGTCACCGCGATCGAGAAATTGATGACTGCCGCGATTACACAGTACGGAGAATCCCTTGCGTTCCAGGAAACGCAGCATTTCCTTGCCGCTGACGCGCGGGAGCTTAACCACGAGTCAGTTCAGCAAGATCGAAATCAAGTTGGCGCACGACGGCGTACGGCCGCACGAGCAACATGGACTGGTCCACTCCGCGGACTTCAATGTAGAGGCGGAGCGCTTCTTTGAGGTCTTCGATCGCCGCAGCCTCAGTGTCCCCTTCTCCGTAGGCGGGGATATCGGGGATGATCGCTGTGAAGCCACTTTGTTCCTCGTCCGGAATCAGTTCGACGTTGAGTTGCATGAATGTTTTCTCCCCGCCCCGGCCGCAAGCAGGCAATTGGAGCTGAGTGGGTCAGGCCTCGGCCCGAACGTTTTAGCTTGGATTCGCGTCCTAGTTCGTCCTCGTTCTCTGCTGAATGATCGGATTGCCACGAAGCCCTTGTCGGTCGAGTTCACGCGCCAAAAACGGGGCGTACTGCGAAAGGAAAGAAAACGCTGCGGCTTCATTGGTTGGAGCAAACCTGCAGTATTCTTCGAGCCAAAGTTGACGGCTTTCGACGCAGCTTTCATCGTGATTAAGACGGAGTCGTCGGATCGTTGCCTCAACCTGCTTTCGCCGTGACATTGGAAGAGTGTCACTTGGTTTTATCACCGTTCCCGGGAAATCCAAGATGAACCAACCGTCATCAATATTGAAGGGGTCCAAAACATCCTCGAACTTGCCCTTTCTGCCATTCATGAGCCCGCAGACCAAGCGATAGTTGCTCCACGAATACGCCTTTTTCGGATACGCGACCTTCGATTTGAAGTGCTCTACTGTCTGAAAGCCGGTGTCCAATGCAATGTAATGACAGCTAAATGCGCAGATTCCCCCGTAGGCGTCGTGCAATTGCCTGGAAATCCGCCGCCAATACTCATGGCCCCGATAGTCCTTCGAGGACGGGTTGCGTGTCGTTGCCAAGAACCGCCTTCCGGGAGTGGCCACCAACCGTTTAAACTCTTTTGGCTGACGCTGCCGTTGGACTCGTATCACGGCTTGACTCCATGCTGTCGCGCAAAGAAAATCCAACGCGGCCAGAACGGGTCATCGTCTGCTAAAGCTTTCAAAAGCTCAGAATGAACTCTTGCGACCGCTGCCGTTTCCGGCTCCCCTTGCTCCTGTAACGTTGTTGCGTCTTCCACCGCACGTTCACCTTCAGTTGATCGCGCTTGTTCAAGTCCGAATATCGGATTTACTAGCCACCTATCTATGGTCCCACGGCGTAGGAATGGAAGTTTCTCGAGTCGAACGTCGCGTTTTCCACGTTCACTTACCAGTTCCAAGTTGAACAAAGCATCAGTTTCATCATTAAAGTGTGTTTCCATTGATGCCATCACCATCGGTGAGTGCGTGGAAATGTGGAGTTGGGCCGAGACTTCAGACGATAGCCGACTTATCACATTGACCAACGCAGGCACAATCACTCGCTGCCACCGGGGATGTAGGTGCGCCTCTACTTCGTCGATCATGATGATGATATGACGCTGAGGTTCGCGGTGGCCTGCCTGAGCATACGTCAAATGCTCATACCAGCTCCACACTAGCACATACGCGATGGCAACGGCGCGCTGAATTCCGGCTGACGTGATTGGTAGGGGAACATCACCATAGGGTAGCCTCAGCGTGGGAACCTCCCGTGCGCCGAGGGACAGCCTTCGAACGGGCTCGCCCGGCACAAGCGGTTCTCCAGGATCGGGGGACAACTCCTCAAGACAACCAGTGAGCGCTTCGTACTGTCCTCGGAATCGTTCGGAAGCCTGCCACGTTACCCAGTCTATAATTGCTTCCTCAGCAGAATTCGTGGGTGAATTCTGGCTGGGGTAAATTGCCAAGTTGATGGTAGAGGGCCAGTTCGATCGTTTCGTACTCGCGAAAGCCGTACGATTTTCTCATGGTCAGTTTCGCCTTGTTGTTGAAACCCTCAATGATACCGGCCGAAATCGTGCCCTTGGCGCGGAACCAGTTGAGCAGCAACGAGCGATGTTTCCGCAGGCTGCGGGCTACCTTCTTGAGCGGTTCTAGCCGAGATCGCATGACGCGGGCGCACCACTCGTCGAGGAACTTTCCAGCCCAGGCGTGCGATTGGTACTCCCAGAAACGTTGGAAGTCTTCGCGATGCAAATAGGCCCGCACACTTTGCAGGTTGTAGCGGAGCAATTCGGCCAGCTTGACGGTCTGCTGGTCGGTCAAGTTCTCGGGCCGTTTGAGCAAGCACCAGCGGGAGTGCTTGAGCAGCGGCTCGTAGCCGTCTTGCTTCAGTCGTCGAGCTTCGCCGGCCCGCACGTCGTCGATGGCTTCGCCCAGTTGTTTCATGATGTGAAAACGATCGAGCACGTGGACCGCCGTGCCGGCTTGTTCGGCCAGCACTTTGAGATACGGTTGCCACAAGTCGCTGCACACGAATCGCAGGCCCGCACAGAAGTTCGCGCCCAGCAGTTCCATTCCTCGGCGCAGGCAGGCTTCGGTTCGCTCGCGGCCGATCCACAACAGACGTTTGCAGCCGGGGTCGATTTGATAGACCAGCGTCAGGTAGTGGTGGCCGCGTCGCCACTGAATCTCGTCGACGCCGATGGCGCTGGCACCCGACAAATCCCGGTGCACCAGGCCCCATTGGACCGCGTGCCGCACCGAGTCGCGGACGTGTTCCCAGGTGGTGCAAAAGACCGCAGCCACCTCCTTCCAGGAGAGCCGCCGGGCCCAGCCCGCCAGAAACCATTGATAGGTTATGGTCAGCCGCGACTTGCCGGTCGACCAAGGAACGCGCTCCACCACCACGCCACAACATGGACAGTCGACACGCCGCAAGGCATAGACCCATACCACGGCGATCTGCCACAGCGGCACGAACTCGAAGCGCCTGGGCGCCAGCCGGTCGTAGCCGGGCCGTCGCTTTCCGCAGCCCGAGCAGATCGGCCGGCCATTGGCCCGTGGCTCGATCGGCACTTCGATGGTCTCCCGGCCGCCATCTGCCCAGCGTGGTTCTCCATACACGAACGACTTGTAACGCTCGACGCGATTGAGGATAGTCTTGAGTTGCATCCTGAGTCTGCCTTGGCGCTGATGAAGCTTGGTAACTCCATCTTTGCCGATCGCCGCTCAGGATGCATTTGTTTAGCCACACCACGCGTCTCTCCTGCACGAACTACCGCCCCGGAACACAGAGAAAGGCTAGCCGGGGTCCAGGGGCGGCAATGAGCCCCCTGGTCTGCGTGAACGCAAAAAAACAACTGCGGCGGAACGCCGCTCCACTACCGACACCTAACGAAAACCACCCATAGATTCTGCTATAGACCCCTATAATTAGGCCATTGCAGACCGACAATTCGCTCCGTTCATTCTTGTCTCGAAGGCCGTTCCAGACGTCTTTTGAAGTCATCTTGACGGCGCCAGTGATTCCCAACTCGTGTTCAGCGCTTTCGCCGACTAGCGCGCGTCCGGCATCCCACACAGCAAACGAGCCATCGTGCCTCGCATAGATGACAAGGCCAGGCAAAGCACCTCGTTCACGACTCAGCTTCCAACGTTGGGAATCCCAGTCGAAGCCAGCGGTGACAGATCGTGTGCGATTGCCAAGGCCCGTCGTGAATGTGATCTCAGGTGAACTTGTGCGTGTCCCATCCTGTGGAAGTGCTGGATATTGAAACCAATCGCCAGTCAATGCCCACCAAATTATGTCGAGAAGAAATGTCTTTCCAAGACTATTGTCGCCTGTAATCAGATTTAAACGCTCAGCTGGCCCGTACGTTAGCTGCCGACCTGGCCCGACCGATTTCAGCTTTAGCGAACGTAATGATGCGCCCAACGGTCGATGGCCGGGAGGGTGGCCAATGACGCCGAAAACTTCTTCTTCTGACGGCTTTGTCGGTACCAGCAAGGCGTTTGCCGGTGCGGGTACCGAAAGGTCGAACAATTCGCTCTGCTCCGCCTTGTTTATCGAAAAGTCTTGGAGAAACTTGCCGAGGAGCATGGGCCGCGTGGTCGACTTCGACAAGTCCGCATCTCTCCATAGCCAAGCTGCCAAATGAAATGCAGGGATGCGTCGAGTTTCAAGATGTCGTTGGAGCACTTTGACATATTCAGGCTTCCAGCCCCACTCTGAAGCGCCTTTTGCGTGGATAAATGCATCCGCGAAGGTATCCGAAACGATTCGTTGGAGCGAGGTGCTGCCGTATCGAGGGCTCAACCACCGCTTGTCGGGTGAGGAGGTGAAAAACGGACTGTAGAAACCTTGATAACGGGGAGAAGGCCTGTAGTAGCGCTGCAGCACGTCTTCCATAACGTTTGAAAAGACAAGAGGTCGGGTATGACCGACTGGCAGATTTGTTGCCTTGAATCCAAGAAAGGCCGTTCCAAAGAACGGATGAACTGAATTCAAAGCAGCGACAGAATCTTGCAACTGGTCAATGGAAATGTACATCGCGCAGTCACACCGGGATGTCGAGTTGTTCAGCCATGTATTTACAGAACTCGCGACTTAAGTCGATGCCGACTGATGGATGTCCAAGCTGCGTGGCAACTCTCAACACAGTGCCGCTGCCCGCAAATGGGTCGAGAACCTCGCCACCCTTCTTGCAGCCGATCTTGACGCATCTCTCCACGAGCGCGTCGGGAAATCCGGCCGAATGCAGGCCGTTGCTGCTGCGTGGCCGATCGGAAATCGTCCAGACGTCCTCTTCCCCGGCGAGTGCCTTTCGGTCGAAATAGTAACGCGGCGCTTTGCTAAACAGAAACACGAACTCGTACGTCCTAAATGGGCGATCATGCGCCGTTGGCTCGGGAAGGCTCTTCGCCCTATGCCACACGATCGGTGCGCGTAACACCCATTTCCGATTAATCATTTCCAGGGCGACGCGCCACGGCATTCCGATCGCGGTTTTTCGAGGAAGTCCGAGACCGCTCGCATCGACAGCCCTTAGGCCAAATCTTCTCGCTTTGTTCTTCGGGTCCTTTCCCTTTGGCTCGCCCTTTGCCGAGTAGTACGTATCACCAAGGTTCAAGAAGAGCACACCATCGTCACAAAGGACGCGTCGCACCTGATCCATCGTATCAGCAATTGCCTGCACGTAGCCATCAACAGTGGGTTCTTTCCCGATCTGACCATCTACCTTGTAATCGCGCTGCCAGAAATACGGAGGTGATGTCACAACGCAGGAAAACCGATTCGCTTCAAATCGTTTCAGAACTAATCGTGCGTCACCACGGCACACTTCCCAGGGGACATTATTGGTGAGTCCACGCCACTCATAAACACCTGAGTCAAACATGTGTCCTGACGTCTCGCACAGCTTCGGTGAAATGGCCTTGGCTGAGAAAGATATCACGCCTTTGGCGTCGATGATATTCGAATGCGTCGATCGTTTGCGCGACATCTAAGTTTACTTCTGCTCTATGCTGGCATTTGGCGCTCGTTCTTGGCGCAGTCTTCATGACGCCCAAAACGAGTTGAGCACTATGTTCGACCCGGACGGCGCGCCCAAAAGGCCGGATTATAACTGGGAGTGTCGACACCCGCTACGGCCACTTGGTCCCACGGGTTTGCCAAGTCGTCGAGCCCTTGGAAGGTCGCTCATGCGTGCTTCGAGCGAGCGAACTCGTACACGAACGAGGGACCGACCGGTCGCGGAATACGGGATCAGGTTTGACCCGCCGACGTCGCTCTACGGCGTCGCCTTGCGGTGCTCTTCGACCAGTTCGTAGCGGCGGATTTTGCGGTCGAGCGTCGAGCGTTCGATGCCCAGCATGGCGGCGGTCTGGCTTTTGTTCCAGTTCGTGGCCATGAGCGTGGCCAGGATGTGCTGGCGTTCGATGTCGGCGAGCGAGGCGGGAACGAACTGCGCCGGCGGCGGCTTGAATGTCGCCGGTGTCGCCGGCGGTCGAGAGCTGCGAGAGCGTCAGGTCGTCGTGCTCGATGAACTCGCCGCGGGCCAGCACGACGGCCCGCTCGACCACGTTTTTCAATTCGCGGACGTTGCCCGGCCAGCGATACTTGCGCATCATGCTCCATCGCCTGCGGCGTGAAGCCGCGGATCTTGCGGCCGGTTTCGGCGTTGAACCGCTGCAGGAAATAATGCGGCCAGCTCGGGAATGTCTTCGGGCCGCTTGCGCAGCGCCGGCACGACGATTTCCAGCACGCGCAGGCGGAAGTACAGGTCGCGGCGGAAACGCCCTTCGGCCACGTCGCGTCTCCAGGTCGCGATTGGTGGCGGCGATCACGCGCACGTCGACCTTGATCGGCTCGCTGCCGCCGACGCGCTCGAAGGGATGCCCTTCCAGCACGCGCAGGAACTTGGCTTGGATGGCCGGGCTCATTTCGCCGATTTCGTCGAGCATCAGCGTGCCCTTGTCGGCCGCCTCGAACTTGCCGATCTTGCGCTGCGGTGGCGCCGGTGAACGCGCCCCGCTCGTGGCCGAACAGTTCGCTGTCCAGCAGGCTGTCGCGACAGCGCCGCGCAGTTGAGGCACACGAACGGGCCCTTGCGGCGCGGACTGGAAAAGTGGACGGCCCGCGCGACCAGTTCCTTGCCCACGCCGCTTTCGCCGCGAATCAGCACGGTGGCCCGGCTGGGCGCGGCGCGGCCGATTTCCTGCGCCACCTTGGCCATCGCGACGCTGCGAGCCGACGATTTCGCTCTGCACGCCCAGCCGCTCGCGCAGCTGCACGTTTTCGTCGCGAATCTGGTTGAGATTCTCGGCCAGCTCCTGCGCGCCGGCTCGAGGTTCTCCAGCGCCACGGCCACCGTGTCGGCCACGGCCAGCGTGAATTCCAAGATCGTCGGGATCGGGCACGCGCTCGTCGTTGGTCGAATACAGGTGGATCAGGCCGAGCATCGCGCTTGCCGCGGCGAATCGGGGCGCAGATCACGCTGGTGGCGTCGGATCTCGCCCTTGCTGTCGCGGCTGCCCAAGCGTGCTGTCGCCCATCACGTTGCGGGCCAGCACGGCCTCGCCCTCGCGCAGCACGGTCGCGGCCAGAAAATTCGACACGCGATGATAGCGCAGCGCCGAATCGGTGCGCGAGGCGACCACCTCCAGGTCGCCGGCGTGCGGCTCGCCTTCGTAATTGCGCGGCAAGACCAGCACCGCGCCGGCGTCGACTTGCGTGCCCTCGAACAGGCCGGCCAGCGCCACGTCGGCGATCGCGACGACGTCGGGCGCCTTCGCCAGCTCGAAGGCCAGCCGGCACAGGCTGGCCGCCGCGCGGCCCACCTTGGGCAACGCCGTTTCGTCGTCTTCGCTGCGGCTCGAGGAACTTCGTCTGTCCGCGGCGATGCGTGATCGTCGTCGGCTCGTGCAGCGCCAGCACGCTGGCGTCGTCGACGGCCGAGAGCTGCTCGTTGGCCGTTTCGTCGTCGGCCGGTCGCGCCGACAACGAGCTGTTGGTCTCGGGAAACGCCTCCGACAGATCGTGCACGAAGCGCAATTGCGAATGGCCGATGCGGACGATGTCGCCGGGCTGCAGCACGTAATCGCCGCGCACCCGGGTGTCGGCCGACGGCCGTGCCGTTGCGGCTGTCCAGATCGCGCAGCGTCCACTGCCGTCGTCGGAAAAGAAGACCTCGGCGTGGCAGCGGCTGCAGCGCTCGTCCTTGATGACAATCTGGTTGGTCGGCGCGCGGCCGATCGTGACCGCCTGGCCGGGCACCAGCCGGAACACGTCGGTCCATTTCGAGCCTTCGCGAATGACCAGATAGGCTAACATGGCACGCGGCCTCGGGGGCGAACGCCCGTCGTAGCAAGCAAAGTCGTAGCAAAATCGAACGCCAGACCTGGGCGGCAAAGATGTGTTTGCGATCTCGCCAATTTCTACCTTATCGTTGCGCGGGGGCCGGCCGCAAGATGCTGTACCCCAACGATTTCCCGCCCGCCGCCGGACCGAGTGCGCAGGGGTTGCATTTGCCGCCTTTTACTTTCCCCCCAATGGGCCCCGTTCGCTGGTATTTCGGGGAATTCTCGACGATTAACCGGCTCTCTGCACGTCTCCTTCGTCGGCCTGGAGCATTTCCTTCAGCAACTCGATGGGCAGGCCAATCACGTTTGATTCGCTGCCTTCGACAATCCGCAGCCATCCGATGCGGTCTTGATAGCCAAAAGCCCCGGCCTTGCCTTCCCACAAACCGCTGGCCAGATACTCGCCGATTTGGGTCTCATCGAGCGGGTCCATCCGCAGCGTGGTGCGGGCCACCCGCACCCGCGGCCGACCCGACGGAAGCGGCCAGACGCACAATCCGCTATACACGTGATGCTCCCGGCCGCTGAGCGTCCGCAGCATCTGGCCGGCGTGCTCGCGGCCGCTCGGTTTGCCGAGAATCTGGCCCAGGCATTCGGCTACCGTATCGCAGGCCACGATTGCGTCAGCCGAGGCCGGCTCGGCGTGCAGTTGCTCGGCCACGTCAGCCGCCTTCTGGCACGCCAGCCGAGCCACAAGCTCCGGCGGCGTCTCCTTGCTGCAAATCCCGCACTCGGCCATGGGCCGGGGCGTCACGACTTGAAATCGGTAGCCCGCCTCGTCGAGCAACCGCTTCCGCTGCGGCGACCCGCTGGCCAGGATCAACGTCGGCCGGTGATCGGGCATGTTGGACAACTCGTGAGCGCCTGCTTTTGCTGTTACGATTGCTGGGAGACAATTTTAGAGCGTGTAACAAAATGGCCTCGGAGAGGGGGACAGTCCCATTTTGCTGCGAGGACTCCGCAAAATTGGGACAGGCCCCGGCCATTTTGTTACACGGTCTTTTGAATTCCTCGGTTTCCGCGCCGTCCAACGGCGCGCCGGCACTGCCAATTACGCGTGAGTCGATGCGACATTCGGACTTGGACATCCTCTACGAGGACAATCACCTGCTGGCCGTGAACAAGCCGGCCGGCTTGCCGACCATGGGCGTGGCCGTGCATGCGGCGAGCGTGATTACCCTCGCTAAACAGTATATCAAACGCCGCTATCATAAGCCGGGCAACGTCTACCTGGGCATCATGAGCCGGCTTGACGCGGGCAGCTCGGGCGTGGTGCTGTTGGCCCGCACGTCGAAGGCCGCCGCCCGGCTGACCGAGCAGTTCCGCACGCGCACCGTGCAAAAGACGTATTGGGCGATCGTCTCGGGCAAAATCGAGCCGGCCGAGGCGGAGCTCGTCGATTGGGTGGCCAAGGACGACGTGCGGCAGCGGATGGTGATTGCCGCTCCAGCCGATCCAGGGGCCAAAGAAGCCCGACTGCGCTATCGCCGCGTCCGCGCAGTGGGTCGCGGCGCGCTGGTCGAAGTCGAGTTGCTTACCGGCCGAAAGCACCAGATTCGGCTGCAAATGGCCGCGCGCGGATTTCCGCTTTTGGGCGAGCAAAAATATGGCGTGGGGTTGCCATTCGGCCCGGGCATCGCGCTGCACGCGCGGCGCCTGGTGGTGGACCATCCGGTGCGGCACGAGCCCATCGAGATATCGGCGCCGGCACCGGCGTCGTGGCGGGAGCTGGGCATCGTCGACTGAATGGCCGTCGGTCATCCCGCCCTTTTGGGAATGTAGCGTACCCGTAAACCCTTCCGATGGCTGGTGCTGCGTCGATTTTTAGACTGGCGGAATGGGCCGAGTTATACTTATCTTGGACAGTTAAGAACGGGCATTGTCGGGAATTCGCGCTGAGCATTTCGCACGCGTCGAACCGCTGGTCACGCGCGGTGCATGGCAGCGCACACATCGATTCACCCGGAATTGCCGTGGACCATCTACCGTTAACTGTCTTTCGCAAACTCGCGCTGGCCAGCGGATTGCTGAGCGTTGAGCAGATCCTCGAGGCCGAGGCGTCCATGCGCGCGGCCGACGGACCGCTGGGCACGTGGATCGCGATCGACGACGACACGCTGGCGGCCAAGCTGGTCGAGATCGGACGGCTCAATCGCTGGCAGGCCGAGCAGTTGAAAGTCGGCCATGCCAAGTTCAGCCTCGGTCCGTACGTCGTGATCGATTCGATCGGCCAGGGAGGCATGGGCCAGGTTTTCAAGGCGGAGCACCGCCTGATGGGCCGGGTCGTGGCCATCAAGGTTCTGCCGCGCCATCGCTCGACGGCCGACGCCATCGCCAGCTTCACGCGCGAGATTCGCGCGCAGGCCCAATTCGACCACGAAAACCTGGTGCGGGCCTTCGACGCCGGGCACGACGGCAACGTTTATTTTTTGGTGACCGAGTACGTGCCGGGGACCGATCTGCGCAAATTGGTTCGAGGGCGCGGCAAGCTGTCGATGCAAGACGCGGCCACGATTATTTCGCAAGCGGCGCGTGGCTTGGCGCACGCCCATTCGCGCGGGCTGGTGCATCGCGACGTGAAGCCCGGCAACCTGTTGGTTACGCCCGACGGTCAGACGAAGGTTTCGGACCTGGGGCTGGCGAGCTTCGCGGGCGTGGACGATCCCGACGATCCCCGCGCCGGGCGAATCGTTGGCACGGCCGACTATCTTTCGCCGGAGCACATCACGTCGCCCAATCATTTGCAGCCCGGCAGCGACATTTACTCGCTGGGCTGCACGCTGTATTACGCGGTCACCGGCAAAGTGCCGTTTCCCGGCGGCACCAGCCGCGACAAGGCGCGGCGGCATTGCGAGGAGACGCCGCTCAATCCGCGGCGGTTCAACCTGGAATTGAGCGATGATTTTGTCGACGTGATCGCCGCCATGATGGAAAAGAATCCGCACAAGCGGATCCAATCCGCCACGGACGTCATCAAGCGGCTGGCGCCGTGGGCCAAAGAGTCGATCGCCACGGCCGCCGACGACTTGGGTTCGCCGGCGCCGTCGGGTAGCGCCGCGCTGCGGCCGTTTTTGCCTTCGCTGAGCGACACGCAGCCCGGACTGTTCGACGAGATTGCCGGCAGCCACGACGAGAGTCCGAGCCAGGTCTCGCAGCGCACCGACCCGGTGGCCTCGGCCGAAAACGAGACCCTGCCCGATTTGGATCCCGCGCCGGAGTTGATTCCTCCCGAGGCGGATTTTCCGCTCACGCTGACGCTCGTCGTCGTTGTACCCTTGTTGCTGGCCGCGGTGCTGTTGGTTGGCAGCATCGTCATCAAGGCATTGCAGTAGCCGGCGCTTCGATGAGTCGTGCGCTATTTTTCGCCGAACAGCGCGTTCAGGCAGATCTGCGACCAGGTCTCGAAGGCGCTGACGTCGGCCAGAAGGGTTTCGAGCGGTTGGAAGTCGGCGTCGACGATGTCCGGTTCCATCGGGCGCACCGCCGGGCTATCGACGTCGAAGATGTGCACCACGCCCAGGTGAACCTTGCCGACCTCGCTCTGATCGTCGTTGATCAGTCCCACGCAGCGCTCGTCGTAGCGTGACTCGATGGCGACTTCCTCGGCCAGTTCGCGGCGCATTCCCTCGTGATAGGCGGCCGTGGCCGGGCCGCTTTGGGCGGCGCCGGTGGAATCCTCGGCCGAAATATGCCCGCCGATGCCGATGCTCCGTTTGCTGTGCAGCCGCCCCTCCCCCTGCCCCTTGCCGCGTGTGTACTGAAACACGAACTCGCGTCCCTGAGGGTCGCGATAGCGAAAAATCACGTAAGGAATGAGCTGCTTGAAGCTGGGATCTTCCTCCACTTCATGACGCGGGCGGAAGCTGGTGTGCTGGGCGTTGAACAACTCCGGCAGGTACCGCTCGACGTCGCTCGAAAAGCCCTGGAAATAGCCCAAGCGACGGAACAACTCGGCCGGCACCACCAAAACGCATTCAGTTTGCACGTGCGCCACAGCGAAATCCTTTTCTGTTTTGTGTGTCCCGCGTGAATGGCGAAGGGACGCCTTCGCCAGGCTGGCCCGATTGTAGCAAACGTGGCCTCCGAGGCCAGCGGCCCAATGTGAGACGAACGAACCATTCTCACACTAACCCGACGCGCAAGCGAGGGAAACGAACGAAGAGCCCTCGCTCGCGCGTCGGGTTAGTATGCGCGCGCCGATCATAAAATCAACATCGCGTCGCCGTAGCTGAAAAAGCGATATTCCTCGCGGATCGCTTCTTCGTACGCTCGGCGTATCAGCTCGTCGCCGCCAAACGTGCGCACCAGCACCAGCAGCGTGGTGCGCGGCAGATGAAAATTGGTCAACAATGCGTCGACGGCGCGAAACCGATAAGGCGGATGAATGAATAGCGACGTCGGCCCCTCGAACGGCGTCAGCGATTCCCCGGCCGCGGCCGTTTCCAACACCCGCACGCTTGTGGTTCCCACGGCAATCGTCCGGCCGCCGGCCGCCTCGCTGGCCGCGATCGTGGCCACCGCCTCGGGCGTAATGCGGCACCATTCGCTGTGCATCTTGTGCTCGGCAAGCGTTTCGGCCGTCACTGCGCGAAACGTGTCGAGTCCGACGTGCAGCGTGACACGGGCGATCGCCACGCCCGCGGCCTGCAACTGCTTCAACAGTTCCTCGCTGAAATGAAAGCCGGCCGTCGGAGCCGCGACGGCGCCCGGCGATTGGGCGAACACGGTCTGATAGCGCTCGCGGTCGGCTTCAACCATCTCGCCGGCGCGGATGTAAGGGGGCAACGGCACGCGTCCGGCTTGCTCCAACAGGGCCATCGTTTCGCTGGCCGTCTCGGGGCGGGCAATCCACGAGCCGTCGGGCTCCTTGAGCAGCAGTCGCAGTCGAAAGACTTCTTGCAGCCGCTGGTTGACCAGCGCGATCCGCTCGCCCGGGGCCAGCTTGCCGCGGGTTTTTCCGAGCAATCGCCAATTGCCCTGCTCGTCGGCTGAAAGAAACAGCCCCTCCCAGCGGCCGCCGCTTGGGACTCGAAAACCGACCAGCCGGGCCGGGATGACCCGCGTGTCGTTGATCACCAGGCAATCGCCGCCGCGCAGCAACTGCGGCAGATCGCGAATATGATAGTGCTGGAGGTCGCCGCTGGCTCGATCGACCACCAACAGCCGCGCGTCGGTGCGCCGCGCCAGCGGATGCTGGGCGATCAACGTGCGCGGCAGCTCGTAGTCGTAATGGTCCAGTGACAGCACTGACGGAGATTCGGCCATTTCACGCTCTTTACGTTTCCCCGCTGGGTCAACCTCTTGAACGCTGGCAGCGCCCCGCCCATCGGCATCGCCTTCTGCATCACGCAACTCGAACCGGGCGGCGCCGAACGCGCGCTGGTCGAGCTGGTCGAGCGGCTCGATCGGCGGCAATTCGAGCCCGTGGTGTATTGTCTCGGGCCGCGCCCGGTGGGCAATCCCACCTCACTGGCCGATCGCCTCGAGCAAGCCGGCGCAAGTGTCCACTGTCTGGGTGCCCGACGTCTGGTTCAGGCGCCCTGGATTCTGCGGCGGCTGGCCCGTCGCATGGCCGCCGACGCGCCCGAGATTGTGCAAACCTTTCTGTTCCATGCCAACGTGCTGGGCGCGCTGGCCGCGCGGCGCTCGGGCGTGCCGCACGTTGTCAGCGGCATCCGCGTTGCAGAACATCGTTATCGTTGGCATTTGGCTCTGGCCCGCTGGAGTGACCGTTGGGTCGAGCGGCACGTTTGCGTCAGCCAAGCCGTGCAAGATTTTTCGCGCGCGCGAGGCCGCTTGCCCCAGCAGAAGCTGATTGTCATTCCCAACGGAGTCGACGTCGCACGTTTTGCCGCCGCCCGGCCGTGTGATCTCGCCGCCTTCGGAGTCGAAGCGGGACACCGCGTCATCACGCACGTTGGGCGGCTCGACGAGCAAAAGGGAGCGACCGAACTAGTACGGCTGATGCCGCAGGTGCTCCAGAAGTTTGACGAACACGATCTACTGTTGGTCGGTGCCGGGCCGCAGCGGGCATCCCTCGAGCGATTGACGCGAGAGCTGGGCTTGGATCGCCGCGTGCATTTTGCCGGTTTTCGCGATGACGTGCCCGAGATTCTGGCCGCAAGCGACCTGCTGGTGCTGGCCTCGCAATGGGAAGGGATGCCCAATGTCGTGTTAGAGGCGATGGCGGCCGGAAAACCGGTGGTAGCTAGCGGCGTCGAGGGGGTGGCCGAATTGCTGGGCGCGTCGGCCGCGCAGATTGCGCCGGCGGGGAATCCCCAGGTTTTTGCGGAAAAAGTCACGGCAATTCTGCAAAACCCCGCGTTGGCAGCCCAATTGGGCTCGCAAAATCGCCGTCGGGCTGAGCAGTTGTTCAGTCTCGAGGCCATGGCCGCGGCCTATCAGCAGCTCTATCGATCGCTGCTCGACGCGAATTCGTGACGCGAAAAAAAATTTGGCCGGCCCGCCGTTTCGCCGAAGTCCGCTAGCCTTCAACACGTTGTGTCATCGCCGCGGCGCGGCGGTGGAAGCCGGGAGCGAAAGCCCGCTTGACGCGACCCTGGAACTGGGTATTCTTGGGTCCCGTTGGTGAGTTGTGGGGATTTTTGGTGATTCATGCTTTTAACCGGCACGTTCAGCCGAGCCGTTGACGAAAAGCTGCGAATCGCGATTCCCAAGCCGCTGCGTGAAGCGTTGGGGTCCTTGGCCAAAGGGGTGTTGTACGTGGCGCCGGGGACGGACGGATCGTTGGCTTTATTTACGGAGGATGCTCTGGCCCAGTTGGCCACTCGTTTGGCGCAGTCTTCGCCCAACGCCCAGGACGTGCGTGCCTTCAGCCGATTGTTTTACGCGCGGGTACAGGCGGTCGAGCTGGACAGCCAGGGTCGCGTGCGAATTCCACTGGAGCTTGCCCAGTTGGCGGGGCTGAACAAGGAAGCAGTGCTGATCGGCGTGCAGGATCACTTGGAGCTTTGGGACCGCCAGCGCTGGGAGCAATACGTTCAACAACGGCAGGGCCAATTCGACCACATCGCCGAGGCGGCGTTTCAACCGCCCACCGGGTAGCACAAGACCGAATGTCAGCCAGAGCTTTCGAGCAGGTAGACCAAGAAAACGAACACAAAGGAGTCCGTGCGGATCGTCCGTCCGATGTTCGCCTGGTGCGCCAGCCCAGAAGTCAGTCAACGGCCACCGACTGACCACTGGGGCTGCCGCAGGCTCACCGCAAGGAATGCCGGCTGAGTTGCGAACCGCGGAGTGGTGGCGCTGGGGCCACACCCGCTGCCCCCGACCCGGTGTAAGCGCAGGGATGCGCTTCGGGTAGGCGGGGGTTTTTTGACGCGGAGTGCGGACCGCGGGCTGTCGCGACGGACGACCGAGAGCTCATCTGGCGGGGGTTCGTGGTATCGATAATTCCCCGCCAGCACACGTGCCGGTCATGCTCGACGAGGTGATCCATTGGCTGGATCCACGTCCGGGCCAGACGATCGTCGACGGAACCTTGGGAGGAGGCGGGCACAGCGCAGCTTTGGCGGCTCGCGTGGGACCGGGCGGGCTGGTGGTTTCGCTGGAGGTGGATCCGGCTGCCCTGGAGGCGGCCGAACGCAATCTGGCCGGCCTGAGCGTCAAGCTGGTGACCGCGAATTTCCGGGAATTGCCCCAGGTGTTGAAGCAACTAGAGATTTTCGCCGCCGACGCCATCGTGCTCGACCTGGGACTATCGAGCGACCAATTGGCCGACCCGTCGCGTGGATTTAGTTTCGATTCGAGCGGTCCGCTCGATTTACGATTCGATCCCACGGCCGGCGAGCCGGCGTGGCGAATGATCGAGCGACTGGATGCGACGCAACTGGCGGATTTGATTTTCAAGTACGGCGAAGAGCGACATAGCCGGCGCATCGCCCGCAACGTCGTCGAGCGGCGTCAAAGCGACCCGATCCGCATGGCGGGGCAATTGGCCGACGTCGTGCGGCGCAGCGTGCCGCGAGGCCGGGGGGTCGACCGGATCGATCCGGCGACGCGCACGTTTCAGGCGCTGCGAATCGCCGTGAATGACGAGCTCGGTTCGTTGCAAGCGGCACTGCGGGATGCGCCGGATTGCCTGGTGGTAGGTGGGCGCGTGGCGGTGATTAGTTTTCATTCGTTGGAAGATCGGCTGGTGAAGGAGGCCTTTCGCGACGATCCGCGATACCAGGCCCTGACCCGCAAACCCCTGCGTCCCACGGAAACGGAAATTCAGCGGAACCCCCGCTCGCGCAGCGCCAAGATGCGCGTTGCGCAGCGAGCTTTATAACCGCGCTGTTCGCACGACACGTGCGACACACGCGGAGTCACTTTTGAAATCGACAACACACTCGACAGCGCAAGGTCGCTGACGAAGCGTCAAGGAGGACCCCCCATGAGCAAAGAAGCAAAAATCGGTCTGGCCTTCGTGGGAGTTTTATTGCTCGTGTTTACGGGCCTTTTGCTCCGCAGGCTGATCGCAACCGACGTGGCCGTCAAACCGCAGTCGCAATCGACCTCCGGCGCGGAGTCCGGAACGAACCGCCCGCGCGACAAGCCGACCGTGGTGACGGCCCAAAAGGATCGCGCCGCGCAGGGCGGCCAAATCAACCAGAACCTGTGGAGCAAGGACGAGCCGGCCTCCGAAGCGGCTGCTGGCGGCCCGCGCGCATCGTTCATGCCGGCCGAGAGCCGGCTGCGCAATCGCTACGCGACCGACCAGGAGCCGGCCGCCGACGAGGACGCTGAGTCCACTCGCGCGACGCGCGCCAATCCGTTCGGCCGCGAGGCTCGGCAGGTCGGCGGCGATGAGCAGCCCTCGGACGACTCGTCGGACTCCGCGCCCAAGCGATTGGACGTTACCCCGGACGGCGCTTCGGCGCTGGAACCCCGCCAGCAACCCACACCAGCGGTCCGCAACCCGTTACGCCGGCTGAGCGTCGAAGTCCCCTTGAACGAAGCCCCCAGCGCCAATGAGATTCCCACGACCGCCGACGAACCACAGCCTGCGGTCGAGACGGAACCTCTCAGCCTCGATGAGCCCCGGGGAGGTTTCCAGCCGCTGGACGATCCAAGAACTGCCGACCCAGAGCCGGCGGCCAACGAGCCGCTGGCTAATGAGCCCACGGCTAACGAGCCAACACTCGGCGAACCGGCGGTCACCGAACCGGTCGAACGGCCGACTCCGCCGAGAACCGCGATGCAATCGCGCTACGACCGGCCGGCCGCCACGGAGCAAACTCCCGCCAACGGCAAATACACGATCCAGCCGAATGACAACCTGTGGATCGTGTCGGAAAAGGTGTACGGCACCGGCCGATACTTCAAAGCGATCTACGAATACAACCGCGCAAAACTGCCGCACGCCGATCGTTTGACCGTGGGCACGGAAATCGCGGTGCCGCCGGTCAGCGAGCTGGAGCAGAAATATCCGCTCCTGGTCCCCAAGCAGCGCCGTTCGGCGGTCGTCAAGCCGCGGGCCGTGCAGCCGGCCAGCACACGAGGGTCGGTGGTCGGAGGCGGCGGTGGAGACGTGTACGTGGTCGAAGAGGGGGACACGCTGTTCGACATCGCCCGCTACGAATTGGGCAAGGCCTCGCGGTGGGCCGAGATCTACGATCTGAACCGTGAAGCGCTCGGCGACGACTTCAATTACCTGCAACCCGGCACCGAGTTGCGGATGCCCGCCAGACCGCCGACCACCGACGCCGTTACGCGACAACGCGATTCCGGGACTCGGCGATAAGCGGCGCGGGGATGCGGCTCCCCAATCTCCCGCGAAACGACCAGGGCCGGCGACATCCACTTTGGATGACGCCGGCCCTGTGCTATTCGAACAGAAGCCCGCTTCGCTTAATGGAAGTGGTAGCTGGTGTTATTCTCGTTGAAGTCGGCGTCGGTAAACCCGTTGTTCAGCTTGACGTTCATGTAGGTGTACTCTTCGAGCAGTTCCGGCTTGCCGCCGGGGCTGGCCGGCCAGTCGTACGATTCGTAGCGGACCGGGATGTTCAGCTCGTCGTCGACGTAAACCCGGGCCAGGTTGAACTTGAAGTTCTTGCGGGGCACCGGGTGCACCACCTGGATGCAGGTCACCGAGCGGTCGTTGATCTTGGCGTTCTTGAAGAACTTCACTTCGCACTCGCCATAGTTCTTGTCCGCCTCGGCCACTTCAACCAGCCGCTTCGTAAGGTTCAAAAAACCGATCTCGGTGATCGGGTAACGGTTGTCCTGCATCGCCATGGCGCCGGTCGGCAGCAGCGGCACGGTGCCGGCGATCTTGCGGATGCCCACGCCGTGGCCCAGCAGATTGCCGTTGTTCTTGCCGGCCACATAAATGGCTTCCTGGCCCTTTTTGCGTTCGGGACCCAGGAAGTACATGTACACGCTGAACGGCTCGTGCCGCACCTTGATGAACATGTACTCTTTTTCAATGACCTTGCCGCCGATCCGCTCCTGCTTGATCATGGTGGCGGAGTAGTCTTTGATGTTGTTGCGAATGTTGGTCATGGCGGCGTAAGCCATGCTCAACGCGGGATCGAGCGGGTGCCCGGACTGCGCCAAAGGCGGAGCATTGGCTGTCGCAGCCGGTCCGGTCGGGTTGGCCGCGTCATTCGCGGCAATCGCCGTACCGGGGAGTTGCTGGGCCACGCGGTAGATGGGCTGGGGAAGCTGTTCTCGGCCAGGGCGACGCCCTTCTGCGATTGGGCCCCTTGCGGCTGGGATTGAGGCGATTGAGCCAGCATGGAGCCGCAGGCCCAAGCCAGACAACCCGACGCCGCCAGAATTCCTGGGATCCATCTGCTGCGGACCATTATTTTCTCCTGACCGAATGAACTTGCTAAGGGATGAGGCCGTCGCGAGCGTCTAGGCTGGGGGGTAGAACGTTTCGAGCCGCCCGCCATTTCTTCGATTCATACCTGGCGGCGCCATCCCTGGTGCAATGCCGAGCCCAAGGGCCGTCTGGGGCCCGCGCTCAGCCACGAAATTTACTACGCTAATTTACCGGTGAGAGGCTCGCCGCCCGCACGAATAACGCCGATTGCCACCGAGGAATGTTATCGCCCAAGCAATCCAACTTATATTACAATGCTTCTCGCTAGCGGCCCGTTTTGCCTAACGCTTTAGTGCGGCTAGGGCGGGGGTCTTACAGGTTTCCTAGTTTACTCAAGTGGCACCAGCCGGGGAAAGGGCGAAAACATGACCTCACCCCCAATTCGTGTGGCTGCGGTGGTCTCGGCGCCCTTTGACGAAAACACATATATTGCCCATCTTGAGGGGCGCGACGACTGTCTGGTCGTCGATCCGGGGCTCGAGCCCGAGGAAATCCTGGCTTACCTCGACGATCACCACCTGCGGCCCGCCGCGATTCTCATCACGCACGGCCACAGCGACCACATCGCCGGCAATAGCGCCTTGAAAGAGCGATTTTCCGACTGTCCGATCGTGGTCAGCCATGGCGACGCGGCGAAACTGACCGACCCGCGGCTCAACCTGTCGAGTGCGTTTGGAGCCTACCTGGTGAGCCCGCCGGGCGACGTGCTGGTGGGCGAAGGAGACGTGTATAGCGCCGCAGGGTTCGATCTGGAAGTGCGCGAAATCCCCGGCCACTCGGTGGGCCATGTGGTGTTCATCTGGCACGCCGGCCGTCCGACGGTGGTGTTCGGCGGCGACGTGCTCTTTGCCGGCAGCGTTGGCCGCACCGACTTTCCCGACGGCAGCTTCGAACAGTTGGCCGCGCCATATCCATGCCAAGCTATTCACCCTGCCCGACGACACGCAAGTGTTGCCGGGCCATGGTCCGCCGACGACCGTGGGCCACGAAAAACGCGACAACCCCTTCGTCGGCGCCGCGGCCGGGTACAAAGTCTGAGCCGGTCTCGGGCTTACGGCTTCTGGACCTGGATTTCGCCGGTGTCTTTGACACTCTGGGCGGGAACGTTGGCCGGCAGTTCGAGCGTGAAGCGGCTGCCGCTGCCCAGCTTGCTGTCGACGCGAATCTCGCCGCCGTGCTCCTTGAGGATCTTCTGGCTCACCGGCAGGCCCAGGCCGGTGCCGCGGCCCCCTTTGTGCGAGACGAAGAGCGTGAAGATCTTGTCGAGATCGTCCTCGGCAATGCCGCTGCCGTTGTCGTCGACCGTGATCCGCACCAGCGACTCGCTCGGGCAGTATTGCGTGGCGACGGTCACCTTGCCGTCGGTCTTCTCGTCGCAGGCGTCGATCGCGTTGGTGACGATGTTGAGCACGGCGCGATGGATGCCCTCGGGGTCGAACGTCAGCGATCGGCATGTCTCCGCCCGGCCGCCACGATCGAGCGCCACCTTGAGCTCGTCGGCCCGCGCCTGCATCAGTTCGACCACGTCGCCGACCACCTCGTTCAGGTCGCTGGGCACCGGGTCGGGCTCGCGCTCCTTGCTGAACGTGAGCATGTCCATCACCAGCGTGCGAGATCTTGCCCTGATTCCGCTCGACGATGTTCCAGCCCTTGCGCGACGACCTCCTCGTCGTGTTCCTCCAGTCCCATTTCGATCAGGTAGCTGCCGCCGCGGATGCCTTGCAGGATGTTCTTGATGTGGTGCGAGAGCATGGCGATCGTCTGGCCGACGGCCGCCAGCCGCTCGGCCTGCACCATGGCCGAGTAGTAGCGCGTGTCCTCGACCGCCAGCGCCGCCTGGTGGGCGATGGCGATCATCAGCTTGAGATGCTCTTCGGTGAACTTGTTCTGATGCCGCCTCTGCTGGACGATCCGCTGCGGGGTGGTCGAGGTGTCGATGTAGATCACGCCCACCACGTCGTAGCGGCCCTGCATCGGCACGCAGATCGCCTCGCGAACGCCCATCTGCACGATGCTGGCGGCGGGGTCCCAGCGGTCGTCCTCGCGGGCGTCGCTGGTCAGCACGCCTTCGTTGTGCTGCATCACGTAGTCGAGGATCGTCTTGCTGATCGCCAGCTTTTCGTTCGCCGCGAAGCCCTGTGCGATTGCGGCGCGACCTTGGGCACGAGCGTCTTGGTCTGCTGGATCGACCAGCATGATGCAGCCGCGGTCGGCCTCGACCCACTCGAAGATCAACTGCATGATGCGGTTGAGCAGCTGGTCGATGTCGAGCGTGTGGCTCACGGCCAGCGCCGTGCGGTACATGATCTGCAAATTGCTGCGGGCCCGCGCCAGCCAGGGGCTGCTGCCGCCGTCGCGATCGAATTTGAGAAACTCGCTCCCTTCCTCCTGGCTCATCGAGCGCACGATCCGCGAGCTGTCGGCCGCCTGGCCCCGGTAGACGATGTCGATCTTGTCCGACAGATCGTCGGGCGCGTTTTCGGCCGGGTCGGTGAACAGCATCAGCGTGCTGCCGACTTGCACCCGATCGCCACTGACCAGCGGATGGGGCTGGTCGATCCGCTTGCCGTTGACGAAGGTGCCGTTCGAGCTGTCCAGGTCGGCCACGATGCAACTCGTGCCGTCGCAGCGGATTTCGGCGTGGCGGCGCGAGACCTCGGTGTCGTGGACTTGAATGTCGTTGGAAGCGTCGCGGCCAACGGCCATCGTGCCCTCTTCCAACTCAAAGAGGGTCCCTTGGTCATGACCCTGATAGACAAAGAGCGACGGCACGATCAGACTCCCATTCACGCGATCGACGCCCCAGAGCCTCGTCGGGCGTCCATTCGTTGATTTTAAGGATCCGCGAACGTCAGGGATAGGGTTTTGAGGCACAAACCCAGATCCCCTGTGGCGCGAGCCGCCGTTGCGATCGCGAATCACGGCACACTCGGCACGTCGGGCGCGGAATTGGCTTGACGGGGGCGCCCGTCCGGCAAAGAATCTGGAAGTGCTCCTGAACGCTCGCCAGTTTATCCAGTTGGCACGAGCACGCCTCGAATTCACCCTCCCACTCCCGGGCCGAACCCCGCTATGAAACTTTCGAACCTCACTCACACTCCGCTCGTTTGTCGCCTGCTTGCCGCTGGTTTGCTGGTGATTCTGTCGGCGTCGGGGGCTCGCCTGGCCGTGGCCGAAGACGCCAGCGCCGTCGAAGGGCGGCTCACGGAAAGCGCCAAGTACTTGTCGTCCGACGAACTGGAAGGCCGGGGCGTTGGCACCAAGGGGCTCGACCTGGCGGCCGACTTCATCGCCAAACAATTTCGCGAGGCTGGCCTGAAGACCGATTGGTATGACGGCACTCCCTTTCAAAAGTTCAAAATGACCACCGGCGCGACTCTGGGCCAGCCGAACCGGCTGACGCTGGTCGGACCCACGGCCGACGGCAAGGAACCCACGCGCCTGGAGCTGAAGATGGGCGAGCAATTCAACCCGCTGGCCCTGGGGGGTTCTGGAAGCTTTGACCTGCCGCTGGTCTTCGTCGGCTACGGAATCACCGGCAAGGACGAAAAGTACGACGATTACGCCGGCATCGACGTCAAGGACAAGGCGGTCGTCCTTCTGCGGCACGAGCCCGAGCAGGCCAACCCGCACAGCGCGTTCGACGGCACCAAGAACTCGCAGCACGCCACGTATCGACGCAAGATCTCGAACGCGTACGAGCACGGCGCCGCGGCGGTGATCTTCTGCAACGACGAATTCGACATTCGCAAGAGCGTCGAGGCCATTCGCAAGCGTTGGCAGGCGGCGATCGACCAATTGGCCGACGAAAACGTGAAGTTCAAGGCCATCGCCAAGCCCAGCGCCGACGAATGGAAAAAACACGAAGAACAAGCGCAGGCATCGGCCGAGGAAATTCAGAAATTCGCCACGCAGTTGCGCAACGCGCACGATCCGCTGTTGCCGTTCGACGGCGGCGGACCGGGGGGCAGCGAGGGGGGCCGCAGTTTTCCCGTACTGTTCTGCCGCCGAGCGGCGCTCGAACCGATGTTTCAGTCGGCCCTGTCGAAGACGCTTGGGCAGCTCGAAGGCGAGATCGACAAAGGCCCGACTCCGCGAAGCGCGGCGCTCGACAGGCTGGCGGGCCGTCGGTGAAACCAACATCGAGCGCCAGGAAGTCGAGGTCAAGAACGTAGTGGGCGTGTTGGAAGGCGAGGGGCCGCACGCCGACGAAACGATCGTGCTGGGCGCGCATTACGATCATCTGGGCTGGGGCGGAATCGGCTCGGCAGCCCCCGGCGTTCATGAAATCCACAACGGTGCCGACGACAACGGCTCGGGCAGCACCGTGCTGGTCGAAGTCGCGCGCGAATTGGTCGCCCGAGGCAAGAAGCTGCCCCGCCGACTGGTTTTCATCGCCTTCACGGGCGAGGAGCGCGGCCTGGTCGGCAGTGCGCGCTACGTGCGCAATCCGCTGTTTCCGCTGGACAAGACAGTCGCCATGTTGAACATGGACATGGTCGGTCGATTGCAAGACGAAAAGCTGATCGTGCACGGCACCGGCACCGCGGAAGAGTTTGACGCGCTGGTCGATCGGTACGGCAAGCAGTACGGATTTCAGATCACCAAAAAGCCGAGCGGATTCGGGCCCAGCGATCACTCGTCGTTCTACGGGGCGAAGGTGCCCGTGCTGTTTTTGTTCACCGGCAGCCACAAGGACTATCACCGCCCGACGGACGACTTCGACAAATTGAACATCGCCGGCATGCGGCGCATCGGCTCGATGGTAGCCGAAGTGGCCGTCGAACTGGCCGAAGCCAACGACCGCCCGCATTACCAGGAAGCCAAAGGGGGCAACGAATCGCTGGGGGGCGGCGATCGGCCCTACTTCGGCAGCATCCCCGATTTCGCGCTCGACGAGCCCGGCTACGGCTTGACCGGCGTCACCAAAGGCGGACCGGCCGAACGGGCCGGCATCAAGGCCGGTGACGTCATCATCCAACTCGGCGACAGCAAGATCGGCAATCTGGAAGATTTCGATAGTGCCTTGCGCAAGTTCAAGGCCGGCGACAAGGTTCCAGTGCTCGTCAAGCGGGGCAACGAGCAGGTGAAACTGGAAGTCACGCTCGATCCGCCGCGGTAGCGCCGACTGCAAGCAAGCGATCGACAGGGTGGCACCGACAACTTGTTGTCGGTGTTGCGAAGCAATACGAAGCATTTTTGTTGGGCTGAGCAATTCGCGGCCGTCCTCTTGTCCCTTCGCGACCCAGACAACAAAACAAGTTGTCTGGGCCACCCGGCGGTAGCGCCGGTTGGTGAAGTATCCTGTGGCCGGGGTCTGTGACCCCGGAGTCCTTGCGAGAGTTCCGGCCTCACAGAGGCCGGCTACAATCCCGGGCCACAGCCCCGTTTGCACGTTTTACAAGCGGCAAATCTTCGATAAATCGGCCGTTTTTTTTGGCCTTTACGAATTCTGCGCTTCTCGGCAGAATACCGCCTCGAAACCGGACCCCCGAACGCCTGGGGAACCGGTTCGGTTGTCCTGCCAATGGACAGCGCGGGTCATGGAAGACCAGCCGTCTCAAGCAAGGAGCGCTTCACCGTGCGAACCACTCTTATCTCGGCCACGTGCGTGGCCACTCTGCTTGTCGCCTACTCGCTGACCAACACGCAGGCCCAACAGCAAACCCCGCCGCGCAGCGCCTCGCCCCCTTCGTACACGCACGGGGTCGCGGTCGTCGACATTACGTTCATCCTCGACAACTACCCGCGATTGAAGCAAGCCACCGAAAGCTTCAAGGCCCAGGTCGAAGGCATGGGCAAGCAGCTCAAGGCCGAGCAAGAAGCGATCATGAAGTCGGGTGAGAAGCTCAAGGCCTTGAAGCCGGGTTCGCCCGATTTCAAAAAACTCGAAGAAGAGCTCGCGCAACGCCAATCCGACCTGAAATTGAAGGCCTCGATCCAGGAAAAGGAATTCGCCGAACGGGAGTCGAAGCTCTACCTGGCGCACTACCAGGAAGTCGTGAACACGGTCAAAACCTATGCCGAGCGCAATGGCATTGCGCTGGTGATACGCTTTAGCGGCGCCCCGATCGATCCGAATAATCGCGACGCGGTGCGAGCCGAGCTGTTCAAGACGGTAATGTACAACAGTCCGGACATCGACATCACCGACCCCATTCTGGCGGAATTGAAGCGCAACGCGCCGCCGGCAACGGCGACCCGTCCCCCGGCTGCGGGTCGTCCCGCGGCGCCGCGTCCCCAATAGATGACCGCGAGGGGGCTTGTGGCAACGTTTCGCGTTGCCCCCCGCACGTGCCCTTTTTCGACGCCGCTTGCACGTTTGAAACCACTTCACGACGGACTCTGACAAGCAACGTTTGATGCACGCACTACGAAAACAACGCACGATCTCGCGGCCGGTATCGGTGTCTGGGTTCGGTTTTTGGAGCGGTCGCGACGTGCATCTCGAGTTCCGGCCGGCGGGGCCCGACACCGGAATTGTGTTCGTGCGGAGCGATCTCGAACAGCCGGCGCGAATCGGCGCGGTGGTGGCCAATCGCATCGAAACGCCGCGTCGCACGACGCTCAGCTTCGCCGGCGTCGGCGTCGAGATGGTCGAACACGTCATGGCGGCTCTGAGCGGCTTGCAGATCGACAATTGCGAAGTGTGGGTCGACGAAGCGGAAATGCCCGGCTGCGACGGATCGAGCCTGCCGTTCGTCACCGCGCTGGAGAGCGTCGGCACGGTCGAGCAATCGGCGTTTCGGCCGCGGCTGGTGGTGCGAAATATCACGCGGCTGGGCGACGACGAGAGCTGGGTCGAGGCCCGGCCCAGCGCGAGCGGCGGAATGAGCGTGAAGTTTCGACTCGATTACGGCAGCGGCAACGCCATCGGGCGGCAGACGCTGCAATTGCTGGTCACGCCGGAGTCGTTCCGCCGCGAGTTGGCTTCCAGCCGCACCTTCGTGCTTCAGGAAGAGGCCGAGTGGCTGGTGTCGCGTGGATTGGGAAAGCGGGCCACGTATCAAAACGTGTTGGTGTTCGACAAGGACGGACCGATGGAAAACGAACTGCGCTTCCGCGACGAATGCGTGCGCCACAAGGCGCTCGACCTGGTCGGCGACCTGGCGCTGGCCGGTTGCGACCTGGTCGGCCACTTCATCGCCCATCGCAGCGGCCATCGACTGAACGCCGAGTTGGTGCGGGCCCTGTTGAACGAGGAAGAAATTGTCGAGAGCCGGCGGCGCTCGGCTTAGAACGAGCCCCGAGGCGGAAAAAAATTCGGTTCGCACCCCGCCGGTCATGGACGACCGCGAGCGCGAAACCAATAACGCGGAGCGACTCTCATGGCTAGTTACGTCGCCGAAAATGTCTCGATACACCCGCGGGCCGAGATCGACACGGACGTCGAGATCGGCCCCTTCTGCGTGATCGGCCCCAACGTGCGCATCGGCCGCGGCACGCGGCTGGAGAACAACGTCACGCTGATGGGCCACGTCACGCTGGGCGAACACAACCACCTTTGGCCCGGCGTCGTGATCGGCGGCGAGCCGCAGGACCTGAGCTACCGCGGCAGCGACACGCAAGTCATCATCGGCGATCACAACATCATCCGCGAATGCGTCACGATCAATCGCGGCACCGAAAAAGAAGACGGCGTGACCACGGTCGGCGACCACAACTTCCTCATGGCCTGCTGCCACGTCGCCCACGATTGCCGGCTGGGCAGCCACATCGTGATCGCCAACGGCACGCTGCTGGGCGGACACGTTCACGTCCACGATCACGCCTCGCTGTCCGGCGCCGTGGCCGTGCACCATTATGCCTCGATCGGCAGCTACAGCTTTATCAGCGGGTGCAGCCGCGTGCTGCACGACGTGCCGCCGTTCATGCTCGTCGAAGGCCATCCGGCCCGGCCGCGCTGCATCAACGTCGTGGCGCTGAAGCGCAACGAGTTTCCGCCCGACGTGATCAACTGCCTGGCCGAGGCCCACCGCTTGCTGTACCGCGCCAAGGTCGGACTCGATCACGCCCGCGAAATTCTTCGCGGCAACGACCAGCTTGTGCCGCAGGTCAACGAGCTGCTGAGCTTCATTCAGTCTGCAGCAGGAAGGCAAGCACGGCCGGGCCCGCGAACGCAGGAGAGCCGCGTGAAGCCCTTAAAGCTGGCGGTCATCGGGGCCGGCCATCTGGGGCGGTTCCATGCGAAGCTTCTGGCCGACCGCGCGGACGTCGAACTGGTCGGCGTCGCCGATCCGCTGTCGACGGCACGCGAGCCGCTGGCGGCCGACTGCCGCACCACGGCCTTTGCCGATCATCGCGAATTGCTCTCACTCGTCGACGCGGCCGTCATCGCCACGCCCACCCGGCATCACCATGCGGTGGCGCTCGACTTTTTGCGGTCCGGCGTGTCGTTGCTGGTCGAAAAGCCGCTGGCTGCCAACCTGGCCGAGGCCGACGAACTGGTGGCCACCGCCAAGCGGCACGGCGCCGTGCTGCAAGTCGGCCACATCGAGCGATTCAATCCCGCATTCCTGGCCGCGGCCCCCCACGTCCATCAGCCGCGGTACGTCGAAGCGGTTCGCGCCAGCGGATTCACGGGTCGCTCGACCGACATCGGCGTGGTGTACGACTTGATGATCCACGACATCGACCTGTTGCTGGCCTTGGTCGGCGCTCCGCTGGTGAGCGTGTCGGCGTTGGGGCTGGCGATTCTGGGCCGTCGCGAGGACGTGGCGCAAGCCCGCTTGGAGTTCGAAAACGGCTGCGTGGCCAACCTGAGCGCGTCGCGCGTGAGTTTCAGCCCGGCGCCGCGGCGGCAGATGCAGATTTGGAGTGCGCAAGGATTCGCGTCGATCGATTTCGGCAACCGCAGCGCCAGCGTGGTTCGTCCGGCCGACGCGGTGCTCGAGCGAGAGTTCGACTACGAGTCGCAGACCGTCGACGAAAAAGCAACGTTCAAGGACCGCGTGTTCAGCGAGCTGTTGCGCGTTGAGCCGCTGACCATCGAAACGCGAAACGCATTGGCCGACGAGCAACAAGATTTTGTGGAATGCATTCGTTCCGGCCGCCAGCCGCGCGTGAGTGGCGAAGCGGGCCGCGACGCGGTCGCAGTGGCCGAGGCAATTCTAGCGTCGATTCAAGCCCACTCCTGGCAAGGCCGCGCCGCCGGCCCCGTGGGTCCGCTCGCCGTGCCCGACCCGCCCATCCTCCGCGGCCCCCACTGGCCGGCCGCCCCCCTGCCCGTCCGCCGCGAAGCGGGGTGAGCTCGAGGTCCCCACACCAACCCGACGCGCCAGCGAGGGTTCCTCGTCCAGCGTCCCTCGCTAGCGCGTCGGGTTAGTATGCGGCAATTCCCGGACAGCCTCGGCTTGTTGTCTGGGTCCCAAAGGGACAAGAGGCGGAAGTGAGTTGCGGCCTGCCCCCCTCAATCGCCTCTTATTGCTTCGCAACACCGACAACAAGTTGTCGGTGCCACCCGCGTTGGACGCGGCGACCTTGTGGGCCAACGGCCCAACCTGTCTAAGCCTGCGGCGCAGCCCCTGGCGTAGGCAGGGCCGGGCCTTCGGCCCTGAAAATACTGGAAGCATCCGGCTGTGCAGCGCTACGCCAAATCGCGGTCTTCGAACATGGCCAGGCCGAGCAGCATGGCGATCGAACTGTACAGGATGCAGTACAAGAGCGCCAGGCCGAGATATCCCAGCGGCACGGCGGCTCCGGCGGCCACGGCGGCTTGGATGTTGAAGTGATCGAGCACGGGCAAGACCGTGGCGATGAACTGGCCCACGAAGCGCACGATCTCGAACTTGCCGATCGACGAATTGACCAGCATCGGCACCAGGTGGCCCAGCACGTAGACGCTGGCGCACACGATCAGGTTGGCCAGCATCGGCAGCCGCGTGGAAAGGGCCACGCTGATCGACGCCAGAACCACGGTCTCCAAAAACGCCAGCACCAGGCCCGGCACGAGTGCGAATCATTTCCATGTAGCACAACTGCCAGGTGGGTTCGGTCTTGGCCACTTCGCGCGAATCGTAGACGACTTTGTACGAGACCGTGATCAGAAACAGGAACCCAAGCACGACGAACAGCACCACGACCGGACCGAGAATGCCCAGGAATTTTCCCAGGATGAAGGTGCGGCGTTGAACGGGCTTGGAGAGCACGGTCAATGCCGTGCGTCCTTCGACCTCTTCGGACACTGACACGCTGGCCGACCACACCGCCACGATGATCGACAGCACCATGATCAGCGTCAGGCCCGAATCCTTGAGCATCTTCACGTCTTCGCCGAAGGTGTTGTACGGAATGTAGATGAAGGCCACCAGCGCGAAGCTTCCCAACGCCAACACTACGTAGAACAGCGGCTGCGACATCGACTCCTTGCCGGTCGTCAGCGCGATCGCCGACAGCTTGGGCGCCAGCAGGCGCACGGTCAGATAGACGAGCACGAGCGCGATCAACGAAATCGCCATCCCGGTCACTACGCGCATTTCCGGAAACTCCATGTCGGTGACCGCGTGAATCCGCAGCTTGGCCGGGCTGTCGCCGACGTTCGTGGCCGACCACATGGTCATGGTTTCACGCGGCGTTTCGTCCCTTTCCTGAGCCGGCGGCTTGACCCAACTGACGCCATTGTCCGGCATCACCTTGACGTTCAAGAATTGTCCGATGTTCGTCTGAATGTTCGTGACGATCGACACGGTCTGGTCCGAGTCGGCCGTGAATGCTCTCAGCTCCGCCAACCGCACATCGAACGTTTTGAGCGGGAAGTCGCGAGTCAAGGCGGGAACTTCGATTTCATAATCCGCCGGACCGACGGCCGAGATGCGCGAAACCGCACTGAGCAACGGCCGATACGGAAGGCCCGAAACCAGCACCGGCGCCAGTGCGGCGAAGCCGGTCAGCCCGATCGCCAGGTAGAAGATGGGCAGCAGAATTCCTTCGCGCACGCTCGTTGAGGCGATTTCGGCCAGCCGCCGCGAAACGACCCATAGCACGCAGAAACCAACGCCCAGCACGGCCACGCCCAGCGCCACGCCAATGCTCAGCAACCACACCGGAGTGATCCAGGTATGCAGCAGTCCCAACACCCATACACCGCTCGTGGGCATCATGTGATATTTCTCATACGTTACTAATATCCGTGGACCGGGCGGATTGAATTTCCCGGGAGGTCGGCGGATCGGATTCGACTCGTGGGGTCGGCGATTCGTTGCCCGCGGGCTCCGAACGTTTCGAAACTAGTGTCGCACTTCAAAACCCACGAGCTCGCCGGTGGCCGGCAGGATCGTCAGTTGTCGCTCGGCGATATAGCGGTCCATTTCCGCCTCGATCGCCGCCACGAAAGGCTCGATCACCTGGGCGGTTCCTTCGACCACCAGCAACACCCGGCCGTCGCTTAGATTCTGCACGAACCCGCTCAGCGGATATCGCGCGGCGATGGCCCGCGTGGTATAGCGAAACCCGACGCCTTGCACGCGTCCCGAAAAATAGATCTCCCGACGTTCCAGGGCCGTGTTCAATTTCGCTCACATCGTGCGTCACGAGCGGCTAAACCCCTAGTATACCCGATGCGCGTGAGCCTGCCAGCGGTCACCCTTGACGCGATGAGCCGTGACTTCTACGCTTAGATGCGGCCCGCGGTGCGATCGATTTGGACGATTTTTTCCCAGCGCCGGCGGCCTTTTTTGCCCGGTAGTGTAACGGTAGCACGAATGGCTCTGAACCATTTAGTCAAGGTTCGAATCCTTGCTGGGCAGCTTGAATAGCGTTCTGGCAACAGGGGCTGGGCGCCAGCAGAAGTGAAATCCCCGAGGACGAATCCTCACTCCTGGCCAGGCATGCCGGGCAGGCTTGGCGGCAAGCGGCGCGCGGCGTGAAGGACGGCGATGACGTGGATTTGTTCGGACAAGACTTGGTAAATGATGCGGTACGGGGTTTCCAGCAATTCCCGCAGCGACTCTGTCTCGTATTCCGGGACCAAAGAGCCAATCAACGGATGTTGGACGAGGGAGTCGGTGCGGTCGATGATTCGATGAACCATCGCGTTGGCATAGCGCGGAGAGTGTCGCGAAATGTATGCCTCGACCGCGTGAAGGTCAGCCACGGCCGCATCGGTCCAATAAACCTTCATGGCCCATTCGGACTGAACTGGCGGCGCACCTCGTCCACGGGGACCGTCTTGCCCTCACGTGAATCCTTCAATCCGGCTTCAACGGCTTGCCGGACGTAGATTTCGTACTGAAGGTCTTCCCAGGTGGCGTTAGGGGGAAGCCGCTCGACGAGCCGCAGGGCATCCTCTTTGATTGAACTGTGCACTACCGAAGCTCCTTCGAGGGAGAGACCAGGGTTGCCGAAACCATTCAGGGCGGCCAACCGACACCCACCATTATTTCCTGCCAGCCTGGTCAATACAACACCGCTCCGGGGCTGAAAGAACTGGGGATCCGACACTGAGGACGCGTCGACCGCTTCGCGGCGCAACAAAAAAACTGCCCCCCGCGCTCATTCACTTGAGCGCCGGAGGACAGTTTTTAGCCGCGCGGTTTCGGGCCGCATGCATTTCCGTGGCCGGCCTTTCCCTGACACGGTTGAGCGATTCCTTGCTCGGCCGGCGTCTTCTCCGGCTCCGTGGGTTTTGGCCTTGTGACGGCTTCGCCGCGCGTGTTTTCGACCTGCGTTCGACCCGGGTTCTAAACCAAGGCCTTCAGGCTTTTCAGAGCTTGCAGCTTGACGACGTTGCGGGCCGGCTTGGCCTTGAAGGTCGTCTCTTGCTTGGTGAACGGGTTGATGCCGGTGCGAGCCGGGGTGGCCGGCTTGCGAACGACCTTGATTTTCAGCAGGCCAGGCAGCGTGAAGATGCCCGGGCCGCCGGCGCCGAGGTTCTTGCCGACCAGCGTGGCCAGCGAGTCGAACAGGCTGGCGACCTGGGCTTTGCTCAGCCCGGTGTTCTCGCTCAGGGCGGCGGTGATTTCCGATTTGCTCATCGCTTTTTCGGATTTACTCTTGGTCTTCGTCTGCGACATGGGACTCCCCCCTTTAAGGATTCGATGAATCTGCCTTGTGTGCACCGCTGGCGTTTTGGGCGCGCTTGATGGCGTCGTAAACTTCCTGGCGGTGAACCGGAACGTCCTTCGGAGCGTCGATTCCGAGTCGGACCTTGTCTCCGCGAATGTCGACCACCGTGATCACGATGTTATCGTTGATGATGATGGTTTCGTTGATCTTCCGAGATAAGACAAGCATAGGTGTGCCCCTCCTGTGTTGGGCTGCACGCGTTGAATTACGGCCAGCACGCGCTTGATTCCCTGGCGGCTTCGCTATGACAGCCGGCAAGCTTCGAGCCCATGCGTGACTGGCGGACGTTCACGACACTATGAACATGGTAGGTCACGCCTGAATGCGCTCGCGGCCGACGGCGAAAAAATGCCGAGATCTCGCGGCCGGTGGTGCGCGTTGCGCCGATTGCGCCGGCGGCGAAGCGCGATCGAAATGTCTTTGGCGGCCGCGCCCGGCAACTCGGGGGATTCGCGGCCGTTGGCGGCATGGCGAAAACCCCCGGATTTTTCCGGTTTGCCGGCCTCGGCCGTGCGACTTTCCGAGAAATCCGCGGGTCGTCTCGGGTGACACCGATATCTTGCCAGTGCTGCGTCAACGATCGGCGTTCACTGGCGAGACGCCAGTGGCACCAATCCTTCCGAGAACACGCCGACGTCGGTCGTCTACTGATAGATCCGGGTGATCCACTCGGCGATCAGGGCCGGCTTTTCGGCGTTTTCCAGGTCGACCGTGATGAGCCACGTGACCTGCACGCCGCCGGGGAAATCGTCGACCGCCTGGACGGCGCTGCGCGTGCGGATGCGCGAGCCCGCTCGGACCGGATTGATGAACCGCACGCGGTTCAAGCCATAGTTGATCCCCATCTTGCGGTCACCCTCGACGCGCACGCTTTCGGCATGCAAGTGGCTCAATAGCGACAAGGTCAGGAAACCGTGGGCGATCGTGGTGCCAAACGGCGACTCGCGCTTCGCGCGCTCGACGTCGGTGTGAATCCATTGCTGGTCGCGCGTCACGTCGGAAAACGATTGAATCATATCCTGCGTGACTGCAGTCCAATCGCTCACGCCGACTTCCTGGCCGATCATTCCACGCAGTTGTTCGATGCCATCCAGAGTCCGCGCCGGCATGATGAATGATCCTGTGGGGGTGAATCGGGTACTCGCACGTCCGGTGAAGCTTCGCGCACGGGTGCCAATCAGGATGACAGGCCGCCGCCGGGCGGTCAACCGGGCGCCCGGGGGTTTGCCGCCGCGGGTCAAGGTCAATCGGCGTGGCGGAAACGCCGGGCCGTGCGGGGTGATATCACTCGCTGGAATTCGGCAAAATGCTCGCGGCGCCCGGGGAACTTACTATTCATCAAAAGACCCAAGGCGTGTAAACTTCCCCGTCGCAAGCCTTGGCAGGAAGCCAATGCAGGGGCAACAAGGAGGTTGCAAGCCATGACGATTTCTCCCGATCCCGAACAGATCCGCACGATCGTGTTCCGCACGTTCCTGGAGCTCGACGTCCCGGAAGATTGCCTCGCCGACCTGGACGAGCGCCTGTTGCTCGACGACGGACGCTACGTCGCCCGCAGCTATCGCGTGGACGATTTCCTGGCGATGTGGATGATCGACGTGGGCCTGGTTCAGTTCTACGACGGCAACGGCACGATGCTGCGCACCGTCAACCTGTTCGAAGAGATCCAGCCGCAGCGCCTGGCCGCGTAGCCGTTCGTCATCCTTTGGGTGCCACGGGCATCTTGCCCGTGTCCGACATTTACATCGGCGCGGTGCCGCCGCCAACATATCTTACACTGGCCAGACGCCAGTGGCACACCGGGCGCGAGTCAGTTGAGTCGCGGGTCGGTCGGCGCGTGCTTGATGCCCAGTGCCGAGCGCCAGGCGGCGTCGGCGACGAACCGGCTGGCGCGCGACCACAGCTCGTCCTCGTGCTCGAAGACATGGTCCGCCTTGGCTGGCATGACCGACCACGCTCCGCGCGCGATTTCAGCCTCCAACTGCCCGGCGCTCCAGCCCGAGTAGCCGGCAAAGAACTTGATCGGCCCTCCGCCCTGCTGGGCCGCCAGGCTTTCGAGCTTATCCTTGCCGGCGCAGAAATAAAGTCCCGGCATGACTTCGATTTCCAACAGGAACTCGTTGGTGTGCAGGGCCACCAGAGGACCCTCGCACGGTCCGCCCAGAAAGATCGACTCGTCACGGTGGCACGGCACCTGGCTGACTTTGGGCCAGGTATCCTTGAGCGAGGCCCGGGTGCGCCGGTTCAGAATCAAACCCAGCGCCCCGTCGTCGTTGTGGCGGACCAACAACACGACGGCCCGCGCGAACGGATCCGCCAGATCCGAGGCCGCGATCAGCAAATGCGACTGCAGCGAATCCACGTCCCTGACCCCTCGAAATCCAATCTGCCCATAACCGTCCGCCGCCGGCCGCCAGAACCGTCTATCGTATGATGCGCGCGGCCGGATTTAAAGGTCGTCGACTTGCATCCGCCCCTGACTGATCAGCAGCCAGGCCGCCGGCGCCATGACCAGCGCCATTCCGCACAAGGAAATCGCATGGAACGCGTGCCCGCTGACCGTGACGTCAAAAACCATTGCGAATCCCACTTGGGTCAGGGCCACGACCGACACTTTGGCCGGCGGACCGGCGGCAAACGCCTTGGTCAAAAACACCTGCCCGGTCGTGCCGCAGATTCCGACGCCGAGCAGCAGAACGAGCGTTGTGCCGTCGAATTGCGAGGTTTCCAAGGCCGTATTGGGCACCAGTGCCAGTGATGCCAGGCAGGCGACCATCGACACGAGCGAAAAATGCGCCACGACGGCCCGCGGGTCGACCGCTTGCAGGCGGTGCAAGCCGAGCATGGAAATCGCCGTGGTGAATGAGCTGAACAGGGCCAGCAAGGCCGGCAGCGCGGCGTCTTCGGCAAAGTGCGGCTGCTGCACCAGCACCACGCCCAGCATTCCCACTCCGATCGCGATCCAGGCTTCCCTGCTGGGTGCTTCGCCCAGCAGCGGCCAGGAGAGCAGCGCCACCCACAGCGGAAAGACGTTGGTCAGCGTCAAGGCGTCGGCCACCGGCAGGCGGGCCAACGCGAAGAAAGTGCAAAACAGGCTGATCGTGCCGGCGATGCTGCGAATCCATAGCGTCCGCGGTCGCCAGAAGACCAGACGGTGGCCGGCGTGCAGCGTCAGCGTGGCGCTAAACACCAGGGCCAGGGCGGTCCGCACGGCCGCCACGATCTGCCAATTGCAAGTTGGCCCCAGCGCGTGGACCAGCGATCCCATGGTGGCAAACGCCACGGCCCCCATCAGCATCCACGCGTACGGCAGGACTGAGTCGAGCATCAAAGCTGGCCCAGCCCCTCGTTCTCGCCGGGGCCGGTCATGAGGTGGGACCGCAAATGCGTTGCGGAAAAATCGTCTGGAGGCACGATACGTTCCCCCCCCGATCGTATCGCACGGGGCCGTCACTCTAAAGCCCATTCTCGCCGGCCTCACTCGGCATTTGCGTCCAGCTGTTGCGTGGGCGTCGCTCGCCTTGCGGCCGGGGCTGGCCTTGAACACTCGGGCTCGTCATACTCGGTTGATCATCTGTTCCGCGGTGCGCAACCGGCGCGAACGGTCACTTTTCAACCGAGGACTTGCCACGTGAAAGCGTCGACATTGCCGGCCCCGTTGCGGGGCATTATTCCGCCGATGGTCACGCCGCTGGTCGATCGCGATACGCTCGACGCGGCGGGCACCCAGCGGCTGGTCGACCACATTCTCTCAGGCGGCGTGCACGGGTTGTTCATTTTGGGCACTACGGGCGAGGCCCCCAGCCTCAGCTACCGGCTGCGGCAAGAACTGATCACGCAGGTTTGCCGCCACGTCGCCGGCCGGGTGCCAGTGCTGGTGGGCATCACCGACACATCGTTCGTCGAATCGGTCAACCTGGCCCGGCACTCCGCTGCGGCCGGTGCGCAGGCGGTGGTGCTTTCGGCCCCCTACTACTTTCCGGCCGGCCAGCCGGAATTGCTGGAGTATATCGAAGACATCGTGCCTGAGTTGCCGCTGCCGGTGTTCCTTTACAACATGCCCAGCCACACCAAGCTGACGTTCGAGCCCGAAACGCTCCGCGCGGCGATGGAGATTCCCAACATCGTCGGCATTAAGGACAGCTCGGCCCAGATGATCTACTTCCACAAGGTACGGCAACTGGCCGCGGAGCGTCCCGACTTTACGATTCTCGTCGGACCCGAGGAACTGCTCGGCGAGTCGGTGCTGGCCGGCGGCCACGGCGGCGTGAACGGCGGAGCAAATCTGTTTCCCCGCTTGTACGTCGATCTGTACGAAGCCGCCCTGGCGGCCAAACTCGACCGCGTCGCCGCGCTGCACGCCCAGGTGATGCGGCTGGGAGAGACAATTTACTCGGTCGGCAAGCATCGCTCGGCCTTCATCAAGGGTCTCAAATGCTCGCTGTCGCTGCTGGGCGTGTGCGATGACTGCATGGCCGAACCGTTTCAGCGTTTCCAAGCCGGCCAGCGCGAACAAGTACAACAATACCTGGCCGAGCTGAGCGTCAGCGCCAGCCGGCCCACGCTGCCGGTGCAAACCGCGCGGTAGATTTTCACGCCGCAGCGTGAGGACCATCCATGACCAATGCCAAGAACAGCGGCGCGGCGGGAGGAGGAGGTCGGCGATCGCAACGACTCGGCCAGCCCCGTATCGAACCGCTGCAAAAGGAAACGTGGACGGCCGAGCAGCGAACCCTGCTGGAGCCGTTGGAGCGACGCGGCCGCGTCTACAACGTTTTCTCGACGATCGCCAATCACCCGGCGCTGATGCAAGAGTGGATGACGTTCGCCACCTATATCTTGGGCCGCAATTCACTGCCGCCACGCGACCGCGAGATTCTTATTCTCCGCATCGGCTGGCTTTGCCAGGCGGAATACGAATGGGCGCAACACGTGCGCATCGGCCGCAAGGTCGGTCTCACCGACGACGACGTCCGTCGGATTTCCGTTGGGCCCGACTCGCCGGACCTCGGTGAACTCGACCGCCTGCTGTTACAGGCCGTCGACGAGCTCCACGCAGATGCGTTTATCGGCGACGCAACCTGGAACGCCCTGGCGAAGATCTATGACACGCGGCAGATGATGGACCTGGTGTTCACCGTCGGCCAGTACAACCTCGTGTCGATGGCCCTCAACAGCTTCGGCGTGCAACTTGACGAAGGCCTGGAAGGGTTCTCTCAACTGAAGTAGGCGATTCCCTCTCCCTCCGGGAGAGGGTTAGGGTGAGGGAGTCGCACACCAAACAGTGGCCCGAGCACTTGCTGCGTCGCCCTCTGCTCACAACTCGTCGAGATGCCTCGGCCAGGCGTCTTTGAGCAGCCGCGAGAGCGAGCGGTCGGCCAGAATCTGACCGCCCGTCTGGCAACCGGGGCAGTAGTTGGTCTCATTGGCGGCGTAACGGATGCGCTGCACCGGCGCGCCGCACGCCGGGCACGGCTTGCCAAATCGGCCGTGCACGGCCATCTCGGCTCGAAAGGCGGTGACTTTTTCGGGGAACTCCCCATCGGCGTCCGCGCGCAATCGATGGATCCATTCGGCTAACACGTCGTGCGCCGCATGGTATAGGCGCTCCATTTGCTCCCGTGGAAGTTTCTGCGTCAGGGCGAATGGAGAAAGCCCAGCGCGATGCAGGATCTCATCCGAGTAGGCGTTGCCGATGCCGCTGAACAAGTGCGGATCGGCCAGGGCCCGCTTGAGCGTGTGATTGTCCTTGGCAAGAACCGTGGCAAACTCGTCGAGCGTCACCGCGAAGACGTCGATGCCGCCCGGGTCGTGCTGCCGCAGGGCGTCTTCGCCACGCACCAGGTACAGCGCCGCGCGGCGTTTGGCCCCAGCCTCGGTGAGCGTCAGGCAGCCGCTTTCGAAATCGAACGCCGCAAGATGGTATTTTCCGGTCAGCTTGGCGCCGGCCACCTTCCAATGCAGCCGGCCGGCGATCATCAAGTGCAGCACGATCCACAGCTCGTCGTCGAGCCCGATCGCGATCCGTTTGCCCAGCCGGCGCAACGCTCGCACGGTGTGGCCCTTGGCGGCTTCCAGCGGCGGATCGAAGGTGCGCAGCAGGAACGGGCTGTTGACGCGAATCGCCTCCAGCCGTTGCCCGACAATGCGCTGCTGGAGAGCCTCGATATAAATCGTGATGTCCGGCAACTCGGGCATGGTGCTACCAGCTCACTTCGCCCGCGGCAGCCAGCGCGGGTGATCGGCACCGCGGTCGTCCTGGCCCCGAGTCATTTGCCGCGGATTCTTTCCGTCGGCGTCCATCACCCAGATCGCCGGCATGCCGCCGGTCGCAGCACGACAGAAAACGATCTGCTTGCCGTCGGGCGACTCACTACAGCGAAAGTCCCAGGCCGGCGGGTCGGTGGGAGTCAGCGACGTGATCTTTCCGGTGCGCGGATCGAGTTTGCAGACGTCGGTGCCGCCTTTTGCCAACTCGGGCCTGAAATCGCGATTGAAATGATCGACGTCCGGGCGGCCGGCCTGATATTCCCACGGCACTTTCGCGCCCGGCGAGCGTCGCGGAAACAGGATGCAGCCGTCACGCGTCCAACTGGGCACGTTCGACCCGCCGCCGTGATTGTCGCGCGTGCCGTAGGTGGCGGCGAACCACATGGACTGGCCGCTGGTGAGCACGCGATGCTCGCTTCCGTCGGCGCGGCCGACGCACACGTCGGCCCAGTCGTGGGCGCCACTGTCTTGATGATGGTCGACGTACACGATCCATTGTCCGTCCGGCGACCAGGCGGTGCCGAAGTACAGGTGTTTTGGATCGGCGGCGATGCGGACGCGATTCGCGCCGTCGGTGTCGCTGGTCCACACCTGATAGCCCTCGGGACTGGCCAGGTGAAAGGCCACGCGCTTGGCGTCGGGGCTCAGGCTGAATCCGTAGGGAAGGCCTTCGCCGGGTCGCGTGAAATCGCGAGCGTCGGTTCCGTCGAGTCGCATGTTCACGATCCGGCCGACTTTATTGCTGACGACTTGCACCAGGATGCGGTCGTCGCCGACCAGCAGCGCCGGGGTCTCGAACGGAGCAATCCGCTCCTTATTACAAATCTCGACGAGCGAGTCGCTTTCGAGATCGTGCACCCAGAGGTGCGTCGGCGTCTGCGTGTAGTATTCCTCGAACGGACGGCCCGGTCCGTCGCGCCGCGGCTCCATGCTCAAAAACACGACGCGGTGCCCATCAGAAAAGATCGGTCCGGGCTGCCAGGTGGCCTGGCCCGGCACTTTGAAGTCGAAGTAATGCAAACCGCTGCCATCGGCGTTGACCAGGGCTGTCTTGCCTTGCGAGGTGAAGAACAAGCGGGCCGGCGCGCCAGTGGCCGGCGCGTCGGCGGCCTCGGCCCGCGCACAGCGGCACGCGAAAGTCGCCGCCGAAAGCGCCATGGCAGCGAGCACGGCGCGCTGGCCGAGCATAGCTAGTGGCCGAGCGTCAGCGTGTGGACGTTGATCCATGGTGCAATCCCTCGTTCTCATTCGGTAACGGACGCGAGCCCTCAAGGAACGCTCTTCACTGGCGGAATCTTCCACGAGCCGTCGATGATCGACGGCGGTTTCTCTCTCGGCCAATACATCCGCAGCATGAGGACGAACTTGTCTTTCGGCGCCGGCAGCCAGTTCGACTCCTTCTCCTTGCCCGGGTTCTCGTGCTGGATGTACAGGTCGACCGAGCCGTCCGGGTTGGTCTTCAAAGCGTTGCGCTCGCTTAGCGTATAGCGATTGAGCGGGTTGGCAACAAAGAAGAATTCCGCATCGTACATCGTCAATGACCAGAAACCGTCGGCCGGCGGCGTTTCACCCTTGGCGAAGTGCATCACGTATCGTCTGGCCCCGTTATACGGCTTGCCGTCGCCGTCGACTTCCGACGTCGGGTACACAGCGTCCTGCGGCCGGTTGGCGCCCAGGCCGATGGCCGTGATAAACGCGCGTTGCAGGTAATCCGTTCCATACATGCCTGTCTTCACGGAAAAGGTCCAGCCATTTTCGAATTTGCCGGCATTCTTGAAGTGCCCCATGATCCTCTCTTGCGCCGCCTTGGGCGCAGCCTTGAGGGCCTTGGCCGCGTCCGGGTCGAGCTTGCTAGCGTCGAATTCCTTGCCGGCGACAATGCCCAGTTTCGTCAGCTTTGCGACCATCGGCGCGTCCTCCTTCGCCGGCGGATTGTCCTTCATCAGCGCCGCCATCAGCTTGAAGTAGTTGCTCGCGTCCATCCGGTTGACCTGCTGGCGTACCGCCGTCTTCATGTCGATGGTCGGATCGACTTTGCCGGCGGGCGGCGTGTAGGGTTTGCCATACGCGCTGAAGCGGAACCAGGCCGTACTTGTCTTGGAGAGCATGCACCGCGCTGTAATCCTCGGGTGTGCCGGTGCAGTAGGTGCGGCCCAGGACCCACACCATATTCGTGGGCGACCTGTACTCGGTGATTCCCTCAGGCAATGTCCCCTTCCACGCCGGACCCATAACCGCGTATTTCTGCGGTCCGGTGCCCGTGGTTCGCTTGCCGGGAACTTGAAACACGGTGGTCCACGCGTCGAGCATCGGCATCAGGTAATAGCGCCCGGCCTCGTCGGGCAGGCTCAGGACGTAGGGCTCCTTCGACAGGTCGAGGAAGGCGGTCGAGTAGAGCGTGTCGGCGTTGGGCGCCGTGATGTCGCGAAATGCGGCGTCAGGATACGTCCGTGCGTTGTAGAATTGGCCCATCGGGGCGTGATTGTCCTTCGGCGCGGCGGAATTGGTCAGCACGCGCCGCGTCATTTCCATGGTGACCAGCGGGTAGCCGTAGACGTAGGCCTCGCTTGCCAAGGCGATTATGTCAGCGGCGTTGAGCTTCGCGGGCTGTTGAGCGGCGGCCGGCACTGCTGACAATAAACTCGTCAGAGTCCATGCGATCGCGATAAAAGCCGCGTCGGTCTTCATGTTGCCTTCCTCCACCTTGGTTTGTCTCGCCGGTTCCGCCCCACCTCGATTGTCCGCTCGCTGCCCGGATTTGCAATCAAATCACCCCGTCCCGACGAAACGCCGCGATTTCGTCGCTCGTGAAGCCCAATTCTTCCAACACTTCGTCGGTGTGTTCCCCCAGGGTCGGGGCCCTTCGGCGCACGTCGCCCGGCGACTCGCTCAGCCGCACTGCCGGTCGGGCAAGCGGAATGGGCTTCGGGCCGCCGGGAAACGCGGATTCCTCGAATAGGCGCCGGGCCCGCACTTGCTCGTCGCTCAAGACTTCGTCCAACTCGTAAACCGGTCCGCAAGGAATTCTCGCCCGTTCAAGCTCGGCGGCTGCTTCGTCGCGCGTCCGCTTTGCGCACCACGCGGCCATCACTTCGTTGATCACGGCGTAGTTATTACCGCGCGTGATGTCGTCGCGACAGCGCGGATCTTGCAGCAGATCCTCGCGGCCGACCAGCCGGGCCCAACGGCGAAACATGACGTCGCCGATCGTCGGCACGATGATCCAGCCGTCGCGAGTCTGGTACGAATCGCTCGGCGCGGTGTAGTATCCGGCGTTTCCCTGCCGGCGGCGAACGATGCCCGTGACGGCCCGCTCCATCAACAGCGGCGTCATGAACATCACGCTGGTGGCCAGCAGCGACACGTCGATCAACTGGCCCCGTCCGGTTTGCGCCGATGATAGAGCGCGGCCATGGCTCCGAACGCCGCATGCAGCGCCGTGCCGTAATCGACCCACGACACGACCGACCGCATGGGCGCTTCCGGGGACCCGGTCAGGCTCATCGCTCCGCTCATGGCCTGGGCCACGCCGTCGAAGCCGACCCGGTCACGGTACGGCCCGTCGGGCCCAAAGGCCGAAGCCATCACGAGGATGACGTCTGCTCGGATGGCGCGCAGCGAATCGTAGTCGAGGCCCAGCCGCTTCATCACCTCCAGCGGCAGGTTGACGATGACGACGTCGGCTCCGCGCACCAATCGCGTGACGATCTCACCGGCGCGGGGGTGCGCCGGGTCGAGCGTCATGCCGCGCTTGTTGCGATTGATGTTGAGAAACAGTCCGCCTTCACCGCTTTCGGTGATCGGTCCGATCGTGCGGTCCTCGCCCCCTTCGCGCCGTTCGACGCGAACCACGTCGGCCCCGAAGTCGCCCAGCATCATGGCCGAGTACGGCCCGGCGATGAAGCGGCCAAAATCAATAACGCGAATGCCTTCCAACACTCCGGCCACGCTGTCTCGCTTTCGATTCGCGGGCTGCTGAATAAGAATGGCCGGTGCCGGCCGCGGCGAAATCGCCAGCCACCAGTTTAGTGGCCGCCCGCTCGCAGCGAAAGCGGCCGCTCTTTCATCGCCGGGCCGGCGCGCCGCCTCGCTGGGCACGTCTTGGCCGTCCGGCACGGACGGGCCGAATTGCCGTCACGCCTTTTTTCGTTCGTACTTCCAATTGCGCGTCTTTCCCTCGGCCAGCCACGCGACGGCCGTTGCCAACCGCTTCGCGCGGGTTTCGTCGCGCTTGGCTTCGACAATCCATTCCACGTATTCCCGCTTCCGACTAGGGCTCAAATTCTCGAACGTGGCCAGGGCCTTCTTGTTCTTCTTGAGCACCGTCAGAAAGGCGGCCGGCGGCTTGATCGGTTTCTTGGCCTTTGGCTTGGTCGGCCGAGGCGCTTTGACTCCGGAGGCGTTGCGCTTCATGAGTTTTTTGACTTCGCGCGAAATCACGGCATCTTTCGGCAAATCTTCAAGCCCGGTGATTCGTCCGACGTTGCCCATCGAGACGGACGAGTGCCAGACTCCAAACACGCAGTGCTTTTTGAATGCCGCCATGGCGCCCAGGATTCCGTGGTACATGAAGTGCGGACAGCTCCATTTGATGGTCTCTTCGACCTGGGGGCACGCGTCGTGTATCACTTGCCGCAGATGCCTCAGCACCGGCCTGGCGAAATCCGCCGACTTGGCAATATAAGCGTCCACGCGCGGATCGGTCTTTCCCATCGGTCGGCTCCGAGTTCTATTGCATATCGCACTCGTCGATTTCGATCGGCGCGGGCTTAAAACGGCTCTCGCGAGGCTGCTTTTTGCCGGCCATGAAAGGCCAAGCGAGCCCCAACGTTGCCAGTAGCAGACCGAATGCAAGCCTGCGATACCGGCGTTCGCTATTGGACAACGACGTCAGACCGCAAATAATCGCAAGGGCAAAGCACAGGTAGCTCATACCCAGCCAAATTTCCGCGGCCTGCGAGCTGGGGGCGCCCTTGGCACCCAATTTCGACACCGTCCAGCAGAACGCGCAGAGCAATGTCGCCACGCCCCAGGTGAACGTCGCGCGAGCGAACTGATCGCCTTTTGCAGGTTTTTCCGCCGGCGTGTCGCCGACGAACAGCGGAACCTCGTCGCGGGTCGCGACCACGGCGCGTTGCAAGGGCGCTGCGACTCGGCGGAGGTACTTTTCGCGCGTCGTTGGGCAGGCAATCGTGGCTGCCGCGTCGACAATGGCCCGCTGCGCGTCGGCGAAAAAAATGCGGGCGCGGTCGTGCGCGCCGCATGCCGCGAGCCGCTCGGTCGCCAAAGCGAGTAGCCGGGCCTTTCGGACGTTCGACAAGTAGCGCGGATGTCGAGCGAGCAATTCCCGGTATTGGACGTCGGTATTGTCCGACGGATCGGCCTCGAACAACAACACTTCCACCGTGGTGAGCCAATCGTTCCGCGTTGCGGCAATGGCGCGTTCTCGCAACTCGTTGCCACGCGCGCGAATGTCGATGCCGCGACCGAGCCGCCATCGTTCGCGGAGGCAAGCGACCGTAAATTCGCCCGTGGCATCGATCCGGCAAAGTTCGGCGGCCGTTTCCAGCAGTTGCTCCGCGTCGTCGGCATTTTCTTCCACGGCGATGACGGCTCGGGCGAAGCTGGCCAGGGCCGGTGCAGTATCGATCGCGTCGGCACCAATATAGGCCTCGCCCACGGCCAGGCTTTCGCGCGCGGCGGTAAAGTCGCCCAATTGGGCTTCGACGGACGCTGATCCGATGCGGAAATAGCTTGCGGCGGCTGTCCGGCCGATTTGTGCGAGCAAGTCACCCATGGCTCGCAGATTGGCCAGCCCCAGACCGAGCGGTTGCGGTTTGGCCTGTCGGCCATACTTCGCCAGATCGATCAACAGTCGCGCGTCATTATCGATTTGCAAGCGACCCTGGCGCATCGAAAAAGGCACTGCGGACGTAATGCAAATGAGTGCGGAAATGGCGATCCAAGCCGCCAGCAAGTCGGATCGCATGCCCATCCACCAGGCGAGCACTCCCCCAATAAGCCCCAACAGGCTCGCCGTCGGTCCGCCCAGCGTGAAAAGGAATTCCTCGACTGGTTGTCGTTCGAACAGTCGGCGGCGGAAGATTGTCAAGCCCATGCTCATGGGCCGCGCGAGATAGAAGACGGTCTGCCCAAGGCGCAGGTGGAACCACGGCTTGTGCATTCCCACTCCCCAGGCCAATACGTGCGCCCCGGCGCATCGGCCCACGATGAAATGTCCGGCTTCATGCAAGATGATGGCCAACACAGTCGCCGGCACAAAGGCCGCGAAAAATACGAACCAATTATGTGGCCAAGGAATCATTGTGCACCAACTCACTTCACCGCGCCGCCATCCTCTGAAATTATCTAATTTCTACGCCTCACTCGAACTGAAGCCCGAATAGTTTGGCTTGTTGCATTTCGACTCGTAACGTCACGGGCTGTCCTTCTTTGAGGTCCAATTCGTTGCCCCCTTTCCACGTCACGCGCGACCAGTGTTGATCGCCGACGATCGGTGTGCATTCGGCCATGCTTCGTCCCTGCTGACCGGCGGCTTCGATCTTGATCCAGCCGGTTCGCAGGGTCAGGGCGTTGATCTTAAGCGTCTTGCCGCGCGGAACCACTGGGATCACGGTAAACGCGCCGTGATCTTCGGCCTCGACCGCCACCAGGCGGCCTTTAGGCCACACGGCATAGCCGGTGCCGCCCGACCGCCCGCCGCGCGGATATTTGTGGGGCACGTTGTGGCCCATGTAGGGCAGCGCCCAGTCTCCGCCCGGCATTTCAATCAAATCGGGCAGCGCCCAGATGCAGCCTCCGTCCCAGCGGCCGAAGGGCTGCGTGCGCAGCAGGTCGCCGCCGGGCACCCAGTGCCACGTCCGCCCGTCGTGGCTCGAAGCAAACCCGATCCGGGTGGTGTCGTCGACCGACGCGTTCCAGATCGTGGGGAACATCAAGTGCTCCTCGGGCGCGTCGGGAATCGTAGTGTGGCAGTTCGTGTAAAGCTGTTCCGAGGGCAGCATGTCGGGCGTGGGCTCTAGCATCAGCTCCGAGGGGGCGAAACGGCGAAAATCGCGCGACGCGGCGCGGCCGATCGCGCGGCGGCCGACGTCGGTCCAGCTGTTGCGGATGTCCGGCGGCAAGTTGCCGGCGCGTGGGCCCAGCGACCAGTAGCGCGTGTACAAAACGTACTCGCCCAGCGACGCGTCGTAATAGGACGTGTTGTAGGTGTCGCAATACTCGACCACCAAAGGGTCGGAAAGCGTGGTCCACGTGATTCCGTCGGGTGATGTGCCCCCCTTCACGCACGAAACCTCGTCCGCCTCGCCGAGCTTGAAGATCGCGCGGGGCTCCCAACCGTCGGGCCGCTGCGCGGAACGCGTCGAACTGGGCTCGGGTCATGCTGCCGGTCCAGACTGCCTTGTAGCGCTCCGCCGGCGGCGCCACCGGATCGATCGTGACGTGATAAATGCCGTCGTCCACGCCCTTGTCGAGCTTCAGTCGGGCTTTCTTTTGCCAGTGAACGGCGTCGGATGATTCGAAATACTCGTTGTCGGTCCAGCCTTTGTACGTGTCGCCGTCGCGCAAGATCATGCGATGCGGCCGCTCGAACGGGCCGACGACGTGCGGCTTCTCGGCCCTGATGCGAATGCCGCGCGGCGCGCTGATGCCGACGTGGTGCGCGTCGAAGGCCCCCTTGCTGGCCTGCAAATCAACGTGTTTCCCATCGTTGTCGCGCCAGGCCACGTCGCCCGGATGAATGTAATACCAGTTGGTGAATACGATCCGCTTGCCGGCCAGTTCGTATGGCTTGCCATAGACCTGCCGGGTCGTGGTGATCCCGGCCACGACCGACCGCTCGCGCGACGCGGGAGACTGCGCCAATGCGCCCGACGCGCCAGCGGCCAGCAGCAGCGTCACCCACGCGCAGCGAAGAAAAATGCGATCACATGCGTAATACATGAAGCCGTGCAGCATGGCTGTGATTTCCTTGGCAAAGCCCAATGTGTGTTCGCCGCAGCCGAGCCACGGCACAACCGCATACAGTAGTCGTCGCGGACGGTTGTGGCAAATTCTCGGCCGGTGAGAAGGGGTGGCCGAAACGCTTCTTGGAGGAAATCTCTCGCTTCAGTATAATCCAGCCAGGACAGCGATCGAATTCTCTTTGACTTTGATGTCCATGTCCCATTCTCGCCAGCCCACGCCCAGTCCGTCGGCCGACTCGAAAAGTGGCGAGCCGAAAAGCGCCGAGTTGAAAGTATTCATCTCGCACCGTGATTCGACGTGCGACGAATGCCGCGAGGCGCTGGGGCACGGTGCCTGGGTTTTCCTGGCCGGAGATCGCGGGGCCTTGTGCCTGGCTTGCGCAGAGATGGATCACCTGGCATTCTTGCCCTCCGGCGATGCCGCGGTCACGCGTCGGGCCAGAAAACATTCGCGACTGTCCGCCGTGGTGCTCAAGTTTAGCCGCGCTCGCGGTCGCTATGAACGCCAGGGGCTCCTGGTGGAAGAAGAGGGGCTGGCCAAGGCCGAGGAGGAATGTCTGTCGGACGAAGCGGCGAGGCGGCGCCGTCGCGAACGCAACGCCGAGCGGCTGGCCGAATTGGACAAGCAGTATGTCGCTCGTTTCGCCGAGCGGGTTCGCGAGTTATTTCCCGGTTGTCCGGCCGGGCGCGAACAAGCGATCGCCGAGCACGCCTGCCGAAAATACAGCGATCGAGTCGGGCGGACCGCCGCCGCCAAACAGCTCGATGCATCCATGGTGCGGTTGGCCGTCGAGGCGCACGTGCGACATACCGAGACCGACTACGACCATCTGTTCGGCCGCGGCCACGATCGCCGGACCGCCCGCGAGACGGTGCGCGGCCAGGTCGATCGCATTCTCGCCACTTGGGCCGCCCGCTGAGGCGGCCGAAGTGAAAATGGGGACATTCTGCTTTTTCAATCTGCTTTTTCAATCGTCCGCGACCAGCCGTCAGACTGGATCGTGAAAGATGCGATGGGCGTGGCTCGCGCAGCGGTTGTACCATGACTTCTGGCGGAACGGCCGCAACTGCACGCCGCAGGGGATGGCGCGGCCCAAGTCGTCGACGACGCCCGATCCGTGGCTGTCCAAGACGAGCGGCACTTCACTTTTCGCGCGGCCGATCGACCCGACCCAAATCACGACGTGCGTGATCGGACCGTTTTCGCGTCCGCGAATGTAAACCAGGTCGCCGCTGCGCAGGGCTTTGGCACGCTGTTCGTATTCGGCCGGCAGATCGACGCGGCGAATCGTGACGGGATGCGATTGTCCCTCCAAGGCGCGATGCAACTCGGACTGGTGGACGACGTTCGAATTCATCCGAATGCCGAAGCCTTGGTTGTAGGCAAAGCTCGTGAAGTTGCTGCAATCGAAACCCTTGCCGTTGTACCCGACGCAGGTTTCCTTCCAGGGCCAGTCGGCCGGCGGATTCCAATCGGGAATGTGATGGTGCTGATAACCGTAGCCCACGAACCGCGCGGCCGTGGCGACGACCCGCTCGCGCTGCCACGCCATCGACCTCAGTTCCAGGCCGTCCAGCGGCGCGTAGGCCCGGGGTCTCGGCCCCCAAGCGCCAAGTGGCGGCGAACGTGGTGCGAGTACCATTCGCGGTGCGGCGTGTCCGACTCGCGCTCGGGGTCGCCCCGCTCGCCATGCACCAGGTCGCCGATCAGCTCGTCGACCCCATGCGTGTACGCGAGCGCATACGACGAGTCTGCCGCCGGCGCGTGGGCACGCGCGCGAACCGCGATCATCGACCACGGCGCACATCCGCCGACCGCCAAAACCGCCAGCGCGCCTCGCCGGGTGAACTTGCGTGCCATCGGAACAACCTTTCGACTTTTAAGATTCGGCCGATCCGAACACCGACCACCGCTCAAATGTAACGCGCGTCACACCCTCCGCCTAAGTGTGTCGGCTGGCAGAAGGCGTCAAAAACTGGACTCCCGCGTCCGGCAATCGTTGCCGCCGGTTCGAGCGGAAAATTCGGCTGCGATCTTGGCAGGATCATCCTCGCACGTCGCCGTGCGTCAATCGATGGGTATTGGTATTTGAGAGTCGTACGGCGTGGACTCGGCTATGGCCAGCACTTTTTCGGTTGGGTGCATCATCGACGGAGGGAACCGGCTGCCGTACAGGGCTCGGTATAAATCCCACGTCGTGCCGCGCACCACCGACTTGAAGTCGGTAAACAAAGCGGCCGCTGCCTGACGCTTGACCCGCAGCGCCGCTTCGTGGCCTTCGGCGTGGGCACGCGCGATACGCTCGCGATCCGAGGGATGGGTTTCGTGCCATTGGGTTTTCGCCGTCAGCCGGTGCTCCGCGGCGGTTTCCAGTACCGTGGACGGGGCCCGTTCGAGCGCGATCAACACGAGCTGCGGCAAATCGTCGGGAAGTTCCCCTTGCTCGACGAAGTGCCCCAGTCCTTGGACTGCCCCTTGGAAGGCCACGCTAAGCACCGCGAGCCGACGCGTCGTCGATTCGAAGACCTCGGCACCCACCAGGCGCGCCTCGTGGGCATCGGCATGAAACTCCATCTGCCGCATCATGAAGCTGCTGATGGCGTGGGCGCTCATCATGAACAGCCACAAAATGGCCCGCGAAAGCCAGACACAGAGTCGCGAAAGCTGCAACACCCAGCCGACCCGAAAGTCCCACGAGTTGGCCGACTGTTCGAGCCACTGGTCCCAGGCGTCGCGCTGATACACGAGCCGCGCGAACCAGGCGTTGATCGATCGCACGACATAAGTCAGACGCATGCCGGCCCCTTGCGTGAAATGGCCGAACTCATGGGCCAAGATTCCGGCCATCTGCGCCATCTCGATGCCGGCCACCAGCGGAGCGCCGATCGTCAACACCAGGCGGTTGCCGAGCGGCGAACCCTCAAAGCTCGCCGAGGCGTTGAGCTGACAGTCGACACGAATGCGTGCAGGCGGAGGCGAACCGACCGCCTGGCACACGCGGTCGACAAACGCAAACAGCAGGGGCTCTCCCTGGCGAGTCAGCGACCGCGTCCTGCCCGCGTTGGCTTGACGCGCGAACAGCGGCTTGAGCATGAACAGGACGAGAATCGCTCCCGCCACGACCGGCGCGAGGTAGGCCAGAACCACAAACAACTTTCCGCGCCCTGACCCCAATTCCAACATCCCGGCGTGATGGGTTACGTGGTAGTAGACGCCCAGGCCCGTCAGGCCGATGACCGCCAGGTAGGCCAAGGGCAATAGGATCATGACGATCGCCACGAGCAGAATTCCCACGCGATACAACAGTGGGACGTCGACCGGCTCAATGTCCGCTCGAAAGCCGGCCAACAGCTCGGTCTCGAGGTGGCCGCGATCCGAGGCCGGCGCTTGCGGCGCGGCGGGAGTTACCGGCCGGGATTGTGGCGGCGTCACGAATGGTTGCGGATTGCGGGATGGCGACGGCTTCTGGATTGGTGGTGGCATGGCTGCCGCCGTGGTTTTTTCCGGCGTGGTGGACAGTTTTGAAGACGCCGGCTGCGGCACTTGGATCGCGGCCTGGCACTTCGGACACTTGCCGCGCTTGCCGGCGAGCTCGTCCCTTGCGGTAAAAGCGGCCCGGCAGCTTTGACATGTCACCCGGATAGTCACGGCGCGCTCCCAGCAGAGCCATTGATTTGCAACGGCAATCCCGCGGAAAAACCGAATCGGCGCCTGCTCTGAATCCGTCGCTCCAACCGCCATGCAATCGTTGTTGAGTATAAACAACCGCTTCGGTCCGACGCAAAATCCGCGAGCCGAAAATGACCGGGCTCATCAGGGGATGGCCGGCGACACCCCAGTCCGTTACATTTGACGGGCATCCGAGCCGTGGTTCTGCCGCTCGCGCAAAACCTCTGGCACGGAATTTCGATGGTCGTAAATCGCAGTTCTCATTTCGCGTCACGCAAGAGGTCGCAATGTTGAATCGTGCCCGTTTGGCGGCGGTCATGACTATCGCACTGGGGTCGCTGGCCGGCTACCTGACGGCCACCGGGTGGCTGGCGCCGGGCGACAGGGTCGTCGCAGCTGAGACGGCCGCGGTGAGCAAGGTCGACCGAACCGTGCTGCCGATCGCCGAGCCGAAACTGCCGCCGATCACCGAGCTCGACGCCCGCAACGCCAAGGCCCCGCCGCGCTTCGAGGTCAAGGCGCCGCCGAGCGCGCCCAACGTGCTCATCGTGCTGATCGACGACATGGGCTTCGGCCAGTCGAGCGCCTTCGGCGGGCCGATCCACATGCCGACGCTCGAGCGGCTGGCCAAAGGCGGGCTGCGCTACAACCAGTTCCACACCACGGCGCTTTGCTCGCCGACCCGCGCGGCGCTGCTGACCGGCCGCAACCATCACGTGTGCAACATGGGCTCGATCACCGAGACCGCCACCGCCTTTCCCGGGCAAACCGGCCAGCGTCCCAACAGCGTGGCGCCGCTGGCCGAGATGCTGCGGCTCAACGGCTACAGCACCGCCGCCTTCGGCAAGTCGCACGAGACCGCGGCCTGGGAAGTCAGCCCCTCCGGCCCGACCGACCGCTGGCCGACCCGCTCCGGCTTCGACAAGTTCTACGGGTTCATCGGCGGCGAGACCAACCAGTGGGCGCCGGCGCTCTACGAGGGCATGAACCGGATCGAGACTGCCGAACGATCCGAACTACCACTTCATGACCGACATGACCGAACCAGGCGATCAAGTGGACCGGCGTCCAGAAGTCGCTGACGCCGGACAAGCCGTTCTTCATCTACTTCGCGCCCGGCGCCACGCACGCGCCGCACCACGTGCCGAAGGAGTGGATCGCCAAGTACAAGGGCAAGTTCGACCAGGGCTGGGACAAGCTCCGCGAGGAGACGCTGGCCCGCCAGAAGAAGCTCGGCGTCGTCCCGCAGGACACCAAGCTCGCCCCCAAGCCCGCGGCCATCAAGGACTGGGACACGCTGAGCGCCGACGAGAAGAAGCTCTTCGCCCACCAGATGGAAGTCTTCGCCGGCTTCGGCGAGTACACCGACCACGAGATCGGCCGGCTCGTCCAGGCCATCGAAGACCTGGGCCAGCTGGACAACACGCTGGTCTTCTACATCGTCGGCGACAACGGCGCCAGCGCCGAAGGCGGCATGAACGGCCTGTTCAACGAGATGACCTACTTCAACGGCGTGCCCGAAACCGTCGCGGACATCCTCAAGCACTATCGACGACCTGGGCGGCCCGCACGTCCTACGGCCATTATGCGGCCGGCTGGGCCGTGGCGGGCGACACGCCGTTCACCTGGACGAAGCAGGTCGCCGGCAGCTACGGCGGCACGCGCAACGGCATGGTCATCCACTGGCCCAAGGGGATCAAGGCCAAGGGCGAAGTGCGCTCGCAGTGGCATCACGTCATCGACATCGCGCCGACGATCCTCGAAGCGGCCGGCCTGCCCGAGCCGAAGGTCGGTGAACGGCACGCCGCAGACGCCCATCGAAGGCGTGAGCATGGTCTACACCTTCGACGACGCCAAGGCGAAGGACCGGCACAAGACGCAGTACTTCGAGATCTTCGGCAACCGCGGCATCTACCACGACGGCTGGCTGGCCCGCACGGTCCACCGCGCGCCGTGGGAGGCGAAGCCGCGCGCGCCGTTCCTCGAGGACAAGTGGGAGCTCTACCACGTCGCGGACCGACTTCAGCTCGGCGAACGACCTGGCCGCGAAGAACCCCGAGAAGCTCAAGGAGCTGCAGGAGCTCTTCCTGAAGGAGGCGGTCAAGAACCACGTGTTGCCGCTCGACGATCGCGTGCTCGAGCGCATCAACGCGGCGCCTCGCCGGCCGTCCCGACCTGATGGCCGGCCGCACGTCGCTGACGGTCTACGCGGGCATGATCGGGATGACGGAGAACGTCTTCATCAACACCAAGAACCGCTCGCACACGCATCACCGCCGACGTGCGAGATTCCCGCAGGCGGGCGCCAACGGCGTGATCCTTGCCCAGGCCGGCCGCTTCGGCGGCTGGAGCCTGTATCTGAAGGACGGCAAGCCGACGTACACCTACAACTTCCTCGGCCTGCAGACGCTTCAAGGTCGCGCGCCCGAAGCCGCTGCCCGCCGGGCAAGGCGACCATCCGCTACGAATTCGCCTATGACGGCGGCGGACCTGGGCAAGGGCGGCACGGGCACGATCCTCGTCAACGGCAAGAAAGTCGCCGAAGGTCGAATCGACCGCACACAGGCCGACGTCTTCTCGGCCGACGAAGGCGCCGACGTCGGCATGGACGGCGAGACGCCGGTGACGCGACGACTACCAGGAACGCGACAACAAGTTCACCGGCAAGATCGAGAAGGTGACGATCGATCTGCGTTGAATGCGGTTCTAGTCCGCCGCTTCGCACCCCTCCAGCAGCCGCTTGGGCGCGACCAGGCGGTACGCGTCGCGCAGAAACTCGGCGACTTCGTCCCACTCGACGGCGCCGTCGAGCCACATGCCGACCCAACCGCTTTTGCCCACGTACGGCGGCACGAAAAAGCACTCGGGCGCGGCCTTTACCATTCTCGCCTGATCTGGCTTGGCGGCCTTTAGCCAAACGGCAGAGCGGCCGTTGCCATGATGGTTCTTGGCGTCGGCATACATGGCGAACATCTTGTTGCGCACGCGAAACGTAGGCTCGCCCCAGGCCGTAACCTCGTGCGCCTCCGGCAGTGTCAGACACAGCTTTCGCAATCGCGTGAGCGGGCGTGGCGGCACGGCGAACCACCTTTCTAGCGCGGCACGCGCACCAGGTACAAGTCGTGTTTGCCTTCCCGCTCGCTGACGATCAGCAGACGCTGGCCGTCGGGATGCCATTCCGGGTAGTCGTCGCGCTCGACGCTATCGGTGACGCGCACGCTCGATGATCCATCGGCGGCCATCACGTAAATCTCGGCGTTGCCGTCGCGGTGGCTGGTGAAGGCGATACGCTTGCCGTCGGGCGAAAAGCGCGGCCGGATGTCTTGAAACGGGCTGTCCGTCAATCGCCGCACGTCGGTGCCGTCGGCGTTCATGCGGTAGATTTCGAAGTTGCCGTCCCGGCTCGATCCGAAAACGATCGTCTCGCCGCCGGGCGAGTACGACGGCCAGTTGCTGATGCCGCGCGAATCGGTGAGCGGTTTGCGATCGCTGCCGTCGGTGCGGGCCGAAAAAATCTGCTGGCTTCCCTTCTCGGCATACGAGAACGCGACCCGCGCGTGATCGGGCGAAACCGCTGGGCTGCGGTGCCCGCAAAAACCTTCGCCCGGCAGCAGCTCGCCCAGCTTCATGCCTCGGCGGTCGCACACCACCACGCTGACGCTCAGGGCGCTGCGCGTCTTGAGAAAGGCATAACACTCGCCGTCGGCCGACCAGGCCGGCTCGAACTCGGACGTCGACGCCGCGGCGTGCAACGGCTCGTTCGTGCCGTCGGCGAGCACCAGCCGGCGAATCTGATACAGGCTCGGCGTCACCAATTCGGCGAACACGATCTCCTTGCCTGCCTCACGAAAGACAGGGCTGAACTTCAGCCGACCATCGTGCGTGAGCTGTTGCAGCTCGCCGACGACGGTCTCGCCGGCCAGACCAATCTGACTTGCCACGGCAATGAGGCAGCACGCGAGGGGCATCCGCAAGGCAACAAGGGCGTTACAGCAACCCATCGATCACCTTTCCGCCGGCCAGGACGTTCATCTCGGCCCGGGCTTGCGTGTCGATGCCGGCCAACTGTGCGATCGTCGTGCCGACCATCAGCGGCGTGACCGGCTCGCCGCGCGGACGCTCGCCGCGCGCGTCGCTGGTGCCGATCACTCGGCCGGGTTGCACGCCGCCGCCGGCCCAGATCGAAAAGTAACAGCCGGGCCAGTGGTCGCGCGCAGCGCGGCCGCTGATTTTCGGCGTCCGCCCGAACTCGCCCATCATCACCACCAGCGTGTCGTCGATCAGGCCCCGCTCGTACAGATCGTCGAGCAGCGCCGAATAGGCCCGATCGAGGATCGGACAGAGCTGGTCCTGCAGCAGCTCGAAATTGTAAATGTGCGTGTCCCAGCCGAATTCGAAACCGGGATTGAGCGCCTCGACGTGCCGGCTGTAGTTCAACTGCACGTACGGCGCACCGGCCTCGACCAGCCGCCGGGCCAGCAGGCTGCTCTGACCAAACGTGGTGTAGCCATAGCGGGCGCGCGTGGCATCGGGTTCGCGGGTCAGGTCGAACGCCTGCCGCGCGGCCGGATCCAAGAGCAGGTCATACGCCGATCGTACGTTGCGCGTCCAGGCTTGCGAGCCGTCGCGCTCGACGCGGCGCGCGGCCCGGTCGAGCTGGGCCAGCAGTTGGCGGCGGTCCTGGATGCGCAGCGGGTTGAGCCCGTCGAGCAGCTTGAGCGCCGGCATTTCGACTTCGCCGGTTTCGGAGCAGCCGACCATGAACGGATCGTACGCGCCGCTGAGCGTGCCGCCGCCGTAACCTTCGATGCGCCGCCCGCCGTCCATCACCACGCCGCGAGCAATCGTGAAAAACGGCGGCAAGGTGTCTTGCGGCCCGCGGTGCTTGGCCAGGATCGCACCAAAATTCGGCTGCGGCGGATTGGGCAGCTCCGGGAATCCAGTCAGCGCGACCGTGCCCGCCTCGGGATGGCCGGAGGCCGAGGTCGCGTGCGTGCGAACCAGCGAAAAACGGTGGCTGCGGCTGGCGATTTGCGGCACCAGCTCGGTGAAGTGCACGCCGGGCGTCCGCGTGGGGATGACGCCGAACGGCCCCCGATACTCCAGCGGAGCGTCGGGCTTGGGGTCGCACGTGTCGAGATGGCTCGGCGCGCCCCACAGAAAGACAAAGATCACCGACTTCGCCTTGACGGGCGCTGCTTGGCGCTTCGTGCCGCCCCGCCGGAAATGCCCATCGCCAGCGGCAGCGACCCGGCCACTCGCAAGAACGAGCGTCGGCTGAAGCCGCCGCAAGTTCGCGCTCGAAACGAGCCGACCTCGAGCATCGCAGAGCTCCGGTTCTATCGCGGGGGTGCCCGACTGCCCCGAGGGCAGGGCGCATTCTCAATTGAGTGTCGTGCGCGGTGCGCGCGATGTCAAGGTAGACGCAGTTGCTCGGTGCCACTGGCGTCTTGCCAGTGCTGATTCAATTCGAGGCATTCACTGGCGAGACGCCAGTGGCACCCAGCTGAGGTCCATGCGTGTGCTTGCCTAGCGCCCGCTGTCCCGAGCTCTTGACGCACCGGGTACACTTTTGGGATGACTTGCGAGGTGGGATCCTATTGGTTCCTGGAACCTTTTTCGCGCAATTGAGAGAAATGATGACAACCATGCGTGTCGCGCAGGTCTCGCGCCGAACGGAGCTTTTGAAATCGTCGAACGGCCGATCCCGGAGCCGGGTCCCGGATGGGTTCGGATCAAGGTGCAGGCGTGCGGCGTCTGCCATAGTGACTCAATCACCAAGGAGGGTCTGTTTCCAGGCATTCAATACCCGCGCGTTCCAGGCCATGAAGTGGCCGGCGTCGTTGATGCGATTGGCGCTGGCGTCGTCGAGTGGAAACCTGGCCAGCGCGTGGGCGTGGGCTGGCACGGCGGGTATTGCGGGCACTGCGAGCCGTGCCGTCGGGGCGACCTGTTCGCGTGCGAGACTGGCCAGGTGACCGGCATTACCTACGACGGCGGCTACGGCGAGTACATGCTCGCGCCGGCCAGCGCCGTGGCGATCGTGCCCGACGAGCTGCAACCCGCGGAAGTTGGCCCGCTGATGTGCGCCGGCATTACCACGTTCAACGCGCTGCGCAACAGCGGCGCGCGGCCCGGCGACGTGGTGGCGATACTCGGCCTCGGCGGCCTGGGGCATCTCGGCGTGCAGTTTGCCTCGAAGATGGGCTATCACACGGTCGCGATTGCCCGTGGAAAAGACAAAGAGCCGTTGGCGAGAAAACTAGGCGCGTCGATCTACATCGACAGCCAGACGCAAGATCCGTCGGCCGAATTGCTCAAGTTGGGCGGAGCGACAGCGATCGTCGCCACCGTGACCAGTGGCGAAGCGATGGGCGCCGCCCAAGGCGGGTTGGCAGTCAAAGGCACGATGCTCTTGCTCGGCGCCGCGCAGTCGATGGTCGTTTCGCCCCTGGCGATGTTGATGAAGCGCCAGTCGGTCAAGGGCTGGTATTCCGGAACGTCGATCGATTCGCAGGACACGCTTGCATTCAGCGCGCGCACCGGAGTGCGGTCGATGAACGAAACCTTCGGTCTGGACCGCGTCGCCGAAGCCTACGACCGCATGATAAGCGGTAAGGCCCGGTTTAGGGTCGTTCTCACGAGCGGTTAACGAACGTCCGCACCGCCGCGCAAGACCGAAGCCGCCGCTCGTGAGGCCTTGACGCACCGGGTACACTCTTGGGCATGGCTCGAAAGGTCGCCCGAAAATCGACTGGCTCGCCGAAGAAACCCGCACGAGGTCGCGCGCGATTGCGCGCCCCAAAGCAGGGGAAACATGCGCTGGTCCGCGCGGCGCTGGCCGTCAGCCTTGACGGGTATATCGCCGACAAGCGGGGCGGCGTCGAATGGCTGAACCCGTACTTTTCACCCGAGATGGACTTCGCAGGCTTCATGGCTTCGCTCGGAGCGTCCGTCATGGGTCGCAAAACGTTCGGCGCGGCGATGAAGATCGGCATGCCACCGGGTTCGTCCGGCCAGACAAGCGTCGTGTTGTCGCGGCGAAAGCTTGGTCGCGCCCCGCAGGGCTTTATGCAATTCGCCGGCGATCTTCGCAAGCTGATCGAGCAACTGCGCCGCGAGCTGGCCGGCACCGGCAAGGACATCTGGTTGATGGGGGGCGGAGAGGCGATCGACTCCTTCCGCACCGCCGACCTGGTCGACCGCTTCGAGCTGAGCGTAATCCCGGCCTTGCTCGGCGAAGGGTTCCCATTGTTTCCCAATCACAAGCGCGGCCTCGAAGGTCTGAAGTTGACGCACACCCGGGCGTTCAAGAACGGCGTTGTCGAACTCTGGTACGAGCGAGGATAGCATTCATGCAAAGCAAAGCGACCACCGTCGCCCAATATCTCTCGGAGTTGCCGGACGACCGGCGCAAGGCCCTTGAGGCGGTGCGCAAGGTGATCCTCAAAAACCTCGACCGCGACTATGAGGAGGGCATGCAGTACGGGATGATCGGCTACTACGTGCCGCACCGCATTTACCCGGCCGGTTACCACTGCGACCCCAAGCAGCCGCTGCCGTTCGCCTGCCTGGCGTCGCAGAAGAACTACATGTCGCTGTACCTGATGTGCATCTACGGCGACAGCGACCACGCCAAGTGGTTTCAAAACGCCTGGGCCAAGACCGGCAAGAAGCTCGACATGGGAAAGTCGTGCGTGCGGTTCAAGAAACTCGAAGACCTGGCATTGGGCGTCATCGGCGAGGCGATCCGGCGCGTCCCGCGCGCAAATATATCGAGCACATCGAGGCTGTGAGCATGACCGCGACCAAGAAATCGAAGCCGGGTAAAACGCGGTCACGTTGACGCGATATGTTTACTTCTCGCGATCCGGCGCCACGTCGACCTTGGTTCCGGCTGGCGCCGATTCGACGTCGACGCCGGGGGCTTGCACGCTGACGCCCTTGTCGGGATCGACGTTCACCTTGACGCCCGGCGCGTCGATGTTGACTTTCGTATCGGCCTTGCGATCGCAGCCGAGCGAACAGGCCGCCGCAACCGCCATCGACGCGAGGATTGAGGTTCTCATACGCTTGATTCCTTCGTTGGAACAGCTCGGCAAGCGACCGCTACAGTAATTCCGAGATCACTTCGCCGCGATCGATCGCCGGCACGGGACGGCCGGCGTGATTGAGGAAGCTCGTCGCGGGGTCGACGCCCAGCACGTGATAGATCGTGGCGTGCAGGTCGCAGCATTCGACCGGGCGGTCCTTGGGCACTTCGCCCAGGCGATTGGTGCTGCCGACGATGCGGCCACCCTTGATGCCGCCGCCCCCCATCAGGCAGAACATGGCGTTGCCCCAGTGGTCGCGGCCGGGCGTGCCCATGCTGCCGGCGGGGCCGCCGTTGCCGCCGTTGTTCATCCGCGGCGTGCGGCTGAACTCGCCGCACAGGACGACCAGCACTTTCTCCGAGAGGCCCCGCTCTTCCAGGTCGGTGAACAGGGCCGAAACGAGCATGTCGACCTGCGGCAGATAATTCTCATAGCCCGCTTTCAGGTTCCAGTGATGATCCCAGCCGCCCATGTGCACCGTGACCCAGGTGCTGCCGGCCTCGACCAGCCGGCGGGCCAACAGCGTGCTTTGACCCCAGGACGTGCGGCCATATCGGTCGCGAAGCTCGGGCTCTTCGGAGCTGATGTCGAACGCCTTGCGGGCTGCCCCGCCTACCACCATGTCGTAGGCGCTGCGTTCGAAGCGGTCCATGGTATCCATCGTGCCCGAGGCGTCGACTTCGCGCCGCAGCCGGTCGAAGTGCTTGAGCAGTCCGTGCCGGTCTTCCAGTCGATCGATCGACAGCGCGTTGGCCAATTGCATGTTCTCGACGTGGAAAGTCGGGCTGTTGGGGTCGCCGTTGGTTTCGAACGGGTTGTGGGCCATGCCCAGGTAATTGGCGCCGAAATAGCCCGGCCGAATGCCGATGCTGGCGGCATAGGGCACGGCCACGTAAGCCGGCATGCCGGGCTGCCGTGGGTCCGCAGACCTTGGTGGCGATCGAGCCGATGGACGGGTATTTCCCGCTGTTTTCGGCCCCGCTGGCGCCACCACGCGAGGTGAGCACATAGTGCCCGCCGGTAAAGTGGTCGCCCGTATCGTGATGCAGCGAGCGGATGACCGAGAACTTGTCGGCGATTTTGGCCTGCCGCGGGATAGAGCTCGGTGATGTCGAAGCCGGGCACGTTGGTGCGAATCGGGTTCCAGAGGCCCCGATACTCGGCCGGAGCTTCGGGCTTCATGTCGTACATGTCCATGTGTCCCGGACCGCCGTCGAGCCACAGCAGGATCACTGAGGTGTCCTTCTTGGCATGGCCCAGCGCGGCCGAGGCTTCCTTGGCCCGCAGCAACTGCGGCACGCCCACCGAGGCCATGCCGGCGACGCCCAGTTGCACGAAGCTGCGGCGGCTCATTCCGTCGCAATACTTGCCCGTATTTCCAGCTTCAATTCTGAACATGGCGTCACCTGCTGAGGCAAGGAACGTGGTTGACACATCAACACGCCTTTATCGGAAGCCGATTCTAGCAGCCCCGTCGGCCCCAAGTCAACCTCGGGGCCACCTAAGCCGAGCCAGCCCAACGCATTGGGGAATTTTCTCGAGGGCCTCACCGGGCCGGTTGAGCCTCGCGCGCCGGGCGGTTACATTGCAGGTCTGCGTTCTCGGCACCCGCTGCCGCTTCCGAGCGTCCCATTCGAGAGGAAATTCCCGTGAGGTTTTTAGCCATGCCGTTGCTTCGCCGGAGAAACCGCTGGGCCTACGCGGCCTTACTGCTTGCCTGCGTCTGTCTCATGGCCGCCGGGCCGGGTGACGAACGCACGGCACTCGACGAATACGTTGCCGCGGCAGATCCGGTTTACGGATACACGCTGGTCAACGAAATCAAGGGGGACGGCATTACGACTTACGTTCTGGAGATGACGTCGCAAACGTGGCTGACCGAGAAGGAGGTCGATCGTCCGATGTGGAAACATTGGATGATTCTGGTCAAGCCGCACGAAGTCACGACGTCGAAATCGCTGCTTTACATCACCGGCGGCGGCAACGGCGGCAAGGCGCCGGACAAGGGCGAGGGCTTCATGGCGCAGATCGCCAAAGCCACCAAATCGGTCGTGACCGAGTTGAAGATGGTGCCTAATCAGCCGCTGGTCTTCGCCGGCGAATCCAAGGGCCGCTCGGAAGACTCGATGATCGCCTACACCTGGGACAAGTATCTACGCACCGGCGACGCCAAGTGGCCCGCCAGGCTGCCGATGACCAAGGCCGCCGTTCGCGCGATGGACACCGTCACCTCGTTCTGCGGAAGCGAGCAAGGGGGCAACGTCAAAGTCGACCAGTTCGTGGTCTGCGGCGGTTCGAAGCGAGGCTGGACCACCTGGACGACCGCGGCGGTCGATAAGCGAGTGGTCGCAATCGTGCCGTTTGTGATCGACATGCTCAACATCGAGCCCTCGTTCCGCCACCACTGGGAAGCCTACGGCTTTTGGGCACCGGCGGTCGACGATTATTCGTCGAACGGACTGATGGACTGGAGCGGCACGCCGGAATATCGGGCGCTGATGAAAATCGAAGAGCCGTTTGAGTATCGCAACCGGCTGACGATGCCCAAGTTCATCGTCAACGCCTGCGGCGACCAGTTTTTTCTGCCAGACTCGTCGCAGTTCTACTTCGACGAGTTGCTGGGCCCGAAGTATCTGCGCTATGTGCCCAACGGCGACCACAGCCTGAAAGACACCGACGCGCCGTTCACGCTGCTGGCCTACTACAGCACGGTGGTCAACGACACGCCGCTTCCCAAATATACTTGGACGGTCGAGCCGGACGACTCGCTGCGCGTGAAGACCGAAACCAAGCCGAGCGGCGTCAAGCTCTGGTACGCGACGAATCCCAAGGCCCGCGACTTCCGCGTCGAGACGCTGGGCAAGGTTTGGAAGAGCGAGCCGCTCTCCGCGCAAGGCGCCGGCGAGTACGTCGGCAAGGTCGACAAGCCGGTCGAGGGCTGGACCGCGTTCATGGTCGAGATGACCTACCCGAACCCCGGCTCGCAGCCGCTGAAATTCACCACCCAAGTAAAAATCGTGCCCGACGTCCTCCCGTTCACCTACAAGCCCAAAGATCCGCCCAAGTAACCCTCTCCCACCGGCTGCACTTTTGGACGTTAGGCGGCTAGGGAGAGGAAGGTTTTCAACAGTTTTTTGATTCGTGGTGTAATCTGGTGTTTCAGTTCAACGGCCGACAATTCGTTTTGGAAACAGTTTCGTCGCAGGGCGTTGCGCCGGTCGGCGTGGCTCGGGCGGCGCGGTAGGCAGTCCCACGGCGACAGCGATCGGTCGCGAAGTTCCTGGTGGCTTTTGTTCCATGCCCACAATTCCACCAGCGTGTGCATCCACAAGTTCAGATGGTAGCAGGCCACGTTGGTAAACAGGTTGCGGACTTGTTGCTGGCCGGCGCCCCAGACTTCCTTGATGTCGTGGAACACCTGCTCGATCGACGAGCGATCGGCGAAGCACTCCAGAATGCTTTCCACGCTGGCATCGGGATCGGTCGTGAAGAGCGGCTCCCAGCGATCCGGCTCGCGAACGATCACCACGCGAAACACTCCACCCACCACCGGCCAGGTGGCCAAAAATGTTTTGTAGGTTTTGATGACTGGCCGTCCATACAGCACCACTTCGGTTTGCTGCCAACCTTTGCGATGGGCAGCACGCTTGGCCAGCGAGATCGCTTGCGCGCCATATTTGCGCGTTCCGCCGCGATGGCCCTGGGGGCGCGGCGGCGGCAGGGTGCGCAGGCCCGCGTCGCGGCGCAGTCGGCTGACAAACGTCACACCCAGCGGCAAGATTTCTCGCAGCAGGGGCCGATACGCATACGCTCCATCGGCCACGATCCACAGCGGCTTGCCCAGCGGACGGACCACGTTTTCGGCCCATTTCACCAGTTCGGCCGCCATCTCGAGCTTGGTGCGGAACGTCCAGCGGCAACGCGGGTGCAACTTGGGCAGATCCTTGGCTTTGACATACAACAAGGCACGCAACGGCAATCCGATCGTGTGCCACAGCGGATGACGCACGACCCAGGCCAACGTCACCCAAATGTGACCGTAAATAAACTTGTGATCGTCCGGCCCCGAGGTCGGATTGTGATGCAGGCCTGCCCCTTCGACTTTCGGCCCGTAACGCCGGGTGGGCGTGTCGTCCAGCGCCAGCACGATCCGCTCGCCGGTCGGCAGATGCAAAAGCAACAGCTGAAACAACCGCGTGGCCAACGGTTCGATCTTGCGTCCCAGGCTGGCCAGGAAGTAATAATAGTCGTCGAAGTCGTCCAAGATACCTTGAGCACGCAGCCAGGTCGTCACCGTGCGACGCCCCCTGGCCAGCAACAACCCGGCCAGCACGATTGGCAAACGCCACGCCGTACGGCTGTCGAGCACAGGCGTCAACAGTTCCACCCACTCCGACCACTCCTCCGGCAGACGCCGGACACAATACGGATTTCGACCAGCCATCCTTGGCTCTCCGATTCACGGGCGGTACGCCAATACAACACCGTGGTTGGAGAGCCATTTTTATTGCACCCTACGTTATTGACCAAACCCAATTCCCTAATCTGACTTCTCCGAAAGTGCAGCCGGCGGGAGAGGGCGGCTTGCGAAGCAAGCCGGGTGAGTGTGCGACTGTCCATTTTTTCTCGGGTGGCCCAGACAACTTGTTGTCTGGGTCCCGCAGGGACAAGAGGCTCTTGCGGTCCGCGCGGGCCTCCTCGAAACGTCTCGTGTTGCGTTGCAACACCGACAACGAATTGTCGGCGTCACCCTCGGGCAACGCGCTGGTAAGGCGCGCGTGTCGCTGGCATCACTTCGCCGCCGCTGCCTCCGACGGCTTCAGATATTTGTCGAACCAATCGGCGATGGTGCGCAAGTCTTCTTGCAACTTCGGCCAGCCGTGCCCGGCACCCGGCTTGATGACCAGCTCGCACGGCACGCCGGCCGCTTTCAATTTGTCGATCATCAGTTGCGACTGTTGCAGCGGCACCAGAGAGTCCTCGTCGCCGTGGATGATCAACGTCGGTGGATCGTCCTGGGTCACGTGGTTCGCCGGCGAAATCTCGCGCCCGATCTTTTGCCGGGTTTCCTCGTTGACGTCCTCGAATTCTTTCAGCTCGGCGTTCCACTGCTGAAAATCGAACGGAGCCCGAAAGGCGTCCTTGGGCCCGCGGTTGAGCCACGCAAAGCCGGGAGTGCCGTAATTCATGAAATCGGTCGGCGGAAAAAAGCAGGCCACCGCCTGCACGCGGCTGCTGGCGCGATCGAGCGCCGTCGTGCCTTGCGGATCGCCCAGGTCGCCGGCCATGCCGAGCATCAGCGAAAGATGCCCGCCGGCCGAACCGCCGCTGACGCCGATGCGATTCGGATCGATTTTGAAATCGGCCGCGTGCGCGCGGATGTAACGCACCGACAAGGTCATGTCGGCGATCGCCTCGGGGATCGTATATTTCGGCTGGCTGCCGTGCATCACCGCGAACACGGTGTAGCCGCGGCCCAGCAACTCTTTCATGAAATCGACGTTGATCGCCGCGCGGTTCGAAAACCAGCCGCCGCTCACCACCCAGATGACCGCCGCCCCATTGGCCTTCTCCTTCGGCGTGAAAACGTCCAACGTCAGCGCCATGCCATGCTTGCGCCCGTAGACCACGTCGTCCTTGCGCGTGTACGTGCCGCCGTCATCCGCCCGCAGCGAGGCGGGGACGCACAAGGCGATCGAAGCCAGCACGAAACACATCGAAGGGCGAGCGAACTTCATGGCATGGCTCCTAAACAGCGTGTTCAAAGGCGTGTGCCACTGCTGGCTTGTCCAGCAGTGCTTATTGGACGATTTGCCCGGCACTGCTGGACAAGCCAGCAGTGGCACCCCAATCAAGACCAGTTGTACTAGTTAACAGGCTGTCAGGTAATCGCGGGCCGCCTTAAAAAAGCTCGCGGACGATCTTCCCGCCGTCGACGATTTTGACCGGACGCCGATCGGTGGTCAGGTATTCTTGCCCGGGTCGATGGAAAGCACGTGACAAAACGTGACAAACAAATCCTGCACGCCGACGGGGCGATCGGTCACGCTGACTCCCTGCGCGTCAGTGGCCCCGATGACTTGCCCGCCGCGCACGCCCGCCCCGGACAAGCCGGCCAGCCAGCCCTCGGAGTAGTGCTCGCGCCCGCCGTCGCTCTTGAACTTGGGCGTGCGGCCGAACTCGCCCATCCATACGACCAGCGTGTTGGCGAGCAAACCGCGATTCTCCAGATCCCCTAGCAGCGTCGAATAGGCCGGGTCAGTCTCGTTGCACAACGGCGCCGTCTGCTCGAAGCCCAGCTTGTGCGTGTCCCAGCCCTGGTCGCTGATCGAGCCGGTGCTGATCACTTCCACGAAACTCACCCCCTGCTCCACCAGCCGTCGGGCCAGCAGGCAGCCCTGGCCGAAATTCGTGCGGCCGTACGCGTCGCGCAGCGGATCGGGTTCGCTCGACAGGTCGAACACGCCCGCCCGCGGGCTGAGTACCAGCCGGGCCGTGCGATCGTAGACTTGTTTTTTCTCAGCCGCAGCCGCGGCGCCGCCGTTGCCGGCGAACTGGCCGTCGAATTGCTCGGCCAGCGCCAGGCGGCGTCGCATCACTTCCGGCGCTACGCCGGCAGCCAGGTTGGGGGGCAGCACGCCGGACTGGTCGATCTTGAACGGATTGTAGCGCACCCCCAACACGCCCGAGTCGACGTCGCGGGTCGTGATTCGCGGCTTGCCGATCCGCACGAACGAAGGCAGATCGGCTTCGAACCGCTCGCGGTCGCGGGCCACCACGGCGCCAAACGTCGGATAGCGAATCGCCGACGACGGCTGATAACCGGTGCGTACCAGCGCGATCGCCCGGTCGTGTTCCTTCTCGCTGCTGACCATCGAGCGGATCAGGGCGATCTTGTCCATGACGCGCGCGGTGCGCGGCCAGTACTCGGCCACTTGCACGCCCGGCACGCAGGTGTTGATGGCGTAAGCCGGCCCTTGATAGGGCGAGCCCGGCTTGGGATTGAACGTCTCGAATTGGCTCGGCCCGCCATCCATCCACAACAGGATCATCGACTTGCCGGCCTTGCGCAGCTCATCGGCTTTGGCCACAAGCAGGTCCTGCCAGCCGATCGTGCCCGTGCCGAAAGCGCCGACTCCGCACGCGCCAATGCCCGTCGCGAAGCTCTTCAAAAAGCCGCGCCGGCTGACGACGCCTTCGCCGGTTACGCCAACGTCGAGAATCGGATGCAATCGGGACATCATATACTATCTGTATGTACTATCTGTTTAACGCCTGGTAGTAAACTCGGCCGAGTTGACCAAACTCCACAATAAGTCCTCGAATGCCGCGCCGCGGTCGCCCACCGATGCGATGTGGCCCAGCGCGATTCGCAACTCCTCGGGCGTTGCCTTGCGGGCCAGTACGCGGGCGAACAGCCGCTGGCAGGCAGCCGGGTCGTCGCGCTCCTCTTCAAGCAGTTTCGCCAGCATCGTGCCGCTGCCGGCGGTCGCGTTGATCTGTTTTTGCAACTGCACGTTGTTCATCATCCACAAGGCCTGGGTCATCGTCCGCGGCGTGTCGCCCGAACTGAGCGACGGATCGATGCCAAACGCTTCGTTGATCAGGGCCTGAGTGCTTTTAGGCGGCGGCGGAAATCGAAACTCGCCGGTCGCCGCGACCTTCGGCGGCGTGACGTTCGGCAATGCCACGCCGACCTCGAGCGCCGTGAAGACTTCGTCGGCCCGCAATCGTAATGGCTGGCCGGCCACCGCCGGATCGTGGCCTTCGTCGATCCGCACGCCCCGTGCGTACGCCTCGCTGCTGGTGATCAGCCGGAACAGATCCTTGACGTCGTAGCCGCTGGCCGTGAAATGACCTGCAAGAGCGTCGTGCACGGCCGGCCACGTCGGCTTGCGCGAGTCGCCCAGGTCGTCGACCGGCTCATAGAATCCGCGCCCCATCAGGCGCGCCCAAATCCGATTCACATAGGCCTTGGCAAACCACGGGTTCGACTGGGCCGTGACGAAGGCCGCCAGCCGCTCGCGCCGCTCGGCGTCGCCCTGCCCCTTGTCGAAAGTCTCGCCGCCCAGAAAAACCGGCTGCGTGGTTGTCCCCTTGGCTTTCGGGTCGGCCATGTCGGGCGTCAAATATTCTCCCTTGTCGGCCGACGACACCACCGTGCCGGGTCCATCGTTCTGCGGAAGTTTGCTCTTGGTCCGGGCGAAGAACGCGGCCAGGGCATGAAACTCGGCCCGCTTCCAATGATCGAACGGATGATCGTGACACTCGGCGCAGCCGATCTGCTGGCCCAGAAAAATGCGGCTGGTCTCGGCCGCCAGGTTTGTCGCTCGCGCCTGGTGGTAGCCGACAAACGTCGCCGCCGGCTCGTCTTGCACCTTGCCCTTGGCCGTCAGCAACTCGCGGGCAATCTCGTTCCAGGTCGCGCCGGCGTTGAGCTTCGCAGCCAGCCAGGTCTTGAGCGGCCCGTAGTCGAGATAAGTCAACTCCGGCGGCGGCGTGCGATAGGCGATCGTGTCGCTCCAATAGTTGGCCCAGTTGACGCCAAACGCGTCGCTGGCCAGCAAACGCTCGACCAGGTCGTGGCGCTTCGCGGGCGAGACGTCGGCGGCAAATTGTCGCTGCTCGTCCAGCGTCGGCTGCCGCCCGACCAGATCGAACGTCGCGCGCCGTAAGAACGCTTCGTCCCCCGACGCGTTCGGTGCAGTCGCCGCGGGCGACTGCCGGGCCACTAGCGCGTCGAGTTGCTCCGGCGTGATTTTTTCCGCCACGGGCGGCGCGGGCTGCTTTGTGGCGGGCCTTTCGGCCGGCACGCCGGCCGCTGCGGGCGCTTCTTGCCCGGCGAGCCGGTTCGCAGACCATCCGATGGCAACGAAAACACCCACCGCCCAGGCAGTCAGCAGCGGATGGCGTTTGCAGAGCTTCATCGACCAACTCGACCTGTTTTCGCCCCGGGCGGTTGCGCATTGGATCGGTTGCAGTATAGCTGGGCCGGAAAACGACCGTCAACTTCGGCAGCGTGTCCCGGCCGAGCGCTAAGACTGCTCGGTTTGAGGGTGCTGGCCGGGCAGGCAGGGCGTAAGCTGATGGCAGTTCCGCTCGCCAATCCATCTCGACCCGCCGATGCCGACGCTTCACCTCGAACATCTTGCCAGCCGCGTTGGAAAAGCCGATTTACTGAGGCTGCTCGACGAGATCGGCGGGCTGGACGGGAAACGCGTCGGGCGGATCGACCTGGGCGGCGGTCGAGCCACGGTCGAAGTCCCAAGCGGCTGGGAAACTCGACTCGCCAGGACGCTCGACGGAGCCGTGCTGCACGGGCGCCGGATCGTCGCCTGGGCTGGGCAGGACTCCCCACGCCCCATCGACGGGGCCGAAGATCTTTTCGCCCGGCTCGTGCGGCTGCTGGAACTGGAGCGCGAGGCCGAGGCCCAGCGGGCCGTGGAGCGCAGCCGACGGTTGTCGCCCGCCGAAGCGGAACGAGCCGGCAACACGTTGATCGATCTGGTAATCGCCGACGTCGAAGCCGGGCTCGGCGGCCGCTATTTGCTGAAGCTGGTCAAACGCAAGGCATCGCGGCTGCCGTGGACGCGGCTCGGCGTCGGCAGTCCCGTGGTGCTCACGCCAGAGCAGGCCGATGCCACGGAAAAACTCTCGCTGCGCGGCGTCGTGTATGAGCGCCGTGGCGACTCAATTGCGCTGGCGGTGGCTAATCTGCCCGACGATATCGATGACTACCCGCGCTGGCGGATCGATCTTTCGAGCGATGAGATTTCCAGCCAGCGGCAGCGGGCGGCGTTGGAACGAGCGTCACGCGCCGCGAGCGATCGCCTGGCCGGACTTCGCGACGTGCTCGTCGGCGAGCGAGCGCCGGGTTTTGACGAACCGAAAACAGACATGTCGGACAACGCCGACGACGGGCCGCTCGACCCGAATTTGAACGCCATGCAGCGCGAGGCGGTCGTCTTTGCGCTTTCCGCCCAAGACGTGGCGCTGATCCACGGGCCGCCGGGTACCGGCAAGACGACCACCGTGGTCGAGTTGATTCGCCGGGCCGTGCGGCGCGGCGACAAGGTGCTGGCCTGCGGGCCGAGCAACATGGCGGTCGACAATCTGTTCGAGCGGCTGCTGGCCGCGGGCGAGCGCGTCGTGCGGCTGGGCCATCCGGCGCGCGTCATGCCCGAGTTGCGCAGCCACACGCTCGACATGCTGGTCGAGAAACACGACGACGTGCGGCTGGCGCGAAAACTGGTGAAAGAGGCACTGGCATTGTTCCGCCGCGCCGAGCGACACACGCGCGCCAAGCCCGAGCCGGGCGCCCGGCGAGAGATCCGCAGCGAGGCCAAATTGCTGCTCTCCGACGCCCGCCGGCTCGAGGCGCAAGCCGTCGAACACATTCTCGACACGGCCGACATTCTCTGCGCCACGACCACCGGTTTGGACGACGACCTGCTCGCAGGACGGCAATTCGACCTGGCCGTCATCGACGAGGCCTGCCAAAGCACCGAGCCGGGCTGCTGGATCCCGCTGGTGCGCGCCCGCCGCGTTGTGCTGGCAGGCGATCATCGCCAGTTGCCGCCGACCGTGCTATCGGCCGAAGCCGGCCGACAACAGTTTGGCGTCAGCCTATTCGAACGCCTGGCGACGATTTATGGACGTCGCGTCGTGCGACGGCTCGACGTGCAGTATCGGATGCACGAAGCCATCATGGGATTTTCATCGAGCGAGTTCTACGAAGCGGGCCTGGTCGCGCACGCCTCCGTCGGCGCGCACGTGCTGGCCGAACTGCCGGGCGTGGCGGACTCTCCGCTCACGCGTTCGCCGCTCGAGTTCATCGACACCGCCGGGGCCGGTTACGACGAAGAGATCGAACCCGACGGCGAGAGCCGGCTGAATCGCGGCGAAGCCGAGCTGGTGGCGGCGAAGGTTCGCGCGTTGTTGGACAGCGGCGTCGCCGCGCGCGACCTCGGCGTGATCACGCCCTACGCGGCCCAGGCACGGCTGCTCGGCGAAAAGCTGGACGTGCCCGGCCTGGAGATCGACACCGTCGACGGCTTTCAGGGTCGCGAGAAGGAAGCGATCGTGATTTCGCTGGTCCGTTCGAACGAGCGGGGCGAGATCGGATTTCTGGCCGACCTGCGCCGCATGAACGTGGCCATGACGCGGGCCCGCCGCAAGTTGATCATCGTCGGCGACAGCGCCACGCTTTGCTCCGACGAATTCTACTCGCGTCTGGTGGCCCACTTCGAATCCAAAGGCGCCTATCGGACTGTGTGGGAGGAAGACGTCGCCACGTAGCACGGCATGTTTAGCATCGCGCTCGCACCTCGGCGGCGATGCGATTGAATACGTCGTCCCAGCGGTCCAACTCTTGCTGGCGAAATAACCGCATCGACGGATACCAGGGCGTATCCTCGCGATCCAAAAACCAGCGCCAATCGCAGTGCGCCGAGATCGGCAGCCACACGGGCACTTCCAGTCCGCCGGCCAAATGCGCAATGGCCGTATCCGAGGTGATCACCAGATCCAGGCCCTTCATCACGGCGGCGCTGTCCATGAACGGTCCGGCGGCTTCGTCGAACTCCTCGCCGAGATCGATCACGTCGAAGCCAGCGGCGGCAATCTCGTCGGATGTCGCTCCTTTTTGCAGACTGATCAGCCGCACGCCGGAGATTTGAGCGACCGGCGCGAACCCGGATAGCGCGAACGAACGTTGGGCGTTGAACAGATACTTTGGATTGCCTTGCCAACAGATGCCCACGCGAAAGCCGTTGTATCTTGCCAACCGGCTCCGCCAGGCTTCGACCCGTTGCGGATCGGCTGCAAGGTACGGCCCCGGCCACCACTGGTCCTGGGGCAATTTCAAAATGTCCGGCAGGCTCATCAGCGGGGCATGGACGTCGAACCGCGGCAGCGGCGAACCCAGGGCAATTAATTCGTCGATGAACGGGCACAGGGCCAGAATCTTCAACAGCGGCGGCTGGCATTCGACAATCACTCGGCCGCCGCGCTCACGGGCAGTCTTTGCAAATCGCACGAAATGCAGCGTGTCGCCCAGTCCCTGCTCGGCGTATAAGAGGATCGTGCGCCCGTCGAGCGCCGAGCCGTCCCAGCGGGGTTGCGCAAATCCGCGATCCGAAAAGTTCGAGCACTTCCAGCGCCATTCGTACTCGGCAAAGCCGCCTTCCACGTCGCCTTGCCGCACTCGAAAGGTAGCCCGCGAAAAATGCGCGTCGGCGAGCTTCGGATCGAGCCGCAGGGCCCGGTCGTAGCACTGGCCGGCCTCGGAGAATTGAGCCAGTGCCTGCAGGGCGGTACCCAGGTTGTTGTGGGCATCGGCCGACGTTTCGTCCAGGGCCACGGCTGCGCGCAAGGACTCGACCGCTTCGGCGAAGTGGCCGCCGTCGCGCAGCGCCGTACCCAGGTTGAGATGCGCCGTCGAATACTTCGGCGCTTGTTCCACGGCGGTGCGAAGCACCGCGATCGCTTCGTCGAGCCGCTCGCGATCGCGCAGCACGTTGGCCAAGTTGATGATGGCTTTGACGTAGCCGGGCCGGACGCGCAGCGCGTCGCGATAGCTGGCTTCGGCCTCGGCAAATTGTTTCTGCTCGCGCAGTGTATTGGCCAGATTGTAATGGGCCTCGGCGGACTGGGGATCGGCGGCGATTGCGTGGTGAAAACTGACGACCGCCTCTTTGAGCCGCCCCGCGTTGCGCAGCGCCGTGCCCAGGTTGTAGTGGGCCGCGGCCGAACTGGGCGTGATCTGCACGGCGCGCCGCAAGCTGGTCACCGCCTCGTCGTGGCGACCCAGTGCGCCGTAGGCCGCGCCCAGGTGGTTGCAGAACTCGCCGTTGTTCGGATCGATGGCAACCGCGCGAGCGATCAGGTCGACCGCTTCGGCTGCCCGCTGCGACTGCAAGTACAACACTCCCAAGCAGTGCCAGACGTCAGCCTGAGTGGGATCCTGCGCCAGAATCTGCCGGTAGATTTGTTCGGCTTGCGCGGCGCGTCCGGCCTGGTGGTGCGCAGCGCGGCCGTCAGAGCGTCTCGAACCGTTGGCGGCATGGGACGAGGTGCGGTTGGGGATTGGGAAGTAGGGGCGAACGCCGGCCACGTGAACCCCGGTCTCTAACCATGAATCTAGCATGTTTGGCGCGCGAGAAAGCTAGCGGGCACGAACGGCCCGAGAGATTCGCGCGTTTTGGCTTCCAGCGCAACAGAAAGGCGATGGGTTTGCCATCGCCTTGCCGAACACCGTGGAAATGTGCCGCGGGGAATTATCGTTGGGTGCTAATTCCAGATTGCGAATCCCCAAAACCTAACCCCCCAAACCCCAGCTCTCACCGCATGGTCACGCGGCGTCGGCGCGGGCGAATGAACGATGCCGGGCCCGCCGACTGGTAAGACGGGTTCACAGGTGCTCCATCGACGCAAGCAGCCCGGCATCGCAAGGACCCATTGGCCGGCACCATCGTCCGGCCACCCTTATCTTCGTGCGACGCGGCCCGAGATATTTCCGACTCGCGCTCGACTTTTTTCAGGGCGGCCATCACGGTCGGATCGCTGCCGTTTGCCGCGGGCCGGGTCGCCAATTCGGTGCGCAAGACGTTGACGTCGCGCGGCGCCTCGATGCCAACCCGCACCGCCTGGCCTTTGATTTGCAATATCGTGATCGTGATGTTGGGACCAATTTGGATTTGTTGCTTGGTCTTGCGGGTGAGCACTAACATGGGAAACACTCCTTTGTCGTGAGATGGGATATCTTCCAGACGTGACAGCGGGAACGCTACAAAGCAGTCGCCGTGCCAATGGCGCGAAAATCGCGCGACCGATCTCAATGCACGGGCCAATCAAGAGTTGCGAAAAACGACCCGGCGCGCTGTACACTAGCGCGTAGTGTACAAATTTACAAACGAAGTTACAAATCGCCGCTGGCAAATAAGTTCACTAAGTTGCGCAACTTCGTCATGCAAAAGATGGCGCATGAGTGCGTGAAAGTTCGCACGAGGCCGCTAGCGGACGCGGCGAAGACAGCCGCGGTTAGAGCGGCTTTTTGCGCGACAGCTCGTCGCGAAGCTTGGCGGCCAGTTCGTATTGCTCGGCCGCCACGGCGTCGGCCAGTTGCTCGGACAGGCTCGGCTTGAGATCGTACTGCTCGCGCAGCGTGTCGCGAAGCTCGATCAGCCGCTGCACCAACTCGTCATCCTCGAATTGTTCTTCCGCGTCGTATTCGGCGAATAGATCGCGAAAGACTTGCAGACCGCGGCTCATCTCTTGCAGGGCCTCGGCCGGGCCGGATTCCTCGAGCGTGGCCAGGGTCGCAGCCTGCGCGCGGTGAAACAGCACAAACGGCCGATATTGCTCGTGCGAGAGGGTCCATTCCTCGTCGGGCGAATGGTCGCGCACAAAGTCCATGAAGGCCAAGGTGTGGTCGGCGTCGGTGGTTGCCCGGCGAAACTCTCGCAGCGCCAGCCAGCACACGCGCCGATGATACATCTGCATGAACTCGCGATCGGCGTCAACGCACTGCTCGGTGGTCAGCACGAAGTCGTCGCCGTGCTTGCCGGCCAGGCCGGCCAGATAGTCGAAGTAGGTTTCGGCCCCGCCCGGCCGCTGGCCGTCGGGGCGGCCCGTGATTTCCAGCTGCAAGAGCCCCATTTCGACGCGCATTTGCAGCACTTCGCGGCCGTCGTTGGCCCGCACGATGCGCGCGCTGATCTCGCCCGGCTCAAAAGGCCATTCTTTCAGGACGCGGTCAATGTCATGACGCCTGGCCATGGCAGCGGGCTCGCCCTCAAGGGTGCAATTGCGCCGACACCGGCGACAACGCCCTCATTATATAAGCCGGTGCGGCCGGAGGCCAGTTATTTGCAGCCGCGCGACCAGCGGAGTCGGGCGCGCCACTGCGGAATCGAATGGGCGCCGCGTCGAAAGACAGCTCGCCTAATTGCCGTAGAAAAGCGGTTTCAAAGCGCGGCCGATCTGCGTTTTGAGCCCGTCGTCGGCTCGCATTTGCGGTGCACCGGGCGTGGCGGCGGTTGACGCGGCGGGCGCCGCCTTCGATATGGCCGATTGAAAGTTTACTGGCTGCACGCGCGTCGTGCCGCGCTTGCACCTCGCCTTCGATCGGCGGAGGCGGGGCATTCGGATCGACGCTTTTTTCTTTTTCGGCGCAATTCGGGCACAGCGATTCGACCACCCATTTGTAGGTCTTGACTTCCTCGGTCTTGGTCTCCTTCACCAACTTCTTGCGTGTCCGAACCTCGGCGCAATTCGGCGTGTACACGGTGTGATGCTTGCCGCAGTCGTCGCACACCTTGCAGCGCGTGCTCGGGCCCGGCACGCAAAAGTCTTCGCACTCGCAATGGTACACGGTCTTGGTGACCTTTTTGGTCGTGGGCACGCAGCGGCACACCTTGCAACACGTCGCCTGGCATTGGCAACTGGCGCAGCATTCATCGGCGGCGGCGGGCGCGGCGTATCGGCAGGCGACCAGTGCGATCGCCAGGCAAGCAAGCAATTTCATGACGGCGTTTCCTTTCGGCGGCATCGGAGAGGCACGGAAGGGCGGGAGGTTGCAGGCAGGGGGCGTGCTTGGCAGCAGTTCATAAGTAATTGGCGTGCCACTGCTGGCTCGTCCAGCAGTGTTTGCCGACTGGTTTACACGGCACTGCTGGACGAGCCAGCAGTGGCACACAGTCAAGCGGGGTCACGGCCACGCGGCGTCCCGCTGGAATAACCATCGGATGCGGCGTAATCCCGTCTTGCCTTTTGTCCGTTGCGGGCCGCAAGGTCGGGTGCGGGCGGCAAAGTCGCGGCCCGATGCGGGCAGGCAAATCTTTCCTAGCCGGAAAAGTCACCCTTGTGGTAGAACATCGTGACTGCACGGCTCGCCGGCAACCGCTTATAATCTTCCATTCCACCGTCCGCGGGCCATGCGGTCCGCCCGAAACCAGGCAAACCGGGCCCAGGCAAACCGCGAGGAGCGCGACATGAAGATGGATCACGAACAACAGATGGCCCAGGCCGAGGAAGTGCTCGGCGATCGCATGCACGAAGTCGGCTTTGCCAAGGGGCTGTTCTTCGGCCGCTATCTCGGAAACAAACTGCTCCCCTACCCCGATCTCGACCGCGATCCTCGAGCGGCGCCAAAGGTCGCCGAATTGCGCCGCTTCTGCCAGGAGCACATCGACGCGGCCAAGATCGACCGCGACGCCGAGATCCCGCAAAGCGTGATCGACGGGCTGGGCAAGCTCGGCGTGCTTGGCGCTTGCCTGCCGGAGGAATTCGGCGGCGGCGGATTCAGCCAGGCGTCGTATTGCCGCATGATCGAAGTCTCGGCGGCGCATTGCGGCAGCACGGCGCTGTTCGTCAATGCGCACCATTCGATCGGCCCACGGGCGCTGGTGCTGTTCGGCACGCGCGAACAGCAAGCCTATTCATTGCCGAAGATGGCCACCGGCGAGTGGATCAGCGCGTTCGCGCTGACCGAGCCCGAGGCGGGCAGCGACGCGGCCAACGTGCAGACCACGGCCACGCCTTCGCCCGACGGCAAAGGCTACGTGCTCAACGGCGAGAAGCGCTGGATCACCAACGGCGGCATCGCGCAGGCGCTGACGGTGATGGCCCGCACGCCCGTGCCCGGCGGCAAGGAGACGAAGATCACGGCCTTCCTGGTCACGCCCGACATGCCGGGCTTCGAAGTCGTCGAAAAGCGGATGGCCAAGTGCGGCGTGCGCGGCACGGCCACCGGGCGGCTGGCGTTCCACGACATGTTCGTGCCGAAGGAAAACATGCTGGGCGAGTTGGGCAAAGGGCTTCGCGTGGCGCTGACGGTGCTCGACTTCGGCCGCACCACGTTCGGCGCCAGCTGCACCGGCGCCGCCAAGTTCTGCGTCGAACAGGCCACGCGGCACGCGCTGCGGCGCGTGCAGTTCCGGCAGCCGCTGGCCAATTTCGAACTGGTGCAAGGACAAGCTGGCCTACATGCACGCCGGCGCGTTTGCGATGGAAGCGGCCACCTATGAAACGGCCGCGCTGATCGACTCGGGCGAAGGCGACTACATGCTCGAAACGGCCATGCTCAAGGTCTTCTCCACCGACGTGCTGTGGCGGATCATCAACGACACGATCCAGATCTTCGGCGGCAAGGCCTACTTCACCGACGAGCCGTACGAGCGCATGATGCGCGACGCGCGGATCAACATGATCGGCGAAGGGGCCAACGACGTGCTGCGCGTCTTCACGGCGCTGGTCGGCATGCGCGACGTCGGCCTGGAGCTCAAGGGCGTGCTCGACGCAGCGAAAAAGCCGCTCTCGAACCTGGGCAAGCTCGGCGAATTCGCCGGCCGCAAGCTCGAGTCGCTGTTCAGCTCGCCCTCGGTCGACGTGCATCACCACGAGCTCGAATCCGACGCGATGCGCTTGGGCAAACTCGTGGGCCGTTTCGGCTCGCAGGTCGAAGCCGTTCTGCGCCGCTATCAGGAGTCGATTCTCGATCGACAATTCCAGCTAGCCCGCATCGCCGACAGCGCCAACGAACTGTACGCCAGCGCCTGCGTGCTGCGCCGCCTCGACCGTTCGCTAAGCCAAGGCCCGCTCGACGCCGCGAAAAAGCTCGAGCTACAAACCGGCCGCTACTACCTGACCACCGCCGAGCGCCGCATCCACCACAACCTCGACAACCTGTGGGTCAACGACGACGAAGAGACCGTGAAGTTGGCCGAATCGCTGCTGGCCAGCTATCGACATTAAAAGGGAAATGGGGTCATTGCCTGACGTGGCGGCTCTGGAACGGTCGGCCGCAGGGACGGATTGCGTGGCCAACATGAGTTCTCGCACCGACTGGCCTTGCCGTCGAACGGTTTAGGTAGTCGCACACCTGTGGCGCGGGGCCCCTATCGCAATCCCGCTACTCACAATTTCGACTTGTGCCCAGTTAACCGCCTCAATCGCGTTTAGCGAGCAGGCCGCGCAGACCTTGGAGAATGTAGTAGCGCCTCGGTTCGGTTAGCATGCCGCCACACTTGATTCGAGATTGACCGATCAGTGCAATCTCCAAACCACTGCCACGAGAATCACGATATCCCCGATAGGACTCCTCGACGCCGGATATCGAGGTCCAGTCAAATCGTCGGGTCCATCCAATTGGGCCTACGCCGGTGAAGACACTCCCTTGATCGCGATCGGTCGAAATGACCAGTTTCCCACAGACGCTCATCACGGCAATCGTCCCAAACAGTAACGTACCCAACACAAATGGTATTCCGAATAAGGACATCATAAGATTGAATTCACCCTTGACGATCTGCGTTCCGTAAATCCCTCCCAGTGAAAAGCCGGACCACACGCACATAAACGGCACGAGAAAAAACGCACTCGGTGATCGCGTTGTTGCGCCAATCCGCCAGCCAGTCCCCAAGTCTTCAAACCACGCTCCGCGCGGGGGTTGATTGATATCGAAGTCCGCGAGGCTACTTCCGCTTGCAACCAAGGAAGAAATCGCGAACGCCTCGTTACACGTCTCACAGAAAGCTACGTCGGTTGCAACGTTGAGATTGCTCGACGGGATTAAGGACTCACACGATGGACACGAAATTTTCATACGCGCCAGCCACGAGTGGCCGTAGCAATTAGGCCAATGAACGCCTAGTTGTGCAAATGGAGCAGATTGAGAATATCCGGGATTGCGCGGCAGTCAACATTTGCGGGTCGCGGCGCCGCTCGTCGACGCGTTGACTTTGCTGGCGGAATGCCACGTCGCCGCTACTCTTCGTCGCCCACCCTTCGCCGCATCTGTTTTTTCTTTGAGCCGATTTGCTTGGCTTTGATGCGGCGGGCGATGGAGCCGCGCGAGGGTTTGGTCGGCTTGCGGATCTTGGGGGGCGCGGCTACGGCGGCCAGCATGGCGCGGAGTTTTTCCAGGGCGTCGGCCGTGTTGCGGCCTTGATCGCGGTAGCGCTGGCTGCTGATGATCAGCTCGCCGTCGCCGGTGAGGCGATTGCCGAACTTCGCCAGGAATCTGCGCCGCACGTCGTCGGGCAGCGAGCTGCTGGCCGTCACGCCCCAGCGCAGCACGGCTTTGCTGTTGACCTTGTTGACATTCTGCCCGCCGGGGCCGGAGCTGCGCACGAATGTAAAGTAGAATTCCGATGCCGGAACGCGAATGCGCGAATTGACGACAAGCATGGGATGACCGAAATTGCTTTCGCGCCGGAGGTGACGACCGGCGGCACAATCCAGTATAGTGGGCCAAGTATCGTGGGCAATCCGCAACGACGGCAGGCGCATTGGACAATCGACCGGATAATCGGGGTGACCGCATGCGTGGGATGGTGCTGGCTTCGCTGATGCTTTGCCTTGCGCACGCCGCGGGTTGCGATGTCGCCGCCCGGCGCCAGGCAGAAGCTCAAGTCCAAGCCGAAGCGGCCCGACGCGCAGCCACAACCCGCGAGCTGCAAGCCGATCCCCAGTCGTCGCTGGCGCCGTCGCTGAAAACCGCCGACCAGCAAGGGAGCGACTGGCCTTCGTTTCTGGGCGCCACCGGCGACAGCAAGTCGACCGAGACCGGCATCCTCACCCACTGGCCCGCCGGCGGGCCGCCGCTGGTCTGGCAACTTTCGCTCGGCACGGGATATTGCATGCCCACCGTCCGCGCGGGCCGGCTGTTTCAGTTCGATCGGCACGACGATCGGGCCCGGCTGCGCTGCCTGGCCAGCAAGACCGGCGAGCCGATGTGGACGTTCGAGTATCCCACCGATTTTCAGGATCTCTACAACTACGAAAACGGGCCGCGCTGCTCGCCGATCTCGGACGACGAGCGCGTTTACATCTTCGGCGCCGAAGGCATGCTGCACTGCCTGAACATCGCCGACGGCAAACCGGTTTGGAAAGTCGACACGGCCGCCGAGTTCGGCGTGATCCAGAATTTTTTCGGCGTCGGCAGTACGCCGATTCTCGACGGCGACCTGCTCATCGTGCAGGTCGGCGGCAGTCCGGCCGAAAGCAAGAGCGCCCCGCCGGGCCGGCTCGACCAGGTGGTGGGCAACGGCTCGGGCATCGTGGCGTTCGACAAAAAAACCGGCGAGGTGAAATATAAAATCACCGATGAGTTGGCCAGCTATGCCAGCCCGGTGCTGGCCACGATCGACAACCGGAGGTGGTGTTTCGTGTTCGCCCGCGGCGGGCTGGTGGGCTTCGAGCCGACGACGGGCAAAGTCGATTTTCAATTCCCCTGGCGGGCGTCGATTCTGGAAAGCGTTAACGCCAGCAATCCCGTGGTCGTGGGCGAGCAGGTTTTTATTTCCGAAACGTACGGGCCGGGGGGCGCCCTGCTGCGAGTCAAGCCAGGCGAAGCCAGTGTCGTATGGTCCGACGCCCAGCGGCGGCGCGACAAGGCAATGCAAACCCACTGGAACACGCCGGTGCATCACGAGGGTTTTTTGTATGCTTCGAGCGGTCGGCACAAGGAGAACGCCGAGCTGCGGTGCATCGAGCTGGCTACTGGCAAAGTCATGTGGAGTGAGCTCGACCTGACGCGTTCGTCGCTGTTGTACGTCGACGGTCATTTCATCTGCTTGAGCGAAGACGGCACGCTGCGGTTGCTGCGCGCGAATCCGAAGAAATACGATCCGGTGGCGGAAGTGGTGTTGGCGGAGAAGGCGCGCGAACCCAATCCGTTCGGTTTCCGGCCAACGCGGCTGCTGAAAGATCCGGCGTGGGCGGCGCCGATTCTTTCGCACGGCCTGCTGTACGTGCGCGGCGCCGATCGGCTGGTGTGCCTGGAACTGATCCCCGGCAGCCGGCCGGCTCAGGCGAAGCAGTGAGATTAGGGGTTTCATCAAACGATCACGGTTTTCCGCGGCGCAGGGCGGCATCGCGATGGTTCGCAAAGGGATGAGTGATGATGGCGGATGCGCAACATTTTGACGTGGTGGTGATCGGCACCGGGCCCGGCGGCGAGGGGGCCGCGATGTCGGCTGCCAAGTGCGGAAAATCCGTAGCCGCGGTCGAACGCTATTCGCAGGTCGGCGGCGGATGCACGCATTGGGCCACGATTCCCAGCAAGGCCCTGCGACAAGCGATCTACCACATGAACCTGTGCAACCAGTTCGCGGTCCAAAAGCGGCTCGACGACCAATCGAAAATCTCGTTTCCCGAATTACTGGCCACGGCCAACTCGGTGATCGCCAAGCAGGTCGAACTGCGCGAGGGTTTTTACGAACGCAACGACGTCGCGCTCGTTCCTGGCAACGCCCGGTTCGTCGACGCGCACACGATCGAAGTCGACCATCCCGAGGGAGCCAAAAAGGCGCTTACGGCCGATGCATTCATCATTGCCACCGGCTCGCGGCCGTTCCGCCCCAACGACGTCGACTTCACGCACCCGCGGATTTTCGACAGCGACACGCTGCTCTCCCTCGATCGCACGCCCGCCAGCATCACCGTCTACGGGGCCGGCGTGGTCGGCTGCGAGTACGCGTCGATGTTGCGCAACATGCGGGTTCGCGTGCAACTGATCAACACGCGCGACAAGCTGCTGGCCTTTCTCGACGACGAGATCATCGACGCGCTGAGCTACCATCTCTCGGAGAACGGCGTGCGCATCCTGCACAACGAGGAGTATGACCACGTCGAGCCGTCGGATACTGGCGTCGTTTTGCATCTCAAAAGCGGCAAGAAGATTCGCAGCGACATCCTGCTGTGGGCCAACGGACGCTCGGGAAACACCGAAACCCTGGGTTTGGAGAACGTCGGCATCGTGCCCAACCACCGCGGACAGATCGACGTGAACGAACACTATCAAACCGCGCAGCCGCACATCTACGCCGTCGGCGACGTGGTCGGCTATCCGTCGCTGGCCAGCGCTTCGTACGATCAGGGCCGCTTCGCCGCCAGCCACTTCTGCGGCGATGCGAATCATTGCCTGGTGCGGGACATCCCCACCGGCATCTACACCAGTCCGGAGATTTCCTCGATCGGCAGGACCGAGCGGGAGCTGACCGACCAAAAGGTGCCTTACGAAGTCGGCAAGGCCATGTTCAAGCACCTCGCCCGCGCGCAAATCACGGGGCAGACGGTGGGCATGCTGAAGCTGCTCTTCCACCGCGACACGCTGGCCTTGCTGGGCATCCACTGTTTCGGCCAGAACGCCGCCGAGATCATCCACATCGGCCAGGCCATCATGTCGCAGCCCGCGCCGCACAACACCATGCGCTACTTCACCAACACGACGTTCAATTATCCCACCATGGCCGAAGCCTACCGCGTCGCGGCGCTCAACGGCCTGAACCGCGTGTTCTGATTCCGCCTTGCGTCGGCTCCAACCACCAACCACTAACAACTAACCAATACTTCAACACCGCGTGAGCTGCTCGAAAGCGCGCTTCGACCCTTCCAGCAGTTGCCGGTAATCGCTGCTCTCGATCTCCTCGCCGATCAGCTCGACGTCGTAGTAGCCGTCATAACCGGATTGCTGGAGCGCCTGGACGATGCACGGCAAGGGCAGGATGCCTTCGCCCAGCCGATGCCGGTTTTGTTCGTGGTCGGGCGTGCACTTGCTGTCGCCGAGGTGCACGATGCCGATCGCCGGAGCGATCGCGCCGATCTGCTCGACAATCCGCGGATCGTGTCCCAAGTGGTAGGTGTCGAAGGCCAGCTTCAGCCACGGGCTGCCGACACCCTGGATCAGCGACAGGGCTTCGTCGAGAGTCGTCAGAAACGTCCAGTCTTCGGCGCAGCCGGAGTGCATCGGCTCGACGGCCATCACCACGTTCAATTGCTCGGCCAGCGGCAGCAGCTCGGCCAGCGCGCTGCTGAAGAGCCGGCGGGCGTGGTTCTGCGTGTGGCCGTTGCGCGCGCCGCTGTAGACGACCAGGTGGCCCGCTCGAAGCGCTGCCGCCAGCTGCAACGCGTCGCGGGCGTCGGCCAGGCTTTCCTGATAGGAGTGGCCGTCGCTGCCGGTGAATCCGCCAGCCCACAGCAGGTTGGAGACGGCCAGCCCGCTGCGCGCCAATAGCTCGATTCCCTTGTCCTCGCCAAAATCGGCCAGCTTCTGCCGCCAGATTCCGATGGCCTCGATGCCCGAGGCGCCGTAGCGCGACACGTCCTCGTCGAACGACCAGCGATAGGTCGTCATTTCATTGATCGAAAGACCAGCCACGGCAAAATCCTCGCACACGTCCGTCGCGCCAAGCCTGGCCCCAGGTGGTCCAGGCCGCCATTCCATTTTGCGGCCCCCTAGTATGGAGAATCGGCCCCGACCTGTAAAGCAAACAAGCCGGCTGTTCGCGCGTGCTGGCACGTCTCAACGTGCGGTGACGTTCTCGCGTGGCCCAGCGCGCTACTTGGCGGCGTCAGTGGGCTTTGCGGCTTCGGCCGCTCCTTTGCCGAGCCTCCAGGCCGTCAGCCACTGCTCGCTGTCGCGCTTGAGCTGAAAGTCGGCATCCAGGCGCTTCTCCATATCGCCCAAGTGGCCTGCCCCGTAGAAAATCGCGATCTTCTTTTTTCCAGCCGCGATTTGTTCGGACAGCTTTTTCAGCGCGACTTTATTACGTTCCGTAATGATGGTCGACCCCTGCGGGCCGTCGAGAGCTTCCATCATGCCGTCCATGTTCTCGAACTGTTGGGCCATCAGCCGCTTCATGGCTCCCGCGCGATCCTTGTCGAACAATGCCGCCAGCAGATCGGCTTCGGGATTCTTGCCCTGGGCTTGCAGCTTGGACTGCTGGGCGATCCCCTGCCCCATCATGCGGAAGAACATCGCCACGAAACTTTCGCCGCGATCGTTCATCGACTTCGAAAAATCGTCGGGAGACATATCGGCGTGCATCATGTTCGGCTTGGTATAGTCGACGAATTGCAACTGGTGCTCGAGTGCCAGCACGTCTTTCATTCCGTTTTGCAGCAGCGCCACGGGATGGCTGCCCGGCTTCGCCCCCTTGGGAACGCGCGTGCCCTCGGGCGCGACTAGTTCATAGAGAACCACGTCGTACGTTTCGAACAGCTTGTTGAGCGCCTCGTAATAGGCCTTCTCGCCGACGTGTACGGCGCCAACCAGATCGACCGACGCACCCCCTTGCTTGCCATCCTTGGGAACGAAGTGCACGACCGAGGTCTGCAACGCAAGCAGCTCGCCTTGCTTGTCGCGTTCGATACGAATGAACTTGGGCCGCGCTTCGGCCGGTGCTGCCGGTTCGGCAGCCCAGGCACCCCATGGGGCGATCGACGCGAATCCGCTCCATAGCAGAACGATGCTAGCAAAAGTGCGCCGCTTCATGGCAGTGGGTTCCAGGCGGGTCGAATGCGGGGCCGAGCACGTCGTCAACCGCCCAAGTATACGCGTCGGCGGCACGCTGGACAAACCAAGGCGCAGCCTGCCCGACGCGTGCCCCTCTGCGTCCACGCCCCGGCCGAGCGTCCCGCTGCGGCGGCCGCCAAAGCCCAGTCGCCGCAAGCAGGGCCCCAGACAACGGCCGAGGAACCAGGCCACATCGACCGCAAACCTTCCCTAGGTTGACCAGTCTGCGCGGCCGAGTGCCTACAACCGGTTTTTTAGGCAGACCTTGCCTTTCTTGCTTAATTCCCGTCACAGGCACGACCGATACTACCGGCACGACCAATGCGCGGACTTTCCGTGGTGGAGAGGCTGCGCGGGATTGCGACGAGCGAGCCAATCTGGATGGGAAACATGTTGACTCAACGCACGGCAACATGGCTATTAGCCTTTGGAGCCTTGGTTCTGCTGGCCCGAGGGGCCCTGGCGCAACCCGCCACCGCGAACCTCGACTACCAGTCGCCCACTCCCACCTATGCCAATGCGAGTGCTCCGTTTTCGAATTCGGTGCCCACGCAGAATTCGTGGTTGCCGTTCAAGCCGATGGAGGTCGAGCCGAAGTGGGATTGGTTCGGCCCCGCCGAAACCAGCGGGTACGGCAACGGCCCGCGTCCCAAGATCGGCTGGTTCGGCAGCTACGAGCGACTGTTCTGGTCGCTGTCGAAGCCGGCCGGTGCGCCGGTGGGAACACTGCAGCCGTTCGATCCTCTGACAACGATTCTGCCGCCCCCCGATGGTCCGACTGTTGACAATAGTTTCATCGGCGCCACGGGAGCCTGGGGAAACCGCTGGGAAGTCGGGTACGTCGACGTCGACAGCAAGGGCTACCTGGTCAGCGTCTTGGATCATGTCAGCCAAGGCCAATTTGGCACGGTTGACCGCCCCGCCTTTCGAGTGAGCGACCCCTCGAATTTATTGGATGGATTTGTCCCGGTCGTTGTTCCCGGCCTTGGGTCGGTAACTTTGGACATCGGGCATCTCCCCTCGAACTTCACCCGCATCGAAATGAAGAACATTTTGCAGCTCAATGGAGTTGAGGTGATGCGTTTGTATCGCGCTCCTCGACTGCACGGTGGAGGCCTATTCGAACTGCTCTACGGTGTTCGGTGGTTGCAAGTGACGGACACCTTCACCGTGAGTGCCTTCGGCGGTGGCGAGCGGGACGAAACCGGCCACATCAGTCTCGGCGGCCCTACGACGAATTTTACGTTTCCAGGGAATATTTTGGATGCCAGTCGGTGGAACACTCGGGTCATCAATAACCTAATTGGCCCGCAAATTGGCAGTCGTTGGTCGCAGCAGCGCGGTCATTGGATTTTCTCACTTGAAACGCGCTTCCTGGCGGCGGCCAATTTTCAGAATGCGGTGCAGTCGACTGACATTGGCAATCTAACGATCCTTAATCAGGGCCGCGATAGCAACCTGACCACCGCCTTCCGCGGTATTGGCTCACGGACCCATAACTTTTGGACGACGTTCGCACCCGTCGGCGAGTTGCGCGTGCAGACGTCCTATCAAGTCACCAGCAACGTGGCCCTCAAGCTTGGCTACACAGGGCTGGTCGTTGGTGGAATGAGCCGCGCCAGTAATCGCGTCGACTACGACTCTCCCAACTTGATCGGCATCCTGCATGGCGGCGTTCACCAGACCTTCTGGTCCAACGGCATCAACTTCGGCGTCGAAGTCAATCGCTGATCCGGCACGCCGGGGTCGGGACTTCGTCGGGGTAGCACCGACAACAAGTCGAAGCTGTCCGGAAATTGCCTGATACTAACCCGACGCGCAAGCGACGGTTCTTCGTCCTGCGTTCCTCGCTTGCGCGTCGGGTTAGTATGGGGAACTCCAGCGTCCGGTGTTTTCCCGGTCCGAATTTCCAAACAGCCTCAACAAGTTGTCTGGGCCACCCAAATCGAGCCGTTCGTTGGCGGGCCCTGCATACTGTTGCTGAGCGACGTCCTTTCGCAGTGCGCCGCTTTTCGCGCGATCCAACTCGTGGATTCGCCACCCGCTTGACTGCTCGGCGCCGCGATCGAGAACCGCTCGCGACCGACGCATTTCGGATTGCGATCGCCGCCGCCGTTTGGCATCTTGAAGGTAGAGGCACATTGGCGACGGCGAGCCGGCCGTCGCGATCGGTTCGCCCTTCAAGACACAATCTGGAACACTTCATGGTTACGTTGGTCACCGGCGCGACTGGCCTGGTGGGCAACAACGTGGTCCGCCGCTTGCTCGACGATGGCGGCGCGGTGCGCGTTTTTGCACGCGACAATGCCGATCCCCGCCCGCTGGCCGGCTTGGACGTGCAAATCGTGCATGGAGACGTGCGCGATCGACAGGCCGTTTTCCGCGCCGTCTGCGGCGCCGTGCGCGTGGTCCACGCGGCCGCCCACGTGCACATCGGTTGGACCGGGCTCGGCACGGCCCGGGCGATCAACGTCGAGGGAACCCGCAATGTCGCCGACGCGGCCCTGGCCGAAGGAATTCCGCTGGTGCACGTCTCCAGCATCGACGCGCTGGGCTGCGCGAGTTGGGCGCGGCCTGGCAACGAAGAAACCGCTCCCAACGGCGGTGTCCTCTGTCCTTACGTCGTGACCAAACGCGAAGCCGAGCAGGTCGTTCTGGAACGGGTCTCGCAAGGCTTACGCGCTTCAATCGTCAATCCCGGCTTCATGGTCGGGCCCTACGACTGGAAACCCTCGTCGGGCCGGATGCTATTGCAAGTGGCTAAGGGATGGGGCCTGTTTGCTCCGTCGGGGGCCAACAGCTACTGCGACGTTCGCGACGTGGCCGCGGGCATCCTGGCGGCGATCGAAAACGGTCAGCCGGGTCGCCGCTACATCCTGGCCGGCGACACGCTCTCCTACTTTCAAGCCTGGCGCATCTTCGCCGACGTCAGCGGCGGAACGCCGCCGGTTCTTCCGGCCGGACCCGTGCTGCGAATCGCCGCCGGCTGCGTCGGCGATCTGTTCACCCGGCTGACAGGCCGCGAACGCGACGTCAACTCGGCCGCCACCGGCATTGCCGCGCAGAAACGCAACTTTTCGAGCGACCGCGCGAAAGCCGAGTTGGGCTATCGATCGCGCCCTTGCGCGAAGCCGCGGCCGACGCCTGGGCCTGGTTCCGTACGAATGGCTACGCGTGATCGAGTCGATTGGCCCTCGTTGATCGATGGCTGAGGAACACGAAACTGCGGGCCACACTGCTTGTCGCCCCCGGCCGTACGGTTCAGAATGGGGCTCGATTCGTAATAGGGGATGCAATCGAACTTTTACTCTGCGCGGTTCTCGCAGATGGATCCATTCGTCAATCCTCCGCAGTCGGCCGCCGGCCTGTCCGAGACCGTGGTCCACGGTGCGCCGCGGCCCGAGATCGCGTTCGTTGCCGGCAGCGGCCCCGATCTGGCCGACGAGACAAATCAACTCTTGCGGCGCCGGCTGCTGGCCGCGGCGATCGCCCTATGGATCGGTTTCACGGTCTTTTTCGCGCGCCTCGCGGCCTTGGCATTGACGGAACGGGTTTTTGTAATGCGCGAATTGCGCCTGGGATCGCAGGCCGTCGTGGTGTTGGCGTTGACGGGCGTCATCGGTCTTTTGTGGAGCCGGGCGCGCCTGACGGCCAACCAGCTGCGCGGCCGAGGCCGTTACGTTCGGCATGCCGTGTTTGCAGTTGGCGCTGCAGTTACACATCGAGGTAATGAGACATTCCGAATCCGAGCTCCCCGGTTCTGATGTGTATATGGTCGTGTCGGTAATGTTTTTCCTCGTTTGCTGGTGTGGGATGATGTTCGTCTATGCGACCTTTATTCCAAATTCGTGGCAGTGCGCCGCGGTCGTGATCGGCGTGATGGTAGCTCTGCTGATGGGACTGATCGTCGTCGATCGCCTCCAATACCCGCCGCTGGCCAAAGCACTCGACGCTAGTCTGCAAAACACAATTACGATACTGCTCAGCGTCATGGCGGTGATCTGCGTCGTGGGCACCCATACCATCAACACCTTGCGGCAGCAGGCATTCGCGGTGCGCCGCTTGGGACAATATCACCTCAAGCAATTGCTGGGCGCCGGTGGAATGGGCGAGGTCTATCTCGCCGAGCACATGCTTCTGAAGCGCCCTGCGCCGTCAAGCTGAATTCGCGGGCCAAGGCGGCCGACGCCGAGATGCTGCTGCGCTTCGAGCGCGAAGTGCGCGTCATGGCCGAGCTGTCGCACGCCAACAACGTCGAAATCTACGATTACGGCCGTGCCGAGGACGGAACGTTCTATTACGTCATGGAATACCTGCGTGGGCTCAGCCTGGCCGACCTCGTGACGCGCTACGGCCCGTTGCCGGCCGTGCGCGCGGTGCACCTGTTGCGGCAGACTTGCCAGGCGCTCGGCGAGGCTCACGCGCGCGGGCTGATCCATCGCGACATCAAGCCCGGCAATCTCTTCGCCGCCGAACGGGGCAGAGTGTTTGACGTGGTCAAGCTGCTCGACTTCGGGCTCGTCAAGCCGATCGCCGCGGGCGACGAGCCGCAATTGACGCAGGAAGGAACCATTTCCGGCACGCCGCACTTCATGTCGCCCGAGCAGGCATTGGGCCGCGAGCCTGACGCACGCAGCGACATTTACTCGCTGGGGGCCGTGGCCTATTTTCTGCTCACCGGGCGGGCGCCGTTCCTGGGCAACCGCCCGATGGAAGTGCTCGTCGCCCACGCACGCGATCAGGCATTGCCTCCATCCAAGTTGGTGCCGGGCGTGCCCGCCGATCTCGAACGCGTTGTCCTGCGCTGCCTGGCGAAAGAACCCAGCGACCGCTACGCCAGCGTCGAAGAACTCGAGACGGCTCTGGCCGCTTGCGAACTGGCCGGAGTCTGGTCTCAGGCCCATGCGGCCGAGTGGTGGGTGGGCCGGCAGACGCAGCGCGCCCGTCACGAATCGGCCACCCACTGACCGGGCAGGCCTTCACTAGCCCGAAGCGCAACAACATTATTCGAGTGCTAGCAGTTGCGTTCTGGGGTGGCACCGACAACTTGTTGTCGGTGTTGCGAAGCAATAAGAGGCGTTTTGAGGGGGGCCGCGCACCTCGTCAGACCCTCTTGTCCCTTCGGGACCCAGACAACAAGTTGTCTGGGCCACCCAATCCTAGCCGCTCTTTGTTAGCACTCGCATAATGTTGGCAAGCGAGGGAGCAGCAGATTTTTCCTCGCTTGCGCTTCGGGCTAGTGTTTCCCATTCAACGGTCCGAATTAGCTCACTTGCGCGGCCGAGACCGAACCCAGGTGATGTCCGTTCTGCCGCGCGGGCGCGTCAGATAGCAGGGATTGATTTTTTCCAGTTCGTCGGCCACGGCCGCGACGGTGTCGCGGATTTGCTTTTCGGTGTGATCCGACGTGATGAAGAACCGCAGCCGGGCCGCTTTCTCTTCCACGGCCGGATGCAAGATCGGCTGCACGTTGATGCCGCGGTCGAACAGCGCCTGCGACAGCCGCAGGCAGTCGCATCGAGTTGCCGAGGATCACCGGCACCACGGGCGTGCCCTGGCTCGATGCCCGTGTTCAGGCCGCGCTCGCGGGCCAGTTGCAAGAACAGCTCGGACCGCTCGCGCAGGCGCGCGACGCGCTCGGGCTCGGCTTCCAAGCAGTTCGAAGGCGGCCAGGGCCGCGGCCGCGTTCGACGGGCGTGATGCCGCCGGCGAAGACGAAGCCCGGGGCCGTGTATTTCAGGTACTCGACCAGCGCCTGCGATGCCGGCGATGTAGCCGCCGCAACTGCCCAAGGCCTTGCTGAGCGTGCCCATCCAGATGTCGACGTCGCGCGGATCGACGCCGAAATGCTCGCCGATGCCGCGGCCGTGCGCGCCCAGCACGCCGATCGAATGGGCCTCGTCGATCATACAGCATCGCCTTGTGGCGCTTCTTGACTTCGATGAATCGCGGCAGGTCGGGGATGTCGCCGTCCATGCTGTACACGCCTTCGATGGCGATCAGCACGCGGCGATAAGTCGGCCGCAGCTCGCCGAGCAGCTTGTCGAGCGGCCTGCCAATCGTTGTGCGGGAAGGGCCGGCGGCGTGCGCCGGAAAGGATCGCGCCCTGCACGATGCTGTTGTGCGCCAGCGCGTCGTGCAGGATCAGATCGCCGGGGCCGAACAGATGGCCGATGCGTCGTTTCGTTCGTGGCAGTGGCCGCCGACGAAGACGATCGCCGTCTTCGGTGCCGAGGAACTCGGCGATGGCGCGTTCCAGTTCGCGATGGATGGTCTTTTCGCCCGACACCAGCCGGCTGGCCGAGACGCTGGTGCCGTAGCGATCGATGGCCTCCTTGGCGGCCTGCGGCGACGCGCGGATCGCCCGACATGCCCAGGTAGTTGTAGCTGGAGAAGCTGATCAGCTCGCGGCCGTCGATCAGCGTGGTGTCGCTGATCACTCGCTCGTGGACCCGGAAGTACGGATTCATCAAGCCGGCCGCGTCGATTTCGGTCGATCGTCTGCCTGAAGCTTGCAGGTATTCGGGAAAGCATTCGATGCGGTAGTGCTCGGCGGGAATCTCCGTGGCCTGCGGCTGGTCGCCCGTGGCCCGGCGGCCGGCCCAGATACGTCTCGACGGCGGCGACCACTTCGCGGCACGATCTCGATCTGCGGCAGAACTTCTTCGGGAAATCGGCCGCCGAACGTCTCTTCCAGCGAGGCGATGATTTCCATCCGCTCCAGCGAATCGAGGCCCAGCTCGACGATCGAACTGTCGAGCGTGATGCCGATGGCCCGCTCCTTGGCGACGCGGCGCACGTGCTCCAGCACGATCTCAGCAGTGCTCGGCGGCGGGACTGGCCGCGGCCGTGGCCGATCCGTTGGTGCGGTCTGCCGCCGGCTTGCGCCGAGAGGCGTCCGCCGCCCGGGTGCCAGTGCCCGCGTCGGGGCGCGTGCCCGATGCGGCGTCGGCAGCCCAGCCTCGCCACTCGGCCACGACTTCCAACGTGCCATCGAGAAAACCCTCGCGGCAGGCGTGGCGCTGAATCTTGCCGCTGGAGGTTTTGGGAATGCTGCCGGCCTTGATCAGCACGATGGCCTCGACCGGCAATTCGTGCTCGGCGGCGACCTCGCGGCGGATGGCCTCGAACACGCCAGTCGAGGTCGCGCTGCTGGCGGCGCTCGATTTCCTGCACGATGACCAGCCGCTCGCGTGCCTTCGACGTCGACGGCGAAGCGCCGCGCCGCTGCCGGGCCGCAGCCGCGGATGGCTGTTGCCGACCGTCAGCTCGATGTCCTGCGGATAGTGGTTCAGGCCGCGGATGATGATCAGGTCCTTCAGCCGGCCGGTGACGAACAACTCGCCGTCCTGCAGGAAGCCCAAGTCGCCGGTGCGCAGGAAGGGCCCTTCGCCGGTGTCCTTCAAGATAGGCGCGGAACGTGCGCTCGGTTTCCTCGGGCCGGTTCCAATAGCCTTGGGCCACGCTGGGGCCGGCAACCCAGATTTCGCCGACCTGGTCGGCCGGGCAGCGTGGTCATGCGTCTCGGGATCGGCGATCACGATCCGCTGATCGAGCAGCTTGCCGCCGCAGCCGACCAGCTCGCGGGCCCCTTCTTCGTCCGGCCAGGGCGTCGACCACCTGGTTGTTTTCCAGCGCTTCGGCGTCGAACGTGCGCACCACCGGCGAGCGCTGCTTTGAATCCGCCGGTAGACGATCAGCGTGGCTTCGGCCAGGCCGTAGCACGGATAAAACGCTTCGCGGCGGAAGCCGCACGGCTCGAACGTCTTGGCGAACTGCGTCGAGCGTTTCGGCCCGCACCGGCTCGGCGCCGTTGAACGCCAGGCACCAGCTGCTCAGATCGAGCGTGTCGCGCTGCTCGGGCGTGATCTTGCGCACGCACAGGTCGTAGGCGAAGTTCGGCCCGCCGCTGATCGTGCCGCGATAGCGCGAAATCGCCTGCAGCCAGCGCAACGGCTTCTGCAAAAACGACATCGGCGACATCAGCACGTTCGGCTGGCCGATGTACATCGGCTGCAGGATGCCGCCGATCAGGCCCATGTCGTGATAGCTGGGCAGCCAGAAGACGCCGCTGCCGCTGCGCGTGTGCTCGAAGGCGTAGGCAATCAACGCCGAGTTGTGCATCAGGTTGGCATGCGTCAGCATCACGCCCTTGGGCGTGCCGGTCGAGCCGGACGTGTATTGCAGAAACGCCAGCGTGTCGCCGTGCACGTCCGGCATCTGCCACGCTTCTTCGGTTCCAGCCGGCAACTGGTCGGTGCACAGCCAACGCGATTTTGCCAGATCGGGCCTCTCGTCGAGCACGCCTTGCACGCGTTCCCACACCGGGTAGGTCGTCAGCGCGATCTTGGCCTGCGGCGTCGTCGGCGATGGCCTGGATGCGCGACAGCGAGCGATTGCGGCGCGGCGGATAGGCCGGCACCGCCACCACGCCGGCATACAGGCAGCCAAAGAACGCGGCGATGAAATCCAGCCCCGCCGGATAGAGCAACAACGCCCGTTCGCCTTCCAGGTTCATCGCTTGCAGCCGGGCGGCCACGGCCCGGGCCTGGCGGTCCAACTCCTGATAGGTCAGATTGGATTTCTTCGGTCTCGCCGTCGACCAGATAGGTAAACGCCTTGTCCTTCGCCTGATGTGCGGCGCGATGCCGCAGCAGGTCGACCAGATTCGAGGGACCAAAGAACGATCCGGGCAAATGATCGAGATGCACGGCTATCCTAACTCTCGCTTGAGAACAATTTGGCGGGTGATCGGGCAAGCCTCCATCTGTTTACCATCGGTTCGCGCAACCGTCGGACAGGAATCGTCTTCGATCGGCGTGCCGGCTCCCCGCGGGGGGCCATCTCGTCGCCGCACCGTACGCGATGGGTGGCTGCCGCGACTGACGAGCGGAACATTCCCGTCAGGTTAACGTGCCCAACCCGCTAACTGTCACAAAATACCACGATCGATAGCAAGGTTCAAACGCCTGCGGAGGCCATAAGTCTACCTACACAACCCAGATTATCTATATTTAATTACGGCCAAATCACGAAAAACCGAATCGAAATGCGAACGACGTGCGGACAATCGCCATGATTTACGGAAATTCCGCCAGCCCAAGCAGACGTGAAACGCGGCTTTCCCGCCTGGAAGCGCGGCCATTGCGGCTAGAAGCAGGGTCGGGACGGGTCGCTGCCGATCGACTGTTCAAGGCAATCAATTGCCGCCGGTAAGCCTTTTGATGCGACTTTCGAAGTCGCCCAACAGGCCGCCGATGACGCCCCACGCGCCGTGCTCTAGGAGCTCGATGTCCCCTTGCGGGTTGATACGGATCTTGCTGTTGTCGGCGACGCCGGCGGCGCGCAACTGCGGAATCTCTTCCGGTTCGGCCATTTTCAGCAGCACGGCGCCCGAGATTTCAACGAATTTCATGCTGGCATCGCCATGACTTGGGGCCCCTGGGATTGAGGTGCATCATATCCCACGGGCGAGTCGATTCAAACTATTCCAGGGTCCAATTTCGAGGTCCTCACGGCGCCGCCGCCTGTCGCAAGCGCGCCGCGAACCGCCTCGCTGAGCGTCAATATGGCCTCGAGGTCGAGTTGTTCGGCTCGGCACTGGGGGCTCACTTGCCGCTCCTCCAGAATCGCGTCCACGGTCGTCTTGTCGAGACGCCCCTTCCAGGCCGCCAACAGCACGCTGCGTAAGAACTTGCGGCGATGGATGAACAAGGAGCGCACGAAATCGTGAAAGAATTCGAGATCGGCGATGCGCCCGCGAAGTGAGTCGTCGACGTCGACGTGAATGATCGCCGAGGTGACCTTGGGTCGGGGCCAGAACACGCCCGGCGGCAGCGTCCGCACCAACTCGACGCGGCATTGGCTCTGCACCCACACACCCAGCGCGCCGTAGTCCTTGGTCCCCGCCTGCGCCGTGATGCGATCGGCGAGTTCTTTTTGAACGGTGACCGTCATCTGACGCGGCACGATGGTCGATGCCAACAAGTTGGCAATCACGGGCGTGGCCACGCTGTAAGGCAAATTGGCCACCAGTTTGAGCTGCCGGTTTTCGCCCGCGGCTAGTTGTTGTTGAACGGCCGCCACCAGGCCGGGATCGAGCGTGCTCTTGTTTCGCAGCGCGTCCTGTTCGAGCATCACCACGTTGCTCAGCGTGTACAACTCCTCGCTGGCGATTTGATAAAGCTGCGGATCGATTTCCACCGTCACCACGGCCGCCACGTGCGGAGCCATCAAGGCCGTGAGCGACCCGGTGCCGGTGCCGACTTCCAACACCACGTCGCACGGGCCAAGCCCGGCGCGCTCGACGATCAACCGCTGCAAATTCAAATCGATCAAGAAATTCTGGCCGTGACGCTTGTTGAGCCGAATGCCGACTTCGGCAAACCGCCGCGCAAGGTACGAGATCGTCTGGTTGCTTGTGGCTGGGACGGGCATGGGGCCTCAGGGGGTGTCGGCCGGCTGTTTTTGCGCGTATTTGGCCAGCAAATCGGTCTCGAGGTTGACCCGCTCGCCCGTGCGAAGCTGGCCCAGCGTTGTGGCTTCAAGCGTGTGCGGAATCAAGGCGACGCTGAATCGCTCGGCCTCGACGTCGACCAAGGTCAGGCTCACGCCATCGACCGCGATCGAACCCTTGCTGACCATATACCGCGCCAACTCGGGGGAAAACGGAACCAGAAAGTCGACCAGTCGCGCTGGTCTTGCCGCTCGACGAGCGTGGCAAGGCCCTCGACGTGACCGGTGACGAAGTGACCGCCGAGTCGATCGCCCACGCGCAGCGACGGCTCAAGATTCACGCGACTGCCCGCGACAAGCCGCCCCAGGTTGGTGCGCGCCAGCGTTTCGGGACCGGCCTCGAAGCTGAGGCAGTCCCCATTCCGCTCGACCACCGTCAGGCAGCAGCCGTTGATCGCGATGCTGTCGCCCAGCGCGGCGTCGCGGCTGACCGTGGGGCACTCGATGACCAGCTTCACGCCAGGCGCGTTGGCGACGACCTCGCGAACAGTGGCCAAACTTTGAACCAGGCCGGTGAACATAAGTGTTGCCGCGGGATCGTCAGAAGATCGGGTCCTGGGTTTCGCGGCGTTGGACGACGCGCTGCCACGCGTATTTCAATGGCGCCGCACAGCACGAACGCGCATCCGATGATCGGCACCGCGTAGCCGGCCGATCGACATGATCGCCACGGCCGCGAACACCAAGAGCACGATGTGTCCAAAGCTGCGTTGCCCGCGCAACACCTGGTTGACGACGTGCGGATAGGGAATTCGCGAGACCATCAACAGCGCCACCAGCAGGGCGAAAAACGGCAGCAGCATTTGCACGCCCCGGTCGATTTCCTCGGCATACAGCAGATTGTTGCCGTTGCGGCGCAGCTCGTAGAACAAGATGGCGAAACCGGCGATCGCCGCGGCGGCCGCCGGCGACGGCAGCCCGCTGAAGTGCATGTGGTCGTCATCTTGCGTCGACTCGACGTTGAATCGCGCCAGCCGCAGTGCCGCGCAGGCCGCGAACGAGGCGGCGATGATCCACACCTTGTCGTGCGAGTAGGTGAACGTGGGACACATCTTCACCAGCAAAAACCCCGGCGCCACGCCGAACGACACAATGTCGCACAGGCTGTCCAACTGGGCCCCGAAATCGCTGGTGGTGCGAGCCAGCCGGGCCACGTGCCCGTCGAGCGCGTCGAAAATCATCGCCAGAAAAATCAACCAGCCGCTCAGCATGATGTTGTGCGTGTCGTCGGTCGGATCGAGCTGGTTCATCAACCGGGTCGGATGACGAAAGAACAGGTCGCCGGCATGAGGCACCTCGACCGACGTGGGCCGCTCGACGCGGGCCACCACCACGATGGCAAAGAACCCGCAAATCAGGTTGGCCAGCGTGAACACCGTGGGAAACACGGCGACGGTGCGAATTCGGTTCATCGGTTTCCTGCTTCCGTTCCCTCGTCGTCGGCGCGACTCGCGTCAAGCGTTTTCGTAGCGCGCCAACACCGTGCTGCCGCCTTGGACCTTCTGGCCGACTTGGACCAAAACCCGCAGACCCTCTTCGGCCGGAAAGATCAACTCGGTCCGCGACCCCAACTTGATCATACCGAACTTCTCGCCCCGCGCTAGGTGTTCGCCGCTGCGCAATTGGCAAACAATCCGCCGCGCGATCAGTCCGGCGATCTGCCGCACCACCAGCCGCCGGTGCGGCGGGCGCTCCTCTTCCAGGCCGATCCACAGATTTTCGTTGCGGATCGCGCTTTGGGGATTCAGCGCGTTGAGAAACTCGCCCGGCGAATAATGCAGCCGTATCACCCGCGACTCGGCCGGCGCGCGATTGATGTGCACGTTGAAGATCGACAGAAAAATACCGATCCGCACCGCCGGCCCGCCAATATACGCGTCCTCGGTCAGCTCCACCACCTCGGCCACCGTGCCGTCGGCCGGCGATACCAGCAGCCCCGGCTCGCCGGGCACTCGCCGCGGCGGATCGCGAAAAAAGTACACCACCAGCGCCAATAGCACCGCCGGCACGATCGCCAAATACCAGTGCCACCATCCCGCGGCGATCGTCGCGGCCAAGAGCGGATAGCCCATCAGCTGCAACTCGGCCAGGCCCCAGCGGGCAAAGGGCAACTTGTCGCGCCAGCGAAAGGGATCGTCGTGGCCGTCCCAAGCGCAGGTGCATTGATTGCGGCAGAATTTCAAATCGCGCGGGTCGAGAATCGCGTGCGGCGCTCCGTCGGGGTCGCCATGACGCAGATCGGCCATCCGTCGGACGTACCCGCGACGAAACGTTTGCAGATACCACCGCCGACCGCGCCCCCACAGCAGCTCGATCCGATAGCAAAACCCGCCCCCCGGCTGCACGCTGCCCAAATTGCCGGGCACCGGCTGGGGCGTCATGCGTACTGGGCTGGATTCGATTTGGCTCATGCTCAATTCTACGGCGCCACGGGGTTTGCACGTCTGTTCCCCATCCTATCCGTTGCCCACGGCATTGAGAAGGAACGAATAACCGGCGAAATGCCGAAGAGTTGTCACTACAGGGGCAGAGGTAGATCGTGTCTTGGGCGGCCAACGTGCCGCAGTTGGTGCAGCTATCAAGCTTTATTCTGAATCCATCGGACTAGGCCTGCATCGATCGCCAATTGCGCAAGCTCCTCTGGGGGTAGCAGCTTGATCTTTTTGTCCGGTAATTCAACCAAGTCGCGAGTGGGCGAATGCACGACAAGGTAGACTTGCTCGAAGTCATCGGCCGAAAAGCTGGCGGCGATGGAGTCCAGATCACTTTTGCTCGCTCGTGACTTGACTTGAACGGCGTAAAGACGATTTGTAATGGGCTCCTGAAGTTCGAAGTCGAACGCCTTCGCCTGTTGGCCGAGGATGCTTACGCGTACCCAACCCGCGTGACGAAAGATTAGGTCGACGAAGGTTTCAAAGTCTTTCCAGTGCATCTGCTTAATCGCCTTCATAATCGCGGCCGTCAAATCCGCGGCGCGGTCTTTGATTTCCTTTGCCACGGTGCTCGCCTTGCCGTTCAACTTAGCTCGGAGCATCTCAGCGTCCTTTACTTTGCAAACGGTTGCGCGAAAGCCTTGCAATTGTGCGATCGTGCCCGGAAGTTTGCTAATGAAAAGCGTGTCACCTGGAACAGATTCCGACTTCCAAGCTCGCGCAGTGGTTCGAAATTTGGACGTATCATCTTCCTCGACGGCGCCGTCTGAAAGTTGAGTCCACCACAACTTTGCTTTGTGGAAAGTGATCCAGACATCCGCGGGTGTTGATTGCGTGATTAGCTTGAGAGCGTTTAAATCCCGTTTTGCGACCCCCGCATTCTTGCCATCATGCTCTTTTTCGAGTTGTTCGCGGATTCGGTTCCAGCGGCCCACATTCACATCTTCAATTGATTGTTGTTTCCAACCGAGGCGAAGCTTGCCGTTTTGGATCGAGTCAACTTCCCATTCACCTCGCGTTCCAAGTTTTATGTAGTAGGCATTAGTGAATTCGATCGGATCCATCGACGTCGCTCCAATTCTATTGAAGAGTTGCCGTGTTGTTTCACATCCCAGCTTTGGCTAAGCTAGCTGGTAGACGACGCGCAATCTACCTTTTGCTGAATTGCGACTGCGCACACACGAGTGACGGACGCAAATTGTGTTCATTCGCTCTTTGTCTCGAACCGTTGGACGCCCAAATGCGAGAACTTGTCGAACAACTGATGACGGCGCTCGGCGCCGGCCGCCGGGTGGCTTGCTGCCGGCTCGTCGAAACGCGCGGCTCTACGCCGCAGAAGCCAGGGGCGGCGATGCTGGTGTTTGATGATGGGTCGCAGGCGGGGACGCTGGGGGGCGGGTGCGTCGAGGCGGAGGTGAAACGGCAGGCGCTGGCGATATTGGACGGACAGCAGGCGCGGGTCGTGCGGTTTCAGCTTGATGACGACTACGGCTGGGATGACGGGCTGATTTGCGGAGGGCGGATGCAGGTCTCGATCGATCCGGTGGCTGACGCGGCGACGCGAGAATATTTTGCCATACTGCGCGGGCTGACGGCCGACGGGGCCGGCGCGACCGAGGCGATTGTGTTCGACGCCGAGGCCAGCGGGTTGCCCGAGGCGGCTTGCTATTTGTTCGATGCCGAGGGGCAACTGATTCATCACGTGCGCGGCCCCAACGACGCGGGCCTGGCGCCGCCGGCGGTGCGCGACAGTTTGCAACCGCTTTCGGCGCGTCCGCGTCCCGGCGCGGCACATGGCGTGGCCTTTCTGCCGCTGTTGCCGCGTTGCCGGCTGGTGGTCGTGGGAGGCGGCCACGTCGGCCAGGCGTTGGGCAACTTGGCGGCCGAGCTCGACTTCGATGTGTGGGTCGTCGACGATCGGGCCGAGTTTGTCAGTGAAGCCCGCTTTCCCAGCGCCGAGCGCCGCATCGCCGGGCCGATGGCCGACGTGCTGGGGAAATTGGAAATCACACCCAGCACCTACTGCCTGATTGTCACTCGCGGCCACAACCACGACGAGGAGGCGCTGTACCATCTGGTCGATCGCGGCGCCAGCTACGTCGGCATGATCGGCAGCAAGCGAAAAATAAAGTTGATCTTCGACGACCTGCTGGCCGAAGGCGTTTCGCCCGAGGCGCTCTCCCGCGTGCACGCTCCGGTCGGACTCGACATCGGCTCGCAGACCGTGATGGAGATCGCCGTGAGCATTGCCGCCGAGCTGGTGGCGCATCGCAACCGCGGCCTGGCCGAACATCCCAAGCGCGAGCGCCCGTCGCTGGCCGGTTCCCCTCTCCCGCCGGGAGAGGGTTAGGGCGAGGGGCGGTGCGCGAGGGCGCACTTAACAGGTGGGGATTGCCATGAGCCGGGCGCGCAAGTGACGTCGAGGCTAACGAGATCGAGACTGAAGAGATGACGTCAACACCTGGGCGCCCTCACCCCGGCCCTCTCCCGGCGGGAGAGGGAGGGTTGCAAACGTTTGCCATCATTCCGGCCGCCGGCCGCAGCCGGCGCATGGGGCGGCCGAAGCTTTTGCTGCCGTGGGGTGAGCGAACGATCATCGAGCACGTCGTCGACGTGTGGCGCGCCAGCCAGGTGGGGCACGTCGTGCTAATAGTGCATCCGCAGGACGATCAAGTTGCCGATTTGGGCCGCCGCGCCGGCGCGATCGTCGTGCAACCGGCTGTCGCGCCAGCCGAAATGAAAGTTTCGGTCCGCCTCGGCCTGGAATATATCGCGGCCAGTTTGAATCCGCGCCCGAGCGATGCCTGGCTGCTGGCGCCGGCCGATATGCCGGGCCTGGCGACCGCCACGATCGATCGGCTGATCGTGGCGTATCGAGCGAGCGTCGACCGCGGCGCGGCCACATCGAGCATCGTTGCGGCCAGCGTGGGGGGCCGGCGCGGGCATCCCGTGTTGTTTCCCTGGCGTCTTGCCGGCGAGATCGAACGCTTGGCCGCCGACGAAGGTCTCAACGTCCTGCTGGCGCGAAATCCGTTTGAAACCGTGGATGCCGGCGAGGCCGCCGTGCTTGAAGATCTTGACACGCCGGAGGATTATGAACGCTTGCGAGCACGGCATAACCCCTGACAGGCAACCCTGACACGCGGGCCGTTGAAACGCGGCAAAATCTGGAATCCACGGCGCGTCGCCACCCCCTCCCTGCAGGCCCAACTCTTCCCAGGGCGATGAACAACCCTTACATTCAAAAGGGGGGAACAGAGGTATCCATGGGGTCCGTTATGCGCTGGTCTCGGCAGGGAACCGCACGACGCGTGGGGCTGGTGTCCATCCTGATGGGCGTTTTGGCCGCCCCGGCCTTGCTCTCGTCCGCCGGTTGCAGCGGCAAGTCAGTCGAAGAGGCGAAAGACGACCTCACGAAAATCAAGAAGAAGGAAAAGCCCAAGCCCCCCTTCAACCAACTGCAAACCGTCACCGAGCCCAACGACAAAGTATTTGTCGCGAAGAAGGATCCGGACAAGGACAAGGACAAGGAAAAGGGCAAGGGCAAGGACGCCGACAAGGCCAACGATCGGGCGAAAGAGTCCGAGGGCAAAGAGTCCGGCGGCGCCGACGAAATCGTCACCCGCTTGATCAAGCCCGGCCACTGGACCGGCGTCCTGTTGACCACGACCGCCAATCATTTCGACTTCAGCGGCGAACTGAATTCAGCGGCGCTCGACGGCGCACACAAGCCGATCGATCTGGAGAGCAGCCCCTTCCAGCTGATCACTTCGCGCTCGGCCGCCTTGCCCAAGGGGCAGCGCAAAACGATGGAGGGCCTGTTCTTTGCTCCCGTCGCCGCGGGCCGCGCGAGCACGTGGATGTCGAATCAGTTGCGCAGCCGGCAGCGCGGCAGCGATGAGTACAGCGGATCGGAATTGCTGCAGCACATGCCCAGCTACCAATATTTCGTGTTCGTGCTGGCCCGCGACGCCGACCGCTACCGCTATTTGAAAGTGCTCGACTGCGTGCGGCCGCCGCTGGACGCGCCGTTTGTAATGGCTGACGACATGAACTACTATCGGGTGCTCACGCCGCGCGCGAATCCGCCGCTGGCCCTGCCCACGCGCGCCCTGTGCTGGACCAGCATGGCCTACATGGTGTGGGACGACGTGCTGCCGTCGGTGCTTTCGCCCGAGCAGCAGCAGGCGATGCTAGACTGGCTGCACTGGGGCGGCGGTCTGGTTATCAGCGGGCCGCAGACGCTGGACTTGATGCGAGGCACGTTTTTGGAGCCCTATCTGCCGGCCACCAATGCCGACGCCGCCTCGCTGGATGGCGCGGCACTGGCCGAATTGAACGCCCACTGGGCGCTCGCGGGCGCTCGGCGCTCGGGCCGAGCTGAAGCCCAAGGAGCCCTGGTCGGGCATCAAGCTGGCCAGGCATCCGGCGGCCGAGTTTTCCGCCGGCACCGGCGAGCTGGTCGCCGAGCGCCGCGTCGGGCGCGGCCGGATCGTCGTGACGGCCTTCCGGCTGAACGAACGCGAATTGCTCAATTGGCGCAGCTTTGACGGCTTTTTCAACGGTTGCCTGTTGCGCCGCGCACCGCGCCAGTTCGACCGGGTGCGTCAACAATTCGACTTCATGGACGTCCACTATCAGCGGGCGCGCGATCGGTTCGATCCTGAAGGCGTGACGAACGTGCGATATTTCACGCGCGACGCGAAGGAGCCGGATGCCGACGCGGCCCGACAGCGAGACAAACACCCGACGAACGCTGCCAATCAGCCGCCCATCGCGGGTCAAGTCGCTGCTTCCAATCAGGCCGCAGTGCCGGCCGGCGCGCGGACCGTTGCCGACTACGCCGAGATGGCCGAGACCGACGTGATGGAGTCGGCGAAGTCCCAGCCGGGCGCGGCCGCCTGGAACGATTTCAGTTGGGTCTCGAAGGCGGCCCGCCAGGCGCTGCGCGAAGCCGCCGGCATCTCGGTGCCCAAACGCGAATTCGTGCTGTGGATGGTGGGCATCTACCTGCTGCTGGTCGTGCCGGTCAATTGGCTGGTGTTTCGCGCCATGGGTCGGTTGGAATGGGCCTGGATCGCGGTCCCGGTGGTGGCCATCGGCTGGGGCATCGCGGTCATCTGGCTGGCACAGCTCGATATCGGCTTTGCACGGTCCGAAACCGAGATCGCGGTGCTCGAAGCGCAAAACGGTTTTCCGCGCGCCACCTGACCCGCTACACGGCGCTCTACAGCTCGCTTTCGACGACGTACGACGTGCACTTCGACGATCCGTCGGCGCTGGCCCAGCCGTTCTCCGTCGACGTCGGCCTGCTGCAAGGCCAGGGCCGCTCGACGGTCACGTTGCGCAATCAGGGCGACAATCAGCTGGACGATTTTGGCGTTTCGTCGAATTCGACCGGTATGGTTCACAGCGAACAGATGTTCAACCTGGGGGGCACCCTCGACTGGCAATCCCCCGAAGGCGAGCCGCCCACGTTGGAGAACAACACCCGACTAAAATTCTCCGGCGTGCTGCTGATCCGTCGACGTCCACCGTCTTCCGACGCAAGACAGCCCGGCGCCGAAATTCCGTCCGGCGACGAAAAGCCGGCGAACGAGTCGGCGTGGATCGGCGAACTGGCGGCCGGCGGCAAGGCCGTGGTGGAATTCAAATCGCACGACGCGGTCGAAGCCGAAATTGACGCGGCGCGCGAGCGGGCGCCCTTGACGACGAGCCATCGCGCCGAAGGAGCGTTAAGCCTGCGACGGTTGACTGACATCGCCGACGACCACCAGACGTTGCGGCCGGGCGACGTGCGCATGATCGCATGGCGGCACGCGAGCGACGAATCCGGCATGCCGGGACTGCATGTTGTGCCGGCGGCCAGCCAGGCGCGGCGGGCGACGCTGGTCGTGGCCAATCTCGCCTTCGGCGCCGAGCCGGCCCGAGCCGATCAAAACCTGCGCGCCGAAGTGCAACCCACAACGTCCGATTGAGCCGAAACACATTCACGCCCCACCTCGGCGAATCGCAAGATAGCACCATGATCGAACTGATCAATTTCGGCAAGAACTACGGCGAATTCACGGCGGTCGAGTCGCTGAATCTGAAGATCGAGGCCGGCGAGTTGTTCGGCTTCATCGGCCCCAACGGCGCCGGCAAGAGCACGACGATCCGCTTTCTGGCCACGCTGCTTGAAGGCCACGCACGGCGAAGGCATCGTCAACGGCCACAGCGTCACCAAGGATCCGCTGGGCGTGCGCCAAAGCGTCGGCTACATGCCCGACAACTTCGGCGTCTACGACGGCATGAAGGTCTGGGAGTTTCTCGATTTCTTCGCCGTCGCCTACCAGATTCCGCGCGGCCGAGCGCAAGGCACGTGATCGGCGACGTGCTGGAACTGCTCGACCTGACGCACAAGCGCGACGATTTCGTCAACGGCCTGTCGCGCGGCATGAAGCAGCGGCTGTGCCTGGCCAAAACGCTGGTCCACGATCCGCCGGTGCTGATTCTCGACGAGCCGTCCAGCGGCCTCGACCCGCGGGCCCGGCTGGAAGTGAAAGCGCTGCTGAAAGAGCTGCGCCGGATGGGCAAGACGATCCTGATCTCCAGCCACATCCTCACCGAGCTGGCCGACTGCTGCACGTCGATCGGCATCATCGAGCGCGGCCAGCTGCTGATGCACGGCCCGATCGACGAAGTCTACCGCCGCATCCGCCGCAACCGCCTGATCGAGATCAAGTTCGTCGACGGCATGGACGCGGGCCTGTCGATCATTCGCAGCTGCCCGCAAACCCGCGACGTGCAGATCGAAGATCACCACGTGACGGTCGAAATGGCGGCCGACGACGATCAGGTAGCCGCCCTGCTGCGATCACCTGACCCGAACCGGCGTCCGCATGCGCAGCTTCCACGAGAAGGACCCGACGCTGGAAGACGTGTTCATGCTGGTGACGAAGGGGCTGGTGATTTGAGAAGTGGTCAGTGATTAGTGGTCAGTAAGAATTCCTCGTTCCCTGACCACTGACCACTAACCACTGTCCACTAATTAAACACCACCAGCCGCCAGCCGCCATCTCCGTCGCGGCGTTCCCATTCCTTGCGGGCTTCGTTCAGTCCGTAGGCGCACAGCTCGAACTCCTGGCTGAGCCGTTCGAGCACGTCGCGCTGGGCGTCGTTTTCGCTCGCGATCGTGCTGGCGATGTAGTAGGCGCGCTTGCCCTGCGTGCAGTAGTCGACGAATCGATCGTGCTTCGGACGCGCCGTGCTGTTGGTGGTGCGCAGCGCCTCGGGATAGACGCCCGTCCAGAACAGGGCGAAGTCGCCGATGTGGCGGTGCACTTCGCGCCGCGCGTCGCCCACGCGAGCGTCGGCCTCGACGAGCATCTCTCCCACCGCATCCAGCCGACGGCCGGCCAGGTCGCGCACTGAAAACATCGTGTCGTAGCGAATGAACCGGGTCAGCAGGTCGGTCACGTAATCGATCAGCGGCGGATCGGCGATGCCCAGCCGCGTCTCAAAGGCGTACTCGGCCATCCCCGCAAAGAAGTCCCGCAGGGGAATCTGGGGACGATCGGCAGTCATGGGCAACAACCTCCACGGTTCCGTGCCGCGCCGTTGCGACCGCCAGGACGGCGCGGTGACAAATGGGTCCTCTTCCTTCAAGTATTAGTCGGCATTTCCGGACCGGTCAAGCGGAGTGTTTTGCCGTTTCGCCCCCGTCCACCCAAAAATGTCGTTCCCAAAGCTTTATTCGGCACGACTCTCGCGGCCGGCCTGCCGTACAGCTGGCAGGCTCCCGGGGTGGCACCGACAACTTGTTGTCGGTGTTGCGGAGCAATACGAGGCATTCGAGAAAGGATGTCGTCAAGTACGGGTCCCTCTTGTCTCTTCGGGACCCAGACAACGAGTCGTCTGGGCCACCCAACGAAAGCCGGTCCGGTCGTGACATGGGTTTGCTCGCCGGTATACTAGGGGCAAGTGAACCCGCCGCCTCCGAGTCGTGCCTATGTTCTCGCTTCACGACCGCCCGTATGCATTGTGCGATCGAATCTCGCGTCGCGAGTTGATGCGGATCGGCGGCTTGAACCTGGCTGGGGCTCTCTCTGCCGGCCTTGCTGCGGGCCCAGGCCCAGGGGGCCGCGGCTGCGACCGACCCGACGTTCGGCCGGGCCAAGAACATCATCTATCTCTGGCTGCAAGGCGGCCCACCGCAGCACGAGACGTTCGATCCCAAGCCCGACGCGCCGCTGGAAATTCGCGGCGCCGTTCAAGCCCATCTCGACCAACGTGCCCGGCATCCAGTTTTGCGAGCTGCTGCCCCGCACCGCCGCCCTGGCCGACAAGCTGGCCGTGGTCCGCTCGATGTCGACCGACGACAACACGCACGACACCAGCGGCTACTGGGTGCTGACCGGCAGCAAGTACGAGAGCGGCATCGGCTCGCGAAATCAAGCCGACCGATTGGCCCTACTTCGGCTCGGTGGTCAAGATGCTCAAGCCGAGCGAACGGGTGCCGGCGCTGTCGAGCGTGTGGATACCCGACATCATGCGGCTCAACGACAACGTGCGCCCGGCCGGCCAGACCGGCGGCTTCCTGGGCGCCCAGTGGGATCCCGACCGGTTCATCGGCGACCCGTCGGCCGACAACTATCAGGTCGAGGGCCTCGGCCTGCAGCCCGACATGTCGCCGCTGCGATTGCAAGGCCGGGTTTCGCTGTTCGAGCAGGTCGGCCGGCACCTGGACGACGCCGAGCGAAGCGGCGCGATGCGCAATTTCGACGACATCCGCCAGGCCGCCTTCGGGCTGCTGACCTCCGGCCAGGCCCGCGAGGCGTTCGAGGTTCGCCGCGAGCCCGACCGCGTGCGCGAACGCTACGGCAAGAACCGCTGGGGGCAGTGCGTGCTGCTGGCTCGGCGGCTGATCGAGGCCGGCGTGCGGCTGGTGCACGTCGGCTGGCCGCGCGATCCGGGCGACACGGCCGTCGACAATCCGCTGTGGGACACCCACGCGCAAAACGCCGACCGCTTGCAGGACGTGCTGTGCCCGATGTTCGACGTCGGCTTCTCGGCCCTGATCGAAGACCTGGACCAGCGCGGGCTGCTGGACGAGACGCTGGTGGTGGCCATCGCCGAGTTCGGCCGCACGCCCAAGATCAATCAATTCGGCGGTCGCGACCACTGGGGACCGGTGTTCAGCTTCGCCCTGGCCGGAGCCGGCATCAGCGGCGGGCAGGTTTACGGCTCGAGCGACAAAACGGGCGGCTACCCGGCCTCGCATCGCGTGCAGCCGCCGGAGCTGACCGCCACGATCTTCCACCTGCTGGGCATCGGCCACGACGCCACGTTTCGCGATCGCATCGGCCGCCCGCTGCCGGTCACCAAGGGCGAGCCCCTGTGGACCCTGCTGGGCACGAAGCCTGCCACCAGCGAGCGAACCGCGCCGCAAGGCGACGTCGCGCTGGTTCCGCCCTACGACGATCGGCAGATTCGCGACACCGATTTCGAGAGCGGCAGGCCCTTGGTTCCCCACGGCACCGCCGAGCGCCCCAAAACCTGGCAAGCCTCGCCAATTATTTCCCAGGATTCCGCCGACGTCGCTGGACAGTTTGGCGTCGCCCTCCTCAAAGACCCCACCAACTCCCGCAGCGCCAACTATCACGCAGCCCTTGGCCTTCTTCCCCTCTCCGTCGGGAGAGGGTGGCGAGCGAACAGCGAGCCGGGTGAGGGTGCCCCCCCTGTCCTTTCCGTCCCTCCCACCCGCGCCATGCTCTCCCAAGAAGTGCGCAACCCCCGCGCCGGCCGCTTCACCTTCACCATCCACGCCAGCGGCGGCGGATCGAGCGGCGACTTCTACCGCGAAGTCTTCCTAAAGAACTTCGTCTGCCGCCTGATCATCTTCGGCTTCATGGATCTCAAGAAAGACCACCGCCAGCACCGCGTCTTCGCCAGTGCCGATTTTCAGCCCGCCTGGAGCGAATCCGGCCAGCCGAAATTCGAGAAGTTCCAAGTCGCCGCCACGCTCCGCAGCCAGGACGCCGGCGCCATGGAAACCAGCCGCGGCATCGGCGTCGCCATCACCCTGGAAAAGGCCACCGGCGGTATACTGGAGTTGCCGCCGGGCGCCACTGGCGTGTCGCCAGTGCTCCCCCACGCCTTCATCCGCATCGACGACGTCGAGTTGACCTTCAACCCCCGCCCGCGCGACGAGAAGGTGACGGTGTAGGGGCGAAACACTTTAACCTTTAACATTGTGTCTTCTCCAATTCAGCATCGTTAACCATCGCGACAGATCGAAATGAAGAAAAGCAGGCGGTGGATTCTTCTAATGACGCTCGTCGCTGACATCGGTTTCGCTGGTTGTTCACAGGCGCCGGAAAAGCCAAAGGCAAAAGTCGATCAACAAGTCCAAGAGCCAGGTTCAGAGGAAAAAGTCCGCACGCTAACTGCTGATCAGCAAGCCGAGTGGAATGAGTCTGAAAAACTCCGCCAACAGGTTGAAGAGCTGTATCCAAAGGGTCAGTATGCCGAGGCCGCGCCGCTCGCGGAACGATCACTGGCGCTCCGCGAAAAACTACTCGGTCCCGACGATCCCGAGGTAGGCCGCGGCCTTTTTTTCCTGGCGTCGATCTACGGAGCTCAAGGACGATACGCTGATGCAGAATCGCTCATCCGGCGCACAACGGCAATTCTGGAAAAAGCGATGGGTGCCGATCACCCCACTGTGGGGATGTGCCTCGGGCTTCTTGCCGCAAATCAAATTGTCCAAGGGAACCTATCGGATGCACAGAAGTTGTATGAGCGTGCGCTGGCCATCCAGGAAAAGGCCTTCGGGCCAGAAGATCCTCGGGCATTGACGAACCTGAGTGGCTTGGGTCGAACATACGTTTCGCAACAGAAATACGCCGAGGCCGAGCTCATTCTGCGCCGCGCACTAACGATCCAGGAAAAAACTCTCGGCCCTGCATCCGCCGACGTATCCAACACGCTGCATAGCTTGGCGGATATGTATTCTGCGCAAGGCAAGTTCGTCGATGCCGAGCCGTTGTTCAGAAGAGCAATTGCGATCCAAGAGAAAACATTTGGACCCGACCATCCCGGCCTTGCCGACACACTCGACGGTCTCGCAAAGATGCATGCAGATCAAGGAAAGAACTCAGAGGCGGACGAACTTCACGGTCGCGCACAGGCTATTCGGGCTAAGAACCCGCGCCCTGATCGCAAACTACCCGATCAAAATGTCCCAGTAGGTCACGCACCCCGTGCGTGAAATTGCCGTGTCGTTGATGCGTCGTGTTGGGCACAATGGTACGCACGGGGTGCGTACCCTGCTCGGCTAGCCACATATTCCCGGGTGGCCCCGCCGCCTCGGCGTCTGGGTGCAACGCACAAGAGGAGCTTTGTGGTTGGAAGTCGCCTCCCACGCGCCGACCTCCTGTGCCTGACGGCACTCAGACGCAGGAGTGCGTCTGAGCCACCCAGGTCTACTCTAGCGCCGCCATCAAGGTTGCCACATAACCCCGGGTGGCCCAGACGCCGCCTCGGCGTCTGGGTGCGACGCACAAGAGGAGCCTCCTGGTTGGAAATCGCCTCCCACGCGCCGACCTCCTGTGCCTGACGGCACTCAGACGCACGAGTGCGTCTGAGCCACCCAGGATTACTCCAACGCCGCGATCAGACTCGCGGGTGGCCCAGACGCCGTCTCGGCGTCTGGGTGCAACGCACAAGAGGCGCTTTGTGGTTGGAAGTCGCCTCCCACGCGCGGACCTCTTGTGCCTGACGGCACTCAGACGCACGAGTGCGTCTGAGCCACCGAGGTCTACTCCAGCGCAGCGATCAAACTCCCGGGTGGCCCAGACGCCGCCTCGGCGTCTGGGTGCGACGCACAAGAGGAGCATTGTGGTTGGAAGTCGCCTCCCACGCGCGGACCTCCTGTGCCTGACGGCACTCAGACGCACGAGTGCGTCTGAGCCACCCAGGTCTACTCCAGCGCAGCGATCAAACTCCCGGGTGGCCCAGACGCCGTCTCGGCGTCTGGGTGCGACGCACAAGAGGAGCCTTGTGGTTGGAAGTCACTTCCCACGCGCGGACCTCTTGTGCCTGACGGCACTCAGACGCAGGAGTGCGTCTGAGCCACCCAGGATTATTCTAGCGCGGCAATCAAACTGGCCACGTACTCGCCAACATCCTTGAGCACCGCTTCGCGCGGCTTGGTGGCAGCTTCGGCGATGCGGCGGACGATGGCCGAGCCGACGATCAGGCCGTCGGCCACCGGCTCGAGCTTTCGTACGTGCTCCGGCTCGCTGATGCCGAAGCCGATGCAGATCGGCAGCGGGGTTTGCTCGCGCAGCCAGCCGACGTTGTCGATCAGGCTTTGCGGCAGCTCGGTCCGCTCGCCGGTGATGCCGGTCACCGAGACGTAATACAGAAAGCCAGTCGAGCTCTCGGCGATCCGCACCGCCCGCTCGCGCGGCGTGGTGGGCGTGACCAGTTGCATCAGGCTGAAATCGGCCGCGCGGCAAATCTTCGCCAGCTCGCCGGCTTCCTCGACCGAGCAAGTCGGGCACGATCGCCCCGGCGGCCCCGGCCCGTTGGGCGTCCTCGACATAACGCCCCAGCCCATGCCGCAGCACGATCGCGTAGCTGACCATCGTCACGATCGGCGCCTGCGTACTCGGCGCGACGCCGGCGAGCATTTCGAAAATCTCGGCCAGCTTGATCTTGTGGTCGAGCGCCCGCGTGTACGACGCCTGAATGACCGGCCCGTCGGCGATCGGATCGCTGTAGGGAATGCCCAGCTCGCACAGACTGCTGCCGCGCGCGACCAACTCCCGCAGCACCGCCGCCGTGAAGCTCCAGATCGGGATCGCCGGCCGTGACAAACGGCATCAGCGCCTTTTTGCCCTGCGAGCGAAGCCGTGCGAAAAGTTGGTCGATGCGGGACATGAATGATTACGAAGACGATTAGCCACAGAGGTCACAGAGAGCACTGAGAGAAACGAAGAACAGAATCAAAGAGCCTCTGACCTTCCCCACAACTATTTGCCGCGTTGGGCGTCGGCCAATGTCCGGTGCACACAAACATCAAGCGCCCCAATGCGTCTATCGCCCGTCGCGGCACGCGACCGCCCGCCGCGCAGGCGCGTACTTCTCTCTCTCTTTGTTTATTTTTCCGCTCTCCTCGTAATTCTCTGAGTCTTCTGTGGCCAATCCGTTTCCTTCCCATTTTCGTACCTTGTTTTCTCGTCTCACTTCTTCTTTTCCATCAACCGCGCGATTTCGCTGGCGTCTTTGTCGCCGCGGCCGGAGAGGCAGACGACGATCGCGTCGGTCTTCGGCTCGTCCGCTGGCCAGTTCCATCGCCTTGGCGACGGCGTGCGAACTTTCCAGCGCCGGCAGGATGCCTTCGGTGCGGGCCAGCGCGTCGAAACGCCGCCAGGGCCTCGTCGTCGCGGCAGCTGGTGTACGTCACGCGGCCCGTGTCTTTCCAATAGCTGTGCTCGGGACCGACGCCCGGATAGTCGAGCCCGGCCGAGATCGAATGCACGTCGCAGGTCTGGCCGTCTTCGTCTTGCATCACGTAGCTGTAGCTGCCGTGCAGGACGCCGGGCTCGCCGTAGCGAAAGCGGCGCGGCATGATCGCCCGGCTTGCTCGATCGGCCGCCGGCTTCGACGCCGACCAGCTCGACTCCCTGCGTGCTTCGACGAACGGATAGAACATGCCGGCCGCGTTGCTGCCGCCGCCGACGCAGGCCACGACCAGTGTCGGGCAGCCGGCCGAGTTGCTCGCGGCGATTGCTCGATCGTTTCGCGGCCGATGACCGATTGAAAATCGCGCACGATCCGCGGAAACGGATGCGGGCCGACCACCGAGCCGAGGATGTAGTGCGTGGTCTCGACCGAGCTCATCCAGTCGCGCATGGCTTCGTTGATGGCGTCGCGCAGCGTGCGCGAGCCGCTGGTGACCGGCCGCACCTCGGCCCCCAGCAGCCGCATGCTGAACACGTTGGGCTGCTGCCGGCGAATGTCTTCCTCGCCCATGTAGACGACGCACTCCAGACCAAAGCGGGCACAGGCGGTGGCCGTGGCGACGCCGTGCTGGCCGGCGCCGGTTTCGGCGATCACGCGCCGCTTGCCCATCCGCAGCGTGAGCAGGGCCTGGCCGAGCGTGTTGTTGATCTTGTGCGCGCCGGTGTGATTGAGGTCCTCGCGCTTGAGATAGATCTGCGCCCCGCCGCATTGCTCGCTCAGCCGCTTGGCATGATACAGCGGCGACGGCCGGCCGACGTAGTTCTGCAACAGATCGTCGAGCTCCGCCTGAAACGCCGGGTCGACCCGGGCTTTGTCGTACTCGGCGGCCAGCTCGATCGAGCGCCCGGGTCAGCGTCTCGGGCACGTAGCGGCCGCCAAAGGCGCCGAATCGCCCGGCGCTATCCGGCACATGGCTCGTGGCGGGCACGTGGCTGGCAGCGGGCACATGTTTCGCAGCAGGCATTTACGCGATCTCGGACTGAGGGAAGGCTTCATTGTCGGCAGGCACCCTGCGGAGGGCAAGGCCCGCCGCGCGGGGTGCCACTGGCATCTTGCCAGTGCTGTCCAAACATGTCGGTCACTGGCGAGACGCCAGTGCCACCCGAGGGAGGCGGCTGTCATCGCACGACAAACGACACGGATTGCCTACAACAGGTTCGAGGGATGGCCCTCGCGGGTCACCAGCGGCAGGACCTTGGGCTGGTAGATTTGCGTGTAGGCGAACGCCTTGCGATGCCCGTCGACGGCCTCTTGCGATTCCCAATGCTCGTTGAGCAAGAACTTCGTCTCGTCGGCCGTCGAGTGATAGACCTCGAACCGTTTGCAGCCTGGCTCCTGGCGCGAACTGCGCCCCGCCTCGACGAGCAGCCCGCGAACTGTTTCGACGTCCGCGCGATCTTTCACGGTCAACACGACATTGAGGTACAGCATATCAATTCTCCTCGTGGAGTGCGGTTTCAGGTTGTTGGAATTCGGCGCACGTTGCAGCCCAATGTACCGCCGGTCGTCGCGCAACGCCAGGAACGGACGCCGGGGTGGATTGACGAGGACGTGAAATGCTCTACAACGCAGGACGGAGAAGTGTGCCGTCCCTGCCGCGGAGAATTACCCGGTGCCTGAACTTCCCGAAGTCGAAACGATGCGGCGGGGTATTCTGCCGATCGTGGGCAGCCGGATCGAGGATTTGCGGCCGGCGGCCTGCGACAAGCGGCCGATCCTGATCGCGCCGAAGCCCCCGGCGTTTCGCCGCCGGGTTGTCGGCCGGTCGATTATCGAGATCGGTCGCGTTGGCAAGCGGGTCGTGGTGCGGCTCGATTCGCTGGATGCGATCGTGTTCGAGCCGCGAATGACCGGCCTGGTGCTGCTGGCGACTCCGCCCACGATGGAACATTTGCGGCTGCGGATCGAACTGTCGGGCGGACCCAACGACGAGCTGCTGTTTTGGGACCGCCGCGGACTGGGGCTGGTGCGGCTGGTGACGCCCAAGGAGTTCGACCAACTTTACGGCGGCGAAAAGCTGGGGCCCGACGCGCTTGAATTGTCGAGCGAGGCCTTGCACGAGCGCCTGGCCGGCAGCCGCCGCGAGATCAAGGTCGCCCTGCTCGACCAGCGAGCATTGGCCGGCGTCGGCAATCTGTACGCCAGCGAGATATTGCACCTGGCCGGCGTCCATCCGCGGCGCCGCTGCGACCGCCTGCGCGCCGCCGATTGGCAGCGGATCCACGAGGCCATGCTGCACGTGCTCAACACGGCGATTCTATATGAAGGCTCTACCCTGGGCGACGGCACGTATCGCAACGCGCTCAACGAACAGGGCGGATATCAGAGTCAGCACCAGGTTTACGACCGCGCCGGGCAGGCGTGCCGCACCTGTAGCGCGGGCACGATCGAGCGGATCGTGCAGGCCCAGCGTTCCACATTCTTCTGCGACCATTGCCAGCCGCGCAGCGGCCGAGTGACTTCGGCCGCCCGCTCGATCAGATAGCCCACGGCTCTCCGGGTGCCACTGGCATCTTGCCAGTGCAGCGTCAAGTTCGGCATTCACTGGCGAGACGCCAGTGGCACCCGGACACTAAGACGCCTAGCAAGCCGCTATTTTTCCCGATTGAGCGCCGGTTTGCATCGCACGGGGCCTTGGTGTCTAATTGGACCTGCCCGGCAAGAATCGTCATTCAGCAATTTTTCAAGCTTTACCAGGGAGGACGGAGTATGTCCGACATCCGCATCTGTCCAGATTGTGAATCGAGTTCGGAAGTGACGCGGCGCGATTTCATCAAGACGGCGGGTGCTGCGGCGCTGGCCGTCGGAGCGGCGCCTCTGATGGCCCGAGCTGCCGCGGTGCCGGCCGACGCTCCGCCCGAGACCGTGACGAAGCTGTTGTATGAATCGCTCAGCGACGACCAGAAGAAAGAAATCTGCTTCGCTTGGGACTTTACCGAGGAGAAGCGCGGCTTGTTGCGGACCCGCATTTCGAACAATTGGAACATCACGAAGCCGACCATCAAGAGCGATTTCTACAACAGCGACCAGCAGGCGATGATCAAGCACATTTTCGAGAGCATCATCCAGCCCGACTGGCACAAGCGGATCTACAAGCAGCTCGAAGACGACGCTCAGGGCTACGGCGAGCAGCAGAGCATCGCGATGTTCGGCAAGCCGGGCGAAAAGTTCGAATTCGTCATGACCGGCCGCCACATGACGCTGCGCTGCGACGGCAACAGCAACGAGCACACGGCCTTCGGCGGGCCGATCTTCTACGGCCACGCCGCCAGCGGCTTCAACGAAAAGCCCAACCACCCCGGCAACGTGTTCTGGCACCAGGCCCTGGCCGCCAACAAGGTTTACGAAATGCTCGACGAGAAGCAGCGCAAGCGGGCACTCGTCGACAAGGTGCCCAAGGAAGAAGCCGTTTCGTTCCAGGGTTCCGGCGGACAGTTTCCGGGCATCCCGGTCGCCGAGATGTCGAGCGATCAGAAGGGGCTGGTCAAGGAAGTGCTGAAGAAGCTGATCGAGCCTTATCGCAAGTCCGATCGCGACGAAGCGCTGGCGTGTCTGACCAAGCAAGGCGGATTGGATCGCTGCTCGCTGGCGTTCTATCGCGAAGGCGACATCGGCAACGACCAAGTATGGGACAACTGGCGGCTGGAAGGCCCGTCGTTCGTCTGGTACTATCGCGGCGCCCCGCACGTCCACGTGTGGGTCAACGTGGCCGACGATCCCAGCGTCAAGACCAACGCCTAGCGGCGCAGGCCGTCGGCTACAAATCGCGAGTTTTCTGCAGCCGGCTTCCCAAACAATGGGAGGCCGGCTTTTTTCTGACTTGGTGCGATTACGGCGCGCATTGCTAGGCGCGCTTGACAAGTTGGGGCAAGCGCGCGATGGTGGAGGTTGCGGTGCTCATCATTTCGGACGCGGAACGCAACTCGATGGCGATTGTCCCACCCACTGCTGGAATCAGGTGGCCCAGACAACCGGTCGAGGCCGTCCGGGAATTGAAAGCCCCTTCGGGCCTACAACACTCTAAATTGAGGTTTTCCGCGAATTGCCCCACACTAACCCGACGCGCAAGCGAGGGAAGCTGGACGAAGAACCCTCGCTTGCGCGTCGGGTTAGTATGGGACACTCGGCGTGCGCTGGGCCTCGTCGTTTTCTGCGGACTGCTACATATCGTTGCTGCCGCTTGGGCCGCTGACGAAAAGAGTGCCCCAAGCGAGTCATCAACTCGACCGGCCGCTGACTGGCCATTGGAGCGCGTGGTTTTGCACGGCGGCAAGACGTACCAGGGGCTGATCGAATCGGAAAGCCCGGCGAGCATCGAATTCGTCGAGGTACATCGCCCTCGCGGCAAGCCGATGTTTCTGGTGGTGCGGCCCATCGACCGCAAGAGTATCGCCAAGTGGGAGCGGATCAGCCCGGCCGAGCAGGAGCAGCTTCGCGGCCGGCTGGAAAAGTACAAGCAGCGGGCGTTGATCGAAGCCCGACGCATGGAAGACTTGTCGCTGTCGGCCGATCGTCACGACGGCAAGCTGGAGTGGCACTACGAGGGCACCTGGTTTTCGCTGGCCAGCACGGCCGACGAGCCGATGACGCGTCGCTCGATCGTGCGTCTGGAGCAGATTTTCACTGCCTATCGCCAGCTTTTGCCGCCGCGCTGGACGGCGCCGGGTCGGCTCGAGATCCGCATCTTTGGCGCCAGCAACCCATATCAGGCGGCGCTCGCGGAACTGGAGCTGGCGATCAAGAACCCGGCGGTCTACCTGGCCGACAAGAACCTGATCCTGGCCGGCAGCGACATGAACCGCTTCGACGATGAGCTGGCGGAAGTCAGCCGGCAGCACCGCAAGATGCGCGCAGCAACTCGACGCCCTGGTCGCCGAAACGCCGGCGCGGATCAAACAACTGAACGAGGATCTCAGGAAAAACGACGTCCCGCCCGCCGATCGGCAGAAAATCGTGCTGGCCGAGCAGAAGAAGTGGGAAGATCAACGCAAGGAAGCGCGGAAGAAAATGACGGCGCTGGACCGCAAGAACGCCGCCAAGTTCAACGAAGTGGCCGGCCAGATGTTCCGGCGACTGGCGCACGAGGCGTTTCACGCCTACCTGGAGACGTTCGTCTATCCGCGGCTTTCCTACGACGTGCCGCGGTGGCTCAACGAGGGCCTGGCGCAAACCTTCGAGGCCGGGCTGCTGGAAGCCGACACGCTGCGCATCGACACGCCGAATCTGGTGGCGCTGGCCCGGTTGCAGAGCGATTTGACCGGATCCGATCCGCTGAAGCTGGCCGATCTGCTCAACGCCGGCAGCGAGACGTTCTTGTCCGGTCACGCCGACGGCGGAGCCATGGCATCGCGGTCGTATTACTATTCCTGGGGGCTGGCCTACTACCTGGCCTTCGACCAGGGCGTATTCGGCACGCCGCAATTCGACGCCTATCTCAGTCCGACCGCCGCCGACAAGCCGCCCGTCGAGCGTTTCGAAAAACTAGTGGGCATGCCGCTGGCCGAGTTCGAAAAACGCTGGCGCGAAGCCATGCTGAATCTCAAGACCGCCGCGCGATGATTGCACGGGGAGCGTTTCGCCGGGGTGGCACCGACAACTCGTTGTCGGTGTTGCGAAGCAATCAGAGGAGCTTAGTCAAGGCTCTCGCGACGCGCCCGAACCTCTTGTCCCTTTGGGACCCAGACAACAAGTTGTCTGGGCCACCCGGCGCAAAATTGAAACAGTCCCCAGCGGTTTTGAAACCAGTTCTAGTTGCCCGTGCCGTCGATCGCAGCCAATAGCCGCGTGCGGATGTGCTGGAGCCACGGCTCGTCGTTGATCTTGTTGCCGGCCTGATCGGTGACGTAGAACACGTCAACGACCTGGTCCAGGTAGGTGCCGATCTTGGCGACTGAAACGGACAAGTCCAGCTCGAACAGCGTGCGGGCGATCGTGAACAGCAGGCCCAGGCGGTCGGAGGCGAAGATGTCGAGAATCGTGAACCGGTCGGACGTGCTGTTGTCGATTTGCACGCGCGTCGGCAGGCGGTTGAGCACGGCCCGGTCGCGGCTGGCGGCGCTTTGCCAAACCTTGCGAAATGCGGGGGTCGAACCTTGCGGCGTCTGCAACGATTGAACGAGCGCCTGCGCGACCGCGTCGAGCCGTTCCGCCGGCGGCGCCTCGGCATAGTCGGGATCGCTGACATAAAACCGGTCGAGCACCAGGCCGTCGGCCAGCGTGTTGATTTCGGCCGAAAGGATTTGCAAGCCCTGGCTGGCCAAGCGCGCCGGTCAGCTTGTGAAAGACGCCCGGCGTGATCTGTTCGTGCGTGCCTACGACGAATTCGACGGTGTGACTCTCGCTCAGGTAGCGGCCCGAGGCGCGAACCTCGCCGGGCGCAAGGCTGTGCAGCTCGCGCAGCTCGGCGGCGATCCGCTGCGGCGTCAAACTGCACGCGTAGGTGTGCGGCAGGGCGTCGATCTGCCGCGCGTACCACGGAAGATCGCTTTCGCCGGCCAGGCAGGCCCGAACGGCCGATCGGCGTCGCTCGAGTCGTTCGGCCGAGTCGGTGGCCGGAGCGTCGCCGGCCAGGTGCTGCATGGTCTGCTGGTACAACTCGGTCAGCACCTCGGCCTTCCAGCTGTTCCACACGCCCGGCCCCACGGCTGCGAAATCGGCCGCCGTCAGCACGAACAGCATGTCGAGCACCTCGGGCGAACCGACGTCGACGGCGAACCGCACGATGAGCTGATCGTCGCTCGTGTCGCGCCAGAATGCCAGGTGCGACATGACCAGGTGCTTGTGCACCAGGAATTTCAGCATCTCGGCTTCGCGCACCGGCAGCCGCAGCCGGCGGGCCGTCTCGTCGGCGATACGCAGGCCAACGTCGCTGTGGTCTTCGACGAACCCCTTGCCCAAGTCGTGAATCAACAGGGCCAGGTGCAGCGTGCGCTTTTGCTTGATGCGCCGGTAGACGCTGCCCAGCATTCCCGGGTCGGAGCTGAAGTCGGTCGCCCGCTCGACCGCCAAGATGCAATGCTCGTCGACGGTGTACTTGTGATATTCGTTGAACTGCAGCAGGCAGCGGGCGTGGGTGAAGTCGGGAATGATTTTTTCCAACACGCCCAACTCGTGCAGACGGCGCAGCAGTTCGCCGAGCCGGCCGGGCTGGGAGATGAGCGAGAGGAACTGGCGGGAGATTCCCGCGGTCACCTCGCCGTTCAATCGCGGCACGGCCGCTCGCACCGCATCCCACGTGGCGGGCGCAATCCGCTTGTCGTGCAAATTGGCCAGCTCGCATAACCTCAGCACTTCGGCCAGCTCGGTTTGCAGCTTGGCAAGACCATGCGGCGTGGCCACGATCTGGCGAGGCGTGACCCGGTAGTCGCCCTCGACCTGGTGGCTGAAGATCGCGCCGGCCAGCGCGCGCCAGGCGGCGCCGGGCCGGGCGTTGGCCGCGAAGTTGCTCGACCACGGCTGCGGACCGCCCGCGTATGCCGGAAATACTGGCTCATGAACTGCTCGACCGGCAGGATTCCGCCGGTCCCCTCGAATCCATACAACGGGGCCAGCCGCACCTGCTCGGAACGGTCCAGCACGTCGTTCGATTTGCCGGCCTGAAAGTGCAGCTCGTTGCGCAACCGCAGCAGATACTCCGTCGCCTCGCGCACGGTTTGCTGGTCTTCCTTGGACAGCGCGCCCAGCAACTGCAGAGCATCGGGATCGGTGGCGCCGTAGCGGGCAAAGCCCAGCCAGCGCAGCAATTGCACGTCGCGCAGCCCGCCGCGCGACCGCTTGATATTGGGTTCCAGCAGGTAGACCGTCTCGCCGTATTGCCGGCGCTCGACGCGGCGCGCTTCCTCGATCGCGCTGAACAGGGATTTGCAGCGGGCCTGCGTGCGGCGTTTGAACTTATCAACAAACGCGTTGAATAACTTTTCGCCGCCGGCCAGAAATCGCGATTCCATCAGCGACGTGCACACGGCGGCGTCCTGGGCCGCCAGTTGATAGGCCTGCTTGGGCGTGCGCACGCTTTGGCCGAGGTCCAGTCCGACGTCGAACAAGTCGCGCAGCAGCCGGCTGGCCAGCGGGTAAACCACGTTTTCCGTGCCCGCGCGCATGCAGGATCATCAGGTCGACGTCGGAATAGGGAGCCACGTCCCTGCGTCCGTATCCGCCGTGCGCCACCAGCGCGATTTGCGAGCTCCACTCTTCGGCGTTCGCTCCCCAGAGGTCCGCGATCGCCGCCTCGATACAAGTCCAGCACGGTCGTGTCGAACAGCTCGGTCAGGCGCGTGCAGACCTGGATGCCGGGCGAGCCGGCCTCGTGCTGCTGTTTGATTTCGTGGCGCTCGTCGAGCAGGCGCTGCTGCGCCGCCAGCAGCGAGGGACGAAAGATCGTTCCCGGCGACGATTCCTCGCGCGGTGCGCTCGCTGGAGAGTTGGCGGTCGCGTGAGCGGCGGCGCCCACGGCTCCGTTGGTCTCGCCGTGATCCTCGGCCATCAGATCGCCTGCTCGCCGGTTTCGCCGGTGCGGATGCGGATGCGTTTTGCCAGTTCGGAGACGAAAATCTTGCCGTCGCCGATCTGGCCGGTCTGGGCCGTCCGCATGATCGTGTCCAGCACGGTTTGCAAATTGTCGTCGGGCACGACGACTTCGATCTTGACCTTGGGCACGAAATCGACTTTGTATTCGGTGCCGCGATACATTTCGGTGTGTCCCTTCTGGCGGCCGAAGCCGCGCACGTCGGTGATCGTCATTCCGTGAACGCCTTGTGCCGAGAGCGCGTTCTTGACGTCCTCGAGCTTGAAGATGCGGATGATCGCTTCGATTTTCTTCATAGCGTTCCTTCCAGGATTGGGAAAAAACCTCGCCGCGCGCCAGGTAGCGCGGCGAGGCCGAAATTACGCGTGCCCAGGGGCGGCACGGACTGTCACACGGCGATATCGCCTCACAGGAAAATATACCCTTCTTCGCCGTGTTGGCTGAGGTCGAGTCCTTGCAGTTCTTCCTGCGTGCGTGACGCGCAGCCCCATCGTGACGTCGAGCACCTTCAGCATCACGAACGTCGCCACCGCGGCCAGCACCCAGGTGATTCCCGTCGCAACGAGTTGGCCTGTAAGCAGTTTACCCCCCTCCAGCAGCCCCAGCTCGTGGCCGCCTTCGAGATTGAGATCCTGCACGGCCCGCGTGGCGAACACGCCGGTGAGGATGGCTCCCAACGTGCCGCCGACGCCGTGGACGCCAAAGGCGTCGAGCGAATCGTCGTAGCCAAAGCTCGCCTTCAGCGCGGTGCAGGCCAGATAGCAGACGACGCCCGCCGCCGACGCCCATCAGCAAGGCCGGCATCGGCCAGCACGTAGCCCGACGCCGGCGTAATGCACACCAGCCCGGCCACCGCGCCCGAGCACGCGCCCAACACGGTCGGCTTGCCGCGGAAGATCCATTCCATGCCGGCCCAGGCCAGCGCGCCGGCGGCCGCCGCAAAATGCGTGGCGGCAAAAGCGCTGGCGGCCACGCCGTCGGCGGCACTGGCGCTGCCGGCATTGAAGCCGAACCAGCCGACCCACAACAGCGCGGCGCCGATGGCGGTGTAGGTCAGGTTGTGCGGCGGCATCGGCTCGGTGCCATAGCCGAGTCGCTTGCCGATCACCAGCGCGCAGATCAGCGCCGAAACGCCGGAGCTGATGTGCACCACCGTGCCGCCGGCGAAGTCGAGCGCGCCGCCTCCGTACGGCTTGGCATTCTCCGTGCCGTACGCCAGGATTCCGCCGCCCCACACCCAATGGCCAGCGGACAATAGACGAGCGTGCCCCACAGGATCATGAACACGACCATCGTGCTGAACTTCATCCGCTCGGCAAACGCACCACAGATCAGCGCCGGCGTGATGATGAAGAACATGCCCTGGAACAGCATGTGCGTCAGCACCGGGATGTTATAGGCCATGTGTTGCGGAATGACCGCTTTGCCGTCGTCCCACTCCGCCTGAACGCCCTTCATGAACAAGTAGTCCCTGTTGCCGATCCAAGGATCGCTGCCGCCGAACGCCAGCGAGTAGCCATACAGAGCCCAGATCACGGTCATCAGGCCCATCAGGAAAATGCACTGCATCATGACGCTCAGCACGTTCTTCTTTCGCACCAGCCCGCAATAGAACAAGGCCAGTCCCGGTCCGGTCATCATCAGCACCAGCGCCGAGGAGGTGAGCATCCAGGCGTTGTCGCCGCGATCCAAGGGCTTGGGCGTGGCCGGGGGTGCAGCGGCCGCGGCCGCGTCCGGATCGTCTCCTTTTTCTTGAGCCCAAATCGAGTTGTTGGATGCGCTGAAAATGGCGCACGCGCATACCGCTACCGCCAGAAGTTTTTTCCCGCCCATCGAAGTTCTCCCTTGTTAAGGATCCGCCTGAGGTTCGAGTCGGTTTGCCCAAACCAAACGAACTATCCACCGGCTGCGCGACCGGCCGCCCCAAAAAGCGGTGGGCAACGCGTTGACAAGAGAGACCAGACTACCGATCGACGAGCAGTCCGTAAAGTATGGGCGGGCGGTTTTTTGCCCGCCTTCAGCAGGGCTTTTGCCACGGAATATCCGCTCGGCCCGACTGGTGGTTGACCGCGCGGGCCATGACGAACAGCAAATCGCTCAAGCGGTTCAGATAAATCACCAGGTCGTCGGCAATCGGCTCCGCCGATTGACGCACCAGCGAAACCAGTCGTCGCTCGGCCCGCCGGCAAACGGTGCGGGCGAAATGCAGCCCGGCGGCGGCAGGCGTGCCGCCCGGCAAAATGAACTGCTTGAGAGGTTCGAGCGGCACTTCGAGCCGATCGATGGCCGCCTCGAGGGCGGCAATCTGCGCCGACCCAATCATGGCCGTCTGGTGAGCGGCCGGATCGGGCGTCGCCAACTGCGCGCCCAGCGCGAACAGCTCGTTTTGGATCTGCCCCAACAGCGCGTCCAGCGGTCCCTCGGTGCCCTGGCGCGGACCATGCCCAGCACGCTGTTGAGCTCATCGACAGTGCCGTAGGCTTCGATGCGCGGCGCATCCTTGCTGACCCGCGGACCGCCGAACAGCCCCGTATCGCCCCGATCGCCGGTCTTCGTATAGATTTTCATGGTCTTTGCGCTCTTCATGCGTGCGAAATGCCGAAGGTCGACGCGATCCAATGCCACGGCCGCGGAAGTCTGCCCGGTCGCTCGGCGGCATGCCGACTGTTATAATACGGTTTTACCCGAGGCCGCAAATCGCACGCGCGATTCATCGGCCCCTCGGAACTTCGGGAGCGACCATGCCTATCAAAAACCGTGCGCCGTCGGCATTCATCGCCGTTGCGTTTTTCTGTCTGACCACGCAATGCCTGGCGGCCGATTCGATCGAAGGTAAGTACCTGAGCAACGTGCGACAGGTGACCTCGGGATTCGTCAAGGCGGGCGAAGGATATTTCTCGCCCGACGGCCGCACGATCATCTACCAGGCGGTTCCGCAAGGCTACCCATTCTATCAGATCTACAAGCAACCCCTGGCCGGCGGCCAGCCGCAGCTCATCAGCACCGGCCGCGGCCGCACGACGTGCAGCTTTTTTTCGCCCGATGGCAAGCACCTGATTTTTGCGTCCAGCCATCTCGATCCGCAGCTCTCCGACACCGAAGAGAAGGAGCGGAAGCAACAGGCTGACGACGCCGAAAAGCGGCACGCGCCGCCGCTACCAGTGGGATTTCGATCCCTACATGGACATCTTCGAAGCCGATCTGGACGGCAAGCACTTGCGGCAACTGACCGACGCCAAGGGCTACGACGCCGAGGGGGCCTATTCGCCGGACGGCAAGCAGATCGCCTTTTGCAGCGATCGCGACGGCGATCCCGATCTGTACGTGATGAACGCCGACGGCAGCGGCGTGCGGCAGTTGACCAACTCGCCCGGCTACGACGGCGGGCCGTTCATCTCGCCGGACGGCAAATGGGTCATCTTCCGCAGCGACCGCAAGAAGGAAGGCTTTTTGCAGATCCACGCCATCGGCATCGACGGCCAAAACGACGTAGCCTTGACCGACAACGTGGGCGTCAACTGGGCCCCTTACTGGCATCCCACCAAGCCGTACATCATCTGGACCGGCGCCGACCACTCGGACCCCAAGGCGCGGCCGAACTACGACCTGTGGCTGATGAAGTACGAAGTGAAAGACGGCAAGCTCGCGCCGGGAGCGATCACGCGGATTACCGACGATGCCGGCGGCCGACGTGCTGCCGGTCTTTTCGCCCGACGGCAAGCAGCTGATGTGGACCAGCAACCGCACGGCCGACCATTCGAGCCAGTTGTTTATCGGCGACTTCAATCTGCCCGAGTGAGAACCGTCGGGGACTGTCCCAATTTTCTGGAGTCATCGGAGGAAAATGGGACGGTCCCCGTCTCCGGACCCGGCAGCGACCCGCTACTCGGCCTCAAGCACGCTGATCTTAAGTTGACCGACCACCTGGGCGACCGGTAGAAAGGCGCTGTAGGCCGCGGTGCCGTCGAGGCTGGAATCGGTCAGCTTGATGTGCGCGGCGCCGATGCCCCCCTGCCCCAACGTGCCATCCAGGCCAAGCCACCGGCCGTCGAGATACATCTCCGTCCACATGTGAAAGCCGAAGCCCTGCGCTCGGTCGAGGTACACCAGTCCGATTGCCACTCGGGCCGGAATTCCGCAGGCCCGCGCCAGCGCCGCCAACAGCACCGCATGTTCGGTGCAATCGCCTTGCCGCGATTCGGCAACCTCGGCTGCCGTGGCAAACGCCTGGCTGAAATCCTTGCGAGTCATCGTCGTGTCGACGTAACGTTCCAAGGCCAGCGCGACTTTCGTGAGATCGGTGGCGTCGCCGCGAGCCTCCTTGGCCATCGCCCGAATCCGCGGATCGTCGATTTGCAACATGTTGTTGGCGCTGGTGTATTCCTTGCCGACCTTTTCCGCACTCCCTCTCCCTCCGGGAGAGGGCCGGGGTGAGGGAGCCCCGGCATCGACGTTCTCCTTCGCCCCGTTCGTCGTCCTGGCTTCCTTCTCTCCAGGCCGCACGCTGCGCACCGTCAACCCCGCCACGTGCGGACCCAACGAGCGAATCGATTGCGTGGTGCCCTGGGCGAACACCTTGGCCGGGTCGCCCGAGTCCAGCTCGACCCGATAGCGCACCCGCCGGGTCTGGTGGGCATGGGCCAGCGGCTTCGCGAGTTTGACGATCGTATCGGAGCCCAGATCGAACTTGGCGCCGGGCGGTTGTTTGGCCAGGGCCAGCTCGCGCGACGTGCGATACGACTCCTGCTGCATGGCTTCGATCCGCCTCTTAACGATCTGACCCCGGCCGTCCGCCCACACCGTTTCGGCCAGCGAATTGCCGTCTGCAAGCCGGGCCACGGTCTCGATGCGTTTCAGCCGGGCCTCCACGCCCAACACGCTCGTGGCCTCGTCTCCCTTGGCAATCAGGTCGACCTCGGCCACCTGGTTGAGCACCGGCATCAGCATTCTCAGCGTGCGCTTTTCGCCGACCGCCAGCGGCTGCTTCTCGAGCGATTGTTCCACGCCGCGAAACCCGCGGATTTCGCCCGACCAGGGGATGCGAACGGCCTGATTCGCGGCACCGTTCTTCTGCTCGATGACCATCACCGGCCCGTCGACCCGGCCGGTCGTGACGACGGGCGCGGGACCAAAAGCCACCTCGGTTTCGAACTCAAGCAGTTGGCCGTCGGACGTCTCCACGCTGTGGATATTCAGTTTCTGCTGGCTCGCCTGGCCAAATCGGGAAATGGTCAGGTGATTCACCGAATCTGTTTCGACCAGGTTCTTGCCGGCTTTCTCGACCGGGCGAATCACGGTTTGCCCGTAGCCGATTTTCGAGCCTTGCAGGTAAAACGCTTCCCAAATCTCATCGCGCAGGCTCGGAATCGGACGTTGCGGCCGAGAGCGCTTGCGGCGCACCGGAATCGGTCTTCCGGCAGCCGAGCAGCACCAGCGCCATTGCGATGGCGGTCAACAGCATCGCAACATGCCGCCAGTGGTGCGGCAATTCGGAATGTCGCGGCGTTGGTGATTCTGAATGCGAGGGCATCACTACGGTTGGCCGCATGCGCATCCCTTTCGCCGTCGTGATCAAGGCTATCCGAGCGGGTGTTGCCGAATCGGCGGTTTGGCGACGTGCCACGGCTGCCTCTGCCAGATGCCATGATTGTATCGCCGTACCGGCCGGTGGTACCAGCGGCATTGGCGGCCGCCATGTTTTCGAAAAGCAACATTGAGGCCTTCGGCGAACGATTCGGCTACAGCAAGTCTGCCGAGGGCAAATCCGGCGTTTTCTCTAGAGGTTTACCCTTGGGACCAACTTTCCAGTCAAGCGATTTGGCCCAGCCGCCCCGGGCGAGCATTGCGAGTGCTAGAGTAGTTTTGTTCGTCTCGGGTGTGGTCGAAACGGTCGCGATTTTGGCCGGTTTTTGCCGATCCATGGCGACGCCAGCGCCGCGGGTTGAAGGGCGCGGTTGTGCCGTTTCTGCAGCCCCAGCAGCGCGCCCCCGCTCAAAGTTGTTGGAATGTCGTGGTGCCCGGCCGCTTTGCAAGTGGGCCGCGTAACCTAAGCTTTCGAGAAGAGATTTCTGTTGACGCATGGACCGCTTGAGTTTGCACAAACTTTGAGGTCGCCGATGGGTTTCCTGAAAAATATCTTTCGCAACGTGTTCCGCGATGGAATGCAGACGCATACCACCAGCAGCTTCGAGCGCCTCAGTGACGAGGAGCTGGAAGCGCACCTGGGCGTCGTGCGCTACGGCGACTTCCTGCTGACCGACGCCGTCCGGCCGTCGTACGACCTGCAGGTCGTTCCCTGCCAGGGCTACCGCCACGACGTCTATCGCGACGAAGAGAACAAGGCCAGCGTGCCCGGTGCTGATGGGCGCCGCCTCGAAGGAACAGCTGTTCGAAGTGTTCATGGAGCTGCTCGACCCGCTGGGTTCGACCGTCGACGTCGTGCTGGAAACGAGCCACAACCGCCAGAACCACGGCCACGTCGATCTGTACCGCGAGCACATCGACCTGCCCGTGCTCAAAAGCATCCTCTGCGACTACGAGGATCTGCTGGTCAACGACGGCTGCACCGGCATCGCCGTGCTCAATCCGCGATTCCGCAGGAAGTGCAGTTCGACGAGCACAAGCTGCTGATCGTCTACGGCAAGGACTGACGGAATACGAGAAGATCTTTGCCGGCCGCAACGTGCGCTGCAACGACCAGATGAAGTTCATCACCGAAGCCGAGCACGTCCACTCGTCGAGCGAGTCGTACAGCGAACAGTTCGAAGAACTGAAGATGCGGCTAGGCATCGACTCGGGATACTGAGAGGGCAAAGTGGTCGGTGATTAGTGGTTAGTGGTTAGAAAATGGCGGCGACCGCCGCTCCGCCCGTTCCAACCACCAACCGCCACCATTCTGGGTAATTCAGGCAATCCTGGATAATCGCTCCGCCGTGCGACCTGCTCTTGTCGCTGTGGGGTCATTTCGTCACACTACCGCCCCATTTCTCGCGACCATTCAATTCGCACGGATCTTATGTGCAGCGATCGGGCTATGTCTGAGCGCCGGTGTCGTGCCGCGCGGCTATTGGCCGTGTTGCTTGTGCGCTGGCGGTTTGCGGTTGTCATGCCTGGCAGCCGGCCAGCTACGTGCCCCCCGAGATCGCCTTTGGCGGACCGCCGCCGCAAACCAATCCGCTGACCGTGACCGTCATGGACCGCGACTTCGTGTGGGACCAGGTGGTCGACGCGGTGGACGATTATTTCCGTATCGAGAAAGAAGAGCGTGTGCGCCTGGTGGGAGACATCCTGACCGAAGGCCGCATCGACACGTTTCCACGCAGCGGTTCGACAATCTTCGAGCCCTGGAACTTCGACTCGGTCACGGCCTACGATCGGCTGGAAAGCACTTTGCAGTCGATCCGCCGCATTGCCCTGGTGCGCGTGATCCCGTCCCAAGCCGGCTTTCTGATCGACGTGCAGGTGTTGAAGCAATTGGAAAACGTCGCGCGTCCCGAGTCGGGGGCCATCAGCTCCACCAATACCAACAGCCTGCGAAACGATACGTCGCTCACGCGCGTCACGAACCCCGTGGGAGGGCAGCAGCCCACGCTGGACTGGATCGACCAGGGCCGCGACGTGGTTTTGGAGCAAGAGATTCTGGCGCAGATTCAAGCCCGCCTCGCCGGCCATGGCGGGCCCGTGGCGTTCTAGCCGCGCCTCGACCCGTGGCTTGTGCAAGCCTCGGCGAACAAACTGGGCCCGGGATGATCTCCATCACCCCAGGCCCAGTGAACGCCGCTGTGGCATGGTGCCACCGAAAAGTTTATCCCAAACCGGCGGGATTGCGGCTGTTGGCGATGTTGTTGAACCAGAAGTTATCGGTTCCGGCCGTGCCGGTGCCGCCCACGGTCGTATCCTCGAGATCCCAGTTCAGGTTGAACTTGGCAAAGTTCCTCCTCAGGGTGTTGCCTGCCGAGGTGCCCTCCACCAGGATTCCGTCGTTCGCATTACTCTTGGCGGTGTCACGGTAGATGGTGTTGTCGTTCGAATCGATCAGGTGGATGCCATTGCCCGTGAACCCGACGAATTCGCCGTTGTGGTTGGCCGAATTGGTTTGCAGCGTGTTGCCGTTGGACCCATTCTCGAGTCGGATGCCGTCCACGCCATTGTTGTTCGCCGTATTGCACGTGATCATGTTGATCTGCGCATCGGTCAGGAAAATGCCGTTGCGCCGGTTGTTGTTGGTAGTGTTTCCCGCGACCGTATTGGAGTACGAGTCTTCGATGCTGATTCCGTCTCCGGTCGTGGGATCGCCACCGGTGCCGTTATTGTTGGACGAGTTCCACGCGACGAGGACTCCGTTGGTGCCGTCGCGCAGACGGATTCCGCTGTCGCCCCAGCCGTAGATGGTGTTGCCGACGATCTTGTCGCCCGAGTTGGGAACCGGGAAACCGCCGGGCGTATGGGCCACGTTGTAGGCGCCGCCGCTGGCGACGTCGCTGATGCGCAGGTTGATGCCCGTGAAGCTCCCGGCGTTGCCGTTGAGCTTGTTCCACGAGACTTCCGTCTTGGTTACCGCGCCGCCGAAAAAGATGCCGGTGCCTTGCAACGGATTGGTGATCGAGTTGCCGCTGATTCTCGAGTTGGTCATGTTCACGGCGATGATCGGCGAATCGTTGTTGATGTTGTTGTAGAGTATCTGCACATTCGAGTGCGCTCCCACCGAAGCGAACGAGCTGCTGCCGCCGACCAGCACGACGGAGCCGTTTTGATCGCCGCTGAAGTAATTGTTCGAGATCGTGGCGTTCTTCAAACCCTGGTCGGAGTAAATCGCATTGCCCTGGGACGAGCCGGGGAAATTGTTCGACGCGAACGTATTGCCGGAGACGGAATCCTTCTTGACGCCGTTGCTGTTCAAATACAATCCGATCGTATTCCCGGTCAAAACGTTGTTGAGGATCTGCTCGCCGTAGTTGGCAACGTGGGTCACGATGCCGAAGACGTCGGTGGTCGTGGCCGGGTCTGGGCGAACCGTGAAACTCTTGACCGTGACGTCGTTGGCTTGCAGATCGAAGCCGGCCAATCCGTTGGTGGGCACCTCGACGATGGTCTGGCCATGCTCGCCGGCCAGGCGAATCTGACCGCCGATGAGCGTCAGTTGCTTGTTGACCAGCACCGATTCGTCATACGGCCCGATGCCCGGCGAGACCTTGATCGTGTCGCCCGGGCTCGCCGCGCCAACGGCCGCCGAGATGGTCGTAAAGTCGAGCGGATGCGGCCCGGCATTTGCCGGGTTGTTATCCACCCACAACACGGCCGAGAGCATGTGACGATCCTCGAGCATGTCAAAGGTCGGCCTGAAGCGGCGCGGTGGACGGGATCGGACGGAGGACTTCTTGACGTTGGACGACAGCAGGGACTTCAACGTAGGAAAGCGCATAGTAGACCCCTTTCGAAAAAAAGCCACCTGAATCAACGAAGCCGCAGCGGGTGAACACAGTTCTCTGATCCGTCGGCGAGAACGCCGCGCTGGATTGGTCGAGCCGTTATGCGAACCGGGTGCCGAAATCAAGCGATCACTGCAAAAGAGCTAAATCAAACGGGAGTGCGTCTAGCGTCATACGCTGGGTAATCTCGGTTGGCGAACTCTAGCGACAGGGCAGTGTAGCAAAATCGAGAAAAAAATGGTGAGTTCGGGCCAAGGGAAGATTAAGAAGATTTAGAAAACTACGCGGCCATTGCCGGGTCACTAAAGCTACGTAGTCATCCAAGTCGTCTCAAATTAACATTGTTCGACGCAGTCGTTTGGGCAGTCGAACGACCAGCGCGGGCGTAGAGCGACCAATGCACGTCGGGGCGTGGCCCGGGCAATGGATGGGGCGAAGTGAGTCGCCGCTACCGGCCGGCCGCCTGGTTGGTCGGCGCGTTGGTCAGCGGGACGTTGATGCCCAGCACGCTTGGCTCCGGCTGTTTGACGGCCGGCAGCTTGAGCGTGAAGGCGGTGCCCTTGCCGGGCGTGCTTTCGACGCGAATGCGTCCGTGGTGGGCTTCGATCACGTCGCGGCAGAACGACAGGCCCAGGCCGGTGCCCCCTTTGCCGCTGGCGTCGGGTCCGCTCTTGGTGGTGAAGAAGCGATCGAAGATTCGCGGCAGCTTGTCGGGCGGGATGCCGCTGCCCGTGTCGCGCACCATCAGATCGACTGTGTTGTGCGCCGGATCGTGGCTCAGCCGGATGAGGATGTGCCCGCCGTTGGGCATCGCCTGGCGGGCATTGATCAGCAGGTTCATCAGCACTTGCTGAATCTGGTTGGCGTTGACCATCGCCGGCGGCACCGCGTGGAACTGCTTTTCGACCACGATGCGATACTTGGTCATCTCGCGTTCCAGCAGCAGCAGCGAGTCGTCGACCACCTTGACCAGGTCGGTCGGCTCGATGCCATGCGGCCGATTGCGGGCAAAGCCAAGGATGCCGTTGGTGATCCTGCGCGGCGCGCTGGCCGGCGGCCAGAATCTTTTCGAACGCCTTGTCGCGGGTTGCCGCGTCGCGGTGGCGCAGGCCCATCTTGGCGTAGTTGATGATCGTCGTCAGCACGTTGTTGAATTCGTGCGTCGTGGTGCTGACCAATTCGCCCAGCGCCGTCAGCTTTTGCGCTTGGTGCAGTTGGTCCTTGAGAATGGCCAACTGCTCTTCCAAGCTAGGGCCGTCCGACGGTTCGCTCGTTGACATGCTGGCTTCCCAGTGCTGCGCGCTATCGGACAAAAACGGCCCAAATTGGACACAAGGCGAGGTTTCGCCCGCTTGCCCGTCCGGCTCCAACCTCGCCGCCTAGCCGATTGGCGCGTCTTAACTATCGGAATTGAAGAGACTTAGCCCATGCTCGATATCGACGGGTCTGGCTGGGCAACTAAAGCGCAAGCCGATATAATCCCGCCCCCCTACGGGCCCCCCTGGGCTCGAATGCGCCCGTTCCGCATGAAAACGCAAGGATACGCTCCAATGCACACGGTGGAACTGCTGGAACATGCGATCGCGCTGGCCGAACAATGCGGATTTGTCGTGCGGCAGGATTGGTTTGGAGGGTTGTCGGCGGGTGCCTGCGAGGTTAAGGGACGGCGCTGGATTCTGATCGATCTGGCACTCAACCCCCGCGAACAGTTGGAAGGGGTGCTCGATGCGCTGCGAGCCACCCCAACCCCGGAACTGATCCCGATGCCCCCGCAATTGCGCGGAATGCTCAATTTGCGTAAGGCGGCCTAACAATACCTGCCAGCCGACCCGTGGCGTGCCAGAGATGCCTCGCTATTCGGCGGGGCGGTACAACCGCTGCGTTTCGATGTACTTTTCCACGGCTCGGGGCGTGCGGATACCGAATGCTTTGGCCGGCGGCCACGCGGCGGCGGATGTCGCTCGAGCTCAAATCGATCCGCGGCATCTGTACCTGGTGCGAGCGGATGGCTTCCAGTCGATCCGCGGCAAGCAACCCTTCGAGAGGCGTCAGGTCGAGCGAATCGTCAGTCCCGTCTGCCGTGGCACTCGAGCGGCCGACAACCACCGGCGTGGCGAGCCGGCAAAGCCGCGCGGGATCTTTCCAGAAGGGCAGGTCGCGCAGCGAATCGGCCCCCATCAAGAAAAAGAGCTCTCGGAGAGGGTCCTGGCGCTTTAGCTCGGCCAGCGTGTCGACGGTGTAATTCACGCCGCCGCGGTTGATTTCGAACGTCGAGACTCCCGAGCGCCACCTGGCCGCCAATCGCCAATTCGAGCATTTCCACGCGACACGCGCCGCTCGTCAACTCGCGGTCTTGCTTGTGCGGCGGCACGGCGGCGGGCAGAAACCAGACCGCGTCGAGCCCCAGTTGTTCGCGGCAACATTCGGCCAGCAGCAGGTGTCCATAGTGGACCGGATCGAACGTTCCGCCGAAAATACCCAGCCGCATCGCCCGAACCGCCCTTCGCTTGCCAGCTTCGCCGTCGCCTAGCAGTCCCTTGGAATATTGTAGCCGGCCGGTGCGAGGCCGGCATTCCCACGCGGACTCCGGGGTCAAAGTCCCCGGCCACAGAATCCTTCAGCAGTCTGCTAGGATGATGGGGTCGGCCACTGGGCACGTATCGTAGCCGGTGATGGGATCGCTGACTACACGCCAATTCTACCCGTTGTTACCGCGTCGCGAGCCTCAATAAGTCGCCCCATGAAGGCCCAGCAACAAAGCCTGTTCGAGCTCCAGCCGGCCCCTTGGGATGAGGACGACGCGCGCGAGCAGTTGGTGGCCACGGTCGTTTTTTCAACCGGGCCCGATCGGCCGTTCGATTACGTCGTGCCGGGCGAACTGCGCGGGCAGCTTGCGGCCGGCCAACGCGTACGCGCGCCTTTGGGCCGGCAGGATCGCGCGGATCGGCTACTGCGTTCGGCTGGAAAACCGACTGGCCGAAAACCGCCGGCTCAAACCGCTGCTGGGAGTCGTCGACGCGCAGCTCGCTGTTGAGCCCTTCGATGCTGCGGCTGACCGAGTGGATGGCCGACTACTACCTGTGTCGGCTGGGGGCAGGTTCTCGAAGCCGTGGTGCCGGCCGGGGTTCGCGGCCAGGCGGGCACCCGGCAAACGCAGTTTGTCTCGCTCCCCAATCACGTCGCCGCGCGGATCACGCAGCTCAAACTCAGCCCCGACGCAGCGGAGGATTCTTAACTATCTAGTCGGCCGTTCCGACCCCGTGCCGATCCGGCAATTGGCCGAAGCGGCCGGCTGCACGACGGCGCCGATTCAAGCCTTGCGCAAAAAAGGCCTGCTCGAGTTCGAGTCGCGCCGCGTGGACTCGGGCCACCTGCCTGCCAAGGCGACGACCGCGCCCGAGCCGCACCTCGACCTTAATGCCGACTCAGCAGCGCGGCTCTCGACGCGATTCTTTCAGCCCTGCACGCCGGCGAGCATGCCACCATGCTGCTGCACGGCGTCACCGGCAGCGGCAAGACCGAAGTCTACATCCAGGCCATCCAGGAAGTGATGCAGCTTCGGCCGGCAGGCGATCGTGCTGGTGCCGGAAATCAGCCTCACGCCGCAGACCGAGAGCGCTTTCGCTCCCGCTTCGGCAACGTGGCCGTGCTGCACAGCCACCTGAGCGACGCCGAGCGGCACTGGCATTGGGAGCGGATCGCCGACGGCGAGGTGTCGGTGGTCGTCGGCGCCCGCAGCGCCGTCTTCGCCCCGACGCCGCACCTGGGCCTGATCGTGCTCGACGAAGAGCACGAGACGTCGTTCAAGCAGGAAATCGCTCCGCGCTACACGCCCGCGACGTGGCGCTGGAGCGGGCCCGCGGCCGAACGCATTCCGCTGGTGCTCGGCTCGGCCACGCCGTCGCTGGAAAGCTGGCACCGGGCGCAGCACGGGCGAGTACCGGCTGGTTGTCGCTGCCGCGGCGCGTGTTCGATCGGCCGCTGCCGGCGGTGGGCACGATCGATCTGCGCGCCGAATTTCGCGACCGCTACAGTCCGCGGCGCCATCAGCCGGCCGCTGCACCCGGCCATGGACGCCGCGCTGCACGACGGCGGGCAGGTGATCCTGCTGCTCAATCGCCGCGGCTTCTCGACGCACATCCAATGTCCGGCCTGCGGCATCGTGGTGCGAGTGCCCGCATTGCGCGATCGCGCTGACGCATCATCGCACCGGCAGATCGCGCTTGTGCCACTACTGCGACTATCAGGTGCCGACGCCGCACGCGTGCCCCGAGTGCCACTTCGCGGGCATTCGCTATCGGCGGCTTGGGCACGCAGCGGCTCGAGGCCGAGGTCAAGACCCGGTTTCCCCAGCATCGCTGCCTGCGGATGGACACCGACACCATGCAGAAGCCACGGCAGCCACGAGCGGGCGCTTGACGGCGTTTCGCGACGGCAAGGTGCGGATTCTGCTGGGCACGCAGATGATCGCCAAGGGGCTCGATTTTCCCAACGTCACGCTGGTCGGCGTGATCAATGCCGACACGGCGCTGCACCTGCCCGACTTCCGCGCCGCGGAGCGGACGTTTCAGCTGGTCACGCAGGTGGCCGGCCGCACGGGCCGCGGCGACGAAGGGCGGCCGCGTGCTGGTGCAGACGTTCAGCCCCGAGCATCCGGCGATTCAGGCCGCCGTGCGGCACGACTACGCAGCGTTCGCCAGCCAGGAACTGCCCATCCGCGCAGATGCTCGGCTATCCGCCGTTTGCCAGCATGATCCGCCTGGTGGTGCGCGGTCCAGTCCGAGCGAGTAGCCGCCGAGTTCGCCGAGACGATCGCGGCCGCGGTGCGGGCAGCCTTGGCGAAGGCGGCCGTCGAGGCTCGCGTCCTGGGCCCGGCGCCGGCCCCGATTGCCAAACTGCGCGGCCAGTATCGGTTTCATATCCAAGCCCACGCGGCCGACGCCGCCGGCCTACGTCAGGCCGTCCGCTCCGCCGCCAGCGACCTCAAGCCCCCCGCAACCGTCCAGTGGATCGTCGACGTCGATCCGATCGATATGCTGTAAAGAAAAGGATGAAGGCAGAAGGCAGAAGGATGAAGGATGAAGGATGAAGGATGAAAAACGCGGAATGCGTCAACGCCGCTTGGGTTCGAAAGGCCGGCTGGTGCTGGGTCAAATGCCACCCATGCCCTGATTTCACCCCTTGGCCGTTCATCCTTCATCCTTCTGCCTTCATCCTTTCGCCGCAACTTTCCTCTTGGAGTTTGCCTGCCAATTCTCGTAAACTATAGAAAGTAGGGAATCTGGTCCTGACCCGTTCCATAGACCCCGCCGTGTGCCGTCCATGTCTTACCGCTCGCTGAAACGCGTGTTGGGCGAAACCAGCCTGGAGCGGAAATGTCTCTTCTTGTTCGGCACCTGCCTGCTAATTCTGATCACCGGCAGCTTTTGGTGGTACGGTCGCAGCACGCAGCAGCTGGTTTACGAATCGCAGCCGCGAGAGCGCGCGTGGGCTGAAAGAGACGATTATCGTCATGACGCACGTGAAGTTCTGGCAACAGGAGAGCGACGAGAAATCGCACGAGCCGTATGGCGACCTGGTCGAGAACATGCGCAAAGGTCTGGCCAGCCGCCAATACAACTGGGACTTCATCCGGCCCGTACAGGATGGCCCCAACGCCCCTAAGGATGAATTCGAGCGCGAGAAGGTGCTCAAGAAATTCCCACTCCGCCGGTCCGCCGCCAAGGATGAGGAGCCGCTGGCGGAAACTCCCGAGTTTGAAGAACGCGCGCTGGTCGTCGACGGCAAGCCCGTCTACCAGTATTACACGCCCATTCGCATCACCAACAACCAATGCGCCCTGTGCCACGCCAGCCTGAACCTGGGGGTCGCGGCGGTCGGCAACGACATGGACATCGGCGATCTGGTCTCGATCGTCAAGGTCACCATGCCCGACGAAAAGACGCAAAAGGCCCTGCTGGGCAATAATGCGATCCTGCTGGGCACGGCCATCATCACGGTCTTTCTGGCGATGCTCGCCTCGCTACGTCATCGTCCGCTACGTGATCGTCAAGCCGCTGCGCGCACCTGCGCGACGTCAGCGACGCGATCAGCCACGGCAACATCGCGCTGCGGGCCGAAATCCACACCGGCGACGAGTTCGAGGAGCTGGCCACGGCCTTCAACCGCATGCTGCGCCACCTGGCCACCGATGCCAGGACGAGCTGCAGCGAGGTCAACGACAACCTCGACGTGCAAGGTCGACGAGCTGGCCCAGGCCAACATGCGGCTGTACGAAATGAACCGGCTCAAGAGCGACTTCCTGGCCACCATGAGCCACGAGCTGCGCACGCCGCTCAACAGCATCATCGGCTTCAGCGACGTGCTCGAGCTCGATCGCCTCGCTCGACGACAAGCAAAAGCGCTACGTGCAGCAACATCCAGACCTCGGGCAAGGTGCTGCTGGAAATGATCAACGACATTCTCGACCTGGCCAAGATCGAGAGCGGCAAGATGGAAGTCCGGCTTGTCCGATTTCCGCATCGAGCCGGTCGTCACCGCCCAGTGCGACATGGCCCGGCCGCTGACCGAGCGCAAGAACATCGACCTGGAAACCGAGATCGAGCCCGACCTGCCCGCCGCTGTTCCAGGACCAGGCCAAGGTGCAGCAGATTCTCAACAACCTGCTGTCCAACGCCATCAAGTTCACGCCCGAGGGGGGCCGCATCGTCGTCAGCGCCGCAGCGAGCGAGCGGGGCGACTTGCTGCTCAAGGTGTCGCGACACGGGCGTCGGCATCGCCGAGGAGGACCAGGTGGCGATCTTCGAGAAATTCCGCCAGGGCAAATCGGTGCTCACCGGCGGCGACGCGATGACGCGCGAGTACTCCGGCACCGGCCTGGGGCTGTCGATCGTCAAGGAGCTGTGCAAACTGCTGGGCGGCGAAATCTCGCTGGAGAGCGAGCTCGGCAAGGGGAGCACTTCACCGTCCGATTGCCCTGGACGCGCTCCGACCAGCCGAAGCTCGATGCGGTCCTGGCCGCCGGCCTCGAAGATCTCACCAAGCCGCGCCGCGACGCGCCGCGACCCCTCGAATCGCCGGCCGCCACGTCGTGATCTTTTTGCATTGCGTTGCGGCTTTGCATTTCTTTTTAGGGTGGCACCGACAACTCGTTGTCGGTGTTGCGAAGCAATACGAGGCATTTGAGCGAGGGTCTCATCACTCGCCAGACGCCTCTTGTCCCTGCGGGACCCAGACAACAAGTTGTCTGGGCCACCCAAGAGATCCTCTTGTCCCTTCGGGAACCAGACAACCAAGTTGTCTGGGCCACCCGAAAAGCGCGGCTTCCCATTTTTCGTGTTTGCGTTACCATGGGCCGCCATGGCACCCCCCAAAGATTCCCTGCCCGAAGTCGAACTGTTCACCGATGGCGGGTGCAGCGGCAATCCCGGCCCCGGCGGCTGGGCGTTCATCCTCCAGCATCCCGCCTCGCACAAAGAGTTGGAGCAATCCGGCGGCGAAGCTGAGACCACGAACAACCGCATGGAACTGACCGCCGTCGTCCGCGGACTCGAAACCCTGAAAAAACCCTCGCACGTCAAGCTGATGACCGACAGCGTCTATGTCGGCAAGGGGCTGACCGAGTGGATGGCCAAGTGGAAAGCCAACGACTGGCGGCGCCGCGAGGGAAAGCAGTGGAAAGAGGTCAAGAACGAAGACCTCTGGCGCCGCCTCGACGAGTTGATCGCCACGCACCAGCTCACCTACATCCGCGTCGCCGGCCACAGCGGCCACCCCGAAAATGACCGCTGCGACGAGCTGGCCGTGGCCGCGTATCAGAAGTATTTGAGGAGGTAGTGGTCAGTGGTTAGTGGTCAGCGTGCCAGGCGCCTTCGTCCCGCCTAGCGCACCGCCGTCTTCTTCGTTCTAACCACTACCCACTGACCACGAACCACTTAAAATGTCTCCATGGCGCGGACTTCCGACAAATCGCCGTCGATCGAGCTCAACACGCCGGTTCAATTTCTCAAGGGCTGCGGCGCGCAGCGAGCCGAGCAGCTGGCCCGCTTGGGCGTTGCAGACGGTGCGCGATCTGCTCTTCTTGTTCCCGCGCGATTACCAGGATCTGACCGACCTGCGCACGATCGACCAGCTCGAAGAAGGCCCGCTCGTCAGCGTGCTGGGCACCGTCGAGGAGATCGACCTGGCCGATCGGGGCGTCGGCCGCTCGGTGTTGGGCCTGCTGCTGCGGCAAGGAACAGGTCACTTTCGGGCCCTGTGGTTCAATCAGCCGTTTTTGCGCGACAAGTATCAGCGCGGCCAGACCTTGCTCCTCTCGGGCCAAGCCAAGCGGCGCGGCATGCGCTGGGAGATGGTCCATCCGCACGTCCGCGTTGTCGACGTCGAAGACGCCCCGCCGGTGGGACAACTGCTGCCGGTCTATCCGCTCACCGAGGGCCTGGCCCAGCGTCATGTGCGGCAGTTGGTGCGGCGGGCACTCGACGCGTGCCTCGATCTGCTGGAGGAAGTCTTTCCGGCGGCGTACCTGGAATCGCACGCTCTGCTGCCCATCCGCGCCGCCCTGCCCCAGTTGCATTTTCCCTCCAGCCGCGACGATCTGGCCCAGGCCCGCCGCCGGTTCATCTACCAGGAATTGCTGATTTTGCAGTTGGCCCTGGCGCTCAAGCGCCGGCAGGTGCACGATTCGCTCACCGCGTTGCCCTTGGAACTGACGGCCAAGATCGACGCCCGCATCCGCCGCCTGTTTCCCTTCGAGCTGACCGCCGGACAGAACCAGGCCGTGTCGGAGATTGCCGCCGACATGACCCGCCCCCATCCGATGAACCGGCTGCTGCAAGGCGACGTCGGCAGCGGCAAGACGATCGTGGCCGTCTATGCCATGCTGCTGGCCGTGGCCCACAAGGCGCAGGTCGTGCTCATGGCGCCCACCGAGGTGCTCGCCCGGCAGCACGCCGAAACGCTCGAACGCCTGCTCGCCGGGAGCCACACGCGCATGGGCTTGCTGACCGGCGGCCAGACGGCCAAAGTTCGCCAGGAAGTGCTCGCGCAAATCGCCGCCGGCGAAATTCAAATCGTCATCGGCACGCAGGCCGTCGTGGCCGGCGACGTGCCGTTCGCCAAGTTGGGCCTGGTGGTGATCGACGAGCAGCACAAGTTCGGCGTGCGGCAGCGCGCGGCGCTGAAACACTCGGCCGTCCATCCGCATTACCTGGTGATGACCGCCACGCCCATCCCGCGCACCGTGAGCATGACGCTGTTCGGCGATCTCGACGTCACCACGCTCGCCGACAGCCCGCCGGGCCGGCAAAACGTGCACACCTACTTTCCGCCGATCGAAGATCGCGCCAAAGTGGTGGGAGTTCTTTCGCAAGAAGCTGCGCGAGGGTCGGCAAGGCTACGTGATCGTGCCCCTGGTCGAGGGTTCCGAGCAGGTGCAGGCGGCCAACCTGGACGAAACCTACGAGTCGCTGGCCAACGGCGAGCTGGAGGCGTTTCGCCTCGGCCTGATCCACGGCCGCATGTCGCCGGGCGAAAAGCACGCCGCGATGGACGCCTTCCGCCGCGGCCAAGTCCAGGTGCTGGTCGCCACCTCGGTCGTCGAAGTCGGCGTCGACGTGCCCAACGCCACGCTCATGACGATCGAGAGCGCCGAGCGATTCGGCCTGGCTCAGTTGCATCAACTGCGCGGGCGAATCAGCCGCGGCCCGTTTCCCGGCTATTGTTGCGTGTTCGCCAACGCCGACACCGACGAAGCGGTCGCGCGACTGAAGGCCTTCGTCGAGACTAGCGACGGTTTCCGCCTGGCCGAGATCGACTTCGCGCTGCGCGGCCCCGGCGACCTGTTGGGCACCAGGCAACACGGCCTGCCGCCGTTGCGAATTGCCGACCTGGTGCGCGACGCGGCCACGATCGAAGAAGCCCGCGCCGACGCCCGAGCTCTGGTCGACGCCGATCCGATGCTCGCTCTGCCCGAGCACGCGCTGCTGCGCCGCATGGCCCTGGTGCGCTACGGCAAATCGCTCGACCTGGGCGACGTCGGTTGAAACGCGTCACGCGAATTCGACGCGCGAACGGCTCGCTTTGGGTGGCCCAGACAATTTTGTTGCGGCTGTCCGGGAACTCGCGCCCGACAACATCGGTCGCCGTTGTTCCTCACACTAACCCGACGCGCAAGCGAGGGAAGCTGGACGAAGAACCCTCGCTGGCGCGTCGGGTTAGTGTGCGGTAATTCTCGGACCGCCTCAACGTGTTGTCGGTGCTACCCGCCAAGGTTCGAGCCGTGACCGTCGTGCGGCCCAAATCCACGGAAAATCCAGCCGAGTTTTGACTGTTTCCAGCAATAAGGTACGGTTGGAATGGAACTCCGATCTGAACCCAATCCAAGGGCCGGCGGGACGATCCGATCTCGCCGACGGCTCTGGAACAGGTTCCGCGAGTCGTCGGCACCCATTTTGGAACAGCAAGGGGAACGGTTATGCAGGCGCTTTTGATCGCGGTGATTACACCTGGGGAGGCCTTCGTCTGGATTGTGTTGGGTTTTTTCGGTGCCCTGGGACTTTTGGCGCTGGTCAGCCCACGGCGTTTTTCGTCCGTCGCGACGCGTGGCGGTCAGTGGGTCGACACGAACAAGGTACTCGAACAGCTCGACAAATGGGTCGACATCGACGCCTACGTCCTGCCCTTCAGTCGCCTCCTCGGCGTTGCCGTGTTGGCGGCAGTGGCCTTGATCGCGTATCTCATCGTCGAGTATTGAGAACCGACCTGGGCACCGTTGGGTGTGCCACCGACAACTCGTTGAGGTTGCCGGGATTTGCCGCACACTAACCCGACGCGCAACAACGTTATTCGAGTGCTGGCAACAAGCGGCTAGGACTGGGTGGCCCAGACAACTTGTTGTCTCCCGTCCCGAAGGGACAAGAGGGTCTGGCGAGGTGCGCGGCGTCCCTCAAGTGCCTCTTATTGCTTCGCAACACCGACAACAAGTTGTCGGTGCCACCCCAGAACGCGACTACAAGCGCTCGAATAGCGTTGGCAAGCGAGGGTTCTTCGTCCGGCGTCCCTCGCTTGCGCGTCGGGTTAGTATTGGTGAGCTTGCGTCCCGCGCTTGCTTCGCGTCGCGCCCGACCGTACGCTAGGCGGTATGCTCCCTCCTAGAATCTCGCTGCTCCAGTGGGCCGTTTTTCTGGCTGCGCTGGCTTTTCAGGCGACGACCGAGCACATTGTCGCTGCCGCTGTGACGATCGCGCCTGACGGCTGGCAAACGGCGTCGCCGCGCGACGAAATTCGTCCTTCGTTCGATTACGCTCCTGCGGGCGGACGCGACGGTCGCGGCGGACTCATGATCCAGGCCGACCAGCGCGACGGGCTGCACGGGTATTGGAGCAAATCGTTCCCGATTCAAGGCGGCCGCCACTACCGTTTTTCCGCCGCCCGCCGGGTCGACGGCGTACCGCTGGTGCGCCGCAGCGTTCCGGCGCGAATCGTCTGGCAGGACGATCGTGGCAACGCAGTGACGCGCGACGAGCCAGTCAAAACCAAACTCTTCGAAGGCCGCCAGGTCATCGCCGAAGCCGAACATCCCCCCGATCGCGCCACCGACGTCGCCGGCTGGACCGAAGTCTCAGGCGTGTATCTGGCCCCCAGCAAAGCCACGCACGCCGTCGTCGAGTTGCACTTGCTGTGGGCCCCGCGCGGCAAGGTCGAGTGGAGCGACGTGGCGCTCGAGCCCAGTCCGCCGCCGGTCGGCCGCAAGGTACGCCTGGCCACGGTACACTACGTTCCCAAGAGTGGCAAAACGCCCGAGGGCAATTGCCGATTGTTCGACCCCTTGATCGAACAAGCCGCCAGGCAAAAGGCCGACCTGGTCGTCCTGCCCGAGACGCTGACGCAGACCGGCGTCGGCAAAACCTACGCCGAGGTGTCCGAGCCGGTGCCCGGTCCATCGACCGAATACTTCGGCACGCTCGCGAAAAAACACAACCTGTATATCGTGGCCGGGCTGGTCGAGCGCGACGCTCATTTGATTTACAACGTCGCCGTGCTGATCGGGCCCGACGGCAAGCTGGTCGGCAAATATCGCAAGGTTACGCTGCCGCGCGGCGAGATCGAGATGGGCGTCGCCCCGGGCCACGAATATCCGGTGTTCGACACGCGTTTCGGCAAAGTCGGCATGATGGTCTGCTACGACGGATTTTTTCCTGAAGTGGCCCGCGAGCTGAGTAACCGCGGCGCCGAAGTAATCGCCTGGCCGGTGGCCGGCTGCAACCCCCTGCTGGCCGCCGCAAGAGCCTGCGAGAACCACGTCTTCCTGGTCAGTAGCACCTACAGCGACGTGAGTATGAACTGGACCATCACCGCCATCTACGACCGCGAAGGCCACCCGATCGCCCAAGCCAAGACCTGGGGCACCGTCGCCGTCGTCGAAGTCGACCTCGACGAACCCACCTACTGGTACAACCTCGGCGATTTCAAAGCCATGGTCGAGCGGCACCGGCCGGCGGGGGTGAGGGCGGAGTAACGCGACCGAGCGGGAGGGGACACGGTTGAACGAGATCGCAACGACCAACGACATTCCCAAGACCCGACGACGCTGGCTGCGTTTCAGCCTGCGTTCACTGCTGGTGCTCATGGCGGTGATCGGCGTCTGGTTGGGATTCGAAAAGTCCCGAGTGCTCAAGCAAGCCCAAGTTGCCGCAAAAGTGCGCGCGCTCGGCGGCGACGTTTTCTCGGGCTACCGGTTCGATCCCTCGGGCAAGCCCAAGGAGTTCTCGAAGCGAACCGTACCGCCGTGGATCACCAACTTCATCGGCGAGGATTACTTTGTCACCATCGTGACCGTCAATTTCGACAAAAACTTTGGCGATCGTCCTGCCGACAGGTCGAAGGCTCACGCGACCCAAGTCACAAACGAAGCTCTGGTATTGCTAGAGGACGCGCCGCATGTGACGGAATTGCTCTTGGCCGGCAATAACCAGTTGTCCGATGACTGCCTGGCCCATGCCGCAGGCTTGAAGCACCTCCGAGTGCTGCTGCTCAATCAGACGAATGCGACCGGCCGGGGGCTCTCTCACATTCGCGCCCTTCCCAATCTCGAGGGTTTGGCGCTGCACGATACGCCGCTGACCGACGACGGCCTGGCTTTTCTCGGCGGTCTCCCGAAGCTTCAATGGCTGCTTCTGGACGACACGGACATTTCCGACAAAGGATTGGCGAATCTGACATCGCTCAGGAGTTTGCAACATCTTTCCTTGAACAACACGCGAATCACCGATCAAGGACTCCAGCAGCTCCAGAAGTTGCCAAGGTTGACACGGCTATCGCTCGGAGGCACGGCCGTGACCAGCGAGGGATGCGCGGCGCTGCAGCGCGCACTTCCCAGCTGCAAAATCTTTCCGCCCTGAAGACGTAGCTTGTAGTTTGTAGGGTGCGTCGGCCCTTCGCTTGACGCACCCTACCGTACTCGATCGCAGGGCCGGACCTTGTTCGGGTTTTACTTGATCGTGGCCAGGTATCGCAACGCCCGGATGCTCGGCAGGAAAAAATATGCGCCTCCCACGACCGTCACGAACCCGCCCAGGCCGTGAAGTTTTCGCCGCAGCGGATGAGACGGAATGGTCATCGAGCCGGTGTTTACCCCATCGAAGGTCCCAAAGATCGGATCGCGCTCGTCGTACAGGCCGTTGAACGACGGGCCGTTGATCCAAGTCTGCTGGACGAATTCGAATTGCCGCTCGATGCTGGCGTTGACGGCCATGAAGAGCGTTCCGCGCTGCCGCGTGTCGGTCAGGTCGAGTTTGTCGTCGAGCCTCGGGCCGAACGGCCGACCCCGCCGTATCAGGCGGTGTCGCTTGGAAAGCTTGAGGGCTTCGGCGGGATCATCGCCCAGCGTGTCGCGAGGGTTCGCGCGTCGGATGTGCGAACCGAAGGGACAACCAAACCCATCGGGGTCGATGTCGCGATAGAGGAACTCATTCTGGCCGGATCGAGCGGGGATGTCCTTGTCGGGCGACGTGGCAATCGGCGCTCCGCTCGTCCATCGGCCGATGAGTTTGGCGCCCAACTTTTCACGCTCATTAACATTGCTCGCGCCCGAGGCGTCCTTGGTGGCCTCATCGAGGTGGACCCATAGCTGCGCGACGTGTTGCGCGATCTGCCGAACTGCCAGATACGACCCGTTGCGGCCCAGATCGGGCGCATCCCCACCGGGCACGGTCGGCAGGACATGATTCGGATCCGATCCGATCGGCATGTTCAGTGGGTCGGGGAGCACGTTGTATTCGTTGCGATAGCCCAGGATGAACTCGCCGGCCTTGATGATGTTCGACGAGGCATACTTGCCATCGTGGCCGCCGCCGGCGTCCGCGTGCGCAGAGGGGGTACTGTCTTCAATGACGGGTTGGGAAATACCGTCGCGGAAGCCAAAATGTTCCTTGTTGTCTTCCCACAATCGAGTCATCACCGGGTCGAACCGAGGCGAGAGACCCTTCAGTCCGGCCAATTCGGCCGACAGGGCCTGGTTCAAGGTGGATTCGTCCTTGGCGTAGATCAGCACCATCACGTCGACCGCCTTGCCCCGACCTCCCCATGTCCAGTTTTCTGGGGCGCTGGGCCCCTGATCTCCCAAAATGCGGGTGCGGTTTGCCGAGACCATGCCTTCGAAGAAAGCCGTCGGAAACGGCTCCAACGACTTCTCCGAGAGCCCCAACTTTTCCAGACCGCTGCGGGTGAAGGCCATGTTCAAATAGCACGAGTCGATCCGCGCCTTGGCGCGGCCGGCCGTCGTCACGCGGTCGCATGCCGACGCCAGCCACGTGCGGGCCTGGGCCGCTTCGTCGACCTGCAGCAGCAGACTCGCGCTGTACGGGTGCTTGCCATAACCGCGCAGGACAATCCCCTGAACGTCGTCCCACTCGACCGCCTGCGTCCGGATTTGCGCCGTCGCCATATTCGCCTCCGGGGCTAGAAGTTTTTCAGCCATGTCTTCACCTGTTCGTCGTTCATTGACGAGAACAGCCCTTCGCGAATCGCGGCGTTGCTCTCGATGTTCTGCACGCTCAGATCGGAATAGGCGCTGTACCACACCAGCGACGGCACCTGGCTCCGACGGGTCATTTGCTTGAACAGCAGTTCGTCGCGGGCGCCGCCTTTCGTGAGGTAACTCGTCCTTGGAAAACCGACCGTGTTGCTCCAGATTGCCGTAAGGCCATCGCTCGCTCGGTCGATGAAGTCGTCCAGATAATTCTCCCAGCTCCCGTCGTAGTTGGTGAGGAAGAGCAGTTTCTTGCCCCCGTCGACGACGACCCAGCGAGCAAAATGAATGCTGGTAATCCCTGACAGGCTGCCCTGGTTCGACACAATAGCGGCGAGCAGATGGATAACCTTCAACACCGTCTTGAGAACCACCATGCGGAATAACCCACTCTTCACGTCAGCCACGCTCGCCAAATGATTCTGGACAATCATGTTCTCGCGGTGTACCACCTTCTCGACGTGGGTGTGATTAAGTTCGACAACCGCTTCCGAATCCGTTCGCTCGTGCCACCTCAGGAACGCGACGATCACCGCCGCAATTGCCGCCAGCGCGCCGACCGCCACAACGACAGCCCATGGGCCATGCCATTTCCACAATACAGAGGCAATCGCCAGAACGATCAGGCCGCCAATCGCGATTAACGCCGCGACGACCTGCTTGGAGTACCGGACCAGCAGCGGGCGTGGCGGAAAGGTGTTCGCCCACGACAGCGTCGGATCGCTTTTCACGAAGGCTTGAAGCATCTCGCGGACATCCCGCGGCGACGTCGCCCCCAGGACGGCGCTGTTCTGATCGTCGAGAAAATCTTGCATTTTCGCCCGCAAGTCGCGCTCACGCCGGATGCGAGCCACGCTCAGACCCCTCCAACCGATGTAAAAACAGTCATAGCCGACGTCCGTTTGCATCAAGTAATCGACAATCCGCACCGGCGCGTTCATTGTCGCGTCGCCATAACCTTTGCAGTGGCGGTAGATCTGGTCGAGGCCGGCTCGGGCCTTCGCTTCCAGGTCTTCGAGGAAAGTCCGAATCGGCCCGTCGACATTGAGCTCCAAAAACAGGCAGGGCCCGATGGACATATTCTCGACGATAAACCAGGTCATGAAATGGACCGTCGAAAGCTGGCCAAAAGGAATGTCCGGGTACTTCTCGACGTCATCGCCTATGGATTCCAGCAGCGTGCGTAGCTCGTCGACTCGACCGTCGAGAATCGGCTTGATGATCGTCGCGCCCGATTGCGTCAGGCTCACGTCCGAAATCTTTGGATGGGCACTCATGACTGAAACTCCACCACCAGGCGATCTGGAAAAGGCCCGTCGTAAACGAGTCGCCCTGCCCTGCCCGAGGCCCGCCGCAGTCCGTCGAGCTTGAGCAGCGCCATGGCGATCTGCGGGATCTGCACCATGTTGATTTCTCGGCCATAGCAGACGTGCATCGCGTGGCCGAAGTGTAGATAGGAATTCCGGTCACGATCGACACGAATCGCGCCGGGATCGGGAAAGACGGTCGGATCGAACATCGCGGAAAGCGTCCCGAGCAGGACGTTAGACCCGGGCGGCACTTGCGTTTCCCGGCTCGTCCCCGCCGCGATGGTAGCGCCCGCGCGGCAAAACCGCAGCAGCCCGGGAGCCTGGGGATTGAAGCGAAGCGCGTCGAAAACGATTTTCGAGACGATCTCGACGTCGTCGGTCCTGGCGGCCCGAGCCGCCGCCCGCAGGTCATTGGGACGATCGAGCAGCACGTCGATCGCCTGCGCCACGGCCGCCGACGTGGTGTCGACGGCTCCCACGATGATCCCCGAGATATTGCGCCTCACGCCGTCGTCGTCCAGAGAATCTCCGCCCGAGGTCTGGAGGCGCAGCAGGCGAGTCAGAAAGTCGTCGCGATCCGACGACAGCACCGCCTTCCGCGCGACGATCAGATCGGCGAGGTAGCCCCCAAGGCGATCCGCATAGTCCGATGCGACGCGGCGAACCTCCGGGAGGTCCGAACGATTGAGAAAAATATCGTAGAACAGGACGCGCAGCCATCGCATCATGACCTGCTCGTGCGGCCCTGGCGTTCCGAAGAACTGCGAGACGACGCGCACGGGCACGACGCGCGTCAGACCGCTCACAATGTCGATCCGGCCGTCCAACTTCGCCCCGGCGAGCAGCACCCGCGCCTGCTCGGCCACGATCTGCCGAATCGTTGCCATGTCGGCCGGCCGCAGCGCGCGATGTAGAATTCCGGCCTCGAAGTCGTACCGGGCCGAGCGATCCCATCCCAGGATGAACGGCGCGTGGGCCCGATTCATCCGCGCCTCATTGATCTCGGCGATGGTGAATTCCTGGTCTCGGTTGAGCACGTCGACAACGTCGGCATGCGTCGCCACCACGGCCGTCTTGCCGATGACGAGCACCGGGCGGAATCGCCGCAGCAGCCTGAAACCGAATCGCAATACCGTCGGACTGGAAGTGACGACGCTGGCCAAACGGCTGAAGAACGCCGCGATGCCCGACGGCGCGACGATGCCGTCGGTCGAGGGCCGGCCTCGATCCTCGCGATAAAGCCTTAAGGCGAATTGGCCGGCTACCGTCTGCCGCAGCCTGACGACCTGATCGCGCATCGCGGTGGGCAACTCGGCCAGCGTCGGCAGCGGGCCGGCATAGCCCTCGGGCAGCAGGGCCGGGCCGACGAGTGCCGCAAACGCGATATCGGCCGCGGTCAGGCGATCGCCGGTAAGATAGCGACGACCGTCGCTCAGCCTTTGCTCGACCATGCGAAAGCTGTCGTCGATCTCGGCCATGGATTCCTGCGGCGCGGCCGGCGTGAGCTGCATCGCCTTGCCCATGATGGCCCGCATGACGGGATAGAAGATCGTCGAGACGACCTTTTCCCACAGCGGCGCGCCGCGATGCCAACAGCGCAGCGTGCCGCGGCGATCGGGCAGCATGTAGTAGTAGGCCCATCGCCGCACGGCCATGCCGGTCTTCCAGTAAAAGTGCTCGACCAGCGCGTGGACGTCGTCGGCGTCGCGCTTCGGGATGAGCGCCTCCTCGCCCGGCACGCGGGACTGCCAATAGGCAAGAATCTCGCGCGCATTGGTCAACAGTCTTTCCGGCACCACCAGCCCCGGCAGCAGGTCCATGCTCCTGACGAATAACGCGTGCAGCATCGGCACGTGCGATTCCTCGCGATATTCGACGGCAATCCGGTCCATGCACCATCGGGCAAACTCGCTGTACGGGCTGACCGCGTACGAGATCAATCGATACGGCCGACGACGGTAGAACAGCGAATAGGGCATGCGTACCCGGTCCCCAGGCAAAAAGGCCAACCCAATCGTCGGTTCTCCAGGAACCGTGCGAACAAAGATTAGCAAATGAGGACCACCAATACTACTAGTATGAGAAAGCAATCGCCGAGAAATTAGCTCACGTTCTTACACATGTTAGTATCAGGGCATTAAGCCCGCCGATCCAACGTGTCCGTATAGTGGAGCACGCGGCCAGATGAGCGCTCGGTCCGTCAATCGTCGGCCCCGTCAGCATGGTGGGTGCGGTCCAGCGAAGCGCCGACGCACCATCCTGAGTCGCGGGCCCGAGGTGACTTGGCCCGTCGGCCCTTCGCTTGACTTGCCCTGCCTGGCGTGAGATAGAATGCCGCTTCGCTCGCGGTCTCGCAGGGTTTCCTGTTTTCGCCTTGCGCGCGAGAGTTCGACACCGAGAGAAAGCGGCCCCGAACACGCGACGTTTTCGGATTCCGCGGCAATCCTAATGGAGGATGGTGCAATGGTCGACAAACGCGTCATGATTGCAATCGTAGTCGTGGGAATGTTCGTGGCGCTCGTATGGGCTACGGGGTTTTCCCACGTGGCACCGGCCGTGGGTGCTCAACCAGCGGCACCAATCAACCCTCCGAATGTGAGCTTCATTCCCCAAAAAGCCAGGCCAGCGCACAACCCGATCACTGTGGGCCGGGTCAGAAACATTCTCAGTCGCAAGGATACGTTTGGCTTCAGCGTCCGCACGCAAGATTCGACTGAAGTTGGCTTTTACGTGGAAAACAAGGACATGAACCAAACGATGATCGACACGGTCCTCTTCGCCGCCCAAACGAATCGGCCCGTTCGGGTGTACTCCGATAACACCTCGGTCGTGGATGCGATAGAGACGTGGAGCGAATGACGCAAGGCGAACCGCGCTTTGTGGAAAAGTCCACCCTTGTTTTTCGAGGCCGACCATGAATCACGAAGTCTGGCTGTGGGTCGCCACTGCCGCATACGGCATCCATGCGCTCGAAGAATTCATGTTCGATTGGAAGACTTGGGCCAATCGAGTTTTGCACTTGCCAGTCACTTGGCCCGACTTTTACGTGACGAACTCTCTAGTCATCGTCTTGGGCGTCGTCGCTGCCGAAGTTGGCTGGAAAATCCCCGAGATTTCCTTGGCCTTCCCCGCGCTCATGGTCATCAATGCCGTCTTTTTCCACATCGCCCCTTTTATTGTCACGAGAAAGTTCTCGCCGGGACTAATCACAGCCGTGCTCTTCTTCTTGCCTCTGGGCGTGTGGCTGTTCTACGGAGCCCATGCCGACGGCGCACTGAGTACGGCGACAACGGTCGCGGCATTTGCCATTGGAGCGGGCCTCATGGCCTGTCCTGTCGCAATGCTCAAGCTGAAAGACAAACCATTCTTCAAGCAGGGCTAAGTCTGCGACGAGCCGCGCCAGTGGGCGGGACAAGTCTAATTCTCAGTGAACAGCGCGTTGAGATAGACCTGTCGCGTTGAATCTTCCGGCGGCACAGATGGCGGAGTGAGACGGTCCGCCCTTATCGGTTTCCGACGCCTTTCTGCCGCTTTTTCCTTCCGTGACTGTTCGTATGCGGCAGCCAGAGCGCGCTCAAGCCGAGCAAGGCTCCCGCCGTGGAAGTAAGGACTGCGACTGGGATTGTCACCCACGGAGAACCAGAGGTTGTTCCCCCACCCGTACAAAAAGACAATGATCTTCTCATCATTGAACCTCTCAATCTTCACGTGGCCGACGATATTCATCACTCCGGCGTCGTCGTCACGTTCAGACGGATGCAGCGAAGTGAGAATCTCTTCCCAGCATTTCTTGGGAACGTCGGAGGATTGTCGCGTGGACGCTTGTGGAACATGGACTTCGATCAAGGTCAGGCGAGCGATGTCCGAAGAACGCGGGAACGTAAATCCGGTCTCCGGATGCAGCACTGGATCCGGAGCACTGAACGGATCCGGAGCACTCAATGCAAATAGACAGATGCCGACAATTGACGCAGAGATCACTGCAAAGATCGTCCACACGTATGGTCGGGGAATGCGCATTGCTGCCAAGCGTGTCGCGTCCACGCCTTCACCCCACCGCCAGATGCTCCGCCGTCTGCCACTCGCCGCCGTCGCGCACCACGCGGTGGTAGAGCGTGTCGCGTTCGACCGGCTCGCGGCCGGCTTCGGTGATCAGGCGGCGGATTTCTTCGACGGTCAGAACCTCGGGCGTGGTGGCGCCGGCGTCGTGATAGATCAGCTCGTGGCGCACGGTGCCGTCGAGGTCGTCGGCGCCGTAGGCCAGCGCGGTCTGGGCCGTGCCGATGCCGAGCATGATCCAGTAGGCCTTGATGTGGTCGAAGTTGTCGAGCATCAGCCGGCGAACGGCCATCGTGCGCAGGTCCATCAGGCCGGACGGCTTTCTTGATGTGGCTCAAGCCCGTGTTGTCGGGATGGAAGGCCAGCGGAATGAAGGTCTGGAAGCCGCCGGTTTCGTCCTGCAGCTCGCGCAGGCGGATCAGGTGGTCGATGCGATGGAAGGCGTTTTCGATGTGGCCGTAGAGCATCGTGGCGTTGGTGCGCAGGCCCAGCTGCGTGGGCCGTGCGGTGGATGTCGAACCAGCGGCCGGCGTCGGCCTTGTGCTCGCAAATCTGGTCGCGGACCTCGGGATGAAAAATCTCCGCGCCGCCGCCGGGCAAGCTGCCCAGGCCGGCTTCGATCATCTCTTCCAGCACCGTCGCGCATCGGCTCTTGCCGGTCATGCGGCAGAACCAGTCGATCTCGACCGCCGGTCCAGGCCTTCAGGTGCAGCCGCGGATAGGCCTCGTGCAGGATGCGGATCAGGTTCAGATACCAGTCGTACTTCATCTGATGATGCAGGCCGCCGACGATGTGCATCTCGGTGGCGCCCGCAGTCGACCGCCTCGCTGCCCGCGAGCCAGAATCTGCTCGTCGCTCATCACGTAGCCCTTGGGGCTGCGCAGGTCGGAGCGGAACGCGCAGAACACGCAGCGATAGACGCAGACGTTCGTCGGGTTCAGGTGCGTGTTGATGTTGTAGTAGGCGCGATTGCCGTTCTTCCGCTCGCGCACCAGGTTGGCCAGCTCGCCCACCTCGGGCAGCGGCACGTCGGGCCGATAGAGATACATCGCCGTCGTCGAGCGACAGCCGCTCGCCGGCTTCGACCTTGTCGCGAATCGATCGCAGAGTGGGTTCGATGGCTCGGATCATGAGGTAAATACTCTAAGAGATAAAAGAAAAATACGCGCCTACGCGGCGGGCGGCCGGTACGACCGGCGGCGAATATACGAGGAAGGGTGAAGGTCCGCTTGCGCTTATATTGCCCCACGCGGCTCGCGTGCCGCCGGAGGCTCTTTTGTTATTGTTTCATAACTCCGTTGAGTCGTTCCAAAACAATGATCCCACCGGCAACTCAGTATTCAGCGTAACAGCTTCGCCGAGGCGAACAAGTCCAAGCTGGCCACCACGAACAGGCCGATGCTGACCACGGCGTTGACCTGGAAAAACGCGATATTCACGCGCGTCAGATCGTCGGGCCGGACCAGCCAATGTTCGTACGCCAGCAGGACCGCCACGGCCGCGACGCCGGCGACGTAAATCCAGCCTAGCAGCGGGTAGACCCAGATGAGCACCGCCAGCAGCACGATCATGCCCAGGTGGCACAGCGCCGCCAGGCGCAGGGCCCGAGCGACGCCCAGCCGCGCCGGCACGCTGTGCAATCCGGCCTGCCGGTCGAAGTCGACGTCCTGGCAGGCGTAGATGATGTCGAATCCGGCGACCCACAGCAGCACGGCCCCGCCCAGCACGAGCGCCGGCAGCAGATCGGCCGGCCGGGCGAGCACCTGCTCGCCGCGAATGGCGATCCAGGCCGAGATCGGCGCCAGCATCAGCGCCGCGCCGAGCCAGAAGTGCGCGGCCGCCGTGAATCGCTTGGTGAAGCTGTAAGCCAGCAGGAACGCCAGCACTGGCAGCGACAGGCACGAGCGGCAACCAGTTGGGCAGGAACAGCAGCGTGGCCAGCGACGAACGCGATCGAACAGCCGACCGCAAAGGCCACGACACTGCTGACGCTGAGCGCGCCGGCGGGAATGTGCCGCAATTGCGTTCGCGGATTGACGCGCGTCGAGCCGCCAGTCGGCCACTCGATTGAACGCCATCGCGGCGCTGCGTGCCGCGACCATGCACAGCACGATTCCCAGCAGCTCTTGCCAGCGAAAGGCGACGCGCGGTTCGAGCCGCGCCCCAGCCGTCCAGGCCATCACCGCCGCCAGCAGCGCAAACGGCAGCGCGAACAGCGTATGGCTGAAGCGAATCATCTCCAGAATGTGTCGCAATCGCGAAGCATGCGTTTTTCAAAAGACGGTCAGTGATTACGACCCGTCCTCGTCCCGCCTTTCATCCTTCATCCTTCCGCCCTGATCCTTTATCCTAACCGCATCCCCAGCGGTTCATTAACGTGTGTTCGATGCCCAACTGGTCGCAAATCCTGGCCACGACGAAATCGACCAGGTCGCGGATCGATTTCACGCCGTGATAGAAGCCCGGCATGGCCGGCAGCACGACGGCACCGGCTTCGGCGGCCCGGCGCATGTTTTCCAGCTGGATGGTCGACAGCGGGGTCTCGCGCGGCACGACGATCAGCTTGCGACGCTCCTTCAAGTGCACGCTGGCGGCCCGATGAATCAGGTTCTCGCCCGTCCCGTGCACGACCGCTCCCAGCGTGCTGCCCGAGCAGGGACAAATCACCATGCCGGCCGTCAGGAACGAGCCGCTGGCAATCGGCGCCATCAGGTCGTCATAGCGATGGTAGGTAACCGTATCAGGCAGATTCAGTCCGGCGGCCAGAGCGCCGCTCAGGACGGCACGCATCGCCGGCGATACGTGCGGACGACGCGCCGCACCGCCTGCGCCGATCACCAGGCTGGTCGCGTCAAAATCCTGCAAGTCAACTTCGATGTCCAACTCTTGCTTGAGCACCAGTTGTGCCGCTGGGCTGATCGACAAGTGCACGTGCCGCTCGGCTTCGAGCAGCACTTCCAGCAGGCGGACCGCGTAGATCGCGCCGCTGGCGCCGGTCATTGCCAGCACGATGTTCGGTTGCGTCATGGGAAGCTTGTCACTTGGTGCCTACATACAAAGTGGCCACGCCGAGCGTCAGCGGATAGTATCGCACGTCGCGTGCCCCGGCGGTGCGCATCCGCTCGGCCAGGGCCTCGCCGCAGGGAAACTCGCCGACGCTCTCGGGAAGGTAATGATACGCGTCATTTCCGTTGCGCACCAGGGCCTGGCCGATCCGCGGCAGCACGTGCCGAAAATACCAGCCGTACAAAGCCCGAAACGGCCGAAAGCGGGGCATCGAAAACTCGAGCACCGCGATCCGGCCTCCGCCACGGCAGACTCGCAACATTTCGCGCAGGCCGCGGTCGGTGTCGGTGACGTTCCGCAATCCAAAAGCCACCGAGACGATTTGAAACGCCCCCTCGGCAAACGGCAGTTTCTGCGCGTCGGCCTCGACAAACGTGACCTGCTCGGCCCCGGCCCGCATCGCCTTGTCCTGCCCGATCACCAACATCGGATGGCAAAAGTCGGCGCCAATCACCGGCGTGCGCCCCTTGCCGGCGCGGTGGTAAGCCAGCGCCAGGTCGCCGGTTCCGGTGCACAAGTCCAACACCGGCTCGTTCCCCTGGGGCGGAACCTTGCGAACCGTCCGCCACCGCCAATAAACGTCGATGCCCATCGACAGCAGATGATTCAAAAAGTCATAGCGCCCGGCAATGTCGCCGAACATGCGCCGCACCCGAGCTTCCGATTTATCGACGGGCATGGGGGAAAGGATGAAGGAGGAAGGCGGAAGGATGAAGAAGGAACTCGACGTCGCTTGCGGTCGCGCGCTAACTGCATCATACCCGCGCGGGCGATTGGTTTTCAGGGCTATTTGAAGTCCCGCGCGGCGTCGAGCTTGAACTCGGCCCAGCGGGCCGTGACCCGGGCAATAATTTCCTCACCCGCTGATAGCCGCTGGGGAGCCGCGCCCGACTGCTCGCCGGCGATCTTGGTCGTGGCGTCGATTCCCAAGTGCCGGCCGAGCGCGATGGGTCCGGTAGAGTCCGATGCGTGCGTCGGCCCGTCGTACGAAAACACGTCCCGCTCGACAGACGCGTGGGCGCCGACTTCCGACAAGACCTGTTGAGCGTCGCGCACGTTGACCTCGGCGTCGACGACGATCAGAAACCGGGTGAACCGCAGCGCCGCCGAGCCCCACAGGGCGCTGGCCGCCTGCCGGGCCTGAAATGGATGCGTCTTGCGGATCGACACGAATGCAAAATGGTGCAGCCCGCCGTAAGCCGGCAGGTGCAAATCGACGACGTCCGGCGACGTGGTGCGCACGGCCGGCAGCAGCATCCGCTCGCGCGCTTTCGACAGCGCGGCGACTTCCCCCTGCTGGCCGCAGTCGACGGTCATCGGCACGATCGGATGGCTGCGATGCGTGATCGCAGTGACGTGCAGCACCGGCGCGGGCCGCGGCGCACGGTAGTGGCTGGCTCCCGCCGCGGCGCACGCGACCGTTGCGCCGGGGGTTTCGGGATCGAAGTAGCCTTCCAGAATCACGTCGGCCTCGGCCGGAACCAGCAGCGCGTGCGTGCGGCATTTCACCAGGTCGACCGCCCTGCCCCGCGCCAAGCCGGTCAGGTGATACGCATCGATCCCGGTCGGCAGTTCGAGGCTGGCGGCCACCGTGCCGGCCGGATCGCCCCCCAGTACGACGGCCGCGGGCATCTTTTCGCCGGCGGCCTGGTGATTCGCCCAATGGCGGGCAAAGTCGCGCTGGCCGTCGTCGAGCACCGCCAGCGTGGTCGGATCGAGCGCCTGCAACGGGCAGATCGTGGCGCTCGGCAACTCGCCGCCGCGATCCTGGGTGACCAGCATGCCCGCGGTGATCGCCGGACCGCTCTCGCCGGGCCATTGCTTCAGCAACGGCAGGCCGGCCAGGTCGACGTCGCGTCCCAGCCTCACCACTTGCTGGCAGGGCCCGCTCTTGACCGTTTTGGAACGAAACTTGTTGGCGCCGGCTTCGTCTCCGCTGATCTTCAGCCGGTCGAACCAATTCTGGGGCGTGTTCTTGGCAATCAACGATTCGATGCGCGCCGAGATTTCATCGAGCGATTCGACGCCCAGCGCGCGGCACACGCGGGCCTCGCTGCCCAGCAGATTCGTGACCACGGCCATCGAGGCGCCGCGCACGCGATCGAACAGCAGCGCCGGCCCGCCCACGCTGGCAACGCGGCGCGTGATCTCGGCGATTTCCAGCACCGGATCGACTTCGGCGCTGAGGCGCGCCAGTTGGCCGCAAGGCGCCAGTTCTTCGAGAAACTCAGCCAGCGAGCTGTACGACATGGCGGCAATTGTAGCGGCGCAAGCCCAAGCGTGGCAGAGGAGATCGCAATCCGAGCGCGGCCTCCGGCGCTCGGGTGGCCCAGACAACTTGTTGTCTGGGTCCCGCAGGGACAAGAGGGGTTCGTTCCCAGCAAGAGTTTGCGCGCACTCCTCTGGTTGCTGCGCAACACCGACAACAAGTTGTCGGCGCCACCCCAAAACCCGACAGCTTGCGTCGCCAAATCGTCGTCGAGCCGCTATCATGACGTTTCCGATCGGTCGCATGGGGGAGCTGTCGGCTGTGAGTCATCTGAACGTTCATTTTCTGCCGGAGCTGGTTGTCGCCGAGAGGCTGGCCGGCAGTTGCTGCGTGGTGGTCGACGTGCTGCGGGCCACGACCACGATCGTGTATGCCCTGGCCGCCGGGGCCCGCGCGGTGATTCCCTGCGCGACTATCGACGACGCCAAGCGCTCGGCGGCGGGCCTTCCTCCCGGCCAGGCCGTGCTGGGGGGCGAGCGTGGCGGACTGCCGATCGCGGGATTCGATTTCGGCAACTCGCCCGCCGAATACACCGCCGCGGCCGTCGCCGGAAAAACCGTGGTGCTGACCACCACCAACGGCACCAAAGCGCTGCTGCATTGTCGGCAATCGGCCCAGATTCTCATCGGCGCCTTCGCGAACTTTTCGGCGTTGTGCTCGATCCTCGCCCAGGCCCCGACGATCGACGTGGTCTGCGCCGGAACCGACGGCCAGATCACGCATGACGACGCGCTGTTGGCCGGAGCGATCGTGACCCGGCTGGCGGCCGAGTCGCCGCGCCGGCTCAACGATCAGGCCGCGCTGGCCGAAAATGCCTGGCAAAAACTCGTCGGTGGCGCCAGCGAAGCCGAACTGGCGCCGCGGCTGGTGACCGCGATGCGCGACAGTCGTGGCGGGCGGAACCTGGTCCACATCGGCTTGGAAGCCGACATCGGCCTGGCCGCCGAAATCGATCGCTTCGCGCTGGTGCCCCGCTTCGATGCCGCCAGCGGCGAGATCAAACCCGACGCCGACAGCGGCCGCTGATGCCCCATAGACCGCGCCCACCGCGCCGGGTAAACTCCTGAGAACCGTCTTTCGTACACAGCCTAAACCGCAACAACAGGATTCGAGTGCAAGCAGTCGGTTTTTCGGGTGGCACCGACAACTTGTTGTCGGTGTTGCGAAGCAATAAGAGGCGTTTGAAGGAGACTCCGGCGCTCCGTCAGACCCTCTTGTCCCTTCGGGACCCAGACAACAAGTTGTCTGGGCCACCCAATCGTAGCTGTTCGTTGCGGGCGCTCGAATGATGTTGGCAAGCGGCCGGCGCCCTTGATGCTTCAGGATCATTTCCCACCATGGACATGGACAAACTGGTCTCGCTGTGCAAACGGCGCGGCTTTCTCGTTTCAGTCGAGCGAAATCTACGGCGGCCTGCAACGGCTTTTGGGACTACGGCCCGCTGGGCGTCGAGCTGAAGCGGAACGTCAAGGAGGCCTGGTGGCGCGACATGGTCACCGGCCACGACGATCTGGCCACGCTCGCCCGGCGCGCCCGCGCCCTACGAAATGATCGGCCTCGACTGCACGATCATCATGCACCCGCAGGTCTGGAAGTGCTCGGGCCACTACGACCTGTTCCACGACTTCATGGTCGATTGCCGCGAGTCGAAGAAACGCTATCGCCACGACCAGGTCCGCGGCCGCTGGGTCGAGGCCAAGGGCAAGACGCATCTTCGTCGCCACGCAAGTCGGCGGCGACGAGGGCCTGGCCGAGACCGCAGCAGCGGGCGCTGAAGTTCTTCAACCTGCGCGGCAAGGACGCCGACGAGCTGCAGTGGGAAGGCGCCGCTGGTCTCGCTGACCACGGTCAAGGACTTTGCCGCAGGTGCTCGGCCCCGACGCCAAGGACGCTGGGCACGCTGACCGCGCCGCGCGAGTTCAACCTGATGTTCAAGACCGATCGTCGGCGCGCTGGGCGGCGAGGAGGACGCCGCCTTTCTGCGGCCCGAGACGGCCCAGGGCATCTTCGTCAACTTCAAGAACGTGCTGCGACAGCACGCGCGTCCGCGTGCCCGTTCGGCATCGCCCAGATGGGCAAGAGCTTTCGCAACGAGATCACGCCGCGCAACTTCACCTTCCGCTCGCGCGAGTTCGAGCAGATGGAGATCGAGTTCTTCTGCCATCCCAAGCCGTCGCCCGAGTGGTACCAGTATCTGGCGCGACCGCCGCTACCAGTGGTACCTCGACCTCGGCCTGGCCGGCGAGCGGCTGCGGCTGCGCGACCACGACACGGACGAGCTGAGCCACTACTCGTGCGGCACGGCCGACATCGAATACGCCTTCCCGTTCCTGCCGCCGGGCGAGTTCGGCGAGCTGGAGGGCATCGCCCATCGCGGCGATTTCGACCTGCGCAGCCACATGGAAGGCAAGCTGGTGCGCAAGGGCGACGCGCTGGTCGTCGAGACTCGACGCCGACGGCAAGCCGCGGCATCGCGGCAGCGGCAAGGACCTGACCTACTCTCGACGACCTGACCAACGAGCGCTTCATGCCGCACGTGATCGAGCCCTCGGCCGGCGCCGATCGGGCCACGCTGGCCTTCCTGTGCGAGGCCTACACCGAGGACGAGGCGCCCGACGAGAACGGCAAGCTGCAAACGCGCGTGGTGATGAAGTTCCATCCGCGGCTCGCGCCGATCAAGGCGGCCGTCTTCCCGCTGGTGAAGAAGGACGGCATGCCCGAGGTCGCCCAGGAGATCTATCGCGCGCTGAAGCAGCACTTCAACGTCTTCTACGACGAGAAGGGCGCCGTCGGCCGCCGCTATCGCCGCCAGGACGAGGCCGGCACGCCGTTCTGCATCACCGTCGACGGCCAGACGCTCAGGACGAGACGGTCACGATCCGCGACCGCGACACGCTGAAGCAGTGGCGCGTCAAGGTCGACGACTGCGCCGGCGAAATCAGCCGGCTGATCGAATCGAGCGGCATGCCGGCCGCGTAGAAGAGAATTCAACAGGTGACACGGAGTAGGAAGCGTTCCATGTGGCTACGACGCTGCGTCAGTGGCATCTCGGCCCTGTTCCTGTTCGTGGCGGTCGCCGATGCGCGTCGAACCGATGAAACGGACGTTGACGCAACCGGTCCGCCCACGAAGGCTCCATCCACAACGGACGCCCTGGCGAAGGACATTGAGAAATCGGTCGCGGCGTTAGGGTATCCCAAAGCCACCGCCGACGAACTGGCACGGCTGGCGCGCGACTGGAAATGCGCGCCGTGGAAGCAAAAGCTCAGCCAGGCGCGGGCCGCGCCTCCAAGCAAGCAGACGGCCGAAGCGGCCCAGGTGGAAGAACAGGCTACCAAAGCACTCTACGAGACGATCGGAACCGAGATCGGTCGATGCGACGAAAAAGACGCTGCGCAATATTTCCATTTGTCCAAGGTTGTGCGCGACAAGAAGGCTCAATCCTTGGGATATTCTCAATTGGTCTACATTCTGGGCAACTCCATCGGGCTCAAGGTCAGTGCCATCAGGGTCCTGGAGCTCGCGCCCGCTCGTCGTCCGTCCTTGGAATTGGGCCACGTTGCCTGCCTGGTGACTTTGTCCGACGGCAACGCAATGCTGGTCGACGTCCAAAACAAGCGTCTCGACGGGCCGTTCGTCTTTGACGAAACGTTTGCCAAAGCCGGACACGACTGGGTGCTTGAAGAGACCGATACTTCTCGCGATTTGCCCCGGCGAATTCAAATTCTGAATGAGGGTGGCCTGGTCGGTTGTTTCTACGACGGCCTGGCGAATGTCTACAGCAACGCCGGCCAACGTGACAAGGCGATGTCTTACTCGACCAAGGCCATCGCGCTCAATCCGAACGATGCCACGGCATATTGCACCCGAGGGCACGGTTATAGTGAATTGGGAAAAGACGCGGAAGCCATTTCGGATCTCAGCAAGGCCATCGAGCTGAATCCGAAATATGCCCAAGCCTATTACAACCGAGGCGCCCTGTACGCTAAAACGAAGGAGTCGACCAAGGCCGTCTCGGATTTCACCCAGGCCATCGCGCTCAATCCATCGTGGGTCGAGGCCTATAGCGAACGAGGCAGCGCGCACGGAAAATTGGGACTGCACGGCAAGGCCATTTCTGACTTCACCAAAGTGATCGAGTTGAGTCCGAAAAGGGCCCAGGCCTATTCCGATCGAGGGTACGAGCATTACAAATCGCGGCAATATACCCAGGCTCTCTACGACTTCAATAAGGCGATCCTCATCGATCCGAAATTGGCCGGTGCGTACTACGGCCGAGCGCGGCACGCGCGGCGAGTCGAAGCAATCCGCCGAGGCCATTGCGGACTTCAACAAGGCGATCGAGCTCGATCCGGAATCTGCCGACGCATACTACGGCCGAGGTCTTACCCATGTCACGCTCGGAAATAAGGACGAAGCGAGAAGCGATCTGCAAAAGGCGGCGGAGCTGAAACCCTCTCTCAAAAAGTTGGTCAAGTGGAGAGCCGCCATCACCCGATTGGACAAGTAATGGTGCCCGGCCCAAAGAGCCCAAGCGCGACGACATGTAATCGACAGTGCGTCTGCCGTGAATCCACGCGAAGTCGGCCCCAAGGAGTTTCATGAAACCGGCCCTCGCTCAGGTCTGCTCGCTCGAAGCGCCGTTGGAAAAAGACGTCGAGGCTTACGCCGCCGGAAAGTGCCCGGCGATCGAACTGTGGGTCGGCAAGCTCGACGCCTATCTCGATCGGCACAGCCCGGCCGATCTGCTGGCCCTGCTGGAATCGCACGGCGTGACCGCGCCGGTGGCCAGCTTTCAAGGGGGCCTGCTCACGAGCCAGGGGGAATTTCGCAAGCAGCATTGGGACGCCTTTGCCGCTCGGCTCGAGCTGTGCCGCACGCTTGCAATCGGCACGCTGGTGCTGGCCGGCGACGTCGCCGGGCCGCTGGCCCAGCAGGACCTCGAACGGCTTCAGGTCTCGCTCGAACAGGCCGCGCTTCTGGCGGGCAGGCACGGCGTGCGGCTGGCCTTCGAGTTCCAGGGGCGGGCCGCGTTTGCCAACAATCTGCAAACCGCCGCCGCCCTGGTGGCCGACGTCGGCAGCCCCCACTTGGGCATCTGTCTGGACGCGTTTCACTACACGATCGGACCCAGCAAGCCCGAAGATCTCGGCTACCTCTCGCGCGACAACCTGTTTCACGTCCAACTCTGCGACCTTGCCGGAGTTCCGCGCGAGCTGGCCACCGACGCCGATCGGGTTCTGCCCGGCGACGGCGACATTCCGCTCGAACCGATCATCGACCGCCTGCGGCAAATCGGCTACGACGGCCACGTGTCGATCGAGTTGATGAACCCACAACTCTGGCGCATCGATCCCTTGCACTTCGGCGAGATCGCCATGACCGCCCTGCGAAAGATTTTGGGCCAGGCAAGCATGGAATAGCGTCCGGCTCGATGGGTATTCGCGATGCCGGGCGCCACTGATGGTTTCCTCGCTGGGTGCCACTGGCATCTTGCCAGTGTGACGTCAACTTGTGCGTTCACTGGCGAGACGCCAGTGGCACCCGTTGGCATGTGCTCCTTGCGACACGTCGCTCTTGCATCTTGGGTCGTGCGATTCAATAATGACTTTTGGCGACGCGTTCACGTCGGATGGCCACAGGGAGGGCCTATGCGACGGTTTTGGGTTTCGTGTGGGGTGTCGGTCTTGGGACTGCTGTTGGCGAGCACGCCGGCCGCGGCGCAATTCTATCAACAACGCTCGCAGGCTTCTCCCGCGACCCCGCCTGGCGTCAACCACCTGTCGTTGCACAAAGACCCGGGCATCACCGTCCGGCAGGCCACGCACCCGCACCATACGATTGCCACGTCGCCGCCGCCAAGCGTTGTGCCGCGGCACCAATCGACGCCGCCGCAGTCAACTTCGCCGCAGCACTCGGCCAGCGGACGTCATCACGCCAACAGCGTGCAGTATTGGCTGTTTTGGGGCGGCGGCTATCCGTTGATCTTAAACTCCGGATACACGTCGGCATTCGGAGCGTACTACTCCCCCTACCCGTACTTCGCGACGTATCCTTATCCCTACTTCGCGCCGCAAGTTTTCAACAACGTCGCGCCGGCCCCGCTGCCAAATCAGGCGGCAGTCCCACGCAATTTGGATCCCGATCCGGACGACGAGGCCGACAAGCCGCCGGCCAAGGCCCCGCGGGCGAGCAACGCTCCGGCCAAGGCGAAGGCCGGCCGGTTCATCGGTTTCGGCGACGGGAACTTCTCGAAGCAGAATTATCTGGCGGCCGTCGAGCGCTATCGCACCGCGGCCGAAGCGGCCCCCGATCTGCCCGAGCCCTTTTTTCGCCAGGCCTACGCCTTGGTGGCGATGGGCCAATACGAAAGCGCGACCAAGGCCTTTCGCCGCGGACTGAAGATTCGTTCCGACTGGACCGATTCCCCGTTTCGCCTCGACCAGATCTACGGCGGCGACCAGTTGGCCAAAACGTCCCACCTGGAAAACCTCGCCAGGGCCCTCGAAGCCAACCCCTTCGACTCCGACCTGCTAGTAGCGCTCGGCCTGCAACTCTACTTCGACGGCCAGCGCAACCGCGCCGGCGTGTTCCTAGCCCGCGCCGCCCAGCTAGGCGCCAACGACGACAAACTGCTCAACGATTTTCTGGCCAAGCCGGCGCCGGCTGGCGCTGGCGCCCAGCCGGACAAGCCGGGCGGGAAGATCGTGTTCTGACGGGTGCAGACCACGAATAGCAGTGATGTCCCGTTGTCGCGTCCGATGAGTATTAGACCTGTCCCGTTTAATGTCCCTGGGCTCTACTTGTACTGGGCAAGCCAACCCTTGATTCCGTTGCAGTCCGTTAGGTCAAGCTCGTTTTCAAGCACCTTGGCTTCCTTAATGGCGTCGTTCGTGAAAAAACTGGTCGTAACAATGAGACTCTTGGTAGGCTTCTTTAGAGTGTGGACGCCCACAACCTCGCGCACGATCTTCGCGCCAACTTTGTTCGTCGGGCCATATTTCTTGCATTCCACAAACGTCATATAGCTCGTTATCGCGTTGCGTAAGTGGGCAATGATGTCGCGGCCCCCATCGCGGGTTGTCTTGGTTCAGCGTGAATCGGAATTTCGGGACGGTGGTGTTAGCGAGTTGGGGTTGTTGAGTTTCGCCCTCGGCGGGCTTGGTTAATTTGTGATGGTCAACGGCTCGGGCGACCAAGGGGCCTCATTGCCGGCCCCCTGGACTCCCGCTAGCCTTTCTCTGCGTTCCGTTTCGCAAGCGGTTGACAACGTCTCGGGCACGGAACGCCGCGATTGCCGACGCAACGCGCGAGCCGATTCGAGCTTGCGATCGCGCTCGGCGAAGATCGCGTGCTCCAGCCCGGCCAGCTTGTCGGCCGGCGTGATGTAGCCGATCGCGCTGTGCAGACGCACGTCATTGTAGTGCGCCACAAACGAAGCCACCACGCGTCGCGCCTCGTCCAGCGTTTCTGGCGCCGCCAGGCGGAACCGCTCGCCCTTGAGCGTGCCGTGCCAACGTTCCAGCTTGCCGTTGCTCTGCGGATGGTAGGGACTGGTGCGCACGTGCGTCGTGCCCGTCAGCCGTATGAACTCCTTAAAATCCTTGGCGATGAACTGCGGGCCATTGTCGCTGATGATGCGGGGCCGTTCGTCGGGGAACTTCTCCAGGCCGCGTTGCACGATCGTCTCGATATCGCGTTCGGTCATGCTCTCGCGGATCTCCCAGTGCACGATGAACCGGCTGTAGCCATCCAACAGGGAGCAGAGATAGTAGAACGTGCCGCCCAGGTTGAGATACGAGACGTCGACATGCCAATGCTCATGCGCCCCCAGGGGCTGCACGAATCCCGTCCCTTTTTTCGAGGGTTTTTGCCACTTTCGATCGAGTCGGCCCGCTTGCTTGAGCACGCGATACACGCTGGATGGGCTGACTGCCACCACGTCGTCGTCCAGCATCATGAACGCCAGTCTCCGATAGCCTTCCAACGGATATTGATCGTGATAGTCCAAGATCGCCTGCTTCTCCCAGGCCGCCAGCCAGCCGTCGCGCGGCGCACGGCCATTGTGTTGGTTGGGCTGGCCGTAGCGCTTCTGCCACTGGTGGAACTTGCTAGTGGCCAACTCCAGCCAGCCAAGCAATCGCCTCGCCGGCAGCTCGGCCCGAGCGGTCCAGCGCTTCACGTAATCGACCACGGCGTCGCGCGTGTCGTGGGGAACCCAGTTGCCTTTCAGAGTTCCCCACTGGCTTTTTTTGCGCGGACGTTCTCCTCCATCAGCTCGCTGATGACTTCGTTCTTCTGGGCCAGCTTGAGCTCCTTCTGCGCCAGCGTCGATTCGAGCTTCTCAATCTTTCGATCCTTGGCGCTCTCGGCGCTGGCCTTGCGACCCGTCTTGCGCTCGAAGATGCTCGCGCCGTGCTCAAACAGTTGCGCCTGCCAGTAATAGACCTGGCTTGGCTGCAGACCATGCTGATCGCAGAGATCCGAAATAGGCACCTTCTCCACCAGGTACCGCCGCAGAATAGCCAACTTCTCTGGCCCCGCTACCGACTTGCGCTCGCGACTCATGGAATCCTCCAGGTTCAAGGGTTATGCTAACCCCAACACCCGGAAATTCCAGTTCCATCTGAAGCAAGACAGGGTGGCCTGAGTAAGCTCAACGTCAAATCCAAAGTCCCTCAGGATACTGGCGACAAGTTCCTCAAATTGTCGTGGCGAGAGATCGTAGAGCTTTTCTGGATGTTTTGCAAAGTACCGCTTTAGCTCGGAATCTATGTCAGTGATTGTCGTTCGAGTCGCGTCAGACGATGCAACCCCTTCGTCAGTCTCAAATAGGTGTTCGGTGAATTTTCCAGTTCGCTCAAACGCGGACATCGCAGCGATGATGGCCGACTCGGCCGCACCAAGGCTCTCGAAACTGCTATCTCCATGCTCCCAGCGGTACCGGCCTTTTTTGTCGGGGCCAAGAATGACAAAGTTCCAGTCATGGTCCGATCTATCAAAAAGGATCGTACCGATAAGCGAGCGCTCGCTGGACGCAAACCAAGCAACTTCGCTGGCAATTAATCCCAACATTGGTTCGCGAGCCACCTTGTGCGAATTAAATTCGCTTTCGTCAATTTTGCCTATTGTCATGCCCATGCCACGCTAAGTCTGCCACTGCCTCATTTCGGAACGTCGAACGCCATGACGGTAAGCGTCAACTCCCGATTCGCATCGTCCCGATGGGAAAACACGTATTGAAACGACGACTCGGACCGTTTGCCCAACGCTCGCTTGAAACTCGAATGGCTTTGCGCGGCTTCGTCGATTGACTTCAGCACGTTGGTGAAATCCTTGTTTCGGTTGAAGACGACGATTGTAACCTTGGTATCGCGCCACGAACTATAGCCAAGCAACTGGTCAATCGTTTCGAGAAATTGCTTTGCCCCTTTCCAAAACTTGCACTCAGCGATGAAAATATTCTTGCCATTCGCCCGGATTAGGATATCTGTCTTGCCTTCATAGTTAAACGTCTCGCCAGTTGCTTGACCCTCGTAATGTCCGTTGAGTTGCACGAGAAAATGTGATCGCAAAGACTCCTCGTCCATCGAAGTAAACGCCGATGGACTGCGTTCCATCACGTGGGCCATACTTTCAACGACGCCTAGAATGTGCGTGTAGTCGGCATTGGCCAGCGCCGGTTCGGGCGTATAGGGGGTTGAGCTGGCGGCTGGCAACTGCGGCGCGATTTTCCTGCGCACTTCGGGCGCGGCATAAGTGCGGGGTGCGTCGTCTCGCGGTTTCATTTTGAATCCGAGCGAGGATACCAAGCTTTGGTTCTCAAGGAGTTTTGTTCGCCGTTGCTCAATAGCGGTTCGCGCAAGTGGTTCGAGTTGTACGTTGAATCCGGCCGCGTCCCGTGCGAGATTCGATAGATAGTCTTCGATGCTTTTCAGTTGTTCGTCAATTTGCTGCCGTACTTGGCTCGGTTGAAGGTCCGTGCCTGTGATGCAAAGTCGCAGAATATTGCCGCGAATCTCTGCTCTCGGGGGATTGAGTGAAAAAGTCGTAGGCCGAATCGAAAACGCCTGCACGTCGCCAGTAAACGGCACGTCAACTTCGACCCGCGTGCCAACGACATAAAAGGGCCGGCTTCTGTCCTCGATCCATCGTTGTGGATCGCCGCTTACATCAATGTTCGATTCTTGCTGATCGACGACGATTCCATCTCGGTCGATATGTCGTGCTTCAGATGGAACTGGAATTTCTGGGTGTTGGGGTTAGCATAACCCTGAAGCCTGGAGGATTCCATGAGTCGCGAACGCAAGACGGTTGCTGGACCGGAGAAGTTGGCCATTTTGCGTCGGTACCTGGTGGACAAGGTGCCGATCTCGGATCTCTGCGATCAGTATGGGTTGCAGCCGAGCCAGGTCTATTACTGGCAGGCGCAGCTGTTTGAGCATGGCGCGAGCATCTTCGAGCGCAAGCCCGGCCGGCAGGCCAGCGCCGAGAGCGCCAAGGATCGCAAGATCTCCCAGCTCGAACTCAAGCTGGCGCAGAAGAACGAAGTCATCTCGAAATTGATGGAGGAGAACGTCCGCGAAAAAAAACGCAATGGGGAGCTCTAAACGGAAGCTGGGTTCCCCACGACACGCGTGACGCCGTGGTCGACTACGTGAACCGCTGGACCAAGCGGGCCGAGCTGCCCGCCAAGAAGCTGCTGGCGTGGCTGGAGCTATCCGCCAGCAAGTTCCAGCAGTGGAAAAAACGCTATGGCCGGCCCAATGCGCACAACGGTCGCATGCCGCGCGACGGCTGGCTGGTCGACTGGGAGAAGCGAGCGATTCTGGATTATCACGACAAGTTCCCCTTGGAAGGCTATCGGAGATTGGCATTCATGATGCTCGACAACGACGTCGTGGCGGTCAGCCCATCGAGCGTGTATCGGGTGCTCAAAGCCGCCGGCCGACTCGATCGCAAATGGCAAAAACCCTCGAAAAAAGGCACGGGCTTCGTGCAGCCTCTGCGAGCGCACGAGCATTGGCACGTCGACGTGTCGTACCTCAATCTGGGCGGCACGTTTTACTACCTGTGCTCACTGCTCGACGGCTACAGCCGTTTCATCGTGCACTGGGAAATACGCGAGAGCATGACCGAGCGCGACGTGGAGACGATCGTGCAGCGCGGCTTGGAAAAGTTCCCCGACGAGCGGCCACGGATCATCAGCGACAACGGACCGCAGTTCATCGCCAAGGATTTTAAAGAGTTTGTGCGGCTCACCGGCATCACGCACGTGCGCACCAGCCCCTACTATCCGCAGAGCAACGGCAAGTTGGAGCGTTGGCACGGCACGCTCAAGGGCGAGCGATTCCGCCTGGCGGCGCCGCGGCAACTCGACGAAGCGCGGCGCGTGGTCGCGTCGTTCGTCGCGCACTACAATCAGGTCCGCCTGCACAGCGCCTTGGGCTACATCACGCCGACAGACAAACTGGCCGGGCTGGAAGACGTGATCTTTGCCGAGCGTGACCGCAAACTGGAGGAAGCTCGCGGGCAGCGTCGAGCGATCAAGCTCACCGCGGCCTGCCGATCAACGACAGGAGAAGAGGCTAGCCAGGGAGTGCAGAGGGGCGGCAATGAGCACCCTCTGCAAGAACCCGCTCAAACGGCCGACCTAGTAGCATGACCCCAAACACCACTCCATTCGCTAACGCCCAACGCCCCAAATCCCACTTTCCGCTGAACCAGGACAGGCGTAGGCTGCAAGGGAAGTCTCAGAATCAGCCCGCCCAACCCAGAGGGAAACGACGCCATCAATATAAATACCTTCTTGCATCATTAACTCCTGATTTACGGCCGTAGTCCGGGAGGCAAGGCATCGGCGCCACCACGGTCACGCTTAATCGGGCCAGGGCATCTCCACTCTGATGCACCCCATGTACTGCAATTTCACCGGTCCGCCCGCATCGGCGCCCGGCCCTACGCGTCCGCTGTGCTGGAAATTGCAGAGTAGAACGAAGGCATTCGCGTCTTCGGGGAGCAGGTTGCCACATAGCCGTACAAATTCTGGAATAATCACACGATCGTACGAACAACCGCGAAGCAAATCACCGAGCGATCGCGTTGGCTTCTCAGGCATGTCGGCCTCCATAAAGTCGTCGTCGTAAAATCCGGTTCCAAAGTCGTCGGCAAACTGAGAAAGCCGTGACAAATCACCCGTGGAATAATCGATTTCCACGTAGTTTTCCAAAGCCTCTCGAGAGGGCGAGAAGCCAACCCAAAGTGACACAGCTCCCTGGACTTGCTTATCGTTTTGCATCGTATGTTCTCCTGTCATGGTCGCAATCCAGGCGGCAAGGCAGCGGCCCCACCCTCAAGACGGTCATTCGCCCAGTGCTGAAGCCGTGTCTTGAACGTGGGAAAGTCCGGCGACGAATCGATGATCTTCAATATTTGATTGTGCGTTGTAATAGAGCCTTTTCCTTTGTGACCACCTGTCGGATTCCTAAAGCGTATTTTTGAAATGGGCGTTCTCAATTCAGCGATTTGCTCGGCCGTCAGGCCCCATTCTTTGAACTTTGAAGCTCTGGCTACCATCAGCCATTCGTGTTGTCGTCCCGGCCAGCGCAGTCCTCTCTCGACTGCATCCCTCACTGTCGGGTTGTTCCACACGATCTTGAATTCCTCGGGCGTCAGTTCATTGAACCATCTGCGGAATGCTCGTGGATCATCCGTGATGCGCGGAACATCCGTCAGGCTAGGCCGCGGTGGCTTGGGAGCCGGCGGATCAATTGTAACCTTTTCGCCGGCGGCGGCGCGTTCGACTGCACTCTGCAACGTTTCGGGGCCATATTCCGCGCCGCGGCGGATGGTCAACTTGCCGCCGCCTTCGAACGCGATCGTGATCTCTCCGGCGGCCTCTGGCCCGACAACTATTTTGGTGATTGCGCTCGTTAGCCAGCCGACGCCTTTCATGACCGCGAGATAGATCAACATTTCTTTCAACGCGTCCAGTCGGCTGGCGTCGCCACCCAGCACAGGCTCCTTGCCGATCGCTACAACGACTCCTTTCTCCACCATAAAGTGGGTCGGGTTAAGACTGCGCAATAATCCATAGAGCTGGGCGACGTATTGTTGGAACGCTGGGTTTCTGAACAACAGAATGGTTCGGGCGCGGCGCTGATTGCTGACAAAAGCCTGCATTTCGTACTTTTCGTCGCCCGGCAAGTTTGCAAATTCCTTTTCGGCCTCAGCTCGAAGGCGGGCTGGCAGGTTCTGAGCTGTGTAATAGCTCAGATTGAGATCCGACCCCGGCTTTTCCGCCGATCTGAGGATTTGTTTGATTTCACCATCGGTAAACTTCAACCGCACGATGTCTCCCGCAGATAGCTTCCCATTCTTGAGGGTGCCCCGAAGCGTCAGATCATGGTCCTTATCGAAATTGCGGATATACTCGGCTTTCGGATCTGGAATCGGCGCATGCGCACCGCCGTTAGCGCGCGGGCCGATTTGGACAGCCGAACCAACAGCGCTGCCGCTGCCTTTTGCAACCCACCGACCTCCCTCGGGCGATCCCTTGGACTGTCGCGGTTGGTCGGGATTCCATTCCGTGATTCTCGCCAAGTATTCCTCGTAGTACCGCTCCCAACACTCTTGCGCCTTCCGCGCTTCGGCCTCCTCACGCGATATTTCGCGTAGCTTCGCCTCCGCCTCGGTGCAAATACCGGCTGCCCAAACCAACGATTCACGGTTACGTTGGGCTTCAGCTTCGGAGCTTTCCAGCTTGCGAAGCTCCGCTGCGTGCCTGGACGAGATTTGTGCAAGCCGTTCCAGTTGATCGCGCTGTTGGCGCGCACGTCTTGCCGCCGCGTACGGATCTGGAATCGGCTTGCCGAGAATGGCTTGGGCAAACAACCAAGCTTCGCTCGGCGGCGAATCGCCGGCGACTTCAGCGGTCTTTTTGTAACGATCCATAAACGTCCTCTCGAGCAATGCCACGAAAAATGAGGCCGCATCCAGCGCGCACCTTGAAAGTGCACACTGACTACGGGCTCTCTGGATACTCGTTGTCAGGTGCCTATTGGCACGAGTCCATGCTGTCGAGCTCCTCGAATACCCCGATCACTCGTGGTGACCGTGCTCAGCGACCGTGTCGCCCGTTAACCCCGACACTAGCAAAACGAGTGGCCTGATTTCTAGTACCAAATTGAATAATTCTTGAAACGAGAAAAGACAGCGGTGGCATTTTGTTTTTGACCGCAAGCTGCAATCGCTCTGCAAACTGGCTCGCGCGAACCGCACAATGTCGGATGGTCGCCTTATCTCAAGCCTCGGGTCTCAAACCTGTGGCCTATTGATGGCGTCGGTGGCGTAGCGGTTTCTGCGCGTCTGGCTGTGAACCGGGGTGATGGCCTGGCACCGCCTGCCGGATATTTCTGGTTCATCGCCGCACGAAGAAAACCGAGAACCGTCAGGCACGAGCGTGGCTGACCCACCGGCTACGGGCTCGCCGCGGCGGGGGCATCCTTGCGCCAGAGTTGGCGCTTGAGCTTGGGAAATAGCTTGAGCGCGTTTTCGCGGAGGATTTGCCGGCCGATTTGCTGGGCGTGCTCTTCGCGCAATTCGCCGCGTTCGACTTTTTCGGCTAAGGCCTCGGCCAGGCATTGGCGAGTAAACTCGGTTGCCGCGTAGATGCCTTCCGCCTGGACGGTGTCGGCGCCCCACATGACGCGGTCGGCAGGCACCGCTTCGAGCCACTCCTGATACGCGCGGCGGGCCATCGTATAGCTGAGCGTCGGCAGCCACACCGAGTCGAGCCATACATTGCGGTGTCGCATGGCGATGGCGGCCGACTCGCCGACCCAAGGGAAGCCGCCGTGGAACAGCACGAACTTGGTTTTCGGATTGGCCTCGATCACGTCCAACAGCAGCATCGGACTCGAGCCTTGCAAGCGGCCGTGCCCGGTGTGGATCTGAAACGGAAGATCAAATTGAGCACTGCGCTTGACGATCTGCCAGAACATGAAATCCTCGAAGTCCTTCTGCTCGGCCGGCGTGACGGAGTCGGGAGATTTTCCGAAAGCCGCCGCCGCGCGCTCCTTGGGAACCTCCTCATAGCGGAGCGTGCGTTGATACGCTTGCGTCGACTTCAAACACACCGCGTCGGCGGCCACGGCCTCGGCGAAAATCTTGTCCACCACCAACAGATAATCGTCTAGTGTATCGATTTTCATCCCCTGCTTCTTGGCGAACAAGTAGGGGCTGTCCGCATCGCCCAGTCGCGTGCGGTGCGACCCGCGCATGATTTCGGTGACGTTGAGAACCGGCACCGAAAACTGGTAGGCCCGGGCAAATTGCAAGCGAGCCCAGTAAGAATCGATGAACATCAGTTCGATGTTGGCCCGCCGCGTGATCACCTCGATGAGCCATTTATCGTCCTTGTAATTGGCGAAGATGCGGTCATTGAGCTTGCGAGCCTCGTCGGCGGTGATCGTGTCGAAGTCGACCCCGTACAGGTCGCGGAAGGCCGGCAGCAGATAGCGATAACAGCTCGTGGCCCGGGCATTGTCGAAGTCGCGCTGACCCGTCTTCCACCACTCGTCGAACGATTTCCCCTCGGGCCAGGGCGAGAGACGATGAATGCCCCCGAAGTAACTGCCGGCGAAAATGCCGTGCAGGGTCATGCCGCGGCCGCGGTCGGTTTCGTCCAGATTCGGCAGCTCGCCGAAGGGGCGCAGATGATCATGGGTGTCGATGGCGCTGACGGCGTCAATGCCGGCCTTGATGCGCGCATACACGGGGGTCGTCTTGATGTCGGCGGCACGCACATTTCCACAACACAGCAGAACGACGAGCAGCACCAGCGGCATGCGCGACATTAGGAGCACCTCGGCAAGAAGCCCACTTGAAGATTGAAGATGGAAGTGTCAAGGATGAGGGATGAATGCGGAAGAATCAACCGTCCGTCGATTGACCGGCCCGGCAATTCTTCGTCTTGAGTCCTTCACGCATGGGCCTTCAACTGTCAGGCGTGCACCTTGCCGCGCTGGCTGAACTGCTCGACGAGGAACAGCAACCGGGTGCGGTCGATCGGCTTGGCGGCGTATTCGTCGCAGCCGGCAGCGATGCACTTTTCGCGGTCGTTGGTCATGGCATGAGCCGTCAGCGCGATGATCGGCCCGGTGTAACCGGCCTCTCGCAGCCGCATGGTGGCGGCATAACCGTCGAGAACGGGCATCTGCATGTCCATCAGGATCACGTCGAACGGCTCGCCGGCGGCCTTGGCGGCCAGGGCCAGGTCGAGCGCCAACTGGCCATCCTCGGCCAGCGTCACGTCGATGCCCGCCTTTTTCAACACGAAGGAGATGAGCCGCTGATTGTCCAGGCCGTCCTCGGCCAGCAGCACTCGCGACTTGATGTCGCAGGTCGGCGTCGAACGTGCGACTTCGGCCTTGCTGACGCCGGCTTCCGAGGGATCGGCCAGCATCCGCACGCCTTCCATGTTTCCCGTCGGAATTATCAGCCGGAAAGTGCTGCCGTGGCCGGGCGCACTTTCGACAGTGACGCTTCCCTCCATCATCTCGGCCAGCCGCTGGCTGATGGTCAGCCCGAGCCCCGTTCCACCGAAGCGTCGCGAGGTGGACGCGTCGGCCTGGGTGAAGGGCTGAAAGAGCCTCTGCAATTCTTCCTGAGTCATCCCGATGCCGGTGTCGACGATGTCAAACTGCAAACGTGGCCGGCGGTCGGAGTCGAGATACGAGACGACGACTCGCACGCGTCCGGTTTGCGTGAACTTGATGGCGTTGCCGATCAAATTGATCAGCACCTGCCTGAGGCGCGTCGAATCGCATTCGATGAATTCCGGTATCGGCCCGACGTATTCGACGACCAGTGGCAGTTGCTTGGCGCTGGCCGGCACTCGCATCAGTGAGGCGACATCGGACACGATCTGGCAGGCGGAGCAGCGACGCTTGTCGACGGAGAATTTGCCGGCTTCGATTTTCGAGAGGTCCAGGATGTCGTTGATGATTTTCAATAAATAGGTGCCGTTGCGCTTGATCGTGGAAATGGCTTCGATTTCGGCTGGCTTTTCGGCGTCCTCGGCCAGGATATCGGCGAAGCCGAGAATGGCGGTCATTGGAGTGCGAATTTCGTGGCTCATGTTGGCCAGGAACTCGCTCTTGGCAAGGTTCGCCTGCTCGGCAACCACGTGCGCCTCTTCCAACTGCTCGGTTCGCATTTCCAGCTCGCGCGCCTGCTGCTGGAGCGTGCGCTGGGTGGCTTCCAGCTCGCGCGCGTGATTTTGTAAGTTGATTTCCGCTTGCTTGCGCGCGGTGATGTCCTCGAGCGTGCCGACGTAGCCCAACTGCGAATCACCGTTGAAGAGCGTGGCCGCCTTGACGCTGACCCACAGTTCGCGGCCGCTTTCGCGCTGGAACCGATACACGCTTTCATACGGCGCGGCGCTTCGAACGGCCCGATTCCATTCCTGCTCCACCCGATCGCGATCTGACGGGTGCACGATCGCCAGCCAGCCTCGGCTCTGGGCCCTGTCGCTGGTTAGGCCTGAGATGAACTCGTACATGTGATTGCAGTAGACATAATTGCCTTGCGAATCGGCCATGAACATACCCAGCGGCGACGCGTCGTGCATGGCTTGCAATTCGGCTTTGGCGACCTGCAATTCCTCGGTCCGCTCGCGCACCACCTCTTCGGTGAGTTCATGATTGCGTTCCAGGCAGGCCTGTTTCTTGGCGATCTCCCACATTTCGTTGAGGCCCTGGCGGATGGAGATGAACAAGAAGACGTCCTCGAATACCACCCAGCCGGCATGCTCGAATCGAGCGCCAAATGGACGAGCTTAGGATGCCATAGACCGATTGTGGCCAGAAGTAACCGCGGATCAAGTGGTCCACGGCGGTGATCGCGGTGGCCAGCACGATGACCCGAAAATCGCGATAGAACGCCAGGAACGCCAACGAGCCGAATACGTGAAAATGGGTTTCGACGCGACCGCCGGTCAGGTGTATCAAAAGCGCCGACCAAAGCATCTGGCTGACGGCAATGACGTAGCGCGTCAACACCGTCCCAGGCCGCGCCAGCGCCAGTAATACCGGAAGGCTGCTGATCATGCCTCCCAACACAACCGCCGTCCACACATGCACGTGCGTTTCACTTTGCGTGCCGGCCCAGGTGCGCGGCGAAATCCAAACGGCCGCCAGCACCCCAGCGACCCACTGCAACAGCATCAAGGCCACGAAGATGCGGTCGGCGCGGACGTGGGTCGCATCCAGCTGGGCATTGAGCAGCGCGCGGGCCCGCTGTGCGGATATCGGACTTAGACTCGCCGTTTCGGTTCCGATGCTCACGAGTCAAACTCCTTTGGGTGTGCAAATCAGGGATGGCTTTTTGTTTTGTCGCGGACAAGAGAAAGTCGCGCGCGTCTCACGATGCGGGCCATACCCACGCCGGCCGTAACGCGGGACCTTGCAAAACAATAGGTTGAAATGGCCCGCGTGATACCGGCGGGTAGACAAGTCAAAACCGATCAAATCAGACCCGCCGGAATTGCCGTTGTTTCCGGTAACGCCGGTTGAGGCAGGCAGTGCCCGGCGCGAACGGTCGTGGAGCTGCCCCCGGAATGCCAAGTCGCCCCATCTTGATACCGTGCTATGCTTGAATTGAACGGTTTACATCCAATCGCCAATCCCGATAGAGATCATGCGCATTGGAAGCCAGAGCTTCCATCGTGGGTGTTTCCTCTCCGAACAGCTTCCAAACCGCACACGCGGATCGTAGCGACACATGAACGTGATTCCTCGAAAAATTCTGGTTGTAGACGACGATCCGGCCATGCGGCGGGTGCTCGTCAAGATTCTGCAAAACGCGAATTACGAAGTAATGGTGGCCGCCGACGGACGCGAAGCGCTCGAATTCATGCGCAAAGAATGCCCTCGCTTCGTCATCACCGACTGGGACATGCCCGTACTCAACGGCATCGAATTGTGCCAGGAACTGCGCAAGAACGAACAGTTGCATTATGTCTATATTGTGATGCTCACCGGCTCGTACAAGGACGGTCTGGTCGAGGGTCTGACTTGCGGAGCGGATGACTTCATCACGAAACCGGTCGACTCCAAAGAACTGCTGGCGCGGCTGCAGGCCGGCAGCCGAATCGTCGACTTGGAAAGCAAGCTGCAAGAGTTGGTCAAATGCGACTCGTTGACCGGCGTGTTGAATCGTCGCACGTTCTTCGAAATCATCGAGAAGGAATGGCACCGCTCGACCCGATCGGCGCAGCCGATGTCTTGCATCGTCATGGACGTCGACCATTTCAAGTCGGTCAACGACACGTACGGTCATCAGGCGGGCGACCGGGTGCTGCAAGACATTGCTCACGTGCTGCAGAGCCACTGTCGCATTCCCGACCACGTCTGCCGATACGGCGGCGAGGAGTTTTGCATGCTTTTGCCCAACACCGTCGCGTCCGACGCGATGCAGTGCGCCGAGCGGTGCCGCAGGGGCATCGAATCCTTGACGTTCGAAGGAATCATCTGCGACCGCCGGGTGACCGCCAGTTTTGGCGTCGCCCAACGCGACGGGCTTTCGGCGAATCCCGCGCAACTTGTCAACCTGGCCGACCAGGCGCTGCTCGTCTCGAAGCGAATGGGCCGCAATCGCGCGACATCGCACTGCATGACGACGACTCAGATCGACGCCGCACTGCTCACGGTTTGACCGCGCTCGCCTTGTGCATCGCGATCTGGCCATTGCTCGTGGAAGCGGTGATCGAACAAGCCGGGTTTTCGCCCACGGTCCCATTCAGCTTCGATCGACGCGCCTTGCCGTCGCTCTGGATGGGAAATTCGCACTGAATGCCGCCGTTCGACGTGGAACCTGCGAATCGGAATCGACTATCGGCCGGCAACGTAAGCTCGATCTTGCCGTTGGAAGTCTTGAACCGATGCTCAGCGTCGGCCAGCGTTCCGTCGAACGCCACTCGACCGTTGGATGTGTGCGCGTCGACGACCGCGTCGTCAGCCTCGATGTTGATCGCGCCGTTGCTTGTGGCCACCTTGACGAGGCCGCGCCCCTGGAGCACTTCGATTTTTCCGTTGGAGGTTGTCGCTTCGACGCCGCCGTGTACGTCCTCGCAGATGATGGCGCCGTTGCTACTCTTGAGATCCAGCCGTGCCGCCGCGGGAACCGCGATCACGACCGCGGCGCCGGAGTTTCCGGAGCGGTCTAATCGCCTGGCGGAGATTTCGATCGTGTTGTCCTTTTGAACGATCGACACCTGGATCTGGTTCAGGCCCGCTTCCGCCGCCGCCTGATCGAATCCCCGTGCGCGCTTCGTGACTTCAACGACAACTTCGTCGTCGGCACCCTGGCTGATGTCGACGTTCCCGTTAAACGTGTCCACGATGATCCGCGGCGAGTTGCCGGTCTTGAACACTTCGGAAATCGTCTTCTCGGCGCTGGCCAGAGGCACAAAATCCAGCGCATTGCAGCCCACATTCGACGCCAACAAGGCCGTAATCACGGCCAAGACGGCGAAGGTGAGCTGCGACCGGTCGCGTGACATCGATTCCTCCTTGCCGACTTGCGGCGCAAGGTGCCTGGTAACGCCTGTTGAGCATAATTCGTCACGGGTCGACAAATCTTGGCACGTGGCGGCCGGACCCCGGAGAAAAACGCCCTCCCGCGGACCCCCGGCGTTCGCCGCGTTGCTTGCGACGCACCGCCTGATCCACGATATTACCACATCCGCTCAACCTTCCCACGCTTGGTCGAGGGAAAACTAACACCACGGACGCAAAAAATGCCACGGCCAAAACGAGCCATCGGCATCGACATCGGCGGGACCAAGACGGCTGTCGCCGCTGTGGACGCCGGGGGTGCCATCGTGGCCCGCGACACGCTTGCCACCGAGGCCGATCGGGGGTTTGACCGCGCGATGACACGGATCGTCGAATCGCTGGAGCGAGTGCTGGCGCAAGCCGGTTGGTCGAAACGCGATTTGTGCGGCGTGGGCATCGGATGCACCGGGCCCGTCAGCGCAGAGCGCGGCGTGATCGACAATCCTTATACGCTGCCAGGCTGGGTTGGCTGCCCAATCGTTGACCGGTTGCAAAGGACTCTTGGCCTGGGGGTTACCTTGGAAAACGACGCAGATGCCGCCGTGCTCGGCGAGTGCTTCGCCGGCGGAGCCCGCGGCGCTAGCCGGGTTGTCATGTTGACCCTGGGGACCGGCGTAGGGGGCGGCGTTGTCATCGACGGCCGCATCTATCGCGGGGCCGGCGGCGAACACCCGGAACTGGGCCACATTCCCATCGACCCGGCCGGAGCCGCTTGCCACTGCGGAACGGCTGGCTGCCTGGAAGCCATCGCGTCGGGAACGGCAATCGCGGCGGCCGGCCGCGCTCTGGGGTTTGCCGACAGCCGCGACGTTTTTTCCAAAGCCGCGTTGGGAGACGCGGCCGCGTCGACGATGATCAAGCGTGTTCGCTCGGCCCTGTCGACGGCAACCTGGACCCTGCTGCACACGTTCATGCCCGACTTGATCGTCTTGGGCGGTGGCGTGATCGATGAGCATTACGACCAGCTTGCCGCGGCAGTGGAGCGGCCGATCACGCTGGCGACGATGGTGCCCAAGGGAAGCACTCGCGTCGTCAAAGCCCAATTGGGCAACGACGCGGGAATCGTCGGCGCCGCCAGCCTGGCCTTGAGCCGCTGACGGGCAGCTGCCCGCAAAGTGCCACGTGCCGTCGCGAATCAGGGAACCGTCATCAGCGCCACGGCCGCGATCAGGCCCGCGATCAACAGGCCGCCTAGAATTCCCAAGCCGACCACCATCAACCACACGGGAACCAGGGGTTCGTGGGGGCGTTTGCGAGCCGGGGACGTGGGCGTGCCGCCATGCGCATCCGGTCCCACGGCGGGAGGATTGGAAAGCAACTCGTCGAACAAGTCTTGGCCTTTGGGCGACGCCGGAAGCGGCGGCGTCGATTTTCCCGATTTAATTCCCGACGGCGGATTCTTGACGGCTGGGTAAGCCCCCGAGGACGAGCCGGTCTTGATACCCGACTGGCCGGACGTCTTCTCGATCGACTTCGACCCGATGCCGCTAATTTTCGACTCGCCGGCGCTGGAGTCCTTGGCTGACGGCTTGACGCCGCCGCGCGTTGCCGGCTCGTCATCCAACGGCGCCAAGGTTAGATCTTCATTCAGCGAAGGACCCGGCGGCCGCGAGCGGTCGATGGCTTCCGACTCGCCCGGCTTGATTCCGCTGTCGCCGAGCCACTCGGAAAGCGCCTGGGAAACTTCATCGGCGGTTTGATAGCGGTTCTCGGGCACCTTGGCCATCATCTTGCGGCAAATCGCGATCAATTCCTCCGGCGCGTCGGGACGGCTAATGCGAATATCGGCCGGCTCGGCCGACTGGTGTTGCATCAGTCGCTGCGGAATGGTCCCCTGCGGAAACGGCGCATCGCCGGTCAACATGAAATACAGCGTGCAGCCCAAGCTGTAGATGTCGACTCGCGCGTCGACCCTGTGGCTGTCGAGCGCCTGCTCGGGCGACAGATAATCGACCGTGCCGATCATTTTCTGGTCGTATGCCATGGTCAACGAGCCCTGGGTCTCGTCGGTGAAACGGGCCAGGCCCATGTCCAGAATCTTGACGGTCCCGGTCTTGTCGACCAGCAGATTGGCCGGTTTGATGTCGCGGTGGATCAGGCCCGAACGGTGTGCGTAAGCCAATCCTTCGGCTGCTTGGCGCGTGTAGTCGGCAGCGGTTTTGAATGGCAGCGGACCGTTGCGACTGACGATGGCCTGCAGATCGGCACCGTCGACGTACTCCATGACAAGGTAGTGGATGTTACCGTCGTGATCGACGTCGAAAGCCCGGACCATGTTGGGATGGTTGAGCTGAGCCGAGGCGCGGGCTTCCTGGTGGAACCGCTCTAAATACGAGGTCGCCGCGGCCAGGTGGTTCGGCAGCAGTTTGACGGCCACGCGATGCCGCATTACTAGGTGCTCGGCCAGATAGACGCTGCCCATGCCGCCGGTGCCGATGTGGTTGAGCAGCTTGTACTTGCCGAGATAGAAGCCCTTGTGCCGGCCTTGCAGCAGCTTTTCGCTTTGCCACTCGGTCAGCAGGCCCGCCTTGGTGAGCGATGAGGCGACGATGCCACTGTCATTGACCGATTCGTCAACGCCGGAGAGCGCCTGCGTCAGCCGCTCGTCGTCGACTAAGCCGCTGCGTTTCACCAGGTCTACAAACTGGTCGACCTTAAGCTTGGCCATCGCAACCAGGCAAGAAAAAACGGGAAACTTTTACCCATTCACTATGATATCAACAATCCTCCGCGTTGGTAGAGCGCGGACGTAACCCCAAGCCCTGATGCCGGACGAGTTTTGCTCTCCACGAGCCCAGCCAATCGCGCAATGCCAATTGGCGGACAATTGTCGGACAGGCACTGCTCTCATCCCTGAAAAACCTGCCAAAAAGTGCCTTCCGGGCGTCCCTGAACCCTTTCTCGACGGTTCAGTGTGGCGAAATTAGTGCGTTTGAGACTCGTGCTATCGAGAATGGAGATAAGTGCATTCGAGCCGCCGGCGCGCTTCCCGCACCATTGGCCAAGCTGGCTGCAACCGCCGGCGAATACCCGGATCATACCTCTAGGGTTAAAATGGTCAAGTATTCGCCGCCCGCCCCCGCTGCTAACGTTCGCCACCCCAACCGGGCAGCGAGCGGACTCCGCCCATCGCCGGTACCGGTCCCAATTGCTGAATTCCAGAGCTGCGTTGTGAATACGGATATTGCCGTTGGCCATATTGGTTGTATCGAATGGGTCCCCAGGCTCCGTACTGGTATCCGCCCGTCGACCTGTTGGATGAATAGCTGTGTTGCCGACGAGACGCGTTGAACGCGGCATAGCTCTCCGCCTCGTACGGAATCCAATTGCCGTTGTCCCAATACACCCAGCGGTTGCTGGGCTGCCAATACCACCACAGATCGTTGTGGCGCCGAAAGCGCCAAGATTCGCCCTGGCTGGCTGCGGCTGCCTTGTCCTGCGGCGCAGCTTTGGCGGCAGGTTCGGCCCGCGATTTCTCGCCGTCGGCGCCTTCGGGAACCGTCAGATTTCGCGCCGCCGCAAGACCGCTGCCCACGGTCAACACGACAACGACAATTCCGGCAATGCGCATCATGGTCTGTCCTCCGCCTGGCCGCGTTTGAAATGCCCCTAGAACCCCAACGCATTAACCGCAATGTATTATCGTCCTTCGGCCGGCGCGGAGCAAGCAAAACACTGAGTCCGTCTTCCCGCGCAACGTCGGCTGAGGCGGCCAGATCTTGGCGGCACCACGGGGCCCCGGCGAAGCGATGCGAACCGCCCGTCCAAGGGCCGCCGTGGTGCGGCACATCCCGCTTTAATCGAAGGTTTCCGAGACGGTTTCATTTCCTCTGCGGGTGACCAATTGAGCCATGACGCGCATCTCGATTTGCTCCGCCAGAAAGTGCACCGAACCGTCGCCAAACACGACGTTTGCGCCCCCCGAATGAAAGGCATACGTTTCGGAGGTCGAGAACGTGCCGTAAATCGGATCGGGCACGATCCCCTTATCGTCGGTTCCTCCCTTGAGGTAGTCTTCGCCATTCATGCAGTTGATGGCGCAAGGGCCCGGGCACGACACGCCATCCACGGAGGAGCCGTCCAGACCGTAGTCGCTGGCCGGCCGGCACCAACCGCCGCCATTGACTCGATTGCCGGTCAGGTCGCCAATCTTGTTGCCGAGGCGGTAGACGTAAGGCCGGCCGGCCGATTCGGCCAACATGATCGTGTTCGACGTGCCGTCGGAAACCTGCCGAAGCGTGCACACCGAGTTGCGCAGCATCATTCCCGTTAGGTCCTCGGGCGGAGGCGTCGTTGTGAGAACCTGCGAGTACACGCGGGCCTCGACCTGAACAATCGGCGAGTAGTCGGTCGGCGCCGCGACCCGGCTCGAATTCCAATCGGTATAACCCTGAGTCCAGTATTGGTAATCGCCGTCGAGACGGCCTTCGTCCGGGACCGAAGGGCATTCGAAAACCGTCAGGCGCTTCGCCACGAGCTGGGCGTTTGGGATTCCTTTGGCTCCCGCGGTCGGACGGTCCCAGTTTACCGTAAAATCGTAGAGATCGAAGAGGTTCTGCTCCTCGAAATAGGGGAGCATGAGCGTGGACCAGGCGTAACGCGGCGCGTTGGTTACGCCCGTGCGCGGTTACTGGTCGGCAGATGCTTTTTCGAATCGTGGAAATTAAGGCAAGCAATGCCGAGTTGCTTGAGATTGTTGGTGCACGAAGTGCGCCGCGCGCTCTGCGCGCCGCCTGCACGGCCGGCAGCAGCAGCGCGACCAGCACGCCGATAATCGCGATCACAACTAACAATTCGACAAGCGTAAAGGCGGGTCTTGCCTTGGGTCTGCGGTGAAGCATGACGAGGGGTCCTTTGTAACGGGTCTGATTGCTGGGAATGGGGTGGTACATGGCGGGCAATTGCCGTTAGCGAACGATCTGGATGGGCACCGTGTTGGCCCCCTCGACAACTCGAGCCACGAGGTTGCTGGTCTGGGGCGCGCTGTATTGCGGCGGCAAGACATTGGGGCCCGGCACGAGCTCGCCGTCCTTGTCGACCAATGGCCGCAGCTCCACGGTGACCAAATACTCGCCGACGGGGGCACCGTCTGCCGAGCGATACGTGGTCAGAACGAAATTTCCCTGCCGATCCACCAGCGCTCGCGGCGCGGGAAATCCGGATGGAGTGCCTTTCGGATGAAACACTACGACGGCGCCCGACGCCGGACGCCCATCGAAGGTGACCTGGCCGGTAACAGGTACAACGACAAACTGGTTCGCGTCCCGGTTCCCCGAGCAGCCCATCAACAGTACACTTGACAGCAACATGGCTGCGGCCGCGAGTGGCCAGCTCGCGCCAGCACGATCGAATTCTTGAGATCGAGGCATGCGTGACTCTCCAAAAGTCTTCGCCCGCCTCTGAATGATTCAGTCAGCGCTGCAGAATCGGTTTTATGTTCGACGCCTCCCGGCGGTCACCGGGTCGGCCGTGGTCCACGCCCTCTGTTTTTTCGCGAAGGCATGGCCGCCATGATCGCCGTCGTTAATGACACCTGAGTCTTGTCAACGTTCGCCCCGACGAAAACGTTTTCGCTCGATTCGCTCGACCTGGATCACGATCCCATCCTGAACGATGATCGACACCTCGCCGAATTGCAGCCCGACCAGCGCCTGGCGAACATGTTCAAGTGCGGCGTCGAGTTGTCGCGGATCGCGAGAAGGCAAAGTCGGCAAGTCGGTCAAAGGCTTTTGCGACATCGACATCGCTCCCCTCTCGCGATTGCGTGCGAAACCGGTCGTTGCAGTTTTAAATGACGTATTCGGGCACAAATACCCGCACTTTGCGCGGCGATACGTACACCGTGTCGCCGGTCTTCAGAGCTAACTCGACATATCGTTCCGGGCTGACTTCGACGTTCAGGCCCAGGTTGAAATCGGACGCCATCAGAAACAGCTTAGTCACCGATCCGGCTGCGTTGATGCGCTCGACGCGCGCCTTCAAGCTGGCGCTGCCGTTGGACGAGTGTTCGATTTCCAGTTCGTGCGGCCGCACGTAGAGCGTGGCCGGACGCGATTGCGCGTGCGGATATTCGGGATAGTCGACTTCCAAGGAGCCGAGCAGCGCCCGGCCGTTTTGCACGCGGCCGTGAAACACGTTGACGTTGCCCAGAAAGTCCATCACGAACGGATTGGCCGGATGCTCGAACACCTCGTCCGGCGTGCCCGCATTGCTCGATCCGGCCCTCGTTCATCACCACCACGCGGTCGGCCACTTCGAAGGCCTCTTCCTGATCGTGCGTGACGAACACGCTGGTCATGTGAATTTCATCGTGCAGCCGCCGCAGCCAGTGACGCAGCTCCTGGCGCACTTTCGCGTCCAGGGCTCCAAACGGCTCGTCCAGCAACAGCACCTTGGGCTGGATCGCCAGGGCCCGGGCCAGCGCCACCCGCTGCCGCTGTCCGCCGGAAAGCTGCGACGGATAGCGCCGCTCCAATCCTTCCAGCCGCACCAGGTGCAACAGTTCGCGCACGCGCTCGCCAATGAGTTTCTTGGGTTGTTTGCGCACCCGCATGCCAAAGGCGACGTTTTCGAACACGTTCATGTGCCGAAACAGCGCGTAGTGCTGAAACACGAAGCCGACGTTGCGGTCGCGGGCGTTGCGCTGCGTGACGTCTTCGTCCTGGCACAGCACGGAGCCCGAATCGGCGACTTCCAGCCCGGCGATGATCCGCAGCAGCGTGGTCTTGCCCGAGCCCGAGGGCCCCAACAGCGCCAACAGCGAGCCGCTGGGCACCTCGACGCTGACGTCGTCGAGCGCCGAGAAGGTGCCGAATCGCTTGGTGATGTTCCGGACGGAAATGCTCACGGTGCGCTCCCCTCGGCAGTCATCGGCCCGGCAACGGCCGTCAGTCCGGCCGCTTCGGCCAGCTGGCGCCGCGTCTTGCGCTCCAGCACTGCCTTCACGCCCAACGTCACCAGCGCCAAAAGCGTCAGCAGCGAGGCCACCGCGAACGAGCCGGGGTTGTTGTATTCCTGGAACAGCTTCTCGACCCGCAGCGGCATCGTGTCGGTGCGCCCGGCGATGTGACCCGACACGACGTACACGGCGCCGAACTCGCCCATCGCGCGGGCGTTGCACAGAATGACGCCGTACAGCAAACCCCATTTGATGTTGGGCACCGTGACGCGCCAAAACATTTGCCAGCGCGTTGGCGCCCAGGCTGATCGGCGGCGATTTCCTCTTCCGAGCCGATCGCTTCCATCACCGGAATCAGCTCGCGGGCCACGAACGGCAGCGTGACGAACGATCGTGGCCAGGATCAGTCCCGGCGCAGGCAAAAATGATCTTGCATGCCGTGCTCGCGCAGCCAGGGCCCGAAGTAGCCCTGCATGCCGAACAGCAACACCAGCATCAAGCCGGCCACCACCGGCGAGACCGAAAACGGCAAATCGATCAGCGCCGTCAGCAGCGAGCGGCCGGGAAAGCGGAACCGGGCAATCACCCAGGCCGCGGCCACGCCAAAAATCATGTTGGCCACCACCGCCACCGGCGCCACGATCAGCGTCAGCAGGATCGAATGCAGCGTGTCGCGATCGTCGACCAGATTGTCCCAGTAGGCCGCGAATCCGCCGGCCAGCGCCTGATAAAACACGTTGACCACCGGCACGACGATCAACACGCCGATCGCCGCCAGCGCCAGCAGCGTGAGGCCCCATTGCACCAGCAGCGGGTCGCGGTGCGCGGCACGCGCCTGAGCGTATTTATGTCGGGGAGTTGCCTGCTGCACGTTATGCATAGAATCGCCTGCTCCAGCGCTTCCAGCAGATTGATCAGCACCAGCATCGCGAACGACATGACCAACAGCACCACCGCGATCGCCGTGGCTTCGGCATAGGCAAACTGCTTCGAGCCGGGCCACGATCAGCACCGGCGCGATCTCGGTCTTGAACGGCATGTTGCCCGAGACGAACACCACCGAGCCGTATTCGCCCAATCCGCGGGCCAGCGACAGCGCAAAGCCGGTGATCAAGGCCGGCATCAAGCGTCGGAAAAATCACCCGCCAAAACGTCTGCCAGCGGCTGGCGCCCAGCAAATAGGCGGCCTCTTCCTTGTCGTCTTCCATGCTTTCCAGCACCGGCTGCAAGCGTGCGCACGACGAACGGAATGCCCAGGAACGTGAGCACCAGCACCACTGCCAGCCGCGAGTAGGCGCCTTGAATTCCCAGCGGCACCAGGAACTGGCCGAGCCAGCCGTTCTCGACGTACAGGCCCGAGTACACCAGCCCGGCCACGGCGGTCGGCAGCGCGAACGGCAAATCGATCAGCGAATCGAAAACTCGCTTCACCGGAAACTCATAGCGCACCAGCACCCAGGCGATCAGAAACCCCAGGAGGATGCTGGCCACGGACGAGAGGATCGATACGCGTAAACGTAAAACGATAGGCCGCGATCGTGCGCGGCGTCCACACGGCGGCCCAAAACTGCTCGGCGGAGAGCGAGAACGCCTTGCTGAAGCAGGCCGCCAGCGGCACGAAGCACCAGGAAACTCAGGTACAACATGGTGTAACCCAAGCTCAGCGAAAAACCGGGCAGGACGTGGCGATTCGGTCGCGACATGGGATTGGTTCTCGCGCGCGAAGCTCGGGCGCGGCCCCGCGTCGTTGCAACGCGCTATTTTTCGCTCGGGCTGTAAATCTGATCGAACACTCCGCCGTCCCCGAAGAATCGCGGCCTCGGCCTCGTCCCAACCGGTGGCAATCTGCTGGATCGTCGAACAGCTCGACGGACTGGAAGTTCTTCGAATACTTGCGCAGTATCTCGGGCTTCGACGGGCGGTAATAGTTCTTGGCGATGATTTCCTGCGCCTCGGGCGTGTACAGGAATTTCAGGTACGCCTCGGCCGCGGCGCGCGTTTTCTTCCGGTCGACGTTCGCATCGACAACCGCCACGCGCGGCTCGGCGCGAATGCTGATCGGCGGATAGACGATCTCCAGCTCACCTTTCGCTTCACGGACTTCGAAATGGGCCTCGTTCTCCCAGGTCAGATGCACGTCGCCGATGTTCTTCTGCGCAAAGGTCGTGGTGGCACCCCGGGCTGCCGAGTCGAGCACGGGCACGTGGCGATAGAGCTTGGTCACGAAGTCGACGGCATCCTTTTCCGACCCGTCACGCAACACGACGCTGCCCCAGGCCGCCAGGAAGCTCAGCTTGCCGTTGCCCGAGGTCTTTGGCGCTGGGCGTGATCACTTCCACCCCTTCGCGAACCAGATCGGGCCAGTCCTTGATCTGCTTGGGGTTTCCCTTGCGGACCACAAATACGATCGTCGAGGAGTAGGGCAACGAGCCGTTGGGCAGCCGCTCTTGCCACCCTTCGGCGATCAGGCCGGCCTTGGCGATCGCGTTGGTGTCCGACCACATCGCCAGCGTGACGACGTCGGCCTCCAGGCCGTCGATCACCGAACGGGCCTGGCTCGACGAGCCGCCGTGCGACTGCTTGATATCCAACTGCACGCCGGTTTGTTTCGCATAGCTGGCGACGAACTGCTTGTTGAGTTCCCGCCACAACTCTCGCGTCGGGTCGTACGAGACATTAAGCAATTCTTGCGATGCTTCACGATCAACTTCGGCCTTGCTGGTGTTGCAGCCTGGCAAAAAACAGGCGGCGGCCGCGATCAAGAGGGTCAGCGAGAACGTGCGTGCCATGGACCATACCCCCGTTTCAAATATACATCAGTACCTTAAGTATGGTTATTATGATCGTCATGTTAGTGATGTTTTGTCAAGCCCGCCTGGTCCTTTTTCAAGCAGATCGTCTCAAATGGTTAAATATCAATTGCTTACGGCACTTTAATTCGGCTAGCAACCAGCGCGACAGTCTGCGATCCGGTCAGGGAGGCAAAGGGAATCAGCGGGAATGACAGGCCGCGAGAAGAGAAAAGAAGCGCTGTCGACGACGGCCAGGGAGCAGCCGTAGCGCGGGAGAAACAGACCGTCGGCGGGCGAGGGCTTATTCCTGCCGGGCAGGATCCTCGAAGTCGGCCTGCGAATCATCACCACGCAGGACCGCCAACGGCGTGGTCCGGTCGGCCGCCGAGTCGTCGCCAGGTTCGGTGCCGGCGATCGGCGCTCGCCGCCGGCCGACCACGACTTTGGCCAGGGCTTTGCGCGTACGCGAGCGCTCGCACGAGATTTCAGCAACCAGGTCCCAGCCAAACGGAATCGTCGGCGTCGCGTAGGCCGGATCTTCGGCAAAGCAGAAGTACGTCGCCGTGCATTCCGCCGGCGCCTTGCCGTCGCGAAGGGGCTGCAATTCGATCGGCTCTTGAAAGTAATAGGCGAACAAATGATGAACGCGACCGAAACTGACGAGTCGATCGCCCGGCGGAATCATCTCGCGCACTGCGGCCACGGCCGCCGAAGGATCGTTGCTGGCGCCCATCTGAATGTTGACGACGACGCCGGTATACGAGAGGCCCATGAATGCGGCCAACGCCAGAATGCCGACTTGCACGTGCCGCGAACTCTTGCCCAATCGCGAGAAGAGCATGGTCGCCGCGGCCACAATCGCGGCCAGGCCATAGGTTAGCACAAACCCGGTGGACATGGACTCGCCCACGTCGTGCCAGCGCGAGCGTCCAATCACACGCATCACGCCCACCGCGGCCGCCGCGAACAAGATCCCACCCGCACTGACCAGCGCAAAGCGGGCCCAGCTGCGCTGCCACCAGCCAACCTGCCGCGTCTCCCAACTGCGTTCGATCACCAGGCCCACCAGCGGCGCCACGCAGGGATATAGCGACATGAAATATCGGGTGCGCGAGTCAACCGGCAGCCAGCAGGTGGGAAAGGCGACAGCGCAGGCGGTCAGCAAGAAGCCCGCCATCGGACGCGCCTCGCCCAAATTCTGCCGCAGCCACCGCGTCGCGAGCACCGGCAGCAGAAACGACCACGGCATCATGCACACCCAGAGCTCCAAGGGATACGTTCCCCAATGCGCAAACGCTTTGCTCAAACTGTCGATTTGAAATCGCGACGCGACATCGCCCCCTTCGCTCCAAACACTGCGGGCGCTTTCCGCATCGACTGCGAACATGAATGGCAATTGCCATAATCCGACGATCAGGGCGAACGTGCCCAGACCTGCCAGGTGCCATCGGTTGAACAGAAACCGCCAATCTCGGCGAAGGCTCAGAAAAATCGCCGTGATGGCGACGAAATACACCGGCCCTTGCGGACCCTTGCTGAGCCCGGCCAGCGCCGTCAGGGCATAGCCGCCAACCCAGGCCAGCGGCGCATGATTGCGGCAGGCGTAGCCGTAGTGCCAGCAGAACAGGGCCCCGGCGACGCACAGCGTCAGCAGCGCGTCGCTTTCGGCGACGCGCCCCAGTTGCAATACTTGCGCCATGGTTGCATACGCGGCTCCGCCGGCAAACGCCCCCACGCGCGACAGAAAATTGCGGCTGTAAAAATAGACCGCCAGCGTCGTCAACAGCGTGGCCAACGCGCTGGGCAGTCGGATCGCCAGCAGGTTCATTTCGCCCGTGAGCTGCGAGGCCGCCATCATGGCCCAGCTGTTCAACGGCGGTCGATCGGGAAAGGGCTCGCCCTGCTGACGCGGCACGATCCAATCGCCGCTCTCCAACATCTCCTGGGCCACGCGCGCCCAGCGCGATTCTTCACCGCGGATCGTCAAGTCGGTCAGGCGCGAGAAATACACGCCCAGCACTAACGCGGCCAGCAACAGCCACTCAACTTCGCGCCACACGCGCCGGCGCGCAGCCGTGGGAGGTTGACAGACCAATTCGTCGAGACGGCCCGATAGCATTGCGCAGTTTCTCCCCAGCCGCCACCTCGGCAGACGCGTTGATGGCGGGCCGCACTTGTAGTTTTCATGCTCCGGCCCGTCAACCCCAAGGCTCTCACGTGCCAGCACTGCCAGCGTGGCGGTTTGCCAGCCGCGCAATGCGCAAGCGAGGGGGCAACGAAACTCGTCTGTTTCCATTTCCGCGCGACAGCGATAATGTCACGTGCTCTCTTTCCACGGATGGCCCGTTTTCCACGGATGGCAACGGTGAGATTGTCATGACGACCGCGTTCGAACCGCTGGCCTTCGCGTCCCCCCTGCCCTGTCCCAGCGATTCACCACGCAGCGATCCCCCGCGGCTGTCGATCGTCATCCCGGTGTACCGCGGCGAGAAAACGATCTTGCCGCTGGTGCAGGCGCTGGCCGATTGCTTCGCGGGCGTTTGTCCGTTGGAAATCGTCCTGGTCAACGACGGCAGTCCCGACAATTCGGCAACCGTCTGTCGCGGCCTGGCCCAGCGGCTGGACTTTGTGAAGTTCTTGAACCTGTCGCGAAACTTCGGCGAGCATAACGCGGTGATGGCCGGCCTCAACGCTTGCACGGGCGACTACGTCGTGATCATGGACGACGACTTTCAAAACCCGCCTGCCGAAGTCGGGAAGCTGTTGGACGAAATCCAGAAGGGCTACGACGTCGTCTATTCGTACTACGCCGTCAAGCAGCACCCCTTCTTGCGCAATCTCGGCAGCCGCGTGAACAATTACGTCGCCATGCTGCTGCTCGACAAGCCGCGCAATTTGTATTTGTCGAGCTTCAAGATCCTCAGCCGCTTCGTCATCGACGAGCTGATCAAGTACGACGGCCCCTATCCGTACATCGACGGCCTGGTGCTGCGCATCACGCGCAATTATTCGCGCGTGCTGGTCGAACACGACGCGCGCCGCGAAGGCCGCTCGGGCTATACGCTGCGCAAGCTGGTCTCGCTGTACCTGAACATGTTCACCAACTTCTCGATTTTGCCGCTGCGGCTGGCATCCTACGCGGGTCTGGCAACGTCGCTGATCGGCCTGGTCGTGGCGGCCATGTTCATCATCGAAAAGTTGCGGAATCCCGAAGTGCCGGCCGGCTGGACTTCGGTCATCGTCTCGCTCTTCATTCTTGGCGGCATCCAGCTGTTCGCGCTGGGCATGATCGGCGAGTACCTGGGACGGCTGTTTTTGAAGGACAACGGCCGGCCGCAGTTCGTGGTTCGAGAACAACTCAACTGCGATCGGCTCGCCGACGAGCCAGTGCCGCGACCGCGCACGCGGCCACGTTCGCGACAGGGCACGTCATGAGCCTGGCAGATGCATTTCACGGCCGCAACGTGCTGGTCACCGGCGGGCTGGGTTTTCTGGGCAGCAACCTGGCCATCACGCCTGGTCCGCTACGGCGCCAACGTCACGATCCTCGATTCGCTGATTCCGCAGTTCGGCGGCATCGTTCTTCAACGTCTCGCCGGTTCGCAACCAGCTGACGGTGAACATTTCGGACATGCGCGACGCGAACTCGCTCGACATTCTGGTGCAAGGCAAGGACTACATCTTCAATCTGGCCGGCCAGGTGAGCCACGGCGACAGCATGCGCGACCCGCAGCTCGACCTGGGCGTCAACTGCGTCTCGACGATGAACCTGGTCGAAGCCTGCCGCAAGCACAACACGACCGTCCGCATGCTCTACACGTCGACGCGCCAGGTTTACGGCCGGCCGCAAAAGCTGCCCGTGACCGAGGACCATCCGACGCTGCCGATCGACGTCAATGGAATCAACAAGCTGGCCGCCGAGTATTATCATCTGCTGTACCACTCGACCTACGGCATTCGCTCGACCGTGCTGCGTTTGACCAACACCTTCGGCCCGCGCCAGCAGATTCGCGGCAACCGGCAGGGCTTCGCCACGGTCTTCTTGCGGCAGGCGCTGCGCGGCGAAACGATCAGCCTGTTCGGCGGCGGCCGGCAGATTCGCGATTTCAACTACGTCGACGACGTCGTCAATGCCATGCTGTTGTCGGTTTCGCACAACGACTGCTTCGGCAAGATCTTCAACCTGGGCTCGCACCACGCCTATTCGCTTGTCCAGTTCGTCGAAATCCTCAAGAAGTTCTGCGCGTTCAAGGTCGAGTCAGTACCCTTTCCAGAGGACAAGAAGATCATCGACATCGGCGACTACTACGGCGACTTTTCCCGATTTGCCGCCGCGACCGGCTGGAACCCGCAGGTCGATCTCGAGGAAGGGCTCGAACGGACCGTCGCGTTTTATCGCGAGCACAAGGAAGTCTATTGGCAATGAGCACCGCCGCGACGGCCATCCGTGCGTTCGACTACGTGGAGCAGTACGCCGCCATCCGCGAGGAGATTCTCGCGGCCGTGCATGAAGTGTTGGCCAGCGGATCTCTGATTCTCGGCCCCAGGGTACGACAATTCGAAGAGAATTTCGCGCGATTCCTGGGCGGCGGGCACGCCGTGGGGGTCGGCAACGGCACCGACTCGCTGGCCATTGCACTGCGCGCGCTCGACGTCGGTCCGGGTGACGAAGTGATTACCGTCGCCAATACGGCCATCCCCACCGTCAGCGCCATTCGCATGGTCGGCGCCACGTCCGGTGTTCTGCGAAATCGACCCGGGCACGCTGCTGATGGACCTGAGCGACGTCGAAGCGCGCATGACGGAGCGAACTAAGGCCATCGTCGCCGTCCACCTCTACGGCAACGCGATAGACATGCCGCAGTTGATGGCGCTGGCGGCGCGGCGCCGACTGGCGGTCGTCGAAGACTGCGCCAATCGTGCGGCACGACCTGGAACGGACGGCACGACCGGCACGTTCGGCGACGTGGGCTGCTTCTCGTTTTATCCCACCAAGAATCTGGGCGCTTACGGCGACGGCGGCTTGTGCTTCACGCGGCGCGGCGAGGTGGCCGAGGCCATGCGTCAATTCCGCGTCTGCGGCTGCGACAAAGCGTATTACGCCGAGCGCGAAGGGGTCAACAGCCGGCTCGACGAGTTGCAGGCGGCCATTCTCGACGTCAAGCTGCGCCATCTGAGCGACTTTATTGGCCGGCGGCAGGCCATCGCGCGGGTTTATCGCGAACAATTGGATCCGAGCATCGCGCGGCAGCACGTTGTGTCGGCCGTCGATCACAGCTATCATCTGTTCGTTGTCGCGGTCGAGCGGCGCGACGCGGTGATCGCCCGTTTGGTTGCCGACGAGATCGGTTTCGGGATTCACTATCCCACGCCGATTCACCGGATGCGGGCCTATCAGTTTCTCGGTTACGGCGAAGGCTCGCTGAGCGTCACCGAGCGGCTGGCAACGCAAGTTCTTTCGCTACCCTGCTATCCCGAACTGGCACCCGAGGCCGCGCGGAAAGTTTGTTCCGCCGTGAACGATGTCATCCAAGCAAAGGATTGAACTGCGGCGGCTGGCCCTGTTCACCGTGGTGGGCGCACTGAACACGGCCGTGTGCTACGCGCTGTTCGCGCTGCTCGTCTACTGGGCCCAGTGGCACTACAACCTGGCGCTGGTGGCCGATTATGCGTTCGGCATCGTGTTGGGATACGTCCTGCATCGCGTGTCGACATTTGCCGACCGCATGCACGGCCGCCAGGCGTTCGGCAAGTACACACTCACGCTGATCGCAACGTTTGTTCTCAATGTCGCCCTGCTCGACCTGATCGTCGAGCGCCGCTGGCTCGAACCGCTGGCCGCGCAAGCCATCGCGATGATGCTGGTGACGCTGGCCAGCTATCTGCTGCAAATGCGTTGGGTGTTTCCCGCCTACGCCGAGCCCGAGCGTTTGCCCGGGGCCGCGCAACCGAAGCCGCCGCAAACGCGCACCGCGGCGTGATTGGCTTCGCCATTTTCAGCCGTCATCCTTCCGCCCTCATCCTTCCTTGAGGGTGGCTCAGACGCACTGGTGCGTCTGAGTGCCGTCAGGCACAGGAGGTCTTGCGGGTAACCGGCAGGCTTGACGTGCCGCAGCCTCTTGTGCCTGACGGCACCCAGACGCTCCCGGCGGCGTCTGGGTCACCCGATGAGTCTCGTCACGCGCACCTCGTTTGGCGCTACAACTACTTGTCGGTCGCTTCCTTCAGTTTGGCGGCGGCATCGTCGGTGGCAGCCTTAACGTCGGCCGCGGCATCGTCGGCGGCCGCTTTGACCTCGGCGGCGGCATCCTTGGCCGCTTCCTTAGCCTTTCGGGCCTCTTCCTTGGCAGCGGCCTTGGCATTGTCGAACGCCGCCTTGAGCTCCTCGTCGGACTTCCTCACGTCGTCCTTGACCTTCGTGTCGTTGCATCCGACCGCGGCAATCAAGGTCAAACCCACGAACAAAGCGCAAAGCTTTCTCATCGCACGTCCCTTCCTTGCAAATCGGAAATGATCAACCATGGCAACGCATCGAGCAAAAGTCGCCGACACGAAGAATGTAGGCCACCGGCGCGCCGATGTCTAGCGTTGCCGGCGGCTCCGGTCAGGAACGAGGAAAAGGAAGGAAGCTGAGCCACCGAGGCCACAGAGGGCACAGAGAAATTCATAAATCATCGTCCATCAAGATTCCTCCTCGTAAACCCGTCTCCGTCTTCGTCTCGGAGTCCTCTGTGACCTCTGTGGCTAAGAAATGCTTTTTATTCGTTTCCGACGGCCAGGGCTAAAAAGCCCGGCGCACAGCGCGACGTTCAGTCGCGCGCGACTTTTCCTCTCCGCATCAAAATGTTTCGTGCGCCGCTGCTCCCATCCGGGGATCCGAAGCGGTTCTTGTACTGCAAAAAGAGCTTCGGCGGAGGAAGCAGCATTGCAGCGGGTCGGTACCGGAGCTTTCCACGGAGACGTTGTACTGCCCAGTCCAAGATGCCGACCGCATCCCTGGGTTCAACGCCGTGGCCACACGGACATTCCCAAAACGGCTCGCGAGCCTCCGGCACGCAGATCGCGTCCACGCGCTTCGAGGCAGTCAAATACCACTGCGCAGTCTTCGCCGCAGGCGCGAGAGACTTTGACGGGGGCGGCCCAAGAACCAAGCAGGCCTTCCGTCCATTAACACAGATCTGAAGTGACAGTCCGTCTCAGCTGGATGCAGTATTACCAAAAGTGGCGGCTCACTTTCAACCCAAGTTTCCGGCCACCCCCCGAGAATCCCCGGACGGCGTTGGGGAGGGAGACGAGTAGGTCACGCACCCCGTGCGTGACAAACACGCGAAGAAGATTGTCACGCACGGGGTGCGTGACCTACCAGGCTATGCCGAGTTCGTCAAAGGCGAGCGAGAGAAGGGCAGAATGACCGCACACGAGCAATGGGGCGGCTGATGGCCCCTGTGACCACACGGCGAACGATCGGCTCGCTGTCATTTGTCATGGGGCCCCTTCCTGCTGCTTGTTGATTGCGCTCGACGCAACCGTTCTTCAGAAGCCCTCATCACGGAATATGGCTCAAGATTCTTAAAAAACCCCTCCGGGAATTTGAACGGCTCGATCTGCAAGATATCAAAGAGTTGGAATAAAGCGATGCGGGCGTCGTCAATACTACGGACTATATCTATGAGCTCGCTCTCTATATCGGGCTTGCCGGCCGCACTGGCAACTTGACTTGCAAACGCATTGACAGAATCTGATGCCTTAAAAATAGCTATTAGTTGTTCAAGGGGCAGTTGGGTTATTTGGTTCAAGTAGATAAGTATATCGTTGTCGCGCAATTGCTCTTGCTGCTCGACTTGTTTGAGGCGCTCCTCCTCATCCGCGATTAACTTGGAAGAATCCGCAGGAGACGAACCAGTTAGTACAGCTTCCAAATATCGCTTCAATGTATTCGAGACTTCTTTGAGGTCCTCAACCTGGTTGCTCAAGGCGGCTAGCTGTTTCTGGTCCGTTCTTCTTCTTAGCAGCTCACGAAAGAGCCCCGCCCACTGCTCTCGAAGCCATTGTTCGATGTCCGCAAACCGTTCAAATGTATGAACCGGGTTGTTTCTGGGTCGAGCTAAGATTTCTTCAATGAATTTGAAAATATTCACTGAATCCACATGCGCGTATTTCACGATTGTGGAGTCTCGATTTCGCAAGAAGGTGTGATATTCGGCATAAACGCTCGATTCGATAAGGATATACGTTGGCACGTCTCGCTCGACAGCGCTTTGATACTCCTTTTTCGTGATGCTTTCGTACCTATCAAAAAACAATTTGGAGGTACGAGTTGCGGAGTCGCTCGCTTCACTCCCATAACGGCCTCCAATAATCAGCACATAAACGTCGGCAGTCATCACCTCGCGATAACACGACTCGTCCAACGCTACGTCTGGCGTGTAAGCGATGTCTCCCTTTTCGGAAAGGACGGGTTCGAAGCCAAGGGCTTCGACGAATATATCTAGAGACGCGCGAATGTGCTTTAGGTCGTAGTAGGTCGAGCTTATGAAGACACGAGGCTTTGCCATGTGGGAAGTCCATCAATAAAACGAGTTACAGCGACGTGCTGTAATATCGGCGTGATGGTTAATTGCGTCAAGCACGCTGATACGCGGCAACCTAATCAACATAGAAGGCGTTGCCCCATGGAGTGATTCAAGGATCGAGGCATACTTTGGGGAAACCGACGACTTCGGCCGTCCCGTCGACAATACAAACGGGGCATCCCCGAAGCGAGCTAAGAAACCTTCTTCAGTTTCGTCACCCGCCCTGTCGGCACCCACCGGAATTAGCTACAGCGTTCTATTTGCGTTGAGCGGCACGACCGGCGAACGAAACGGATTGCGGCCCTAGTGCGGCCTGTCACGTTGCGGCAGGCCACAAGGCAGTTTGGCCCGCCAAGGCATTTGCAACGCGACGACGGCAACGACAGGGGCCTAGCTGGCCAGGACAAAACAACGTGCAACCCACACCGATAGTTTACTGCGGGGGCTAGGCCGACGGGCCGAAGAGCGGGAAATCCCTGCCCGCCTGCCCACCCGCTTTTTTCAGGGAACCGTGAAGGGAGCCGGTGATGAAGAATGGACGCAATCGTGTCTCGGCAAAGCGACGATTGGAACCGGGCAAAGCGAGCAACTACATCGGTCACTTTGACGCGGACATTCAACCGGGCGACCGCGTTGTGTTGTGGTGCCGAGAAAGCCACCGGCAGAATGCACCTCATTTAGATGACCTCGAAGCAACCCTCCGAAATGCGGCGACGAAACGAAGGGTGAATGTCGTCGGCGTCCATCGATGTATCGTGCTCGGTTTCGATTGTTCTGATTGTTCCCGCAATCGACCCCGCGGAAGTTGGGTGGTGGAATTGGTTCGTGCTGCTGAGTTGGCGAAAAAGCATGGGGCGAAGCTATTGGCCACTGAAACGGATAGGTTCGTACGTCATCCCGCCTATGAACCGAAGTTGAACCCAACGGCCCAGGCTCGGGAATGCGACTTGGCGGACCTTGTTTTTTGGACCGGTGGCGTGCCGCTATTGACCCTGCTGCATCCCGACTCACCGCCCTCCAAGGTTAAGTCAAACCAGAGTAAACGGGGTCAGCAAGCCGTAGGCCACAAGGGCGGACGCCCGCCGGTCGCAGAGCCAATTGCAAAGCCAGGCGATAAGAAGCGGCGAAGAGAAGAGATGCTGCCGTTGGTCCTCAAACTGCATTCGCGTGGATTGAAACTCGGCCAAATTGCTGGCGAGACAGACGTGCCGCGTAGGACCGTCAGCCGATGGATTGCGATCCACCGATGACGACTGGGCCATTTCTTCCCTGTAGACGGTGATCGAGTTGCCCTTATCGTTCAGAAGACCCGGAGACGTCCAGAAATTGTCGTGGAAAGTAGCCGCGACGGAAAACCATTAGTACACACCCCACATAAACCCAACACACACCCTACACAAATTCAGCACACACCGACACCAATCCACTAGGCCCCCGGCTGCCCACTAGCCTCTTGCGTTTGCCATTCATTCCTCGTGTTATTTGTGGCTCTTTTCCTGAATCAACGATCCTCAAATCGAAAGGACTCTCGAAATGATCGCAACCAGCACCAAGTCCGCACGCCCGACGCAGAATAATAAGAACGTATTATTCTCCCAGTCCGACGATTCGCCGAAAAAGACAGCCGATGATCTACTCGCCCAGGCCGATCAATTTCACCGCCAAGTAATCAAATCACTTCGAAACGCGATCTATTTCGCCAAGGAAGCTGGTGACGCACTCCGTAAGGCAAAATCACTGATGCCATACGGCGAGTGGGACGACTGGCTGTGCGAGCGCACGGAATCGCCGCAGACGTATCGCCACTACATGCGGATCGCCAAACACTGGCGGAGGCTGAGGCCAATCGTGGCCAGCAACTCAAGGCTGACCATTGATCGGGCACTCAAGATTCTGCGGCACCATCACGAGCCGAAGGAACCGACGCCCGACCAACTTGAGGATCGCCGCGAGCGGAAGTCCATCGAGCGGGATATAGTTCGGGCGTTTCGAAAGTCCCTTCATCACTACTCAATCGAATATCTCAGAACCGCGAACTGTTACGCGGTCGGCCTGTGCATCGAATTCCGTCGGGGCGTCGAACGTCGTTTAGAGGAAGCCGCCGACAGTCGCGAGTTACAAAAACGTGACGCGGAAAGCTTATTTCCCCGATGAATCCCACAGGTCGGCGGCAATCGCTTTCGATTTTTCGGCTTCAACCCGTCGCATTTTGCTCATCAACGCAAAGTAAGATCGGCAATGTGCCTTGTAATTGCGAATGGCGTCAACAGTATCAGTTGGCAAATCCCTCGGTTTGCCAGGAGCGGTTGTGCCAACTCGACTTATGTAGCCATATTTATGCAAGATGACTGCTAGCCGGTTTTTTAATTGGGTGACATGACTTCTTAAGGTTACTTCACGGTTTGAGAGGGCCGTGTCTTCGTTTGTTTGATCGTCGTCAACCTGAAGCCAGCAACGGTCGGCCTTGCGCAACTCGTCGTTGGCGAGTTGCGGCATCTCCAAAGCTAGCGTGCCAACTTCATCTTTGAATGCCTGTAGTCGATTTTGCTCCTGAATGGCGATCGTTGTTGAGTGATTTGAGGTCGCGATCTCTCTGGCTACATCGCTCACCCAACTCGCCAAGTGCGTTCCCTGTCTTGGTTCAGCGTGAATCGGAATTTCGGGACGGTGGTGTTAGCGAGTTGGGGTTGTTGAGTTTCGCCCTCGGCGGGCTTGGTTAATTTGTGATGGTCAACGGCTCGGGCGACCAAGGGGCCTCATTGCCGGCCCCCTGGACTCCCGCTAGCCTTTCTCTGCGTTCCGTTTCGCAAGCGGTTGACAACGTCTCGGGCACGGAACGCCGCGATTGCCGACGCAACGCGCGAGCCGATTCGAGCTTGCGATCGCGCTCGGCGAAGATCGCGTGCTCCAGCCCGGCCAGCTTGTCGGCCGGCGTGATGTAGCCGATCGCGCTGTGCAGACGCACGTCATTGTAGTGCGCCACAAACGAAGCCACCACGCGTCGCGCCTCGTCCAGCGTTTCTGGCGCCGCCAGGCGGAACCGCTCGCCCTTGAGCGTGCCGTGCCAACGTTCCAGCTTGCCGTTGCTCTGCGGATGGTAGGGACTGGTGCGCACGTGCGTCGTGCCCGTCAGCCGTATGAACTCCTTAAAATCCTTGGCGATGAACTGCGGGCCATTGTCGCTGATGATGCGGGGCCGTTCGTCGGGGAACTTCTCCAGGCCGCGTTGCACGATCGTCTCGATATCGCGTTCGGTCATGCTCTCGCGGATCTCCCAGTGCACGATGAACCGGCTGTAGCCATCCAACAGGGAGCAGAGATAGTAGAACGTGCCGCCCAGGTTGAGATACGAGACGTCGACATGCCAATGCTCATGCGCCCCCAGGGGCTGCACGAATCCCGTCCCTTTTTTCGAGGGTTTTTGCCACTTTCGATCGAGTCGGCCCGCTTGCTTGAGCACGCGATACACGCTGGATGGGCTGACTGCCACCACGTCGTCGTCCAGCATCATGAACGCCAGTCTCCGATAGCCTTCCAACGGATATTGATCGTGATAGTCCAAGATCGCCTGCTTCTCCCAGGCCGCCAGCCAGCCGTCGCGCGGCGCACGGCCATTGTGTTGGTTGGGCTGGCCGTAGCGCTTCTGCCACTGGTGGAACTTGCTAGTGGCCAACTCCAGCCAGCCAAGCAATCGCCTCGCCGGCAGCTCGGCCCGAGCGGTCCAGCGCTTCACGTAATCGACCACGGCGTCGCGCGTGTCGTGGGGAACCCAGTTGCCTTTCAGAGTTCCCCACTGGCTTTTTTTGCGCGGACGTTCTCCTCCATCAGCTCGCTGATGACTTCGTTCTTCTGGGCCAGCTTGAGCTCCTTCTGCGCCAGCGTCGATTCGAGCTTCTCAATCTTTCGATCCTTGGCGCTCTCGGCGCTGGCCTTGCGACCCGTCTTGCGCTCGAAGATGCTCGCGCCGTGCTCAAACAGTTGCGCCTGCCAGTAATAGACCTGGCTTGGCTGCAGACCATGCTGATCGCAGAGATCCGAAATAGGCACCTTCTCCACCAGGTACCGCCGCAGAATAGCCAACTTCTCTGGCCCCGCTACCGACTTGCGCTCGCGACTCATGGAATCCTCCAGGTTCAAGGGTTATGCTAACCCCAACACCCGGAAATTCCAGTTCCATCTGAAGCAAGACATCCCATACTACGAATGACCGCATCCTGAGCGGCGTCTATCGTCGGGTGAATACTCTGAATTTCAACTGCAATGTCAGCTAATCGCTTATCGTACTCGCTCGTATCCATTAGATCACTTTCCGCCATTCTGCTGTTGCCCGCCGTTGGTTTGTTGCGGCGATGTGCCCTGAGGGATGACCGGCGTGGTCGGTGGCATAGCACCCCTCTCTCCTGAGTTGCTTTGTTGCTGAAAAAGGGCCGGCCGTTGGGGTGGCAATATTCCTTCGGTCATCCGCTCAAACCATTGCTTTTCCGACATACAACTTCCTTTCGCGTTTGAGGTTCAGGAAATCTACTTAGCGGGAGGTGCCTTCGGCACGGGATTCTGCCTGATAACGGGAGATTTGGGCGGCACGGCTCCAGCCCGTTTCTGCGGTGACTTCGTAGACAGGCCGCAAATGATCTCGCACAGTGTTGCCGCCACGGTGCAAGCCAATCACCAAGGAGATGCGGGATGGGTCTGTCACGCGAAAAACGCAAACGAGAACTCGCATTGCCGACGCACTTCGAGCCCCGTTTCTGGAATTCAATTGACGGCCGGGTGTCGCTCGTCAAGGAGATCAAGCGGCGATACGAGGAGCTAAAGGAGCACACAGACGCCGACAGTCATCAAAAGGACCTGTTGTGCCAGCGTGCGGTATTCATCGGGGTTCAGTTGGAAACGATGGAAATCACTGCCGCAGATACCGGCGAGTTCGATCCAGGGGTCTATGCCCAGATGGTCAATTCACTTCTGGGCCTGCTCAAGACGTTGGGCCTGGAACGCAAGATGCCCAAGAAAACGATGGATTTGAAATCCTATGTTGGGAGCAATCGATGAATATCATCGAGGCCATCAAGGATGAGAACCTCTTTCGGCCGTTCCTGGCCAACGCCGAAGGCGAATTGTCGAGTTGGTGGAACTGGCTCGCGGCACTCCGTGTCGTGTACGGGCTCCCCGTGCCCAAGTCACGCCACCCATGCGTAGAGCGTTGCACGGGGCGGCATTATGACGGGTTGCCAGACAGCGGCTTTGACACCGCCTTGTTCCTAACGGGGCGGCGAAGCGGCAAATCAAGAGCGGCCGCAATCATCGGCGCCTACGAAGCGGTACTGGCGGGTCACGAACGCAAACTCGCGAAGGGCGAGCGGGGCGTCGTGCCAATCTGTGCCCCGACCAAGACTCAGGGCCGGATCGTTAAAGACTACCTGAGGGCAATCTTTGAAGCTCCCATGTTGGCTTCCGAGGTCATCACCGAGACCCGAGACGGCTTTGAGCTTCGGAGCGGCACCCGAATCGAAATCCTGGCCGGCGACTACCGCACGATCCGAGGTTATACGCTGCTCGCCGCCATCGTCGATGAGGCTGCGTTTTTCGGCTACGACGCCGAATCAAAAGTGAAAAGCGACACAGAACTTGTGCGGGCCATCAAGCCCTCGTTGGCCACGGTCGGCGGCAAGCTGATCTGCATCAGCACGCCATACGCGAAGCGAGGCTACTGCTACAAGACGTTCACGAAGCACCACGGCAACAATATGGGCAAGGTGCTCGTCTGGAACTGCCCATCGACCACGATGAACCCCACGTTGCCGCAGTCCGTTGTGGACGAGGCATTGGCTGAGGATTTGCAGGCGGCCAAGTCAGAGTACCTTGGCGAGTTTAGAGACGACGTGGGAGAGTTCCTTGCCCGCAGTGTGATTGAGCACCTCGTGGTGAAAGATCGCATTCAGCTATTGCCGCAAGTCGGGGTCCGGCACGTTGCCTTTGCGGACCTGAGCGGCGGGCGGGGTGATGATGCCAGTCTGGCAATCGCCCATCGAGACGGCCGCAAGGTTCGGATTGATTTGCTTCGACGGTATCGGCCCCCGTTCAGCCCTCATGCGGTTTGCGGGCAAATGGCGGACGAACTGCGGCGGTACGGAGTGCGACGGGTGACTGGCGACAACTTCGCCGCGGAGTTCGTGAGCCGAGCGTTCGAGGGAAATGGCATCACGTACACGAAGTCAGAAAAACCCAAGTCGATGCTCTTTATAGAGTTGTTGCCCCGCCTGTGTTCGGGAGAAATCGAATTGCTCGACGACGAGACGCTTGTCGATCAGCTTGCCAGCCTCGAACGACGAACGCGGGCCGGGGGCCGCGACATCATCGATCACCCTCCGGGCGGGCACGACGATTTGGCGAATGCCGTGGCTGGGGTTGCGGAAGTGGCCTCGGGCAATCGAATCCGGGTTGGAGCCCTTTAAACCAGATCAACAAAAGGAGATTGAGCTATGCGTGAATTCGACAACATTGCGGTGTCGCAACGGGTCCAACAGTGGGATTTGGAGCAAGGCGGTGACGCGCTTTTGATCGATCACTACTACGTGTTCTCAAACGGGGCCATGCGAGAGCGCAACCCTTGCGGCGCTTGGATGCTGCCGCCAGCGGACTTGTACAAGCGAAGCAAAATTCAACTGAAATACCACGAGGAACTGTTGCGGGAGGCCGCCGCGAAATTCCTAGACCTCAAAAACAATCTTGAGGCTGTGTGCCGAGTGCGGGCCAGGCAAGGCGACCCACCGCTGGCCGAAACCGACATTGCCAGGCTCAAAGACCTGCAATCGCTCGTCAAGCAACGTCAAAAGGCCGTCGAGGTAGCCCGCTCGGTGGTCGATCAGCACACGCCGAAAGAGGACAAGCAGCGGGCAGAGGCTCACATCAAAAACATTGAGGATAACGAGAACACGCTTGAGATTCTGGAAAAAATCACCATCTAATCAGCAAAGGAGTGCGACATGAAAACCCACGTAACGAACGATGGAAACTCGGCTCACGCTTCATACGAGCGTACCGGGGCCAACGGCGAGAAGATTGGCGGCTCTGTCTCGGGTAAAAAGCAAAACGTCGAAAACATTCTCGCCCAAATTGACGCCGAAGAACGCATGGTGCTGAACGCCGAACATGCGAAACACAGAATTGACCCGGATCGCATGGTGGTGAACTTGCCGCCGGCGACCGAGGCGGCTGTGACCGAGGAACCGTTGATTCGACCGACGATGAATTTTGGGAATGAAAATGAATACAAGCACCCGAGCGAAGACCCTGACGCTCCGCTGGTGAGGCCCACGATGAACTTCGACAAGGTGCCCAAGCAACGACAATCCAGCGGAGCAACGCATGGCAGCGGAACACAAGAGCCGTTAGTGCGGCCAAAGTGGGATGACTTCGATTGAGTTTCCTTTCTCGGCTCCGGGGGCGGAGTCGGCTATTGCCCGCCTCGCGTGCGGCTGGGACTCCTTCCAGTCACACACGCCGCCCCCGGACTGTTTTTGGGTTGCCAACACAGCACACTAGACAGGCCACGACGGCTGCTACAATGTGCACGTAGAGGGCGGCACGGCAAGGGAGTCATGACCTAAGCCGGGCCGTTTCATCCTTGACCGGATGGCCAAGCCGCCCTCTTTTTTCTTTTGCCTCGGGTCAAGGGGAAGGTCAAGGACGATGGCTAAGGCAGCCAAGGCCAAAAAGCTCCGGTTCGCGGCTCTAATCCGCGTGTCTACCGAGAAGCAAGAGAAGCAAGGCGAATCCCTTCGAACGCAAGACACCCAAATCACGGCAGCCGTAAAGCAGATGGGGGGTGTCATCGCCAAGCGTTACGGTGGCCAAGAGCACGCCACGCCAGGATGGGAGCGTAAGCAACTCGACCAACTACTTCACGACGCCATCAAAAAGCCCAAACCGTTCGATGCAGTTATTGTCGCCGACCCATCTCGATGGAGCCGTGATATCGAATCATCTGAACGCAACTTGAATTTGCTCAAGGAAAGTGGCATTGAGTTTTATGTGCTGGGGACACGGCATGACTTGGCCAATCCCGACGCTCGACTTTTTCTGGCGGTGTCAGCCACGCTCAACGCATATTCAACCCGAGTCGGCGTGGAGAAATCGCTGAGAAATCGAATCGAATTGGCAAAACGCGGCAAGCCGGCGAGTGGGTCGATGCCATTCGGCAGGACGTATGATCGCAAAACTGAGAAATGGGGGGTCAAAAAGAAAGATCAAGATGAGATGACGGTAATTGCCAAGCGGTATGTGGCCGGCGAGTCTGTACCGAGCCTTTGTGCCGAATTCGGCATCGCGGACTCGACGCTCTATGATCGATTCACGAAATGCGGTGGACAACTTCCAATCGAAATCCACAGCGAAAAACTCGACATTCACTATTCGGGCACGATCGATATGCCCGCCTTATTGGATGCCAAAACAATCGCGGCCGTCCAAAGAAAGGCGGAGGCCAATCAAACCTACCGACATGGCCATTTGAAGCATAAATATCTGTTCAGCCGCATGGTGTTTTGTGCTCATTGCGGAAGCTCCTTGTCCGGGCAGTTCAATAACGGGCAACGCTACTATCGCCATCCGCCCGACGATAAGACCTGCCCGTTCAAGGGCAATGTTCGAGCGGACGACCTTGAAAACGTGGTGATCCGTCACTTGTTTGATTGCTTCGGCAATCCCAAGGCTGTCGAGCGAGCGATTGAGGCAGCCACGCCGAACCGTGCCAAGATTGAGGAGCAACGGCAACGGCAAGAACGGATCGCAGAGTCGTTGAAAAAGATTGACACCGGCAGAGAGCGGATTCTTGCACTCGTTGCGGCGGATTCGATCACTAAGGAACAAGCCACAAACCAGTTGCACAAGCTGAAACAACAAGAATGCCAGCTTTCCGAGGAATGGCAACGTCTTGACGACAGCCTGGACAATGTTCCAACACCAGAGGAAATCAGGGCCATTGCCAAACAGTTAGCAGAACATTCAAAGAAACGAGTAGTCAGTGCCAAGTGGAGGGCGACGCGACGGCACATCGACCATGCCTTTGCCGAAATGACTTGGGACGAGCGACGCTCACTCGTCGAAAAAGTTTTTGGAGGCAAGACCCCCGACGGCAAACGGATGGGGGTGTATATTGAGCGGGCCGACGGCAAACCGACGCGATGGAACTACGTGATACGCGGCAACCTAATCGACGTAGAAGGTGCCGCCCCATTGAGTGATTCAATGATCGAGGCGTACTTTGGGGAAACCGACGACTTCGGCCGTCCGGTCGCCAAAGCAAACGGGGCATTACCGAGCCGAACTAAGAAACCTTCCTCAGTAACGAAACCCGGCCGGTGGGCACCCACTCGACAACAAAAATATTGCCGGCGCGGTCGTAGCAGGCGTCGTGGGGGTGGATGAAGCGGCCGGACTGCCACTTGTCGGGCGTGCCGCGCATCTTCAACGCGCCGCCGCCCAAGACCTCGTCGGTCCACGACTGGTCGTAGCCCAGGTGCGTGATGAGGTTGTTGTCTTTGTCGAGAATCGTCACGCGGGCGTGCAGATCGGGGACCAGCAGGTCGGTGCCGCGGATGTCGAAGTGGGCGGGGAAGCTCACGCCCTTGACGATGCTGAGGAACTTGCCGTCGAGCGTGAAGTATTGCAGCCGAGCGTTGGCCCTGTCGGCCACGACCAGCGACACTTCGCGGCCGGGGCGGTTGTCGAGCCAGATGCCGTGCGGGGTGCGCATCTTGCCGTCTTCGCTGCCCACGCCGCCCCAGGTGCGAATCCACTTGGCGTCCTTGTCGTACTGATGGATGTAGTGCGAGCCGTAGCCGTCGGCCACGTAGAAGCCGCCGTCGGGCGCGAAGGCCACGTTGGTCGGGCTGAACTGCTCCAGTTTTTGATAAACGCCGGCCTCTTCGGGAAAGCTCTTCTTCCAAAGCTGCTCGCCGGTCAAGGTTGCCTTGGCGAACAGGCGATTCTTGACGTCGCACAGATACAAAAATTCCTGGCCGTTCTCCTTGCGGATGTCGATGCCGTGCCCGCCGCCGTGATACTCCTTGCCGAAGGAGCGGACGAACTTTCCGGCCGGATCGAACACCACGATCGAATCCATCGGCTCTTTCGCGTTCGAGCGATGCTTGATGTAGATCAGCCCGGCCTCGTCGACGGTGACGCCGTGGGTTTCGCCCCACACGACGTGTGCCGGCAGCTCACCCCAGTTGTGGATCGCTTCGTACTGATGAGCGCCGCTGCCGAGAATGGGCAGCTTGCTGCCCGACTTATCGTCGGCGTGCAGAATCGTCGGCGCGACCGCGGTGGTCAGGGCGGCGGCGGCCGTCGTTTTGAGAAATGCGCGGCGCGAAGCGGCTCGATCGGACTGGGGTTGGTTGGGCGACATGCCGGGCGTCTCCTAAGTTTTGCCTGTTAAACGAAGTGGACTCGTCGGCGATCATCCTAACTGCCGCCGAAGCCTCGCTCAACCGGCCAATTCGGCCAGCCGTGGAATCGAGGCAATGGCGCCGGGCCGCGTGACGCAAATGGCCGCGGCGCGGCAGGCGATTTCGAGGCACTCTTGCGGACCAAGCCCGGCGGCGCGGTGGGCCAGAAAATAGCCGAAGAACGTGTCGCCCGCGGCGGTGGTGTCGACTGCTTTGACGGTCGGAACCGCGACGCGAAGGGTTTTCTGCGCGTCGCGGTAGAGCACACCCGCAGAGCCGAGCGTCAGCAGAATCTCGCAGTTAGGCAGCCGCGCGGCCAATCCTTCGATGATTTCAGCGGGCTGATCCGTCTGGTCGCCGGCGAGGCCTTTGCCTTCGGTCTCGTTGACGCACAGCAGATCGACGCAGTCCAGCGGATAGTCCAAAACCCGGCGGTCGAACGGCGCCGGATTGAACGCGACGCGCAAGCCGCGCTCGCGGGCGTGGCGGATCGCATGGCCCACCGCGCTGGTCTCGTTTTGCGTCAACATCCACGCGCCGGCGGGACAGCCTTCGAGCATTGCGTCGACTTCCTCGGGCGTGATTTCGTAGTTCGCGCCGGGTAGAGCACGATCGCGTTCTCGCCGGCATCGTCGACTTGAATCATCGCCTGGCCGGTCGGCCCCGATCCGACGCGCACCCAGCGGGTGTCGATTCCTTCTTGGGTCAGCGTGTCGAGCAACCAGCGGCCGTCGGCGCCGATCTTGCCGGCGTGTGCGACCTGAGCGCCGGCGCGGGCCAGGGCGACCGACTGATTGGCCCCCTTGCCGCCGGCAAAGGTGGCCAGCGACTTGCCGGAAATCGTCTCGCCCGGCCGGGCGATGCGCTCAACGCGAAACACGCGGTCGATGTTGAGCGAACCGAGGTTGAGAATTGGCATGGCGGAAGAGGAGTAGGAGGAAGAAGAAAGAGATTTAGCCACAGAGGGCACAGAGGACACAGAGAAGGAGAGAAAAAAGGGAGAGAATGAGTGAATACGAAGAGAGATAGAAAGAGAGAACGAGAAAGAGAGAGACGGAAAGGGGAAGACTTTATTTGGTGCGGGGGAGGTACACGTCGACGGCGACGTGCATCGTGTAGAGCCGAAACTGGCGGCCGTCGAAGACGACGATGCCGCTTGATTTGTCGCCGGCGACGATCGGATTGCCGGGATACTTTTGCCAGTGCAACAAGTCGGTCGAGCGGGCGACATTCGTGGTCCAGGCACGCGGCGCCGCATCGTCGCCGCTGCCGTGATAGTAGGCATAGTACGCGCCTTTGTGCTTGATCACCTGATTCACGGCGATCATGTTGTGGTCGTATTTTTCCGGACCGGGCACGAGCACCGGGGCGTCTTGCACGTTGGTCCAGACTTTCAAGTCGCGCGACGTGGCCAACCACACGCCGGCGTCGAACCGTTCGTACAACAGGTGCCAGGTGTCGCCTTCGAGCCAGGCGGTCGGCGTGCCGAAGGGGCCCGCGGTCAGCGGCTTGCCGTCGGCGGTGCGGATGTCGAGGATGCCTTCGCGGTTCCAATGCACGCGGTCGGTCGAGGTCAGCAGTTGCGCGTGGTCGTTGAGCCCCTCGGCGAACATATAGTAGGTGTCGCCGCGCTTGACCACCATCATGTCTTCCACCCAATGGCCGCGAACGAGCGGATTGTCGGCGTGCGGCGTCCAATGAAGTCCGTCGGCCGAAGTGGCATAGCCCAGCTGCTTGATCCCCTCGCGCGTGCCGTCGTATCCGGTGTACCAAAGATGCCAGGCGTCCCCTTCGCGCATGATCCAACCCCGCTCGCGAATCTTGACGTCCCAATGGCCGGCGCCTTGGGCGCTGAAGACGGGGTTCTTCGGATCGGCAACGAAGTTGACCAGCTCGGGCGGAAACTCGGCGGCGTTCGATTCTGCCTCAGCCCGCGCGGTCGCCCGCGACGTTTCCAACGCGGGCATTCCCAGCAGGACAGCGGCCAGAAGAACTAGCAGTGCGACCAGCGGCCACAGGGATGTGAAGCGACGCGACATGACGGTGAATCCTTGGCCTGGGTTGCAAAGGGCGTTGTGCGTATCTTACATGCCGCGATGCCGCGCGGCGAAGGGCCCGCGCGAAAGTGGGCGGCGAATTTCCGACGCAATAGACGCTCGGCACGTCCGGCGGTAAAATCCGGCAGCTTCGTTCTCCAAGCCCCTCGCAGTACCATTCGTCTCATGCCGCTGGCCATCCGCTGTACGAATCTGGTCAAGCAGTACGCTGGGCGGCCGCCGGTCGAGGCGGTTCGCGGGCTGGACCTGGAGGTCGAGCGCGGCGAATGCTTTGGCCTGCTCGGGCCCAACGGCGCGGGCAAGACCACCACGATCGAGATTCTCGAAGGGCTGCTGGCGCCCACGTCCGGCGAAGTCGAAGTGCTGGGACTCGCGTGGGGACGGGCCGACAACGGAAATCCGCCAGCAGATCGGCATCTCGCTGCAAGAAACCCGGCTGTCCGAGAAGCTCTCCGTCCTGGAAACGCTGACGCTGTTTCGCAGCTTCTACCGGCAAGGCATCGAGCCGCGACGACGTGCTGCGACGGGTGTCGCTCGAGGAGAAGGCCGACGCGTGGGTCGGCAAACTCTCGGGCGGACAGAAGCAGCGGCTGGCCGTGGCCTGCGCCCTGGTCGGCGATCCCGAGCTGCTGTTTCTCGACGAGCCGACCACGGGGCTCGATCCGCAGTCGCGCCGCCAGCTTTGGGAGATCATTCGCGAGTTTCGCGCCGCCGGGCCGCACGGTGCTGTTGACGACGCACTACATGGACGAGGCCGAGCGGCTGTGCGACCGCGTGGCGATCGTCGACCATGGGCAAGGTGATCGCGCTCGGCTCGCCGCGCGAATTGATCGCCAGCCTGGGCGGCGAGCACGTGATCGAGTTCACACTCGACGGCGATTGCCAGGGGCGGTTGCTCGACGAGGGAGCATTGGCCGGTCTGCCGGCCGCCACGGCGGTCGGCCAAGAGAATAGTCACATCCGCTTGTCGGTCAGCGAGCCGCACGTGGTGCTGCCCGCGCTGCTCGAGCGATTGGATCGCCTGCACTGCCACTTGACCAGCTTGACGACGCGCCACGCCAGCCTGGAAGACGTGTTCGTCAAATTGGCCGGCCGGCATCTCGACGACGCGGAGGCGCGCGACCGATGAAAGCAACCCCCGAGCCCGCGGTCGAACGCCGCTATTGGCCGCTGGGCCAGATCATCGTCGCTCGCGTGCGCGAGTTCTATCGCGAGCCCGAGGCCCTGTTTTGGGTTTACGGCTTTCCGATTCTGATGGTGGTGGGGCTGGGAATCGCCTTTCGCAATCAGCCGGTCGAGCAAATCACGGTCGACGTGCAAGCCGGACCGGCGCGCCGACGCCGCGGCCGAATCGCTGGCCGCGCAGCCGCAAAGTTCATCGCGGCCGTTTACAGCGAGGAGGAAGCGCGGCTGCGCCTGCGCACCGGCACGACGGCGCTGGTCGTTACGGCATCGGGCGATTCGCCGCCACACTTCGATTATATCTTCGACCCGTCGCGCCCCGAAAGCGTGCTGGCGCGCAACGCGGTCGACGACGCGCTGCAGCGGGCCGCCGGCCGCAAGGACGTGGCGGAAGTGACCGAACAGGAATTCAACGAGCCGGGCGGGCCGCTATATCGACTTTCTCGTGCCCGGGCTTGCTGGGCATGAGCCTGATGGGCGGCGGGCTGTGGGGCGTCGGCTTCGTCACCGTCGACATGCGCATCCGCAAGCTGCTCAAGCGATTCCTGGCCACGCCGATGCGCCGCAGCGATTTTCTGGCCGGCATCATGATCAGCCGCTTGCTGTTCATGGTGCCCGAGGTGCTCGTGCTGCTGGTCTTCGCCCGGCTGGCGTTCGGCGTGATGATATACGGCAGCGTCGCGGCCGTGGTGCTGCTGATTTTGCTGGGGGCGATCACGTTCTCGGGCTTGGGACTGCTGGTCGCCAGCCGTGCCAGGACGCTGGAGGCGGTCTCGGGGCTGATGAACCTGGTGATGCTGCCGATGTGGCTGCTGTCGGGCATCTTCTTTTCGTCGGAGCGTTTTCCGCGCCGTCGTGCAGCCGCTGATCAAGGCGCTGCCGCTGACGGCGCTGATCGACGCGCTGCGGGCGGTGATGCAGGAAGGAGCGTCGCTCGGCAGCCAACTCACCCAAGTCGGCCTGCTCGTGGCCTGGGCCGTGGTAACGTTCGTCCTGGCGCTAAGGTGGTTCCGCTGGATTTGACGGCGCGCGATCAGGCCGTTTGTCTTCGCAGGCCGAGCCGCTCGAGCACTCGGGCCAGTGGACCGAGCGGGGCCAGCGGCTCGCGGATGGCAGGCAGACGAATCGTGCCGCGAACCAGGCGGCGGTGCAGCCGGCGTTGAAAGCCGCCGTACTTGGCCATCACGCGCTGGAATTCCTGGCCCGGGTCGATGCCCAGCTCGGCTAAGTGCCGATAGCTCGCGCCGCGCAGCAACTGCCCGGTGTGCTCGACGCCCACGCTGTCGAGAATCGCGATTTCGCAGGGCTCGAAGAACCGAGGCCAGACGCAATCCAGTCCCCAGCCCGAGCGGTTTTCGAGAAACGTCGACGACACCCGAGAAAGCGCCGGCCGCGTGAACACCGGGCACATGCACTCCACGAACGGCGAGTAACGCAAAATCACTCCCGCGCGCTGCCGCAAGGACTTGTACGTCACCTCGCCCTTGGCCACCGCCGGCTGGGCCAATTGCAGGTGGTATTGCTCGAACAGCTCGAAGAGCCGATTGACCGAGTGGGTGTCGGCGCGAATGTCGCAATCCGGGCACCAGATGTTGGAATAGCGATCGAGGATGTCGCGGTGATTCACAAGGGCATGGTGGATCAACTCCCACTTGAACCCCTGACGCGCGACATAGTGCGTCGCTTCGGCTCGGCCGAAGTCGGGGGTGCTGCCGTAGTTGATCAAGAACAGATCGAAGCTGCGCGCTTCGGGATGGCTGAGCCACGACGCATGGACCGATTCCTCGCCAATCGGGCTGATGATCAGATTGTGTCGCGCGGCTGTCATGGGAAACGAGTCTTTCGACAAACCAAGTGCGACTACGGTTCAAGCGGCGCGCGGCATGCGGACGATCCGCGGCGGCGCGACGGCCCCTTCGCGCGCAATTCCTTCTTTGCGACGGCCAAGGCCTGGGCAATGACCTGGTGCATGTCGTAGTACTGATACGTCGCCAGTCGGCCGCCGAATACGACGCCCGAGCGTTCGGCCTCGGCCCGATATCGCTCGTACAGCGCCGTCTGGCAAGCGTCGCGGATCGGATAATACGGCACCTGGCCGCGCGCGTATGCTGCCGGATACTCGCGCGTGATCACGGTCTGTTGGCACCTCCGAAATTCGAAATGCTTGTGTTCGGTGATGCGCGTGAACGGAATCGACTGATCGGTGTAATTCACGATTGCGGCACCCTGAAAGTCGCCTTCGAGCACTTCCGTCTCGAACCGCAACGAGCGGTACTCCAGCTCGCCGAAGCAGTAGCCGAAGAATTCGTCGATCTTGCCGCTGTACACCGTCTTATCGGCTGCCTGCTGCAATTCGAGGGCGTGGTCGAAGTAGTCCACGCCAAGCTCGATTTCGATGGCGGCGTGGTCCAGCATGTTCTCGAACAGCCGCGTGTATCCGCCGATCGGAATGCCTTGAAATCGGTCTTCGAAATAGCGATCGTCGTAAGTGCTTCGGATCGGAATGCGGCGGATGATCGAAGCGGGCAGCTCCGAGGGATCGCGGCCCCATTGCTTGGTCGTGTAGCCGCGGACGAAGATCTCGTACAGCTCCTCGCCGACCTGCGAAAGTATCCAATCTCGCAGGCTGCACGGGTCTTGGTGAGGAGCGTGCGGAACGCACGGAATGCGAACCTCGCGCAGTTTGCGCTCGGCTTCGTCGGGCGTGTTGACGCCCCACAATTGCTGCAAGGTCAGCAAGTTGATGGGGAACGAGAATGTGCGGCCCTGGTAGTGCGCGCGGCCATGATGGGCGTAGTGATTGAATTCCGCAAAGCGGTTGACGAACCGCCACACTTCGGCGTCGTTGGTGTGAAAGATGTGGGGACCGTAGCGGTGGACCTGGATGCCGGCGACCGCCTCGGAATAGCAGTTGCCCGCGATGTGGTTGCGCTTGTCCACAACCAGCACGCGTTTACCCTGTTCGGCCGTCGAGCGCGCAAAGACCGCGCCGAACATTCCGCAGCCGACGACCAGATAATCGTAGCTCGCCATAGCGGCCCCACTTCAGCATCCGTACCGAGCGCGCGGCCAATGGCCCGCCGGGAAAGTTTAGCGGGAAATCGGCGGCGCGCCGCGATCAGTTTGAAGTGCGCTTTGAATGACGTGTGCCACTGCTGGCTTGTCCAGCAGTGTTCGTCGAGACGGGTTGCAGAGCACTGCTGGACAAGCCAGCAGTGGCACCCCGAAAGCCAGAAGTGGCACACGGCGAGGTCGAAGTCGTCTTTGAGGCACCCTCACCCCGGCCCTCTCCCGGCGGGAGAGGGGCGCAAGGAAAGATAGGCAGGCCGGGCGAACTATTGAACGCCAACCAGCGCTGCAAGCGTCTACTTGTCCACCTTCTTGGCGATGGCGGAGAGCAGTTCGACGGCCTCGTCGGGAAATGCGTCCTGCTCTCGGCTCCAGAAGTTGATCGTCGCGGCGTGCTCGCCGATTTGCACCGGCACGTGCATGCTGGAGGTGAAGAACTCAGACATCGTTTGAAAATCGGGGGTCGACAGCGCGGAGATGTTCGGGTGGACCACCTGCACTTTCTCCAGCGCGTAATCGGTGACCGCCAGTTGATCGGCCTCGAACTTTTGACCGCGCAGCATGTCGAGCTTTTTCATCGCCGGGCAATGCGCGTTGCGTTCGATGACCATCATGTCGCCTTTGACGATCGTCAGGCACACGCGGTCGACCTGCGGTACCTGCTTCATCACGGCGTCGGCCAGTGCCGCGAAAGCCTCGTTCGACTTGTTCGCCTCTGCGGCAAGCCGCTCAATCGCCTCGTCGGGCTTCAGGTGCTGGCCATGATTCTTGCCCAAAAATTCGTCCGTGCGCGATCGGGCGGCCATTTCATCCTTGGCCGGATCGGCACGCGTCATGTCCAAATAGCCGATCATCATTTCTTCCCAGGTCTGGTCGCCCCACATCACGAATTTGTTGGGGTTGGGGTTCGCCACGTTGTCCGGCGAATTGTCGAAATGGGCCGTGCAGTGCAGCTTCGTGCCCTTGGGCAGTAGTTTTGGTTCGGCCAGTTCATAGGTTCCCTGCCAGCCAAAGTCGTAACGCGGCACGTCGAGCAAGATCTCGCTCTTGCCGTCGGGGTATTGCACTTCGTAGCGGAATGCCTTGCCGCGCAGGTGCATGTGCGGAAACATCGACAGCAGCAGCGTATCGTGACGGAACGTGTGCCACGAGTCGGCCCTGTAGTCGGACGTCCGCGGGGGAATCAGCAGGAAATGATTTTCGACCGGCAGCGTCCCGACTTCTTTCTTCACGGTGCTGGCATCGGCAAACATCAGCGCCACGCTGCTGCGATCTTTCTGCGGCGAGCCGTTGGGCGTGTAGTGCATCTGGAAAATCAGTTTCGATCCGGCCGGCACGAACTTGGCCATGCCCTCGGGCAACAGCAGCGGGCGGGCGCCCGGCGCGGTGGCCGTCAGCCAGGCCGAAGGCACGGCGCCGGGCCGCTTCGCCTGGTGGCGCGCCGGGGGCCGGATCATGATCAAGATGTGATGCACCACCGCGCGATTGCCCGGCCGGCACTCGGCGGCTTGCACCCACTTGTCTTCCGTGAAGCCCGGATCGACCACGAAGTGGCGGTAGTCGACCGTTCCCTCCGCCGGCACGTCGGTCTCCGTGTCGGCCATGAAGATCTCCTGATCGACGCGCGGCAGTCGCCAGCCTTCGGCAAACTTGGGCGGCGCGGGCAGATCTTTGGGATCGCCTTCGGGCGAGCCGGCTTGCACCCACGTATGAATCAGTCGCTTCTCGTCGTCAGTCAGTCGACGGTCGTTAATGAAATGCCCGTATTCGGGATTGGCATGCCAGGGCGGCATGCGGTTCTCGTCGACCACTTCGGCGATCGTCTCGGCCCAGCCGGCGACTTCCTCGTACTTGGTAAGAGCAAACGGGGCGATCTCGCCGACGCGGTGACACTCGACACAGCGCGAATCTAACAGCGGCGCAATGTGCTTGGAGTACGTCACCGCGGCGTCGGCTTTCGCCATGCGCACCCGGCCGATGCGGCAGCCGATCGCTTCGATCGCCGGCTGGCTGACAAGCTTGCCCGCGAGAACTTCGTTCAAGGCTTCGGCCAGATCTTCGCGCGTTGGCTTCTTGCGCTGCCGGCCGACGATGTACTGGTCGTCGATCCGTCCGCGGTAACGGACCACGCGGTCCTGGTCGAGCACGAACACTTCGGGCGTGCGCACCGCGCCCAGGCGATCGGCCACGACGTTGCCGACGTCCTTCAACAGCGGGAACTTAATCTCGTGCACCTTGGCATACTGCGCCAGCTCCGAGATCGAATCCTGCTGGTTCGCATTGATTCCGAGGAATGCCACGTCCTTCTCGGCAAACCGGTCGGCCAGTTGTTGCAGACGTGGCGCATAGAGCGTCGCCAGCGGGCACTCGGTACCTAAGAACGCGATTACGACAGCCCGCTTCTGTTTGAATTCGTCCAGGGCAACGCTCTTGCCGCGAAAATCGCGCAGCTCGAAATTCTCGATCTTCTGGCCCAGCGCCTTTTGGCCCGCCGCGTCGACGCCAGCGGGCGTTGCGCCTTGCGGGGTCCGCTCGGCTCCCAGCGTTTGAAAGCCCAGCGCCAGCACCAGGCCGCTTGCCAGGATGGCGATTCGATGCACGTTGGTCATAGTTCGGATGCTCCCGAAGCAACTGTCAGAATTTCGTAAACGAGACCCCGTTACCTAGCAGTACCAGGCGCACCGCGCCGGGATTCAATCGCTGCGATTATTTTCCCGGCGTCCTTGGTCTCATTCGACTTACGGCGTGCGATCTTGGGCCGCGCCCGGCAGCCGGCCGGTATTTAAGCGAGCATCCGCCGATCCTGACAGGCCGATTCGGGCCCTATTTTGAGAATACTTGGCCCGAATTGTCCGAGTGCGGCCGTCGATCCTTTGCCCGATCCGCCGATTCTGGCTAAGTTGTACACTAACTGCCGCCAGCGGCGGATAGGGGGACAGTCCCCAGCGGTTTTGAAAACCGGAACTAAACACAATTCTAATGGTGGATGATCGGCTATGTTGCGTCAACGGGCGGCTGTAGGATTCGCGACGCTAATCGCGCTGAGCTTGGCCGCCGAGGCGGCCCTCGCGGGCGGCGCCGACAAGCGGCTGGACATTTACTGGATCGATGCCGAGGGCGGGGCCGCCACGTTGATCGTGACGCCCATGGGCCAGTCGCTGTTGATCGACACGGGCAACCCGGGGCATCGTGATCCCGACCGGATCGTGCAAACCGCGGTCCGCGAGGCCGGCCTGCGCCAGCTCGATCATGTGATCATCACGCATTATCACAGCGACCATTTTGGCGGAGCGGCCACGCTGTCGACGATGTTGCCGATCAAGCACGTGCACGACAACGGCATCTTCGAGGGGATCGTCGACCGGCCCGACAAAAGTTACCTCGAGTTCAAGGCCGAGAAACGCTCCGTCATTTCGCCCGGCGACCAGATTGAGCTGGATGCGGGAGACGGCAAAGCGTCTGCCCCGTTGAGCATCAAGTGCATCGGCACGCGGCAGCGGTACATCGATGCGCCGAAAGGCGCGCCGCCGACCGAGGGCTGCGCCGAATCCAAGCCGAAGCCGATCGACAACACCGATAACGCGAATAGCGTGGTGACGGTCGTCTCTTTCGGCCGCTTCCGGTTTTTTGACGCCGGCGATTTGACCTGGAATCTGGAAAAGGAACTGGCGTGTCCCGCGAATCGCGTGGGCAAGGTCGACGTCTACCAGACCGGCCACCACGGCTTGGATGCAGAGCAACAATCCGATTCTCATCCACGCGCTGGCGCCGACGGTGGCCGTCTTCAACAACGGCACGACCAAGGGTTGCGACCCCAACACGTTCGCCACGCTCAAGGAGACCCCCAGTGTGCAGGCGATTTATCAGGTGCATCGCAACCTGCGCGGCGACGGCTCGCCGAATACCGACGACGAATACATCGCCAACGGCGAGAAAGAATGCAAAGCCAACTTCATCAAGCTGTCGGTCGACCCCAGCGGGAAAACGTATACTGTATATGTGCCGTCGACCGGTCATTCCCGCACTTACCAGACGCAATAATCTCGCCCAAAATCCACGCCATGGCGCACAGCGAAGCAGAGCATTCTGTAGCCGGGGTCTGTGACCCCGGAACTCGCGGAAAGTGCCCGGTCTCACAGAGGCCGGCTACAACGCTTGTTCCGGCCTCACAGAGGCCGGCTACAATCGCGAGTCTTGTATTGTTGGCACTATGCGCGGCCGCGCAGATCGCGTGGTCGGCCCCGGTCGACTTCAATCGCGAAATCCGTCCGATCCTGTCCGCCAACTGTTATGCATGCCACGGCCCGGATGAGGCCGAGCGAAAAAGCGATCTTCGACTCGATACGAAGGAGGGCGCGCTGGCCGACTTGGGCGGGCATGCGGCAATCGTGCCGGGCAAGCCGGCCGACAGCGAATTGCTGCGCCGAGTTTCGAGCACCGACCCCGACCAGGTGATGCCACCGGCCGATTCCGTCAAAAAACTGACCGCCCAACAGATCGAACTGCTGGGCCGCTGGGTGGTCGAAGGTGCCGCGTGGCAAGACCACTGGGCTTACGTCAAGCCGGCGCGGCCCGTGGTTCCGATGGCCGGAGCCGCGGCCGGAGCCGCCAATACGATCGATCTCTTCGTGCGGACCAAACTGGTTGAAATGGGGCTGACGCCCGCGCCCGCCGCTGATCGCGTCACGCTGGTGCGCCGGCTGTCGTTCGATCTGACCGGGCTGCCGCCGGCTCCGCGCGACGTCGAAGCGTTCCTTGCCGACACGACGCCGCAGGCCTACGAGAACCTGGTCGATCACTTGCTGGCTTCGCCTCACTACGGCGAACGGATGGCAATGTACTGGCTCGACGTGGTGCGATTCGCGGACACCAACGGCTATCACGGCGACAACCATCGCGACATCGCGCTCTATCGCGATTACGTCATCGACGCCTTCAATCGCAACAAGCCGTTCGATCGGTTCACGGTCGAACAGTTGGCCGGCGATTTGCTTCCCGACGCGTCGCGCGAAACCAAAATCGCCTCGGGCTACAACCACCTGCTGATGACCACGCGCGAAGGGGGCGCACAGGCCAAGGAATACCTGGCCAAGTACGCCGCCGACCGCGTGCGCAACGCCTCCACCGTTTGGCTGGGCTCGACCATGGGTTGCTCGGAGTGCCACGACCATAAGTTCGATCCGTTTCTGACGAAGGATTTTTACAGCTTCGCCGCGTTCTTCGCGGACATCAAGGAAGTGGCCGTTGGCGTGCAAGAACAAATCATGCTTCCCGACGAAACCCAGGCCCAAGCGCTGGCGCGGCTCGACGCGCGGATTGCGGAGGTTCGCCAGGTGCTCGACGCGCCGACGGCCGAGTTGGCAGCCGACCAGGCCGAGTGGGAAAAGTCGACGCAGGGCCAGGCGGCCGATTGGAAACCGCTGGTCCCCAGCGGCGCCGTCGCCGCCTCGGGCGCTTCGTTCACTATTTCCAAGGACGGCACAGTGCTCCTCGGCGGCGCGACTGCCGCCACCGACGTTTACACGATCGTGGCGCCGGTCAACCTGCCGAACCTCACCGCGCTGCGGCTCGAAGTACTGCCGCACAAGAGCCTGCCAGGCAAGGGCTCGGGGCGCGCGGCCAATGGCAATTTCGTGCTCTCGGAATTTCGCGCCACGCTGGCCCCGCAAGCCGATCCCGCCGCGACACGCCCGCTGGTGCTGCAAGAAGCATCGGCCGATTTTGCTCAAAACGAATTGCCCGTCGCGGCCGCGATTGACGGCAATCGCGCAACGGGCTGGGCGGTCGCCCCCAAGATGACCGAAGAGCACGTCGCCGTGTTCGAGGTTCAATCGTCGCCCGCGGCGGCAGACGGCGTGTTGACGATCGAGCTGGTGCAGAGTCACGGCGGATCGCACAACCTGGGACGTTTCCGCCTGTCGGCAACCAGCAGCCCGCCGCCGGTGCGAGCCAACCAAGGTACACCCAAGGAAATCCTCAACATCCTGACCGTCGCCCCTGAGACCCGCTCCGACAAGCAGAAGCAAGCTCTGGCCGCGCATTACCGCACGATCGCGCCACGGCTCGATACGACCCGCAAACAATTGGCGGAAGCCGAAGGGGCCAAGGCCGAATTCGTCAAAAGCGTGCCAACCTCGCTGGTCTCCATGTCGGTCGAGCCGCGCACGATGCGCGTTCTGCCGCGCGGCAATTGGCTCTCCGATAGCGGCGAGGTGATTGCGCCGGGCGTGCCGGGCTTCTTGCCGCCATTGGGCGTGAAGGACCGTCGAGCCACGCGGCTCGATCTGGCGCGGTGGTTGACGTCGCCCGACAACCCGCTGGTGGCCCGGGTGTTCGTCAATCGTCTGTGGAAACTGGCCTTCGGCCAGGGCCTGGTCAAGACGCTGGACGATTTTGGCGCGCAAGGCACGGCGGCGACGCACCCGGAATTGCTCGATTGGCTGGCCAGCGAACTGGTGGAGAGCGGCTGGGACGTCAAGCACATGCTCAAGTTGATGGTTATGTCAGACGCCTACCGCCAGTCGTCGGCCGCCGGCGAGCCGTTGCGGCAGGCTGACCCGTTCAATAAGTGGCTGGCCCGACAAAGCCGGTTCCGTCTCGACGCCGAAATGGTGCGCGACAACGCCTTGGCCATCAGCGGCCTGCTGTCACTGAAGGTCGGCGGGCCCAGCGTCAAGCCGTACCAGCCGCGCGGCTATTGGTCGCATCTGAATTTTCCGGTGCGCGAATACGAAAGCGATCACGGCGAAAGTCAATATCGCCGCGGACTGTATACCTACTGGGCTCGCACGTTCTTGCACCCCAGCCTGTTGGCGTTCGACGCGCCGACGCGCGAGGAGTGCACGGTCGAGCGGCCGCGTTCGAACACGCCGTTGCAGGCGCTGGTGCTATTGAACGATCCGACGTATGTCGAGGCGGCCCGCGTGTTCGCCCGGCGCATCATGTCGGAGGGGGGGGCCGACACCGACTCGCGTCTGCGCTGGGCCTACAAACAAACGCTTTCCCGCGAGCCGAATTCGCAGGAACTGGCGATCTTGTCCGGCCTGTGGGCCAAACATCGGGCCGAGTATGCCGCCGATCCGGCAGCCGCCACGCAACTCAACACCGTCGGCGAGACGCCGGTCGTCGGCGATTTCGACCGTGCCGAACTGGCCGCCTGGACCTCGGTGGTGCGCGTTTTGTTTAACTTGCACGAAACCATAACGCGAATCTAAATCCAAACCATTGCCACGCCGACGGGACTGATGCCATGAACTTGCCTGAGTCAGTGCGGAGCATTCTTTCTCGACGGGCATTCTTGAGCCGCGCCAGCACGGGCTTGGGTTCGTTGGCGCTGGCGTCGCTGTTGGATCCGCGCGCGCTGCGCGCTGCCGGCGCTAACAACCCCGGCGGCGCGTCGATCGACAAGTGGCCCGGCGTCGTCAATCCGCCGCATGTCACGCCGAAGGCGAAGCGCGTGATCTACCTCTACATGGCCGGCGGGCCGTCGCACCTGGAGACGTTCGACTACAAGCCGAAGCTGGCCGAAATGAACGGCAAGCCGATGCCCGAGTCGTTCACCAAGGGCCAGCCGATCGCGCAGCTGCAGGGCCAGAAACTGACCTGCCTCGCGCCGCAGCATCCGTTCGAGCAAGTTCGGCGCAGTCGGGCCAGCAGATCGGCCGCCGTCTTCCCCGACCTCGGCAAAGTCGCCGACGACATCTGCATCATCCGCTCGCTGCACACCGAGGCGATCAACCACGATCCGGCCCACACGTTCATGAACACCGGCACGACCATCTCCGGCCGGCCGGCGATGGGCTCGTGGCTCACCTACGGCCTGGGCAGCGAGTGCGACAACCTGCCCGGCTTCGTCGTGCTCACGTCGCTCGGGCAAATTCGGCCAGGCGCAGCCGATCGCCTCGCGGCAGTGGCACAGCGGCTTTCTGCCGAGCCGCTTCCAGGGCGTCGAGTTCCGCTGCAAGGGCGACCCGGTCCTCTACGTCAGCCGCCCCGGCGGCGTCAACGCCGAGCAGCAGCGCGACGTGGTCGACAGCGTGCAGGCGCTCAACCGTCTGCATCAGGAAACGGCCGACGATCCCGAGATCGCCACCCGCATCAGCCAGTACGAGATGGCATTCCGCATGCAGATCGAGCGTGCCCGAGCTGATGGACGTCTCGGACGAGCCGGCGCACATCCTCGACATGTACGGCACGAAGGGCGGCGACGGCTCGTTCGCCGCCAACTGCCTGCTGGCCCGCCGGCTGGCCGAGCGCGGCGTGCGGTTCATCCAGCTCTATCACCGCGACTGGGACCACCACGGCGACGTGAAAGGCAACATCACCGGCACGGCCAAGGAAGTCGACCGCGGCGCCTCGGCGCTGATCCAGGACCTGAAGCAGCGCGGGCATGCTCGACGACACGCTGATCATCTGGGGCGGCGAGTTCGGCCGCACGCCGATGGCCCAGGGCAACGGCCGCGACCACCACATCAAGGGCTTCTCGATGTGGCTGGCCGGCGGCGGCATCAAGGGCGGCATCTCGCACGGCACCACCGACGAGCTCGGCTACGCCGCCGTCGAAAACCCGGTGCACGTCCACGACCTGCACGCCACGATGCTGCACCTGCTCGGCATCGACCACGCGCAGCTGACGTATCGCTTCCAAGGCCGCGACTTCCGCCTGACCGACGTGGCAGGAGACGTCGTGCGACCGATTCTGGCGTAGGAAGGATAGGATGGATTAGCCACAGAGGGCACAGAGGACACAGAGAGACGAAGACTGAGGGGGGTTTACGAAGAGAATTTAATCGCCGTTTTTTTCATCCAGTAGTTCCAAGTTCAGAGAATTGCTATAGGTGAACGCAAGGGTCCTCCTCAGATTGGTTTGTGTTGAAGAACTCAAGCCAAGGAGGGGTCCCATGCGTTCAAGGATGAGTCATACCATAACTGCTGGCGAAGTTCACGGGTGGGCCATCGGGTGGCTGCTGCAAGCAAAGCTATTAGAGGATCATGGGTGGCTGTGCACGGCCAGGGTGACCTGGAATGTTTTGTTGCGGGCGGCCGCCCGGATGATCTCGATTTATGCCGCCTGTCGCGATTTGGCCGACGCGCCTTCCGACCAGGCCGTGTTCAATGCGCTGTCCGACGGCCTGCCCAAGACTCTGAAGTCGTTGGAACGTCGGTTGAACGAGGCGCTGTCCGCGCCGCTGCCGCGACGGTTGTTGCGCCATTCCTGGCGTGTGGCGATCGATTGGCATTTGGTGCCCTACTATGGCGAGCCCGACAAAAGTCGGAACGAACTGTATTACGGCAAGCCGCGCCAGGGCACGACGAAGTTTCACGCCTACGGCACAGCCTGCATCGTGCAGCACGGGCAGCGCTACACCGTGGCACTGACGTGGGTGCGGCGGCACGAAACGCTGGTGGTCGCGCTGCGGCGTCTGCTGGCGCAAATTCGCAAAATCGGCCTGAAAATCAAGTATGTGCTGCTGGACCGCGCGTTCTTCAACGTGCCGGTGATCACCTGGTTGCAGAGCGAAAAACTGCCGTTCTTGATGCCCGCCATGTTTCGCGGGCGCCGCTCCAAGAAGCGCCGCGCCGCCACCGGCCTGCATTGGATCAAGCGTCAGAAGGCGGGCTGGTATCAACACACGCTGAAGAACAAGAAGCAACAAGTGACCGTCTCCGTATGCGTCACGTATCGTACGCATCGCAATCGCAAAGACCACAAACATGTCCAACAAAAGCTGTTGTTCGCTGCCTGGCGTGTGAAGGGCTCTCCCAAAGACATTCGCCAGCGGTATCGCAAGCGGTTCGGCATCGAATCGAGTTACCGTCAAATGCGTCAAGCGCGCATCCACACCTGCACGCGGTGCCCACGTCTGCGTCTGGTGTTTGTCGCCGTCGCCCTGATCCTGCGAAACCTCTGGGTCTGGATTCACGCCACGCGCTTGGCCGAAGGCAGCGGTCCCACGATGACTTTGCGACTCGAACGACTCCGTTACAAACGAATGCTCGATTGGATCGCCCAAACCGTCGCCGCCTTACTACATGACGGCTCAATACCTTGCGTCGATCTAAGCCCATAAGCGAAAGTTGGAACTACTGTCATCTTTCATCCTTCCGCCTCATCCTTCTCTGTGCCCTCTGTGGCTAGTCTTCTCTTCCGTTACTTATCGAGCCGACGCGGCGGCCAATATTCATGAGCAAGGTTCGCTGGGGAATCCTGGGCACGGCCAGAATCGGTCTGGAAAAAGTCATTCCGGCGATGCAGCGAGCCGAGCATTGCCAGATCGTGGCCATCGCCTCGCGCGAGCTTGCACGGGCCGAGTCGGCGGCCGCGCGACTCGGCATCCCGACAGCGCTCGGTTCGTACGAACAGCTGTTGTCCGACAAGGGCATCGACGCCGTGTACATTCCCCTGCCCAATCACCTGCACGTGCCGACGTCGATCGCGGCGCTCGAGGCCGGCAAGCACGTGCTGTGCGAAAAGCCGATCGGCCTGTCGGCCGCCGAAGGCCAGACGCTGGTGGATGCGGCACGCCGCTTTCCGAGATTGAAGGTCATGGAAGCCTTCATGTACCGCCACCATCCGCAATGGCAGCGGGCCAGGCAACTGGTACAAAAGGGAGCCATCGGCGCGCTGCGCACGGTCCAGTCGTTCTTTTCCTACTACAACGACGACCCGGGCAATATTCGCAATCAGTCCGACATCGGCGGCGGAGGGCTGGCCGATATCGGCTGCTACTGCATCTCGCTGTCTCGATTTCTGTTCGAGGCCGAACCGCAGCGCGTCTTTGGCACCGTCGAGTACGACCCCCGATTCGGCACCGACCGAATCGCCTCGGCTATTCTGGACTTCGGCGCCGGCACGTCGACGTTTACGTGCAGCACCCAGTTGGCCCCCTATCAGCGCGTCAACCTGTTCGGCGCCGAGGGCCGCGTCGAAATCGACATTCCGTTCAACGCTCCGCCCGATCGACCCTGCACCATGCGTCACCAAAGCAAGAATCACACGGAGGAGATTTCGCTGCCCGCGTGCGATCAATACACGATCCAAGGCGAGCTGTTTTCGCAAGCGGTCCTCGAGGATCGGCCCGTGCCGACGCCCATCGAAGACGCCGTGGCCAACATGCGCGTGATCGAAGCCGTGATCGCCAGCGGCAAGACGGTAAGTTGGGTGTAAGCCGTCGCCAGCGGCTTTAGCCGGCGGCGAATTGTCGCAGGATCAGGTAGCGGGCCAGCAAGGCCCTGCGGCGCCGTTCGCGCGGGCTCCAGGCTCGACGGATGTCGGAGGCCATGGCCCGCACTTTCTCCGGACTTGGAATTGCGCTGAGCTCGCCTTCTCGATCTACCTTCGTGGGCTTTCGTCGGCGTCTCGAATCAGTGACCATGGATGTCTCCTTTCCAGTCGCTAATCCGCCCCTCGTCTACCGCTTAGTGTAACGAGCTTGTCAAGCTTTGCGAATGAGCCGCGCCAGAAGTCGCCGTCGTAGGTGGCGCGGTGGGGGGATCGGCCTGACTCGCGCGAAGGGCCAAGCAGGGGGCACCCCAAGAGGTGGCGTTCGCGCGACTTGGGCCGACAAAAAAGCCCCTACCGTGAAAAGACACGGTAGGGGCCGATCATCGCCGGTGGATGCCCCGTCACCAGTGGACTACGTCACGAGTGGACTCGTCCACTTTGGACATCGGTGGAACGGGACATCGGAAATGGATTGGGAGCTCCGGTGGAAAACAAAGGTGCTTTACGTCCAACGAGCTCGAATGCACCGGCGTGGAATAAAAACCCTCCTGGATCCAAACCGTTGGTCCGAATCAAACTCCTGGCTGCATCAAGCAGGTCACCGCGCTAGACGCGTCGCCGCTTGGGTCTGGCCAATTTGCTAGCTTGTTCCCAGGCCAGCCACCAGGCCGCCGCCTGGCTCGGGGCCTGAGCAATGATCCAATGTTTTCGACGCTGACCGGTGACGATCCATGCCCGTCCCTCGGGCCGATCGATGCACAAGTCGCCCATGGCCCAACCGCCACGGCGTAATCGATCCAACGACAAATCGACCCTTGGATACGCGAGCATTGCTGAACTCCTGGTGGGCGTGGCGATGCACGCCAATCCGCAATTCGGAAAGATGGAAAGATGAGAAAGAAATTCCGCCCTCGTCACGCATCTGCCAGAGACATGAAGCAGATGAAACCGTAATCGTGAACCTATGCTACCTTCGCGCGTTGGGCAATTCGAGATGCAAGGGTAAATTTTTAGGAAAAAACAGAAGTTGCCGATTGGCGTTTTGTGCCGTGCCCTTCGATTTTGCGAAGAGGCTTGGACTTGGAATTGCTATAACCGATTCGAGCACGCTCAACGCTTTTATTCCCGCAACCCGGGCCTTCCCCGCGCAAAATTCCGCCGACGTGCTCAAGCGGCGATCGCGTTGGCGACTTTCTGCCGGATGTGATAAGCAATCGCCTGCAGCCCGCGCATCCGCACCATGCCCAGGGCCTGGCCCAATCCGAAGCGCTGTACGAGGTTCGGTTCGAAGGCGATCACTTCGGCCGGCGTCGCGCCCGAGAAAATATCCACCAACAGACTGACAAATCCCTTGACCGTCGGCGCCTCCGGAGCCACGTCGGCGTAAATGCGGACGCGGCCCGTCTCGACGTCGGCCCACAGAAAGACCGGCGTCTGGCACTCCTGCACGCGATTGAGCCCCGCTTGTCGCTCGGCCTCGTAGCGGGCCGGCAGGGGCGCGAGTTTTTCGGCAAATTCGAGCAGCAACTCCAACCGCTCGCGCGGCTCCAGCTCGGCAAATTCCGTCGCGATTCTGTCAGCGCGCTCGCTGGGGGTCTCGGTCACAGTCCGCTCCCCACCGCCTCCGTTTGCGGCGCCGGCTGGCCTAACTTCTTCTCACCTGGGCCCTTCTCGATCGGCACCCCGACCGTATTGCCCCACTCGGTCCACGAGCCGTCGTAGTTTTTGACCTTTGGAAAGCCGAGCAGGTAGTGCAGCACGAACCAGGTGTGGCTCGACCGCTCGCCAATGCGGCAATAGGCAATTACCGGCGCGCGGCGCTTCAAGCCAGCCTCGCCCGCGTACAGCTTTTCTAACTCCTTGTAGGCCTTGAACGTACCGTCTTCGTTGACGCTCCGCGACCAGGGAACATTTTGAGCGCCGGGAATGTGGCCGCCTCGCAAGGCCCCTTCCTGCGGATAGTCGGCCATGTGCAGCAGTTCGCCGGTGAACTCGCCGGGCGAGCGAACGTCGATCAGCGGTCGGCCCGCCTTCTGATGCTTCAGCACCTCGTCGCGGAATGCCCGAATTGCCGGGTCGGGGTCCTGGGCGACGTAGTGCGTGCGCGGATAGTTGGGCTCGGGGTCGCGCGACCACGGCCGGCCGTCCAGCTCCCAACGCTTGCGGCCGCCGTTCATGATCCGGCACTCGGCGTGACCATAGAGTTTGAAGACCCAAAACGCGTAGCAGGCCCACCAGTTGTTCTTGTCGCCGTAAAAAACGACGGTCGTGTCGTTGTCGATTCCTTTTTGCGAGCAGAGCTCGGCAAAGCGGTCCTTGTCGATATAGTCGCGCACCGTCTGGTCTTGCAAATCGGTGTGCCAATCGATTTTGACCGCGCCGGGAACGTGTCCCTGCTGATACAACAGCACGTCTTCGTCCGACTCGACGATGCGAACCGACGGGTCTTGGCGATGTTCGTCGACCCAGGCCGTGTCGACCAGCAACTCGGGATGCGCATATTGTTTGGCCATCGATGAAAAGCCTCCGCGGGCCTTGGGGCGTGAGAAACCAGCTTCCGCTCGTCTGATCCAAAATTCTAGGCCGTTTGGCCCGCGAATGAAAGGGACCGAATTCGCCCGGGGGCAAGCGATGTGCCACAATGGGCCGGGCGAATTCTCCTCGTGGCCGAGGGCAGGCGGGATATAATCGGGGGTGTTGCCAACGACTTCGGCAACGACCTGTGAAAGTGGAACGTGGCGATGTCGCGATCCCTGTTGCCTTGCCTGTGCCTTGCGGCGGTTGCCGCCGCGCACGTCTGTGCGCACGCCGCCGTGGTGGTTGTCACCAATCGCGCTGCCGAGGCCGTGCCCTTTGCGATCGTCACGGAAGGGGAAGCCGCGTCGGCCGCGCGGCAGTTCAACATAGCCGCGGGAGACGTCATGCCCCTTGCCGTCACCGGCCCGGGAAAATTGTATTTCAAAACTGGCGGCCAGCGCAAAGCCTATCGCGTGGTTCCGGGCAGCATCTATTACTTCGCCAGCAAGCAAGACGGTCAGCTCGACTTGCAGCAGATCGGGCTCACCATGCCCGCGCTGAAACCCTACGAGGCGCTTCGCCCGACGGACAATGCAAGTCTTACCACCGATCGCGCAGAAGTGATCGGCAAACCAGCGGCAGCTCCCGCCACTAGACAAGCGCGTCCTCCGGCCAATATGCCAGCCAGGCCTGATAAGGCCCTGCCTTCGACCGTCGTCATCCCGGTCAAGATTCTGTACGACGAAGACGAAATCGCGGCGGGCCCGGCGTGGGAGCGGCGGATGCGGGCTCGCTTCGAACAGGTTTCCCAGATTTTCCAGAGGCATTGTTTTGCGCGGTTTGAAATCGTGGCTATCGAAACCTGGGAGTCGGACGACCAGAACGCGGGCGTGCCCGAGCTGCTGGGCGAGTTCGAACGCCTGGTCGACCCGGCGCCGGCACGCCTGGCGATTGGGTTCACGGGCCAGAATCGGGCAAAGTTTCCGCACCTGGGCGGCACGCGCGGGCCGCTGCACACCCATTTGATCGTGCGCGAATGGGCGACTCACAACACCGAAGCCGAGCGGCTGGAAGTGCTCTTGCACGAGCTGGGGCATTTTCTGGGCGCCGTGCACAGCCCCGAGTCGACGTCGGTGATGCGTCCGGCCTTGGGCGACCATCAAGCCCACTCCGCGAAATTCCGTATCGGCTTCGACCCTCTCAATACGATGGCAATGTGTCTGGTCGCCGACGAACTGACGGTACGTCGAGACGTCCATTTCAGCAGCATGCAAGACTCGACGAAGCTTCAGCTTCAACGCCTGTATGTCGATCTGGCACAAGCACTGCCGGACGACCCGACGGCAGCGCGCTATCTGCTGCGGCTGGTTCACGAGGATGCGCGGGCGCCAGGCCGATAGCCGAGTCGCCTCTTTGCGACTAGGGTGAACACATTGGGTGGGAGTCCTCAGGGCCGAAGGCCCGGCTCTGTCTTAGCCAGGGGCATCGCCCCTGGAAGACATCGCGCATAATACTTCCCAAAGCCCCAACGGGGCGTTCTGTCTCAATCATTGAAGTATCCGTCGGTATGTATGCGATCGAAGTCAGTTCGCCGCGTTGCGGCTGCGGAGTATAGGGTTGGGCGAATCGCGTTCCAGGGGCTGCGCCCCTGGCTTAGACAGGTTGGGCCGTTGGCCCACAAGGAGCTGGCCAATGCTTGACCGGTGCGCCGCGGCAACGCACACTATCTAACGCTTGGGGGTGGTTCATCCGCATTCGTTGCAGCCCCCTGGTGCGCCCTTCAGTCCCCCGGAGCCGTGGCAATGCGCAATTTGGCCTCCCTGTTTCTGGTCGGCGCTTGCCTGACGTCAATCGCCGTGGACCCTGCAATGAGCGATGAATCAAAGATCATTCGAGCCGGCGTTATCGGACTGGACACCTCGCATGCGCCGGCTTTCGCCGGACTGCTCAACGGCGACAAGGCCGTGGGCGATCTGGCGGGCGTCAAGATCGTGGCCGCGTTTCCCGGCGGCAGCGCCGATCTTCCGGCCAGTTCCGACCGCGTGGCCGGCTATACTAGAGAATTCAAAGACCTGGGCATCGAGATCGTGCCGTCGATCGAGGCCCTGCTGGAAAAAGTGGACGTCGTGCTGCTGGAAAGCGTCGACGGCCGACCGCACCTGGCGCAGGTGCTGCCCGTGCTGCGGGCGAAAAAACCGGTGTTCATCGACAAGCCGGTGGCCGGCTCGCTGGGCGACGCGGTGGCGATTTTTCAAGTCGCCCAGCAATTGGGCGTGCCCTGCTTCTCCAGTTCGTCGCTGCGATTCAGCAAGGGCATTCAGGGCATGCGGAACAACGAGAAAGTCGGCGACGTGCTCGGCTGCGAGGCGCACGGGCCGTGCAGTCTGGAGCCGCATCATCCCGATCTGTTCTGGTACGGAATCCACGGAGTTGAGATTCTGTTCACGATCATGGGCCCAGGGTGCGTCGAGGTGGCGCGCGTGCAAACCGACGGCACCGAGTTCGTCACCGGGCGTTGGAAAGACGGCCGCATCGGCACGTTTCGCGGCCTGCGCGACGGCAAGCACGATTACGGCGCGATGGTTTTTGGCAGCAAGGGCGTCGCCCCCAGCGGCGGCTACGACGGCTATCAACCGCTGGTGGTCGAAATCGTCAAATTCTTCAAAACCGGCAAGCCGCCGGTGAGCGCCGAGGAGACGCTCGAAATATACGCCTTCATGGAAGCCGCCGACGAAAGCAAACGCCAAGGCGGCGCGCCAGTGACGCTGGAAAGCGTGATGGCGAAGGCGCGGCAAGAAGCGGCAGCGAAGAATCTCACTTCCGCGGGCAAGTAGGCGGTGAATCTCGGCGTGAATCACGCTGCCGAACCCTCGCGCGCTCGCGTATGATGGCCCTGAACGCACGTCAACCTATTACTCCCAGTGCGATGGTCGCAATCCTGTTTATTCCCGTCCGACTGCTCAGGCATGTCGTCCAGCTTTGCTCCAACGATTGCGCAATTGCCACGGCGGCAATAGTCGGGAATGTGCCATATGGTGTCGCCGCCGCACACAGTCCAGTCGCCCCGGGAGTTCGGCCGTTCCGATTGCGGGAAGTTCTGCAAATTCTGGAATCGGTGACGCGCGTTCCGTGGGAGGGGCAATTCGGATGGCTGCGACCCGTTCGGAGGTTTGAGGATACGCAGCAAATTGTTGTCGCTCTCGTCCATCGGCGATGGAGGATGGGGCACTGCATTGCGATCAAGGACGGGTGGGTATATGACCCTGAAAAGCCCGGCGGCTGCCGTATCGCGGAATATGACAAACGGCATTGGCGGGTAGTGCACACTTTTCGTCCGTCTCGCCAAGGTGCAGCGATACAGTCGGAGCCGCAGCGGCGATGGGCTTGGATTCGCGATCGTCTGAAATTGCTCGCGTACGGGCTGCTCGTTTTCTGCGTAGTCTGGATTTCTGCAATCCTCGCAGTTTGGATCGTGACTTCCTTACGGTAACCGCACCGTCACGATTTTTGTGACATCTTACACTCGACTGACGTCCCATAAGCGACGGCTCAGCAAACCATTGGAGCTGACCCATGATTAAGCGCATCTTTGGCTGGCTACTGTTTGCGTGGATGCTCGCATGTCTCTATGGCATTCTCTTTGAAAACGGGCCCGGTACTATCTGGATGAAACTCGGGATTGGCGCTTTCATTGTGGCGGTGGCGGCGATCGGGCTAATGATGGGTCTCGGGATAAACACGGACACTGGCCAGCCGAAAGATTCGCCGCCAGACTAACTCGCGATTTCAGGAATCTTGATCTCAAACTGCCCCCCCACCGCCACCCCCCCCAAAACTCGATTCCCGCCTCGTTTTGTGGTAAGCTCAGACCCAGGCATGACGCCTCGGGGGGCACCGCCGCGTGCCGCCTTGAATCCCACCTTGATTGCGGAGCCAGCATGAGCCACGAGCACTCTCGACACATCCTCGGTCAGGCCGGCTGCACGCCGGTGGTTTCGCGCCGGCAGATGTTGCAGATCGGCGGGCTGGGGCTGATGGGGCTCTCGCTGCCGCGGCTGCTGGCGGCCGAAGCGGCGGCCGGCTCGACGGGCATTGCTGCCCGGGCCGATTCGTGCGTGCTGATTTTCTTGAACGGCGGGCCCAGTCACCTCGATATGTGGGACATGAAGCCCAATGCCCCGGACGGCATCCGCGGCGAGTTCAAGCCGATTTCCACCAGCGTGCCGGGCATCCAGTTCGGCGAGCACCTGCCCAAGCTGGCCCAGCATGCCCATCGGGCCACGATCGTCCGCTCGATGCACCACAGCGTCAACAACGCCCATGCGGCGGCTGTCTACACCAGCCTCACCGGGCACGACCGGGGCGACAATACCCCGGCGCTCGGCGGCGGCAGTCTGGAATACCCGGCGATTGGGTCGGTGCTGGGCAAGATCCGCCCACCCGAGCGGGCCATCTTTCCGCACGTCTGCTTGCCTTACATCACCAAGGAAGGGGCGGGCGGGCCGCCGCAGTCCGGATTTTTTGGCGGCATGATGGGGCGGGCGTACGATCCGCTGTTCGTGCTCAAGGATCCCAACGCGGCCGACTTTGCCGTACCCGAGTTGACCCTGCTGGCCGACGTTTCGGTCGAACGGCTTTCGGCACGCCAGGCATTGTTCAACGCGATCGACGAGCAGTTCGAGCGCGGCGCGGGACGTTCGGCCTACGACGGAATGGATGGGTTTCGGCGCAGGGCACTCGGCCTGTTGACTTCGCCCGACCTCGCAAGAGGCGCTGCAAGATTGGTGACGAGGCGGCGGCGGTGCGCGATCGCTACGGCCGCAACATTTATGGCCAGAGCGTGCTCCTCGCTCGGCGTTTGATCGAAGCGGGCACGCGGATGGTGACGATCTCGTGGGCCCCCGACGCCAACGCCACGTGGGACACGCACGGCTCGAATTTCAAGAAGCTCAAGAACACGCTGCTGCCGCAATTCGACGCGGCGTGCAGCAGCCTGGTGGGCGACCTGGCCGAGCGCGGCATGCTCGACCGCACGCTGGTGGCGGTGCTGGGCGATTTCGGCCGTTCGCCCAAGATCAACGCGAACGACGGCGGCCGCGATCACTGGAATTACTGTTACAGCCTGATGCTGATCGGCGGCGGCGTCAAAGGCGGATTCGTGTACGGCGCCAGCGACAAGATCGGCGCATTCCCGGCCCGCGACCCGCTCGTGCCCGGCGACGTCATCTCGACGATCTACCACCTGCTCGGCATCCCGCACGACCACGAGCTGCACGATCAGCTCGACCGCCCGCACAAGCTGGTGCCGGCCGGCAACGTGCTGCCGGCTTTGCTGGCGTGAGGAAGTAGAAGAAGAAGACGAAGAGGATTAGCCACAGAGGGCACAGAGGACACAGAGAGAGGAAGAGAAAGAGCGAAAGGGAAATGGAGGAGAGGGTGGGGGAGAGCGACGCACTTACCGAGCAGATTGTCGGGGCGGCGATTGAGGTGCATCGGATTCTGGGACCGGGACTGTTGGAGTCGATTTATGAACAAGCGCTCGTCGCTGAACTGATGTTGCGTGGAATTTCGTGTCAGCGGCAGGTCGAAGTGGATGTTGTTTACAAAGGAATTGTCATCAAGGGTCAGCGTGTTGATTTGCTGGTCGCTGGCGAGGTGATCGTGGAGGTAAAGTCAATCGCGTCCTTGCCCGAAGTCGCATTAGCGCAAGTACTCTCATACTTGAAAGTCACGAAACTGAATCGTGGACTGGTTCTCAACTTCGGCTGCCCGCGTATGATCGACGGTGTCAGGCGTATTTCCTCGTAACCCTTATCCCCTTCCCCCCTCTGTGATCTCTGTGGCTAAATCTCTCCTTTTGCTTCTCCTCCTCTCCGTGGCTCCTCTTCGAGCCGACGACGCGGCGCCGGTTTACCCGAACCATCGGGAGTTGAAGGTTTGGCGCGATGCGGACGGCGAGCATCCGGTGGAGACGCCGGCGGATTGGGGCAAACGTCGGGCGCATATCTTGCTGGGCATGCAGGAGGCGATGGGCAAGCTGCCTGATCGGTCCAAGCTTGGGCCGCTGGACGTGAAGATCACCGACACGTTGGATGGGCCGAACTTCACGCGGTTGACGCTTTCGTTCGCGGCCGAGGGGAATGATCGCGTGCCGTGCTATTTGTTTTTACCCACGACGACTGACGGCAAACGCGTGCCGGGGATTCTGGCGCTGCATCAGACGACCGTAACCGGCAAAGGCCAGCCGGCCGGACTGGCCGACAGCGAGAATCTCCATTACGGCATCGAGCTGGCGCGACGCGGGTACGTGGTGCTCGTGCCCGACTATCCCAGCTTTGGCGACTACCCGTACGACTTCAAGGCCGATTCGTACACGTCGGGCTCGATGAAGGGCATCTTCAATCACATGCGCGCGGTCGACTTGTTGCAGAGCCGGCCCGAGGTCGACCCAGCACGGATCGGCGCGATCGGCCACTCGCTGGGCGGCCACAACGCGATGTTTGTGGGCCTGTTCGACGAGCGGATCAAGGTGATTGTGTCGAGCTGCGGCTGGACCCCATTTCATGACTACTACGGCGGCAAACTCGAAGGCTGGACCAGCGATCGCTACGTGCCCAGCATTCGCGACGTCTATAAGCTCGATCCCGACAAGGTGCCGTTCGACATGTACGAGATCGTGGCCGGGCTGGCGCCGCGGGCCTTCTTCTCGAATTCGCCGCTGCACGACAGCAACTTCGAAGTGGCGGGCGTGCGCAAGGCGATCGCCGAAGCCAAGGGCATCTACGAACTGCTGGGCGCCGCCGATCGGCTGCAAGTTCGCTATCCCGATTGCGGCCACGAGTTTCCGCCCAAGGTGCGCCACGAAGCCTATCAGTTCATCGACCTGATCCTCGAACACACGCCGCCGATCGACTTCAAAGCCGAGCTGCCGCGCATGGCGCCCCACGAACCGAAAGACGCCCTGGCCACGTTCCAGGTGTTGCCGGGCTTCAAAATCGAACAAGTGGCCGCCGAGCCGCTGCTGAACAGCCCCGTGGCGATGGCCTTCGACGAAGACGGGCGGTTGTACGTCGTCGAGATGCGCGACTACTCGGAGCAGGACAAAGAGCGGCTCGGGCAGGTGCGGTTGTTGGAAGACGTTGACGGCGACGGCACATTCGACAAGGCCACCGTCTTCGCCGAGAAGCTGTCCTGGCCCACGGCCGTGACCTGTTACGACGGCGGAGTCTTCGTCGGCGCCGCGCCCGACATTTTTTATCTCAAGGACACCAACGGCGACGGCAAGGCCGACGTGCAGAAGGTGGTCTACACCGGCTTCGCGCGGCAGCAACGTGCAGGGCCTGTTCAACAGCTTCCAATGGGATCCCGACAATCGGATTCACGGCACGGCCAGCAGTTGCGGAGGGCACGTCAAGCGGCCCGACGTGCCCGGCTTCAAAGCCGTGAGTGTGAGCGGCCGCGATTTTTCGTTCGACCCGCGCACGCTCGAGCTGCGGGCCGAAAGCGGCGGCGCTCAGCACGGCATGACCTTCGACGATTGGGGGCGCAAGTTCGTCTGCTCCAACAGCGACCACATCCAGATGGTGATGTTCGAAGATCGCTACCTGGCGCGCAACCCCAGCCTCGTCTCGCCGGGCCCTCGGGTGAGCATCGCCGCCGACGGCCCACAGGCCGAGGTGTTTCGCACCAGCCCGATCGAACCGTGGCGCATCGTGCGCACGCGGCTGCGCGTGACCGGCGCGGCGCAAGGCCCGATCGAAGGGGGCGGACGCGCCGGCGGTTATTTCACTGGGGCCACCGGCACCACGATCTATCGCGGCGACGCCTGGCCGGCCGAATTCGTCGGCCAGTCGTTCACCGGCGACGTGGGCAGCAACATCGTGCACCGAAAAATTCTCGAACCCAAGGGCGTGGGCTTCGTCGCCCGTCGGGCCGACAAGGGCCGCGAGTTCGTCGCCTCGATCGACAACTGGTTCCGACCGGCGCAATTTGCCAACGGGCCCGACGGCAATTTGTACATCATCGACGTGTACCGCGAGGTCATCGAACATCCACTCAGTCTGCCGCCGGAAATCAAACAGCATCTCGACCTGACCAGCGGGCGCGATCGCGGCAGGATTTATCGCGTCGTGGCCGACGGCACTCGTGCACGGCGGCCGCTTCCCCGTTTGCGCGATGCCTCGACCGCGCAACTCGTCGTCGAACTGGAAAGTCGCAACGGCTGGACCCGCGACACGGCGGCCCGCTTGCTGTTTGAGCGGCAAGACCGCGCGGCGATCGCTGCACTGTCGAAGTTGGCCTCCGAATCGAAATTGCCGCAAGGTCGCGTGCAAGCGATGGACGTGTTGGCCGGCATGAAAGTCCTCCGGCCGGATGTCGCGCTTGCGCGACTGATCGACGAAGATCCTCGCGTCCGCGAGCATGCCGTCCGCTTGTCTGAATCCTTGGCCAACGATTCTCCGAAACTTCGCTCGAAGCTGGTCGCGTTGGCGGACGATCCCGACATGCGGGTTCGATATCAGTTGGCCTTCACGCTGGGCGAAGTGAATGATCCGGCGCGATACGCGGCCTTGGCGACGATCATCCGCCGCGACCCGGCCGATCCGTGGATCCGGCTGGCGGTTTTCAGCTCGCTCGCGAAAGGTGTCGGCGACGTGTTCGCGATCCTCGCCGGCGATCGGGCCTGGCGGAGTACCGACGCGGGCCAGGCACTGCTGCACGAATTCGCCCGCACGATCGGCCGACAAAATCAACGCGATGAGCTGGCCAAGTTGCTCAGCGCGCTCGAATCGCTGCCAGCCGACGAGGGCCCGCTGGCGAGCACGATCGTTGAAGGGCTGGGCGAGGGACTGGCCAAGGGACCCGGCGCACTGCAAGCTCAGCTCGTCGCGCTCGATGCCCAAAAAGCTCAACGCATCCTGGCTGGCATGCTGCGCGCGGCCAAGGCGATTGCGGCCGACGACGCCCAGTCGCGCCAGCAGCGCGTCGACGCCATTCGCACGTTGGCCCTTGGCAGCTTTGCGGACGCCGGCGAGATGCTCGCGAGCTTGATCTCGAATCGGCAGCCCCAGGACGTGCAATCGGCGGCCTTGAGCACACTCTCGAAATTCTCGGAACCGTCGATCGCCCGCACTTTGGTCGAAGCCTGGCCGAATTTGAGCCCGCGCCTGCGAGCCGAGGCGACCGAAGCGATCTTCTCGCGCCCCCAGTGGCTGCAAATCCTGCTGGAAGCGGCCGAAAGCGAAAAGCTTTCACTGGCGGATCTCGATCCGGCCCGGCTCAAGGTGCTCGAAGGCCACTCCAACGCCGAAATCCGCAAGCGGGCCGCACCGCTGTTGGCCAAAGTCAAAGTCGGCAAGCGGCAGGACGTTGTTGACGCCTACCGCGGCGCGTTGACCTCGCAGGGCGATCGGTCGCGCGGACGTCAGGTATTTCAAAAAATCTGCGCCGCGTGTCACGCCTCGAGGGCGTGGGCCACGAGATCGGACCGAGCCTGGCCAGCTTTCGCAATCGCGGAGCCGAGGCGATCCTGGTCAATGTGTTGGATCCCAACCGCGAAGTCAATCCGCAGTACGTCAATTACGTGCTGATCACGGACGACGGCCGCTCGATGACGGGCATGGTCGCCGCCGAAACGGCCAACAGCGTCACGCTCCGCCGGGCCGAAGACATTACCGACACCGTGCCGCGCGGCGAAATCGAAGTGCTTCGCTCGAGCGGCTTGTCGATCATGCCCGAGGGTTTGGAGAAGCAAATCGATCCGGCGGCCATGGCCGATCTGTTGGCCTATTTGTTGACGGCTTTGTAAAGGGGAGATGCCGCTTTGAACGATCCTTGGGCGGACCACCGGCTGTCGCGTCGCGATTTCTGCCGCGCCGGCGTCGCAACCGGCGTCGGACTGGCCATGGCGGCGGCCGTGCGACCGCTGGCTGCGAGCCAGTTCCCCGCCGGCCACTACGTCGACGTCCATACCCATCTGGGTCAAACCTGGAATCGCACGGCGGTCCTCACTGCCGATGCCCTGTTGAAATGGATGGACACCAACGACATTTCGCAGGCCGTCGTGCTGCCGCTGGTTTCGCCCGAGTCGTCCAGCTATCCGCTGACGACCGATTTCGTGCTGGAGCAGACCAAGCCGCACCGCGATCGGCTGATCCCGTTTTGCAGCGTCGATCCCCGAACCAGTTATTCGGGCGGGCTGCGCGGGCTGGTCGACATGCTCAAGAAATATGTCGACCAGGGGGCCAAAGGCTTTGGCGAGCACAAGCCGGGCGTGCCGATCGACCACAAGCGCAACATGACCATCTACGCCGCCTGCGGCGAGTTGAACCTGCCGATTTTGTTTCATCTCGACCAGGAGCGCAATATGGACGCTCCGGGCCTGCCTGGATTGGAAAAGGCACTCAAGGAAAACCCCAACACGCAATTCATCGGGCACGGGCCCGGCTGGTGGGCTTCGATCTCGGGCAATACCTCGAAGGCGGATCTGGCACGCTATCCCGAGGGCCCGGTCGCCCCCGGCGGAGCGATCGACACGCTGATGGAAAAGTATCCCAACATTCACGGCGACCTGTCGGCGGGCAGCGGAGCCGGGGCGATTTCGCGCGACATGGCGTTCGGCCGCGAGTTCCTGATTCGCCGCGCCGACCGGCTGATGTTCGGCACCGATTTCCTTTCGCCCGGCCAGGCCGTGCCTCAATTGACGCTGTTCCGCCAGATCGATTTGCCGCCGGAGGTGCAAGCCAAGATTTTCCGTGACAACGCCCGCAAACTATTGCGATTGAGCTGAAGAGGAATGACGAAAGGAGCGTGCCCTCGCGTGCCAACATTATTTCAGAGGGCGCTGGGAACGGTTAACATTGGGTGGCCCAGACAACTTGTTTTCTGGGTCCCGAAGGGACAAGAGGGGTCGGCGGCGTCGCGAGAGCTGCACTCAAACGCCTCTTGTTGCTTCGCAACACCGACAACGAGTTGTCGGTGCCACCCCAAACAATGGCTCCATTGCTCGGCTACTCTTGAATACCGGTAACGCACTGCGAAAGGCCCTTTATGTCTCGTCGCGTTTCCACACTCGCCCTGCTGTGGCTCGTAACCGGTTGGCTCGCACTCCCCTGCCCTGCCACTGCACTCGGAGCTGACGGCTGGAAGGCCGGCGCCGCGAAACAGAGAATTACGCCGCAAGAATCGATGTGGATGGCCGGCTACGGGGCCCGCAACCATCCGTCGACCGGATTTCTGAACGACCTGTGGGCCAAGGCGTTGGTGCTCGAAGACGGCGGCGGCACGCGTGTGGCCATCGTCACGCTCGACCTGGTGGGCATCGGCCGCGAGCTGGCCGATCCGATCCGCGCGGAGCTGGCGGCCAAGTATCGGCTCGACCCAACCCACATCGTGTTCTGCTGCTCGCACACCCATAGCGGTCCGGTGGTCGGCCGCGCACTGCGCTCGTTGCATTTCGACCTGGTCGACGAGCGGCAACAGCAATTGATCGACCGCTACGCCGAGCAATTGAAGCAAACGGTCGTCGCCGTGGTGGGCCAAGCGATTGACGCTCTCGCTCCCAGCCGAATCTCGTGGGGTCACGGAAAGGCCACGTTCGCCGTCAATCGCCGCAACAACAAGGAGCCCGACGTGCCGCGATTGCGCGCCGACGGCCAGCTTATGGGGCCGGTCGATCACGACGTGCCCGTGCTCAAAATCACCGACGCGGCCGGAAAGCTCACCGCCGTGCTTTTTGGCTACGCCTGCCATGCCACCGTGCTCGACGGGTACGATTGGTCGAGCGACTATCCGGGCTTCGCCCAAAGCGAGCTCGAAGGGGAGCATCCCGGCTGCACGGCCTTGTTCTTTGCCGGGTGCGGAGCCGATCAAAATCCGCTGCCGCGGCGCAAGGTCGAACTGGCCCAGCAGTACGGCCGCGCCCTGGCTACGGCCGTCGACGCGGTGCTCAAGCAAGACCTGACGGCGCTGGAAGGGAAATTGCAAGCGCGCTCGGCTGAAGTCACGCTCGCACTGGCGAAAGTGCCGAGCAAGGCGGAGGTCGAACAAGACGCCCAATCGTCGGACCGCTTCGTGGCGGCCCGCGCCAAATGGTATTTGACTCTAATGAGCTCCGGCCAGAGCATTCCGGCCACGTACGCCTACCCGATTCAGGTCTGGCGGCTCGGCGACAAATTGACGTTCGTCACGCTGGGGGGCGAAGTCGTGGTCGATTATGTGCTGCGCATCAAGAGCGAGTTCGGCGCCAGCGGACACCTGGGTGGCCGGATACTCCAACGACGTGATGGCCTACATTCCCTCGCGGCGCGTGCTGGTCGAAGGAGGCTACGAAGGGGGCGGCGCGATGGTCTATTACGGACTTCCTTCGCCGTGGGCTCCCAACGTCGAGGAACTGATCATGGCCGGGGTGCGGGACTTGATGACCGGCAAGAAATAATCCAGAACTGCTCGATTGAGGAACAGGAATCCGTTGCATGCGCACTACCTGGACGTTCAATTCCGCCGGCCAAATCATTTTCGGCAGCGGCGCGGTTCGCCAATTGGCCGACGTCGCCAGGCGGCTCGGACTGAAACGCATCCTCACGGTCACCGACGCACCGCTGGTCGACGCGGGCATTTATGCCGAGGTCGCCCGGGCGTTGGCCGAGCAGGCAACGCTCGACGTCTTCGTCGGCGGCGAACCCGAGCCCTCGCTGCGCGTGGCCGAGTTGTGCGCGGCCCACGCCCGCGAGTTCGGCCCCGACGGGCTGATCGGGTTGGGGGGCGGCAGCAACATGGACCTGGCCAAGATGACGGCCACGCTGCTGGCGCACGGCGGCGTGGCCGCGCGACTATCTGGGCGAAGACCGCGTACCCGGGCCCGTCGCTGCCTTTGATCTGCATTCCGACCACGTCGGGCACGGGCAGCGAGGTGACGGCGGCCGCGGTGTTCACCGACGAGGCCAACCATATCAAGGCCGGCGCGATCAGCAATTATTTTCGGCCGACGGTGGCGATCGTCGACCCCCGGCTGACCCTGTCGTGCCCCCGAAAGGTGACGGCCGACAGCGGCATCGACGCGATGACGCACGCCATCGAGGCCTACACGGCGGTCGACAACGCGGCCTTTCCGCTGCCCGCGGGCGAAGTGTCGCTGTTCCAGGGCCGCCACCCGCTAGGCGACTGCCTGGCCGAGCGGGCGATCGCGCTGATCGGCGCAAACCTGGTCCGCGCTGTCGAGCAGCCCGACGATCTGCCGGCCCGCGAGGCGATGGCACTGGGAGCCATGCTTGCGGGCCTGGCGTTCTCCAACGTCGGCGTGGCACTGGTCCACGCGCTGGAGTATCCGATCGGCGGCGCGACGCACTGCACGCACGGGGCGGGCAACGGCATGCTCCTGCCGCACGTGATGCGATACAATCTGCCGACGCGGCGGCGCGAGTTTGCCCGCATTGCGCAGTTGCTGGGAGAAGAGACAGATGGACTGGACGAAGAGGATGCCGCGAATCTCGCCGTGGTGGCCATCGAAAAGCTCAACCGGGCCATCGGCATTCCCGCCCGGTTGCGCGATTTGGGCGCCAAGCAGGAACAGATTCCCGAATTTGCCGAAAAGGGTCTGGGCATCGCGCGGATCATCCGCGTCAATCCCCGCGTGCCGAAGTTATCCGAAGTGGTGCAACTTTTGAACGATGCCTATTGAACGGTTGGGCCTGTTGAACTCGTGGATACATAAACATGACGACTCCTCACAACCGCCGCGAGTTTTTGGAACAGATGGGCCTGACGTCGGGCGTCGTGCTGGCCGGGTACACGGCCACGGCGCGCGGATATGCCGCCAGCGAAACGCTGAACATCGGCTGTATCGGCACCGGCGGACGCTGCCAGCAGTTGATGCGGGCGTTGAAGGAAGTCCCCGGCGCGCGGATCACCGCGGTCTGCGACATTTGGGACGTTCATCTGGAGGCCGGCAAACGCCTGGCCGAGCCGGGCGCCTTCGCCACCAAGAACCATCACGATCTGCTCGATCGCAAGGACGTCGACGCGGTCATCATCGGCACGCCCGACCATTGGCACGTGCCGATTACCGTCGACGCCTGCGCCGCCGGCAAGGACGTGTACGTCGAGAAGCCGCTGACGCACGACCTGTCCGAAGGGGCCGCGGTCGATCGACGCGCAGAATCGCTACCAGCGCATCGTGCAGGTCGGCACGCAGCAGCGCAGCATGCCGCACTTTCAAAAGGCCTTCGAAATCGTCAAGTCGGGCCAGTTGGGCGACATCCACAAGGTGCATCTCACCTGGAACCGCAACACCCCCCGCTGGGCCCGCGACAAGTACAATGTCGATCCGGCGACGGTCGACTGGAAGCAATTCCTGGGCACGGCCCGAGAGCAGCCGTTCGACGAGTATCGCTTTCGCAATTGGCGCTGGTTCTGGGATTTCGGCGGCGGCATCTTCACCGACCTGATGGTGCACTACGTCGACGTCGCACACTGGTTCCTCGGCGCTCGATCATCCGCCACGTCGCCACCACGATCGGCGACACGTTCAAGGCCAAGGGCCTGTGGGAAACGCCCGACACCGTGCAGACGCTGCTGCAATATCCCGATCGCCAGGTGCAGGTGTATTTCGAAGGCACGTTCGTCAACGCCCGCAACGGCGCGATGCTCGAATTCATGGGCAGCGAAGCCACGTTGTATCTGGATCGCGGCCGCTACGAGATTCATCCGGAGCGGAACAAAAAGGTCGCCGCCAGCGAACTGGTGCTGGGCAGCGGCCCGCGGGGGGCCGATTTTTACGATCAGCCCAAGGGCGAGGTGTTGCACCTGGCCAACTGGATCGAGTGCATCCGCAGCCGAAAGAAACCCAACTGCCCCGCCGAGGCCGGGGTCAGCGCCGCCGCGGCCGCGCATCTGGCCAATAGGGCGCTGCGCGGCAACCAAGTGGCGACGTGGGGGGAGTAGTGGTCAGTGGATGGTGGTCAGTGAAGAAGAAGCAACCCCAGCATACTGACCACTAGCCACTAGCCACTTTTTTGTCCGCCTTCAAGATCAGCAACCCACTTGGCGCGTGCGTGATCCGGCTGTCGAGCACCATTTGCATGGCTTCGGCCAGCGGCACGCTGATGCAACGGATTCGTTCGGTGCCTTCCAAACTCGTGGGGCCGAACGTCAACTGCCGGGCCAGAAACAGCCGGGTCGGCGAGACGACGACCGACGTGAACGGATCGCACACTCCCAGGTCGATCCACTCGCCGGCTGATATACCCAGCTCTTCTTGCAGTTCGCGCTGGGCACATACGAGCGGATCTTCGCCGGGCTCGATGCCGCCGCTGGCCGCTTCGATCGTCAGGCGGCCGACGCCGTAGTGAAATTCCTCGGTGAGAAACACCATGCCGCGGTCGTCCAGCGGCAGCACCGACACTCCCGGCTTGAGCCGGACCACGCAGTGCGTGCCCGTGGCGCCGTCGGGCCGGATTACGTCGTCGCGATCCAGCGCAACCCAAGCATCGCGGTAGACTTCCTTGCGGCCGAGGATTTGCCACGGCCCGTGGGATTGGGGATAAGGCATGAGCGAAAAACTTGGCAGGGTGTTGAGAAATTGTAGCCGGCCTCTTCGAGGCCGGACCGTCGGCAGGCTAGTCTTTTTGAGGCCGGACCGCTCTCTTGCGATTTCCGGGGTCACAGACCCCGGCACCAGAATACGTCAACGCGTAACGCGCGGACAGCGGACTTTTGTTTGCGAATTTTGAGCGATTTCGTGGGATAATGGAACCTCCCGGGCGTCAATACTACAGAGTGAGGCAGGAGCGAGGCCGGAACAGCACATGAGCGCGATGGGCCCCCAACTCCTGGGTCGGCTGTGGGACGAGCATCGGCCCGCCCTGGAGTTGTTTGCGCGGCAATGGTGCCAAAACCCCGCCGACGTGGTGCAAGAGGCGTTCGTGCAGTTGATCGCGCAAACGACGCTACCCGATAACGTCGTGGGCTGGCTCTATCGCGTGGTTCGCAACGGAGCGATCAGCTCTGCCCGAGCGGCCGAGCGGCGTCGGCGCCACGAGACAGCCGCGGGGGGCCTGCACGAAAACTGGTTCGACCCGGCCGAGGCCGCCGCGCTCGACGGGCAGGACGTGACCGAAGCATTGGCAAGGCTGCCGGTGGAACAGCGTGAAACGATCGTGGCCCACCTGTGGGGCCGGCTGTCCTTCGAACAAATCGCGGCAATTACCGACACGTCGTCCAGCACGGCGCATCGTCATTATCAGGCCGGCCTGGCGGCGCTACGAAAAACCTTGGGTGTCCCATGTCAGAAGAACCGATCGAAAAGCGAGAGTTGAACCCGTTTGAGACGGCGCTGGCGTCACTCGCGCCCGCGGCCACCACGCGCGGTCGCGACGAGCTGATGTTCTTGGCCGGGCGACTGTTTGCCGCGCAAGAACGGGCCGCCGAGCGAGAACCGATGGCGCCACGCGGTTCGCAATTCCGAATTGCCTGGCCACTGGCCACGGCGGCCAGCCTGCTGGTGGCGCTGGGGGGCGTGTGGTGGGGCGTGCAAAAGCCGCCGCAAATCGTTCGTGAAGTGGTTCGCGCGACGGAGCCGACCGTTCAAGAACCCATGATCGATGTCGGCTCCAAGCAGGGCGTCGACCTCGTCGCACCGGTTCGCTCGGCCAGATCGCATTCGACCAGCACCGCCTGGCATAACGCAACGGGCGAGGCGCGAGTGTATCTGCGGCTGCGCGACCAGCTCGTTGCGGGCGACTTCGAGAGCCTGTCGTCACCGGATCGGACGAACGAACTCGGGCACAGCTCCGATTCGTTCTCTGAAATTCGCAATCGAATTCTGCGATCCTCGCGCCAGACTTATTGAACCCGATCCAAACAGTCCCCGCGATTTGAGGGAGTCCTTCCATGACACTCGCCCGCACCGTCTTCGCGTCGCTCGTGCTGCTTGGCGTGATCGTCAACGCGGCCCGCTCGGATGACGATCATCCGTGGCACAAGCACTTCGAAGTTCATCCGGCGGCGCAGCCGACGCCGGGTTTAAAATACCGATTCTTTCCGGCGACGACGGAGCGTCACCCGGGCAACGCGGCCTTGGCCTACCTGCGGGCCGAAGTCGACCTGCGAGCCCACTATAAGTCAGTCGACCCGGACGAGAAATTCGATCAGCCGATCGAAAAGCTGCCCCTGGCCGATTTGCGGAGCGAGATTGCAATTCACCGCGCGCTGTTCGCCGATCTCGCGGCGGCGGCCCGCTCGCAGACGTGCGACTGGGACTTGCAAGTGGGGCCGCGCATGTGGACCGGGCCGTGGTCGGCCGACGTCCAGCAGACACGCAGCTTTGCCCGATGGTTAGCACTCAAGGCTCGATTGGAGATCCTCGAGGGCAAGTATGACGAAGCGTCGCGAACACTCGAAACCGGCTTTGCCTTGGCCCGGCACGTGGGCGAGGCCCCCAGCCTGATCTCCGCGTTGATTGCCGTGGCGATATGCAACGTGATGCTCGACGCGGCGGCCGACCTGATCGAACGGCCTAACAGCCCGAACTTGTATTGGGCACTCACCAGCCTGCCGCGGCCATTTTTGGACGCCAGCAAAACCGTGGACGAGGAATTCGCTTTTTTGACGACGATGTTCCCGGTTTTCAATGACATCGACTCGCCGCGCACCGCCGACGAGTGGCGGTCCGCCGTCCAGGAGCAGTTCGATTTGCTCACAAAGTGGGGAATTCTAGGTTCGGCTGACGGCCAGAACGATTACATGCTGTCGTCGCGTGCGTTCAAGCTCTATCCCTCGGCCAAGCGGCGGCTGATCGCGGGGGGCCGGACTGCCGAGGCGGTCAACGCCATGCCCGTGCTCGAAGTCTTGCTGCGCGACAATTGGCAGACGTTCGCCGAATTTCGCGATGCCGTGCAACGCGCATCGCTGCTGCCATTCCCGGAAGGAATTTTGCAAGTTGCGGCGGCGGAGCAGCATCAAGGCAAGGAGCTCGAGCAGCGGTTTCTGCCGTTTTCCGACTACCTGCCGATTCTCAGCCTGGGCTGGAAGGCCGAAGCGCGGACCGATCGCAAGATCGCCGCCATGCGCGTGGTTGAGGCGATTCGCATGTATGCCGCCGCGCATCAAGGTCAGCCGCCCGGCCAGTTGAGCGAGATTCGCGAAGTGAGCGTGCCGAACGATCCGGCGACCGGCCAGCCGTTCGGGTACAGTCGCGGTAAGAAACAAGCGGTGATTTCCGCGCCAAAGCTGTCGGACGACAAGTTCGACGACTCGTTGCGGTATGAAATCCAGTTCTAACGTGGTCGACATTTGCAGGGAGTTTGATGATGATCCGTCACGGTATTCTCGTGGGTTGTTTGGCGGTTTTGCTCAGCGGCACGCGGGCCGATCTCGCGCGAGGCGACGACGCCGCGGATGCCGCCGCGGCCGCGCAGGCAATTGCGCCGTTTTTGGACGACGAGGCGTTCGGCATCGTCCGGATTGATTTGCAAAAGACCACCGCCGAATCGCTGGAAGTTTTGACCGAACGCCTTACACAGTTGAACGCGTTTGGCCGCACGCGTCTGTTTCCGTCGGAAGCCGAAGTCAATGCGCTAGTAACCGGCTTGCGCGGGGCCGGCGTCAGAGACCTGTTTGTGGTCTTGAGTTCAGACGATCTGGGCGCCGGGCGGCCGCCGATGGTTGTGCCCGCGCCGAAAGGGGCCAACGCCGCCGCGATCCAGCGGATGTTAACCGAAACACCACTCAAGCACTTACTCGGCTGGGAACAGGCCGAAACCATGCACGGCGCAATCGCGCTGGGTAGCCCGGCGACTTTGGACCGCTGGCGGGCGTCCAGGGCAGTCGAGCGCCCGCAGTTGGCCCAAGCACTCGCGGCCACGATCGGCAGCGAGCAGCAAGTGGTGATCGTACCCAACGAAGATCAGCGGCGGGTGGCCGAGCAGATCGCGCTACCGCAGTTGCTTTCACCCGAGAGCGGCCCGCTGGCGCGCGCGATGTCGTGGGCGTCGCTGGGCCTCGACTGGCCGCCGCACCCGCGCGTGAAAGTCGTGATCGAGGCCAGCGATCCGGCGGCGGCGCAGCAACTGCGCACCGCGATCGGCTCGATCTTCGACCGGCTGGAGAAACGCCCTGAGCTGCAAAACCGCGCCGCGGCCTTTGCCGAGTTTCGCAAGCAACTCGACTGGAAAATTACGGGTCCGACGTTGTCGGTCGAATTGGCCAACCGCGAAGGAAAGCTATCGGCGTTTGCGCGACGTGATTCAACCGACGCTCGAAGCGGCGGCGCAGGTCAAAGCACGAAACGACGCGGTCGACCAGTTGAAAACTCTCGGCCTTGCCATGCACAACTACCACGACGTGCACAAGTCGCTACCGGCTCCCGCAATCACGGACCAACAAGGCAAGCCGCTGTTGAGCTGGCGCGTGGCGATTCTGCCCTACTTGGACGAACAATCGCTGTACGAGCAGTTCCACCTCGACGAACCGTGGGACAGCGAGCATAACAAGGCCCTGATCGCCAAGATGCCGCAGGTCTATCAATGCCCAAACTCCAAGGTCGGGCAAACGGGGTGCACCGTCTACCTGGCTCCCCGCGGCCCGTCGACGATGTTCCCGGGCCCCTCGAGCATTCGCATCCGCGACGTCACCGACGGCATTTCCAATACGATCATGTTGGTCGAAGCCGACGACGAGCACGCCGTCCCCTGGACGAAGCCGGAGGATTGGACGCTCGATCCGGAACATCCGACCGCAGGGCTGGGCGGACATTTTCCCGGCCTGATCCAATTCTCGTTCGGCGACGGGCACGTGACCACGATGCGCGATACGATCGGCAAGGAAGAACTGCTGAAGTTCTTCACGCGCAACGGCAACGAGGATCATAAGTCCTCCGAGCACTAGGCGTCTTGACGCCGTCCGAGTTCCGTCAAGTTTGAGCACCGCGACAACAGGCGACGGCAGTGGTATACTGCACGGCGTCGCTGCTTCCTACCCGGGAGTCCACGTCATGCGGTGTCGCTCATTGGTTGCAATCACCTTGGCCCTTGCGTTGGCGGCCGTCCACGCGGGAGGACTGGCCCGCGGCGACGACGAGGACGTGGCGGTTGGCGACGCGCGCAATGAGACCGTGAGTCAACTGAAGCAGTTGGGAATTGCCCTCCACAAACACCACGACACCTTCAAAAGCTTTCCTCCACCGGCCATCATGAGCGAGGACGTTAAGCCGCTGTTGAGCTGGCGCGTCAAGATCTTGCCGTTTCTCGAGCAGGGCGACCTCTACGAGCAGTTTCATCTCGATGAAGCCTGGGACAGTCCCCACAACAAGCAACTGATCGCCAAGATGCCCGACGTTTATTACTGTCCGGGCTCGAATGTCGGAGCTAAGGGCCGCACAGTGTATCAGTTGCCGCGCGGCCAAGCCACGGCCTTTCCCGGTCTCGAAACAACCAGAGTGCGCCTCATCACCGACGGCTTGTCGAACACGATTGCCATTGTGGAAACCGACGACGAGCATGCGGTCATCTGGACCAGGCCGGACGACTGGAGATTCGATCCAGAAAAGCCGAGCACCGGATTGGGCGGCCATTTTCCGCTCAACTTCTACGTCGGCATGTTCGACGGCAGCGTGCACCCCCTGCCCGACACGATCGACAGCAAGACTTTGCGGGCACTGTTCACGAGCCAAGGCGGAGAGGTCGTGACCCTTCCCAACAATTGAGCGATGCACTTATTTGCAAGGGCCTTCGCTGCTAAATCCGCGATTCGACAACCATCGCTTCCACGGAGTTCTAGTCGTGCGCTATCGCTCAATCGCTGCAATCACCTTGGCCCTGGCACTGGCGGCCGTCAACGCGGGCGGACTGGCACACAGCGACGACGAAGACGTGGCGGTCGGCGACGCGCGTAACGAAACCATCAATCAAATGAAGCAATTGGGAATCGCCTTGCAGAACCACCATGACACATTCAAAAAGTTTCCGCCGCCGGCGATCCTGAGCAAAAAAGATGGCATGCCGCTTTTGAGCTGGCGCGTCAAGATTCTGCCGTTCCTCGAACACAACGATCTCTACAAAGAGTTTCATCTCGATGAAGCTTGGGACAGTCCCCACAACAAGGAACTGATCACCAAGATGCCCGACGTTTATTACTGCCCGGGTTCGAATGCCGGGGCCAAGGGCCGCACGGTATATCAGTTGCCGCGCGGCCAAACGACGGCCTTCGCTGGTCCCGAGGGAACCCCGATCCGCCAAATCACCGACGGCACTTCAAAAACGATTGGCATCGTGGAAACCGACGACGAGCATGCGGTCATCTGGACCAAGCCGGACGACTGGAAATTTGACCCTGAGAAGCCGGGCGCCGGATTGGGCGGCCACTTTCCGCTCACGTTCTACGTCGGCGCGCTCGACGCCAGCGTGCACGTTTTGCCCGACTCGATCGACACGGACACCTTGCGCAAGCTGTTCACGAGTCAAGGCAGGGAGCCGGTCGGGTTTCCCGACAATTGAGTGAAGCGCCCATCTTGTCCCGCCCCGGCCCGGGACTTATAACCTATCCGAGAACCGCCTGGGAGAAGGGGACAGTTCCATTTTTCTCCGAGGAGTCCGAAAAATCGGGACAGTCCCCGACGATTCTCGGGACTTATAACGGCCAGGCAATTCGCCGCCATTTCCGTGGCCCCGGGCCCTGCACTTCAACGTGGACGATCATCTGCCGCCTGACGAGCCAGCCTGGCTGCGTTTGCCTTGGGATCGCGTGGGGCTTGTGCTGGGCCCGGCGGCCATGTTGGCGTGGATTTTCTGGGGGCCCAGTCAGGCCGTCACGCCCGAGGCGCATCGCCTCGGCGGCGTGCTGCTGCTGACGATCATCTGGTGGCTCACCGAACCGATTCCGATTCCCGCAACTGGGCTGTGCGCGGTCGTGCTGGCGGTGGTTGTGGGCGCTGTCCCGGCCGGGGAACCGGGGCGTTTTGAACCGGCCAAGGTGGCGCTGGCCCCGTTTGGAAATCCAACGCTGTTTTTTCTGCTGGGCGGCATGTTCATCGGTCGGGCGATGACCCGGCATGGGCTCGACCGGCGGATTGCTCTGTCGATCTTGACCACCCGCTGGGCCGCCATTTCCAGCGGCACGCTGCTGTTCGCGGTCGGGCTGTCGGTGATGCTGATCTCGATGTGGATTTCGAACACGGCAGCCACGGCCATGATCTATCCGGTCACGTACGGAATGATCACGGTGCTGGCCGGCGGGATGGGTGCGAGGTCCGATGCGTTTACCCGCTCGCCCTACGCCTCGGCGCTATTGCTGATGACGGCCTACGCCTCGAGCGCGGGCGGCATCGCGACGCCGATCGGCACGACGACCAACGTGGTGGCGATGGGTTTTTTCCGCAGCCAGGATTTTTTTGGCCGGCCCGTCGATTTCGGCCGCTGGATGATGGTTGGCGTCCCCATGATGCTAGCCCTGGGCCTGGCTCTGTTCGTGTGGCTGAAACTGCTGATGCCGGCCGAACAGCTCGACCTGCGCGCCCTGCGAACGCATCTCGCCCACGAGCGGTCGAAGCTGGATCGCTGGTCGGTGGGCGAGCGGAATACGCTGGCCGTGTTTCTCATCGTCGTCACGCTGTGGATCGCGCCCAGCGTCATTTCGCTGGCGGGCAGCGCCGAGGAGGCGCGCTGGTTTAGTGCCCACTTTCCCGAAGAGATCGTGGCCTTGATGGCGCCCGTGCTGTTGTTTCTGCTACCGGTCGACTGGCGGGCTCGCCGCTTCTCGCTCGAGGCCGAAGACCTGGCCCGAGTCGACTGGGGAACGCTGCTTTTGTTCGGCTCGGGGTTGGCGCTCGGCAATCTGATGTTCGTCACCGGCCTGGTGCGGGTCATCGGCCAAAGCGCGTTCGACTGGCTGGGCACCGACGACGTCTGGCTGATCACGGCCATGGCGATCGCCGGCGGAATCTTGCTGAGCGAATTCACCAGCAACGCCGCCACCGCCACCGCCTTGATTCCGGTGGTGATGGCCATCTGCCGCGAAGCCTCGATCGACCCCATCACGCCCCTGATGGGCGTGACGTTCGGCGCCAGCTTCGGCTCGGCCTTGCCGGTTTCAACGCCACCCAACGCGATCGTTTATGGCTCGGGCCTGATCCCCACGCGGCGGATGATTGTGGCCGGATTGGGATTCGACGCGGCCTGCGGCATCGTCATCTGGTGCGTGCTGCGAGCCGCCGACGCGCTCGGCTGGTCGCCGCTGTTGAATTAGCGGACCGTCATTAATAACGATCGGTGCCAGTCAGCGGCTCCAGCTGATGCAGCACTGGCAAGATGCGGCTCGACTGAGCTCGCCGAAGTCCAGGGGCACCAGGCTTTGTCAGGTCACTTCGCCTCTTTGCGTTTGAATTCGGCGTCGTGCTCTTTCATGAAGGCGCGCAGGTCGTCGGCGAAGTTGAGCAACCGGTCCCACTGCTCGACGTACAGCGTCACCGGCATCCGCTGCAGGCCGTAGACGCTGATCGCCCCCTTGGCGCTGACCTTGCAATACAGCGCGCCGCGCTTAGGCTCGTTGGCGGTCAGTAGCTTGGACGCTTCCTCGACCGAAATCTCCTTGGCGGCCAGCTTGGCCAGGATTTCGTCTTTGTTCATGGCGGTGGGCTCCGGGGTAGTTGTTGGGCAACCTGCAAAACGTGACCGGCGCAACGCAGCCGGCAAATCGGATCGCCGGATGGCGCACAAAACGTCGCGTTCAGGCAACCCGCGAGTTGACGCGCCGCAGCAGGGGGCTTCGCTGGCCGGGCGCGTAGCCGTTGCTCGGCTGGTACGCCAACTGCACGTCAATGTTCTCCCACAAAACCAGCATGTCGGCAATCCGGGTCATGGCCCGAATGTCGCCGTCCTGGGAGACCACCAGCCCCAGCGCGCCCGGCTTGTCGTAGCAGTACCGAGCCATCGCCCGGTGACGCGTGCCGTATTGCGTCAGTTCCGAAATGCGCAGCAACTCGGGATCGGCGTGCGAGTCGCGGGCGACGTAAATGTCGCTGAGCAGAGTGTCGGTCCGAACTTCCACCCCGAAGCCGTGCACGGCCATCCGCCGGTCGAGCAGCACGAACCCGTCGACGCACGACAGCGAAGCGATGAAGCGTATCGCACCCAAGACTTCCTTCTTGTGCTCGCCCAGCTCGCGCTGCGAGGCGTTTTCGGCGGGCGAAGCGTAAGGCAGCACGTCTGGCGAATGCTCGGCATCGACGGGCGGCGGCGGCGACTTGCACATCTGGCTCTCGATCATCGCCCGCACCGAGCGGAGCAGCCGATCGTAGTGAATCTTGTACTTCACGTTCAGCCCGTCGAGCGACATCTGCGGCGTGATCAGCAGGCCCCCGCCGTGGCGATAGTGCTGAATGTTCATCAAAATCCGGCAGATCGAGTTCAGCCACCGCATCAGCAACTCCCCTTCCAGATCGGCCGGCGCGATCGGGTGCGGGGATTTGGAGCTCGATTCACTCAAATAGCTGCGCAGATAGCCGACCAGCAGATCGTGCACCGGGCCGCTCCACAGCACGTCGTGATACTCTTCGACCAGCGTGTTCTGCTCCAAGCTGCCAATGAGCGTATCGTCTTGATAGACCGAGATATTGCCCACGCCGGTGATCGTGGCCTGGAATAGCCCCGGCCGCTCGGGCGTGACCGTGGCGTCGAGCGTGATGTAGTCGCTGTGCCGGGGCTCCTGGTCGACCATGCCCCAGATGAACAGCTTATTCTTCTTGTCGCGAAACACGGCCAGCGACGAGACCGCCGGGTCGGCCGCCCGGGCCAGCTTGGTCAGCGTCCGCACGTCGAACGGCAGCGGCCGCTCGAAGGGAACGTGGCTCCAACAGTCGGCCGGCCGCCGCGCGGGCCCCGTGTCCAGATCGCCGGGGTCGACATAATTGACCGTGCACAGGATCGGCCGCCCCTCGTCGGTCTTCAAGCTGGCAAAATAGAGGGTTTCGAGTAGCCGGGTAAGCACGATTTCCGTCGGCGCATGGCCCTCGTCCGCTCGCAGCCGAAGGGCCACCAGCTTCGCCAGGTTGCCAGGATATTGGGTCGTTCGATCGATCAAGGCAGTAGCACTCGCCGACGAGAATCTGCAACAGCCGGGAAATCCGGGGGAGCGGGACTATCGGAAAACAGCCGGCATGCGTCAAGAGCGGATCGGGCGGTTGAGGGACGATTCGGCGGAAAGAAAGGGCGGATCGATGGCCGTTTCGATCGGCGCTTAGAGAACCGTTATCGGTCCACTGCGAGACGACTAAACGTTAGGTCATGGCTGAAACGTAAAGCACCTCGAATACAAACGACGGTTTACGGTGCCGACTCGGCTGAGCTTTCAGCAGGTCAAGGCTGAAACACGACCCAAATCGAGCTAGGATGAAACTTAGCGCGCAGCCCCGTTCAGCGGCAAAGAGCAATGGCGGTCGCGGGAGTAGGCGCGAGGGCGTACGAGGAGGCAGCACCTCGTTTTGTCAATCTGCCTTCGCGAAGGCTGCCAACGAAAATCCCGAGAGGAACGCCGTGAGGGCCCCGAAGGGCGCCAGCCAATATGCCAGCCAAGACGCAAACAGCGCATTCTGAACGACCGAACGACTTTCTTCAGTCCAGACCGTCGCGGGCTTTCGTTCAAAGTGCTCAAGTAGTGCAGCCCTCGTGTTTAGTTCTTGATCCTCCGCAACGAGTTGCTCTATGTTTGGAAGCAACGAGTACCCGGTCACGATTGGAGACTCTGAATCATTTGAAAACACAACAACGAACCCGCTCCACAAAGACTGATAGGCAACTGCTGCCAGAAAAAAGACGATTGTCCACATGAGCATGGCAATGCCGCGCTTCCGCAGCGAGCTCGAATTGAATCCGATAACCGACAGCGCAACGATCATTGCTTCTGCGATGAGCAAGGTAACAACCGGAAACAGCTTCGACGGGGTCGGGGGACGAAACGTCATCTCGGCAGCAAGCGGCGTGGCGACCGCGCCAAGTATTTGTGCCACGAGTGCGCGCGACGCTTTCGCCCACTGCATCAGTGTTGACCATGCTGGCCAAGACTGCGCTCTAACGTTGGAGCCCGGCTTCGGTGAATGTGATGACTTTGTCTTTTTCAATTTGAATTGGTCCAATAACTGGTAAAGTCTTATTTGGAAAACGCACCTGAAAGAAGTACTGTCCGACTAGAGATGTAGCTGGTTGATCCATGGTAATCCACTGCATGTCAGGTGTACTCGGATTGCGTCGCCTCTCCATTTGATGCAATTTCCATCGCCCCGCGGGTACATACATCACCGTGGCGTTCGGCGGCACCGTGATCACTTGGATTTTGAATTCCATCGTCTTCGTGGTCTTTTCCATAAACAGCCCGTTGCGTTGCGCTACATCCACAAGATGAGCGTCAAACAGATTGCTGTTCGAACGTTGAATCGTCAGAAGTCGCTCCTCTTTCTGCTGAGCATTTAGTTGATCGGAGTTGATCAATTCGAGCATCTTCTCAATCTGTTGCTCGGCCTGTCGTGCTTCAGATGGAACTGGAATTTCTGGGTGTTGGGGTTAGCATAACCCTGAAGCCTGGAGGATTCCATGAGTCGCGAACGCAAGACGGTTGCTGGACCGGAGAAGTTGGCTATTCTGCGTCGGTACCTGGTGGACAAGGTGCCGATCTCGGATCTCTGCGATCAGTATGGGTTGCAGCCGAGCCAGGTCTATTACTGGCAGGCGCAGCTGTTTGAGCATGGCGCGAGCATCTTCGAGCGCAAGCCCGGCCGGCAGGCCAGCGCCGAGAGCGCCAAGGATCGCAAGATCTCCCAGCTCGAACTCAAGCTGGCGCAGAAGAACGAAGTCATCTCGAAATTGATGGAGGAGAACGTCCGCGAAAAAAAACGCAATGGGGAGCTCTAAACGGAAGCTGGGTTCCCCACGACACGCGTGACGCCGTGGTCGACTACGTGAACCGCTGGACCAAGCGGGCCGAGCTGCCCGCCAAGAAGCTGCTGGCGTGGCTGGAGCTATCCGCCAGCAAGTTCCAGCAGTGGAAAAAACGCTATGGCCGGCCCAATGCGCACAACGGTCGCATGCCGCGCGACGGCTGGCTGGTCGACTGGGAGAAGCGAGCGATTCTGGATTATCACGACAAGTTCCCCTTGGAAGGCTATCGGAGATTGGCATTCATGATGCTCGACAACGACGTCGTGGCGGTCAGCCCATCGAGCGTGTATCGGGTGCTCAAAGCCGCCGGCCGACTCGATCGCAAATGGCAAAAACCCTCGAAAAAAGGCACGGGCTTCGTGCAGCCTCTGCGAGCGCACGAGCATTGGCACGTCGACGTGTCGTACCTCAATCTGGGCGGCACGTTTTACTACCTGTGCTCACTGCTCGACGGCTACAGCCGTTTCATCGTGCACTGGGAAATACGCGAGAGCATGACCGAGCGCGACGTGGAGACGATCGTGCAGCGCGGCTTGGAAAAGTTCCCCGACGAGCGGCCACGGATCATCAGCGACAACGGACCGCAGTTCATCGCCAAGGATTTTAAAGAGTTTGTGCGGCTCACCGGCATCACGCACGTGCGCACCAGCCCCTACTATCCGCAGAGCAACGGCAAGTTGGAGCGTTGGCACGGCACGCTCAAGGGCGAGCGATTCCGCCTGGCGGCGCCGCGGCAACTCGACGAAGCGCGGCGCGTGGTCGCGTCGTTCGTCGCGCACTACAATCAGGTCCGCCTGCACAGCGCCTTGGGCTACATCACGCCGACAGACAAACTGGCCGGGCTGGAAGACGTGATCTTTGCCGAGCGTGACCGCAAACTGGAGGAAGCTCGCGGGCAGCGTCGAGCGATCAAGCTCACCGCGGCCTGCCGATCAACGACAGGAGAAGAGGCTAGCCAGGGAGTGCAGAGGGGCGGCAATGAGCACCCTCTGCAAGAACCCGCTCAAACGGCCGACCTAGTAGCATGACCCCAAACACCACTCCATTCGCTAACGCCCAACGCCCCAAATCCCACTTTCCGCTGAACCAGGACAGGCCCTTGCGAGCGTCGGCGCCCAAGCCCTGGTCATAGCGGGCTGATTTCTAAACCTACGGATTAAGGTTACTTGCATCTGGGCGTCGATCGCGTGATTCAGCAGCGAACTCGCTGATAGATTCTTCGGCTCGTAGTCTCCCAAATGGGCGGTCATGACTCTTCTGCCGTCGGCGCTTTGGTGAACAGGAAATCGGGGCGGATCAACGAATATGATTCCCTCTTGCAGGAGTTGCTCGGTGAACAATCGCAAATCGCGTGGGGTTAATGGAGTCGATTGCGCATAGGCAAGTGGCGCCAATAAGAATGTCAAAAGCAGCATACTCAATATCTTCATTTTGCAGTTCCTGGGCCTCCCGGTCGAGTAGAAGGTAATCTGCGCGACTCATTCGCGGTCGTCCACTTTTCCCGAAAGCGTTATACGATGTCCGTCGGAGGCGAGGTAGTTGATTTCCGAAAGAGATGGGATCATTCCTTCGCTGTTGGCAGCTTGGTACTTGGCGATATCGCAGACTTGTGCTTCGCATTTCTTTTTCGCTTGCGGATTCGCACTGGCCCCATTTCGTCGCGGGCCTCCTGCGTGAACATTTCGTGAACTGCGACCGCCAAGTCTTCCTGATCTATCAGTACGTCACACGAGTGGCGTATCTCCCGCCGCAGAACTCTCAAGACGCTCTCGTGAAAGATCGCTTTACCAATCGACCCAGCACAAAGAGCTGACTTCCGGTCCCAAAAGCGTTCGAGTTCACCCTTGGCGATCGACCGCCTGTGAAGAATCGCCAAAGTTTTGGCGGCTTCGTTGAGGTCCTTTCTATCAGCCAGCGAGACGGCGAAGGCAGGCGAGTACTCGATGCCGTCATCTTCATCGAAGGTCACGTGGTAAAGATTCCATTCGACGCCGTTCGTCAGCAAGACCCACCGAAATCCATTTTCGGACGCATAATGTTTGGCTTGGTCGATATGCCGAACTCGAAGTTGCATCGCCGCAGCTTTAGCTTCCACCAGCATACAGATGTGGGTGTCGATCTTGAGACACAGATCAATGTACTTGCCCTTCATTTCAGTTTCACTGGAAATCTCCGTCTCCCCGTCATACCCAAGCACTCGCTCAAAGAAACTGCGCAACCGCGCCACGGTGTCGGATTCGTTCGCCTTTTGCTCGCGTAATTCGTTGAAGCTACGCGCGAACTTCCGCAATGCTGGCTTGATGTTCGGGATCATGGATTGCCCCTCTGGAGAGGACGCGTTGGGTGACCAACCTGAAACTCTACCTACACTCCAAGTGGCATACAAGTCGGGAGCGCGTCTTCGGCAAGACTGTCTGGTACTGTCTGGTGTTCCGAGAAAACGACCGTCTTCGGAGCCACCGGAATCGGTAATCGCCCTACACCGGCATCAAGGGTGCTCGTGGCGTCAGGCAATACTTTGTTGTGCCCGGCCCGCAGACCAGATAGGGTGATGGTCAACCCACCAACTCTCTTCCTGGAGGTCACGCCAATGAATCACTCAATCATGTTCGCCACGGTCCTGGCCTTGGGGACAATCTCCGACATCCTTGCATCTCCGCTCGTGACAAACGCGGGGTTCGAGGATGTCCAACCGATTATCAATGGCGTTACTGACTACGGCATGTGGTGGGGCAATATTGCTCAAATGGTCACGGCCGAAAATGGGGTGACACCCACTGAGGGCCTGCACATGGTCAAGTACCTGGAAACATCGAGTACGTCGAACCTTCGACAACTCGTCGATACTTCCTCGCTGGCCAATCGTTCCGAGGTCACTTTGTCGGCCGATGTCTTTCGCATCACTGGCACGCCGTCCAATGCGGAGTTTCGATTGGCTTTTGCGGCAATGGATCACGGGCCGCCGTCTTCTAATGGCGATTTCGACACACATACGATTGGGGTGTCACTTTACAGCGTCCCGTCCAATGTTTGGACTAACATTGCGTTTTCTACTATCATCCCGCCCGGCACGGTGATGCTCGCAGTAGAGGTTTCGTATACGAGCCGAGGCGACCTTGGAGGCTACGCCGACAACGTACAATTGACACCGGAACCAAGCAGCTTCGGGCTCGCCGCAATGAGTCTCGTCGGGCTAGTGGCTTGGTGGCGCCGCCGGAAACAGTAACCGCCCCCTCGCAGCAGCCGTCGCCGCGTCAGCTGGTCCGACCCCTCAGCACAAATGCAGCCGCCGTCAAATAGTCCCGCCCATCCGTAGACTGCGCTACTACAGGCGGCCAAGGTGCGGGGGTTGTGGTCGTGGATTGGGCCACGGTGCTCAGGCGGATTTCGCCCGCATTGGGCCGCCCACTCGGTTGAGTGTCGTCTGGCAGATGCTGGACGTGGCGTACAACACGCTCGACACTTAGGTTGCGCCAAGTTGTGGCAAGTGGCGGTTCAGCTTGTGAAACCGCAGCCGCCAGCGCACGGACAGAATGCAAGAAGCAGATTTTGGGCAGGACAGCAGTTTCATTCGCAAATCCCTTCGCTAAAAGGAGAGTCCAATTACAGAATCCTATGCCCTCCCCGCTCACAAGTCGAGTCGCAAACTGGCCCGCCGAACTGAGCTCAACCGCGGCCAGCCCGGACAATTGTCGTGCGTTGTTCGGCGGCGTTGCCGACCGCGGGTCACGAATTCATCTTTAGGCGCGGATCGCTGGGTGCGCTCATTCTCGATTGACGAACGTGAAATTGCCTGACGCAGAAGTAGTCGCACGGGTAGTCGACGGCTGACGTTCACCGAGCGGGGTACGAGCCAACCTCGGAACGAACCGGCCAACGTTTTGCTGGTAGTCGCGGTACTGCTGCCCGAAGTGGGCCACCAGGTCGCGCTCTTCGACGATAGCCGCCAACATCATGTACACGGTTAGCGAAGCTGCGAACAGCAAATGGCCAACAGTCATTGTCGGAATCGCCCAGAACGCCAAGCCCCAGCCCAGGTACAGCGGATGCCGCACGTGGGCATAGGCTGCTGGCGTGCGAAACGGCAGGTCCGTATACGGCTTGTTCCGCCAGAAGAGCCAAACCTGCCGCGTGCCAAACAAATCGAAATGATTGATCAACACGGTCACCAGGGGCACAGCCAGCCAGCCGGCGGCGAACAAGGACCATAGCATTCCGCGAACGGCCGATTCCTGGGTGTCCCAGACGACGACGTCGATCGGCCGCCACTGCCACATCAGCAGAATCGTTACGGCGTTCGCGAACCAAACATAGGTGGCGCGCTCGATGGGTTGCGGGACAAAGCGCGTCCAAAGACGTTTGAAGGCGGGCCGAGCCATGACCGAGTGCTGCACGGCAAATAGGGCCACGAGCAGCAAGTCGATGGCCACGGCTGATGCCGTTGGGCCGCCGCCGGGAGCGTCAATGCTCTTGGGCACCAAAAAGTTTCCGACGAAACCCGCCATATAGGCATACGTTGCCAGAAAAACCAAGTAGCCGGCGACCCCATAGGCTAAGAACAACCAGCGTTTCATCGCCACACCCTCGCTTTCTCGTCGCAATTTCTGTCCGTCGCAACGGCCCGAGCGTCGGACCCTCCGCGATACTCGTTCAAGTATCGAGCGGCGCCGTGGGACTTCAAGTTGACTTGTGGTACACTTCGAGGTTGACTTCAGGTACACCTCGTTCCGAAACGACCATGAAAACGAGCGAAAAACCGACTCGCCAACGCCTGATCGAAGCGGCCGTGCGCCGCTTCTATCGCGACGGATTTCGCAACGTCGGCATCGACCAGGTGTACTCGGACGTAGGCATCAGCAAGACGGCTTTCTACAAGCATTTCGAGAGCAAGGACGACCTGATGCTCGCCGTGCTGGCAGAGCAGACCCGCTGGCTGCAGGAAACTCTGCGCGACATGATTGGGCTGCGTGGCGGCGGCTCCACGATCGGCCAGTTTCGCGCGCTGTTCGATCTGGTCGAGCAAATCATCGAGCGCGAGGACTTCCACGGCTGCATTTTCGTCAACGTGACCATGGAATTCCCCTTGCCGCACGATCCGGCCCACATCGCGGCGATGAAAGCCAAGCACTCGTTCGAAAACGTCGTCTTCGAAATTGCTCAGCGCGGCAAGGCCGCTGATCCGCGCACCGCGGCGCGCGAGCTTTGTCTGATCATCGAGGGTGCCTATGTGACGCGACACCTCACTGGCGATTCAACAACGATCGACGTCGCGCGGCGACTGGGCGGCCTGGTGATCGCGAAACATTTTCCAGACGTCGCGTCGTCCGATCCGCTGCACGCGGCCGAACCGCGTGTTGGAAAATAGATCGCCATTTCTTCCACGAAAGGCGAGAGACCCACAGAAGGTTCCGTCTGCCGAGCGCCACAAGGCACACGAGGTCTCGCTGGGCAGCACGGGGGCCCAAAGATGCGACACTGCGCGACCGGCTCAACGGGTTGTAAGAGAAAACCCGCGAGTGGCGGGACCCGGCTTCCCGGGTCAACTAGCTTGCTTGATCCTCATATTTGGCTCGCAGTTTTCGGATGGCCGTGTCGTTGTGGAACTTCTTGGTCGTCACGCCGCCGAAGTTCTTCTTCAGGCTCCCGGGCTTCGACGTCTTGTCGTGACTGACCCGCGTCACGAACTCGCCGCCGAATTGGGCGATCTCGTGGGCGTGCTGCGTGCAGAGGATCGTTTCGGGGATCGCCTCGACACGCTCGGGGTTGATCGGTTGCTGGCAAATCTCACACAGTCTTTCAGCAGCCATGGTCTCACTCCTTCCTTTTGCTCGATAAAAGGGTTCAGCGAAATGGGTTACCTCCGATTGTTGTGCCTGCGCACGTGGAAAAACCACCGGGCCTCGAATGGAGACCCGATGGTTTGCCGAAAAAAACGCCAATGCTTTGTGCCGCCCACGATGCAAGCCAATTTCTGAGTGTCCTACGCAGGCCGGCGCAGCTGGTTCATGCGATTTTCCCAATTCCTTTCGCAACGGCCGGGTGGATTCGGCAAACCGGCAGTAAGATAATCTCGGCCGACCGAAAGCGAAACCCCCAATCGGCGCCGCGGCGTCGAGGGGAGCAAAATGCGGGCGTTCTTCGGCCGAGGCAGGCTTCAACGTTGCTGAATACCACTTGCGAGACGCTTGCATGAAGTCGCACACCGAATACCTGACGTTCAATCTGCCGGCGCGGATGGCAGTTCGTGAACATCACGCCGCAGGTCGCCGAGGTGGTCCGCAAGAGCGGCGTGCGCGAGGGGCTGTGCCTGGTCAACGCCATGCACATCACGGCCAGCGTGTTCATCAACGACGACGAGCCGGGCCTGCACGACGACTACAAGAAATGGCTCGAAGCAGCTGGCGCCGTTCGATCCCTCGCCCGAGCGCTACCACCACAACCGCACCGGCGAGGACAACGCCGACGCCCACCACAAGCGCCAGATCATGGGCCGCGAGGTGGTGGTCGCGATCACCGAGGGCAAGCTCGACTTCGGCCCCTGGGAGCAGATCTTCTACGGCGAGTTCGACGGCCGCCGGCCGAAGCGCGTGCTGGTCAAGGTGATTGGGGAGTAGGAGGAGGGAGGTGCTGGGTGCTAGGTGTTGGGTGTTAGGGAAGGAACGAGAACTTCTACATCACCATTAGGCGCCACGCCGCGCGCGAACGTCGCTGTGCGCGCCCTAAAACCCAACACCCAACACCTCTCCTCACGACGTGATCCCCTTCGTCAGCGCCATGAACGCGGTTTCCAGATTCAGCTCGTCTTCCTTGAAGAGCGTCAGCTTGATAGCCCGCTTCGACAAGCAGCGTGGCCAGGTCGCTGTAGTCGGTCACGTCTGGGCACGAGCGTGACGACCAGCATCTTGCCGTCGCGGCTCGACCTTTTCGACCTGCGGATGCTCTGTCGAGCAGTCGGGCCGCGGCGTCGCGATCGCCGACCACCGCCGACGTTCAGCACCGTCTGCCGGCGGACCTGCTTCATCACGTCGGCCACGTCGGCGTTGACCAGCAGCTCGCCGCGCTCGATGATGCCGATCTTGTTGCAGATGTCGGCCAGCTCGGGCAGGATGTGGCTGGAGACCATGATCGTCTTGCCCATGTTGCGCAGCTCCTTGAGCAGGCCGCGGATCTCGATGCGCGCCCGCGGATCGAGGCCGCTGGCCGGCTCGTCCAGCAGCAGCACTTGCGGATCGTGCAGCAGCACGCGGGCCAGGCCGAGCCGCTGCGTCATGCCGCGCGACAGGCTGGTGACCAGCGCGTCGCGCTTGTAGCCCAGGTCGACCAGTTCGAGCACCTCGTCGCACATTCTTGCGCCGCGCCGGGCCCTTGATGCGGTAGGCGGCGGCGAAGAACTCCAGGTACTCGATCACCTTCATGTCGTCGTACACGCCGAAGAAGTCGGGCATGTAGCCGATCAGCGCGGCGGATTTCCTTGGGCTTGGTGTAGATCGAGTAGCCGCAGACGTACGCCTCGCCCCAGGTCGGGTTGAGCAGCGTGGCCAGGATCCGCATGGTCGTCGTCTTGCCGGCGCCGTTGGGGCCGATGAAGCCGAACACGTCCCCCTTTTCAAGGTCCAGCTCCAGCGATTTGACGGCGAACAGCTCGCCGTACTTCTTCGTCAGGTCGCGGGTTTCAATCATGGGTGTCGCTTGGGTGTCGTGGCTCAGTAGGAATGGTCATTGTTCTATACTACCCGACGCGCCAGCGAGGGAAGCGGAAAGAGAGCCCTCGCTGGCGCGTCGGGTTAGTGAGCCCCTATTTCGTTCGTCGTTTCCATTTAGCGGCTGGCAGTCACGGGAAAAACAAATCGATAGAACGTCCAGTGGGTTCCGTCGGCGTCGTCGGGGCTCTGGCCGTCGCAGACCAGTCGCGTGGCGGCAGCGGCTTTGCGGCCGATGAGCACGGCCCGGCCGTTTCTGACCAGGTGGCTCAGATCGACGAAGCCCTGATATTCGTTGGCCAGGCCCGTATATTTTTCGCCGCCGGCCAGTTCGTAGGTCGACATGATTTCGATGATGCGCGGTATATCGAACGACTCGCGATCATAGGAGCGGGCCACGTCGCGGTCACCCTGCACGGTCACGTGGCGCAGGTACGTCTCGACGGTTTGCGGATCGAGGGTGTCGACGTCGATGCGCGCGCCGGGGCTCAGTTGTCGAAGCGGATAGGCCCAGCGATCGTATAGCAGGACGCAACCGTCCAGCGGGCCGTCCAAATGGCTGTCCAGCGTGCCGACCAGCTTGCCGTTGTCAGTCAGCTGGGCTTCGATCGCCGGCGTCGCATCGGTCCGCCAGCGGCCCACAAAGGCCTTGCTCGACCAGACCGCGATCGGCACGCCTTCGAGTCGGTCGAGTGCGATGGAAAAATCATACGCCTCGGTAAACAAAGGCAGGCTGCCCGACGGCGGATTCATGCCGCCAAAACCGCTCCCGGGCAGCCCCATCCACGAGAAAAGCATGCGCGGCGACGCGGCAGGTGATTCCGCGGGAGGGCCGTCGACGGCAACCGGCGCAAGCGACAGGTTGTACGCCTTGCTCTCGGGACTAAACAGGTTGGCCCAACTCGTGCCGCGCACCTGGCGCGTTTCGGCGTCGAAATCGAGCAGGTCGACCTGATTGACGCGCAGCTCGCGCCCCTTGAGCCCATAGGCCAGCGCGTAGGCGGCGCCGCTAAAGACGAGCACGGTGACGGCAAAGGTCAGCCAGGTCAGTTCGGCTCGGCGAAACACGTGTTTGACCAGCCAGTAATCGAGCGGGCCGATGCAACCGATGTAGGCCAGCACCAGCACAACCACGACCCAGAACGGCACCAACTCGACGCCGGCAAACTGATCGAGTGCGCCGCGCAATTGGCCCGCCATGTCGACGAAACCCAAGGTGGTCACCTGCCCCAACGTGCCCTGCGATTCGTCGGCCGCGGGGGCCTTCGCGGTGCGCAATAACTTTTCGATGAACTGCGTTCGGGCCGTCCACGTCGACAACGGCGGCCGGTCGAGATCGGCCGCGACGAACACGATCTCGCCGAACCCCCGCGAGGCGCGGACCACGATCGGCAAATCGCGCGGTTCTCTGCCGGCGTAGGCTTCGATCTTGCCCCGCGCACCAGCCAATTTGGCGACTTGCAGCTCGAATGCGCCGCCGCCGGTGTGCAGCGGATCGGTGGTTTCGGCGTAGGACTCGAGCATCGCGCTTTGCCGCAGCGGCACCATCCCCTCGCACACTCCAGGCACCATGGCGGCCAGCGGCGCCCCGGAGGCCAATACCCCTTCGGCGTGCCGTCCGACGCTCACCACCAGACGCCCTCCCATCCGCACCCATTCGTCCAAGGCCGCGATCTGTGGGCTGGCCGTCGACCATTGCGCGCTGGTTTCGTCATCTCCGGTTGCTAGAATCACCGCGTCGACCCCCTCGAAGCCCCACCAGTCGCTCGGCAATTGCCCGACGTGGTCCAACGAGGCGACGTGAATTTTCCGCTGCTCCAGATAGGCCCGATCGGCCGCCACCAGCGCCCCGCCGAGCGTGACGATCAGCCCCTCGCCCGAGGGCATGATCCCGGCCAGGGCTTCGTGTTCGGCCGCATTGAATCGCCGGCTCGCAACCGTGCCGTCGTCGGTTTGGACGCGGGCGACGACGTCGCTTTTGAGCTGGCCGATCTTGGCGTACAAGCGGACTGAAGCTTGCTGGCCGGGCCCGATCGTGATCGGCTCGCTGGCGCGCACCCGACTGGGCACGGCGTCACCATCGAGCACGGTCAGCTCGACGCGGCCTCGGGCCGGCTCGTCGCCCGCCGCCGGTGCGCTGCATCCTTCGAGCAGGACTTCGAAGGGCGTCCAGTAGCCCACCTTGTACCGGCCCGCAAAACCGGCACGGATGCCGACAATGTTCACGCTTGTCGGCGGCGATTGGGGATCCGCGGCCAGCGACGGGCTGCACAGCAACAGCGGGATCAGGATTACTTCCAGCAAGATTTTTCCGGTGCCACTGGCATCTTGCCAGTGTCTTCTTCGGCCACACTGGCGAGACGCCAGTGGCAACCTAGGAGACGAATTCTCTGGAGGCAGCGTTACCAGCCGATCGGCGGCGAAAGCGGGATTGTGCGGCATGGACTCGACGCGGCCGGTCATGGCTTCTCCGCGTCGGCGCACGTGCAGACGAATTGGCCGCAGCCGGGACAGCCCGAACCGTACTTTCGCACCACCGCCTCGCTCAGGTCGACGCCGGCCACGTTGGCGATCGTCGCCAGCCAGGCCAGCACGTCGGCGAATTCGCCCAGCCGCTCTTCGTGCGTGCCGCTGCGCAGTGCGGCGGCCAGTTCGCCGACCTCTTCCATCAGCCACATGAACGTGCCGTCGACGCCGCGCGCCACGTCCTTCTCGAAATACATGTCGCGGATCAGCCGCTGAAAGTCGGCCAGCGTCACGGCGGGCTGCGGCGTCGCGCCGCAGGCGCCGAGGGTTTGGTCGGTTGGTTCACTTCGTCTTCTCCGTCTTCTCCAACAGCTCCGCGGCGCCGGGATATTTGGGATCGCGCTCGAACAATTCGTCGAGCGCCGCCTTGGCCTGCACCGGATCGCCGGCCTTCAGACAAGTCTCGGCCAGCGTCATCCGCAACTTCAGCGTTTCGGGATCCAACCGGATCGCGAATTCATACTCCTGAATCGCGCCGGCGGTCGAACCCTGCCCCACGAGCGCTTCAGCCCGCCACTGGTGCAGCTCGGGGTCGCGGACGTCGATGTGCATGGCCTCCAACGTCCAGCGCGCCGCGGCGGCGTGGTCGCCGGCCTGGGCGGCCAGCTGTGCCAATTTTTTGCGCACCGGAAAATCGTCGGCATCGATCTCGGCCAGTTGAGTCAACAGCGGAGCCAGTTTCTTCTCGTCTTCCGATTTCAAATACACTGCCGCCAGCGACTTGAGCCACCGCGTGCCGCCCGGATCGTGCTTCGCGCCCAACTCGTAGAGCTCGGCCGCCGCGGGGTAATCCTCGGCTTTCAATTTCAAGCCGGCCAGCAGGGCCAGCAGGTTCTCCTGCGGATGCTCGCGGTCCAGCGCACCTTCCAGTCGCGACAGCGCCTCCTTGTTTTCGCCAACCAGCAGGTGCAGCCTCGCCCGCACGTAATGGGCCAACGCATTCTTGGCATCGATCGCCAGGACGGCGTCGGCCGAGCGACGGGCTTCGGCGTAGTTGCGGCGTCCCAATTGGGCCTGGGCCATCCGTGCCAATAGACCCGCATCCTTGGGATTCTTGGCCAGCGCCTTTTGCAAGTCACCCAGGCTCATTTCGCGGTCCTTCGACGCCGACGGCAGTTCGGCCACGATCTTCTCGACGAACGTTCGATAGCCGCGCTCGAAGTCGGCCTGCGGAACTTCGAACGACCGCTCGATCGCCTCGGGCGTGGTCAGGTTTTCTGCGTAGGCCGCGAGCATTTTCGCGATCGCGTCGTCGCCGAACCGCTCGAGCATGTACTGGGCGTACAATTCGGCCTGGCAATAGGCCAGCGTCCACTCGTCGCTCGAATGCGGGCGGATGAAGCCCAGGTTGATCGAGTCCAGGTTGAACAGCTTTTCCTTGGCCAGGTTTTCGACCAGCAAGTCGTTCCACGCCTGGGGCCGCGGATAGCCCTCGTTGAGCACGGCCAGCGCTTCGGTAAACCAGTGCGGAATGTTGAAGTCGGTCTGCTGCAAATTGATGACGTGCACGAACTCGTGCTTGAGCACCCGGGCCCAGTTGAAGCGCTGCGGACCCTCGATGGGCGATTGAAGGGCCACTATCTTTCCGGCGCACGCACCGATCGGATGGATGTGCGGCAGGCCCACCATCCGCGCGCTGAACCAGCCGTGCCCGTCGGTGTTCTTCGCCGAACTGAAAACTTCGAACAGCGATTTTCCGCTGCGGCGCGAACCCCATCTGGCGGACCAGTTGCGGATAGACCTCTTCCAGCCAATGGCTCATGTAGCGGGCGATGACTGCGTCTTTTTCGGGATCGAATTTGATGCGGAAGTGCTCGGTTTCCAGCGTCTCGTAGCCCTCGAGCACTTCCAGCACCTTGAGCGTGTTGTTGACGCGGACGTTGAAGGGATCGATGCGAAAGGCCTCGTCGAGCGCGAGCTTGGCCTGCTCCTCTTCGCCCAGCCGCATCAGCATCATGCCCAATTGCCCAGGCGGCGCGATGCGTTGCGGCATGGCGCGGATCGCCTCTTGATAGTACTGGGCCGCCGCCGGCCAGCGCCGCAGGCGATCGAGCGCGTCGGCCAGCGATTCGTAGAATGCTCCGGGATGCGGGTTGCGCGCGGTGACTTCGGCCACCAGCTTTCCGAAGCGAGTTTCGGCCGTGGTCCGCGACAGTCCGTCGATCGACGCGTAGGCAGCCGCCATCCGGCCCAACGTCTCTTCCGAGCGCGGATTCAGCTTCAGCGCGTCGGTCAAAATGCCAACGCACTGCCGCGGCGCGAAGTTGGCCAACTGGATGTCGGCCTTCAAGTGCAGCGCCGCCAGCAGCTGCCCATTGATCTCGAGCGCGCGATCGGCCGCGGCGTCGGCGGCGGCGACTTCGAATTCCGCCAGCGCCAATTCGCCCAGGGCCACGATCACGTCGGCCGAGTTCGGGTTCAACTCCAAGGCCGCCTTGAGCTCGCTGCTGGCCTCGGCCTGATTGTATTTTTCGGCATACAACCGCCCCGCCTCGTAATGCGCCTGCCAGAACGCGGGATCGGCGACGAGCAATTCGGGGTAAAACTCATTGACCAGGAAATTGAATTGATCGCTCAGCCGGTTCCAGCGGGCATATTGCGCCGCGGCCAGGCCAATCCATTGCAGGCTTTGGGGATCCTTGACCGGGTGCTCGTTGAAGTGCCGTACCATCGCCCGGTAACCGGCGTTGGCCTCGGTCAGCTTGCCGGCGGTGCAAAACGTCTCGGCCCGCACCCAGTGGGCCAAAAGTTGATGCTCATCGAGCTTGATCGCGGCAGCGGCCAATTCCTCGGCCGCTTTGACGTCCCCCCGCTCCAGGGCCAGCCGGGCCAGCTCGGCGGGCAGCGCCGCCTCGTCGGGGTGCTTCTTGGCGGCTTCGGCGAGCGTCTCCACCGACTGCTCGCGCTGGCCGACCGCCTGCTGGCAGCGGGCCACTCCCAGGGCCGCCGCGATCGCCTGCTCGGCCGGCAAGGCGCGAAAGGCGTCCTGCGCCTCGGCATATTTGCCCTCTTGGAACAGCCGCCGCGCGGCGGCTTGCGGAGCCTCGACGGCCTTCTTCTCGGCCGGCTCGTCGGCGGCCAGCGACACGCTCGCGAAAGCCAGCGCCAACAGCGTTCCCACCCAGACGTGCAGCGGGAACGAAGTTCTCATGTCAGGCTCTCGAACGCCTCGAAAAAACCGCCCCGCACAGCCGGCCAAGCGGCAGCGCATCCGCAACGGACCACTAGGTTTACCGTATCGCAATGGGCCCAACTGTTCAAGTCTAAGCGGTGGCGCGTGGCAACGTGCGAGCAATAATTCAGCTGAATAATACCCAGAGCATTCCGCCTAGCCCCACGGCTTCAATCACGGCAAACGCCAAGGTTGCTTTCGCTGTCAATTTGCCCTGGCCGAGGCAATAGGCCGCGAACGCCAAGGGGATCCACCACGGGCTCACGAGAACGAGCACTTGGGCCAAATTCCCGACCGTCATTCTGGGACTTTCGGTCACCGCCGCCCGCCACCCTGCGAGACCGCCACCAAGCGCGATTGCGCTACACGCTACGGCGAGCAAAAGGCTAGCGGTGCCGAATTGGAATTTCATCCGCGTATTCTATCATCGCATGAAAAAGTAAGGCCACTCCATCGCTGCCGCAACGCCTGGGAACTACTCCAACAGCCAATCGACGACCTGCACCAGGCCGTCTTCGTCGTGGCTGGGGGCGATGCGGTCGGCGGCGGCCTTCACTTCGTCCAGAGCGTTGCCCATGGCCACGCCCAGACCGGCCGCGGCGATCATCGGGATGTCGTTCACGTCGTCGCCGGCGGCGCAAATCTCTTCCGCCGAGATGCCCCACTGCTGGGCCAGCCGATTCACGCCGGTCCATTTGCTCACCCCGAACGGCGCGATCTCGCACATGTAGCCGGTGTAGCGCGGGCTGCGCAGAACGTGTACGTACAGCTCATGGGCCAGGTGCCGCTCAAGCTCGCCTTGCAGTCGCAGCATCTGCTCGCGCGTGCCCATTGCAAAGCCGGCGAAAATGCCCGCGGGCGGGCTCGTCATCATGTCGGGCCAGAGCCGCTCGAAGCCCACATTGCGCTCGAAGAACTCCGCGAGCTCCGGCTGAGTCGTATCCAACGTCGTCGTATAGTAGTCGAATCCCTGGTCGTAGGTGTCGGCATATAGGACTGCCTGGTAGCCGGCCGCCAACACGACTTCGAGGCACCGCATCAGCGCCGCGGCGCGAACTCGGCGCGATACAGCGTGTGATGATCGGCCGCCCGCTTGACCAGCGCACCGCTGGCGGTGACCAGCGGCACGTTCAGTTCGAGCGGCTCAACCAGCGGCAGCACCCGGCTGTAGCGGCGTCCGGTGGCCAGCACGATCTCGATGCCGGCCTGCTTGGCGCGCAGCACCGCCGCGCGCGTGGCCTCGGTCAGCTCGTTTTGACTGTTGACCAGCGTGCCGTCGATGTCGATTGCCAACAGGCGATAACGGGGCATTGTGCAAGTATCACACGAACCGCTGTCGCACGCGAGGGCCGTGCAGCGGTTTGATTGTCGCTCGCCAGCATTATTGCAGTACGAGCAGCGTACGACTCGCGTTGGGTGGCCCAGACAACTTGTTGTCTGGGTCCCGCAGGGACAAGAGGGTGCGGTGAGCTGCGAGAGGCGTCCATCAAACGCCTCTTATTGCTTCGCAACACCGACAACAAGTTGTCGGTGCCACCCCGGTGAGCGTCCGACAGCACTTTTCGCCGGGCCCGCCGCGACCTAAGATTGAGTGGCCGACCCACGTCACGCCCCGGGCCCATCACGAACCACGCGATACGCGAACCATGGCTGAATTTGTTACGGTGGCAAAAGTCGGCGCTATACCCGAGGGCACGGGCACCGCGTTCGCGGTGGGCGACAAGCTGGTGGCCGTCTTCAACGTGGGAGGCGAATATCAGGCGCTGAACGATCTCTGCCCTCACATGGGCGCGTCGCTGGCCGACGGATGCGTCGAAAGCGGCATCGTGACCTGTCCCTGGCACGCCTGGCGTTTTCGCGTGTGCGACGGCACCTGGTGCGACAATCCGCGGATCAAGACCGACACGTTCGAAGTCCGCGTCGTCGGCGACGAGATTCAAGTGTTGGCGAAGTCTTAGCGTCGGCCCTGGGTGGCCCAGACAACTTGTTGTCTCACGTCCCGCAGGGACAAGAGGGGCTCGTGCGCTGCGAGCGCACCTTCCAACGCCTCTTATTGCTTCGCAACACCGACAACGAGTTGTCGGTGCCAACCTCCATCGCTGATTTCGGCATGGGAATTCGTTACAGCGTGATCGTGCCGCCGGGGGCTACGACGATCGGCTCGGCTTTTGTTTCGGCCTTGATGCGGGCGGCCCAGGCCGCGGTGTCTTGCGCGATCGGCGGCCAGGTGTTGTAGTGCGACGGCGCCACGCGGCGCGGCTGGAGGAGTTTCACCGCTTCCACGGCGTCGGCCGGTCCCATCGTAAAGCGGTCGCCGATCGGCACCACGGCCAGGTCAAGACCCACCGCGCCGATCAGCTTCATGTCATAGAATAACCCAGTGTCACACGCGAAATAGACCGTACCGTCGGCCAGCGTGAGCACGAACCCGCCCGGGTTGCCGCCGCCGCTACCGTCGGGCAATACCGAGCTGTGGTGCGCGATCGTCATCTTCACGCGGCCGAAGGGCAGATCGATGCCACCGCCGAGATTCATCGGCTGCGAGTTTTTCACCCCTTGCTTGCCGAGCCATTCGCAAATTTCATAGTTGGCCACGACCGTGGCACCGGTCCGATTGCAGATACTCGCCGCGTCGGCAACGTGGTCGAAATGGCCGTGCGAGACCAGCACGAAATCGGGCTTGACCGCGTCGGCCTTGACCGGCGCCGTCGGCGAATCGTTCAGAAAAGGATCGACCAGAATCGTCTTGCCGCCGCTCGCCACCAGCCAGCAACCGTGCCCCAGCCACCGCAATGTCGTCGCCATGGAGAATCCCCCCGTTCTAATTTCGTTGACCGCAAGTCCTCGTGAACATATCCCCGCCGCCCCACGCTGCCAAGTAGCTCGGCCGATTGCTGTCGCGCGCCGTCGAGTGCGATAAAAACCTGGCCGTGCGCCCTTGTGTCGGGGCCGGATTTTGATACGACTGGGGAATCATGGACATGCACGAGCTGACTCGCGAGCTGAAAGTAGCCAACGACTCGAAAATCGTGATGCTGGTCGCCGACGGGCTGGGCGGGTTGCCGCGAACGCCCGGCGGCAAGACCGAACTGGAGACGGCCCGCACGCCCAACCTCGACCAGCTGGCCCGCCACGGCGTTTCGGGCGGCAGCATCCCGGTCAAGCCTGGCATCACTCCGGGCAGCGGGCCCGGACATCTGGGCCTGTTCGGCTACGATCCGCTGGAATATCGAATCGGCCGCGGCGCGCTCGAGGCCACCGGCATCGGTTTCGAGCTGGCCGCCAACGACGTCGCCGCGCGCGGCAACTTCTGCACGCTCGACGCGGCCGGCAACATCAGCGATCGCCGCGCCGGCCGCATCTCCAGCGAGCAAAGCGCGCCTTTGGCAAAGCTGTTGCGCCAGGTGAAGATTCCCGGCGTCGAAGTCTTCGTCGAGCCGGTCAAGGAGCATCGCTTCGTGGTCGTGTTCCGCGGCGCGGGGCTGGGCGGCAACGTGCACGACACCGATCCGCAAGCCACCGGCGTGCCGCCGCTCGCGCCCAAGGCCGGTGGACGCCGCCAGCGAGCGCACGGCCGACGTCGCCGCCGAGTTCGTCGCCCAGGCGCAAAAAATCCTCGCCGATCAGAAGCAGGCCAACGGGCTGACGCTTGCGCGGCTTTTCGGCCAGGCCCGACTTGCCGACCTACGAGGAGGTCTATGGGCTGAAGGCCGCCGCGATCGCCGTCTATCCGATGTACAAGGGCCTGGCCCGGCTGGTCGGCATGGAAATCGTCGGCAAGGCACAGACGCTCGCCGAGCAGATCGACGTGCTCGGCCGAACAGTGGAAGCGACTTCGATTTCTTCTTCCTCCACTTCAAGTACACCGACCGCACGCGGCGAGGACGGCAACTTCGACGCCAAGGTCAAGCGGATCGAAGAACTCGACGCGTCATTCCGCGGATCACCGCGCTGAGCCCCGACGGTGCTGATCGTCACCGGCGATCACAGCACGCCCAGCGTGCTGAAGAGCCACAGTTGGCATCCCGTGCCGACGGTGCTGACTTCGAACGTCTGTCGCACCGATCGCTGCGAGTCGTTCGGCGAGAGCGAGGCAACTCGCGGCGGCCTGGGCCAATTCGAGGCCAAGTACCTGATGACGCTGGCCCTGGCCAACGCCGGCCGCTTGGGAAAATTCGGCGCGTAAGAGGGAATACGAAGAATTTTGCCACAGAGGGCACAGAGGACTCAGAGACAAAAACAGAGGGAGAGTTACGAAGAGGAAAACTGGTTGGCGAAGAAAATTCAATCGCCGTTTTTTTCCTCCTTCATCCTTTCGCCTTCATCCTTCTCTGCGTCCTCTGTGCCCTCGGTGGCTAATTTCTCTTCTTTACTCCACCAGCCGCGCGTTGAGCCAATCGGCGTGGTCTTGCTCGTCGCCGCGGTCGGCGAAATCGACCAGCAGGCTGAATCGCCGGGCGCCTTCCAGTTCAACTGAGATCGGCACGGCCGACTGGCCGCCGCGGACCACGTCGCTGGCGGCCCGCTGCTGCCATGTTCCGCTGCCGTCGTCGGTGAAGACGCGAAACACCACGCTGCCTCGCGTACCGGCTTCCGCGTCGATTGCCGCTTCTGACTCGAACCGCCGATAGGGCCGATCGAGGTCGAACGTGATACGGGCCGGGCTGTGCATTCCCAAACCCTTGGCATAAAGTTTTCCCCCGGCGCGCAGCCGCGCTCCCTGCACGCTGCGGTCGGCCGCGAACGGCCAGGTGAGCTGCAAGTAGGGAATGTGACGATAACTGGCGGGCTTGAGATCCGACAGATACGTGGCTCGGCCCCCCAGCGGTTGCAGGGCCACGATCGCGTCGGTGGCCGCGCGAAGCTCGACGCCTCCGGCCAGCTTGAGCCGAGCCGTTTTCCCGTCGGCCACCAGAGCGATGGCCGTCAGGTGGCTGCCATCGCGCAGGCCGACCAGAACTCGTAAGCCGCTGGCGGCGGGTTTGTCGAGCAAAGTCGGGTTAAAGATCAAGGCGGCCACGCGGGCAACCTCGACGTCGAGCTTGCCTGTCTCGGTTTGCAATTGCAGCACGTCGTCTTGCAAGCGGTTGATCGTGCCTGTCAATTCGTCGCCATTGTCGAGCAGTGCCCGATCGGTCTGGCCGCCAGGCGAAGCGACGCGAGCGAGCAAGAAATCGCGCTTGATACTCTCATGCGGCGGTCGAAGCAGGATCGCGGCGATCGACGTCAGCGGGAGATTGAGCTTTCCGAACGCGGGCGACTCGCCGTGCAATTCGTCGTTCTCGATGCGCGCTGTGTCGGTCTCGATCAGCCCGCCGCCGGCCAGGACGATCTGAATGCCATGGGCCGGCTCGACGAAGGCCCCCCACAGCACCAGGTCGGCGACCGCGATCTCACGCTCGGCCGCGCCGTCGGTGAAGCGGAGTTTCCAGGCAGGCTCAGCCACGGCGCCGATCCAATGGCCGTGAAAGGCCGGTCCCTCGGCAAGGACGGTCAATGGCGACTCGGCAGCCTGCGGCAATCGCCGCGAAGAAAACCGCGAGCCACGTCAGAAGCAGAAGCGATCGAGTCATTTAGCGCTGGAAGATCGGCAGGTAGTTGTTGGGCATTTGCAGGATGATGCAGGCCATGGCGGTGCCGTACTCGAGGCAGATCGAGTCGTTCCACGAGCCGTCTTCCTGCTGACGGGCCACCAGCGACGTCGCGGACGGCCGGATACCACTTGGCCCAAAACTCGCCGCCGGCGTGCCACATGGCTTGCACGGCGTAGTAGTGACCGTAGAAATAATGGCTCTCGCGAGTTGAAACTCGTTGACCTGCGGAACGTAGCCCATCAGGTAGTCGAGCCCCTTTTTGATCTCCGGCGCCTTCGTAGATGCCGGCGCTATACAAGGCGACGACTCCGGCCGCCGAGCGCGGGAAGGCGCTTTGGCCGCCTTGGATCATGTACATGAATCCGCCGTCGGCGTTCTGGCTGCGCTTGACGTAGTCGGTGCAGCGGTCGATCGTTTCGCGCGGCACGAACAGACCGGCGTTGCGCGCGCCGCGCAGCGCCATGATCTGGCAAATCGTCACCGAGATATCGGCGTCGTGGCGCTGCGGCTGATAGCGCCAGCCCCCTTCGTTGTTCTGCGTGTTGACGATCAACTGCACGGCCTTGGACAGTTTTTCGCGGATGTCGCCGCGCATGGTCATGCCGTAGCATTCGGCCAGAAACAGCGTGGCGAAACCGTGCCCGTACATCGGCCCGTGGCTGCTGGCGTTGGGAACGTTGATGAAGCCGCTCTCTTGCGTGTTGGCCAGGATGAAATCGATGCAGCGCTCGACGTTGCGGCCGTACGGTCCGCGGCCGGGCGTGCTGCCGCCGGACATGAAGGCCATGCCCGCCAGTGCGCAAATCGCCACGTTGCGGCTGTAACCGCCGGAGCGAAACGAACCGTCTTCGTCCTGCCGCGTCGAGAGCAGGTTCAGCCCTCGCTCGATTGCCCGGGTCGCCGCCGGCGTGATCAACTCGACGGCCGATTTTTCGGGATCCTTGGGCTCTGCCAATGCAACCGCCGGAAGCAAGCCCAGCGCCATGCCGCCGGCCGCGGCGCGCCCAAAAAGCGGCGCCGACTAATGCCGCATGTTGATAGGTTGACGTCGCGCATGGAAAGCCTCCCAGAGCTTACTTCGAGCTTTGTTCTTCGGCTAACCGCTTGTAATACTTTTCGATCATTAACTCATACTGGGGCAGGAAACGCTCGGGCGAGGTTTGCATCATCTGTTCCTTGGCCTTGGGGGGCAAGTGTCCCCAAGCGTCCTTCATCAGGCCCTTCATCATTTCCGGGTCGGGGCGCGCGGCTTCGGCCTTGCCCAGCCGGTCGGTGCTGTCGGCGGCGGGCTTGTTCGAGTCTTTTCCCGACTTGCCGCCGGGCTGCTGTTTGGGCTGTTGCACGCCTTGACGTTTGGCGGTGCCCTGTTGCTTTTTGCTTTTCGACGACGACTGCTTCTGGGACGCTTGCTTCTCGGCCTGATCGATTAGCCGGGCCAGATCCTCGACCACCCGCTGCTGCATCTGTCTGGCAACGCCATGTTTGGCCTGTTCAGAGATCCAGTTTTCGACCGATCGCATTTCCTGACTGATGCGCACCAGCGGATCCGCGTCGGCACTGGGCATGCCGACGTCTTCGCCTTCGTCCCCCTGCTGGAGTGGTTTCTGCGCATCGCCCTGTTTGTCGGGGGTCGGTTTCGGCTTGGGCTTGTCTTTCAAATCGCCGGCGCCTTCCAACAACTCGTTGTCCAAGTCCTTCAACAGCGCGTCATCCAATCCGGGCCGAAGGACTTTTTTGTCAGCCGCCGGTTCCTTTTTCGCTTCGGGCTCCGCCGCCGCACACCGGCTCAACAGCATCCCCGCCGGCATCGTGACGGACGATATCGTCAACACCGCGCACGCGGACAGCGCCGCGGCGTGAAACTTGAAACAGCTGCCGGAAATCATGCGCTGCATCAGGATTCCTCCTGGATTGGCGGCTCGTCGGCCGGCGGCACGGCGTCGCCTGCCGGAACGTCCTTGCGCAGGTCGGGCAACTTTTCGGGATCGTCCTCGGGATTTCCCTCCGGCGGCTGAGCCAGCTTCAACGCCAGGCCGGCCAATTGTCCCTGCTCACTGGCAATTTCGTCCAGTTCTTTTCGTTGCGGATCTTTCACATCGTCGCCGCCGGCAGTCAACGTCTGAAAGCGGCCGTTGAGATCTTCCTGCAGGATTTTCAATAGCTTCAATTGCGGCAGCACGTACTGCTGATCCTGTCCCGAGCCCGATCCGCCGGCGCCGCCCGCCCCGCCCTCTTCTTGGCCCTCCTTGGGCTTGCCCTTGTTCTCGAAGGCTGCCAGGAGTTGCGCGAGACGTGCGCGGGCGGCCTCCTGGGCTTGCTGCGTCGCGGCGCCAGTGCGCTGTTGCTCGAGCAGGTCGGCAGCGCGGGTCATCTGTTTGGCGGCCCCGCCGAGCGCCAGGTTGATCACTTCGGTGAGCGAAAGTTTTTCAGCCAGCAGCGCGGTCTCGATTTCGAGCGACTTTTGCTGGCGGGCCAAATCGTGGACCGTGCTGGCTTGCGAACGGGTCAAGCGCCCTTCGGCGGCGCGCAGGTTTTCCAGACGCTGGGTTTCGGCGGTCATTTTTTTCTGGCGTTCATGCAGGCTCTTGAGCGAGTCCTGCATCTTGGCGACTTGTTCGCGGGCCAAATCCTCCTCCGCTTGGCGGCGCCGCTCGGCCAGGTTCTGCTGGGCGTCTTCCAGATCCTTTTCGGCCTTCTCGGCTTGCTCGCCGGCGGCCGCCGCGTCCCCTTTTTCGCTCGCGCTGCCGGCGCCGGCCATCTTGCCCGCGGCCCCCGACGTGCTTCGTCCGGCCTTTTCGGCCTGCAAGCGTTCCAGCTTGCGGGCCAGGCGCGAAGCTTCTTCCTGCAATTGTTTTTGCTCCTTGGCGAGCCGCTCCAACTGCCGCTTTTCTTCGGCGGTCGGTTTGGGCTGCTCGGCCAGCGCTCGCATCTGCTTGCGCAGGCCCTCTTGTTGCGAACGCAGGCGGGCCATCTCTTGTTCGGCATCGCGCAGTTGCTTGACCAGGCGCGTCAATTCCTGCTCGCGGCGGTTCGACAAGATGGCCATTAGATCTTCGAGATCCTTGGCGATCTTAGCCTGTTGCGCGGCGGCCTGGCCGAGCTGGTTTTTTTCGAGCTGCCCCCCGGCCTGCCGCATCTGTCCGCTGATGCCTTGCTGCTGCGCCTGGTGCAGGCCGTCGGAAATCGTGGCCGACGACAGCGGATCGGACTGTTTGAGCGAGCGGCTCATCTGGGCCATCTGCTGCTGGGTTTTTTCCAACCGGCGGCTGAGCTCGTTTTGCAGGCTGGCCAGTTTTTTCAAGTCGGCCTGCTGCTGCGCGTCGAGATCTTTCGCCTCGCGTCCCAGCGTCTTGCCGCCCATCTCCTTGGTCGCGCGGGCAATCTCCTCCTGATCGCGCTGCAACTGGGCAATCTCGCGGGCGAAGCGGCGATAGCTATCCCACTGGCCTAGTTCGCTCAGCATGTTTTCCAGCGAGGCGATCGACCTGATCCTGGTTCTCGCCCGCGGCCGAAAGCGACTTGGCGAGCAGCGGATCGGGCGCAGCTTTGATCGACTCGTCCTTGCCGTTGCGCGACAATTTGGCCTGTGCCGCCTTGATCGCGCTGGTCAACTCGCTCTCGATCGTCGAGAGATGCTGTTGGCCCAGTCGCGCCAGCTCGGCGGCGATGGCGGTCATGTGCCGCTCGATGTCGGGGCTGTCGACGCGATTGCTGGCGAGATCGGCCAGAAAATCGGCGATTTGCGCGGGGATGCCTTCGGTGGGGCTGGTCAGGGTGCGCGTGACCTGACGCTGGTTCAATTCGGCCGCCTGCGCGTGGTCGACGTCTTGCTTGTTCAGTTGGCCGACCTGGTCGAGCTGAATTTCCAGCGAGCGGGTTTGGGCCCGCGCGTCTTGTTGCAGCTTCAAGACGCGTTGCAGCTCGCCAAAGATAAGCGTCTGCCGCTGCGCCAGCCGCTCTTCGAGATCCTGGGGCGTGATGACGGTGAGCCGGCGAACCGTGCTCTTGCCGGTTTGCGGCGAGTAATCGGCCGCCGTGGCCCAAAACGTGACTTGGGTGCCGGGTTTCAAATTCAAATCGGCAAGCAGCCAACGGTGCTCGAGTGAACGGCTCTCGCCCAGGCGGCCGCCGGCCAACAAGCCCCCGGCCTCCAGCGGCGCGGCCTGCGGCGGACCTTCGAAGAGCGGTACGGCGAAATCTTCGACGTCGGAACGATCGGAACGGCCATAATGCAGACCGATGTCGTGGATCGCCAGGTCGTCCTTGGCCCCCAACTTGATCGGCACTTCGCCCTGCGGCGTAACAAAGATGTTGGCCGTCGGTTGTTCGATCGTGACCGTGGGCGGCTGGTCGGCAATCGCTCGGATGTCCCAACGATCGTCGCCGCCCCCCTGCAAGCCTTCGCTGTCCTCCAGCACAATCCAGTAGGAGCCCGACTTGTCGATCACCAGCGCTTCGGCCGCGTCGCTCGACAGCGAGAATCCATACGCGTCCGCCGACAGCTTCGCGGTCAACTCGCCGCCGCTGGCCTGACGGATCGTTGCGCTGCGAAGTTTCTTCGTTGACGTGCCGGCAACTTCCACGCGCGTTCCGCGCAGCGCATGAATGCTCTTCTCGCTGCTTTCGACCGGCAAGCCGCTGTAGGCCGGCGGATGCAGCGTCAACTGCAAGGTCTCAAGCCGCGGCGGTTCGACGACTTCCAGGCGAATCCACTCCATCGACTGATCGTCGCCCCCTTCCGCGCGATACGAAAACGGGCGGCTGACGTTTTCCTTCCGCGCCACCAGCACTCCGTTGAGCGGACGCATCACCTCGGTTTCTTCCTCGACGCCGGAGGCGTTTTCGTACCGGTAGTGGATGCGGACTTCGTCGGGCAACCGATGGTGCGCATCGCGCAGCAGTTCGACCTCGAACGAGCGGCCCGCCGCCAGTCGCGTGGGCGCCTCGCGAAACTCGACGGTGTTGAAGCGGGGCCAGGCGTCGCCGCCAAAGGGACGCGCCAAACGCACCAGCGCGATCCGCGTGCTTTCGGGCGCCACCAGCGCCATGCCGATGGCCACCACTCCCAACGCGGCGGCTACCGCCAGCGCACGTCGCGCCGGAGCGCGTTCGAAGACTTGTGAAAAATCGAGCCCCTCGACCGCGGCGGTGGTTTCCATGATTACCGCCCGGCGCAAGGCGGCGGATCCGGCCCCGGCGTCGGACTCAGACTGTTTGAGGAACTCGACCGTGCTGGCCAATCGGTCGCCCAGCGACGGAAAACGCCGCTCGACGCGCCGTGCCAGTTGCACGTCGCCCAGCCGTCGGCCAAACCGGGTGAGCCAGAACCGATAGCCGGCCCAGCCGCAAACCGCCAGCACGCTCAGGCTACACATCAGGCGGATGCCGGGGTCCTGAAAGCGGATCCAATAGTCGGCCTGCCCCAGAAGAAGCACGGCCAGCGTGATCGATGTCACGGTCCAGCCCACGGCGTACAAGACCATCAAGCGCCGGGCCTGGCTGCGAACCCGGCCGATCTTCTGCTCCAGTGCATGTGCCATGGCGTGTCCCCTGAGGCGGTCCGTTCCTCGGCTCGGTTGCCGCAAACTTCGGTCCACGCGGCGCTGCGCTGGGGCCGATGTGTGTCGGCAATCCGACATTATTATAACTATAACATTCCCTTGCGTTTACGCAGAATCCATTCCGACACGATCAGCCCCAGGAATGCCAGCAGCAGCCACCATTTGTTCCACAGGACCTCGGGTGGAAGGGTTTCGATGGGCACCTGGACCCCGGGGGGCAGGTCGTCGAGCAACCGATCCACGTCGCCAATGCGATAAAAGCGGCCGCGCGTCTCGTCGGCGGCGCGCTTCAGTTCCGCGGCGTCCATTTGCACTCGTTCCAACTCGCCGGGGGGCGCCACGACCAGAAAATCGGCCGACGGCGCCTTGCCTTCCAGCGTCGGCGCGGCAATCCAGGCGTGATACTTGCCGTCCATCGCGTCGCTGAACGCGCCCTCGAATACGCCCCGGTTCGTGGCATTGCGTTGCAAGTTGACGCGTTGGTTCTTTTGTCCCTCGCGTTCGAGCACGACCGCCACGCCGTCGTCCTCGACCGGCGCTTGCCGCTCGTCGATAAAGCGAACCCGCAGCCGCACGGCCTCGCCGCGGCGATATTCGCGCCGATCGGCCGTCAACTCGACCGAGTGGTCCTTGCCCAGCAGCTTCGAGCGGCTGAGGTAGCGAACGGCCTGCACCCAATACCGCGCAAAGAAAACGTCGCCGACGCGATAGCGCCAGCGCCAGGTCTCGTCGGTGGCGTGAAACAACACCTTGCCGGCGCCGACGTACTGCATCAAGAATACCGGCAGCGGCCGGCCGTCGTTGGATAGCTGCGTCGGATGCTCGGCCAGCACCCGGGCCGCCGGCTTGACTTGCGGCGCTTCCAGCAGCCAATACAGCGGCGGCAAGTCGTGCCAGATGCGCGCGTTGTCGGCCGCGTGTCGCCCAATTGCATTTGCGGGCTGGACAAGCCCCAGTTCGGTCGGCTGCACGACAAAGCCCGGATCGTCCCCTTGGCCGGGCACGCTGGCCGCGGCCAGATCGATCGGGAACAGCGACTCCAGCGGCGTGTTGCGGTAGGCCAGCGGCGTGTACTGCGGGCCGGAAATGAACGCCACCCCGCCGCCCTTCTTCTCCACGAACTCGTTCAGATTCGCCAGCACGCTGGCGCTCAGGAACGACGGATTCACGTCGCCGAAGATCACCACGTCGTACGCGAACAGCTCGTCGCGCCGCACCGGAAACACGCGCAGCGCCGTCTGGTCCAACTCGGCGTATTCCAGGTCGGCGTCCTGCAGCACGGTTTTGAGCTGGATCGTGCTGTCGCGCTCGAGCATGTTCTTCAGATAGCGGAACTCGTAACTCGGGATAAGCCTGCACCAACAACACCTTGATCTGCTCCTTGCGCACGCTGACCAGCCGCTGTTGGCGATTGTTTTCGACCTGGGCTTCGTCGGGCAGATGCTCGACTTCGACCACGTACTCGAATTCGCCGACCTTGGTGGGTCGATACGGCAAATGCAGCCGCTGCGGCTTGCCGTCCTCCTCGATTTTGACTTTCATTTGCGCCAGCACGGTCGGATTGTCTTTTTCGCGCAGCATGACTTCGACAGTCTTGCCGGCGAAACCGGAGCCGGTGAGCTTGTATTCGAAGTTGACCACGTCGTCGACAAACACCACCTCGTCGACCAGCAGGTCGCCAAGCTCCAGATCGCGCAGCGGCTGTTCGCTGCCCAGCCCGACGGTGAACAGCGGCACGCCCTTGCGCGCGCGCATAGCGGGCGGCGTCGGCCAGCCCCTCGCCGTCGGTATTGATGCCGTCGGTCAGGTAGATGATGGCCGCCGGCGGCGTGCCGCGCAGATCGCCCAGCACGTGCAGCAAGCCGGCTCCCAAACGGCTGCTCTCGCCGCGGGGTTCCAGCTGGCGTACGGCGTCGCGCAACTCGTCCAGCGAGCCCGACTGGGCTCGCGTGGCGCTCGATACAAAGTACAATCTTCAGCCGATAGTACCGCTCGATGGCCGCCAGGACGTCGGTTCTCTTGTCCAACAACACCGTTTTGGCCAGATTCAACCGGCTGAGCTGTTCCAAACCGATCGAGTTGATGCGGCTGGCCACCAGGGCATGCAGTTTCTTGTCGTCGTAACGATCGTCGATTCCCATGCTGGCCGAATCGTCGAGCACGACCGCGACGGTCGGCAGGCCGGTGCGTTTCAGCGACAGAGTGAACTCGGCGATCATGAACAACACGATGCCGACGAGCGCCAGTCGCAGCGTGACCAGCACGGCCTTAACGGCTCGTCCCGCGACCGTGGACTCGCGGGCGTAAAAGAAAACCACCCAGCCGACGGCGAACATGCAGGCCAGCAGCGTGACCCAGGGGGCCCACGACCAGGTGTTCTCGAGGCTCCAGGCCGTGCCTTCGCCGAGGCTGGCGGCTTCGACGCCGAGCCATCGTTCGAGCCAGGTTGGAAGGGTGCCGCTCATGGAGTCGCGTGCCAAAATCGCCAGGCCAAAAAAGTCTCCACGAACAACAGCCCCAGCACACAGTACAGCAACACTTTGTGCAACCCACTGCGATGGCCGATGCTGGGCGACTCGGCTTCGTCGAGGTTGGACCGCTTGTGCGCGGTAAACTCCTTGGGCAGTTCGTCGGCCGCCAGTTTGCTCAGATCGCTCTCGGCGGTGTCCACGTTGACGGCAAACGACTCCCCGCGCGAAATGGGAGCGCCCAACTCAACCTGGTACACGCCGCTTTGCAACGTATCGGCGTACGACCAGCGGCTGGCTTGCGAGTCGAGCGTCATGCGAACCTCCTCGCGCGATCCGGCCGGGTTGGTGACGTTCACCGTGGCCCGCGTGGCCAGCGCTTCCAACGAGTCACCCAGCACGTGCCCCACCTCGACGTTGTGCTCGGCCATCTGCCCGCGCACCGCCAGGGCCAGGACTTCTTGCACCAGCGGCACGAAACTGGGCCAGGTGGGCATCGTCGTCCAGGGATTTCGCGTGACCGCGTCGATCGACGACAGCGAGCCTTCGGTGGCGAACAAGATCGAACGGCCGCGGTGGATCGTCTCCTCGACAATCGCCGGATCGCCGCCGTCGAATGCCAGCGCCACGCGAGCATTCGACGCCGGATCGACCAGCAGGCGGAAATACTTGTAAACCGGCGTGGTCAGCAGACCCGATTGTTCGCGTCCTTGAAAGGCAGCCAACAGCGGATGGCGATAATTCAACGGGTCGAAGTGGTACTGAGCCTCGCTCACCAATTCGCCCAGTCGCGCCGGCAGAACATGCTGGCCCCCCGCCTCGCCCGAGAGCTCGCGATTGTAGCGCTCGGCGATCACCTGGTCGCCCAGAAAGAAGACCAGCCCGCCGCCACGCTTGAGCACCGTCTCCAACACCCGCGCCTCGTTCGCCGTGAACTGCGCCACGTTGCACAGGAAGATGCAATCGTAGCGCGACAGGTCGCGATCCAAGAGCGAGCTCTCGGCGATCACCTCGGGCCGCACGACGCTCGGCACGCTCACGTCGCCGACGTCGGGGTTCAGCGCCAGCGCCAAGTAGTCGGTGGCGCCGGCCATGTTGCCGGTGTCGGGCTTGCCGTTGACGCACAACACTCGCAAGTGGTCCTTGACCGGCACCGACAGCCAGCGGTGGTTGTCGATGTCCAACAGATCGGATCCCAAACGGACTTCGACCACGTGATCGCCCGGCGAGTCGAAGCGATGCGAAAAAGCGATCGGCGCTTGCTCGCCGGCGGGCACGTCGACGTAAGCCTCCTTGACGCGCCGCCCATCGACGTGCAGCTCGACCAGGTGATGGTTCCGCGGCTGCGCGCCGAAATTGCGCACGTGTGCCGTGAAAGGAACTTCTCGGGCGGTGGTGGCGAAGGGCTCGTTAGCCTCGAGCCGCCGTCACTGCCAGGTTCTCGCCGCTGGCCTTGTCCCAGCTCGACCACGACCAGCGAGGCGGCTTGCCCCAGCCGCGCAATGCGCTGGCGATAGTCGGCCGCTTCGGCGTCCTTCAGTTCGGGCACCCAGGTGTTGCGCCCCAGGTCCGTGAGAAAGTAAACCTCGCTGTGCGCCAGGCCCGACCCCTCGGCGGATTTGAGAATCTGTTCGACTTGTGCCAGCGTGGCGGGCAGGTCGGCTCCGGCGTGCGGTAGCTTGAGGTTCTCGATTTCTTCCAGGAAGTCGCGCGGCTCGACCGCCGGCGAGCCGACGATCACGCTGGGGGGCGACGCCATCAGAATCAGCGTGAAGGCGTCGCCTTGCGAGCTCTCCTCGACGATCTGCGTGGCCAGTTGCTTGGCCCGCTCGAAACGGCTCTTGTCGGTCGGCTTGTAGCCCATCGAATACGATCCGTCGATCACCAGCACCTTCGAGCGTCCGCTGGCCGGGCACGAAATTCAAGCCCGATCTGCTCCAAAAACGGCTGCGCCACGGCCAGCACGACGAGCACGATGATCAGCGTGCGGACCAGCCAGCAGCAGCCACTGCTCGAGCCGCATTCGGCGCGAGTTCTTTCGCATCGCCGCCAGCAGATACTCCATCGCGGCCCAGGAAACCTCGCGATAGCGGCGCTTGTTCCAGAGATGAATCAAAATCGGCGCAGCGGCGGCCGCCAACCATCCCAGCATCAGGAGGTTGCCGAAACCGAACGCCAACAATGAGGGCCAGGAAAACATGATGCGACTATTTCCCTTTTACTTTCTACTTCACGCGGTTCATTCTGGACGCCAGGTAACTCGACAGCGCGATTTCCAGCGACTGATCGGTCCGCAGCTGCACGTAGTCGATGTGCTGCGCTCGGCAGCCCTTCTTCACCGCCTGCAGGAACTTTCCGAACTCCTCCAGGTACGCCCGCCGCAGGGCTCGCGGATCGGTCAGCACGTCGGGCAATTGCTCCAGCCGCTGGAACAACGTGGTCTGGCGGAACGGAAAATCGAGCTCGGCCGGATCGAGCACGTGCAACACGATGACTTCGTGCCGGCGATGGCGAAAATGCTTCAGCCCCGCCAGCATCGACGGCACGTCGTCGAACAGGTCGCTGAGGATCACCACGATCCCGCGCCGCTTGAGCCGCTCGGCCAGGTCGTGAAAGATCGGCCCGGTCGCGGTCTTGCGCTCGGGCACCGGCTCTTCCATCACGTGCAGCAGTTGTTTCAGGTGCGAGGGATTGCTGCTGGCGCGGACCAGCGCGCGAACTTCGCTTGTCGAACGTGACCAGGCCCACGCTGTCCTGCTGCTGCAGCATCAGATACGCCAGCGACGCGGCCACGCACTGGGCGTATTCGAGCTTCGACAGCGGCGCGTCGGCGCTCTGGTAGCGCATGCTCTCGCTGGTGTCGAGCAGCAGGTAGCAGACGAGGTTGGTCTCTTCCTCGTACTGCTTGAGATAGAACTTGTCGGTCTTGCCGAAGACTTTCCAATCGACGTAGCGCAGGTCGTCGCCCGGGCACGTACTCGCGGTGCTCGGCGAACTCGATCGAGAAGCCGTGGTACGGGCTGCGATGCACGCCCGAGACGTAGCCCTCGACGATCGAGCCGGGCCCGCAGCTCCAGGCCTTGCAGCTTAGCCAGCGTCCGCGGATCTAAAAATTTGAGGTTGCTTTCCACTGCTCGCCGGTCTCGCTGTCGTCGACGGGGATGGTTTCGATCAGCCGGCGGATGATGTCGTCGGGCTTGACGCCTTCGGCCTCGGCGTTGAAGTTGGTCATGATGCGATGCCGCAGCACCGGCTAGGCCACGGCGCGGATGTCTTCGCAGCTGCACGTAATAGCGGCCGTGCAGCACGGCCCGGGCCTTGGCGCCCAGCACCAGGATACTGGCTGGCCCGCGGCCCGGCGCCCCAACTGACGTAGTCCCGGACGAAGTCGGGCACGTCGCCCTTCTCGCGCCGCGTCAGCCGCGTGAACTGCAGCGCGTAGCGCATGACGTGATCGGCCACCGGCACCCTGCGCACGATCTGCTGCAGCTCCAGGATCTCCTCGGCCGTCAGCGTCGGCGTGATCTTGAACGTCGACGTCGGCCGTCGTCCGCTTGACGATCTGGAACTCTTCTTCCTCGTCGGGATAGTCGACGAAGATGTTGAACATGAAGCGGTCGAGCTGCGCCTCGGGCAGCGGATAGGTGCCTTCCTGCTCGATCGGATTCTGCGTCGCCAGCACGAAGAACGGCTCGCTCGAGCCGGTGCCGCTTGCCGCCGACCGTGACCTGGTGCTCCTGCATCGCCTCGAGCAGCGCCGCCTGCGTCTTGGGCGGCGTGCGGTTGATTTCGTCGGCCAGGATGACGTTGGCGAAGATCGGCCCGTGCAGGAACTCGAAACTCGCGCGTGCCCGATCGCCTTGTCCTCCTGGATCACCTCCGTGCCGGTGATGTCGGCCGGCATCAGGTCGGGCGTGAACTGAATGCGGCTGAACTTCAGCGACAGCGAGTCGGCCAGCGTGCGGATCATCAGCGTCTTGGCCAGCCCCGGCACGCCCACCAGCAGGCAATGCCCGCGGGCGAACATCGCGATCAGCAGCTCTTCGATCACCTGCTGCTGGCCGACGATCACCTTGCCCAGCTCGGCCGGTGATCCGCCGATAGGCCTCGTTGAGTTTCTGCACGGCTTGAACGTCGTCGTCTTGGAGCATGAAAGTGTTCCCCCGTGGAAGGGACGAAATCGGTTGCGCAAATAAGCGGCGGCACGCCACCATGGGTGCGCGTCGCGGGTCGAACAGTCTCAGGGCCTCGCCGGTCGAGCGGCAACGCCGCCGGTGGTGCCGGCGCGCGCGGCAACCGCCGGAACCGCAACGGGCGGCTGCTTGCCGGTCTGGTGAAACGCGTATAGTTTGTCGCTCGTTGCGATCAACAGCAGCCCGCCGGCCGTCAGCAGGTTGCCGCCGCTGGCTTCGCGCAGGTCGGTTAAAGGAATCGGATCGCGCGGCGCGCCTTGGCCGGGCGCCACTTGCTGATCGAAAACGTACAGCGCGTCGCGCGTCGGCCACACGACTTGTTCGCCCATCAAAATCCCCCGACCGTAGCCCAACGGCGTGGTATCGGGCCAGTGCTTGAGGACCTTGCCGCGCTCGGCGTCGATCCACCACAGCGAATCGCCGCTGGCCAGCAGGTTCCCCTGTCCGACGCCGAGCAGATGGACGGCGTCCTCGGGCAAGTGGCTTTCCCAAATCATTTCGCCGCTGCCGGCGTCGAGGGCAAAGATCGACTCGCAATCGGCCGGAGCGACCAGTAGCGTGCCGCGGTAGTAAACACAGGGATTCAGATCACGATAGAAGTGGGCCGTGCGCTTGTCCTGACCGTCGGGGCTGGCCTTCTTCGGCGCGGATAGACCGCGGCCCATTGCAATCGCCCGTCGCGCGCCGAAATCGCGGCCACGGCGCCCAGGTTCGTGTTGTAGTACAGCGTCCCCTCTTGGAAGGTGAGCAGGTTGTGCGTGATCTCGTCGATCTGCCCTCCGCCGGGCGTTTCCGCGGCGCAAATCATGGTGCGCCATCGCCGGCGGCCCGTTTCCAAGTCGAAGCACGCTACGTGAGCCTGCGGACGCACGTCGCTTTTGCGCATCGCCACGTACACGTCCGCGCCGTCCACGATCGGCGAGCCCTCAAACGCCCATTTATCGTCGTCCGGCATGATCCTTCCGTCGGGCTTCCACACCGCGCGGCCCTGTGCCGCGAGGTCCAGACACACCAGGTATCCGCCGCGGCTGTCGGGCGATTCCAGCGGGCGGCTTGTGACCTGCGATCCCATGCGGGCAAACAGCTTGTTGTCATGCACCGTCATCGTAAACCGCGGCACGCCCAGCCCGTGGTTCATCCGCAAGCTCGACGCCAGCGCATTCTTGTCGGCAAAGATTTCGCCGGCCGGCCGCAACGGATCTCCCGGCCACGCCGGCTTACCGGAGAGCAGATTGAAGGCGAAGATCTGGCTCTGGTTGTTGACCAGCACCAACTCGCCGGCGACCAGCGGATGGTAGCTGAGCAGGCGCTGCGTATCTTCGCCGATGCGGCGCAAGCTGTACGCGCGCGAGTTCGACGAATCGGCCGAGAGCGGTTCGCCCAAGCTGATCGGCTCCCAAGCCCGGCCCCCCAGGTCGAGATTGCGCAGCGCGACGTGAGTGCGACTGGGCGATCCGGCGAACGTGGGCCAATCTTCCGACGGGGTGGTCTCGGGCCAGGTTTCGGCGGCCGAGATCATCTCGGCCAGCGAGTCGGCATATTTCACGTGACGCCCGGCCAGCCGGCCCTCGGCGTCGGGATGAAGCTGGCTGAACGCCCGCAGCTCCCCTCGGGCCCGCTTGAGCGAACCCTCGAGAATGGAGACCAGCACCAGCCGCGCGCGAATGTCGGCCCGCGCGAGCGTCGTGCCGGGGTACGCCAGCCGGGTGAGCGGATAATGCCGGTTCCTCCAGAATTGCACGAGCGTCGCGGCAACGTCGTCGCCGAGAATCTCGTCGCCGCGCAATTCGTAGATCCGTGGCGTGGCCGAGGCGTCGGCGGCATACCAATGATCAAGCAGTGCCTTCGTTTCCGCCGGCAGATCGGCCTCGCCGCGTGCCGCTTCGAAGCGCGCCGCGGGAATGCGCGCCGGCGGAACCTCGATCAACCGCTCCCAGCAGCGCCGCGCGGAGCCATAATGGCCCTGCTCCAGCTCGATTTCGCCCAGCGCCACCAGCGCGTCGTCGCCAAGCGAGCTACAGAACATCTTGTCGACGACTTCGGCCAGCCGCGCCGCGCTGCGCCGCGCCATGCCCTCGTCGTACCACTTTTGCGCCAGAGGATCGACGCGCTGGCGGTACAGCGCCAGCGCCTCGTCGGGCAGCGAGGCAATCTGGACGTGGCAGTAGTCGGTCAGGTTGATGTAGCGAGTGCGGGTCAGCGGGATCATTTTCGCGCCGTGACTTTCCATCACCTGGCGCAGGGTCTCGACTGCCTCGTCCCATTGCCGGTCGGCGACGTAGGCCTTGATGCGTTCCAGGTGGGCCCGCACGGCGCTGTCGGCCTCGTCCAGGTTGATCGATCCGGAAAGCTCGGCCGGCCCGGAAGAGAACTGGGCCAGGGCGGCCCGCTGACCCAGGGGCACCAGTGCAAGGACCGACAACCAGGCTGCCGCGATCGCTCGGCAGAATGGGCTCATGCATAGGGTCCTTCGCGGGTGCGGTTGCCGGCGAGGCATAAATCGCTCCAGAGCCCACGCCGGCGCGCATAAGCCATTGTCGGAATTGCCGATAACGCGATATGCCGCTGGTCCGTTCGACGTCTAAGGAGATTATAGAAGCCCAGCCGAATGGCGGAAAGAACGAAAACCGCCACCCGGCTGGCGCCGCGGCCTCGAATTGCCGGCTCGGCGGCCGAAAAACGCCCGGATTGGCGCCAATGGAAATCCGGCAAAGCACCGATTAGCGAGCGTAGCCGTCGACAATTCGGCCGATCCAGAACAGGCACACCGCGGCCACCAGCATGGTCAGCATCTGACCCAGGCTGATCGCCTCGGCCAGTTGCAGCATGATGCTCAGGGGCGGAATCGCCAGGCCTAACCATTGCAGCAAGCGTCCGAGACTGTGCATCATGAAACCGCTATCGCAAAAAACGAATGTCGCACACGTGTTCACCGGCCGATCGTGGGCCTATCATAATGGCGATGGCGGTTTTGGGCCAGAACGCTCCGCCGCGCCGCCGATCGGCCGCGCTGCGTTTTGGCCACGGGTGAACCCCTCGTTCGATGCGGCACTCGAAGGCAACGCGTGACGACCAGGCGACGGAATAGTTATCTCACGATGCTCGCTCGGGCCTGGCGCTGCGCTGTCCGCGCTGCGGACAAGGGCGGCTGTTTGGGAACTGGATCCGCATGAATCCGCGGTGCGCCTTTTGTCAGTTGCGCTACGAACGCGAGCCCGGCTACTTCTTGGGTTCGATTTACATTAATTACGGCGTAACGGCCGTGCTGGTCACCATCGGCTACATGGGCCTGGTGTTGAGCGAGATCGCCTCGCCGCAGGCCGCCTTGTGGATCGTGGCGGCGTTTGCGTTCGTGTTTCCGATCTGGTTTTTTCGCTACGTGCGCAGCCTGTGGCTCGGCTTCGACAACTTTTGGGACCCGCCAGCCGAGCAGACCGCCCCGCCGCGTGAGGCGAACGCCAACGGGCACGCACCGAGCAACGGAGCGCCGAGGTCGTGAGGCATGACGACGACTGGACTCAGAACGACTGGTCGTCGTCCGATACACGCTGCTGCTCGGCTTCGGCACGGCGACGCTGTTCGCGCTTGACGGCGCGGTACGCCAGCCCGCCGAAGGTGCCGACGATGGCAAACGGCATGGCCATCATGAACAGCACGCTGTAGTAGATGCCGCGGGCCAGATCGGCCTGCGAGCCGTCGCCATTCAAGGCCGCCTTGCAACTCGGACAGGCCGAGGCAACCGCGGCCGAGCCCAACACCACAATCAGGCAAACCACGGTAACGATTGTGCGAGATACCTTTCGCCGTCGATTCATGGCCGCACCTGTCATTTCCGGACGCGTTACAAGTTTGAACGCATCATCACCGCGCCTTTGGACTTACACCTTGGCTGGCACTGAGTATAGGCGTCGGGGCCGGCGTTGGAAAGAGCTGGTAGAGCATCACGTAAATCACCACCCCGGTTATGGATACATAGAGCCATATCGGAAAAGTCCAGCGCGCCCATTGACGATGTTTTTGCCGCCGGTCAGTAAGCCCCCAAAAAATCGTGACGCCGGCCAAAACCGGCACGGTTGCCGCCAGCGTGACGTGAGTCACAAGGATCGTCAGGTACAAAATCCGCACCCCCGCCGGGCCTTGGAATCGCACGCTGCCGACGTGATAGTGGTAGACCAGATAGCAGGCGAGAAACACGACCGAGACCGCGAATGCCGTCAGCATCACGGTCTTGTGGGCCCGCTCGCGACGAGTCTTGATCAGCGTCCAGCCGATCAACAGCAACGCGGTCGCCAACGCGTTCAACGTGGCGTTGACGGCCGGCAATTGCTCGACGTTGAAATTCAAGGGGTTCTCCCCGAACGGCGCACCGACTTCAAAGCGCTTGCTCCTCGCCGCTTGATGCATCCGCCGCGCCGCCGTTGCCGGGCTTCGCATCGTCGGCCGGCTCGGCTTCAACAACGGCCAGCAGCTTTTTGAGCATCTCGACCTGGTCGGCCTCGGTCAGCCGGAAGCGGCCGCGGACCTGGCCCTTTCGGTCGATCAGGAAAGCGCGATCCGAATGGGTTTTTTCGACCACGTCGACCTTGAGCTGTCTGCCGAACTTCTCGGCCACCTTGAGATCGCCGGTAAGAAACGTCCACCTGGTCGGATCAGCCTTGAAGTGTTCGGCGTATTTGGCGAGCGCTTGCGGCGTGTCGTTGTCGGGATCGCAGGTGATGCTGACGTAGCGGACGTCGCTCGACGGCGACAACTCTTGGATCGCAGCCAGGGCCTGGTTCATGCGCCAGCAGGCGCTGGGACAACTGGTGAAAAAGAAGCTGCCGACCCAGATTTTTCCATGCAAGCTGGCTGAGTCGAACGGCTCCCCCGCCTGATCCGTCAATACGAAATCGCTCAAGGGCTCCCCCTTCGGCTCAGCCTCCAACGGCCGCGGCGCCGTGGCGACCGGGGTTTCGGAGTGCGCACGGCGCCAGGCGACGAACGAACCGTAGAACGCGACCAGCAAACAGGCCAATAACAGCCAGTACTTTACGATTGAACCGCTCATAACAGGTCTCCGGTAGTGCGCTGGCCGGCGATTTTCCAGGCCAGCGCGAACATGACGACTGCAAACAAGACCGTCACGACCCAACAGGTCGCCAACTGCGGAGTGCCGGCCGGCAGCGGCGCGTCGGCGGCGCCCGCATAAATCAGCCGCCGCAGAGCGGCCACGCCGTAGGTGAGCGGATTGACCTGCATCACCAGCGACAGACCCCACTCGGCCCAATTCATGTTCGCATGAAACGGCGGCGGCGGGAAGAACGCACCGCTGAGCAGCCACATCGGCATCAGAAACACGCTCATGATGGCATGAAAGCCCTGCGTCGAGTCCATTCGCCAGGCAATCACGAACCCCAACGACGTCAGCGCCAGCGAAATGACGGCCAATAGCAACACGATCGAAGCGAACATCATGGGCGAAAAGTGGATTCCCAGCGTCAATCCCAGCGCCAGAAACACCAGCCCTTCGACCATCGCCACAAGCGATCCGCCGACGACCTTGCCCAGCACCATCGACCAGCGCGGAATCGGCGCCACCAGCACCGACTGCAAAAAACCCTCGCGGCGGTCCTCGATGATCGAGATCGTGGCGAAGATCGCGGTGAACAGCAGAATCAGAATCAGCGAGCCGGGAAAAAAGTATTCGCGATACGAGACCTGCGACGCCTCGTCGCCGGCCAGCCGAAACGTCGGGCCAAGTCCCACGCCGAACAGCAGCCAAAAGATGATCGGCTGGCCGATCGCGCCGAACACGCGATTGCGCTGCCGCACGAAGCGCACCCATTCGCGCTGGCAGAGCGTGCCGGCCGCCAGCCAGGGGCGCGGCACGAAAGCCGTCGGCACCGCCTGTTCGCGTTTTTCCAGGGTCGCCTGGGCCATGCGTCACCTCGTCCCCGCCGGCGACCCATCGTCGCTCGTCGCCTGCCAAAACCGATGGCCCGTGCGGGCGATGAACACGTCTTCCAACGTCGGCTTGCCGAGCGTGATCGATTCGATCTGGCCTGCGGAAGGCTTCGACCAGCCGGGCGATCCACTGGTGGCCGGCGGGCTGTTCCAGCCGCACGCAGCCGTCCAAGACGCGCGGCGAGCAGCCGAACCGCTCGGCGATCGCCGCGGCCAGGGCCGTCGGGTCGGCGGAGCGCATGGTGATCGAGTCGCCGCCGACCGTGGCGCGCAGCGCGTCGGGCGTGTCGAGCGCCACCAGGCGACCTTCGTGCAAAATCGCGATGCGATCGGCCTTTTCCGCTTCTTCCAGCAAGGTGCGTGGTGAGCACGATCGTCACGCCGCGCGATCGCGCAGCGTGCGCAGATAGCTCCACAGATCGCTGCGGGCGCCTGGATCCAGACCGGTGCTGGGCTCGTCGAGCAGCAGCAAGCGCGGATCGTGGATCATACCCTTGGCCAGCTCGACTCGGCGGCGCAATCCGCCGGAGAGCGTTTCGACGCGCTCGTCGGCTCGATCGGCAAGGCCGAGCCGCTCGAGCATCTCCGCGCCACGGGTGCGCAACGTCTGGCCCGACAGGCCGTACAAATGCCCCTGATGGCGGATGTTTTCGCCGACGGTCAGTTTCTTGTCGAGGCTGGGCGCCTGGAACACGACGCCGATGCGCTGCGCACCGCCGCGCTGTCGCGGCGCAGGTCGAACGACAGGATTTCGACTTCACCCTGCTGAAGCGGAATCAGCGTCGAGAGCAGGCGAAACAGCGTGGTTTTGCCGCCGCCGTTGGGCCCCAGCAACGCGAAGATCTCGCCCTCGGCGACGCTGACGCTCAAATCGGCCAGCGCTTGCCGGCGACCGTAGTTGTAAGATAGGCGAGAAGCTTCGAGGGCCGGAACGTTCATGATTGCACGACGCGAATCCTCGAGCACGACTTTGCCGGTGCCACGCTTGCGCTTCGCAAGCAGGGCGCGGTCATCGCTTGAGTCCATGCTGGCGAACCGCAAGCATGGCACTCATCGATATTCTTATGACCGTTCACTAGTGGTGTTCGCCGCCCGACGAGCTGGCGGACGACGTTGCGGGGGCGATGCCGCGCGGACGGGCCATGTTTTGTTCCCGCTCTTCCGATGCCCAATGGCCGCGCAGGCCGACGTCGGGCACCAGCGCCAAGATCAAGAAGATCGACATGAACGCGGCCGGGAATCGTCAGCACGTATTTCCAATTGGCTTCGTACTTCACGTGCATGAAGAACAAGATCACCAGCATCGCCTTGGTGCACGAGACCGCCATCATGAAGGCCCAGCCGATCTTGGGCTCGGCGTGAAACGGCCAGTACGTCGAATACGTGAAGAACGAAGCGCCGGTCAGCACGACAAAGCGCGAAGAACACGTAGATGTATTTCGCGATTCCGCCGTGACTGTCGTGGCCACCATGACCGTGACTTTCGGCGTGGGCATGTTCAACCATTCGATATCTCTCCGCAAGGTGGCCACCGGCCACGCGATTTCATCTGAGAACCTATCCGACAACAGCTCACGGAGAAGGGGATAGTCCCATTTTTCTCCGAGGACTCCGAAAAATTGGAGCAGTCCCCCACGGTTTTCGGATAGGTTCCAAAATCAGAACAGGTACAACAGCGGAAACAGGAAGATCCACACCAGGTCGACAAAGTGCCAGTACAGGCCGATGTTCTCGATCGAGCCCGGCCGTCGCGACGTTCAGCGTCATCGGACATCATGATCACGAACACGATCAATCCGACCAGCACGTGCAGGGCGTGGAAGCCGGTCAGCAGAAAGTAGGTGCTGGCCCACATGTTGCCGCCGGGAATGACGATCGGCAGCCGCAGCCACTCATATTCGTGGTTCAGCCCGTGCTCCGGTTCGTCATGGCTGAGCGGCAGCCGCATGACGTGGTCGGCCAAGTCCTGCAAGGCCGCGTGCGATGCAACGTCGTCGATGTCTTTTGCCGCGGTGATCTCGATTTCCTTGGCCTTGTTCTTTTCGTCGGCGACCACCGCCAGTTTCGCGGCGATTTCCTTGAGCGTTTCATCGTCGTCGACCGCCGCGCCGGCCTCGTCGACCACTTTCTGGCGCGCCTCCTGTTCGCCTTGGAACTGGCTTTCCAGAGCTTCCAGCCGCATGCGCACCGCCGAGGCATAGTGCAAATCGGCCTTTTCGTACATCAGGCTGTGCGGCTTCCAAGGATAAATGCCGTGCGAGAACTTGGCGTTGTACTCGTACATCTTCACGCCCAAAAACACGCTGCCCAGCAGCAAGGTCACCAGCATCCAGCCCTTGGCCGCGGCCGTCTTGTTCGCCCGGGCCGCTTCCAACGCCAGCACGATCGTCACGCTGGAGCAAATCAGCACGAACGTGTTGAAGGCGCCGATCGGTTCGCTCAGGTGCACCTCGCGCGGCAGCGGCCACGTCGGGGCGCCGAACCGCAGCACGATGTACGTGCCGATCAGGCCGGCGAAAAACATGATCTCGGTCGACAGGAACAGCCACACGATCAGCTTGCCGTTCGAGAGCGGCAGCCCCGGCTGGTATTCGAGCGGCGCCTGTGCGTGCGGAGCGTCATGGGTCGATGCGTGGGCCATAGTCGCGCTACTAACCTTTCTTGGACACCAACGGTGACATTCTCATTCGTTACGACGTTTTTTGTTACGCCAGCGGCCCCAGCACCAGCAGGCCCATCATGGCCGGCAGATACACCAGCGATGCCAACAACAACCGGCGCGCCGACGCGTCGCTCAACTGAACGCAAAAGCCGACCGCGCAAGCCAATTGTCCCAGCCCCAACAGCAAGGCCCACGCAAAATACAATCTCGCCGGCCGGCCGCAACAAGCACGGCACCAGGCTGACCGGAATCAACACCAGCGCCGAGACGATCGCCTGAGCGCCGGCACGGCGTCCGCTGGGATCGACCACCGGCAACATTTTCAAGCCCGCCGCCGCATACTGTCGCGCGATAGATCCAGGCGATGGCCATGAAGTGCGGAAACTGCCAGATGAACACGATCAAGAACAGCGCCCAGGCCCGCAGATCGAGCGGCGCGCCGACCGCCGTCCAACCCATCAGCACCGGCAACGCGCCGGCCACGGCGCCGACGGCCGTGTTCGCGCTGGTGCGCGTTTTGAGCGGCGTGTAGACCCACACGTACAGCACCCAGGTCACCAGGCCCAGAGCGGCCGTCGTGCGGACTTGACGGCAAGCGCCAGATAGATCGAGCCCAACTACGATCGTCGCCACGCTGAAGCACACGACCTGCGCCGCCGTCAGGCGACCCGCGGGCAACGGCCGATCGGCGGTGCGCGGCATCCGCGCGTCGGTATCGCGCTCCAGCCATTGATTGAGCGCGCTGGCGCTGGCCGCGACCAGCGCCGTGCCGACCAGCGTGTGCATCAACAGCCACGCGCCGGGCGGGCCCCAATCGGCCGACGAACGCCGCCACGGCCACCGTGACCAGCACCATGGCCGCGATTCGCGGCTTGGTCAGCTCGACGTAGTCGGCCAATCGCGCCGAGCCATGCCGTGCGGGTAGTCTCGATCGATAGCGACGCTGTGCTGAGGGGCGACATGGTACTCATCGGGCAGCCTCCATGAGCCATGTGCCGCCCGCAACCGCCGCGCGCGGCGTGCGCCGCGCCAAGCGTACCGAACGCATTGCCACCACCAGGCTCGTCGCCAGAATGACCGAGCCGATCGCCACGTGGGCCGTGGCAGTCATGGCCTGCGGCAAACTTCCTTCCAGCACGGTATATCCGGCGGCCCACTCGTAATCGCCGAGCCAGGTCGGCCAGCCATATTTCGTGATCCAGGTGGCCGCGCCCAGGCTGATTTCCAGCAAGATCAAACCCACCAAACCGGTCGCCGGTCGCAGTAGCGACGGCTCGGCGCGTTGTGTGCGGACAACCTCGACGGCCAGCAAGACCACGTGCACGCAACAGAGCCGCCGCCATGGCCAGGTGAAAGACCAGCGCGATGCGAAAATCGCCCGGCTGCGCGCCGGCCGGCAGATGCCGCAGCTGCGAGCCGAGCACCAATTGGCAATACGCCAGCAGCGTGGTCAATACCGCCAGGCGTTCGACACGACCCAACGCGGCGCCGTTTTTCGCCACGCCGTGGCGCCAACGCCGCGACGTGACGACGGCCAAGCGCCACGGTGAATGCGAAAAACGCCGGTCCGACGCAGCCGTGGATCATGGCCAATTGCACTTCGTCAACAATGCACCCGCATGCCGCCCAGCACGCCCTGGGCGATCACGCCCAGCCAGGGCCACGACGCCAAGCCAGCGCAACCAGCGCGCCGCGTTGGCACCACCAGGTCGACGCCAGGAACCCAATCGTCAACAGCCCCGCGAGCGACCCGAGCAAGCGATGGCCATGCTCGATGAACAGATCCCACGGACCGTAGATCCAGGTTTGCCAGGGATAGAGAAACAAGTTGTAGCCGTACGTGTTCGGCCAGTCGGGCACGGCCATGCCGGCGTCGTACGTCGTCACCAGCCCGCCGACCCAGATCAGCGGAAACGTGGCGCAGGCCAACGCCACCGCCCAGCGATGCGGCCAGGGGCTTTCGAATTCGGCGGGTATGGCGTTCACGGTTGGCAGTGCTGATGCGCGAGTCGACCGAACGATGAGCCTGCGACGGAATCACGATCGAGCGAACTAATGAGCCGGCGCCGGCATGGGCTGCGCGGCGCCGCCGGCTTCGGCGTCGCGTTGCCGGCGGCGGTTGCGTCTGCGGATAGTAGTCGGTGTCGACTTCCGGCGAGCCGTATTCGTACGGACCGCGGTAGACGACCGGCTGGAAATCGAAGTTGCCGTGGCCCGGCGGGCTGGGCGCCTGCCATTCCAGGCCGTTGGCGTGCCACGGATTGCGGCCCGCCTTCGGGCCGAAAAAGATGCTGTAGAAGAAGTTGATCACGAAGATGATCTGCGACGCCACCATGCCGATCGCGCAGCATCGTCATGAACTGGTTGAGCGGCTGCAGGTGGCGCGAACGTCGTCGTAGTGGTACGGATCGGCCAGGCGCCGCGGGAAGCCGACCACGCCCAGGATGTGCATCGGGAAGAACGTGCCGTTGAGGAAGATGAACGTGAGGAAGAAGTGCACCTTGCCCCAACGCTCGTTCATCATCCGGCCGAACATCTTGGGGAACCAGAAATAGATCGCGCCGAACACGCCCATCGCCGTGCCGGCAAACAGCACGTAATGGAAGTGGGCCACGATGAAGTACGTGTCGTGGATGAAGATGTCGACCGGCGTGGCGGCCATGAAGATGCCCGACAGGCCGCCGATGATGAACATCGACACGAACGACAGGGCGAACAGCATCGGCGTGGTGAACTGGATGTTGCCGCCCCAGATCGTGCCCAGCCAGTTGAAGACTTTGATGGCGCTGGGCAGCGCGATCATCATCGTCGAGACCATGAACGTCATGCCCAGGCACGGGTTCATGCCCGAGACGAACATGTGATGGCCCCAGACGATGAAGCCCAGCCCGGCGATGCCGGCGATCGAGTAGACCATCGGCTTGTAGCCGAACAGCGGCTTGCGGGCGAAGCAGGCGATGATGTCGGAGACCATGCCCATCGCCGGCAGGATCATGATGTACACGGCCGGGTGGCGAGTAGAACCAGAACAGGTGCTGCCACAACAGCGGCTGCCCGCCGCCCGGCGGCCGATGGCCGAGTTGTTGGCGGTCCAGCCTTCGGGCATGAAGAAGCCGGTGCCCAGCAGTGCGATCGAGCAGCTGCATGAAGCCGGCCGCGGTGAGCACCGGCAGGGCGAAGGCTTGCAGGATGGCGGTGATGAACATGGCCCAGATCGTCATCGGCAGGCGGAACATCGTCATGCCGGGGGCCCGCATCTGGATGATGGTGGTCAGGTAGTTGACCGAGCCCATCATCGACGAGACGCCGACGAACGTCAGCCCGATCAGCCACAGCGTCTGCCCGTTGCAGATCGGTCAGCGACAGCGGCGGATACGACGGTCCAGCCGGCCTTGGCCGGCCCCGCCTGCCGACGAAAAAGCTGGCGCCGATGCCGATGAACGCCGGCCACATGAACCAGTAGCTGAGCATGTTCAGCGTGGGAAACGCCATGTCGTCGGCGCCGATCATCAGCGGAATCAGGAAGTTGCCGAACGCGCCGGCCAGGATCGGAATGATCACGAAGAAGATCATCACCGTGGCGTGCATCGTGAACAGCATCGTGTAGAACTCGGGCGAGATCTGCCCGCCCTCGCCCGAGAACAGCATCTTGCCCGAGGACCGGCATCTCCGACCACGGCCAGGCCAGTTGCCAGCGCACGCCCAGCGCCAACAGCCCGCCGATCAAGAACCAGAGCAGCGTGCGAGAACAGGAACTGAATGCCGATGATCTTGTGATCGCTGCGAGAAGACGTACGTGCTCAAGAAACTGCCGGCGTGCGCGTGCCCGCCGCCGTGGTGCGAATCGTCATGCTCGTGCGAAGCGGAATGTCGTGGTTGCTCATTCACTGTCCTCTTTATCTGCAACTTGCGAGTCCTGCGTGGCCTCTTGCTCGCGATATTTTTGCTCCAGCCACTTGTCGAAGTCCTCGCGCGACTCGACCGTCAGGCGGCCCTTCATCTTGTAATGTCCCCAGCCGCACAGCTCGGCGCAGACCAGGTCGTACGTGCCCGTCTCCGTCGGCGCGGAACCAGACCGGAATCTTCATGCCCGGCACGGCGTCCTGCTTCACGCGCATGTTGGGCAGGAAGAAGCTGTGCAGCACGTCGGCAGCTTTTCAGATCGACCAGGATCTCTTCGTTGACCGGCACGTGCAGATCGTTGACGCACGAAGATGTCGTCCGAGCGTCGCCCAGCTTGCCCGTGCCTTCGCCCGGATAGCGCAGCCGCCACTCGAACTGCCGGCCGGTCACTTCGAGCGTGGGCAGCATGTCGTCGGCGGTGCCATGATGCCGTCGGGTCCGGCCGCCGGATTATCGATCTTGGCGTCGGCCCAGGCGTTCATCTGGTAGATGGCGATGAACAGCAGCGTCGCCGCCGGCACGATCGTCCACACGATTTCCAGCGTGTGGCTGCCGTGCGTGAACTTGACCGCGTTTGCGCTGGCCCTTGCCGTCGTACCGCCACAGGAACCAGAACAGCACCACCTCGGTGACGACGAACACGACGCCGGTCAGCCACAGGATGAAATAGAACAAGTGGTCGATCGTGTGCCCATGCTCCGAGATGTCGTGCGGCAGCCAATACCGTATACCAGGGCGCGACGACGAACGACGCCACACCCAAGACCGGCACCAGCAGGAACATCAAGCTCCAAAACTTTCCCACGATCGATTGCTCCAGGCTATCCGTCCGGCCCCTTGTCGGGCCGCTCGACTTTCAAACTGACACGGTCTTCGAACCGATACGCTCTTCAATCTCGGCGTCACCGTGCGACTTCTCACTGGAAATGGCCGCCGAACTCGGCCTGACCGATAATACCGGCTTCTGCCGCGGGTGATCGTCGATCGCCTCGTACGGCAGCGAACGGACGTAATCGACCAGGCTCCAAATCTGCTCCGGAGTCAACGTGCCGGTTGGCGCCGGGCGTGGCCGGGCCGACGCCGGGCATCGGCGCGCCGTTGATGCCGGCGTAAATTCGCCGATAAAGATCCAACGGCCGCCGCCCGCCGCGATAAATCGCCCTGCCGCAAATTGCGCGGCACCGCCGTGCCGCGGCGGCAACGAGTCGTCCTTCAAAATCAAGCTGCTCAAGTCCAGCCGCGCCTCCTTGACGTTGCGCTCGGCTCTCGGCAATTCCTTGTCATTGGCCAGCGATTCCCGCTCGGCCTCGATCCCCTTGGCCATCTCCACCAAGCGGCTTGGTCCAGTCGTCGTAGTCGTTGCGTCTGGCCGTCACCCAATGCGCCCCAGCCGTGGCACTTCGCGCAGTTGCCGGTGTCCTCATAAAAGATCTTGCGGCCCGCCGCGATCGATTCGGCCAGCGCGGATGTCAGGCTTCTTCACCGGCTGGATGATGGCGTCGCCGGCCGCCGTCCAGGTTTCGACCACCGGCTTGAGAATCTCGTCGACCAGCACGGCACGCGTCTGTTCCAGCTGCGCGCCCTCGCTCAAATCCGCCATCGCGGCGATCAATCGGATTTCCGTCTCGCCGCGCATGCTCAGGTACTTCACGTATTCGACCAGGGACTCGATCTGGGCGTCGGGCAACAGATCGAACGACGGCATGGCCGTGCCCGGCACGCCGTTGCGCAACACCATTTCCAGGTCGTCGTCGGTCGGCTTGGCGGCCCGCTCGGTCGCACTTGAATTTGAATTTCCCCTGCCGGTAATCGCGCGGATAAGGATTCAGCAGCAGCGCCGTCGGGCCCATGTCCGTCGCCGGTCGTGCCGTGGCAGTGGGCACAGTGGCGGCGATACAAGCCGGTCTCACGGCCGAACTGGTCACTGTGCACCGGACCCGCCGCGAGTTTCAGCTGTGCGACGTCCAGGCCGGTGTCCGCCCGCACCAACGGCTCGTCCGGCGTGCCGAACATGGCGTCCAGCATGTTGGCGACGGTCTTGCTGTTGATCCTCGGGAACCTGGGCCTGATCGATGACGATCATGTTCAGTTGAAACTGCGGCGGAGCGACCTGACCGCATCCGGCCAGCAGCAGCAACCAGCCGAAGGCAATGAAAAATCGCGAGGCGTGAACGACGTTTTTATTCATGGCAACGGGCAACAAGTCGTTATAAGAAGGACGCGGCGAATACAAAAACTAAACACGTCAGTTGACGCCTTACTTGAAGGCCGAGGCGGGCACGTCAAACGTAAGAGTCGGTCGTCTTGTCGGCCTCGAGCTTGACCTTGAAGCGCCCCTTGGGCGTCCACTTCAGATCTTTTCGGTCCAGCACCAGTCGCCCCATTCGAGGTCGCGGCCCGTTCGTGCCAGACCTGGATTTCCACTTCCTCGCCCGCCGGCAAGATTCGGGATCTCGAACGATCCGTCGGGCTTGGTCACGGCAAAATACTTGTCCTTGCGCGGCAGCATGTAGGCCCGCATCCAGGGATGGATGCTGCACGACACCGAGGCCGGAATTGCCTCCTCGCCGAGGCGGGATAGTTGACACTTGATACCGTTGGGGCAGCGTCTGATTGAAGGCGATGCCCTTGGCCGGATCGATCTTGGTGTTGTGCCCGACCGGATCGCTGTTCTTGATCGTCCACCTTGTCGCCCAGTTGAAACGCCATTACGTGCGTCAGGAACATGCAGCCCTTCTGGTCGAAGAGCACCTCGGGTCCGCTTTCCCCCTTCAGCGGCTGGGCCGATTCGTGCACGCGCTTGGCCCGGGCGTAGAGCACGACGTTGGCAATTCCCTTGTCGGAGCCGACCAGCAGCGAGTTGTCGGTGATGCCCTGCCCCTTGCCGCAGACTTCGGTATCCTTGTCGACCACCAGCTTGCGCGGCGCCGGCGGATCGCCGACCAATTTGAATGTGCCGCTCAGCGTGCCCCATCCGGTGCCGCTCGCTTCAGCCCGCCCGCTGCGCCGCCGGCCGCCTCGGGCGACCCGGCTGCCAGCGTCGTCGCGAACTCGTCGGCCACTTGCCGATCCGGGACCGGTCCGGCGACCACGGCCGGTCTGCTGCAACCGGTAAGCGCCAGCAACACCGCATCCGGCCGCGAAGGCCAACAGGCATGCAATTGTCTTACGCATCGATCTCCCGTCACGTCCGAACTACTTCTTGAACAGCGAAGGGCTGACCTTGATGTCGCCCAGGTCGTTCTCGCCCGGCTTGATCTTCAGCTTGAAGCGTGCCTTTGGTGTCGGCCTTGCCCCCCTTGAACGTCACGTTCTTCAGGTAGCCGGATTTCTCCTGCCAGAGGCGGAATTCGAGCTCCTTGCCGGCCGGCAAATCCTTGATCGTGAACTTGCCGGTCGCATCCGAGACGGCCGCATACGGATCCTTGCGAACCACCAGCCAAGCCGCCCATCCAGGGATGGATGTTGCAGCCGACTTTGACCGGCAAACCTTCCTCGGCCGAAAACTTGTGCTTGATCGGTTCGCCGCCGGCCGCCAGGATCGGATTGATGCCCGGATTGACGATCGGATCGACCTTGCTGTTGTGGCCGATCGGGTCGGAATTCTTCAGCACGAGCGTCTGCGAAGTGCGGACCACGCCGACGTGCGGCTCGAAACGGCAGTTCTTGTTGTCCAGCACCACGTCGTCGTTGGCGGTCGATTCGTATTCCGGATGCGACTCGTCGTCGTTCTTTCGTCCGCAGCATGATCGACCGCGTTGGCCAGGCCGCCGTCGGCGTCGACCACCACGTCTTCATCGACCAGCTTGTGCTTGCCGCAAACTTCGAGATCCTTCGTGGCGTCGATCTTTGTCGGCGTCGGGGGCCTTGCCGTCATAGACGAAGCGGCCCGTCAGCGTGCCCCAATCGGCGGCGCGAGCGCCGGCAGCAACGAGCAGCACCAGCACCGCAACCGCGATCATTTTCGTGAACTTGAACATGATTACTTTTTGTCTCCTGGGTCACCCTGCGGCGATCCGCCGTCGGGGGTGGAACTGGAAGAATCGGCCGCGGAATCCTTGGGGCCGGACTCGGAACCTAATTCGACGTTCGGCGCGTTGACGCCTTCGGTAGCTCCCGGCGGAGGTCCGCCCGGCTTGCCGCAACCGGCCGCCGCAAGCAGCAGCCGCGCAAAGCAGCACGGCACTGTAAAAAACACGACTTGCGTTGACCATTGCTCGGATCTCCCTCTACTGAGCCGCGTCGCCCGGGCGCAGGTCGATTGCTTGTCGGCGGCCGCTTCCGGCGGCGCCGGCCTTGATCAACGGCTTGATCGACGTCTTGCTCTCCATGAAGCGATCGTAGTTCAACAGCAGATCGACCACCGCATTGAGCTGCTGCTCGCTGGTGCCGTTATACAGCGACTGTGCTGACCGGCTTGTCGTGCGGAATGTTGACCGGCATGCCGGTGTACGGCAGCAGCCGCTTGGGATTGGCGATCCAAGTCGAGCGTGAAGTTCGGGCCGCAGCCGTTTGTAGACTTCGTCCAACTGCGGCGCCTTGGCCCGCTCGCTGCCCGTGCGGACTGATAGTCGCCCAGCAGGTGGCACTTCACGCAGTAGTTGCTGTCGGTCACGATCTTCAGCGCGTCGTCCAGACGGTGCGGATGCTCGTCGTTCTCGGCCTCGAGGTGCGACTCGCGCGTGCGCGGATCGAAGTCGTACGGATAGTCGGCGCCGTCGACCGCCGCGAAGTAATTGACCAGCTTGCGTGGCCTCGGCCGGCGACATGTTGAACTTCGGCATTCGCAGCACCACCGCCGGGCGAATCGGATACGGATCGAGCAGGAAGTCGTGCAGCCAGTCGGTTTGCACCTTGCGGCCTTCGCCCACCAGCGGCGGCGGCAGCCAGCCCCAGGCTTCGTCCGGCTTGGCGTTGGGAGTTGACCTGTCTTTTCGGCGGCCACCACGGTCGGATAGTCGAGCCGCGCCAAGAATCCGCCGAACGGCGGATACCGCTTTTCGATCCGCGACTCGGGCATCAGCAGATCTTCTGCAAGTCCCGACTGCGCAGATCTGGCCGTTGATCAGCGCGTTTTCCCAGGGCACGAACGAATAGAACGCCTTGGTATCGTTGTCGTCGGCGTCGATCGGAGCGCCGTCTTCGTCGACGCGCAGCGGATTGCCCTCTTCGTCGACGCTCGGCATGCCCGTGACCGTGGCGTGCAGCAGGCCGCGGTCGTCGGTTTTCTGCGAGGCCTCGATCTGTTGCGGCGTGAAGTGCGCCTGCAGGAACGGATAGTCCGCAACTTCCGGCGGCTCGGGAAAATCGCCCGGCTCGTAGGCCAGCTCCCACTGGTCCACCTCCAACGCGTGGCAGCCGGTGCAGTTGAACTTCTCGATGACTTGCAGCCCTTGGGCGATCGCCTCGCGGCGCGGCGCGGCGTGATAGACGTATTGCGTCGCCGGCGGCTCGGCGACCAGGCCCAGCACGAACGTGATGATCGCCTCGCGCTGCTGATCGTCGAGCGCGGTGAACTGCGGCATGCGCAGCCGCTCGTTGTAGCCCTTGTTTTGCGTCTTCTTGATAGTCGTAGCTGCGCGGCTCGCGAAGCTTCTGCCAGATGAAGCCCTCGCGCTGATGGCCCACCAGCTTCTCCATGAAGTAGCCGGTGTCGGGCGGCATGTCGAGGAAGTTGAACTCGGTGTGTCCGTGTTCCTTGTGCTCGGCCTCCTCGATGCGCGCGTCGGTGACGTCGCCATGTTCGTTTTCGTCATAGTTCAACCGTCCGGGTGGCCGTGGCCCTTCTTCATGTACTCGACGATCTGCTCGAAGGCCAGCTTGTCGGGCGTCTTGCGGGCCCAGTCGGCCAGGCCGGTGCCGATCGGCTTGGCGTCTTCGAAGCCCGGCACGTCGTGGCAGCCCGAGCAGCCGTACTTGCTGATCGTGCGGCGGCCGACGTATTGCAATTGCTTTTCGATCCGCAAGTCTTCGTTCCGGCCATATCGCCGAGCAGCTCGACTTCGTCTCCCTTGATTTCGCCTCGCCGGCTCTTCGGGAATGCCCGTCTCCAGGTACGTTTCGGCCTGCTTGCGCGTGTAGACGTTCTTGAGATGCTCCATGGCCAGGTCGTACAGCGCCTTGCGCTCTTCGTCGTTCAGTTTCCGCGCCGGCACGTCGCTGGGCTGCCAATCGGTTCGCCGAGCTCATCAGGAAGGCCGCGATGTCGGCGGCCGGATCGGTCAGCTTGCCGTCGGCGCCCGTGATCGGGTCGAGGAACAGGTTGGGCATCAACGTGCGGGGATGATACTTGCTCGGATTGCGCAGCCAGGTGTAGAGCCACTTGCGGCCCGTTGGGATTGTCCTTGCGCGCCAGCTTGGCGCCGATGCGCGACAGGTCGGGGCCCTGCGTCATCGTGCCGGCCTGGGAAATCGTCGTGCTGTGGCAGGCCAGGCAGCCGCGCGTCTCGAACAATTCGCTTGCCGCGCTCGGCCGACGCCTTGGCTGTGACCGCCTTCGGCGGCGGCGTGAACTCGAACGGCTGGCTCTTGGCCAGCAGATACTCGGCGGCGCCGCGAATCTCGATCGGCTCGAACCGCTCCGACTGCTCCAGGCCCTTGCCGTCCAGGTGCTCGTCGAGCCCGAAGAACTGCGGCATCTTGGTGTGGGCCGGAAATCGCTGGGCTTGCGGATCCACGAATACAGGAACGTCGAAGTCGATCTTGCTGGCCACGTGCCGCAGGCTGGGCCCGACTTTGCGCAGCCGGCCCGGCGTCTCGACGTCGTCCAGCAACCGCCAGCAGTCGCTTGGTGATTCGGCCTGGCCGGGCGTTTTCGGCATCTTGGCCTGCGCGGCGTCGTTCAGCGATTCGGGCAGCGCGTGCCGCGCGGCGTCGTCTGGTCGGGTGATCGACCAGTTCGCCGGCCCAGGCACTTTGCTGCTTGCTCCAACCCGCCGCTGGCCAACAGGGCCTGCGCCGCGGCCGCATAGTTCGGCTCGGTGCGCAGATCGGGACCGACGCGGCGCGTTCGGCCCGTCGAAGCCGTTGATCTCGTGGCAGCCGAAGCAGCCGAATTGCTCGATCGAGATGAAACCCTTCGACCAGCTTCGGCGCCGGCGGATCGGGGAACTGCTCGCTGGGCTCCAGCTCGACCACGTCATGATGGCACTTCAGGCACAGGCTCTCGGCGAACCGCTTGGGATACATCGGAAAGATCCAATGGTGGTTGTCGAACCAGCCGTACTCGCGCTTCCAGCGCTCGGCCTGCAGCGGATCGTTCGGGCGTGTGCGAGGCCCACTTGAACGCCGTGGCGCTCCCCTGCCCGTCGTGGCAAATCGTGCAGCCGACGTCGGCCATCTTGTGCGGGCTCAGCGAGCCGACGAACAAATCGAGTCGCGGATGACTGGCGAACGGATTCGGCACGCCGCGCCGCACGGTCAGCTTCAGCGGCTTGCCCCACTTGGCACTCTCCAGCAGGTAATTGTAGGCAGCCTGTCTTGCTCCAGCAGCTTGACGTCGTTGACCTCTTCGATGACGTCGCCCACTTCGAGCCCGGCCTTGGCGCCGGCGTCTCGGGACGGACCACGCTGATCATGGCGTCATCGGCGTCGAACAGTCCTGCGTTCGGCCAATTGCAGGCCGTAGACTTCTTCCAGCACGCTGGCGTAGCGCTTTTTCGAGCTCGCGCGCGCTCGGTCGGCTTTGCCAGCTTCGGCTCGGCGGGCGTCGCTCGGCCGGGCGTCGGCCAGTGCGATCGCACGGTGATCGTCTGTTGCGGCTGATAGCCCGGCTCGATGGCCGAGCCGGGCGCCGTCTTGTCCATCGCCTGGTGGCAGGTGATGCAGCGGTCGAACCGCGAGCGCCACGTCGCCGAAGTTGTAGTTGATCGTCAGCTTCGGCAGCCAGATCTGTTCGATCTTGATCGGACGGCCGAAGGCGTCGATGATCGGCAACTCGGTGAATTCCTTCATCGCGTTGTTCTGACGCTCGTCGCGGGCCTTGACGAGCTGCGCGAGCTTGCCTTCCTGCTCGTCGAGCTTTTTCTTGGCGGCGACCTCTTCGGCCGTCATCTCGCCGAAGATATTGTCCAACTCCTTGCGATACGTGGCCGCGTCTTGAACGGCTTCGTTCGCCTCGGCGACCTTGGCCATCTGGTCGTCGACCTTGCTCTTGCAGGTCTTCCAGTTGGGCCTGCGGCAAGGCATTGCCGACGGCCAACTCGTAGTTGCTGCGGGCCACTTCCAGGTCGGCCGCGTCGAACTTCTTCTCGGTCAACTTCTTGCCTTCGCGAAAGCGGGCTTCGTCGACAAAGGATTGCAGGGCGGCATTCAGCCGGTCGCGCAGCGGCGGCTTCGCGTCTTCCTCGGCCCGGTCCAGCATCTTGTAATCGTCTTCGATCGGCTCAAAGTTCGGCTCCCGCGCGTCGCGGGCCTCGGCGTCGTCGCGCACCGAGTTGCTCGAAGCTGCTCGATCATGCGCCGCTGGGGCACGGCGCGCCGCGCCGCCTCCCAGGCGTCGCGGGCCTCCTTCAGGTCCGTCTCGTACGCCGCACTCTCCTGCTGATTAATGCGAGCTTGCGCGGTCCAGGTTTCGATGTCTTGGAACTTGCGCTGATAGTCCTTCCACTCGCGGCGGTGGTCGGCGGCCAGCATCCAGATCGTGGTGACCAGCATCGCCAGCGAACTGATGCCGAAGACCACGTGCATCAGCTTGGATTCGCGCCAAGTTTGTTCGGTAGCAGGCATGGCTCTCGATCGCGCCGCCACGGAGCGCGCGCGGATGGGGGATCTAGAAATTCAAGAAGTACTCGGGAATACTCACGATGTATTTCAGGTTGAACGTCCAGCGCAGCACCATCTTGATCGGCAGCGCCGCCATGAACAGCAGCAGGTTCGACATCAGCATGTAGCGGATGAAGCCCATCTTCACGAAAAACTTGCGGAAGACCGTCACCGCCATCAGCGGCGGCAGCAGCATGAAGTAGGCCAGCCAGCAGCAGAATGCCCGGCGCCTCGCGCAACAGGATGTAGCCAATCTCGCGTCACCAGGCCGCTGCCCGGCGGCGCCTTCGGCAGGCCTTGACCCATGCCCATCGACCCAGAAGTATTGCGACAGGTCGACGTTGTTCAGCGCCACCACCTTGTGCGGATCCCAAGTACTCGAACGGCCCGAAGAAATTCCAGTTCGGCCCGCGCAAGAACGTGCCCAGCATGATCAGCGTCACCCACAGTTCCAGAAAGCCGAACTGAAAGATCAGGTAGCTGAACTTCCGCTCCTCGATCGTGTAGTAGCCGTTGCCCTTCTTGTTGAAATCGATGAACGGAATCGCCATCAGCCCGACGATGACCAGGCTCGGCAGCACCACGCCGGCCATCCACGGATCGTAGTAGACGAGCATTTCCTGCAAGCCGAGGAAGTACCACGGCGCCTTCGACGGATTGGGCGTCTTGACGCTGCTGGCCGGCTCTTCCAGCGGCGCTTGCAGCGCGATGCGCCCAGACCAGCAGGAACGCCGTCAGCGCGATCATGCAGATCAGCTCGGTGTAGACCAGGTCGGGCCAGACCAGCACTTTTTCGTCGTCGAGCTTTTCCAGCGGCGGCAGGCCCTGCGCGATGCGGTCGTCGTTCTCCACCGCCTTGTACGTCGCCAGCCAGGTGAAGAAGCCCAGCAAGAACACCAGGCCCACGATCGGCACGTTGTCGGGCTTGGTGACGATCGCGGCGAAGTTCGGATCGGTCATCGACAGGCCCATCACCACCAGCGCCAGGTTCAACCCGCCCAGGCCACCATCGGCCGCACGAAGAACCGGCGACCGACGAACAGGATCACCAGCAAGAGCGTGGTGCCGACGCTATAAATGACCGGGCCGGTGGCGTTGTTGACGTCTTCTCGCAGCCAGTCGGGCAACCCGGGCGGGACGCCCCCCATGGCCGCGGCGGCAATGCCCGCCAACACAAAACTCACGGCCACCCAAAACATGGCCTCCGTGGTCTTGTGGCGGTTGTGCCACAGATAGAACGCCATCACCGCGTTCATCGCCGCCAGGCACAGATAGTAGCCGCCCAGGAAGCCGGCAATGCTCGTGATGAAGTCTTGCGTGGAGCCGTGCATAAGAATTTCGCTTGTTCTCTCGCCGCCGAAATCAACCGCCGAAAAATCCGCCGCGCCCTGGGCACTTCCAGCCGGTCCTCGGCCACGCATCGCCGCTCGCCGCTAACATCCTGCTCACAGCGGCCCGCTGATGCCGCCGTCCTTGCGGACGCGCCAAAAGTGGATCGCCAGCAGCAGCGCCACCGCCAGCGGAATGGCGATGCAGTGCAACACGTAAAACCGATTCAACGTTTCTTCGCCCACGAAGCGCGCACCCAACAGCGCAAAGCGCGCATCGCGAGGCGTTGGTAATCATGTCGATGCCGCCGAATGTTCAACAGCTGCTGCCCCGGCCCTTCATGCCCCAGGAATCGGCGTCGCCCGGGCCATGTTCGAACCGACCGTGATGGCCCAGATCGCCAACTGATCCCACGGCAGCAGATAGCCGGTGAACGACAGCAGCAGCGTCAGCAGCAGCAGAATCACGCCGACCACCCAGTTGAACTCGCGCGGCGGCTTGTAGCTGCCGGTGAGAAACACGCGGTACATGTGCAGCCAGACGGTGATCACCATCGCGTGCGCGCCCCAGCGATGCAATTCGCGCATGATGCCCAGCGACGTCACGTCGCGCAGCGCCAGAATGTCGTTGTACGCCCACTCCAGCGTCGGGCGGTAATAGAACATCAACAGCACGCCGGTCACCGTCTCGACCAGGAACAGGAAGAACGTGACGCCGCCCATGCACCAGGTGTAGCGACAGCGCGATGCCCTGCTTCTTGATCGACACCGGGTGCAGGTGCAGAAAGAAGTTGGTCAGCATCACCACGATGCGATTGCGGCGATCCAGCGGCATCGGATGCCGGAAGATGCTCTTCCAAACCTGCGACTCGCGAATCATTTCGCCAAGGGACATCGTTTGCTACCGCGCTGATCAAAAGAGAAAAGAAACTATCCGCCCGATACGACCTTGCGAACGCCCGACTCGCGAGCGGGCAACGGACGACACACGGGCGCTTCTGGCAAGCGAACACAGATGGGCGGGCGGGCGAACCGCCGCACGCGGCCGGCTTTGCCGAACCCGCGCAGCACTCCGCGCTGCAGGGGCGGCAAGCACCCGAGCTCAGACCGCGACGAACGAAGCAGGGTCGCTCCACTGGCCGATTTCTTCCTGAAAAAGCTTGCTCTTGTCGACTTCCAACTGGCCGTCGTCGGCGATGCGAATGGCGTAGCGCTCCAAGCGGTCGCGGGGCCGGGCCTTCGAAGTTGATGCCGTCCTTGTAAAAACCGCTGCCGTGGCAGGGGCATTTGAACTTCTGCTCCCCTTCCAGCCAGTTCGGCGTGCAGCCCAGATGCGTGCACACCGTTCGCAACGCGTAAATTTCCGGCTTGCCGTTGTATTCGCAGTTCACGACCCACACGCCGTACTGCGGAATGAACTTGGTCTCGACCTGGCCGGGCGCGAAGTTGCTGGGAAAGCCGACTTTGAACTTGCTCGGCGGCTCGGTCAGCACGTTGGGGAACATGAACCGCGCCGTGCCCAGCGTCCACAGACCCAGCGTCGAGGCCAGCGAAGAAAAACCGATTCCCAGGAACGATCCCAACACCATCGCCGGTCAGAAAACCGCGACGGCTTTCGTCGGTTTCCACCGGCGCCGGTTTCGGCTTGGCATACTCGGGCTTGGCCGGCATCGGCGGCACCGGAATGCGCGGCTTCTCCGCACTGCGCCGCCGGCTTGGCCGCGGGCGCCTTGAGCGCCGCCTCGGCTTTCGACATCGGTCCCGGCTTCGCCGTGGTGCGCGCGTCGGCCAGAATGCTGCCGGTGTCTTTCGGCGCGCTGGCAACCGGCGCGGCAGCCGGCTTCGGCGAGGCCTTGGGAGCAGCAGCAACCGCCGCCGCGGGCTTCGCGGCCGGCGCTTCTTTTTTCGCGGGCGCTGCCGGCTTGGCTTCGGCGGGCGCGCCGCCTTGCTTTTCGGCCCGCGCGGCGGCCATCATCTCGGCCACGCTCATCCGCGCGCCGTCGGCCGGTTTGGCCGCCGGCTTTGCAGCGGCGGGTTTGGCCGGCGCGGCCTTGGGTTCGGCCGCGGTTTCAGGCGGTGCTGCTTGTGCTGCTGCAGCCGGTGTCTCGCTGGCCGGAGCCTCGGCCGGTGCAGCGCCGCCTGCGGAGTCGGATTTGCGAGCCGCGGCCAAGATTTCGGCCACGGACATTTTCTTCTTCTCGGCCATGCCCAATTACCCTTCAGGCCTGACTTATTCGATCACAATACTTCCGACCGAGTTGACGCCCGGGGAAACGGTCGATTCCACCACCCGAGTTGCCTCATCATGTCGGCTGTAAACCCAAGCCGCAGCAGACCCTTGACTCCGAGCGCGCCGCATGCCCCAAACCGGGATTGTGACAATTTTCACGATCTATCCCAAGTTGTAATACACGCTGCATAGCCTTGTCAACCCACCCTTCTTCGCCGCTTTGGCCGCACGCGATCCGAGAGATTATCCTCTCGCCGATGCAACGTGCCCGCGCACCCGGTCAACCGGCAAAAAAGGCCGGCCAAGAACGGGTGCCGACCGGGTCCAACCCTTATGCTAGGGTCCGATGGCCACCACTGTCGGCAGGTAGCAGCCGGCAAGTGGCTGCCGATCGGTAAAAAGTTGCTCGATCGCTTGCCGCGTCGCTTTCCAATCTCACGAATCGCCGACATCTTAACAAATCTGCCGCGACTGGCGAGCCCACCGTCATGACTTCTGGCTTCCCATCCGATTTCCAAACGCAAACACCGCCGCGCGACGATCGCAGAATCGCGGCCGAGGATCGAGCCATGCCCTGGCGAGAGTTGGAGGCGATCGTGCATCGCGATCCGGCCGGGCGCGGATTGGCCGGCTTTCGCCGCGCACAGGCGCCGCTCGATGCCGGCGCGCTGCGCAACGCGACGCTCGAACTGGCCCGGCGCGCAAAGGGCGTCGCAATTGTCACCGGCTTTTGCGCCGTGGTGGACGACGGCGTCACGGCCGAAACCGACGGTCCGCCGGGCGCCCTGTTTCTGGCGCAGGCGCTGTTGGCGTTGGGTATCGAAACCTGCCTGATCAGCGACGGCTATGCGCTGCCGCTGTTGGCGTGCGGCTGCCAGCGGTTGAAGCTGGATCGCGCGGCGCTCGTCGAGTTTCCCTTCGAAGACGGACTGCCGGCGGGGCCGGATCGTGCGTTCAACGACCCGTCGGGCAACGTCAAAACCGACGCCTGGATTGACGCGTTTTTCGCCTCCGATCGCGGCCGGCGACTGACTCACCTGATCGCGATCGAGCGGCCGGGCCCGAGCCACACGCTCGACTCAATGGCCGCTCAACCGCGCGCGGCGCCGCGCCGCTCGAACGATTTGCGGCCCAGACCGCCGAGCACGATCGCAACTTGTGCCACAACATGCGCGGTCAATCGGTCAACGGCTTCACGGCCAAGACGCACCGCCTATTCGAATCGATCGTTCGGCACAGCCGGCCCATCACCACGATTGGCATCGGCGACGGCGGCAACGAGATTGGCATGGGCCGCTTCGCGTGGGAGACCCTCGTCGAGGCGATCGGTCCCGAGTCGGCGGGCCCAATTGCCTGCCGCATCGCGACCGATCATGCGATTCTAGGCGGCGTCAGCAATTGGGCCGCCTACGCGCTGGCGCTGGCGTTGGTTCGATTGCGCGGAGTGCAAAACCTCGCTCGCGATTGGAACGCCGCCGGCCAACGCGACCTGATCGAGCACGTCGTCGCACGAACCCCGGCCGTCGACGGCCTGACGCTGCGTCGCGAGCCGACGGTCGACGGACTGCCGCTGGATATGTACCTGCAGCCGCTCGTCGAGATGCGAAAACTCCTGGGCTGGAATGACTTGCCATACTAACCCGACGCGCCAGCGAGGGACGCAGGACGAAGAACCCTCGCTTGCGCGTCGGGTTAGTGTGGTATCATGGCGATTGAGCGGCATGTGAACCCGCTCGTCGGCCACGGCGCTTCGAGTCATGTACCTCTTCGAGAATCCCGTGCTGCAGCGGGAGCTGCTGGTGAACCTGCGGATGACGCGGGCGTTCATCCTGCTGCTGTTCTATCTCGGCATGCTGGGGCTCGTCGTGCTGTTGGCCTGGCCGCAGGAACGGCAGCTCGATTTGACGACCAATCCCCGGGCCGCGCAGCGCCTGGTCAACCTGGTGTTTCTCGGCCAGTATCTGCTGGCGTCGATGATGGCTCCCAGTTTCGCTGCCGGAGCGATCACCGGCGAAAAGGAGCGCAAGAGCTACGAGATGTTGCTGGCCAGCCCGCTTGCGGCCCGGCGCGATCGTGTTGGGAAAGCTGCTGGCGTCGTTGTGCCATTTGTTGCTGTTGATCTTCGCCTCGCTGCCGATCGTGATGCTGTGCCTGCCGCTGGGGGGCGTTTCGATTTACGAGGTGTTGGCGGCCTACCTGGGACTGATTCCTGTCGGTGATCACGTTCGGCATGATCAGCCTGGCGGCCAGCAGCTATTTCAGCCGCACCTCGGCGTCGCTGGTCGTCAGCTACCTCTTGATCCTGCCCTTGGCGCTGTTGGGCGTGACGTGCTGGTGGGCTTTGGCCGGCCGCGGCGAATTGCGGCTCACGCTGATGCTGACGGTGCTGCCCGGCATCTGCGGGCTGATTTGCATTCGACTGTTTCGCGACACGACCGCGCGCCTGCTTGCATCCGCCCGACGTGGGCAGCGAAGGCAAGGAAGTGGTCGACCTGGACACCGAGGCCAAGGAGGCGATGGGCCTGGTCATCCAGAGCGACCAGTTTCCCGACCGGCTGTTCGCGCCCGCCAAACGCAACGACCTGTTGCCCGACGGCGCCAACCCGGTCTTCGACAAGGAAATGCGCAGCGAAATCTTCAGCCAGGGCACGCTCATGCTGCGAGTCGTGATTCAGGTCAGCATGCTGCTGGCGATTCCGCTGATGGCCTTTTTCTGTACGTGTGGCCCGAACTGGCGCCCTGGTACATCTCCTACGTCATGCTGTTCAACATGCTGGTCGGGCCGGTGTTTTCCGCCGGCAGCGTGACCAGCGAACGCGAACGCGAAACGCTCGACTTGCTGCTGACCACGATTCTCTCGTCCGGAGCAAATTCTGTGGGCCAAGCTTGTCTCGGGCTTGCGCGTCTCCAGCGTGCTGACGATGTTTCTGCTTTGGCCGCTGCTGCTGGCCGTGGTGATGGTCAATACCTACTGGGGCAACCTCCCCACCGTGCTCGCTTACATCACGATCGTGCTGGTGGTGTGTCTGACGACGGCCACGGTGGCGCTATTTTGCTCGGTGTTCTTCCAAAAGACGTCGATCGCGTTGATGACGACCTATCTGATCATCGTCGTACTGTTCGCCGCGCCGCTGGCGATCACGTTTTTCGCGAACACGTTTTTTTACGACACGGCGGCCGCAGAGTTTATCCGCGACGCGAGTTTCTCGAGCCCGTTCGCGGCGGCCTTCAATTTGCCGATCGACCTGATGATGACTTCGACTACGCCAGTCACGGCGAATTGGCCCTTCTTCGCCTCGTTCATGGTCTTCTACGTGGCGCTCGAACGGCGCGCTGCTGGCCACAATGGCCTGGATGTTCAACGCCCGCTGGCGAATGGGTTGAGCGGTCAAGCAATGCGGTTCGGGGATGGTTCGTGTGCCACTGCTGGCTTGTCCAGCAGTGCTGCGTAACATCGACGGACAAACACTGCTGTACAAGCCAGCAGTGGCACCCCAACGAAGACCCAGCGAATCGTTCAACGGGCTGCTGAGCGGTCAACCTTGGCCAAGCTCGCCGCGAACCGCGCGGTCGCCGCCGGCGAGTTTCGCCTGGCGCAAGCCTTGCTCGGCCGCGACAAACATCTCGGCAGCCGATTCCTTGCCCGAAGCCGGCGTGGCATAGCCAATGCTGAGGGAAAGCCGCCCGACGCCAGAGGGCACCGGCTGGCGGGCCACGGCTTCGCGGAGCCGCCCGAAGACACGTTGTGCGTCAGTTTCCCCGATGTCCGAAAGCAACACGCCGAATTCGTCGCCCCCCAGCCGGGCAATCAGGTCGTCGCGTCGCAGTTGCCCCGCCAAGGCCCCCGCCGCGCCGGCCAGCACGCCGTCGCCGATCGAAAGGCCGCAGGCGTCGTTGACCTGTTTGAACCGATCCAGGTCGACGATCGCCAGCCACAGCGGCTGTCGTCCCGATTCGGCCAGCCGGCACTTCAGCGGCAGTTGAAAATCCCAAGTCCGCCGGTTGGGCAATCCGGTCAACGGATCGGTATAGGCCAGCTGCTTGATTTCGTGGTGGATGCGGGCGGTCTGAGCCCGCTCGACGCGCAGCCGCGTAATTTCGCCCAATAACGTGCATGCCAGACGGAGCTCGCCCGCCGCGCAATCCTGCGACAGGTTGACGTCGCCCCAATCGGCCGGGCCGATGCACACCACACCCACCGAGCGCGCCGACGGCTCGCTTCCCGCAGCGCCGATCGCCCGGCTGCTCCGTTCGGTCGCTTCTTGGGCCGAGAGCAGATCGGTGACGAGCAGCTCAATTTCGACTTCCTCCGGAACCGTTGCCGCCGCGAGCCAAATCCCGGCGACGGTGCCTTCGAGCTGCTTGGCCCAGCGGCGCGCAGTTTCGGGGTTTTGCGCCAAGATGAGAACCTGGGGTGGCTGAAATGGCTCCATGACGCGATTATATCACTCGACAGACGAGCCGCCGCTGCTGCGGGGTTTTGCCGAAGATATGCGGCGATTGCTTCTCAGTCGGCCGCCGGCGCGTTAGAATCACTGAAAGCGCATCGGGGGGCGGCGGTTTTCTTGTGACAAGTCCGACGCGACTGCGGGGGCATCGGGGGATTCACCGGCGGTTGGCCATGAAGGCCATTTCCGCGCGCACGCTCGAGCAGGAAGGCTTCAGCCATGACTACCGAAGTTGTCGATCTCGGCGCCGTGCCCGCCGCATGGACGCGGCGCCATCTGTTGGATCTCGAGAGCCTGTCGGCCGAAGAGATCAACATCATTCTCGACAGCGCGGTCACCTTCAAGGAAGCGACCGGCAACTGCACGCAGAAAGTTCCGGTTCTGACCGGTCGCACCTGCGCCAATCTGTTCTTCGAGACCTCGACCCGCACCCGCACCAGCTTTTCGCTGGCCGCCCGGCGGCTGGGTGCCGACACGATCGACTTTTCGTCCTCCGGCAGCAGCCTGTCGAAGGGCGAGACCTTCATCGACACGGCCAAGAACATCGAGGCGATGGGCATCGACGTCGTCGTCGTGCGCCATCGCACGCCCGGCACCGCCCAGCTTGCTGGCCCAGAACCTCAACTGCTCGGTGATCAACGCCGGCGACGGCCCGCACGAGCATCCCACGCAGGGCCTGCTCGACATCATGACGATCCGCGAGCGCCGCGGCCGGATCGAGGGGCTGACCGTCGCCCTGGTCGGCGACATCGCCCACAGCCGCACCGCCCGATCGAACATCTGGGGCCTGAAGAAGCTGGGCGCGCACGTGATCGTCTGCGGCCCGTCGACGTTGGTCTCGCCGCGCTGGGAAGAGCTGGGCGTCGAGGTGGCCTACAACCTGGACGAGATCCTGCCGCGCTGCGACGTGCTGAACCTGCTGCGCATCCAGTTCGAGCGGCAGATCGACGCGGCCGTTCCCGTCGGTCCGCGAGTACGCCCTGCTGTACGCGATGAACCGCGAGCGGCTGGCCCGGGCCAAGCGCGACATTCTGATCCTGGCCCCGGGCCCGATCAATCGCGGCGTCGAGATCACGCCCGACGTGGCCGACGGCCCGCACTCGGCGATTCTGGAGCAAGTGACCAACGGCCTGGCCGTGCGCATGGCCGTGTTGTGGCTGATTCTGGGCTGGACGAGCGACTCGGCTTCGCAGAGTAGGGTAGGATTGCAGCGCTCGATGCTGTGAGACCGGATATCGCTGACAACTCGAATCGCTACCCCGATCTGCAAGACTCGGAAGTCATCACGTGCGACAACTCGTCCCATCCTGATCGAAGGCGGCCGCGTGATCGATCCCAGCCAGCAGATGGATCGGGTCACCAATGTGCTGATCGACGACGGCCGCATCGCCGCCTACGACGCGCTGGCCAACGGTCAGCGAGCACGTCATCGACGCCTCGGGCAAGATCGTCTCGCCCGGCCTGATCGACATGCACGTCCACCTGCGCGAGCCGGGCCGCGAGGAGGACGAGACGATCGAGACCGGCACCGCGGCCGCCCTGGCCGGCGGGTTCACCTCGATCGCCTGCATCCCCAACACCGAGCCGCCGATCGACACCCAGGCCACGGTCGAGTTCATCCAGCACCAGGCGGCCCGGGCCGATCAAGTGCAACGTGTTCGTCGTCGCCTGCGTCAGCAAGAACCGCGAAGGCAAGGAACTGGCCGAGATCGGCCAGTTGGTCCAGGCCGGCGCCGTGGCCTTCAGCGACGACGGCGCCCCGGTCTACGACGCCGAGCTGATGCGGCGGGCGTTCGAGTATTGCCGCATGTTCGACAAGCCGATCCTCAATCACGCCGAAGTCCGCGAGCTGACGCAAGGCGGCGTGATGCACGAGGGGCTGGTCTCGCTGATCCTCGGACTGCCCGGCATGCCCGCCGCGGCCGAAGACGTGATGACCAGCCGCGACATCGCCCTGGCCGAGGCCACCGGCGGGCGGATTCACATCATGCACGTCTCCAGCGCCGGCAGCGTCGAGCTGATCCGCCGGGCCAAGGGCCGCGGCGTGCGCGTGACGACCGAAGTCTGCCCGCACCATTTCACGCTCACCGACGAGTGCCTGCGGACCTTCGACTCGAACTTCAAGATGAGCCCGCCGCTGCGGTCGCAGAAGCACGTCGACGCCTGCATCGCCGGGCTGGCCGACGGCACGATCGACGTGATCTGCACCGATCATGCCCCGCACGCGCTGGAGAAGAAGATGCGCGAGCTGGACCAGGCCCCCTTCGGCATCGTCGGCCTGGAAACGGCGCTGGGCCTGGTGATCACGCAGCTGATCGAGCCGGGCCATCTCGACTGGCCGCCGCGCTCGCCAAGATGACGATCAACCCGGCCCGCATCCTGGGCATCAACAAAGGCACGCTGGCAATCGGCGCCGACGCCGACGTCACGATCATCGACCCGGCGGCTCGCTGGACGGTCGACCCGTCGAAGTTCCGCTCCAAGAGCCGCAACACGCCGTTCGCCGGCTGGAAGCTGCACGGCCGGGCCGACACCGTGATCGTCGGCGGCCGCGTAAAGTATCAGGCCCCCTCCGGCGCGGCGCAGCAAGCAGCACGCCGGCCCGCGCGGGCACGGTAGCCGCTCATGGCGCTGCTCATCGATGGCTATAATCTTTTGCACGCCAGCGGCATCCTCGGTCGCGGCGTCGGCCCGGGCGGGCTCGAACGATCTCGAAGCGCCCTGTTGAATTTTCTGGTCGAGTCGCTCGAAGAGCAGGAGTTGGCGCGGACCACCGTCGTGTTCGACGCTCGCGAAGCGCCGCCGGGCCTGCCGCGCGTCACGCAACATCGGGGCCTGACCGTTCGATTCGCGGAGCCGAACTCCGATGCCGACGAGCTGATCGAACAACTGATTCGCGCCGACTCGGCCCCACGAAAGCTGGTCGTGGTCTCAAGCGACCATCGCCTGCACCGGGCCGCGCGGCGGCGCCACGCCCGGTGCGTCGACAGCGACGAGTGGTACGCCGAAGTGTTGCGCAAGCGGATCGACCGCTTGCGCCGCAAGAGTCCCGGATTGAAGCGCACCGAACCGCCGAGTGAAAGTGAAGTCGAGTTCTGGCTGCGGCAGTTCGGCCTGGACGGGGGCGAAACACCCATGCCGCCGTCGAGCGAAACCAAGACCCCCAACCCGTTTCCACCCGGTTACGGCGAGGACGTCGGCGAGGATGATTTGTGAGCGAGCCACCGCTCAGCCGGTGGACAGACGGACTCGTCGCCGTACAATTTCGCGTAGTGGCCGCCTCAGGGGAAGACGCGATCCTTCTAACTTTCAGGAGTAGAAACGATGACGACCTTAAAAGCCCAAGAGAATGGCATGCGGGCGACGCCGGTGACTGGGCAAAAAGCGCACGAAATCCAAGCCTGGGGACATCTCATCGCGATGCCGATCGCGCTGTCCGAAAAAGCTCGCAAGGAAAGCGTCGAGAACCTGAACCAACTGCTCGCCAACACGATGACCCTGCGCGACCTGTACAAGAAACACCACTGGCAGGTATCAGGCCCGACGTTCTATCAACTGCATTTGTTGTTCGACAAGCACTACGAGGCGCAAGCCGACTTGATCGATCAAATCGCCGAACGGATCATGATGCTCGGCGGCGTCAGCGTTGCGATGGCGGCCGACGTGGCCGAAGCGACCACGATTCCGCGCCCGCCGAAAGGACGCGAAGAAGCGCCGGTGCAAATCTCGCGATTGCTACAAGCTCACGAGACGATCCTTTTGGAGGCCCGCTCGATGGCCGCTCAGGCTTCGAAGTCCGGCGACGACGGCACCAACGACTTGCTGGTGAGCACTGTGATCCGCACCAACGAAATGCAAGTCTGGTTCATCGCCGAACACCTGGTCGACGTGCCGCTGGTGCGAGCAGATTAGTTAATTCCAAACGGCTGAGGACGGAAACGAAGGCACCCTCACCCTAACCCTCTCCCGGAGGGAGAGGGAAGCAAGCGACTCCCTCTCCCGCCGGGAGAGGGCCGGGGTGAGGGAGCGCGCCGCTTGACTTCACACCGTGCAATAGAGCGCCAACAACCGATTGCAGCGCTCTCCTACAGTCCGCTGGCCAGTGCCCGATCGCTAATATCCTTGCGGCACCAGGCCCCGCTCCAGCGAATGCACTTCACCGCCGTGTAGGCTTGCAACTTGGCCGCGGCGATCGACGAACCCAGCGCCGTCACGGCCAGCACGCGGCCGCCGTTGGTCACCACTTGGCCGTCGACGGTGGCGGTGCCGGAGTGAAACACTTTGACGTCGGGAACTTTGGCGGCTTCGTCGAGCCCGCGAATCGGAAAGCCCCGTTCGTAACTGCCAGGATAGCCCTCGCTGGCCATCACCACGCACACGCTCGGCCGCGGGTCCCAGCGCAGCGGCTCGAGCTCGTCCAGCCGGCCGTCGACCGTGGCTTCGAACAGGTCGACCAGGTCGCTTTCCAGCCGCATCAGAATCGGCTGGCACTCGGGATCGCCGAAGCGGACGTTGTACTCCAGCACTTTCGGCCCCTGGTTGGTCATCATCAGGCCGGCATACAGCACGCCCTGGAACGGCCGCCGTCCGCGCTTCATGGCGTGCACCGTGGGCACGAGCACTTGCTCTTCGATCAGGTGCAGCTTGTCGTCGTCGATCAGCGGCGCCGGGCAGTAGGCGCCCATGCCGCCGGTGTTCGGGCCGGTGTCGCCGTCGTAGGCCCGCTTGTGATCCTGCGCCGGGGGCAGCGTGACGATCGTCCGGCCGTCGGTGATCGCCAGCACGCTGGCTTCCTGGCCGTCGAGTCGTTCCTCGATCACGATCTGGTTGCCGGCGTCGCCGAATTCCTTGTTGCGGCCGATGCGTTTGACCGCTTCGATGGCTTCGGCCCGGGTCGCGCAGACGAACACGCCCTTGCCCGCGGCCAGGCCGTCGGCCTTCACCACGACTGGCACGTCCTCGCGATCCTTGAGAAACGTGGTGGCGTTGTCGGCATTGCGAAACACCTGGTAGTCGGCGGTCGGCACGTCGGCATGGCGCAGCAGGTTCTTGCAAAAGACCTTGCTGCCTTCCAACTCGGCGGCTGCCTTGCGGGGACCGAAAATGCGCAGCCGCGCGTCGTTGAAGGCGTCGACGATGCCCATGGCCAGCGGAAGCTCGGGCCCAACGACGGTGAGCCCGACGTCGTTTTGCTTGGCGAACTTGATCAGCCGCGGAAAATCGGTGGGCGAGATGTCGACGTTCTCGGCGTCCATCGCGGTGCCGGCGTTGCCCGGCGCCACGAACACCCGCTCGACGCGCGAGCTTTGCGCGATCTTCCAGGCCAGCGCGTGCTCGCGCCCGCCGTTGCCAATCACCAGGACGTTCATCGAGAAAACTTTCGTAGCGCGAGAATTCCGACACCGGATTTTGGCGGTGGCGAACCAGCCACACTGGCCCGAAGCGCAAGCGAGGGAGAAAAAAGGAAGGACCCTCGCTCGCGCTTCGGGCTAGTATGAGCCAAGAAGCGCAACGCCGTCGTTGATTTTAGCGCCAATGTCGATTCGGCGGAAGAGCCTCCGCCCCTTCTCCCTCCGGGAGAAGGCCGGGATGAGGGAGCGTCTAAGGGTTGCATGCCGGCTCAATACTTCCGCGGATTCACGCGCCCCTGCACGCGGACCGGCAGACCTTGAATCCGCAAGAATCCTTCGGCGTCGGTCTGGTTGTAGCTGCCGCCCCCTTCCATGCTGGCGATGCCCTTCGTCGTACAGGCTGTTCGGGCTGCTGCGGCCGTCGACCATGATGTTGCCTTTGTACAGGTTCAGGCTCACCTCGCCGGTCACGTTTTTCTGCGCCTCGCGGATGAACGCCATCAGGGCGTCCATCTTGGCCGTGTACCAGAAGCCGTAGTAAACCATCTCGGCCACTTCCGGCGCCAGCCGATCGCGCAGGTGCATCAGGTCGCGATCGAGCGTCAGTTGCTCGACCAGCCGGTGGGCGGCGTACAAGCACCGTCATGCCGGGCGCTTCGTAGACGCCGCGGCTCTTCATGCCGACGAAGCGATTTTCGACCATGTCGATCCGCCCGACGCCGTTGCGGCCGCCGATCTGCGTTCAACTCGCGTGACGACCTCGAGCGCGCTCAGCGCTTCGCCCGTTGACGCTCACCGGCACGCCCGCCTCGAAGCCGATCGTGACGTTCTCGATCTTGTCGGGCGCCTGCTGCGGCGAAACGGTCATGCCGAAATCGACCAGCTCGACGCCGTTGACGGTCAGGTCTTCGAGCTTGCCCGCCTCGTAGCTGATGTGCAGGCAGTTTTCGTCCGAGCTGTACGGCTTGGCGACCGACGCCTTGACCGGAATCTTTTTCTGCTCGCAATAGGCGATCATCTCGCGGCGGCCGGGAAACGTCGGGCGAAACTTTTCGATCCGCCAGGGGGCGATCAACTTGACCGCCGGATCCAGCGCCTCGGCCGCCAATTGAAAGCGGCACTGATCGTTCCCCTTGCCGGTGGCCCCGTGGGCGTAGGCGTCGGCCCCCACTTCGCGGGCCACTTGCAGGCAGACCTTCGAGATCAGCGGCCGGGCGATCGACGTGCCCAGCAGATAGATGCCCTCGTACTTGGCCTGCCACTGCAGCACGGGAAAGGCGAAGTCGCGGCACAGTTCTTCGCGGGCGTCGACGATCCGCGCGACTCTTCGCCCCGCACGACCGGGCTTTGGCCAGAATCGCCTCGCGATCCTCGCACGGCTGCCCCAGGTCGACGTACACCGCGTGCACGTCGTAGCCTTCGTCCTGCAGCCAGCCCAGAATGACCGAGGTATCCAGACCGCCCGAGTAGGCCAGAACGCAACTTGGCATTTTCGTTGGTTCCGCAAAACGGGAGAGAGACGCTTTCGGCCCATTGTCATCCGATAGACCCGCTGGGACAAGTGCCGGTTCGCGCTGCCGGCGGGTGCCACTGCTGGCTTGCCCAGCAGTGTGGAGAGCACGGTTGGACAAGCCAACCGTGGCGCCCCAGAAGTGCAACGCCACTGCACCCATCGCCAACTTACGGCGTCGGGCTCTCCACGCGGCCGACGAATAGGACGTCGTCGGTCTTGCGATTGCGGATTGCGAACACGAACGGATGATCGGCGCGGAATACCTTTTTCACTTCCTCGACGGGCCGCGCGGCCGCGGCCACCGCGATGGCCCCCGTGGCTGCCGCCGCTTCGGTCCCCTGTTCATCGACCTCGACAAGGGCCTGGTGCACGACGGCCGAGATCCAAAGCTTCTCGTCGCTGATGTGCGAGAAATCGGCCGCCGCGCGCGAGAAGGCATCCTTCATGCCCATCGCCACTAGCGTGTCGCCGAGCGAGAGATTTGCGTCGACTTTAAATTTCGGCAAGAACAGGTCCACGCTCATGGTGGAAAGCTTCGCCAGCGAGGTGGCGATGCTGCCGGCGACAATCTCGCGCTCGACTTCGGCCAGCGCTTCGGCCTTTCTCGGCAGCCATACGATCATCGCCATGTCGGCTTCGCCGTACGAAAGTTCGATCGCCTGGTAGCTGGCCGTTTCCAGGTAGCGGAACCGTGAGTCCTTGTGCATCAGTGGCACTTTAACGTCCGGCTTGCCCGGCCGGTGGAATGGCTGCTGCGTGGTGGCCGACTTGTCGAACGGCCGCGCCCAGTGGCCCTTGAAATAAATGGCATTGGCCAACACCAGGCGGGTGCTCGAATCGAGGGCGCCTTTGGCAATCAGGTTCTTGATCTTACCCTGCGTCTTGCGGTCGACCCAGCCGTTAATCTCCGCACGCGCCGCCTCGGTCTGAACGATGAAGTCAAGCTGCTCGAACGTCGCGCGATTGTTGGTCGACAGCAACTTGAGATAGGCCTCGTGAATCGGAAAGCCCTGCTGCACCCACGCCGAGTTGGCCACGACCAGGCCGTTTGACGTCCGATTCGTGCCGCGCAAATCCGTACGCGGTGGCGCATAACGGTCCAACAACTGCCGTACGTCGATCGGGTTGCCCTCGCCGCCTTGCAGTACCGCGGTGATTTGCTCCGCCGTCGCGCCCTTGGCGCCGGCCAATGCCAGTGACATGCACAACTCGACGCTCGTGGGCGAAACGACGATGTTGCCCTCGTTGGCCGCCAACTGCGCAAACAGCGCCCTCGCGAACGCGTCATTGCCCGATTTCGTCTGCTCTTGCGGCGGCATGGGTTTTTCTCCTGGGCTCGGGTCGGCGAACGCGGTGGCGCCGTTGAACAGTGGCCCAGCAGCCACGATGATCAGCCACACAAACATCACGGCCGACCGCCAAATGGAGATGTGTTTTTTCATCATGGCCAGTTCTCCTGGGACGCGCTTGATTTTATCCGCAATCCTGCCAAATAGACGCACGGGTCGCGAAAATAGTTCCCCCACTGCCGAGCGCCGCAATCCGTGCAATCAGGGCACGCAATGGACCATAATCTGGTTGTGCGAACCGGCATACAGCCCGGTGCCGGCGATCAGAACGATATGATCTCCCGAGCGGAGGGTGCCGTCGACCACTCCCCATGCCGTCACCGCGTCAAGGATCTCCCGGCTGCTGCCAGTGGTTATGTTCGCTAGCGGAATGACGCCCCAATAGAGGCACATCTGCCGAAGCGCATGCGGCGAATCGCTGATACCCACGGTCGGCACGTAGCCGCGCTGCTTCGACAGCGCCAGCGCCGTGGCGCCGGAATGGCTGGCCACGACAATCAGTCGGGCATCGATCTCGCACGCGATGTGTCCGGCGCCGTACACCACGGCCGAAGTGATCGGATGCAATCCCTCGGCTCGAAAATTGCCCGGCGGCTGCGGCACGTGGTCGCGAAACATCTCCTCGGTGGCCAGCGCCACCTGGTTCATCATCGCCACCGATTCGCGCGGATACTCGCCGATGGCCGTCTCGCCCGAAAGCATGCAGGCGTCGCCCCCGTCGAGGATGGCGTTGGCAACGTCGGTCACTTCCGCCCGCGTCGGGCGGCGCGAGTGCTGCATGCTGTCGAGCATTTGCGTGGCAATGATCACCGGCTTCTGATGTTCGTGGCACGTGGCGACGATCCGCTTCTGCACGACAGGCATCTGGGCCACGTCGATCTCGACCCCCAGATCGCCCCGGGCCACCATGATCCCGTCGGCTTCGGAGATGATCGCGTCGAGCTGGTCGATGGCTTCCTGTTTTTCGATCTTCGCGATCACGCGGGCCGACGATTTCCGCCCGCGCAACAAGTTCTTCAGCTCACGCACATCGCCAGGCTGTCGGACAAAGCTCAGGCCGACGAAGTCGATCCCGTTGTCGGCGGCCCAGGCGGCGTTTGCGCGATCGGTTTCGTTCAACGCCGGAGCGCTCAACTTCACTCCGGGCAAGTTCAATCCCTGCCGGCTGCGGACCTGCCCCGGCTGAGTGACCCGGCAGCGGGCAAAATCGGCTCCTTTTTCGATTACCACCAGCGACACGGTGCCGTCGGCCAGCATCACGCTATTGCCAACTTGCAGTTCATCGACCAGCGGCTCGTAGGTGGTCACCAGGTCGCCCGGCTGTCGCGGCCGCTCGCCGCGCACGAAGTGCACTTCCGCGTCGAGCGGCAGTTCGAGTAGATCGCCTGGCAATTCGCCCAGCCGAATCTTCGGCCCAGCCAGGTCGACCAGCACCGCGATCGGCCGCCGCAGTTCGTCGCTGACGGCGCGAATCGCGGCCAGCGTCTGACCGTGCTCCTCCAAGCTGGCGTGCGCCATGTTCAAGCGAAACACGTCAACGCCGGCGACGACGAGTGCCGCCAATTGTTCTGGCTTTCGACACGCCGGCCCCACGGTGGCCACAATCTTGGTGCGAGCCCGCTCGCAAGATGGCGGGTGATTTTCCATGGATCGAACAACTCCGGCGGCGTGGGCCGCATCAATCAACGAGCGGCCAGGATTGGGTGGCCCAGACAGCTTGTTGTGGCTGTCCGAGAATTGCCCAATACTAACCCGACGCGCCATCGAGGGTTCTTCGTCCTGCGTCCCTCGCTGGCGCGTCGGGTTAGTATGGGGCAACATGCTTGGCCACAGCCTACCGGACGCGATAAGATTTGACCAGCAGAGCCGCGAGTCCAAATGATGTCCCCGATGATTTCCGATCGAACGCCCGCTGAGCGATCCAAACGACCGATACTGCTCGGCGCGGCGCTTGGCATTTTCGCGGCACTGCTGTTGGCGATCATTGCCGGCGCGGTCTACATCGCCGGCCAGCGAGCGCCGCGATTGACGCGCGCCGAACTCGACGCGGCGATCGCGCGGTGGGAAAAGAACGGGCCGGCCGATTACGATCTCGACTTGGAACTTTCCGGCAATCGGCCCGGCAGAGTTCACGTCGAGGTGCGCCGCGGCGAGGTCGCGCACATGACGCGCGACGGCGTCGAGCCGAAGCAGAAGCGCACCTGGGACGTATGGAGCGTGCCGGGTCAGCTCGAGACGATCGAACAGGAGCTCGACATGGCCGAAAAGCCGGCGCCATCCTACGGCGCGCCGGGCGCGTCGGAAGTCGTGATGTGGGCTCGATTCGACCCCCGGTACGGCGTTCCGATGCAATTCGACCGAGTGGTTTTGGGGGCCGACCTGGAAGTGCACTGGAAAGTGACGCGATTTGACGTCATGGCGGAAAAAAAATAGCCCTTTTCTGGCGTTTGTCCCGGGCCAAGGTTAAACTTGGCGGCAATTGATCGAGCTTGGGCGTGCCCCCCTTTGGCGGCGATTGGCGATTGCCCCACGACGCCCGCGCCGTTTTTGCCGGCGCAATTCCCGTTTCCCCTTTTGGCCGCCCTCGATAAGTGTCCCGCCGCAACGACAAGGAACCGACTATGAAGAATCAATTCACCCGCCGCAAGTTCGTGCAGACTTCCGCCGCGGCGGTCGCGCTGGCCGCCAACCCCTACTGGACGACCGGCCGGGCCCGTGCCGACGAATCGAAGAACGAGCGTCCGCTGATCGGCGCGATCGGCCTGGGCGGACAAGGCACCGGCGACGCCAAACGCGCCGCGGGATACGGCGACATGGTGGCCGTGTGCGACGTGCAGCGACAACACGCCGAGCGAGCCAAGGAAAAGGATTTCAATAAGGCCGACATTTTCGAGGATTACCGCAAGCTGCTCGATCGCAAGGATATCGAAGCGGTCACGATCGGCACGCCCGATCATTGGCACACCGAGATCGCGCTGGCCGCGCTCGACGCCGGCAAGCACGTGTACTGCGAAAAGCCGTTGACGCTGACCATCGACGAAGGCAAACAGCTGGTCAAGATGGTCCGCAAGACGGGCAAGGTGATGCAAGTCGGCACGCAGCAGCGCGGCGATCAGCACACGCTGTTCGCCCGCGCGGTGGCCACGGTGCGAAGTGGCCAGTTGGGGAAGATTCAAAAAGTCACGGTGACGCTTCCCCTGTCGACCGAGCAAGGCGGACCATTCGCCGCGCAGCCGGTGCCGGACGGCTTGAATTGGGACTTTTGGCTGGGCCAGGCCCCCAAGGTCGAGTATTGCCCCGAGCGAAGCCATTTTCGCTTTCGCTGGTGGTACGAGTATTCCGGCGGCATCGCCACCGACTGGGGCGCGCACCACATGGACGTGGCCCATTGGGCGCTCGACATGGAAAACTCCGGACCGATGACAATCGACGGCACCAAGACGCAGTTGCCGGAGATCGCGGGGGGATTCAACACGCCGAAATTCGTCACGGTCGACTACCTCTATCCCGGCGACATTCACCTGCAAATGCTGGCCCAGCCCCCCGGCGACGAAGGCGTGCTGTTCGAGGGGGACAAAGGCCGCATCTTCGTCAATCGCGGCCGCATCACCGGCAAGCCGATCGAAGAACAGGACGCCGACCCGAAGTTGAAAGAGTCGATCACGGCCGCCGTCGAAAAGTTGTTCAAGGGGAACACGGCCAAGATGGGCGATCACATGGGCAACTTCTTCGAAGCCTGGAAGTTCGGCAAATGGCCGATCTCCGACGTCACCAGCCAGCATCGCAGCGTCAGCGCCTGCCACTTGGGAAACATTTCCATTCGGCTGAAACGCAAGTTGACCTGGAATGCCGTCAAGGAAGAGTTCGTCGGCGACAGCGAAGCCAACGCCATGCTCACGCGGCCCCAGCGCGAACCGTACCGCGTGCGTAGCGTGGGGTGACGGCCAGCGTTTGGTTCTCTTTGGGGTGCCGCTGCTGGCTTGTCCAGCAGTGTTCTTTTGGACCATGTACACCGCACTGCTGGACAAGCCAGCAGTGGCACCCTCAGGGATCCTGTGTCGATTGGCTAGGACGTGGCGACCATGAAGTCGTGGGAAGGCAAAGTGGCGCTCGTTACCGGCGGCTCCGCCGGTCTGGGCCGGGCCATCGCCGCGGCACTGGCAGGCCGCGGGACGAACGTGGCCATCGCGGCGCGCGACGCCGACCAGCTCGAAGCCGCGGCGGCCGAACTGCGGCACGGTGGCCGGCAGGTTTTGGCCGTGCCGGCCGACGTCACGCGGCAGGAGGACGTCGAGCGGATGGTCGCCAAAACGATCGAGCGGTTCGGCCGCCTCGACGTGCTGGTGAACAACGCCGGACGTTCGGCGCGCGGCGAGGCGATCGCGACTACGGCCGAAGAGTTCGCCGACATGATGAACCTGAATCTCATCGCGCTGGTCCGCTGCACGCGGGCAGCGATGCCCCATTTGCTCGAATCGAAGGGGCACCTGGTCAACATCGGCTCGCTAGCCGGCAAGACCGCGGCGCGCTACATGGGCGCCTATTCGGCCACCAAGCATGCGGTCAGTGGTTATTCGCAACAACTGCGGCTCGAATTGGGACCGCAAGGCCTGCACGTGCTGCTGGTGTCGCCCGGTCCCATCGCCCGCGACGAGCCGCGCGCGTACTCGGCCGAAAAACTCGCCTCGCTGCCCGAGAGCGCGCGCAAACCGGGGGCCGGCGTGAAGGTGGGCTTGCTGCGCCCCGAGAAACTGGCCCAACAGATCGTCAATGCCTGTGAAAAACGCAAGCCCGAGCTGGTCGTGCCGGGTCGAGCGCGGCTGGTGTTCGCCATTTCGCAGCTCTGGCCGAGCATGGGTGACTGGATCGTTCGAAAAATGAGCTAGCAGGTCCGCATAAATCAGGATTCTCAACGCACATCACGGTAACATGCTGGTAACGTTGGCCGATTACGCTGTGCCGAGTCGTTACCTTCGAGCCCACACAACGAGGAATCAACCCATGCTTAACCGGCCATTTTGCAAATTCCTGTTCGGCCTGGCGGCGACTTTCGCGATCGTCCATGCCGCCGGCGCGGCCCGTGCGGCCGAGCTGGTCGATGCGGCGAAACTGAACGCACTGTCAAAACCGCTGTTCGATGAAAAATGGCTCTTCGGCGCGTCGGTCGGCTTCATCAACGAAAAGGGCACGCAAATCGTCGGTTACGGCAAGATATCCGACAAGGACGCCACCGCGCCGGGGTCTGAGACGGTGTTTGAAATCGGCTCAATCAGCAAGGTCTTTACCGGGCTGGTCCTGGCCCGCATGGTGGCCGACGGCCAGGTCACGCTGGACGAGCCCGTACAAAAACTGCTGGGCGATTCGATGACGGTGCCCCAGTGGGAAGACCGCCAGATCACACTGGTCGACCTGGCGACGCACACCTCGGGCTTGCCGCGGATGCCGACGCACTTCAATCCCAAAGACCCGACCAACCCGTACGCCGACTATACGGTCGAGCAGATGGCCAAGTTCCTGGCCGGGCACAAGCTGAAGTACGAGCCGGGCAAACACGCCGAGTACAGCAACCTGGCCGTGGGCCTGTTGGGACACGCGCTGGCGCGGAAGAGCGGCACGTCGTACGAGGAACTGGTTCGGAAAATGGTTTGCGAACCCTTGGCAATGAACGACACGCGAATCACGCTCGACGCCGACGAAAAGGCCCGGCTCGCACAGGGACACGACGAAGACGGCAAAGCGGCGCCCAATTGGGATCTGCCGACGCTGGCCGGCGCGGCGCGATTCGTTCGACCGCCGCCGACATGCTCAAGTTTCTTTCCGCCAACATCGGTTTGACCAAGACGTCGTTCGAAGCGGCGCTGGCCAACAGCCAGGCGGTGCATTACGAAGCGAGCAAGGGGAGCCCGGCGACCGGACTGGCTTGGGTGATCGACCCCGACGGCGTCATCTGGCATAACGGCGGGACCGGCGGCTATCACTCGTTCGCCTGCTTCTCGCGCGACAAGCGCGCCGGCGTCGTCGTGCTCTGCAACACGTCGGCCATGCGGGTCGACGCTTGGGGACGTAGCCTGTACAAGCTATTGACGACCGGCGACGCCGAGCCGCTGAAGCTTCCCAAAACCGTGCAGGTCGAGGCCGCCGTACTCGATGCGCTGGTGGGAAAATATCAACTCACGGCGCAAGCGACACTCACGGTCGAGCGCGACGGCGACCATCTCACGGTTCAAGCCACCGGGCAGCCGAAGGTGCCGTTCCTTCCCGAGTCGAATACACGCTTCTTCTGCCGCGTGATCGACGCGGCCATCACATTCGAGGCCGGCGAAGACGGCTCTATCGACAAGCTCGTCGTCCACCAGAACGGGCGGGACCTGCCGGCGCCGCGAGCGAAATAAAAAACCCCGGCCCACGCCGGGCCGGGGAAAATCGGTTCGAACCGAAAGTTCTCGATCTGCGGTTTAGCAGGTGCCACAGCACACGGGCGTGTTGTGGAACGAAACGTAGCAGCAGCAGCCGTGTTCGAGGCATTGGCTGATGCACTCGCAGCAGGCCTGAATGATTTCGCAGCAGGCCTTGTCACCGCTCTTGCACGTGATGCAAACGCCGTCCTTGGTGTATTCGCACGTGCAAATACCGCAGGCCAGGTTGCACTGCGCGACGCAGATGCCGTTCATCGTGCAGCAGCAGCTGCACATGCCGTCGCACAACATCTTGCACAGATTCTGCAACGTGCCGCACGAGACGTCGTCTTCGCAGTGGCAGCGGAGCTTCATACCTCCGGCACACTTCTCGGCCTTCATCGTGCAGCGGGGAACAACGCACCAGTTGCCAGTGCCAGGACCAGCAGGCGCAGGGGCGCCAAACGCCGAGGTTCCAAACCCCGTAGCTCCATGTGGAGCCCTTTCTAGAATCGCGCTGCTCATAGCAAAAATCCTTTCGCTGTGAGCCGATGCCTTAACCGCGCTTGTCGGCCTTAGTTGCGGAAACGTTCCGTCCCAGTCGGCAATCGGCCCGTGGGTCATGCGTTCCTGTTGGTTCTCCCAGTCAGCCACGCCTGCCGTTAGAACAGCGTCTCGTCAAACGGGTTGGCGCTATTCCCGCGGCGCGGGTGAATATAAGCGCGCTCGGGCCAAATATGCAATTGCGGTTTGGGCAAAATTTGCAGGCCAGAGAATTGGCAAGGTTTGCCGCGCATGACACTCGTGCCGACGCCGCAACGGCGAAAACGTCGAACCTGGCCGCCCAGGTACACTGTCAAGCCGCCCAAATTGACGATGTAGGTTATAATATTGGTAGTCATCGAGGCCGGGGACCCATTCGTCCTAAAATCCGCCGGCCTCCGCCGCCAGTGTAGATGTCCGTAGTTCAGGTAAAACACGCAAGATGCTAGCTGCACTTTGTCGAAACTGTCTACGAGGAGGGTCTGATTGACCATGGCAGCTAACAGAATCCGCCAATTCCAACCGCCCGCACGCCGTCCGCGCGCCGCCCAGCAGCCTGGCGCCGCCGCGATCACGATCCCCAGCGGGTTCGTGTTCTGCCCGCCGCAGTTGGCCGCCGCCAGCGGCTGGCAACAGGAAATCTACCGCTTGGCCTACGAGCGAGCCAAAGCGGCCGCCGAAATACCCCGCCACCATCGCCGGTTGTTCTGCGTGTGGAACTAGGTTGCCGATGGACTCCGGTGCGCGTCGCGACCGGACTTGAGGCTTTCGCGCGGCCCGCGCGACCGCCACACTCGACCTGACCGTCAACGCTTCCCAGGCGTCACCCACGGACGTCTCACTTTGGGCATCCTTGCTCGAAGCATTCCCCTCGATAATCGCCGAGCCCGCTTCGCGCCGCCGCGTTGCGCCTCTTGCTCGGGTGCTCCTAATTTGCCACGATAGCGCTTCGACCTTTTGGCGATTCTTGGCGATTATTTCCCTCGATCACCCGCAACGAGAGACTTCAACCATGGCCGCATTTCCTGAAATCGAAAAGATCCGCTTCGAGGGTCCCAAGAGCAAGAACCTGCTCGCCTTCCACCACTACGACGAGAACGAGGTGGTCGAAGGCAAGCCGATGAAGGACCATTTCCGCTTCACCGTGGCCTATTGGCACACGTTCCGCGGCACGGGGCGCGATCCGTTCGGGCCGGGCACGATGGTGCGTCCCTGGGAAGCGGCCGCCGACTACGGTCGAGAACGCCAAGAACCGCGTCACGCGTGGCCTTCGAGTTCATGGAAAAGCTGGGCGTCCCGTTCTACTGCTTCCACGATCGCGACGTCGCGCCCGAGGGCACGACGCTGGCCGAGACCAACAAGAACCTCGACGCGGTGGTCAAAGTGCTCAAGGAAGAGCAGCAGCGCACCGGCATCAAGCTGCTGTGGGGCACCGCCAACCTGTTCAGCAATCCGCGCTACATGCACGGCGCCGCCACCAGCTGCAACGCCGACGCCTTCGCCTTCGCCGCCGCGCAGGTGAAGAAGGCGCTGGAAGTGACCAAGGAACTGGGCGGCGCCGGCTACACCTTCTGGGGCGGCCGCGAAGGCTATCAGAATCTGTGGAACACCGACATGAAGCGCGAGTTCGACCACCTCGCCGCGCTTCATGCACATGGCCGTCGACTACGCCAAGCAGATCGGCTTCAACGGGCCAGTTCTACTTCGAGCCCAAGCCCAAGGAGCCGACCAAGCACCAGTACGACTTCGACGCGGCCACCTGCATCAACTTCCTGCGGACCTACGGCCTGGCCGATCACGTGAAGATGAACATCGAGACCAACCACGCCACGCTGGCCGGCCACACGATGCAGCACGAGCTGGAATACGCCGGCATGCCAGGGCTTTCTGGGCTCGATCGACGCCAACACCGGCGACTTGCTGCTGGGCTGGGACACCGATCAGTTCCCGACCGACATCTATCTCACGACGCACGTGCATGCTGCTCGATCTCGAAGTACGGCGGCTTGACGCCGGGCGGCGTCAACTTCGACGCCAAGGTGCGCCGCGAAAGCTTCGAGCCGATCGATCTGTTCTACGCCCACATCGGCGGCATGGACGCCTTCGCCCGCGGCCTGAAGATCGCCGCCGCGATTCGCGCCGACGGCATGCTCGACAAGATGCTCAAGCGAGCGCTACGGCTCGTGGGACACCGGCGTCGGCGCGCGAGATCGAGGCCGGCAAGGACGAGCTTCGCCTCGCTCGAAAAATACATGCTCGACAAAGGGCGACGTCACGCCCAACAAGAGCGGCCGCCAGGAACTGCTCGAGAACATGATCAACACTTATTTGTAGCGACGGACCGAACCGTCGGCGTGACGCGACTTCGCTCAGGGCAGGCTCGACGCCCTGCCCTTTTTTATTGCAGCTATCGCCGCGCTTCATGCTCAATCGCTGCGCAGGCATTCACGTCGTCAAAGGACTTGCGCGCCGCCGCCAGGATTTGTTTCAACATTCGTTAGAAGTTCGTGTCGCTTCTTGTCCGCCGGCACGCTCCTTGCAACGATGCATGCGTCGCGACCGTCGAACCCGCGCTTCGCGGGTCGACGGTATTCGATTTTCTGAAACCCCCGAGGGACGTTCTCGATGCAACGCGGATTTTTAATTGACATGGATGGCGTCATCTATCGCGGCGGACAACTGATCAGCGGCGCCACCGAATTTGTTCAACAACTGCAAGCCTCCGATACGCCATTCACCTTTCTTACCAACAATAGCCAGCGCACCCGGCGCGACGTCGCCACGCGATTGCAGCGCATGGGCATCGACGTCGACGAGCACCACGTCTTCACCTGCGCCATGGCCACGGCGCGCTTTCTGGCCCAGCAACTTCCCCACGGCACCGCCTACGTCATCGGCGAGGGGGGACTGCTGCAAGCCCTGCACGCCAACGGCTATTCGATCGTCGATCACGATCCCGATTACGTCGTGGTCGGCGAAGGCCGCGCGTTCACGTTCGAAATGTTCGAAGCGGCCACGCGAATGATCCTCAACGGCGCCAAGCTGATCGCCACCAACCTCGACCCGAATTGCCCAACGCAGGACGGCATGCGCCCGGGCTGCGGCGCGATCGTCGCCATGCTCGAAACGGCCACGGGCCTGAAGGCCTTCAGCGTCGGCAAGCCGAGCCCCGTGATGATGCGCATGGCTCGCAAGGAGTTGAGCCTGGCCACGGCCGAAACCACGATCATCGGCGACACGATGGAGACCGACATTCTAGGCGGCGTGCAGCTGGGCTATCACACCGTGCTGGTCCTCACCGGCGGCACGCGCCGCGAGGACCTGATCCGCTACGCCTACCGCCCCGACATCGTGGTCGACTCGATCGCCGACCTGTGCGGTCTCGACCCCGCCCTGATCGGCGAGCCGGGGGCGGTGAGCGAGTATTAGTGCGTGGAACAAGATATTGTTTTCGGTGCCACTGGCGTCTCGCCAGTGTACGTCAAGCCGGACACTGGCGAGACGCCAGCGGCACCCTCGGGAAATGACATTCAGGTCGACCGCCTAGTAGTTGAACGCGATCCCGCGCTTGCGCAAGTCGGCGGCCAGCGCCGGCGTGGTTGTGTATTGCACGGCGTCGAAGCCGGCGGCGCGCGCAGCGGCGACGTGTTTGGCAACGTCGTCGACGAAAAAGATCTCCTCCGGCGCAACGCCGGCCAGCCGCGCGGCCCCCTCGAATATCTTGGCTGCGGGCTTGCACGCCCCCAACTCGTAGCTCAACGCGTAGACGTCAAATGCGCTGGTGATCAGGGCATATCGGCCGCTGTGGCAATACGTCCAGTGGCCGGGGCACGTGTTCGAGAGAATCCCCAGTCGATAGCCGACCGCGTGCAAGGAAGCGACGACCGGAAAGATCGACAGGTTGGGCGTAAAAATCTCGCTGCCCGCGTGCAACAGCGCGTCGAAATCGCATCGGGTGTCGGTCTGCTGGCAGAAAATGTCGTAAAACTCGCGGTCCGAGACCTCGCCGGCTTCGTAGCGAAGTTCCAAATCGCCTTCAAAGACGACTTCCCAGACTTTCTCCGCCGGCACCCCCGCCACCGCGCCCATCTGCCGGCAGGCCAGGTGGTGATCGAAGTTCAACAGCACGTTGCCCAGGTCGAAGTAGATGAATCGAATCGGCATGGCGACGCTTAACTTTACGGGCCCATCTTCTTCTGTAGCCGGGGTCTGTGACCCCGCGCTTGCCGCAGTTCTACCGGCCTCAAAGAGGCCTACTACAGCCTCTTGATGCGAATATCTTTGTACCAGGCTTCGCTCGGCTTGCCACCGTGGATTTGCAAGCCGACCAGCCCATTCTGCTCGATCGCTTCGTCGGGCTCCGTGTAGTCGACGGTTTGCTGGCCGTTGATCCACAGCTGGATCCTTCGCCCCTGGCAGCGGATCGTGTAGTCGTTCCAGTCGTCGCGCTTGAGCACGTTTTTCACCGCCGCTGCGTCGGCGGCGACCAGGATCTTGTTGCGGCGCGATTCGTCGTACAGCGAGCCCCACCAGCCGTCGCCCAGGTCGGCCTGATAGCCTTTGACCTCGTGATGGTTGGGGATCCGCCGGCTGCGAAACTGGACCCCGGCGTTGGCACCCGAGCCGAGCACTTTGAACTTCAGCCGCAGTTCGAAATCGCCGTAGTCCTTTTCGGTGCACAGAAACTCATTCCGCGCGATCGGCTCCTTCAAACTACCGCCGACGACAGCCCCGTCCTCGACGCGAAAGACCTTCAGGTTGCCTTCCCAGCCGTGCAAGGTCTTGCCGTCGAACAACAATTCGAAGCCCGGCTCGTCGGCCGCCGGCGCGGCGGCAAGCAGCAATGTGCCTGAAAACAAGAGTATGAATGCAAAGCAGCGCATCGAATGACACCCCATGGTCGACAGCGCGGTAACGCGCTCGGTTTTCGAGCCAGCATAGCCCCACGCGCGGCCTCCGACCAGGAGCAGGCACCCAACCGTGGTACCCCTCACTAGAGGCGCTGTCTCGCGCTGCACGCAGCCGGTAGATTCTGCAATGCTTTCCCCGGCTTCGGTGGAGATTTTGGTCGGTCGCGCAATCGCGTGGGAGCTGCAAAAAAGATGAATTTGCCGCTCGCTCCCAACGGCAACGACACTTCCGCGGCCGCCACGCCAAATCCGCAAAATCTCCCACAGCCGGCCTGGGTGACGGCGGCCTCGGTCACCGCGGGCTTGCTGCTGCTCGGCGCCGTGGTTTGGCAGGTGTATGGCCGGGCCGTGAACGCGCCGTTCGTATTCGACGATCGGGGCGCGATCGTCGATAATCCTTCGATCGTGAGATTGCGGCCCCTGTTTGGCGATGCCGAAGGCCCGGGGTCGTTGAACGCTCCGAAAGGCTTCATCACGGCCGGTCGCCCGCTGGTCAATCTGTCGCTGGCCATCAACTATCATTTCGGCGGCCTCAACCCGACGGGCTACCACCTCTTCAGCATCGTCGTTCACGTGGCCTCCGCGATGGTGTTGTGGGGCATCGTCCGCCGTACGCTGGCGTTGGACTACTTCTCCGGAGAATTCGATCGCGTGGCCATGCCTCTGTCGTGGACCGTGGCCCTGGTATGGGCCGTGCATCCGCTGCAAACCGACGCCGTCGAATACGCCACGCAGCGCACCGAACTGATGGTGGGCTTTTTCTACCTCGCCACGCTATACGCGAGCCTGCGCTATTTCGGCGCCGGCACGCACGGCTGGCGGACGGCGTGGCTGGCGCTATCCACGTTGGCATGTTTGCTGGGCATGCCTTGCAAAGAGGTCATGGTTTCGGCCCCCTTGATCGTGCTGCTGTATGAGAGGACCTTCATCGCCGGGTCGTTCCGGCAAGCCTGGCGAAATTCCTGGCCGTTGTATGTGGGCCTGTTGTCCACATACGGCCTGCTGTTGGCTCTCAATTACGATGGGCCGCGCGCCGGGTATGCGGGATTCGATGTCGGGGTCCCGGCTCTTTCCTGGTGGTTTACGCAATCGAAAGTGCTCGTGATGTACCTCGGGCTGACCGTCTGGCCCTGGCCGCTGGTAATCCACTATGAGATCCCCCTGCTGGAAACGTCCGCCGCGGCCTGGCCCTGGGTGTTGCCGGTCGCGCTCGGCATGATCGCCACGCTCGTGCTCCTGTGGCGGCGCAGGGCCGTGGGCTTCCTCGCGGCCTGCGTGTTGATCGTCCTGTCGCCAACCCTGGTTGTGCCCATGACCATGGAAGTCGCGGCCGAACGGCGGATGTATCTTCCGTTGGCGGCGATTGCGGCCCTGGCGGTCGTCGGCGGATACCACCTGGTGCTGGCAGCCGCGCGCTTCGCGGCGCGCACGTCGGGCGGAACGTCCAACGAATCTCGCTGCCTGGCCGTGACGATCGGCGTCGCCTTGATTCTTGCCGCCGTGTTTTGCCTGGTGACCGCGCGTCGACTGGCGGCCTTTCATGACGCGCTGAGCCTGTGGCAGGATGCGGCCATTCATCAGCCCGAAGATCCAATCGTGCAAACCAACCTGGGCGCCGCCCTGGCCGGGGCGGACCGTATGGACGAAGCCATCGACCACTTGCGGCTGGCGCTGGCGCTAAAGCCCGACTCCGCGGATATTCATTACAAGTTGGGCGCGGCGCTGTTCAACGTCGACCGTTTTCCCGAAGCGATCGAGCAGCTTGAACACGCGCTACGAGTTGAGCCCGATTACCACGTGGCTCGCCATCTGTTGGGGGTCGCACTGACTTTTGCGGGGCGGCCGAAAAGGGCGATCGTCGAGTTCGAGACCATCTTGCGACAAGGCTTCGACACGGCCGAAGTGCAACAGCACCTGGGAATCGCATTGGACAGCGCCGAGCGGCCCGAGGAGGCGATCGAACACTTCCTTCGGGCGCTGCGGCTGCAAGCGGACAATATCGACACGCTCAACCAACTGGCGATCGCCTACTCCCACGCCGGCCGAGCCTCGGATGCCATCGCGGCCGCCGAAAAGGCGCTCGCACTGTCGCGGTTTCGAGGACAAATGGAAATCGCTCAACAGATCGAAGCCAGCTTGAAGGACTACCGCAACGCCGAGAAGCCGAAGTGAGTTGCGTTCGTCGGAGGCTGTGGCCGGCCTCTTTGAGGCCGGCAGTGGCGCTCGGGCATCCGGGGTCGGAGACCCGGGCCACAGGACGCGCGGTGCTAGCCAGTCGCCGCGACCGGCCGTATGATGAGGACCGATTCAGCACCCCAGACCGCAAAGGTTGCCGCCGCCATGAGCACGATCCAGGTTTTGACCAAGAGTCTTGAGTTCAACCGGGGCCGCACGCTGGCCACGCTCGACGAGATCGAAAAGCTGCCCCAACCGCAGGCCGCGCTGGCGTTTCGACTGGGCGCAGGCCGCGCGCACATCGGCTGGCAATTGCTGCACATCGGCATCACCGAGGAGATTTTCGCGACCGAGCGATTGGCGCCCGACAAGCCGCCCAAGTGGAGCGAGCTGTGGCCCCGTTTTCGCGGCGGTAGCAAGCCCGACGACGACGTGCCCACCTCGGCCGCGATTCGCGAAATCCTGGGCGAGTCGAGACAGCGCCTGCTGGCAACGTTGAGCACGTACACCGACGACCGCCTGGGCGAAATCCCCCCGCCGCTGGCCGCGCGCAAGATGACCTTCCTCGACGTGCTGCACATCCTCAGTTGGCACGAGTCACACCATCAAGGCCAGGCCCACGCCGCGTTGAATTCGTACCGCGCCAGCCAGAAGTGATGCAATTACGTCAACCGCCATCTCCACCACAACAGGACGCTGCAGGCAATCACCGCCAGCAGGCCTGTGCTAGGCTCGGGGATACTTGCCACGCGAAATCCAAAAATGTCGCTGAAATCGCTGTCGGCGGCGCCGAACGCACTCGCGAACGAGGAGGGCAGCTGGATGGAGCCTCCACTGTATGAAACGCCCCGGATGATCTTGCTCGTAGGGTCAAGCGAGACCGGATCTTCGGTCCACTGTTTGAGGTTACCGAGCATGTCGAACGCGCCGTAGGGACTCGTCGTTCCGGAATATGCGCCGACGTCGGTGATACCCGTGCCAGCACCAGTATAGTTTGCATGGTTCGCCAATGCCGTAGGCGGAGACGCAGTGGGTGCGGTGTTGCTCGAAGTCGCATACTTGAAATACGATTGAGTATCTGAATTGTAATATGCCGCCTTGTACCATTCGTTCTCACTGGGAAGAAACACTTTTGCGCCGGCGTTGCGAACGATCGAATTGGAATTACTGGGCGTCGGCGTGCCGCCCAAGAGTGTGTAGGCGCCGGTCTCGGTACTGGCGCTGCCCTGACCATTGTTAAGCCAATTTGCGAAGCGCACAGCATCGTACCAACTGACAAACCCCACGGGATGGTTCCCGCGACCCAATAGCACGGTGTATTTGCTGCCATCGGCATTGCCGAGGCCAGCGGTGATTCCGCCAATAAACATGTCTCTCATGCGGAAGTTCCACAGATGCAAGACATTGCTTCCCGTGGGGTCGACGGCGTTGAGGAACTCGCAATACTGATTGTTCGTCACATCGAACTTGTCGATGTCGAAGGCGTAGTTCACGCCGCCCAAGTGCTGCACTCCGAGCGTGACTGAATCGCCATCGATGGTATCATTTGCGTTACCGGCATTGCCGACCGGAACCCAATCGATCGTGACCGCGTCCACGTCGACCGCAAAGGCAGCAAATGCCACCAAAAGAAAAATCGCAAGAGTTGCACGCATGAGCGTCCCCCCGGTCGGGATAAAATGCCCCCCAAGTCGGAGGAATGGCATCAGCATGACCGCAGCAGTCTTACCTGTCAAATATACTGGCGACGACTGAGGTGGACCCCAAGTGTTGGACAGATTTGGGGCTTGGATAAGATGTAGTGTCACTGGTGCTGGCGGCCCGTGAGACCCATACCAGGGGTCTCGCGCGGCCGCGGGCTGCGAGTTCGGTTTCGGCTTTGGAAAATCGTCCCCCTTAAGTCTGCTCTCGGTCAGAACACCGAGCGCGGCGGTTTTCGTCGCGCTCACTTATGCCGCCGCGCCGAAGTACACTTCCGCCGGCGTGCGGTAGCCCAGGGCCTGGTGGATCCGCCGCTGGCAGTAGAACTGGAAGTAACGCGCCAGCGACTGCTCGGCCTCCCAACCGTCGGCGTAGTCCTTCAGGTACACCTCCTCGTACTTCACGCTCCGCCACAGCCGCTCGATGAACACGTTGTCGATCGCTCGGCCGCGGCCATCCATGCTGATCGCCACGCCGCACTTCTCCAATCGGCCGGTGAAGGCCGCGGCCGTGAACTGCGATCCCTGATCGCTGTTGAAGATCTCCGGGCGTTTCCTGGCGAGCGCCTCGTCGAGCGCCTCCAGACAAAAACTCCCTTCCAAGGTGTTCGACAATCGCCACGCCAGCACGTAGCGGCTGTACCAATCCATCACCGCCACCAGGTACAAAAATCCGTGCCGCAGCGGAATGTAGGTGATGTCGCTGGACCACACCTGGTCGGGCCGCGTGATCGCCACATTCCGCAGCAAATACGGGTAAATCTTGTGTCCGGCGGCCGGCCGCGTCGTGGCCGTTTCGGATAGATCGCCTCCAAGCCCATGCGCCGCATCAGCCGCTGCACGCGCTTGCGATTGACGCCCAGCTCGAACGCCATCTTGCGGCTGCCGTAAAACGGCGTCTGCAAATACTGCTCGTCGATCCGCCGCATCAGCGCCAGGTTCTCGGCCGTCTCGCCGACCGGCGCGTAGTACCAGGTGCTGCGCGGCAGGCCAAGCAGCTCGCACTGCCGCGCGATCGTCAATTGCTGGTGATTGGTGTCGATGCATCGTCGCAATGCCTCAGGCGAGCTCGGCAGATTTTTTTTTCAACCACTCGACCTCCATCTTCAGGCGGCCGATCTGCTCGTACAGTTCCTGCTCATTGGCGGCCGTCTCGTCGCGCCGCTTGCGGCCGTCCTCGAACAGCCCGGCCGCTTGCTCCAAGAGCTGCTTCTTCCAGGCCGTGACCTGGCTGGCATGCACGCCAAACTCGCCGGCCAACTGGGCCGTCGTCTTGTCACCACGGACCGCCGCCAACGCCACCTTCGCCTTGAACGCCGCCCCAAACACCCGTCGCTTCCGCGTCATCCTGGCACACTCCTGATTCGGCCGTTCCCGCTCCCGGAAATTACACCTTATCAGCGCGCCCAGTTTTTGGGGTCCACCTCAGACCAATTGACCAAAAAATGCCGCCGTTGGCCGCGGGCACGATGACCTTCCTCGACGTGCTGCACATCCTCAGTTGGCACGAGTCACACCATCAAGGCCAGGCCCACGCCGCCTTGAACTCGTACCGCGCCAGCAAACCATGAAGCATTGACCGGACCCTCGTAACGGGAGTAGAGTAACGGTCTGGCCCAATCTGCTCCGCTGGGATTCCGTCTTGGTCATGTTCCATCCGCGCCGACATCGTTTGACGACCTGCTTGCTGTTGGCTGCCTATCTGGCGGCCACGACGTTGGGCGGTTTGTTCCACGACCATGCCGGCCACGACCATGCCGACCACGTGCATGACAATCATCAACTGGCCGGCGCCACCTGCCAGCACGTGGAGCACGACCACGACGGTTCGCCGGCCGGACTGAATCCTGCGACCAACGGTAAGTCGCCGTACGACGACGATTGCACGGTTTGCCGGTTTGCCGGCCAGCGGACGATGCCTGCCGAGTGCGCACCGCTTGTGAGCTTGTGCGAGTTGAGCGTGGAGTTGGCCGTCATTCATCCATGCGGGCCGGCGGCGACGATCGCCCGCACTCTGCATTCTCGCGCACCGCCCTGCTTGGGCTAATCCTGCCGGAAGACTTCGCGCGCGGCTGCCGCTTGACATCAATGGCGGTTCGTGCGGCGCGCCGCATCTTCCGGCCTCTGCGGTGCGTCATATTACCCTTTTCGGCTGCGCTCCTGCGCGGCTTTGGTCCGAAAAGAGGACAAGCGACCATGTTATTATCCTCGTCATCACCCGCTCGCAAAGCGTTTACTCTCGTCGAACTGCTGGTCGTGATCGCGATCGTCGGCGTGCTGGTGGCCATGCTGCTGCCGGCCGTGCAAGCGGCCCGCGAGAGCGCCCGGCGGACGCAATGCGGCAACAACCTGCACCAGATCGGCGTCGCGATGCAGTCGTTCCACGATTCGAAGGGCTATTTTCCCCCGTCGTACCTCTCGCAGCCCGGCGGCGCGATGGGCGACGCCGATCTCGAGACCGGCGACGCCGGGCCGGGCTGGACCTGCTTGATGCAAATCTTGCCCTACCTGGAAGGAGCCAATACGCGCGACGCGTTCGACCTGAATTCTCCCTGCTGGGCGCCGAGCAATGCCAAGCCGGCCCTGCAAATCGTGACCACGTACCTGTGCCCTTCCGTGAGCGATACCACGACGCACTACACCGTTCGCGACGTCAACGGCACGGCGCTGGCCGAATTGGCCCGCGCCAACTACGTCGCCAATGCCGGCCGGCCCGAGGTCTGGGAAGAAACGGCTGCCGACTTGCGCCAGATCGCCGACGGTCCGCTGTTTCGTAACGGCCGAATTCGCATCAAGGACATCACCGACGGCACCAGCCACACGGTGTTCTTCGGCGAACAGACTCCCTATCACAGCGATTCAACCTGGGTCGGCATCGTTCCCGGGTCGGTGACCTGTCCGACCGCCAATTTCCCGCTCGCCGGCTGCGACGCGGCCGCGCCGCAAATCAACGTCCACAGCGGTCCAGGCAATCCGATCGACGGCCCGCTCGTCATCCATCCCCCCAACGCGCCGTTCGGTTACGTGGACGAAATGTACAGCGAGCATCCGGGCGGGGCCAACGTGATGTTTGGCGACGGCAGCGTGCAGTTTGTCTCCGAGATGATCAATCAACTCGTGTGGTCGGCGATGGCCACGCGGGCAGGCAACGAAATCGTCGAGCAACAGCCATGACGCCCCGAACACGAATCGAGCGGCACGCCTGGCTGCTGGCGGCGCTGACCCTTGTGGCCGGCTGCGGCGGTCCTCCGCAGGTCGGAGCGAACAACTATCGGCTGATCGATTCGATGCGCACCGCAATCTCGGCGCATCGAGTCGACTGGCTGGACGACAACGCCAAAGCGATTGACCAGCGACACGCCCAAGGCGAAATGAGCGACGAGCAATTCGCGGCCTTCGAGTCGATCCTCGCGCTGGCCCGCGCCGAGCGCTGGGACGACGCCGAGAGCGAAGTCGTGCGGCTGGCCAAGGCCCAACGCGCCACACCCGAAGAAATCGAACAACGCAAAGCCAGGCCGCCGGCCGGTCGCAAGCGGTAGACTCCCCCTGGGCCCTCACCGGCCGTCGGATCAATAATTCTGCCACTTTCCTCCGATTGGGTTGGCAGCGTGCCCCTGCGCGCTATAATCCCATGGCTTTGCCCGCGGCGAAACGGCCGTTGGAGGGGCATCGCCAAAACGAACCATTCCGCCAACACCCGGTGCGACTTACCTTTCATGACCACGACAACCAGACCCGCCACGCTGGCCGAATTGCGAGCCAGCGGCTGGGTTTCGAAAACCGTCAAGCGGGAGATCCACGACAACTTCCTGCGCATGCTCGCCGGCGGCGAAGAGCTGTTTCCCGGCATCATCGGCTACGACAGACACCGTCATCCCCGAAATCAACCTCGCGCTGATCGCCCAGCACGACATGCTGTTTCTCGGCGAGAAGGGCCAGGCCAAGAGCCGGCTGATGCGGTCGCTGGTGCGCTTCCTCGACGAGGAAATTCCCTACCTCGACATTCCCGAGGCTGCCGCTGCACGACGATCCCTACCGCCCGATCACCGCGCGTCTGCAAGCAGCTCGTCGCCGAGCATGCCGCGAGGACGAAGTGCCGATCGCCTGGTGGCCGCGCGACGAGCGCTACGCCGAGCGGCTGGCGCCCGGGCACCAAGTTCGCCGACATCATCGGCGAGATCGATCCGGCCAAGCTGGCCGGCGGCACCAGCATGTCGGCCGAGGAGGCGCTGCACTTCGGCCTGATCCCGCGCATGCACCGCGGCATCTTCGCGATGAACGAACTGCCCGAGCTCGACGAGCTGGTGCAGGTCGGCCTGTTCAACATTCTCGAAGAGCGCGACGTGCAGATCCGCGGCTACCCGATCCAGTTCGACATCGACGTGCTGATTCTGTTTTCCGCCAACCCGGCCACCTACAACCGCAGCGGCAAGGTGATTCCGCAGCTGAAGGACCGCATCGGCTCGGTCATCCACACGCACTATCCGCGCGAGCGCGACCTGGGCATCCAGATCATGGAGCAGGAAGCCGGCCGTCGACCTGGACGGCGAGTTCCCGGTCGTCGTCCCCTACTTCATGCAGCGAGATCATCGAGGAGATCAGCATCGCCGCCCGCAGCGTCGAAGTACATCGACCAGCAGTCCGGCGTCAGCGCCCGCTTCAGCATCGCCAACTATCGCACGATGGTCGCCAGCGCCCGCCAGCGCGGCGTCCGTCTCGGCGAGCAGCCCGCCGTGCCGCGGATCAGCGACCTGGGCCACCTCTACACCTCGTCGCTCGGCAAGCTGGAGCTCGACATGATGGGCAGCCATCAGATGACCGAGCGGCAGGTGCTCGACGCGATCCTGGCCGAGGCGATCCGCACCGTGTTCGAGGAATACGTCGACCGCCACGGCCTGGACGAGATCGCCGAGATCTTTTCGCCAAGGGCGTGAAGATCGAAGTCGGCGACATGCTGCCCTCGCAGCCACTACGCCGAGCGGCTGAAGCGCGTGCCGCCGGCCTGGGACAAGGCCTTCGAGGTCAACGCCTCGAGCGACCCGGCCGTGCGGGCCTCGTGCGTCGAGTTCGTGCTGGCCGGACTGTACGCCACCGACCGCATTTCGCGCGCGCAGCAGCACGGGCGGATCGTGTACGAGATCAAATAGACAGTCTTCGCAATCGGACCGATCGCATGAATGAACGCCCCGGCTTGGGCGGCGTCATTCACACGTACCAGAAGTACGACCCCAAGAATCTCCCCAGCCCGACGCAGCCGCCGCCCGATCTGGTCTCGCCCGCGTTCGAGCACTGCTGATGTACGGCAGCATGCGCGAGCTGACCGACGAGGAGCTGGCCCGCGCCATTCATCTCGACCCCAGCCAGATCGCCGGCCTCGGTCCGAGCCTCGACGCGCTGCGGGCCATGCTCGAAGAGCGGAAGCGGAAGATTCTGGAGACGTACGAAACCAAGAAGGTAAAGAAAAGCCGCGCAGGAAGCTTTTCGCGAGCAGGCCGAGGCGATGAAGCCGCCGCCGAACTTGCGAAAGCGCTTCACGCAGCGCGTTCGACGACGAGCAGCTTCGCGATCTCGAGCGGCTGTGGTATCAGGCCGGCGACGACCGCTCGCGCTTCGCCCGGCAACTCGTGCAGCTGGTCGGCTCGGCTGGGCGACAAGTACCAGGTCGACGAGCTGGCCGCCAAGTACGAGTTCACCGGCCGCACGCCGATGACCGTTCCGCAGGCGCTGGAAGTCAAGGAAGAGCTGGAAACGATCGACCGGCTGCTCAAGCAGCTGGAAGAGGCCGCGCAAGACGGCGCAGATCGGCATCATCGACCTGGAAGAGCTGGCCGAGTTCGCCGAGCCGGGCGACGTCGAACAGCTGAACCAGCTGCAACAGCAGATCGAGGATCTGCTGCGCCACATGGCCGAGCAGCAAGGCCTGGAGCGCGGGCCCAAGGGCTATCAACTGACGCCCAAGGCCTATCGGCTGTTCCAGGGCAAGCTGCTGGAACGGATCTTCAGCAATCTCGAAGCCGCCGCGCACCGGCCGGCACCAAGGCCCGATCGTCGGCGAGGGGGCCGTCGAGCTGCAGCAGACCAAGCCGTACGAGTTCGGCGACTCGGTCGCCAACATGGACATGCCCGGCATCGCTCACCAACGCCATGCTCCGCGGCGGCCCGGGCCTGCCCGTTCGGCTGAAGCAGGACGACATCGAAATCCATCGCACCCGCAACACGCCGAAGTGCGCCACGGTCGTGCTGATGGACATGAGCGGCTCGATGCGCTACGACGGCCAGTACGTCAACGTCAAGCGCATGGCCCTGGCGCTGCGACGGCCTGATCCGCCGCGAGTATCCCGGCGACTTCCTGCAGTTCATCGAGATGTACACCTTCGCCAAGCCGCGTCGCGCTCGGGCGAGATCGCGACGCTGATGCCCAAGCCGGTGACGATCTTCGATCCCGTCGTGCGCCTGCGGGCCGACATGAGCCGCGACGACATCAGCGAGTACTACATTCCGCCGCACTTCACCAACATCCAGCACGCGCTTGCAACTGGCCCGGCAGTTTCTGTCGCTGCAGGACACGCCCAACCGGCAGATCATCCTGATCACCGACGGCCTGCCGACCGCCCACTTCGACGGCCCGCACCTGTACCTGCTCTATCCGCCCGACGCCCGCACCGAGACGGCCACGATGCGCGAGGGGCATCTCTGCCAGCGCGAGGGGATCACGATCAACATCTTTCTGCTGCCCAGCTGGTCGCAGTCGAGCGAGGACGTGCAGTTCGCCTATCGGCTGGCCGAATCGACCCGCGGCCGCGTCTTCTTCACCGCCGGCCGCGACCTGGACCGCTACGTCGTGTGGGATTATTTGAATCGGCGCCGCGAAATTGTTTCGTGACTGTATGGTCCCCTCTCCCGCCGGGAGAGGGCCAGGGTGAGGGTGCCCTTGCTTGCGATTGCTGCACCGTTTCAGTCGCCGCATTGAGTAACCCAGACAACGAGTGGAGGCTGTCCTGGAATTCTCGCATACTAACCCGACGCGCCAGCGAGGGTTCGTCGCGCGAGCGTCCCTCGCTGGCGCGTCGGGTTAGTGTGGGGAGCACGGTGTGCATTGTTGGTGCCGCCCAAAAATTATTGAGGATTGCCCCCGATGAACGACCTGCCGCAGGCGATGATTTACGGCGCCAATGGATACACCGGCCGGCTCGTCGCTCGGCAGGCGGTCGCTCGCGGGCTTAAGCCGGTGCTCGGCGGACGCAGTCTCGAAGCGGTTACGCGGCTGGCCGGCGAACTTGGCTGTCCGTCGGTCGCCTTTGATCTCGGCGAGCCGGCCCAGATCGCCGCGCACCTGGCAGGGACGTCGGTGGTCGTCAACTGCGCCGGGCCCTTTTCACAAACTGCCCGCCCGATGATGGAAGCCTGCCTGGCGGCGAAAGTCGACTATCTCGACATCACCGGCGAAATCGCAGTCATCGAGTTGGCGCACTCGCTCGACGGACGGGCGAAACAGGCCGGCGTGGCACTGATTCCGGCCGTCGGCTTCGACGTGGTGCCCAGCGATTGCCTGGCCGCCATGCTGGCCGAACGCCTGCCGAGCGCGCGGGTTTTGCAGTTGGCCTTCTCGGCCATCGGCGGCTTGAGCCCCGGCACGGCCAAAACGATGGTCGAGGCGTTGCCGCACGGCGGGCGCGTGCGCATCGACGGCGAAATTCGCCGCGTCCCCATCGCCTGGAAAACTATGGAAATCCCCTTTCGCAATCGGACGCTATGGGGCATGACGATCCCCTGGGGCGACGTGGCCAGCGCCTACTACTCGACCGGCATTCCCAACATTGAGGTCTACACGACCGCCCTGCGCAAACAAATCACGAGCTTGCAGCGCGTGCGGTTCCTGCTGCCGCTGTTGTCCTTCAAGCCGCTGCAGGCGTGGGCCAAGTGGCGGATCGGGCGGCAAGTGAAGGGCCCGCCCGATCACGAGCGCGAGACGGGCCGCTCGTCGCTGTGGGGCCGCGCCAGCGACGATCACGGCAAGAGCGTTTCGGCCACGCTCGAAACCAGCAGCGGATACCACCTCACCGCGCTAACGACCGTGGCCGCCCTGGAACGCGCGCTCGCTCGCGAAGTGCCGCGCGGCTTCTCCACGGCCTCTCAAGCGTTCGGCAAGGAGTTCATCCTGAGCTTCCCCGACACTGATATCTGTTGGGAATGAAGGTCTCGCGCCAATAAAAGGAACAGCCGACTCCTTGTCGATCAGGACGACATCCACCGGCTGACAGAACGCCTTCCCACCGTCAGTGAGGGTCAAGCCGCTCCAGCGCTGCCTCAAGTCGTTCATGTACGTCTGCGTACCGAAAGTCGCCCAGAAGCAATTTGATTTCAACTGTCATGGTTTCATCAGCCATCACGGTCAGCGCGTTGGCGAGCGCCCAGCGCACCGAACTCGCCGACATGTCATTCTCCCGCTTCAACTCCTCGAGAATTTCGCAACCAGCGACGCCGCGAGCCTCTGGCACTGTCAGCGCCCGCGCGATCCCTTCCCGAAGCACAGGGTGATGCACCAGCCGCAGGTGCTTGCACAGGACAGGAATGGCATTTGAGTAGCACTCGCTTGAATTCACCAAATCCCAAACGGAGTTGATCTTGAGTCCTGCGTCCGCCAAATCGGCAAGAAGGGGTGCCTGCTCCGGCTCGAGCTCGGCTTTGAGGTGCGCCACCCGCGCCGCGTGCCGGGATTGCTGTTCCTGGCGTCGTTGCACCCACTCCGGATCCGCCTGAAGTTCGGCCATGAATTCCGCAGCGGATTGCCAATATTTCTTGCTCTTTTTAGTCATGGCAAACACATCAGATTGATGAAACCGGCATTGATCACATTACACAGTACGGCACCAACAATTCACTCTCGGCATTGCGAAGCAACTAACGAGATTTGAGCGGGCTGCAAAACCCACGAGAGCCTCTTGCCCCTGCCGGACCCAGACAACAAGTTGTCTGGGCCACCCCATCCTACGCGTCCGGCGGGCCCGGAGGACCTACTGCGTTGATTGCTTGCGCCACGAGCAGGCACACCAGGTCGATCGCCCACAGGATGCCGATGGCCAGGGCGACGCGGTCCAAAACGACCGCTGCCGAGTCGTCTTGCATCGCACCCAGTAGACGCGCCACGCCCAGCACGATGACGATGGCGACCGGCAAAACGCAGGCCGCGGTGATCAATATCATCAAAACGCGTCGAGATATCACGTTCGTCCCCGCTGGCCAACCTTGGGTGCAAGTTTTCCCAGTTATGCGAGTTGCGCCCTGGGGTGTCAATCCCGCATACGCATGCCGCGCGATTGACTTCGCAATCGGGCCGGACACAATACAGCGTAGAGAAGGGGCAAAGCCTGACGACTGCCGCACTTGGCGAGGGCACGGTGCGCCATCGGGCTGGGGCGCGCCGGCACATTCGAGCTTGCCGCCAGAACACGCGAGGTACACGTCATGAGCCGACCGGACCGGACATGGCTGCGGTGGTTGCCGTGGTTGGCTTGCTGCTTCGCGGTGGGCTGCTTGGGTGCGCACTCCGTCTTCTCGTCGACGATCGTGCTCAAGGATGGCCGGCGCCTGCAAGGCCGCATCGGCAAGACGGCCGGCCTGGCCGTCAACCCGCTCTCGCCGAATGCCAACTCGGTCGACACGATCCGCTTTATTGACGACGGGTTGCGGCGCGTGTTCTTTCCCGCCATCCGCATCGGGCAACTCCTGGAAGCGGATGCCGGCGAGCCCCAGCAAAATATCATTATCAAACAGAACGTGGCCCGCGACGCCGGCTCCAAAATCCTGCGCGTGGGGCCGATCGTGAACATTGCCGACTTCGACAAGCGCGGTCACCGCACGCTGACGATGCTCACCGGCAAGGGCCCGATTGCCATCGTCCAAGGCATCACGCAAATCACGCCCACGTGGACCAAAGTCGAGGCCATGCGCCCAACGGCGGCAAGGCGCTAATTTGGGACATGCGGATCGCCACCAGTTCGATTCCCAGGAAAAAGCTCAGCGAGATTCTTGCGCACTACGTCGATCCGAAGAACGTGGATCAACGGAAAAACGTGGTGCGCCTGTATTTGCAGGCCGAGCGCTATCAGGACGCGCAAATCGAGTTGGAGGCTGTGATCGCCGACTTTCCCGACGAGGCCCAATTGGCCGACCTGGTGCAATCGTTGCGGCAATTGCACGCGCGGAGCATTGTCAAGGAGATCGAGGTCCGCCGCAAAGCCGGCCAGCACGCCCTGGCTCTCGACCTGTTGCAAAAGTTCCCCGTCGACGGCGTGGCCGGCGAAACGCTGCAGCAAGTCAAGGAATTGCTCGACGAGTATCAGGAAACGCAAAAGACCATCGAGAAGATTCACGCCGACCTGGCCGACGACGCCGCGTCGCTGCCAGACAGCAGCTTGCGGCGGCAGTGCGAGGCCATTCTCGCCGAGATCGAGCAGGAGCTGAGCATTGCCACGCTCGATCGGATGGCCGATTACCTGCGCCTCAGCGCCGACCCGGCCCAGGGCGCTCAGCAAAAACTGTCGCTGGCGATCAGCGGCTGGCTGCTGGGCGCCAATCACGCCGAAACGAACCTCAGCGTGGCGCTGTCCCTGGTGAAAATCCGCGATTCCGTCGCGCGCTACATGAACGAGTTCGTCAAGTTGGAGCGCGGCAAGTTGCTTGACCAGATTCGCGGCCAGGAAGGCGCCTCGCCGGCCTTGATCGCGGGTTTGATCGCGAACATGAAGCCCCCGCTGGCCACGCCCAAGCCGTCGGTCGCCACTCCCGGATATTACGAACTGGAAGTGCCCATCGGTATCGACAAGGAAGCCGACGTGACCAGCTACGTGCAGCTCCCGCCCGGGTACGACCCGCACGTCCACTATCCGACCATCGTCACGCTCAACGGCTCCGGCGCGACCGCCAAGGACCAGGTCGACTGGTGGGCCGGCGATCTGCGCGCCGACGGCACGCGGTTCGGCCAGGCTTCGCGGTTGGGCTACATCGTCGTCTCCGTCGACTGGCTCAAGCCGGGACAAAAGGAATACGAGTATTCGGCGCGCGAGCACGCCGCGGTGCTGGTCAGCCTGCGCGACGCCTGCCGGCGGTTTGCCATCGACACAGATCGCGTCTTTCTCTCCGGCCATTCGATCGGCGGCAACGCCGCCTGGGACCTGGGACTGGCGCATCCCGATCTGTGGGCCGGCGTGATTCCGATCGTGGCCGAGGCCGACAAGTATTGCGCCCATTACTGGGAAAATGCCAAGCTCGTTCCGTTCTATGTTTTGGCCGGCGAGTTGGACGGCGAAAAGACCAAGAACAACGCCCGCGACCTCGATCGCTACATGAACGCCCGCTACGACGTCACGGTCACCGAGTACATCGGCCGCGGCCACGAAGACTTCTACGACGACATCCAGCACATCTTCGACTGGATGAGTCGCAAGCAGCGCAATTTCTTCCCCAAGGAGTTCACCGTCTCGACGATGCGCACCTGGGACAATTACTTCTGGTGGGTCGAGGTCCGCGATTTTCCGGCGAAGGCCACGGTGGAACCGGTCAATTGGCCCCCGGGGCCCGGCGTGCGCCCGCTGGTGATCACCGGCAAGGTGCAGGCCAACAACGGGCTGCACGTCGCGTCAGGCAGCATCAAGCTCACGGTGTGGCTCTCGCCGGAGCTGGTCGATTTCAGTCGCCCGGTGCCCATTACGTTCGGCAGCCGGAATCTGAACAAGGGAAACAAGATGATTCAGCCCGACTTGGGCGTGTTGCTGGAAGACGTCCGCACGCGAGCCGATCGGCAGCATCCGTTCTGGGCGAAGGTGGAGCAGTGAGGCTGTCGGCGGCGCTTGATTTCGAGTGCTGGAACGCAGGGCTGGGCGCCCTCACCCCCGGCCCCTCTCCCGGCGGGAGAGGGGAGTGCGCGGCCCGACGCGGGCAGGCTTAGCGAAGTCTTTGCCGCCGTTGGGTCTTGGCTGTCGGCTCCGGTTCCTTCACCAGCGTGAAGCCGCTAAGCATCCAGCCGTCGGCCTCGGTGGTCACGGTCATGCCGGCCGGACCAAAGTAGCGGCGGACCATGTCATACTCCGGCAGCTTGCTGCCGTCGATGCGCTGCGTCCGCAAGACGCCTTCCTTGCCCTCGCCCATGATCGAGTTCAGCAGCTTGCCGACCATCGATTCGGCCTCCGGCATCCGGCCGGCGCGAAGCAGCTCGTACGTGCCGCGGTAGGCGTCGTCGGTGCGGGTGAACACCCGCACGCTCTCCTCGGGCAGGTGCAGCTTTTCGATCTCGGCCTCGACGCGACGAAAATCGGCGCTGTTGGACAATTTTCCGCGGGCCGCCTCGTCGGCCAGAACTTTGGCCAGGATGTCGATGTGCGTAGCCACGAACAATTGGCCATAGGCCACGGTGACGGCCGAATTGGGCAACAGCGGCTTTTCTGCCGGCTCTTCCTCGTCGGCGGCCAGGCCCGCGCCGAAGGCGGGACTGTTCTCGATCGTGACCATCGGCAATTCGCTCTGCTCGTCGACGACCTCCCACACCACGTGGCCGTTGATGATGCGGCGTTTGGCGTCCTCGTCGGTCTCCATCTGCTTCTGGATCGTGATGGCCAACTGCTCGGGGTTGGTGGTCTCCACGGCCACCAGCATCCGCTCGCTCTTGGGCGTGATCGGCAACTGAAGGTCCGAAATAATCGTGACCCGGTTGCCCAGGTACGCGATCAGGTCTTTGCGGACGTCGATTTTCGGACCGTTCTCGTCGGTCTTGATCGATTCCAACACGTCCTCGAACACCTCGTCGCCGACTATTTCGTTGACCAGAGTCTTCGAGGTTTCGAAGGCGTTCTTGCTGTTCAAGTTCATCGCCGCGTACATGGCGATGTCGCGCGGCACCCACTCGGGCGGCGAGAAGTGCCCGCCGTTGGGCAGATCCAGCATCCGGGCAGCCAACTCGAACCGCTCGCCGCTCTTGTTGCCGGGAGCAAAGATGAATGTGCGGTGCAACATCTCGTAGGAGTCAACCGAGAAGTTCACGAAACCGCCGATGCCTTGGACCGCCGTGAAGCCCTGCTCGCGCAGGATTCTCAGCATGTCGGTCCCCTTTTTGCGCGGCGTGTCCGAATTCAACTGGCGCACCGCGTCGGCATAGCCAAACGGATCGACGAACCAGCGGGCGTGCGGAGACAATTGCCCGGCGGCCAGGCGGCATCGCTTGGTGATCGCGTCGAACGACGGCAAGTTGGCGAGGCTGTCGGAGCGCGGCTCGGCGGCTCGGGCCAAGATCCCCTCGATTACTTTCAGACTGTCCGAGGCGCCGACCAAGGTCTGATCGTTGCTGACAAAATAGACCACCTGGTGAGCCGGGTTGTCCTCGTGCTTGGGAACGTCCCAAATCGTCACCTTGGCGTTCAACAGGCTCTTCTGGCTGCGCACGCCCTTTTGGGCGGTCATGTTCTTGTTGATCTTCTCCAATAGCGCCGTGGTCTGTTCGATGTGGCCGGTGACGTCGGCCACCACCGCCATGAAGACCTCTTTCTCGCTGGGCTGAATCAACGCCATGGCGACCTCGCCAGCAGGCACGCCGTCCAGGTCCTGCCAAGATATTCCCAGTTTTTGATGCGTTTGTGACCATTTCGCCGCCATCTGCTCTTGAAAGCTCTCGATGAAAGGCTGCATCGTGGGGTCAGCCATCAATTGCCCCAACTGGGTCTTGTTCCAGCTTTCCTTCAGCTGATCGACCGAACCGACCGCCAGAAAACCCTTGGTCGAATTTGGAAGCAGGTTCTCGGCCGGCGGAACCGCCGCAAAACTTTCCACACCCGTCGACAGAACAAGGACCGCGATGGCAGAGCTGACCCAATTCGACAGTCGCGACACGGTGAGATCTCCTTGGCTACATGACGGGAGTCGGTAAGTGGCAGAGCCCAGGTAAGTTTATGCCTAGCCGGCTAATGTTACTAGATCGGCTCCGATTCGCGTCAACAATCAATGCGCCACGAACGCACGATACTGCTTACCGAGCAGGCACTTCCGGCCGCAAAGCCTGCGGCCAGACAGCGCTCCTCGTGGCGGCTGCCTCGACAAATTCTGCTCGATTTCCAAGTTAAGCTGGTGAAGATCTAGCAGATTTGTCGCCCGTGCCGTCGCGTCGCGCGCTTGGCCCACTTATGACGCGTGCTTGCGCTTTCACCAGGCGATAGAATCGAACTCGGAGCCGCGGCGTCGTGTGGACCACGCGACCGTATGCTATCTCGGACAAGCAAGGCGGTCTGGAAGGCGTCGATGCGAGACTTCCCTAGCGAAAACCTCAGCCATGACGCCATTCATGGCTACATCCCCTTCGTCTCCGGAGGGGGCCGCACAGGCGACGCGGTCGCCGAACGCCAGATCATCGACCACCCCTGGGTCCAGCGGCTGCGCCAGATCCACCAGCTGCAAACCGCCTGGTGGGTTTACCCCACCGCCGAGCACACCCGCTTTCAGCACGTCGTGGGCGTGATGCACCTGGGCAGCCGGGCCGTGGCGGCGCTCTACGACAGCTTGCGCGAAGTCTGCCCCGACGTGCCCAGCCGCGGCTACGTCGAATCGCTGGTGCGGATGGCCGGCTTGCTGCACGACGTCGGGCATGGCCCGTTCGGACACTTTTTCGACGACCAGTTTCTTTCCGACTACGGCCTGAGCCACGAAACGCTCGGCAGCGCGATCATCACCGGCGAACTGGGCGACCTGCTGCGCCGCATTCGCCGCAACCCAAACAGTGCCCTCGAACCCGGCGAGCAGCTCGATCCGGCTCAAATCGCCTTTTTGATCACGCGTCCCAAGACGAACGAGCCGCCGGACTCGGCCCCCCGCTGGCTGCAACTGTTGCGCAGCTTGTTCAGCGGCATCTATACGATCGACAACATGGACTTCGTGCTCCGCGACGCCTACATGTCGGGCTACAACGCGCGGGCCTTCGACCTGGAGCGGCTGCTGCATTACAGCTTTTTCACCCCGCAGGGCCTGACGATCCACGCCCGCGGCATGGCCGCCCTGGTGCAGTTCATGAGCGTGCGGGCCGACTTGTTTCGCACGATCTACTTTCACCGCACGGTGCGGGCGATCGACCTGACGCTCGGCGATCTGTTCGCCGACAGCAAGCCGTACTTGTTTCCCGGCAATCCGCTGGAGCATTTGGACGAATACCGGCGGTTCACCGAGTGGTCGCTGCTGGTCGACGTGGCTCGTTGGCGCGATAGCTCCGAGCCGCGCCAGCGCGAGCTGGGCGGGCGCTGGCAGTCGTTCTTGAACCGCGAGATACCCTGGAAAATGGCCTGCCAGCGGAACCTGGTGTTCGACGCCGCCGAAGTCGAGCGCAGCAGCATCTTCAGCCGCGCCGACTTCGTCGAGCGCGAGCTGCGTGCCAACCTGCCCCCGGCACTGGCCGACTTGCCGCTGCGCGTCGATCTGGCCCGCCACATCCATCGGCCCGACACGCGCGGGCCCAGCATGGGCCAGAATTTTCTGTTCGATCCGGCTCGCAACGAACCTCGACCCTTGACCGACGATCAATTATTTCGGCAGTTGCCGCTGAGCCATCGCATTTGCCGGATTTATGCCCAGGATGAATCGCACGCCCCGCAGCTGGCCGCCGCCCTCGACGCGCTGCTCGGTTCGGGCGGCAGCGACGATTTGACGAACATGTAGCCGGCGCGGCGCCGGCGCCGCCTGATGGCGTTGACGCCCGGCAGCCCAATGGTAAGGTACGCCGTAGTCCGATTTTTTTTTTGCGAGGTGCCACTGGCGTCTCGCCAGTGAAAACCAAAATTGACTCAGCACTGGCAAGATGACAGTGGCACCCGATAGTTTAGCCGTGGGCAGTTTTCGAAATGACCGACGCCACCTATTACGACAATCCGCTGATCGGCCGCTACGCTTCGCCGGAGATGTCGACTCTGTGGGGACCGCAGCGAAAATTCAGCACCTGGCGCCGGCTGTGGGTCGCTCTGGCCGAGGCCGAAGCGGAGCTGGGCCTGCCGATCACGCCCGAGCAAATCGACGAGCTGCGCGCCCACGTCGACGACATCGACTTCGACAGGCCGCCGAGTACGAGCGCAAGCTGCGGCACGACGTGATGGCCCACGTGCACGCCTACGGCGACGTCTGCCCCGCAGGCCCGGGCGATCATCCACCTGGGCGCCACCAGCTGCTACGTCACCGACAACACCGACCTGATGCTGATGCGCGAGGCGCTTCGATGCTCGTCGGCTCGCGGCTGGCCGGCGTGATCGACCCGCTGGCCACCTTCGCCGCAACGCATCGCGCCCTGGCCTGCCTGGGCTTCACCCACTTGCAGCCGGCCCAGCCGACCACCGTCGGCAAGCGGGCCTGCCTGTGGGCCTACGACCTCGTGCAGGACCTGGCCGAGCTCGAGCATCGCCTGGGCCAACTGAAGGCCCGCGGCGTCAAGGGCACGACCGGCACGCAGGCCAGCTTTCTGGAACTGTTCGACGGCGACCACGCCAAGGTGCGCCGGCTTGGAGCAACTGGTGGCCGCGAAGATGGGCTTCGACGTCGAGCTACCCCGTCACCGGCCAAACCTATTCGCGCAAAGTCGACGCCCAGGTGCTCGACGCGCTGTCCGGCATCGCCGCACAGCGCCCACAAGGCGGCCACCGACCTGCGGCTGCTGCAAAGCCGCAAGGAACTCGAAGAGCCGTTCGAGGCCGAGCAGATCGGCTCGTCGGCCATGGCCTACAAACGCAACCCGATGCGCGCCGAGCGGATTTGCGGGCTGGCCCGGTTCGTGATCAGCCTGCAATCGAGCACCGCCGCCACGCTGGCCACGCAGTGGCTGGAACGCACGCTCGACGACAGCGCCAATCGCCGGCTGGTCATGCCGCAGGCGTTTCCTGGCGGTCGACGCGATCTTGATGCTGCTACCAAAACGTCGCCTCCGGGCTGGTCGTTTATCCGAAGGTGATCGCCAAGCATCTCGACGAAGAACTGCCGTTCATGGCCACCGAAACCATCCTGATGGCCGCCGTGGCCGCCGGCGGCGATCGCCAGGACTTGCACGAGCGGATTCGCCGCCACAGCCAGGCCGCCGCGGCCGTGGTCAAGGAACAAGGCGGCGCGAACGATCTGATGGCCCGGCTGGCGGCCGACCCGGCCTTCGCCGGCATCGATCTGACCGCCACGCTCGACCCTGTCCACTTCATCGGCCGCGCGCCGCAGCAAGTCGACGAATTCATCAGTCGAGGTCGTGGCCCCGATTCGCGCCCGTTACCCCGAAGCGCTCAAGCAAAAGGCCGATCTTCGCGTGTAGCGAAGCGTGACACCGCCTATCCTTCAGGGTGCCACTGGCGTCTCGCCAGTGAACGCCCAAAGTTGACCCTGCACTGTCAAGATGCCAGTGGCACTAGAGTTGGAAGGCTGAGCTGATCCGGCAGCCCCGCTCAGACCAAATCCAGCTTCCGCGTGGGGCGCTTTTGTGACGCGGCAGTCGGCGCAGATGCCGCTGAAGATCAACCGGTGGCCGGTGACGCGAAACTGATACTGCCGGGCCAGGGCCTCGCCAATCTGGGCCACTTCGTCGCTGTGGAATTCGATCAGCTTGTTGCACTTCTGACAGTGCAAGTGATCGTGCTGCGGATAGCCGTAGTCGTGCTCGTAGACGGTTCGCCCGCCGAGTGTCATGCTGCGCAGCAAGCCGGCGTCGACCAGCTCGCTCAGCGTGCGATAGACGGTCGGCCGGCTCACGCGGCGTCCTTGCGCGAGGCCGGCTCAAGTGCACGATCAGATCCTCAGCGTCGAAGTGATCGTGACGCTTGAAGACTTCGTCGACGATGATCCGCCGCTGCTGCGTGACGCGCTTGCCGCGGCTCTGCAGGAACTCCTCGAACCGCTCCTGCGGCGCCAGCGCGACTTCGACCGTTCCCAGCGAAAAATCTTCGGACATGGGCAAGAAGTAGCCGCCACGCTGGGCCCGCCGCGACACCTGGTGCGCGGCGGACTGGACCTGTAAATTCGGGCCGAAACACCGATCAATAATCATTATTGATTTTAGATCATTCGGCCGCGAATGCAAGGTACCACGCGGGCGCCCAAGCCGCGACGCTTTGCAGGCCGGCAGATGCCGAATGCCGCTCGCAGCGCGACCCTTTGCCCAAGTCCGCCGTCAACACCCTTACGCGATCTCGTCCAACAGCCGATCGAGCGCCGTGCTCATTTTTTGCTCGCTCTCGTAGCTGCCATTGAGAATCGCGGTGCGCAGCTCTTGCACACGGTCGGCGCGGATGTCGGGAATTTCGGCCATCCGGCCGGCAATCTGTCCCGCCTCCGAGATGTCCAAGCGGTCGCCCGTCGTCGGCGTGCCGCTTGTCGAAGGGGGCGCCACCGAACGCGCGGTGTGCGGACTGCTGATCGGTTGCGCACCGTGAATCTGCGATGAGCCGTAAATCTGCATTGCTTCCTCTCCCCTTGGCAACGCCATGAAACTGGCTCGCGGGCGCCGCCAAGCGTGGCAGCGCGCGATCGAGCAGCACGAGGTTGCCAATCTTTAAAAGATACTTGGAATTCTGCCGGTTGACTGGAACGGACTTCTCGGGCAGTTCTGATTCGCTTGTTCGCTGGACCTAAGCCGGAAACGGCCTTGGAATGGTTGTTGGCGGTCCAACGAACCTCTTGGAATCAGCACTCTGCTGCACCGATCTGTCGTCCACTCCTATACGATTACTTGCCGGCGCCGCATTCCATGTCAGGGGATCGACCTCGCGAGCGCGTGAGTTAGCACTCTTGTTATCGACCAGACCGGCGTCCGACATTGAACGAAACTTCAAGCCCTCCATTCCCTTATCGCTGTGGAGCTTGTGCTTATGCTACTTGTAACGAACGATGCCCAGGATGCCCATTCTGCCGGCCGGCGATGTTTATTTCGTGCGGCGACGCCTGTCAGGGGAACGCCACACGGTTGCGTTTTCGCGACGTCGCGGCGGGCCCAATTGGGGCGGTCCCTCCGATTCGACCGAACGGGGCGCCTGTTGAGGCGGCGGATTATAGAGAGCCGCCCAAGGCCGAACAAGGTCGATCCCCGAGCCGCCGCCACCGCTATCACCAAGGCCTGCGGCGGCACGCTAGCGAGCCCGTCAAGCTGCCAGAATCGATCCTGGTCAAGTGCGTGTGCCGTTGCTGGCTTGCCCAGCAGTGCCGCGCCAATCATCGGAAAAACACTGCTGGACAAGCCAGCAGTGCCACCCAAATGACGCCCGAATGCTGACGGACTGCCGTTTCGCGCGAAACCCCAGCCGGCCCTGGCGGTTACATGTACTGGCAGGACTCGAACCAAGGGCCCGCCGCGCAACTCGTTCATCGAAGGAGAATCGCCGTGCCCAAGAACCTGTCCGAATCGATTTGCCTGCTGGCCGCCATGACAGCGATGTTGCTGGCCGGCCAAGCGCGGGGCGACGACAAGCCCGAGGCGTCCGCTTCGGACCCGGCCGCGATGTTCGCCCAGCTTGACGCAAACAAGGACGGCCAGTTGAGCGGCGACGAGATTCCCGACGACAAGAAGCGGCTGTTCGAGCGGCTGGTGCGCGTGGCCGACAAGAACGGCGACGGCAAGCTGTCGAGCGAAGAATTTGCCGCCGGCCTGGCGCGGCGCCCGCAGCAGCCCGAGGCGGCCAATCCGCCGGGCGGAGGTCCCGAGGGAAAACCGGCTCCGGAAAAGATGTTCAAGCGGCTCGACGCAAATGGCGACGGCAAGGTCACGCTCGACGAAGTGCCCGAACCGCGACGCGACATGTTCAAGCAACTCGTCGCGCGCGGCGACAAAGACGGCGACGGCGCACTGACGAAGAAAGAGTTTCTGCGAGCGTTTCCCGGCGGCGGCGATCCGCCGAAGGGCAAGCCCGATGCAGCCAAGCGGCCCGAGGGTCGCGCCCGCGCGGAGGAGTTTTTCCGCCGCATGGATGCCAATGGCGACGGCAAGGTGACGCTCGATGAAGTGCCCGAGCCGCGCCGGCCGATGGTCGAAAAGCTCATTAGCCGCGGAGACAAGGATGGCGACAAGGCGCTTACGCTGAACGAGCTCGTCGGCGCGTTCGGCGGAGGCCAGCCGGGGAATCCGCAAACGCCAGGTGAGCGTCTCGCTCCGCCGCCCGGTTTGTTTTTCGCTCTCGACGCCAACCGCGACGGCAAGCTCGACGCGGCCGAGATCGCGGCGGCCGCCGACGTGATTCGCAAGCTCGACAAAAACGGCGACGGCAACGTGACGTTCGACGAGATCTTGCCTCCGGCGCCCGAGCCGGAAGCCAAGCCGTAAGGCAATCGGCCCGCCTCACGCGGGCTTGCTGCAATGGCGCGAGAAACGGCCTTACGCCCGATGCGGCATGCCCTTCAGCCGAGCCGGTAACCACTTGCGCCCGATGATGCGATTTTAAGTCACCCCTGTCGTCACATCGGGCGTTTTCGCGCCGATGGTCGATTCGGGCGAACCAGAACCAGGCCCAGGTGTCTCTCGTAGTAAAGGGCGATGAGTTTGCACGTTACGCGGGTGGCCGCCCGACGGATTCGCGAAAAACAGCCAATTTGCAATAATTGGCACGCTGGTTGCGAGTACAGTGTAGTGGGTACTGGTGTCGAGGAGATTGGGGCAGGGGCAACTCGGGTCTCGCATTCGCGAGGGCGACTACCATGATACACGATTCTTCCGAACCGCTTGTGTCTCGAAGCGTGGATGCCGCGATGGTGGCGGCCGAGTCAAAGTCGTTCGCCGACTTCGACCGCTGGATCGATACGCAGTTGGATCTGCTCGTCGCGCAGTGGATTCACACCGCCGCCCCGAACGCCAGTCGACCCGATTGGCGCAATCGTCGTCGCATCAGCTCGCAGACGAAGTAGCGCGGGCGGATTCTAAATGAGCCTTCTTTACGGCCGCGCCAGCCAATTCACGGCGGCCGTTGCTTTCTCTTCGCCGGTTGCTTCACTGGCCTGCAGCTTTTCGCCGGCGCCGGCCGCCGCGTAGGTCGCGCGAACCAGGCTCGGCGGCGTCGATCCTTCGCCGGCCAGCCACAACTCTCCCGGCGCCCAAGCGCCAACATGCCGGGCAGATCGCCATACTTGGCTCCGCCGGCCAGAAAATTCAAGTCGCCCAGCGAAGCGAGTTTGGCAAAGCGGAAGCCGCCGGTGTCGATGGCCGCCCGCGCGATCGCCTCGGGCGCCTGGGCCCTCGCCGCCGCGACCCACGCGCCTGCATTGCCAAATCCGATCAGCTCAACCCGAGGTTTCTGGTTGGCATAGCTGCCGCAAAACGCGACCAGCGACAAGACGTCGTGCACGCGCTCGGCGAACAGCGAATGGTTGTAGCCCAGGGTGAATCCCGCAAATTCGCGCTTGGTGTTGACGTGGCGCGTGGTCTCGAGCGGTTTGCCGTCGACCAGGAATTCGCCTTGGTACAAAAGATCGGCTCCCACGACGGCCGCGCCGGACGCAAGCGCCTTGCGCACCGCTGGCGTCGGCTCGCCGTCGGGCCCAAACAGCCCGGCCCTGCCGGCCTCATGCACCCAGATCACGAACCGCTTTTGCCAGTTCTTAGGGTTCAGGATCACCACGGGCAGCTCTTCCTGCTCGTTCTTGTTCCGCACCAGTCCCCGCACTTGCATGTAGCCGTCCTTGGCGTCTTCGCCTAGTCGCTCGAAAGACACCGCGTCGCTGGCCGGCAAGCGGCGGCCAATCAGCACGTCCACGCCTCCACCCACAATTTCGCGGAACTTCGACAGCGACACCGAATCACTCGGCACGAGCGCCGAAATCTGCCGCTGGGAGTCCTCGGTCATCGTCTTCAACAGCGACCGCTCGTAATCACCGCCCCCTGGCGGTTTCGGATGGCTCCGATCCCAGACGGTCATTTCCTCGACCGAAAGCGGCTTGAAATCCTCTTCGATAATAGGTTCCGTGATGCCCAGCTTCAGATGCTTGTTGAACCAGTGATACATCACCTCGCGGCTGACGTAGTTGTAGTTGTGTCCGAACTGCAACATCACCTTGCCCATCACCGCGTCGGCCGCGCCGAGCATCGCATAGTGCTGCTTCAGTTCGGGCAAGCCCTTCTTGTCCAGCTCCTGCGTCCAATCCTTGGCCCCGCTCATGCCCAAGGGTCGCGGAGCCATCAGCGCGGCGAACTCGATGTTGCCGGTGCCGACGCGCAGGTTCGAGCAATTTTCGCAGGTGCAGCCGCCCTGCATCGCGGTCGACACCATCACGGCCGGAAACGCGACGGCCGGCCGCGGATCGATCGCGCACAGGATGAACGTCTGCGTGCCGCCGCCGCTGGCGCCTGTCACGCCGATCCGCGCCGGGTCGACGTCAGGCAATTCGCTCACCCAATCCAACGCGCGGATCGAATTGTACGTCTGCAAACCCATGATGCTCTGCTGCCGCAGCTCGGCCTGCGTGCCGAAAAAGCCCCAGTTCTCGGGCGTGTCGAACTCGGGCCGCTGTTTGCTGAAACCGTGTGACAACGAACTGGGAATCTGCTGGCTGTCGGCGTAGCCCAGCATGTCGTAGTGAAACACGACGCAGCCCATGCGGGCCAGTTGCACGCAGCGAGCTTGCAGCGGATAGCGGCCGCCGACTTCGAATCGCTCGGCCCCTTCGACGATCTGCTTGCGCACCGCGTCGACCCCGGCGTCATAAAATCGGCCATTGGCCCAATGTCCGTGCGGGCAGAGAACGCCCGGCAGCTTTCCGCTTTTGCCCTTGGGCCGAAACAAGCTGCCGGTGACGAAGTGCCCCGGGTAACTTTCCAGATAAACCCGCTCGACCGTGTAGCCGTCGCGATCGACCTTGCCGTGGATCACGGCGTTCGTTGGCGTCTTCACCGGCATCGGCCACAGCCCGTTGGCGACCAGGATTTGCCGGCGAACCTGCTCGGCCCGCTGGTCCCACTCTTGCTTCGATTTGCTGGGCGTGAACGGAAAATAGGCGTTGAGGTCTTTCAACGGGCCTAATCGCTTGTCATTGGGAACCTGGCCCGCCGGCAGCACGCGCGGCCCGTCGGCGAGCACCGCCTGGGCCGTCAGCAGCAGCAACATGCCGGCGGCCAGGGCCGCGCGGCGAGAGAAACGTGGCAACAACGCGATGGAATTCAGCATGGCACTGGCTCGGCGGGTTAAAAAAGTGCGGTAGGCCCCCTCGGCCGCCCGAGTACAATCAAACGGCCACGTCCAGCGTATTGGCAATGCCGGACGATTTCCAGGGATTTTGTCGATTCTAATCAAAATCGATCCGCAAATCGCGTCCCCCGTCCTCCAGCTTGGCAACAACCCCGCACGACCTTATGGCCAACTCGCACGTCGTCATCTATGTCGCCGCCAGCGTGGAACAGGCCCACATTCTCAAGAACGCCTTGAGCGAACAGGGCATTTTCGCGTACGTCACGAACGAGGCGTTACAGATCGCCGGCGGCGAACTGCCCCATGGCAGCCCGACGGCCGCGCGCGTCGTGGTCGACGAAAACGATGCGGAAGACGCCCGCGAAATTGCGCTGGCCTTCGATCGGGCCTCACAAGAACCGGCTTTGACGGACGAGGACGAGGAAGCCCTGGATGCCGAAGAGGCATCGCGGTGGCCCTGCTGTCCGCATTGCGGTCGTCCGCGGCACACCAGTTGTCCGGTTTGCGAAACGGCCAGCAACAGCTTTCCGCTGGCGTTCATGCCCGAAGAAGCGGAAGAAGACGGGGACGAACCCGACGGCGCGCCGCAAAGCCTGTTGGTGATTTGCCCGACGTGCGACGAGCCGTTCGCGCCGGAGTTCCTGGCGCGGTGCGAGTGGTGCGGGCATCGCTTTCGCGACGGAAGCGAGCTGCCGGCACCCGTCCCCTCGACTGTCTCCGAGGCCGGCTATCGCGTGTGGCTTGTGCTGGCCGGGTTGATCCTCTTCGTAGCCGCCGCGTTCGCCTACTTCGCCCAAGCCGTGACCCGCTAACCCTCTCGCGCCGGGTGAGGGTTCCGCTCCCTCCGCCGCCGCTGCCTACCCCTTCCCTTCAATCGCCACCAGCGGCAGTTCCTTCTCCATCGCCCGAATCTCCTCGCTGATCTTCATCGAGCAGAACTTTGGCCCGCACATGCTGCAAAAATGCGCGCTCTTGAAGGTGTCCTGCGGCAGCGTCTCGTCGTGCATCCGCCGCGCGGTTTCCGGATCGAGCGACAGGCGAAACTGTTCGTTCCAGTCGAAGTCGAAGCGGGCCTTCGACAAGGCGTCGTCGCGATCGCGGGCGCCGCGGCGGTGGCGGGCCAGGTCGGCCGCGTGCGCGGCGATCTTGTAGGCGATCACCCCCTGCTTCACGTCCTCATTTTCCGGCAAGCCCAAGTGCTCCTTGGGCGTCACGTAGCACAACATCGCCGCGCCGCTCCAACCGGCCAACGCCGCGCCGATGGCGCTGGTGATGTGGTCGTAGCCCGGCGCGATGTCGGTCACCAACGGCCCCAGCACGTAGAACGGCGCCTCGTGGCAGACCTGCATCTGCCGCTTGATGTTCATGTCGATCTGGTCCATCGGAATGTGCCCCGGACCCTCGACCATCACCTGCGTGTTCTTGGCCCACGCCCGCGTCGTCAACTCGCCCAGCACGTCGAGCTCGGCAAACTGCGCCGCGTCGCTGGCGTCGGCGATCGAGCCGGGCCGCAGACTGTCGCCCAGGCTCCACGTGACGTCGTACTCGTGCATGATGTCGCACAAATCCTCGAAGTGCGTGTAGAGCGGGTTCTGCTGCCGGTGGTGCATCATCCACTTGGCGATCAGCGAACCGCCGCGGCTGACGATGCCGGTCACGCGCTGCGTCGTCAGGTGCAGATGTTCGAGCAGGATGCCGGCGTGGATCGTCATGTAGTCGACGCCCTGCCGGGCCTGGTGCTCGACCATGTCCAGAAAATGTTGCGGCTTCATGTCGCAGATGTCGTCCAATTGCTGCACCATCTGATACAAGGGCACCGTGCCGATCGGCACCGGCGAGGCGTCGATAATCGCCTGGCGAATCGCGTCGATGTCGCGGCCGGTCGACAGGTCCATCACCGTGTCCGACCCGAAGTGCACGGCGGTGTGCAGTTTTTCCAACTCGCCCTCGACGTCGCTGGTGACCGCCGAGTTGCCGATGTTGGCGTTGATCTTGGTGCGCCGCCGCGATGCCGATGCACATCGGCTCCAGACGCTTCGTGAGGTGCACCTTGTTGGCCGGAATTACCATCCGCCCACGCGCCACCTCGTCGCGAATCAACTCGGGGTCCAGGTCTTCTCGCTTGGCGACATATGCCATTTCCGGCGTGATGCCGCCGGCGCGGGCGATTTCAATTTGAGTCATGGCGGGTGGTTACCTCCGTGAAATTCGGGCCAACGGCGTCGCGCCGAAGCCAGGCGGGGACCTCAAAGACTTCGAGCGTGCTCGCTCGCGGTCCATGGTATCGGTCGCACGCGGCAATTGTCAAACGACGGCACGGACTCAACCGCCGCAGTGCTGGCAGTCCGCTCGCGCGGCTTGCTCAAGTGACGCGCATCGCCTTGACGGCTTCCGCATCGTACAACCGCGACGAAAAATCGGCCAACAGGTCGCGGTCTTGATTGGTGAACTTCGTGTCGCCGCGCAGCACCGCCAGGTTCTTGTCGACGTCGCTGGGCATCGAAACGCCGATGTTCAGCATCGACACGCGCTCGTCCTGCAATACCCAGCGAATGGCCGCCGGCGGCAGCTTGGCCAGCCGCTCGGCGTCGTAGTCGGCCACCATGTTCGCCGCGTTGTGGCTGAGCATGTTGGCGCCCATGACCTTCATGGCCACGATCGCCATCCCCCGGTCGGCCGCGGCAGCCAGGCATCGCTCACGATGCTCGACCTTCTTGTTCGACAGCATCGTATCCATGCCTTTGCGCACGTAGCCGTAGGCCAGCAGCACCTGGTCGAAGCCGTCGGTCTGGATCATCTGGCAGACCGTTTCGAACGCGACGTGCGTCGTCAAGCCGATGAAGCGGAGCATCTTTTCGTCGCGCAGCTTCACCAGCTCGGCGTGCATTTTCATGGCGCCGTCGAACCCTATCGCCTCGATGGCCGGGCTGTGCACCTGCACGCAATCGACGTAGTCCATGTCGAGTTCCTTGAGCGACTTCTCGACCGTCTCGCGAACCTTCTTGGCATCGGGAATGTGACACTTGGTGGCCACGTAGCAGTTCTCGCGAACGCCCTTGAGCCCCCGGCCCATGATCTGTTCGCTTTCGCCATACACGCGGGCGGTGTCGAAATAGCGGATGCCGCTGTCGTAGGCGTGCCTCACCATGGCGACGCGCTCGTCCATGCTCAGCAAGGGAACGCCGTAGGCCTTGATGAAGATCTGCACCATGGCCGATCCGCCCATACCCAGAATCGGCAGCTTGTGTCCCGTCTTGCCGAAGGGCCGCAGCGGAATTCCCGAGGGACCGACGTCGATCGCCTTGCTGGCCGGGGCCGCGGCGGTGCCTGCGCCCAGCAAGCTGGTTCCGGCTGCCGCCAGCGCACTGGATTTCAAGAATTTGCGCCGCCCTGGATTATGCACGGGCTTTGCCACGGCAAGTCCTCCAATGGATCGGTGTTCGTGGGAGCGATGCCCTCATTGCCGCGACCAATCCAAGGTCGCCAGCGCCAAAACGGCCCGCGCAAGCGCGCCCTGGACCATACGCCGATTGTAGACCCCGCGGCCGGCCCAGGTCAAAGCTTTTCCGCCTTGCATTCGCTCCCGCGGCCGGCCGCGGAAATCCCTGGCGACGGAATTGTGGAAAGTCGGTTTGGGGCCTGCTATATTCGGCGGGTACCGGCCGGCCGCACCTGAAGGGTACTTTTTCGCGACAAGGGGTTTTTATGCGAGTCCAAGGTTTTGCCTCTGCGGTGAGCTGCGCTCTGTTTTTGATTCCCTTTGCCGCAGCCCGCGCCGACGATGCCGATCAAGCGAAGCTGCAAGGCAAGTGGACCGTCGAATCGTTCGAGTACAACGGCAACCCCATCGAGATGCTCAAGGACGCGACGCGCGAATTCAAGGACAACAAGTACACGCTGAAGCCGAAGAACGGCGACGTGATCGAAGGCACGGCCAAGATCGATTCGAGCAAGAAGCCCAAGGAGATCGACCTGGAAGTCAACGGCCGCACGCTGCGAGGCATTTACGAGATCGACGGCGACACGCTGAAGATGAGCTACAACCTCAACGACGGCGCCCGCCCAACCGAGTTCGTCAGCAAGCCCGACACCGGCCTGGTGCTGGTGATTCACAAGCGGGCCAAATGACTCGCCGTTACAGCGTCTTCAAGTATTCCAGCACGGCGCGCTTCTCGCTTTCGTTGAGGACATCGGGAAAACGATGGCCCTGCGCGCTCTTGCCCGAGATCGCGGTGTTGAAGTAGCGGCGCTTGTCGCGGCCCGTCTTGACGTCCTCGGGCATGCGATCGAGCGCCTGCACTTCCAATCCCGCCTTATCCTGGTCGTAGCCGTCTTCGCTGCGCAGCCAGACCTTGGGCCGCTCGTCGGGATGCAGCACGTGCCACAAGGTCGGCACTGAGCCGTTGTGGAAGTAGGGCGCCGATGCCCACACGCCATCCAACGGCGGAGCCACGTAGCCGCCCGGATCCGCGACGACTTCGTGCTCGCCAAAATGACCAAACCAACTGGCGCCGTAGCCCTCGCGATGTCTCGCCGACAGTGCGGCCAGCCGGACCGGATCGGTGCCGACTTCGTCAATCGACACGATCTTGTTGGGATAACTTGGCTTCGACCCGTAGGTGCCGTGGCACTCGGCGCAGTTTTGGTTAAACACTTTCTCGCCCTCGCCGGCCAGCGAGCGGTCGATGGCGAACGGATAGGCCGGCGGCTGGAGCGATTCGAGCCAGGCATAAATCTCGCGGAAGTCATCTTCCCATTCGCGGAATTTTTCCGGGCCATTCTCGGGGATCAGCATGAACTGCATCAGCGGCCGGTGACCCTTAGCGGCAAAGCCGTCACTGTACAGCCGCTGCTTCTTTTTGAAATGCCACCAGGCCGGAGCGTCGTGATCGTGATGAGTCATGGTGTCGGGCAAGCCGGGCACCACGTTCAGCTCGGCGTCGCGATTGGCCATCAGCGCCACGCCGAACATCACCGCGTTGGTGGTGCCGTTGCTGGTTCCCAGCGGAATTACGGCCGAGCCGAGATCCATGCGTGTGAGCTTCTTGCCCATGCGAAACTTCGTGCTGCGGACCTCTTCGGTAAGCGTTTGCAGCGCCAACAGCGAATTGGGGAGCCCCGGCACGGCTTTGCCGGCCACCTTACCCTGATGGCAGGCCAGGCAAGTCATCGTCCAGTTGCCCTGCTCGTCGACGATGTACTGCTGCGGCTTGCCCGAGGTGTCGCCCGGAGCGCTGGTCAGCCCGTAGCGCGAAAACGCCATCACGCGCCGCTCCTCGGGCGTAGCCTTGGCGGCTTGCGAGCGCAGTGGCTCCTCCCACGTCTTCCACAGCTCATCGAACGTCTTCTGATCGAAATCGGGCGGAAGATACGGCTTGGTCGAGAGCAACTCATACCCGCGCCCAGCGTACGCGTCGCTCTTCGATCGATCCACGTTATCGCCGGCGCCGGCCGCATCGAGCAGCAACACGAACGTCACCTGCGCGGCAATCAACGTTTTCACGGCAAAGAGCGTCTTCACGGCAAGCCGAGCCTTCAAGGCACGCTGAGTCTTCATGACCGAAGTCCTCGTGAGATGAATCCACATGAGATGGGAACGCCGGTAGTCTACCATCCCCCCGCGGCGTTTTAAACAGCAGGCCTCGGTCGCGTAGGAGAGTTTTTATCCGACCGGGCAACCCAAGCCGGCTCTTACCAGTAGGGAGGCGGATCGAGGGCGTTGATCGTGAAACAGGACCTGCCGGCGGAATGGTTCCAAAAGACGGCCGAATCCGATTGGCGCTGTCGCTCGAAGGTCGCGCACAGCTCGAAGGTCGATTCATTCTTGACTTGATAGTCGTAGGGCTCGCCCGTCTCGGGGTCCTGCAGATGCAGCCTGGCACCGCGGACCCGCTTGGCGGCCTCTTCGAGCGTTTTGGGAAGCGGTTCGCGGAGCGTTCCCTTCTCGTTCGGGTTTTCGACCATGGATTGAATCTCGCGTGCGATGGTCTGCAAATCCTGCAGGCGCCGCTCGTCGATGCGCTCGATCCGTCGTCCCATGGGCGAACCCACAAGGACAAAACCCCACGCCACGGTGAGAGCCACGACCATCGACGCAACGATAGCGAAGGTAACGTGGATTCGCGAAATCATCTTCCGGCCTGGCCTTCGGCTCGCAACGTGATGGCGAGATAAATGAACAACGCCCCCGTGATGACAAGCAGGGCGAAAACCTTGAGAAGAAAACGGACGGTCAGATCCCCCTCGACGAGGTAAAAGACCACCGTGATCACGTCGGCCATGATCGTCGCGGCACCGACGAACAACGTCATCGACGTCAGCCACCGTCGAACGCCGCTCTTGGCCATCTCGGGCGCGATGCGAATCTCGCGCAGCAAATACCACCAAGTCAGCAAAAACACCGGATACGACACGATCAGCGTCGCCATCGACGCGCGCAGGCCCGAGAGCGCCCATTCGACGGCATAGGTCGGCTTCGGCATAGCCGCATCGGGAAACGCGAACTCGATATAGGTAAACAGCAAAAAGATCAGGCTGACGGCGCTGGCGTAGAGCGCCGTGAAGGCGACCAGATGCAAGAACGCATCGCGGGCCGAACCGATGCCGGCTCGCTCCGGAATCGGCGCCCCCAGTTCACGCTCGGCAATGGCTTGGGCGACTTCCTTTTCTTTCCAACCCGACGAACGCAACAGCAGGAAAATGGTCGCGTGGTCCATTCCTTTCTGCCGCGCGTGATCAATAAACTTGGATATGCTGTCTTGCACGGTCAGCTCAAGTCGATACTTGCAGACGTCCTCGACTACGACGGCGTCCGCCGATGCTACCTCTGAGTGGCACGGCAATCAAGCGTTCCGCGCCCATCCGGGCGCTATTTTTCCGTTCGCGACTCGTGTCCGAGCCGAGTCGTCCGCCACTCGTCGAACCGACGTACAAACTCGTCGAACGGCACGCCGACCGACTTCCGCAGCCGTCGCCCACCGGAATGAGGCACGCCGCACACTCGTTATCTCCAAAGTTACTCGCCTGTTGGCGAAGTGGTCTTGCCGGCGCGAAGCGATTGGAAGCAGCGCTCCCACCGACCGCGAACCTCGCCTTCGGTGAGGCCAAAATCGTAGGCCGGCGAATCAATCGGCTTCGCGCTTTGAACCTGTACTATGACGACCTCGCGGATAGCGCTCACCCGGGAACCTCGGTTCTTATAGAAGGCGATCACCTTATCGTAGAGGGCTCCGGATTCGAGAACGGAGGCAACGCCCTTGAAGCGGCAACCCTTGCGGACGAACGGATCGACGACATTCACCTCCACGTTGGCGTTCTGCCGGAGATTCGCGAGTGTGCCCGGTGAGCGGATATTAGCGAAGACGAGGTGGGTCACGTCTCATGCCGCGAGAAGCAATGAGTTCGCGGCATTGGCGGGTCGGGCCGTTCGTCCTATGAGTTGATGACCGCCAGAACCGGTGCCTCAAAATCGGTCATTTTTCAAGATTCCTAGGAAACGGTCAAATTTCCGGGTCGACGCCACGCGTGTCGGTAGTCGCCGTCATTGGAGCTTAATGATTGTAGACGATATCATGGCGAGGTGATGAGCGACATCACCCGCATCTTGTCTGCTGCCGAACAAGGCGATCCGCGCGCCGCCGAGAAACTACTACCGCTGGTGTATGAGGAACTTCGTCGACTCGCGGCGCAGAAGCTGGCGAATGAGAAGCCGGGCCAAACGCTGGATGCCACCGGGCTCGTGCACGAAGCCTATCTGCGACTTGTTCCACGTAGGCAGACGACAGAGAACCAGAAACAGCACTGGGACGGCCGCGGTCATTTCTTCGCTGCGGCGGCAGAGGCCATGCGACGCATCCTGGTCGAAAACGCGCGGCGCAAGCACCGGCTCAAGCGCGGCGGCGAGTTTCAGCGCGTCGCGGTCGACGAGCTCGAAGTTCCCCTTGCTGACTCCGCGGAAGACGTCTTGGCGGTCGACGAGGCGCTCGATCTGCTTGCCGTGGCCGATGCTCAGGCGGCGCAAGTCGTCAAGCTCCATTTTTTTGCCGGCATGTCATTCGACGAAATTGCCGCGCTGATGGGGATTTCCGCCCGCACGGCGTATCGCGACTGGGCCTTTGCCCGGGCATGGCTGGCCAGACGGCTCGGCCCGGGCGAAAGTTGAGCGAACGGCTCATTTCCAACTTTCTTCGGAATTCATGGCAGCCTTCGACCGTCGACGTCGCATGGTAAGGTAGACGATTCTTCGCAGGGCACGGCCATCAGCACTTAAGTACGAGTAAGCGCGCATGAGCAACCCGATACCCGACCTGAAGTCGATTTTCGGCCACGCGATCGAATTCGAGTCACCGGACGAACGCGCCACCTATCTCGCGCAGGTGTGCGGCGACAACGCCGCGCTACGGGCCGAGATCGACGGGCTTCTCAGGGCTTTGGACCAGGCCGGCGAGTTTATGCAGTCGCCCGCGGCCGCGGGGGGCGGCGCTTTCACCGACAAAACGGTCGATTGCCAGCCGGTGAATGAGAGCCCCGGCACAGATATTGGCCCCTACAAACTGCTTGAGCAGATTGGCGAAGGGGGCATGGGCGTCGTCTATATGGCCGACCAGCAGGCGCCGCTGCGTCGCCGCGTAGCGCTGAAGATCATCAAGCCTGGCATGGATACCCGCCAGGTGATCGCCCGCTTCGAGGCCGAACGCCAGGCCCTGGCGTTGATGGATCATCCCAACATCGCGCGTGTTCTGGACGCCGGGGCCACCGACTCGGGCCGGCCGTACTTTGTCATGGAGTTGGTCCGCGGCATCGCGATCACCGACTATTGCGATCAGAACAACTTGCCGGTTCACGAGCGATTGGACTTGTTCGTTCACGTTTGTCAGGCCGTGCAACACGCGCATCAGAAAGGCATCATCCACCGCGATCTGAAGCCCAGCAACGTTCTGGTCACGCTGCACGACGGACGACCGGTGCCCAAGGTGATCGACTTTGGCGTGGCCAAGGCAACCAATCAGCAGCTCACGGAAAAAACGCTGTTCACCAACTTCTCGCAGATGGTTGGCACGCCGTTGTACATGAGCCCTGAACAGGCCGAGATGACCAGCCTGGACATCGACACGCGCAGCGACGTCTACTCGCTGGGCGTGCTGCTGTACGAGTTGCTCACCGGCACGACGCCCTTCGACAAGAAACGCCTGCGCGATGCCGCGTACGACGAAATCCGCCGCATTATTCGCGAGGAAGAGCCGCAACGGCCAAGTACGCGGCTCAGTTCGCTAGGCGCAACGCGAACGACAATCGCGGCTCATCGCAAGGCCGATCCACAGCGACTGAGCCAGACATTGCGCGGCGATCTGGACTGGATTGTCATGAAGTCGCTGGAGAAAGACCGCACGCGCCGCTATGAAACGGCCAACGGACTGGCCCGCGACGTCGAGCGGTACCTGGCGGACCAGCCGGTCGAGGCCTGCCCTCCGTCGGCCGGTTACCGCTTTTCGAAGTTCGCGCGTCGAAACCGCGCGGCGTTAATGACTGGCGTGCTGATCTCGAGCGTGCTCGTGCTGGGCATTCTGGTGAGCACTTGGCAAGCCATCCGGGCGACACGCTCGGAACTCTTGACCGAAGCCGCCCGCGTGGAAGAGGCCCAGCAGCGGAAGATCGCCGAAGATGAGCGGATCGAAGCGGAAAAACAGCGCGAGTTGGCCGAAACACAGCGCAACGACGCAAACGAGCAGCGGCGGCAAGCCGAGGCTAATCTACAGAAGGCCCGCAAGGCGGTCGACGAGTACTTCACGCTGGTCAGCGAGAGCACCCTTTTGGACGTGCCGGGTCTGCAACCGTTGCGGAAGGGTTTGTTGGAGGCTGCCCTAAGGTTCTACCAGGGGTTCGCCTTGGAACGGACGAACGATCCTGCTGCGCTGGCCGACCTCGCGATAACTTACATGCGAGTCGCGGAGATTTGTCACGTTACGAACCGCAATGACGACGCCATCGCTGCGATCGACAAGGCACTCGACACGATCGACCGCCTGCGCAGCGAGTTTCCAGGCGACAAAGCTTACCATCGCAAACTTGCTGGATTCTGGAAGGGACATCGAAGGGCGCAAAGTTATACCGAAATGCCTATTAATCCCGGCGCCGCCTTCACGTCGCTGGTTCGCCTCATCGACACGATGCAAGAGTTGGCCACGGAGAATCCCGACGAGCTTCGCTTTCGAAGTGATATCGCGGCCCTTTGTTTTCGTACGGGCGATCTGTTGACGTCCAACCAACAAAATGACGCGGGGGTGAAGTACTTCGAACGGTCGAAGGCCATTCTGGAGGAGTTGGTGCGCGATCAGCCCAACGTCCCCGAACACCGTGCCGATCTGGCGCGTGTCTATCAATATCTCGGCAGCAAGTTACCCTTAGTCGGTCGAGAAAAGGAGGCTGACGAGGCTTCCCATCAGGCTCTATCGCTGCGTGAACAGCTTGTCGCCGAATTGCCGAAAATGCCCCAGCATCGTGCGGATTTAGTCTTTAGCCTGGTGAAATGTGGCGGCATCCTTACCCAGCAAGAACCGGCACAAGCGGAAATGTTACTGAGGCGCGCGCGAGAATTGGCCGTATCGCTGGTGCGCGAGTACCCCGATAACGTCTTTCATCGCGAGCAATTGACGGCGGCGATAGCCGGGTGGGGCGCATTCGCCGCCTCAAGCGGCAAACCAGATACCCTCAAGGAAGCGATTGGCGAATTCGAGGCGTTAGTCGCCGAACGCCCCAAGGATCCACAGATCCGCTACGCCCTCGCAAATTCGATCGCGGAGTTTGCTGAGCAGATTCGCAGTCAGCCTGATTCCATTGGCCAGCGAGAGGAGCTGCACCGGAAATCGTTAGCGCTATCCTCGGAGTTGGTGGACGAATTTCCGCGGGAATCCCGGTATGCCGAGAAAACCGGGCACTCCTACCGCTGGCTCGGCTGGATTACGAGTGACGCTGGCCGGCCCGACGAAGCGCTCGAAAACTTCGATAAGGCGGCCGAAGTCTTTAAAAAGCTCGCCGAAGTCGCACCCAAAGGCGGCTACTACCGCGATTTCGAGGCCAACTCTCGGCTGCAGCAGGTGTCCATACTTGCCGCTGCCGGGCGGAACGAGGAAGCTGAAAACACCGCTCGCCATGTCGTTGAGATGTACGAGGCGCTCGATCGCCAATACCCTAACCATTCCCACTATCGCAGGAAATTGGCCGATGCACACCGATTGCTTGCCGATCGCCTCGCAGCCGCTGGCCGGCGCCTGGAGAGTGAAAAGGTCGTTCGACTCCTTATCGGCGACTACGAGAAGCTGGTGGCGGACTTTCCAGACAATCGCGAGTACCGAGCTTTGCTGACGCGAAGCTACACCAACGGGATCGAGGTCCTGCTCTCGCAAGGCAAGCAGGCCGAGGCGGAAGAGACGATTCGCCAGGCCATCGAGAAGTTTGGCGAATTGGCCACAGACCATCCCGCAGTGCCAGACTATTGGAGGTCTCGCGCTGTCTTCCAACGTCAATTGGCCAACTTGCAGGCGTCGAGCAAGCGCGCCCTGGAGGCCGACAGCAGCTACCTCGAAGCCGTCAACTCCTACCAGAAGATCATCGCCCAGTTTCCTCAATACGAGGATCTGTGGCTGGTCTACGTGGGCCTCGCTCAATCGCTCGCCGCGAGCAATCGACCGCGCGAGGCCGACGAGGCCCGTCGAAGAGCGGTAGAGCTAGCTCCAAACAATGCGGGGACGCTCAACGAATTGGCTTGGGGATTCGCCACGTCGGCTAACCTTAGCGCGCGCGACGCGAGCGTGGCGGTGGAGCTGGCCAAGAAAGGGATCGAGCTGGATCCCAAGAACGTGCTCCTGCCCAACACCTTGGGAGTCGCACATTATCGTGCGGGAAGCTGGCAAGACGCGATCGGGTGGATGCAGAAATCGATGGAACTCCGCCAGGGCGGCGACAGTTTCGATTGGTTCTTTCTGGCGATGGCCGAAGAGCAACTGGGCCACAAAGATGAGGCCCGCAAGTGGCACGGCAAAGCCGTGGAGTGGATGGACAAGAACAGGGCTAAGAACGACCAGCTCGTACGGTTCCGCGCCGAGGCCGAACAGTTGTTGGGCGTCACCCAACCGAACCCCGAGCCGAACGACGTTCCCCGAGCCGACGAAACCCCGAAGCCGAAGAGCTAGAACTGGTTTCAAAACCGCTCGGGACTGTCCCGATTTTGCGCAGTCTTCGGAGCAAAATGGGACTGTCCCCCTCTCCACAGCGGTCTTGAAACCAGTTCTAGCAGTATTCCTTCCGACGCCCAACACCTCGCGTCGAGCCTACTTGGCCTTTACGTCATAGCACCACAACATGCCCAGGTCGCGGATGTAGAGCTTGCCATCGGCGATGACAGGGTACGGCCAGGCCAGCGACTTTCCGCGGTCCGGCTGATCGGGAAGTGTGAATCGCCCTCGTTCTTGGTAGGCCTTCGGCGTGGCTTCCACGAGCGCCATCTCGCCATTCTCGCCATGGACGTAGATCAGTCCGTCCGCGTAACAGACCGAGGCAGCGCCAACGCATCGGTTCTGCCACTTCAATTCGCCGGTGGCGAAGTCGACGCACAGCAGCCCTTGCCCATTGGTGCCGTACAGTTTCCCACCGACTTCGACCGAACCGCCGATGCTGTTGGGCAGCTTCGGCAAGAAATAGACTTCCTTCGCCTCAACCTGGCCGCCACCCGACGTGAGCTCGACCAGCGCGCCGCCGCCTCGGCCGGTGCTATAGACAAGACTTTGATAGGCCACCGGGGTAGGGATGTTGGCGGTGCTTCCCTTGGCCGTCTTGTCGTAGCGCCACAACAGCGCGCCGCTTTTGGCGTCGACGCCCACCAGCCCCTTGGACAAGAATTGCACGTATTGCTTCCGCCCGCCGGCATCCACGATGATGATCGATGCATAGTTCGCCTGGTCGGCCTCGGGCAGAGCCGACTTCCAAACGGTCTCGCCGGTTTTCTTGTCGAGCGCTACGAGCGTGGCCTCCGCGCCGCCAGGCGTGCAGACCAGCACGTCGCCGTCGACCAGCGGCGACTCGGAATAGGCCCATACGCCGGGCTTTCCACCGAAGTCGGAGCGAAGACTTTTCCGCCAGACGATCTTGCCCGAGGCCGTTTCGAGACAAGCCAGGTCGCCGTCCGAGCCCAGTGCGAACAGCAACGGGCCGTCGACCGTCGGCGTCGATCGCGCGGCGGGATATTGCAGGACCGTGTTCGGGCCGACTTTGCCGACGCGCGTGCTCCAGATCTGCCGACCGTCTTTCGTGCCCAAAGCCTGCACGAACTCGTCATCCATGCCCTTGTTGCTCATCACGTAAATCCGATCCCCGACCACCGACGGAGTCGAGTATCCATCTCCAATGTCCTTGGCTTGCCAGACCAGCTTCGGTCCGTCGGCCGGCCACTGCTTCAATAGTCCGCGCTCGTCGGAGATTCCATCGCGCTGCGGTCCGCGCCACTGCGGCCAATCGGCGGCAACGGCCGACGACACACATTGCCCGAACAGCGTGAGGACCAGCAACAATAATCGCATCTTCATCTTCGTTCTCCGATGCACGATACGAGGTTCCGTTCAGGAGTGCCGCGCTGGCGCCGACTTTCCGCAGAATAACCCAACGACTCGGTGTGTTCGATAGCAGTTGGCACGGCCTCGCCCCGGCATCGAGCAACTTCCACCCAGATTGGAATCGTGTCGTGCGGTGCAGTCAAGCATGCCGTCTTCAGGGAGCCTCGTCGAGGTAGTCTCCCGACAAGATCTGCTTCGTGTCAGCAGTCGAGCCCCGGTAGACATACACCCATGCACGGTCGTTTGCACCGGATTCCAGGAGGACGTCCTTCTCGACCCTCTCATACTGGTGAGGCTCCGGATCATTCGGCCCACATCGCTCGTAGTCGTCAAGCCGAGTCAGAGTTTCAGCTGGATTCGCCAGCGCATACACCTCTCCTTGGACCCAGGAGCCATGGTCGTGACACAGCACTAGGCCCGGATACCCGCCCAGGTTAAAGAGCCGTCCTTGCACTTGCCCGCGGCCGACGAACGTCGCTTCCCGCGCGAGCAAATGGAACATGCTGTTGCAGACGTCACTGCGGAGAGTCCCATAGACGAATAGGCGACTTGTCATTGCTACCCTGAGCGATTGATTTCATCGAAGAGGCGGTCAAGCGACTCGAACCCCCGATCTTTCGCGACTGTCGGAGCCGCTCGTCGGCCGTCGTCGCGGCCTTGAGCTTCCGCATTGGAAAGTCCCGAGGACCCGTTGTCAATTTGACGCTTTCTTCGTCCAGCCGCTAGAACAACGCGACCGATGGATCGCACGTGCGTTTTGGCGAGTCGCTGCCGGTGTCGGCAATCGTTCGTTCTCCCGGAGTCCAGGAAAACGGTTGCGTGGACGCGACCGCGGTGGGCATTTCGGCGCGCATTGCGTGGGCGCGATGAAACGGGCATTGAGCGGCTCGGGCACGGCTGGTAGGCTGCTTTGTAGATTTCCTCGTGATTCGCGCCAACCATCCCAGCCGAGGTGCGCCGTGACGGTTGATTTGAACGTCGATATCGCCGCATCCGAGTTCAAGGCGGATCCGTTTCCGTTCTACCGCCGTCTGCGCGAAGTCGCCCCCGTCCACCGCGTTAAGCTGCCCGACCGGCAGATGGCATGGCTGGTCACGCGCTACGACGACGTCGTGAAGGTGCTCACCGACGAACGGTTCGGCAAAGACGTCTTTCGGGTGCTTACGAAGGAACAGCTGGCGGATACACCGTGGATGACGAAACTATTGGCGCCGTTTCTCATGCCGCTGGCTCGCCACCTGCTCAATCGTGACCCACCCGATCACACGCGGCTGCGAGCGCTGGTGCAACAGGCGTTCTCGCCCCGGCTGGTGGAAGGCATGCGAGGCCGCATCGAGACGCTGGCCAACGAACTGCTGGACCGCGTCCAACGCCGTGGGCGAATGGATCTCATCGCCGATTACGCGTTGCCGATTCCCACGACGATCATTGCCGAGATGCTGGGCGTGCCCGTCGGCGACCGGCACAAGTTCCATCGCTGGTCGAGCGCCATGTTGTCGGCCGGCGCATCGCGCTTTGGCCTGCTGCGGGCGATGCCTAGCGCCTGGCTCTTCATGCGATACATTCGCAAGCTCATTCAGAAACGGCGAACCGACCTTCGCGATGACCTGATCAGCGCGCTCATTACCGCGAAACAGGACAGCGAAAGCTTGAGCGACGACGAATTGCTGTCGATGATCTTGCTGTTGATCATCGCCGGGCACGAAACCACGGTCAACTTGATCGCCAGCGGCATGCTGGCACTGTTGGAACATCCCGACCAATTGGAAAGACTGCGCAGCGACCCGGGTCTGATCAAGCCGGCCGTCGAAGAACTTTTGCGCTTTACCGCGCCGGTCGAGACGGCCACCGAACGGTTCGCGCGCGAGGAGGTCGAATTGGCGGGCGTGAAGATTGCCAAGGGAGATATGGTGCTGGCCGCGATCGCCTCGGCCAACCGGGACGATAGCCAGTTTATCAACCCCGACACGCTCGATATCACCCGCGAGCCGAACAAGCACCTGGCGTTTGGCCTGGGCATTCATTTTTGCCTCGGCGCGTCGCTGGCGCGGCTGGAAGGACAAGCGGCGATCCACACGCTGCTGGCCCGCACGCGCGATTTACGTCTGACGGTCCACCCCGGTGCGCTGCGCTGGCGCCGTGGTCTTGTACTGCGAGGATTGACGGCGCTGCCCGTCTCATTCACGACCGCAGCTCCAACATCCGCGCGCAGCGAGTCGGCAGCCGCCGTCCGCGCTTAGGGGGTCATCTTAGCAGGTTGGACGTGCCGCGACTCGTGCCGGCTGCTCGTCCGGCAAATCGTCAGTGTGCGTCGCAAGGCATAGCTTGAACCAGGCGGGTCGCATCCGGCGGCGCCAATCCCAGGCAACAAAGACAACGATCCCAAGGCCAAGCAACACCGGCGGACAACAGAGTTCTCAAAACACCTGGGCCCGCGTCAGTGCGATCGACACCCACGGCTAATGCTTGTTTGGTCTTGTGAAATCGCAGGCGGCTATGAAAAATTTCGCCTGGATTTTCTTTCCGATCCGATCGACGAGGAAGTATTCATGATCGACACTTCTCGGCTACGCTTCGTCGCTCTGCTATGCGGCTTGCTGATGATTGCCGTCGAAGCGGCCGCCGACGAGCCTCAGCCGCCGGACGCGAAGTCCATTGCCCAGCGCAATGCTCAGAAGATTCCCACCAAGATCGCCGGCACGTACAGCGGGGGCGAGCTGGTCGAACTGCGCGTGCGAGATCGCATCGCCTTCCTCGTCAAGCCCACCGGCGCGGTCGATCCTCAAAAGCGCTGGTTGTGGGAGTTCCCGTTTTGGCTGGGAATCAACGATGGGGTTGGCAATGTGGCGCACCGCTTCTACATCGAAAAAGTGCTGGCCGCCGGATTCCACGTGGCGGGCGTCGACGTCGGGCCTTCCAATGGCAGCCCCGCAGCGGCGGAAGTCTGCCAGGAATTCTACGAACTCCTGATCTCCAAGCATGGTCTGCACAAGCGGGCTCGGATCATGGGGCACAGTCACGGCGGCCTGATCGCCTACGGTTGGGCTTTTCGCCATCCCACGTGCGTTGACCGGATCGCGGGAATGTGTCCGGCGACCGACTTCCGCACGTATCCGACCCTGCCCAACGTTGTGGCCGGCCCGACGAAGGGACTGGATTATGGCCTGTCGCTTGAGGAGCTCGAACGTCGCGCCGGCGAATTCAACCCGATCGACAACCTGGCTCCACTGGCCAAGGCCGGGGTGAAGATTCTGCACGTTCATGGCGATGCGGATACCCTGATTCCGACGAGCGCCAACTCGACCGAGCTGGCCCGCCGCTACCGCGAGCTCGGAGGCGCAGCAGAGATCGTCCTGCTGCCGGGCCTGGGTGCCAGTCGCGCCAACTCACGCGGCCATGACGGCCCGGAACTGTACGAATCGGCACCGCTATTGAAATTCTTGCTTGCTGATTGACCCTCGGGGACGTCGCGCTCGGTCAACCCGACGGTCGTTCAACAGTCGAGGCTGTAGACTGATCTGAAAAGTCGCCCCCCTGACCGCATCGAGATTTCGCGAAGACACCAAACGTAGCGCTCGGGGTCAGTTGCCGGGCCGGGCGGATCGGACTGAGTCGGCTTCGCGGTCACTTGTCTTTGAGTTTGGCGATGCGCTCCGAGAGACGCCCCTCGGCATGGCACGACTTGCACGAGATGGTGCTGTTTGCAGCCGCCTGCGGATCGGCCTTCCACTGCTTTGCAACGCGCTCGTATCCGGTGTCGGGCAGCACTTCAATAATCTTGTCGAGGTACCCGTCGCGTTCCTCCTTGCGCCCGGTCCGTTCGGCCGTTTGCGCAAGTCCAGCGAGCAGCTCTCCACGAAGATGCACTGGCAGCCGAGCGACTCCCCCGCCTTGCTGTTGCCAGAGGATCCGGTAGTTGTCATAGCCTTCCGTCCAGGCGGCGGCACGGTAGTTGTCGGGCAGCCTGTCGCCGAATTGAACGAAACTTCCTCCGACAATCGCGGCCACTGCCGGATGCTTCGGACCGAGCTGTTTTGCTTCGGCAAAAAGTTCGAGCGTTTCCTGATAATAACGCTCAAAATCCTCGGTCTTACCGGCGTCGCGAGCGAGCACCGCGCGATAGAGTTTTGTGCCACCCTTCCAGGCAAGCAATTCCGCCTTTGCCGTTGGGCGCTGTTCGAGCAGCTCGTCGATGTTTTTCTCTGCCCGAGCAAAACGCTTCATGTCATCTTCCCGCCAGCCAGCGAAAACGTCCTCGCGAACAAGCGTGGAAACAGCAAGCCTTTTGTCTGAAAGCGGGGGCTCGGGAGATTGCCCGAATGCGTCGCCCATCAAACACACAACAAGGCAACTCAAGATAATCGCGCGCATCGGTTTTTCTCCCCATCTAGAGATAATCTGCTGGCTGTGAATATAGCAGATCAAGGAATCGCGAATCAACTTGGGCCGCGCGTGGCGCCACTCGGGAGATGGTCGTATGGCACGTGCACGCCGGAAACAAGCGCCGCACGGCAATTATAAAAAACGCCGCCGGAATCCTCCCTTGGTGCCATCGACTGTCTACGTTCTACAGGAACGGCAGTATTGACAATCTACCCCCGGGGCTCGCTTATTTCCTCGCGGGGAATCGCCGCCAACCGCCGCTCAAGCAAAACGCCTGGCGATGCGAATCGCCGTGATCGCGACAAGGCAGCCGATCATCACAGTTCACCGAGCCGTTTCATCACGCTTGAGTTCTCACTGCGCGACTCTTGTCTCAAAACCGGTGGAATTACGAGACAACCCGGAAAAGGTAAACGAGACGTTCGTTGTGTCCGGGCGGTTCACGCCGTGCAGGCGTGACCGCTAGTGGGCCGCGGACCTGGCGGCTCAACGACAGGAAGCAATCATGCGCGCCGCCGCCACGCCAGCAACGCGAGTCCGCCGATGACGCCAAACGCGGCAAGCACAAGCGAACTCGGCTCGGGAACGCTTGCGACGCGAAATCCCACGCTGTCGAGTTCGGCGGTTGGGTCAAACGCCCAGTGCGTACGGTCTGAGGAAATGAGGCTGCCAGCATCGTCATTCCACGAGCCGCCCCTAATTTGTGACAGATAACCAAACCCCGCTGGGGATAAAACGAGTGGGCCTTCGTTCAACTCCCACACGTTGCCATCTTGATCGAATGTGCCGTAAAAGCTTGCGCTGAATGAACTCGCGCCACCCACGTCAGTGACGTTGCCATCCTGACCATTCCAATCCGCGCCGTGGTTGTAGTTCGCCACGTTCGTTCCGGAATTACTGATGCCGCCCGCGATATTGGCGCTGGCGAGAGTAGGGGCAATATCGCTCTTCGTGGCATACAGCCAATAGTGATCGTCTCCTGGCGGCCCGCCCTGGGCGGCGGTTCTTGGATCGTAATAGGCCGCCTTGTACCACTCGTTTTCATTCGGAAGGAACCAAGTGGCACCAGCGTTACGAGTGACGGCGTTGAAGTTGCTCGGAGTGGGCGTTCCGCCAAAGAGCGTGTACGCGCCCGTTTCCGTATCGCCGTTCGCTTGGCCATTGTTTAGCCAGTTTGCAAAGCGTAGCGTGTCGAACCAACTCACAAAGTTCACGGGCTTATTGCCCATGTCGGCCTTCGCAGTGTAAGTAAAGCTACCGCTCATGCCACCCTGCATAATACCGCCACGAGGATCGCTGCCCATGCTGGGATTGTAGAGACCCAGAGGATCACTTGTCGCCTTTGCGTTGAGGAACTCAACATATTGACCGTTGGTAACCTCAAATTGCCCAATGCGATAGTTGTAGCCGACCGCGCCGGCAATTACATCTGGACCAAATCCTCCAGCGCCAGCGCCCGATAACTCGCCCGAGTTGCCTTGGTCACCAACTGGAACGGTGGGAATCGTGACGGCCCGAGCCGATTGGAGGGCCAAGAAGAAGCTCGCAAAGAAGAGAATCAGCGAAGCAATGTTGCGGTTCATGAGCGGACTCTTTGTAACGACCCACGGGGCACGAATTCCCACAGGATTACTTGCGGCTGTAAGCGAGTCAAGTAATTTTACCGCCCCGCCCCGAATTTTCGAGATTCTTGGAAAAGCCGGCGATCAGGTCGGTGAGTCCGTTCCCTGACGAGATTTGATCGCGATGCCGAAAATGGTTTCATTGACGAAGCGAACGCCAAAGCGAATTCAGCGGTTCCGCCGGATCGCCCCGCCGGGCCATCAAACGATTGAGTTTCCGGCGCAAGAGGAGCATCAAATACAGGGTGGTTTGTCGACATATTGCACGGATCGCATGGTGCGCCAAGCGGCCCAGAGCTACAGTGCAACCTGCGTGACGCAGTCACGTGAGGGTGCGTCTCGCGAAGCAGCTCAGTTCAACTTCGGAGTTGAGTCTCCAAGTTTATCGTGCTGGTATTCGCTGTCGACCGCCCCAAGCTTTCGGTCTTCGTTGCTCAGCGTCATCGCGTGGATTCGCGCGCGAGTCATGTAGAACTTGAGGCGAATCTCCTGTCCCCAGCAGCTTGCTCACGTCGGCGTTGTCGTTCCATCGGACCGGATGGTCGAGGGCGTCGCCCTGGATAGGACGCGCCTGCGGTTCGGCGAAGCCTGGAATCGGCTGCCAATCGCGCGTCAAAGCCTCCACGCGGATCGATCCCTTCATCCAGGTGGCGGCGTTCAGGAACAACTTGGGGTGCCGCACCGTGAACGGCTTGGTCACCACGCGACAGGGCCCTGGATCCCGATCACTCGTTTCGAGAGAGGCAAACCGGTCTCGCTTGAACGTGGCCAGCGCCGCGCCGCACTTGAGCACGCCAGGATCGGTGCGTGTCACATCCGCGCTGTGCGGAAAGTTGGCCGCAACGTAATAGATGTAGACCGTATCGTCGACGACGATCGGCTCGGGTTGGGAACAGGCCATCGCCATGTAGTCGTAATATCCCAGGGCTCCCGAGGGGATGAACGGTTCGCCCCGGCACACGCGGGTGAAGTGGAGCCCGTCGCGGCTGGTGGCAAGATGAATATCGACCGACTGCGGTTCGCGCAGATAAAACACGCTCATGTAACCGACATAGCTCTGGCCAATTTTGTGGCAGCCGAATTGGTAGAGCTCCGTGTCGGCCGGGTCGTCGGCATCCATGCTGAGGATGAACTGGTGGTTCTTCCATTGCCGCAGGTCGTCGCTCTCGGCGTAGGCATAGGAGCGATAGTAGCGGTCGACCGCCTTGCGTTCACGATCGCTTTCGTCCGCGATCATTCGTTCGCTGAACTCCGGAATGATCCGACGATAGATTACCCACTTCTGCTTCGCCTTGTCGTAGATCATGTGCATCAGGCAGTCGTCTCCTTTCCCGGAGACGTCGTTCGGCGTCTGCCAGAAAGGGGCGCTGGCGCACGACCAGTGAATGCCGTCGGGCGACGTGACAAGGTGCGCTCCGCGCCGATGATCTTGAACAATCGCCAAGGCGACGAACTTCTCGCTGGCATTCTTCGGGTTGGGATGCTTGTTCACCGCCCAGAAGAATGCCTTTTTGCCCTGGGGACGCATGGGCTGGCTGGGTTCGACGAATCCTTTTTTATCCGGAGAACCCGCGGCGTCCGTCGGAGCAACCATGTCGCTGGTGAAAATGATGTTGTGGTCGCGCCGGCCCGCGATACTCATCAAGCCGAGATCGGGCTTGTCCCAGTGGACGCCGTCGGTCGAGGTGAAGTACAGCATGTAAGCGGCGTTCCCGTCCAGCCAGGCCGACTCCCAGTCGCTGCCCGTCCGCGCCCACATCTTGAAGAGTTTGTCCTCGGGGTCATACATCGTGGTGTAGGGCTGAATATTATTGCCCTCGCACCAACGATCGCAACGGACGACCGGATTCAACAGGTGTTTTTTGGGCTGATGGAGCCTGCGCGAAACGCCGGGCGTCACCTCGATCATCTGGTTGTCCAGAAACAGCTCCGTCATGAAGGCCGTTTCGTTCGCATCCTTTGGATTAGCGGAAAGAGGCGCCACGTCGTCATTACCGGAAGTCGTTCCCACGGTAAGCATTCCTGCGCCCGCCGCTCCCGCAAGTTTCAAGAAATTCCTACGGTCCGTTTTCATCTGGTCGCCTTTCATATCCGCAGCACCAATGGTTGCTCGCGCGCACCGGCATCCGTCCAGCGAAGATTATAGCCTCGCCCGCAGTCGCAAGGCCCCGGAATGCGGTCGTTTAGTCGGAATCTGAACAAACGGTTCGGTTGACAAGACATGGACGTGGCAGCCCCGAACGTGCTCGGCTCGATAGCGACACCGGAGCTGATCGTGAGCTCACGCATCACAGGTCGTTAGACGGCGAACCACGCAGCTTAGCTGCAAGGGCTGCGGGCGCATGCCAAGCCGGGCACCACACTTACCACCGCCAGTATGGATAAGAACGGATGAACGGCGCTGTGCGATTCGATTCTTCTTTCAGACGCTGCACCTGGTTGTCCAGCATGTCGATTTCCCATTGCAATTGGGCCTCGCGTCCGGAGTCGACCAACGCCTGGCCGCGCTCAAGTTGCAGTTTGGCGACCTCGGCGCGCAGACGAAAACGTTCGATGTCGAGTGGCTCGAAGGCCCCCGGCGCGCGACCGTTGACGGCCGTCGCGTTCTTCCATGTCGTTTCCGCCGTGTTTCGCTCGGCTTCGGCGCGCTGCAACCAGACTTGAAATTCGCTAGCGGCCGGAGCGACCACGGCTTGCTCCAGTCGAGTTTTGGCCACCCGGACGTTTTGCTGATATTCCGCCACGACGCTGTCGGGCACCGAACGTGCCAGTCGCTTGTTCATCTGCTCGACGCGATTCAGGTTCGCCTCGGCCAATTGCAGTTGCGCACGGGCGTAGCGCACTTCAACGCTCTCGGAATTGGTTTCGCTCGGAGCGGATGTCGCTGGCAGTTGCCCCAGCCAACAAGCGACGGCTATCAATATTTCCCAGTACATCGCACTGACTCCCCAAAACGTCCAACGACGACAGCTTTCCAGGGACACCGTCATTGTACAAACCATCGGTAGTGAATGTACCGAGCGTCGCAGGGATCGGACGAGAAACGTCGGGGTTCTGGCTCGTCTCAGAACCGCAAAAACCGTCGTTTTCTTGGAGTCCGAGAAAAGGGTTGGCTTAACGGGATTGGCCCGCGAGACCGTGGCAGGGTTCGTCGACGCACGCCGAAGAGCCTCTCAGACTAGAGCCGCGTCTCAGTCAGATGGGATTTTATCGCGAGACAGTGCGGGCACGACGACCTTTGGCCAGGGCATTTTCGGCTTTGGCGGTCCAGCCAGACCCACGGTCGGCGTCGTTGTTCATTGTTGGGCCGGTGCAGCCGTGACTTGAATGGCGTCGATCAGCGCAGGCATGCGGCGAAACGCGCGGGGACGGCTGACAGTGGCGAGCGCGGCAAAGGAAAGTCAACGCCGGATGCGGCGCAAGATCGCGGCCAAGCCAAGCGTGCCTGTGGCGACGGCCAAAAGCGCGTAGGAGGACGGCTCGGGAACTGTAAAAACGAAACTGAAAGCAGCGTTATCGACAAATGGGCCCGCTCGTTGAGAAACCGAATCTTGGAAATGAATTCCGCCGCTGAGGGCGTACTGAACTCCAGGCAGCAAAACACCGGTGTCCGTAAATGTCTGCGAGCTCGGCAAGGAGGAAAACGACGGTGCATGAAATACAAGATAACCGCCAGTGCTAGGCACCAAGGTAACGGCATCGAGAAGCCGACTTAGTCCCAGATCTTGAGCGGTCGATGAGAAGGTTGTCACGAGCTTGAACGGGGTTGCATGATCAACGCTGATAAACAGACCACCGGCCTCATTAAAGGCCGCTATGGCGGTGCCAACTGGCTGTCCCGTGCCTTGCCCGAAAGTCTCGGTGATCGAGGCCGATCCCGAACTGGTGATCATCGTGCCCGTGTACGAATACGAAAATGAGTCGACGTTTACCGTGACGGAGTCGCCACTGGTGTCGCTCACCGGCGAGCTAAACGGCCCAAGAGATAGGCTTGACGGCGCTGGACTAGTGAAGATGTTCGTGGTCGGCGCCAAATGAGGCTGAGAGTGCGGATCGACGACTTGCCCGCTAGCTTGCACTTGAACCCCCAGCACCGACGGATTGTAGATCAATCCCGCGGCAGTGCACTGCGAAGAAATTGTCCCAAGCAACCACAGCGCGGATGCGAGGTAAATTCGGACCATCGAAGGCCATCTCCGGGAAGGTGCGAGGCACCGGGTGACGATAGTCAGGTTGAGAGAGAAAGTCAAGCAGATGCGAACGGCCGACAGAGTCCACGGCGCTCGGCCTGGCTGGTCGTAGCGAAAAAGTTTTCGAAAGCGGAGCATGGAAAACGATGGGTGGTGCGGCACGCTACCGACTCGAGTCGTTCGGAAATTTGCTGCGTTTCTGGCTCGGATCAGAACCGTAAAACGCTGGGTTAACGGCACTCACGAAAAGCGGTTGAGAGTCCGGCACCGCTGCGCGGCGGCGTCGGTCGATGAGGGCCAGCGAAGACGCGCACTCGACGACGCTTGTCATGGCTCTGCGAGGCGTTGTGTTATGCTGAACTAATGATCGAACGAACCCACAGTGCGCCGCAAAAAACTCGCCCCTGGTGGCGGTTGCACAGCTCAACGCTCGTCGTCGCCGCGGCAATCGCGGGATCCATGGCGCTCACGAATCTGCCTGGCAGCATGTCCCGTCCGAATGCCATGGCGGTTCTGGAAACCGGCAGGTTGAGCGTCGCCTACGAGCACGGCTGGCCGTGGGTTTTTGCGATGAGCGAAGGCGTGGATGTGTCGTCGGTCTTTTCGGGGGCCGGATTGTCGCCGACAGCGGCGAACGTCCTGCGAGAGGCGCGGTGGCAATGGACGCTCCAACTCTTGCAAGTCTCGGCCGGCGCAGCCGTGGCCGATCTTACGATCGCCCTGGCCGCGGTTCTCACTGTCGGTGCGCTCTGGGAATGGCGCCGCCGGCGAATACACAGCATTTGGCAACTACGTCTGAGCGACATTTTCGTGATCGTACTGGCCGTCTCGCTGGCGTGCGGCTGGTGGATGTCGTGGCACAACCAACGCCTGCGCCAAGACCACGCTATCGACGTTTTGTATCCTGGCGATGCCTGGCGGACAGCCAGAAATCTTTATGCGGGCCCGCGCTGGCTGTCCCATTGGCTTGGTCCTCGGCGGTTGGAGCGTCCATTCAGCGTGTACCACTCGCTCGACCTGATGGCATACACCACCCAGCCTGACGATGAAGAGCTGCGGCGCAAGGCCATCGAAGAGCTGGATTCACTGACGCACTTGCAGCTCTTGGGCTCCCGATTCGACGACCGCTGGGTGGCGGCAATCGCCAAGTTGGAGCGCCTCGATAAGCTGGAGCTGATTCAAACTTCCGTAACCGACCAGGGCCTCATGATGTTGGCCCGCTATCCGCGCCTGAGACACTTGCACATCGCACAGCCAAATTCCATGACCGCAGCGGGAATCGCCCGATTCCGCACGTCGCGGGCCGACGTGGACGTCAAGGTGTTTGACTAACGCAGCGTTGATTGTGCCATCGCGCAACCGATGACCGCGCAAACGGTCGGGTTTGCGGCTCGTCTCAGAAATCGCAAAACGGTCGATTCTTGCAACTTCCAGACACGGTTGATCTATTGAGAGCGAACGGAACTTTGCAACACTCCGCCGACGCTTGACGTGCCGCCGGGCGTCGCTCTCGTCAGTCGAGAAGGAGCTCGTAATAGATCAGCGGCGTGCCCCGATACGAGACTCGTCCCACCTCCGTACACCCACATTTCGCGTAAAATATTCCGGCCCCTGCATCGGCATCGTAAGCGTCGAGGCGAATCGCATCGGCTGGCCAAGCTCGCGCGATTCGCGTGACCTCTTCCATGCATCTCCTTCCAAGTTCCTTGCGCTCTCTTGCCGGCGTTACCGCCATCGCAAGGAGATACAGCGGCCTTTGACACTTCGCAAAATAGCTCGTATCGATGGCCCAAGGCTTCTTGGTAGCTAGTCGCAGCGTGGCAACGATCTCAGCGCCTTCTCGCGCCACGAAGATTTGAGACGTGCGCATCGCGTACAGAACACCCTTTTCTGAAGTCTTGGTCGACCAAGGCCCAACGCCATGCAGGTGGGTCAAATGCGCTGCGACGGCGGTGTGCAGCGCAGCGAGCGCCCCGGCGTCCTGTTCAGTACCAGCTCGAAAGCTGAAACGCTTCGTACGTGTCAATTGGTGGAGCACCTTTGCAGAACTCTCTCGCAAACACGAACGACACCGATCGCAATTTTAGCGGAAAACTCAAGGACAGTCACATCCCCGATAGAAATCCCCTCGCGGTCGAAGGTTTCCAACTTATCGGAGCCACTGAATTTGAACTCACTCCCAAAATTCGCTCGTTTCGCGAGATCCGCGTCCGCGACGAGTCCTATCGCGGAAGTCGCAGGCAAGCCGTGTTAACAGGCCGTCTCACACATCCATGCCTCGACAGCCCGTCGATCGGGTTGCATTTGACGCAGCCGTGCGTCACACGGATACGCCGCGCAGGCCCATGACGAAGGTGAACAGCAAGGGCCCAAATGAAGAAAGCAGCGTGGCATCCAACGACGACCTGCCGAAGCGATCCTCAAATTCGTCGGGCGACATCTCGATGTCCCGGAGAATCTTGCGAAGCGTGCCAACGGCGAGCGTGCGATTGCCATGTACAGGCACGACGGTATCCGAATCGCCCCCGAGTCACAACCTGATGACTCCCGCGAACGCGGACGATGGCGAAGCCCTCACGCTTCAAAAAACGCAGCATGTCCTTGCGGCTGACGCGAGGGAGTCTAGTCACGTGTGACTTCGGCTAAATCGAGTTCGAGGACCTGTGCCCGCGGTCGGATGCAGGAGATCGCCTTCGCAATGCCACGAGCTTCGATGTACGCGCGCAGAGACTCTTTCAAGTCGGCGATCGCTTCGGCCTGGGTCGGTGCCGCGCCGCAACCGGGGATGTCCGGAACATAGGCGGAGAATAACTGGGCCTCGGCGTCGTACTCAACGTGGACAGGGACGCGCGTCGTTTCCATGCATCAAGTATACCGCGAGACGCAAAGCCACGGTGACCGCATTGAGCCCCAGGAACCTTACCCGCGCGGTTCGTATCCCAGATTCGGCGACAGCCAGCGTTCGACTTCGGCGACGGTCATGCCCTTGCGCCGGGCGTAGTCTTCGACCTGGTCGCGGTCGATGCGGTCGACCGCAAAGTAGCGGGCCTCGGGATGGGCGAAATACAGGCCGCTAACGCTGGCGGCCGGCGTCATGGCGAAGCTTTCGGTCAGCTCGATGCCGGTCGCTCGCTCGGCGTCGAGCAGCTCGAACAGCGTCGCTTCTCGGTGTGGTCGGGGCAGGCCGGATAGCCCGGCGCGGGGCGGATGCCGCGATATTTTTCGTCGATCAACTCGTCGCTGGTCAGCTGTTCCTCGCGCGCCATAGCCCCAGTCGCGGCGGGCCTGTCTGGTGCAGGCATTCGGCAAACGCCTCGGCCAGCCGGTCGGCCAGGGCCTTGGTCATGATCGAGTTGTAATCGTCGTGATCGGCTTCGAACTGCGCGGCCAGCTCGTCGCAGCCGAGCCCGGCGGTGACGGCGAACGCGCCGAGATAATCGTGCCGGCCGCTGTCGAGCGGCGCGATGAAATCGGCCAGCGACATAGAACGTCGTCTGCCCCTTGCGCTCCCATTGCTGGCGCAGCGTGTGGAACCGCGTCAGCTCGCTGCTGCGCGACTCGTCGGTGAACAGCACGATGTCGTCGCCCACCGAAGCCGCCGGCCAGAAGCCGTACACGCCGCGGGCTGTGCAGCAGCTTCTTCGCGACGATCTCGTCGAGCAGCTGCGTTGGCGTCGTCGAACAGCTTGCGTGGCCTCGGCGCCCGACCGTCGGATCGTCGAAAATCTTGGGATACTTGCCCTTCAGTTCCCAGGTCAGGAAGAACGGCGACCAGTCGATGTAGCGGAACCAGCGTCGCCAAGCGGAAAGTCGTCCAGCACGCGCGTGCCGGTGAACGCCGGCGTGTCGATCCGCACGTTCTCCCAGTCGGTGGCGAACTGCGATGCTCGACGGCCTTCGCGTACGGCACCAGCTCGATCTGCTGCCGCATGTTGTACGACTCGACCAGCTGCTTCCTGCGTCCTGGCGGTTCTTGGCGTCGAAGTCGGCTTGCAGTTCCGGGCTCTTGAGCCGGTCGACCACGCCCACGCTGCGCGACGCATCGAGCACGTGGACCGTCGCGCTGCCGTAGTGCCGGCGCGATCTTGACCGCCGTGTGCTTGGCGCTGGTCGTCGCCCCGCCGATCAACAGCGGCAGCGTGAAACCCTGCCGCTCCATTTCGCGGGCGACGTGCACCATTTCGTCCAGGCTCGGCGTGATCAGGCCGCTGACAGGCCGATCATGTCGACCCCTTCCTCGACGGCCGTCTCCAGAATCTTTTCGCAGGGAACCATCACGCCCAGGTCGATCACCTGGTAATTGTTGCAGCCCAGCACGACGCCGACGATGTTCTTGCCGATGTCGTGCACGTCGCCTTTGACGGTGGCCAGCAGCACCTTGCCGCGCGGCTTGTCGCCTGGCCGCCGGCGGCTTTCTCCGCTTCCATGAACGGCAGCAGATAGGCGACGGCCTTCTTCATCACGCGGGCGCTCTTCACCACCTGCGGCAGGAACATTTTGCCGGCGCCGAACAGATCGCCGACGACCTGCATGCCGGCCATCAGCGGGCCTTCGATGATCTGCAAGCAGCGGTCATATTTCTGCCGCGGCTTCTTCGACGTCCTGCGTCGATGAAATCGACGATGCCCTTGACCAGCGCGTGCGCCAGCCGCTCTTCGACCGTGCCGCTGCGCCAGGCCAGTTCGGCCGGCTCGGCGTCGCCCGCCTGGCTTCTTCACCGTTTCGGCGAATTCGACCAGCCGCTCGGTGGCATCGGGCCGGCGATTGAGCAGCACGTCTTCGACCCGCTCCAGCAGCTCCGGCGGAATCTCTTCGTAGACGGCCAGCTGGCCGGCGTTGACGATGCCCATGTCCAGGCCGGCGCGGATCGCGTGATACAGAAACGCCGCGTGCATCGCCTCGCGCACCACGTCGTTGCCGCGGAACGAGAACGAGATATTGCTCACGCCGCCGGAAACCTTGCGCCCCGGGCAGCGCTGCTTTGATCTGCCGCGTGGCCTCGATGAAATTGATCGCGTAGTTGTTGTGCTCCTCGATGCCGGTGCCGACGGTGAGAATGTTGGGATCGAAGATGATGTCCTCGGCGGCAAGCCGACCTTCTCGGTGAGCAGCTTGTAGGCCCGCTGGCAGATCGCGCACCTTGTCGTCGACTGTCGGTGGCCTGGCCTTGCTCGTCGAAGGCCATCACGACGACCGCCGCGCCGTAGCGGCGGACCAGCCGGGCGTGGCGCAGGAACTGCTTCTTCGCCTTCCTTGAGGCTGATCGAGTTGACGATCGCCTTGCCCTGCACGCACTTCAAGCCCGCTTCGATGACCGACCACTTCGAGCTGTCGACCATGATCGGCACGCGGCGAGATCTCGGGCTCGGCCGGCGATCAGGTTCAGGAACTTGGTCATCACCGCTTCGCCGTCGAGCAGCCCTCGTCCATGTTGACGTCGATGACGTTGGCGCCCGCCTTCGACCTGCTCGCGGGCGACCGCCACCGCCTCCTCGAACTTGCCGTCTTAGGATCAGCCGGGCGAACTTCTTCGAGCCGGTGACGTTGGTCCGCTCGCCGATCATGATGAAATTGCTGTCGGGCCGCAGCGTCAGCGGCTCCAGCCCGCTCAAGCCGCGTCAGCGGCTCGACTGCGGGCGGCGTGCGCGGCGGCTTGCCGGCCACGGCCTCGGCAATCGCGCGGATGTGCGCCGGCGTGGTGCCGCAGCAGCCGCCGACGATGTTCAGCCAGCCGTTGTCGGCGAACTCGCCCAGCGTGCGGGCCATCATCTCGGGCGTTTCGTCGAAGCCGCCGAAGGCGTTCGGCAAGCCGGCGTTCGGATAACAACTGACGTAAACCGGCGCGATCTGCGACAGCTCTTCGATATACGGCCGCAGCTTGCTCCGGTCCCAGCGCGCAGTTCATGCCCACGCTCAGCAGGTCGGCATGCGCGATCGAATTCCAGCAGGCTTCGACCGTTTGCGCCGAGAGCGTGCGGCCCCCTTCGAAAACCGTGAACGAGGCCATCACCGGCACGCGCACGTCCGCTGATCGTCGAAGATACTTGTCGATGGCGAACAGGCAGGCCTTCAGCACCAGCGTGTCGAAGGCCGTTTCGGCAGAGCAGCATGATCGACGCCCCCTTCGACCAGCGCGTCGACCTGCTCGTAGTACGTGGCGACCATCTGGTCGAACGTGGCCGCCGCGGTGGCCCGGATCGTTGACGTTGCCGGCGATCGAAAGCTGCTTGTTGGTCGGGCCGATCGAGCCGGCCACGAACCGCGGCTTCTCGGGCGTGCGCGCGGTTCATCTCGTCGACGGCCCGGCGGGCCAGCCGCCACGGCGGCCAGGTTCATCTCGCGGACCTGCGCCTTCCAGCGCGAAATCGGCCATGGCCACGCTGGTGGCGCCGAACGTGTTGGTCTCGATGATGTCGGCGCCGGCCTCCAGATACTGCCGGTGGATGTTCTCGATCGCCTCCGGCTGCGTGATCGCCAGGATATCGATGAAGTTCTTCAGATCCTCGCGAGTGCCCGGCGAACTGCGAGCCGCGAAAGTCGGCTTCGCCGAACTTCAGCGCGTGGACCATCGTGCCCATGGCACCGTCGAGCACCAGAATGCGCTGTCCGAGCAGTTTTTCCAGGAGGGGACGCGTCTGGGGTTGGGAGATGACCGCCATGCCGTTGGGTGACTATCTAAGTTGCTGCGTTGGAGCGGGTTTGTGGCTTGGGAACGCTTCCGGCCGTCCGCTTCCGCACGGTCGTCGGGCGGCGACAAGGCGGGGGTATTTGGGCCGAACGAGCGACAACACGACCTTGGAAAACACCAATGGTTCAACTATCGCACACAGCCCCCCCACAGGCAAGCTTTCGCGGCCGCCGACCGCCGCGCGGCCCGCGGGCCTAAACGGCCTGTGGGGTTGCTCTTAGTTTAGTTCACGACGCAAGTCAACGGCCATGGGTTCGCAGTGCGGGGCCGGCGATTCATGCACCTTAACTCGCCCAGCCCACCAATCCCCCAGCTCTTCGCTCCGCCGACGAACCGGCTTAGCTGCGCTATGAGTCAAGACCGTTTCGACCGGAACCGATAGAAGATTCAGACATTCCCTGCGCGCACAGCGGGCCTTCGGCAGTGCGCCTGACCTGGCAAGCGATCGTATGCCTCCCTATACCATTTTCGATCACGGCAGCGAGCCAACGGCCGGCGCGGGGGCGAATCCGCCTGGCACGGCCTTGCTCGACTTTCGCCGTGTCACGCCGATCGCGACCGAGCAACCGCTCAAACCCGCCGCGCGTGGCTTCGATCCGCGCGACAGTTCGCTGCCCGACGTGGTGCTGCGATTGCCCGACCTGTTCGCGACTCCTCAAGCCTTGAGCTGGTGGAGCTGGCTCGCCAACCAAGTGTTTTGGATCGGCATCGTGCTCGGCGCGCTTTTGGCACTGGCCTTGATTTGGGCCGACCGCAAACCGGCCCCTCGGGAAATGGACGAAGCCCCGGCATGGACCAGCAACCATTCCGCGGAGCATGTCGACGTTTCGCCTCCGGCCGATTTCGGCGACGACGGCGCGCCCCTCGCGCCGGATGACGCCGAGCCCGCGCCGGCCCCCGCTTCGCCCGACGTCCGCACGGCGCGTGGCGGAGAGGCTTTCTGGGACGGCAATTCAGACGGCAGCCCGAATCGCGCTGGGCCGGGCGAAGCAGCGCCGGTCGGCAAGATCATCAACACGGTGGTGCCCGAATGACCGCGCTGGACCGATCTTTTATCAAGGCCTTCACCGATTCCGCGCCGCATTCGGCGGCTCGAAACGCCGCCCCGCCCGTGGCGCCGGTCGCGCCGCACGCGATCGTCGGCGGCAAGTCCTTGGACGCGTTGCGCGGCCCCGCCGCGCCGTCGCCGGGTCGCGATCGCCCCCCCGCAAAGCCGGCCGCGCCGCTGGCCCCGCTTTCGAGTTTTTCGAAACCGGCCATCGCCGACGAGCCGGCGCAGGCCATGCTCGAAGTGGACCGCCTGGAATGGCCCGAGACGTGTGACAGCCTGCTGACCGCGGCCCGCGGCAGTTGGGATCAATTCGCCGAACACCTTTCGCGGCAGATTTCGCAAGGCAAGAAGTGCATCGCGATCGTCAGCTGCGCGCGCGGCGAGGGCCGCACCACGGTCGTGCTGTCGACCGCCCGGCATCTCTCGGCCCGCGGTCTGCGGCCGCTGGTAGTTGAAGCCGATTTCGACCACCCCTGCCTGGCAAGCCATTGCGGCGTGTCGCCCGCGACCGGCTGGGGCGACGTGCTGGAGGGGAAGCTCCCGCTGGGCGAAGCCCTGATCGCCTCGCTGGCCGACGGCGTTACCCTGATGCCATGGCGCGGACCCGCCAGACACTCGACTCAACTGGCCGCCGGACCGCGCATCGCCGATCACTTTCGTATGCTGCAAGATCAGTACGACCTGGTGTTGTTGGATACGATGCCGCTGAAGAACCAGGCCGACGTCTCGGACCTGGCGAGCCTGGCCCAAGCCATCGGCCTGCAAGCGGTCTACCTGATCCACGACATGCGTTTCACGACGCTCGATCAATTGACGAACACCTGCGGCCGCCTGCGCCGGGCGTCGGTGAACGTGGCGGGCGTCATCGAAAACTTCGTGTCGCCCACAGACCCGAGCGATTTGGACCCCGAACAGCCGCCAACCACCGCGGGCCGAACGCTCGCGGCGTACGGCTAGGAACCGATCCGCCGAGGACCACGCGATGTACAAAGCCTATTGGCAACTCCACTCTCGACCGTTCGACAACCATCACGATCCCCGGTTCTACTATCCTAGCGAAGTGCACCAGGGAGCCCTGCTCAAGCTGCGCTACGTCGTCGAGAACGAGCGCGGAGCGGCCCTGCTCACCGGCACGGCCGGGTCGGGCAAGACCCTGCTGGTCCAATCGCTGGCCAGACAACTGAGCGAAAGCTTCCGCCCGTTCGTTCACATCGTATTTCCGCAAATGTCAACCAGCGAGTTGCTGGCCTATCTGGCCGCCGAAGTCGGCGCCCTTTCGAACCCCGGCGCTTCCCCCACGGTCGATGAAAGCGTGCGCCGCTTACAGCATTTCTTCACCGAGAACGCCAAGCGCGGATGCCAGGCCGTGATTGCCATCGACGAAGCCCATCTGCTTCTCGACAGCGAGGCCTTGGAAACGCTGCGGCTGCTGACGAATTTCGAAGCCGGCAACAAGCCGGCGCTGACCTTGCTACTGGTGGGACAACCGCAACTATTGCCCGCGTTGGAGCGGCTGCCGGCCCTCGAGGCGCGCCTCGGCGTCAAGTGCCTGCTGCGTCCGCTCCATTTGGAAGAGACCGTCAGCTACGTGAACCATCGCATGGCTGCCGCCGGCGCCCCGCACGAAATCTTCAGCTCCGAGGCGATTTCCGCCTTGTACGAGCTGACCGGCGGCAATCCGCGCCGCATCAATCGGCTGTGCGATCTGGCCCTGCTGATCGGTTATGCCGAGGAGCAGGTCCGCATCAACGCCCATCAAATCGAGGCCGTGTGCAACGAGCTGGTGACGGTCGCGCCCGAATAGACGCCGACTCGAGCCACCCCAGCGCATGGTAAAATCGTCAGCGTGAACACGCCTTCTCGATTGCCCGCTTTCCGCCTGGCTTGCGCCGTCTCGCTGGCATGCGCCGTGCTGCTGATCGCCACGTCGGGCCCGCTGCCGATCGTCTGGGACGAGGGCGACACGATCGCTCGTGCCGAACAGATTGCCCCTGGCGATGCCACGCCTTGGCCGTACACCGTCGCGCGTGAAGGCCATCCGCCCCTGGCTGGCATTCTGATTGCATTGGGCACCCGGCTGGCACCCCATTGGCTCGACCCGCTCGCGCAAGCCCGCTTCGGCCCGATCATGCTCTTCTCACTCGCGGCCGGGGCGATGTTTTATCGACTCCAGCGCGAATATCGCTCATGCGCGGTGAGCGGTATGGCCGTCGCTGCCCTGCTCTTGATGCCGCGCGTGTTCGCGCACGCGCATTTCGCCACGCTCGACGGCCCATTGACGGCTTGTTGGATTCTGGCCTGGGCGGCATTTGCGCCGGCCTGTCGCGACTGGCGCCTGATCGGCTGTTTCGGCCTGGCGTTGGGGCTCACTCTGAACGCCAAGTTCACCGGCTGGCTGGCACCCCTCCCCTTTCTTGCCTGGACCGTGCTCTATCGCGACCGCTCGGCCACGCGGGCGCTGGTCGTCGGAGTGCCGATCGCGCTGGCCGTGTTCGTGCTGCTCAACCCGCCACTTTGGGAACATCCAGTCGACGGGCTGCGCACGTTCTTCGAATTGAATCTCGATCGTGGCGCCCGGCCGCAGCACAACATTTCCACACAGTTTTTCGGGCGAATGTACAACCTCGACTATCCCCTGCCCTGGTACAACGCGCTCATCTGGACGGCCATCACGATGTCGCCGATGCTCTTGATTCTTGGCATTGGGGGCATCGTAACGACGCTCGGCCGTTGGCGCACCGATCGGGCCTCGATGCTACTGGTCTGCCAGTGGGCGACACTGGTCATCGTGCGGGCGCTCCCCTTCGCGCCGCCGCACGACGCCGAGCGATTGATCCTGCCCAGCTTCGCGTTTTTCGCGGCCCTGGTTGGCGTGGGCATCGGCCGCGCCTTGTATCGCAATTCGCTGCTTGAGCCCGAGCGCATCGTTGCGCAAGGCTGGGCCAAGATCGCCATGGCCATCGCGCTGGCGGCCGCCACGTTCGATTCGGTGACTTGCTTTCCGCACAATCTGTCGTTCTACAGCCGGCTGATCGGCGGCTTGCGCGGCGCCACGGCGCTAGGCATGGAGTCCACCTATTACTGGGACGCGCTCGACCGTCCAACGCTCGCGTGGCTGGCGGCGAATACCGCGGACGACGAAAAGATCGCGTTCGCCGCCGCGCCTCCGAAGAACCTCGAACTGCTGAAACGCTGGGGTCTGCTCGCCCGTTTGCCTGGTGAGCGGGCCCGCTTCCGCTGGTACGTGCTGCAACGCCGCCCCAGTGCCGCTCAGCCGGCCGATCTTTGGTTGATCGAGCACCAGCAGCCCGCCTATCAGCGCACCTTTTCCGGCGTCCCCCTGCTCGACGTCTATTCGTACAATCAATACGAACAAGCGCAAGCGGCGACTCGCTGAAGACACGCAAAGGAATTAGCCACAGAGTTCACAGAGGACTCAGAGAAGGATGAAGGATGAAAAAGGAAAACAGCGGGATTTCGATGCTTCTTGGAGCTCTTGGTGACTTGCTGGTTTACTCTGAAATGTTGGTCAAACGCCTCTTCGTAAAAAATTCCCTCCATCTTCGTCTCTCTGTGTCCTCTGTGAACTCTGTGGCTAATCTTCTCTTCCTTGCATCGTAAAAGCCGTCACCGCCGCGCCGCCGCTCAATACAGCCCGGCCATCGTGGCGTACAGGTTCAAGTCGGCACGGTCGCCGATGATCGTAAATAACTCGCGAATTTGCTCCAGGCCCGCGGCAATCAAGAACCGTGAATCGCGTCCAAAGCTCTTGGCACCCAGAATGTAAAAGTCGGGCTCGCTCTGCACCAGCTCGCGCGGCCCGCCGGCGGCCGGGCCCTGGCGAACGTGCAGCTCACTCGAAATGTGATCGGCGCCGCGAAAACCGACGTTCGCGATGATGCGGTCGAATTCCAACTCGCCGGCGTGCTTGCCCAGCAGGCGGACCGAAAAACGCTCGGGATCGGCGTGCCAACTGACCGACTCGACGGTGGTGCCGCTGTAAAACGTGATGTGATTGGCGTCGTCGGCCGCCAGCCGGTTGGCCAGCCGGGTCACGCGCTGGCGCTCGGGCAAGGGATCGTCCGCAATCGGCTCGATGGGACACGGGTTCTGCTCGTCGCACTCACGGCGCGTGATCCACGTGATCCACGTGTCCGCGGCATGAGCCGCCAGATCGGCCAGCGCCACCAGATTCGTGGCCGCCGAATGGCCGTCGCCCACCAGCAGGATGTTGCGGCTGGCATAGTGGCCTTGCAGCTCGCCCAGCACGTCGGGCAGGCCGTATTCGATATGTTTTTCGGCCGCCACTTCGCCCATCGCCGGGATGCCGCCGTGGCCCAGCCAGTTGTGATTGCCGTACGTGCCCGTGGCGTCGATCACGACGTCGGCCGTGGCGATCCGCTGCCGGCCGTGATCGTCGGGCCTGGTGCTCGCCAGCAGCAGGCGAAAATCGCACTCACCGCGCGCTTCGTCGCCGGCCAGTTCCCCCAGCAACGGCCCGTCGCGGCCGATCGCCACGACTTCAGTCTGCTCATGCAGACTGTCGGCCAGCAGGTCCGACTGCGACAACGGAACGAGATAGCGCTGTGCGAAATGCGCTCCGGTCAGCAGCTCGTCGTCGCCTGGCGGCTCCCAGGAGCCGTCCTGGGCCTTCAGCGCCGCCAAGGCCAACGGCGAGCGATTCATGCCGAAAGGACTGAACAAGCGCACGTGCCCCCAACTCTGCACGCTCTCGGCCACGCGTCCCCGCTCGTAGATATCGACGTCGAACCCGAGGTAGCGCGCGTACAGAGCCGCTTCCAGGCCGATGGGCCCAGCCCCTAGAACCGCAATGCGTGCCGGCGTTTCGACGGACATGGGTCAATGCACCTGATGGCGTGCGCGGGTTGCCGCGATTGCCGAGACCTTCGGCATCTTGTCGCGGTCGGTGCGAAATTGCGACAGGTCGATCGTGGGCTGCTCGCCGCGAATCAGTTGGCCCATCACCACGGCCGTGCCGGGCGAGAGCTGCAAGCCGCTGCGGAAATGTCCGGCGGCCATGAACGCGTTTTCCAAATCGGGTAACCGGCCCAAGTACGGCAAACCGTCTTGCGTCGAGGGGCGCAGGCCGGCCCAGAATCGCTCCACGCGGGCCCCTTCCAACCCCGGCGCCAGGCTCATGGCGAATTGCAGCAAATCGGAAACCGCGCCGGCCGTCGTGTCGCGGTCGAAACCCACGTCCTCTTCGGTCGAACCGACCAGCAGCCGGCCGTCGGCGCGCGGCACCAGATAGCGGGCTCCTTCGTTGACGATCCGCTCGACGATCATGCGATTTAACGACAACAGCACCATTTGCCCGCGAATCGGTTTGATCGCGGGAAACACGTTCAGCTTCCGCGCCAGGCGCCGCGGACCACGAGCCGGCAGTCACGCAAACCCGGTCGGCCGCGATCGGGCCGACGCTGGTCCGCACGGCGCGGACGCGCCCGCCGCGAATCTCGAAATCCTCGGCCGCGACGCCCGAGCTAATTTCAACGCCGCGACCGGCGCACCAGATCACCAGCGCCTTGAGATGCCGAGGATTGCGAAGCTGGCATTCGTCCGGCACCAGGTAGACAGCCTCGACCGAGCCGGAAGGTTGCAGCTCCGGCTCCAATCGGCCAAGCGCAGTTGGCGTCAATCGTTCGAAGGCAATCTCTCGCGCCGCGGCGGCAAGCAATTCGAGGTGCTCGGCCTCGTCCACATCGCGGGCAAGATAGATCGCCCCACAGCGTCGAAATCCGTTATCGATGCCAGTAGTGGCCCGCAGTTCCTCCGACCATCGGGCGTGCAATTGATTGCTCAGGGAGGTCAACTGTTCCAGCGGGTCGTCGCTGGCGGCGCAAGCCGGAGGCAAGATGCCGGCGCCGGCCCACGATGCCTCGCGACCCGGCTGGCCCGCGTCGATCACGCGCACGCGCAGGCCGTGGCCGGCCAGCTCGTAAGCCAGCGACAGCCCAATCACGCCGCCACCCACCACCAGACAGTCGGACATCGCGCACCCAGCCCTGTTTCGATCGATCGTTTTCTCGCGGCTAACCGCGGCCATTGTATCGCGCGGCAGCGGCTTCGACGAGCAACGCTGCCTGGGAATGCCGAGCGGCCCATACTAACCCGACGCGCAAGCGAGGGACGCTTGACGAAGAACCCTCGCTGGCGCGTCGGGTTAGTGAACGCCTACTTCATTCGGACGCCTTCACGAACTCGAACGGCCATCCAAAAGTCGCCGCAGCAGCAACTCGTCGATGCGGCCGCGGAAACGCTCTTTGCCGTCGATCACCACCACCGGCACGCACTCGTTGTACCGCTCCTGCAATTGCGGATCCCCGTCGACGTCGATCGACGCGAATCGCAGTCCGTGGCGCGCGAGCACCGCCGCCGCTTCGTCGCACAAATGGCAGCCCGCTCGGGTGTACAAAACGATGTTCGACATAGATCACCCCACGCCACCCATTTTCGAACGATAAACCCTTTGAGAGCTAGCATCTGCGGCAAAATAATTCGTCGTCCGCTGCAGATTCCGTCTATTCGAGTCCACAAACGGGAAGTATTCTCACGAATAGGTGCCCGCTCATATCCGGGCCAAGGCGGCAGTGGCAAAATCCGGAGGCACGCGCGCCTTCACGTCCCGTCATTCAGCGGCCACTGACATTCCGCCGACCAGGAATATTGTAGCCGCTTCGGCGCGCATCGGACTGGCACTACGAAGCTGGAACGCTTGGCATGAGCAAGATCTTTCTCGACAAGTTTCTGGCATTGGTTGAGCGCTCGAAGCTGATCGACAGCGATCGGCTTTCGCAAGCGGTCGCCGACTGGAAAAGCCAGGCCACGCTCGCCCAGTTGGACGACGCCCAATATTGCGCAGACCACCTGGTCGAGTCCGGCCTGCTGACGCGCTGGCAGTGCAAGAAACTGCTCGAAGGGCGGCACCGCGGATTCTTCCTCGGCAAATACAAGCTGCTCGATCACCTCGGCAGCGGCGGCATGAGCAGCGTCTATCTGGCCGAGCACGTGTTGATGCAGCGGCTGGTGGCCGTCAAAGTGCTGCCGCAAAACCGCGTCAGCGACTCATCGTACCTGGCCCGCTTTCATCTCGAAGCCCAGGCCGCCGCCACGCTCGATCATCGCAACATCGTGCGGGCCTACGATCTCGACAACGAGGGCCGCATCCATTACCTGGTGATGGAGTACATCGAGGGCCGCGATCTCGACGCGCTGGTCTCGCAAGACGGCCCGCTCGATTTTCATACCGCCGCTCACTATATTGCCCAAGCTGCCACCGGTCTGGAGCACGCGCATCACGTGGGCCTGGTGCATCGCGACATCAAGCCGGCCAACCTGCTGGTCGACCTGAAGGGGACCGTCAAGATTCTCGACATGGGCTTGGCGAAGTTCACCGGCGACCGAGCCGCCGGCCGCGCGGTGACGCCCGAGGAACACGTGCTGGGAACCGCCGATTACCTGGCACCCGAGCAGGCCGTCAACAGCCAAACGGTCGATCATCGGGCCGATATTTATAACCTGGGATGCACGCTGTATTTTCTGCTCACCGGGCATCCTCCCTTCACCGGCACCTCGCAGCAGCGCATGACCGCGCACCAGCAGCAGGTGGCGCCGAGCTTGTTGTTGGATCGCCCCGATGCCCCGGTGGCCTTGGTGGCGATCTGCCGGCGGATGATGGAGAAATCGCCCGAGAACCGTTATCAAACGGCCGCCGAAGTGCACGACGCGCTGGCCGAGTGGTTGGCCGCCGAGGCGGCCTTGGGCCGGATCAGCCCGAGCGCCTCGATGGCGGTGGCGCGCGCGCGGCGGCGCGCGGCGGCACGCGCGATCAGGCCGGTTCGAACGTGCATCTCGTTTCCGGTTCGGGCTCGGATCTGAATCCATTATTCGCCGAGCCGCAGGGCCTGGCGTCGCCATTGGCCGACACCGATCCGAATCTGCATCGCGCGACTGAAAAGATTCCGTCGCGCTGGCTCGACCGGGGCGACGAGGCCTCGCGATCACCGTCATCGCAAAGCGACGTGCTGCACCCCGGAACTTCCGAGCTGGGCGGTTCCGACGCGGGGCGACGCGGCGATTACTTGATTCCGCCGCCGATCGTCAGTTCGGCCATTGTTGGCCCGCCAATGATCGACCCGGCGATGCTCGCTTCGCAACCGATCGGCCCGCCAAGCACGCCGTCGGCCACCGGCACTGCCGTTGCGTCGGAGGCCGCGCCGGTGGACGACGCAGCGCCTTTTGTGAGCGTCGCGCCGCGTTGGTGGAACCGTCGGCGCGAGTCGCCCGGTGGCACTTCTTGGTTGTGGGCCATCGTGCTGGCCACGATGCTTCTCTCTGCCGCCTTGCTGGCGTTGTTTGCGCGCTTTGGGTAGCGGCGCTTGCGCCGCGTGAAAGCGTCCCCGGGGGTCCTTTTCAGAAGGCCTGAAATCGGTTCCGTCAAGACCCCCTTTTGGGAAGAAAATTGACCGGGGGGCGTGTTCGCAAACCGTTTAATCACAATGGCTTGCGATATTCTATTGCATTTCTTCCGACTCGCTACGTAGTATGGAATGAGGTCTATCGGCCTGGTTCCAGCTCCTTGCTTCGGTGCTCCGGTGGAGGCGGATGCAGCAGGGCGAATTTGTCGCCCCTCAAAGGATTGACTCGTGCTGCCACGAATGCCTTTGAGGTGATTGTTATGCGACGCCGTGAAATGAAATTTGGGGGACGTTTTCCTCAACCGCAACAGTATTACTCCGTGGCCGTTGCCAAGGCGCGCCGACCCGGCGTGCTGGCCAACAAGCGTGTGCGAGGCGTCGCGCGAAACGCAAAACTTCCCTTTGTACCCCCCGAGGACTGGCACGAAACGGCGGGCGACGGCAAGGGATATCGAATCGTGGTGCAACCGCCGGGCAAGGGGTTTCGCCATATCCTCACGCCCCAGGACGTTCGACAGCGTCTGAGCCAACTCGATGATTCCCTGTTGGCCAACCTCGAAGTCGTGCAGTTCAGCCGCATGACGCGCAAAAAGCAGAGCTTCCCCTGCTACGGCATGCAGTGGGGCACCAGCTTGTACTTGTATCCGATCGAGGAGAGCCTGGTCGAATATTACCACTGCCCTCCGACCCCCAACCAGGTCAACGAGGCCCGCATGTACGGCGGCCGCTGGTCGCAGGACTCGTGGAGCGTTTGGAAGCTGGAGTGGACCGAGGAAGCGGTCCGCGACTTTTACGTCAACAACATTCTGATTCACGAGTTGGGCCACCTGGTTGACGTCCGCAACACGGGCTACGTCGCGCGCGAACGATTCGCCGAGTGGTTCGCCGTCGAATACGGCTACAAGCCCAGCCGCGCCGATCGGCCTGCCAAGAAAGTCGTTCGCCGACACCACGTCGGCAGCACGCTGCGGATGCGCCGCGCGTAAGCAGCGATTCGAGTACTGTAGCCGGCCTCTGTGAGGTTGTGAGTCTCGAGCGCTTTCCCGCTCGCTCCTCGCCCGCGCTGTTCTTATAATGAAGCCCACGCCGGGCGCCGCGGGGGCACCAGCCGGCACGAGATTCCACGACGCGGCAAAAGACCATGTCCAGTTCAGCTTGCGCAAAGTCGGCCTTAGCCCCCGTCCTCGCGGCCCTGGCGATCGTATCGTCAACGGGCACTCCGGCCCACTCGGCCCCGCTGACCGCCGAACAACGGACCCAGATCAAAGCGGCCGAAACGGCCGTCAAAAAGGCCGCCACGCTGTACCGCGGCAAGAAATTCGCCGAAGCCGGCGAGGCCCTGAGAGAGGCCCAAGCAAGTCTCGACGAGCTGGCCGATCAGGACTCGCGCGAAGTGACAAGCGCCACGGCCAGCGTGCGCAAGCAGTTGACCAAGGCGCGCGAACTGCTGGCGGCTGAAGGAGTCAAGGTTGCGCCCGGCAAGTCCGACCCGGCCGCGAACGGCAAGGACGCCGTCAGCTTCACCAGGCAAGTGGCGCCGGTGCTGGTGGCCCGCTGCGCGGGCTGCCACATTCAGCGCTCGCGCGGCGAGTTCAACATGTCGACGTACGTCTCCTTGAGCAAAGGATCGGCCAGCGGCGCGGTAATCATGGCCGGCGACGCCAAGGGAAGCCGGATCGTCGAGATCATTGAAAGCGGCGACATGCCTCGCGGCGGCGGCAAGGTGAGCCCGGCGGAACTGGCCCTGCTCTCGGGGTGGATCAACGCCGGCGCCAAGTTCGACGGGCCCGACTCGGCGGCTCCGCTGACCAGCTTCTCGCCGGCGACGAAACCCGACGAACCCGACACGAAACTCAAAGTGGTCGCCGCCACCGGCAACGAAGAGGTGCAGTTCGCCCGCGACGTCGGGTCGATTTTGCTGGAGCATTGCACCGATTGCCACGGCGACCAGAATCCCCGCAATCAGTTCAGCGTCGCCACGTTCAATCGCTTGCTGCAAGGCGGCACCAGCGGCGTGGCGGTTGCGCCGGGAAAACCGGAGGAGAGCCTGCTGATCAAGAAACTGCGCGGGCTGGCCGGAGCGCGGATGCCGATGAATCAACCGCCGCTGGCCGAAGAGGTGATCGCCAAGATCGAAAAATGGGTAGCACTGGGAATCAAATTCGACGGCCCCGACCCGACGATGTCGTTGGAAGACACCGTGGCCTTGTCGAGCGCCAAGCGGGCAACGCACGACGAGCTCAGCCACAGCCGCGCCGAACTGGCGGCCAAAAATTGGCGGCTGATTCTGCCCGACGCAAAAACCAGCCGCGAGGAGACCGCCAGCGTCTTGCTGTACACCAACGTCAGTCCCGAAGTCCTGTCCGACGTGGCCCACGTAGCCGACGAACAAGTCGCCAAGTTGCGCAAATTCTTCAAAGTCCCGGCCGATGAGCCCTTCATCAAAGGCCGGTTGACGCTCTTCGTATTCGACAAGCGCGACGATTACGGCGAGGTGGGGACGATGCTGGAGCATCGCGAAATCCCCTCGGCGTGGCGCGGGCATTGGCGCTACACGATCGTCGACGCGTATGGCTGCGTGCTGTTGGATGGCGACCATGTTTCGCCCGGGTTGGTGGCCCAACAGATCGCGGGCGCATATGTGGCCAACCTGGGAAAAATCCCTCGCTGGTTTTCCGAAGGAACCGCCCGAGCGGTGGCCGCGAAGGTCGAGCCCAAGGACCCGCGCGTCAAATTGTGGGATGACCAGGTCGGGCGGATCGCCTACACCCAGGAGAAGCCCGACGCGTTTCTCACCGGAGATCTCGCCCCGGAGGACTGCGACATCTTGAGCTACAGCTACGTCAAATTCCTGATGACCTCGGCGCCTCGCTATTCGGCCCTGATCGCCGCGCTGCAACAAGGCACGGCCTTTGAAGCGGCATTCGCCAAGAGTTTTGGTGCCAGCCCCGGCGAGGCAACCTCGGCTTGGGCCTCGCGAGTCGCCAAGCGCGCGCGATAGGGCTGGCCTGTACACCTGCTTGGCAAGCGTCCTATCGGCACGGGAACTCCTACTCACACGCTTCGACGTTAGGTAGCAGGTCCGTCCCGGCGAGATGCATACAGCCAGAAGCAACAAGGCGGGTTCATGCCGCTAACTGCTTGACGATCACCCCCAGAGTTGCGATGCTACCGGTCCCACGAAGGGTGAGCGCACTCGAACGAATTGAAGCGTATCGGTAGGACACTTTCCTGGTCGCGGCGCTGACAACACCATGGCTGCTTCCGATTTCGTAATTCACCATTTGACCGACGTTCACATTGGACCGCTTCATTACGACGCGAGTCGAAAGCTGCCGTTTGTGGAGGGAGCTGGCGACAGCGGCCGCCGAAATATCAATCTGTACAAAGCGCATCTCAAGGGCCTTGCCAACCAGGAGCTACCCGATCTTGTCATTATTTCGGGCGACCTGACGTCGTACGCCGCGGAAGAAGAGATGAATGCCGCCCGCGATGCCATCGACTTTATACTTTCGCGATTGAAACAAAAGCCGCCAGGCTGGCGTGCGGGCTTGAAAGCGCCCTATGTCTTGATTGTTCCGGGCAATCACGACTTGGATTGGAGCAAGGGGACGTTTCAGGATAAGATCGATCGGTACGCCCGGATGTCCGACGCACTCTACCGTGACGGAGAAGTACTGTCGGCCGTGTACCACAACACGGCCAACCCAGCTCACGTTTCGTGCGATCTCGGCGACGACTGTAATGTATTCGTATACCTGTTCAATAGCGTGCCGTTGGGCGGCGTCACCAACCCGCGGCTCAAGGAAATCCACGACACACTATCGAAGAACCATGTTGCCCTGAACAACGCGACCTCGGGTGAGACCGCTTTTCAGACCGCTTTGGACGCCCTGGATAAGGAGGCTCGCGTCGATCCCGGCTACATCGACGAACTGCAACTGGAAAGAATGAGAGCGGCGTTGACAAACGTGCCGCCGCATCGATTCAAGATCGCGGTGATGCACCACAATCCGTCGAGCATCCCTTCGGACGACATCGAGGAATTCGACACGATCATCAACGCCGGGCTCGTTAAGGACAGCTTGATGAGCGAGGGCTTCGACGTCGTCCTGCACGGTCATCGACACCATTTGCATTGCGGCCACGAGCAGTTTGTGCGGCCGACGCAAGAAGCACGGTACGGCTTGTACGTTCTCGGCGGCGACACGCAGGGCTGTAAGCCTACCGCTCCGTACCTGGAGCTTCGAGTTCATGACGGGGCGCGGGCGCACCGCGGCAAGCGGCCGCTCTGCCGCCTCTCGGTCCGCTCGGCCGAGCATTACGGAGGCGCAACCAGCTACACCTGGTGCGCCGGCGCCTTGGTTGGTCGAAATGGCCGACCGCCCCGTGCACGCCGCTTGGAAGCGAATCGTCTGCGAGACCGAACTTCCGACCGACGCGACCGAACGAGCCGCGCTGCTCGACGTCGTCCAGGAGATCGGGAATGGCATCGAGCAGATGCATCGTCGAATCGTCAATTGGGACGAGAGCGCCAATGTCTGGATTACGAATTTCCACCTTCACTTGGACAGCTACGACCGGGTATATGCCACCGACTATGACAGCCGGTCGTCGGTGGGAAGCCCGCACTTTGAGACGTATTTGCGCGAGCAATATGAGGCCCGGCTGCAGCAGCTCAAGGGATCGCCGAAACGGCAGTTGATTTTTTCGGCCCTGGTGCACGACGCGATTCGCCGTACCGACTGGACGCCGATGCCCACGATGTGGAAGAACTATCGCATGACGTCGCCGTCCAACCATTCGAAGGACCAGCTCGAAATCGTGCGCATCTTGATACGGCCGCTCAGCAAACGGGACGATCTGAATGATCTTCAGAATTTGGATTTCGACCATCGACAATTTGCCATCCCCTTGTTTGTTCTCGATCCCGAACATCTGTCCGAGTTTGAGCGGGCCGATTTTGTGATTGGATTCGGAAAGAGCGGCACGCCCATCAAGTGCTACCGGTTCGACGACGCGAAGGGCCATGTTCGCGAGGTCGGCGACGGCCAGGCGCTAACTCACGCCTCGATATTCGAGTCACTTCTTAAAAACAGAAACCTGAAAACCGTCGACCAGGTCATCGGCCATCGCGTATTGATTCGAAACAACCGCGATATGAAAGACTTCGCGACCGGATACGATCGCACCCGAAAAGCCTCGGACACCATTCTCGACGTGCTTCGCGACCATCTTAAGCCGGACCTGACCAAGGTCGGCCTGGACCTCGGTTGTGGCACAGGCAATTACACGCTTCCCTTTGTGGGCCACTTTAAGCGCCTCATCGGGCTGGACATCGTCGGCGAGATGCTGGAGGTCGCCAAAAAGAAGCCCAAGGCCGATCAAGTGGATTGGATTCAAGCGGACGCCACAACGACGACCTTGGAAGATCAAAGCTGTGACGCGGTGTGGCTGATCTCGACACTGCACTATTTTCGCGGCGAGCGCCAACACCTGCTCTTTGAAGAGATCTATCGCGTGCTCAAAGACGGCGGAACGATGGTCGCCGACACCGAGTTTGCCGAGCAGCACAAATCGCTATGGGTCGTCGAATACTTCCCGTCCCTGCGCGAGCGCTACAAAGGCGCGTGCTTGAACAGTGACGTGTACAAAAAATGGCTTGCCGAAATCGGCTTTCACAACGTGACACTCTTGAATCGCCCTTGGCCGTCCAACGAGCCTGACAAGTTCTTGCGAATTGGCCAACGAGACCCGCGCGTCTACTTGAATGCTACGATTCGGGCGGGCATTCCGGCGTTCGTCGCGATGTCGGCCAAGGAGCTGAACAGCGGGCTCGAGAAGCTCGAAGAGGCGATCAATAAAAACAAGATTCAGGAAGTTATCGCTCGCTATGAAGCGAATGCGAAAAGCTGCGGCGATCGAGGCCAGGGAGACCTGGGCATCATCGTCGCCACACGGTGATCATTCGCGGCCCGGTCCGCACCGCCCGATCGTGCGCGGCCGCACCCGACCGTTTCCCGGGTCCGTTTTGCGAACCGCAGGGTGGGCTCGCGCCTCTGCCTAGATGCCGCCCAGCGACGATTCGCTCACCAGACTTCCGACGACTTCCCAGCGGTCGGAATCGCCGAGAATGCAGTAGCCGCGGGCGCCGGCGACGCCGTGACTTCCGGCGAAGCTGAAGACGAGAATGGTTTTGGCTCCGCGCGACGTGTAGCCCTCGCCGTTCCATTTGAGCAGCACGGCCTTGGCCTTCTTGCCCGGTTCCAGAGCGTCGACCAACTCGAAAATTTGCATTTGCGCCATTTCGGATCTTTCGTCTGTGCCAACGATTGACTGTCGAGCGTGCGAGCGACTACTTGGGCTTCGCGAGGGTTTCGATGCTCACCAGGACATTCAAACTTCCGGAACGAAAACCCTCCAAATCGAGCGTCACGTATTTGAAGCCGAGCGCTTTGAAACGCGCCACCAGGGCTTCCCGCATTCCGCCCTCGCACAGCTTCGCCAACGCGTCGAGCGGCACTTCCAACCGTGCCACGTCCCCCGCGTGGTAGCGAACCCGCAACATCCGCAGTCCCTGCTGCCGCAGAAACTGTTCCGCCTGGTCAATCATCGCCAGCCGCTCGGGCGTGACTTGCTCGCCGTACGCCACGCGGCTGCTCAAACAGGGCGTGGCCGGTTTGTCCCAGGTGGGCAGCCCCCAATGCTCGGCCAGCGCTCGCACGTCGGCCTTGCGAAAACCGCACTCGGCCAGCGGACTGGCCACGCGATGCTCGTCGGCCGCCTTCATGCCCGGGCGATAATCGCCCAGATCGTCCAGATTGGCCCCATTGAGCACCATTGCCACGTTCCACTGCCGGGCCATCGCCTCGATCCGCGTGTACAGCTCGGTCTTGCAGTGGTAGCAGCGATCCGAGGCATTCTGCACGTAGTCGGGATTCGAGAACTCATCGGTCGCAAGCACTTCGTGGCGAATGCCGATCAGCCGCGCCAGCTCGCGCGCCTCTTCGAGCTCGCCGGCAGCTAGGCTGGCGCTGGTGCCCGTCACCGCCACGGCCGCGTCGCCCACGGCCAACTGCGCCGCCTTGGCGACCACCGTGCTGTCGATGCCGCCCGAAAACGCCACCGCGCAGCTCCCATAGCCGCGGATCAACTCCAGCAGCCCCTCGCACTTGGCGGACAGTTCGGACGCAGTCTGAGCGTTCATGATTCAAGTCTTGGGATGGCGTTGGCGCCGGCGCAAAGGCCGTTGAAGTATTGTAGCCGGCCTCTGTGAGGCCGGAATTCCCAGGAAGAATCCGGGGTCAAAGACCCCGGCCACAGAATACTTCCTGCGAGAGCAAAAAAGCGGCAAGCACTCCACCGCAATGCCGTGGCGATGCGTTTTTCGAGAGCCCGCTATTAAAAAGGCGGGAGCCTTGGCCCCGGGTTGTGTGATCCACCACAAGGATGGCTATACACGCGGCCGGAACCTGTTTGTAGGCACCCAACGGGCTTTCTTAAAGGCTCAGCGAAAATTATACACCGGCAGCACGAACATGGCAGAGATGCTTACCGGGGTTAATCGTATCACGCCCGCCAGAGAGCCACAAGAACGATCGCCGGCCGCCAGGGGATTGCAGCGTGCTTCGGGGCCTGCCTCATTTCTTCGCTTGAATGCGGGCCTTGAGCAGCCAGATTTCAGCACTCTCGCGGTCGCGCTTGGCCGAGAAGTATTCCTTCGATTCGCCGCCGGGGGTGCCAACGTCGTACAACAATTTGATCTTGGTCTCCACTTGCTTCGTCCGCTCGAGATGCCTTTCCAAGGCCGCGAGCTTTTCTTGCGGAGTCGTGGCGAGCGCCACTTCGGCCTCGGCGAGCTTTTTCATGGCATCCGCATACGTGTCGAATGTCACCGTGTCCGCCTCGAAGGCGGCCGCCATTGACGCCAGAGCTCGTTGGGCCGATTCCGCGGCGTCTTGAGCGTTTCCTTCAATTGCTGTTCGAGCGCCGCTTTGCTTTCGTTCGCTTCGTTTTGGCCGGCGCCAAATAGAAACGTCGCGCCCGCGACTGTCGCTAAACAAGCTGCAATCGCCCAGAGTTTCCGCACCTTCATGACTTTTCTCCTGTTTTGAGAAAACGCGGGAGGCCGCCGCCCATTCGGGGATTGTAACAGGCATCGCCAATGGAAGCCGCAGGGTATTGGGCCTTGCTGCACCGTTTCCGATAACCCGCCATTCCACGGGCCCCCTTGGCTAGCTTTCGCCCTACTTGCAAGGTGAAAATTTCTGTGGGATATTTTCAGGTTTGCCACCTCTCGTTCGGCGGCAGGATTTCCGAGGCATTTGGCATGCAGATCTGGCCAGCGATTGATCTACGCGGCGGCAAGTGCGTGCGCCTGCGGCAAGGGGACTACAGCCGCGAGACGGTGTTCGGCGATGACCCCCCCGCCATGGCCCGCCATTGGGTCGACCAAGGCGCCGAGTTTTTGCACCTGGTCGATCTCGACGGGGCGCGCGCGGGCTCGGTCGAAAACTGGGCCAGCGTCGAAGCCATTCTTTCAGCCGTGCCGATTCCCTGCGAGCTCGGCGGCGGCATGCGCGACGAGGCCACCATCGCGCGGCTGTTGGACTTGGGTCTCGAGCGCGTCGTGATCGGCACGCTGGCCCTGAAGCAGCCCGACTGGTTTCGCCGAATGTGCCGCAAGTTTCCCCACCGCCTGGCGCTGGGGCTCGACGCCCGCGGCGGCATGGTGGCCACCGAGGGTTGGCTGCAGACCAGCAGCGTGCCGGCCGTCGAGCTGGCCGGCCAGTTTGCCGGCGAGCCGCTGGCCGCCATCATTTATACCGACATCGACACCGACGGCATGATGGCCGGGCCCAACTTCGCGGCGCTAGCCGAAATGCAACAAGCCGCCGACGCACCCGTGATCGCCTCGGGCGGCATCACCACCGCCGACGACGTCGCCCGGCTGGCCGAACTGCGGCTGGCCGGCTGCATCATCGGCCGAGCCCTCTACGAAGGGACGCTGAGCCTGGCCGACGCGCTGGCACGAGCGCGCGGGAGCAATTTCATCGATACCTAGGCGGGGACATGGAATGAAATAAACGATCGCTAACCCGAGGCACAAGCGAGGGCGCAACGACTCTTCCCTCGGGGTAGCACCGACAACTCATTGTCGGTGTTGCGAAGCAACAAGTGGAGTTTGAAGGAGTCCGCGTGCCTCAACCGCGCCTCTTGTCCCTGCGGGACCCAGACAACAAGTTGTCTGGGCCACCCACGGCAACTTCATCGACACTTAAGCAGAAACAAACCATGAAATAAACTTGCACAATCAGCCATTCGAGGCCATTGATCATCCAAGGCGCACTAGCTAAAGGGAATTCCACATGGCGCAAGGCAAGGTCGAAGACATCCGCAACATTGTTTTTTGCGGCCACGGATCGGCCGGCAAGACCACGCTGGTCGACAACATTCTCGTGACCACCGGCGCCGTCAAGCGGCCGGCCAGCGTCGACGACGGCACCAGCATCTGCGATTTCGACGAGGAAGAAAAGCACCACAAGCATTCGATCGAATCGACGCTGGTCCACTTCGAGCACGGCGGCAAGCACTTCAACCTGATCGACACGCCCGGCTATCCCGACTTCATCGGCCAGGTGATCGGCGCGCTGCACGCGGTCGATACGGCGGCCATCGTCATCAACGCCCACGCGGGCATCGACGTCAACACGCGCCGCGTGTTTCAGGAAGCCGGCAAACGCGGCCTGGGCCGCATGATCGTCATCACGCAAGATGGACACCGACAACATCGACTTTCCCGGCCTGCTGCACACGATTCAGGAACTGTTCGGCAAGGCCTGCATCCCGCTCAACGTGCCGCTGGGCCACGGCGCACGATTTCAAGGGCGTGGCCAGCACGCTCAATCCGCCGGCCAAGGCCGACGGCGCGCTGGTCGATCCGGCCGCGACTGCACGAATCGCTGATCGAAACGATCATCGAAGTCGACGACGAGGTGACCGAACGCTACTTCGAGGGAACGCTGCCCACCGAGGACGAGCTGTCGCGGCTGATCGTCGAGGCGGTCGCCGCCGGCAGCCTGATTCCGATCGTGTGCGTCTCGGCCAAAACCGGCGTCGGCATGACCGAGCTGCTCGACGCGCTGGCCCAGTGCGCCCTGCCGCCGGACAAGATCGCACGCATCGGCAACGAACGAGGCCGGCCAGGAAGTGCCGATCAAGGCCGATCCGGCCGGCGCCGCTGGTCGCCCAGGTCTTCAAGACGCGCATCGATCCGTTCGTGCACAAGCTGAGCTTCATCCGCATCTTTTCGCGGCACGCTGAAGAAGGACGACAGCGTGCACGTCTCGGGCGCGCGCAAGGCGGTCAAGCTGCATCAACTGCTCAACGTGCAGGCCAACGACACGCAAGCCGATCGAATCGGCCAGCGCCGGCGAGATCGTGGCCGTGGCCAAGGTCGAAGAGCTGCACACCGGGCTGTCGCTGGGCGAATTGGCGCTGCCGCCGATCAAGTTTCCCACGCCGATGGTCGGCCTGGCCGTCACGCCCAAAAGCCGCGGCGACGAAGGCAAGCTCTCCGGCGCGCTGCACAAGATCGTCGAAGAGGACGGCACCGTCCAACTGCATCGCGACGCCGCAGACCAACGAGCTGGTGATGACCGGCATGAGCGAGTTGCACTTGCTGATGATTCGCGAGCGGCTGAAACGCCGCGACAAGGTCGAAGTCGACACCAAGGAGCCCAAGATTCCCTACCGCGAAACCGTGCAGGCCAACGGCCGAGGGCAGCTATCGCCACAAGAAGCAATCGGGCGGCCGCGGCCAGTTCGGCGAAGTGCACATCCGCATTTTCCCCGTGCCCACGGGCATCGATCCGGCCGAGTTCTGCACCAAGGCCCGCTTCGTCCACATGCGCGAATTTCACTACGACCCGCAGCACAACTTCCTGTGGGTCGATTCGATCGTCGGCGGCACGATTCCCAACAACTTTCTGCCGGCGGTGGAGAAGGGTTTCAAGGAGCGGCTCGAACGCGGCGTGATCGCCGGCTATCAGGTGCAAAACGTCGGCGTCGAGGTCTACTTCGGCAAGCATCACCCGGTCGACAGCTCGGAAGCCGCCTTCAAGACGGCCGGCTCGATGGCCTTTCGCAACGTGTTTCAACAGGCCAAGCCGGGCCTGCTCGAGCCGATCGTCACGCTGCACGTCACCGTGCCCGGCAGCAAGCTGGGCGACATCAACAGCGACATGTCGGGCCGCCGCGGCCGCGTGCTGGGCATGGATTCGGCCGGCGGCGACCTGCAAACCGTCACCGCCGAAGTGCCGCTGGCCGAAGTCACCACCTACGCCCGCGTCGCTGTCCAGCATCACCGGCGGGCAAGGCAGCTACACGATGGAGTTCAGCCACTACGACGTGGTGCCGGGCAACGTGCAAAAAGAGATCGTCGACAAGACGGTCCTGAAGGAGGAGGAAGAAGAATAGCGCCAGAGCGCGCTTTTTGCCTAAACCTTGCCGGCGGCACGCGCCGAAGACTATCACGGCATAGCTTGATTTTGCGGGATACGACGCCTAGGATGGCTTGCCGCATCGGAATCTCGGCAAGCAGGGTGCCACTGGCATCTTGCCAGTGCGGCGCGAGAGTTGACATTCCACTGGCGAGACGCCAGTGCCACCCGGCGAAAGCAATTCACCCAGGACTTTAGGGCATGATGAACCCGACCAGAAAACAAATGGCTCGCGGTTGTCGCTGCTCTTGTACGGTGTAGCCGCCGCGGTTACCCAGTGTAGCCGTCCGCGCGCGGCTACCTCTCTCCTAAAGCTTCCGACGATTCTTTCTCACCCGTTTCCGTGTTTTGCCGTCTCGCTTTTTCACCCGCTTGCCAAGGGTCCAAAATCGGCGCGTCCGCAGCGCCTGGAGCAAACGCTATGGCTTCCGACGTTCGCCTCAAAGAGCAATTGCCCGAGCTGACCGGCCGCATCGTGCAAACCTACAGCGAGGTCAGCACGATCAGCCACCTCGGCCACTGCCCGCTGCCCAACTACGAAGTGATTGCCGAAGCCATCGAGGACCTCAAGGAGATCATCTATCCCGGCTACCGCCGCCGCGAAGGATTGCACTCGGGCAACGTCACGTATCACGTCGGCGACCTGATCGACAGGCTGCACGACAAGCTCACGACGCAGATCGCGCCGCGCCCTGCGGCACGACGCCGGCTTTTCGCACGATTGCAGCCCCGACCACGACTTCGAAGCGCTGGGCCAGGCCAAGGCGATCCTGTTCCTGGAGCAGATTCCCGAGCTGCGGCGAGATGCTGGCGCTCGACGTCGCAAGCCGCCTGCGACGGCGACCCGGCGGTCAAAACGCTCGACGAGGTGATCTTCTGCTATCCCGGCCTCGAAGCCATCACCGTCTATCGCCTGGCCCATGCCCTGCACGTGCTCGGCGTGCCGCTGATTCCGCGGATGATGACCGAATGGGCCCACTCCAAGACCGGCATCGACATCCATCCCGGCGCCACGCATCGGCCATCACTTCTTCATCGACCACGGCACCGGCGTGGTGATCGGCGAGACCTGCGAGATCGGCAACCACGTGAAGCTCTATCAAGGCGTGACGCTCGGCGCCCTCAGCTTCGCCACCGACGGCGACGGCAACCTGGTGCGCGGCCAGAAGCGCCATCCGACGATCGAAGACGACGTCGTGATCTACGCCAACGCCACGGTCCTGGGCGGCCGCACCGTGATCGGCCACCACTCGGTGATCGGCTCCAGCGTCTGGCTCACTCGCAGCCTGGAGCCGCACACCACGGTCGTACTGGAAAACCCCAAGCTGCGGATTCGAGCCGAAGCGGAAGAGTTGAACCCGGATCTGAATTTTCAGATCTGAGGCGCTCGCCGCCGGCGTCGCAGGCCGACAAGCGCAGCCAGGGCAACGCCGCACAGGGTCAGGCCGCTGATCGCTCCGCCCAGCAGCAGGCCTTTCGGCGCGTAGTGGTACACCAGTCGATGGCTGCCCGCCGGCAGCACGACTCCGCGCATGACGCGATTGACGCGCAAGATCGGCGTGTCGAGCAGTCCTCCGCCGCTGTCGACCCCCAACGACCAGCCGGGATCGTAAACGTCGCTGAGCACGACCAGTCCGGCACTCGCCAGAAGGACTTCGATTTCCACGCGAAGCGGATCGGCCGCAGAAAGACGGCACGATTCTTCCTTCGCGTCGACGCCGGCTTCGGCCAAGCCACTTAGCAGTTCGTCGGTCTCCACCACCGCGATTGCCGACCAGTCGCGCGGCTGGCCGTGCGGAAACAGCACTTCTTCGGTGCGCTGCCGCACGCGCGATGGCGTGCGGGCCGTCAACGTCGGCAAGACTTCGGCCCGATGCACGATCCACGCGCGAGGGCGCGCCGTGGCGCGTGTCCGGGCGACCAGCCCGTCGGCCGCGTAGAGCGTCGCATCGGTCGCCGCCGCGGGGGTCTCCGGCGGCAGCAGAGCAATCCTCGCCCCCAGCAGATCGAGCGCCGAATCGTGCGGCTCGCGACCATCTCGTCCCGGCCGGCCGTGCTCGCGGGCAACCTCCAGCAGCACCTGGTAGTCATACGGCACCATCGTGCCCGAGGCCTCGACCGCCGATAGCCGGTAAGGCAAATGATATTTCGGAAACAGCGTTTCGCGCTCCCAACGCATGGCCTCCAGCAGTCGATCCTGCGATGACGACGTCCGCCAAGCTTGGGGCTGCCACGACGCCTCGCGGTAGATGCCATACTCGTCCTGCCGGTTGGGCAGGAACTGGACCACCCCCGGCTCGCTGCGCCACGCGTCCGCCGGTGCGTACGTCACCAGCCAACCCTGAGCGACTGCCAGGTCGACCACCGTGATGAAAAACGCCGCGACGAGCGCGATCGAACGGCTCGGCGTGCGCAACGCGCCAGGCAAGCGCCAGCAGGGCGATCGAAACGACCGACGTGTGCACTACTGCCCCAACTACGTCGCGCCACGCACCGTCGGCGTCGAACGGGCCGAATAGCGGATCGGCCGGCATCGCCTGCAGCTGCGCGCTCCACGCTGGCCAACCGGCGATCACCACGCACAGCGCTAGCAGGCTTCCGCCCAACAGCATCGCCAGCCCACGGCGCACGGCAACGCTCGGCCGGACCCACGATTCGTCCCATCCTGCGCGGCCAACACGCTCAAACCCAAGCTCGCCACGACCAGCAGCTTGGCCGGATAGCGAAAGTAAACGTAGCCGGGCAGCAGCACGGTCATCAGCCAGTACAGCCCGCCGACTTGGTCCCCCACGCCGAGCGCGTCGCCGCCTCCGCGGAGCGTCGCAATTTCGCGGACCATCCAGGCCAGCCCGTACACGCCCATGCTGCCCAGCGCCGCCAACAGAACCGACCATGACATCCAACGCACGTGCGGGGGCGCGGCTCGGCGGACGCTCCAACTTGCCGCGGCCAACAGCAACGGCAGCAGGCCCATGTACATCGACGGCGTCCACACCCGCCCTTCGGCCGGCAGCGCGTTGAGCCAGCGGCGGTTCGTGGGAAACTGCCGGCCGCTGATGTTCGGCCAGACGAATTCGATTTCCCGCCAAGGCCCGACGCTGAACGGGTAGATCTGCCGCTCGTGCACGGCTGGATCAACGTCCAGCAACCCCGCATACCAGGGCGCCGTCGGCTCGTTGCCCCCTGCCCTGCTGTCGGCGAACGAGGCAGCCAGTTCATAAATGTTACGCGGCGACTCGTAGGCCCCGCGGACGCTCGCGCGCGACGCCTGCCAACTCGGAATGATTTGCACCGCCCCTAGCAACAGGCACGTCCCGCCGGCGATCGCCAGCAAATGCACGGCCGGGATTGGGTGGCCCAGACTGCGTGTTCTGAGCTTTCCGATACTAGCCCGAAGCGCAAGCGAGGGACGCAGGATGAAGAACCCTCGCTTGCGCTTCGGGCTAGTGTCCAGGATCCCCTGAGAGCCCCGACTTACTGCGTCGGTCGCCAAGGAACGACAGGCCTCGTCGGTGCCACCCCGATTTCGCGACCGCCACAAGATCAGCGCATACAGCGCCGCCAGCAACGCGGCGTTGTAGGCCATCTGCGGGTCGCCCCCCAAAACCATCATCGCCAACACCGCACCCAGGCCGATTGCCGACTGCCAACGCCGCTCGCTGAGCATGCGATCGGCCAGCAGCATGGACCAGGGAAGCCAGGCGGCGCCGATGAGAAACACGACGTTGCAGTATTGAAACAACACGTTGCCGCTGAACGCGTACGAAACGGCCGCCAGGCCCGCGGCCAGCACGCTGGCCCCCCAATGCCGCGCCAGCCAAAAGCCCCCGGCCGCCGCCAGTGCGACGTGCGCTACGATGTAGACGTTGTACAAAAGCGTGTAATCGAGCGGCAGCGCGAAGAGCAGCTTGCCGGGATAGAAGACGCTGGCCGTGTTTTCCGCGACCAGCGACACGCCCGTGTTGTCGTACGGGTTCCACAGCGGCATTCGGCCCGCGCCCCACTCGCTGCGCATCAGTTCGAACAGCGGGTGGTAGAAATGGGCCGCGTCGCGAAACACGAAGCTCGACGAGCCCACCAGCGCCGGGGCGAACAGCCAAAGCAGCAAACCGAGAACCGAACCGACGACGAGCAAGTGCGATTTCGACAAGCGTCTGGCCCGAGCGAGGAGAATCGATGAAAAGCCAACGGCCCGATCCGCTCATCGTAGCAGGGGCACGGCCCAGTGGTATTTGTGTGCCACTGGCGTCTCGCCAGTGAATCACCACGTAGGACCGGGCAATGGCAAGATGCGGCTCGACTGAGCTCGCCGAAGTCCAGTGGCACACGCGAAAGACGGTCAGCCGCCCAACCGACGCGCCACCGCGACCTGCCGCCGGACCTCGGAGACGGCCTGCTCCAGCTGGGCAGTGAGGCTTTTGAGATCGGCCGAGAGCCGCATCGGCTGTTGCCACGCACGCATCGTGGCCGCTTCAAACCGGCCTAGCGGCAAGGGCCCAGAAGGCGGCTCGGCGGCGGTCGACTTTCCAGCCAGCACAGCCGGCTCCCCCCGCTTGGCGGAACCGCCGGCCAGATAGAGCAAGAACTGGCCCAGGGTGGCGTCCGCCCCTTCGCCACGCGGGGCAATCGCTTCGCCTGGCTGCTGAGGGACTGCCTCGATGGTAATCAGGCCGACAAGGCAACTGGCAGCTTCTGGAACCATGAACTTTCTCAACCGCTAACCGACGCCCGAAATGGGTGGCGACCGCTCACCCTGCGGTCGCGAGAACGCCTGACTCCCCCAGCAGAAGTTTTCGACACGCATGGCCCATGCGTTTGAATCGGACTCACCATGCCGGCATGGAATTGCAGCCGACACGGTACGGTGGGTCGGCGTGGCGAAGATAGTCGGGCCAGTTTCGCGGTCGAACACCGCGCTGCGCGTCAGCGGCTGGTTTTTGCAAGCGCGCAAGAATGCGCGAAGACAAGCAAACGCTTGGTCTATTTAGCCCGTGCCGCCACCTGCAACTGAGCCCGCGCTTGTTTCTCGAGGCGGTCGCGCATGGCCAGCAGCTCTTCGTTGTTGGCCTTGCGGGCACGGGCCTGGACCAGATGCTCGGCGGCGACCTGACTATCGATGGCCGCCGATGGGAGGGCCCGATTGGTCAGCACCGAGACTACGTTGGCCGCCACCTGCACGAACCCGCCGTCGACGTAGTAGCGCCGCGTCTGGCCGCCGCTTTGCAGCCGCAGCTCGCCGTATCCCAGCCGCCCGATCATGGGGCTGCGGCCGGGAAGGATGCCGATCTCGCCGTCGTACAAGGGCAGCGCCACAAACTCGACCTGCTCATCCAGGACGGTCGATTCGGGCGTCACCACGACACATTGCAAAGCGTGACGGCGGATAACGCGCGCTTCAGCACTGCCCGACAATTGAAGGGACGCATGGGTTTCGAGGGGAATTTCAGCCACGTTTTGCTCGCAAGTGTTATAGCTTGGCGGCTTGTTTCGTGTCGGGGACTGTCCCAATTTTGCGGAGTCTGCGGAGCAAAATGGGACTGTCCCCTTCTGCCGAACGTTGGGCTCTACTGTCGTTAAGCCTTGGCGGCTTGTTTCTTGGCTTGTTCTTCGGCCTGCTCGATCGCGCCGACGTACATGAACGCCTGCTCGGGCAGGTGGTCCCACTTGCCGTCGCAGATTTCCTCGAAGCTGCGGATCGTTTCGGCCAGCGGCGTGATTTCGCCCGGCTTGCCGGTGAACACTTCGGCCACCAAGAACGGCTGCGACAGGAACCGCTCGATGCGGCGGGCCCGATGCACGACCAGCTTGTCGTCTTCGCTCAGTTCGTCGACGCCCAGGATGGCGATGATGTCCTGCAGTTCGCGGTACCGCTGCAACGTGCGTCTGCACGCGGCGGGCGATCGCGTAGTGCCGCTCGCCGACGTACTGCGGATCGAGAATGCGGCTGGACGAGGCCAGCGGATCGACGGCCGGATAAATGCCCTTTTCGGAAATCGCCCGCTCCAGATAGAGGAACGCGTCGAGCTGGCCGAAGGCGGTGGCCGGGGCCGGGTCGGTCGGATCGTCGGCCGGCACGTACACGGCCTGCACCGACGTGATGGCCCCCTTGCTGGTCGAGGCGATCCGCTCCTGCAAGCGCGCCCATCTCGGTGGCCAGCGTCGGCTGATAACCCACCGCCGACGGCATGCGGCCCAGCAGGGCCGACACTTCGCTGCCGGCCTGCGAGAAGCGGAAGATGTTGTCGATGAACAGCAGCGTGTCGGCGCCGGTCTTGTCGCGGAAGTACTCGGCCATCGTCAGGGCCGACAGGGCCACGCGCAAGACGGGCTCCCGGCGGCTCGTTCATCTGGCCGAACACCATGCAGGTCTGCTCGATGACGCTGCGGCCGGTGTCGCCGATCTTGGCTTCCTGCATTTCCAGCCACAGGTCGGTCCCTTCGCGGGTTCGCTCGCCGACGCCGGCGAACACCGAGTAACCGCCGTGGGCGCTGGCGATGCGGGCGATCAGCTCGGTGAGAATGACCGTCTTGCCCAGGCCGGCCCCGCCGAACAGGCCGGCCTTGCCGCCGCGGACGAACGGCGTGAGCAGGTCGATCACCTTGATGCCGGTTTCGAACAGCTTCGGTCTTGGTCGACAGATCGGTGAGCGGCGGCGGCATCGCGGTGGATCGGCCAGTGCTCCTCGGCGTCGACCGGGCCGCGGCCGTCGATCGGCTCGCCGAGCAGGTTGAACACGCGGCCGAGCGTGGCCTTGCCCGACCGGCACCGTGACCGGCCCGCCGGTGTCGACGCACGTCCATGCCGCGGACCATGCCGTCGGTGCTGCCCAGGGCGACGCAGCGGACGCGGCCGCCGCCCAGGTGCTGCTGCACTTCGCCGGTGAGGTTGATCTTTGACGCCCTTGTGCTCGGCGTCGATCTTGACGGCGTTGTAGATCGCCGGCAGGTGCGTCTTCGGCGAACTCGACGTCGAACGTCGAGCCGATGACCTGCGTCACGCTGGCCGATGTTCTTGGCGGCTGGATGGCTGATTCGGCGGTGTGTTTCGTGGTAGCGGTTGCAGTGGCCATGAGTGAGTTATCGCGTTGAGGTTCAGTGGTGACTCGTGAATTCGATTTAGCCCCGGTGCTCGACTCGGCTGTCGTCATTGTTCATCAAGTCTCGTTATCCTTCAGCGCTTCGACGCCGCCGATGATTTCCATGATCTCGCCGGTGATCTGCGCTCTGGCGGGCCCGGTTGTACGCCATCGACAAGCTGCTTGATCAGCTCGTCCGGCGTTCTCGGTGGCCGCCTTCATCGCCACCATGCGGGCGATCTGCTCGCTGACGGCCGCGTCGAGAAAGCACTTGAACAGTTTGACCTTGAAACTGGTCGGCACGACTTCTTCCAGAATGCTCTCGGCCGACGGCAGAAACTCGTACTGCGACTGCGCCGGCGCCTTCGCGTCTGCTGTCGTCGGCCCGCCCAGCGAGCGCCAGCGGCAGCAGCGTTTCGACCGCCGCCGACTTGCCGGCTGACGCTCTCGAACCGCGTGTAGGCCACGTCGAGCCGGTCGAGCTTGCCGGCGACGTAACTCTTCCAGATAGCGGTTGGCCAGCACGTCGACTTCGTCGAACGCTGGGCTTGTCTTCGAAGTGCGTGTAACGTCTGCGTCGGCCGCGATGCTCGCGGAACTTGAAGGCCGCGATGCCCCGCTTGCCGGAAACCTCCAGCTCGCACCTCGGGCACCTGGCTCTTGCAGCTCGTGCATAGCGGACTAAAGCCGGCCCGCATGCACGTTCGCGTTGTAGCCGCCGCACAAGCCCGCGATTGGCCGTGAGCACCAGCAGCATGGCCCGGTTGGTCGTTTCGCGCGCCTTCCAAGCAGCGGATGGCTGACTTCCAGCCCGCTGTTGGCCAGGTCGGCCACGAGCTGCGTGATCCGCTTGGTGTAGGCCGTGGCCGCGTGCGCGCGGTCCATCGCCTTCTTGAAGCGCGCGGTGGCGATCAGCTCCATCGTCCGCGTGATCTTGCGGATGTTGCGGATCGACTTGCGGCGTTTATCGAGTGCTCGGGCTTTGGCCATTGGTCAGGAGTCAAGTGGTCAGGATGTCAGGTTCAGTGTCAGCTTGCCGCGATGCGGAACGTCGCGACCGCTCGTGCTCGCGTTCTGCAGCTTCACTCATAACCGCGTGCGCCATCTGTCCGTTTACACTCGGGCCGTCGGCTTCGCTCGGCTCGGCGGCATACTGCGTTTTGAAACTCCGCGATCGCTGCTGTCGACTCGCCGTCATCGTCGTCGTCGTCCAGATCCTTCGTCTCGCGCAATCTTCGTCGCGCATTTCCGGCTTCTGATCGCTGCATGAACGTCAGGAACTGCTTTTCCCAGGCGTGCAACTTCGGTTGCGCGGGACCTTGTCCAGGTGGCCGCGCGTGCCGGCGTAGATGCTCAGCACCTGGTCGACCACGTTCATCGGCTGGTACTGCCCCTGCTTGAGGATTTCGACCATGCGGTAGCCGCGATCGAGCCGCGACTGCGTGGCGGCGTCCAGATCGGTGCCCAGCTGGGCGAACGCTTCCAGCTCGCGGAAGGCGGCCAGGTCGAGCCGCAAACCGCCGGCCACCTTCTTCATGGCCTTGATCTGGGCGGCGCCGCCGACGCGGCGACACCGAAATACCGACGTTCATGGCCGGCCGCATGCCGGCGAAGAACAAGTCGGGCTGCAAGTAAATCTGGCCGTCGGTGATCGAAATCACGTTCGTCGGAATGTAGGCCGACACTTCGCCTTCCAGCGTTTCGATGATCGGCAGCGAGGTGAGCGAGCCGCCGCCCAGCTCGTCGCTCAGCTTGGCCGACCGCTCCAGCAAGCCGGCTGTGGGCGTAGAACACGTCGCCCGGATAGGCCTCGCGGCCCGGCGGACGCCGCATCAACAGCGACAACTGGCGATAGGCCGCGGCCTGCTTCGACAAGTCGTCGTAGACGATCAGCGCGTGCTCGCCGTTGTACATGAAGTACTCGGCCATCGCGGTGCCGGCGTACGGGGCGACGTATTGCAGCGGGGCCGGATCGCTGGCGCCGGCCACGATCACGGTGGTGTAGTCCATCGCCCCGTGTTTCGCGGAGCGCTTCGATGACGCCGGCGACGGTCGATTCCTTCTGGCCGATCGCGACGTAGAAGCACTTCACGCCGCGTGTCGTTCTGATTGATGATCGCGTCGATGCCGATGGCCGTCTTGCCGGTCTTGCGGTCGCCGATGATCAATTCGCGCTGGCCGCGGCCGATCGGCGTCATCGCGTCGATGGCCTTGATGCCGGTTTGCAGCGGCTCGCTGCACCGGCTGGCGCTCGGCGACGCCGGGGGCGATCGATTTCGACCGGCGCGGCGCTCGGTGGTGACGATCGGGCCCTTGCCGTCGAGCGGATTGCCCAGCGGATCGACCACGCGGCCGATCACCGCGTCGCCGACCGGCACGCTCAGCAGCCGGCCGGTGCTCTTGACTTCGTCCCCTTCGTCGATCTGTCAGGTAGTCGCCCAGAATGATCACGCCGACCGAGTTCTCTTCGAGGTTGAACGCCAGGCCGATCGTGCCGTTGGGGAACTCGACCATTTCGCCGGCCATCACGCCCGACAGGCCGTAGACGCGGGCAATGCCGTCGCCCACCTCGAGCACGCGGCCGACTTCGCGGACGTCGATCTGCGACTGGTAGTTGCTCAATTTCCTGCTGAATGACGGAAGCGATCTCGTCGGCTTTGAATTTCATGGACGCTCCTGTCGATCATCTGCTCGCGAACCTGTTGCAATTGCGTGGCGACCGAGCCGTCGTAGACCGTGTCGCCGACGCGCAGCACGATGCCGCCGATCAAGGCTCGGGTCGACCGCCGGCTCGACTGCCGGCTCGCCCCCCAAGAGCTTTTGCAGGGCACCGCGCAAGCTCGTGGAAAGTTCATCGCTCACCGCCGTCGCCGTGCTCAGTTGCACGCGAATGCGGCCCCGCAGCTCGTCGTATAATTCCAACACCTGGTGATGGACGGAGCGCACGATATCGAGCCGCCCATGGCGGGAAATCACTTTCAAAAAATCGACCACCAGCGGCGAAAGTCGGCCGCCGAACACCCGATCGAGCAACTTGCTCTTTTCGTCGTGCGAAACCAGGGCCGCTGCCCAACAGGGCTTCCAGCTGAGGAAACGCGTCGAGCACCGTATCGACAAACGCGGTGAATTCTTGCACCGCCGCGTCGGTCTTGCCCGACTGTTCGGCGGCTCCCAAGAAGGCCTTGGCGTAAATCGCCGCCACCTGCAAGGCGCCGACATTGACGTGCCGAGACTTCGGTTTCGGATTGTCGGGCGAATCGATCATCGTGCACTTCTTTTCTACCCACTACCCACTAACCACTAACCACTCAATTGACCGACGTCGGAAACTTGGCCACGGCATCCTTGATCAGCCGTGCATGGTCCCCCGCCGACAGCTTGGACTGCAAAATCTTTCCCGCCAGGTCGACGGCCAATTGCGCACTGCGTTCGGCCAGCGACTCCAGAGCCTGGTCGGTCGCCGCCTCGATGTCGTGCAAAGCCCTGGCCCGCTCCGCCTCGGCCGCGGTCTTGGCCTCGGCCAGAATCGACTGCTTGGCATGCTCGGCGTCGCGGCGGGCCTCTTCCATCAACTGGCGAACTTCGTTAGCCGCATCGGCCAGCTTCTGCTCATACCGGGCCAGCAGTTGCCGCGCCTCCTCATGGTTTCGCTCCGTCTGGGCAATATGATCGGCGATCGTTTGCTCGCGCTTTTCCAGCGCGGCAATGATCGGCCCCCAAGCGAACTTCCACAGAATCGCCAATAGCAGCAGAAACACGACAAACGTGAAGAACGCGAGATCGCTCTTGATCTCCTCGGGCTTCTCCATGCCGGGCCCCGCGTCGGCGTGGCCGATATGAGCGTGCGCATGGTCGCCACCGGCGGCGTGCGCGCCTTTGGCTTCATCGGCCGCAAGGGCACCCGTCGGACAAGCCGCCCAGGACAACACGACCGACACCAGAATTGCTGCCTTCAGTTTCAACAACACGGCAATTGCTCCCTACGGTGCGAAACCCTGACGTCAACCGGTCACGATCTGCGTCGAGCAAATGTACAAAGCGTAAAACGTGAAACCTTCGATCAAGGCGGCCGCGATAATCATGGCCGTCTGAATCGAGCCGGCGACTTCCGGCTGTCGGGCCATGCTTTCGAGTGCCGAACCGGCCAAACGGCCGATACCGGCGGCGGCACCAATCACGACCAGGCCGGCGCCAAATGCACCACCCAAATCGATCAGCGACTGCGGCGCGGCGGGACTGGTTCCCTGGGCCATGGCGGCGGTCGTGGACAACAACATGACGGCAAATGCCGCTGCAAACGTGGCAAACTTACTCACGGGTGGTTTCTCCTCTTAAAAAATGCTCGACAATGACAACAAACGCCGCCGTCGACTCCTAGTGTTTATGCACGGCCGAGCCGATGAACAACGCCGACAAGAACGTGAACACATATGCCTGAAGCAACGCGACGAACAATTCCAAACAGCAAAGCAATGTGGATCCGATGATGCTGATCGTGGCCGTTAGCCACCATTTCTCGCTCGAAGCGCCCGCCACGCTGAAAGCCAGCGCCATCACCGCCAACAGCACGACGTGCCCGGCCATCATGTTGGCCAAAAGACGCACGGCCAACACGCCGTGGCGAATCAGCAGGCCCACCACTTCAATTACCCAGATCATGGGCTTAAGGAAAATCGCCAAGATCAACGGCAAATCCATGTGCGGAATTTGGTTCAACCAGAATCCGACCGGGCCAAACTTGACCATGCCGGCACACAGCACCGTGCTGAATGTCACGGCCGCCAACGCCAAGGTCACCGAAAACGACGCGGTCGGCGAGCCGGCCCACGGCACCAGGCCCAAAACGTTGAGGCCCAGGATGAAGAAGAACATCGTCCATAGCAGCGGCACGAACCGGTCGGCATCGTGGTGGCCAATGGCCGGCATCGCGATCTGGTCGCGGATGTAAAACAAAATGCCTTCGAGGAAATTCCACGTTTTTCCACGCGGGACCACGGCTGACTTCATGCGCGTGGCTAGGAGAATGAACAGAAAGGCCATCACCACGGCCACAAAAACTTCTAGAATCATGAACTTCGAAATCGCGAAGCCACTTTCTTTTTCGTAGAGGTTTTTGAGCGTGCCGAAGGGCTGCGGAATCAGAATCTTGCCGTCCAGCGCTTCGTTGAACTCGTCGGGCGTCGAGTCCGGGTGTGGCTCGCGCAAGAACTGGGGCACTTGATTGACGTCGGTGTAGTGGTAGCGCCACATGAACTTCGGTACGTCGAAGTAGTAGGCGTCTTTGATGTGCAGGATTGCGGATGCCATCGGTCGAAATCGAAAATCGTGTTCGAGCCGCGCGTTGGCGAGGCGATTTAATCAGGCGCTACGTTTGATCAAACACAGGGTCAACAATGTTCCAACCACCAGGGCGAACTGAAAGAAAACCACGATCAACCCGAATACGCCGGCTTGGGCCAATGGGCCGCCGATGCGACTCAGCACCAGGCCGACGGTAAAGGGCAACGCACAGTTGAAAACCATGCCGAACAGCAGCGCGTAGAGCGGACCGTTGATGCCGCTTCGGCCATACCGGGCCGTGCCGGCCAACGACAGGATGCCGCCGAGCCAGCATACGCCCGCCGCTACGGCCGCCGCCTGTAGCGCGTCCGCACCATGAAGCCGATAGGCGATTGTCGCCACCAGCGCGAAAAACAGCAGCATCGCCGCCGAAAGAATCATTGCGCAACTGCGCAGCGCAGCAGCGGGAGCTTGTCGACCCACTTCGCCTGCACTGCCTCACCGCTGAAACTGTTCATCGGTTGTAATTCGAGAGCTACTTGCCCGACCTCGGCCGCACCCGTGTCATGACGATCAAATGCCACAGACCCAGACTGATCCCGCAACCAAAGCCCACTAACACTAAAAACCTGGTTCCCAGGTGTTTGTCTAATTGCTGCCCGAGAATTCCGGGCAAAACCATCTCGATGACCACCGCAAAGATGCGGGCAACCCACTCGAAGGCCAGGCCGATCGGCGAGGGCTGGTCCAAAGAATCCTTATCAGGGAATTTCGCCGGATCTTTCACGGGGAAACCGCCTTGGGAACCGATCCGTTCAGTCGGCCTAAGCAAGCCGCTTCGGATGCTCCATCCCGGGAGAAAAAGGCTGGCAAACCTGCTTGGTTGGCAACCTTTTCCGCCGCTTCGGAATCGCTGCACCGCCGGCGTGCCGTGCATTACGATCCCTTAAGGTGCGTCAATCTAATCGAAGGCTTTATCAGGGTCAACGGCCCGCCGGGCAAATTCGTGTTTTTTTTCACAAAGTCCATTATGGCGACCTAAGCCCCCGGTGTCAAACGCGTTACTAAGCGAATCCTGCACGATCGAGCGAGCTATTTTCCAGACTACGTCGCGCTCGGCGGCTGGCTGCCACGCGCGCCGAATTGGGCCCCGCGAACGACTCTCGCCGAGGCATCCCGAGTCCACCCCCAATTGCGACCCGTCATTAAGCCCTAAAGCTAGCAGCCGTATGGCTTCCCGACGATTTCTTGGGGTGGGGGGCGTTGCAATTCGTTGCCCGCTCGATTAAACTCGCTAATGCGAGGTTGTCGTGCTCCATCGAGCCAGAGCCGGCCAGATACGAGTACCCCCACCTGAGACGGTAGAAGCTGCTGAGTGCAAGCCCCCCGCGGCGCCCCCCAACGCCGTGCGAGCGTGCAATATGGAAAAGGTAGCGACTGCCTCAACCGCAAACGGTTCCCCACTGGACTGGCGGTGTCAGTTCCGGACCATCAAACGTCCGGCTTACGGTCACGGTCGGTCACCTCACCAGCGGCTACGGACTGCCCCGGAGGGTTTGAGCGTTTTTTCCAGTCAAGGACGACGCTCCAACCAGACTTCCTGCTTCGGCGGACGCTTATGAAGAGCGCTCTGCCGGGCGAGACGCGGAGGCAAGTCCATTGATGACCCCAGCAGCTCTGAAGTCCCAGTCGCACAAAGATTTGGCCCAAATGGCCAAGCAAGGCGGCGTACGCGGGTGGCATAGCATGCGCAAAGACCAACTGGTCAAAGCGCTGCTGTCGACAACCAAATCCAAATCGACCACCAACGGCGCCAAAAAAGCAGCCGCGCCGGCACGGCGTTCCGGGCCGGCAAAAACCGCCAGCCGAACGCCCCCTCGCAAAGTCACCACGGCCCGCGCCCAGCGGCACATCAGCCAGGTTAAAGCCAAACTCGAGCGCTTCAAAAACCTCGCTTCCGACAAGGCCAAGACCAACGGCCACGCGATCAAGGAACGCATCGTCGTCATGGTCCGCGATCCCTACTGGCTACACGCCTACTGGGAAATCAAGCGTCAGAGCGTCGAACGCGTGCAAGCCGCCATGAGCCAGGATTGGCACACCGCGCGTCCCTACTTGCGACTGCTCGAAGTTTCCGACGGCGGCACCACCAGCGCCAGCGAGCGCGTGGTGCGCGACATCGAAGTCCACGGCGGCGTAAGCAACTGGTACGTGCACGTCGACAACTCGCCCAGCAGCTACCGCCTCGAGCTGGGCTACATGGGCTCTAGCGGCCGCTTCTATCCCGCTGGTTCGCAGCAACGTGGTCAGCACGCCCGAACCGGGCAGCAGCGACGCGATCGACGAAAACTGGACCGACGTGGCCGAGAATTTCGACAAGATCTACGCCATGAGCGGCGGCTATTCGCCCGACAACAACAGCCTCGAATTGCAGGAGTTGTTCGAAGAGCGGCTGCGGCGCCCGATGGGTTCGCCGATGGTCACGCGCTACGGCTCGGGCATGGAAGGCATGTTCGCGGCCTCCCAGGACTTCAAGTTCGAAGTCGACGCCGAGATGATCGTCTATGGCGTGACCAACCCCAACTCGCACGTCAGCCTGCGCGGCGAGCCGGTGCGACTTCGGCCCGACGGCACGTTCACCGTGCGCATGAGCCTGCCCAACCAGCGGCAAGTCATCCCGGTCGTGGCCAGCGCCGCCAACGGCGGCGAGCAGCGCACGATCGTGCTGGCGGTCGAGCGCAACACCAAGGTCATGGAACCGGTGGTGCGCGAAAACAACGAATAGCGCCGCATCGCGAAGGGCGTTCGCCGAGAACTGGGTGGCCCAGACAACTTGTTGCGGCTGTCAGGCTGTTGCCGCACACTAGCCCGAAGCGCCAGCGAGGGTTCTTCGTCCTGCGTCCCTCGCTTGCGCTTCGGGCTAGTATCGACGGGGTGGCCCAGACAACTTGTTGTCTGGGTCCCGCAGGGGCAAGAGGGACTTGCGTGTTGCGACCACCTCGCACAAACGCCTCGAATTGCTGCGCAACACCGACAACGAGTTGTCGGTGCCACCCTCGAAGCCGGTAGCAACGCCGCCGCGCCCGGCTTCCCCCCCCACGACTGCCCTCCCCCGAGCATCGAGCGTCGGATAAACTACGGGCAGGTTTTTCCGGAAGAACTCCCTTCTGCTGACACCCACGCGTGGCCAAAGACATCTCCAACACGCTGGAAGGCTGGGACTACGATCCCGATCAGATCTCGGTCCGCATCGTGACCGGAGATGACGGCCGCGAGAAGATCCAGCTGCGCCTCGACCTGGGCCTGCTGCAAATGGAGTTCGACGGCCGGCCCGACGGCAAGCGGGTTTGCGGTTGCGCCTCGTGGCTCGATTACTACCAGCGTAAACAGCGCGACCACGCCGCCAACGATCCCGACGAGCCCTTCTTGCTGGAGAGCGAAGACTGCGCGCTGCTGTTGCGCGAGGGGGTGCAGTACTACCACCGTTACATCAGCTTCTGGCACTTGGAGCGCTACGAGCTATGCGCCCGCGACACCAACCGCAACTTGCGGCTGTTCGCCTTCGTTCGCGACCATGGCCGGCACACCAAGGACAAGCTGCAATTCGACCAATGGCGACCGTACGTGACGATGATGCACGCCCGGGCGGTGGCCACGCCGCTGATCGGCCTGAAGGACTATCGGGCCGCGCTGGGTGCGATCGACGCTGGCGATCGAGACGTATCCGCGGATTTTTGAAAGAGTACGACCAGATGCACAACGCCGAGAACTGCAGCGAACTGGTGTATTTGCTCCGCTGGCGCGACGAAATCGCCTCGAAGCAAGACGGCCATTCGAGCGAGGAGCCCTACCATCCGCTGGTGCGGCTGCAGGCCGAATTGGATCTGGCGGTCAGCGAAGAGCGGTTCGAAGACGCCGCCCGGCTGCGCGACACGATCCGGCAGCACGCCAAGGGGGGTCCCGGTCCGGCCCCCGGCGACTCGTTGTAGCGGTTGATCCGCCCGCTCTGATCGCCCGCTGTAGCCGGCCTCTGTGAGGCCGGCGCTCGGCTTTCCTGCATCGAGCCGGCCACAACCATCGCGGCCGTTTCTCAGGCGATTTGCCCCCTTTGTTTGACACTCGAAAAGTGGCTATTTAGAATGGGTTAGGTCGTTTGAGCGGCCACTTTTCATGTCCCCCTTGGCCGCTGTGCGCTGGCCGGCATTCGAGCATGGACGCTTCAACCGTCGCGCCGGCAAGCGGCGGGTGGACCTGAACAAGCTCGTACCCAAGGTGTTCCCAAGCCGTTTGCCCGCCGCCCCCTGGGGTTCTTGGCGGTGCAAACTTCTCAAGGAGATGAGGACTCTCGCCCATGGCCGCTCGCGAAAACCAGGGACTTCAAATCGCGCTGATCATTTTCGTGATCCTCACGATCATTCTGATCGTGACCACGTGGGTGGCCTTCCGCAGCTACCAGGACGGTCAAGAGAACATCAAGAGCCTCACGACCAAGAGCAAGGCCGACAGCGACAAGGCCCGCGAGGCCGCCGACGAGAGCGCCGGCTTCAAGGCCATCATCGACCCGAAACTGGACAAGCTGCCGGCCGTTCAGGAAGCCGCCGCCAAGGACTTCGAGGCGCACGGCAAGGGCATCGCCGAAGCCGACCGTAACTATCGCAACCTGATCGACCGCATGGCCAAGGAATTGAGCGAAGCCAACACCCGCGCCACCGAGGCCATGGCGCAAGCGAAAGGCTTTGAAGATAAGATCAAGGCCGACGAGGTGGCCGCCAAGGCCCAATTCGCCAAGTACACCGAGACCATCGCCACGATCACCGGCGAAATGAAGGCCGAGCACGACAAGTTCGTCAAGGCGCGCGACGAGATGGTCAAGGCGAACGCCGAGTTGACCAAGAAATTCGACGCGAAAACCAAGGACTTCGACAAGCTGCAGAGCGAAAGCGCCGCGAGGATCGGTGAACTGACCGGCGAAAACACCAAGGTCAAGAAGCTGCTGACGGACATCAACGGCGAAAAGCTGCGCAAGGAAAAGGCGAACGAGGTGCCCGACGGCAAGATCACGTGGGTCAACCAGCGCTCGCGCACGGTGTGGATCAACCTTGGCAGCGACGACGGATTGCGGCGCCAGACTTCGTTTAGCGTATTCGGCGTCGACGACGCCAATCCGGTCGAATCCGATCGCAAGGGCAAGATCGAAGTCACCCGGCTGATGGATCGGCACCTGGCCGAAGCGCGCATCGTCGAAGACGATCTGTCGAATCCCTTGATGCCTCGCGACCAGATCTTCTCGCCCGTTTGGGAGCCCGGCGTGGCCGAGCATTTTGCCTTGGTGGGCATCATGGATATCGACGGCGACGGCGAGGACGATCGCGAGAAAATCCACGATCTGATCTCGCTCAACGGCGGCGTGATCGACGAGGAAACCGACAAGAACGGCAAGAAGACGGGCCAAATGACGATCAACACCAAGTACCTGGTGCTGGGCGCCGAGCCCAAGCCTGGCACCACCGCCGAGAAGGACGCCAACATCGCCAGTTGGAGCGATATGCAGGGCGAAGCCCAAACGCTGGGCGTCAAGATGATCCGCGTCAAGGACTTCGTCGATTACATGGGCTATAAAGGCGAGGACCGCACGGTGAACCTCGGCCGCAAAGCCAAGTCGACCGATTTCAAAGCCCGCTTCCCCAACGGCGTGCAACCCACGATTCCCGGAAGCTCGGCCCCCAAAGACCCGCGCCGGCCCCAGCCCACCCTCAAGAAATCCTAAGCATCGTGTAACAAAATGGCCGGGGACTGTCCCAATTTTGCGGAGTCCTCACAGCAAAATGGGACTGTCCCCCTCTCCGAGGCCCCGCGGCTCGCCGCGCGTCCGGCAAATTCCCGTAAGGAAGCACTCATGCCCAGCCCGCTCACCGCCTCGGAAACGCTGGATCGAGAATTCCTCGAGATCCGCGCGCGGCTGTTGCAAATCGCCGCCTCGCTTGATCGACTGGGCCGGGCCGAAGGGTCGATGCAAAACGATCCCCGGCTGCAAAAGATCCAGCAGGCCCTGGCCATCCTGGGCGGCAAGGCCGCCGAACGGGCCGAACAGATTCAACTGGTGTTCTCCCGACCCTACGACGAAAACTGGAAAGCGGCGCTAGCCATGCCCAAGGCGCGCCAATAAGAGCGTCTAACAAGACGGCCGGGGACTGTCCCGATTTTGCGGAGGGCACCATCCGCAGGATGGTCCGGAGTAAAATGGGACTGTCCCCCTCTCCGAAGCGAGCGACGTGAACAAGGAAACCGGATGTACTACATCGATCCGCACATTCACATGGTGTCTCGCGTCACCGACGACTACGAGACGCTGGCCAAGATGGGCTGCGTCGGCATGAGCGAGCCGGCCTTTTGGGCCGGGTTCGATCGCGGCAGCGTCGACGGCTTTCGCGACTACTTCCGCCAGCTCACCGAGTTCGAGCCGAAGCGGGCCAGCTGGTATCGCATGCAGCACTACACCTGGCTGTGCATCAACGCCAAGGAGGCCGAGAACGTCAGCCTGTCGCGCGAAGTGATCGCCATGATCCCCGAGTTCCTCGACCGGCCCGGCGTGCTGGGCATCGGCGAGATCGGCCTGAACAAGAACACCACGCAACGAAGCGATCGTCTTTCTGGAGCACGTCGACCTGGCGATGAAGACCGACGAGCAGATTCTGATCCACACGCCGCACCTGGAAGACAAGTACCAGGGCACGCGGATGATCCTCGACATGCTCTGCGACGACAGCCGCATCGACCGCAGCCGCGTGCTGGTCGATCACGTCGAGGAGCACACGATCCGCGCACGTGCTCGACGACGGCTTTTGGGCCGGCATGACGCTCTACCCGGTGAGCAAGTGCACGCCGGAGCGGGCGGTCGACATGGTCGAGATGTACGGCCCCGAGCGGCTGCTGGTGAACTCGGCCGGCGACTGGGGCCCCTCGAAGCCGACGGCCGTGCCCGACTTCATCCTGGCCATGCGGCTGCGCGGCCATCCCGAAAGCCTGATCCGCCGCGTCGTCTACGACAACCCGCTGAAGTTCTTCAGCCAGAGCCGCAACTTCGACTTCACGCCGCCGGAAGTGTATCAGGGTGAAGCGCTGTAGGGCGCGCGGTGGCTGTGCAATTGCTCCGGCTCCATAAACCTTACTCGCAACCATGGCGGGCGAGGTGCTTTCGCTTTAATTACCGAGAGTCCCGGCGCTCAAAAAACCAACGGCTTGTTGGCCACTTGAGCTGAATCGTAGAATGAGTTGGCCTAAAGCGTTGAGCGTGGCCTCGTGAAGATTCGGCGTCGCGAACCTGGAATCAGCCCCATGGATGAAAATCCCTATCGCGGCCCCGCCTCGGGCGATGACAGCGTCCCACCGGATCAGAAGAAGAGCCCGATCATCACAGTTGCCAAACTGCTTGCAGCTCTAGGTATCATCGGGATTGTGATCGCCATGATGCTACCGGCGGTGCGGAATGTCAGGGAGCCCGCCCGCCGCAACGCATGCACTAACAAGCTGAAGCAAATTGCGGTCGCGTTGCGAAGCTATGCAGAAACTTACCATGCCTTGCCTCCCGCTTACACGACTGATGTGGACGGCAAGCCGCTGCACAGTTGGCGGACGCTGATCCTGCCGTATCTCGAGGAGCAACAGCTCTACAAAACGATCGACCTTACAAAACCATGGAACGACTCCGCCAACGCGGACGCCTGCAAAACCATTGTAAATGCGTATCAATGCCCTTCAGCGTCTGATCGCGACGATCACACAACCTATTTGGCTATCTTGACACCGAGCAGTTGCTTTCGCCCCACCGAACCCAGAAGTCTTTCCGACATCACCGACGGTGCTGCAGCAACACTGATCGTGATAGAAGTGGACGCCGAGCATGCCGTCCCCTGGATGTCACCCGTCGATGCAGACGAGAAAATCGTGATGGGCATAGGGCCGAAAGCCAAACTTGCTCACCCTGGCGGTGTGAACGCGGCGTTCGTCGACGGCCACGTTGTATTTCTCAGCGTCGATACGCCGGCGACTCAACGTCGTGCGCTGATTTCCATCGCGGGCAACGACAAAGCGGCGGGCGAAGGCGGCGAGTGAACTTCATCGAGAACGCCGGAGCGGCTGAGTTTTCGATTGCTTGCACCGCTCAACTCGAAAGCCGCAAGCGGCAACAGCCAACTCGCCCAGGCCGCCAGCGGGTAACTCCAAGCGCCACCGACGCCGCTCACGGTGGCCAGCCCACCGATTAGCCTGAGAATTACCGCCGAGCATAACATCAGAAAGCATCGCCACACCCAGCGACGATGCTCGGCAAATCGCTTGTTCACCGCGGATCGCCAGCTCAACAGGGCACACATTCCGGTGACAATCGCGAGCACGGAAAACCCTAACGCTGCGATGGCCCCCGTCTCAGCATAGTAGGCCATCCATAGCCCGCTTGGAGTAAGCAGGAACAAGATTAGCACGATTTGGGTTTTCCCAAGAGAGCGATGCCACTTGGGAAATTGCATCCGGAACTGTTCGCTGATCAGGATCAACCCAAGAATGAGCGAAACGGGCCCGGACGCAACGTGCGCATAAAACGCCCACTGGTAAGCGCCTGAAAAGTAGGATTGCCGCCCGCGCAAAAAATCGGATTCAAAACTTGGCGGGAAGTAATCGCGATACCCCAGCATCACACTCACGGTGACTTTGAGGATCAAATAGCCAGCCAGAATGGCCAATGCACGTTGTAACTTCGCTGGGCCGAAATTTTGCATGTTGCACAGATCAGTAAGTCACGCACGCCGTGCGTGATCATTTCGTTGTATACTGTCACGCACAGTGTGCGTAACCTACCGGGCTACCGGGCTCAATTGTGTTGCCCGATTCGGTGCCATGTTTCACCCCACAACGGCGCCGAATAGTTCGTCAAAGCTCCAGACGTGCCCAGCCGGCCCGTTCATCACGGCAGCGGTCGCCCGCTTCTGTCCAGACGTGACCGAACGCGCGCCTGGGTCGCCAAAATCGGCGCCCGGTGCGGGCGAAAAACGGTCGTATCGTGGCATGTCCGGCATAGCCAGGTAGGTCAGGCCTTGGCCACCCCTTTCAACATGCATTAGCCAGGTAGGTCAGGCCTTGGCCACCCCTTTCAACATGCATGATTGTTCGGGTGGGCTGTGACCTTCTGCTATCATAAACCTTTTTGGCGTAATGAGGATTTGCTGATTTGCCAAGGAGGTTGCGATGGCCCTTTCTCGCGCGTTTGATGCTTTTGTGCAAGGGGCGCCCTGTACTGTCATCACGCGTTTGGTCGCGGAGCATGTCGTCGATGATCGAATGCTGAGCACACTCTTTCAAGAGCATGCTGTCACGCAATACGATCGCGACATCACGATCACGCATTTGGTCCAGGTAATGCTCGATGTGGCTTGCGGCAGGGCTCCCTCGGTGCGGGCCGGTTTTCTCGGCCGGCAAGAAGAGATGACCGCCTCGCTGACTGCCTTTTACGGCAAACTGGATCGCGTCGATCCCGAGTTGGGCATGGCGTTGGTGACGCAGATCGCCCTGGAACTACGGCCCATCATTCAGTGCCTGGTGCCGCCGGGCAACGAGCCGTTGCCGGGTGTCGCATCCTATATCCTTGATGGCAACATGCTGGCCGGCACAGACCATCGGTTGAAGCCGCTTCGCAAAACGCGCACTGCGGCGTTGCCCGGCAAGTCGTTGGTGTTGTACGAGTGCGCCACGGGGCTGGTCACGCAAACGGTCTTGTGGGAAGACGCTTATTCGCAAGAGCGAGCCCTATTGCCGGATCTGAGAATTCCTGGCAACGCACACTTGCTGGCTGATCGCAACTTCTGTGTGCTCTGGTTCTTGCAAGCCATCGAGCGGGCCGGTTCTTGCTTCACCATTCGGCATCACAAGCAATTTGTCATTCCGGAAACTGCGAAAGAACGGCGCATCGGGCGTTGCGACACGGGCATGGTCTATGAATCCTCCTGGCAAGCGACCGACGGTGAGCAAACCCGCGTGTGGCGCACCATTCGAATTGAACTCGACGAGCCGACGCGCGACGGCGAGACGGAAATCACGCTGATCACGAATCTGCCCGCCAAGCACGACGCGCGGAAGATTGCGACCGCGTATCGCCAGCGATGGACGATCGAGGGGCACTTCCAGCGATTGACGGATCACTTGCATTGTGAGATTCCCGGCCTCGGCCAGCCTCGGGCTGCGTTATTCGCGTTCGCCGTGTCGCTGGTGGCAGGCAACATGCTAGCGGTCGTGATCGCCGCGTTGGAGGCGGCACACGGCACCAACCTCGTGCAGAACTTGTCGTACTACTATCTCGTGAACGAAGTGGCCGGCAACTACAACGGCATGATGCTGGCCTTGCCCGCCGCACGCTGGACCTTCGTGCGACGCATGAGTGTTCCCGAATTCGCGCGGCTGTTGCGAGATATCGCCAGTCACGCCAACACCGCATTACTAACTAAAACTCGCCGCGGCCCAAAAAAGAAACGCCGCACTCCCAACTGCACTAACATCCGCCACCTCTCGACCAAACGACTCCTCGACGAGACCCGCTAATGCATGTTGAAAGGGGTGGTCAGGCCTTGGCCTGACGATTGGGCCGCGCCTCAAAGCGTAACAAGCATCGTCAGGCCAAGGCCTGACCTACCTGAATCTTGACGCACTCAACTTCGCGAAATCGGCCGCCGGGCAAACACAATCCACTTGCCGTCGGGAGACCAGTACGGTTCGTAGCTTGGCGCGGTTTGGCCGGGCACGCGCTTGGGTGCCGAGGTACCTTGCACGTCGAGGATGTGAATGTAGAATTCCGGCGTGATGGCCAATTGCTTGCCGTCGGGCGACCACGATACGAAACTAGGAAAGTCCCGCGGCGTGCTCCAGCCTGGCTTCAGCTCGTGGACATACTCGTCGGCGTTGACGATGTACAGCTCGCGCGCGGCGAAGTCGACCGAGAGGGCGGGCGTCGGAATTGCTCCCATGAGAAACCGCCAAATCTACGTCGCAGTTAATTTCACGTTGGTCGCAGTGCGACCCGTGCCCGAGGCCTGAAAGCCAAACGTCACCTCGCTGCCGGGCGTGATCGTGCCATTCCAGGCAGCCATCTGAATGACGTAGTGCGTGCCGACATGACTGACCACCACCGCGTTCCAGATGTTGACGATGTCCGCCGCAAGGTCGAACTCCAATTTCCACCCGTTCATCGTGGTCGCCGCGACGTTCTTGATCTTGACGTCCATCGTGAAGCCGGCGCCCCAATCGTCGCGTTTGATGAAATTGACCTGGCTGGGCGTCTGCGGTGGATCGTCGTCGGTGATGGTGCCAGTCGCCGTGCCCGAGGCGATCGTCGCGCCCGTGGCGTTGCTTAACAACACGCGGAACCCTTCGGCTCCCTCAACCAGCGTATCGCCGCGCACGGCGACCGTCACGGTCGCGGTCGTCGCGCCCGCCGCGAACGTCAACGTGCCGCTCGCCGCATCGTAGTCGCTCCCGGCTGTTGCCGTACCGTCGGCGGTGACGTATCTCACCGTGACTGCGCTCGTCGACGCCTGAGATAGCGTGACGGTGAATACCATGCTGGTGGTGCCCGAGTTTCCTTCGGTCACCGTCGCATTGCCAATCGACAGCGTGGGTGGCGGCGGCGGCTGATCGTCGTTGAGAATTGTGCCGGTCGCTTGCGCGGTCGCGATCGTCGCTCCGCTGGCGGCGCTGAGACGAACGACAAACGTCTCGTCGGCTTCCACTTGCGTATCGCCGGCGAGCACCACGTCGATCGTTTTGCTGGTCTCGCCCACGGCAAAGCTGATCGTTCCGCTTTTCGCCGTATAATCGCTGCCCGCGGTTGCGGTGCCGTTGGCCGTGGCATAGACAACCGTCACTGGGCTGCTGGCCGCGGCACTCAACGTGACAGTGAAGCGTGCCGTCGTCGTGCCGCTATTCCCTTCGTTGAGCGACACATTTCCAATCGAGACGCTCGGCGACGGCACGGTCGCCGCATCGTCGTCTTGAATCGTGGCGATCGCACCCGATCGAGTGAGGGATGCGCCGACCGCTTGACTCAATTGAAGCGTGAATGTCTCGGTCGATTCTGCAACAAGATCGCGGACCACCTGCACGGCGACGGTTCGCGAGGTCTCACCCGGCGCAAACGTGACTGTCCCGCTGGCCGCCGTGTAGTCGCTGCCCGCCGTCGCGGTGCCGTTGGCGGTCGCATACTGCACCGTGACAGCCTGCGCGCTGGCCTGCGACAGGCCGACGGTGAACACGGCGGTCGTGGCACCGCTACCAGTGCCAAACGAGAATTCGATCGGCGTCAGCTTCGACACCTTGTTCTGGTTCACGGTGTTCCAGTCGTCGGCCAGAATGCCGCCGGTGTCGCCGCTGTTCGGATTCCACGACCAATAGGTCCAACTCATTCCTTGCTGACCGGCAGCCAGGTCGTTGGTGCCGTTGCCGTCGAGGTCGCCGGCAAGATACGCAGTCATCTTGTCGAACCATTGCTGATCGCTGGCGGTTGCCAGGTTGCTGCCGAACTCGCCGAGCAGCACCGGCGCAATCCCCTGACGGAACAGATAGCCCCAGTTGCGGTCCCACACGGCCGGCAGGTTGTTCGGATAATTCGGGTCGTTGAACCACGTTTGCTGATAGACCGATGCGGGATAATCGTGGGCGGAATAGACCAGGTGCCCGGCTGATTCAGTCGCACGGGGCTGGCGCCGGCGTTCGAGAGATTGCCGCCCCACCAGTAGCTGCCCGACGATGCCTGCTCGACGCCCTCGACCACAATCAGCCAATTCGGATTGACCGCCAGGATGGCGTTGCCGGCGCGCTCGGCGGCCAATCGCCAGTCGTTGGCGCTGCCGTCTCCCCAGGTGGCCGCGCCGTGCGGTTCGTTGTGCAGATCGGCGCCGATGACGGTCGGGTTGCCGGCATAGCGCGATGCCAGCATCGTCCAATCGCTGATCCAACGACTTTCGGGATAGGCCGACGTGTACCACAGGCCCGACTCGTTGGCGCTGTTGCCGGCGTCGGAGCGATGATGATCGAGCATGATGCGCATGCCGATCTGCCCGGCGTAGTCGACGATCTTGTCCATGATCTGCAGGCCGCTGAGCCCTTGCAGATCGGGATTCTTCGAGAAGTCGATGCCGTTGGGCATGCTGCCGGCGTCGAACAACTGATCGGAAAACGGCAGGCGAATGGTGTTGAAGCCGAGTTGCTTCATCTGATCCATCATCGACTTGTAGCCGCGCGCCCACAGCCCTTGCGGCGCGTAATTGCTGGTCTCAAACCCAAACCAGTTGACGCCGGCGATGCGCACCACCTGGTTGTTGGCGTCGAGTATTTGATTGCCCGAAGTGTGGAAGTAACCACTGACCGACGCCGTCGCGGGATTCCCTTCGGTCAGCGTGACGTCGCCGACGGTGATGCCCGGCAACGTGGCGGCGGAGTCGTTCCGCCGCCGTTCAGCAAGATATTCTGCGGCGTGTCCGAGCCGGCGCCGGCGGTAAACCCAAACGAAACTGTCTGTCCCGACGGCAATCGTGCTGTTGTAGCTGGCGCTCTGAATGACGTAATGATTGCCGACGTGGCTGACCAGTTGAGCATCCCACATATTGGTGATCGCCCGGCTGCAATCGAATTCCACCCGCCAATCCTTGATAATCGCGGGCTGATCGTTATTGATCGCGATCTGTCCCTGCAATCCGCTTCCCCAGTCGTTGACCGTGGCATACGTCGCCGACAAGGCGAGCCGGTCTTCGAGCGACTCAATCCTCAAAGATCCGCGGCGCAGTCGCCCGCTCGAAGTGCGTGTGACACTCTTGGGCGAACCTTTTCTCCTCCAGGGAAACAAACTCATCGGTGCAGTCTCCGGGTGGGATCATTGTTTGAGAATTGCGACAGCAGCAGCCAGACGCGAACAACAAGAACTGATTTCAAAACCGCTTCGGAGAGGGGGACAGCCCCATTTTGCTCCGCGGACTGCGCAAAATCGGGACAGTCCCCAGCGGTTTTGAAACCAGTTCTAGTGAAAATTCATGCTCGGGCGGAGAAGAGGTGAAGCAAAACAGCGTGCCCGAGCGATCGATGTGCCGGAATTTTTTGCCCGACTTCCGCGAGACTACTCTCGAAAAGCCAGGCAGCGTCCACGATAGTTGGCGACGCGCGTGCATTCAAAACACAATCCACACATCTGCGACATTCGTTTCGACCGCGCGCCTCGCCAGTCGAAGAAATCGCCAGGAGAGACGGCTACTGTTTATACGCAAGGCGGTCGGCAATGTTTTTGAAATGCGCGATTTGTGAAATGCGCATTTTCTTCCGCATGCGTAAATTGCCGTGAACTGGGCGCGCAACTTCGACGAAAACATCGTACATGAAGGGCCAGGGCAGCGCAATTATTCGAGTGCACACTAATCCGACGCGCCAGCGAGGGTTCTTCGTCTGGCGTCCCTCGCTGGCGCTTCGGGCTAGTGTGTGGAATTCCCGGACCGCCTCGACCTGTTGTCTGGGTCCCGCAGGGGCAAGAGGAGCAGGCAAGTTGGGGTGGCCATTACACAACGCCTCTTCATTGCTTCGCAACACCGACAACAACTTGCCGGTGCCACCCCAAGTCTCGTTGCCAGGTCGACTCCGAACCGGGTCACGACTTTTGATGTCGGCGTGACGCTTCTTGCACGGCGGCCAGAGTGAAACCGCCCTGAAAGATTCCACTCGAGTCAACGTAGCACCAGTCGGTCAGGTCCGAGAGGGCCACGCAGACTTTCGAGCCAATTCTCAGCGGGCCGAGATTCACGGGGTCGTTGGCCAACATGCCGAAGATTTGATTTCCTTCCAATGCGGTGACTGTCATCCAGATAAACTCGGTCGTGCCGGAGTAGCTGATTGGCGCCTTGATCGAAAACTGTTCGCCCGCGGCAGCTTCGAATGCCGCGACGAACTGCGGCCAGTTACCTTGCGCCTTGTCCACCGCCTGCTGCATCGATAGGTTGTCGGCCGTAACCGGGATCACAGGCAATGTGAGCGTCTCCTCCAACGCAGCAATGGGATCGTCCGACTGCAGCGCGCGTTCGGTCTCGTCGTTGATGGCATAGGCTCGACCGCTGTCAGGAACGTAGATCAGCAAACAGTTCTCGTCCAGGAACTCGGCAAACAGCTTCGCTAAGCGCCGATACCACTCGGAAATCTCTTCCGCGGATGTTGACCCGTCGACGCCCAGCGAATCGCAAGAAAACCAGGCCCGATGTTCGCGGAAAAACCGCTGCACGCGCAGATCGACGATCGATTCCGACACCGCCTCCGGGTCCTCCACGTAAGGCATCGGCATGCTATTGACCAGGTAATACCTCTCGCCATGCACGATCGTGTTAATAGGGCCGGCGACGACCACGAACCCGTCCCGCCCCTCGCCAGCGCCGTCACCCAAGTCAGCCTGCCATGCCTTGCCGGCCATTCTGGCCAGCACGACCGGGTCGAATACCACGGGCTCGCGCAACAGCGCGACCAATGAGATCAGTCGTGACTGGCGCCTCCGTCGCCTCCGCCAGTACCACCACGCCCCGACGCCCACGGTCGCGACAATAAACACCCAAACAACGAACTGCATGTTGAGTGGCATCGAAGTAGCCCCGCCATCGCGGTCAGTCCAGGACACTTCCCCCCAATCCGAGCAAACGCTCGCCACGCGAGCATTGCGCCGGCGTTACGGTGATGTATACGGGTGTACATTATATAACGTACGATCGCAAATGCTACACCCACGACTAAAATCGTGAAAAGTTGCGCTCATGTCGCTTGAAGTCACGCATCTATTGCTCGAGCCGACGCATCCTCGGCTCAGTTTGAGCCTGCTGCAAAAAGCGGCGTTTTCGGAAAATATCCGGCCCTCGAACGACGAACTAACCCTCCCACTCGCGCCGGCCAGTTTAGAATAGGCCGCAACCGCCCAGGCGATGCTTGATTTTCCTTCCTGACGAAAGGCCTCGATCCATGCTTTGCTCGCTCCGCTCGATACACGTTCGCTGCTCGTTGACTCTGCTGACCGCGGCCGCGTTGGCGGTGGCCCTGCCCGCGAGTTCTTGGGCCGGCGACGACGGCTTCAAGCCCATCTTCAACGGCCAGAACCTCGACGGCTGGGACGGGAACCCGAAATTCTGGTCGGTCGTCGACGGCACGATTCAGGGCAAGACCACGGCCGACAACCCGACCAAGGGCAATACGTTTCTTATCTGGCGGCAGGCGCCGGTCGACGATTTCGAGCTGCAAGCTGAGCTACAAGATCGTCGGCGGAAACTCGGGCATTCAGTATCGCAGCAAGGAAGTCGACCCGTGGGTCGTCGGCGGATACCAGGGCGATTTCGAAGCCGGCGACACGTTCTCCGGAATCCTCTACGAAGAACGCGGACGCGGCATCCTGGCCAACCGCGGACAGAAAGTCACCATCGACAAAGCCGGCAAAAAAGACGCGACCCAGGTCAGCGACACCAAACAGTTGCAGGCCAACATCAAGAAGGAAGACTGGAACGACTACGAGATTATCGCCCAGGGCAACCACCTGACGCACAAGATCAACGGCCAGGTGACTGCCGAGGTGATCGACGACGAGGTCGACAAGCGGGCCACCAGCGGAATCCTGGCCTTGCAACTGCACGCCGGGCCGCCGATGACCGTGCAATTCAAAAACATCCGCCTCAAGCGCACCAAGCTGGCCGATGGCCGCAAGAAGATCGTGATGGTCGCCGGCACGCGCCAGCCACGGCCCAGGCGACCACGAGTTCAATGCCGGCACAATTCTGCTCAAGAAGTGCCTCGACAAGCTGCCCAACGTCGAGGCCGCGGCCTACTACAACGGCTGGCCGACCGATCCGACCGCATTTGACAACGCCGACTCGATCCTGCTGTACATGGACGGTGGCGGCGGACACCCGGTGATCCAGCGCAACCGGCTGGCCGAAATCGACCAGTTGATGAAGCGCGGCGTGGGCCTGTGCTGCGCCCACTACGCCGTGGAAGTGCCCAAGGAGAAAGGCGGGCCCGACCTGACCAAGTGGATCGGCGGCTATTACGAGACCGGCTACTCGATCAATCCCGCACTGGGACGCCGCCTTCACCGACATCCCCAAACACCCGATCACCAGCGGCGTGCAGCCCTTCACGATCAACGACGAGTGGTACTACAACGATCCGCTTTCCCGAGGGCCTAAGCGGCATCGAGCCGCTGCTTGAAGGCCGCGCCCGCCCGACGCAACCCGCCGCACCGAAGCCTCGAAGGCCAACCCGGGCCGCAACGAGATCGTCGCCTGGGCCATCGAGCGCCCCGACGGCGGCCGCGGCTTCGGCTTCACCGGCGGCCACACCCACGCCAACTGGGGCAACGACAATTTCCGCAAGCTGGTCCTCAACGCCCTGCTGTGGACCGCCAAGAGCCGAAGTCCCGCCCGACGGCGTCGCGTCGACCGTCACCGCAGAAGAGCTGACGCAGAATCTGGATCCGAAGGGGAAGTGACGCCCTATGAAATCCGTCGAGCAGATTCTGGAATACATCAGTACGTACTACACGTACAGTACAGAGCGGCCGGAGGGCTTTTTCCGAAACTTGGAATCCATGGAGAGCGAACTTCGATTGCTCGAGGGTTTGTACGAGTTCATCATGGACGAGCCGAGGCAGTTCGCCACGTATTCATCAGGGGCGAATCAGTTCTTCGGCGACGAAGGATATGGCGCGCTTGGGTATTCTCATGGCAAGGTCGACGACGACCAGCCCGCTCGGCCGCCAGTGGCCCCGCCCTCAGAAAACGAACTGGCGCGCATGAAGCAATTCGCTGACTTTTGGCGCAAGTACTTGTCCAGCGATCGACGGATAACCGCCGCACGTGACGGTGGCTGACGCGGAACGCGATCCGTGCCGGTCGGCCCAGACAACTTGTTGGGGCTGTCCGGGAATTAAAAGCCACGGAGTGGCGACCGGTAATAGCCTGGGGCTGCCGCCCTCGTTGTTCTACACATCTTTTTGTTGATCTTGGTGAAATGGGAGGTGGTGGGACAAAATGTCAACGGGGTGAACATTGGCCTTTGGGGGGAGATCAAGGATGAACGTACATGCTTGCGCCTTGGATCATGGATGAAATGAAGACCGTCGACCTTGATGACAAGCGGTTGGATGCGCGGCTGCGAACCGTGCTTTCTCAGTTGGCCGATCGACCGACGGCCAGTATTCCGGCGGCCTGTGGTGGGCAGGCGGAGATGACGGCGGCTTATCGTTTGTTCGACAACGACAAGGCCACTTTCGACAACATTCTCGAAGCTCACGCGGAGGCCACGCGGCAACGCATCGCCCAGCAGTCGGTGGTGATCTTGCGCAGGACACGACGGAGGTGGACCTGACGCGGCCGGACCAAGTGGTGGCTGGGGTCGGGCCGCTCGATGGAAATTCACGGGTCGGCGCGCTGCTGCATTTATTGCACGCCTTCACGCCGGACGGAACACCGCTGGGAACCGTGCGGGCGCTGGCCTGGACACGCGAGGGTGTTGGCTGCGCGTCGTTGTCGCGCGCCGAGAGGGCCGCGACGCCGATCGAAGAGAAAGAGAGCCATCGCTGGGTGACGACTCTTGAGCACGCGCGTGGCGTGGCGCGCGATTGTCCGACCCCAAAGTGCGTTTGCGTGGCCGACAGCGAGGCGGATATTTATGAACTATTCGCGGAAGGCATGGCGGAACCAGGAAGTATCGAGTGGATCGTGCGGGCTTGCCAGAATCGGGCTTTATGCCCGGAAAATACGGACGAAATGGACACTGCCTACGTGCGTGAGCAGGTGCTGGCTCAAAGCGTGTTGTTCACCCACACGACGAACGTTCGCGATCGCAAGCCGAAGGTCGGTTGCGAAACTCGCTCTCGGCGTCAAGCCCGTGTGTCGCGGACGGCGGAACTCACGGTGCGTGCGGCGCGCGTGACGTTGCGTCCACCGTGGCGTCCCGATCGTAAATTACCCGAGGTGACGGTGAACGTCGTCCTGGTACGTGAGGAGAATCCTCCGGCGGGCGAGGAACCGATCGAATGGCTATTGCTGACGAGCTTGCCGATTGGCGAGTTGGAACAAGTACGCCAGGTGATTCAATACTATTGCACGCGATGGATGATCGAGGTTTTTTTCCGCGTGCTCAAGAGCGGCTGTCGTGTGGAAGAACGACGCTTCGAAGCTCTGGATCGCCTGCTCACGTGCTTGGCGGTGTACTTGATCGTAGCCTGGCGGACGTTATACGTTTGTCGGTTGGGTCGCAGTTGCCCGGATGTGAGTTGCGAAGCCGTGTTCGAACCAGCGGAGTGGCAGTCTGCATGGAAGGTGGTGCATCGGACGGACCCGCCGCGCCAGCCGCCTACCTTGGGAGAAATGGTGCGAGTCGTGGCCCAACTCGGCGGCTACGTAAATCGCCCGCGAGCCGCTCCGCCGGGACCTCAAACGCTCTGGCTCGGCCTGCAACGCGTCCAAGACTTCGCCCTCTGCTGGCAACTCTTCGGGCCCGGTGCCGAAAAATCACTCCAAGATGTGTAGAACAACGAGGGCTTCCGCCCCCGGCTATTAACGGTCGCCCCTTTGGGGCTGAAGATTCTCAGCCCTGCGACCTTTCTTGCGATGCATCAGCGCGATCAAATCCCGAACTGCCTCAACACCAATTCGCATACGTCGGTGTCCGCCATCGTTTGACCGACCAGCACGCCTTTCTCGCTGGCGATCATCACGCCGCGTTGCGACTCGTCGCGCGGCGGCGCGCCGTGCGAGCCCTTGACCAGCGTGGCGTCGAGCGGAATGCTCTTGGTGGCCATGTCGAAATGCATCTCGACCGGGTCGTAGCCCGGCTTGCGGTGGATGTCGACCGTGCGGGCAAACTTTGGCGCCCGCGTCGTCCGACAGCCACCAGTAATAGGCCTGCCAACTGTTGGGCGTGGAAATCAAAACCACTTCGCCCGACCGCTCGTGGTCCAGATCGTATTTTTCGCGCTCCGCACCCACCAACACTTCGGCGATTCCCCCGCGGCCGCGAAACAGCGCGGCGACTTTTTCAATGTCCGTTGCGTCGGCCACGAAGACGTGCGAAAACTGATGATCGACCAGGGCCCAGGCGCGCGACTGCTTGAAATCCAGCAGTTCGCCGTCAGCCCCCTCGTCGATCGCCAGCAGGCCCGCCTCGCGCAGCACGCGATTGGGATATACGACGTGATCGACCGGCAGAATCGTGTACTCGCTGGCCACCAGCCACAACGGCGGTGAGTCGGCATAGGCCTCGTTCATCCGCGCGACCAGCGCCGCCAGCACGCCGTCGAGCTCCGCCAGCGCCTGGTGCGCGGCGTCGCTGTCGGGTCCAGACTTCTGCGCTGCGTAGTCCAGGTGCGGCAGGTAGATGTAGAAGAAATTCGGCTGCCACTTCCGCGCCGCCGCGACGGCCGAGTCGCAAATCCACGCCGTGCTCTTGATGTTGGCCATCGGCCCCCAAAAATGCTGCAGCGGAAAATGGCCCAGCGCGTCGCGCAACTCGCCGTACAGTTCCGTCGGCTGGGTGTAGCACCACAGCGACTCGCTGCCGTCGGGATTGTGAATCGGCGCGGGCGTGCAGACGAAATCGGCTCCGCAGCCCTTGCTGTGCAGGGCAAACCACACGGCCGAGGTGATCGTCGCGTCGTGCGCGTGCAGCATGTCCCAAATCTGCGGCCGCAAGATGCACTCGTTCCAGGCCGTCCACATCTCGACTTCGTGCTTTTCGCGCCAATAAAAACCGTTGGCCACCACGCCATGCTCGCCGGGCGGCGTGCCGGTCGTCATGTTCGCCTGCACCGGGCAAGTCACCGCCGGAAAACCGGGCACCAGGCCCATTACGTCGCCCGCCGCCGCCATTGCCGCCAAGGTCGGCATCGCGGCCACGTCTTGTTTTCGCAAGCCCGGAATCGACAGCAGAATGACATGATCGCTCATCGTTGGATTACTCGTCGGGCCTGGTTTTCGGCGGATTCACGGAAGGCTGATTCAACGAAGCCGGCGCGGGCTCCTTCGGCTTGGGCGGGTCCTGTTCGACCACCACGAATTCGTAGCCATCGGCCTTGGTCTTCGGTTTTAGCAAAAATCGCGTACGGCGGATGTCGCCCGGCTCGCGCTTGGCATACGCCCGCTCCAAATCGGCCAACTGCACCTGCACCTCGATCGGGAAATAGTGAAACAGGTCCTTGCCTTCGCTGTTGATGCCGGCCTTCGACAGCAGCTTGCGATCGGCCGCGTGCAGGGTCCCCTTCTTCCAACCGATGCGCAGGCGGTAGTCGCTACGTGCATCCCCCACGTGCTTGTCGGGCTTGGGCCTGGTCACGCGCGAAATGTACTCGATCTTGCCTTTCTTCGAGACCGCGCCGATTTCGATTTTGAAAAAATCGATCTGCCGAGCGTATTCCTCGGTGTTCAGCCCGTCCTCGAATTCGATCTCCCACAAAGCCCCGCTCGATCGGCTGTCGCCCCGCGGCGCGTGCGCCGATCTCGCCGGCTCCACAGGCTCTGCTGCCGGGGCGACATCGCACACCAGCACCCCCGCCAACAATAGGGCCATTACCACGGTCATTTTCGTCGCCATGCGAATCTCGCCCGACGTGCCGCGAACCACTTTGCTTCGATCGTCGCCCAGGTGTTCAATGTAGGGCCATCGGCCGCCGCGTGCCACCCAAGCCGGGGCGGCGGCCGCAAGCCCGCACCCCGGTAGACCAAGCACGACAAACCGGCCGCTGGACAATCACATTTATTTCCAGTGGCATTTAATTCCAGTTTTTTTGGCCGCCGACAGACAAATCGCCGGTCCTGGCGGATCAGGATAGCAGAGAGGAAGCGCTGAATGGCCGGAAACTCACCGCCACAGTTCGATGCGGTGCTGTTCGAACGCCTGATCGCGCAAAACCGCGAAGCGCTCGTCGCCATCGCCAACGCCGTCGTGCGCGATCCTCACGAGGCAGAGGATATCGTGCAGGAGACGATCGCCGCCGTATGGCTGCGTCTGCCCACCATTGCACCCGACAAGGTAAACCATTATCTCTCCCGAGCCACTCGCCAGAACGCCAGGAAACGAAAGCAACGACGCCGCGAGCACGCGGCGCTGGAGAGCATCATCGACGCGGCGCAAGTCGACGACTACGCCGCCGGCGCTCCGGTCGATCCATTCGACCTCGATGAAGCCATCGGCTCGCTGCCCCTGTCGCAGCGAAACGTCATCCGCATGAAATACTACTTTGGCATGACCTTCGGACAGATCGGCGTCTCGCTGTCGATCTCGTCGCACACCGCCGCCAGCCGCTGCCGCTATGCCATCGCCAAGTTGAAACGCCTGCTAACCCGATAACGAACCCCCAATAGTCCCCTGCCCTACCCCAAAGGCCTGATCATGAGTAACCCGACAATTGCAAAATCAGCGTCCGTCGACAATCGGACGACCGCATTGGTCTACGAAAAATCGTTCGCTTCCCGCGGCATGATTTGCGGAGTGCTGATGTTGCTGGGCAGTCCGTTTTTCGTGCTGTTGTTCCACGAGACCGTCGAATCTGCCAAGGCCGGTCTGTGGATCAAACTGTTTCCCGAGTGGCTGGCGCCCGCCATGCTGTGCATCGGCATGGTCGGCGGAGTGCTGACGATCTTGCTGTCCGTGTTGTTCGGACTGCTGATTCCGTCGCGCGTCACTCGCGAAGGGACGGCCGCCACCGGCCGCGTCGAATCGTCCGCCACGCCACCGCTCGCGTCTCCACCCAATCTCGCCGCACGCGCGCGAGAACTTTCGGACCCGACTCACGTCGAATAAACCCAACGGCCCAGCAACATCGTCGGTGCCAGCAGCGCCAAAATGACCAGCCCCCAAAAGCGATCCTGCACGGCCAGGCAGGCCCCCGCGTCGAGGATCACCAGCGAAAAGATGCAATTCCTCACCGCCGCCTGCACCGACCCTGGACCCGGATCGACCACCGCCCGCAAACAGCGCCAGCCGACGAGCAGCCCAATCAGCCCCCAAAACACATACCATCGCTCGGGCGGGCTGATCGGCGGCCATTCCCTTCCGGTGGCCCACGCAGGCAGCGAGCTCAACAGCGCGATGCCCGAGAGCAACACCACCAGGCCCAGGGCCAGTTGAAATCGCGGACTCTCGCGGGCTTCGCTCCGCGCAAAAACCGTCACGCCCACGATGTACAAACCCACGCCGCCGGCCACCACCCAATGCACGGCCTGCCAGGGCTCGGCCGACACGCTCATGCCCAACAGCACGTTGAGCATGCGGCAAGCCCCCATGGTTAGCGGCCCCAGCGGAGTCCGCTTTAGCAGTCCGTCGTAGAGCAGCACGCCCGCGCCCAACAGCGTCGCCACGATCGCCGGCCACCAGTCGCCGGCCACGAATGCCGCCCCCCAGCCCAGCGCCGTTCCTGACAGCAGCATTCCCAAGCCCAGCCGGCGGGCCGTCTCGACCGGCACCCGGCCCGAAGGAATCGGCCGCGCGGGCCGTTCGCGCGCGTCCTGCTGGCGGTCAAAAAAATCGTTGAGCACCATGCCAGCCAGATACAACAGGCTCGACGATCCCAGCAGCAGCGCGAACTGCGGCCACGGCTCGAGCCGCTCGTGCGTGAACAAAAAGCCGAGCAGAATGTCGGCCATCGCCGTAAACACGTTCGGCAGGCGCAGCAGTTGCAAATAGGCGCGCATGGTTCGCGTTTCTGTAGCCGGGGTCTCCGACCCCGGAAGCTATTCCGTTCACGATTGGACGCCCCGTTCGGGTAGCACCGACAACTTGTTGTCGGTGTTGCGAAGCAACAAGAGGTCTGTGATGTCGACACTGCCCCAGCCGCGTCCCTCTTGTCCCTTCGGGACCCAGGCAACCAGTCGTCTGGGTCACCCGACATCTCTTCGGTAGCCGGGGTCTGTGACCCCGGAACCGTGCGCGAAATCTCCGGCCTCACACAGAGGCCGGCTACAATTCTTTCAACCCCCCCAGCCTGCCCAACAACGCCGTCATATATTTGTGCGCCTCGCGGGCGGCGTCGTCCGGGTTTTCGATGTACGGATACAGCTCGACGGTCAGCCAGCCGTCGTAGCCGGTGGCCGCGATGGCCCCGATCGTGGCCGCGAAGTCGATCGCCCCGTGGCCCGGAATCAAGTGCCGATGGACCCGCGTGGCGGCGATGTCTTCGATGTGATAATGCCGCGTGTGCGGCTGCATCCGCGCGACCCAATCCTGCGGATCTTCGCCCACGCAAAAGGCGTGGCCGATGTCGAAGTTCAGCCCCACCCAGGGCGAGTCGATCCGCGGCATGAATTCCAGGTACTGGCCGAACGTTTCGATCAGCAAGTCCGGCTCCGGCTCGATCAGCAGCTTGACCCCCAGCTTTTCGGCCACTTCGACGCAGGGCATCAGCTCGTCGTAAAACGTGTCGGCCCGCCTGCCGCCAGGTCTGGTCCCCGGCTCAGCCGTCCGCCGGGCTCGGTCGTGATGCACGGTGCGCCCAGTTCGTGGGCCAGCTGCAGAGCCCGCTTGGTGTGCTCGCGGCGAATCGCCCGATAGTGCGGATCGGGATCGATCCAGCCGGGATGCCAGTACGGCTGCCGCGGATCGGCCACGGCGTTCATCATGAAGGCGTTGACGTTCGAGATCGGCGAGGCGGTGTTTTTCCAGGCGTTCGCGGATCGACTCCTTCCGCTCCTCGCAGCAGCCCGGCCGGCCAGGCGTGCGGCACGTCGGCCAGGAGTTCGATGCCCGTGTAGCCCAAGCTGGCGATCCTCTCGATCGTTTCCTCGATCGAAAAGTGCATGTAGGCGTTGGAACTGAAAGCAAGCTTCATGAAGAAGGCGTGGGCTGAAGGCGGGGGGCTCGGCCGAGGCTCGCGTGGGATGCCGCAGGACCTTCATTGTACATCGGCGCCGAAACAAACGAAACGCCTTCTGAGGGTGCAAGACGCACGCTGGCTTCACTGCCTGCTAAACTGCTGGAATGAGCGACGCCCATACTGTCACCTATCGCTATCTGACGCCCATTGACCAAATCTGGATCGTCGTTGCGATGACGGTGTTGGGCGCATTGTTCCTGGCTTGGGTTTGGTGGCTACGAAGGGCGCGTGACGATGACCAATCTAAACGCCGCCGGTTTCGATTTTCACTGCGAACGTTGTTCGTTGTCCTGATGGCGGTCGGAGTAGTGGCATGGCTCGCCGTAACCGCACGCCTCGTGCACGACCGTGACCGAGTGCTAATTGAACATTTCGACCGATACCTGCACTTGCAAATGGCCGAGCCAACGACGAACCGAGTAATTAAAGGGGATGCAAACCTATCTAATTGGTTTGCGTCCCCTTTATTACTCCGGACATTCGCCGCCGGCGCGCGCTGGGCAGACCCTTTAGGTCGCGCACGATCGTGCGTCAAAAATGCGGAACGACGAAGAATGTCAGGCACGAGCGTGACTGACCTACGACTCTGTCCGGCACCAACCACTGACCACCAACCACTTCAAAATTCTCGGGGGGTGGCCGGAAACTTGGGTTGAAAGTGTGCCGCCACTTTTGGTAAACCTGCATCCAGCTGAGACGGACTGTCACTTCAGATCTGTGTCAACGGACGGAAGGCCTGCTTTGTTCTTGGGCCGCCCCCGTCAAAGTCTCTCGCGCCTGCGGCGAAGACTGCGCAGTGGTATTTGACTGCCTCGAAGCGCGCGGACGCGATCTGCGTGCCGGAGGCTCGCGAGCCGTTTTGGGAATGTCCGTGTGGCCACGGCGTTGAACCCAGGGATGCGGTCGGCATCTTGGACTGGGCAGTACAACGTCTCCGTGGGAAGCTCCGGTACCGACCCGCTGCAATGCTGCTTCCTCCGCCGAAGCTCTTTTTGCAGTACAAGAACCGCTTCGGATCCCCGGATGGGAGCAGCGGCGCACGAAACACCTTTTAAAAGTCGCATGCGACTAAACGTCGCGCTGCGCGCCGGGCTTTTTCGCCCTGGCTTTTTTTGAAATGGCCGACGAGGAGTATTGAACCACAAAGGCACCAAGAGCACCAAGGAAGAGAAGAGATGGATTGTTTTCTTACTTCATTCTTCCTTGGTGCTCTTGGTGTCTTGGTGGTAAATCCCTCCCCCGTTCCTTTTCAGCCTTCATCCTTCTCCGAGCCCTCGGTGGCTAAAATCTTCCTAGCCGGCGAGCATTCAGAAACAGCGGCCGGCCGTTTAGCGTCGAGCGTGACGCGCAGAAAAAAAGGGGGGCCTCTGATGCGCCAATAACGATTGGCGATGCTGGACGGTTAGGGGCAAGGTAACGATCCTGCTACATTTCATCAGAGGCCCCCACGGGCCGCTTTTGCTTGTGCCGTATAGGCACTGGCGAGCCCCCAATGAGCAATCGCGGTGCCACTCGGTGACGGACCTTTCGATCCGCCCTCGGCACGCGATCTATTCTGATAGATGTCAAGCACTTAAGATTTTTTTGCGGTCCTTTTCTAGGTTTCCGCTGTGGACCGCCAAAGTGGATCATTCCGCTGCACGTGGAGCGTTTCAATACAACGTGGCTGCCGGACGAGTCCTTCGCAGCGCAGCCCAAAGCCAGGAGTCTCAAAAAGGGACACCCGATGCGGAGCCAGCCGCGGATTTCAATCGCTCCCCAAGTAGTCAGCCTGCCAACGCTACGGTCTAATGCAAGTTCGCGGCGCACGACGGTGTGGGGCGCTGCTGCTCAAGGATGTCAAAGGATGTTCGCCTGGTCGAATGGTCGCAAGAGGTGGGGGTCTTGGCGTCAAGGATTTCGTTTGTCAATCAAGCCGCCGATCGCGTGCTGGTGGTCACCAATCCCACCGCCGGCGCCCGGCCGCGCCAGCGGGCCATCCGCGACCTGATCGTGTGCCTCGAAGAGCGCGGGCTCGACGTTGGAGTGATTACCGAGTTGGCACGACTCGAGACGGTCGTCCAGCGCTACCATGCCCACGGCGAGCTGCGGGCCGTGGTGGCCGGGGGCGGCGACGGCACGATTGCCGAGATCGTCAACCGCACCGCGCCCGACGTGCCGGTCACCGTCTATCCGCTGGGCACCGCCAATTTGCTGGCCAACTATTTCCGTCTCGGTCGCGATCCGCTGACGCTGGCCAAAGTTTTGGCCGAGGGGACGACCGTGCGGCTCGACGCGGGACGCGCCAACGGGCGCATTTTCCTGTTGATGGCCGGCTGCGGTTTCGACGCCGAGGTCGTGCAGCGCATGCACAACATGCGACGCGGCCGCAACATCAGCCGTTGGGACTATGCCAAGCCGATTCTGCAAACGATGCGCAGCTACGAATATCCGAAATTGCACGTCTACTGCCAGCGGCCTGGCCAGGCCGAGTTGGACGCCCAAGCGATTGCAGCCCGTTGGGCCTTTGCAGTCAATCTGCCGTGTTACGCCGGCGGGTTGCAATTGGCGCCCGAGGCGGTCGCCACCGACGGATTGCTCGACGTGTCGACCTTTGGGAATGGCTCGTTTTGGCATTTCTTGCGATACTTGGGCTACGTGGCACTGGGTCGGCAAAGGGTCTTGTCGGACTTTCAGGCGACCCTCGTCACGCGCCTGCGCATCGAGTCTGACACGCCGGTGCCGTATCAACTGGACGGAGACCCGGGGGCGTTTTTGCCGCTGGACATTGAAGTGCTGAACGAGCGATTGACGTTGATGGCGCCCCTGATCGCGGCTGCTGGCGCTAGGTCTGCAAACCGACGCCCGACCCAGCGCCCCAGCCAACCCCAGTGCCGGAGCAACCAGCTAGTGCCGAACAATCCCGCCACGATCGGTCCTTACGCCTGCGGACGAGGTCAGCCGCTGTTGATCATTGCCGGCCCCTGCGTGATCGAGAGTGAGGCGCTGACGCTGCAGATTGCCGAGCACTTGCGGCAACTGGCCGTCGGGCTGCCGATTTCGCTGGTCTTCAAGGCCTCGTTCGACAAGGCCAACCGCACCAGCCTCGATGCCTATCGCGGGCCGGGCCTGGAAAAGGGGCTCGAAATCCTGGACCGGGTCAAACGGGCCACCGGGCTGCCGGTGACGACCGACATTCACGAGCCGCACCAGGCCGAAGCGGCGGGCCAGGTTTGCGAACTGTTGCAGATCCCGGCCTTTCTGGCCCGGCAGACCGACCTGCTGGTCGCCGCGGCCCAGACCGGACGGGCCGTAAACGTGAAAAAAGGCCAGTTCATGGCCCCCGGCGACATGCAGCACGTTTTGGGCAAACTCGAAGCCGCCGGCTGCCGTAATGTCTTATTGTGCGAGCGCGGCACGTTTTTCGGCTACGGGCGGTTGGTCAACGACATGCGTTCGATTCCACAGATGCAGGCCTTGGGCGCGCCGGTCATCTTCGATGCCACTCACAGCGTGCAAGAACCTGGCGGATTGGGGAAAGCCACCGGCGGCAATCGGGCCATGGTCGAACCTCTGGCGCGGGCGCCACCGCCATCGGCGTCGACGGCCTGTTCTTCGAAACTCATCCCGCGCCCGACACTTCGCCCAGCGACGGACCCAACATGGTGCCGCTGGCTGAGTTTTTCTCCCTCTTGACCCGATTGGTGCGCATTCGTGAAGCCGTGGAGGCGCTGGCGTGAGCGGTTCGCAACCTCAACTTCGGGCCGTTCGATCCGGCGCCCCGCGACGTCTTGCGCCGCTTGTGCTGTTGTTGCTGACGCTTGCCGCAGGCTGCGACTCCGGCGCCAAACAGGATTCACGCCGCGGGCCGGCATCGCAGTCGGACGCCCAGGGAGGTTTGTTCGATTCGGTCGCCGAGAACCTGGACCGCCTGGAACAATTCGACGTCAACCAGATGCTGCCGCAGATCGTCGACCGGCTCAACCAATGGTACCTGCAGGACAAGCCGCAAGTGAACTGGCAGGTCGATCCGCTCGTGGCCGCATTGCCCGACGAGTTGCGCAACCTGACCGCCGTCAGAACGCTCGACTCGACCCAGTACCGTCTTCCGGACGCGTGGTATTTGCAAGAGTCGGTTTGGGCGCGCGATATTTCCAAGTCTGCCCGCGCCGATCAGTTCGAGGACGTCGCCGTGGCCGAGCGCCTGTTCGACTGGACGGTGCGCAATATCCAGCTCGAGCGCGACGTCGATGGGTCGCAACGTCAGACCAACCGCCACCGGCCCTTCGAGACGCTGTTGCTCGGCCGCGGACAAGCGATGGATCGGGCCTGGCTATTCACGATTTTGGCGCGCCAGCAAGGACTCGACGTAGTGCTGTTGGGCCTGGCCGACGAATCGCTCGAGAACGTCCGCCCATGGCTGCCGGCGCTGTTGAGCAACGGGCAGTTGTATTTGTTTGATTGCCGTCTGGGCTTGCCGATTCCGGGCCCCGGGGGGCGCGGCGTGGCCACGCTGGCCGAAGTCGTCGCCGACGCTACGTTGCTGCGCCGGCTCGACTTGGACGCCGAGCACCCCTATCCGGTGACGGCCGACGAATTGAAACACATCGTGGCCTACGTCGAGGCGACTCCCATCTCGCTGTCGCGCCGCATGGCGCTGGTCGAAACGCGGCTGGCCGGCCGGCACAAGATGGTTTTGACTTCGCCGGCCAGCGCGCTGGCCGATCGCGTGAAGAAGATTCCGAATATTGCCGACGCAAAACTGTGGCCGATGCCGTTTGAGATCTGGTTGTGGCAGTCGAAATTGACCGAAGACGGCGTGAAAGCGGCCGCCCGCGAAATGGTCGTGTTTCAGGTGATTCCGGGACTGATGACCGGGCGAGAACTGTACTTCAAGGGCATGGTCGACGGCGAGAAGGGAGCCAAGAAACGGCTGCTCGAATCGCGGCCCCCCGATACGTTCATCGAGAATTACAAGTTGCCCAAGAGCATGGCCGCGAAGTTCCCGCGCGAGCAGCATTCGCAGGTCGAGGCCTCTCAAGTCGTGATGATGAAGCAGGCCAAGCAGGACGCCAGCTTTTGGCTGGGCCTGGTGGCTTTCCAGCAGCAGGACTATCCGGTGGCCATCGACTTCTTCGCCAAGCGCACGCTGGAAGCCGCGCCCAAGGGGCGCTGGACACCCGCGGCCCGTTACAACCTGGCGCGGACCTACGAAGCCAGCGGACAAATCGACAAGGCGATCGAGCTCTACGAGTCCGACAATTCGCCCCAAAGCCACGGCAACAAGCTCCGCGCCCGATCGCTGCGCGAGCCGCAAGCGGCCCCCGAAACGAAGCAGGAGTAGGGCCAAGCGGCCGATTTGCCCCCTTGCCGCGTACGGGAAGAATTTGGTAGGCTTCTAGCTTGGATTTCGGACCATCCTGGGGCGCTGGCGGAACCGTCTTGCCGCGCCCCCTTGCCTCGACGCGTAGAATGGCTGCGGTGAGACTTATGAAGAAAGACATCCATCCCGAATACTTCGTGACCACGGTCAAGTGCGGTTGCGGCAATACGTTCACGACTCGCAGCACCAAGCCGGAGTTGAAGGTCGATATCTGCAACGTGTGCCACCCGTTCTACACCGGCAAGCTGAAGTTCGTCGACACGGCCGGCCGGATCGAGAAGTTCAAGAACAAGTTTGCCGGCGCCGGCTATGCCAGCTTGAAGCGCGGGAAGAAGCCGGCCGAGACCAAGACCGAGTCGTAGCCCAAACGTCGCCCGTGGCCGCCATGCCTGGCAGATTTTTGCCGAGCGGGCGGCCTTTCTGTTGGCTTGTTGTGGCTCGAAACGGCGCGAGAACTCTCGCGTGGGCGGTTTGCCGTGAGTCTGCCAAGGAAGGATTCCTCGCCGCGGCGTTCGTTTTCTACCTGGAGGTCATGATCGGTGTCGCTGCGCGAAACGCTGGACGAAAAACTCGATCGCTTCGAGGAGCTGGAAAACCAGCTCGTCGACCCGGCCGTGCTGTCGAATCCGGCCCGGGTGGCCGCGGCCGCGCGCGAGCACGGCTCGCTGGCCAAGCTGGCCAAGAAGTATCGCCGCTTCAAGGACCTCAACGCCCAGATCGCCGAAGCCCAGGAAATGATCGACGGCAACGACGCCGACATGCGCGAGCTGGCCGAGGCCGAACTGCCCGGCCTGCGCGCCGAGCGCGAATCGCTCTGGAACGAGCTGCTGGACATGACCATCGGCGGCGAGGACGCCCACCGCACGCGCATCGTGATGGAAATCCGCGCCGGCACCGGCGGCGACGAAGCGGCCCTGTTCGCCCGCGACTTGTACGAAATGTACAAGCACCACGCCGAGAACAAGCGCTGGAAGGTCGAAGTGCTGGACCTGAACGCCACCGAGCTGGGCGGCTTCAAGGAAATCATCCTGGGCATCGAAGGCGAGGGGGCCTATCGCGAGCTGCAGTACGAGAGCGGCGGCCATCGCGTGCAGCGCGTGCCCGAAACCGAGACCAAGGGCCGCATCCACACCTCGGCCGCCACCGTGGCCGTGCTGCCCGAGCCGGAGGACGTCGAAATCGACCTGAAGCCCGACGACTATCGCAACGACATCTTCTGCGCCAGCGGCCCCGGCGGCCAGCACGTCAACAAGACCGCCTCGGCCATCCGCCTGACGCACCTCGCGACCGGCATCGTCGTGCAGTGCCAGGACGAAAAGAGCCAGCACAAGAACTTCGCCAAGGCCCTGCGCGTCCTGAAGACCCGGCTCTACGAAGCAAAGCGGCAGGAAGAGCACGACAAGCGGGCCAGCGAGCGCAAGACGCTGGTCGGCTCCGGCGACCGCAGCCAGCGGATCCGCACCTACAACTTTCCCGAGAACCGCCTGACCGACCACCGCATCAACCTGACGCTCTACAAGCTCGATCCATCCTGGCCGGCAACCTGCAACCGCTCACCGACGCCCTGGTCGACTACGACCGGCAGCAGCTGCGCAAAGATATGGGCACAGCCGAGTAAACAAACTCACCCCGTAGTACTTGCATGGCCGACGAGTGGACCATCGGGCGACTGTTGCAGTGGACGACCGACTATCTGAAGCAGCACGGCTCGGAAAGTCCGCGGCTGGAAGCCGAAGTGCTGCTGGCCCACGCCCGCGGCTGCCAGCGGATCGAGCTGTACACGAGCTTCGAGGAGCCCGCCGGCGAAGCGCTGCGCACCGCGTTTCGCGAATTGGTGCGCCGCCGCGCCGAGGGAATGCCGGTGGCCTACCTGGTCGGGCATCGCGAGTTCTACTCGCTCGATTTTCGCGTCACGCCCGACGTGCTGATCCCGCGCCCCGAGACCGAGTTCCTGGTGCTAACGCTGTTGGACCTGATCAAAGCGCGCGGTCCGGCCGACGGGCCGATCGCAGTGTGCGACGTGGGGACCGGCAGCGGTATCGTCGGCATCACCGTGGCCAAACATGCGCCGCGCGTGCGCGTGACGGCCATCGACGTCAGCCCGGCCGCGCTGGCGGTGGCCCGCGACAATGCCCAGCGGTTGGGCGTGGCCGAACGCATCGAGTTCGTGCAAGGCGATTTGCTTAGCGGCATTCCCGCGGAGCGGAAATTTGATTTCATTGCCAGCAATCCGCCATATGTCAGCACCGACGAAATGGCGAAGTTGCCGCGCGAAGTCCGAGCCTATGAGCCCGAATTGGCGCTCGTGGCTGGCCCCTCGGGCACGTCGGTCATCGAGCGGCTGATCCCTCAAGCTGCCGAACGTCTAGTTGGTGGCGGATCGCTCTTGCTGGAAATCAGCCCTATGCTACAACAACGCATCGAAGCTTTGATCGCCTCCGACGCACGATTGGAGTTGGGACCGACGGTCAAGGATCTGGCCGGGCTGTCGCGGGTCGTGCAAGCGCGACGGAAATAGCCGCGTCGCGCCGACGCTGTGCCCCGAAGGAGCAAGGGGTGGAAACGAACAATGGATTGTCTTCACATTGCCGGCGGCGTTCCGCTGCGAGGCGCCGTAGCTGCCAGCGGCTCCAAGAATGCCGCGCTGCCGATCATGGCTGCCTCGATCCTGGCCGACACCCCCGTAACGCTGGCCGGCGTACCCGAACTGGTCGACGTCAACCGCTTGGCGCTCCTGTTGGGGCACTTGGGCGTGGAAGTCAAACGGACCGTCGACGGCAACTGGCGCATCGAGACCGTCGATGCGGCGCCGACCAAAGCCGAACACGAATTAGTGCGCCGCATGCGGGCCAGCTTCTGCGTGTTGGGACCGCTGGTTGCCCGCCGCGGCCGCGCCGTGGTGTCGCTGCCCGGCGGATGCAACATCGGAACGCGGCCGGTCGATCTGCACTTGGCGGGCCTCGCGGCACTGGGGGCCGACATTCGTATCGAGCATGGATACGCGATCGCTCAGGCCAAACGCCTGTCGGGCGCCGAGATCGATTTGCGCGGGCCGCGCGGACCGACGGTCACCGGCACGGCCAATGTGATGAGCGCCGCCACGTTGGCCCACGGCAAGACTGTCATCTCCTCGGCGGCAGTCGAGCCTGAGATTGTCGATCTCGGCCGGTTCCTGATTGCCATGGGTGCCCGGATTTCCGGACTGGGCACGGACACGATCGAGATCATCGGCGTCGAGCGGTTGCGCGGAACCCGGCACCGGATCATTCCTGATCGGGTCGAAGCGGGGACGTTGTTGCTGGCGATCGCGATCACCGGCGGCGCGGCGACGGTGCGTGGCGTCGAAACGGAACATCTGGCGGCCGTGTTGGCAGCCCTCGCCGCGTCCGACGTGGAGGTAACGTGCGGCAAAAACGAGGTCACTGTCCGATGCGGCGGACGCCCGCGCCCGACGAGAATTATTGCCGAGCCGTTTCCCGGCATTCCGACCGACTTGCAGGCGCAATTCATGGCCCTGTTGTCACTGGCCGACGGTCGCAGCGTGATTCGCGACGACGTGTTTCCCGAACGGTTCATGCAGGTGGCCGAGTTGAACCGGCTGGGGGCGAAAATCAAACGGCAAGGTTCGACGGCGATCGTTCGCGGCGTGGGGCGCCTGTCGGGGGCGACCGTCATGGCGTCCGACTTGCGAGCCAGCGCCGCGCTGGTTCTGGCCGGGTTGGCGGCCGAGCGGCATACGATCGTGCGGCGAATCTATCATCTCGATCGCGGCTACGAGCGGCTCGAACAAAAGTTGGCGCGATTGGGAGCGAGGATCCATCGCTTGAGCGAGCACGAAGCCTACGCGCCGGCCCAGCGCGCCGTCGCCGACGTTCCGCTGGCGGGATGGCGCGCCGGCATAGCGCGAGAATGAACCGCAAGAATGAACGTGCCGCCGACGCAAACAGCGGATCACAACACGAACTGATCTCGGCCGGACCCGCAGCGGAGCTGTTGCCAGGTGTTGGCGTCGACGGTTGTCCACTGGCCGCGGCGGAAAGTGCGGCCGCGGTCGTCCTGGATTTCGCGGAACGGGCCCTTGTAGAGAACCTGGTGCGTCTCTTGAGCGGAACCTCGGGACGGCTTGATTCCCACCAGTCTCGTCTCGCGGCACTCCACTCCGTCAGCCATGAAGCACGGCGAATCGCCCAGTTTCTCGAAGTACACGTCGACGAATCCGGCCGACTCGAGATCGCCGACGAGCTCCTCGGCCGAGGGAATCGCTTGCACGGCCGCGGCCGGGCCCGGCAATGGCTGAGACAGGCTCGCCAGCGGCGTCTTGGCCGACAGCTGATGCAGCGTGACATGAGCGCCCCGCTTGAGAACACGGAACACTTCGTCGAGAAACTGGCGCCGCTCGACGGCGGCGAGCGTGGCGTTGAAGGTGCCTTGCAGGAACACTTCATCGACGCCGTCGGACTCGGTCATGATCGTTCCGGGCAGCGGTTCGCCCAGCCGGTGTGCCCAGATAGCCGGCGCAGCCGCCGACGTCTCGGCGGAACGAGCGACGACCGGCAAATGGCCGGTCCCGCGATGATCAAGATCTTCTTCCAGCGTGTACATTTCCCACAGATTTCCATCCGGATCGCTGACCCAGAACTTCGTCTGCCGGGCATAACAACACTCGACCCCTTCTTCGCGCTGCGTGGCGACGCCACCCAGTTCCAATCGCTTCTGCATCGCGACCAGTGACTCGGCGTTCGTCAGTCGAAACCCCAGGTGATTCAGCTTGCCACCCAGAGGAGCTCGATGAGGTTGGAGCGACAGCACCACGGGCGGCTCGTCGAGCTCAAATTTCGCGTAGTCGCGTTCCAGCTTTGCCGGCGGAGCATCGAACAGCAGGCGAAAGAATGCGACGCTGCGCGTCAGATCTTCGACGTTCAACGAAAGGTGGAAGCGGACCATGTCCGTCAACGTGCCACGGTCGCCGAGGGTGGAAGTTGCCGACATGATGGGTTGGCTCCGGCAAGGTGAGGGACTATCGAAAGTAGACGCCAGTCTTTCCGTATTGTGCGTACTTCTCCTCAAGCCAGCGGTGAAACTGTCGATAGTGAGAGTCACGCCGTTCGCCGCCATCGCGGCCCGCATTGTAGCTCAAATAGAGCTGGCGACGCCATCGGTCACTGTGGTTCGGTGCCGAGCGGTGGGGCGTAAAGCCGCTGAAGAGGGCCAAATCGCCCGGCTGCAGATCCAGCACCACTCCCGCGGAAGCGTCGACCGCGTCGGCCGGCAATTCGTGGTAGTCTCCGTCTCGCGCCGACAGGCATCCCTGGCTGTGATATCCCGGAAAAACCTCCGTAGCGCCGTTGTCGACGTCGGTTGCGTCGATTGCCAGGATGACCGTCACGAACGTTTCGGGAAATTCCTTCCAACTGATGTAGTCTTGGTGCAGCGCATAACCCTTGGCGCCAGGCCGTTTGAAAATCAGCTTGTCTTTGAACAGGTATGCTTCGTCATCATAGATTGCGCAGTGGAGCCATGATGCGCTCATCGCGGGCGAAAAATCGGCATACCGGACCGATGTCGATGACTGGATCGAAGCAGTCGAACAGGCATTCTCCGGTGACGACATGGTCCTGCCAACGGCAGCGGATGTTGGCCATATCGATCAAGTCTTGCCGTTCGACGAGCGTTTGCGATTCGCCGGCAAGTGCCGCTACTTCCTCGGGCCGAAAGACGCCGCGGAGAATCAGATAGCCCTCGGCATGATAGCGCCGGACTTGTGCGTCCGAAAGCGAATGTGACAGGGCATCGGTCGTCATGAGTTCGAGTTCCCCCGGAGTTATTGCGTGGTTGCGGCTATTGGTCGTTGGAGTCGACGATTTCTCCGCCTTCGCGCGTGGCCAGTGCCCGCCAGATCGAAGGCTGGATTCCGTCGTTCACGAAGCGGACGGCGCCGTCGGCCATCAGGACGTTGACGCCGTCGGTGTGTCGGCTGCGCGCTGCTCGCCACCCGTAGGGCGTGTACTGAACGGCCTTGTCAGTCAAGAAAATGGTCCCCATGCAATCGGGTATAGCTTGATTCGGCGAATAATAATGGTTGTAAAGCGCGCAGCGGAACTCTCCGCTGACCCAGGCAAAACCGCGGCCGTCCTGCACGTTCCACTGCACGGCGGCGTTGCACGCATTGTCAGTCAGCGGAGCGCTGCCCGGAAATTTATAGTCAATCCGCCAATCCTTGTGGACCGGGCTGCCGGTGCGGTTGCCCAGCACGCTTTCCGAGAAGAGCGCCGTATGGCTCGTTCCGTCGACGATCTGCGTAATGCGGGTGCGAGAATTCACATAAAAAATCCCGTCGGTGTGTCGCCGGAGAACCGCCGTTGACGCCCGTACCCGCGCAGGCCGCGTAGTTGGTCGGCCCAAATGAAGGCGAAACAAGTTGTCCTTCGTCGCTAGGGCACAGAAACAGTGGCACGACCAGCGCGACCCCCACGATATTCTGAGAGAATACGGCCCCTGAAGTCCCGACATACAATGGCACGGACAAATCCAACGCGTTAAAAGCATTCGTTTCCTCCAGATAGGGCGTCAAGTGGGCCAGCGATGACCAGCGATAGAACGTCCATTGCAGACTCTTCATGGCCGGATACTCACGGGCCTCGGCGCCCACAGGGAACGTGCCGCGCGCATCATGAAATTGGTGCGCCGCGATGCCGATCTGCTTTAGATTGTTGGTACAGGAAGTCCGCCTAGCGCTCTCGCGAGCCGCTTGGATGGCCGGCAGCAAGATCGCGATTAAGACGCCGATGATTGCAATCACCACCAGCAATTCCACCAGGGTGAAGCCGCCTTTGCGATTGGCTGGCGAGCAATCAGGCATTCGAGGAAGCGCCGATTTCCACGTGTCGGTCCGCGAATCAATCATTGTCGCGGGTCCAGCACAAATGTCAAAAACATTCGGAAAAGGGTAGTGCGTCAGTCTGAAATCGGATTATTCCTGGAACCTTTCACAGTCCCGGCAAACGACTAGCCCACAAGATAATGAAGGGAAGCAACAGCAACAGAAGAACAATCCATTCCACTTTGCCATCCGAGCGGGATTGCAATCGATATGCTACCCACGAGAACCCGGCTCCGAAAATGCTTCCAAAAATCAGTCCTTCAAGCATGATTCTGTCGGGCGCGGCAAATTGGTGGCTTAATCGTCTAAACACTAAGACGAAAACCGACGCCACAATCATAAAGCAGAAATACGCAGCAACCAGATAAGCCCCGAGTCCTGTGATCCAGCGGAGTCGGATTGATTTGGGTGGGCTGGGACCCGGACTTCTGAAGGGATTTTCGGGGCCTTCGCTCATGGGGGCATTATAGCCGAGCGGACCTATCGGCCGCTGGGCATGTCATCGGGCCAGTCGGGATAAGGCGATACGATTCCGCTCAAATCGACAGGCTCCGGTTCGGGCCAGACTGTTTTAGCCCAGAATGCACCATAGACGTGAATGCCAGGGCAATTTTCCAGGATTAGTCGGCGGCAGGCCGAGAAATGCTTGCCGGCCGTAACTACATCGTCGATGAAAACGATTTGGGTTGGCACTGGCCCGGGAAAGCCAACATATCGAAGGCTTGCAAGAATCTCTTCGATAGAGGGCCGGACTTCTACGGAATGCACCGGCGCCACCGATACCGAGCGCACGATGGGGTCGCATGGGGCAAGGTCCGGGCGCCGTCGCTGCAATTCTTGAAAAAGCAAGTCGAAGCGCGGGTCGAAAAGTGGGTCGCCGCGCGCCGCACTCGGGGGGATCGTTGCAATCGCCATTCCATCTGGCAGGAGCGGCATGAGTTCGTCGGCAAATCTTGCTACTGCCCCGAGCTTATATTTATTCCAACGACTGATGTTAGATTGCTGAACGCTCGCTTCGATTTTAAAGTTTCGGATTAGCTGATTCGTTTCAGTGCTGTAGCCTCCCCTGGAAAGCCGCTCGCGCGCGTAGTAGCAGAATTCTGCCCCCTCAAGATTTGTCGGCGAGTCGAATGGCGGATCAAACTTCTTCCATGCCGGATTGGGCTGGCTGCTCACCGTCGATCTCCAGGGCCCGCAGTATGTCGCCCATCTCTCGTACGCGAATAGCGCCTTGGCTTTCGTACGTATGAGGCCACTTGAGGCCCGACTCGAAGCAAGAATTCAAGATGAACAGTTTTCGGCCCTGTTTCATGCACGCGCGGGCTTGTGTGTGAGTGCCGCTTGTCTCGGAAGCCTCTACGATTATCGTCGCCGCAGACAGTGAGGCCATTATCTCATTTCGTTGCGGAAAATAGACCCTGTGGTTCTTCCAAATCTCGTGCGCGTACCGATAGAAAGGAACATGGCTTATGAGCAGATGATTGGAAGCGACGGCCTCCTGAAGCGTTGCGTTCTCTTTTGGGAAAGCGCGATCAATCGGCGTTCCGATAACGCCAACGGTGTGGCCACCGGCAACAATCGTCGAAGCCATTGCAGCCGTATCAATCCCCTCCGCCAAGCCAGAGACAATCGTGTACCCGGCCGCAGATAACTCTTTTGCTAGTCGCGCCGCACGGGCCGCGCCGTCGGGGCTACACTTCCGAGCCCCAACAATTGAAAGGCATCGACTCTCGATCAAGCCGATGTCGCCGCGATAATAGAACAACTCAATCGGAATCCGCGCTTCCCGAAGCCGCTGTGGATAGCTGTATGTACCGTGTATGCACACTGAAAACGCTACGCCCAAAGCACGGAGAAAGGCTTCAACCGCCTCTTCCAAGTCGTCGATGTCGAAGAGTTGCTCCGCCCTGGCCCTTTCGAGAGTCTCGGAGGGCAGGCTTGTCTTGTATGCCTGAAAGAGTGCGGCGATTGTCGTTTGGCTTTGGTTGTTGAGGCTCCAAAGCGTTTCCCATGACCTCATTTCGGTCCAGGGAGACACCGCATTACGTAGCGAATGCTCGGAAACGGTCATTGCATAACTTTCGGTGCGAGCGATCATGGGGCGCATCCACAAGTGAACATGCGCCCACCATCCTAGTTACCACGAATCGACTCGGCAACTCCCTGGGCTTGCAGAATTTTAGTCAGCACAGCATAATTAGGCCATGCCTAAACGCTCAAGCAAACCAAAGGACCACCAACAGCTAGCACGTGCCGTGCTGGACGCCGTTGTACCGGATGCGGAGGCAGCGGGCAAGAAAAAGCGTGCGAAGGCCAAGAATCCGGCCGCCGTCGCGCTCGGCAAGCTGGGGGGCAAGAAAGGCGGGCCGGCTAGGGCCAAGGCCCTTTCGGCCGAGCGGAAGGCAGAAATCGCCAAAAAGGCGGCTCAGGCGCGATGGGCGGCTAAGTCCAAGTCGTAGCGCCACGATCCCGAAAAGAATTCCCGCCGCGGGACGCTTGCGCACTTGTGGGACAGAATAGAATATGGAATATTATTGCCAGTTTAATTAAACCGCCGTTTGCCAGTGCGGCATACGGCCAGTCGCCAAACTGGAGTAATGACATGAGCCAATTGTTTCCGTTCGCAACAGAACACCTGTTGCCAGTAGATGAGGCTAAGAAGATCACCGCACCGTTCTGGTCCGACCTGTCTGGAGTCTGGGTATCGGCTTGGCGCGAATGGGGAAAGATGTCTGAAGAGCACCGCGCAATGCTGTCGCAAACGCCATTTGTTCCCCCAATTCAAGTTTTTGGGTTCGCGCAATATTTCGCGAAAGAGGCTTTCTCGAACAGAGAGGCCGAAGGAATCGTCGAGTGCCCGGAACTATTCGTTTACGGATTCTACATCGACGACAAGGTGCTGATGCGATTTAACGCCGTGCGCAGCGACTTGATCGTTCACAACAGCCACAGCGGAAGCGATCGCAAGGATCTTTATTTCCGTCAGAATCCGATCTATGGGCTCAACAACAACGCTACGCGATTGACGGTTGGTGCGATGGCCAATGCGGCAAAAACCGATTTGGCGTCCGTAGTAATCTCATGCCAAGTTGGCGATTCTCTGCATTACAGTTTCCCCATCGACGGCGAGGATGATGGCGTGTTGGCGGGTCCGTCGTCGACCATTCCGCCGGAGCCCGGCAGCGTGTCGGAACAAATCGCAAAAAGAAAGCCGCGGTAACTCATGGGAAATCGCTTCAATCCAGACATATTCGCTGTTGCGCGCGGGTCTCGTGGACTTTCGCAATCTCAGCTTGCCGAACGTCGCGGGTGGTCGCAAGGCAAAGCATCGAAGGTCGAACATGGAATGATTGAACTATCGGATAGCGAGGTGCATGACGTAGCTAGTGAGTTGGGATATCCTTCCGACCTGTTTTACCAAGAAGATGCGGTTCGAGGCTTCGGAACGTGTTGCCTTTATCACCGCAAAAGGACGTCGACGCCGATTCGGCTGTTAAACCAATTGCACGACACGATCAATATTCGTCGAATGCAAATAAGTCGGCTGGTGCAGGGAGTCTCGTTGCCCAATGAAATCAATTTTCCAACGATGGACATTGACGAATTTGAGAGCCCGGAGCAGATTGCGCAGTTGCTGCGCAGGCCTGGGGGCTTCCACGCGGACCAATCAAAAACTTGTCGGATGCGGTGGAAGCGGCAGGCGGGCTTATTCTGCTGATGAATTGGGATACGCCAAAGATCGACGCGGTAAGTCAGCGGGCAAGTGGATTGCCGCCTGTTTTCTTTCTCGATCAATCCAAGCCGGCAGATCGGTGTCGATTCACCCTGGCCCATGAGATCGGCCATATTGTGATGCATCGCACGCCCACGCCAAACGCAGAGGTGGAGGCGGATCGTTTCGCTGCCGAGTTTCTAATGCCAGCGCGCGAAATTGAACATGATCTCCGCCAGCTGACCATATCGAAGGCCGCGGCCCTTAAGCTGCAATGGCGGGTAGCAATGCAGGCAATTATTCGTCGCGCGAAAGACACCGGCGCGATCACGGCAGCCGGCTACCAGTCACTTTGCGTGCGGATTAGTCAATTGGGTTATCGGAAAAACGAGCCAAACCCAATCAACCCAGAGAAACCAAAAATGTTGCGGCGCTTGGTCAACCTTCACTTAACCGAACGCGGCTATAGTGTGGCCGAGTTGAGTGCCGCAATGCTGTGTTCTGAAAAGGAGTTTCGGGATATCTATCTAGCGGATGACGATGGATTGCGAGTGCGACTCATGAAATGATTAAAAAAGCCCCGACACCCCCAGTCGCCAAACCGGAGTGTCGGGGCAATGTTGCGAGCACCCCCGTTTCTGGAGGCCCATTCATCTTAACGCCACTCGCGTAGGCGTCCAATCCCTCTTTCGGTTTAGTCTCGAAATCCGTTAGATTCTCTGTTGACAATGCTTGAGCGATCAAGCATAATACGGACATGAAACAACTCACCAAACAACAGCGCGTCGCGGTCATCCGGTGTCTGGTCGAAGGCAATTCCATCCGCAGCACCGTGCGGATCACCGGGGTTGCTCTGAACACGATCCAGAAGCTAACCCGCGATTTGGGCGAAGCAGTATTGGCCTATCAGGATCAAGTGCTCCGCAATCTGACTTGCAAGCGGCTCCAGCTCGATGAGGTCTGGAATTTTTGCTACTGCAAGAACAAGAACATCCCCGACGAAATGCGTGGCATGCCGGGGATCGGCGATATGTGGACCTGGACAGCGATGGATGCCCAAACCAAGTTGATTATCTCTTGGCGACTCGGCGCACGAGACGCGGCCAACGCACACGCTCTGATTGGCGATCTAGCGGGCCGCTTGGCGAATCGGGTCCAACTCACAACCGACGGCGCGCGGGTCTACTTGGATGCCGTAGAGCATTATTTGGGCGGCAAGGTGGACTTCGCTCAACTCATTAAGTTGTACGGCAGCGAAGGCGGCACGGCCGAGACTCGCTACTCTCCCGGCAAGTGCTTGGGGGCCAGGAAACGCCAGATCGACGGCAACCCCGATATGGATCACGTTTCGACCAGTTACGCCGAGCGGCAAAATCTGAACATCCGCATGGGCAATCGGCGATACACCAGACTGACGAACGCCTTCAGTAAGAAGGCCGAAATGCTGGCCTACTCGATTGCGATCACCTTCATGTATCACAACTTCGTGCGGGTCCACCAGACTTTGAAAACCACCCCCGCGATCAAGGCCGGGATTACCGATCACAAGTGGAGCATAGAGGAAATGGTCGATTTGCTGCCGTTGAACATTCCCGGCAAGCGCGGCCCCTACAAAAAGAGGCGAAAACTGATTTCAGACTGACGCACTACCCGGAAAAGCGTCGAACCGCGATCAGCGCACCCCGGAGGACAGTGACCTGGCGAGCGACTCGAGCAGTTCGTCGTCTAAATCCGCCGCGTCGGCGACGTGATCGACCGTGGCTAGAATCGCGCGCCATCGCGGTGTGTTTTCGACGTGCACGCGTTCGACATGCGCCGCGACCCGGCCGCGGCTCGGATTCAGCCCCTCCAGACGCTGGGGCAGCCAGGCCGGCGCCTGAGTCGACGACCAAGTGTTGGAGGCAGCGCTCGACGCGACGGCCAGGCCAGATGCCACGCCACCTTCGCCACCAGCATTGTCGCCAGCCGGACTTGCCGCCGGGCTGACCCCAATCCCACCGTTGCCACCGACCGGCCCCATGGCCCCGGCGCTGAGGTTGATCCGGGACAGGCTGCCGACGTTCGCCAAGGCCAAGGACGCGTCGGCACCGGAGATCGATTTGCTGCGATTATGATCCAGCGGGCCGGAAATGCTCCCATCGCCGCCGATATGAGCCAGGACGTTCGACGCGTCCGCACCGGTGGTGCTGAAATTGAGGTTCGAGTCGCCGACCATGTTGCCCCAGAAAAACACGTCGGTCGCGGCCAGGCCGGTGTGGCTGGTGTTCAAAACCTCGACTTCCAGCCAGGCCTTCTTGACGGCGTTGGCGCCCCACAGGATTTCCACGCGGTCCGAACTGCTGACGCCGGCGCCAGTCCGCACGGTGATCGCAATCGGAGCCGGCGCCGTGGCCCAGCCGCTGGGCATGTTGTCGTTGCCGGTCTTGAAGATGAAGTCGCTGGCGTCGATCGACGTATGCGCGCCACCTCCCAGCAGATCGACCATCACGCCGTTGATGCCGCGGCTGAAACTCGACAGGGCCGAACTTGAAGCCGAGCCGCTGCCGGCAATGTACGCCGTCTTATCGATGGCGATCGCCGCGTCGTCGCTCGTGGTTTCCGAATCGACGCCGCCATCCCAAGTCGACTGATTGTAGAAAAGCTGGCGGCTCATAACGGTGGACGATATCGACGACTCGAATGCCAAACCCGACAGCGTGCCCAGGTTCGATTCGAGCGTCGTCAATTGATGGGTGGTGAAATTATAACTCTGGATCGCGCCATGGCCCGCGTGATCAGGCGTTAAGCCAATCACTAAGTTGCCGTCGTGGTTGTACAGCAGTGCTGTCGGTTGCGCGGGCTGGTCGAGATCGCCGTGCGGCTGGTCGAGGTTCACCAGTTGGCTAATCGGGTCATCCTCTTCGGGCAGGCCGAAGGAATAGCGCAATATCCGATGATGGAGCGCCGGTTCGCCGCCGACGTCCGCGTCGGCGATCAATATGTTGCCGTCTGCTTCGGCGAGGATCGCCAGCGCATTAACGTCGCGATCGGGTGCGATCAGGACGGTGTCGGGTGAACCGTCGCTGTGATATTGTGTTACGGTTGCATTGAACAGTCCGCCCACGATCAGGTCCGGCGCCGGATTGGCCGGGATGAATGCCATGCCCGCCGGAAGATAACCCAAGAATCGCGAGCTTACGGGCGTGTTGGGATCGAACGTGTCGAACTCAAAGATCGACTCCGTATAGAAATCGCCGACGTACAGGTGCCCATTCGGCCCAAAGGCCAGGCTCGCTGGGACCAAGACCACTCCCGCACCCAGGACGTCGATCAAGCTTCCGGCCGCGTTGTAATGGTTGACGCCGCCGCCAGCGCTGCCGTTGCTGACGTAAAACGTCCCGTCCGGCGCGACCGCGACTCCTTGAGGCCCGGAAAGGTTGCCCGTACCAGGGTCCGACGTAGGAACCGTTCCGGGCGCCGGAGCATAAGTCGTGTCGTTGTACCGCAGCACGCTTTTGCCGTCGGTGGATTCGTAGGTGCTGGCTAGCAGATCGCCGCGCACCGGCGCAATGTGAGCCAATCCGCTGGGAGTGCCGAGATTCGTGACCAGCGTCGTCAGCTCGCTCGTGCTGAAATTGAATCGCTCGACCGCTCCGTTGCCATTGTGGTCAGGCGAAACCCCGATCAGCAGACTGCCGTCGTCGTCGAACAACAATGACGTGGGCTGGGCCGGATGGCCTGCCTGAGGACCAGTGCCCAGCGGCGTCGTCAGATTGACGACCAGGCTGATCGGATCGACTTCTTCGCCGAGGCCGAAAGTATATTTGAGGACTTGGTGGTGGAGTGACGGCTCTCCGCCGTTGTCGAAATCGGCGATCAGCAAGTTTCCGTCCGGGTCGGTCAACAGCGCGCCGGCGTTGATGTCACGGTCCGGCGTGAGCAGCACCGTATCGGGTGAGGCGTCGCTGTGGTATTGAGTGAGGGTTGAGCCGAACAACGCGCCCACGACCATGTCGGGCGTGGGGCTGGCCGGCACGAACGCGATGCCGCCGGGCAAGTATCCGAGAGACTTCGAGCTCACGGGAACATTTGGCGACGCCGTGTCGAATTCATAGATCGCCTGGGTCGCAAGGTCACCGACGTACAAATGTCCGTTGGAACCGAACACCAGAGTGCCAGGCGCGAAAACCACTTGGTGTCCCAACGTGTTCAGAAATTTGCCAGCCCGGTCAAAATGGTCGACGTCTCCCGTGTTGTCATTGCTCACGTAAAACGTGTTGTCCGGTGCGACGGCTAAACCCTGCGCAGTTGCAACGTTTCCATTGTCCGCGTCCAACGTCGCGACCGACCCCAGCGCGGGAGCCATCGTTGTCTCATTAAACCGCACCACGCTGAATCCAGGAACCACGATCGGCGGGTTCGGCAAGTCGGGAATCGTATGGGAATGCGAATCGTCGTAGGTCGTGACCAACAGGTCCGAGACCGTCAGCAGCTTGCGATCTTCCAACAGCTCGAATTGGGGCCGAAAATAGTCGGAACGGATGGCCTGACCTCGGTCGATCTTTCGCAGAACCAAGCGGCTGATAAGCGTATTGCGGTGCATCGAGGGGTGTCCTTGCAGAGGCGACAGCGGTTGAGGGCCCGTTCGGGCCAAAGATTGGTCGAGAAGTAGCTGGATGATGGCGCTCGCAGGGGCGCGAGCGGCGTGGCGGGTTTCTAGAACATTCTTACGAGCGTCATAGTGTTTACCCGAGGCACGCATGGATTGCAAGGCGCAGGGGGCCATTATTTCCGGATTTGCGAGTTCGCGCCAACGGTCGTCGGCGCCGTACGGCGCACGATCGATGCGCATCAACATGCGAATCTCGGTGCGCCTTTATTCTTTGCTCCAAATCGGCATAATTGATGGCTGGCCAGCCACTTGAGGAGACGCGTCAAAATGGGACGAGTGCGACCTATGCCGAAATCGCCCGCGCTCAAGATCGTCATGCGCAGCGAGGACGATTACGAATGGTGCGCGCGCGCCTGAAAGCACTTGCCGACCCCGACCGATTGCGCATCGTTACTTGCCTGTTCAAGGGTCCAATGAACGTCTCAGAATTGGCGAGCGAATTGGGAGAAGAGCTGGTCAAGATCTCGCACCACCTGGGTGTTTTGCGACACGCCAACGTCGTGGAAACGGAAAAGCAGGGCAAATTTGTGGTCTATCGGCTGCATCCCGAGATCGCCGCCGTCGGCCAAACCACTGCGGAAACCAAAACCCTGGACTTGGGTTGCTGCAGACTCGATCTCCCCAAGCCCGGCGTCGGCCGATAGCGGCGCGTGCCTCACCGCCTGACGGATAATGGTCATTCCAATCCGCGATAGACCTTCTGATATAACACGTTCTTCTTGGAGGTCACTGGGCCGGGGTTCGTGTCGTCGCGCAGAATAGTTGCCATCATTTGATACTTCGCGTCGATGTCATCTGCATAATGCACCAATAATGCTTCGGGAGTCATGGGCGGCTTGGGCGAGCCCCACTCGGGGAGCCGTTGATGCGACACGATGATGTGCTCGAGCCGTAGTAATGTATCGGGGTTGATCGGGCGTCCGGCCGCCGCCTCGCGGACGATGTCGCGACCTTGCAGAATATGCCCGATCAAATTACCGGCCGCCGTATACTGGGCCCCCTGAGGCTGGGCTTCGATTTCGCGTAACTTGCCAATGTCGTGCAAAATGGCGCCGGCCGCGACGAGCCCCTTGTTCAGGGGCGGAACCATCTCGCGATAGTAGTCGTCGTATTTGTCGGCGAGGTACACGCTGGTGCGCGTCACGCTCAGCACGTGTTCCAACCAGCCGCCGACAAACGCATGATGATTGTGCGTCGCGCCGGGCAGAGTCAGCAACATGTCGCGGTTCTCCTGGAGCAGGTCAACTACCAGGTCTCGCAAAGCTGCGTCGGAGATCCTCTCGCGGGCAATTGTGCGCAATTCGTCGAACATGGTCGCCGCGTCAAAGCGCGTCTGCGCCAGGCACATGGCCGGCGTGAATCCATCCGATTTGTCGGCCGCGCAAACTTCGCGAATCTTGCGCAGGTCGAGCTGCGGACCGTAATTCGTATCGCGATAGACGGCGCGGACTTTATAGAAAGTGCCCGGCTGCCAGGCCTCGCGACAATCGGCGCCCCACGGAGAGTCATGCCAAATGGGAAAGGTCACTTCGCGCGCGTGATCGCGAAAGCCGACTTTGTAATACGGCTTTCCGTCGCGTGTCGTAAGTTCCTCCTTAGCCGTCATCAACACGAACAAGTCTGCCTCTTGACCGTGAATCATTTCCGACAGCGTGGCGATTGACATGGGGTGGCTCGCTGTTCAATAGTGCTCGGCAAAATCGTTCGCGGCATCGCGCATGCGATGTCGGCAGGCGAGATTGTGGCGCGCGGACCCGTCCATCTTACCGAGGTGGTAACGCCAAACAACACGCGAGGCCACTTTTCATCCACCGTAGCCGCGAGGATGCTTGGACTGCCACTGCCAGGCCGTGCGGACGATCGACTCGATATCCGCATATTGCGGCTGCCAGTTCAACACGCGCTGGGCCTTCCGCGAATCGGCCACCAGTTCGGGCGGATCGCCGGGCCGGCGCGGGCCGACGACCTCGGGAATCGGATGGCCCGTCACGCGGCGGCAGGCTTCGATCACCTCGCGCACGCTGTGGCCTTGGCCGGTGCCCAGGTTTAGCTGCAATCCTCGGCCTTCCTGAAGTCGCTCCAGCGCCAATACGTGGGCCGAGCTCAAGTCGTCAACGTGAATGTAATCTCGAATGCAGGTGCCGTCGGCGGTCGGATAGTCGTTGCCGAAGACCGTGATATGCGGCCGTTGGCCCAGCGCCACCTGAAGTACGATCGGAATCAGGTGCGTCTCAGGATCGTGATCTTCACCCAAGTCGCCCCGCGGACTGGCGCCGGCCGCGTTGAAGTAGCGCAGCGCGGCATAAGCCAGGCCGTACGCCTGCGCATAGTCGGCCAGCGCGCGTTCAATTACCATTTTGCCGAAACCGTACGGATTGATTGGCCGCTGAGGCTCCTCTTCGGTGATGGGCACCCGCTCGGGCACGCCATAGGTGGCCGTGGTGCTGGAAAAGACGATTTGTCGCACCTCGGCGGCGCGCATCGCCTCGAGCAGGTTCAGGCTGGCCGCCACGTTGTTCTGATAATACTTGGCTGGATCGGCGACCGATTCACCCACCGCGGCGAAGGCGGCAAAATGCATCACTGCGTCGATCCCCTTACCAGCAAGCGTGTCGACGAGTCGCGCTCGGTCCATCAGCTCGCCTTCGATCAGCCGACCGTCGGCGACCGCAGCCCGATGTCCCAGCGACAGGTTGTCGTAAATCCACACATCGTGTCCGGCGTGCTCGAGCAATCGCGCGGCGTGGCTGCCGATATAACCTGCCCCCCCAACAACTAGAACCTTCACGATTGCTCTCCTTCGCTTGCGACCGAAACCTTGTCGGCGATGAACGATCTTTCCGAATGTGCCGGCTGGCCGGCCCCCTCGACGTCGGCGCCGATGCAAGTTTCACGCCGTCCGCGCGTCGCCCGCTTATGTAACATAGGAGAGGAGTCGCGATTCAGCAAATCGGGCTGAAGAGCGACGAGGGCACCCGTCGAAGGGAAAATGGATGCCGTGCACGCCGGTTGCTTTACGCCGCGCGTCGATTGCGGTAGGCCTCTCAAGGTTGGCGCGATTTCGAACTCGTTCTTCGGGATAGCTTCATGGGTGGACCGCGTCGGAAACTCGTCAAGCCAGCCGCCGTCGCCAGTGGCGCGGTGACGGGCCGCTGGATCGAGTCGTTCGTCGACTACCTCCGCAGCGAATGTCACCTGGCGGAAAACACGGTGACCGCCTATCACCGCGACTTGCGCCGCTTTTATCTGTGGCTTGCCGGGCGACGGATCGCGCAACTCTCTATTCAAGAGTTGGCCGACTATGCAGGCTGGCTGCACAAGCACAAGCTGGCGCCTGCCAGCATCGCCAGGCATCTGGCTTCGCTACGCATGTTTTGCCGCTATCTGCAACTCGAAGGGCTGTTGCGCGACAATCTCGCCGAACTGTTGGGCAGCCAGAAGCTGTGGGAACGCGTGCCGCATGTCCTCTCGCCGTCGATGGTGGAGCGGCTGTTGGAAGGTCCTCAGCCAGGCGAACCCCAATGGCGCCGCGATCGGGCCTTGCTGGAACTTCTCTACGCCACCGGTTGCAGGGCCTCGGAGCTGTCGAACTTGAGGCTGCCCGACGTGCACTTGGACGAGGGCTATTGCCTTTGCCGAGGCAAGGGGGACAAGGAACGGCTGGTGCCGCTCGGTCGGCGGGCCATCCAGGCTGTGCGCGACTACTTAGCCAAAGAGCGGCCGACCTTGGTGGCGGGCGTTTCGCCGGCGCCGCATTGGCTGCTAGTTTCGCGGCGCGGATTGCGCTTGCGCCGCGAGCGAATTTGGGAGTTGTTCAAGCGCTACGCGGGCCGCGTGGGAATCGCCGCAGACATGAGCCCCCACACCATGCGCCATAGTTTCGCCACACATTTGCTGGCCGGCGGAGCCGACTTGCGCCAGGTTCAAGAGATGTTAGGACACGCGAGCATTGCAACGACGCAGATCTACACTCACGTCGACCCCGCCCGGCTCAAAGCGGTCCACAAGCAGTTCCATCCACACGCCTAGCGCGGCCATGGCACCGGCGGCCGAGCAGCCACAGCGCCGTCCGGTTCTTGGTTTACTTCTGCGCCCACGTGGTGTTGGGGTATTTTTCCTTGAGCAAGTTACGGGCTTGCGTCGCCCGATCAGCCTTATCGACCTCAGTCCAGAGTGTGGCCAGATTGGCTAACGCTTCGGCGTGCAGTTCGGGAAAGCGGGAGTAGAGCAGATCGACGTGCAAAAAGTCGAGCAGGGCCTCCTTGTTCTTTTTGGCGACCCTGTGGCAGTTGCCCAAAATCGTGTAAGCCCGGGCGTGCAGCTCTTGGTTCTCGACGTCAGCTTTGGCAATGATCCCCTCGACCGCCTGGATGGCTTCGTCGGTCTTGCCGGCGCCGGCCAGGGCCGAAGCCTTGCCCAACGACGCCGCAAGCTTCTGGCGGTCGGCTTCCTTGCCCGAGACATCCATCGCCAGCACTTCGTCAAATTTAGCAAGCGCTTTGTCGAATTCCTTCTGGCCTACCAGCGAGCGGCCGGCGAGTACGCCGGCCCGCATTTTGTGGTCGGGCCACGGCGCGGTCGCCAGGCTGGCGTAATACGACTCGGCTTTGTCGAATCGATTGACTCCCGCAAACAGGTCGCCGAGCGTTTCACAGACTTCGAAGTAGTGGAAACTGCCAGCGTGCGCCTTCTCAAACGCCAGCAACAGCCGGCCGGCGTCGGACTTTGAGCCGCTTCCGGCCAGGGCCAGCCGGGCTGCGCATAGGGCCCTAAAGAATTCGACGTCCGTGACGATCTCGGCCCGATCGACCTTCTGCATATCGATTTTTTCCAGCAGGGCCAAGGCATCGTCAAAACGGCCCGCGTGCACGGCGAAGCGCGCCTGCGTCAGGCTGTTGGGTTCCGCGTCGAACGAGACCGATTCGACGTCGTTGACCGCGAATTTCTTCTTGGTCGAGCCCAATTCGATGACCAGTTCGGTGGGACTGATTTCAGTGAGCTTTCCACTGGACTGAGTGCCGGCTAGAAGTTTAACCTTGTCGGCCGCGACAAGGGGCGTGCTCGGCAAGCCGAACCACAGGGCCATCGCCGCGACCCAAAACGACTTTTTCATTCCGATCTCCCGACAAATGGATCGCATATTGTATTGAGAATTGAGACTTGATTCCCACTCCAGTGTCAAATCGGCCGGTCATTTGACGGCTGTGTTCTCGTTGGCCACGTCGCGTTGCTTGAATTCCTCAATCCCTATTTCCTTATTACCCAGACCTTTCTGCACTTGCTTGAGCAGCCGATCGTACTTGGCGGCCGTTTTTTCACCCCCGAGGTTGGGGTGTAGCTTGTACGTGTACCACAGATCCTGCTTGGCGGCATCGAGAAATTTGGCACGCTTGGCCTCTTTCTGCGTCAGACCGTAGCGGTAACGAGCCTCGACCATGCGCAACCGCGATTGATGAAAGGCATCTTCGAATTTGGGATTGTTCATGGTCATTTTGGACAGTTTGGCCCAACCCCACACGACGTTCTTGCCGTCTTTGGCCGGAGTGCCGCCGGTGATGGCCAACGCGTAGCCGGTCGGATCCACCATGCCGCGAGCCTGATACGTTTCGGCGGCTTGAATCTGCGCGGTCAGCAGCATCGGCTTTTCGCGCAGCACTTCGACAATTTGTTTGATGGCTTCGTCAAACTTGCCGCTTTTGCAATAGCAGTCGGCCAGCCGCAGGCGAATGCCGATCAGGCTGTCTGGCTGGTCATTGAACTTGGGGTCTTTTTCGGCGATTTCGAGTAGCCGCTGGTAGGCGGTAGTGGCCTTTTGAAAATACGCCATGGTCTGCGGCGATAGCAGGGCCGTGCCCTCGTCGAATCCGCTGCCCAGGCTGAAGTACGTTTCACCCACCCAGTTGAGCGACGCAAAGCTGTTTCCTGCGTCGCGTTTGGTCACCCGATCCAAAAAGACCTCGAACGCCTTCGAGACGGCGTCGAGCTCCTTCTTCTGCCCCGATTTCCGAAGGTCTTGCAGATGCTGCTGCAGTTCGCGGCCCAGGCTGATATAAACGGCTGTCAGGTTCTCTGCGGCTTTGGCATCGCCCCCCTTTTTCACGAGCTTTTCCAAGGCATCCATCACCTCCTCGGCCTTCTTGAGCTGTTGAGGATGGACTGCGATGTAGGCCCGCAGGGCCAGCTTGTAGGTTTCAGTGGCAAACGGCTCGCGCCAGCAGCCGGGCTGCCGGCCTTTACCAGCGTGAGGGAACCCATCTTGGCGTTTTCCAACCATCCGATGGCCTTGTCGGGCTGGTTGGTTTCGACGCAGATTTGGGCCATCGCGAATACGGCCGCCGCCAGCGTGGCGTCGACTTCCGGGGCCTTCTCCATCCGTTCGATGCCTTGGGCAAGCACTTCCTGGGCGCGTTTTTTCAGGTCATCGAGGTTTACCTGCGGCGGCCGTTCGTCGGCCGGAGCTTGCGAGCCACGCAAGTAGGCGGACCAAAGCAACTGACCGGCCCGCAGCTCGGCCTGACCCCGGCGGGGAGACGTGGCTGCGATCTTTTTCAGATAGTCGAGCGCTTTGTCCAACTGGTTCTGTGAGGCCGCAAAATTCAGCAGCGTCAGCGCGGCATCGTCGGCCTCCTCCTGAGCGGGCCATTGCTTGAAGATGACTTCGGCGATGTGCGCGAGGCGATCCATTTCGAACCGCTTGTCCTCCGCGTTCGAATCGTTCGCCAACCGCACATATGCGTTCAATGCGATCCGCGCGCCCTGCCGGCCAGGCAAAGTGTCGGGATAATGCCCGGCGAGAAATTCGCCCAGCACGGCTGCGTCGTAGTATTGGCCCGCATCCCACGCCAGGTAGCACAGATAGTAGCGGGCCGAATTCAAGTCCTCGATATTGGTCTTGCTGTCGGCCAAAGTCAGCGCCAGTTGCAATGCCTCGCGAGCGTGTGTCGCGTTTTCTGTCTTTTGCAATTGGAGCGGTTTGAGGACCGTCTGATCGCCCGCTGGAACGGCCTTCAAATTGGCGTCCGCCTCTTGCATCCGCTCCAAGGCCTCTTTGGCTCGCGTAAGCGCGTCGACGAACGTGGTCTTCTCGCCGGCCTTAGCATCCTTGTTGCCGCCCAGGGCCACGAGAAGCATTTTCGCCGGTCGCTGGTACTCGCCCGGGTGGTTGGCGACCGGCACCACGTACTGGCGGGCAAACCCTGCCAGTTTTTTTCGATTCGGGTCCTTGGCCGGAAGCTCGCTCGAACTGGCCTGATAGGCCAGGGCGGTCAGATAGCGGATGGCCAGCGCGTCGGCGTCAGTCGCCGCAGTCCCCGACTCTTTTTCCCATCGCTCGCCGCGCTCCATCGCCTCCTGATATTTCTTTTCGCTGTCATTCGTCCAGCACTCCAAGGCGCGCCGCGTGCTTTTGGTCTTGATTGAGCGCGTCTCGGCGGTCGCGGGCAGATCCATCAGCTCCTGATAGCAGCCCACGGCGCGCTTGAGGTCGCCCATCTCCTGGTAGCAGATTCCCTCCCAAAGCCGAGCCAGCAGCCCGGCCGATCGCGTGCGGTATGCCTCGTAGAGCCCCGCGTAACCTTCGGCCGCAGCCTTCAGGTGTTTCTTGGACTGGGCGTCGGCTGGCTCGAAAGTCTTGGCCAGCTCGTAGTCGATGCTCGTGCGCAGCAGGCGCAATTGGGCCAAATCGCCAGCCAATTGACGCTTCTCGGCTTGCACCGGTTTCTCGCTATCGGCCACGAACTTGGGCATCTTTCGAAGTCGCCCATCGAGGTCGTTTTCGGCCGCGTCGAATTGCTGCCTGGCGGCGGCGAAGTGTTTGCGGGCCGCGGCGAGCGAGGCCTTGTTGCCGCCGGCTTGTGTGGCCGACTGGACGTCGATGCGGCCGCGCTCGATCAGGATGTTGGCCATCTGACTTTTGGCCGAGGCCGCCATCTCGTGCCGCGGAAAGCTCTTGAGAAACTCCGCGAATAGCTCGCCGGCCTTGGTGAGTTGGGCAAGTCGGGCCTCCGGGCTGCCGAGGCCCGCTGCGCTGGCGAGCATCGTCACGCCTTGTTCGTAGAACACCTTCTGTTTAACGTTTTCGCCGACGTGCGGGTTGGATGCCAGCAAGTTCAGATAGTCGATCGACTCATCAAACAGTTGCCGCTCGCGCAGCGCCTCGAGGAACGAATCCACCGGCTCGGCGGCCAGGGCACTTCCGGCCAAGCTTTCCGACGCCCCGCCGAGCAACATCACGGCAAACGCCGCCAGCAGCTTGGGCGATGGAAAGTGGTGCATCTTCGGTTCCTCGACCAGCGTGTCGATCCCAGGCTCTTCTGGCCCATCGGCACGATGTTGCGTATGGGTTTGGCGTCCGCGACGCGTCTCGACTCGTGCTTGGGCAGTCAATAACACGCTAGAGGGCCGCCCTGGTCGCTGTTGCGTTCGGATGGTCTAGCGGTCAATCGCGGACGGGTTCCGCCGCCGCCGCCTTGGCCTGCTGGGTGTCCACTCAGCAAATTATAACCTCGCGCTCGTAAACACAACCCGTTGGCATGGCATCGCTTGGGCATTTGCACAAAAGAATCGTCGCAACCGGCCCGAAAGTCATCCCGCGGCCGTGCGACAGGGCCGCCGACGGGCGCGCTTCGCGCAGCTTTTCGGCCAGTTTCAGCAGACCGACGAGGTGCTGGAATTGGGGCAGTTCGGCGACGCGCGGATCGACCTGCCGGCTCAAATCGAGAACCTGAACGAGCGGATGTGAGGCCGGCGCAAAGTGCGATCTGCGCAGCGTCTCCGCCACTTTGGCCGCGATTACGCCCTGTTGGAACCAAGGGGGCGCGTTGGAAAATGAACCGTTCATTTGGGACTGGACCAGCGGCCGAACGATGCGCCGCGGCTGGCCCCCTTTGGGATCGTTCCAGGTCAACTCGGCCGTGGCGACCAACGCGTCGCCTCCCGGTTTGATCCAAAGTTCGTACAGTCCCGTGGCAGTCTGATCGGCGTGCAGATCGATCGAAAGCGGGTCAGCCGACGGCCCAGTAATCGTGGTCGAATCGTGGCCCAGCAATCGATATCCGGTAACGACTTGCGGATTGAAGGTCAGCTTCAGCGTGGCGCCGCCCGCCACGGTCGTGGAGTGGCCGGCCAGGTTTTCCAGCAGCGCGTCGTAAATCTCCGCCGCCGAAGGGGCCGGCGTGACCTTTCCGTGGGCGGCCCGCGCCAATTGGGACCATTGGTCGCCGCCATCGCTTGTTGCGACGCGCACGATCTGCCAGGCGATTCCGCCATCGGCCAGTTCGGCAAGCGCCCGGGTCGACGTCGGCAGATCGGCCTCATTGATGTCATTGCGGTCACCCGTGATCACGATGAGGCGCGTCGCCGCGCGAGACTGGCCGGCGCGGGCGGCGGTCGAGGCCGACTCGATAGCAAGCGCGACGTTTGCCGAGCCGGTCGGGGTAGGCAGCGCGTCGGACTCCAGCCAGGTCTGCAATTCGTGCCGCGTTGAGTTGTAGGCCAAAACGCGCGATTGTTCCGCGGAACCGATCAGCGTCAGCCGATCCGAATCGTTCATGGCGCGAGCCAGCTTCGCCAGGGCCCGTCGGACCGCTTCCCAGCGAGCGCCGCCGCGCATCTGCGATGAGGTGTCCATCGCCACGATCAGCCGCACGGGCGCATGGGCTCGGGCGTTGTGCGCCGCGGCTTGCACGGTCAAGTCGAGCAGGTGCAGGCCGTCGCTACCCAATGGAGAGACACTGCCCGCGGCGTACAGCATCAGCCCGCCGGCCGGCGCCGGGGGCAGAATATACTCCTGGGCCGCCAAAAAATCTTCGACGCGAACTTCATCGGTCGGCGGCAACTGGCCCGCTCGCAACGAACGTGACGCCAAGTCATAACTGGCCGTACGGAACGTGAATGGAATGCGGCTGGTGGCGAGGCTCGCATGCGCCGAGGGGGACGTAAACGGATGCTCCCCGTGCTTCAACTGAAACATCAGGTCGTAGCCGGGAACGCGCGGAGGCGAAATGCCACGCGCCAGTGCTCCATCGAAAGCGTCGAGCTCGGGCAGCCGGTCGAGTGCGCCGTTGGCCCCCAATGCCGATTGCTCACGCCGCTTGGCAGCGACGGCCTGCTTGACCAGGCTACTGGCCGTCACCACGTTGTCGTAGGTCGGCAGCGGAAAACCGTCCGCCGTCGCGATTGAGGCCGAAGCTGTTGGCCTAATGTCGCGTTGGCCGTCGGCCACGCTGTCGTTGGTCTGCATCGCGCCGCCACGGCCGCTGCTCGCCGGAGGGACCGTGCCTTGGCTGGCGACCGATCGCCGGTCGGCGCCCGAGCGGCCACCGCGTCCGTCTGCTTCGGCGTTGCGGCGGGCTTGCCGGCCAGGCCCTTGATAACGATCGGGTCGCGCACCTGCTGGGTGGGTTGCAGTGCAACTTGTGGCCCCGCCGGACCCACGACACCGACCAGCAGGCCGAAATATCCAGCCGCGCCCAAGCCGAGCATGAAGAACAAGGAAGCGGCCAAGCTCACCTGACGCCACAGGGGCATAGGGTCGCGTCGCCGCGCGATTCGCCGCAGCCGCGACTCGAGAAGCGCGGGCACCGGCACGTCGCGCAGCGCCGCGTCCAACCGTGCGTCGGCATCGGCCGAAGCCGGGCCGCTGGCGGATAAGCGCGCCAGAAAATCGGCCGGGATCGGCACATTGCGCAGTTGCGCTTCAATCCAGTCGTGACGTTCAAAATCGGGCATGAGAGACCGCGCGGACCAAGATTCCGGTGGGACTCAACGGACGGTGTGGGGGATTCTTCTGTCTTTCAGGCGGGGAATACAACAAGCAGAGCCTCGACTGCCACTCTCTGTTCCGGCTCGGTTTGCCTTCCTCAGCCCATGGGTCGCCAAGCGTCAACAATCATTATTTATGATGACAGTGCAATTTCCTGTGGGGTTGTAGGGTTCAATTGCCGGACGTTCCATCAGCCGGCCGTGGACTTTGCCATCACGAGCCAATACTCTCGTAAGCGTTCGCGAGCTCGGCTCACTCGAGAAAGCACGGTTCCCAACGGCACTTCCAACAAATCGGCAGCTTCCTGGTGCGTCAATTCGGCGACGACCACTAACAGCAGCGACTCGCGCAATTCCATCGGCAGACGGTTCAAGGCATGTTGCATCTCATCGGTGTACTCGTTGGCCATTGGATCGACGCCGGCAACCTCGACATCCTGCGTAAAGTCACCTCCGGCGGGCCCCGGCAAGGTATGCCGGCGCCAGCGATCGACGACTCGACGACGTAAAATCGAGGCCAGCCAGGCGCGCTGACTATGGCCCGACTGATACCCGTGGCGGCTGCTCCACGCCGAGCGATATGTCTCTTGAACAATATCCTCGGCCTCGTGGCGATCACCCACCATCCGATACGCCATGCGGTACAACGCCGGCCCGTGGTCGGCAACGAGGCGGTCAAAAGCAGCCTGTGATAGTGCCACTTTCATTCCTCCCTCTCCAGAGCCACTCTTCGAGGAAGTACCTGGCATCGGCTCCCTAGAATTCGCCCCAAGCGGCCAGGTTTATTGCAGCCGAGAACCGGCCGCGTACATCAAAGATAGGCAAACGCAAGCAACTGTTAGCGATATGAGTCCCTTCGCGTGAGTGTATGTTAATGCAGGTTGTGCCGATTGTGCAAGCAGAATTCCGGAAAGATTTTGGAGGGCAAAGCCTGTTCAGACAATCGTTTAGCTCGCCGACTGCATCAGCCGAACAGCGACCGCTGGGAATCGCCCGGATCTCGCGGCGCCAGGCCCAAATGGTCATGCCCGAGCGCCGTAACTTTGCGGCCGCGAGGCGTGCGAATCAGCAATCCGCTGCGCAGCAAGTAGGGCTCGACCTCGTCGACCAGCGTGTCGACGGCCAGGTTCATCGTGTGGGCCACCGCCTCGACTCCTACTGGCCCACCGTGAAACACGCGGATGATCGTTTCCAGATATTTGCGATCTTGTCCATCCAATCCGCGCGTGTCGATGGCCTGCATTTCGAGCGCCGCGTGCGACTAATTCCAGTGTGACCTTGCCGTCGGACTTGCTGGTCACGTAATCGCGCACCCAGCGCAAGCGATTGTTCGCCAGTCGCGGCGTACCTCGGCTGCGCCCGGCAATTTCGCGGGCCGACTCGTCATCCACTTGAATTTGCATCTTGCGCGCGTTGCGCGTCACGATGTCGGTCAATTCGTCGACGCTGTAGAAATCCAGATGCTCGCGCATCTGGAACCGATCGCGCAAGGGGGCCGACAGCAGGCCGGCGCGCGTCGTGGCGCCGATCAGCGTGAAGGGGCGCAGCGTCATATTGATCGTGCGCGCATTCACGCCGTCGCCCAGCAGGATGTCGATGCGAAAGTCCTCCATCGCCGGATAGAGAAACTCCTCGACCGCCTTGGGGAGCCGATGGATTTCGTCGATGAACAACACCGAGCCTTCCTCGGCGTTGGTCAAGTAAGGGATCAAATCCTTGGGGGCCTGCAGGACCGCGCCGCTGGCGATCTGCAAAGCCACGCCCAGGTCGCGAGGAATGCAGGTGGCAAACGTCGTTTTGCCCAGCCCCGGCGGGCCGTCGAACAGAATGTGCCCCAGCGTGTCCCCTCGCTTGCGGGCCGAATCGACGGCAATGTCCAGCCGCGCCATGACGTCCTTCTGGCCGACCATGTCGCGCATCCGCTGCGGGCGCAGCAGCCGATCGTCATCGCTGGTCGTGGCCGTACTGCTCAATACCGGCTCGCGCACGGCACGGTCCCTCCGTGGTGGATCACCGAACAAGTTCAATATAACGCCAGCTGCCGCGGGACGGCAGTGGGGACGACGCAAGGATGAGGTTCATCCTTTCCTTCACCCCTGGCTTTGTTGATAGATGGCTTGCAGCAGTTCTTGCACGTCTTTGAATTTCTTCTTTTGCCCGAGCGCGGCGTCGACGAGGCGGCGGGCGTCGCTTTCGGAGTGGCCGAGCTTGCGCAGGACTTCGAACGTTTCGCTTACCACGTCCAGTTCGACGTCCGCAATTGAGGGCTCCTCGCGGGCCGCCATCAGGGCGAATTTGGGGACCTTGCGGCGGAGTTTGGCAATGATGCGTTCGGCCGTGGCCGGTCCAATGCCTGGCAGACCGGCCAGCGCCTTGGCGTCCTGCTCTTCGATGGCCCGGGCCACTTCGCGGACTGGACGAACCATGGCGCGCAGAGCCTTCTTCACCCCCACTCCGTCGACCGAGCAGAACAGCTCGAAGAACTCTCGCTCGACTTCGGTCAGAAAACCGACCAGCCGGGGAGTGAGCCGGCCCTGCATCGGATTGCCTTCCAGGTATTCGATCGTGTGCAGGCGAATTTCCTGGCCGAGCTGGCTTTGAAGCTGGCGGCGCGAGAAATCGGGAATGAGAACCTCATACTCAAACGCGTCGACCCCCAGCGTCAGCGTGTCCTCATCTAAGTCGAGCAATTGGCCGGTGATTTTGGTTATCAAGGGTGATCCTGCAGTGGAGAAGGGGACAGTCCCGACCATGGGTCACGCCGGGGCCTGCCCCACGGTGCCCTGCTCCGCGGACTGCGCAAAATCGGGACACTCCCCAGCGATATTCTTCAAGCCGGCTTTTGTTTCATCAGGCTCTGCCGCACGCGCAAATAGTAGTGGCACAAGGCAACCGCCAGCGCGTCGGCCACGTCGGGCGGTTCGGGCGTCTGGACAAGTTGCAGCTCGCGGCGGATCGCTTGCTGCATCTGGCCTTTCGGCGCCCGGCCGTTGCCGGTCAGCACTTTTTTGATCTGCGTGGCCGAGTAGTGCACCACACCGATGCCCGCCTGAGCCGCGGCCAGGCAGATCACCCCGCGGGCGTGGCCCATCAAGATCGCGGTGCGCGGATGTTTGTAGTGCGAATAGAGCTGTTCGATCGCCATGGCCGTCGGAGCCAGCGACGCGATCACGTCGGCCACGCCGACGTGGATTTCTTCCAATCGCAAGGCCAGCGAACCCTTAGCCAGCCCGCGTACGACGCCAGCCTCGCACAATCGCACGCTCCCGCGCGTGACTTCGAGCACGCCGTAGCCGGTGATGTTCAAGCCAGGATCGATGCCCAGAATGCGAAGCGCGTCGCCGCTCATTGAACGGTCCATTCGGTTCCGCCGGGCCGATCCTCGAGCGCGATGCCAAGCTCGGTCAAGCCTGGCGAATGCGGTCGGCGGTGGCGAAATCCTTCTTTCCGCGAGCGGCGGCCCGCAGTTCGATGACCAGGCCCATCAGCTTGCCGACCAGTTCGTTGTCGCCGGCGGCCGGCTTGGCGGCAGGCGCGCGGAACAGGCCCAGCGTGGCACCCAGCTCGCGCAAGGTCTTGGCGCCTTGCCGCAGCACGGCGGATGTTGCTTCGCTGCCTTTGCCGCCTTCAAGCTTCTGGTCGTCGGCATACTTGTTGAGGATACGGACCAGCTCAAACAAATCGCCGACCGCGCCGCCAGTGTTGAAATCGTCGTCCATCGCTTCCAAGAAGCGACTGCGATGCTCGGCGATCGCCTTCAGCGTAGCGTCCGCGCCGGGCTCGAAGTCGCCGGCGCGACGCTCGGTGGCGTACGGAATGTCGTAAAAGCTGGCCGGTGATTCGCTCGTAGCGTTTGAAGAAGCGATAGAACTGTTCCAGGCCCGTGCCGACTTCTTCGATCCGCTCTTCGCTGAAGTCGATCGGGCGGCGATAGTGGGTCGACAGCAGGAAGAAGCGGATCGTCTCGGGCGCGTGGCGTTTGAGCAGCTCGGGAAACGCGGCGGCGCCTTTCGATCTTGCCGATCTTGCCGGCCTCCTGGCCGGTTGATCGGTCGCCGGCTCGTGCGGAGCCTGCGGCTCGCGCGTGTCGCGGCCGCCGACCTTGCCGACTTCGCTCGAGGCCTGCATCAGGCCGTTGTGCATCCAGTACTTGGCCATGCGGCTTGCCGTGGCAGCATTCGCTTTGGGCGATTTCGTTTTCGTGGTGCGGAAAGACCAGGTCGAGCCCGCCGCCGTGGATGTCGAACGTTTCGCCCAGGATGCGTGCGGCTCATGGCCGAGCACTCGATGTGCCAGCCCGGCCGGCCCTTGCCCCAGGGGCTGTCCCACGACGGCTCGCCCGGCTTGGCGCTCTTCCACAGGGCGAAGTCGGCCGGCGACCGCTTGCGCTCGGCCATCTCGCCCCCTTCGCCTTGCATGCTCGACACGTCGCGGTTGCTGAGCTTGCCGTACTCGGGGTCCCTGGCGACGTCGAAATAGACGTCGCCTTCCGACGCGTAGGCGAAGCCCTTGTCGACGAGCGACCTGCGTGAGCTCGATGATCTCGTCGATGTTCTCGGTGGCGCGCGGGAAAGTGATCGATCGTGTCGACGCCCATCGCCGTCGAGATTGCGCATGTAGTCGGCCGTCATCTCCTCGGCCAGCGCCGCCATCGTCATGCCGCGGCGTCGCGATTCGTGCGATCAGCTTGTCGTCGACGTCGGTGATGTTGACGACCAGCGTGACCTTGTAGCCGGAGTAGGTCAGATAGCGCTTGACGGCGTCGAAGATCACCGGCCCGACCATGTGGCCGATGTGGCTCGGCTTGTAGACCGTCGGGCCGCACAGATAGATGCCGACCTTGCCGGGCTTGACCGGCTCGAACGGTTCCTTGGTTCTTCGACAGCGTGTTGTAGACTCGAATCGACATCCGCGGCTCGCTTTTCTTGACGGCGGGAGAAGGGTCCTTGGCGGTCAGCATCTCTCAATCCTTTGAGGGTCGTCTTATAAACTGTGGCCGGCCTCTGTGAGGCCGGACGTGCTGCTTGGAGCTTCCGGGGTCACAGACCCCGGCTACAACAAAAGATCAGGCTTGTCACTCGGCTCCTTCCAGCAGGGCCACGCACTGGGCCATCGATGGCTTCCTGGCGGCCGACCGGGCCGACCGCTTCGCCGGTCTTGGCTTTCACTCCGACTCGCTCGACCGGGACGCCCAACAAACTCGGCGATCCGCTGGCGAATCTTCTGTTTGTACGGGGCAAGCTTGGGCTGCTGGACAAACACGATGCAGTCGAGATTGACGATCTTGAACCCTCCGCCGGCGACCTGTTGCCAGGCAAGTTGCAGCATTTCTGCCGAATCGCGGCCGCGGTTCGCTTCGGTCGGTGTCGGGAAACATCTCGCCGATATCCCCCAGCGCCGCCGCGCCCAGCAGGGCGTCGGTCACGGCGTGCAGCAGGACGTCGGCATCGCTATGCCCCACCGCCTGCCAGATTGCAGGGGATATCGATTCCGCCCAGCCGCAACGGTCCGCCCGGCGCGAGCCGATGCGTGTCGTGTCCAATTCCGATGCGTGCTCCTAGCGTGGCTCGATCTCCTGATCCCCCGTGGTCATACCCACTTACACGTTCGCGGGATTATAACGGACTAGCAATGTGCGGACAACGCGAGCAGTGCGCCACGGTAGCCGACTCGAAGTTGGGTCGAGCACGTGCTGACGTCGCCTTTCCCCGCCGCAGCGCAATTCCTATAATCGCTGCACTTATGGCCATTATCGAAATCGAAGGGCTGGCGAAGTCCTACCGCGTCTACCAGAAGCAGGAGGGGTTGCTGGCGACCGTGCGGGGGCTGTTTCACCGCACGTACCGCGAAGTCGAGGCCGTCCGCGGCATCGACTTGCGGGTCGAGTCGGGCGAGTTCGTCGCCTTTCTCGGGCCCAACGGGGCCGGCAAGACCACCACGCTCAAGCTGCTCTCCGGCGTCATCAATCCCACGCGCGGCACGGCCCGCGTGATGGGCCACGTTCCCTGGCAGCGCGAGAACGCCTATCGCCGCCGCTTCGCCCTGGTGATGGGGCAGAAGAACCAACTGTGGTGGGACCTGCCCGCCGCAGGAATCGTTCCGCCTGCACCAGCAGATCTATCGCATCGAGCCGGGCCAGTTCGACCGACGCCGCGACGAGCTGGTCGACCTGCTGGGCGTGCGGCAGCTGCTGGGCCAGCCGGTGCGCGAGCTGTCGCTGGGCGAGCGGATGAAGATGGAGCTGATCGCCGCGCTGCTGCACTCGCCCGAGGTGCTGTTTCTCGACGAGCCGACGATCGGCCTGGACGTGGTGGCCCAGCACAACATCCAGATCGTTCCTGCGCCACTACCAGCAGATGCGGCAGATGACGATGCTGCTGACGAGCCACTACATGAAGGACGTGGCGGCGCTGTGCCGGCGGGTGGTGATCATCGCCCACGGGCAGATCATGTACGACGGCTCGCTGTCGGGCATCATCGACCGGTTCAGCGGGCACAAGATCATCACGCTCGTGTTTCCCGACGACGTCGTGCCGCGCGGCCTGTCGCGGTTCGGCGAGGTGCGTCGAGGAGCAGGCGCCGAAGGTCAAGCTGCGCGTCGACCGCAATGGCATCGCCGACGCGCTGGCCACGATCCTGGCCGAGCACACGTTCGAAGACGTGAGCGTGGAAGATCCGCCGCTGGAAGAAGTGATTGCCGAGATGTTTTCGCAGGTCTCGGAGCAGGCCGAAGGCGAAGTGGTCAAGGCAAGAGGTTAGTCGCGTTGTTGAAGCCGGCCTCTTCGAGGCCGGAATTCTAGATGAATTTCCGGGGTCACAGACCCCGGCTGCAGAGCGGGTCGTGGGTGAATTCGCATGACGGGCATCGATTCGACCGCCGGGACGGGGCACGCATTGCTGCGGCCGTCGCGCGTTTCAACCTGGTGGACGATCCTGCGGATCTCGCTCGAAGAGCGGCTGGTCTATCGGGGCGATTTCGCGCTGGGCACGCTGATGCGGTTTCTGCCGCTCGTGACGCAGGTCTTTTTGTGGGGCGCGATCTTCGAGGCCGTGCGGGCCGCGGGCGGCGGCGAAACGGTCGCCGGCTACACCTACGCGGAGATGATCGCCTACTACCTGCTGACGCAGGTCAGCCGGGCGTTTTCCAGCATGCCGGGACTGGCCTCGGGCATCGCCCTGCAGATTCGCAACGGGCGAAATCAAGAAGTACCTGATCCAGCCGGTCGACCTGATCGGCTTTTTGCTGCTGGGCCGCATGGCGCACAAGCTGGTGTACTACGTGGTGGCGGCGGGCCCTTTCGCGCTGGTGTTCTTTCTCTGCCGCGGCTATTTTCCCGGCTGGCCCGAGCCGCACGTCATGGCGGCCTTTCTGGCTTCGCTGGTGATGTCGTTCCTGCTGGGCTTCTTTCTGGAAGCCACGATCGGCATGATCGGCTTCTGGTTTCTGGAGGTCAGCTCGCTGTTGTTCGTCTACATGCTGTTCACGTTTTTCTTCTCGGGGCACATGTTTCCCATCGACATGCTTGACCGGGTGCCGGGCCCGTGGGCGATGCTGGTGCGGGGCATCCCGCTGCAATATCTGGCCTACTTTCCGGCCGCCGTCTTCCTGGGCAAAGTCCAGGGCGCCGATCTGGCGTCGGGGCTGCTCATTCAATTGGGCTGGGTGTTGTTCTTCATTGCTTTCAGCCGCATTACGTTCCATCTGGGCGTGAAGCGCTACAGCGGATACGGCGGTTGACGAGGGAGCGAGGAACTATCATGCACGACCAAACGCCGCAACACACGAGTAACGCGATTCCCGACGCGCCTTACGTCGCGCGCCTGCATCCGCCCTACTTCCGCGTGTTTCTCACGTTCGCCCGCAATAGCCTGGTGCGCGACATGACGTTTCGCGCGAACTTCATCATCGAGTGCGTGTCGTCGCTGTCGTGGATGGCGATGAACCTGGGCTTCTACCTGCTGATCTTCCAGTTCACGACCAGCGATCGGCCGGCTGGGACAAGTACGAGTTCTTCATCTTCCTGGCCACGACGCTGTTCATCAACAGCCTGGTGCAGGCGTTCTTCATGCCCAATGCCGAGGAGTTCAGCGAACTGATCCGCACCGGCGGCGCTCGACTTCGCGCTGCTCAAGCCGATCGACACGCAGTTCCTGATTTCGCTGCACAAAGTCGACTGGTCGTCGCTGTCGAACTTTCTGTTCGCGGTCGCCTTGCTGGCCTATTCGCTGGCGAATCTGGAGTACCTGCCAACGGCGGTTCAGGTCGTGCTCTACCCGCTGTATCTGCTCTGCGGCGTGGCGATTCTGTACAGCCTGATGATCGCGCTGGCCGCGCACCAGCGTGTGGCTGGGCCGCAACCAGACGCTGTACGACTTCTGGTTCTACATCACCAATTTCTCGCGCTACCCGATGGAGATCTATCAAGGACCGATCGGCACTCCGCTGCGGTGGTTTTTCACGTTCATCATTCCGCTGTTGGTGGTGGTGAACGTGCCGGCGCAGTTGATGGCCAAGCCGCTGGCGGCCCAATCGTGGCCGTTGGCGCTCTTCGCGCTGGCCGCGGCCGCCGGATCGTTGTGGGTTTCGCGGCTCATCTTCCGCCAGGCCATGCTCAGCTATCGCAGCGCCAGCAGTTGAGGCGTTTGCGATTCGCTTGCTTCTTTGGCTCGCCGTCTGCTCTCTTTTCTCGGATAGCAGACAACTTGTTGCCGGTGTTGCGAAGCAACAAGAGGTGCCTGAGGAAGGGCCGCGCAACCCACCAGATCACTCTTGTCCCTGCGGGACCCAGACAACAAGTTGTCTGGGCCACCCTCGGGCTCGTCTATTTTTTCGGCTCGCCGTCTGCTTTTTTTTCGAACACCAGCGACGCTGAATTCATGCAATAGCGCTGGCCGGTGGGCTGGGGCCCGTCGTCGAAGACGTGACCCAGATGGGCGCCGCAGTGGGTGCAGGTGACTTCGTTGCGGACCATGCCGAATTTGTAGTCGCGCTCGGTGCCCACGTTGTCCTTGTTGGCCGGAGCCCAGAAGCTCGGCCAGCCGGTTCCCGAATCGTACTTGGTGTCGGAGCTGAACAGTTCGGCGCCGCAACAGACGCACTTGTACGATCCCGGGTCATGGTTGTTCCAATACGCGCCGGTGAAGGCCCGCTCGGTCCCCTTCTGGCGTGTGACTTCATACTGTTCGGGCGTGAGCTGCGCCTGCCACTGGGCATCGGTTTTGGTGACCTTGGGCATGTGTTGCGGTTCCGCTTTGACGGAAGTTTCCGCCGCCGATTCGTCGTCCGCGGCCGAGGGGCGCCAGGTTCGGCTGGCCCACGCCAGGGCGGCTAAAAGGACCACAACGATGGCGGTGATGAGAAAACTCTTGGGCGGACCCGAAGGCGGGTGGGGCAAAGGGTTTGTTTCGTGGCCGTTGTCCGACATTTCGTCGATCCTGGAGGGAGGCATTTGGAACGCCGAGTTGAAACTTTGTCGCTATTTTAAGGGTAGACCCCCGGCCGGACCAGCCGCCCGCATCGACCAGTGGCCAGGTGGGACGCCCGGGATTTGAAGTGGGCGAAACAAAATTGCCGGTTTCCGAAACAAATCGCTTGCAGCGGTGTTCGGCGAGAGTATTCTGGTTAGAGCCCCAAGTTGGCCGCATCAGCCCGGTTGTGTCGCCGGACGCAAGACAACGCGCCACTTAATCACCATCATTTTCAGTTAAACGGAGGAATCGAATGAGGACTGTAGTATTCGGTGTTGTTGCCCTCGCGGCGTGCACATTCACATTGGCATCGGCCGTGGCTGCCGATTTGGAAGTTCTGGATCCGCAAATCGCCCAGGCTTTTGCCCAGGCGCTGACCGAGGCGGCCGACAAGATTGAAAAGCCGCAAGTGAAAGTCGAGTCCGACATTGAGAAGTCCGTTGGCGTTCACATGGAACAGACCGGCATGATCATCGTGCCTCAGAAGGACATCAAGCCGGAGAACGACGCGGTCAACAGCGATCCCGGGGCTCCGCTGGCCCACTTGTTCATGTCGCCGGGTTTCGCTCCGGTGATTGACGGCAAGGCCGTCGATGCGGCCAAGATGCGGACCCTCACGTTCAAGGGCCAGGATGGCGAAGAGCACAAGGTGAGCTATCTGACCTTGGCCGCTCGTCACACCGACGACGACGTGTGGCACCTGTACGGCTATGGCAGCGACGCCAAGCCGCTGATTGACGCTCGCATCGGCGAAGGCGCCGGCCCGGGCTCGCAGCCGCTGGCTTTGGAAGTCAAGGATTTCGAGAACAACGAAGGCACGGCCTACGTTACGATCTTCGATCGCTTCCAGTGCAGCTTCAAGGTCAACTTCAAGCCTGAATAGTTGCCAGGCCCGAGTGACCGACGAGAAACGAACACGGTGATCCGCGGAGCGATTCCGCGGGTCGCCGTTTTTTTTGGCCCGGGCCTTGGCAAGACTCTGGCGAACTGCGAAGACGACCCGCGAATACGCGGCGAAACGTGCGCGAATTGGCCGATTTTCGCGCCGCGAAGTACAATGGACTTCGGACGCGGCATGTTCGCTGCCTCCCGTTGGGTTCCTGTCTCGCGGTCCGTTACCGCCATGCCAATAGCTATCGCACACCAAGCTCGCACAGGGTTCACGATCGGCATGCTGTTGTGCGTCGGGGTCGCAGGCGGCGGCTTTGCCACGTCCGCCGGCGCCGCTCCGCCAGCCAACAAGAAGGTGCGCCTGCCTGGGCCTTCCGACGCGACGGCCGTGGTGCGGTCGGTTCCCACGTCGGCGCGCAAGCCGGCCGATTTCAAATCGACGCATTTCATCGTGCATACCGATCTGGCGCCCAAGGACGCCCACGAGCTGTTGAACCGATTGGAATCGATGCTCGGTTTGATCTCCAAGTATTGGGGACACCCGCCGGTCGGCACGATCGAATGCTATGTCGTCAGCGACCTGGCCAATTGGCCGGCCAGTTCGCTCGATCCGGCCGGCCGGGCAAAGATCGAGCAAGGGGCGGGCATCACGATGGTCGACAGCTTGAGCCAGGGCAACAGAATTATCGCCGCCAAGGCCACCGTCTTCGCCACGGCCGACCGCGGCACGCCGCAGCACGAAGCCGTGCACGCCTATTGCGGCCAGGCTTTCGGCCGCACCGGCCCCTTGTGGTATTCCGAAGGCATGGCCGAGATGGGCCAGTATTGGCGCGCCGGCGATACCAGCGTGCACTGCCATCCCTCGGTCATCGAATATATCCGCGCCAGCCGGCCCAAGCCGCTGGGTGAAATCCTCGCCGAGGACGGCATCGCGCGGCCGGGCAAGCCGAGCGCCGCAACCGGCGACTCGTGGCAAAACTACGCCTGGCGCTGGGCGCTGTGCCATCTGCTGGAGAACAACCCCAACTATGCCCCCCGATTTCGCGCCCTTGGGCTGGGCTTCCTCAACAACCAGCCGGTGAGCTTCGCCGACACGTACGGCTCGATGCTCTCCGAAATCGCTTTCGAGTATCGATTTTTCCTCGCGCATCTCGACGAAGGCTATCGCGTGGACTTGTGCCATTGGGATTGGAAGCGCAAATTCCGCACGACGTCCCCCAGCGCGGCCATGCCGTCGCACGTCGTGGCCAACCATGGCTGGCAGCCTTCCGGAGTGATCGTTTCGCCCGAGCACAAGTACGACTACAGCGCCAGCGGTGTCTGGCAAACGGCCAAGGACGCCAAGGAAACCACCGCCGACGGCCAGGCCGATGGCAGCGGCCGGCTCGAGGGCGTGATCTTCAAGGATTTTGTGCTGGGCGAGCCGTTTGCGCTCTCCGCGTTTGGTTCGTTCACGCCGCCGAGCGAAGGCCGGTTGTATTTGCGCTGCCGCGACCAGTGGAACGAAATGGCCGACAATCGCGGCGCGATGACGGTCAAGATCAAACGTTCCGGCGAAGGCCCGCAACTCCCCCGCCCCAGCCGCACCGCCGACGAGCCGGAAGCGACGACCGACAAGTCGGAGTGAAGCGGTACGAGGAGATTAGCCACAGGGTCGCAGAGAAGGATGAAGGCAGCAAGGATGAAGGATGACAGTAGTTCCAACTTTCGCTTATGGGCTTAGATCGACGCAAGGTATTGAGCCGTCATGTAGTAAGGCGGCGACGGTTTGGGCGATCCAATCGAGCATTCGTTTGTAACGGAGTCGTTCGAGTCGCAAAGTCATCGTGGGACCGCTGCCTTCGGCCAAGCGCGTGGCGTGAATCCAGACCCAGAGGTTTCGCAGGATCAGGGCGACGGCGACAAACACCAGACGCAGACGTGGGCACCGCGTGCAGGTGTGGATGCGCGCTTGACGCATTTGACGGTAACTCGATTCGATGCCGAACCGCTTGCGATACCGCTGGCGAATGTCTTTGGGAGAGCCCTTCACACGCCAGGCAGCGAACAACAGCTTTTGTTGGACATGTTTGTGGTCTTTGCGATTGCGATGCGTACGATACGTGACGCATACGGAGACGGTCACTTGTTGCTTCTTGTTCTTCAGCGTGTGTTGATACCAGCCCGCCTTCTGACGCTTGATCCAATGCAGGCCGGTGGCGGCGCGGCGCTTCTTGGAGCGGCGCCCGCGAAACATGGCGGGCATCAAGAACGGCAGTTTTTCGCTCTGCAACCAGGTGATCACCGGCACGTTGAAGAACGCGCGGTCCAGCAGCACATACTTGATTTTCAGGCCGATTTTGCGAATTTGCGCCAGCAGACGCCGCAGCGCGACCACCAGCGTTTCGTGCCGCCGCACCCACGTCAGTGCCACGGTGTAGCGCTGCCCGTGCTGCACGATGCAGGCTGTGCCGTAGGCGTGAAACTTCGTCGTGCCCTGGCGCGGCTTGCCGTAATACAGTTCGTTCCGACTTTTGTCGGGCTCGCCATAGTAGGGCACCAAATGCCAATCGATCGCCACACGCCAGGAATGGCGCAACAACCGTCGCGGCAGCGGCGCGGACAGCGCCTCGTTCAACCGACGTTCCAACGACTTCAGAGTCTTGGGCAGGCCGTCGGACAGCGCATTGAACACGGCCTGGTCGGAAAGCGCGTCGGCCAAATCGCGACAGGCGGCATAAATCGAGATCATCCGGGCGGCCGCCCGCAACAAAACATTCCAGGTCACCCTGGCCGTGCACAGCCACCCATGATCCTCTAATAGCTTTGCTTGCAGCAGCCACCCGATGGCCCACCCGTGAACTTCGCCAGCAGTTATGGTATGACTCATCCTTGAACGCATGGGACCCCTCCTTGGCTTGAGTTCTTCAACACAAACCAATCTGAGGAGGACCCTTGCGTTCACCTATAGCAATTCTCTGAACTTGGAACTACTGGATGAAAAGGAACGGGGGCGGGATTGACCACCAAGACACCAAGAGCACCAAGGAAGAATGAAGTAGGAAAACAATCCATTTCTTCGTCTTCTTGGTGCTCTTGGTGCCTTTGTGGTTCAATACTCCTCGTCGGCCATTTCAAAAAAGCCAGGGCGAAAAAGCCCGCGCGCAGCGCGACGTTGAATCGCGATTGCGACTTTTCCTCACCAAAAATGTTTCGTGCGCCGCTGCTCCCATCCGGGGATCCGAAGCGGTTCTTGTACTGCAAAAAGAGCTTCGGCGGAGGAAGCAGCATTGCAGCGGGTCGGTACCGGAGCTTCCCACGGAGACGTTGTACTGCCCAGTCCAAGATGCCGACCGCATCCCTGGGTTCAACGCCGTGGCCACACGGACATTCCCAAAACGGCTCGCGAGCCTCCGGCACGCAGATCGCGTCCGCGCGCTTCGAGGCAGTCAAATACCACTGCGCAGTCTTCGCCGCAGGCGCGAGAGACTTTGACGGGGGCGGCCCAAGAACAAAGCAGGCCTTCCGTCCGTTGACACAGATCTGAAGTGACAGTCCGTCTCAGCTGGATGCAGGTTTACCAAAAGTGGCGGCACACTTTCAACACAAGTTTCCGGCCACCCCCCGAGAATTTTGAAGTGGTTGGTGGTCAGTGGTTGGTGCCGGACAGAGTCGTAGGTCAGTCACGCTCGTGCCTGACATTCTTCGTCGTTCCGCATTTTTGACGCACGATCGTGCGCGACCTAAAGGGTCTGCCCAGCGTGCGCCGGCGGCCACTGTGCCTCTTGGCACGATTACATGCGGGACCGGCGGCGAGTGTGCGAACAACGTTGTTGCGGCCGGGCGCATACAACACGCGGTCGTGAACTCAGCATGTCGCCATTAGATCGTCAGGCCATCGGCCTGACCTACTTGGCTAGGGTTCGACAGTCACCGGCGAAGACAAGCCAATGCCGCACATGGTCCGTGACGAGTTGCAACCGTCCGTCGCTGACGTCCTGGCGGTAGACGGCCGCCATGTCGTCGGACGGGGCGATGTGGCCCATGATAAAATCGACTGCTATTTACTCGGCTCCCACCCACGAACATTCGGTTTACCGCCGGCGCGTGAAACTGAAAACGCAGGGATGCCGCTCATCCTTCAAATTGTCGTGGCATGGTATACTGCTATAATGCCTGAGCTAAGTCGGTTCTTTGGGATCATCATCCGGATGTACATGGAAGTCGGCCAGCCGCACAATTTGCCGCACTTCCACGCATATTATCAAAATGATGTCGCCATATTCAGCCTGGACCCTATCGAGTTGATTGCCGGTTCATTGCCGCGACGGCAGCAGCGCCTTGCGGAGGCATGGGCCGAGTTGCACCAAGCAGAACTCCAAGCGGATTGGCAGCGCCTTCAGAGTGGCCTGACGCCGTGGCCCATCGATCCGCTCGAATGAGGGTTCTGCCTCAGGAAAATTTCCATCCGATGACACACCCCATCTACCGCATTCGGTCGTTCAAGATCGTAGGCCCGTACTCCCTATGGGTCGAGTTCGATGATGGCAGCGAGCAAACCATCAACTTCCAAGCTGTCCTCGCTGGCGAACTGCTTGGGCCGCTGCGCGACCTGACGGTGTTCAATCAGGTATCGATCGACCCGGAAGTGCATACACTCGTCTGGCCAAATGGAGCCGACTTCGACCCGGCGACGCTCCACGACTGGCCACAGCACCACGACTTGCTCGCAGGCGCGCCAAGCAATGGGACCTCAGCCGGACCTAGGCCAGCCGGGCAGCAATGATTTGATTGCCAGGCTTTATCGAACGCATTCCGACGGCGCCTGGTTGTCCAATCGTTCTGCCTACGATGATTCCGCGCACGACTCGAATGCGTGCTGATTAACGAGGCGAGGAAGCAAGGACAGGACTTGGCGGAGCCGCGCCGCCGGGATAAACTAGTCGTTTCGTTCAGCGGCAGAGCCTTGCTTTCTGAATGCGGCCCTCTCCGGCACGAACATCGGTGATTTCGCGCAGTTGGGTTGAATTCGACAGTTGCGACATGTGGGTCGTGGCGATTTGTTGACCCGAAACCACCGCAACCAACTGACACCAAAAAACTTGCCAGCGTAGCTTCAATTGGCAGAGCACCGCATTCGTAATGCGGGGGTTAAGGGTTCGACTCCCTTCGCTGGCTCTTGCAAGTCTGTTTCAGGTTTCCGGTCCGCCGCGTTGGCGCGGCGACTTGCGAGGGGCTGCCCCGGGGGCAATTGGAGCGCCCCTTGACGGGTTTTCCGCACGCATCTAGACTTTCGCAAGTCGTTGGAACGTGGTAGGTTACCTGATTCGACGGCCCGAGACGCTGACAACCGCGGGTGGTTCCGTGCGCCGAGCTTCGGCCGGGCGGGCCTTGGGGTTCGTCGATTTCCGGACTTTTCATAGGTTTCCGCGGGGCGCGCCTGACGCCCGCGAGAGTTTGGGGGAGAGATCTGATGTCGCATGCTCTGGAGTCGGACCTGAAGCAGTACGTGCTGGCCGGCGGGCCGTTTGGGCCGCAGGAAATCAAGGCAGATCGTCAATGCGATCGCCGAGGACTACTCGCAATATCGCGTGCTGCGCGAGGCGCGTGGCCGAGTTGGAATGCGCGAGGGACGCAGCCCGGCCGACGGCGGTGCGACTGGGCGTTTGCTATTATCTGCTGGGCCGCTATTCGGCCGCGGTGCAAACGCTGAAGAGCGGCGACGGCGGAGCGCTGGCGCACTTCTATCTGGCGCAAGACCTATTTCGCCCTCGGGCAATACGACGAAGCGATCGCCAGCTACGCGGCGGCGGCCAAGGCCGGCTACAACGCCGACGATTGCGCGCTGGGCAAGGCCGAAGCGCAACGCCTGTCCGGCGACGCCCGCGCGGCCCTGGCCTCGCTCGACTCGCTGTCCGGCGCCGTCGAGCAGACGGCCGAATATCTGTATCCAGCGCGGCGCCACCGTTTCGGCCCTGGGCGGCAACCCGCAGCGAAGTCGTGGCGCTGTTCGAGCGGGCCGTCGAGGCCGATCCCAATCATGCCGGCGCCCTGTTCGGCCTGGCCATGGAAAACGATCGCCGCGGCAACGACGACATGGCGCTCGATCTGTACGAGCGGTCGGTGGCGCAGTTTCCGACCCACGTCGGCTCGCTGTTGAACCTGGGCGTGCTGTACGAAGATCGCCAGCAGTACGACCGGGCTCAGCAGTGCTACCAGCGGATCCTGGACGTCTATCCCGAATCACGCCCGGGCGCGGCTGTTCTTGAAAGACGCGCAGGCCTCGGGCGACATGTTCTACGACGAGGACGCGCAGACGCAAGCGCGACCGGGTCAGCCAGGTGCTCAGCATTCCGGTCACCGATTTCGAGCTGTCGGTGCGCAGCCGCAATTGCCTGCAAAAGATGGGCATCCACGACGCTGGGCGACCTGGCCCGCTGCACCGAGCAGGATCTGCTGGCCAGCAAGAACTTTGGCGAGACGTCGCTGGTCGAGATTCGCGAGATGCTGGCCTCGAAGGGTCTTTCGCTCGGGCAGTTCGCCACCGACGAAAGCCGAGCCCGAGCCGGTCTTCGAGCCCGAGTTCATGTCGCCCGACGAGCAGGCGATGCTGGATCGGCCGATCGCCGACTTGAACCTGTCGGTGCGTGCCCGCAAGTGCATGATCCGCCTGGGACTCAACACGATCGGCGAGCTGGTGCGCCGCACGGGCGACGACTTGCTGGAGTGCAAGAACTTCGGCGTGACGAGCCTGAACGAAGTCCGCGAGAAGCTGACGCTGCACGGCCTGAAGCTGCGCGGCGACTGAATCGTTTGGCCGCAGGAACGGCTTGGTTATCTGGCCGCAGGAACGGCTTGGTTATCTGGCCGCAGGAACGGCTTGGTTATCTGGCCGCAAGAACGGCTCGATTGGCCGCAAGAACGGCATGCGCGGAGAACCATGAGCGGCCCAGCGTTCTCGTTTCAAGTGCATGCCACCGACCCGCGGTCGGCGGCCCGCGCCAGCACGTTCGCCACGCCGCATGGCGACGTCGACATGCCGGCCTTCATGCCGGTCGGCACGCAAGCCACGGTCAAGGGACTGACCGTCGACGCGCTGCGCGCGACCGGGACGCAGATGGTGTTGGCCAACACGTATCACCTGGCGCTGCGGCCGGGCGAAGCGGTGGTCGCGGCGCTGGGCGGGCTGCACGCGCTTCATCGGGCTGGACCGGCCCGATCCTTACCGACAGCGGCGGCTTTCAGATCTTCAGCCTGGCGCAGAACGCCAGGATCACCGAAGAAGGGGCCGATCTTTCGCTCGCACCTCGACGGCAATTTGTTCGAGCTGTCGCCCGAGCGGGCGGTGGCGATTCAAGAAGCGCTGGGCAGCGACGTGGCGATGGTGTTGGACCACGTCGTGGCACTGCCGAACGATCCGGCGAGTCGTGCGCGACGCCACCGAGCGCAGCGTCCGCTGGGCCGCGGCGCTGCCGCGCGGCGCAGCGCGCGCACCGATCAGGCGCTGTTCGCGATCGTGCAAGGCGGGCTCGACGCGCAGTTGCGCGTCGACTGCGCGCGGCAGCTGGCCGAGCTGGATTTTCCCGGCTACGCGGTCGGCGGGCTTGAGCGTCGGCGAGGAGCCGGCCGAGATGTATCGCGGTTCTGGAGGCCACCGTGCCCGCTCTGCCGGCCGATCGGCCGCGCTACCTGATGGGCGTGGGCCGGCCGCAGGATTTGCTGGAGGCCATCGCGACGCGGCATCGACCTGTTCGATTGCGTCATGCCGACGCGCAACGGCCGCAACGCGTTGGCGTTTACCGACGCGGGCCCGCTGCGGCTGCGCAACCTGCAGTACGAGCGCGACGCCACGGCCGCTGGAAGAGGGTTGCCCTTGCGCCGGCCTGCCGCCACAGCCGCGGTTATCTGCGGCATCTGTTCATGGCCGGCGAGATGCTCGGCCCGATGCTCGTGTCGCTGCACAACCTGACGTACTACCAGCGTTTGCTGCGTCAGGCCCGCGAAGCCATTCGCGCTGGCGTATTTGAGACACTGGCCGCCGAGAAGCTGCGTCGCTGGAACGGCCCACCCGGCTGAGCGCCTGCTGGCACGCCGGCGCGAGTGCCCTTGTCCCTTGGCGGGTCGAGCTTTAAGATACGTCGAAGCACCCATGGCGGCGGCGCAATGACTCGCCGGATGGGGCAGGTTTTTTGGATGGGCTGCGGGGTTGACGGGCCGCGGGGGGCGAGCATCCCGGGGTGGACCGCAGGCGGTTTTCTTTGAGCCGCTGTCGAGGCTCGGCGCGAGCCAGCGCGGCAGCTGGCCCAGGGGGCGGCTTCTCGAGGAATCGGCAAAGGACGGTACCGAACTTGGCAGATTTCATGCACGTGGATTTCATGCAATGGGGCTTTCCGTTGGCCCAGGCGGCCGACGGCGGCGACGCGGGGGCTGGCGCTGGAAACCCCTTCGGATTGTTGGCCCCGCTGGCGATGATCGCGGTGCTGTTTTATTTCATGATGATTCGGCCCGAGCGCCGCAAGCAAGCCACGCACAAGGCATTGCTCGAAGGACTGAAGAAGAACGACCGCGTGATTACGATCGGCGGCATGTACGGCGTCGTGGTTGAGGTCCAGCGTGAGGCCGACAAAGTCACGATCAAGATCGACGAGGCGAACAACACGAAGGTCCGCGTCACGTTCGGCGCGATCGCGCGCGTCATTGCGGACGAACCGTCGGGCGAAAAGCCAGCATAACTTTTGACGCGAGGAAACGCCTCCCATGGCCTGGTATTGCACTCTTCCCTGGATCATCGCGCAGGCGCAACCCGCGGCAGCCGACGCCGCGGCCGAAGGCGGCGCGACGGTCGGATTGAACCTCGTCGTGGCGGTGGCCGTCATCGCCGGATCGTTCCTGGCCGGGGGCATGATCGCCCGAGCGCTGCGCATGAACGAGTATTCGTTCAAGATCGGGCTGTTGGTGTTCTCGCTGGCGGCGAGCCTGGCGGTCAACATCATGGGCTGGCCGCCGAAGCGGGGCATCGACTTGAGCGGCGGCGTGGTGCTGGTGTACGAGGTCGACAAGGGCATGGCGAAGCAGGAGTGGATGCCCACGGCCATTGGCCGGCTGAACGACCTTCTGAACGAAGGCGGCGGCGACAAGATCGAAGCCCGGCCGGGCGGACCGAATGAAATCGAGATTGTCGCGCCGGAGAAAGCCGACATTGGCCGAGTGGAGCGCGCGGTCGCCGGCTTGCGGCGTTCGGCCAACCTCACTTTGCGCAAATCGGGCGAACGGTCGGACGAGGGCAAGACGGTTTTCATCTACGCCGCCGACCACCCGGAAAAAGCAGTCAACATGCAAGACTTGATCGTGGCGGTCGGAAAGAGAATCAATCCGAGCGGCGTGAAAGAGCTGACGATCCGCCAGTACGGCGCCGAACAGTTGGAAATCATCATTCCGGAGATCGAAGACCCGTGAGGTCGATCAGATCAAGAAGCGGATCAGCACCAGCGGTTTGCTGGAGTTCCGCATCGTGGCCAACGAAAACGACGATCGGGACATCATCAACGCGGCCGCCAAGGCCAAGGGGCGCGAGGTGTACATCGGCGGCAAGCTGGTCGGCCGCTGGGTCAAGGCGAGCCCTGATTTACGGCTGGGGCCGGACGCCCGAGCGTCCTTCCGCCAGACCGAGGCGCGCGGCAACGAGATCCTGGTGCGGATCACGCCGTTCGACATCGACGACGGCCGCAATCTGAGTCGCGCGTCGAGCGGATTCGACGGCGCGAAGCTGGCCGTGCACTTTTCCTTCGACGCGGTGGGAGCCCAAAAGTTCGGCGAATTGACGCGCCGCAATTTGCCCGACGAGACCATCAACCTGCATCGCCACCTGGGCATCGTCCTCGACAACACGATGCTCTCGGCGCCGCAGCTCAACGAGGTCATTCACGGCGAAGGGCAAATCACGGGCAGCTTTACGCAGGAGGACGTCGATTTTCTGGTCGGCGTGCTCAACGCGGGCAGCTTGCCGGCCACGCTGAATCCGATTCCGATCAGCGAGCAGCGCGATCAGCTCGCAACTGGGCGACGACACGATTCGCAAAGGGACCGACTCGATCATCATTTCCACCGCCGCCATCTTGATCTTCATGGCCGTGTACTATCGATTCTGCGGCGTCGTGGCCGACATCGCCGTGACGCTCAACATGATCGTCACCGTGGCCTTGATGATTTTGATCAAGGCGGCCTTCACCTTGCCAGGTCTGGCTGGGTTGGTGCTGACCGTGGGCATGGCGGTCGACGCGAACGTGTTGATTTACGAGCGGATGCGCGAAGAGACCGAACGCGGCGCCTCGCTGCGGATGGCGATCCGCAACGGCTTCTCGCGGGCCATGGCCACGATTATCGACTCGCACGTGACGACCTTGATCTCGGCGGTGGTGCTGTACGTCGTCGGCACCGACCAGATCAAGGGCTTTGCCGTGACCTTGATTCTGGGCTTGCTGATGAGTTTGTATCACGGCCGTGTTCGTGGCGCGCGTGATCTTCGACATCGCCGAAAAGAAGCGCTGGCTGACGCGGCTGAGCATGATGCACGTGATCGGCCATACGAACATCGACTTTATTCGCTGGCGCGCGCCGGCCATCGCGGGCTCGGTGGGCTTGATCGTGCTCGGTTTCGTGGCGGTTGGGGCGCGCGGCCCGGAGATTCTGGATATCGACTTCACCGGCGGATCGTCGGTGCAATTGCTGTTTGCCGAGGGCAAAGAGCACGACATTGCGGATGTGCGCAAGGCAGTCGAGCACCTGCCCGACGTGGCCGTCAGCAGCGTCGGCATCAACAATCTGGAATTCAAAGTCGACACGTCGGAGCGTGACATCGCGGAGGTGAAAAAGTCGCTGTCCGAGGATTTTCGCGGTTCGCTGCAGACGTATGCCATGAGGTTCGACCCGCCGAGCGCGATCGAAGCGGCGAGCGAGTCGAAGGCGACGGACGAGGCGGAATCGAAGCCGGCCGATGCGCCCGCGGATAAGCCGGCGGACAAGCCAGCCGATAAGCCGGCGGCAGAACCCGCGGACACGCCCGCGGACAAGCCCGAGGAGAAGCCGGCCGACGAGCCGCCCAAAGCGGCGGCGCCTGGCGAGCCTGCGCCGAAGGCGGAGGAAGCGACCGAGAACAAGCCGCCCCAATCGGCGGCCGTCGAGAGCCCGCGCGGCGTGATCCGATTGGCCTCAGCCAACGCCAACGAGGCGCTGGCGGCCTTGGCGTTGGTTCAAGACGAACCGGCCGCCGGTGATGCCCAAGCGGAGAAAAAAGAAGACCCGAAAGAAAGCACGAAGGAAGAGGCCAAGGAAGCGAGCCAAGATCCGGCGACCGAAGAGAAGAAACCCGAGGCAACCGAATCGGCGCAGCCTGAGCCCCCGTCAACTGAGCCCCCGTCAACTGAGCCCGCGGCCGCCGCCGCGGCTTCATCCGACAGCGGCGCACCGGGCGACGGATCGATGGTCGGCGGGTCGCGCGTCGAATTGCACTTCCCGCAAAAGATCAGCTTCGCGCCACTGCGCGACATGGTCGACGGGGAACTGGAAGAATTGAAGTTCAAAGACGCGCTCTACGAATTGAGCAATCCGAAGTATCAGTTCGGAAGCGACGCCGCTTATGGCGAGTGGACGCTGCGGATCATGCTCAACCCCGAGCAGACCGAAGCGCTGGCGAAGGCCATGCAGGAGCGGCTGTCCAGCACGCCGGTGTTTCCGTCGTCGAATCAGATCGGCGGCAAGGTGGCCGGCGACACGCAGTTGATGGCGCTGTATGCCCTGCTGGCCAGCATGGCCATCATCGTGGTTTATGTGTGGTTTCGGTTTGACCAGGTCATGTTCGGCGTGGCAGCCGTCGTGGCGTTGGTTCACGACGTGGCAATCGCCGTCGGGTTCATTGCCATGAGTTCCTACCTGTCGCCCTACTTGGGTTTCGCGTTGGTCGATCCCTTCAAGATCAGCCTGTCGGTCGTGGCCGCGCTTCTGACGATCGTCGGTTTTTCGATCAATGACACGATCGTGGTCTTCGATCGGATCCGCGAAGTGCGCGGCAAGAGCCCCGACCTCAACGAGGACATGATCAATCTGAGCGTCAATGCAACGCTCAGCCGTACGTTGCTGACCTCGGGCACGGTGTTCATTGCGAGCATCATTCTGTATATCGTGGGGGGGCCGGGCATTCATGCCTTCGCGTACGCGATGGTTGTTGGCGTGATCGCCGGAACGTACAGCTCGATTTACATTGCCGCCCCGATCCTGCTGTGGATGAAAAAGCCGCCGGCAACGTCGCCCGCGGCGACCCGCGCGGCCAAGGTGCTCGCCGCCGAGCAGCAGCAAGCCGGCAGTCGCGGCAATTCGCCGCCAAGGTTTCCCAAATCGTCTGGAAGCTCACCCCCCGCCGCCTGACCGCGGCAGCGGGCACCGGCCTTGGGGTGGGGCCGTTTTTGCGGTTTATTCGCGCAGGTCGATATCATCCCAACGCGGGTTGCCCAATCGGACGGGAATGGGCCAAATCGACTGCAATCGAGACGCGCCGCCGACCGATCGCAGATGACGGCCTGTTGCGCCTTCGGCATGGGAAACTTTGCCGATCAGGTCGAAGGTGCCAGAGGCCGTCGTCCCAAAAGTTCGAGTGCAAGCAATCGGGTTTTGCGGTCGCGCCGACAACCATTCGTCTCGGCCACCCAACCCTGGCCTTTGGTTGTTCGCACTCGAATAATGTTGGCAAGCGGTGGCCGTGCATAGCGCGCGTCGGATTGTCGGCGCAACAACGAAAGACCCACGAGGAACGAGGATGCCCGTCGGAAAAAAACTGGTGGTCGCCATGTCGGTTGTCGCAACCGGCGTGAGTGCGGCCTTTTTTTTTCGCAAGGATGCGTCCCAGACTGTAACGCGGCAAGAAGCCCAAATTGAATCTCCTTTTCGCCAGCGCGTCGAGCGGCGCGTTGCGACGGACGCGACGTGGAACAACCGCGCGGCGGCGCCGCACGTGCCCGCCGAGGGGCGAGGGAAACAGGCCTTGCGAGTGCCGACCGCGGTGACGGCCGCGTTTGTCGAGCCCAAGACCCCGAGCGAACGCCAACCGTCATTCCAGAAAAGCTTCAATCCCGTCGGCGCCCTGTTGGAACCTCTGGAAGGCACGCCGGTCGACGACCCGGCCGAAAGTGCGCTCGACGACGAACCCGAGGCGGCGCTCGACTCGCTCGACGGTCAAGCGGCCAGGACACACCGTATCGCCGACGGCGACACGCTCTCGAAGCTGGCCAGCCAATATCTGGGGCGGGGCGAGCGATACCTGGAGATCTTCGAGCTCAACCGCGACGTCCTGGCCAGCCCCGACCTGTTGCCGATCGGAGCGGTGCTGAAGATTCCGCCACGCCACGACGAGCGATCGCCCACCGATTCCCAGGGCGATTCGAAGGCCACGGTCGAACCGCCGTTGGAATTGGCGCCCGCGAGTGCCGATGCCGGGTCAATCGCCGACTGACGACGCGGGCAGCAATGCGCGCTTCACTCGCGCGGGTTCTTGCGGTCGCTCCACGGCATCGGCTTTTTGGCCAGCCGCACCTCGATGAATTGGGCAATCATCTGGTCGAGGTGCATGCTCTTTTCGTTGAGCAGTTGGGTGCCTTGCAGGCTGGTCGCGGGAGTCCGCAAAAACAGGGTCTGCTTGTCGGCCGCGGCCCCGGCAGGCGGAGCGGGATGGTAGCGCTCCAGCGCGCTGTGAAGCCGCTTGGCCTCGCGCAACGACCGGCTGGCGCCCTTGCCCGCGACGATCAGCACCGAAAGGTCGCTACGTACGTTCGGATTCGCCATGGCCTCGTTGATGCGCAGGCCCTTGAAGGACCATTCGGGAGAAATGAGCACGAGCGCTTTGACGTCTTGCCCTTGCTTGCCGGTGGCCAGAATGGGCCAACTCCAGTCGCGCGCGGCGAAGTTGACCGCCAGCACGGTGCCCAATTCGATGCCGACAATGCAGAGTTTCTCGATGTTCAGTTCGCCTTCGTTGTTCTTGACCCGCAGAAAACTCTTGACGGCTTCCACATCCTGTTCGTCCATCGCTTCGTAGTCGTCGAGCCTGAGTTCGGTAATGCGCTCTTCGCCGGTGCCGACGCTGTCGCCGTGCCCGCGCAAATCGGGTGCGATCACGGCGTGTCCGGCGCACTGCAAGACGAGCGCGAGCTCTTCGAAATCAGCGCGGGTTCCCTTGGAAGCGTGCAACAGCACGACGGGGACGGCCTCCTTGCCCAGCTTGCTCGCATAATAGGTGGCCACCAGCGGCTGGCCGTCTTCTGCTTTGAGCGTGACTTCCTTGGGGGGAAGCACCTTTTCCGGATCTTCGGCGGCCGGCAGGCGCGCCTGAGCGAGACAGACGATCGCCAGCAGCAGGGCCCACGCCTTGACACCACGGGGCCGAACATGGCGATTGGGCAACGTCCCGGACGGAGCGTGGCGTCGTTGGTGCATGGCCGAGCCCTCGAAGTGATGCGGGTAACCGCGGCGGCGAATCACGGCGGACCGCAATATCCTCGCAGATCCATCGTAAATCGGGGCCTGGCCAGCCGTCAACGAGCGCCCCTAGCCGGCTTGCGTCTGAACAGCGAGTTGGTCTGCCGACTTGCTGTGTGATTAGCGTACTGCCGGAGTTTTTGAGTCTGGACCCCGCGCATTCTTCGTTGGTCGCCTGCGGACTTTTTGTGCGGCGAACCGCCACCGCGATCAACGCCAGGGCTGGCGTTTTGACGAGCTTTTCGGGGCGGCTCTAAATGCGGTGACTCGCGGAGAATTTCCTTGACTGGAGACTGTTTGCCATTATAGTGACGGTAATTCTGGGTTTTGGGGCAGCCAACTCCGGAGTTCGGCTCATGAAGATCTTCGCAAGGCGTTGGGGTCGTGGATTCGCACTGGCGCTTTTCGCGGCGGCAATCCAGGACGCAGCAAGCGGCGCGGAGATTTCGGTGAGCAGTTATCAGGTGGGCGGCTTTTATGGCCCCTATACTCCCGGCGACGCCGCACCTCCCGGGTATCCGACCGTGCCCGCTCCGGACAACTCCCCGGGCTTTCAAAACTACTTCATGGGCCGCACCACGGTCAGCGGCTTCACGACGAGCGAGCGGCGGGCATTTTTCATCTACGACATGGCCGGCGTGGCGACCAGCATCCCGGTGGGTGAGGACGTTGTCGGGGTCACCATCGATCTGACGCTGATCCCTGGCGGCACAAGCGCGCTGGCTAATTTCATCGGTGATTTCGAACTCGTGGCGTTCACAGCTACGCCCGTGCCCGTAGCAGCCATCATCGATCCAGTGGGCTTTGGCGTTACGCCGGCCAGCGTTTGGGCAACGTTTGGCACTAGTACACCTTTCGGAGATTTCACGATCGTCGGCCCCAGCGGTCCGACGCCCACCGTGCCGGACACCTACACGATCGGTTTGCCGGGCGCGGTCAGCGCCATTAAGCCCAAGATCGCCGCTGGGTCGTTGTTTGTCGTCACGGCACGGCTGGTCACATTCGACCCGGGTCCCATCGGTGTCGGTGCGCCGCCCGCGGTCGATCCTTACGAGTACGTCTTTGGGCTGACCGACGTCGTTTCGCCCTCGGGCTCCCACGCGCCAGTGCCGTACTTGAAGATTACGACGGCAGTGGTCCCCGAGCCATCGAGCTTGGCGCTGTGCCTGTCGGCGGCTGCCGTACTGTTGCTGCGACTTCGCCGCCGCGCCGCGTAGCGTCGGCTAAATGATGGCGCGGGGAAGAAAGTTTCTCGCACGATCCAGCTTGCCACCGCACGTTTAGGACGCTCCTGAGCGGCGTCAGGCCAACGGTTCTCGCTGTTTTGGCCAACATTTGGCAATAAATTCGGCGTTTCTGCCCGATTCTGTCAGGTGGTGGAACTGTGCGCACGTGCGCACGCGATGGGGCGGCATTGCGTCGGGTTGGTGGGTGACCGAGAATTGAACGTGCCCGGCTCGTGACGCGCATGTGGCCTGCCCTCGGCGGCAGGTCGCGCTGCTTTGCAGGGAAATGTGTGGCCAGACCAGCAAACCTTCGACGGCACGTAGCAGTGAACGTTTTTTCCAGCCTGCGCACGTGGTGGCAAGCTCGCACGCGCCGACCAGTCGCTGTGGGACGGCGATGCGTCGGCCTGGCTGGTCAGCTTTTCATTTAACCTGACGGTCCTCCTCGGCTTAACGCTGATCGGCGCCGTGCAGGTGCATCACGAAGAGCTTGTCGTGGTGGTGGAAAGCGCTAACCCGGCCGAAGACCCGCTGACCACTTCCGAAGAGTTCAACTATTCCGAGTTGCCCCAGGACGCCATCGGCGCGTCGGGCGCGGGGACCTCGGACGTCGTGTTTTCGGCGGCGCCCACGTTGGCCATGACGGCCGCGTCGCCGGCGGCCATCGAAGTCGATCCGCAGGCGCGAGGCCCGGAGCGGATTCAGATGCAAGAGGAAATCCGCCTGGCCACCGGTCCCCGCTTCGCCGAAAACCTGACGATCAAGGGGGCCGCGGGCGTGGGCGCCACCGGCGCCACCGGCGCGATCGACCGCATCACGCAAGAGATTCTGCTGTCGCTGGAGGAACGCAAAACGCTGGTCGTGTGGCTGTTCGACCAGTCGGGCAGCCTGGAACGCCAGCGTGGGGAAATCAACAAACGGTTCGATCGCATCTACGAGGAACTGGGCGTGATCGAAAGCAAGGGCAATCCCGCGTTTCAGAAGCACGACAGCAAACCGCTGTTGAGCGCGGTGGTCGCATTCGGCCAAAACATCACGCTGCTGACGCCCAAGCCGACCGACGACGTCGAGGAAATCAAGGCGGCCGTGGCCGGCATGAAGACGGACAACAGCGGCATCGAGCGAACGTTCAAGGCCGTGCTCGAATCGGCCGAGCGCTATCGGTCGTTTCGCGTGCAGGAGCCGCGCCGCAACGTGATGTTCGTGATTTTTACCGACGAGACGGGGGATGACGAGAGCGACATCGATCGCGCGGTGGCCGCTTGCCGCCGCTACGAGATACCTGTCTATTGCGTCGGTGTGCCGGCCCCCTTCGGTCGCCGCGACGCGCTGATCAAGTACGTCGATCCCGACCCCAAATTCGATCAGACCCCGCAATGGGTGGCCGTGCGGCAGGGCCCGGAGTCGTACCTGCCCGAGCTGGTCAACATCGGGTCCGAGGAAGCCGACGAACCGATGGATTCGGGCTTTGGCCCCTACAGCCTGACGCGGTTGTGCTATGAAACCGGGGGCATCTTTTTTGCCGTGCATCCGAATCGCGACGATCGCCGCGCGGTGAGCCGCCGCGACACGGCCGTGCTGTCGGCCCAGTTGAGTTACTTCTTTGACCCGGAACTGATGCGCGGCTATCGGCCCGACTACGTGCCGATCAAGGAGTATCAGAAGTTGCTGGCCGAGAACAAAGCGCGCACGGCGCTGGTGCAGGCGTCGCAAATGTCGTGGGTCACTCCGATGGAGCGGCCGCAGACGGTGTTTCCGAAAATGAACGAGGCCGACCTGGCCAACCGCTTGTCGCAAGCCCAGCGTGCCGCGGCCATTCTGGAACCGAAAATCAATCAGCTCTACGAGACGCTCAAGACGGGCGAAAAAGACCGGCCGCGGCTGACCAAGGCGCGCTGGCAGGCCGGATACGACCTGTCGATGGGTCGCGTGCTGGCGGTGAAAGTGCGCACCGAAAGCTACAACGCGATGCTGGCCAAGGCGAAGCAGGGAATGCGCTTTCAAGAGGCCAAGAACGATACCTGGCGATTGGTGCCGGCCGCGGAAATCAGCGTGGGCACGGCGCTGGAGAAGCAGGCCGAGCAGGCCAAGACGTATCTGGAGCGCGTGGTGGCCGAACATCCCAAGACGCCCTGGGCGCTGTTGGCCGAAAAGGAGCTCAAGGAACCGTTCGGCTGGAGCTGGAAAGAAGAGTACACCGGCGTCAACGCCCCGCGCCAAGTCGCGGCCAACGCCAACAATAACAACAACACGCCCCGCAATGACAAGGCCAAGATGATTCCCCGGCCCGTCAAGCGTCCGCCGCCGAAATTGTAGCGCAGGCGCGCGGGGGTGGCACTACAGGGTGTTGCTCGGCAATCAGAGACGTTTGGCGAGGGATCTCAACGCTCGCAACCGCCTCTTGTCCCGGCGGGACGGGAGACAACAAGTTGAGTCCGTCCGGGAATTCGGGCCCGGAAAACACCCGACGCCGTTGTTCCCCATACTAACCCGACGCGCAAGCGATGGACACTGGACGAAGAACCCTAGCTGGCGCGTCGGGTTAGTGTGCGGTAATTCCCGGACGGCGTCGACAAGTTGTCTGGGCCACCCGGGGAAACTGCGGCGCGTCGCTAATTCTCCAGGGCCGTGCTGCTGCTGGCGAAATCGACCGTGGCGTCGTGATCGTAGAAGTAGCGGGCGATCAACTGGGCCAGGTGGTTGACGAACTGGCGGCGAAACTGGGGCTCGGGCTTTTCGCCGGCGGGGATCGCCGCGTTCGGCGGAAAGACGGCTTGCGGGAGGTTGCGCTCGAACACGGGGTCTTTGCCCTTGGCCACGTCGTACACCATGATCTTCAGATTGGCTTTGCCCTGGTACAATGTCTGGCCCTGGTACAAGCTGAACTCCTCGAGGTCGAGTCCCACGACCATCTCGGCGTTCAAGGCCTTGCCGATTTCGTAGTACTCGTCCCAACTATTCTCGTCGGCCCATTCGAAGACGTCGCGTTGATCGATCAGGCTGATTTTGGGCACTTTCTTTTCGAGCAGGATTCCGACCTGTTTCGCAAGATCGCGCGAAACGCTCGAATCGCGAAAGTGCAGCGAGGTCACCGGCCGGCAAATGACCGCGACGCGCTTGCCCTTCAGCTTGTCGAAGTCGGCCCGGGTGTTCGTGCCTTCGATGACGTACATCGCGGTGGCCACGAGATTGCAGCCGCTGGCAACCGCCAGGCCGGCAGCTGAGGCGACCAGCGCCAACAGCGCCCAGAGACTCTGCGAACGGAAGCGATCCATCGCTGTTCCTCGTTTCATCCGTGTTGAGTTAGTTGATCGGCACACGCGCTGCGCGACGGTCTCGGTACTGCCAGTCGATCGCGTGGCTTGTCTCGCGTCACTCCGTAAACAGGCGAAATGCCCACTCGGCCAAAACCAGCGTCACCATGCACGTGGCCAGGCCGACGATCACCGTTTCGCCCGGCTGCCACGCCAACCGCTGTCCTCGCAGAGCGACCACGATCGCAGCGGCCGACAGCGCCATGGCCACCGCGGCCAGCAAGGTGCCCGAGGCGTTCGCGCGCAGGGCATCGGCCAGCCGGCCATGGGTCGCAAGGGCCCAGGAGGTCGTCATTCCACAAGCGGGACAGCGTTTTCCCAACAGCGCCACAAACGTGCACTGCGGCAGACCGAGTTGTTCGTGCGTTCCAAAGCCGCGTGGATCGGGCCGCAATTGGCTTGCCAGCACGAGCGCCGCCAGCAAGCCGACTCCCAGAAACGCCGCCATAAAACGTGAGCGGCGGGAAAGTCGCGTCGAATTGGATCCAGCAACCAGGTTCACGCGTTGACGTACAAAAGGGACGCGGAGCATAGCGAGCCACCCTGGGGCGTGCAAGACCGCTTGGAACGCAATGGCAGCCGCACGCCCCCCGGCTATCCGGCGTGGCCTTTGGCGGCCTCGACGGCGCCGGCCAATCGATCGGCATCTTGATGGGTAACCGAGATTCGCCGGATCGCAGTAGCCCGACCCGTTTCGGGATCGACGTCCACCATCGTTGCCAGCATGCGCACGTCGTCGGCGGCCACGTCGAAATGCGTCGGGTTGAACGTCAGCGTCGTTTCCAGCACGCGGTCGATCCGCCGGCCCAGGATGCTTTCGTACGGGCCCGGTCATGCCGACGTCGCATTGGAAGGCGGTGCCGCCGGGCAAAATGCACTCGTCGGCGGTGGGCACGTGCGTGTGCGTGCCCAGCACGGCGCTGACGCGGCCGTCCAGGTAGCGGCCCATCAGCTGCTTGTCGCTGGTGGCCTCGGCGTGAAAGTCGACCAGGATCGACTTTGCACTTCCGGCGGGCAAGGCCGGCCAGCACGCGATCGGCCGCGGTCCAAGGGCAATCGACCGGCCGCATGAAGACCCGGCCCAGCAGGCTGAAGACCGCCACGTCGACGCCGTTGCGCGCCGCGCACGATCGGCGAACTCGCGGCCCGGGGCGGTCGGGCGGAAAATTGGCCGGCTTGACGATGTTCGGCTCGCTGTTCCAGCACGTCGATGATTTCGCGGCGGCGGTAGATGTGATCGCCCAGCGTGACGCAGTCGACGCCGGCGGCGATCAGCTCGCTGATAGATTGGCCGGCGTCAGGCCCGAGCCGCCGGCGGCGTTTTCGGCGTTGGCCACGACCAGGTCGATCTGCTCGGCCTGCACCAATCCGCGCACCGCAGCGCGCCACGATCTGCCGCCCCGGCTTGCCGACGATGTCACCGATGAAGAGCAGCCGCACAAGGACACGCTTCTTTCTCGCCTAGTTGCTCGTCAATGGAGGATTGCTTCGTAGCACGATCGGCGCCGCGGGCTACTTGGCCACTTCCGTGACGCGCGTTTCGCGGAGCACCGTCACCTTGATCTCGCCGGGATAGGTGAGCTGCTCCTCGAACGCCTTGGCGATGTCGCGGCAGATTTTGGCGGCCGACTCGTCGGTCGTGTCCTTGGCGCTGACGATCACGCGCAGCTCGCGGCCGGCCTGAATGGCGAAGGCCTGCTCGACGCCGGCGAAGCCGGTGGCGATCGTTTCCAGCTCTTCCATCCGCTTGATGTAGCGCTCGAGCGTTTCGCGGCGGGCGCCGGGCCGCGAGGCGCTGCAGGCGTCGGCCGCGGCCACCAGCACCGTGTAGGGATGGTCGACGCGGATGTCGTCGTGATGGCCCAGCGCCGCGTGCACCACTTCCGGGCCCTTCGCCGTAGCGCTTGAGCAGTTCGGCGCCGATCTTCGGATGGCCGCCTTCGGCCTCGTGGTCGGCCGCCTTGCCGATGTCGTGCAGCAGGCCGCAGCGGCGGGCCAGCCGGCCGTCGAGCCCCATTTCCTCGGCCATCATGCCGGTCGAGGAACGCGACTTCGATCGAGTGCCGCAGCACGTTCTGGCTGTAGCTGGTGCGGAAGCGCAGCCGGCCCAGCAGGTGGATCAGCCTTCGGATGCAGCCCGGGCACGTCGGCTTCCTGGGCCGGCTTCCTCGCCGAGCTTCTGGATGTGCTGCTCCATCTCGGCCTGCGTTTCGGCGACGACCTCCTCGATGCGCGCGGGATGGATGCGGCCGTCGGCGATCAGCTTGTTCAGCGCCATGCGGGCGATCTCGCGGCGGACCGGTGTCGAAGCCGCTGACGATCACCACGCCCGGCGTGTCGTCGATGATCACGTCGACGCCGGTCGCCTTTTCGAAGGCGCGGATGTTGCGGCCTTCGCGGCCGATGATGCGGCCCTTCATTTCGTCGTTGGGAATGTCGACCGTGCTGGTCGTGGTTTCGGCCGTGTGCGCGGCGGCGTAGCGCTGGATGGAGGTGAGCAGGATTTCGCGCGACTTTGGCCTCGCAGATCTCGGCCATCTTCTTTTCGTGCTTCATGATCAGCGCGCCCGCCTCGTGCTGCAGCTCGCTGTTCGAGCATTTCCAGCAGCCGCCGGGTGGCTTCTTCGCGGCTCAGGCCGCTGAGCTGGTGCAGCGTCTGCCGCTGCAGGTCGAGCAGCGTTGGCCAGCTCCTCGTTGCGGCGGTTGGTGTCTTCGATCCGCTCGGCCAGCTTGCGCTGCGTGCTCTCGACCATCTTCTCCTGCTTGCGGAGCTGCTCGGCCTGCTGCTCGAGGGCGTCCTGGCGCTTGTCGAGCAGCCGTTCGCGTTCGTGCAGCTCCTGGCGCAGCTTGGCGCAGCTCCTTCTCGCCCTCGGCCTTTTGCTGGATGGCCATTTCCTTGATTTCCAGCTCGGCCTCTTTGCGGCGGTTGGCGCTTTCGCGATCGGCGCGGGCGACGATCTCCTTGGCTTCGCTTTCGGCGTCGCGCCGGCGCAGCCGATCGATCAGCTTCGTGCCCACGAAGCTGAGAATGGCGGCCAGGACGACCAGGATGAAAATGGCGACCGGGTTTTCCACGACTTCCCCCTCATGTTAGCCAGCACGCGCCGTCGGATGTGGCAAAGTCCGCGCACGTTAAACCGGCGCGAATTGCCGCGTGTCGGGCTTGGAGAAGCCGCCCCCAGAAACAGTTTACGACTCTCGCTCGCGACCCCCGCGGGTCATTTGCGACGCAACCGCGGATTGTGGAGCAAAACTGTAGGGACGAAGGCGGGACAAGTTTCCGGACCGCAGGCCAGGCGGCGCGCGAGCCGGAACATCGAACGTAAGGGATGGTTAGCTCTTTCGAAAGTTCCGCGCCGCAAGCGCGCAATTCCAGGGGAACTTTCGGACAAAACATAATCCATGCTCATCCATTCATGCGGGACCGCCGTGCGCGCTTCGGGGCGGACCTGCGACGACTGGTGAACCAGCGTCTCGCACAACGTCCGAACCGATTTGGCAACGGCTGGGGTCCTTGGCAGCAGGCCAAGGAGGAATCGCACAATTACTACTAGCAAATACATCGTGGTTGCGAACTCCCGCAAATCTTTGTCTTTTCGCCCGCTACAGAGCCCGAAATCGCGCTGCAAACCAGTTCTGGCAGCAATTTCCCTGCGGATTACCCGAAGGCGCTCGTTTGTCTATCGCGCGGGAAACGTGCAACTGCAACGCTCGCGCCAATGCGCAGAGAGCCTTTGCATGGCTCTGCCACAACGGCAGGCACGCAGAAGAAACAGTTGCCACATTTCTCGCTATCTAGCATCCTATCACAGTCGCCGCCGACTGCAACTAAATTCGCCCGCTTTTGGGTCGTGCTAAGGCACTATCTTTTCCGGACTTAGGGTCCGCGTCTTGACGATTGGATAAGCTGGAGAGTCTACTGCGCGAGAGCCGGTTGTGGAGCAGCGCAACCACCGGGCTCCAGCCGGCGCACCCCTCCCTTTTTTCGCAGAAAATGCAGCCTCCCTCGATGCTTCCGCAATCGCTGGCCGCCAACTGGCTCCCCATGAATTGGCAGGACCTGACGGTCCTGGTGGCGGTCTCGGGTGGAGCCGACAGCGTGTCGCTGTTGCGTGCGATGGTCGAGTTGCGCGCGACCGCAGGGCTGCGGGCCGCTGGGGCGGGAAGGCTGGTCGTCGGGCATTTCAACCATCGGCTGCGCGGCGAGCATGCGGAGGCCGACGAGCAGTTCGTGATCCGGCTGTGCGAGCAGCTCTCGCTGGACTGTCAAGTCGGCCGCGCCGGCACGCCCGGCGTCTTGGTCGGTGGCGATGGGTTGGAGGCGGCCGCACGCGACGCCCGCTACGAGTTCTTGCAGCATACCGCCGAGCAACTGGGCGCTCGCTATGTCGTGACAGCCCATACCGCCGACGACCAGGCCGAAACGATTTTACATCACGTTCTGCGCGGCACCGGGCTGGCCGGGCTGGCCGGCATGCGGCGAACGCGGCCCTTGGGGCCGGCCGTCACGTTGATCCGCCCGATGCTCAACGTGACCCGCGACGAGGTGCTGGGCTACCTGGCCGCGCTCGATCAGCCCTTCCGCGAAGACGCGACCAACCGTGACCGACAATTCATGCGTAACCGAATTCGGCATGAACTGCTGCCGCTGATGAAACGCGACTATTCGCCGGCCATCGTCGACTCGCTATTGCGGTTGGGAAAGTTGGCCGCCGATGCCCAACGGTTGATCGACGCTGATGCACAGCGGTTGCTGGATGCGAGCATCGTCCACGCGGACGCGGCGCGCGTGACGCTGGATTGCCGCCAGCTCGCCGGGGCAGATCGCCACTTGGTGCGCGAAGCGTTGGTGACGGTTTGGCGCCGCCAGCAGTGGCCGCTGCAAGCGATGGGCTTTGCCGAGTGGGATCTGCTGGCCGACATGGCGCTAACACTCGAATCTGCGGCCGGCGCGGAGAATTGCAAACGGATTTTCCCCGGCGCGATCACGGCGCAACGACAGGACGAACAACTGGCGATGTTCGCGTCGCCGGAAAGGTAAATGAGATTGGGGGCTATCGGAGACGATTGTCGTCGGCGCGAGCGGTTGGGCTCCCTCACCCTAACCCTCTCCCGGAGGGAGAGGGGATCGGAGGGCTACGCCTGATCGGCTTGGGCGTCGGTGTAGATCGCTTCTTTGGCGGTGGGGCGGTGGCCGGTCTCGTGCTCCTGGCGGTCGGGACCGATTTCGACCAGGCGGTAGCCGCCAATGGCGCGGAAATAAATCAACAACAGCAGGTAGCCGACGGCCATCGCGGCTGGAATCATGGCGGTGACTTTGAGCGCTTCCTCGCCGCCGTAGTCGCTGGCCTGCTTCACCATGTCGGCCTGCGGGCTCTTCTCTTCGATCAGCTCTTCGACCTTGGTGCCATTGAAGCCCCGAACCGGCTTGAAGAACAAGAAGTGATTCTCCTCGCTGGATTTCACCTGGTCGTAGAGCGCGGGATCGTCCTCGGCCAGCTTGGCCGAGGCGAAGACGTCTTGCGTGTAGCCGATGCCGGGGCCGCCGAGCAGGCCGGCCGACAACATGCCGACGCCCCCCATGGCGCCCATCGCCAGGGCGCCCCCCTTGGGAAATCGCTCGCCGACGACGCCGAGCATGGTGGGCCACAGAAACGTCTTGCCCACGCCATAGATCGTGGCCGCCACCAACAGCCACCAGCCGGCTTCGCCCGCCAGGACGGTGCCCATCGAGTAAAGTCCGATGCATCCCAATACCGCGCTGACGAACAGCAACCCCAGCGGATTGATGTGCTCGACGATCGGCCCGGCGAAAAACCGAGCACGAACATCAGGCCCGCCGTGTAGACCAGTAGCAGCACGCTATCGATGCCGATCGTCTGCAGCTTGCTCTGGGTAATGTTGGTGATCCAACTGTCTGTGCCCAACTCGACGTAGCCGACCAGCGCGTGCAGCAGCAGCAAGAAGAGCAAGATTGGCGCCGCGAACTCGGCCAGCATCTCGCCAAATTTGACGCCCGCGGCCCGGGCTTCGGAGATGGGAAACTTCTCTTTGATCACGATGACGCCGTACCACAGCGTGGGGACGAGAAAGAAGACCATGGGAATTTCCCAGCGCAGATGATTGATCTTGGCCGACTCGCCCACGAAGGCAAAGGCCAGCAAGCCGCCCAGAATCAATCCGCCGGGCCAGCCGGCGTGCAGGATGTTGAGATAATGCGTTTTTTGTTTCGGATAGAGCGTGGCCACCAGCGGATTGATGGCCGCTTCGCACATGCCGTTGGCCAGCGAAAACATGAACATGCCGACGTACAGGCACCAGTACGTGGCGTTCTTTCCGGCGGCGTCGAAGACCGGCGTGGCGGCCAGCGTGACCAATGGCCGAAGCAACGTGCAACAAGAACGCGCCGATGAGGATCAGCTTGTAGCCCACGCGATCGGCGAACAGGCTGAAGCCGATGATCGTGAAGGCCATGCCGGTGAGCCCGCCGCCGGTGATGGTGCCCAATTCGGTTTTGGTGAAACCGAAGTGCGATTTCCCACTCGCCCAGCACCTCGCCGCGCACGGCAAAACCCATTCCCGCCGCGATCAGGGTCAGAAAGCTGGCCCAAAAGATTTTGCCATTGGACTGCATTGCCTGGGTCTCCAACGAAGGGATGTTCCGCGCCTCGCCTACACGCTGTTCCACCCCACGCGCATGCGTGTGGGCCAAGACAGATTTCCGAGTATACAAGGCCCGGTTGACAAGTAAACGGACGCGAGTTGCACATTTCGGGCAATTCCGACAAGTTCGGACCTGTGCAGTCGCCAAAACGGAATCTCGCGGCAGACATTGCCTAGATTAGCAGCGGTGCGCGGCCAGCGACAAATGGCTCGAAATGGGTGGCCCGGACAACTTGTTGAGGCTGTCCGGGAATTCAATGCCGCGTTCTCGGGCCGGGCGCACGTGTCTGCGTGCCACTGCTGGCTTGTCCAGCAGTGAATGGACTTCGCTGCGGCAAGCACTGCTGGACAAAGCCAGCAGTGGCACCCGAGCAATTCCCGGACAGCCTCAACTTGTTGTCTGGGTCCCGAAGGGACAAGACGGTCTGGCGAGGTGTGCGCCCCCCTCAAACGCCTCTTATTGCTTCGCAACACCGACAACAAGTTGTCGGTGCCACCCCCCGGTCCAAGCTGCCTTGCCCCGGTAGAGAGGTGCGCGTACCATGGGCCGCCCCATAGCCTTCCCACGGCACCGATTTTCCGACCATGCCACGACTTACAGACAATCGTGTCCGCTGGATCTTGATCCTTGCGCTCGCCCTGGCGGTGCGCTTGGCAGCCGGCGTCTGGTGGCAGTCGCGGATCGGCGACGCTCGGCAATTCTTTTTCGGCGACAGCGACGCCTATTGGCAACTGGGCAAGGCGATCGCGCAGGGCGAACCCTATCAGTATTTGTCGCCCGAGAGGCGCGTGCTGCGCATGCCGGGCTACCCGTTGATGCTGGCCGGATTGTTTCGCATTTTCGGCGACGACCCGCCGGTGCTATCGGCCCGCGCGTCGAGCGCGGTGCTGGGTACCATCGCGGTGGGTGTGGTGGGCTGGTGGACGACGCAGCTTTTCGATCCACGCGCCGGCCGCGTCGCCGGTTGGATCGCGGCGGTGTATCCCGGATTCGTGTCGATGAGCGTCTTCGTGCTCACCGAGGCGCCGTTCTGTCCGTTCATGTTGTTGCAGCTTGCCTTGTGGGGCTTGGCATGGCGTGCCTCGACGAACCAACGGGCGACGGGTTTGGCGCTGGCCGGCGGCGTCGCCGCGGGCATCGCGATTTTGATTCGCCCGAGCTGGTTGTTGTTCACGCCGCTGGCGTTGGTCGTGGCTTTGGCAATCGACCGCCGTCGCCGCCGGCAGCTCTTGATCGGAGTGGCGATGTGCGCGAGCCTGGCCGCGTGCATGGTTCCCTGGTGGATTCGCAATGCGCAGTTGACCGGCCATTTCGTGGCCACGACGTTGCAGTTTGGCGCCAGTCTGTACGACGGCATGAACCCCACGGCCGACGGCGGCAGCAACATGGACTTCGTGCCTCGGTTCGAAGCCGAGGAACACGCCCTGGACGGTACCGAGCCGGAGCAGGACATTTTCGAATATCGCCTGGATCGGCGGCTGACCCATGCGTCGGTCGAGTGGGCTTGGGCGAATCCCGGGCGCGTGGCCGAGTTGGTGTGCATCAAGTTCGCGCGGACTTGGAACTTTTGGCCCAACGAACCCTCGCTGCGCGGCTGGCCGATGCGGCTGGTTGTGGCAATAACATACACGCCGTTGTTGTGCCTGGGCCTCGTGGGCGCGTGGCGATTTGCTCCGCGAGGATGGCCCTACGTGCTGGCGTGGTTGCCGGCGGTCTATTTCTCGATGCTGCACGTCGTGTTTGTCAGCTCGATCCGCTACCGCGAGCCGGCGATGCTGGCGCTGGTGACGTTGGCCGCGGGGGTGCTGGCCGCAGCGGCGCGCGGCGGATCGTCGCCGGTCGAACCGGCGGCCGAGCGTGTCCCCTCCCCTGCCCCACGGCCACTTCGATGATCGCCTGGCGCACGCCAGCGAGTTACTGAAGGAATCGCAGTCATTATCAAAGGCACCGTCAACTTGTTCTGGGGAGTGTTCAAGTGGAGCTGCGCACTGCTGTTCGTGGCTGCGCTGGCAGCCAGCCCGTTCTACTACCGGCAGGTGTTCTTTCGCGTCGAGGAAGAAGTTCGCGCCCGGGTCGAATCGACGATTGCCGCTCGTTTGCCGAAGCTGGAGATTCGCGTGCGGTCGGCGCACCTGGCGAGTAACGGCATTGAAGTTCGCGGGCTGTCGGTGGCCGAGCCGGGCGCCGTCGGGCCTCAACCGGAGCTGGCATACTTCGACGAAGTGTTTCTCGAATGTCAGACGAGCTTGCAGGAGCTGGTCGCGGGGGATCCGTTGATTACCGGCGTCAAGCTCAGCCGGCCGGTGATCCGAGCCACGCGAAGGCCGGACGGTCAATTCAGCCTGAGCAAGCTTTTTCCGCTGCCGAAGTCGGAGGGCGTCGTGCCGCCGATCAAGATCGAGAACGGCACCTTCGAAGTCTTCGACCCGCTCAAGAATCCTTCCAGCACCTTCACGTTACGCGATATCAACCTGTCGCTGAAACCATCGGCGAGCAACCCTGGCGAGCCCAAGCTGCTCGAAGTGCAAGGCTATCTGGCCGCCGACCAGGTTCGGCGCGTGGAAGTCGTCGGCACGCTCGACCCGAGTGGTGGGCGGTGGACGCTCAGCGGCACGGCCGACGGCCTCGAGATTTCGCCCGAGCTGCGCTCGTCGCTGCCGGATCCGATTGCCCGCTCGATGGAAGCGCTCAAGTCGCTGCGGGCCCAGGCCAATCTGAGCTTTCGCACCTCGGGCGACGACTTCCATACGCCGCCGCAGTTCGAGGTCAACGGCGACGTGGTGGCGGGCCGCTTCGACGATCCGGTGCTGCGCAACCCGTTGACCGATTTGAAGGGGACGGTGCACTGCGATAACCGGGGAATTCATATTCGCGATTTGACGGCACGCTACGGCTCGGCGGTTTGGGAGGTCCCGCAATTCGATCGCTGGGGCTACAATGCCGACAGCCCGTTGGCGCTGCGGGCCAGCGGCCGGCAGATGCGTTTTGACCGCGGCTGGGGCGAAACGCTGGGCGAACCGTGGCGCACGTACTGGAGAGATTACGACCCCGAGGGAGACATCAATCTCGAGTGTTCGATCACGTTCGACGGCCAGCGGTGGAAGCCAGTGCTGCACGCCACGTGCGTGAATAACGTCTCGTTCAGCTGCCGCAAGTTTCCGTATCGGCTCGAGCGGTGCCGGGGCACGGTCACTCTTAACGACACGGTGCTCGACGTCAGCGTGGTGGCTTTCAGCGGGGCACAGCCGGTGAACTTGCGGGGCCGGTTTTTCAATCCGGGTCCCCAGTACAACGGGCAGCTGGAAATCTGGGGCGAAAAGATCCAATTCGACGAAAAGCTGTTCGAGGCCCTGCTGAAACCCAAGGCCCGCGATACGCTGCGTTCGCTCAACCCGCGCGGCACGTTCGAATTTCACACCCGGCTGTGGCGCGAGCCCAACGATCCGCTGCCCCGGCCCGAAATCCATCAGCATACGCGCATTGTCGTCAGCCGTTGCTCGATGAACTACGACAAGTTTCAGTACCCGCTCAACAACCTGCAAGGCGCGCTCGAAATGCGCGACGGGCAGTGGTCGACCGCCCCGAATCTGGTGGGAACCAACGACGCGGGCGTCGTCACGCTGACCGGCAATCTGGCCTGCGCCGGCGACCGGGACGTGCTCTCGCTGCACATCGACGCCAAGAATGCGCCCTTGGAAGAAGAACTGCGAGACGCTTTGCCGCCGGCGCATCGCGAGCTGTGGAACGCGCTGCGCCCGCAAGGCAACGTCGATCTGCAGGCCGACGTGGGTTACGACTCCCGCGTCAAGAAACCGACCATCGACCTGACGGCCGTGCCGCGCGACGACGCCACGTCGATCGGCACTTCGATCGAGCCGGTCGCTTTTGCGTATCGGCTGGGAAAGCTGGGCGGAGTGATTCACTACAAGGACGGGCACATCGAGTTGAAGAACATGCATGCGGCGCATCGCAACACGCAGATGCGCAGCGGCGGCTGGTGCGACTTCATGCCCAACGGAAGCTGGGTGCTGCATTTGGAAAAATTCGCGGTCGACCGCATGCGGCTACAAGGTGACGATCACGAGCTTGTCGCCGCTCTGCCCGAGGCGCTGCGGCACGCGATTGCCGAGCTGCGGCCCACCGGCCCGATCAATTTGAAAGGCAACCTGGACTTTTCCAAGGCCGCGCCGGGCGCACCGCTACGAACCGGCTGGGACGTCGAGCTGTATCTCAACCAGGCCAGCCTGCAAGTCGGTCCGAAGGTGGAAAATATCTTTGGCTGCGTGCGGCTGCAGGGGGCCGCGGAGGGCTCGCGATATGCCAGCCGCGGCGAGCTACGGCTGGATAGCCTGACGTACAAGAATTTTCAGTTCACCGAAATCCTCGGCCCGCTGTGGTTCGACAACGCCAACGTTTATCTGGGCACCCTGCCCCAATCCCGCAGCGGAGGTCAGCGGAGCAGCCGGTTGACCGCCAAAGTTTTTGGCGGACTCGTGGCGGCCGATTGCCACGTCAAACTGGGCACGGTGCCGCAGTACCGTCTGATTGCCACGGTTTCCGGCGCCGACTTGGGGCAGTTCGCGCAAGGAAACCTGGCCAATCATCAAAAACTCAACGGCAAAATTCTGGCCAACGTCGACCTGCACGGCAGTCGCGGCCCGCACAACTTGTTCGGCTCCGGCGACATTCATTTGACCGAAGCCGACGTGTATGAGCTGCCGCTGGCGGTTTCGCTGTTGAAAATCGTGCGCGCCAAGCGCCCCGATACGACGGCCTTCACGCAAAGCGACATCGCCTTCGAGATCAACGGCCCGCACGTGCTCTTGAAGCAGATCGACTTGCGCGGAGACGCGGTGAGTCTTTCGGGCGACGGCGTGGTGACGCTCGACGCGCAAACCAATCCGATCAAGCTCGAGCTGCACACGACGGTGGGCCGGGGACGACTGCCGATCCTTTCCGGCATGTTCAGCGAAGCCAGCCAGCAGATCATGAAAATCCACGTGGACGGGACTTTGGACAATCCGACCACGCGCACCGACTACTTCCCAGTGGCCACGCAGGCCCTGGAGCGATTGCGAACCGACTACGATAACCCCTTTGGCCCGCAAGGCGCAGCAGCCGTGCGGGCCACGGGTGGCCGGCAGTGATGATTGAAGAGAATCCCCATGAGCGTTGAATCCACGGGAGGGATTGTTCCCGGCGCGGCCGGTTCGCCCGCGGCGCAAGGCGGCGGCTCGGACGTCGAGCGGGCAAAATTGGAAGCCGCCAACCGGCGGCGCCAGGTTGTCGCCGCCGCCGCTGCCGCCAGCGCGGCCGGAGTTTCGCAAGCCGACGGCGACGATTTGAAATCGAACGAGCGCGACGCCGACGGCCGCCGAGCGTGGGAATTCAGCCTGGGCAAGCGCAAAGCCGCCGGCGCGACGCCCGCGCCGCGTCCGCGCGACGCCAGCGAGGACGGATCGTGCGGCAACGCGTTGGACGCGACCGCTTGACATGTCACATCAGGTGAACCCCGCAACCATGGCACGTGTCCGGACATCAACTGACAGCATCCGCGGCGGAACCAATCGGGTTTGCCGGTTGCGGCGAGCCGCCCTAGAATACCGAGCTTGCTGGCGGCAGAGTTTGCGGCTGCCCTTTTTTTGGATGCGTCGACATGCGAGCAGCTCCCTCACCCTAACCCTCTCCCGGCGGGAGCGGGAATTGATTATGCGATTCACCAAGATGCACGGCATCGGCAACGACTATGTGTATGTCGATTGCTTCCACGAACAGCCGCCCGACGATCCGGCCGGACTGGCTCGCCGAATCGCCGACCGGCACTTCGGCGTCGGCGGCGACGGCCTGATCCTGATCTGCCCCTCGCGCGTTGCCGACGCCCAAATGCGGATGTTCAACGCCGACGGGTCGGAAGCCGAAATGTGCGGCAACGGCGTGCGCTGCGTCGCCAAGTATGTGTACGACCATGGGATTTCCGATGCGCGCCGCATGAAAATCGAGACCGGCAACGGCGTGCTCGTGCTGGACCTGGAAATCAGCGACGGCCGGGTTGACCGGGTGCGGGTCGACATGGGCCAGCCCATTCTGGAACCGGCCAAGATCCCAGTCCAGATACCGGGCGTCTCGCCAACCGAGCCGATCGTCAACCTGCCGCTGGCGCCGCACATTCAACTTGACGACGTCAAAGGCTGGATCGAGAAATGCGGATTGGATCCGCGCATGACCTGCGTTTCGATGGGCAACCCGCACGTCGTGCTGTTTTGTCGCGACACTGCGGCGGTGCCGTTGGAGACGGTCGGGCCCGTGTTGGAATGCGCTGCGATCTTTCCGCGGCGGATCAACGTGCATTTCGTACAGGTTCACGGGCTTGGCGAAGTCACGATGCGCACCTGGGAGCGCGGCAGCGGCATTACGCTGGCCTGCGGCACCGGCGCGTCGGCCGTCTGCGTGGCTGGCAGTTTGGCAAAGCGAACCGATCGCAAGATCCTCGCGCACCTGCCCGGTGGCGACTTGGAGTTGGAATGGACCGCCGACGACCACGTTGCCATGACCGGCGCGGCCACCGAAGTATTCACCGGCGAGTGGACGGTCCCCTCTCCCGCCGGGAGAGGGCTAGGGTGAGGGAACCCAACGCATGACGAAACATTCGCACAAACCACCGATGCCCGAAGTAGCTCTCCAGCGCGCCCGTGAACTGCGCCACGACAGCACCCTGCCGGAGCGCGTCCTGTGGGCGCTCTGCGGAACGGCGCCCTTGCCGGACTAAAATTCCGCCGCCAGCATCCGATTGGCCCGTTCGTCGTCGACTTCTACTGTCACGAGGCGAAATTGGTCGTTGAACTGGATGGAGACAGCCACATCGGGCGCGTCGATGCGGATCGCAGCCGTGCGGAGTATTTGGAGGCGGAAGGGCTGCGGGTGATGAGAATCGGAAATGATGATGTGATTCGGGATCTCGAGGCGGTTTGCCGGGGGATCTTGATGGCTTGTGGAAGAAGAAGGAATAGAGAGACGAAGGCGGAAGGGAAGGCGGTTGCCGGGGCTCCCTCACCCCGGCCCTCTCCCGGAGGGAGAGGGAGACTCGCATGAAACTTCTTAATCATTTCGCGGTGAAATTGGGCGGGCTGTTGGGGGCGTCGATGGTTCGCTCTTGGATGTCGACGCTCGATTTCAAGGGGGCCTACTACGATCGCAACATCGATCCGGTCGAGCCGGGCAACCGGGGGCAGAAGATTTACATCTTCTGGCACGAATACATTTTGTTTCCGCTGTACCTGCGCGGGAACTGTAATTTGGCGATGCTGCTGAGCCGGCATCGCGACGCCGATATCCTCTCCGAGCTGGCCAACCACCTGGGCTTCGAATTCGTGCGCGGCTCGACCAACTCCGGCGGCGGCACGGCGTTGCGCGAGCTGCTGCGCAAGAGCCGGCACATGAACCTGACGATTACGCCCGACGGGCCGCGCGGCCCGCGCCGCGTGCTGGCGCAAGGACCGATCTATTTGTCGTCGAAATTGGGGCTGCCGATCGTGGCGATGGGTTTTGGCTACGACCGGCCGTGGCGGCTGGGAAGCTGGGACCAGTTCGCCATTCCCAGGCCCTACTCGCATGCCCGCGGCGTGGTCAGTCCCGAGATTGTCATTCCGCCCGACCTGGATCGCGACGGAGTCGAACATTATCGGCTCAAAGTCGAGCGGTTGCTGAACCGGCTGACGAGCGAAGCCGAGGCCTGGGCCGAGTCGGGCACGACCAAAATCGGCGAAGTGCCGGTCCGCCGCGAGCCCGCCTGGAGCAAGCGCCACAAAGCCGCTTAGCACTGGGGCGCGCAACGGGCGACGTGACTACAAATCCGGCTTTTCGCGGCGACGGTCTTTTGCTACAAGATTTCGCGCGACAACGCCATCCCGCGCCGTCGTACCATCCCCCGCTGCCTCGCCACACCCTCTCAACGTCTCGCCCGTGAGGAACAGACGCCCATGCATCGACCTCGTCTCGTCCAAAGCGCACCGTTGCTTTGTGTCATTTTGCTGCTGGCCAACGGTTGCAGCCGTCAGTCGAACGATTCCAGACCCTCAACGGGAAAAATCTCGCCCAGCTCGACAGTAGCGGCGCCGCCCGAGGCGCAAGGTGCGCCACCCGACGCGAGAAAACCCGAGCTGGTGGTCCAGGCTGGGCATGCTTCGCCGGTCAACGTGGTTTCTTTCAGCCCCGATTGCAAATTGCTGGCCAGTGGCAGCGGCCAAGCGTGGTCGTTTGTCGAGGTGAACGTCGTCAAGTTGTGGGACGTGGCCAGCGGCACCGAACTGCGCACGTTTAAGCACGACTCGCCTGTTGCTTGGATTGGTTTCAGCGCCGACGGGCGCCGCATGGCCGCTCGCGGAGAATCGATCGGGCCGGGCAAACCGACCGTGTGGGACGTCGCCAGCGGCGCCAAATTGGCTGACAAAGACGAGCAGTTCATCAGCAGCGCCACCAGCAGTGACGGAAAGTTGGCGGCCGCTGTCGCCGGAAAGAAGATTCATATCCGCGACGTGGCCACGGGCCAGCCGCTGCGAACTCTCGACAGCCGAACGTCCGATTTTCAGAAGGCCATGTTCAGCCCCGACAGCTCGGTCCTGGCGTGCGGCGGCAGCCGCTATTCCATCCGCTTGTGGGATCTGCGGGGTGGCGTGCTACGGACGCTCGAAGGTCATAAGCACTTTCCGGTGGTCGCCGATTTCAGTCCAGACAGCCGGTTGTTGGCCAGTGGCGGTCACGATCTGGCCGTGCATCTGTGGGACGTCGCCAGCGGGCGGGAAATCAATACGCTCGTGGGCCACACGAAGGCGCCGGTGCGCGGCATGCACTTCAGCCCCAATGGCAAGACGTTACTTAGCTTCGACAAAGCGGGATTCAAGCTGTGGGACGTTGCCAGCGGGCGACAGCTGGCCTCGGGGTCGGGCGACCATGACGATGCGTATCAAAAAGTTCTTTTCAGTCCCGACGGAAAATTGCTGGCGGCGACGACCGATGGCGCGGTCATCTTGTATGAAACCGAGACGGGCGACGAAGTACACGTGCTCCCGGGCAACGGGGGCCGACTGGACTTCAGCCCCGACGGCAAGTTCTTGTGCAACGAGGATTCTTTGATCGCGGAATTGTGGGAAGTCGCTAGCGGCGAGCGACTGGCCGCCATCGAACCCGCGGAGAAGTCCGAGAACTTCCTGGAAGTTCGTGTTGCGCGGACGGTGTTTAGCCCCGATGGACGAGTGCTGGCGGTTAGCGAGTATGACTCGCGCGGCGACGGACGCAAGTGGCAACTCCACCTGCACGATGTTCCGACGGGCAAGCGATTGCGTACGATCGAGGGGGACGCGGGGCACTTGGACCCTGACGGCTCGCTGGTCTTTAGCGCCGACAGCCGGCAGATCATGAACGATGGCAGCGGCGACGACGTCACCTGGGAGGTCGCCAGCGGCGAGCGCGTCGAGAATTTCAAACGGCCCCCGACCTATTCCGACAGTCCGGACGGCAGGTTCCGGTATGCGTTCGGCAACAACGGCGAGATCGAATTGCTCGACCCAAAAACCAGCCGGCCGATCGCCTCGCTGATCGGCATCGACGAGCGCGACTGGCTGGTGGCGACACCCGAGGGCTTTTTTGACGGCTCGCCCGAAGCCTGGAAGCGCATCATCTGGCGATTCGACAACGACACGTTCAACCATGCGCCGCTGGAGGCGTTCTTCAACGAGTTTTATCACCCGGGCCTGCTGTCGGACGTCATCGCGGGGCACGCCCCGGCGGTGCCGGCGGGCAAGGACCTGGCGAAAATCGATCGGCGGGGACCAACGGTGACGATCTCGCAAATCGATGCAGCCACCACGGGCGATGAGGACATCGCGCATGCAGCGCGCCTGGTAACGCTGGCCGTTGACGTGGCGGAGAACGCCAGCACGCCGGCGCAGGCCGGTCATCCCCCGTCGAGCGGCGCCCGCGACGTGCGTTTGTTTCGCAATGGATCGCTGGTCAAGGCCTGGCGCGGCGACGCGTTTGCGTTCGGCGCGAGCGAAGGCTGCAAACCGTCTTCAACGACCGCGCCGAAACATGTGCGGTGCGAAGTCCAGGTGCCGATCGTGGCCGGTGCGAACGAGTTCGCGGCCTACGCCTTTAATCACGCGAACGTCAAAAGCGGCGACGCAATGCTCTCGATCGCGGGCGCCGAAAGTTTGCGGCGCGGCGCGACCTTGCACATCCTGGCCGTCGGCGTCAACGAATACGAGGACGCTCGGCTCAAGCTCCGCTACGCCGTGGCCGACGCGCAGGGGTTTGCCGCCGAGGTCGAGCGCCAACAGGCGGCATTGCAGGCTTTCGAGCGTATCGATACCACGCTGCTGCTCGACGCTCGCGCAACCCGGCGGAATTTCGTGGCGGCGCTTGACGAATTATCGCTCGGCGTGCAACCGGAAGACACGGTGATCATTTACTTCGCCGGCCACGGCATGGCATCGCGGAATCAGTTCTATCTGATCCCGCATGACGCGGGGAGTTCCAAACAGCGATCCGCGGCGAACGATGATGTTGCGGCGTGCCTGGTGCAAAACGGCATTTCCGATCGAGAGCTGGAACGGTCTTTCGAACGAATCGACGCCGCGGGGTTCTTGTTCGTCGTCGACGCGTGTCAGTCGGGCCAGGCGCTGGAAGCCGAAGAGAAACGACGGGGCCCGATGAATTCGAAAGGGCTGGCACAGCTGGCCTACGAGAAAGGAATTTTTGTACTGACGGCGGCGCAGAGTTTTCAGGCAGCGCAAGAAGTTTCCAAGCTCCGGCACGGACTGCTCACTTATGTGCTGGTCGAGGAAGGCTTGAAACGCTCGGCGGCCGACGCCGAGCCCCGGGACAACCGCATTCTGCTGCGAGAGTGGCTCGATTACGCCGCGCGCCGTGTTCCACAGGCGCGCGACATGCAACACGCAATCGCGCGGGGCGGCGACGGTGTCAACATCGACGAATCGAAGTCGAATGCCGTCACCGAACATCGAGAACAACGGCCTCGCGTGTTTTACCGCCGCGAGACCGAGCGCAATCCGCTGGTCGTGGCCGACCCGCGACTGAACGATTCCGTCCCCGACGAATTGCAATCCGAGAACGACCCGACGATCACCGCCGACGCCGATGGCGAACGGTCCGTCTTGGGCATCTTTCGCAAAGGGCCGGCCGAAGACCTGCGGGCCGAAATTGTCGAAGAGCAGAACGGCGTTTACCACACGCAAAACCGCACGCAGGCGGTGCTGGGCACTTACGGAAAGCTGGTCGCCGGCAAGCGGCTGGTCGGCCGGCTGCCCAAGTTCGAGCATCGCGGGCTCGTGCAGCAGCTCGAACGGGTCCGCCGGTTCGTGACCGTGCAACGTCAAGGTCGCCGCGGCGGCAAGGATTTTCTGTCGTTCGTCGGCAACCATCAGGCCTACCAGGTCGTCGATCTGGCCGTGCAGGCCTCGGGCGGACGGCAGAACGAGGTGACGTTCGAGATGGTCGGGCTCCGTCTGGATCAAAACGACGTGATCAAGGCCTTGAATTCCGATGGCGACGCGCTCACCTATTTTGAATACCTTCGAACCAACAAAGAAGCGCCGTGCCTGGTGCTGGAGAACGTCGTGTTCACCAGCTGCTCGGTCGCCGAGAGCACGACGCTGGCCTTGGGCGGCAGCGCCAAAACGGCGCTAACGACCGATGGCGGCGCTGCGCGGGTGCAGAACCAGCGCAGCTCGAGCACGCAATTCACGTCGCCGGTGGTGCGTTGCTACCAGATGTACGAGGTCAAGCTGCATCAGAACCGAGTGGTCGAGCTGGTCAGCCTCGCGCCGTAGTCGGCGCGGCGCAACCTAGCCAGTGCCGCGCGCGACCGATATATTGGCGGGTATCGACTTATTCTTGGTTTCTTGCCGCATGGGCCTGGCACGGTTTGGGCCGACTTTCATGGCTTCGGACGACCTCTATTCGACTGCTGAAGACGCCGCGCGCGAGCGCGTGCTGAGCGTGTCGGAGCTGACCGATCGGATCAAGGGAACGCTCGAAGGGCAGTTTCCCTCGGTGTGGGTCAGCGGCGAGATTTCGAATTTTTCACGCCCTCAGTCGGGCCACTGCTACCTGACGCTCAAGGACGACCAGGCACAAATCCGCGCCGTCATCTGGCGGACGGTGGCCAGCCGAGTGCGATTCGATCTTGACGACGGGCTGGAAGTGATCTGCCAGGGCTATCTCGACGTCTACGCGCCGCGCGGCAGTTATCAGTTGGTCATCCAGCAGATCGAACCGAAGGGCTTGGGGCGCTGGAGCGTGCGCTGCGGCTGTTGCGCGACCGATTGACAGCCGAGGGGTTATTCGAACCAGCCCGCAAGCGGCCGCTGCCGAAGTTTCCGCGTCGCATTGCCTTTGTCACCAGTCCGACCGGCGCGGCGATTCGCGATTTTCTGGAAGTGCTGCGCCGCCGCTGGCGGGGCGTCGACGTGCTGATCGTGCCGGTGCGCGTGCAAGGCGAAGGCGCGGCGGCCGAGATTGCCGCAGGCATTGCCCTAGTCAATCGGCTGGCTGATCCGGTCGACGTGCTGGTCGTCGGGCGCGGCGGCGGCAGCCTGGAAGACCTGTGGGCGTTCAATGAAGAAATCGTGGTTCGGGCGATCCATTCTTCGCGCATGCCGGTCGTTTCGGCCGTGGGACACGAGATCGACGTGACGCTGGCCGACCTGGTGGCCGACGTGCGAGCGCTGACGCCCAGCGAGGCGGCCGAGCGGGTCGTGCCGGCCAGCGACGAGATCACGGCGTATCTGAATCGGCACGAGCAGCGATTGGCGGCCGCGTTGCGCGGCCGGGCCGTGGCAGCCCGCGGGAGGTTAGAAGCTTTGGCCGGCTGCCGGGTTTTTCGCCGTCCCATGGAACGCGTGCACGAGCACCAGCGACAACTCGACGAACTTGGGGCCCGCTCGTTGCGGGCGGTCGGTCGTCGGCTGGAGTCGGCACGCGGACTGGCCGACGGCAAGGCCGGTCGCTTGGAGTCGCTCAGCCCCTTGGCGGTATTGGGCCGCGGCTATAGCCTGACGATGCGGCTGGGCGACGGCCAACTGGTTCGCTCAGCCGGCCAGTTGGCCGTCGGCGAGCAGCTGCGGACTCGGTTGGCCAAGGGACAGGTGACCAGCCGCGTGGAGAGCGTCGACTCAAACAGCGAATTGCCGTTGGGGAGATCGAAATCGTGACCGATACGCCGGAAAAACCATTGGCCGAGCAGCCCAGTTTTGAGGAAGCCCTATCGCAATTGGAGACGATTGTCGAGGAACTTGAGGAAGGCCAGATCGGGCTGGCCGAGGCCCTGGCGCGCTACGAGGAAGGGGTCAGGCTGCTGAAACAGTGCTACCAGTTGCTCCAGCGGGCCGAAAGACGGATCGAAGTGTTAAACCGCGTCGACCTTGACGGTAATACCACATGCGAACCGTTCGACGATGGGGCAACGTCGCTGGAAGAAAAGGCCCAAACCCGCGGCCGGCGCCGCTCGCGCAGCGGTCCAGCCGACCCGCCGCCGCCCCAGGACGAGATAGACTCGCCCGGACGCCTCTTTTAGAATGGATAGCGCCAGCGCGCTATGATTCCGCGACCCAGTTCAGCCTTCGACTTGCCCATTCCCGCGAGCCAACCCCGGTAGCTTCCTGTTCCATGGTGCAAAGCGCTCCGTTTTCGCTGGACCGGTACGGCCACGAGGTGCGCACTCGCGTCGACCATGCGTTGGCCGACTACACCGACTTTGACAGCGACTGTCCGGATCGATTGCGCGAGGCGATTCGCTACAGCCTGCTGGCCCCCGGCAAGCGGCTGCGGCCGATGCTGGTGTTGTTGGCGGCCGAGGCCTGCGGCGGCGACCGCGAGGCGGCCCTGCCGGCGGCCTGCGCCGTCGAGATGATCCACACCTATTCGCTGATCCACGACGATCTGCCGGCGATGGACGACGACGACCTGCGCCGCGGCCGGCCGACGTGCCACAAGGCGTTCGGCGAGGCGACTGGCGATTCTGGCCGGCGACGCCCTGCTGACGCTGGCCTTCGAGGTGCTGGCGCGCGACATTCAGCCGCCGACGATGGCCGCCGCAGTGCTGCGCGCGTGCTGGCCGAGGCCGCCGGGGCCACGCGCGCTGGTCGGCGGACAGGCCGACGATCTGGCGGGCGAATTCTCCGTCGGCGGACTGGCAACGCTGGAATCCATCCATCGCCGCAAGACCGGCGCCATGTTTCTGGCCTCGCTGCGAGCTCGGCGCGCTGGTGGCCGGCGCCGACGAACAGCGCAGCTCGGCCTTGGACCGAGTACGGCCGGCGGCTGGGACTGGCGTTTCAGATCACCGACGACCTGCTCGACGTGCGCGGCGACGCGGCGGCGATGGGCAAGCGCGCCGGCAAAGACTCGGACCGCGGCAAGCTGACCTTTCCCGGCACTGCTGGGCATCGACGAAAGCGTGCGCCGGGCCGAGCTGCTCGTCGACGAAGCCTGCGCGGCCCTGGAACCGCTGGGACCGCGGGCCGACGGCTTGGAAGCGCTGGCCCAGTACGTCCTGGAAAGGAATCATTGATGGACAAGCTGCTCTCCAAAATCGACTCGCCGCGCGACCTGCAAGGCCTGTCGCATGCCGCAGCTCGAGCAGCTGGCCGCCGAAATGCGCGAGGTGCTGTGCAACCTGGTCTCCAGCCGCACGGCCCACTTCGCCTCGAACCTGGGCGTCGTCGAGCTGTGCCTGGCGCTGCACACCGACGTTCGATTTCAGCCGCGACCGGCTGATCTGGGACACCGGCCACCAGATCTATCCGCACAAGCTGATCACCGGCCGCTACCACGAGTTCGGCACGATCCGCACCAAGGGCGGCCTGATGGGCTACCCCAACCCGCAGGAAAGCGCCTACGACCTGTTCATGACCGGCCACGCCGGCTGCAGCGTCTCGACCGCGCTGGGCCTGAAGAGCGGCGACGACCTGATGCGCGGCCAGGCGGATCGCCACGCGTGGCCGTGATCGGCGACGGCGCGTTTCCCTCCGGCATCGTCTTCGAGGCGATGAACAACGCCGGCGGCCTGCAGCAAGAACCTGCTGGTGATCCTCAACGACAACAAGATGTCGATCTGCCCGCGCGTCGGCGGCCTGGCCGACTATCTCGATCGGCTGCGCGATCAACCCGTTCTACACCGGGCTTGAAGAGCGAAGTGCTCAAAATCCTCAACAAGGTTCCGCTGTTCGGCGACCCGGTCGAGCGGTTTCTGTGCGCAGGTCAAGGAATCGATCAAGGCCGGCCTGCACGGCGGCATGCTGTTCGAGGAGCTCGGCTTCCGCTACATCGGCCCGGTCGACGGCCACAACATTCCGCAGCTGCGCAAGTATCTGGCGATGGTCAAGGACGTCGAGGGCCCGGTGCTGCTGCACGTCGTGACCGAAAAGGGGCACGGCTTCCAGCCGGCCGCCGACGACCCGGTGTACTTCCACACGCCGGCGCCGTTCACGCTGCGAAGAGGAAGGCATCGTGTCGTTCAAGAAGAGCTCGTCGAAGGCCTACACCGACGTGGTCAGCCAGGCGATCGCCGAGCAGATGCAAGCCAACCCGCGCGTCACGGTGATGACCGCCGCGATGTGCCAGGGCAACAAGCTGGAGACGGTCCGCGACGCCTTTCCCGATCGGTTCTTCGACACCGGCATCTGCGAATCGCACGCCGTGGCCTTCGCCGCCGGGCCAGGCCAAGGCCGGGCTGCGGCCGATCGTCGACATCTACAGCACGTTCCTGCAGCGCAGCTACGACCAGATCTTCCAGGAAGTGGCGCTGCAGAACCTGCCGGTCACGTTCGTGCTCGATCGCGCCGGGCTTGACCGGGCCCGACGGCCCGACGCATCACGGCGTGTTCGACCTGGGCTACATGCGGCTGTTCCCGAACATGGTCGTCATGGCGCCCGGCGACGAGGTCGACATCGCGGGCCATGCTCGACTTCGCGCTTGACGCACGACGGCCCGGTCTCGATCCGCTATCCCAAGGCCACCGCCGAAACGGTCGACGGCGCGCGCGGCGCCGATCGAGCTGGGCCGGGCCGAAGTGATCGACTGGGGGCACGACGGCATGATCGTCGCCTGCGGCACGCTGTTGCTCAACTGCGCTCAAGGCCGCCGCGATCGCTGCGCGAGGAGGGGCTCGACGTCGGCGTGATCAACGCCCGCTTCGTCAAGCCGCTCGACACCGAAACGATCCTGCGGGCCCTGTCGACGAGTCCTTTCGTCGTGACGGTCGAAGAGGCCGCGCTGGCCGGCGGCTTCGGCAGCGCCGTGCTGGAAGCGGCCGCCGACGCCGGCACTCGACGCGGCGCACGTGCGCCGCCTGGGCATTCCCGATCGCTTCATCGAGCACGCCGAGCGGGGCGAGCTGCTGGCCGACCTGGGCCTCGACGCCGCGGGCATCGCCGAAGCCTGCCGGCAAATGGCCGCCCAATGCGACGTGACGACTCCCGATCGCCGCCGCGTTAGTTAAGCGGGAGCGCCGAATGAACTATACTAGCCCGAAGCGCAAGCGAGGGAAACAACGCAAGAACCCTCGCTTGCGCTTCGGGCTAGTGAGGATCGCCGTCGTCTCGCGTTGCGACTGTGAAAAACCATGAAAACCCAAGTTGCCACCACTGCTCGTGCCGCGTCCGAAAAACGGCTGAAGTTGTTGCTGCTGGCCAGCGGCGAGCGGCGCGAATTGATCGCGCAGGCCGAGCGATTCTTGCCGCTGATCGGCGAGCATGCCGACGTGTCGCTGCGCGATTTGAGCTTGGGAGTCGACTTGGCGCACCTCGATTTCGACCTGGCCGTGATCGTCGGGGGCGACGGTTCGATTTTGCGCGCCGCGCATCAAATGGGGCGCCAGCAGCGCCCGGTGATCGGGGTGAATTTGGGAAAATTGGGGTTCCTGGCCGATCTCTTGCCGGACGAGTTCATTGCCCAGCTGCCGTTGATCTGTTCGGGCCGGCTGCCGGTCGTCGACCACTTGATGTACGAATGCAGCGTGTTTCACGACGGCAAGGTGATTCACGAACAGATGGGGCTCAACGAAGTCGCGGTGCTGGCTGGCCCGCCGTTCGCGATTCTGGAGGTCGATCTTTACGTTGACGCGGAATTGGTAACGACCTATAGTTGCGACGGCTTGATCATCAGCACGCCGGTCGGCTCGACGGCGCACAGTCTTTCGGCCGGCGGCCCGATCCTGCGGCAGGACTTGCAAGCCTTTGTGATTTCGCCAATCAGCGCGCACACGTTGACCAATCGCCCGGTGGTCGATTCGGCGGATCGGATTTACGAACTGGTCATTCCGAATCCGCACGGCGGCACGTCGATCGTGGCCGACGGGCGCATGTTGTGCGAGGTCGAGCCGGGAGATCGAATTCGCGTGGAGCGCTCGGAAGCGCGGTTTCAACTGGTCGACCTGCCCGGCCACAGTTACTACACCACGCTGCGAGAAAAGCTGGGCTGGGGCGGCAGGCTGAAGATGAATCCCTGACGCGCGCCGCCCCGTACCAAAGTCTTCCCAACGACTCGAAAGGATGCGAGTATGGTGAAATCGTCCCGTTGCGTGATGCTTGCCTGGTTTGCGCTGGCGTTTTCGCGCGTGGCGTTGGCCGATGATGACCAGCCGCAACCTCCGGCGCCCCCCGCGCCGCCGGCCGCCAGTGCGGAGCAATCGTACGATCTGAAGTACAAGTTTGCGCCCGGCGAGGAGATTCGCACCGAAGTGGTGCATCGCGCCACCGTGCAAACCACGATTCAGGGGACCAGCCAGACCGCCGAAACACTGAGCAAGTCGATCAAGGTCTGGAAGATCAGCAACGTGTTCGCCGACGGCGCCGTGACGTTCACGCACCTGGTCGAGAGCATCGACATGTGGCAAAAGATGCAAGGCCGCACGGAGATCCGCTACAACAGCCAAACCGACAGCGAAGTTCCGCCGGGCTACGAAGAGGCGGCCAAGGCGGTGGGCACGCCCTTGACGATCGTGACCATGGACAACCGCGGCAAGATCCTCGAGCGGCAGGAGAAGCGTGCGCAGCCGGGGGCCGCCTCGACGCAAATGACGATGCCGCTGCCGGCTCACCCGATCGTCGTGGGCGATACCTGGAACACCCCCATCGAAATCGACGTCGCGCTCAAGGACGGCTCCACGAAGAAAATACAAACGCGGCAAAAGTTCACGCTGGAGAAGGTGGCCGAGGGCGTGGCCACGATCGCGATCGACTCGCAGATCCTCACGCCGATTCACGATCCAGCCGTCGAAGCCCAACTGGTTCAGCGACTCAGCTCTGGCAAGGTTCGTTTCGACATCGGCGCCGGCCGAGTGTTGGGCCAGCAACTCGACTTGGACCGGCACGTGATCGGCTTCAGCGGCCCGTCGAGCAGCATGCACTATGTGACCCGCTTCACCGAGGAACTGCTCCCGGCGACCGAGCAGACGGCCCGCCGCCCGGCTGGCGAGAAGGCGGCGGCGAAAACACCCGTCGCCGAAAAAGCAGCGCCAAAAAAGCCGGCGGCCGAAAAGAAGGCGCCGGCGCGGCGCTAGCGACTGGGTTGTCGTCTCACGTCGTGGAGTGGCATCGACAACTCGTGTTCGGAGTCGCGAAGCAACAAGAGGAGTTCGCGCGAGGCGCTCGCAACCAGCCCAAACCTCTTGTCCCTGCGGGACCCAGACAACAAGTTGTCTGGGCCACCCAAGCCTAACCAATTTCTGTCACGCGCCGGGCGACGATCGCGGTCACGCGCCGCTCGATTCGGGTGATCAACAGGGTTGCCGAGGCCTCGCCCGAGAGACTCAGCTGCCGGCGGATTTGTTCGGGATCGTGCTCAACGCCACGTTTCTTGATTTCCAATTGGCCGACGCCACGCGACGTGAGCAGCGCTTTGAGCGGTTGGACGCGAAACGGCAGCACTTCGCACACTTCGAAGCACGCGATGGCCGCGTCGTTGAGGGGTTGATCGCCGGTCCAGTAGGCGATTCCCGGCGCGATGGCCAACAGGCCGTGCTCGGCGGCCAATGTTCCGCCGAGCTTCGCCGCCAGCACTGCCGCGTCGGGCTCGAACAAGTAGCGGCCGATCTTGGCGGTTGGCGGTGGCCCGTCGCCGGGTAGGCCAACAATCGTGCGGGGTTCCCTCACCCTGCCCTCTCCCGGAGGGAGAGGGGATGCAGGTAGAACGGTCGCGCGATGCTGGGCGGGGTTGCGCGCTAGATTGCCGAACCAGGCTACCAACTGGCGGCATTCGCGGCCGCGACTGATCCATTCCAATTCGGCCCGCTCGGTCCAAGACGCCGGCATCTCGGCGGCGGGGGCCAGCTTGATCGCCGCGTGCGGATTGCGAGCCAGCAGCGCTTCGATCGCCTCCGGACCCGGCTCGTGCAGCTCCACGCGCGTCGTGCGCCGGCCGCGGGGGCGACGATCGGGATCGATGTGCCACGCGGCACACTCCGTTACGTCGAGCTGGCGAACGTCTTTCGTCGAAACCGCCAGTTCACGCGTTGCGTCATGCGCGCGGCCCACTTCGTCGCGCAGAATCGAAGCGTTGGCCGCGGCAACGAGGGCCATGATCGGATCGCTGTCGAACCCAACAACGTCGCCGCGGCGAGCCAGCGCCAGCAGGTCGCCACCGATGCCGCAGCACAGGTCGAAGGCCCGGCCGAGGTGGGCCAGTCGCCGCGCCTTGTACTCGGCAACGACCTCGTCGGTGGCTTGCTCCAGTCCGCGGGACGTGAAAAACATTCGATCCGCGGCGGCGAATTTGGCTCTGCCCCGCTGCCGAAGCGCGACCGTTTCCAGCACCAGGCGCGTCCGCTCGGGCGAGCAGTGTCGGCGCAGCTGGGCGACTTGCGATGTGAGCGACCGCGGCGATGCGGCGACCGCGGACAGCAGCTCGGCCGCTTCGGGCCCGACGAGCCAGCGATAATCTTCCGATCCACAGGCGATCGAGTTGGCGGCGGCCGGCGATTGCATGAACGTTCCTATTTTTGCGGCGCCGTGCCCGCCGCGCGATTGCCCTTGAAATTGTCTCGCGCGGCTCGATGATTACCAGTATCGCGTTCGTCCCGACGAGGACGACTCGCTTGAGAATGCGCCGCTTGGCGTGGGATGTCAAGGATCGTTCAATGAGCGAAGGCGATCGAATGCTGGGAATGTACTTGCATTTGGCGCGTGCCAGCCAGGCGCGGAAGCAGCCGATGGTTTGCGACAAGCTGCTGGTGCTGGCCGGAGTGCATGCCGAGCAGATGGGGTTGGATCCGATCTCGGCGCTGTGCCGGCACAAGATCTTGTCGCACAATGCCCGGCACTTGCTGCGCCGCTGGCCCACCGTCACCGCGGCGCTGGCGGACGAACGATTTCAGTCCTATCTCAAGCAGTTGAGGCGGCGGTACTCGCCGGAAAAAGTCGAGCACATGCTGCACTCGCTGGGCATCGAACTGGGGCGCGAGCGGGAGGCCTACTTCAGCGACCTGGAATACGCCTCGGCCTTGCTCGATACGAAGCCCGAGTCGATCGCTGACGTTTTGTCGCAAGACCCGAGCGCGCGGGTGAATGGCCGCCGCGAACATGACCGGCCGGGCCCGCCGGCGGCCGCGCTCGGCGCTGACGCTCGTCACCAGGCCGCCTCGGATGCACCGTCATCGAGCCCGCGGATATCCAATTTGTGGATTGTATGGGGGCCGTTCGTCGCGGGCCTGCTGGCCTTGGTCGCCGTCACGATTATCTCGCGCGTCGCGGACCGCTGAAGGCTGCGCATGGCGGTTGTGTCGATTCGGCGCGGCACGATGGTTGATCGTATCACGCAAACTGGCGTGCCCGCCGCTGCAACAGGCAAGCGGCGTCGCCAGGATGCCGATGGCTATATCGAAGAGCGCGTCCAGGGGCGAACGAGAACCAGGCATGTTCAAGCGGTTGTTCTTTCTGTCGATCATGATCGCGGCCGTCGGGGTACCCTACCTGGCAAGCTCCTCTTCCGACTGGTTGAAAAACTTCAAGGGGCAGCTCACCAGCGAAGCGGGGACCAAGACGGCGGCCACCACCAACGCGCCCGCGTTCGAATCGGCGCCGGGCGCAGCGCCCAGCCGACCCCGACGGCGACACCTAAGTCGCGGCCGATCGAGGGCTTTGGCGCCAACGACCTGGCCGAAGTGTTGCAGTTCAACGGCACGCCGAGTTGGGTCATGGCCCGCTGGCCGCGCGTCACGGCCTCGTTGGCCGAGCTGAATCTGCAAGGCTACCGCGTGCCGCTGGTCACCGGCACCGCCGAAGACGATCTGGCCGGGTCGCTGACCTACTATTTCGACAAGGACCAGCACGTCGCGCACATCAACTTTCACGGCACGACCGGCAATCCTCGCAAGCTGGTGGCGCTGGTCGTGTCGCGCTACAGCTTCGTTCGGCAGACAACCGAAGATCCAAGCTTGTCGCTGTATCAGGTGAAGTGGAACGGCAAACCGCTGAGCGAGCTGCGCATCCGCACGGCCCGCGTGGTGCGCGCCGATCAGCCGCACTCCCGATACGAAGTCGACCTGGCGATGAAGCGGCCGTAGTGGGCCAAGTGCGAACGAGGAACTCGCTGGTCCGCACTGCGAGGTCAATTGGTTTGGGGCGCGTCCCAAACTTTCAGCCAGCCATCGAATCCGAACGACACCATGGATTTGCCGTCGGCTGAGAATTTCAAGGCCCCGCAATTCTCCTGCACCAGCGGTCGCCTGGTCTTTACGGGCCGCCAGCCATCGACGGCCCAAAACTTCATGCCGCCGTCAACCACAGTTGCCGTCCGGCCATCGGGCGAAAACTCGAATCCGCCGTCGCCCCCAAGCGCCGCCAGCAGCCGGCCGTCGGGCGAAAACACGACGTCGTAGATGGGGGGCCGATCGACTTGAAGCACCGTGACCTCGGTGCGGTGTTCGAGATCCCATACGACTACGTCCAGCGATTCAAAGCACCAGGTCGCAAACAACTTGCCGTCGGGCGAAAACACGCCGTTGGCGGCGACGTGCTTGGACTCGAATTTGCTGGCTTTGCCTACCCCGCGACCCTCGCGATCGATGTCCCATTTCAAGAATCGCACGGCATTGCCCACCACGCCATGCGTTGTTGCCAGCGCCAAAACGCTTTGCCCATTCGGAGAAATACGAATCACCTCCGGAGCAAGGACCTCCGGGTCGACGGTCCACGTGCTCAGAGTCGTGCCGTCGTTGGCCCGGCAAATCGCGATCGTTTCTTCATCCACGGTTGCCAATAACTTTCCGTCTGACGAAAAGGCGACAAAGTCGCCGCGCAACCCGTGGTAGAAATCGCCGCTGAAAGGCGTGAGGTTAAGGTCGGTCCCAGGAAACCGCGCGATCTCCAAACCCTTGACCGCGTCCCACAGTCGAATGGTCGTGTCATCGGCGCACGTGATCAGACGGCTCGCGTCGGGTGAAAACAAAAGACACCAAGGTGGACGCGTATGGCCGTGCAGCCGCTGCGGCTCGGGCCGCCCGCGGGTTACGATGACAATGTCAGCCAGACCGCCGTCGCGGCCAACCTGCTCGAAGCCTATCGCGATCGCGCGGCCGTTGGGCGCTAGCGCGACTTGCTCAATCTTCGCGGGACAGTGGATGGCTTCTCGCAGAATCTGACCGTCGCTCAGGCGCCGGCGCAACAGCCACGGCCCAAACGGCGTCAAAACGTGATCTCCGTCCACGGCGAACGTCATCGCCCGCGCCAGCCCATCATCGTCAGAGGCCGAGCGCTCCAGCCCCAACTGCACGGTCCATCGCGCGCCGTCGTCGTCGTGACGGGGGCGGGCCTTGGCCAATACCTGCTCAGTGACGGGCGATCGCGTCTGCGCACGGGCCACGTCATTGGCTATTGTGCAGCCGAAGCAGCCGATTGCCAGCAACACAACGACAGCCCGAACGCCGGCAGCACGGCGCAGTGTGCAAGACGCTTCCGGTCGCCGGTTCTTATTTCGAACCGTTCCACCAAGGTTTCGCCTGAACATACCTCAAGTGTTGTTGATCCACGAAGCAATTGCAAGTGGAACGGCAAGCCGCTGAGCGAGCTGCGTATTCGCACGGCCCGCGTGGTGCGCGCCGATCAGCCGCACTCGCGCTACGAAGTCGACCTGGCGATGAAGCGGCCGTAGTGGTCGTGCTTACTTCCGCTCGCGCAAGATCGCAGCTTCGAGCTTCTCGATGCGCTGTTCGAGCTTTTGAATCCGCGCTGCCAGCTCGGCGACGTCGTCGTTGGGTTTCGGAAACGCCGGAGGATCAGCGTCTGGCGGGCTTGGCGGCTTGCCGCGCAATTCCAACTTCGGCGCATCGTTGGATGGCGCCTTCGCGGCCAGTGACACGCGTTTGCGAAGTTCCTGGCCGCGCAACGTCATCGTCAGCTCGACGTCGTCGCCCGAGGCGCGAACCGCGGCGGCCAATTCCTGCGGCGAAGCGATCGGCTTGTCGTTGACGGCGGTAATCACGGCGCCCAGCGGAATCTCGGCCCGATCCGCTGGCGATCCGACCGTTACCGAAATGACCGTGGCGCCGTTGGCATTGGGTAGATTGTTTTGCCGCTGCGCGTCTTCGCTGACCGGCAGCGAGCGGACCCCTAGGCGCGGCCCGGGGGGAGTCGCATCGGTCGACGACGGGCTGGGCTCGGGAAGGTTTTCGGGAATTTTTCCGATGGGCTGCGAGCGCGGACGGCGGCCCAATGTAATCTCCTGCTGACTGGGCTTCCCGGCACGCTCGACGGTGATCGTCAAGCGCGTGCCGGCGGTCAATCGCTCCAAGGCGCGGGCCATGTCCTCCATGACGCGCACACTCTGGCCGTTGATGGCGGTGATCAGGTCGCCGTTTTGCACGCCGCCGTTGGCTGCCGGCCCGCCGCCGGCCACCTCCAAGACTCGCACGCCGCGTCCGCCGTCGAGCCGGTCGTCGGCAATCACGCCCAAGTAGCCCGGCTCCGCGGCCTCGGCGGCCTGCGGGGCCGCGGGGTTCTGCGCCGCAGCGGCCTGGTTGCGCAACAACTGCTCAACGCGATTCAAAATAGGCTGTGCCGAAGAAGGGGCCGAGAGGATGACGCCCCAGAGTGCCGTTGCCAGCGCGATCGAAATGCGTTTCATCGTGACTCCTTCGTGGCTTTGCCGACCCTGAAGGCGGCTTGGAGGTTGGGCATTGTTGGTATTATAGCTGGCGGTCAATCGCACCAAGATAACACGCCTGGGTCATTTGCGGTATTCTGTGCAATCGATGAACGCCTTCGCCTCGCTCCCATTGTGCATCCAACGCGCGTCGCCCGACGAACGGCTCGCGGCGCTTGAGCTGGTGTTTGGCCGGCTTTCGCCCGCGAATCGCGATCGCCGCGTGGCGCAAGTCCTGGCCGCCGCGAAGCAGCAGGGGAATGCCGTGCTGTGGGTGGGATATCGGGGCCAGCAGTTGGCGGCCGCGATGTTGGCGGAAGTCCAAGTGGGCCGGACCGCTTTCGTCACGCCGCCGCGCCTCATCGACGACGAGCCGCATGGAACCGCAAGCGACTTGTCGGTGCGCGTGATGGACGACCTGCTGGGCCACGGGGTGCAATTGGCCCAGGCCTTGTTGGAAACGGACCACGGCCCGGACGCCGAGCAATTGCTCGATGTCGGGTTTCGCCATGTTGCCAACCTTCTGTACCTCGTGAGCCTTGCGGGCTCGTTTCCAACGTCGCCCCCTCAGGATGGTCTCGAGTTTGTGCCATACCGCCCCGCCGAGCAGGTCCGGCTGGCCAACGTCATGCAACGCACGTACGAGGCGTCGCTCGATTGCCCGGCAATCGACAAGGTGCGCACCATCGACGACGTGCTGGAGGGTTATCGAGCTACGGGCGTGTTCGACCCGGCGCGATGGCTGATCGCAATGCATCAAGGAATCGACATTGGTTGCGTGCTGTTGACGGATCATCCGCACAGCAACCAATGCGAGTTGATTTACATGGGTCTGGTGCGCGAAGCTCGTGGACGCGGATGGGGGGTGGCGCTGCGCGACATGCGCAGTGGCTTGCGCGGCAGGCCGGTCGAGAACGACTGGTATTGGCAGTCGACGCGGCTAACGCACCGGCGATCGCCGCGTACGCGGCGGGGGGATTTGTGGCGTGGGACCATTGCAGCGTATTTTTACGGAGCTTTTGAACGCCGAGATCGAAACGTCGCGGCGATTTGCCGAGCCACGAGCGAGAGACTGCGGGTGTTGACGCACGATTGGCCGATCGCATTTTTTCGCGCGGCCGCGCCGAGCGCCGCAACCCTTGGCTTCGTTGCGACTTGCAGTCACCTGCAAAATGCGCGTGGCGGAGAGTTGAATGCGGAGCAAACAAATTTTGCACGAACCGCACACGATCGAAAAAAAATCTTCGGCTGTGCGCCGCTTCGATCGGCCGGGAATTTCTCGACGATTTGCAAACCCTCGTTGCCGTAACTTCGCCTTGATGCGACGACTCGTTTCGACCCCTTTGACAGCGACGCTGGCACACGTACAATCGGCCGTGTCGGGGACGAAGAACAGTCCGAGACAGCCGGGCCGAGACCGGCGGGGCTGTCGAAGGAAGTGCGCCCACATCTTGGGCACAAGTTGCTGCCGTGCAGTTTGACATCACGCAGTTGCCGTTTGCGACGGTCGAATTGCGCGCGGGGGAGCACAGGACGTGATCACGGACGATAGGGAGATCGTTTCTGCGATTCGCGCGCGCCTGGCCGATCGCCTCGGCAAGGACCGCTACGAGGTCTGGTTTGGACCAGGCACGCAAATGGCGGTGCGCGGCGAAGATCTGATCGTCACGGTGCCGAATCAGTTCTTTCAGGATTGGCTGCGCACCAATTTTCGCAAAGACCTGGAGATCTCTTCACTCGAGGTTTTTGGCCGGCCGTTGGCGTTGGAGTTTCGCATCGAAGCGGCCAAGGCGCCCCTCGACGGGTCGGCCCATGCAAATGGATCAGCGCCGGCGACCGGCGAAGCCTCGTCAGCCGCTGCGCAATGTGTTGCCCATTCGGCGAGCACGACAAACGGCGCGGGCCACGCGGCGTCGGCAACCGAGGCGCTTGGGCGGCGGCCTTTGGCCAGCCTGGATTCGTTCGTGATCGGCAACTCCAATTGCCTGGCGCACAAGGCCGCGCAGATGGCCGCCGAAAAGCCGGGGGCCTATTCGCCCCTGCTGTTTCACGGTCCGACCGGAACCGGCAAAACGCACATGCTGGAGGGCATTTGCTCGGCGTTCAAGAAGTCGCATCCGCGCGCCGCACGATATTTCTTTCGGCCGAGCAATTCACCAGCCATTTTCTCGAAGCGCTGCGCGGCAGCGGCATGCCGAGTTTTCGCCGCAAGCATCGCGATCTCGACTTATTGGTCATCGACGACGTGCATTTTTTCGCCAACAAGCGGGCCACGCTGGTGGAGCTGCTGCACACGGTCGAAGCGATGCTGCGGGCCGGCCGGCAACTGGCGTTCGCGGCCGATCGCCCGGCCTCGGCGCTCAAGGCGCTGGGGCCGGAACTGACGGCGCGGCTGTCGGGCGGAATGGTCTGCCGGCTGGAGCCGCCCGAGTATGCGACTCGCTTGGGCATCGTGCGGCAATTGGCCCTTCGCCTCGGCGTGACCGTGCCCGAGGACGTCGCGGCCTTCATCGCCTCGCACTTCACCACCCAATCGCGCGAGCTGGCCGGCGCGCTCAAACGGCTGCAAGCCACGAGCCTGGCGCACAACAAGCCGATTACGCTGGCGCTGGCGGAGGAAGCCTTGAGTGAATTGATCGATCACCCGGGGCGCGTCGTCAAGCTGGCCGACATCGAGAAGGCGGTGTGCGACGTTTTTGGCCTCGAACCCGAGAGCCTGCAATCGAGCCGCAAGGCCCACTCGGTCAGCCATCCGCGCATGTTGGCGATGTGGCTGGCGCGAAACACACCCGCGCGGCATTGAGCGAAATCGGTTCGTACTTCGGCCGCCGCAGCCACAGCACGGTGATCTCGGCTCAGAAAAAGATCGAGACCTGGATGGCCAACGGCTCGACGCTGCAATTGGCCGATCGCTCGGCGAACCTGGAAGAAACGATTCGCCGGCTGGAAGAGCAATTGCGCGCGAGTTGAGCGGCGCGGCGAGTGAGCAGCCTGCCTGCCAGGGTGGCACCGACAACTCGTTGTCGGTGTTGCGAAGCAATGTGAGGCGACCGAGGCGACGTCCTGCTACTTGCAAACGCCTCTTGTCCCTGCGGGACCCAGACAACATAGTTGTCTGGGCCACCCAAACGCGGCTCAGGCGCGGGTGGCACCGACAACTCGTTGTCGGTGTTGCGAAGCAATGCGAGACGGTGGAGGCGACGAGCTGCTACTTGCAAACGCCTCTTGTCCCTGCGGGACCCAGACAACATAGTTGTCTGGGCCACCCAAACACGACTCACACGAAGCGGGTGAGTCCTGGTTTAGCCACGGGGGCGACGGGCATGGGACCCCATTCGTAATGGGCGGGCGTCAGGTCTTCTTTTGAGTTGAGGCACTCGTCCCAGGTGAGCGTCTGGCCGGTGTAGCTGGCCATGCGGCCCATGATGGCCAGCATCGTGCTGCGGGCCATGTACAGGCCGTTGTTGAGCGGATTGCCGGAGCGGATGCCGGTGAACATCGCTTTGTGCTCTTCGTCGTACATGTTCACCTTGGGGCCGCGATAGCGCCAAGGCTGCGGGCCTTCGATGATGCCCTTCATCATCTCGGCCGAGCCCTTCGTGCCGATCACGTGATCGGACACGTCGGTCGAGCAGCCGGCCATCTGGCGGCATTGGGCGAACAGCTTGACGCCGTCGGCGTATTCGTAGACCACGGCAAAATGGTCGAAGATGTTGCCCCATTGCTCCTCGACGCGCACCTGGCGGCCGCCCAGGCCAGTGGCCCGCAACGGCGGCTCGTCGTGCATCACCCAGGCGGCCTTGTCGAGGCTGTGAACGTGCTGCTCGACGTTGAAGTCGCCGGAGAGCCAGGTGAAGTAGAGCCAGTTGCGCAGTTGATACTCCATCTCGCTCCACTCGGGCTTGCGCGGGTGACTCCACAGCGTGCCCGTGTTGTAGCTGACCTGCATCGCGCAGGACGTCGCCGATCGCGCCGTCGTGAATGCGCCCGATGATCTCCTGCTTGGGCCGCTCGTAGCGATAGCACAGCCCGGAGACGACCGAGAGGTTTTTCTTTTTGGCTTCTTCGGCCGTCGCCAGCACCGAGCGCACGCCGGGCGCGTCGACGGCGACCGGCTTTTCGCAAAAGATGTGCTTGCCCGCGGCGATGGCCGCCTTCAAGTGGGCCGGACGAAAGTGAGGCGGCGTCGCCAGGATCACGACGTCAACGTCGGTGCCAAGCAGTTTTTGGAACGCGTCGAAACCGACGAAGCAGCGATCGGGCGTGACGGCCAGCCGGTCGGACGCGGACTGCTTCAATTGCTCCAGGCTTTTCTCGAGCCGGTCGGGAAAGGCGTCGGCCATGGCCGTGAGCTTGATGTTCGAGTCGGCCGCGAAAGCGTTGGCCACCGCGCCGGTGCCGCGTCCGCCGCAGCCGATCAAGCCGATCTTCAGCGTGTCGCCGCCGGCCGCGTGGGCCGTGCGCGAGACCAGCAGATTGGCCGCCATCGCGCCGGTGACGACCGCCGCGCTACCGTGCTTGAGAAAGTCGCGGCGTGAGGGCTGCGGATTTTTTGCTGCGGCGTTTGTGTCGGGCATGGATCGAGATTCCTTGAGCGGAGGTCGGGCGGGAACGAGTCGCGGACATTGGACAAGTTGTGCGGGCCTTCCAGCAAGACTTTTCCGGTGCCACTGGCATCTTGCCAGTGCCTGTTGGACGCGCACTGGCGAGACGCCAGTGGCACCCGAGCGAAGGAACCTGCTGAATTCGGTACAGGTGATTATAACCAGCCGCCGAGCGTGCAAGAAAGGGCCGTGCGGTCAGCGCAGCTTTTGCATCTGGCGGACGAAGTCGGCGTCCAACTGGCCGAGATTGTCGCCGAAGGCGGCTTGAAATTCCTTCAGCCGCGCCGCGGGGTCATCCCAGAAGAATTGTTTTTTCTGGGCCAGCATCTGCAGATAGGCCAGGTATTGCTTGGGATGCTGGTGGATCAGGTAGTAATTGAGCGCCCAGGCTTCGGCGTAGGCGTCGAGCGCCGTGCGCGCGTCGCGCAGCCGCTTGTCGTCGCAGATCAGCGACTTGAGCGAGTCGGCGGGCCGATGGGCCAGATACTCCCTGAAGCGAACCAGCCGGCTCTCATTCACCGCGCCGATGGTGCGCCAACCCTTGGCGTTTTGCAAATCGGGCGTTTCGAAATACACCGCAATTCCTTCGCTGACCCACAGCGGAATGTCGGCAAAGCGCGTTTGCAATCCGCTGTTGAAGGCGATCTGGTGCGTGGCCTCGTGAATGATTGTGGCCACGATCTGTTCGGCCTCGGGCCGGGCCAGCACCGCGTTGATCTGCGCCGGCGAGCCGCGGCGGTCGCCAGGACTGCGGAGCGATTCGATGCCGGTCAGGTCGTACATCGTCACGCGGTTGCTGCGCAAGCTGTAGTAGCCGATGATCGACTCGGCCGATTCGCCAAGCTCGCCTTTGGCGTAATTGCCGTACGACTCGCGCGAGTTGAACACGACGGCCACCAGCGGAAAATCGGGTTCGTGCAGCTTCATGCCCTTGCGCGACCAGAAATTGGTGAAGGCCTTGTACAGCCGCTCGAAGAGCGCGCCGCACCAGGCAGCGTATTCGCGCGACGTGTTGTGGCAGATCAGATAATGATGCGTCGTGTAGACTTCAAAACCCGCGGGCAGTTCGGAGAGCAGCTGCCTGGCCAGCTCGTCGCGCGAGAGCGCGTGAAAGGGGTGCTTGTCTTGCTCGTGCCGCACCAGCTGGTCGGGCTCGATCGCCCACAGCGTTCCGTCGGACGTCATCAGCAGCAGCCCGCCGTCTTCGGCCGTCACCACCACCTGTCCCTCGACGGACTTCTCCTTGCCGTCGCGTCGCATCGTCACGTGGTCGAGCGCCCAGAGCGGGTCGGCTGCAAACCATGCGATCAGCAGGACGCAACCGGCGAGTCGCATGACGGGGACCGAAAGGTGTAATCGAAAGGCAAAAGGCCGGGTGGCATCGGGCATCTGGCCCGTGTACTCGTTGCACTGGCGAGACGCCAGTGGCACCCATCCAACGACATATCAGCAAAGCCGGACGGATACTCCAATCATAGCACGCCGCGCGGAAGCGAAGCCATTGCAAGAAACCGCGGCAAAACGACTGAGAACCTATCCGAGAACCGTCTCGGAGAAGGGGACAGTCCCATTTTCCTCCGAGGACTCCGGAAAATCGGGACAGTCCCCGACGGTTCTCGGATAGGTTCTCAGTCGGCGCGATTGGCGAGCCGCGCGAGGGTTGCCAGCAGCAGGGCGATCATGAAAAACAGGGCCATCACGGCCAGCGAAACGCCGGCCACTTGATCGTCGACGCCGTAATGAATCAGCCCGAAAATCTGGATCGGCAGCGTGATCACGCCGGGCGGAACGACCAGGATGCTGGCCGACAGCTCTCCCCAGGCGATCGCCAGGGCCACCAGCCAGGCGGCTGCAACGGCCGGCCGGCGCTGGGGCAACGCGATGGCGAAGAACCGCACCAGTGGCGTGGCGCCCTCCAGCGTGGCGCTGTCGAGCAGCTCGTCGGGAATCGTGCGCAATGCATACCACAGCACGAGCGCGCACAACGGCAGTGCACGAATCGTCTGCGCGATCACAATCGCGGCGATCGAATGATCGTAGAGCTGCGCAAGCCAGGCCCAATCGGCGGCGCTGAAGCAGGCGACGAGCCCCAGCCCGACCAAGGGGCCCGGCAGGGCCAGGCAGATCGCGATCGACAGAAACGCAGGCGCCGCGCGCACCCGCCGCGCCGCGCATGCCAGGCCAGCGGCAGGCCGATCGCCACCGCCGCCGTGGCGGCCACGGCCGCAATCGACAGCGACCAACCGAACTCCCGAGAAAAACGGAGCGGACTGCCGGCGACCATCGTCGCGCACTGCCCGGCCGACCAACCGCGCAGCAGTCCCAGGTCACCCCGCGTCACAATCCGGCCCGCCTGAACCACCAGGTTCGAGACGCCCACGGACACCAGCAAAACGACCGCGCCCAGCGTGGCGACACTCAGCGGCGCTCGCCAGCGGCCGAGCCGAAACTCGCGAGCGCGTGCCGGCGACGCCTGGCGGTCGGTCGGAACGAGCAAGCTGGTCAACAGCAGGCCCGCAACGATCGCCCAAGCAAGAGCGACGGCGCTCGGCAGCAAATTCAATGGCGGCGTGGCCAGGGCGAATTCGGTGTACAGTTCCTCGGCATAGGTGCGGATTTGAAACAAATCGGTGACCGTCATTTCGCCGGCGGTTGTCACGGCAACCCACAGGAATGCGGCCGCCAGCGCATCGGCCGAGCGGGGCAGCGTGACACGGCGAAAGACCTGGCCCGGCGTACCGTCCAACAGGGCTTGCTCCTCCAGCTCGGGCTCGACCGAGCGCAGGCCCATGCCGACGATCACGACCACCCAGGGAATCGCGGCCAGCGTGTGAATGGCAATCGCCCCGCGCCAACCATCGAGCGGCGGCGTTCCACCGGCGATCGCGGTGCACCATCCCGACACGCCGAAGCCGGCTTGCCAGGCCGCGGCTTGCAAATACAGTGGCATGAACATCAGGGCCAGCAGCAAGACGACGGCCAAGCGGCGACCGAACACGTCGGTGCGCGCGAACAGGAAGGCCGGAGGCGCGCCGAGCGCGACGCTGGCGGCCGACACGGCGCCGGCCAGCAGCAGCGTGTTGCCGGCCAAGATACGAGTCCGCGGATCGGCTGCTAGCAGAGGCACCGTGATGCCCGCCACGACCAATCCGGCCAGAAATACCAGGCGTCCCAAAGCCCAGGGCTGAGGTTGCATGGGGCTAGTGTAGGCAGCCGGGGCGGGTTGATACAAAGCGATTATGTGGCGGCAGTTTCGTGGGTCTCCCGCTGAGCCGGCTGCCCCCGCGGCGAGACCACCCATTTCGCCCAACTTTCACGGCTGGGAATTTCGGGTTTGATTCGTCTGGAACTGCCTTCACCCATTTGCTACAAGCTGGGCCATCCTTTCGGATTGTTCTCTCGATCCCCTCTCCGAACCCAATTCACGCATGCAGGGCCCGGTCCACAACTTGGCGGCGCTGGCGGTTTGTAGCTGCCTGGTCCTGGCGGCCGGCTGCGCGGAGACCGCCGACCGAGTCTCGGGAACGTGGGACGCGATGTTGGGCAAGAAGACTCCCGACCAGATGCTCAACATCAAGACGCCGCAGGACCACATGAAGGAGTTGCAAGAGCTGGCCAAGACCGCCAAGAAGAAGTCGCCCGGAGAGCAGCAGCGAATCACCGCGGATCTGGCCAACGAGATCAAGCGCGAAAGCGATCCGCTCATGCGGCGACAGATTTTGCGAACGCTGGTCGCCTATCCGACGCCGGTGTCCAATGCGATCCTCTTGGCCGCCTTGGGAGACAGCGACGCGGCGGTTCGCGCCTTGGCGTGCGAGTGCCTGGGCAAGCGGGGAGGCAAGGAGGCCGTGCAAGAACTGGCCCGCGTTTCGACCAGCGACACCGAGATTGACGTGCGGATCGCGGCAGTCCGCGCGATGGGTCAAACGGGCGACCCGGCAACTTTGGGCCCCCTGGCCGAGTCGCTTGCCGATCCGAACCCGGCCATCCAATTTCGCACGCAGGAGTCGCTGCGGGCCGTCAGCGGCCACGACTTCGGCAACGACGTGCACGCTTGGCGCGAATATGCCAAGAACGGCAAGTCGGACGCCCCCGAGCCGGGCCTGGCCGAGCGCATTCGCCGCGCCTTCTTTTGAGCCTGGCGGGCTTTTAGCCCCGCGGCTTTAGCATCCGCTAAAGGCCGTATCTTTTTCTTGACCCGCGCGGCGCATCCGTACTTTTCGTCACGGCTGCGGCGCGTCGCTTTGCGGGCCGGCGAAATGACCGCGAAGCCGTAATTGAGCGGGCCGTTTCGGTCCGATATCTGTACTCCGTCGGGCCCCGTTGCAGGGACGTGCGCGGCGCGCCCACGGACATCCGTTGTCGGTCAAGCGCGCCTTTTGCGAGGCGAGTTACCCCCCCCAAAACACTCAGGGAAGACTAGTCGATCGAGGAATGCTGGATGAGCCGCTGTCTGTTGCAGGCCGGTTGGTCGTCGTGTGCGGTGCTGGTTGCGTTGTTGGCGTTGGCTGTCTGCCGGCCGGTCCCCCCGGACGCGGCCACGGCGAGATTTGCAAAGCGCCATGCCCGAACCCTCGAAAAGGCCGCCGAGCAGGGGTGCCAGGTGGCGTCGCCCGCGGGCGTGCAGCAGACGACTTCGCTGCCGCAGGAGGCCGTTTCGGACGACCAGGATCAAGACCTGGTGGGCACGACGATCGACGAACTGGTGGCCAGCAGCGCACGGGGTTGCCGGCTGACGCCCGTCGGCTTCGCGACGGATTCGTGGAATGACGAGCCGGACGATGTCAGCCCGACGCCGACACCCGAGGCCCCGTCGGCTCAGCTCAGTCCCGAGCTGGTGGCGCTTCGAAACAAGGTGCGGCAAGTCCTGGCGATGTACTACCCGCGGCATCAGAACACGCGCGATAATTCGCCGTGGGAAGTCATGCACGCGATCATTGCCTACGGCTGCGACACGCAACTTTTCAAAGGGGGCCCGAGCGGCGAAAAGGTCAACGCGGTGGGTTGGATGTGCTACAACCGCCCCTGCCGTGGCGATCAAATACTGCTGGTTAACGGCGGCAAGATCGAGGCCCGCCGCGGACCGGGCGTGCAGGGCCACTTTGGACAGTTCCTGGCGATCCTGGCCCAGTCGCACGTGAAAATCGATTTCCCGATGCTCGTCAGCGGCAAGAACTTCACGCTGGCGGATCTGGTCGAGCACGAAAAGGCCAACTGCACCGCCGGTGAGGAGTTGACCTTCAAACTCATCGCATTGATGCACTACGGCGACTCGGACGAGACCTGGAAGAGCCGCGACGGCCAGACGTGGTCGATCCAACGGCTCGTGCATGAGGAGCTGAAACAGCCCGTCCGCGGCGCGGCCTGCGGCGGCACCCATCGGCTGATGGGGCTCAGCTATTCGGTCAACAAACGCACGCAACGGGGCCAGCCGATCATCGGCGAGTTCCAGCGAGCTCAGAAATTCGTGCAAGACTATCACCGCTATACCTTCAGCCTGCAGAACCCCGACGGCAGCTTCAGCACCGAGTGGTTCACGCGTCGCGGAAACAACCCCGACATCGATCGCCGCTTGAAGACCAGCGGTCACATCCTGGAGTGGATTGGCTATTCGCTGTCGGAGGACGAACTTCGCGATCCGCGGATGATCAAGGCGGTCGACTTTGTGTCCACGATTCTGCTGAATAACGACAAGCATACGTGGGAAATTGGACCGCTCGGCCATGGCTTGCACGCCTTGGCGATCTATAACAACCGGATGTTCAAGGACTCGGCAGTCGAGCAGCCGGCGAACATCGTGAGCAACCCGCCGGACGATCGCCAACAGGAGGATGCCGCGGTGACACTCGAAGCCCGGCTCGTCGGCGACAAGGCCGAATAGGCCCCGCCCATTGAGGCTGCCGATCAACACTGCTCTGAATCCGTTGACCTGCATCCCGTGATCGCCTGGCGAATGCGCAGCGGTCGTCTTGCCCACGAGCGTTTGGCCGTGGGGCGAATTCTTGGCGTTGCCCTGGCCGGGCAATACCCTTACGATTGCGGTGCACATCGCTGACCGCTGGCATGGGCGTTCTTGCCGCGGCCTGGCGGCGGGGGGCAAAAGAACGGTTTGCCGCGTGAAAACGCATCGATCTATCGACGGGTTTGAGACCATCTTCGACGCCGCGGCCAGCCTCTCGCGGGCCGTCGACGCCGACGCGCTGCTTCTCTTGCTCGAGGTGCCCACCGACTGGGACCGATTGAAGACGCGCGCCGGCGAGGAAAAGCTGCTGATCGCCGCCGACTTTGCTGCGCAGGTCGACGGCGCGGCCGACTCGGGCCTGCCGACGGTGCTGCTCAAGATGCCCGAGGCGCCCGTCCACGAGAAACTGACGCAAGCGCTTCTGGAATGCGTGGCCGACGACCTGTTGCCGGCCGAGGCGCAAGTGGTCGCCCTGTACAGCGCGTTCGAGGCGGGCTCGATCGACTCGATCAGCCTGGTTCACCTGGGCGAGCACCTGGGCCAGCTGACGGCGCGCGACTTGCGCCAGCTCGAAACACGTGTGCCGCTGGATACGCTGAAAACGGTCGTCGACATGGCCGTCGAAATCGGCCGCGAGGGTCGCGAAGGCAAGCCCGTGGGAACCTTGTTCGTCGTTGGCGATTCCCGCAAGGTCCTTTCCAGCAGCCACCCGGTGGGCTTCGATCCGGTGAAGGGGTACAGCCGCAAGGAGCGCAATCTCGACGACCCGCGGGTTCGCGAGGGCATCAAGGAGATTGCACAACTGGACGGCGCGATCGTGGTTTCGGCCGAAGGCATCGTGGAAGCTTCCGCCCGCTACATCGACGCGCCGGCCGACAACATCGCGTTGCCCAAGGGCCTGGGGGCTCGACACTGGGCCGCGGCGGCGATCAGCCGCAAGACTAACGCCGTGGCCGTGGCGGTGAGCGAATCGAACGGCACGGTGCGGATCTTTCAGAACGGCGAAGTCACGCTGCGCATCGAGCCCTTCCGACGGCCGATGAAGTGGAAAGATTTCGAGTACGAGCCGCCGCCGGCCGAATAGGCCACTGGCGAGACATCCGGGGTGCCAATGGCATCTTGCCAGTGCTCGTGGAATTCCGCGTTGGATCGACACTGGCGAGACGCCAGTGGCACCCGAGATGATTTTACGAGGCGCCGGTGGGCGGGGTCGCTTTCGCCGCCAGAATCTCGTCGACGAGCTTGCGCGGCGCGCCGATATCGGCCACGTGGACCACGCCGGTGTAGCGCTCGGCGCCGGGCCGCAGAAAGCCGGGTTTGATCGCCACAAACGTGCACGTGTGCGCGGCGATGATCGTGTGCCTACCGGCTTCCCCCGTGTCACAATCCAAACCGCTGGGCAAGTCGACGGCCAGCACGGGGATTTTCTGCAAGTTGATCCGATCGATCACCTCGTCGAAGGGGTGCCGAGGCTCGCCGCGAGCGCCTGTGCCCAACAGCGCGTCGACGATCCACGCCGCACCGGCCAACTCCTTGTCGAGATTTGCGGGCTCGACGCGCCGAATCGGCAGGCCGCCGGTCTCGATGATGCGGTAATTGACGGCCGCGTCAGCCGTCAGCCGGGCCGGGTCGGCAAACAGCAATACCGACACGCGATGCCCGCGCAGGTCCAAATGCCGGGCCACGACGAAGCCGTCGCCACCGTTGTTGCCCGCGCCGCAGCAGATGGCGACCGGGCCGGCGATGCCCAGCTGACAGAGCCGATCGGCGACGCCCCGGCCGGCATTCTCCATCAACACCAGGCCCGGCATGCCATACTCCTCGACGGCACGCCGATCGAGTTGGCGGGATTGATCGCGCGAGATCGTGGCGACGGTCATGGGGCGCACCTGGGGTCGCATCGAACAGCGGTCATTGTAGACGCGCGCGATCTCGAGTGGCAGCGCGGCAAACTTTACGCCAGCGGCGTATCGCGTCGGACCGCCCAACTCGTCGGCTATCCAAGGGCGGCATAAAGCTCAGCCACCCGACGACGCGCATCGAGCGGAGAATTCGGCAGTCCGCCGATTTCCGTTAAGTTGGGCAGACGATTCGCGCGTTTGAGGTCGAAGCGGGGCAATTTCGCCAAACGTCCATCGGCTGGCCGCCGATCTTTCTTCATGCGGCAGTGGGCCGGAAAGAATCGCCGCGTTCGGCCGGGCTGCCCTGTGGTGATCCGTTGAGTCCCCTTGTGAGGTGCAAACCATGATTGCTCGTTACCTTGTTTTTGCGCTGTTGGTGGGCGTCCCATTTATCGCATTTTCGACGGCGTCGGCCAAAACCACGATGAGTCGCAAGGACATTCGGGCCACCCCGATCCTGGAGCGGCCATCACGAGCAGGCCATTTCTATGGCAACACCGTGCGGCGCAACGCCGGCAGGGGCAACACGGTCCTGACGGGCAGTCCCTAGACCGGGCCGAGATGCCTTGAGTGCGCCGGTCGCCGACTCAGGCAAGCACGTCCGGATGCGTCAATTAAAAAACCGCCAGGCCACTTGTGGCGCTGGCGGTTTTGTGTTGGCAGGTGCCGTCCGCATCAAAATCGCTCACTGCAGCACGAACGGCGCGACCGTTCCGGTTGCCGGAGGCCAGAACCAGAAGGCGAAGCCCGTGACACCCAGCGCCTGATAGGCCGCGGCCCGGTAGCTGAATGGAATCGGATCGATCATGTAGGGAGCGCAATTGCCCGGCCGGTAGTAGCCGAGCGTATACATGCATTCGTTGGGCGGAGTGAGGCCCATCTTATATGGCAACAGCGGCACCGACACGAAGAAGTGCCCGGCCGACATGAAGGGCTGCACGACCGGGTTCCACGAGTGGCCATAGCGTTCGAGCTGGACGTCCTCGAAATAGAGCGGCTTGTGGCAGGTGCCAGTGGCCTTCCAACTGAAGTTGGTCTGCGACCAGCAGCGGGGCTCGAACTTGGCATTCACTCCGAGAGCGCACTCGCAGGGAAAATCCTTGCCTTCAACGGCCGGCTGGCCCCCTTCTCCCTCGAGAACCAGGCCGACCACGATTTTCGTGATGTCCTTGCGTTGCAGTTGCGCGATGGCTTTGGCGCACTCCCCCTTTTGCTCGGCGCACGACACGCCAAACGGCGGCGGAGCCACCCCGCCTTCCGCATCGGGCTGCATCTCGCCCGCGTCTTCCAGCGGCGCAGGAACCCTTTCCTCAGGAAATGGATCGGTGGTCGACCGCAACGGCGGCGAATCGTCAGCGGGCAGCTCGCTCGGGGCATCCTTGAGCGGCGCCTCGTCCTCGAACGGATCTTTCAAGGGCTCGGACTTTCTCGACGACTCGAACGGGTCGTTTAACGAGTCCGACTTTTCGGTCGCAGGGTCCGATTTGTCCGTGCTGACCTGCATCACCGAATCGCGGACTCTCGACCGCGACGTTTTCGGGACGAAGCGTCGGGCGGGCGGCGCCAGGGCCGGGGGCTCGACCACCAGGGGTTCGGCGTCCTTGGCCGCAGCGTCCGCGGCTTTCGGATTGAAAATGGCGCGCTCGCCGGCGGCAGGTTCCGAGGCGGCGATCTCGGCCGACGCGGCACGCTCGGCGGCGGTCCGCCGGACTTGCCACTTCAACCGGGTGTTGGTCGGTCCTGGGCGCGGCGTTTCGCCGGCTGCCGCGGTGGACAGGCTCAGGCCGGCGGCCAGGAGCAAAGCCAGGGCGCTGCATGCGGCTGCGGCTCGATGCGCGCGTGGCCGCCGGGCCCCGTTCAGTAATTGTCGCCGGAGGTGTACTCCGTGCTGTAATTCGACGCTTCCTGCGTAATGGCGATGTCATGAGGATGACTCTCCCGCACACTCGCCGCGGAGATCTGGATGAATCGTGCTTCCGTGCGCAACTCTTCGATCGTTTGCGTTCCGCAATAGCCCATGCCGGCTCTGCAGTCCGCCGACGAGCTGATAGACAAAACTGCTCAACGGTCCTTTGAAGGGGACGCGGCCTTCGACTCCTTCGGGCACCAGCTTGTCGGGCCTGCGTTCGGCGCCGCGCTGGCGATATCGTTCGCTCGACCCTTGCACCATCGCACCGAGCGAACCCATGCCGCGATAGACCTTGAACGTTCGGCCCTGGTACAGAATGCGTTCGCCCGGGACTTTCCGTCAGTCCGGCGAACAGTCCGCCGATCATCACCGCGTGGGCCCCGGCGGCGAGCGCCTTGGTGATGTCTCCCGAGTAGCGAATGCCTCCGTCGGCGATGATCGGCACGTCCGCTGTTCCGCGGCCGCTTGGGCCGCTTCGTAAATCGCCGTAATCTGCGGCACGCCGACGCCGGAGATGACCCGCGTCGTGCAGATCGATCCCGGCCCGATGCCAACTTTCACCGCGTCGGCCCCCGCGGCGATCAGGTCGCGACAGCCTTCGGCGGTGGCCACGTTGCCGGCGACCACGTCGATGTCCCACCGTTTCTTCAGGCTCTTGACCGTCTCGATCACGTTGGCCGAATGGCCGTGGGCACTGTCGACGACCAGCACATCGACGTCCTTTGCGATCAGGCTTTCGGCCCGCTCGTAGTCGTGGACGCCGAGGCCGCTCCGACCCGCAGCCTGCCCTTGCCCATCTTTGCAGGCTTGCGGGAAGCGCTTCATCATGTCGATGTCTTTGATCGTAATCAGTCCGGTCAGTCTGTAATTTTCGTCAACCAGCAAAAGTTTCTCGACCTTTTTTGCCATCAAAATCTTCTCAGCTTCCTCAAGCGTTACAGTCCCCGTGCCGTCACCAGGTTCTCGCGGGTCATGACCTCGGCGATTTGAGCTGTCGGTATTCTCGAGAAACCGCAGGTCGCGGCGGGTGATGATGCCCACCAGCTGGCGTCCGGCAGTCGTGATCGGCACGCCGGAGACGTTGTGCTGATCCATGACCTCGCGGGCTCGGCCGACGGTAGCATCGGGCGGCAGCGTCACCGGGTCGATGATGATGCCGTTGGCGCTGCGCTTGACCTTGTCGACCTCTTCGGTCTGCCGCTCGATCGACATGTTCTTGTGAATCACGCCCAGGCCGCCTTCCTGGGCCAGGGCGATCGCCATCTCGCTTTCGGTGACGGTGTCCATCGGCGAGCTGAGCAAGCGGGATGTTGAGCCCGATCCGCCGCGTGAGCCGCGTGCTGACGTCGACCTCGGCCGGCACGACGCTGCTGTAGCGCGGCTCGAGCAGCACGTCGTCGAAGGTGATGCCCAGGGACGCAATCTTGTTTTGCATAGGTCGGCGACTCCACGCAGGAATGGCTGAATCCCGGATTATGCAGGCCGTGGGCATTCTTGGCAACGCGCCGGCCCGCGATGGGCATGCGAATCGGAGGCGCAAGTGCGTCGGCGCACGCCTGTTTCGCAAGGAGGATGGGCGGGCGATGGGCCGGCTCGCGCGAATGATATGGCTGGTGCGCTAGGGCCGCTGGGCGGAGGGAGCCGGAGTGGGCGCATCCGGCGGCGCCGTCGTGGTGGGTTCGGCCGGCGCCGCGACGCCGGCATCGGGCAACCCCTGCAGGACCTGCTTCCAATCGAGGTCCTTCAAGAAGTAATACAGCAGAAAGCAGCTGATGACCGCGACGCCCGCCATGACCCCCAGCGCGGCCGAGCTTTGCCAACTGGAATTATGGTGGCCACGCGACCGTCGCTTGTGGCGGATCTGAAAGGTCGACGACATGGCGGGCAACTCGTCCATTTTGGGTTCGAGGTCGAGCCCAATCTCGTCGGCTATGTCGTTGCCCACCGCGCTGGCCCTTGGCCCAGCGACGGGTTTGGCACGCGGGACCACCTTGGCCACCGGTTGGGCCTTGGCCACGGGCTGGGCCATGGGCAACGGCTTGCCGACGGGAACCGACGCGACTTTGGCGCCGCCGCCCAGTTTGGCGCGCAGTTGTTCGTCGTAGGCGGTCTTCTTGTCCGGACTGAGCAGGCACAAGCGGGCGGCGGCCAGCTCGTTGAGCAACTGCTGCGACAGCGCGCCGTGCCGGCCCGATTGAAACGTGCGCACGTGCGCCATCTGTCGATCGGCGGCGTGGTCGATCACGTCCAGATCGACCTCGAAAACGGCGATTCCCAGCAGGCGGTAGTGATTCGGAGGCTGCTCGTTCGGCGGTATGCCCAGCCAAACGTGATAGCCGTTGAACGTACCGGACATGAGGACGGGACTCGTGGACAAAAAGATCCGAAGATCCCCCGGAAACGGGGACCTTTATTATAGATTAGACGGCGAAGTGTACAAGCTTGGTCGGCGGCGCCCGATGCGTGCAGCGCCACGCGCGACCCCAAACGTTTTTTCCCCCGTAGTGCCACTGGAGTTTCGCGATCGCACGGGCACGCAGCACCGGCACGATGCCAAGTGGCACCGTCAAGGCCATTTCGGCACGAAGAGCTAGCGGCTGCGTTTGTGGCGCCGCTTTCGCCCGTGCGCCGGATCGGGTGCATCGTCCTCTTCCACGCCGTAGCCGACCAGCTCCAACGTGCTGCGGCGCACCAATTTCCCCTGCGGGTCGAGCTTGTTCGACGAGTGGGTCACGACTTCCCCCGGTATTTCGTAGACGTGGACGCTCCAGGTCGTGGTGCTGCCGCGATCGGACTTCAACACCTGGCGCACGCGGTAGGCGCTTCTTTCCGTCGGTTCGTCGAGCACCTTGATCCGCTTGTCCAAGGCATACGCCTCGGTCACGATTTCTTGCGTCGTCATGCCGCTGGCCGCGTCGCTCATGGTCGTTTTACGCTTCAAGATGGGAGGCGTCATGCGCGGCGCATAGCTGATCAGAGTGACTTCCTTGTCGACGCCGCTGGTGATTTCGATCTGTTGGGTTTCGCAGCGGACCCGCCGGCCGTCAACCAGCAGCAGCTCCGGCCGCAGCGGCTTGATCGAGACGGTCTGGCCGGCGCTTTCGCCGGCGTAGCCTTGCTTGATGATTTGCGGCGGGGACGGGATTCTTTGGCCGGCGATTTCCACCGTCACTTCCACTTTCAAAGTGACCCGATCGGGCGTCGCGTCGATCAGCGTGGTTTTGTTGTCGGTGGTGCTGGAATTGGCGAGCTTGCCGTCCTCGCCGAAATTCTCGGTCACGATTCGCACTTGCCGCCAGGAGCCTTTGCCGAACCGCCCCCAGGCGTGCGCCTGCTGCAAGATCGGGACGTCATCGGCAGGCGGCGCGGCGGCAGCCAGGCTGGCCCAGCCCAAGACCGCCAACGCCCAGGTAGCCAAGCAGCGCGATTCCGGCAATTCTGCATCCCCCAAGGGGCAGCCGAGCCGCGACTTCACCCGAAGCCCCGCTCGCGCTTCCCACCCGAATAGCGTAACATCATAGCGGTTTCGGCCGCGAATTTCACTCCCCCCCGCCTGGCGCCCCAGCGGTGACCAAGCGTGTTGATCGGGGCCAACCTTGGGCCCTTGCTCGGCGTGCGGGGGCGCAAGGGGTGGACTTTTGAGCTGTTTTCGGCTCAGTGACCCGCGATGCTAGCCCACGACGGGGGCGTCGGGCTTGGGGCGCGCGAACATGTCGACGATCAGCAGGCCCGCACCCAGCATGAGCGCCATGTCGGCCACATTGAAGATACCGGTCCGCAGCGGCCCCAGGCCCAGATTCAAAAAGTCGATCACCAGCCCGTCCGTCCGCAGCCGATCGATCAGGTTGCCCACCGCCCCAGCCAGTAGCAACGAGCAAGCCAGCATGCGCGGCAGCGGCATTCCGGGCGTCAGCAGCAGCGCTCCACCGAGAACCGCCGCGATCAGGCCGTCGGCGACAATCAGCGTGGCCCAACGGACCCAGCGGGGCAATTGCCCGCCCAGCCCCAAGAACGCGCCGGGGTTTTCGGCATATTCCAGTCGCAGCAAATTGCCGCAATAGACGCGGGCAGGCTGACCCTTGAGTTGCGACACCGCAAGCTGCTTGGTGGCCTGGTCGCAACCGACGCACGAGACCAGAATAATCGCGATCGCCAGACGGCGAATCGCGCGAGGTTGCATCGTCATCGGTGGCACTCCTTGCTGGTTCCGGTACGGGCGATCTTACGGTGCCTTGCCCCTCGTCACTTCAACGATCCGGTAAAGCCTGATTTGTTCGTTGGGAAACTGCCGCGTGACCGCGTTGGGCGCGCGCAACGCGCCGCCGCCGACGAGCAGTTGTGTCGCGTCGGGCGAAAAGGCCACGCACATCGCCGAGCCTTCGCCTTCGACGCTGGCTAGCTCCTCGCCGGTTTCCATGTCCCACAGCCGCACGAAGTTGTCCCAGCCGCCCGAGACGAGCAGTCGCCCGTCTGCCGAGACGTCGAGCGAAAACACCGCGTGGGTGTGCCCCTTCATCTCGCGGATCAGCTTGCCGTTGGCCGAGTCCCACACGCGAATCACATTGTCGTCGCTGGGCTCCAGCCGCAATTGCGCAGGATTCTTGCTCAAGGCTCCGCCGGTTCCGGTGACGATTCGCCGAGCGTCGGGCGTGATGGCTAATCCCCAGATGATCTCCGGGTGCGGAATCTCCAGTCGCTGCTGGGCCGTCTTCGCGTCCCACACACGCAGCGTCTTGTCGTGGGCCACCGATACCGCCTCCTTGCCGTCGGGCATGAAGGCGACGTGGTTGACCCATTGATCGTGCTTGCGAAAAACGCACAGTTCTTTCGAGGTTTTGACGTCCCACACCGTGGCCGTCTTGTTCAACGAAGCGTTGATCAGCCGCGTGCCGTCGGGCGAAAACTGCAGCGAGCCGGTCAGGTCGCCGACGTGGATGTCGCGGACCAACTCGCCCGTTTCGACGTCGATCAGTTGGATCTTTGGCCCGACGCCGGCAGCGGCCACCGTTTTGCCGTCGGGCGACAGCGCCAGAAACACGGCCGAAAACGGATGCGTTTTCACGTCGCCGCCGGCAATGTCCCAAATTTGCAATCCGCGCCGCTGCGGATCGCCCCCCAGCACGGCTCGGCGTCCGTCGGGCGCGAAGGCCAACGAGTAGACGATGGAACCCCGCGGATGTCGTTGCAACTCTTCGAGCGTGATAGCGCGGCGCACCGCCGCCACGGCCGGAGCCAGTGTGGGCGTCTTGCGGTTGCTCGAGAAGGCGATCCACTTGCCGTCGGGGGACCAGACCGGCATCAGATTTTGCGACTCTTGAGCGGCAATGGGCTCGGGCGCCTGCGTGTTGTCCGGATCGAGAATATGGATCAGCCCATTCCAGCTGATTGCCAACCGCTTGCCGTCGGGGGACCAGGCGACGCATCCGTCGATGGCGCCCGCCAGCCGCGCTTTGGCGCCTTTATCGGTGCCCTGGGTGTTGGCGATGTACAGTTCGCGCTTGCCGGCGCGCTTTCCCACGAAGGCTACCCGCTTGCCGTCGGGAGACCAATCGAAGCCGCCGGCGATTTCTTCAAAATGCTCGTCGACGAGCCGCCGCTGCGTGTCCTCGACCAGGTCGATCGTCATCAGATCGCCGTCGTGAACGAAAGCCAGTTGGCCGCCGTCGGGACTCCAGCGCGGAGCAAAACCGGGGCTCAACCAGTTGCGCCCCTTGCCATCCGCGTTTTGCACCCAGGTGCCCCATTTCAGATTTTTGCTGCGGCAAAAGTACGCGATCTGCTTGTCGTCGGGCGACCAATCGGGCATGCCGCTCTCGCCCATCTCTTTCAAGCCCGTGCCGTCGACGTTGACGACAAAGAACTTGAAGGCGGCGTCCGGGGCCTCCGACTCGCGCGCGTCAAAGGCCAGTCGCTTGCCGTCGTGCGACCAGCGCGGGGCACCGTGGCGCGTGAAGCCGCGCACCTCGCCCACTCGGCGCACCTCGCTGCCATCGACTTTCATGATGAACACCGCGATGGGAATTTCGGCCGCAGGCAACGGCTGCAGGCAGGCGATGCATGACGCGACTGTCATCGCGATCGTTACCAGCATCGAGGTGCGCCTTCGCGTGGAATTCGGACGCATCGACGCGCCTCCTGAGTTATTCATCGATCTCGTTTAGACTGCGCGTGGCAGCGATCGGCTAGTTCTAGGCATCGGGGCGATTGCTGGCAAAGGCGATCCACTGACCGTCGGGGGACCAGGCCGGGTCTTCGTTGATGCCCGCCTGGCCCGGGATCAACTGGGGACCCGCGTCGCCATCGACGGTCATCACGTGGATCAAGTGCATCAGGCTGAAGGCAAGTTGTTTGCCGTCGGGGGACCACGACATGTAACCGCCCATAAACTGCCGCGTCAGACGCATCGTCATACCGCCATCGTTCTCGACCAGGAACAACTCGCGCTGGCCGTCGCGAATCTGCACGATTGCCAGCCGCTTGCCGTCGGGCGACCAGTCGAACCCCGGCAGAATCTCATACGATCCCTCCATCAGCGTGCGTTCGGAGCCATCGACCAGGTCGGCCACGGAGAGAGCGAAGCGATGGTTGCGATAGACCATGCGGCTGCCGTCGGGCGACCAGCGCGGGCTGGTGCCGCCGCGAACCCAATTGGCCCCCTTGCCGTCGAGGTTTTTCACCCAAATGCCGCGCCGCGTCGACGCGCTGTTGTCGTTGTGGAAGGTCAACTGCTTGTCATCGGGCGACCAATGCGGCATCCCCTGCTCTCCCATCTCTTTTAGCCCGCTGCCGTCGACGTTGACCACAAAAATCTTCCACCCACCATTTGCGCCGCCCTTGGCGTCAAAGGCCAGCCGCTTGCCGTCGTGCGACCACTGCGGCGCGGAGTGTCGCTCGAATCCGGGCGCCTGGGCGACCTTGCGCACCTGGCTGCCGTTGGTTTTCATGACGAAGATCGCGGTGGCGGGGCCGGCGGCTCGAATCGAGCGACCGTCGAGACCGATGCCGGCGGCCAGGCACGTCACAACCGCCAACGCGCCGACTCGCTTGGATAGCCTCATGATGCTCGTTCCTCTCGGTTCGCGCGCCGCCATCCACCCGGCCATGAGGGTTCGGCGCAACGTGGCCCATTGTAGTAGTGCGGCACCGCAAACCACCACCGAATTGGGCGGCCAGTGCAGCCCAGCTGCGCTTTAGCGGGTCTTTGCGGGTTGGCCGGTCATGGCCAAACCGACTTCGGAGGCAGCTGGGAACGAGTCGTCGGACGCGACGATGTCGGTGGCCTTGTCACTTTTGAAGTTCGCCCAACCCGGGCGGCTGGGCGAGGCGCACCCCACGGCCGTCAGGCATGCCACGGCCACGGCAAGGGACCATGTCCAACCGTGGAACACGGTCGAACGGTCGAGCCCAGCGGAGCCGCGGAGGAAGCGCATGCGAGTCGATTTTCAGCTGTGGCGATGCGAGTCGAAATGGCCCGGTGCGTCATGACGAGCCGGGTGGAGACGTCGGCAACGGGGCGTCAGGGATGGATCTGCTTGAGCGACATCCATTCCTTGACCGTCTTGGGGGGTGGCGGCGGCTCGGGCGACATCAACTTCTGGAAGAAACCGGGCTCTTCTTTCTTGGGCTTGTTGATCGAGTAGCCGGGCGCCGTCACGCTTTTTCGCGGCGAGGCCTTTTTCTTGGTGGTCAGCATGTTTTTAGTGTTGGTGACGAGTTTTTTCGTGCCGTCGGTCATCTTCGTGACCGCAGTCGGCGTCTTCGACGTGCTGCTGCGCGAAACCTTGGTGGTTTTAGCGGTTTTTGCGCGCTGCTGGCGAAGGGCAGCCAGTTGGACCGTGCCGGCGCGTTGCTCTCGGCGCGCGCTTGCAGCGAGTGGACCGACGACACCGAAACGATCAGCAGCAAACCAATTGCGATTCTCACGCGAGCAGCTCCTCGGACGCGACGCCACGACTTGCACGTAGGGCATGACTGCCGGTGGCGCCTTGGATTTGGGGCGCGAAGAATCGCAAAATCGCGGTCCGCTGTCTAGAGAGGTTTGGCTTCATTGGGATGCCACTGCTGGCTTGTCCAGCAGTGTTGGTCCGATGAATGGTAAGGCACTGCTGGGCAAGCCAGCAGCGGCACCTATTTCTTAACTGGCACTGGCGAGAAAACGGGCGAAAAGCGGGATTTTGTGCGGCTGGGTTCCTTGCAGGAGTCGCGAGGCAGTCTTAGATTAGTGAGGCGGGCACCCGGCACGCGCTTCAGCCCCCAATCGTTGCAAGTCACTGTCTATTCTCGGCTTTTAGCATGCTCAACGAGACCATCGGTTTCATCGGCGCCGGGCAAATGGCGCGCGCGCTTGCTAGTGGGTTCGTCAAAGCCGGGCTGATCGCTCCGGGGCAGGTCGTGGCCGCCGATCCGGTGCCCGAGGCACTCGAGGCATTTGCCCTGGCGGTGGCCGGCTCGCGGACGGCCGCCGACAATGCTAGCGTGGCGGCCGCGGCCGACGTGCTGTTTCTGGCCACCAAGCCGCAGCAGATTGGCGCGGCGGTGGGGCCCTTGGCCAAGGCGACCGACGGCAAGCTGGTGATCTCGATCGCGGCCGGCGTCAAGCTCGGCACGCTGGCCGCGTCGCTGGCCGGCGCGCGGCTGGTGCGCGTGATGCCCAACACGCCCTGCCTGATCGGACAAAGCGCCAGCGGCTACTGCTTGGGTCCGCGCGCCACGGCGGCCGACGGCCAGTTGGTGGCCCAGCTTTTGGGCGCGGTGGGGCTGGCGTTTGCGGTCGATGAAAAGCTGCTGGACGCGGTCACCGGCCTGTCGGGCTCGGGGCCGGCGTTCGTGTACGTGATGATCGAAGCCTTGAGCGATGCCGGCGTGCGGATGGGCCTGCCGCGCGACGTGGCCACGGCGCTGGCCGCGCAGACGGTGCGCGGCGCGGCGCAAATGGTATTGGAAACCGGCGACCATCCCGGCGTATTAAAAGATCGCGTGGCCAGCCCCGGCGGCACCACGATCGCCGGCCTGCAGGCCCTGGAATCGGGCGGGCTGCGTGGTACGCTGATGGCCGCCGTCGAAGCCGCGACTCGCAGATCGATGGAACTGGGACAAGTATAATTGAATTCACTGGCGCCGCCGAGGAGAGGGGGACAGTCCCATTTTGCTCCGAAGACTGCGCAAAATCGGGACAGTCCCCAGCGGAGATCGGCCGGCGGGGGCTCACACCCATAAGTTGTCATGACGGGGTATTGAACGATGTCGATTTTCTGCGTAGTGGACGACAAGCACATACCGCTTGTACCGCGTGATGTGGATTGCCTCGACGCCGCACTTTTGCGGGGCCGACGACTGCGAACGGGAAGGCCAATACGAAGTCCGGCTGGAACAGGGCGAAAGTCGTGTGGGCCAAGCAGCAGGAGCGCGACGACATGCTGCAGGCCCTGGAGAGCTGGCAGGGCGGCCTGGGCCCGCCCGAGGAAGAGTGGGAGTCGTAAAAACTTCTGGCAGGCGCGAGTCAGCCGGCTATGTCGACTTTCGAACGGGATGAATTCAAATGGCGCGAGACGTACTTCGTGCTGTTCGACGTCGGCAAGCGGCCGACGCTGAAGCAGGTGGAGCGGGCCCTGCACAACCTGAGCGACCGCTTTGAGCTGACCAACGCCCGCGCCGACGAGAGACGGCGCGTTCGAATCGATCACGGTCATGTCTCCCGACGACTACGCGGCGCTCGACATCAGTTATGAGTCGGGCGAGGAGGTCACCGAACAGGCCACGGCGTTGCACCAGGAGTTGAAGTCGTCGGTGGCCGACGCCGACGAGCGGGCCAAGCTGGCGCGGCTGCCCAAGTGCGATGCGCGGTTCGACCTGCTGCACTTCGAGCAAGTGACCGACGACGAGCCCGAGGACGAGCTGGACGAAATGCTCGACCCCAGCGCGCTATTGATCGTGCTCGACGCGTTGGTGGAGTTGACCGGCGGCGTGGGCGTGGACCCGCAGTCGGGCACGCTGTTATGATGGCGTGAGGACACGCGGATATGATTGCCAAGGACATCAAGAACGGCATGGTCGTCAACTACGGCGACGCGCCGTGCATCATCGAGACGATCAGCGTGAACAGCCCTTCGGCGCGCGGCGCGGCGACAATCTATAAATATCGGGCCCGCAACCTCGTCACCAAGCAAAAGATCGACATCGTGCTGCGCGGCGGCGAGTCGCTGGACGAGGCCAACTTCGAGCGGCGCCGATCAAGTTCATGTACGCCGACGCCACGCACATGCACTTTCTCGATCAACAGGACTACAACCAGTACGCGCTGCCGCTGGCGGACATCGCGTACGAGGCCCAATTCTTGACCGAGAATCTCGAGGGCGTGCAGGCCATGATCTACAACGACGAGTGCGTCGGACTGCAATTGCCGACCGTGGTCGAATTGAAGGTCACCCAGTGCGACCCGGGCGTGAAAGGCAACTCGGCCACAGGTCGCACTAAGCCCGCCACTCTGGAAACCGGCCTGGTCGTGCACGTGCCGGAATACATGGCCGAAGGGGACGTCGTCAAGGTCGACACGCGGACCGCCGAGTTTCTTTCGCGCGTGTGACCGGCGATCTGCGTGGCATTCCCGCTGGCCGGGCCTGTCCTGACGCGCACTGGCGAGACGCCAGTGGCACCCGCGGCATGCCGAATTGGCGAAGTTGAACTATTCCAATGCCGCGTAGCCCAGATCTTCGCGGCTAATCAACTTGCGCGGCTGGCCGTTCCACCAGATCATTATGCGGCCGGCCAGTTGTGCGTTGGTGGCCAGCTCGACCACGGCGTCGGCGATCTCGTCGAGGGTGGTAAGCGTTTCGGGCACGCCCTGCTCGCGGCGCTCGTGCGGCGTAAGGCTGTCGACGTAGCCTTGCACTTCGGGCGTGGAGACCCAGTCGGGCACCAGGCAGTTGACGCGAATCTTTTCGTCGGCCAGCCAGGTGAGCGTGGTGGTCAAACGCATCACTCCGGCCTTGGCCACGTCGTAGCCGGGCGACTTCGAATGTTTGCGGCCATGCCCGACGGCCGAGGTCGAGCCGATGTTGACGATCGTCCCGCCGCCGCGGCGCCGCATGGCCTCGATCGCCAAAAGCGTGGCGTGCATTGGCCCGATCAAATCGACCTGCAACGCGTCGAACCAGCCCACGAGCGGTCCTTGCAGCGCGTAAGGTGCCGAGGCATTGTTGACCAGCACGTCGAGCCCACCGAAGGTGGTCTCGGCGAACGCGAATAGCGCGCGAATGTCGGACTCAACGCCGAGGTCGGCACGGATAAAAGCCGATCGCCCGCCGGCTTGTTCGATCAGCCGCACGGTCTCGCGTCCGCCGGGCTCGTCGACGTCGCACACCACGACGGCGGCGCCGAGCGCGGCAAAGCGCCGCGCCTCGGCCCGGCCGGAGCCAAGGCCGCCCGAGCCGGTCACGATGGCGACTTTGCCGTTGAGGTCCATGATCGTGGATCAGGAGTTCGGGCTGGTCCTCGGCTGCGAGCCGGATGGAAAACGCGCGCTACTTCTTCTTGGCCTTCTTGCCGCCCGATTTCTTCTTGGCCGAAGCTTTGGCCGGCTTGGCGGCGGACTTCTTGGCGGTCTTTTTTGTGGACGCGGCCGGCTCGGACTGCTTCTTGCCCTTGCCGAACGCACTCAGCCAACCGTCGGAATACTTCTTCGTGGCACCCACTCGAATAATCGTCACGGCAGTCACCTCAAACGTTGTACAAATAGTTTCGCCGCCGACCCACGTGGCCGCGACGCGTGCTTTCCAGTCTTTAAGATATAGGGTCCAACGCGCGACACGGTCAAGGGGCGCAGGAAGGAAAGGCGGAATGATGAACGATGAAAACGGAAAGCACGAGCGAGCAACGCCACTCTGCCATGGATCTACCAGCGAAAGACGAGCGGCAGTTGGGGTCGAAAGTCGGCCGACTTGCCTTGTTGAGCGTTGTCGAACTCGACTTCCATGAGGTCCTCGCCGGCGGATGCGAGGCTCACGGTGGGGCAGCTTTGTTCGAGGGCACGAAGCTCGGGCGAAGTGGGCTCGCTCCATGTGCCGCTGATGCGCAAGCGGCTGATCGAGCGAAGGCCGGCGGCATGCTCGATCGGCTGCCGCCGCGATGGCCCGCCGGAATTGGCAGGACGGCCGAAAGCGAACAGCAGAGGCTCGCTGACGGTCTCGCTGTTGGCCCCCATGTGGATCACCAGCGGTTCGGGCAGATACGCCGGCCGATACTCCCAGGTGGCAAACGGCGCCGCCCCGCCCTGCCCTACCGCGGCTCGCACGCAGACGCCGAAGGGTGAAGCACCCCGAGCCCGGCCGCTCCACCGCTCCCACAACCGCGTGCGGCGCGTTGCCGGCGACTGGGCCTCGGCGGCGTCGGCCACCCACACCAGCTCGAGAAACCCGTTGGCGAAAAAAAACCGCCGACAGGCAGTCCCCTGCCCCGGATGCGTGTTGGACGCTCCCTCGGTCAGACCCAACTCGATCAGCCGCTCGGCCTGGGGCGCGCCGGCGGACGCGCAGATGAAGAAATGGTCCAACTCAACCGCCTCGTTCATCCTTCATCCTTCCGACTTCATCCTTCTCTTCTAGTGCTGCAACTTCTTATACCGAATCCGATGCGGCTGGTCGGCCTCGATGCCCAGGCGTTCCTTGCGCTGGGTTTCGTAGGTGTCGAAATTGCCTTCGCACCAGTGGACGTAGCCGTCGCCTTCGAAGGCCAGGATGTGCGTGGCCATGCGGTCGAGGAACCAGCGGTCGTGGCTGATCACGACGACGCAGCCGGCGAAGTTGAGGATCGCTTCTTCCAAGGCCCGCAGCGTGTCGACGTCCAGATCGTTGGTCGGTTCGTCGAGCAGCAGCACGTTGCAGCCGCGGCGCAGCAGCTTGGCCAGGTGCACGCGGTTGCGTTCGCCGCCCGAGAGGTCGCCGACTTTCTTCTGCTGATCGGTGCCGGTGAAATTGAAGCGGGCCACGTAGGCCCGGGCGTTCATCTTGCGGCCGCCCATTTCGAGCGTGTCGTGGCCGCCGGAGATTTCCTCGAAGACGGTTTTGTTCGGCGTCGAGCGCGTCGCGATTCTGATCGACGTAGCCCAGCTCGACGGTGTCGCCGATGCGCAATTCGCCCTCGTCGGGCTTTTCCTGGCCGATGATCATGCGGAACAGCGTGGTCTTGCCGGCGCCGTTGGGGCCGATCACGCCGACGATGCCGCCCGGGCGGCAGGCGGAAGCTGAGGTTCTCGATCAGCAGCTTGTCGCCGTAGCCCTTGCTGACGTTCTTGGCTTCGACCACCAAATCGCCCAGGTGCTTGCCGGGCGGAATCTGAATTTCCAATTCCTGCCTCGCGATCCTGCGAACTGCTCGCGCGACATTTCCTCGTAGGCCTTGATGCGGGCCTTGCTCTTGGCCTGCCGGGCCCGCGGGGCCATGCGAATCCATTCCAGCTCGCTGGCCAGCGTCTTCTGCCGGGCCGAGGCGGCTTTTTCTTCCAGCGCCAGGCGGTCCTTCTTTTGCTCCAGCCACGAGGAGTAGTTGCCTTCCCAGGGAATGCCCCGGCCGCGGTCGAGCTCCAGAATCCAGCCGGCCACGTTGTCGAGAAAGTAGCGATCGTGCGTGACGGCGACGACGGTGCCGGGATATTCGGCCAGGTGCCGCTCGAGCCAGGCCACGCTTTCGGCGTCGAGATGGTTGGTCGGCTCGTCGAGCAGCAGCAGGTCGGGCTGTTCGAGCAGAATCTTGCACAGCGCCACGCGGCGCCGCTCGCCGCCGGAGAGCTTCGTCACGTCGGCATCGCCGGGCGGCAGGTTCATGGCGTCCATGGCGATTTCGACCTGGCGATCGAGCTCCCAGGCGTTGTGGGCTTCGATCTGGTCCTGCACCTTGGCCTGCTCGGCGAGCAGCTTTTCCATTTCCTCGGGGCTCATGTGCCTCGCCCAGCCGGGCGTTGATCTCGTCGAAGCGGCGCAGGATGCTCGCGGGTCGGCTCGACGGCTTCCTCGACGTTGCCGCACACGTCCTTGTCGGGATTGAGCTGCGGCTCCTGCGAGCAGATAGCCGACCGTGAAGCCGTCGGCCAGCGCGGCCTCGCCTCGAACTCGCGGTCGATGCCGGCCATGATCCGCAGCAGCGTGCTCTTGCCCGAGCCGTTGCGGCCCAGCACGCCGATCTTGGCGCCGGGATAAAACGCGAGCCAGATGTTTTTGAGCACTTCGCGCTGGCCGTACTTTTTGGTCAGATCGGCGATTTGATAGATGTATTGCTTGCCCATGGGCTCATCTCGACAGATCGGGGTGAACAAGGGCACCCTCACCCTAACCCTCTCCCGGCGGGAGAGGGAACGGTCACTCCCACTCGATCGTCGCCGGCGGCTTCGAGCTGATGTCGTAGACGACGCGGTTGACGCCTTTGACTTCGTTGATGATCCGCGTCGAGATCCGGGCCAGCAGGTCGTACGGCAGGTGGCTCCAGTCGGCCGTCATGAAGTCTTCGGTGTCGACGGCCCGCACGGCCACCGCGTCTTCGATACGTGCGCGCGTCGCCCATCACGCCCACGCTTTGCACCGGCAGCAGCACGGCGAAGACCTGCGCCGTCTTGCGATACAGCCCGGCCGCCTTGATCTCGTCGACCACGATCGCGTCGGCCTCGCGCAGCGTGTCGAGCCGCGGCTTGGTGACTTCGCCCAGGCAGCGCACGGCCAGGCCCGGCCCGGGGAACGGATGCCGCCAGACGATGTCTTCGGGCAGGCCCAGTTGCAGGCCCAGCCGGCGGACTTCGTCCTTGAACAGATCGCGCAGCGGCTCGATCAGCTCGAAGCTCAAGTCCGTCCGGCAGCCCGCCGACGTTGTGATGCAGCTTGATCGTGGCGGCCGGGCCGTCGGCGGCGGCGCCGCTTTCGATCACGTCGGGATAGAGCGTGCCCTGGGCCAGGAAGCTGGGCGCCCTTGATCTTGGCGGCTTCGTCGCCGAAGCACTCGATGAAGGCATGGCCGATGCGGCGCCGCTTTTCCTGCGGATCGGTGACGCCGGCCAGCGCCGTGCAGAAACCGGTCCTCGGCCTTGACGACGTGCAGATCGGTCTTGAAATGGTTCGTGAACTCCTCGATGACCGCGGCCTCTTCGTCCTTGCGCAGCAGGCCGTTGTCGACCAGGATGCAGGAGAGTTGCGGGCCGATGGCCCGGTAGAGCAGCGCCGCCACGACCGACGAATCGACGCCGCCCGAGAGGCCGCAGATCACGCGGTCGTCGCCGACGCGCTCGCGAATCTGCTGCGATCGGTCTGCTCGGCGAAATCGCCCAGCCGCCAGGTGCCGGGGCAGCCGCAGACGTTCGGTCGAGGAAATTGCGCCAGGATCCGTCGTGCCCAGCGGCGTGTGCGTCACTTCGGGATGAAATTGCAGGCCGTAGAGCGGGCAGCTGCGATGCTTGACCGCCGCGATCGGGCAGGTGTCGGTGTGCGGCCAGCGGCACGAAATCGTCCGACGACGCTCGACACCTGGTCGCCGTGGCTCATCCAGACTTCGATGTCGTCGGGCACGCCGGCGAACAAGCTCGGCGTGCGCGTCGACGTGCACGCTGCGCCCGGCCGAACTCGCGGGCCGGCGCGCCGTCGACCTTGCCGCCCAGCGCCTCGCACGCCAGCTGCATGCCCGTAGCAGATGCCCAGCACGGGAATGCCGAGGTGGAAGATCTCCGGATCGCACTTGCGGCGCGCCGGCTTCGTAGACGCTGGCCGGCCCGCCGGAAAGGATGATGCCCCGTGGGCGCGATCTCGCGCACCCGCTCGGCCGTGATGTCGTGCCGCACGATCTCGCAGTAGACATGCTGCTCGCGCACGCGCCGGGCGATCAGTTGGGCATACTGCGCGCCGAAATCGAGGACCAGGACTTTTTCGTCCGCGACCAGACCCGTTCGAACCGGCGCCAGAGCGGCAGATGGACTCTTCACGGCCATGTTTCCCGTCGAGGTGCACACCGCCATGGGGGAGGTAAAAACGCCCGACGCAAGTAAACGAAAAGACCCGTCAACCGTGACGGGTATTGAACGGGGGATTATAAAGGGTTGGCCGCACGCGGGCTAGGGGCTAGGAAGCAGCGGATCGGGCGGGTTGGAGCGTTCGATCGGGGGTGCCCGGGGCGCCGAGTTTTTCACGGGCGATTCTGCTAGAATCGAGCCGCGTTGATTGGTTTGTTGCGTTTGAGACTTTCGAAGCGATACCGTGCTGATTCTGCTGACGAACGACGACGGGATTTACGCTCCGGGGCTGGCGGCGATGGAGCGCGCAGTTGCAGCCGCTGGGCGACGTGTACGTGGTGGCACCGGCCACCGAGCAGAGCGGCGTGGGACACTCGATCACGTACTTGAGCCCGCTGGTGGTCAAGGAACTGTTCGAAGGCCGGCAAGCGGCGCGGCTGGGCGGTCGAGGGAAGCCCGGCCGATTGCGTCAAGATCGGCATTTTCGAGTTCTGCCCACGCCTGCCCGACCTGGTCGTCAGCGGCATCAACGGCGGGCTGAACGCGGGGATCAACGTGCTCTACTCGGGCACGGTGGCCGCGGCGATCGAAGGGGCGTTTTTCGGGATCACCAGCGTGGCCGTTTCGTTGGAGTTCGACGAACACGCCGGACGTTCGACCGGGCGGCGGCGCTGGCCCGGCAGGTGATCGAGCAGATCCTTGAGCGCAAAGGACCAGCGCCGCAGCTTTACAACTTGAACATCCCGATCGCGGCGCTGGCGGCCGAGCGGCCGCAGGTGCGGGTGGTGCCGATGGGCCTGGCTCGCACGCGGCGAACAGTATGAGAAGCGGATCGATCCGCGGGGCCGCAGTTATTTTTGGGCTCTCTCGGATCCCGTGGCGCACGCGGGAGAACACGAAACGGATATTTCGGCGCTTCAAAAAGGCTTCGTCACGTTGACGCCGCTTGATTTTGACTTGACCAAGCGGTCATTATTGGCGGAAATGGAGAGGTGGGAGTTCGATCTTCCGCGGTCCGACTGAGATGCTCCCGCGCGAATGACTTTGGGACCACGGATTGTTCTTTGGGGCACGAACAGGCAAACGGAAACGGATGGGAGCAGCTATGAAGAATTTGTTGTGCGTCGCTCTGTTGTTAGGATTGGCCGGCTGTCTAGGATGCGAATCGGCGCCGCCGGCCGACTCGACGGCCAAAGCCGTCGACGCCCCGGCACCGCCACCTCCAGCGGAGGCGGCCGACGCCAGCGCCGGGCCGGCTCCGCAAGCCGCCGCGGCGCCCGCCGCCACAGCCCCGGCACCCGCGGCTGCGCCGGCCACGACCGATGCCGCCGCGCCGGCCGATGGCGATACCGTGAAGAAGGCCGAAGTGGGCGCCAGCGCCAAGGCGAAGGATTACGGCGGAGCTGGATTCGTCACCACGCCGATCGAGACGTTTTTCAGCACGCGCGACCGAATCGACGAAATTCAGATGCGCAAAGCGATGGATCTTTACAAAGCCGGACACGACAACAAGGGGCCAAAGACCCACGAAGAGTACATGAAAGTGGTTATCCAGGACCCCGGCGTCCAACTGCCCGAGCTGCCCGAAGGAAGCTCCTACTGGTACGACGTCAAGACGGAGCAGTTGATGGTCAAGTCGCCGAAGCCGCAGTGAGGGCCAAGGATGAAGGCGGAAGGATGAAGGATGAGCAGGGGACGGGATACGCCCAGCGGGTATTCATCCTTGTGCCCTCATCCTTTTCGCAGCTACCGTTTCGCTGGGCCGGGGATGTGGACGTCGGCGTCGGTGAAATTGTAGATCAGCCAGCGGTCGCCCTGGCGGTGCAGCGTGACCTTGAATTTGCGGATCACGTGCTCGTAGGGAATCTGGCCGCGACTGTCGCGAATCTCGGCGCGGCCGGTGAACTGGGTGGTGACCGACGGCGGCACGGCCTGACGGTTGAAGTGGATCTCCAAGTCGCCGCCGATGTGCGCCTCGCGAATCGCGAATCGCTTCAGCACGGATTGCACTTCGCCGCGGCGTGGGCTATCGGGCGAGAAGATCGCCAATAGGGCTTCCAGGTCGTTGGACACTAGCGCCTGAGCGGCGCTGGCAAGCGCGTCTTCGACTTCTTCGCGCTCGGTGACGACCAAACGCTCGACGAGCAGCAAGACGATCGTTGCCGTGGCCACCACCGCCATGGCCGCCAAGATCTTGCCGCGGCCGGTGCGCACCAGCGCGATGATTAGAATCGCCTCAAGGGCCAGGCCCAGCATCAAACTCGGCCAGGGGCTTTCCAGCAGCGCGCTCACGCCGGGCCTCCCTGATGGGTGCCGTGCGCGTCGTTGCCGCCGGCCTGGCCATGATTGCCCGTCGAAACCGCCGATCGCCTGGCCCGCCACAGCAGCGCCGCGGAAGCGACAAACAATGAGGCGAACAGCACGAGCAACGGCGCCAGCGGAATGATCAGTTCGCCCGAAGCAGGAGGTGCAGCGGAGCCTTCCTGGCCGGGCGGGCGCGGCGCTTTCTCCCTCGACGTGACGTCGCAAGGTTTCTTGCCGGGCCTGATATTGCAGCTCCAACCGGCCCTGCCGCTTGGCATATTTGGGCGACAAGATTAACAGCAGGACCAGCCCCCCGCCGCAAAACAGCATCATCCAGAACCAGGGCGAATCGGTGATCGTGGGCGTGCTGCTGGGGTGCGGCGACGGATCGGGCATGCATTCACGTGAAGCGAAAGATGATACCGGAAAGGGGATGCGGCTAGCTCATCGTATTATCAAATTGAACCGCGCTCATTTGCGTTTACCGAAGAACATCCCGCCGCCGTATTGGGCCGTTTCGCCGAGGGCTTCTTCGATCCGCAGCAGTTGGTTGTACTTGGCCATGCGGTCGGTGCGCGAGGCGGAGCCGGTCTTGATCTGGCCGGTCGACAGCGCCACGGCCAGGTCGGCGATCGTCGAGTCTTCGGTCTCGCCGCTGCGGTGGCTGGCAATGCTGGTGTAGCCGTTGCGCTGGGCCAGTTGGATGGCTTCGATCGTTTCGGTCAGCGTGCCGATCTGGTTGACCTTGATCAGAATGCTGTTGGCCACGTCCCTCGTCGATGCCGCGCTGCAGCCGCTTGGTGTTGGTGACGAACAGGTCGTCGCCGACCAGTTGCACCTTGTCGCCCAGCCGCTTGGCTGAGCAGCTTCCAGCCTTCCCAATCGTCCTCGCTGCAGCCGTCTTCGATCGAGCAGATCGGATACTTCTCGACCCAGCCGGCCAGCAAATCGACCATGCCGGCCGGCGTCGATTTGCTTGCCGTCGATGGCGTAGGTCTTCTTCTTGGCGTCGTAGAACTCGGTGGCCGCCACGTCCAGCGCGATGCAGACCTGCTCGCCCGGCTTGTAGCCGGCCTTGCTCGATGGCTTCGAGAATCAGATCGAGCGCCTCGGCGTTGCTCTTCAGGTCGGGGGCGAAGCCGCCTTCGTCGCCGACGTTCGTGTTGAGCTTCTTGCCTTGCAGCACCTTCTTCAGGCTGATGAAAGATCTCGACGCCGCACCGCAGCGCGTCGCTGAAACGTGTCGAAGCCCAGCGGCATGACCATGAACTCCTGCACGTCGACCGCGTTGTCGGCATGCGCGCCGCCGTTGATGATGTTCATCATCGGCGCCGGCAGCAGCCGGGCGCCCGGCCCGCCCAGGTAGCGAAACAGCGGCAGCCCGCAATGATCGGCCGCCGCGTGGGCCACGGCCAGCGACACGCCCAGGATGGCGTTGGCGCCCAGGTTCTTCTTGTTTTCGGTGCCGTCCAGCTCGATCATCCGCCGGTCGACGGCGGCCTGATCGAGCGCGTCCATGCCGACCAGCTCGTCGGCCAGACTTTCGTTGACGTTGTCGACCGCCTGCGACACGCCCTTGCCGAGATAGACTTTGGTCTTGTCGCCGTCGCGCAGCTCCCAGGCCTCGTGCACGCCGGTGCTGGCGCCGCTGGGCACGCCGGCCCGGCCGAACGAACCGTCGGCCAGCGTCGACGTCGACCTCGACGGTCGGATTGCCGCGGCTATCGAGAATCTGCCGGCCTGAATATCGACAATGGCGCTCATGGCGTCCCTCGTTGGTGATGTTGATACACGGTTTGAACACTTCCACCTTGGTGCTCACCACCATGTGTTTGGTCTTGGTGCGAAAATCTTTCATGTGCGGCGCCACCGCATGGGCTTGCAGGTTCGGCAGCGTTTCCCATTTTTCCTGCATGATGATGCAGTTGGCCCTGGGGGGCGACTTGGGCGGATCGGTCATCGGCAAGTCGACCGTCGGCACGTACTCGATACAGCCGGCTTCGGCGCGCACTAGCGGCAAAAGATTTCGCTGCTCCGCCAGAAATGCGTCTCGCATGCCGTCGACCAGTTCAATCGTGGCCACCACGTAGATCATCGTGCTTGTCTCGGCTAAGGTTTCAGTTGGAACCACGGACAAAACGTCCGCGGAGTGACGCATTTTGGAGCGCATTGACGATTTAGGCAATGGGGGCGGCGCCGAATCGCCGCGCAGCCTAGATGATCGTGGCTTGTTCGACGACGGCGTGGGCCATCATTTCGGTGTCGAGCAGAGAACCCCAGCCGGGAATGTCGTCGGGCAATCGGATTTCGAGTTTTCCGGCCACGCTGGTCTCCACCAGCGTTGTGTCGTTGGACGTGCGGCTCGGTTCCTTGCGCCACGAATACGTTTCGTGCGGCAGCGGCAATTCGCACGACGCGGCCAGCGCCGCGGCTGCATAGGTCGCGATCTCATTGTGCGGACCGCCGCCAACCCCGCAGGGAATCTTGGCAAGCCGGCAGGCGTCGCGAATGGCCAGCGCCGGCGTGAGGCCGCCCACGCGGGCGAGGTCGATGCGAACCATCTGGCAACTACCCAGATCAATGGCTTGTTCAACCCGTGCCAAGGACGTGACGCTTTGATCGAGACAGATTGGCGTGCGGATCGCCGACTGCAACATCGCGTGGCCGACCAGGTCGTCGGCTGCCAGCGGCTGTTCGATATGTTTGAGAAAGAAATCTTCGAGACGATAAAAGATTTCTTGTTGTCCCAGCGTGCATAAGGCGTCGCAGTCGATAGCGATCGGCTCGGACGGAAAAGCTTGTCGGACAGCCCGCAGCATTTCCAGGTCCCAGCCGGGGCGGAATTCGAGCGTCACCAACTCGTATGCCTTGAATGCCTCGCCGATCTCGGCGAACAACCGCTCGGTCGAGTCCATCACGCCCAAGGTGCAACTGAGCGGAATCGCGGAGCGGGATCCGCCGAGCAACTGGTGGAGCGGTTTTTTTTGCGTGACGGCTGCCAGCGACCACCAGGCGACGTCGAGGGCGCTCTTAGCTCGCGCGTTGCCGTGAAACTGCGCCAGCGCCTGCTGCAGCGCTTCGCCGGAGTTGATCTCGCGGCCGACAAGCGCCGGGGCCAGCCAGTCTCGCAGGCAAGAAAACGCGCCGGCCGACCACTCGGCACAATCGTGGGGACCGCGCGCGAGCGTCACCTCGCCGAAACCTACGTCGTCACCACTGCGAAATTCCACGAAGACCGATTCGAACTTGTCGGCATGCGCCGACGACGACTCGGGCCGGAGAGGCACGCGAAACAATTCGATCGAATCGATGTGCATGGCGAAGATGGGGTTGGGGATGAGGGTTTGGGGGTAGGCAGTCCGAGTCCGCGCGGTTTTCTTCGCCAATCCCTAGCCCCTAATCCCCAATCCCCTGGCCTCGGTGATTTCGATCGCCTTCAGCAGTCCGCGGGCTTTGTTGAGCGTTTCCTGATATTCGCTGGCCGGGACGCTGTCGGCGACGATGCCGGCGCCGGCTTGGACGTAGGCCTGATTGCCTTGCACGACGATCGTGCGCAGGGCGATGCAGGTGTCCATGTTGCCGTTGAAGTCGACGTAGCCGACGGCCCCGGCGTACGGGCCGCGGCGATGCGGCTCCAGTTCGTCGATGATCTCCATCGCCCGCACCTTCGGGGCGCCCGAGACGGTGCCGGCCGGCAGGCAGGCCCGCAGGGCGTCGAAGGCGTCGCGTCCCGTCGGCCAGTTGCCCGCTGACGTTGCGACGTGATGTGCATCACGTGGCTGTAGCGCTCGATGGTCATCACGTCGGTCAGTTCGACCGAGCCGTAGCGGGCCACGCGGCCGACGTCGTTGCGGCCCAGATCGACCAGCATCACGTGCTCGGCCCGTTCCTTGGGATCGGCCAGCAGTTCTTCGGCCAGCCGGCGGTCTTCCTCTTCGGTCGCGCCGCGGCGGCGCGTGCCGGCCAGCGGCCGCACCGTGACCCGGCCATCGACCACGCGGACCATGATCTCCGGCGAGCTGCCGACCAGCGTCACGCTGGGCGTGCGCAGGTAGAACATGAACGGGCTGGGGTTCACGACCCGCAGCGTGCGGTAGATCTCGAACGGCTCGCAGTGGATCTCGCAGTTCCAGCCGCTGGCTGATGACGACCTGAAAGATGTCGCCGGCGCGGATGTACTCGACGCACTTTTCGACGGCCCGCTCGAACTCGGCCTGCGTGAAGTTCGACCGGTACGCGATGCGTCGCCTCGCCGCCGGTGCCGATGTCGGCCGGCGGCAGTTCGCCGTCGGGCTGTTCGCAAGCTGCTCGACCAGCTCGTCGACGCGGCGCTGCGGCGTCGTCGTAGGCCGCTTGCAGATCGTCGCCGAACTTGTCGAGCCGGGCCATCGCCACCACCACGATCGTCTTGTTGACGTTGTCGAACACCACCATGTGGTCGTAGAAGGCGAAGGCCAGATCGGGCAGCTGGCGATCGTCGGCCGGCGCGTTCGGCAGATGCTCGCTGTAGCGGACGACGTCGTAGCCGGCATAGCCGACCGCGCCGCTGGTGAACGGCGGCAGCTCGGGCAGCGTCGCCGCACGGATCGCCTCGACGCGGGTTTTCAGCTCCTCCAGCGGATCGGCGGCGGTGAACTGCTTCGTGCCGTCGGCCGAGACGACGGTGACTTGATGACCGCGGGCTTCGATCTGCAAGAACGGGTCGGCCGCCAGAAAGCTGTAGCGGCCGACCTTCTCGCCGCCGATCACGCTTTCGAACAGGCACGCGGTGGCGCCGGCGTCGATCTTGTGAAACGCCGAGACGGGCGTCAGCGTGTCGCCCAGCAGCCGGCGATAGACGGGCACCAGCTGGACGCCGCTCGGCCAGCTTGCGAAAACGTCGCGAAATCGGGGAAATGCTTCATGCGCGCGAGCTGGCGACTGCGAGTCGACGTGGCGGTTGGCCGCCGGAATGCGGCAGCGACGACACGCGCCGCTGAGCGAGTCACAGACACGTCGATGCTCGCCGCAGATCGCAGCGTTCAGCTTAACACGCGCCGACGGCGCGACAACGCGGCTGCGCGTGCGGCGATCGCTGTCCGAATCTTGCACTGAACGCGTTGCAGCTCGCGAGCGGCGGCCGCGATCCGCCTTGACACCCCAGGGCGTGCTGTTAGAATCCCACTGGCTTTGCAGCAACGTGCGATAGAATTGAGCTTGACCGGCGCACCGCTCGTCCTTGCGTTTGCCGCACATTTCGAGTTGCCAGCGATGCGCGGTGGCGATCGCCATGGCTTGAGTTCTGCGCACTGTCGATGAAGTGCCACGCATGAAGTGCCAACAGTGCGACAAGACCGGCGACGTTCCACATCACGGAATTGACCAGGCGGCAAGCCACACGAGTTGCATCTGTGCGAAGAGCACGCGCGGCAGTATCTGACCCAGAGTCGAGGACGAGCCGGCCGTGGCGCCCAGCCTGGCCGGCGTGCTGGCCCAGCAACTGGCCGTCGGCCAGACGGCCGAGGAGCTGGCCCAGCTCGACCAGCGCGCCTGCCCGGTCTGCGGCATCACGTTTTACGAGTTCCGCAACCAGGGCCGGCTGGGCTGCCCGCACGATTACGTCTGCTTCAAGGCCGAGCTGGAGCCGCTGATCGTCAACATCCACGGCGAGACGGAGCACGTCGGCAAGAAGCCCGCGCACGTGCGCCGAGCGGCACCGAACAGCGCACGCAGCTGATCCGCCTGCGCCGCGAAATGAAAGAAGCGATCGACGACGAAGAACTACGAGCGGGCCTCGCAAGCTGCGCGACGAAATTCGCACGATCGAGGAATCGTCACCGAGAGCAGACCGCAGTCGGCAACGGAACTCGCCGGCGTTACCGACCGGCGATCGCTCGGCGAGATGGGCAATCATGCAGTGGACCTCAACGAACTGGCACAAACGAGCGGCGAATGGCTGCGCGGCTCCGGCCCGGAGTCCGACATCGTCATCAGCAGCCGCATCCGCCTGGCTCGCAACCTGGCCGAGTTCCCCTTCATCAGCCGCGCCAGCCAGCAGCGACCGCGCCGAGATCGAAGCGCATCCTGCGCGACCGCGTCCTGCAGATCCAGGAGTCGGGCGAGCTGGTGTACGTCAACGTCAACGAGCTGAAGGGCATCGACCGGCAGTTTCTGGTCGAACGGCAGCTGATCAGCCGCGAGCACGCCGAAAGCGAGGGCGCCCGCGGCGTGGCCATCGACCGCGCGCGAGCAAGTCAGCCTGATGATCAACGAGGAAGACCATCTGCGCATCCAGGTGATGCACAGCGGGCTCGACCTGCAAAGCGGCCTGGGAGCAGATCAACCGCATCGACGACCTGATCGCCGACCAGGTCACCTTACGCCTTTCACCCACCGCTCGGCTATCTGACCGCCTGCCCCACGAACGTCGGCACCGGCATGCGCGTGAGCGTGATGCTGCACCTGCCGGCCCTGGTGATCACGCGGCAGATCGACAAGGTCTTTCGCAGCCTGCAGAAAATCAGCCTGGCCGTGCGCGGCCTGTACGGCGAAGGCTCGCAGGCGATGGGCGATTTCTACCAGATCAGCAACCAGATCACGCTCGGCCGGAGCGAGATCGACCTGGTCAAGCAGGTCGGCGACATCGTGCCGGTGCTGATCGACTACGAACGCCAGGCCCGCGACTTCCTGATCACGCGAAAGCCACGAAAACCTGCACGACCAGGTGAGCCGGGCCTACGGCATTCTGCGCACCGCGCAGACGATCAGCTCCGAAGAGACGATGCACCTGCTCTCGAGCGTGCGGATGGGCGTGAACCTGGGGCTGATCGACGACCTGCAGATTCCCACGCTCAACGAGCTGTTCATCCACACCCAGCCGGCCCATCTGCAAAAGCTCGCGCGGCGTGCGAGCTCGACACCGCCGACCGCAACATCGAGCGGGCCCGCTATCTGCGCCGCCACCTCAACAAGGACGACGGCGACAACTCGGGTAAAAACTAGAAGAAACGAAGAGATTAGCCACAGAGGGCGCAGAGGACACAGAGAAGAAGTAAAAGAAGAGATGGAAAGGCGCAGGGGGGCCAGTTTTCGGCTGCTTGCGTCTTTTTTTATTTCTCTGTGATCTCTGTGCCCTCTGTGGCTAATTGCTTTTTTCTCCTCGTCACGGCGCCGTCTTCTTGCGGATCGCGGATACGACTTCGCGGGGGACGAAGCGTGCAAGTTCCTCGTCGCCGGCCAGGGCGGCGATCTGCTTGATCAGCGAGCTGGAAATGTGCGAATACTGATCGTCGGCCATCAGAAACACGGTCTCGATGCCCGGGTCGAGCTTGCGGTTGGCCATCGTCATCGTGAACTCGGCTTCGATGTCGCCCAGCGAGCGCACGCCGCGCAGCAGCACCCGGGCGCCGCATTGTCGCACGAAATGCACCGCCAGGCCGTCGAACGATTGCACCTCGACATTGCTCCACCGTGCAATGCTCTGGCGCACCAGTTCGACCCGTTCCTCGGGTGTGAACATCGAGTGCTTTTCGATGTTGATGCCGATGCCCACGATCAGCTTGTCGACCAGGCGGCTGCTGCGCTCGATGACGTTCAAGTGGCCCAGCGTGATCGGATCGAACGAGCCGGTGTAGACGGCGATCCGCGAATCGGAATTGGTCATGCGACGGGCTTTCAGAAAAGGAATCGGCTGGCGAAGCTGCCAGAACGATTCTAATCCGCCGGCCCTTGCGCTGCGAGATCGCGCTCCAGGGGGCCGTTTCTGCAAAGCGTGCCCAGTCACCGCCACAAGCAGCGTCCGAATGGAGAGTCGGGACTAGCGGCGCTTACGGGTGGGATTCATGGGCCGGATCTGGCGGGAGTTCTGGGTCGTCCTCAAGCAATATCCATGGCCGCCAAATGGCAAGTTTATACTTCTCGCTGAGCAGTTTGTGGTGCGTGTGAAGCGCGCCACACATTCCGGCGTACTCTCTTTCGCGTGGGTCACCCGTCGGAAATCGGATAATTGCCCACGCGGAATCCGCAAAGCGTTGGGCCTTATCGGTGTGCACCTGTGCCCGGTGCTCCAAGTCATCCGCACGTTTCCAAATGCCCAATACCACAGCGGCAATCGCGACTAAGCCCATGAGCGTCCTCAGCCCGAATCGCACTGGAGGTGCTCGCAGGACAAACCGGCGTGTTTTCAGCACTTCGCACATGTCTGGATTATAGCGGGTGGCCGGGTTACTCTCGCAAGGTACGTCCATCCGGGCGGCAGAGAAGATCACTCGCGTAGACGGCAACACGAGCGCGGTTCACGCTTGACGGGCCGAGCGGCGCGGCTGCTATGATCGCTGCACGGGCCGGGCACGCGTGAAACTTTGACGGTTTGTTCAACGCGGTCCTAAAATGACCAATTCACTGTTCGGTCAGTATCCCGCCGTGCGCCAACCCTCGGCTCAGTCCACGTCCGTGCAGATGAAGCGAATGGTGCTGATCCCGGCCAGCAGCAGACCGACGCTGATGGCGAAAAACGAAACAGCGGCGGCCCCCGCCGCGCCAAGGCCGTTCCCATTCACCGCTAACATTGTGGCCCACAAGATTGCAATGGTCCAGGCGATTCCCAACAGCGCCATCAGCGGCGCCCAATAGCGAAAGCGGAGCGTCGCCAGGCCGACGCCGTAAAGAAACGTGGCGGCCCCCCACAACGTGATCAACTGGGCCCACATGAGCCTCCACCACGGCATCGACACGTGACCAGGTAGCGGCTTCGGCTCGAAATTGAGCCAAACCTGATGCGCCACGATGATCATTGCCGACGCCAAGCCGGCCCACAAGCAAACGTCGAGAGCCATGGCTGCGGCCAGTTCACGAAAGTACTGCGCTCGCGCGACTGGCAGCATCAACTCGCCGGCCAAACAATTGCGCCGCCAATGCCACGGCCCGTAGGGCGCGATCAGCATCAACCCAGTCGACAGCGTGACAGCCAGCCACGCCGCCGCGGGCGTTTGTTCGCTGACGAAGTAGACGACCGCCATCAGCAGAACCACCGCCAGCGCGGCCAGTGCCAATTGGGCCCGCGAGGTGGCCACCGGCACGCGCCATCGCTGCACGCTCCACCAGTCGCGGCCGACGTTGAGCAGCCGGCGTTCGACCGCCGCGTCGCGGCCGGCATACATCAGCCTGGCAAAGAAACCCGGCGCGCGGTGCGATTGCGGCGCCTCGCCCGAAAAATCGTCGCTGACGGTTTCATTCTGGTCGGAAAGGCGCAGCAGAAACAGCGCGGCGATCGGATGGGCCAGCACGGCCAGGCCAATCATCAAAGTGTACGCCAGGGGTTCGTTGCCGGCGAAGAAGCTATGCGCGAACGACCCATGCCGCGGTTCGTACGCGACTGCCAACACGACCGCCACGGGCAATACCGCCAATAGCGCGAGGGCCTTGGGCCAACAGATTGCCAACGCCAGGAGCAGGCCTGCAATCGAATGGACCGCAATGGCAACCCACGGGCTCGATCGGGTGATCCAGGCCTGCACCAGCGGCATGCCGGCCCAAATCAACAGGCTGGCAGCAACGCCTACCGCCAGGTGTGGCACGGCGAATCCCGGCAGCATCTTGGCCGGCGCGTTGCCGAATTGCCGCCGCAAATGCAAGGCCACAAAACAGGCGAACACGCAGGCCAGCATGGCGGAAACAAAAACTCGCCGGCCTTGAATGCCCTCGACCGTCCAGGTCCATGCTACCAGGCCATAGCATGCGCCCAGCACCCAGAATCTTGGGCGGTGAATGTAGGTCCTCAGGACTTGGAAGAGCTTATTCATCGTGCAGCTCCAGGAAGATTTCTTCCAGGTTTAAATCCTGCACTTCGACGGTCGCGTGCCATTGGGCTTCGATCTGGTCGATCAGTTCCGGCGTCAGCGAGCGGGTGGTGACCAGGGCCTGCTTGCCTTCGATCCGCTGGCGCAAGATGCCGGGCAGCTCGAACCGCGCGGGAAAAGAATTGCCCGAGGTCACGCGCAGCCGCTTGACCTGGTCTTTCAGTTCGCCCAACTCGCCGAAGAAGCTGATTTGGCCCTGCTGCAAAATGGCCACGCGGTCGGCGACGCGTTCCAGGTCGGAGGTGATGTGGGTGGAAAAAATTACGCTGCGCTCGCCGCCGGCGGCGATTTCGAGCACCATTTTCAAAAACTCGCGCCGCGCCATGGGGTCGAGACTGGCCACCGGCTCGTCGAGCACCAGCAAGTCGGGCTCGTGGCCCAGGGCCAGCACGATGGCCAGTTTTTGTGCTTCGCCGACCGAGAGCGTGCCGGCGCGCCGCGTGAGCGGAATCTGCCACTGGTGCACCAGCCGCTCGACCAGCTTCGAGTTCCACCGCAAGTAGAACGAACCGGTGTAAGCCAGGATGTGCCGCACCTGCATCCAGGGATAGAGCTGCGGCGATTGAGCGACGTAGCCGATATGCTGCTTGGCCGAAGCGCTCAACTGCCAGGCCGGCTCGTCGAGGATCGTGACCGTCCCGTGTTGCGGCCTGGCCAGCCCCAGGGCGCATCGCAGGAGCGTTGTCTTGCCGGCGCCGTTTTTGCCCAGCAGGCCCACGACCGAGCCGGCGGGAATGTCGAGGTCGAGCCGATCGAGCACGGCCATGCCGGAAAACATTTTGGAGACCTTGCGCATTTCGAGCACGTTCTTGCTGTTCATTTGCCGTCGAGCTCCTTGATGACGCGGTCGAAAAGCGTTTTGACCTGTTTGCCGGTGAGCGACAATTGAAAAGCTTCGGCCGCGACCTGGCGCAAAAGCGGCAGCAATTGCTCCTGCCGCTTGCCGAGGCTGTCGCCGCCGCCGCCATTGCGGTCGGCAATGCGCATGCCCTGGCCGCGCACCAGCTCGACGGTCCCCTCGCGTTCCAACAGCGAGTAGGCCTTGCTGACGGTCATCGGGTTGACCTCCAGCTCGAGCGCGACCTGGCGGACCGAGGGCAGAAAGTCGCCCGGGGCAAAGCGCCCGCTGGCCGCGTGGCGGCGCACCTGGTCGGCCAGCTGCCGATAGATCGGCAACCCGGAGGTGGGAAAGACCTGAAAGAGAAAGTCGGCGGCCATGTGTATTAGTGTACTAATACACTGGAGATCCCACAAGCTTTTCCCGCGAAAAATCTAGGGCAGCACCAAATCGGCCGCCTGACCGGATCGCCGCCGGTCGATCGCGTTCGCGACCTTATTGACTCGCTCGACGAGTTTGGCGTTCTCGGACGACTTGGCGACCTGCTGGAGTGCGGGAAGAGCCGCTTCACCCATCTGCAACAAATTAAAGCCGGCCGCCCTGCAAAGCCCATGATCGTCGCTATTGAGCAAGTCGATCAAGTCGGGCGCTAACGATTCCATCGGCCGCAACCGACCCGGCAGCATTGGCACGTAACCTCCCTTCTCATACCCCGCGATCAGGAAGCCTACCCAATCGACGGTGGCGTGGTCTCCCGTTGCCAATGCCGAGCGTATCGCCGCGGCTAATTCCATCGAACCAGGATCGGCGACGGCAAGGCCGGTGATCGCCATGCGCCGAACGAGGGCATCCTTGTCGGACAGGGCCTCGCTGAAGATCGGCGCGGCGTCCTTCGGGTTGGCAACGGCCAACGGCAGCACCGCCAGTGCGAACCGCCGCTGGTTCGCATTTCCGCTTTTGAGCGCTGCCAGTACGACCGGTAGGGTCTCATCGCGCGGCATCTTGCGGAATGCCTCCATCATTGTCGACGTCAATTTGCCTTCCGAGGACTTGGGGTTATTCAAAACCGAAAGGTCTTGCACCACGTGGAAAAACTGCTCGGCGTCGTCCTTGGCATGTGAAGTGGCGGCAAACGCCGCCAGGGCTTGGGCCGCTTCGGTGCGCTTGGCTGGGCTCAATTCCGTTTGCAACAATTCGGACCAGGCCTCAAAGTCCTTGCCCTCGTAGAGCCTGGGCTTTTTGTTGCCGGCGGCAGGGCGACCTCCCGTAGCCCCTGCTTGCGATGAGCCGAAAGGATTCTCATTCGAGGGTGCCCCGTTCGGACCCGATTCATTCGAGTATACGGTGGCACCTGGCGTTTGCTGCGATTTGTGGGCTTCCAACCAGGCCAAGCCAAGGTCAACCGCGCTCTTCGAATTACTGGCCTGCTGCTTGGCTTGAAGCTGTTCCAACCGGCGTTCGGCCTCGGCGACGTAGTAGTCCATCGCCGCCATTTCCTTGGCTTCGCCCCCTTTGGTGCCGACGTTGTAGAGCGTTTCGATGCTGGCATGAAGCTGACGCATGCGTTCGAGATGGGCCTTCACGGCGGCGAGCCGCTGCGCGTCGTCCTTGGCCAGCGCTTCGTCGGCCGCCATCCAGCGCTGCGACCAATAAATCACCGGTTCGAGCGTGGTGGTTTCGGCCTGGAACGCGGCCGTGGTGGCCTCGAATGCGCGTTTGGCCGAGGCGACCATTCGTTGGGCGGGCGCCATGCCCTTAAGACTCTTGCGACCGTCATTGTCGGCGTCGGGCGCGTCGGCGGCGGCCGGCCCTTTCTCAGGCTGAGCGGCGTCGGCGGCGGACTTCCTCTCACCCGGCGGCTGCTGCGCCACAAGCTGCAAATGCACCAGCGACAGCGACGCGAAGCACAGCGTGGCGGCGAGCAGGAATGTCTTTTTCATGATTGAATCCTGTTTGGCTGGGGATGAGAGCAAGCGGCGAACGCGGGCAGCCAGCGTCCGGCCGCGGACGGATGATCCGTAGATCGTCGGCAAGGTCGCGACTTCGCCGAGCCGCACTAATGCCTTGGCGTATTCGGTGGTTCCTTCGTCGGCCGTGGCCGCCTGATCGCAAGCCCATTCGGCCGCTTCGTCAAAACGCCGCACGGCCCACCAGGCGAACGGATTGAACCAGTGCGGCAGGGCGAAGGCCCGCGCGGCCAGCGACTTCCAGACGTCGCCCCGGGTGTAATGGGCCAGCTCGTGCCGCACGATAGCCTCGCGCTGGCCGGCGTCCAATTCGCGCCATAGTCGCTCGGGCAGCAGCAATTCGTAACCGCGCGGCAGGCGGCAGAGCATCGGGCCCAAGTCGTTCGTGACACGCAGCGGAATCGCGCAACGCACGTCGTGGGCCGCCAGAAGATCGCGCCAGGCAGCCTCCCACGCCTCGTCAGCCGGCAAGCTCATGGGTAGTGACCGAACGAATCGCACATAGCCAAACAGCCAGATCGCCGGCAGCGCGAGAACACCGAGCGCCCAGGCGGATAGCGCTGCCAGTCGCCAGTCGAAGGGCGCGGCGGGCGGATTGGAGATTCTCGGAGATAGAGACGAAGATGAAGTCGGCGCGGGCGGAAATGCAACGAACGCGGGGGCTTCGGAAATCGGCTCGCCGACGAACTCGTCGCGTTGGTGAGCGATGTCACTGCCTTCGAATTGACGGACTTCGCCGACATCCACGACGGGCAAGGCAACCGCCTCGTACCAAGGAATGGCGACGCTCCAGCGGACGAACGTCCAGCCCACCAGCAAGGCCAACAACCAACCGATGCGGTGGGCGGTCGGCCACGAAGCGCGCAACGCGCGCAATACGGTCGCGGTCGCCAGCGCGGCTAACGCCAGCCACAGGGTTGTACGGCCGAGCATGGACAGAAATTCTTGGGCGAAGTCGTGCATGATGGGCCTTCACTTTCTTTTCTGTTTACCTTGCCGCTCCGCGTCGGCGATCAACTGCTTCAATTCGGCGATCTCGACCGCCGACAGCGAGCGGTCGCGAACCAGGTGGGCCACCAGCGGCACGATGCTGCCGTCGCTGACCCGTTCCAGCAGCAGATCGAGGTGCCGGGCACTGACGTCCGCCGGCGCGACGGCCGCGGCGTATCGCGCGGGCCGCTCGGCGGTGCGCGTCACCACGCCCTTTTCGACCAGCCGATTGAGACGCGTCTGCACGGTCGTATAGCCGATCGCGCGGTCAAAGCCGGCCTGCGCTTCCGAAAGCGCCACCGGCCCGTGGCGCCAGAGCATCTGCAGGATTTCCATTTCGCCGGCCGAAAGCCGCGGTGGTTTGCGGGGATTTTTCATGTGTGTTCCTGGTCCATGACGTGTGTCGTAATCATAATACTACTGGCGTCATAAATTGCAAGGGGGAAAAACAGTGGACAAAAATAGGAACGGGCCAACGAAAGAAGGGCACCCTCACCCCGGCCCTCTCCAGCTCGACGGAGCTCGCCGCGGGCCGGCGGGAGAGGGAGGACTACGACAGCGAGTCGATCAGGCGGTCGACGTCGGACGCGTCGTTGTAGGCATGGGCGCTCAGTCGGACTTTGCCATTGCGGGCGCTTAAGGCGACGCCGGCGGCCAGGCAGCGCTGTTTGACGTCGAGCGCGTTTCGGCCGGCCAGCTCGAACGAGACGATGCCCGAGCGATGGTTGCCTTCGCGCGGACTGATCGCCACCGCGCCGGCCTGCCGCAGCCGCTCGACGGCCAGATCGGTGATTTCCAGCACGCGCTGGGCGATGGCGGCCGTGCCGTGGTCCAGCAGCAATCGCAAGCTATCGGCCAGGCCGAGGAAGCCGACCATGTTTTGCGTGCCCCCTTCGTAGCGGGCGGCATTGGGCTTGAGCGTCAGTTCGATGCGGCTGTAGTCGGTGGCGTGCACCACGCTATGCCAGCCGACGCCGATCGGCCGCAGCGTGTCGAGGTGCTCGCGCCGCAGGTAGAACAGCCCAGCTCCTTCCGGGCCTAACAGCCACTTGTGGCCGTCGGCCGCCAGAAAATCGATCGGCGTGGCTTTTACGTCGAGCGGAAACACGCCGAGCCCTTGGATGGCGTCGACGAACAACAGCGCGCCCTGCCGCCGGGCCAGTTCGACCAGCGCGTCCAAGTCGCTGCGCCAGCCGCTGACGTATCCGACCCAACTGACCGAAATGATGCGCGTGCGCGCGTCGCACGCTGCAGCCAATTGGTTCAAATCCACCCTGCCCTGCTGGCTGCCGACGCGCCGCGTTTCGACGCCGCGCGAGGCCAGGTTCATCCACGGATACAAGTTCGAGGGGAACTCGTTTTCCAACGTGACGACGTTGTCGCCATCGCGCCACGGATAACCCTCGGCCACCAGGCCAATGCCTTCGCTCGTGCTGTGCACTAGCGCGACTTCATCCAACTCGGCACCGAGCAGCCGCGCGGCCAGAGTGCGCGACTCTTCGACGCGGCGGCTCCAATCGGGCCAAACCGTGTCGCCCTCTTCGGCCGCTTGCCGGGCCCACTCGACGACGGTCTGCTGCGTTGCCGCGGGGAGCGGAGCCACCGCGGCATGGTCGAAATAGGCCCACTTCGCGACCACCGGCATTTGCGAACGAAACGATTCCCAACGATTCGGACGATCGAAAACGGGCTCGGGCATGGCTCGCTCTGCTACTTGCCGGGCGTGACGATGCGACTAACTGACACGATCCTGCTCGATCGGTCAAGTTGTTGCGCGGCCGCGGCCGTTTCTGCTGCAAATGCTGCGGTTTCCGCCATGCAAGGTGTGAACTATACTAGTGCGACCGATCGACTGCTGGTGCCAAAACCGAGGACGAGATCTCGCATGCCCAAAGCGTTGACCATTTCAGGAATGGTTGTTGCCGCCTTGCTGCTGTTCATGTTCGGACTCGATCTGGCGCTGGAGTTTCCGTTTGGCCGCGCGAGCAAACTGATGGACGTGCTATTCTTGCTGTGCGCCGTCACGCTGGGCTACGTGAGCTGGAGCACGTTTCGCGAGCAGACGTGAGAGGCCGCGAAAGAATTGCACGGTGCCACTGGCGTCTCGCCAGTGTAGCTCCAAGTGGACGCAGCACTGGCGAGACGCCAGTGGCACCACACATTGGAATACCACGCCAAGCCAGCGCTCACGCCGCCGGACGCAAGATCGAACGCGAGGGCTTGCTCTGGCATTGGCCGGTCAGCCGGGTGGCGGCCGCGGCCAGGGTGACGACGTCGAGCGTCGCTTGATGGCGACGCGTCTGGGCATGTTGCAAGACGCGCTCGACCACGCGCAGCGCCGCCGGGCCGCGCACCGTCAAGGCGTGCGCGTCGATCGCCAGTTGAACGAGCCCACGGTGCGCGATCGCACGGTCGATCGTCTTGCGGGCAGCGCGGCTTCCGCCGCCGCCCGGCAACCAACGGCTCGCACAGGGCAAGCTGTACGACACGGGGAAGCTCCACAAGCCGAACCGCAGCGTCCGAGGCTGCAAGCGGCGCGACCGCTCGGCGTCGGACACAGGTACGTGGCGAACGGCCGTGATGCCCTGCTTGGCGGCCAGGTCGCAGTGCTCTTCGAGGTCTGCGGTGCTGACGACCAGTGTCGAGACGGCCAGCCCGGCGCGTCGACCCTGCACGGTGCGGCGCGACAGTTCGCGGCCGAAGTGCCCGCGTCCGGCTTCGCGGCCCACCCAGCTCGAGTCGCCGGCAATCGCGATCTCATGGCCGCAGCGCCGCGACAGCACGCGCTCAGCCGCGCCCGAATTCGCCGGATCGGAAACACTCCAGGTGGCCGCGATGCGGAGCTTCGCCAACAGGTCGAGCAGCCGGCCAGTGGTCTCGTCGACGGCTCGCTGTTCGACCAATCCGAGGGCGGCGCGGTCGAGTTCCAAGTCGATCGAAACGGTCAGGATTCCCCGGGGCAGGCTGGCGCTCATGAATGCGTTGGCTCCGTCGGCGCGTTGGAATAAGCGGCTGGAAGAATGAGTCCTCTAAAGGGATTCGGCAAACCGATGCAAACCGCTCGATGAAAACCGATTGCATCGCCGTGCCAGCACTCGGCCGCCGGACGTAAATCCCCCTGCTCAAGCGGCTTACGAGAGCGCGCCGGCAGAGTTCGCCTGACTATGGCTATCCGGACAACAGGCCTAGGAATCGCTTTGCGGCCAGCTTCAACGCCGAGCGTGAGCGTCATAGATTGCCACCACCAGGCCGCCCATGGTGTAGCTTTGGGCTTCGGCGGCCACGTCGTAGCCGAGCTGAGCGAGGGTCGCAGACGTGACGGGGCTGATGCTGGCAAGTTGCGCTTGCGCAAATCCTCGCCGAAAAGCACCGCCAGCGAGCCGGCGATGGCCGAACTGGTGACGGTGACCCAGTCGATCTTGCCGTCGGCCAGTAGCCGGGCAATTTCCGGGTTGGGGGTGGCGACATCGCGGCTGTGGTAGACCACGACCTGCTCCACCTGGCCGCCGTGCGCGGTCAGAGTTTCGGCCAGGATTTCACGGCCCCGACTGGCGCGTGCCAGCAGGAATCGCCGGCCGGCGGCCGCCTCGGACCCCAGCGATTCCGCCAACGATTCGGCCCGATATTCGTCGGGCACGAGGTCAGCGCGCAAACGATAGCGGTCCAGCTCTTCGGCGCTGCCCGGCCCGATGGCCGCTAGTTTGATTTTTGCAAGCGCCCGCAGGTCGCGCGTTTCGAGCAGCCGATCCAACAGCGCCCGCACGCCATTGGCGCTGGAAAAGACCATCCAGTCGTAGCGATCGAGCTGGGCCAAGGCTCGATCAACGTTTGCCCAGTCGTTTGGCGGCATGATTTCGATGGCCGGTTGCCACAATACCTCGGCGCCGAGTTCGGCCAACGCCGCTGAAAGGCTTTGGGCTTGGTGCGGCGCTCGCGTCACCAGAACGCGGACTCCGTACAGCGGCCGGTCGACGAACCAGCCCCGTTCGCTGGCCAACGCCGCCACCGCTCCGACGACGATCAGTGCCGGCGGACGCATCCGGCGGGTTTGAATCTCGGCGGCGACCGTGGCCAGCGTGCAGCGGATTGTCTCCTGGTCGGGCCAGGAGCAGCGGCGCACGATGGCGGCCGGCGTGTCCTGCGGCTTGCCGGCCTTGATCAACTCCGCGCTCCACCGCGCGGCGGTCGTGATGCCCATGTAGAACACCAGGGTGCCGGGAAAGGCGGCCAGCGCGGCATAGTCCAAACCGTCGGACGTTTTTTCTGCGCGCTCCTGTCCGGTGACCAGCGCCACGGCGGAAGCCGCGTCGCCTTGCGTGAGCGGAATGCCGGCATAGCTGCCCACGGCCAGCGCGGCGGTGATGCCTGGCACGATTTCGTAGGGAATGCCGGCGGCTTCGAGCGCGGAGGTTTCCTCGGCAACGTGCGCGAAGACGGCCGGGTCGCCCCCTTTGAGCCGCACGACGGCGCGGCCTTCGCGCGCCAGCCGCACCAGCAACGCGTCGATCTCCTGCTGTGGCATGATGCGATCGCGGCCGTGGCGTCCGAGGCAGATTTGCTGAGCGCCGGCCGGCGCATGGGCAAGGATTTGCGGATTGACCAGGTAGTCGTACAGCACGACGTCGGCCCGCGCCAGGCATTGGCAACCGCGCAGCGTGATCAGCCCGGGATCGCCCGGCCCGCCGCCGACCAGATAGACTTTGCCGATGCTTTGTGTCATGCCGGTTTGCTTCGACGGCTCGCGGCGCGGCGCGCTTGTGCGTTGTTTTAAGGGGCCGCGGCGGTTAAAATGAGAGTCTGTAATCCGCGTGGAAACCGCTCCATTATCGTTCATTTCGATCCGCCCAAACAGGGGCCGCTCGCAACGTGTCAACCACAGCCCCACCTCCCGACGGTTCCGGCCGCCAGCCGCTGTCGCCGGCCATGCGCCGCCGTCTGCAGTCGTGCTTCACCCACGGCAGCGGCAGCGCGGCCAAGGGGGATTTCGACTACGCCACGGACATGTTCACGCAGTGCGTGGTGGGAGACCCGGCCAATCCGATCTACATCACGCAGTTCTTGAACAACCTGGTCAAGAAGTACAAAGACAACAAGAAGGGGGCCGGGTTCACCAGCGCCCCGAAGGCCGCGGCGCTCAAGGGCAGCCTGAAAAAATCGGCCTACTCCAAGGATTGGACGACGCTGATGAAGACCGGGTTGGAAGTGCTCAAAATCAATCCTTGGGACATCTCGACGCTGACGGCGATGGCCCACGCCTGCGATGCGTTGAATTTTGACGAGGCCCAACTGGTCTATCTGAAGCAGGCGCTGGACGTCGATTCGAAGGACGCCGAAGTCAACCGGCTGTGCGGCCGGGCCTTGGCCCGGATGGGACAGTTCGACCAGGCGATTGCCTGTTGGCATCGGGTGGCGCAGGCCAAGCCGGGGGACGAGGAGGCGAACCGGGCCATCGGCGATTTGGCGGTTGAAAAAACGATCAGCCACGGCGGCTACGAAGGGGCCGAGAGCGGCACCGACGTGATGGTCGACAAGGCGGCCCAGGCCGATCGCCGCTCGGAAGCCACGATGAAGCTCACGCCGGTCGAGCAGCTGGAAAAAGCGATCGCCAAGAAACCGGAAGACGTCAGCCTGTACAACGACCTGGCCGATCTGCACACCCTCGCGGAACGCTTCGCCGAAGCCGAGGAGGTGCTCAACCGGGCCCTGCAAGTCTCGGGGGGCGACGTGACCGTGCGCGAACGATTGGAAGACACCCAATTGCGGCGCGCCCGCCAACAGCTTCAAGTTGCCAAGAAACGGGCCGCCGCGGAAAAAACGCCCGAGGCGCTGGAACTGCTCAAGCGTATGGAAGCCGAGCAGAACTCGACCGAGGCCGACATTTATCGCAAACGATGCGATCGCTATCCGAACGACTTGGGGCTGAGGTTCGAGTTGGCCGTGCGGTTGAAGGTCGCCGGACAGTTCGGCGAAGCCATCAAGTGTTTTCAGGCGGCCTCCGGCGACGCCAAACGCAAAGCCCTCGTCCACTTGGAATTGGGGGAGTGCTTTCAGCACATCAAACAGTACAAGCTGGCCATGGACAACTACGAGCGATCGCTCGAAGCCGTCTCGCCGCGCGACGTCGACCTGCGTAAGAAGGGCCTCTATCGGGCCGGCAAGCTGGCAGTCGGGCTGGCCGAAAAATACGTAGCCGCCAAGGATGCGCAGGCCAAAACGGAACTGCTGCGGGCCGAAAAATACCTCAACGAGCTGGCCGGTCTGGAATACGGCTACAAAGACGTGCCGCAGCTACTGGACAAAATCTCGAAAATGGGCGATAAAGGCTGATTCTTTAGTCGCTTCGAGAGCGTCTGTGCGACGTCGCGGCGGCTTGCTTGAGTATTCTGTTCCGTTCACTCGTTCGCAAAGCCATTATGCCCAATACCAAAAGTGCCAAGAAACGGCTCCGCCAGAGCCTAGTCCGCCGCGTTCGAAACCGGGCCGCCAAGAGCGTCATCAAAACGCACGTCCGCAAAGTGCGCGACGCGATCGCCGCGGGCAACGTGGAAGTCGGCGAAGCCGAGTTGCGCGTGACCGCGAAGAAGCTCGACAAGGCTGCCGCGGCCGGCGTCATTCACGCCAACCTGGCCGCCCGCGTCAAGTCGCGCCTCTCCAAGGCGCTCAAGGCCGCCAAGCAGAAGCCGGCGAAGAAGTAGCCCTTGCTTGACCACCGTCTCGGACAAGGGGACAGTCCCATTTTGCTCCGAAGACTGCGCAAAATTGGGACAGTCCCCGCCGGTTCTCGAACAGGCTCCAAAGCCCCGCTCACCACTCGATGCGGGCCGCGTCAAATACGGGGCCTTCGACGCACGTGCGGCGATAGTCCCAGCTTCCGTCGGGCTCGCGCACCCGGGCTACGCAGCTAAAACAGATGCCGATGCCGCAAGCCATGGGCGTCTCCAACGACACCTGACACGGCACGCGGCGAGCCGTCGTGATCTTGGCCACGGCCTCCATCATCGGCTCGGGCCCGCAACAAACGACGCGGATACGAAGCGACTCGTCGAGAACCTGGTCGAGCAGATCGGTGACCAGGCCGTGATGCCCGGCCGTGCCGTCGTCGGTGCTGACACGCACCTCGACTCCCATCCGCGCGAAATCGTCGACACCCGCCAGGTAGTCCTTGGCGCGGGCGCCGTAGCAGAGCGTTACGCGGCGCGCGGCCGCGGTGCCGGCGGCCGGCAACACCCCGCGCGGCGGATCGCCGTAGTGCCGCAGCCCCAAATGTTCGCGGGCCAGGGCCATGAACGGCGTCTGACCGATGCCGCCGGCGACCATGACCAGATGTTCGGCAGTGTCATGCGCGGCGGGGAGCGGAAAACCGTTGCCCAGGGGGCCCCAGATTTCCAGGGCCTGGCCGGCTTGATACTCGGCCAAGCGTCGAGTCATCTTGCCCAGCACCAGGTAAACCACGTCGACGCCAATCGGCTCGGCGTGCGTGCCGCCAGCCAGCGCGGCGTCCTCACCGCCAGCCGACACGCCGTCCTCGCCGTCGGCTAACACCGTGTCGTACAGCGCCAACGGGCGGCCCAGCAGCGGATCGTCGCAGCCGGCCAGGCGCATCATCAGGAACTGGCCGGGCACGATCCGCCGGGCCAAGGGCGGACAATGGAAGCGAACGCGAAACGTGTCGCGCGCGATCCGCACGTTTTCAGTCACGGTGACGCGCTGGTGGCAAGCCCCATCGGCATAGTGCGCGGCGTGCAAAGGGCTGGTCATAGCGCTATCGTAATGGCACGCCCACGAGTTGCCAATGGCGGGCCGCTCTCAAGTCGAGGGCGACATCTTTTCGATTTCGGCGGCCATCCGCTCGAAGACGTCGGACCACTGGCGAAAGCGGGTTTGTCGGAACAGACGCATGGTGGGATACCAGGGGCTGTCCTGGCGATCGAGCATCCACCGCCAGTCGGGCGCCATGGGTAGCGCGAGCCACACCGGCACGGCCAGCGCGCCGGCCAGATGCGCAATCGCGGTGTCGGAGGAGACCACCAGGTCCAGGCTCTTCATGACGGCGGCGGTGTCCAAAAACGCCGCCGGTTCGTTATCGAGCCGGCTGGCAAGGTCGATCAGCTCGAACGCACCTTCGAGCGCGGCAACCTGTTCGCTGCCCGGCCCTTTTTGCAAGCTGAACAGCCGCACGTTGGGCACGGCGGCCAACGGCGCGAAGCTGCGAAGCGGGATCGATCGCAGGCGGTCGAGGCGATAATCGAGGCGGCCTTGCCAGGCGATGCCAACCTTCAGGCCCGGGTGTTGCTGCAATTCGTCGTGCCAGCGCTTTTCGCGCGCGGCTCGGCCGCCAGGTAGGGCACGTCGCGCGGCACCGTGTCGACGTCCGTTTCGAAGAGGCACGGCATGCTCATCAACGGTGCCCACACGTCGAACGGCGGCAACGGCTTACCGAACGGCACCAAGGGGGCGAACCCCGATTGATCCAGCAGGGCGAACAACTCGGGGGCCGCGGCAACGATGACTTTGCCGCCTGATTCGCGCACAGCTTCACGTAGCGGATAAATTGCAGCGTGTCGCCCAGCCCCTGTTCGCAGTGGGCTAACAGCGTTCGATCGCCCAGCGGCGAACCGTCCCACCGCGGCTGCGCATGCGTGGGTGTTTCGAACTGCGCGCATTTCGCGCGGTGTTCGTATCCGGCCCAGCCTTCGCGGAACCGACCGAGACTGAGAAACGCCATGCCGCGGCTGACCAGTACCTGAGCGGAGTCGGGCGCCAGTTGCAGCGAATGCTCGAAGCAGTGAATCGCGCCCAGCGGATCGCCCAGGTCCTTCAACACGACTCCCAGATTGAAATGCAGCACGGGCTGATCGGGCTGCAGCTCGATCGCCCGCTGGCACGCGAGCCGGGCTTCGTCCAGCTCACCCAAATCTTGCAGCACGACGCCCAAGTTGCTGTGCGCGTTGTATGCGCCCGGTTGCAGCTGCACGGCGCGGCGCAAGCAAGGCAACGCTTCGTCCAATTGCCGTTTCTCGCGCAAGCAAATGCCGAGGTTGCAATGGGCGTCGCCATAATCAGGCTTAAGCTCGATCGCCCTGCGATAGCCGGCGATCGCTCGGTCGAATTGCTTTTGGGCTTGCCGAATGTTGCCCAGGTTGTAGTGCACTTCGGCCCAGTTGGGCGACAATTGTTCGGCCCGTTCGTAGCAAGCTTGGGCCTCGGAGAGCCTGCCTGCGTGATAATGAATCATTCCCAAGTTGGCCAGCGATCCGAGATGATCGGGATCGAGCTGGAGCGCTTGGACATAGCACGAAGCGGCCTCGGCTCGGCGGTCCAGTCGCTGCAGCGCGGCACCGATGTTGAATTGGGCTTCGACCAGTTGGGGGTCGAGTCGCAACGCCTGAGCGTAGCTGGCCATCGCCTCGTCGAACCGGCCGGCCTTATGCAACAGCGTACCCAGGTGATTGTGGATCTTCGGCTCGTTGGGCTGCAATTGGAGGGCTTCGCGGAAGCACTCAATGCATTCGTCGAGTCGTTCCAGGCCGCGATAGGCCTCGCCAAGATTGCCGAAATAGGGAGCCTTCCAACGATCCAGCTCAACGGCCTTGCGTCCATACTCGACGGCTTTGGCGAACTGGCCGGCCTGCCGCTCGAGCATGCACAGCAGATTCAGGACGCCCGGCATTTCCGGATTGAGACGCAGAACGTCCAGGTAGCCCTGCCGAGCCTGTTCCAGCTCTCCGCCTTGGTGCCGTTGAACCGCCGCCTGGATCAATTCTTGGATAGTTGGCATGGCAGGGGCGAGTTTATCACGAGTCGACCGGGCTGCTCAACGGTGGCGCTTGCCGGCCGATGACGGCGCACGGCGCGGCTTGTTCCGCGACGGCTTCGGACGCGAGCGAGGCTGCGCGGACTTGGCTTGGCCTGCCGGGTCGCCGCCGATGATTGAGCGCGTGGCCGGCACGGGACGAGGCGGCTTGCGCGCTGGGACGGTTGACGCGACCGGCCGGCTTGGGGGCCAGTCCGGCGGCGGCCTGTTTCAGTTTGCGAAGTTCGTCGCGCTCCAGCTCCCGAACCCGACCGACCGGCAGTTCGGCCAGTCGCAACGGTCCCAAAGCCACGCGCTTCAATCGCATCGCCTTGTGGCCGACGCGGGCCAGGATGCGGCGAATCTCGCGGTTGCGACCTTCGCTCAGCACGATCTCCAATTGCGTGCTGTTTTTGTATTGACGCTTGACCTTGGCAGACACCACGCGGGCAAAGCCCTCGGCCAGGTGAACTCCCTTGCGAAGCCGGTCCAACTCCTTGCGGTCCAGCGAGCCGGCAACTTCCACCTGGTACGTCTTTTCGACGCCATACCGCGGATGCGTCAGGCGGTTGGCCAGCTCGCCGTCGTTGGTCACCAGGATCAATCCCTCGCTTGACAAATCCAGACGACCGACCGTGAAAAGCCGGCCGGGATAGGGGACCAGGTCGATCACGCGCGGGCGTCCCGACGGATCGCTGCTGGTCGAGACCACGCCGTTTGGCTTGTTGACCATGAAGTAGACCTGCCGCGGCCTGGCCAACGCCACGCCGTCGACCTGGATCGTCTGCCGCGTCGGGTCGGCTTTGGTTCCCAACGCGGTCACGGCGTGACCGTCGACGTGAACGCGACCGGCAAGGATCAACTCTTCGCACTGGCGGCGGCTGCCCAGCCCGGCGCCGGCGAGGATCTTTTGCAATCGCTCAGCACCATCCGTCTTGCTCTGCGGTTGCGCGCCGCCGGACGGCGCGGATTTGGGTTGCGCGCTGCGGCGAGCGGACGTTTCAGGGCGCGAAGACATGGCACAACCGAAGGGGATGATGGCAGAGCGAGGCAACGCTCTATCATACTCGGCTGCCGCTGGATGCGTCAGAGGTGCAGCCGCATGGTTTGGGCCGCTCAGGGCGTGAAAGGCGGAGCCATGCCGCCATCCAAGGCTGCGGGGAGCGGGCCGGGGACGAACGGAACGGCTTGTCGAACGGACGTAATGCGTGGCGGCCGATACAAGCCCGGCGGCGGCGATTGGCCGTACCGCTCGGCGAACGTGATCTCGTTTTGCACGCGCTCATTTTCCGGCGCCGGCTTGATGTACTGCAGCGGGCGCCCGCCCGCGACTTCGGGGGCCACGTCCGTCATCGGATAGGGATCGAAACGCTGAGCCCGAGCCTGCTGATACTCCTCCGAGCCGGGATGAAACACGCGCGGCGCCGCAATGTCGGCACAGCCGGAGCAGCTCGCAAGCGCAATCATCCAAAGTGCGTGGCGTCGAATCATGCCGATTGAACCGGGCCGCTCGAGGAGACGTGAAAATTCGCAATCCGGATGGGACTGCAAGACGGCAACGCCTCGAAAACGCTTCGAAAAGTGGGGCTGCGGATTATAGGAGTGGGCGGCGTTGGAAAAAAGGGGAAACGCGTTCGGACGGCACTGCTGCACAAGCCAGCATTGGCACCCCGACCAAGGCAGCAGTCAGCTGCTAGCTGCGGCTAAAGCAAGGTGCTCAGGGCAGATAGACGTCCAAGACGACGGCGGGGCCGCGGGCACGCGCGACGACCTTGCCCAGCTCGGCCGGCAGCAACATGACGCCGCCCCGCTCGAGAGTTTGGCCACTGGGGTCGCGCTCGACGTCGAGCGAACCGTCCAGGACCATCAGGATGTGGCAGCGCTGGTCGCCGCCGAAGTCGGCATCGGACGAAAACGTCGAGCGCTCGAGCACGAATTTGTCGCATGCGACGAGCCGCTGGACGCGCGGGTCGGCGGTCGGCTGCGGGCGTTGGGCGGATACCGGACCATAGTGATAATCGATTGCCTCGAGCGCCGCTTCGACGTGCAGTTTGCGCGGCTGGCCGTCGGGGCCGAGACGGCTCCAATCGTAGAGTCGATAGGTCGTGTCGCTGGCCTGCTGGACTTCGGCGACCAGCAGACCCGGTCCCAACGCGTGCAGCACGCCGGCGGGCAGAAAGAAGCAATCGCCCACGCGCGGTTCGGTGCGCTCGATGCACAGCTCGCAGGTGTGCCGGGCCACTTCGCGCTTCAGCGTTTCGGCGTCGATTCCGCGCCGCAGGCCGGCGTACAAATAGCTGGACGGCTCGGCGGCCAGGATCACCCATGCTTCGGTCTTGCCCAAATCGGGCGGCACGAGGCGCGCGGCGCGGGCATCGTCGGGATGAACTTGGATCGAAAGCCGATCGTGGGCGTCGAGGAATTTCAGCAGCAAAGGAAATTGTCGCAAGCCATTGTGGCGGCCCATCAGCTCGGCGCCATGCTGAGCGATCAGTTGGCTCAGCGTCAGGCCGGCAAGCGGTCCGCCGGCGACGACGCTTTGATCGGCGGCATGGTCGACAATTTCCCAGCTTTCGGCGTAATCGTTGCCCGCGCCGAGTGCTTTTCCCAGGGTTTCCAACCGCCGGCCGCCCCACAGATAGCGCCGCAAAATGGGCTGGAACCGCAACGGGTAGAGCAAAGTCATCGACGGCCTCGGCGGGGAAGCAAAACCTCTGGGAATCCTTCCACTATACCCCACGAAAACCGGCGAATTGAAGTTCGGTTGCCCGGGGGGCAAAACAGTGGTATTATCACTATGAACCCTCCCGACGGCACGTCTTGCCCTCGCGTCCAGACACTCTGGTTCGCTTCGCTCCCATGGCCCACAAGTACGAAGACGATCTGTTTCAGCATACCTCGATGACGTTCGGGGAGCACCTGGAAGAGCTGCGCGCCAGCCTGATGAAGGCGGTGTTTGCGCTGGCGATCGGCTTTTGCATCGGGCTGTATTTTGCGCCCTCGATTGTGCAGTTGATTCAGTCTCCGCTGGAAAAGGCACTGACCACGTATTACTCGAGAGAAGCGATCGAGTACGTCAATGCCCGCGTGCCCGAGGATTTGCAGGATGATCCGGCGATCGCGGACATGGTCTACAAGGAAGGCCTCGTGCCGCAAGAGATGTTCGTCGCGCCCGGCGAGATGCTGGGCGAATTGCAGCGCAAGTATCCGCAAGTTTTCCAGAACATCCAGCTGCCGCGGACGGAGGCGACTTCGCCCGCGGCGAAACAGGCTGCAAACCCGTCCGACGCCAAGACCGCCGACGCCACGAAAGCGGATGCCAAGCCGCGATTGACCAAGAGCGACCTGATTCGCGTCTTCTTCTGGCGGAAACTTTCGGACGACGAACGATTGAAGCTCAAGGCGTTCAACGTCCAGGAAGGGTTCATGATCTGGATCAAGGCGGCGTTTTTGGCCGGCGCGATCATTTCCAGCCCCTTTGTGTTTTATTTCCTGTGGAGCTTCGTGGCGGCCGGGCTCTACCCGCACGAGAAGAAGTACGTGCACACCTTCCTGCCAGTCAGCGTGGGGCTGTTCGTATGCGGGGCGGCCTTGGCGTTTACCTTCGTCTTTCCACCGGTGCTCAACTTCTTCTTCGGCATGACCAAGAGCGATGGGCCAGGGCCTGGAGCCGCGGATCAGCGAGTGGATGAGTTTCGTGCTGCTGCTGCCGTTGGGCTTCGGCATCAGCTTTCAACTACCGCTGTTGATGCTGTTCCTGGAACGAATCCACGTGTTCAACGTGGCGATGTACGTCTCGAAATGGCGGATCGCGGTGCTGCTGATGGCGATCGCCTCGATGGTGCTCTCGCCGGGCGGCGACCCTTACAGCATGCTGATGATGCTGGTGCCGCTGGTCGGGTTGTACTTCGGCGGCATCGCGCTGTGCAAATGGCTGCCCAACAATCGCGGAGAGGCGGCGGTGACGGAAGGATGAAGTCGGAAGGATGAAAAAGGAAAAGCCGCGGCGAAGGTTCCGAGCGCAGGGCCGCCGACTAACTAATCAACGCCATTCGCCGCTTGCGTGCTTCCCTTGTGCCTTCATCCTTCTGCTTTCATCCTTTGCCTAGATGGCCTCTCCGCCACGTTCGCCGGTGCGAATGCGGATGCAATCGTCCATCGGCAGGACGAAGATTTTTCCGTCGCCGATTTCGCCGCTCTTGCCGGTGCGGCCCCCTTTGATGATGGCGTTGATCGTGGGCTCGACGAACTCGTCGTTGACGGCGATTTGCAACTGCACTTTGCGCAGCAGGTTGACGGCGATTTCGTGCCCCCGATAGACCTCGGTGTGCCCCTTCTGCCGCCCGAAGCCCTGCACGTCCATCACGGTCAGGCGAAACACCTCGACCTCGGTCAACGCGGTCTTCACCGCTTCCAGCCGCGTGGGCTGGATGATGGCGATGATCAGCTTCATCGAACGAGTGCTCCCCAGCGTAGTTGCTCTGTGTGTAGTTCTAGCTGGCGGATGGCTTTAGAGCAACGCGTGAGACATGGGCGTTGGGAGGGGCGAAAAAAAAGGCCCCAGGCTTGGGCAGGTTAGGCGGAGACCTACCCAAGCCAATGGGGCATCCTTCTGGCCCAGGCAAGAGCCGAAGTTTCGCGTTATTTGTCCCTTACATCCACAGCAGAGCCGCGTCGAGTGGCTCGCCGGCTGCAACTCCCTGCGAGCGAACCATCGAGCAAGCGTCTCACAAGCGAGGCCTCGGTCATCCTGACGGGCTCTCATTGCGATGGATGGGTAAAGCAACGCGCGTGCCAATCGCCCGGGATAACGGCAAGGAGCCTTCATGCAAGCGCGATAGGATGAAGCGGCAATGGAACTTGCGATTTTGAACGAGCCTTTGGGCGATGGCCATGGGCCGCATACTGGGTGCGGCGATGGCCCCATGATTGCCCAATAATGCGTCATTGGGCGCGGCGCTTTTATGCAGCGGCGGGAGTTTTCGTAAGCTTGCAACCCCTTCTGGAAAGGACCCTTGTCAAAAAAGCAAGCGGGGTGTGGCCGTTTGGCCACACCCCGCTTTTGCGGTCTCGATTTCGTGCAGGCCCAAGGGCGGCCTGACGTTTCTTTCTAGAAGGTCACGATCACGTCGGCACCAATCAAGGTCTGGCTGTTGCCGTTGCCGCCGTCGTAGGGACGCAGCGTCGGGCCGCCCAGCGACGTGCCGCTGAACCAGTCAAAGCGGACATAGGGGCGGATCATGGTGTTGGCGGTCCACTTGTAGTTGGCACCGAAGGTCACTTCGTAGAAGCTACCGGGGTAGCCCGCACGAGCACCGTTCAAGCCGCGGTCGCTGCCGCTGGGGGTCGTGCCGAGGAAGCCGCCCACGCGGTAGCCTTCTTCGTCACGGAACCACTCATAGCGGACACCGTAGGTCATGCAATCGCTGACCTTGTAGAACAAGTACTGGTTGACGCCGTACCAGCGGGCGGCCTGGCCGTTGAGCAGGGCGTTGTCCTGGTAGCCAAAGTCGCTCTGAATCACGTAGTTCAGGTTCTCGTTGATGCGCTTCAGCGGACGGCTATAGACGGCGGTCTGCAAGAAGCGGAACGACGTGCCACCGTTGATGAAGAACTGTTGATTGGGTTCGTTGCCGTACGTCTGGGCGATGGCCAAGGCGCCACCGTCAGAGAACTTTTCCGTGTACGTGGCCACGCCACCGGCGTGCGGGTTGGTGTTGTCCGAAGTTATCCCAACCGTGGGTGATACCGCCACCGAACGACACGTTCTCGTTGTACTGGTACGTGCCCAAGACGCCGGTCATGGTGAACGGTTCGCCGTATTGGAAGGTATAAGGCAGGTTGGGGAAGAAGTTGCCGGTTGTCGGCACGACTTCGTAGCCTACCGGGGCGTACCAGTGACCGACTTTGACTTTCAGGTCATTGACGGCAACTTCGACGTACGCCTGCGTCAAGGCCGGACCGTAGAACCGAAACGTGCTCCACTTCGGCGACTGGAACTCGGTGCGAGTTTCCAAGCCGGACGACGTGTTGAAGCGGTTATCGGTGCCATACATCAAGTCGGCGCGCCAGCCGAAGTCCCAACCGCAACCCTTGGTGTCGGTGGCCTTCTCGGCGAAGATGTACGCCTGGTTGAGCTGGTACTCGTTCGATCGGTCGGTCCAGGTCACCGGGCCGTTGAAGCGGTCGGCCGGGTTGCTGGTGTTCCAGGTGAAGCTCTGGGCCAACCAGCCGCGACGTTGATGCCGCGGCACTTGGCGTTGGGCATGTGGTCGATCAATTTCCACTGTTCGCCCAAGCAGCAGCAGGGGTTCAAAAACGTGCCCGCACCAGGCATGGGGGCGGGAGTTGCCGGACCGGCAGGCGCTGCCGCTTGGGGATCCGCCTCGCCTTCGACGCCACGCTCTTTCGAGCCGGCCTGTTCATCCTGGTCCTGCGAATAGTAGCTGTTGTAGTCGTACGCGGTCGGCTGCGCGGGGCCGGGCTGGCCCAATCCGCTTTGAGCGTAGGCGGTCCCGACCGACAGCAAACCGGCAAGAGCACCGGCAAGCGCCAACTTCGAGAATTTCATAACCGTTCTCCAATCCTTTTAAACGGGGGGAGTGCATGCCGGCGAACACATTCGGCGGCGAGCGCTCGGGTGGGCTGGTCGAGCAAGGCGGGAAACACATTCAGCGAGAGCCGCCAAGTCTCGCTTCGGCTCCGCAATGGTGCTATCGGCGAAGCGCACGAAGCGAATTGACCCGAAAGAGGGCATATTCGGCCCATAAGGGCACGCCAGGCATCCACTTGGGAAAAGCTTGACGGCTATAACGAAATTCAGTCCGCTGGCATGCCACGCGCTGTAGCTGCAACGGGCCGATTGCCTCCGCGCTTCGGGCCACCGGGCGGAACGCAACCGTCGCGTTACTCTGGGAGAACCTTGCCGGCTACAGGGAACTTGAGTCTGCTCGCACACTTCGCGTAAGCGTGCCAGGCGGAACGCGCACGCGGCGAGAAGCCTTCACGCGGGAAGAAACGCGCCACGTGAAGCGGCGCGCGTTAGCCAGAGGGCGAACCGCCGAGAAGGTCTTCGAACAGGGCCTCGACGAAGTCATCGGGTACGAACAGGGTCAGGTCCTCGGGCCGTTCGCCGACGCCCACGTATTTGACCGGCAGGCCGACCTGCTGGCGAATGGCCACGACCACGCCCCCTTTGGCCGTGCCGTCGAGCTTGGCCAGCACGATGCCGCGTGCAGTTTACCGCATCGGTAAAGTGCTTGGCCTGGCTGATGCCGTTCTGGCCGGTCGTGGCGTCGAGCACCAGAAGCACTTCGTGCGGCGCCTCGGGAATCTGCTTGCCGATGACGCGGTGAATCTTGGTGAGCTGCTGCATCAGGTTCTGCTGCGTTTGCAGCCGGCCGGCGGTGTCGACGATGCACACGTCGGCCTTCGACTTCGAGCGCCTGCGCCACGGCCCGATGGGCCACGCTGGCCGGATCGCTCCCCGGCTCTCCCTTGACGATCTCGGCACCCAGCGCGATCGGCCCAGATCGTCAACTGTTCGACCGCCGCGGCCCGAAACGTGTCGGCCGCGCCCAGCACCACCTTTTTGCCTTGCGACGTGAACAGACATGGCCAGCTTGGCGATCGACGTGGTCTTGCCGGCGCCGTTGACGCCGGCGACCATGATCACGGTCGGCCCCTCGGCGGCGAAACGGATCGGCTCGGCTCGGCTGGGCCAGCAGTTCCTTGAGTTTCACCTTGACGCTGGCCAGCACTTCGTCCATTTGCACCACGCGGGCTGCGAAACTGGTGCGCGACCTCGTCGACGATCTGCTGGCGGCCTGCACGCCCATGTCGGTCTTGACCAGGATTCCCAGCAGCTCTTCGAGAAACGCGTCGTCGACCAGCCGGCCCTCGCTTTTGAACAGGTCGCGGACGTCGGTATTGAGCAGCTGCGTGGTCTTTTTGAGACCTTGCTTGATCTTGTCGAATAAGCCCATGGGTTGTCCGCGGGTTGCAGGGGATAAACCCGCTCGGGGGGCGGGAAGCTTCATCGCGGCCACTGGCCGGCCAGGCGACGAAACGCTAGGGTTTTTCGTGGCCCACCAGGAGCCGGTCGAGGATGCCGTTGACGAACTGGGCCGACTGCCGCGGTGCCGAAGCGCTTGGCCAATTCGACCGCTTCGTTGATGGCCACGCGGTCGGGCGTGTCGGCATACAGGATTTCGTAGGCGCCCAGCCGCAGCACGTTGCGGTCGGTGGCCGCCATCCGCTCCAGGCTCCAGTTGTCGGCCGTTTCGCCCAGCATCTCGTCGAGCTCCTGCCGGTTGCGGCGCACGCCGGCGATCAGCGAACTGGCGAACTCGATCAGCTCCGGCGCCTCCAGTCGATTGCGCTACGAACCGCTCATCGTCAGCCGGATTGTGCTGCGGATTGAGGTCGTCCTGGTAGAGGACCTGCAAGGCGACTTCTCGGGCTCGAGTTCGACGCGCCATGAAACGGTAAATTCTCGCTGACGTCAGGCGAGCTTGGCAAGCAGGTCGACCATTTCCAAGGCGGCCTTCGCGCACTCGCTGCCTTTATTGCCCACGTTGCCGCCGGAGCGGTGGATCGCCTGTTCGAGCGTATCGCAGGTGAGCACGCCGAACAAGACCGGCACGCCCGAATGCAGCCCCGCCTCGCCCAAACCGACGCTCACCGCGCGATTGATGTGCTGATCGTGCGTCGTTTCGCCGCGAATGACCGCGCCCAGGCAGATCACGGCCACGTAGCGGCCGCTGGTCGGCCATGCGGTGGGCGACCAGCGGAATCTCGAACGCGCCGGGCACCCAGGCCACGTCGATCGCTGCGTCGCCCACGCCGTGCTCGGCGAGCGTGGCCAGCGCTCCGGCCAGCAGCTTGCGCGGTGATCGACTCGTTATACCGCGAGACGACGATGGCAAAGCGGCCGGCCGGAGCGGTCAATTTGCCTTCGAACACGCGCGGCATTCGAACTGAGTGCCTTCGGATGGCACCGTCATGTACGGAGACCGTGTATACGCCGTCGCTCGGGACCAGACAACGTGCTGGGCACCGCGAGCCGTGCCATGGCCGGTCCTCGTGCTCTTCGGAAGCCGACACAAGTCGTCGGGCCACCTGCGCGCTCCTCAAGCCTCAGGCCTCGCCTAGGACTTCATGCTCATCAGGAACTCGGCGTTGGTCTTGGTCTTTTGCAGCCGGTTGACCAGCAGTTCCATCGCGTCGGGCGGGTTCATGTCGTTGAGCACGCGGCGCAGGATGCAGACGCGGCGGTGCTCTTCGGGGTCCATCAGCATTTCCTCGCGGCGCGTGCCGCTGCGGTTGATGTCGATCGCCGGCCAGATGCGCTTGTCGACCAGCCGGCGATCGAGCACGATCTCCAGGTTGCCGGTGCCCTTGAACTCCTCGAAGATCACTTCGTCCATCCTGCTGCCGGTGTCGACCAGCGCCGTGGCGATGATCGTCAGCGAGCCCCCTTCCTCGACCTTGCGGGCCGAGCCGAAGAACCGCTTGGGCCGCTGCAGGGCGTTGGCGTCGACGCCGCCGGAGAGAATCTTGCCGGAGTGCGGGCATTCGGAGTTCCAGGCCCGGGCCAGCCGCGTGATCGAATCGAGGAAGATGACCACGTCGTGGCCGTACTCGACCATCCGCTTGGCCTTTTCGATCACCATTTCCGAGACCTGGATGTGCCGGGCGGCCGGCTCGTCGAACGTGGAGCTGATGACCTCGCAGTTGCGGCCCTTTGACCTGCCGCTCCATGTCGGTGACTTCTTCCGGCCGCTCGTCGATCAGGAGCATGATCACGTAGACGTCGGGATAGTTCGTCGAGCACGCTCTTGGCCATCTTCTGCAGCAGGATCGTCTTGCCGGCCCGCGGCGGGCTGACGATCAGGCCGCGCTGGCCGAAGCCGATCGGCACGATCAGGTCGACGACGCGCATGTCGATTTCGTCGGCGCGTCGTCTCCAGCACGATCGCGCTTGTCGGGATGCAGCGGCGTCAGGTCGTCGAAGAAGACCTTCTCGGCGAGCAGGTTCGGGATCCTCGCTAGTTGATCGCCTCGACGCGCAGCAGCGCGAAGTAGCGCTCGTTCTCCTTCGGCGGGCGGATCTGCCCGGCCACCGTGGCGCCGGTCCGCAGGCCGAAGCGGCGAATCTGGCTGGGCGAGACGTAGATGTCGTCGGGGCAGGAGAGGTAGTGGTAGTCGGGGCTGCGGAGGAAGCCGAAGCCGTCGGGCAGGATTTCCAGCGTCCCCTCGCCGAACATCAGGCCGTTGAGCTTCACCCGCTCCTTGAGGATCTGAAGATCAGGTCCTGCTTCTTGATGCCGGTGATTTCGGCGAGGTTTTCCTTGCGGGCCTGCTCGATCAGCTGCGGCATCGTCATCCGCTGCAGCTCGGCGATGTGGATGTCGCCCTGCTTGATCTGCTCGTAGCGGTCGTGGGTTTCGTCGTTCCCTTGCAGGCGCTTCGTCGGCCAGCTCCTCGGCCAGGCTGAGCGGCTCGCCGTCGCCGGGACGTTGAAATTCGTCCGATTCTACGGGGGACTTGCCGGCGATCTTGCGAGCGCCGGTGCTGCGGATTTCGGTCATGGGTCACATGGCTCCTGAAAGGGCGGTCGGCTGCCACGCAGAAGGTGTCAGCGGCGGGTTCATGAAGTCTCAACTAGAACAGAAAGGTTGCGGGAAAGAAAGAGCGAAATGTCGGCGGTGCCAAGCACGAGATTCGCACCAGGAAGCTTGCGCTAAACCATCGGTTTCCAACTCCAGGATTCAAGGCGGGACGGTCGTGCGCGGGCTCGAATGTACAGGTCGGGGGTATCCAAAACGATTGCCTGGCGGGTGCGGTAGACACTACTGTGGCAGCGACGGGTTCGGCAAGGACTGCTCGAGCTGCGAATGCCAAAAATGCTCGATCTGAATTCGGGCTGATTCCTCGGATCCGGAATTGTCGATGACCACGTCGGCCAACTTTCGTTTGCTATCCAGCGAGTCCTGCGCGGCCTCGCGACGGCCAAAATCCTCTTCGCTCCAGCCGCGCGCCTTCGCACGCGCCAAACGCAGCTCGCGCGGGGCGTCGACGAAGACAATCTTGTCGCACAATCGATCCCATCCACTCTCCGACATCAACGGCACGTCGAGCACGATCGCCCGCGCCCTGGCGTCTCGTTGCAGCTTTTCCACCCGCTCGCGGGCCAGGCGTCCGATGCGGGGATGGGTCAATTGTTCCAACGCCTTTCGTTCTCGAGGACCATCCGGCGGCGGGGCAAACACGATCTTGGCCAGCGCCGCGCGGTCGACTTCACCGTCGGCCGTAAAAATCGCGTCGCCCCAACGCTTTCGCGCCTCGCACTTGACCTCGTCGCTCCGCAAGACCTCGTGAGCCAAACGGTCTGCCGAGACCACCGCCGCGCCCTGCCGGGCGAATTGTTCGGCGATCATGCTCTTGCCGCTGGCGATTCCTCCCACAATTCCAACAAGGGGTATTTTGGTCCGGTCCATGTGCTGTTGGGCAACAGCGTGCAGTTCGGCAAGCGCGCGGCCAGCCCCACGCCTGCCACTAAACCCAAGCCTGACAGTCGGCCCAATTGTCTCCTGATTTCAAATCGACTTTCAACGGAACGGTCAACGGCAGCACACCCGACATTTCGTCGGCCACGAGCTTCGCCACGTAATCGAGTTCGCCGGGTGGGACTTCGAAGACCAGTTCGTCGTGAATTTGCAACAACATCTTGGCGGCCAGTTTTTCACTGCGCAGCCGGCGGTGGATGTGGATCATGGCCAACTTGATCAGATCCGCCGCCGAACCTTGGATGACCGTGTTGATCGCCGTGCGTTCTGGGAGGTTTCGCTGGCGGGGCGCGCCGCGTCGAATGCCGCGAATCGCGCGTCGCCGGCCGAGGATGGTACTAACATAGCCAGTCTTGGGGCACTCTTCCAGTATACGTTCCAGAAATTCGTCCACGCCGCGATAGCGTGCGAAATAGGCGTCGATGAACTGGGCGGCCTCGTCCTGCTCGATGTCCAGTTGCTTGGCCAGCCCGAACGGGCTTTGCCCGTAAATCACGCCAAAGTTCACCGCCTTTGCCCCCCGCCGCATCTCGCAGGTGACCTGGTCCAGCGGCACGCCGTAGACCTGGCTGGCCACCCGGGCGTGAATATCTTCGTCGCGCGCGAAAGCCGCGCACAGCGTCGGATCTCGCGAAAAATGGGCCAGCACGCGCAGCTCGATCTGCGAGTAGTCGGCCGCCAGCAGCTTCCAGCCCTCGTGGCCGGGCAGAAACGCCGCGCGAATCTCGCGGCCGCTTTCGGTCCGCACCGGAATGTTTTGCAGGTTGGGATCGCTCGAACTCAGCCGCCCCGTGGCCGCCACCACCTGGTTGAACGAGGCGTGCACGCGGCCCGTTTCCGGGTGGACCATCGTCGGCAAGGCGTCGACGTAGGTGCTCTTGAGCTTCGCATACTGCCGATATTCGATGATCTTGGCCGGCAGCGGATGCAGCCGCGCCAGCTCTTCCAGCACCTCGGCGTCGGTGCTGCCGCCGGTCTTGGTCTTCTTGAGCATCGGCAGCTTTTGTTCGTCGAACAGGATCTGCTGCAATTGCTTGGGCGAGCCGATGTTGAACTCGCGGCCGGCCAGCTCGTGAATCTCGCGCTCCAACTGCGCAAGCCGCTCGCCGTACTTGGCGCTGAGTCCGGCCAGCCGCCCGACGTCGACCTTGATGCCGTTGGATTCCAGCTCGACCAGCACGTCGACCAGCGGCATCTCGACGGTGTCGAACAGCTTTTCGAGATCGGCCGTTTTCATGCGTTCGGCCAAGATCGGCCGCAGCCGCCAGGCCACGTCGGCGTCTTCGGCCGCGTAGTGCGTGATCGCCTCCAGCGGCACTTCGTCCATCCGCTTCTGGTTCTTGCCGCTGCCGATCAGCTCGTCGATCTTCGTCGTGTGGTGCTTCAGGTAGCGCAGCGCCAGCTCGTCGAGATTGTGGTTCCGCTCGCCGGCGTCGAGCAGATAGCTGGCGACCATGGTGTCGAAGCGCACGCCGGCCACCTCCACGCCCGCGGAGCGCAGCACGATCATGTCGTACTTCAGGTTCTGTCCAACCTTTTCGATCGCCGGGTTTTCCAGGATCGGGCGCAGCGCTTCGAGCGTTTCGCGCCGGATCGAGTTGCGGCATCGCCCGCCGGCGCACGGACCGGCACGTAATAGGCCTCGCCATCGGCCCAGGCAAACGAATAGCCGACGATCTCGGCCCAGCGCGGGCGGATGTCGGTCGTTTCGGTGTCGAACGAAAAGATTTTCTGGCTGCCGAGCTCGCCGACGAGCCATTGCAAACGCTCGGGCGTGTCGATCAGTTGGTAGTCGACATTCGTCGGTTTGGCCGGGGTTGATTGCAGTTCCGACGGCGCCGAAAACTTTTCGTGCAGCGTGCGAAAGCCGAACTCGCCAAACAGCTCGGCCAGGGCCGGGCGATTGACGCCCTCGACGCGCGCCGCTTGCCAATCGATGGCGACCGGCACGTGGCGATCGAGCCGCACCAGCTCGCGGCTCAGCAGCGCCTGCTCGCGCGAGGCGATCAGGTTGTCCTTGCGCTTGCCCTTGGGCAACTCTTCGGACGTGGGCCAGCAGGTTGTCGAGCGTGTCGTACTTTTGCAGATACTCGCCGGCGATCTTGGGCCCGATCAACGGCACGCCCGGAACGTTGTCGACCGAGTCGCCGACCAGGGCCTGAAAATCGACGACCTGGTCGGGCCGAACGCCCCAGTCGACCTGCAAAGCACTCTCGTCGTACAGCTGATCTTTGCGGACGTTGTAGACCTTGATCCGCTCGGTGATCAGTTGCCGGGCATCCTTGTCGCCGTCACGACATAGCACTCGCCCTCAAGCTGGTCGACCCGCTCGGCGATCGTGGCCAGCAGGTCGTCGGCTTCGTAACCCGCAAGCGCCAGCACGGGCACGTCCAGCGCGGCCAGCACGCGGCCGATGGGCTCGAACTGCGGCAGCAGATCGATCGGCATCTCGCCGCGATGGGCCTTGTAGTCGGCGTACATTTCGTGCCGAAACGTTTGCTCCGGACCGTCGAACGCCACGAACAGGTACGTCGGCTTCTTTTGCTCCAGCAGATAAAGCATATCGCGCGTGAAGCCGAACACGGCCGAAACCGGCTCGCCCCGCGGGCTGGTCATTTCCGGCAGCGCGTGAAAGACCTGAAAGATCAGCGAGTTCGCGTCGACGACCCACACCGTGCTGCCCTTGAGACTCGCGGGCGCCGGGAGGTCGCGGCCGGGCGCGGCAGCCAGGCCGTTGGTCGCTCGGCGCGAGGGATTCGATCCGGCCGCGACGGCGGCTCCAGCCATGTCAGCAGCCGCTGGATGAGCCGTGTCGGCACCGGCCAATTCGGGTTCCATCCCGGGGATCATGCCTTGACGCATGGATTTGGCCATGGAAATCGGGCCAGGAAAGCAGTCGGGGAGGAGAGAAATCGGGAAGGGTACAACAGGAATCGTATCCCCCCACCGCGCCGGCTGTCAATTGCGTTCGAGTGGGGGCCGGAAATATCGTCTTTGTGCCAACTTGGATGTGCATGTAGAGTCGCCATTGGCAGTCAGGATCGCAGTCCTTCAGCCCGCCTCCATCGCCCCCTGCTAGAATACTGGCATGAGCGAAAGACTTGCCAACTTCTTAAAGTTTCTCGTCATCCTGCTGCTGTGGGCTGCCATCCTCGCTTACTTTGTGGTCCCGGTCGAACGCAGCTAATGATGACCCCGCCCCTAAACGCGCCCCTTGACCTAGTGCCATTCGCCCCCAAGCGCCGCTGGTCATTCTCGCTACGGACGCTGTTCGTGGTGGTGACGGTCAGTTGCGTCTGGCTGGGCTATGAGCTGAATTGGATCCGAGAACGCGAGAATCTCGTGGCGGAGTGGCGGGCCATGGGCGGTGAGACTGTCGCCGGATCGGCCCCCTGGCCGATTCGCATCCTCGGCGCCCATGGCGTCGCCCGATTCCAATTTGGCTATTTCGGTGGCTATGTTGGTGTTGACCTAACCCGGCCGATAATGAGTGTGGTCAATGAGGACGTTCGCGACAAACTCACGCAGCTCTTTCCCGAGTCGCGCATCGAGATGGTTAGTCGCTGGTAGCGCTAGCTCCCGCAGGCAGCAACTCACGGCTGGGATATCCCCACGGTTGAGCGGCCGACCACGACCCATCTACAACTCTGCAAAATTCTTCAGCATGCGCAGGCCGTCGCGCTGGCTTTTTTCGGGGTGGAACTGGGTGGCGAAGAGGTTGTCGCGCCACACGCTGGAGCAAAACGGGGTGGGATAGCTGGTTTCGGTGGCAATCACGCCCGGGTCGGCCGGCACGACATAGTAGGAGTGCACGAAATAGCAGTGCACGCCCTCGTCGAGACCCGCCACCAGCGGCGAGCGGCGGCGGAAGGAAAGCTGGTTCCAACCCATGTGCGGCACTTTATATTCTCCCGGCACCTCGAACCGCACGACCTGGCCTTTTAAGATGCCCAGGCCCTCGTACTTCCCGCCCTCGTAGCCCACGTCGAAGAGCAATTGCAGGCCCAGGCAGATTCCCAGAAACGGTTTGCCCGAAGCCACGGCCTCGCGAATGGGCTCGACCAGCTCGCGTCGCCGCAGTTCGGCCATGGCGTCGCCGAACGCGCCCACGCCGGGCAGGACGACCTTGTCGGCCGAGGCCAGCACGGCCGGGTCGCTGGTGATCACCGCCTCGTGACCGACCTTCTCAAAACCCTTTTGCACGCTGCGAAGATTGCCCATCTGGTAATCGATAATGGCGATCATCAGCAGACTCGCTGGCGGGAGAGAATCGAGACTGGCGGCGCAACCGAGGGAGGGACAAACGGAGTCGCGAACGGGTTCGGCTGCCGAAGCATTATACACGCCGCACCCGCGGCGGCGCTACCGGCCGGCGACAGTCTTTTCCGGATAAACGACCAACTCGACTCGGGCGTTGCGGGCCTTGCCGGCGGCCGTGGCATTCGAGACCACCGGATGGGTGCTGCCGTGCCCGACGATGAACATTCGCGTGGCGGCAATCTGCCCCCTGGCGGCCAGATATTGATAGACCGCCGAGGCCCGGGCCGCCGAAAGCTGCTGGTTGTCGCCCCCTTGCGGAAGGCGGACAAAATCGTTGTCGGTGTGCCCTTCGACGCCGATGGTCTGTTCGGGATACGTGCGGGCCAGCTCGGCGGCGACCGCGTCGAGCAAGCTGCCGGCCGCCGGTTGCAGCACGGGGCTGCCGGGTTGAAAGAGCCGCGCGGCCGCGAGTTCGACGCGCACCACGTCGCCGTCCTGCCGGACTTCGACGCCCGGCAGGGTGATCGCCGGCAGGCTCTGTTGGAGGCTGTTGTTGGCCGTGATTTTGGCGCCACGCGGCGACGCGTGGAGGCCATCAGGGCTTCGGTTTGTTTTTCGGTAAGTTGTTTTTCGTCGCGCAGCTGGACCATTTGCGCCGTGGCGGTCGCCAGTTGATCGCGCACGGCCGCCAGTTGATCTTCGACCAGTTTGCTCTGTTGCCGCGTCTGCGCGAGCAGTGATTCGAGTTCCTGGTTGTCGTGATCGAGCGTGCTGGCGCGGCTCTGCAATTCCTGGTTGCGCTGTTGCAGCGCCAACTGCTGCTGTTGGAGCGCCTGATTTTGGCTTTTCACGGCGTACGGATTGTTAGCGCAGCCGGACAAGACCGGCAGCAACAGCAATCCCAGCGAGCCCGCAAGTGCGGCGACTCGCATGCTGATCTCCTTCAGCAGTTTCGGTGGAACGAACGTCCGTGTGCGATGGGTGTCACGCGAGCCAAGGGCGCAAGGGTGATAAGGGGCGGAATCGTAGCGAGACGTCCCGTGCCCCACAAGGGCAGTTTTGCGCGATTGCTAGCAGGCGGCGCCGGCGGGCACTTCGGCTCGCTGCTGGGGGTAAACGCCGTAGAACCGCTTGATGTAGTGGCGGTGCCAGCGGTCGCAGGTGTGCGGTTCCCAACCCCAGCGCGCCAGCAACCGCTCGGAGATTCGCGAATTCCACACGTCGGTCACGATCGCGTCGGTCCGCTTGAGGCGTGCCACCTCGTCGAGCACCGCGAGCGCGCCACGGAAAGTCGCCAGCGTACAATCGCGCTGGGAAACGACGTATTTCAGCGCCAGGAAGTTGGAATGGCGGCGCGGCTGGTTGTAGTACAGCAGGCAACGATTGCCCGACTTGCTCGTATGCCAACGATTGCCGAGCCATTCGACTTCCAGCGCCGAGATCAGCTTCGGCCAGCGGCGCAATTGAATCGCCGCCAGCCGCCCGTCGCGAACGTCGATCACGCCATATCGGGCCCGCGCAGCGCCCGAGGGTCGGCGAAGGGATCGATCAGCGTGCGAGTAAAAAGATTCATTTGAGACCCCACGAACACGATCAATCCGTCATCGCCGTGCAACCCTCACGACAAGTCTAGCCCGCGAAAGATTCGTCCGGAATCGTTTTATCAACGCGGTCCGCTCAGCATTCCGCTCACGACGCGGACCACGGCCAGCAGCGCGGCCAGCAGCACCATACAACCGGCCAGCACCGCCGGCACCAGTGGGCCCAAGACGAAAATGTCGCGGGCCCAATCCCAGGCGGCGAACCAATCGACGATCAGGCCGAACGCGGCCAGGCACAGGAACGGCCCGTAGGGGATCTCGCGTTCGCCGTTGGCGATCCGCTGGCCGACGCCAACCACCAGCGCGAAGAACGGCGCCAGAAAGAAGATCAAGATCGCCGCCTGCCAGCCGACGAACGCGCCGACCATCGACATTAGCGTGACGTCGCCAAAACCCATCGCCTCGCGCTTCAGCACCGCGGCGCCGATGACGCGCACGATCCAAATCATTCCGCCGCCGGCGGCCAGGCCCACCAGCGCCGACAGCAGGGCCGCCCAATGGGCACTCGCGGCGCCCCACGCCGCAAGCGCGATCGCCCCGCCCCCCACCAACCACATCGCGGCGATCCCGTAGGTGATTTGCTCCACTCGCAGGCGGTGGAAAAAAACCCGCACCGCCGTGATCAGTCCGCGCCGTATGTTCCAGCGCCGCGGCAGCAGCCCTGCGCACCACAGCGTCCAGCAGCCCAGCGCAATGGCCAGCGGCTCGCGCCGCGGCAGCCCGCCCAGCCAGGCGGGCCAAGGGTTTGGCGAGACGAGCGTCAGAAATTCGATGTTTCGCGTTCCGTCGACCAGCCACTCGTCGGCCGTCGGCATTGACCAGGGATACGCGACCGCCAGCAGCAGGCCTGCAAGCGCCCCGGGCACGGTAATCGAATCGGGGATGGTCTTTTCATCAATGTCGATCAGCGTGGCTACCAGCATCAACGAAATCAAAATTACGTGCGCCAGGTACTTCATGTGCAGCACCAGCGGCACGTTGTCGGAGAGAAACTCCGGCGGCGGCGGAAGGGCGCCCAGTCGCAGCGTGTGCGGAACGTTCCACTCGACCTCGAACAGATACAGCGTGGCGAACAGCAAGCCGGTGAACAGCTCGAGGAGCATTGGGCGGATCCAGAATCCGCGTCCGTGCTGCGGCGACTCGCGGGCCAGCAGCCACCAGCCGCAGATCGGCATGCGATCGCGCCAGCTTCGGGCCAAGGCGCCGCCGATCGCGTCCGACCAGGGGCTGATCGATCGCTGCCGCCAGGCCAGGCGATAGACGCCCAGGTTGATGAAGCCCGCCGCAGCTGCGCCCGCGGCAAAGAGCAACGCGAGCCGCAGCGGCAGCGGAATGGCCAGGATCGTGTTCACGCGCGCCGCCGGAGTTTGCTTTTACGAGCCGAGATTCAACTGCCCAGTTTTAGCTGTTCAAGGATAGCGTCGGCCACCTGTTGGGGAGTCTTGTCTTCGGTATCGACTTCCAGCTGCGCACTGGCGATAAACGGCATTGCGCGCGTCGAGCGTAGCGATGATCTCGGTTATGCCGCCTTGGGCGGTCAGATTGGGGCGCCGCCGGGCCGTGGCCGGGTCGGATTCGAGTCGCTGCCAGGATCGTCTCGGGCGTGGCCTGCAGCCACACGACCTGGCCCTGCCGGCCGATGGCCGCGCGATTCTCCGGGCGCATCACGGCCCCGCCCCCCAACGCCAGCACCGAGCGGTCTTGCATCGCCAGCCGCGCGATGACCTGGCTCTCGACGTCGCGAAAGGCGGCCTCCCCCTGCGCGGCGAAGATCTCGGCGATCGACAAGCCGGCCATGGCTTCGATCTGCTCGTCGGCATCGAACCAAGGCCAGCCCAACCGCGCCGCCAACAGCCGAGCCACCTCGCTCTTGCCCGTGCCGCGATATCCGATGAGGACGAGGTTCATGGAAGAGAAGGAGGAAGGATGAAGGATGAAGGATGAAGAGGCCGGAACGACGCATGGTTGCGCGGTGCGCGACGCGCGGCCTCGAACATGCGATACGGGACAGACCTCACGCTAGCGCGTCCTGTTTTCATCCTTCAGCCTTCATCCTTCAGCCTTCATCCTTCAGCCTTTAATACTTCGCCGGTCCGATGGCTCGCTTCAGCACGTCGCGCATCAGGTCGCTGGGGGCTTCCTGGCCGGTGAACAGTTTGAATTGCAGGCAGGCCTGGCGGACGAACATTTCCACGCCGGTGACCACCGTGCAGCTCTGGCTGCGGGCGTCTTTGATCAGCAGCGTGTTTTCCGGATTGTAGACCGTGTCGAACACGACCATCGAGGGGCGCAGGTGGTGCTTGTCGTAGGGCGTGTCGTCGACGTTGGGGTGCATGCCGACCGGCGTGCAGTTGACCAGGATGTCGGGCTGGAAGCGAATAGCGGTTGAGCCAATCGACCGCTTTGCACTTCAGCGCATCGGCCAGTTGCTGGGCCCGCTGCGGCGTGCGGCCGGCAATGATCACCTGGGCCCCCATCCGCTTCAGCCCGAAGCCGATGGCCTTGGCCGCCCCGCCGGCGCCCAGCACCAGCGCGGTCTGACCTTCTAGCGTCGTGCGGCGGCCCTGGTGCAGCGTCAGGGCCTGCTCCAGGCTGTCCAGCGCCGCCTGATGATCGGTGTTGTAGCCGACCATGCGGTTGCCCTCGCCGAACAGCACCGTGTTGGCGGCGCCGACGCCGGCCATCGCGGCATCGATCGAACTGCAGTTTTTTCAGCACGGCTTCCTTGTGCGGAATCGTGACGCTCAAGCCCCGGATGCCCAGGGCCGGGGCGTCGTCCAGAAACTGCGCCAAGTGCTCGCGCGGCACGCGGAACGGCACGTACACGGCGTTGATGCCCAGGCGGCGAAACGCGGCGTTGTGGACCAGCGGGCTGAGGCTGTGGCCGATCGGGTCGCCGATCACGCCGTAGACCGTCGTCTGCGCGTCGATGCGGTCGTAGTGGTAGATTTCGGTCATCTGCTGATAGCTGAGCTGGCCCGGCGCCAGCGTCCGCTCGTGATGAAACGTGGCGTACGTGAACGGCGCGCCGAACCGGCCGGCCAGAATGCGCGACGGCGTGCCGATGTCGCCCATGCACATGCCGACCGTCGGCACTTTCGCGCGCTGCATCAGCTGCAGCATCCGCAGATTGTCGTGCGGCTGGTTGGCCATCGTGGCGATCTTGATGATGTCGGCGTCGAGCGCCGCCAGCCGGGCGTGAATCTCCTCCAGGTCGTCGGGCGTCTTGCGGAAATCGTGCAGGCTGATGATCCGCTTGGTCTTGCCGTAACGCGGGATCATCGCGGCGACGTCTTCTTCCAGATCGACGTACTCGACCCCCTCGGCGATCGCGCTGCGCAACAGCATCAGCCGCTGTTCTTCGGTGCCCGGTGAACTTGCCGCCGTCCTGCTCGCGGCGGCAGGTGATCACGACCGGCGACGGCCGGTCGGCCAGCAGCCGCTTCAAGTTGACTTCGCCGCTGATGTAGTCCAGCCGCAGCTCGACCAGCTTCGCCCCCTGCTGAACCAGGTGGCGATGCTCGGCAATCACGTGCCGATGCCGGCCGCGGCCAATGCTGACGCAAATCATTTGAAGAGAAGGATGAAGGCTAAAGGATGAAGGATGAAAAGCCGGCAAGCCAGTGTTCCGACGGCGCCTCGGGGTGCCGGTTGATTATACCCCCAGTGGGCCGAGGGGTAAAAGCGATGGGTTGGTGCGGGCGATTTTCACGTTCGCTTGAACTGCCGGTCCAGTTCCTCGCGGCTGAAAACAGAGCGCGGTCGGGCGGCCGTGGGGGCAGTGGTGGGTGTCCTGGGCCAGGTGCCGCTGTTCGAGCAGGGCGGCGATTTCCTCGCGCGCTCAGGCGGTCGCCGGCCTTGATGGCCGCCTTGCAGGAGATCATGTGCAACAGCGCATCGAGCACGTCGCGGCGGTCGGGGTTCTTGCCGCCCGCGAGCAGCTGCTCGACCAGGTCGCGCAGCACCTCGGCCGGGCGAAAATTGGCCAGCATCGCCGGATAGCTGGAAACCAGCACCGTGTCGCCGCCGAACGGCTCGATCGCCGACTCCCAGCTGCGCCAGCACGTCGCGGGCTTCGAGCACCGCGGCCGCTTCGGCCGGGACTCAGATCGACCGGCTCGGGCACCAGCAGCGCCTGCGACTCGAGCGCGCCGGCGAGCACCTTCTCGCGCAGCTGCTCGTAGAGAATCCGCTCGTGCAGCGCGTGCTGATCGATCACCACCATGCCGTCTTCGCTCTCGGTGATCAGGTAGCGGTTGTGCACCTGCAAGGCGGCCACGGGACGCGGCGGGCCGCCGGCGGCAACGTCCAAGCGGCGCGCGTCGAGTCGATATTCATCCGCGCCCGCTCCAGCGACGACGTATCGGGCTCGTCAGCGTCGTCCTCGGTGTCGTCGGCCGCGCGGCCGACCGGCAGCCAGCGCCGATCGAGCGTGCTCAATTCGAGCGGCGCGCGCTCGGACAGAAACGCTTCGTCGAAGCTCGTTTGCGCGGCGCCAACGGAGCGGTTGCGACGCTCGAAGGCCCGTCGAATACGGCCCCTTGTTCCGCCAATTGGCCCTTGGCCCAGTCGACCAACTCGCGCCGCATCAGCTCGGCGCGGGCCGGATCGATGGCCGCGGCGGCTTCGCTTTCGCCGGTCGGCTGCAAGCGCGCGGTCAGATCGGTCGTGAGGAACTTCGTGCGCAGCGTGCCCAGCAGTTGGCTGTACAGCCGGCCCGAGTCCTGGAAGCGGACTTCCAGCTTCGTCGGATGCACGTTGACGTCGACCATTTCGGCCGGCATCGTCGATCCGCAGAAACGCGATCGGATAGCGGCCGGTCAGCAGCAGCCCGCGATAGGCTTCGCCCAGGGCATGCTGCAGCGACGCGGTCGCGAATCGCCCGGCCGTTGAGAAACAGGTACTGCAGCCGCGCGTTGGCCCGGCTGTGGCTGGGGCTGGCCACGAAGCCGGCGAGCCGCACGCCGCCGTCGTCGCTGGTCACGGCGATCAGGTCGGCCGCCAGCTCGTCGCCGAAGAACGCCGCGATCCGGCCGCGCCAGTCGCCGGCGGCGGCAGGTCGTACACCGGGCGGCCATTGTGCCGCAGCGTGAAATGAACCTGCGGATTGGCCAGCGCGAGCCGCGTGAACGCCTCGCTGATGTGCCCCATCTCGGTCTGCGTCGTGCGCAGAAACTTGCGCCGCACCGGCGTGTTGAAGAACAGATTGCGGACTTCGACCGTCGTGCCGACCGGACAGCCGCAGGGCCCGACCTCGCTGGCATGGCCGCCGGCGACTTCCAGCTCCGCGCCGGCCTCGGCGTCGCCGGTGCGGCTGCGCAGCACCAGCCGGCTGACTTCGGCGATCGAGGCCAGCGCCTCGCCGCGAAAGCCGAGCGTGCGCGACGCGAAACAGATCGTCGGCGTCGCGCGATTTTGCTGGTGGCGTGGCTGGCCACGGCCAGCGGCAACTGCGTCGGCGGCGATGCCGCAGCCGTCGTCGCCCACCCGCACCAGCTCCAGGCCCCCCTGCTCCACCGCCACGTCGATCCGCGTCGCGCCGGCATCGACCGCGTTTTCCATCAGCTCCTTGACGACGCTGGCCGGCCGCTCGATCACCTCGCCGGCGGCGATCTTGTTGACGACGCTCGGCGAGCAGATGGATGTCGCATGAGGTCACGTCGCATGGGTCTGAATTGCGTCGCGTGATTACGTTAAAAGAGTTGACACCAAGGCACAAGAGCACCAAGGAGGAACGGTTACGAAGCACGACTTGCGCCGCGCATCGAAGCTCCTTCTCGTAGTTGCTCTCGCTCGTAGCACTTTCTGTTCGATCTTGGTGCTCTGATGTCTTGGCGGTTCATGATTCCTCATTCCGTCTCACCGTCGACAACGACTACAAATCGTATTCCTTGATCTTCCGATACAGCGTCCGCTCGCCGATGCCCAGCATCTCGGCGGCCTCTTCGCGATTGCCGCCGGTCTGCTTCGAGCGTTTCGGCGATGAACAGCCGCTCGACCTCCGCCAGCGGCTTGCCGACCAGGCCGGCCAGACTGCCCGCGGCGACTGTCCTCGGCTGCGTCATGGGTCGCTGCCAGCTCGCTGGGCAAATCGTCGAGGTCCAGCACGCCGTCGTAATCGACCACGACCATGCTTTCGATCACGTTGCGCAGCTGCCGCACGTTGCCCGGCCAGTCGAACGCCATCAGTCGCCGCCGGGCCGCCGCCGACATGCTTTCGATCGTTCTTGTGGTGCCGCTTGGCGAACTGCTTCATGAAGTAATCGATCAACAGCGGAATGTCCTGGCTCCGCTCGGCCAGCCGCGGCAGATCGATCGTCACGACCTTCAGCCGGTGATACAGATCGCTGCGGAACGTGCCCGCCGCGATCGCCTCTTCCAGGTTGCGATTCGTGGCCGACAGGATCCGCACGTTGACCTTGATCGGCTCGTTCGAGCCGACGCGCGTGATCTCGCCGCTCTCCAGCACCCGCAGCAGCTTGATCTGCGTGGCGATCGGCATGTCGCCGACTTCGTCCAGAAACAGCGTGCCGCCGTGGGCGTACTCGAACTTGCCGATCGCGATCGGTCGAGGCGTCGGTGAACGCCCCGCGCACGTGGCCGAACAGCTCGCTCTCCAGGATGTTCTCGCTCAACGCGGCGCAGTTGAGCGCCACGAACGGCTTGTTCTTCCGCGGGCTGTTCTGATGGATGGCCTGGGCGACCAGTTCCTTGCCGGTGCCGGTCTCGCCCTGGATCAGCACGCTGGCGTCGGTCGGCGCGATGCGCTTGCAGCCGGTCGATGACGTCGTGCATCTGCGGGCTGTTGCCGATCACGCCCTCGAAGCCGAACCGCTCGTCCAGCCGGCGGTTCAGTTCGGCGTTCGTGCCGCCGCAGCCGCAGGCTGGCCGAGGCCTTTTCGGTCACCGCCCGCAGCTGGCTCAGATCGAGCGGCTTGAGCAGATAGTTGAAGGCCCCCTGCTGCATGGCCGTGACGGCCGAGGGGATCGTGCCGTGGCCGGTGACCAGGATCACTTCGGCGTCGGGCAGCTTTTCCTTGGTGCTGGCCAGAATTTGCCAGCCCGTCGACGTCGTTCATCACCAGGTCGGTGATCACGATGTCGAAGGCGTCCTGCTCGATCAGCTTGACCCCCTGCGGGCCGCTGGTGGCCACGGTGCAGTCGTAGCCGACTCGCTCCAGACTCTCGGCCACGGCCTCGGCGTGGGCCGCCTCGTTGTCGACGATCAGCACGCGAATCGGCGCGCTGTCGACGGCCCCGCGTTGAACGACTTCACCGGTCAGCATGAGCGCCGATGATACCGCATCTTGGCCCCCAGCGGCTAGGGGCCGGGGTTTTGCGACGGCGCTGGCATCCCGCTATGCGGTCTTTGGCTGCGGGGCGGAAGTCAGCCGGGGCGGGCGGGGCAGTTCGACGGTGAACTTCGTGCCGCGGCCGACTTCGCTCTGCACCGCGATGCGGCCGCCGTGGGCTTCGATGATCTTGCGCGTGGTGGGCAGTCCCAGGCCGGAGCCGCCGGGCTTGGTCGAAAAGAAGGCTTCGAACATCTGCGCCGGCCGTTTTGGCGTCCATGCCGCAGCCGGTGTCGATCAGCTCCAGCGCCACGCCGGTGGCCGTGGCGTTGGTGCGCACCACCAGCTGTCCGCCGTCGGGCATCGCCTGCTGCGCGTTGAGCACCAGGTTGATCAACGCGCCGTGAAACGATTCGCGGTCCAGCACCACGCTGGGCAAGTCGGGATCGAGGTAGGCCACGATTTCGATGCCCGCCTCCGCGGCCTTGGGTCGCGAAGAAATCGAGCACGGCCGCGCACCTGCTGGTTCAGATCCGAGGCTTCGAAGCGGACGGTGCGGACCTTGGCGAAGTTGAGGAAATCATCGAGCAGGTTCTGCAGCCGCTGGCACTCCTGCTGCACCACCGCGATCTTGGCCAGCGGCACGGCGGTCGCGCGGCGTCTCGCGCGTCGGCAAAATCCTCGGCCAACAGCTCCATGTTCAGGCGGATGGTCGAGAGCGGATTCTTGATCTCGTGGGCCAGCCCGCCGGCCAGCTGCGCGATCTCGGTGTACTGATCGATCAGCTTTTGATTGACTTCTTCGGCCGTGGGCGGATGCGGCAGGTTCATGGTCACGTCAATGGTAGGCGGCCTCTTCAAGGCCGGAATCGCGAGCGATTCCGGCGTAACGGATCATGCTACAGAATACGCGCCAGGTCGAACAAACGCCCGCCGGCCGCTGCCGGCCGAGGCGCTCGCTTGAACTCGACAGCACGCACTGCTCGCGGCGGTCGGCCACGATGGCTTTCTGACGACTACTCGCCGGCACCGCTGCGAGCCTTGTCTTCGTCCAACTCGCGCATGCGCCTGCTTGCGGCTGAGCTTGACGCGGTCCTGCTCGTCGATGGCGATCACCTTGACCGGTCATCTCGTCGCCCACGCTGCACACGTCGCCCACGCTGTCGACGTACTCGTCGGCCAGCTCGCTGATGTGGCACAGGCCGTCCTTGCCGGGCAGGATTTCGACGAACGCGCCGAAATCCTTGACGCTGGTCACGCGGCCGTCGTAGATCCGGCCGACCTGCACCGCTGGCCGTCAGCGCTTCGACCGCGGCCAGCGCCGCCTTGGCCGCGCTTCGCCGTCGCGCTGGCGATCGTCACCGTGCCGTCGTCCTCGACTTCGATCACCGCGCCGGTCGCCTCCTGGATGCCGCGGATCGTCTTGCCGCCCGGGCCGATCAGCAGGCCGATCTTTTCCGGGTCGATCTGCGTCCGCAGCAGCCGCGGCGCCGCACGGCGAAATCTCGGCTCGCGGCCGCGGAATCGCCGTCAGCATCTTCCGCAGGATCTCGATCCGCGCCTCGCGCGCTTGCGCCAGCGTGGCCTCGATGATCTCCTCGCTGATGCCGTCGATCTTCAGGTCGAGCTGAATGCCGGTGATGCCGTTCTGCGTGCCGGCGACCTTGAAATCCATGTCGCCGAAGTGGTCCTCGTCGCCGATGATGTCGGTCAGCAGCGTCCACTTGTCGCCTTCCTTGACCAGGCCGATCGAGATGCCGGCCACCGGATTGCTGATCGGCACGCCGGCGGCCATCAGGCCCAGCGTCGCCGCCGCAGACGCTGGCCATCGAGCTGGAGCCGTTCGACTCCAGAATGTCGGAGATGACGCGGATCGTGTAGGGGAACTCGTCGGGATCGGGCAGCACCGGCTTGACGCTCCGCTCGGCCAGCGCACCGTGGCCGATTTCGCGCCGGCCCGGGCCGCGGATCGGCCGCACTTCGCCCACCGAGAACGGCGGGAAGTTGTAGTCGAGCATGAACTTCTTCGAGTACTCTTCGATCAGGCCGTCGACCCGCTGCTCGTCGCGGCCGGTGCCCAGCGTGACCGTGACCAGCGCCTGCGTCTCGCCGCGCTGGAACACGGCCGAGCCGTGCACCCGCGGCAGCACGTCGACCTCGCACTCGATCGGCCGCAGCGTCTTGCTGTCGCGGCCGTCGGCCCGCGTGCCGGCGAGGATCAGATCGCGCACGACCTGCTCTTCCAAGCGCGTGCCAGGCCGTGCGCGAACGCGTGCGGCGTGACGGCGCCCTCGGCCGTCGGATCGGGAATCAACTCGGCCATCGCCTGCGCCTTCAGGTCGGCCACGGCCTCGGCCCGGGCCTGCTTGCCGTCGGTCTGCTTGGCCGTGCTGAAGCGCGTCGTAGTAGTCGTCCTTGAGCCGGTCGAACAGGCCGTCGTCGGCGGCGGCACGTCGTATTGCTTCTTTTCGACGCTCGACCTTGGCGACCAGCTCCTCCTGCAAGTCGCAGATCTGCGGACGATGCCGATGGGCCTCGCGCAGTCGCCTCGAGCCATCCGGTCTTCGGGCATTTCGCGGGCGAAGCCCTCGATCATCAGGACCGCGTCCTTGCTGCCCGAGACGATCAGGTCCAGGTCGCTCTCTTCCAGCTCGTCCTGCGTCGGGAACGGCACGAACTCGCCGTCGATCATGGCCCAAGCCGCACCGAGCCGATCGGGCCTTGGAACGGCAAGCGGCGAAAGGCCCAAGCGCGGCCGAGGCGCCGTTCATCGCCAGCACGTCGCCGTCGTTCTGCCGATCGCTGGCCAGCACGAAGCTTTGAATTTGCACTTCGTCGTGAAACCACGCCGGGAACAGCGGCCGGATCGGCCGATCCATCAGCCGCGCGGTGAGCGTTTCCTTCATCGTCGGCCGGCCTTCGCGCTTCAGGAAGCCGCCGGGAAACTTGCCGGCCGCGGCCGTCCGCTCGCGATAATCGCAGGTCAGCGGGAAGAAATCCGAACGCCGGGCCGCGGCGGGCCGTCGGCCGCGGCGGCCAGCACGACCGTTTCGCCGTACTGCACCAGGCAACTGCCGGCCGCCTGCTTGGCCAGATATCCGGTTTCAATCGATAAGACGCTGGCTCCGATTTGTTTTTCTACACGTACTTTCAATTTTTCTTCCTTACCTGCGTTGCAGCTCTGGCCGGCTTCCTGGCACGACGTCTGAATGGATTGTGCGTGCGAGAGAACGTCTCATCGCACGCCGGTGCTTGTTTGGCTTGGGGGGAACCGACGTGAGAAGTCGAAGTGACTGGCGCTTTGGCGATGGCGAGCGAAAGAAGTTCGACCCGTGCACTGCCAGAGCTAATGTCGCTTACGCCCCGTCGTCGTGGGAAACCTGTCTTCGTTGGGCACGGCCCAGGCTTCCAGACCCCTTCTCAAAAGGGACGCCTGCTGGAGCAAGCCGTGCTTGTGACTCAGCGTCACTTACGACTCAGGGTCACTTACGGATGTCGAGACGACGAATGACGTCGAGGTACCGCTGCGGATCCACCGTTTTCAGGTAATCCAGCAACCGACGCCGGCGACTCACCATCATCAACAGGCCCCGCCGACTGGCGTAATCCTTCTTGTGCGTTCGCAGGTGCTCCGTCAGCTCGCCAACCCGGGTCGTCAAAATGGCGATTTGCACCTCGGGCGAGCCGGTATCGTTGCCAGCTCGCTTGAAATCGCCGATCAGAACCTGTTTACGCTCTTTCGTGATGGACATCTGCGTTACGCGTCTTCTCTACGTTGGCCCTTTTCCAATGCTTGCTATCGATTGCCTGCGAAGCACCGAAAATGCCAAGGTGGCTAGAACTTATCCTACGTTTCCTTGGGTAAAAACCGGTAGGAAGACAGTCTACCACCCTCGGACGGGCTTGCAACTCCAATTTTGCTCTGCCCGGAGACTCCGCAACGACGCCCTGGACGGCCCTCCAGAGGCGCGACATTGCCGAGCTTTGGACTGGCGCCGGGTCCAATCGGCAAAGACCGGTTGCGCGGGCTTGGACGGGCTTCGAATGGGCTACGCGGGCTTGGTGTTCTTGGGAACTTCGTGGACCACGTTCCAGGCCAGTCCAACCTTTTCCAACATGCAGATGGCCCAGTAGGTCATGTCGATCTCCCACCACTTGTGACCCTGGCGGGCCATGCGCTGATAGGCATGGTGGTTGTTGTGCCAGCCTTCGCCGAAGGCCAGGACGCCGACCCACCACAGATTGCGGCTGTCGTCGCTGGTCTCGTAGTTGCGGTAACCCCAAATATGGGTGGCCGAGTTGACGAACCAGGTCACGTGCAGCACGTAGACCAGCCGCACGAACATTCCCCACACCACGAACGACCAGCCCGTGTAGGCGTCCCAGCCAAAATAGCCGATCGCAAACAGCGCCGCACCCAGCAAGATGTGCGAGGGAAGGAACGCCTTGTGCAAAAACCGCATCATCGGGTCTTTGGCCATGTCCGGGGCGAAGCGGGAAATCAGCGTATCGTAATGTTTGCGGCCGAAATCGGGCATGAACCAAAACATGTGGCTCCACCAGCGGCCATCGCGCGGGCTGTGCGGATCGCCTTCATGATCGCTGTACAGGTGATGCTTGCGGTGATTGGCCACCCAGGTCAGAGCCGAGCCTTCGCCGGACAGACCGCCCAGCAGGGCCAGCAGCCAGCGAATCGGCCGATAGGTTGCGAAGCTGCCATGCGTCAACTGCCGGTGATAGCCCATGCAGACGCCGACGCTACCGGTCAGCCAGGCCAGAAACGCGCACAGTCCAAGAGCCTTCCAGGTGAAGACAAACGGCGCGGCCAAGGCCCCCACGTGCACGATTGCAATCCAAATCACGACCGGCCAGTCGTAGCCCAGCCGCCAGGGGTTGTCCGTGGTCAGCAGATCGTCGTGAGCCTGATGTTCGCCGTGAACACGGTATTCGTCGTGAACACGGTAGGAACTCGCGGCGTGATGCGTGCCGGCGTGCGGTGCATCGGTAACTTGAGCTTCTTCGGTTAGCGGCTCGTCGAGTTCGACGGCCGGTGCGTCCAGTTGTGTTGCCATTCCCTGCTGCTCCTCAAAAAGCCCCGGGGCCGTCCCCGTCTGTTCCCCTTACCACTTCGACCAATTCTAGAGCGATCCGCGACAGCCCGTGTCACAGCCAAGTCGTGGGATTGTAAAAAGCAGGTAAAAAGTCGGCCCGAAGGCTGGCCGATGCGGAAATTCGGCCAGATTCGCACCCGGCGGTAGCGTCGCCGGGCAGGCACCTGGCGGCGGCAGGGATCGTCGCGCCAGGGCCGGGCGTTACGGCTGCGTTTGGCCGGGCATCGCGCCGGGAGAGCTTGCGCGGACCACACGCTCGTCGTGCGACTGCAAATGGCCGGCCGAGGGCGCGGCGGGGCGAATGTGTTACGCCTCGGGCACGATGAAGCTCAGGTGCATCGCCGAGTGAAGACATTGCAGTCGGTCCCACTCTTCGTTCGTCAGCCGGCCGAAGACCGCGTGCGGCACGCGAACCGGATTCTGCTGCAGCCGGGCCGCGGCTTTTTCCAGCGCGGCCAGCCCCGCCGCGGTGCTGATCTCGGAAGGCAACAGCGAGCCGCCGCTCTTGGGAAGTTGAAAGCCGGGCGACATGGGGCGAGAGAGGAATCGTTTTTTGAGCAACCGACCCCCGATCGCGATGTACCAGGCGGGCTTGAACGCCGCGCCGTCGATGGCCATGTCCATGGCCTTAGCCAGGTGATCGCAAACTTGTCCGAGCGACCAGTTGCCCAACTGCCGCGTGGGCACGCGCGACAACATCCGCGCGTCGTTCAAAATATCGTCATAACTGTTGAAGTGCAGCTTGCGGCGTCCGACAACGCCCTTGGTTTCGACGGCCATGATTGGTGCCTCCACGAGTCGAACTCGAACTTGTTCGTTCAGCCATTGCGCCGCGATGCCAACAGGGTCAGCTCGGCGGCGATCCGCTCGAAGACGGCAGGCCAGTCTCCGGCGCGCGTCTGGCGAAACAAACGCATCGTAGGATACCACGGGCTGTCGTCGCGATCCAGCAGCCAGCGCCAGTCGGGCGACAGCGGCAGCGCCACCCAAACCCGCGCGGCCAGCGCGCCGGCCAGGTGCGCCAGCGCCGTGTCGGAGCTGATCACCAGATCCAGGTTCTCGATCACCGCGGCAGTGTCGCAAAATGCGGCGGCCCCTTCGTCCAACGTACTGCCCAGGTCTTCCACCTTGAATTTCGCGTCGGCCAACTGCTCGCTTCCGGCCCCTTTCTGCAGGCTCAACAGCCGCACGCCCGGGATGGCGGCGAGCGGCTCGAACAGGGCCAGCGGAAAAGACCTCGCGCGATCGCCCTTGAAGGTGGTGCTGCCTTGCCAGCCGATGCCGACTCGCAGCCGGCGATCCTTCGCAAACACGCCCCGCCAATGTTCGACCGATTCGGCCGGCGCCGACAAGTAGGGCACGTCGGCGGGAATGGTCGCCAAATCGGTCTTGAAGATGCCCGGCAGACTCAACAGCGGCGCGAACACGTCGAACTTCGGCAACCTCTCATCATCGGGCAACAACTGGTCGATGCCCGCGCAGGTCGACAAGATGGGAATCATTTTTCGTGGAGACACGACCAGCACGCGACCGCCGCGCTGTTTGACCAGCGGCGCGTAGCGGATAGCTTGCAGAATGTCGCCCAGACCCTGCTCGCGCTGCAATAGGATGGTGCGGCCTTCCAGGGGCGAGCCGTCCCACATCGGCTGCAGCCAGGGCCATTTCGGAATGCCGTCGGCGCGAAAACGCCACTCGTACTCGGGCCAACCGGCGGCAAAGTCGCCCAGCAGCAACAGGGTCAGCGCTCGATTATTACGCACCGAGACCAGCGAAGGTTGCAAGCGCACAGCCTCGTCGAAGCGAGCCAGGGCGGCGCCGTGATCGCCCTGGTCGCCCAGCAGCGCGCCGACGTTGCATTGAACTTCGGCGTAATCCGGCTTGATTCGCAGGCGCGCTCGTAGGCGGCCAAGGCTTCGGCGGGCTGGTCGCACACTTGCAAAGCAGCGCCCAGGTTGTTGTGGGCCTCGACCAGCTCGGCGTTCAGCCGCAGCGCTTCCTCGAAGCACACGATCGCTTCGCCAGTCTTGCCGAGCGTCTTGAGCACGCTACCCAAGTTGTTGTAAGCCTCCGCAAAATCCGGTTTCAGTCGAATCGCGTCGCGAAAGCATTGCATCGCCTCCTCGTAGGCGCCCTGATTTTCCATTCCCAAGCCAAGCTCGTTGTGCGCGAATGCCAAATCGGGACGAATCGCCAGCGCCTTGCGCTGGCAAGCGATCGCCTCGGCGATTCGGCCTTGACCGTGGTACGCCTGGCCCAGGCTGCTGAGCGCGTCGGGATGGTCGGGCTGGATTCGCAAAGCACGCGTGTAGCACTCGATGGCTTCGTCCAGCCGTCCCACGCTGCGCAGCACGCCGCCCAGATTGATGTACGCCTCGACGTAGTTCGGGTTGTGCATCAAGGCGGCATGATAGCCGGCAATCGCGGCATCCGGCTGGCCTTCGTCGAACAGCAGGCAGGCCAGCGTTTGATGCGCCTCGGCCAGCGAGGGCTTCAAGAAAATGCTGCGCTCAAGCGCCAGCCGCGCTTCGGCGCGGCGACCCAAGTCTCTTAGCGTTTTGCCCAGCGAGTAATGGGCTTCAGCGCTCTCGGGCAGGCGCGCGACGACCTGTTGAAAGCTCTCCAAAGCTTCGCCGAACCGGCCCTGAACCCCAAACTGGCTGCCGAGATTAAAGTAGGCCTCGGCGAAGTCGGGCCGCAGGCGCAGGGCCTCGCGATAGCAGGCGATGGCCTCGTCGGACTTGCCTTGGTCGGCAAGCGCGATGCCCAGGTTGTAATGCCCCTCGGCATAAGCCGGCGCGATGGCCAGCGCCGCGCGATATTGCGCGATGGCTTCCTCATCGCGGCCCAGCGCCTTCAGGGCGTTGGCCAGATTGTTGGCAGCGTGCACCAGAGTCGGCTGACAGCGGAGGGCCTGGCGAAAACACTCGATGGCTTCGGGAAGCCGCCCCTGTTGGTTGAGAATGTTGCCCAGGTTGTTATGAGCCGGCCCATAGTCGGGCTGCAGGGCCAACACGGCCCGAAAGCAATCGGCCGCCTCGTCCCAGCGCCGCAAATTGGCCAGCTGCACGCCCAAATCGTTGTGCGTCTTAGCGTGGTCCGGCCGCAGCCGCAGCACGTTGCGCAGGGAACCGATGGCTTCCTCGGTTCGGCCCAAGGCAATCTGGCGCTGGCCAGGCCGGCGTGGAAGGCCGGCTGAGTATCCTCGAGCAAGACCGCCCGCGTGTAATAGTCGATGGCAGCGGCGTGCCGGCCTCGCCGCTCGGCGATCGTGCCCAACAGGTGCATCGCGGCTGCGTTTTGCGGCTCGACCTGGAGAATCTGTCGGCCGAGCTGTTCCGCGTCGTCGAGGCGGCCCGCGCGAAAATGCTCGCGTGCCTTGTGCAGCGATTCAGATGGGATGCTCATGGGTCAACTGCGGTCTCGTGTTTCCCAGATTTCGCCGGCAGAATTAGCGCCGTGGCGACCGACGGCGACTTTGCGGCGGTTAGCGCCGGTGAGAATTCTCGACGAGCCGGACAAGCTCGGTCGCAATCCGCGTAAACAACTCGTTCCAATCGTCCATTTTCGATTGGCGGAACAGCCGCATCGTGGGATACCAGGGGCTGTCGTCGCGGTCCACCAGCCAGCGCCACTCCGATGACACTCCCAGCGCCAACCAGACCTTGGCTCCCAGGGCCCCCGCCAGATGGGCCATTGCCGAATCGGACGTGATCACAAGATCCAGATTCTTGATGAGCGCAGCCGAATCCATGAACGGTCCGCTGGCTTCATCCAAGTCGTCGAACACCGTCAGTGGAAACGGCTCGGCCCATTGCGCGATCTGCTCGGTCCCCGCCTCCTTTTGCAAACTGATCAACCTCACCCCGCTCACCCGGGCCAAGGGCGCGAAACAGGACAGCGGAAACGAGCGATGGCGATCGGCGCCGTACTTCTGGTTCCCCTGCCAATGAATGCCGATCTTGAATCCCTCGGTTGCCGACAGGCGATTCCGCCACTCGGTCGTCAACTTCGAGTCCGCGAAGACGTATGGCACGGTCCGGGGGATCGTTTCGAGCGTGCTTTCGAAAATCCCCGGCAGGCTCATCATCGCCACTTGCAGGTCGAACCGCGGCAGCGCGTCGCCTCGGCTCAACAGGTCGCGGAAGCCCGAGGCTTCGAGCAAGGGGATCATTTTGGCATGCACCTCGATCAACAGTTTGCCGTCGCGGGCGCGCTGCCGCAGCATCGGCACATAGCGAATGAATTGCAGCGTGTCGCCGAACCCAAATTCGCCATACGCCAGCAGGGTCTTTCCCGCCAACGGCGAGCCGTCCCAGCGCGGCTCGGAAAACGAGCGCCTGGCGACGTGCTTACATTGCAGGCGATACTCGAATTCCTTCCAGCCCGGTAGAAACGCGCCCTGCTTCAACAACATCGTGCCGACCGCGAAGTGGGCCTCGGGATTGTCCGGCGAACCGCGGATAACCCGCTGCTGATAGTCCATCGCCGACGCCAGGTCGCCGCGCATGGCGCAGATCAAACCCAGGCCGGCCAGGGAATCGGTATGCTCGGGCATGGCGTCGAGCGCCAGGCGGTATTTGGCTTCGGCCTCGGCATACTTGCCCTCGGCGTGAAAGGCGGTTGCCAGGTTGAACTGCGCGGTGACGTCGTCGGGCTTCAACTCCAGGGCCCGAAGATAGCAGCCTTTGGCCTCGTCGATCTGCTCGAGCGAGTGCAAGGCCGCGCCCAGCGCGTTGTACGCGTCGACGTAATCGGGCTTCAATGCGATCGCCTGGCGGTGGCACTCGGCCGCCTCGGCGTGCTTGTCATCGCTCTGCAGCACCGCTCCCAGATTGTGGTACGCCACCGGGAAGTCGCGCTTCAGCGCCAACGCGCGCCGATAGCAAGCCGCGGCGGCCGAGTATAGCTTTTGCGCCGGTAGCAATTGCCCAGATTGAAATGAATTTCGGGCAACTGGGGCCGCAGGCGGGCCGCCTCCTCGAAGGCAACGATGGCCTCGTCAAACCGCTGCTGATACTGCAGGACGTTTCCCAGGTTGTTGTACGCTTCGGCATATCCCGGTTCGAGTCGAATCGCCTCCCGATAGCAGATTTCCGCTTCGGTGCGTTGGCTTGACTTGGACAGCAGATTGCCCAGGTCGACGTGCGTCGCGGCCGAGCGCGGATCGAGTTCGATGGCATCTCGGTAGGAGCGAATTGCCTCGGCTTGCTTGCCGAGGGCCTCGTAGGCGGCCCCCATGTGATGAAGGAATTCGGCAGGCGCCGTGCCGAGTTCGACGGCAGTGCGAATGTGCTCCAGGGCGATCTCAGCCTGACCCTGGGCCAGCGCCGCCAGGCCCAACAGGTGATGCGCGTCAGGATTGTTCGGCTCGATTTCGAGCACTTCGCGGTACAATTTCTCGGCCTGCTGGAATTGGGCCAACTGATGATAGTGCAGCGCCAGTTGCAGGGTTTCGGCGGTTGTGGCCATGGCAGCGCAATTTTGGGGTTCTGTTGAATCCCGTTATTCTATCGTAACGGTCGGTCGAATGAGACTGGCCAACTCAGCGGCCATGCGCTCGAAGACCCCCGCCCAGTCGCCGGGAGTCGTTTGTCGGAACAGTCGCATCGTAGGATACCACGGGCTGTCCTGGCGACCCCACATCCAGCGCCATTCACAACTCGAAGTGAGGGCCAGCCACACCGGCACGCCCAGGCCGCCAGCCACATGTGCCGTCGCGGTGTCGCACGTGACGACCACGTCCAACTGCTTCATGATGGCCGCGGTGTCCATGAAGGCCCCCGACGCATCGAGCCGGTCGCCGAAATCGACCACCGCGAAACGGCTGCCCAGCGCGGCCAACTGCTCGACGCCGTCGTTTTTTTGCAGGCTCAGAAGCGTCACGCCAGGGACGCGCGACAGCGGCTCAAATTCCATCAGCGCGATCGATCGCCGATCGGTGTCCCAGCCCTTGCTGCCCTGCCAGTGAATGCCAATTTTCAAGCCGCGATAGGGGCGCAGCCGTTCGCACCACGCGTGTGTGAGCGCGGCGCTGCGCGCAGGTAGGGAACCTCGCCCGGTATCGAGTCGAGCGTCGTGCCGAAAATCCCCGGGAGGCTCAGCAAAGGCACCTGCCATGTGCAGGGAGGCGAAGCCGTGTCTCCCGATGCCACGAGCTGCTTAAAACCCGACTCATTCAAGAGTGGGATCAGACTTTTCTGCACTTCGACCACCACGTCGCCGCCGCGCTGCGCGACGAGCGGCACGTAACGCATGAAATGCAGCGTGTCACCCAAGCCCCATTCCGGATGCACCAGAATTCGCTGGCCGTGCAAGGGGGCGCCGTTCCACAAGGGTTGCGCGGGGCCGGCGGCCGTAGCGCGTTTTGTGACGCCATTCATATTCCCGCCAGCCGGCTAGAAAGTCGCCGCTGGCCAGCAGCGCGGTGGCGTAATAGTAATGAAACTCGGCCTCGTCGGGCTCCAATTCCACCGCCCTTTGATAGCTGGCCAGGGATGGCGAAAACCGGCCCTGGGCCTGCAGGCATTGGGCAAGATTGTAATGTGCCAAGCCGCTGTGGCGGGCCAAATCGATTGATCGTTCGTAAATCACTTGCGCTTCGCTCAGGCGATGCTGCGTTTCGAGCGCGGTGGCCAGGCGCGCCAGGGCCGATACGTCGTCGCAATTCAATGCCAGCGCCTGGTCCGCGCAGGCACGCGCCTCGCCGACGCGGTCCTGGGCCGAAAGCGCCAGCGCTAGCGACGCCAGCGCCGCGACGTTGTCGCCTTCGAGACGCAGCACTTCTCGCTGGCAGTCGGCAGCCTCGGCGTAACGACTTTCATGGTGCAAAACGTAGCCCAGCCCCTGAAGCGCGGGGACAAAATCGGGCCGGATCGCCAGCGCGCGCCGATAGGCGTCCGCGGCTTCTGGCCAGTGCTCAAGCGATTGGAGTGCCACGCCGAGCGCGCTGTGCGCTTCGAAGTAATCCGGCTTAATCTTCACGGCTTCACGATGGCAGTCGGCAGCCTCGGCGTATTGATTCTGGCATTGCAGCACCGCGCCCAGGTTGTGATAGGCGGGCGCGAAGCCTGCGCGGATCGCCAGAGCCCGCCGATAGGCGTCGGCCGCGGCGGCGAATTGCTTTTGGGCCTTGTGGCAATTGCCGAGATTGAAGTGCACTTCGGGCAACTCGGGGCGCAGTCGGGCCGCGGTCTCGAAGGCGGATAATGCCTCGTCAAACCGCTTTTGGTTTTGCAGCAGGTTGCCGAGGTTGTTGTGGGCTTCGACGTGTCCAGGGTCGAGCCGCGTCGCCTTGCGATAGCAGATTTCCGCCTCGTGAGCCTGGCCGGTCTCGGCCAGCGCGTTGCCCAGCGCAACGTATGCCGAGGTCGATTGGGGATCGAGGCGCGTGGCCTGACGGTAGCTTTCGATCGCGTCGGCGTGCCGGCCGGCGGAGTGCAATGCGGAGCCCAAGTGATGATAGAACTCGGCCGACGAGGGATTGCACGCGATCGCGCGCCGCAGGTGTTCGATGGCGGCAGCCGGCTGGCTTTGCGCCAGCGCGATCACGCCCAGCAGGTGATGCGCGTCGGCGTTGCGCGGGTCCGAGCGAAGCACCGAGCGGTACAGTTGTTCGGCTTGCTGCAACTGACCCGCGCGATGATGCTGCACTGCCAGGTGCATGGTTTCCGAAGGGCTGGACATGAAAGCGAGACGTTGAGACCGTGGGGTTAGGACGCGGCGGGGGTTGCCGCGACGAGACGGGCCAACTCGCCGGCCATGCGCTGGAACACTTGCGGCCAATCTCCATCGGCCGACCGCCGAAACAAACGCATGGTGGGATACCAGGGGCTATCCTCGCGATCACGGAGCCAGCGCCATTCCGGCTGGGACAACAGCGGAAGCCGAGACGCGCACTCCAAGTGCTCCGGCCAGATGCGCCAGGGCGGAATCGCAGGTAATCACCAGGTCCAGGTGTTTCATGATTGCCGCGGTGTCCATCAAGGCGCCCTCGGCGTCGAGCTCGCCGCCGAAATCGACGACTTCGAATCGACCGCCGAGCGCGGCCAGTTGCTCGACGTCTGCCTTCTGCTGCAGGCTGATGAACGTCGTGCCCTTGACCCGAGCCAGCGGCTCGAAGTCCGCCAGCGGCATCGATCGTTCTTCGTCCTCATCCGCGGAATTCTTGGCCTGCCAATGAATGCCAATCTTGAAGCTCTCGTCAGAAGGCAACCGGCCGCGCCACTTTTCGACCAGCGCCGGATCCGCCGCCAGATAGGGAACTTCGGCCGGGATCGTGTCGAGCGTGGTTTCAAAAATCCGGGGCAGGCTCAACAGCGGCGCCCGCCATCCGCACGGCGGCGAGGCCGCCTCACCCGGCGAAACCAGCTGCGTGAATCCGGACGCTTGCAACAGCGGCATCAGCTCGGGCTGGACTTCGGCAACCACCTCTCCACCCCGCTGTTTGACCAAGAGCGCGTAGCGGATGAACTGCAACGTGTCGCCGAAGGCCCCTTCGGCATGCAGCAGGATTCGCTGGCCGCGCAAGTCGTTGCCTTGCCACATCGGCTGGGGGCGCCGTTGCGTGAAGTGGTGAGTTTTGAGCCGCCATTCCCATTCCCGCCAGCCTTGAGCAAAGTCACCGAGTGCCAGGCAGGCCGTCGCCAGATAGCAATGGAAGTCGGGATTGTCGGGCTCCAGCGCGACCGCCTGCTGGTAAACATCGATCGCCAATGGAACGTCGCCCATGACTTGCAAGCATTGCGCCAGACTGCACAGCGCCGTGGCATTTCTGGAAATCAATTGGCGGCATCGCTGGAACACGCCCCTGGCCTCTTGGCGTCGTCCCTGCGCCTGCAGCGCGCTGCCCAGGATCAGCAGAGCGCGCCCGCTGGAACAGTCCAACGCCATGGCACGGTCATAGCACGCGCGAGCTTCGTCCGACTGATTCGCGCCCTCCAGCGCCATCCCCAGCGCCGTCAGCGCCTCGACGTCGTCGGTTCTGCGAGCGACGACCTGTCGATGGCACTCGGCGGCCTCGGCGAACAATTTCTGATGGTACAGGACGTAGCCGAGCCCTTGGATCGCGAGGAGAAAATCGGGCTGGATTGCCAGCGCGCGGCGATAGGCGTCGGCGGCTTCGGGCAAATAGTTCAGCGACTGCAAGGCCGCGGCCAGCGCGCGGTGCCCTTCGGCGAAATTGGGCCGGAACCGCACGGCGTCGCGTTGGTAGGCGGCGGCTTCGGCATATTTTCGCTGATCTTGCAGCAAGGCCCCCATATTATGGTAGGCCATCGCAAAATCGGGTTTCAGCTCAATGGCCCGCCGATAGGCGGCCGATGCTTCGGCGGCCATCCGCTTGGCCCGATAGCAATTCGCCAAATTGAAATGAATCTCCGCCGTCTGCGGCTGCAGACGCAGCTCTTCGCCGAACAAGGACAAGGCCTCATCCAGCCGTTGCTCGCGCTGCATAACGATGGCCAGGTTGTTGTGCGCGTTGGGCACCGTCGGATCCAGCCGCACGGCCTCACGATAGCAGGCTTCAGCCTCGGACCTTTGCTCGACCTCGTCCAGCAGCTTACCCAGGTCGACATACGCGGCGGCCGGGCGGGGCTCGAGCCGCACCACCTCGCGAAAATTGCGAATCGCTTCAGCCTTGTCGCCCGAATTGTAATAGGCGATCGCCAGATTTCGCCGAAACTCGGGCGAGCTCGGATTGAATTCGACGGCCGTTCGTATGTGCTCGACGGCGGCCGCCGGCTGGCCGTTGGCAATGGCCACCATGCCCAGCAGGTGATGCGCGTCGGCGTTTTGCGGCTCGCTCTCGAGCACCGTGCGGTAAAGCCGCTCGGCTTGCTGAAACTGGCCCGCCTGATGGCATTGCACGGCCAACTGCAAGGTTTGCGAGGGACTGGACATGACGCGATTATGGTGTTGCGTGTGAGAGCGAGATGGAGAGAATCTAGCAGAACGGCTGGGGAGTGTCCCGATTTTTCTCCGGTGCGTCGGTATCCATCCCGTTATTCTATCGCGGGCGGCCCGACGAGGCGATTGAGTTCGGCGGCCATGCGTTCAAACACACCCGGCCAGTCTCCCATGCTCGTCTGCCGGAACAATCGCATGGTGGGATACCAGGGGCAGTCGTCGCGCTGCTCGCACCAGCGCCAATCGGGAAAGCGCGCCAGGGCAACCCACGCCCGCACGCCCAACGCGCCGGCCAGGTGGGCTGTCGCGGTATCGGACGTAATCACCAAGTCCAGGTTTTTCATCACCGCCGCCGTGTCCATGAACGCGCCGTGGGTCTCGTCCAATTCCGGCGCCAGGTTGTGGATTGCCAGTTCGCCGGCCAACTCGGCCAATTGCTCCGCGCCATCGTATTTCTGCAAGCTGAACAGTTGGACGCCCGGGACGCTGGCCAGCGGCGCAAACTGGCGCAAGGGAACGGAACGATTGCGGTCGCACAAGTAACTCCGATTGCCTTGCCAGTTGATGCCGATCTTGAATCCCTCGAACCGAGACAGCTTCTGCCGCCACATCTCGATCAATTCCGGATCGGCCGCCACGTAGGGCACGTCGGCCGGCACGTTATCGCAGGTCATTTGAAAAATCGCCGGCAGGTTGAGCACTGGCACGTGCAGATCGAACGTGAACATGTCCGTGCCCGAGACGATGTCGACAAATCCCGATCCCTTCAGCAGGGGAATCAGCTGCGGCTGCACGGCCAGCAGCACGCGTCCGCCCCGTTTCCGCACGTGACCCACGTAGCGGATCATTTGCAGCGTATCGCCGAATCCCTGCTCGGCGTGCACCAGCAGGGTGCGGCCGGGAAACGCCGCGCCGTCCCAAAGCGGCTGACTGAATTCGCGATTGGGGTACTCGGGGCACTTCAATCGCCAAAGAAACTCGGTCCACCCTTCGGCAAAGCGCTCCTGGCTGAGAAACACCAGCGATCGATTGTAGTGCGCCGCGGCAAGATCGGGCTGCAATCGCAAACTCTCTTCGAAGCATTCAAGCGCCTCGGCGGTTCGCCCCTGTTCTTGATACGCGGAGCCGAGGTTGCTGTAGGTTTGGGCACTTTCGGGCATGGCTTTCATGGCCTGCCGATAGCACTCGAACGTTTCCTCCATTTGGCCGCGCGCTTGCAGCGCCAGACCGAGATTATTGAGCGCCTCTCCGTGTCCTGGATTGGCGCGGATCGCGCGCTGGTAGCAGTCAATGGCTTCGGACGCTTTTCCCTGGGCCTTGTAGACGTTGCCGAGATTGTTGAGTGCCATGGCGAAGCCGGGCCGCACGCGCACGGCCTGCTCGTAGGCTTCGGCCGCCTCGTCCAATCGCGTCAACTTTTGCAGCACCGTGCCCGCGTTGTAGTGTGCGTCCGCCAGGTTCGGATTGCAGGCCGCGGCCTGGCGATACTTGGCGACGGCCTCCTCGAGTTGACCGAGCGTCTTCAGGGCGGTCCCCCAATTGTAGTGCGCCTCGCCGAAGTTCGGCTGGATGCGCAAGGCGGTCCGATAGCACTCGATGGCTTCCGCCACTTTGCCCTGCGCCTGGTAGAGCGAGCCGAGACTGCTGTTGGATTCGGCGGAATCGGGGCGGATCGTCAAGGCCCGTCGGTATTCTTCCTCGGCTTGTGCCCACTGCCGTTCGCGCTGGAGGACCATGGCCAGAGCGTGATGCGCCTCGGCATAATCGGCGTGTAATTCAATCGCTTTTTGAAACGCGGCGCGAGCCTGCTGGTTGTCGCCTCGATCGTACAGCGCGACACCCAGGTTGAAATGCGTTTTGGCGTAGCGCGGAGCGGCCACGACGGCGCGACGATAGTAGTCGATCGCGGCGTCCCACTGCCCGATTTCGTGAAACGCGGTGCCCAGGTTCAAAAGCGCGTCGGCATAACTCGAATTGAGCTGCACGGCTTTTTCATAGCACGCGATGGCTTCGTCGCGGCGGCCCTGCGCCTGAAAGAGCGTGCCCAGATTGTTGTGGGCTTCGGCCTTATTGGGGTCGAGACGCAGGGCCTGGCGGTAGCAGTCTCGGGCGTCGTCCAATCGGCCCAGTGCGCGAAAGGCCTCGCCGAGGTTGGCATGATACGCCGGGCGGCCCCCGTCGAGGCGAATCGCCCGCGTGATGTGTCGCACCGCGTTTTCACTCTGTCCCCGCTGAAGCGCGACCAGCCCCAGCAGGTGCTCGGCGCCGGCGTGACGGGGGTCGCTCTGGAGTACCTGGCGATAGATCTGTTCGGCTTCTTGCAACCTACCGGCCTGATGGTGCGCGAGTGCGATCTGAATGGCTTCGGCGGCGGTGGCCATAGAAACTCACATTCCCCCACGCATCCAACGTCTACTGCGTACCGTTCGCCTCACTCAAGCGTCGCGGGGATGCCCCGCGGCGAACTGTGTTAACTCGGCGGCCATGGCCGCAAACACGTCGGCCCAAGCATTCAACTGCTGCTGCCGAAACAGCCGCATGGTCGGATACCAGGGACTATCCTGGCGCGAGAGCATCCAGCGCCAATCGGGCGCGGCGGACGTTGCCATCCATACTTTCACGCCCAGCGCCCCGGCCAGATGTGCAATCACGTTGTCGGACGTAATCACTAAATCGAGGCTCCCCATCACGGCGGCGGTGTCCAAGAAAGCCGTCGATTCGTTGTCCAACTGGCTGGCCAGGTCGGTCACCTCGAATTGGCCTCCCAGTGCGGTGAGTTGTTCGCTGCCGTAGCCCTTTTGCAGGCTCAACAAACGCACTCCCGGCACCGCGGCCAAGGGCGCAAAATTCGACAGCGGCACGGAACGCCAGGCGTCGATGCGGTATTCCCTGCGGCCTTGCCAGGCGATGCCCACCTTCAATCCCGCATAGGGTTGCAGATGAGCGCGCCATTTCTCGATCCGCTCGTGCTCGGCGGCCAGATAGGGCACGTCGCGCGGCACCGAATCGACTTCGGTCCGAAACAGGTAGGGCAAGCTCAACAGTGGCACGTGCACGTCGAAACGAGGCGGCGGCTCGTCCTTCGACACCAGGCCCGTCAAGCCCGACTGCCTCAGCAGCGGAATCAGCGGAGCGTGCACCGCGGTGATGATCCGGCCCTCGCGTTGCTTGAGCAATTTGGCGTAGCGAATGAACTGCAACGTGTCGCCCAGGCCTTGTTCGGCGTGGATCAACAGCGTGCGATGCTCCAGCGGCGAGCCGTCCCAGCGCGGCTGGGGAAACTTCAGCGTATTGAACTGCGGGCAGTATACGCGCGACTCGTACGCGGCCCAACCGTCGGCGAACTGACCCATGCCGAGCCAGGCCAATCCCCGGGCGCACTGTGCATAGGCATAGTCGGGCCGCAGACTCAGGGCCCTTTGATAACAGGCCAGCGCGTCGAGCACTTTACCTCGTTCGTGCAGGCAAGAACCCAGGCGGTAATAGCTTTCGGCCTGGTCGGGATCCAACTGGACGCTCCGCTCGTATTCGGCCTGGGCCTCGTCCATCTGGTTTTGCGTTTGCAGCACGATCCCCAAATTGCGATGCGCGGCGGCATGCGCCGGATCGAGCTCGACCGCCTTGCGAAAACAGGCCAGCGCCCGCTCCTGGTTGTCCTGCAATTGATAGAGCGTGCCCAGGTTGTTGTGCGCTTCGGCCGCGTCGGGGTCCAGTTCGATCGCCTTGGCGTAGGCGGCAATGGCTGCGGGAATGTTGCCCAGCGCGCGCTGGATCTCGCCCATGTCGGCCGAATACGGCGCGTGAAAGCGATCCAGGCGGATCGCCTCGGCAACGTACTGGGCCGCCAATTCGTGCTTGCCCAACTGGAACGCGATCAGGCCCAATAAATGCACGGCACCGGCGTGGCGCGGATGGATCTCGAGCACTTTTCGGTACATGGTTTCGGCCTGTTTGAGCCGCCCCGCCCGATGGTGCTCCACGCCTTCCTGCAAAGTTTCAGCAATGCTTGACATCTTCTACCTTCTACCCGCACCATTGTCGCCACATCTGGCGATAAGCCTGTTCCACGTGACGCGTGAATCGCGCGGCGTCGACCAGCGGCGAACCCAGCATCCGCTCTCTCATGCCTCGCCGCAAATCGGCCATTCGCCCCCGATCGCCCGCCAGCGCGACGGCAATCTCGACGTACTGCTCGCTCGTGCGGGCAATCAAGTCTCCCAAACCGACATTCAACAGAGTACTTCCGCCGAACCGCGACGCGTAGCGGTCTCCCTCCAGCATAATCGATGGCACGCCCATCCAAAGTGCGTCGCAAACGGTTGTATGCCCATTGAACGGAAACGAATCCAAGGCCACGTCGGCACGCCCCAGCAACTCCAAGTACTGATAGCGAGGCCGCTTGTTCACCACTTCCACCCGCAACGGATCGACGCCGGCCTGGGAGAGGACATCCCGCACATTCCACTCGAACTGCCCCGGCGCGTAGGCCAGCACGAGCAGCCGCGAGTCGGGCACTTGGGCCAGAATCTGGGCCCAGCAGCGTAGCGTCTCGGGCCGGATTTTGATCGTTTGGTTCAACGACGTAAACGTCACGTAGCCTGCGGCCAAGGCCGGCAGGTCGTTCACCGCTGGCGCGGGTTGCGGCGGTAGGTAGCAGAAGAACGCGTCCGGCAGCCGCGCCAGCCGTTCCGTGTGGTAGCGGTCGGTCAAGCCCGGCGGGTCGGCATGCGCGTCGGTCAGTCGGTAGTCCATCGCCGCCATGCCGGTCGTGTTCTGATATCCCAAGTACGTCACCTGGACGGGGGCCGGCTTGCGGGCAAAGACCCCCAGGCGATTGCCGCCGATGTGGCCGGCCAGGTCGACCAGGACGTCGATCTGGTCTTGTCGCACCAGGTTTGCCACTTCCAGGTCGCTCATGCCGGCCACGTTGCGCCACTGATCAGAGTCTTTGCGAATCCGCTCGGTCACGGCATCGGCCTGACGAACGTCGGCGTAGCCGAACACTTCGAACTGCGCGTGATCGTGGGCGCCGATCATCGGCTCGGCGAAGAAACTTACCGCTTGCTCGCGAAAATGCGACGAGACATAGCCGATCCGCAGCCGGCGCAGCGGGTTTCGATCGTTGTCGTGCTCCGCCGCCGACGCGGTGAGCGAATCGGCGTGGCGCGCGGCCCAGGCGCGGTGCTCGGCCAGCAGCGTGGCCGCGTTCTGGTCGGGATGGAAGTTCAGCATGTAAACGAGCGTGCTGTGGCTGGCCACGTCAAGTAGATCGAGCTCAATCGTCCGCCTCAGGGCGGCGATCGCGCCGTCGAGATCTCCCTGCATTTGCTGCGCACTGGCCAAAACGGACCAGGCCACGGCCGACCGCGGCGCCAATTCGACAGCCCGGCGCCCGGCGGCCACCGCCTCGTCCGGCAGGACTTCCAATTGGAAGGCGCGCGACAGGTCGACGTGCGACTCGACCGACGCGGGATTCATGCGCACGGCCTGTTGAAGACAAACGATCGCCTCGCGCAATCGACCTTGCTCGCGGAGCACCGTCGCCAGGTTATGTTGCGCCTCGAAACAGTTTGGCGCGAGCTGGAGCGCTTGCAGGTATTGCGCGATCGCCTCGTCGTAACGGCCTTGACTGCCGTAGGCGATGCCCAACGCGCAGTGGGTCAGATGCGAACTGGGCTGCTCGCGCACGCTGGTTTCGAAAAAGGCCACGGCCTCCGGCAGCTTTCCCTGAGCGCGCAACACGTGGCCCACCGCAAGGCGGGCCTCGATGAAGCCGGGCTTCAACTGCGCGGCCGTGCGGAACTGCTCAAGCGCGCCGTCGAGATCGCCCTGCAATTGCAGCGCAACGGCCAGATTGTGGTGCGCGTCGGCATATCGTGGTTGCAGCCGAACCGCCTCGGCATAGCAATCGCGCGCCGCGGCCGCGTCTCCCTGGGTCTGCAACACGACCCCCAGGTCGTTGTGGGCTTCGGCATAGTCGGGCTTGATCGCCACCGCCTGACGATAGCAGGCCGCGGCTTCGTTCAGTCGTCCCAGGCCGTGGTAGGCCGCGGCCAACGTGGCGTGAAACGCCGCTTGCTGTGGGTCGATGCCCACCGCATCAACGGCATATTGGGCCGCCGACGCGTAGTGGCCGTTTTGATACGCGATCACGCCAAGCAAATGGAGCGCATCCGCATGGCGCGGATCGGTCTGGATCACCTGCTGGCATGCTCGTTCCGCTAGGCGCAAGTCTCCTGAGCGGTGGAATCGGGCCGCCAGTTCAAACGTGTCGGCAATACTTTGAGTGGGGAACATCGTGAACATTGAGAACTTCAAAAGCAGCGGGAGCGGCGAGCAACGAGTTTCGCCAGGGCGTGCAAGCGGCCTTCTATTGTACCGCACCGCGCGAATTATTCTGCGAAAGATCCGCCGCCGGCTGAACCCTCCATTGTGGCCCAGCTCGCGGGGCTCGACTGACCTAGCCAGGCGAGCCACATGTTTCGGTACGCCGCTTCCAAATAACGCGTAAAGCCGACAAAGTCCAAAAGGGGCGACGCGGCCATGCGCGGTCGCAACTCGCCGCGCAGCCGCTCCAGACGCGGCAAGTTGGCGGCCCAGGCCACGGCCAGCGCGACATAATCGTCGACCGAATCGGCGATCAGGTCCGTCAGGCCCACGTTGGCCAGCACGCTGCCGCCGAATCGCGAAGCGTAACTGCGGCCTTCGAGCATGATCACCGGCAGACCCATCCAAATCGCGTCGCAGGTGGTCGTGTGTCCGTTGAGGGGGAATGGGTCCAGCGCAATATCGACCTCGGCGAACAACTTCATATAGTCGAGCCACGGCCGCTGGTCGCGCAACTCGACGCGTTTCGGATCGATCCCCTGCGCTATTGCCAGCGCGTGCAATCTTCGTTCGACGTCGCCGCCAGGGCTGGCCAGCACCATCAGCCGCGAGTTGGGCACCTGCGCCAAGATGCGAAACCAGGCGTCGAGCACTTCCGGCATGACTTTGGCAAAGCGGTTGAACGAGCCAAACGTCACATACCCTCGCTCGAGCGCCGGCGGCGGCGAGACATCCGGTGACCGCTCGTCGGGAAGGAAGCAGAAGAACGCGCGTGGCAGCCGCACCAGCCGCTCGGAGTAAAACCGCTCGGTCATGCCCGGCGGATCGGCCCGCTCGTCAGTCAGCCGATAGTCGATGGCCGACATTCCGGTCGTGTTTTGATAGCCGAGGTAGGTCACCTGGATCGGCGCCGGCTTGCGGGCGAATGCCAGCAGCCGGTTGCCGCCGATGTGGCCGGTCAGGTCGACCAGGATGTCGATCGCGTCGTCGCGCACCATGGCGGCCAACTCGGCGTCCGTTTTGTGGCGTATCTCGCGCCAATGATCGGCGGCGGCCCGCGACCGCGCGGTCGCGGCATCGGGCTGGGGCACGTCGGAGTAGCAGAAGATTTCGAATTGTCGATGATCATGCGAAGCCAGGATCGGCTCGGTAAAAAAATTGACGGCGTGCGCGCGGAAGAACGCCGACACATAGCCGACCCGGAGCCGACGGTCGGGCGTGCGGTCGTTGGCGTGCGGGGCCGCTTGCCGGGTGAGCGGCTCGGCATGCGCCGGGCCCACTCGAGATGTTCGGCAAAAATCGCCGCCGAATCGTAGCCCGAGAGAAAATTCAACGAGTACAGCACGTTGCCGTGTTCGGCGGCCCCCTCGGGCCGCAGCTCGACCGCCTTGCGGGCGTAAGCGATGGCCTCGTCCCCGCGACCCAGCCGCTGCAAGGCGCTGGCCAGGTTGGCGTATAACGGCGCCGAGTGGGGCGCCTGTTCGAGACCTTTACGGCAGCACTCAATCGCCTCTTCGAATTGGGCCAGATCGAAGTGCAGCACCGCCAGGTTATTGTACACCTCGGGGAAATTGGGTTCGATTCGAATCGCTTCGCGATAACCGGCCATCGCCTCGGGCATCCGCTGCTGGGTTCGATACAAATTGGCCCGGTTCAAGTGGGCCAAGGCATAGCCGGGCTCCAGTTCGATCGCTCGATCGTACGACGCCAGTGCCTCGTCGTGCCGTGCCTGGTTGCTCAGCAGATTGCCCAAGTTCATCAGCGGCTGGACCCGATTGGGCTCGAGCCGCAGGCCCGCGCGATATTGCTCGATGGCGGCGGGCACGTCGCCATGCATTCGCAACGCGGCGCCGAGATTGAAATGGACGTCGGCCGATTCCATGCCAAGCCGCAGCGCCTCGCGGTAGCAGGCAATCGCCGGCTCCCACTGTCCCTGCGCGTGGCACGCCGTGCCTAAGTTGACGATTGCGCCGGTGTGGCCGGGGTTGATCGCGAGCGCCCGCTGGTAGTGCGTGATCGCGTCGGCCAGGTCTCCCTGCCCCTGAAGGATCGCGCCCAGGCTGTTATGCGCATTGGCCAACGCGGGGTCCAGCAACAGCGCTTGCCGCAACGAGCGTTGGGCCTCGGGCAGTTTTCCCAAAGCCCGATGGGCTTCACCCAAATTGAGATGAAACACCGCCTGATCGCCGCGTAACGCGATCGCCCGGCCGATCAGCTCGACGGCCGCGTCGTGCCGACCCGCCTGGTGCGCGATCACGCCCAGCAAGTGCGTCGATTCGGGGTGGTTGGGGTCGGTCTGCAGAATCCGCCTGTAGAGTGCTTCGGCCTCTCGCAAGCGGCCTGCCCGATGATGCGCGAATCCCAGAGCGAACGTTTCGGCGATGGTCGGCATTCCGCTTCTCGGAACCTCGTGCTCAGTGGTTTGCCGGCCCGCACCAGGCGAGCCACATGTCTCGATACGCCGCTTCCAGATGGCGCGTAAAACCGGCGAAATCCAACAGCGGCGACGCAGCCATCCGCCCGCGCAGCTCGCCGCGCAGCCGTTCGAGGCGCGGCAGATCGACGGCGCAGGCCACGGCCCGCTCGACGTACTCGTGGACCGTGCGAGCGATCAGGTCGGTCAGTCCCACATTAGCCAGCACGCTGCCGCCGAACCTCGAAGCATAACTGCACCCCTCAAGCATGACCACCGGCAGGCCCATCCAAACCGCGTCGCAACTGGTCGTGTGTCCATTGAAGGGGAACGGATCCAAGGCGATATCGGCCTGGGCCACGAGCATTACGTACTCGGCCCGTGGACGCTTGTCGAACAACTCGATGCGCGCCGGCTCGATCCCCTGCCCCGCGGCGAGCGCGTGCAGCCGGCGTTCGACGTCGCCGCCGCGGCTGGCCAGCACCATCAGCCGCGAGTTCGGCACGCGTGCCAGGATTCGGAGCCAGGCGTCGATCACGTCCGGGCCGACCTTGGCAAAATTGTTGAACGAGCCAAACGTTATGTGCCCGCGTTCGCGCGCCGGGGGCGGCGAAACGGCCGGCGCGTTGCCGTCGGGGCGGTAGCAAAAAAAAGCCCTCGGCAGCCGCACCAGCCGCTCGCTGTAGAACCGATCAGTCATGCCCGGCGGATCGGCCCGCGCGTCGGAGAGCCGATAGCCCATCGCCGACATGCCGGTCGTGTTTTGATAGCCGAGGTAGGTCACCTGGATCGGCGCCGGCTTTCGCGCAAATGCCAGCAGCCGGTTGCCGCCGATATGGCCGGTCAGGTCGACCAGGATGTCGATCGCGTCGGCACGGATCGTGCGAGCAAGCTCTTCGTCGGACTGCTGCGCCACGTCGCGCCAGTGGCCGGCCAAGGCTCGCACCCGGGCGGTCACATCGTCGGCCGCCGAGACGTCCGAGTAGCAGAACACCTCGAAGCCCGCGCGATCGTGGGCCGCCAGAATCGGCTCGACGAAATAATTGACCGCGTGCTGGCGAAAGTACGGCGAGACGTAGCCGACGCGCAGGCGACGCGTTGGATCGCGGTCCTTCGAGTGCGGCGGGGCCCGCTTCGAGAGCGGTTCTGCGAACCGCGCGGCCCATTTCAGGTGCTCGGCAAAAACGTCGCTTGGGTCCAGCGCCGTGATGAAGTTCAAGTCGTACAGGTAATTGCTCCCCTCGCGCGGATCGTCCGGGAGCAACTCGATTGAACGGCGCCGGGTGGCCAACGCCTCGTCGGCACGCCCTTGGGCAAGCAAAGCCATGGCGAGATTGGAGTACAGCGGGCCGAAAGCCGGTGCCGTTTCGAGCCCCCTGCGACACCAGGCCGCCGCCGCGTCGGGCTGGGTCATGTCGTTGTAGAGCACCGCCAGGTTGTTGCACGCGTCGACAAGGCCGGGCTCGAGCCGCTGAGCTTCCTGGTAGTCGGCAATCGCTTCCGCACGCATGCCGCTTGACTGATAGACGCTCGCGCGGCGGAAATAACCCGACGCCGATCCCCCTTCGCATTGGATCACGCGCTGACAACAGGCCAGCGCCTCGTCCAGCCGGCCTTGCTGTTGCAGCAGCAGGCCGTAGTTCTTCAACACGTCGAGATAGTCAGGCTTCAGACGCAAGGCCTCGCCAAAGGCGTCGGCGGCCTCGGACACGCGGCCGAGCTGATATTGGGCCAGGCCCAGGGCACAATACGATTCGGGCAAATCGTTTTGGATGCCCAACGCCGTTCGATAGCAGGCGATCGCCTCCTCCGTGCGATCCTGTTTTTTCAAGACGACGCCCAGGTTGTGATGCGCAAGAGCAAATCGCGGGTTCAGTCGCACGGCTTCGCGATAACAGGCCGCCGCTTCGTCAAGGTTTTCCAACAGCAGAAACACCGTGCCCAACTTGAACTGCAATTCAGGGTGGTCTCCGGCCAGAGCCAACCCGCGCCGATAACATTCGGCCGCTTCGGCCAGGTTGCCCGCGCCGCGGAATATGTCGCCCAGGTTGGCCTGCAGCGCCGCTCGGCCGGGTTGCAGCTCCGCGGCGCGGCTGACGCATGCAATGGCCACGTCGTGCCTGCCAGTTCGATACGCCAGCAGGCCCAGCAGATGCAGCGCGTCGGCGTGTTCTGGCTCAGCTTGCAGCACTTGCCGGCAGATCGCCTCGGCTTCCTGCCATCGCCCCGCCTGTTGATGGGCAATCGCGAGTTGCAACGATTCGTCCGTAGTCGCCATGAAGTTCTCGCCGCGCTCGCGGGTGTCGATGACTGGATACCATTCTACCGCACCGTCTGCGAAAACACCTCGCGATGGCGGCGACCCGCGGCTGAATCCTTGCAAAAGCCCCGTATTTTGCATCCCCGGCGCGGGGCGTGGTACATTGGAGGGACGGAACCAGCGGACGCCGCTGCCGCTCGGGCGGCGGGTGGTTCGGCTTTGCCGGCAACGCGACGACGGCTCGCTCGATGCCCAATCCTATCCATGAGTTTTGGAAGCTCGCTGTCGCCAGCGGGCTGTTCGCGCCGGCGGCGGCTCAGCAGTTGCACGCCGCGTTCGCGGGCCTCAAGGGGGCGGCCCAACAGGCCAATCCCGCCAGCCTGGCCGAGTGGCTGATCGCACAAGGCAAGCTCACGCGGTACCAGGCGAGCGTGCTGTTGGCCGGCCACCCGGGCCCCTTCGTGTTTGGCGATTTCGTACTCTGCGAGCGGATCGAATCGGGCCGGTTGGCCCAGGTGTTTCGGGCGAAGTACAAGGGCACGCGCGGCGCGCTAGTGATGTTCGCGGCGCAGTTGCCGCACGCCGAGACTGACCCCGACTTGGTGGTCGAACAAACCCGCACGGCCATTGCCATCAAGAGCCCGCACGTTAACCGTGTTCACCAATTCGTGGCGCACCAGGCACTACCGTTCATTGTGATAGAGGACTTGAAGGGCGAAAGCCTCCGCGAATTCCTGGCGGGCCAAAAGCCGACGTTCGAGATGGCCTGCCACATCGGTTTTCAGGCCGCGTTGGGGCTGGCGGAAATTCATGCCCAGCACGCCGTTCATGGAAATTTGTGCCCGGAAAACCTGTGGATCGACCCCAGTTCGCACACCGTGAAGCTGTTGCAGTTCCCGCTGGCCTGCGCGGTCAACGAAGCCGAGCGGCTGCGGCCACCTTCGATCGACTATCTGGCGCCCGAGCTGGCCATGCCCGAGCGAGTGGCCGATGCGTTGACCGACATCTACGCTCTGGGATGCATACTCTACGAATTGATTGCCGGACGCGTGCCGTTTCCTGGCGGGTCGGCCGAACAGAAACTGCCGCGCCATCAGCGCGAGATTCCGCAGCGGCTCGACGCCTTGATTTCGAGTGTCCCTGAGGAAGTGGCCGACTTGGTGGCCGAGATGCTCGACAAAGAGCCTTGGCTGCGTGCTCAAACGGCCAGCCACGTGGCCCATCTGCTGGCGCCGTTTGTTTCCGGAACTCCGCCGCGCACCGCCCGGCCGCCAAAGCGCGAGCACACGCCGCTGGCCCTGGCGGTGGAGCCCGCGCCGGATTCGGACTGGGAACCGAGCTTCGTCGTTCGCAATGCGGCGACAACGGAGCTGGCCGCAAAGCCCAAGCGCAGGATCTCGAACACGACCCTGATCGGCGTGGGGGTCGCGGTGGGCTTGGTGGCCGCGATCGTGGTGGCGGGACTCGCACTTTCCGGCGACGACAGCGCCGTGGCCACGACCAGGCCAGGTCCGCCGGCCGGCGTGAGTGCAAGTGGAACCGCTGGCGATGTCGCGGAGGATGGTAATTCACAGGCCGGGCAGGCCGAGACGGACTCGGAGGCGAACGCCGAAGGCGGTGCACCGCGCGCAGCGCCGCCTGCCGCGAGCGCTCCCGCGGCGTCGGCGGCGCCGACCGTCCAAGAATTCAAAGAAATCGACGACGACGGTCAGACGCTGTGGACTTCGCCGACGGCCGGCGAGCCGTTGACGCTCGACTATGCGCCCCCCGGCGCACAATTGTTTTTGGTGCTGCGCCCAGCCGAGATCCTGGCCGATCCGGAAGGGACAAAGCTGTTCGACTCGCTGGGCCCGGCCGGCCAGTGGGCCCGCGCAAACTGCGGACCGATTTGGGTTTGGAGCTGGCCGACGTCGAGCAACTCACGATCGCCTTCCTGAGCGACGATTCGGCGCGCCGCAGGTCGCATACGTCGTGCGAACGCGGCAGCCCCTCGACGAAACGACGCTGCTGGCGGCGTGGGGCAAACCGGCCGCCGCCGAGCAAAAGTCCGGCGAAACGGCGAAACGGTTCTTCCAAGGCACGCGATTCGCCTACTACTTGCCGCCCGATGGCCACCAGCGCGTGGCGGCTATAGCGCCGCCAGCGGCGATGAAAGAAATGCTCTCGCTCGACGGGCCGCCGCCGCGGCGCAAGGCCATCGAAAACTTGTTGCACAGTAGCGACGCCTCGCGGCATTTCAATTTGCTCATGGCCCCCAGCTACCTGCTCACCGACGGCAAAGACCTGCTGGCGGGCGAACTGGAAAAACTCCGCGATCCGCTGTCGCGATTTCTCGACGAGACTCTGCAAGCCGTGCTCCTCAGCGTGCACTTGGGCGAGGCGTTATTTCTTGAACTTCGCGCGGCCGGGCCGGCCGACAAAAGTCCGCTGGAGCTGGCCAGGTTGCTGCGCGCTCGGTTCGAGCAAGTGCCGGAGCAGGTGGAGAACTACGTGGCCTCGCTGGTGCCACGACCCTACGGGCGGCTGGTGGTCAACCGTTTTCCGCGGATGGTGCAACTGGCCAGCGACTACACCCGCGCCGGCGCCGAAGATCGTCAGGCAGTGCTGCGTTGCTACTTGCCACTTAACGCCGCGCACAATCTGCTGCTGGGGGCGGAACTGACGCTGTTCGAACAGCCCACGGCAAGCGAAGTGGCCGAGTCCAAACCGCGGCCGGCGAGCACCGAGCGGACCGGCGCGGAGGCCGCCTTGCAAAAGAAGATCTCGCTGAGCTTCCCGCGCGATACTTTGGAGCGCTGCCTGGAAATGCTCGCCAAGGAAATCGACACCGAAGTGGTGATCGAAGGCCGCGACCTGCAGTTGGAGGGGATCACCAAGAACCAATCGTTCGGACTGGACGAGCGCGAGCAGGCGGCCGGCGAAATCCTGCAAAAGGTGCTGAAACTGGCCAATCCCGACGGAAAGTTGATCTGGGTCATCAAGCCCAAGGGGCAGTCGGAGGCCATTTTCATCACCACCCGGGCCGCCGCCGCAAAACGGGGGGACAGGGTGCCCGCCGAATTTGCCCCGGAAACTCCGCCGAAAAAATCATGAGTCCCCGCCAACGCCCTTGCCCGAGACACTATACTGCACTGTTAGCCGCGCGCATTTTTGAGCCCCGAGCGACCGACTGCCGTGGAACTGTTCACCATTCAATGCACGACCTGCCGGGCCCGACTCAAAGTCAAGGATGAGTCGGTGATCGGCGACATCCTGGCCTGCCCCAAGTGCGGCAGCATGGTGCAAGTCGTGCCGCCGGTGGGCTGGTCCCGTTCGATCGCCATGGGCGCGATTGTGTCGGCCGACGCACCACCGGTCGAGTCGTGGCCGCCAACCGTTGCCGCCAGAGGGGCGACGGCGAGCCAAGTAGCCTCGGCGCAACCCCGTGCGATTCAACCGGCAGTGACTCAGCCGGCGACCATTCCATCGGCAGTGGCTCAACCGGCCGTGTCGGTTCCGCCGGCACTGCCGCCGCGGAGCGTCTCGAAGCCGCCGGTTAAGGTCGCCGAGTCCGTTTCACCGCAAAGCGCGGCGGCCGTTGTCGCGCCACCGACGCCTCCGCCGATCGTCTCGCCGCTCAACGGGACACTGGCAAGCGGGACGCCGATTGCCAGCGGCAACAAGGCGGGTTCTGCGTTGGGGGCGGCAATCATGACGCGGATCAAGGCCGATTGGATGTTATACGGCGGCGGGCTGGCGGCCGGCGCTCTGCTGGGCGCCTGCGTGTGGCTGTTCATCGCCATGCAAGATTCGGCGCCCCAAACTGTCACCGCCGATGCGCAGGCCAACGTCGCTCTTGAACCGGCGCCGCAAACTTCGGCCCAACGTTCGGCTGAAACGGCCGCGCCGCCCATCGTCGAACCGGCGGCCGAGCCGACGACAGCCGCGGCCAGCGCGGTGGATGCGGTCGATGCAAAGTCGCCGGCACAGGCGACGCAAACGGCAGTGGAACCGCCGGACAAGCATACGACGCCGGACGTCGAACGCCCCACAGCCCCCAAGACAGTCGCTGAACAACCCGATGGCGCTGCGGCGGCTGACGCGCCCGTCAAGGCGCCGAGTCCTGCGTTCAAGCTCGACCCGATCGCAAAGCCCTCGGCAAGCGCAAAGTCCGATCCTCCGGCGACGGGCGATGCCAGCGCCGCTCCGTCGGCTGCCGACGAAGCGCCTCAGCCGCGCCCGTTGGCACGACCTGCGCCGGCGGCGAGCGAGTCGGCCGGATCGCCGACGACGCCGTCGCTCAGTAAGGCCCAAATCGAGGAGCGGCTCGGCATCACCTTGCCCACCGTGGCGTTTGTGAAGGTGCCGTTGGCGCAATTCGTCGATTTCATCGGCGACTTCACGGCACTGTCGATCACGATCGACGATCTGGCTTTGGCCAAGGCCGGCAAGAAACGTCAAACGCCGGTGACGGTCCAGCTCAGCGATGCCACGGCCCGCGAAGCGCTCGACGCGGCGATCAAGCCGCTCGGGTTGACCTGCGTGGTGCGCGGGTCGAGGCTGGTGGTTACGGCCGACCCGACGGCACCCGTGGCCAAGTAGCGACGCGACTCGCAGCAATGCGACGGGTTGGCGCAGGGTTACATTTTTTTCCCGACCGCTTCTGCTACCTTGCGGCACAGGGTCATCGTGTCTTCGAACTGCTTGAAGGTCATCGACTGGTAGCCGTCGCTCAGGGCGTTTTCCGGTTCGGGATGCACTTCCAGGATCAGCCCGTCGGCGCCGGCGGCCACGCTGGCTGCGGCCATCTGCGGCACCAAGAACGTGTGCCCGGTGCCGTGGCTCGGATCGACGACGACCGGCAAATGCGTCTTGGCGTGCAGGTAGACGACCGTGGCCAGGGGCAGCGTGAAACGAGTGTGCGCCTCGAACGTGCGGATGCCACGCTCGCAGAGCATCACGTTGGGATTGCCGGCGTCGAGGATGTACTCGGCCGCCAGCAGCAGTTCGTCGATCGTGGCGCTGGGGCCGCGCTTCAAGCAGCACCGGGCGGTCGGTGTTGCCCACCGCCTCCAGCAGGCGATAGTTCTGCATGTTGCGCGCGCCGACTTGCAGCACGTCGGCATAGCGGGCGACCAGTGGCGACGTCTTCGGTGGCGACCACTTCGGTGACCACGGCCAGGCCGGTCGCGTCGCGCGCGGCGGCCAGCAGCTTCAGCCCGTCCTCCTTCAGGCCCTGAAAACTGTAGGGACTGGTGCGCGGCTTGAACGCTCCGCCGCGTAGGCCCGTGGCTCCGGCCGCCTTGACCGCCTTGGCGGTGGCAAGAATCTGCTCTTCGGTCTCGACCGAGCAGGGACCGGCGATGACGCCGAGCGTGCTGCCGCCGACCACCAGGCTGCCGGCGCGGACGACGGTGGGCTCGCGCTTGACTTCCAGGCTGGCAACCTTGTAGGGTGCCAGGATCGGCACGACCTCGGCCACGCCCGGCCCGCTCTCGAGCGATTCCTTGTGCGTGTTGCGATCGTCGCCGACCGCGGCGATGACCGTGCGCTCGGTGCCGACGATCACGTGGGCCTTAAGCCCCAGCGACTCGATGCGTTTGATCATGTGCTCGACGTCGGCCGGCAGGGCACCTTTTTTCATGACAACGATCACGGCGCGATTCTCCAGCTTGGGTTAATGAGGGATGGATAGTGCGAGAAGTTCGGTTGAAAAAACAAAAAAAGCCCCGAGACTTTTGGTCGAGTCTCGGGGCTGGTTTTTGTCGCCTTCGGGAGGAAGCTACCTTCCTCCGGATGCCCCGCGACCCGGCGGGCTAAAAAAGAACCCCAAATAAAAATAGTGGGTAGTTGTGGTCATGGGACCATTGTGTCTCCGATGCGGCCCGTTTGCAAGCGGCAGTTTTGGTCAACGATTCGCGCCGCGGATCGCCCGCGTGCGGATTTTGGTTAGTTGCCGGATGGAATCAGAAAATACGCCAGTGCATACATGCCGATCAACAGACCCAGCGTCAGCAGCATTGCGTCGAACTGGCGTCGAAAAAGCGCGACCACCGCGACAAAGGGCGATACCATGCCGATGAAAACCAGCGGAAATAGAGCCGAGGCATTGGGAAATGGGCGATTGTTTTCCCGGCCCGCCGCCACCCAGGCCGCCGAGCAAACGGCCATCCAGAAGGTTGCCAGAAAGATTCCGCGCAGCGTGATTTGGAACGTTCTTTTGGGCATGGCTTCAATTGTAACTCATCGCCCGAATTCGGCCTTCGGAACGGGAATTGGGACATTCTGGTTTTTTCAGAAAGGTAGAATACCCCCTTCTGTTTAAGGTCCTATCGCGATATGGCGGGCAGATGCGCCACCGTATTGGCCGGCGGCGGTGACACCGGGGTCAGCGAAAACGCGCTGGGCGGCGCGTTGGCAAGTTGCGACTGAGGATCGGTCGGGGCGCGGCGGGCCAGCAGGTCGCGATACACGCCGGTGCTGGTAATCGAATTCGGCGGCTTGCCGTCGGCGCCGGTCGGGCGGACGTAGGCCACGAGCTGGCCCTGGCGGCGGACTCGCTGCACCAGGGCATTGAGCTCGACGATCTGGTCCCAGTCCTTGTGCAACTCGGTGTCGTTGATCTTGACGGTCAGTTGGGCGCCGACGGCGCCGGGCCGATCGGTCGAATAAAAGCCCTGGCTGGAAAGCATCTTGAACAGCTGGTCCGACTCGGCACTAGGGATGTCAAGCACCCAGGCCTCGTGCAATGCGGGATGAGCGGTCAGCAGCGACGAGGCGGGCGGCGGGCCCTTGGGTTTCTTTTTGAATGGGTTGAGGCTCTTCGCCGCGGTCTTGGCCGGCCTGCGGCCGCTGTCGAGCTCGAAGCGAGCCTCGGCAAATCCGGCGCGGTCGCTGGGGTGCGGAAAGGTGACTGAGAGCGTGCCGATCGACTCCTCCGGCAAGGGGCTGCTGGCAACCTGCTCATACGAAATCGTCTGGCCTTCGACGCGGATCACGTCCAGCGGCTGTTGCAGCTTACCGGCATCCAGGCGATAGGTGAGGCTGGCGTTCTGGTAGAACCCAGTGGAAGCGTCGAGCGGAACTTTGCGAAACGGCGCCCACGAGCAGCCTGAGAGCAGGCAGAAGCCGAGCACGATCAGCGCGAACTGCCGAACCGGGGTTGGTCTGGCGCTGCGAGCCGTCTTGAAATCCGTTCGCGGCGAGGGGGCCGAAGCTAGTTTCACTGGTAGTCTTCTCGCGGCGGATGAAAGACGTCCAGGGCCCGGACTGGCCGCTGGCCCGCTACCACCTTGTGCAGCACGCCGCCGGGGATCCGCCACATCTGGCCGGCCACGATGTGCATGCTTTGTCCGCCGATCGTGAAGTCGGCTTCGCCTTCGAGCATCAGACCCATCTGTTCGTGAGGGTGGCTGTGCTCCTCGACAACCGCGAACGGTTCCATTTCGACCAGCGAGAGCATCATCTCGTCGCCACACGTCGTATAGATGTCGACCCCTGCGAAAATCCGGTGGTGCGAACAGTCTTGTTTATCGACGAAGTAGCGATTCATCTTCAATAATCCCTACGACCGTCAAAGTTTACCAGGATCAACTGCTGGCACCGTTCTGCCAGCACGCGATTTGCGGCAACACGGCGCATTCACTTGCCGGCCGGATCGGCTTGAGCCCGCTCCTGGCTGGCCTGTTTTTTCAGCGCTTCGGCCAGGCCGGGAATCTGGTCAGCGCCTTGGGGGCTGGTGATCGAGCTGCCGGCGAAGTCACCGCCGATGGTTTCGAAGCGCCCGCCCAACTGGCGGGCCAGAAAGGCCTCGGTCACGGCGTAGAATGCCAGGTTGTTTTCCGGCCGGGCAAAGCCGTGCCCTTCGTCGGGAAACAGCACGTAGGTGACCGGGATGCTTTCTTCTCCATCGCGTTGACGATCTGGTCGGCCTCCGCACTGCTTGACGCGCGGGTCGTTCGCCCCCTGGCCGATCAACAGCGGCCGCTGCGATGCGTCGACGAAATTCAAGCGGCGATCGCTCGTTGAGCAACTTTTCGCCCTCGTCGGTCGTCGGATCGCCGACGCGGTCCTTGAACAGTTTGCAGCATCGGCGCCCAATAGGGCGGAATCGTGCTGCAGCAGCGTGAGCAGATTCGACGGGCCGACGATGTCGACGCCGCAGGCGAACTTGTCGGGCGTGAAGGTCAGCCCGACCAGCGTGGCATAGCCGCCGTAGCTGCCGCCCATGATGGCCACGCTCTTCGGGTCGGCGATTTTTTCGGCGATCGCCCAATCGACGGCGTCGATCAGGTCGTCGTGCATTTTGCCGGCCCATTCCTTGTTGCCGGCGTTGGTGAACTTCTTGCCGAAGCCGGTCGAGCCGCGGTAGTTGACGCTGAGCACCGCGTAGCCGCGATTGGCCAGCAGTTGATGCTCGGATCGTAGCCCCAACTGTCGCGGCCCCACGGTCCGCCGTGCACCAGCAGCACCAAGCGGCAGCGGCTGCTTCGGCCGGCCCGTGCCGTCGGCATCGGCGCCCTTCGGCAAGCGTCAGGTAGCTGACCAGCTTCAGTCCGTCGCGCGACTTGATGACCAGCGGGTGCATTTTTGCCAGCGGCAGACCTTCGAGCGCTTGGCGATTGGTGAACAGGAACGTCGCCTTCTTGCTCGGCCGATCGTAGCGGTAGTAGCGCACCGGCCCGTCGTCCATCAGGTAGGCGACGATCCAGGTTTTGTCGTCCAGCGTGCGGCTGGGAACCTGCAATTCGCCGGCGGCCACGCCTTCGAGATAACGCATGTCCTCCTCGATCGCCGGGTCGAGGACTTGCCATTTGGCGCGTTCGTAGTTGAACGACACCGCCTGAATGTTCTTTTCGGTCGGATGCGCCAGCACGCCGCTGACGTCGGCCAGGTCGTTGGCGGCAAGAATCGTTTCCTGGTTGTCGGCCAGGTTCGATCTCGGCAAGAGCGCTGGTGTCGCGGCCACGGCTGTCGGTCAGATACAGGATCTTGCCAGTCTTGTCGAACCCGGCCAGCGACGTGGTGAGCGTGTCTTCCATGCCGATTTTCAAAAACTCCTTCCAGCCACCCTGGCCGTCGGCCTGGTAATACTGCGAGCCGCCGTCGCTCAGCATCTTCATCGCGAATCGCACCTGGAAGTCGTCGTCGCTGACGAAGGCGGCGTACTCGTCGTTTTTCTGGATCAATTTCCGCTCGCCGCTGGCGATGTCGACGCGGTAGACGTCGTGGAAGCGCGGGTCGCGGTCGTTCAGACCGACGAGGATCTCTTGCGGAAACTTTTCGCTCAGGCCCTCGATTTGGGCCGCGACTTTCTCAATCGGCGTGAGGTCTTTGGTCTCGACCTTCTCCAGGTCGACGCTGTAAACGTGCCAGTCCTCGTCGCCGCCGGTGTCTTGCAGATAGAGGATATGGCGGCTGTCGTAGGCCCAGAAGTAAATACGGACGCCGCGCTTTTTGTCATGCGTGACAGGCTTGGCCGCGCTGGGATCGTCGACCGGACCGACGAACACGTTCAGCACGCCGTCGCGCGGCGCCAAGAAACTGAGCTTCGAACCGTCAGGGCTGATCCGTGCCGAAGCCTTGTCGGGATTGCCGAACAGGGTCGTACGCGGGATCAACGTGACTCCGGCGATCGCCGTCGCCACGGCCGGATTGAGATCCTGCCCGGCGGCCGCTTGCGCGGGCTCGAGAGTCGCCGGCTTGCCGCTCGCCGTGGCGCTGACTTCTTCGGGCGCCGGCGCGGTCTTGGTGCTACAAGCGGGCAAACTCAAAATCGCCAAAAGCAGCGGCAGCGACCAGGGGGTAATTCGGACCATGACTGGGGACCTCGTGTCTTGGGTGCAATGGTTCAACGGCGTTCAAGATATCGACACGCCCCCGAATCGCCAAGCCGGCCGAAGGCCGCGCGAAGGCGTCGGGCCACGATTTGTCGCACGATTTTGCGGATTTCCCTGGCACGCGGTGTCGGCTTTGGTAGATTGCCCGTACGACGGTCGGCTGTCAAATACGACTCGATTCCGACACGATTGCAACATCGCGACTTGCGCTGTGAGGGGCATGAACGCTCAGGCAACTCGATCCGACGACCAACGATCGAGCTACCAGCCGCTGGTGATCGTGTTCGGCGCGACCTGCGGCGGGATCGTGGCTGATCGGTTTTTGCAATGGCCAATCTATGGGTGGTGGCCGGCGGCGCTCATCGCGTGGATTGGCTGGTGGGCGCCTGGCGCCGCGGCCACACGCGGCTGGCCGTATTGCCGCTGTTGATTTCCGTGGCGAGCACGGCGGCGGCCTGGCATCATTGCCGCTGGTCGCTGTTTGCCGACGACGACGTAAGCCTGGTGGCGCGCGAGGCGGCCGAACCGGCTGCCATCGAGGCCCGGGCCACCAGCGGACCCCGACGAATTCCCGCGCCGCCGTACGACGCTTTGCGTACGATCGTCACGCCCGAGCGCACGCGGCTGGAGATCGAAGTGCTGGCGGTGCGCGACGGCGCGACTTGGCGACGCGTCAGCGGCACGTCGACGCTGTTTGTGGACGGACAGTTGTTCGACGTGCGCTCGGGCGACCGCTTGCGCATCTTCGGCCAATTGGCGGCCGCACGCCGACCGGCCAACCCGGGCGAGTTCGACTACGCCGCTCACGCCCGCGCCGACCGCAGGTTGTGTTCGCTCTCGGCAGAATTTCCCGAATGCGTCAGCACGCTGTCGCGCGGCGCCGCGTGGAGCCTGGCCCGCGCGATCGACGCGCTGCGCTCCGGCGGCGATGCTCTTTTGTGGCGAAACCTTCGCCCGAAACTCTCGGGCCTGGCGTCGGCCATGTTCCTGGGCTCGCGCGAAGAACTGGAACCCGAGCGGACGCAAGCGTTCATCGAGACCGGCACGATCCACTTGCTGGTTATCTCGGGGCTGAACGTCGGCATTCTGGCCGGCTGTTTGTTCCTGGCGATGCGGGCCGGCTTGATGCCCGAGCGACCGGCGTTACTGATCGTGGCCCTGGCTAGTGTACTGTATGCCGCGACGACCGACGCGCAGCCGCCGGTGGTGCGGGCCACCGTGATGGTGTTGGTGGCCTGCGCGGGCATGATCTTGGGGCGCCGCGTGGTGGGCTTCAATTCCATTGCAGCCGCTGGATTGATCGTATTGGCCTTGAATCCGGCCGAACTGTTTCAGCACGGCACGCAACTCTCGTTTCTGTCGGTGGCGGCCCTGGTGTGGTTCAACCAGCGGACGAGCAGACCCAAGCCGATCGATCCGCTCGATTTTTTGATCGCGCGGACGCGGCCCTGGCACCAGCGACTAACCCGGCGAGCCGGCCGCGCGGCGTGGCGCGCGACGCTCGTGAGCCTGGTGATCTGGATCGTGATTAGTCCACTGGTGATGGCCCGCTTCCATCTGGTCTCACCGGTGGCGATCGTGCTCGGTCCGCTACTGGCGATTCCGGTGGCGCTGGCCATGGCAAGTGGGTTCGGCATTTTTGCGCTGGGCTGGATTGCGCCGCCGCTGGCGACCGTGTTAGGCTGGGTTTGCGACCGGAACCTGGCGTTGATGGAGACGTGTGTCGACAGGCGCGCGGCATTGGCCCGGCAATCACACATGGGTCAGCGGGCCGGCCAATTGGTGGCTGATCGGTTTTTACGGCGCGATCGTGTGTTGGGCGCTGGTGCCGCGCGTGGTTCCGCCGCTGCGCTGGTGCCTGGCGCTGGCGGCCGGCTGGAGTGCCTTGGGCCTGACGACTTCGCTGCTGCCGTGGCGCACGAGCGACCGGCTGGAGTGCACATTTCTGTCGGTCGGACACGGGGCCGCCGTGATCGTCGAGCTACCGGGAGGGAAGACGCTGCTGTACGACGCGGGCCGCCTCGGCTCGCCAACCTTGGCCGCGCGGGCGGTGGCCGGCTACCTGTGGTCGCGCGGCATCACACACCTGGACGCCGTCGTCATCTCACACGCCGACGCCGATCATTACAATGCGGTGCCGGCCCTGCTCGAACAGTTTCCGGTCGGCGCGGTCTATGTGTCGCCCGTGATGTTCGAGCGCGCGGCCGGCGGTCTGAAGGCACTGCGCGCGGCGATCGACAAGTCGGGCGCGCCGTTGCGCGAGGTGCACGGCGGCGACCGGCTGAGTGGCGTCGGCGACGCGCGGATCGAAGTGCTGCATCCTCCCCGAGTCGGCGTGCTGGGCAGCGATAACGCCAACAGCATAGTGCTGACCGTGGAATATCAAGGCCGCCGGTTGTTGTTGACCGGAGACTTGGAATCGCCCGGCTTGGAGGATGTGATCGCCGAAGAGCCGTTCGACTGCGACGTGCTGTTGGCTCCCCATCACGGCAGCGCGAACAGTGATCCGGCGGGCACTGGTAAGTTAGTGTGTGGGATTCGCGCGCGCCCTTGAACGCCTGAACCGATGCCGCAATTATAGCGAGCATGGAAGCGTTCAACAGCCTACGTGCGCAAGCGCGCGAAAAACGAGACAAGGCCATCGGGCTTGCGCCAACGAGTACGCCGCAACGCTGGTTCGCATTGCAGCTCTTGAGCAAGATTTGCTCGGGCGCGAATCATCGACGCACAAAACGACCTCCAGTTGCATCAACCGCGTGCTGCCCACAGATCGGCCATTCACCACCTTGGACGTAATGACCTCCCTGGAAGCGCTCGACCCCGGCCGGGTGTGGCGCAAGCGATCCGTGGATAGTCACATTTCGCGGCTGCGGGAGCGAGGCGTCGTGCGGCGACTACGCAAGTCAAAGGGCACGGAGCCCGCGCAATACGTTCGCGTGGGCGTCAAGGTCGCGCCCGCGCCGTTTGAGGACAAGACGCTTTTGGAAGTGATTGGCGAAGTCCTGGGCGGCCACAGCATGACCCAAACGGAATTGGTCGTTGCCATGCTGGAGGCTGGCTATCAATCGACGATGGAGCCTCGGGCGATGCGAAACGCTGTTGGCGTGGTGCTGCGCGGGGATCGGGGGCGGTTTGTCGTGCGGGGCGGGAAGTGGGGACTGGCTGAAAAGTGAGTTGAGTGCGAGAGACGCATCAATTCAGATAAGTACGGATATTGAGTGACTTTCCGCGCATGCCAGCTTTCACCTTAAGGAGGACTCCCATCGCTTCGAGTCGTTCTTGCTGTTTGGCTTGTTCCGATGGCGATGAAGTCGTCATCATTACCAGGGCTTTGAACGACGGCGATGGCGTAATCTCGCGCTCAGTCAACATAAACTTTCGGAGCGCGTTTAGGACGCTGATGATTTGATCGACTGCCTGCCGCAACTTGCCCCCCTTCAATTCCGTCAAGAGTAGCAGCGGAATGTTACTTGTCTTGTGATAGTAGACCACAATATCACAGGCTTTTTGGGTCCCAAGATCTAGTGCCGCTCGACACCTAGCGCAATCTGACCGGAAAAAGTGAATGGTTTCATCCTTGTTCGGTTCCACTGTGATTGACATTCCGCCTTCGCTGAATCGCGTACCGTCGTGCAAGCATTCCTCTATTAGTCGTCGCAGAACCATTGTTTGTCTTATTTAGTTTTCCGAGCGTCCATGATCCTTGAATGCATCTCGCCTAGAAAATCTGTTTCATTGGCGAAAGTCGTTGCATCAATTACTCCGTCGGAGATTATGGGGTGTACCGCACCGTCGTCGCCGAATAGGTATGCAGCAACCTTGTCAGAAGAAATGAAGGCGTCAGGATTATGGAGCTTTGTTTCCCCGGCCACCTCTTTGCCGCTCTCGGCAAGTGCGGCGCCTTCCATGAGATTATTTAGATGATCTAAAAAGTAAGGGCTATGGGTAGTCACGATGATTCGGCAGCCCTTGTTTGCGAGCATCGCCAAGATTTCTACAACTTTCAACTGGGCCTCTGGATGTGCATTCATTTCCGGCTCGTCAATGACAATAACGTCTGGAAATGGAAAACTTCGCAAATAGAGGTCAAGGCCCGCGAGGGATCGCACAAAAGATGCTGACGCATGAATCTGAACAGGAGGACCGGAGTCGGCTTTGTAATTAAAAACCCGCGCGTTCGGAGGTCCCTCGAATTCCGCGCGCCCATTCATTACGCTGCTTTCCAGCAATGCAGAAATTGGCGACTGAGTCCCCGGCCTAAATCCGCCAATCCTTTGCGAATTCAGAAATCGAAGAAAATCTCGTGTTGGCAAATTCATGAAATTTCTGAGCTTTGCGTCATACTGAGATTCTTCAAACAAATTCAGATATGCCGAGATCGCCTTTCTCTCCGCAGGCAATGCAATCGCGTCGAAGAAAAGCGCATATGCCAACCATCGAACTCCCGGCTGCACTTTTTCTTTTAAATCAGACTCGGTTGATTGCTCGGATAGCCTGCTAAATCCATATCCTGGCCATTGCCGAATATTTTGGAGTCGCGTTAGGCCACCAATGGTCACGGATTGAGTAGTCCAGGTGATTTTCAGAGACTGGAGTTTCCCGTTCTCCAAAAACCATTTGGGGCTCACCGATAACTTGGCCGTAGCTCCATCTAGGATCGATTTGTCGTTGATAGCCAAGATGGCAGCCAAGTCTTCTGACTGCAAAGTAAAATCAATTGGCTTGTTCAGTTGTCCGGCGGCGTTGAGAATGTCAGTGCGAGCGACTTCAAATGTAAACGACGCCTGCTCCGCCTCATTCTGGATGCCGCTCAGCCTTTCTGCGATACGTTCCGCAATCAGGCCGACCGCGTCATCTAGCGCTTCGCAGCTTGCTGCTGGAAGCGCCTGCGCACCATATCGAGCATATAAGGAAAGCGAGCGAATGATGCCATAGAGGGCATACGCAGTCCAAGTCTTATTGGTGTTGGCCTTGCCAATAAAGACTGTGAAGGGCTTGACGTCAAATTCAGCCGCTTTAATCCGGCCGATATTCGTGACGCTGAATTTCACGCGATAAAACCCGTTGACTTGGTATGCTGAGTGGGCGCGGACTTAGCCCATCTGTTGTATTCGGCTCAGGAACCGGCTCAAATCTGTCAGATTACAGCAAACGGGGCTCCCTCGCAAATACGCTGCCAAAATTGATTGATTTTTACGAACCTGCGCCCCGGAGAATCGGTCAAATCGGCATGACGAATACATCGCGAATTCCTCATTGCTCCCGCCGCGCATCCGATTTCTCGGAGAGCGGCCCGCGTCTTGGCGGCGCAGGGGCCTTATAAGCCCCGCTAGGGTGGCTACGCGCCAAGGGTTCGATTCCCCCGCCTCTCCGCTTAGCGCTTGGATTCGCGCCCAGCGGCCTTAGAGAGCCTGTCTCGCATCCATTCTGAGAGCGAGACTCCCGCCTTTTTGGCAGCCCGCGCGTAGTCTGCGCGCTCGGCATCCGTTAGCCGCATGATGAAGTGTTTGCTGGCTTCCCCAGAGGGGTCGCGTGTGGGTCTGCCTTTTCCAGCCATGCCACAATTGTATATCCAAAAATCTTTTGTGCAACCCTTGACGCCAGCCATTATCGTATATACAATGATGGCATGTGAAAAACCCCGGTGCTCCCCGGCAAGGGAACATCGGGGCGAGAACAAAACCAGGCTTTCGCCCAATCCTGCCCTGACAACTGGATTGTAAGCGAGAGCCGCAAAGAAAGCGACTCCGCCATGATGATTCGATGTGCCCACCAGCAAGCCCACAAGCACGGAACGGATCGCAAGGGCAACCAGCGTTACAAGTGCGCCCTTTGTGGTCTTACGTTTGTAGACTACGCCCCCAAGCCGCTAGGCGACTTACGCACGTCGATGAAAGAGGCGACGATGGCCCTCTCGCTCATGTTGGAAGGAATGTCGATCCGAAGCGTTCAGCGGCTCACCGGGCTATGCCGGCAGACCTTGGCCGATTTGATTCTGTTGGTCGGTGAGAACTGCCAGCGGTTGCTTGAGGCCAAGGTCAAGTCGGTCGCGGTCAAAGACGTTCAGCTTGACGAAGTGTGGTCGTTTGTCGGCGCGAAGCAAAAGAACGCTGGCAAGAATCACGCGGGCGATAGCTGGACGTTCATTGCAATCGAGCGGGAAACCAAATTGATTCTTGCCCATCAAGTGGGCCAGCGCGATGGCGCAACGTGCTGTGCGCTCCTGGAGAAGCTAAATGCCGCAACAGTCGGACGATTCCAATTGACCACGGATGGACTGCGGGCCTATACGTTGAACGTCCCGTTCATTCTCGGAACGCGGACAGACTTCGCGCAGCTCATCAAGACCTACGCCAGCACGCAAACCGAAACCCGCTACAGTCCGGCCACGATAATTAGCGCCGAGAAGGTTCCGCAGTTTGGCAACCCGGATGAAGATCGGATTTCCACGAGCCACATCGAAAGATTTAACCTCACCGTTCGCATGACGCTGCGAAGATTCACGCGATTGACCAACGCCCATTCCAAGAGCCTCAAGCACCACGTTGCCATGCAAGCGATTTTCATCGCGTTCTACAATTTCGGCCGGAAGCATGAAGCCTTGAAGGGCCAGACGCCAGCGATGGCGAGCGGATTGGCGGACAAGGTGTGGAGCGTCAAGGAATTGCTGGAGCGCACGGCAGAGGCTTGATTCTGCCCTGTATCCGCTACAATAAAAAAGCCCGCAGCGGAAACTGCGGGCTTTCGCTCTGAGCCGTTAGGCCCATGCCGGTTTGTTACACGCATGGTACGCCTGCGGCTTGTTTTTTTCAAGCACAGGAGGCGATGCAAATGAGTGGTGCTGGGCAGCAAGATAAGCCGCGAGAGCCGGGAGTTATTTTTCATCCAGTCCGAGTTGAGGAATACAACATTCCGAATACGCCATATCAACCCCAGCCACCGACGTTCTATGGAACAAGGCCAAGGTGGCGGGAATTTATTTGTGGTGAATGTGGAAGCCCCGTGCAAGGACGAGTCGTTGCCGATTTGCTCCGCAAGGATGGCGACATGACGCTATGGTGCCTATGTCCGTGCGAGGGGGCGTCGGTAATACTTGAAAGGAATGGCAACGTGATACGGCAATCGCCTGTAGCCCTGCAATTCACGGCCGCGCCAGACTGGCCAACGACCCTCAAGCAGTTGTACGAGGAGGCCGCGAAGTCCCACGCCGCAAATGCGCACACGGCCGCCGCAATGGTGTGCCGCAAGGTACTAATGGTATGCGCGTGCGAGAAGGGCGCCAAAGACGGCCTGACATTTACGCAGTACGTCGACCATATCACCAAAAATGTCTTGACGTTTCCGGCTGCCCAAAACGCGATTGATGCAATCCGGGGCATCGGCAACGACGCAAACCATCAAGTAGCGATGGTCAATCAGGCCGATGCCGAACGCGCCATGAGAATTGTCACGTACATGCTGAACACAATCTATTCGTTTCCGGCGGCCTAGAGCACCCGGAAATTCTTTTTCCCCACACACTAACTTACCAGTGCCATCCGGCGGGCTTTGCCGATTGGAGCACGCCGGAATGGACCGTGGTCAGCGGCGCACGCGCGACCGGCTGGAGGCGGTCAGCGCGGCGTATGACTCGCGTGGCAGTCGCGTGCTGCACACAGCCAACTGCGGCGCCGTGCAGGTTTCGATTGCCGATGGCCAGGTGTCGGTCGACAGCTGGCGCACGGATGTCGAATGAAGCGGTTGTGCGAGGGTGCAGGCCAAGTCGGCTCTCGAACGGAACTTGCGGTTTCGCGCATCGTGCGAACCGCGCCCGAGCTCGCTTCGCGGCGGTTCTGTCTTGAGCCGTAGCGAGGTGGGGACTATGATTTTCATGGCCGTGTCTTTCAACCTGGGATCTTCCGGACGGAATCTTCACGGCGTGCCGTGTTTTCGCGGGCCGAGGCGGGGTCTCGATTTTTTTCTCTTCGCCCAGCGAAGTTGGCCCGTGACCCCGATGGCACAAGCCGGCGAATTGCTTCGGCGCACGGTCCGGCGAACAGCTCACTTACATTGAAGGGTTTGGCATGCGAGCTATCGACGCCACACGGCTCTATTTCGACCGCGCCGCCGACCGGATGGACCTCAGCGAGAACATGCGGCAGCTCTTGCTGACGGCCAAGCGCGAGGTGTCGGTGCAGATCGCCGTCGAATTGGACAACGGCGAAATTTCGACCTTGATCGGATACCGCGTACAACACGACGACGCGCGCGGGCCGATGAAAGGGGGCTTGCGCTACCATCCCGAGGTCGACCTGGGCGAAGTCCGCTCGCTGGCAGCGCTGATGACCTGGAAGACGGCGGTCGTCGACATCCCGTTCGGCGGGGCGAAAGGGGGCATCGCGGTCGACCCGACCAAGCTCACCCTGCGCGAACTGGAGCGGATCACGCGCAAGTTTGTCGACGGTATTCACGACGTGATCGGGCCGGACGTCGACATCCCGGCGCCCGACCTGGGCACTAACAGCGAGGTGATGGCCTGGATCATGAACCAGTATCAAAAGTACCACGGGTTCAGCCCCGGCTGCGTGACCGGCAAGCCCGTCGAACTTTACGGCATTCCGGGGCGCGAGGAGGCCACGGGCCGTGGCGTGGGGATCCTGGCATTTAAACTGTTGAGCCGCTTGGGGCGCAAGCCCGACCAGATGCGCGTGGCTTTGCAGGGATTTGGAAACGTCGGCTCGCACGCCGCCAAATTTTTAAACGAGGCCGATTTCAAGATCGTCGCCGTCAGTGACGTTTCGGGCGGATACTATGCGAAGGCGGGGCTCGATATTCCCAAAATGTTACAATACGCGCGCGAGCAGCACTCGCTGGCCGGTTACGGCGACTCGGAGCGGATTTCGAACGAAGAGCTTTTGGAGTTGGACGTCGACATGTTGATTCCGGCCGCCTTGGGGGGCGTGATCACGGCTGACAATGCGGCCCGGGTCAAGGCCCCCATTATCATTGAGGCGGCCAACCAACCCGTCTGGCCCGACGCCGATCAGGTTTTCGACGATCGGGGTACGGTCATTCTACCCGACATTCTGGCTAACGCCGGCGGCGTAACGGTCAGCTATTTCGAGTGGGCCCAAAACCGGCAGCACTATCAATGGGGAATCAACCGCGTGCGGCAAGAGCTGGACCACGTACTGTCCGACAGCTTCGAGCGCGTGTGGGTTACGGCGGCGGAGCGAAAAGTCAGCCTGCGAACTGCGGCCTACATTCTGGGCATCGGCCGCGTCGGCCGAGCGACCATTCTGGGAGGCATCACGTGAGCGGCGACAAAATCCCCTTGGAGACCTTTCAGCAGATCCCGGCCTTCCACAACTTCAACGAGAGCGAATGCCATCAGCTGGGCGAGATCGCGCTTGCAAAAACATTCGCACCGGGCAAGAAGGTCATCGAGCAGGGCAAGAGCAGCCAGAACTTGTGGATCGTCGTGGAAGGCAAGTGCGAGGTGATCAAAGACAGCACCAGCGACGGGCCGGTCGCGTTGGCCGAGCTGGAGCCGTACAGCCTGTTCGGCGAAATGTCGTTTTTCAGTCCCGCCCCGCATTCGGCCAACGTGATCGCCAAGACGCCGCTGAAACTGCTGTGCATCACCCGCGCCGATTACGACGACTTGATTCACGACGGCGTGTCGGCCGCCTACAAGCTGGCCTACAACGTGGTCGGTCACGTGGCGAGCCGTCTGCGCCGCATGGACGAATGGATTGCCGAGCTCAACGCCCGCGACGACCGCCACTACGAGGAAAAGAAAGAGAAGCTCCCCGAGTGGCGCACGTTCCGCGAGAAGCTGTTCAACGGATGGAATCTGTAGGCGAGGCTGGCGCGCACCACTCGCGCCACGCGCCGCCCAGCACGTCCATCAGATTGTCGGCGAACCGCTTGCCGTCGCACAGCGGGGACGCGGCCATTTGGTCGCGCAGCCGGGCCCGGATGGCGGCCAGGCGGGGCAAGTCGCCGGCCAGTGCTGCCGCGATTTCCACGTACGCATCCAGGTCGGCCGCAATGGTCTCGCGCAGTCCCACGTTCGACAGATGGCTAAGCGAATGTCGGCCCGCGAACGTCTCGCCGGGGCACGTCACCACGGGCACGCCCATCCACAACGCTTCGCAGGTGGTCAAGCCGCCGCTGTAGGGAAACGGATCGAGGGCAACGTCGACGCGTTGATACTCGCGCAACAGTTCCGCATGCGGCGAAAACCCGAGCAAGTCCAGCCGCGCCGACTCGACGCCCTGGGCGGCAAACAGTTCCGCGATGCGCTGATGCGCCGACGGAGTATTTAGCCCGGCGTACTTCAGCACCAGCCGCGCGCCGCCGACCCTTCGCAAAATCCGCGCCCACGTCTCGATCACCGGCGGGTTGATTTTCGCCAGGTAATTGAAGCTGCCGAAAGTCACGTGTCCTTGCGCGAGCGCCGGCAGCGACGAAACCGGCGGAGCATCGACCGGCGGGTCATAACAAACGTAGCCGTCGGGCATGTGTAAGACGCGCTCGCGAATGTGCGCCTCCGAACCCTCGGGAACTTCGTAGCGGTCGGCCAGCAGGTAATCCATCGCCGCCAGCCCGGTCGTGCCGACGTAGCCCATCCAAGTGATCTGAATGGGGGCCGGCTTGCGAGCAAACGTCAGCAGCCGATTGTTGCTCATGTGGCCTGAAAGGTCAAAAGCGACGTCGATCCGATCGGCGCGGATTCGGTCGGCCAATTGCTGGTGATTGAGCGGCCGGACGTCGTGCCATTGATGTGCCGCCGAACGTATTCGCGCCGTCATCGCGTCGCCGCGCAGCCCGTCGCTGTAACAGACAATCTCGACTTGCGCTGCGTCGAGATGTTCCAGAACGCGGACCAGGAAGTAGCCCACAGGATGAAAACCAAAGTCGGCCGAGACAAAGCCCAGCCGCAGTCGACGATCGGGATCTCGATTGTTGTCGTGCGGCCGCCAGGTCGATCGAAGCGCGGCGGCGTGGCAAATGTCATAGGGCCAATGCGCCGCGTGTAGCTCGCTCGGCGTGACGCCCGCACTATACTGCATGGCAAGCAGCATGTTGCTGTGGTTGACTGCCGAATTCGGATCCGCTTTGAGTGCTCGCCGATAACACGTCATCGCTTCGTCGATCCTTCCGAGGCGCGTCAGTGTGTTGCCGAGATTGTTGTAGGCGTCGGCATTGTCGGGCATGAGCGCCAGCGCCCGAGTGTAGCACTCCATCGCCTCGTCCAAGCGGTCCTGCTTCTCCAAGACGTTGCCGAGGTTGTGGTGCGCCGCGGCGCTGTGCGGTTCGAGTTCGATTCTTCGCCGGAACACCGCTTCCGCTTGGTCGAGATTGCCCTGACTCGATAGCGCCAGTCCCAGCTTGTTGTAAATCTCCGGGTGCTCGCCGGCCAGCTCTAGCGCACGCCGAAGACTGGCAACGGCCTCGTCGAGTCGTCCCAGCCTTTCCAGGACATTGCCGAGATTGTAGTACCCCGTGGCAAAGCCGGGCATCAACTGCAAAGCTTGGCGGTAGCTGTCCGCCGCTTCGTCGAAGCAATCTTGCTTTTCCAGCACCGCGCCGAGATTATTGTGCGCCGCCGGATCGCCGGGTCGCAGGGCCAGGACTCGCCGGCAGTAAATCGCCGCTTCGGCGAATTGGCCCTGGTTCGACAGCTCGATGGCCCGCTTGTTGAGCGCTTCGGCGGTTTGGGGCTCGCTTGCCATTCAGGCGCCTTGTCTTGGCGACGCACTTGCCAGCCGAGATTTTGCAAATCGCAAGCGGCTCAAGACGCACTCCTCGCCCGGCCCCCTAAGCGTACGTGACGCCCTTGCCGGCGGCGAGTCTTTCGCGCGGCGCACGTTCGGCCACCTCGGCAAGGATCTCGCCGGCGCGGTCGGTGTCGGCTTCGTTGACGTCCAGGTGGGTCACCGCACGGACTTGCTGCGGCCCGATGGCCAACATCAACAGGCCGCGGTCTTTCAGGCGCACGCAAAAATCGGCAGCGGTCCCTTGCGACGCATCGACCCGGAAGATCACGATGTTGGTGTCGACCCCGCCGTTCTTGTCGTCGCTGTCGCCGACAAGTTCCAGCCCACTGCTGGCGCGCACCGCCGCGGCCAACCGGCGCGCGTTGGCGTGGTCCTCGGCCAGTCGCTCGACGTGATGATCGAGCGCATAAAGCGCGGCGGCGGCGATGATGCCGGCCTGGCGCATTCCGCCGCCGAACAGCTTGCGATGCCGCCGGGCCTTTTGGATCATGTCCTTGGGCCCGATCAGAGCTGACCCGATCGGGGCGCCCAGGCCCTTGGAGAAGCAGACGCTCACCGTGTCGAAATGTTGTGCCCAGCGCCGCGCTTCGATGCCGCTGGCCACCACGGCGTTGAACAGCCGCGCGCCGTCGAGGTGCGTGGCCAGGCCGTTTTCGTGGGCCCAGCCGCAAATCGACTCGACGACGTCGTACGGCTGAATGCGCCCTGCTCCGCGGTTGTGCGTGTTCTCCAGACACACCAGCCGCGTGCGCACCAGATGTTCGTTGTCGGCGCGAATCAGTCCGGTCAGCTGTTCGAGCCGCATCACCCCACCGTCCCCTTCGACCGTGCGGGCGGCCACGCCGCTGAGTTGCGCGTAGGCCCCCTGCTCGTAGTTGTAGATGTGGCAGCCGGCGTCGCAGATGAACTCGTCGCCGGGCCCGCAGTGGACGCGGACGCCGATTTGATTCGACATCGAGCCCGACGGGACGAACAAGGCCGCCTCTTTGCCGAGCATGCTGCGGCAATTCGCTGCTGCAAGCGCATGCACGCTGGGATCTTCGTCGAACACGTCGTCGCCGACCTCGGCGCCGGCCATGGCCGCCCGCATGGCGGGCGTGGGTTTCGTCACGGTATCGCTGCGAAAATCGAGAACTTTGTCGCTCATTCGTGCGTCCCTGTTGGTGCTGGGCTTTTCCTCGGCCAGGGCAATCGACAGAATAGGTGTCTCACCCGCCGCGGACCATCGGCTGAACCAATCGTATCTCGCGGCGAGTGCGCCTGACCAGTATCCATGAATTACCCGCCATTGAATATGCTGCGGGTTGACAGCCGGCGGACCGACGTCCGCACGGCGCTGGCCGCGCTGCGCGAGGCTCTGAGCCCGCGGGGCACGTCGTCAGCGAGGCGGGGCGGCGGCGCACGATCGAGGTTTTTGGCCAGGCTTTGGCGCCGCTGGCGGTCGTCGAACAAATTTGCTCCGACGTCCGCACGCTCGGCCTACCCGCGGTGCTCGACTATTCAACGCGGATCGATAAGGCTTCGGTCACGCGCCGACACGCTGCGCGTCACGCCCGCCGAGCTCGAAGCGGCACACCGCCAGGCCGAGCCGGCTTTTCTGGCCACGATCCGCCGCATTCGCGAGCAACATCCTGGAATTCCAGCGGGCCCTGCTGCCCGACGACGTGACGGTCAGTCTGCCGCACGGCAGCTATTTGCGGCAGCGCTACTTGCCGCTCGATCGCGTCGGCATTTGCGTGCCCGGCGGCGCGGCGGCCTATCCTTCGACCGTGCTGATGACCGCCGTGCCGGCCGCAGGCCGCCGGCGTCCAACAGCTGCGCCGTCGTCGCTCCGCCGACCCAATTCGGCGCCTACAATCCCGACCTGCTGGCCACCTGCCACGAGCTGGGCATCAGCGAGGTCTATCGCATCGGCGGTGCCCAGGCCGTCGCCGCGCTGGCCTACGGCGTCGAGGGCGTGCCGCGAGTCGACAAGATCGTCGGGCCGGGCAATCTGTTCGTGGCGCTGGCCAAGAAACCCGTGTACGGCGACGTCGATATCGATCGATCGCCGGGCCGAGCGAAGTGGTCGTGATCGCCGACGCTTCGACGCGGCCCGACTTCACGGCCGCCGACCTGATCGCGCAGGCCGAGCACGCGCCGGGCGTCGAGCATTCTGATCACCTGGAGCGAGGCGGTGCTCGACGCCACGGCCGCCGAACTGGCGCGGCAGACGGCCCACCTCGAACGCGGCGATCTGGCGCGGCAGAGCCTGGAACAGTTCGGCGCGCTGATGCTGGTCGCCGATGCCGGCGAGGCGGCGGCGCTGGCCGACGAGATCGCGCCGGAGCACTTGCACATCGCCATGCGAAAATGCCGAGTCGATGCTGGCCGAGATTCGCCATGCCGGCGCCGTTTTTCTGGGCAACTACAGCCCGGTGGCACTGGGCGACTACGTGGCCGGCCCGTCGCACGTGTTGCCCACCGGCGGCACGGCCCGATTTGCCAGCGGACTTGTCGGCCCACGATTTTTTGCGCAGCAACAGCGTGCTCCATTTTTCGCGCGAGGGGCTGACCGCGCTGGCCGCCGACGTGCGGGTGATGGCCGACAAGGAAGGACTGACGGCGCACCGCGCCAGCGTCGAGATGCGGGCGGCCGAATCGGGCGAACCGCCGGCGAGCTTGTCGGGTCCCTCTTAGCGGCCGGTTTTATCCATGCGGGCAACCTCCCAGCGAGCGATTATGTCATACTTTCGCCCCGAAATCGAGGCGATGCAGGGCTACGTGCCCGGCGAGCAGCCGCAGGGCGGCAAGTTCATCAAGCTCAACACGAACGAGAATCCCTACCCGCCCTCGCCGGCCGTGAAGCGGGCGATCGCGGCCGTGCTCGAACGCGGCCTGGCCCGCTATCCCGATCCGCATGGCCGAGCGCCTTTCGCCGCCGCGCCGGCCGAAGTGCTGGGCGTCGAGCCCGACTGGATCCTGTGCGGCAACGGCAGCGACGACATCCTGACGATCGTCACCCGCGCGCTCGTCGGGCAAGCAGCAATGGCTGCGGCTGCCGTATCCCAGCTACATCCTCTACAAGCACGCTGGCCCAGTTGCAGGGCGCGCGGCGCCGAAGAAGTGTCGTTTCGAGCCCGATTGGTCGCTGCCCGACAAATTCGCCGCGCCGCTGGCCGACTTGAAGCTGGCGTTTCTGCCCAATCCCAACAGCCCCTCGGGCACGATGCTCCGTCCCGAGCGGGTTCTGGAACTGGCCGAGCGGCTGCCCTGCCCGCTGCTGGTCGACGAGGCGTACGTCGATTTCGCCGACACGAACTGCCTGTCGCTGGTCGCCCAGATGCGACAAGATCATGGTCTCGCGCTCGTTGAGCAAGTCGTACGCGCTGGCCGGGCTGCGGTTCGGCTTCCTGGTGGCGCAGCCGCAGCTGATCGAGCAGTTCGTGAAGGTGAAGGACTCGTACAACTGCGACGCCCTGTCGATCGCCGGGGCCACGGCGGCCATCGACGACCAGGCCTGGCTGGCCGAAAACCGGGCCAAAATCCTGCCAGACCCGCGAGCGGCTGACCGCCGGCATGCGGCAACTCGGGTTTTGCCACCGTCGATTCGCAGGCTAACTTTGTCTGGAACCCGCACCCCGGCATTCCGCTGCAAGCCGCTGTACGAGCAGCTGAAGGCCAGCGGCATCCTGGTGCGATACATGGATTATTCCGGCTGGGGGGACGGGCTGCGGATTTCCGTCGGCACCGACGACCAAATCGACGCCTGCCTGGGCCTGCTTGAAGACGATGATGTAGATTATGCCGCGCACCGCCACACATCCACCGCAAAGACCAGCTGAAACCGAGATCGAGCTTGAGCTCGATCTCGACGGCACCGGCCAATCGCAAATCGCCACCGGCGTCGGCTTCTTCGACCACATGCTGACGCTGTTGGCCAAGCACGCGGCGCTCGACCTGACGGTCAAGGCCACCGGCGATCTGCACGTCGACCAGCACCACACGGTCGAGGACGTCGGCATCTGCCTCGGCCAGGCGCTGCAGGCAGGCGCTGGGCGACAAGGCGGGCATTCGCCGCTACGGCCACTTCACGCTGCCGATGGAAGAGACGCTGGTCACCACGGCGCATCGATCTGAGCGGCCGCTACTACCTGGTGTTTCAAGCGCGCAGTTTCCCACGCCCAAGATCGGCGACTTCGACAGCGAGCTGGTCGAGGATTTCTGGCAAGCCGCCGCGGCCAACTGCCTGTGCAACCTGCACGTCATCGTGCACTACGGCCGCAACAGCCATCACATCAGCGAAGCGATCTTCAAAGCCACGGCCCGCGCGCTGCGGATGGCCGTCGAACCCGATCCGCGCATGACCGGCGTGCCGAGCACGCAAGGGCACGCTGAGCGGGTAATCACGCGAGCAATTTACGGCGCGGCGCTACTTGTCGCTCGGACTCAGATCCCAGCGTTGCACAAATCCCGTTTCGTCGGCGCTGGCCAATCGCTGTTTGTCAGTTGAGAAGGCGAGCGACTTCACTTTCGTTTCGTGGCCGGGAAACGTGTGCAGGCGCTTTCCTTCCGCGAGATCCCAAACCTCGACCGTGTGCGGCGTATCCGTGGCTTGAGGATTCACGGCGCTGCACCCAACCGCGGCCAGCTTTCCGTCGCCCGTGACCACGATCATCCCGTACTTAAACGACATCTGATCATTGGTTGGACCGTCGACGAGCGGTTTAAACTCGGCCTTTTCCAAGTCGACGATGCCCAGCATTCCATCGCCGGCGACCGCCAGGCGCGGCGTGCCCGGAATGGCGGGCATGCGCTGAGCGACGTGCGGAAGCGTAATCGGCTTGATCAAGTCTTCGCCTTCCTCGGACAACAAGCGAACTCGCCCGTCAGAATGACAAACGGCGACGCACCAGGACTTTTGCTCGCTGGGAATCGAGGCGCTGACCGGTGGAATCTTCAGAGAGATCTCTTTGGAAGACTTCGGACCTGGGTTTTCCAGATCGTAAACGGCGATTCGAGCTTCGTTCCACGTCATATATTGCTTTTCGTCCGCCGTGATCGTCGCCTTGTCCCTCATGGTCAGACCCGGCCAAGGTTGTGCCTTGCGACGTTCGAGATCGACTAGCACGAGTTGAGGCGGTCCGCCGTTGACGGCGCAGACGACGCGCTTGCCCGACACACTTGAGAACAGCGGCGAAAGTGCCGGCGAGGGAAGCGGCAGCACGCGTTGTTGTTTTTCGCCGTCGAGGTCCCAGGTATGGAGCTGGGCCATGGGATCGGCGCCCAGGACCAGCAGTTGGTGGTCGTCGCCGACAAACGCCAGTTGCTGCAGCCCGAAAAACGCGCCCAGAAACGGCGGCCGAGGGGTGGTCACGTCGTTCGTGCGCGACCAGGCCAGATACCTGTCGAAGATGAACCTGCCGCGCCAGATGTCGTCGGTGTACCGGCCTGCCATCCAGTCAAATCGTTGGGCCGCGGCAGCTCGATCATGGCGCACGCAGGCGACTACGGCCGCGACACGCAACGTTTGTTCGTTTTCGGGATAGACCCGCAGCGCGGTTTGCACCGCGCGTTCGACTTCGTCGAGGTCGAAGCCCTCGGCGACCAAGGTGGCCGGCGTTTCGTTCCGCAAGTAGATCTCGACGATCACTGCGCAGGCCAACAAACCCGGGTCGCCGGGACAATCCTTCATGACACGCTTTGCCAGCTTGGCAACGTCACCGGGCCGGCCGCCCCAACGAGGCAGCAGCGCGGTGCCCATATTGAAGTGCAGCGCGAAATACTCGGGACAATCCTGGCAGCCGCGACTCCAGGCTCCGAGCATCTCGTCCTGCGTCCTTCCGAGACCCATCAGCGTCGACGTCCAAGCAGCGCTCAGCGCCGCGTTGGGCGGTCCCATTTCGTCGGCCGCGCGAAACAGCTTGTCGGCTTTTTCGAGCTCTGCCTGAAAGCGTTCCATCGCCTCGCGGCTGGTCCGTGCGGCGACGGCCGCTCCTCGATGCGCCCAAGCATACTCATTGTAGGCGGTGGCCAAGGTCACCGTGGCCGCGCGCGACTTGGGCTTGGCGTCGCGCCAACCGTGCAACTTGTCGAGCCGGGCTTCGACCGTGTCACCATTGGGAGCATTTGTGGGGTTGCACAATGCGTCGCGGAGCAACGACGCCGGCGGCCGGCGCTCGACGCCGCATTGCGTTTGTGCAAGCGTTTGATTTGCCAATTCGTCGAGCTCGTCGTAGTTCTTTTCATCCAGCGCCTTGAGCATCCGCGTTGCCCGTTCCACGACTCGCAAAGCCGCGCTTTTTCCGCGGCCGGGCATTTCGTAAAAGTGCACGCTGCCGTCCGGCAAGCCCGTGGCCGCCAGGCGGCCGTCGATGCGCATCGCGACTTCATCCACCGGCTCGGCCTGCGGCGTCACGCTTCCCGAGGTGCCGAAGTTGCCCAGATCGAAATACTCGAATGCCCCGTTGCCGAGATAACTGCCCGTCGCTCCGCTGGGCAGCAGAAAGCAATTTGCCATTCCGCCATGGCGCAAGCGCACCGTAAGCCGCTGATTCCGTCGCTGCTGGAGCGGCACTTTGAGAGGAACTCCTTCGACAATGCGGTCCCTGGTCAGCACCAACAGAAAATCTTCGGATCCGTTAAGGATGAGCCTCTCGACCCCCTTGCCAACCAGTTCGACGTTCGCCTTGCGGTCGAATCCCGGCAAGGCGTAAACCGTGACGGTGTTCGAGTTCGCGTCGCCGGCATACAGCTCGCGACAGTCTGCGGAGAACGTGAGCGCGGTCACGGCGGGAACATTCTCGTCGGCCGCTTCGTCAAAGTTCTTGCCGCTCTCCATATTCCAGATTTTCTTCTCGCCCGACTCGTCCCCCAGGGCCAGCAGCCGGGGATCGTTGCCGACGGCCATCGCGGTGATCTTTGCCTTGCCATGTCCGATCGTGCGAAGCACCTTGCCGTCGTCCATGTCGCGCACGTCGACGCCGGCGTGGTCCTCGTAGCGCATCACGGCCCGACGGCCGTCGACCGTGATTTCAATTTGCACCGGCTTGGCTTTTTTGCCGGTATCCCAATGCAGCTTGCTTTCGCCGCTGGCCGGATCCACTAGGTGGCACGTGCCATCAGCCAGCACGACCAGCGCCGGCACTTCGGACGTGGCGAGTTTCACCAACAAGACCTTCGTGCCCACGCCAGGCCAGGTCTTGCCCTCGGTCGTCCGCATTTTGTCGTCCTCGGTCAGCGGCAGCGGCTCTCGCTTCGGCAGTTGGAGGGGCTGGGGCGTCCAAGAGTCCGTTTGCGCAGCGGGATTCGGCGGAGCGCCCGTGCATGCCACTGTGGACCAGGCGTAAAGAGTCGTGCATTGGATTACGGTGCGCAAAACATTGACACATTGGATGCGCCGTTTGCGAATCGTGCCGCGAGCCGCGGCGGAGGAATCGGTAATACATTGACCGCGAATGGCGAACTGGCCCATGCGAATTCTCCCGCCCGCTAAATGAACACTGACAGAAACTACAACGGAAAAATCCCAGCGTCCGTGTCGCGCCCGTTACTTCCCGATTTCCTGCATGTCCCAAAGCTGCACGAAACCGGCCTCGTCGGCACTGGCCAGGCGCTGGTTGTCGGCGGAAAAAGCCAGCGAGACGACTCTCACGTCGTGGCCCTCCAACGTCCGCAGACGTTGGGCTTGTGCGAGGTCCCAGATCTCGATGGAGTGCGAAGTGTTTTCGATGGGACCGTTCAATGTCCTCAGGGCGGCGGCGAGCAGCGTGCCATCGTGTGTGGTGATTATCGCCGAATAAATGTTTGCACTCCTCTTGCCGGGACCTTCGCCAAAAAGTTTGAATTCCGACTTTTCCAAGTCGACGACGCCCAACAAGTCGACTCCCATCGCCACCAGTCGCGACGTAGCCGGAATCGGGCGCAAGCGGTTGGCGAAACGCGGCATCTTGACCGGCTTGGCCATTTCCTCTCCTGATTCGGACAGCAGGCGAACGGTTCCGTCTCGCTCGCAAGCAGCCACGCCCCACGGCGCATTCACGCTGGGTATGGCCACGGCCGTCGGCGGGGCCTTGAGCGGCACGACTTTCGTCGGTTCAGGTCCGAGGTTTTCCAGGTCATACGCGGCGGCCCGCTTGGCGTTGCAAAACAGAAACTCCTTTTCGTCCGACGAAATGACCGTCAGTTCTCTGGTCGTGACGCCGAGCCATGGCTGCCGCTTGCCGTTTTCCACGTCCACCAGCACGACTCCCTGCTCGCCCGTGGGGGGCGTGCAGACGATGCGTTTGCCCGACGCACAGGCAACCCACACCGACAGTCCCGACGGCACCGGGCGCATGCTCTGGCGCTTTTCGTCGTCGAGATCCCAAACGTGAAGCTGGCCGACCGAATCGTGGCCGACGACCAGCAAGCCGTTGCCCTCGCCGGTGAATGCCACTTGCGGCAAACCATGAAACGTGCCCAAAAATGGCGCGCGATGCGTCGTCGGTCCGGACTTCACCCGAGACCAGGCATAAAACTTCTGGAACGTGGGCGCGTGCTTCCAAACGTCGGCCGCATAACGGTGCCCCATCAGATCAAAACGTTCGGCCGCCGCGACGCGATCGTGCCGCAGGCAGGCCACGAGCGCCGCAAAACGCGCCGGTCTGTCGGTGTCGGGATACGCCTTCAATTGGGCTTCGGCGCCGCGCTCCATTTCGTCCAAGTCGAAACCCGCGACTACCAGCGTCATGGGCGACTCGTATTGCACGTAATGCTCGGCGATCGCGGCGTAGGCCAACAAACCGGCGTCGCCGGGCAAGTCCTTCAACACGCGCCTGGCGAATTTGGCAACGTCGCCGAACTCGCCGCCCCACCGCGGCAACAACGCGTGCGACATCTGCGTATGCAACCCAAAATAGACCGGCGAATCCTGGCATCCGCGCTGCCAGGTTTTCAGCATGTCGCCGCGCGGAGTGCTCAACCCCATTTGCGTGGCCAGCCACGACGCACTGATCTGCGCGTTGGCGGGGCCCATCGCGTCGGCGGCGCGAAAAAGATGGTCGGCCTTTTCCAGCTCGACTTGAAAGCGGGCCATCGCCTCGGGAGGCGTCAACGCGGCCCACTTCGTGCCGCGCATGGCCCAGCCGTAGTCGTTGTATGCCATAGCCAGAGTCACGGTGGCGGCGCGCGATTTGGGTTTGGCGTCTCGCCACTGGTGCAATCGCTCCAGCCGGCCTTCGAACGTATCTCCGTTTTTATACCGTTCGGGACTGCACAGCGAATCACGCAAGAGCGACGCCGGGGCGTGGCGACGGGAATCGAATTGCGTCTGGGCCAGCGCCTGATTGGCCAACTCGTCTAGCGCGTCGTAATTTTTTTCGTCCAACAACTTGAGGAGTTGCTTTCCCAGCGCGATTTCGCGTTGGCCGGCGCTTTGACCCTGGCCGGGCAATTCATAAAAATGCACGCTGCCATCCGGCAGCCCCGTGGCGGCCAGGCGGCCGTCGCCGCGCACCGCGACCTCGGAAATCGCCCTGGCGTCCGACAAACAGCTTCCGGCCGTGCCGGCGGAAATCGGATCGAGATACTCGAACGACGTGCCACCCAGATAATTGCAAATCTCGCCGGACCGCAGCAGAAAGCAATTCCCGAGGTTGCCGTGCCGCAGGTGCATCGAGTATCGCGCGTCCAGCGGCTCGTCGGTCGCGCCCTTCAGACGAACCGCCTCGAGCGTGCGATCTTTGCTCAAGGTCAGCAAGAAATTCGCGGAGGACGTGAGAGTCAAACGCACGGCTTCCCGGTCGGCCAACTCGATGGTCGTCTGGCGCGTGCAATCGGGCAGGTCATAGACGTTCACGAAGTTTTGCAAGCCGACCGCGACGTACAGCTCGCGGCAGTCGGAAGACAGCGCCAATGCTGAGACGGCATTGCGGGGCATGTCGGTGACCTGGCCGAGCTGTTCGCCGTTTTCGAGGTTCCAGAGCCTAGTTCTGTTCGCCATGTCGGTCAGCACGAGCAGTCGCGGATCGTTGCCCAGCGCCATCAGTGTGGTGTCAGCCCCGTTGATGCCGATCGTCCGCAGCAGTTTGCCGTCGGCCATGTCGCGAATGTCGACGCCTTTCTGGTGCTCGTAGCGCAATACGGATCGGCGGCCGTCGACCGTGATTTCAATCTGCGCGAGCGGGCTTCTTTTGTTTTTGATCTCCCACGTCTGCCGGCTCTCGCCGGTGAGCGGGTCGACGACGTGGCACGTGCCGTCGGCCAACGCCACAAGCGCCGGCGCTTCGGGCGGGCCGAATTTCACCAGCGTTACTTTCTTGCCCACGCCGGGCCAGGTCTTGCCCTCCGTGGCCCGCATCTTGTCGTCGCTGGTGAACTCGCGGGCCTCGGCCTTGGGCCATTCGATCGGCATCGGCGTCCAGTCGACCAGCTTTGATTTCTGTTTTTCCGCCGGCGGCGCGGCGTGGCCGATTGAGACAAACCAGTTGCCCGCGGTCGCCGATCCACAAAAGATGCAAAACACGGCGACCCAAGCCGCCCGCCGGAAGCCACGCGCGCTGTGCGAGGGCAGGCATGCATCGAACGCGCAATAGTCGTGAACTGCAATCGGACTCATGCGAATGCTCCCGCCGACTGAAAATGCCGAAACAGGCCCGAGATGCTCGCCCCACCAATGGGCTAATTATCACCGTTCACAGTGGCGGCTGCAACAATTTCGCGCCTCGCCGCAGTTCGTCGATCTCAATGTCGCAGTACCGTCCGCCGGCTCCGCGAAAAAAAACCTTCCCGCGCCGATGCGTTTGCACGACGGCCAGGTGCTATGATGTCGGCTGTTCTCCGCCGTTCGACGCCAAGTCCTCGGGGCTCGTGGCAGCGCAAAAAATGAAACGCAATTCATCAGCGTGGATCGTGGTCGTGGCCGGGCTCATGATGCTCGGTTTGCCGGTTCTTAACGGGGTGATCGCGGCGGAGCCAGACCAACCGCCGCGCACGCTGTTTGTGATGAAACTCGACGGTTCCGCGGTCCGAGGCGTCGTGTTCGTGGAAGCGTTCAAGTGGCTCGGCTCGCCGCGCTGGTCGCACGATGGCAAGCGGCTGGCCTTCGCCGCCTCGGGCGAGCAACCGGGGCGCTGTTTGATTGTCGATGTGGCGGGCAAGAACCTGTTCGACCTGGGGGCCGGCAGCCGGCCCGACTGGTCGCCCGATGACAAGCAGATTCTGTTCGAGGTGCCCCACGTCGGCAGAGCCAGCCTGTGGGTGCAGAACGCCGACGGCAAGGCAAGCAGTTGGCTGGCCAACGGACACGCGGCGCGGTGGTCGCCCGACGGCAGCCAGATCGCGACGCTCGGGCCGCTGCGCATTCTGGACGTGGTCGACCTCAGCGAGCGGTTCGTGTTCGGCAATGATAAGCAGCCTGGCATCACCCTGGGCTGCGAATGGTCGCCCGACGGCAAACGGCTGGCCGCGATTATCGACCGCAACGGCGCGCATGAGTTGCTCGTCGTCGACGCCTTGGGGGCCGAGAAAGGTCTCAAGACGCGGCTGGCGGCCGATCTCGACGGCGGCCTGAGCTGGTCTCCCGACGGCAAGCAGTTGGCCGTCAGCATCCGCGACAAGAAGATCGGCCTCCGTCGGTTGCACTTGCTTGACGTCGACGGCAGCGAAGCGCCGAGACTGATCCCCGGCCAGGAAGGGGACAATTGCGAGCCGGCCTGGTCTCCGGATGGCACGCAACTGGCATTTTCCAGTTCACGAAAAACGGCCGACGCCCCCGCGACGGCGGCCCGGCCGATCGGCGCCACGCTCGAGCTCGTTCGTTCGCACAATACCGGCGGAACCGTGTACGGCGTGGCCTTTGCGCCGGATGGCCAGACGGCTTTGTTGGGCGCCAACAATCACAATAAAGCTGTGCAACTTTGGAATGTCGCCAGCGGCGAAGTCAAACAAAGCTATGGAATGATCGGCATCTTCGTTGCCATGTCTCCCAATGGCCGCCAGGCCGCGTGCACCGAACACTTGAAATCGCTGGTCACGTATTTCAATCTCGAAGACGGCGCACCGATCCGTCAATTCAAGCACACATCCATGGTGATGTTCGTCGAGTTTTCTGGCGATGGCGCGCGATTGCTTTCGGGTGCTCGCGACAAGACCGCCACGGTTTTCGACGTGAACACCGGCGACGTGATCGCCCGGTTCAAGCATGCCGAGCCGCTGACCAACGGCACGTTTTCGCCCGATGGCCGCACCGTGGCCACGGCGTCCGACGACAACAATGTCCGCTTATGGGACGTCGCCAGCGGCAAGCAAATCCGCGAAATCGCGCATCCGGCGCTGGTGCGAGGCCTGGCGTTTTCGCCCGACGGGCGGCAACTCATGACCGGCACGGGGGGCGCACCGCTCGACGATCCGACCTCGCAACGGGTCGCGGTCAGCGAAGATAACGCGTTGCGACTGTGGGACGTGGCGAACGGCACGCTCGTGCGCGAAATGAAGGGTCACGAGCACGCCGTCTCGTCGATCGCCTTTTCGCCAGACGGCCGGCGCGTCGTTTCCGGAAGCTTCGACAAGACCTTGCGCCTGTGGGACGTCGAGAGCGGGAAAGAACTAAGCCGAGTCAGCGGGGAATCGTGGATTCTCAAGGTCGTCTGCTCCTCCCACGGCGACCTGGTCGTTGCCTCCGGCGGCAACGCCCGCACGCCCGAGACGCGCTTGGTCGATTTTCCCAACGAACGGGTGCGCATGTTTCGAATCGTGGCGCAAGGTGAGGCGGCGCGGGCGGAGAAGCCGCAGTAGCGGGCTCCTGAACTCTCCCCGCCGGGAGAGGGTGGCGAGCGCCAGCGAGCCGGGTGAGGGAAGAGTGGCCCGTCGTTTACGTGCTGATGTCGATCGGCGAGACATATGAGGGGAGAGCGTCGCGGCGACGCACCCTCACCCCAGCCCTCTCCCGGCGGGAGAGGGGGCGATTCTAGTCGTTGCCTGCTTGCGGACTCGCTTCTTCCCCAGGCATGTCGGGGCTGGCGTCGAAGAACAGATCTCCCTTTTTCAAGTTCGTCGCTTCGTATCGTGACACGCGCTGCCCACCGTCGTCGATCCCGTTCGCCCCGACGCTGTACAGCAGATAACCGTCGTCGGTGCGGCGATAAACCAGTGGTCCATCGCCGAAAGGATCGAGCGGTACGGCCGACAGGTATTTTGGCACCAGCGCGGCGAGGGATTCCGGGGGCGCGCCCTCGGCCAGTCGGTAGCTACGGACCGCCGCCTCAGTAAGGATCAGGCGCAAAAGGGCGACCCTTGCTGAGCGAAGATCGATTAGTAAAGCGCGATACGAATCGCCGTCTAGCACGAGGCTGTCGCACCAGTAGTCAAACCTGCCCTGCCATCCGTTCGACAGGCTGCCCCACAAGTGATCGCGTTTGAGGATCGCTTCCAGAGGTTCACCGTCGTCCGCGGCTGTCTCCAGGCTATGTCGGAGGGCAGCAAGGCCGCTCGCGTCGAGCGTGTCTACCTCCTCGACGAGGCCTGCCAGGGCGATGCCTTCAATGGCGCCGCCGACCATTTCATGAATATTGACTCCGCCGCGAGAGTACTGCCGGCCGAAGCGCAGGATGTCCCCATAACTCTGAACGGCGCCAACCAAGCGGCTCTCGGCCGCGGCAACTCTGGCTTGGATCCATAAGGCTCTAGCGAGTGTGCGAGCAGCTTGAATATCGGGGAGCGCACGCGAAATAAACGAATCCTCGTAGTCGACCGGACAGCGACTGGGCAACAAGAGGGCCTGTCGGGCCAACGCTAGCGGTGCAACATTGGCCTGCACGAACGCCTGCGATGCGGCCAGCGGCACTTCGTCAAAATCTTGACCCGGAACACTTGTCCAGTTGAGCGCTGCCGTGGCACGCAACAGTTCCGTGTATCCATTGGGATTGGGAAGCGGTTCGAGCTTCGGTATCGATGGAGGCAGCAGGGCCAAGTACATCGAGGCCAGCAGCCAGCCGCCGAAAACCGCAATGCTGCACACGCCAGAACGCGCCGGCCAACGCCAGCGATTCGCGCCGAAGCTAGGCCGTCCACTCGCGATGTGTGTTCTTCGCCCAGCCGCTCGTCGGGTCGCCACCAGGCCCATCCGCTTCGTCGCATCAATGCCAGACAAACTAGCATTGGCAGACCGGCAAATCCGGGCGAATACACGAAGCCGCGGGCAGGCACCTCAAGGACTGCGAATGAGGCGTATACATAGAGCAAATTGTGCAACCCTGAGAATGTTACACTGGCTGCCGCGGCAACAAGCGCGGCCATGATAGCGCGGAAGTACCATCGTGCGCGGCCGAAAACGGTCCACTTGGCCACGAGCGTCACGGCGCCCGCGCAACGCCGGCGACCACCCACGGCCACCATGCCATTCCGCCGAGCGTCCCGGTCGTACCCTGGGCGGCAAAGCGGATGATCGCCAGTACGGCACCGGTCAATAGAATGGCTTTGAGAACGTCTCGCAAGGAAAACCGGGGCCGGGCGAAGAGCGGGACCCGGCCGCTGGGCGCCGGGCGCCGGCACTTGACGAAGCTGACAAGCGATATGCTGCCGACGACCACGGCCGCCTGGATTCCGTACAGCGCGAGCAACTCATACGCGCCGATCGGCGCCATGGCGGACAGCAGCAACGTGAGGGGCGCCCAGCGCGCAACCATCCTCCGCGTCCGCCGACGGCCCACAATGCCGCCAAGCCGTAGAGCGTTGCCGCGCATGCGGCCGCGCCACTGATCAGCAGGGTTGCCAAGATCGAATTGCCGGTGTTCATGACATCTGGTATTGAACACGGCGGCGCGGCGAAAGTCGAATGCCGCGCACCCTCGCACATTCGGAGATCGTGGCTTCGGGCGAATCGAGTTCGCACACCAAAGGCATACGTCGGTGCTCTAGGCCGGCGTCCTGTGCGAGGGGAGAATTGATCGGCAAGGCTCCCTCACCCCGGCCCTCTCCCGGTGGCTGCACTTTCGGAGAAGTCAGATTAGGGAATTGGGTTTGGTCAATAACGTAGGGTGCAATAAAAATGGCTCTCCAACCACGGTGTTGTATTGGCGTACCGCCCGTGAATCGGAGAGCCAAGGATGGCTGGTCGAAATCCGTATTGTGTCCGGCGTCTGCCGGAGGAGTGGTCGGAGTGGGTGGAACTGTTGACGCCTGTGCTCGACAGCCGTACGGCGTGGCGTTTGCCAATCGTGCTGGCCGGGTTGTTGCTGGCCAGGGGGCGTCGCACGGTGACGACCTGGCTGCGTGCTCAAGGTATCTTGGACGACTTCGACGACTATTATTACTTCCTGGCCAGCCTGGGACGCAAGATCGAACCGTTGGCCACGCGGTTGTTTCAGCTGTTGCTTTTGCATCTGCCGACCGGCGAGCGGATCGTGCTGGCGCTGGACGACACGCCCACCCGGCGTTACGGGCCGAAAGTCGAAGGGGCAGGCCTGCATCACAATCCGACCTCGGGGCCGGACGATCACAAGTTTATTTACGGTCACATTTGGGTGACGTTGGCCTGGGTCGTGCGTCATCCGCTGTGGCACACGATCGGATTGCCGTTGCGTGCCTTGTTGTATGTCAAAGCCAAGGATCTGCCCAAGTTGCACCCGCGTTGCCGCTGGACGTTCCGCACCAAGCTCGAGATGGCGGCCGAACTGGTGAAATGGGCCGAAAACGTGGTCCGTCCGCTGGGCAAGCCGCTGTGGATCGTGGCCGATGGAGCGTATGCGTATCGGCCCCTGCTGCGAGAAATCTTGCCGCTGGGTGTGACGTTTGTCAGCCGACTGCGCCGCGACGCGGGCCTGCGCACCCTGCCGCCGCCGCGCCCCCAGGGCCATCGCGGCGGAACGCGCAAATATGGCGCGCAAGCGATCTCGCTGGCCAAGCGTGCTGCCCATCGCAAAGGTTGGCAGCAAACCGAAGTGGTGCTGTATGGACGGCCAGTCATCAAAACCTACAAAACATTTTTGGCCACCTGGCCGGTGGTGGGTGGAGTGTTTCGCGTGGTGATCGTTCGCGAGCCGGATCGCTGGGAGCCGCTCTTCACGACCGATCCCGATGCCAGCGTGGAAAGCATTCTGGAGTGCTTCGCCGATCGCTCGTCGATCGAGCAGGTGTTCCACGACATCAAGGAAGTCTGGGCGCCGGCCAGCAACAAGTCCGCAACCTGTTTACCAACGTGGCCTGCTACCATCTGAACTTGTGGATGCACACGCTGGTGGAATTGTGGGCATGGAACAAAAGCCACCAGGAACTTCGCGACCGATCGCTGTCGCCGTGGGACTGCCTGCCGCGCCGCCCGAGCCACGCCGACCGGCGCAACGCCCTGCGACGAAACTGTTTCCAAAACGAATTGTCGGCCGTTGAACTGAAACACCAGATTACACCACGAATCAAAAAACTGTTGAAAACCTTCCTCTCCCTAGCCGCCTAACGTCCAAAAGTGCAGCCGCCGGGAGAGGGAGACGGGCGGCCACCCTCAGCGACGGGCGCTGCCCTCACAGGGTCGCCGCTACTCGTTGACGTAGGTTTCCAGGAACCGTGCCAGGCGGTGGAAGTCGCTGTCGGGTTCGATGTAGCGGACGACGGTGACCAGCGTGTCGGGATCGATCAGCTGTTCGAACGGCACGTAGTTGAGTTCCAACTGGCCGGAGACCGAGACCATCACGCCGTCGAGCCGTTCTTCGACCAGCGCCCGATAGGCGCCGACGCCGAGCTGGCTGCCGAGCATGACGTCGAAGGCGTGCGGCCTGGCGCAGCGGGCTTCGTAGCCGAGTTGCAGGCCGGTGATCTTGCCGCTTGCGGCCGGTCTGGCGCTTGTATTCCTCGGCGACCAGCTCGCGAGAACAGCCGGCACAGATTGAGCTGCGCGATGGCGATGTGGCCATGCTCGTCGCGCGGCACGCCCTCGCAGGTAGCTCGATCGGCAGGTATTCGGCCAGGCCTTCGGCCATCACGATCACGCCGAATTCCTTGCCTTCCGCTCCTCGCGGACGCGCATCGTGGCCACGATCCGCTTGACGACCTCCTCGACGTTCATGACCGCGCCGGATGCGTCGTCTCGCCGGTCTTCGGGTCGATCGACTTCTTCGCTGCTCGCGATACTTGCCGGTGATGTCTTCGACGCTGATCACCAGGCTGGCTTCGCCGGCGATGGCCGCGCCGTAGGCCAGCCAGCCGGCGCTGCGGCCCATCGTCTCGGCCAGGAAGTAGCGCGCGGCTCGCCTCGGCGTCGGCCAGCAGGTTGCGAATTTCGCTGGCCAGCGTGTCGACGGCCGTGAAGTAGCCGAACGTGAAGTCGATGCCCGTGTAGTCGTTGTCGATCGTCTTGGGCAGATGCACGACCGGAATGCGCTGGCTGCCGGGCGGCAGCTGGTCCTGAAACAGCTTGAACTTGTTGGCCGTCTTGAGCGTGTCGTCGCCGCCGATCGAGATCAGGGCGTCGACGCCGCAGCGAGCGCAGCGCGTCGTACACGGTCCGCAGCGGGGCCGACTCGCTCGGGATCGTCGAGGTGCGCCGGGTGCGAGACGTCGCTTGCCCGGGATTGGCGCGCGCGGTGCCGATCAGGATGCCCTGCGAGTTGCGCGTGCGGCGCAGCACCTTGTGGTCGATGCATGACGTAGTCGCGGCCCAATTCGCAGCGGCTGGTCTTCGGCCGATAACTCGACCAGCTGCGAGTAGCCGTTCAGGATGCCGACCACTTCGATGTCGTTGCGCAGGAACGAATCGGCGGCGGTCGAGATGACGGCGTTGGCCGCCGGGGCCGGCCCGCCGGCGAACAGGATCGCCACGCGGCGAAAGCTGGTTTCGGTCTTGGGGGGGCGTGATAAGCGTCATGGCATCGCTCCTCGGCATGCGTCGTCGGCTTCGCCGTCAGTGTTCGTGCCGTGCGCCGATGGTGCGCCAGTCGCGCTCGCTGCTCTATTGTGCTCAATCCGCTGCGTTCGACGAACGTGGTATCGATCCGGCCTTCGACGAAGGCCGCGTGGCCGAGAATCTCGCGGTGCAGCGGGACCGTGGTCTTGATGCCTTCGATGCGCAGCTCGCCCAGGGCCCGCTGCATGCAGTCGATCGCCTCGCGCCGCGTCGGCTGGTGCACGATCAGCTTGCCGATCATCGAATCGTAGTACGGCGACACGACGTAGCCCGCGTGGGCGTGCGAATCGAACCGCACGCCGAAGCCGCCGGGCACGATCAGCTGCTCGATCTTGCCGGGCGACGGCTGGAAGTTCTTGCTTGGGATCTTCGGCGTTGATGCGGCACTCGATCGCCGCGCCGCGCTGCCACGATGTCCTCCTGCGTGAACGGCAGCGGCTCGCCGGCCGCGACGCGGATCTGCGCCTTGATCAGGTCGATGCCGGTGACCATCTCGGTCACCGGGATGCTCGACCTGAATGCGGGCGTTGACTTCGATGAAGTAGAAGTTGCCGCTGCCTGTCGACGATGAATTCGACGGTGCCGGCGTTGGTGTATCCGGCCGCCTTGATCAGCCGCACGGCCGCCTCGCACATCGCCGCGCGCGTTTCGGGCGATGAGGTGCGGCGCGGGGCTTTCTTCGATCAGCTTCTGATGCCGCCGCTGCGTCGAGCAATCGCGCTCCCACAGGTGCACCGACGTTGCCGTGATGGTCGGCCAGGATCTGCACTTCGACGTGCCGCGGATGCTCGATGTATTTTTCGAGATAGATGCCGCCGTTGCCGAAGGCGGCTTCGGCCTCGGCCTGCGGCCTGCTGCAAGGCCGCCTTCAGCGCCAGGTCGTTCGAGCGCCACGCGCATGCCGCGCCCGCCGCCGCCGGCCGAGGCCTTGATCAGCACCGGAAAGCCGATCTCGTGGGCCACGCGCACCGCCTCGGCCTCGTCGCCGATCAGCCCCTCGCTGCCGGGCACGACCGGCACCTTGGCCTCGCGGGCCAGCTTGCGGGCCGCGTTCTTGTCGCCCAGCCGGGCCATCGCCTCGGGCGTGGGGCCGATGAAGTCGATGTTGCAACTGCGGCAGACTTCGTTGAAGTGGGCGTTCTCGGCCAGAAAGCCGTAGCCGGGATGAATCGCCTGCACGTTGCCGATTTCGGCGGCGCTGATCACGCGGTCGATCTTGCAGATAGCTGTCGGCCGCCTTGGGCGGGCCGACGCAATAGGCCTCGTCGGCCAGCTCCAGATACGCGGCGCCGCGATCGGCCTCGCTGAAGATGGCGACCGTCTCGACGCCCAGCTCGCGGCAGGCGCGGATGATGCGCAGCGCAATTTCACCGCGATTGGCAACCAGAATTCGCTTGAACATCAAACCACCCGTTCCCGACGCAATGCTCTGGGCCGCGCGATCGCCGGCGCGCCGCGAGAAGGCCGCGGCCGTGCTACTTGCGCGGATCGATCTTGAACAGCGGCTGGCCGAACTCGACCGGCTCGCCGTTTTCGACCAGCACGGCCACGATCTGGCCCGAGATTTCGGCCGGAATCTCGTTGAAGACCTTCATGGCTTCGATGATGCAGACCGTCGTGTCCGGGCCGACGTGATCGCCCACTTTGACGAACGGCGGCGCGTCGGGGCTCGGCGCGGGAAAGAACGTGCCGACCATCGGGCTCTTGATCACCGCCAACTGGGCATCGGCCTTGGCGGCGGCCACCGCAGGGTCGGTGCCGCGGGCCGGAGGCGCGGCCGCCGGGGCCGCGGCGGGCCGAACCGCCGCCCATGCTGATCACCGGTTCGCCTCCTTTGCGCAGGCGGATCCGCTGATCGGCCTGGCGCAAGTCGATCTCGGCCAGCTCGTGCTCATTCATCAATTCGACGAGCCGGCGGATGCGCTTGACGTCGAAGATATCGCCCTGATTTGAGCCGGAACCGGCCATCGTTCTGTTTCTCCCCGCAAGATTTGGTCCGGTGGCTTCCGCCCCGCGGGCTTGGCGGCCCTGTTGAGCTGGAACTTGCCGCGGCGACTTTCCCGGCCGCAATGCTTAAGCCACGATGGCGTCTTCCCACTGTTTGGCGAGCTGTCGTGAGGACCTGGCAGCCGTCCTTGGTGACCAGCACGTCGTCCTCGATTCGCACGCCGCCCCAACCCGGCAGGTAGATTCCCGGCTCGACCGTCACCACCATGCCCGGCTCGAGCTTCTGGTGCTGGCCGGCGGCCAGTCGCGGGCCTTCGTGGATATCGAGCCCGATGCCGTGTCCCAAACCGTGGCCGAAGTTCCGTCCGAAGCCGGCCTTGGCGATCACGCTCGCGAGCCACCTGATCCACTTCGTGACCCGAGCGGCCGGGCCGGATCGCGGCGATGGCCTGCTCCTGCGCCGACAACACAACTCTATATATCCGTTCGAGTTTGGGCGAGATTTTACCGGTCACCAGGACCCGCGTCAAGTCGCTCTTGTACGGACCCGCGTCGGCCCCCCAATCGACCAGCACGAAGTCGTCGGCGCCGATTTTCTGGTCCGTGGGCCGCGCGTGCGGCAGTGCCGCGCGGGCTCCGACCGCCACGATCGGCGGAAAGCTGCATCCCTTGGCGCCATAGAGCCGCATCTGGTTCTCCAATTCGTCGGCCACTTCCTTTTCGGTGCGCTCCGGTCGCAGCGACGCCCGCAGGACGCCGAAAGCCCGCTCGGCAATCCAAATCGCGCGGCGAATCTCGGCGATCTCGTCCTTGTCCTTGATCAGCCGCAGACTTCTCGACCAGGTCGGTCGTGCTGACCAGTTCGGCTTTTGGCAGCTTCGCAGCGATCTGATCGCGCAAGGCCACGGTCATCGAGTTGCCTTCGACACCCAGCTTGCTCGCTTTAGCCTGTTGGGCGATCTGAGCCACGGTGTCGATCATGCCGACGCCCGGCGGGCGGATCGATGCTTCCAGGCCCGGGCACTCCTGCTCGAGCTGCGTCGTATAGCGAGGATCGCTGACGATCACCTCGCCGCGGGCGAGCACCAGCAGGTAGCTGTCGTCGCCCGTGAACCCGGTCAGGTACGTGACGTTCGTGAAGTTGGTGACCAGCAGAGCGTCGACCCCGACTTTGCGGAGGGATCGGCGCAGCTTGGTCCGTCGTTCGGCGTAGCGGCTCATGGATGCATCGAAAGGTGGCTAGGGCTGTCAGGACAAATCCGCTGGAATACGTAGCCAAGTGCTAACATTGCCGAGGGTTTCTGACAAGCCTGAAAAGGCGGCGGGAAGGGTTTGGGGTCCAGGGTTCAGCACAGACGGCGGAACGAAGGGCGGACGAATGCCGGCTCGCGGGTAGACGCTGTAACGGTCGCGTGTACCTGGCTTGGGCGTTACTATAAAGGCATGAATCCGCAGCAGCTCGAACAATTGGCCAGGCAGTTGCTCGACGGCACGCTCGTGCTGGAAGAGTTCATGCTCGAGGTCTCTCGCCCGGCGACGGCCGATCTGGCCGAGGCCCAGATCGACTTGGACCGCCAGCGGCGCTGCGGCTATCCCGAAGTCGTCTTCGGCCAGGGCAAGAGCGTGCCCACGCTGGAAAAGATTTTTCGGCGCCTGCTGGCCGAAGGGGTCGACGTGTTGGCGACCCGCATTTCAGCCGACCAGGCCGCGGCGCTGCAGCGAGGCATTTCCGACGGCTCGCTACAATCCCGCCGGCAGGACGTTTCGCATTGGCCCCGGTGCCGACGACGGCGGGTCGTCGGGCGACCGCGGGCACGTTGCGATCGTGACCGCCGGCACCAGCGATTTGCCGGTTGCCGAGGAGGCCCGCGAAACGTTGCTGTGGATGGGAGTGCGGACCACGATGATCTTCGACGTCGGCGTGGCCGGTCCGCATCGGCTGCTCGAACAATTGCCGAAGCTCGTCGACGCCGACGCGGTGGTTGTGATCGCCGGCATGGAAGGGGCGCTGCCCAGCGTGGTCGGAGGGCATGTCTCGTGTCCCGTGATCGCCGTGCCCACTAGCGTCGGATACGGCGCCAGTCTGGGCGGGTTCGCGGCCCTGTTGGGCATGCTCAACAGTTGCGCCGCCAATGTCACGGTGGTCAACATCGACGCCGGTTTTAAGGGGGCATATGTTGCCGGCCTGATCGCGTCCCGCGCTCGACGGTCGGCGAGACAGAGTCATCTAGGGTGACAACCATGAGCACGATGGATCCCCTCAATCCTCCCCTGCCCCGATTGCTGCCACGACGTCCCGACAGTCACAAAGGAGATTTTGGCCGGGCGTTGCTCGTCGGCGGATCGCGGGGAATGGCGGGGTCGATCGCGCTGGCCGGCATGGCGGCCTTGCGCAGCGGCGTGGGACTCCTCAAAATTGCCACGCCGGACGTTTGCCAATCGACCGTTGCCTCATTCGACGCCTGCGCCATGACGATCGCTTTGGCGTCCGACGCCTCGGGCCGCATCGCGCCGGCTGCCCGCGAGGCGATCGACGCGGCGGCCGAGGAAGCCACGGCCGTGGCCATCGGGCCCGGCCTGGGGCGTTCGCCCGAGTTGATCGACCTGGTCTGCGACCTGTTCGTCGATCTGAAAAAAACGCTGATCGTCGACGCCGATGCGCTCAACGCGCTGGCCGCGCGGATCGCGACCATTCGACGACCACGGGGGCCGCGAATCTTGACGCCGCATCCCGGTGAGTTCGCGCGGCTAACGGGCCAGCAAAAGGTCGAGACGCACGAGCGAGAGAGCCTGGCCCAGTCGTTCGCCGAGCGGACCGGCACCGTCGTGGTGCTCAAAGGCCACCGCACCGTGATCAGCGACGGATATCAGGTGTCGTTGAATTTTACCGGCAATCCGGGCATGGCTACCGGCGGAACCGGCGACGTGCTGACCGGTATCATCACGGCCCTGGTCTGTCACGGCCTGCCCCCCTACGAGGCCGCGCGCCTCGGCGTCCACGTCCACGGCCTGGCCGGAGACTTGGCCGCCGCCGAGCTAGGCGAAGTTGCCATGATCGCCAGCGATTTGATTCGCTACCTGCCCAGAGCCTGGAAGCAGGTGTCCGCGTCCCCCTCTCCCGCCCGGAGAGGGCCGGGGTGAGGGCGCGTTGCGCAACGCTACGCCCGCATGCTAATCCGCCGCGCGAGCAACCCTTCACCTCACGACCCCTGATTGCTCTGCTGCACCCGTGGCGAAGAGCCCACGGCGGGCTTGCCGTTGGAGTTTTGATCCGTCGCGGCGGATTGCCCCGGGCTTTCCTCCCACTCCACGTCCAGCGAGGTGTCGAATACTTTTTCGAACAGCCTGTCGCGCTTGCGGGCTCCCCACATGTCGACCTCGGGAAACTGGCGCGAAGCGATCCGCAGCCTGGTCTCCCCTTTTTTGGCCAGGTCGACCTTCACGTCGCTGACTTGCTGCGTGTTGCTGCGGTCCAAGCCGCCGGCCACGCGCAAGATCGCGGCCATCTGCCGGACTCGCTGCTGATCGTCGGCCGAGAGCTGGCGGAAATTGGCGTGCTTGCGCTTCGGATCGGCGCCGCGGTGGTAGCGGGCGACGTTGGCGATCAGCTCCAGTTCGTGCGGCTGAAAACCTTCCAGCCGGCTGTGCAGAATCAAGTGATAACTGTGCTTGTGGTGCTGGTCGTAATTGATCAGATAGCCCACGTCTTGCAACTTCGCAGCGGCTTCCAGCAGTCCGCGATCGGCGGGATTCAGATGATAGGCGGCGGCAAGCTGCGAAAAGATCGATCCAGCCAGCGCGGCGACGTGGCGTCCGTGTGCCAGTTCGCACCCGCAACTGGCGGCCAGACGCTCGAGCGCCGCGTCGCGGTCATGCGGTTTTTCCAGCGAGCCGCCCAGCTGCTGGTCGATCATCGTCAGCAGCAGTCCGTCGCGCACGCCGCGGCTGTGGACTTGCACGGTGTTGACGTCGAAACGGTCCATGATGCGATCGACAATCGCCAGGCCGGCCACGATGATGTCGGCCCGATCGGGGCTCAGGCCCGGCACGCCGGCGCGCTCCTTGAGCGGCATCTTGCGCAGCCGATCGAGCAAGTGCCTGCACTTCGGCCCGGCTGACCTGGTAGCCGCGCACCGGCACGCCGATCCTGCCCCTTGGCGGCCATCATCATGGCCGCCAGGCTGGTGAACGTGCCGCCGGAGCCGAACAAGATGTGCGGCACGAAGACCGGGTTCTTGGTGTGCTTGCGCAGGTGTCGGTCGATGCCCGCAAGCAGTCCGGCGAAACCCTCGTTCGAGGCCGTGTCGGCATAGACCTCGCTCATCCGCACGGCGCCCAGCTGCGTGGTGTAGACGGCTTCGACCAGGTTGCCGAAGGCCAGCACGATTTCGGTGCTGCCGCCGCCGATGTCGACCACGGCCACGTGCTGACCGCTGATGTCGAAGGCCCGCTGCACGCTGGCGAAGGCCAGCATGGCCTCCTGCTCGGCGCCGATGACCTCGATTTCGACGCCCAACTCCTCGCGGGCCCGGCGGCAAAACTCGTCGCCGTTCGACGCTTCGCGGACTGCGCAGGTGGCGATCGTCCGCAGCTGCGTTATCTGAAAGCCCTCGGCGATCTGCTTCATGCGTCGCAAGGCGCCGAGCGACTTTTCGATCGACTGCGGATCAAGTCGGCCGGTCTTGCTGAGTTTTTCGCCTAGGCGGGTCGACTCCTTCTCTTCGTCCAGAATGCGATAGTTGCCCCCCCGCAACGGCTCGGCCACGATCAGCCGGATGCTGTTGGTGCCAATGTCGATCGCCGCCAGGCGCGAGGCCAGGTCGGGGGAAAGGAAAAACTGTTTGTCTTCCATCGGATATCCACGGGTGGCGGATGCGGCCCGGATGCCACTAAAAGGATAGCATAATGGGTGCCGTTTCGGCGAGCGGGCGATTGGGGGCATGCGAAACGTTCACGGCGCCGGATTTTGGTCCGTGTAGACCTTGGCTCCCGTGGCCTTATTGAAGTTGTCGGCCGCCGGCTGGGTAACTTGCGTCCCCTCCAAATTGAGGTGCCTCAGGGGCAATTTCAGTAGGTGCTTTAGACCCGCATCCGTGACTTGCGTCTGATTCAGTGCCAGCCAGCTTAGCTTGCGGATTCCGGCAAGCTTTGCCAAACCGTCGTCGGTAATTCGCGTCCGACGGAGGTCCAGAAAATCGAGCCGCGCCAACGGGATCAAGGCGACCAAGCCGGCGTCTGAGATCGCGGTGTCGTTCAGCGCGAGCACCGTCAGCTTGTCCATTGCCGAGAGGTGCTTCAAGTCCTCGTCCGAGACAAGCGTTTGGCCTAGGTAAAGGTTGGTGAGCGTCGTAAGCCCCGCCAGCCCACCGCCCGAAATCGTCGTGCGCTGCACGGCGAGCCCCTGCAAGTGGGCGAGCGGCGCCAGGTTGTGCAGGCCCTGATCGGTCACTTTTGTACCGCTGAGCACGACGCGGTCCAGGGTCGCGATGGTAGCCAATGTCTTGAGTCCGGCATCCGTGACGCGTGTTTGCTCCAGATCGATTAGTTGCAACTTCCCAAAGTGCTGCAACTGCGTCAGATCGGCATCCGTCACCGGCGTGTGATTCAAGAGCAGTTCGTTGAGCTCGGTCAACCCCGACAGCCGCGCGAGCCCCTCACCGGTTATTCGTGCACCATTGAGATTCAGACTCTCCACCCTACGCAAACCTTTCAAATGGACAAGCCCCTTGTCGGTAACCGCCGTGGCCGGCGCCTCGTCTTCGCCGTCTGGCACGCGGCTGCCCATTCGCAGCTCTTTCAACCGCGTGAGCCCGCGAACATGTGCCAGCCCCGCATCGGTGATCTTCGATCCATCGAAGGCCAGGAATTCGAGGTTGGTCAGCCGGCCCAGATGCGACAGGCCCTTGTCCGAGACGCGCACGGTTGAAAGGTCGAGTTCCTGGAGCCACACGAGACCGCCCAGTCGCGCAATGTCCTCCTCGGTCATGCTTTCGAGGGGCGCGTGGGCCGACACGTGGCCCGAAAAGCTGCCCGTGGCCGGGACTGAGAACCAAACTTCAGCCGGCGAGATGAAGTAATCTTCGCCGAGCCACTGGCGCAGCCAGTACGGCGCCCACGGTTCGGTTTGGACGTTGTAGTCGTGCACCGTGCCGAGGCCGCCACCGGGGCGCGGGATGGTGAATTGCTGATGATGGTAGTGAATGCCGCCGCCGAACTTGCGGATCATCTCGATCGCGCGGCGTTGCTTCGCGGCACGATCGACTTCGACCCCCAGCCACACGCTCAACACGGTCAGCGCGATCAGCAGCGTGCGTAAGCTGAAACGAAACCAGCGGCGACGAGGTTTGGCAGGCGTTTCTTGCATGACGCCTATTCTAGCAGTCAGGGGACCGGGTTCCGGTCCGTGTAGACCTCGGCTTTCGTGGCCGTGTGAAAGTCGTCGGCCGCCGCCTGGGTGACTTGCGTTCCTGACACCAGCAAGCGCGTCAGCGGCAGTGTCCGCAAGTGCTTCAGACCCGCGTCCGTGATCTGCGTTTGATTCAACGCCAGCCACATCAGCTTGCGGACGCTGGCAAGTTTGGCCAGGCCATCATCGGTAATCCGCGTTCGACGGAGCTCCAGGTAGTCGAGCCCCACGAGCGGGATCAGGGCGTGCAAGCCGGCGTCGGAGATCGCTGTGTCGTTCAGCCGGAGCATCATCAGCCTTTTCATCGCCGAAAGGTGCTTTAAGTCGTCGTCCGAAACGCGCGATTGGCTGAGAAAGAGCGCGGTAAGTGTTGTAAGCTTTGCCAGCCCGTCGCCCGAAACGGCCGTATGATCGAGATCGAGCGTCTGCAAGTTGGGGAGAATTGCCAGTTCCGGCAGCCCCGCATCGGTCACGCTCGTGCCGCCGAGCGAGATCCACTCCAGGGTCGGAATCGAAGCCAAGGTTTTCAGCGCCGCGTCGGTGACGCGCGTCTGCGACAGATTGACCGCGTCCAGCTTCGGAAACTGTTTCAACAGCGGCAGGTCGGCATCCGTCACCAGCGATTGCGCCAGCCCCAAATGCCTGAGTTCCTTCAGACCGGACAGCGTCGAGAGCCCGTCGCCAGTAACTTGCGCGCCGTCAAGAATCAGTTGCTCCAGGTGCTTCATACCTTGCAGATGGAACAGCCCCCGGTCGGTAATCGCCGTGGGCGGCCCGTCGTCCTCGCCGTTTGCGGCGTGGCTGCCCAGCGACAGGATTTTCAAACGTTTGAGCCCGCGCAGCTGCGCCAGGCCGGCATCGGTGATCTTCGACCCATCAACGGCCAGGTATTCGAGATTCGGCAGCCGGCCGAGGTGTGCCAACCCGCGGTCCGTGACCTGCACGTGCCACATGTTGATCTCTTGCAGCTCAACCAAGTCGCCCAAATGCACAATGTCGTCATCGGTGATGCTGTCGAGCCCAGGAAGCGGCGGATCCGACCTTGTGGGCCGGTCATGGATAATGACTTCCGCCGCCGAGCGGAAGTAATCGTCGCCGATCGCTTGCCGCAACCAGTGCGGAGCCCACAGGTCCGCGGCGGGGTCATAATTGTGCGAAGTGCGGCCGTCGGAGCGCGTGGCTGTCACTTGCTGATGGTGGTACTGGACCGTGCCGCCGAATTTGTGGATCATCTCGACCGCGCGGCGCTGCTTGGCGGCGCGATCGGTTTCGACGCCCAGCCACACGCTCAACACGGCGAGCGCGATCAGCAGGGAGCGCAAGCTGAAACGAAACCAGCGGCGGCGAGGTTCGGCGGGTGTTTCGTGCATGACGCCTATTCTAGCACTCAACTGCCCGGGTTTTGGTCCGTGTAGATCTGGGTTCCAGTGGCCTTGCTGAAATCGTCGGCGGCCGGCTGGGTAATTTTCGTCCCCTCCAAATGGATGTGCCTGAGGGGCAACTTTTGCAGGTGCTTCAGGCCCGCATCCGTGACTTGCGTGTGCTCCAGGCCCAGCCACCGCAGCTTGCGGACTGCGGCGAGCTTTGCCAGGCCGTCGTCCGTAGTCCGCGTCTCGCTGAGATCCAGCCGATCGAGCCGCGGGAGGGATATTAAGGGATCCAAACCGGAGTCCGTCAAAGCAGTGCCACTCAGCCTGAGCATGCCGAGCTTGCGCATTGCCGAAAAGTATTTTGTATCCGCGTCCGAGACGCGAGTTTCGCTAAGAAACAGATCCCTGAGCGTCGTGAGCCCCGCGAGCCCGCTGCCCGAAATGCTCGTGCGATCGAGATCAAGCACCTCCAGGTGGTCGAGCGGGGCCAGACCGGGGAGCCCCTCATCCGTGACGTTCGTACCGGCAAGCCTGATGATCTGGAGCGTCGCGATCGAGGCCAATGTTTTCAGTCCTGCATCCGTGACGCGAGTCTGCCCCAGATTGATGATCGACAGCTTCGGAAAGCGCTTCAACTGCGCCAGATCGGAATCGGTCACCTGCGTCCGATTCAAGCTCAGCTCACTGAGCTCGGTCATGCCCGACAGCCGCGCGAGCCCCTCGCCGGTGATTTGTGCGCCGTCGAGATAGAGCTCCTCCATCCGCCGCATGGCTTGCAGATGGACAAGCCCTTTGTCGGAAATCGCCGTGGCCTGCGCCTCGTCTTCGCCGTTTGCCGCGCGGCTCCCCATCCGCAGAACTTTCAACCGCGCGAGCCCGCGCAGGTGCGCCAGCCCTGCATCGGTCACTTTCGATCCATCGAAGGCCAAGAGTTCGAGATTCGTCAGCCGGCCCAAATGCGATAGGCCCTCGTCCGAGACGCGCCAATTGCACAGGTTAAGCTCCACAAGCCAGGTGAGGCCGCCGAGTCGCGCGACGTCATCCTCGTTGATGCTTTCGCGGCGCGGCGTGTTCCGGTCCGCGCGGCTCGGCCGGTCGTAGATTGAGATGTGTGCCGCCGAGATGAAATAATCTTCGCCGATCCATTGCCGCAGCCAGAGTGGAGCCCACGGCTCCGCGCGGACGTCGTAGCCGTGCAGTGTGCCGATGCCGATGCCGCCGGAGGAGCGCGGCTGGTCGATTTGCTGGTGATGGTAGTATATTTGTCCGCCCAACTTGTGGACCGTCTCGACCGCGCGGCGCTGCCTGGCGGCGCGATCGGTTTCGACGCCCAGCCAGACGCCAAACACGGCCAGCGCGATCAGTAGCGTTCGCAGACTGAAACGAAACCAGCGGCGGCGCGGCTCGGCGGGCGTTTCGTGCATGAGGCCTATTCTAGCACCGCGCAGGCATCGCCGGTTGACCGGGGGGGTCGGCGGGCGGCATAATCGGGCCTGTGATTCGAACCCCCTTCCACACGTTTGCCCATCACCGTCGTGAAGCTGCTGCGCCACGTCACCAACCTGCCCTCTGAGCTACGCGGCGGGGCGGTCGCAATCGGAAATTTCGACGGCGTGCATCTGGGCCACGCCCGGATTGTGCGGCGGACGATCGAAAAGGCGCGCGAACTGGGCGGGCCGGCCCTGGTCTTCACGTTCGATCCGCACCCGGTCCGCCTGCTGCGTCCAACCGAGGCCCCGCCCCCGTTGACCTGGACCGATCGCAAGGCCGAGCTTTTGGACGCGCTGGGCATCGACGCGGTGATCGCCTATCCGACCGACGAAGAGCTGCTGCGGTTGGCCCCCAAGGACTTTTTTCAGAAGATCGTGCGCGACGAGCTCGACGCGCGGGCCATGGTCGAGGGCCCGAACTTTCATTTCGGCCGGGCGCGCTCCGGAACAATCGACGTGCTCGCGCGGCTGACCGCCGACGCCGGGATCGCGCTGGCCGTGGTCGAGCCGCTGGAGGCGGGCGGCGAAACCGTTTCCAGTTCGCGCATCCGGCGGCTGCTGGTCGAGGGACGCGTCGACGAAGCGCGCTCGTTGTTGACCGAACCGTATCGCATTCGCGGCATGGTGGTGCATGGGGCCGGCCGCGGGGCGAAACTCGGTTTCGGCACCGCCAATATCGACGCCGTCGACACGCTGCTGCCCGGACCCGGCGTTTACGCGGGCCGAGGATTCGTCAACAATGTGCGCTGGCCGGCGGCGATCAATATCGGCCCCAATCCGACGTTCGGCGAAGCGGCCCTGAAAGTCGAGGTGCATTTGCTGGGCTGGGACGACACGCCGCTCTACGGCCAGCCCTTGGAGATTGACTTTCTGGCGCGATTGCGGAACATTCAACGCTTTGCGGGCGTCGACGAGCTGACGCAGCAATTGCACAACGACATCGCGGCCGCGCGGCAGACCTTCGACGATTTCGAACAACCTCGGTAGCAACACCACGATGTCGATCCATTGGCCCCGCTTTGTTGAGCTCGTCAACTCGCACGATCGCTTTCTGCTGACCAGCCACGTTCGTCCCGATGCCGATGCGCTCGGCAGTGAACTGGGCATGGCGGGCGTGTTGGAAGCGCTGGGCAAGAGCGCGCTGATCGTCAACGCCCAGAAGACTCCGCCGAATCTCCAGTTCATCGATCCCCAGCAACGCCTCAAGGCGCTGGGAGTCGACGTTCAGCCGCACGAACTCGACGCCTTCGAGGTGTTGATGGTGCTCGACACCAGCGCGTGGGCTCAGTTGGGCACGATGGCCGACGTGGTGCGCGCCACGAAGGCTCACAAAATGGTGTTCGACCACCACATCGGCGAAGACGACATGGGCGCGGAGCTGTTCAAGAACCCGCAAGCCGAAGCGACCGGGCGGCTGGTGCTCGAAGCGGCCCATCACTTGGGAGTGCGCATCACGCCCGAAATCGCCAAGCCGCTGTTTGCGGCCATCGCCACCGACACCGGGTGGTTTCGTTTCTCGTCGACCAGCGGCGCTACGTTTCGTGCCGGCGGCGACCTGGTCGACGCGGGCGCCGTGCCGAGCGATATTTACGCCGAGCTGTACGAACAAGATTCGCTCCCCCGCCTTCGCCTGCGCGGCCGCATTCTGGCGCGCACCGAAACCGATCTCGACGGTCGCCTGGCACACACCGCCGCTTTGAAAGAAGATTTCGAAGCCACCGGCGCGCTCCCGTCTGATACCGAAGACGTGATCAACTTGACGTTGATGGTGGCGGGCACCGAGGTTGCCGTCATCTTTGTCGAGCAGCCCAGCGGCGGCTTCAAATTGAGTTTTCGCAGTCGCAATCCAAAAATCGATTGCAACGTGCTGGCCCGGCTGTTCGGCGGCGGCGGACACAAGGCGGCCGCCGGCGCGTCGATCAGCGCGCCTTGGCTCGCGGCGCAAGCCAAGGTGCTTGACGCGGTGCGCACCGCCATGCGATAATCGAGGTCGATTTAACGCAAGTCGCTCAACGTCGCGCTTGCGCAGAAATTGAAGAGCTACGTCCCGCCCACGATTGCCTGCCTCATGGATTGCTCGATCGCCGCATAGCCCGCGTGGTCCGAGCGAGCCCGAACGACCTGGCCGCCAGCAAATCGGAATCCAGCGCCATGGCACAACCCCAGCAAAAACCGGCTTTCGCGCCGAAGGCACCTGTGCCGTCTCCTGCTCCGACGACCGCGCGCCGCGGCTTCTTGACGTACGCGTTGGCAATCATCTGCGGCGGGCTGGCGATGCTGGTACCGGCGTTGGCCGGGCTGGCCGTGTTTTTCGATCCGCTGCGGCGAAAAAACGGCCAAACGAAGATGATCCGCGTGGCCACGCTCGACGCAGTTCCCGACGACGGCGTGCCGAGGCAGTTTCCGGTGATCGCCGAGCGGGTCGACGCCTGGAACCGCTCGCGCGAGCCGGTCGGCGCGGTCTATCTGCGCCGCAAGGCGGGCCAAGAAGAGATCGAGTGCTGGACCGCCACCTGTCCGCACGCCGGCTGCTTCGTCGATTTCGACGATGAGACCAATACGTTCAAATGCCCCTGCCACAACAGCCAGTTTTCACTCGACGGGGCGATCATCGAGCCCAGCCCCAGCCCTCGGCCCATGGACACGCTGGAGTGTAAGGTCCGCAAGGAGGAGATCCTGGTTAAGTTCGAAAACTTTTACACAGGCAAGACCGAAAAAGTGGCCAAGGCATGAAGTTTCTCGTCGACTGGCTAGACAGCCGCACCGGCATTCGCGACTTCGTCCACGAAGCGCTCTACGAACGCATCCCCGGCGGGGCGCGCTGGCGATACGTGTGGGGCAGCACGCTGGTCTTCGCCTTTGCCGTGCAAGTCATCACGGGCGTTTTTCTATGGATGTGCTACAGCCCCAGCACGCAGACCGCTTGGGAAAGCGTGTACTTCATGCAAAACCAGATGATCGGGGGCTGGCTGCTGCGCGGACTGCATCACTTCATGGCCCAGGCCATGGTCGTGCTGATGGCGCTGCACCTGATGCAAGTCGTGATCGACGGTGCCTATCGGGCCCCGCGCGAAGTGAATTTTTGGCTGGGCCTGATCCTGATGCAAATCGTGCTCGGCCTGTCGCTCACCGGATACTTGCTGCCGTGGGACCAGAAGGGTTACTGGGCCACGCGCGTGGCCACCAACTTGCTCAGCGTGGTGCCTGGCGTGGGCCAAGAATTGCAAGAGCTGGTAGTCGGCGGCGCCGACTACGGGCATCACACGTTGACTCGGTTCTTCGCGCTGCATGCCGGCGTGCTTCCCGGGTTGCTGGTTTTCTTTCTGGTGATCCACGTGGGGCTGTTTCGCCGACACGGCATTTGCCACAAGCAGCCGGCCAAGGGGCCCGAGACAACATTCTGGCCCGACCAGGTGCTGAAAGATGCCGTGGCCTGCCTGGCCGTGCTGATCGTGGTGCTGTTGTTGGTCGTGCATCCGATTGAGTACTTTTTCTACGAGCATCGCGGACCGATCGAGATGTCGCAACTGGGGGCCGAACTGGGCGCGCCGGCCGACGCATCGAATCAGTATGCCGCGGCCCGGCCCGAGTGGTACTTTCTCTTCCTATTCCAGTTTCTTAAGCTGTTCGAGGGCTGGGGCGAGCAGGGCGAACTGTTGGGTGCTGTCGTGATACCCGGCGCGGTGATGGGGGCGCTATTCCTGATGCCCTTTGTCGGCCGGTGGAAACTGGGGCATCGCTTCAACATCGGCATGTTGGTGATCCTGCTGGGATGCGTCGCGGCGTTGACTGGCGCGGCAATCAACGAAGACTATCGCGCGCTGTGGACCAACCCCGGCGGCCACGCAGTCGTCGAAGCCGTGCTTGAAGCAACCGGCAACGACGAAGCCAAAGTCGCGGCGCATTTCAACAACGACGACGCCAAGATTCAGGCTTATCGCGATCAACTGGCCGCACTGGAGAAATATCGCAAGTCAAAAGACTACCTCGAAGCCGTCGAGCAGGCCGAGCATGAAGCCCAGCGCGTCAGCACGCTCGCCTCGGCCGACACGCAGATCCCGCTAACCGGCGCGATCACACTGCTGCGCAACGATCCGAAGACGCAGGGGCCCAAGTTGTTCGCCCGCTATTGCGCCAGTTGCCACACGCACGCGCCGGCGGCGGCCGATGGCCAGGCGGCGGGCGAAGGGAAATCGTCCGCGGCCAACTTGTACGGATTCGCCGATCGCACGTGGATAGCCGGCTTGCTTAATCCGAAACGGATCGCAGGGCCTGAATATTTCGGAAACACGGCGCATCGCGAAGGCCAGATGGCCGGCTTCGTCACCGACACGCTCGCCGAATGGCCGGCCGCCGAGATTCAGAACATCGTCGCCGCACTGTCGGCCGAAGCCCACCTGAAAGGCCAGGCCGCATTCGATGCCAAGGACGCCGCGACCATCGAAGCCGGCAAAAAGTTGATCGCCGACGCGGAGCGCTGCGCCTCGTGCCACAAATTTCACGACCAGGGCGATCTCGGCACGGCGCCCGATCTGACCGGCTACGGCTCGCGCGAGTGGCTGCGGGCGATGATCGCCAATCCCAAACACGAGCGGTTCTATCGCGACGAAAACGACCGCATGCCGGCGTTTGCAGAGCGCGCGGGGGACTCGCCGCAAAATATGCTCTCTCCGCAGACGCTGGGTTTGCTGGTTGATTGGTTGCGCGGCGAATGGTACGAGCCGACGTCCGCTGAAGCGCCAGCACCTGCGGCGGAGACCCGGCTTGGCGAGATGCCAAAAGAGGCATCTCCCGCCGAGACCCCGCCAGGCGCAGAGACACCCAAAGACGACGCTTCACCTAAGGAAGACACGGCGCCCGCCGAGCCGCCACCTGTCGAGAAACCGCCGGAACCAGCTGTGCCCGAGTCGCCGGCGCCGGCGACTGAGCCGCCGCCAGCGGAACCGCCGCCGCAGGATGACGGTGGCGTTTAGCTAGCTGCAAAAAATCCGCTGACGCCGACCTGCGAGGCGAATTCTCGCTCACAGTCGCCGCAGGTTTCCCATCTTCGCCATTAAGGTCGCTGTGACCGGCAACCTTTACGAATTCGGTTTAGTTTCCCATCCTGCCGGTCGATGGAAAGATTGCTCGTATTGCCGTGGGGCAATGCGCGATAGCATTTTGTTCCCTCGAGCCGGCTTGATGTGGTGTAAACAGTGCGGCCAAGACGTGCCTGGCATTAGCTCGCCGACGAGCGGCGGCCTGTGCTGCGCGCGTTGCGCGGGCCTGTTTGCCGGCGACGACGGCCGCGCCGCGCCGCGCACTGCCAGCCTGGCCGAAGCGGCCGCCCACGGCGTCGATCTCAGCGGCTCGCAATCGGCGGCCGCAGCGTCGGCCAGCTTCGACGATTGGGAACTCGACCAGAACCTTCGTCATCTGCAAGCCCGTGTCGGCACATGGAGCCGCCTCGACGCGCAATGCGAAGAAACCGAGCGACGCTCATCCGCTCGGGCCAAGCGGACCCCGAAGTGGCGCGTCGATGGCGCACGCCAAGCTGCCACGGCGGCACAAACGTCGCGCGCGCCCGCCTGGACGCGGCTCGCTGCTGGCGTGGACGGTGTTGTCGCTGGGCCTGATGGCCTTTGCCTGCGGCGCGGTGCTGTTGGCCTGGTCATTTGTCGCGCACCGCCCGCAACTTTGGAACCTGGGCATGCCGATCACCGTGGGGGGCCAGGTCGGCCTGCTGCTGGGGCTGGTGTTGCAACTGGAGCGTATCTGGCAGAACAGTCGCTACGCGGCGCGCAAGCTCGATGAGGTCGATTCGCAACTGCACCACCTCGAGCGAGCCACCACGATGCTCAACGTGACCCATAGCTCCGCGGCGCAGGCTTTCTATGCGCACATGGCCGACGACGCCGATCCCCAGATGCTGCTCGCCGATCTCAAGGGCCAACTCGATCTGCTGGCACGCAGCATGTCGAGGCGTTAGTGGTTCGGGAAGCGGAAGGCGACAAGCGCCAACCCATTTTCGGCGCGCCTTAGACTACTTTTCCGACCTCCAATCGCCGCCATCTTAGCGCCTGCGACGCACACGCACGGCGGCAACTCGGTTTCATCCGCGCGAGCTGCGCGCCGAGCGGATGAAAATGCTAGCGGCGCAGGCAATTCACCGATTTCATTCTTTTTTTGCGCGCGCTCGAAGCGCGGCTTCGTTCGCCAGTTGCAGCCCGACATCACGGGCATTTTCTTGACCGGCTTCACCACGATTCAAGTCGTCTATCCGGCGATCGAGGCGGGCAACCTCCGCGTCTTGCCGAAGCCCGTCGACTTCAAGGAACGGATGCCAATCCTCGAAGAACATGCCGGCTCGCCAGCGTGAAGCAGGGGTTGGGGTTTCGGAATTCAAGAGCAACGATCTCCATACGCGTCTAAACCCTGCCCCTAAAACCCCAACCGCTATTTCACAACTCCAGCGGAAACGGCGTCAGCAGTTCGACGCCGGTTTCGGTGACCAGATAATTGTTCTCCAGGCGTATGCCGGCCCGCAAGCCGTCGCCGTACAAGCCGGGCTCGACGGCGAACACTTCGCCGGCCTGGAACTTGTCGTCCCACTCGGGGTTCAAGTGTGGCGCTTCGTGCGGGAACAGCCCAATGCCGTGCCCGAGGTGATGCTCGAATTCCCACCGCTGGGGCCGGTTGAGCCACTCGTGGGCTTCTCGAAACAGCTCGCGACAGCTCTTGCCGGGCTTCACCGTGCGCTCGACTATCTCGAACACCGGCAAGATGTGCTGCCAGGCTTCATGTTGCTCATCCGTTGCCTTGCCGCCGACCGCGGTCACGCGGGTGTTGTCGGCAAAGTAACCGCGAAAGGCCGGGCCGAGATCGAGGATGTACAGCTCGCCCGCTTCGATCTTCCGATCGCGCGGCGGTCCACCCCGCTCGCCCGAGGCATAGTCGTTGCCCGTGCCGGTCATCATTTCGCCGTACTCGCGCACGGCGGCGGCTTGCAGCTCGTCGAAGACGTCGAGCTCGTTGACGCCCGGGGCGATGATCTGGCGGGCCCGACGGTGCATCGCGGCGGTGCCGCCGATCGCTTTGCGCAGTTTGGCCAGTTCGTCCGGATCTTTGCGGCGTCGCAACAGGTAAAGCTCCTGTTCGACGTCGATCAATTCCGCGCCGAATCGCGAGGCAAGTTCGGGTCCGCAGGAGGAGAACTCGACGCCCAATCGCCGCGGCCGGGGCCGTTTCGCCAGCGCATCAAGCAGCACGGCCGACGATTGGTGTCGCTGGTCGTTGCGGAGCGTGGAGAACGATTGGGCCTTGTACGTGCAAATCTCGTCGGCCGCCACGCTCTGGTGCGGCGCGAACGGTGCGACCAGCGTCACACGGCCGTCGGCCGAGAGGGCCGCCGCCGGCGAAAACGTCCAGGCGAAGCGCGGCCCGACGAGGTACTGCACGTGCACGTGCTGCGTGACGATCACCTGGTCAAGCCGCTGCTGCTCCATGACGGCCAGCAATCGCCGCTGTCGCGCGCGGCAGGCTGTGACGTCGATGCCGTAGGGGTCGGGCATGGAGGGAGAAAAGGTGTTAGGTGTCGGGTGGTAGGTGTTGGGGACAAGGAAACGGTGCGAAAAAGACTACGGCTTGGCGGATGTTATCAGGCGTTTGGCGTGCACGTCGGCCACGTTCCACATGTAATGGCCGATCTTGTGCCGCTCGGCGGCCGTGACAATGTGTTCACGAGCGCCTGCCGCGTCGCCGTTGGCCTCGTAGTATAACCCCAGATATAGATGCGCGTAGAACATCCGCGCGTTGAGAGCCTCCGGCGCGGGCGACCCGGCGCGGGCAGCCGCCAGCACGTCGTCCGGCTTCGCCGTGCCGGCATACAGCGCGTAGACCTCCATCATCGGCACCCGGGCGTCTTTCTTGATCTTCAAAATAGCCTCGCGCGCGGCCGGCACGCCCACGCCGCGGGCCATGCACAGGTACCGCCACACCGCATTCTCGACGTCGTTGTCGTCGACCGTCTGGTAGCCCTCGAACTGGCGGCGGCCGTCGTCGAAACGACCGGCGTAGTAGTACGAGATGCCCCGCTTCCAGTTCCACGGCTCCTGGGCCGGCTTGAGTTTGAGAAAGCGGTCGAAATCGGCGATCGATTCGTGGATGTGCCCCAGCATGAAGTGTTGACTTCCCCGCTGGTCAAAGGCCTCGGCCGCTTGCGGGTCGAGCTTGAGCAACTGGTCGTAGTCGGAGATGGCCAACGCGTGTTCACCGGCGGCGGCATATAAGCCGGCGCGCACACGGTAACCGTCCGCGTCGTCTGGCGCCGCCGCGATGGCATCCGTGGCCGTGCGAATTGCCTCGGCCGCCTTGCCGTTGCGCGCAGCGGCTGCCGAGTCGGCTGCCGGCTGGGCAGCCAAAACGCCGGAGACGACCGTGCCCGCATCGATCAGGAACAAGACGACCGTCAAGTAACAACCGGCCTGCCGCATGTGTGGCCTCGAATCACGTGGTCCGATCGAAGTACCGCGGCCCGGCATTGTAGAACACATCGCGGCGGTTTCCAACTTGCCGGGGGCACAGCTCTCAAAACCCAAAGCAATGTGGCATTGTTGGAAAAACACGCAACCGCACGTCGGAAAGCTAGTTTTTCAGAATCGCCGGCCGGTTCGATCGCTGCTGGTAGTGCCGTTCAGCGAATCCACGATCGGCGCAGAAGGCGATCATTCTCCAATGTCGATGGAGGCAACATGGGCCGGTCGAGCTTGCAGGTTCCTGCGGCGACGCTGATTGATGACGAACACCAAAACCGACAGGAAACCGACGGGAATTCCGACTTGCAACAGAACTTGCCACCAGTGCCATCCTTTGAACGCATCTTCCAGCCGTCGAATTAGCGAGACGGTTCCTGGAGCCGGAGACGACGACGCCTTCCCACGCCTTTGCGACATCAGCCAATCGAGAAGATGATAGTCGTCAAACGCTGCTGTCCAACAGTCGTGCGATGCCGAGTCGATCTCCGTCAATACCGCGTGTCCCGACGCGTCTTGCAGTGCTTTCACGATCGCGCGATCCGGCTCGATGGACGTGCCGGCATCCCTGCTGCAGTGAAATGCCCAAATCGGGATTTCTGAGATTCGAGCCACCTGCTCAATGTCGCCGCCGGCGGACGCCAAGGGAGCCACGGCTGCAAAGTACTGAGGGTAACGGATCGCAAGTGCCCACGTTCCCGTGCCACCGGTGGATATCCCCGTCAAGTAGACTCGCTCTGGGTCGATCGCTTGATGGTCGCTCAAAGTACGGCGCAAAATCGCGGCCGTAACATCGATCATGTCATCGCCGGGCTGATCCGGCGACCCGCTGACCCATGTATCGTCGTCGTAGGGAACCTGCACCGCCAGCAAGTAGAACGGGTAGCGGTCCCGCTGCCAGGGAGGCCGGAAGATAAGCTCATCGAGCCAGCGCAAATGATAGGAGTTGTCATTTCCTCGTTCCCCGCGGCCGTGAAGCCAGACGATAAGCGGAAACTTGTTGGTCGTCGTGCCACCCTGAGGGATGAAGAGGCGATAGTGAAACAGCTGACCCTGATAACCGTCGCCAGTGTACCGATATTCAAACGGCGTGAACAGGAACACAAAGTCGGGTTGAACATTGCCGGGCAGCAATGAAAGCGTGATCGCAAGGACAGTCTGCATGGCTGATTTGTGCCGTGTGAAGATTCCTGGATTCTCGCGGGCATTGCCATGTCGCCATGACGAGCATTGCCGTCAGGCGGTTTGATCGACGGCCTCGGAGAGGCGGACTACTCGTGCCTGTCCCCGCCCGCCGGCGTCATCAGGCCAAGCAGCAGGGCGGGTTCAATATCCGTGTGAAGGCTATCGACATGACCGTCCGCGAATAGAAAGTTCACGCTTTCGCCATGAAACGAGTAGATGCCGCCGTTGTTGTCGCAGTTCAGCAAGCAGGTTCCATCCGCCGTTGCGACTCCTTTGATCTTAAATACAATCGAAGGATCAGCCCAGGCACTGGTTAGCGGTTCGCCCAGTGACGTGTGCAAGCCGAATTGCCAGCGTTGAGGTCGTCCCGCGACCTCCGTCAACATAAACGTGTGTGACAATCCATCGGTGATCTGGGCCGCGCGGGTGCGCTCGGATATCTCAACCACGGCAGAAGACACTAACACGGGCAAGAGCGCTGCCAATAGCTTCTTGGTATCCGGCAAAGGAAACATACTTGGCAATTCTTTGATCGAGTTGTCCTCGAGTATGTAGCCCACGGACTGCGCCAGCTTCCGACTCGCATGTGCCGGCACCGAGTAATCGGTAATTGCGCCTTTATAGGTCGCCGTGAACTTCTTATCGAGTGCATCCAGCATGGTCTTCGTCATCCCCGTGGACTTTTGCGAGGAAGGGGAAATCAGCAACGAAGGCACGTAAGTATTCGTTGGGGCTAGATCACGGTCTGGCGCCGACGGACAAACGAAGATGTTGATCGGAGTTGCGATCGCGGTTTTGTTTACGTCGGCACAAAAAGTCGCGTTTCTTTCGTAGAGGGTGCTGATCGCATTTTCCTCAAGGAAGGGGAGCAGATCGCTGATGAAGCTGTGCATTTGCATTTCAGGAGCCGTGGCAAGGGGACCCTGAAGGCGGAACGTGAAGCCAGCCGGAAAGGTGCGATTGTGGGATTCAAATCCGAGAAACGCAATTCCCACCTGTCGTTGATTGCTAATGCATTGTGTACGGCGAGCGGCTTCGCGCGACGCCTGAATGGCAGGAATCGACAAGCTGGCTAATAGCCCGATAATCGCGATGACTATCAGTAGTTCAATTAATGTAAAAGCGCGCGATGCTACCATGCTCAACTCTTCGATTCAAAGATTCTTACTGATATGTGCGGCAACAGAATGGTTCTTATTTGTAACACCTGTCCATGTAGCAGTCAATCACCCGAAGCCGCTATTATGACGCGCGAAGACATTAGGACCGTGGCCGCGTAGTGCCGGCTGTCCATAAGCCCTACCGTCGCGCCCTGGGCCTTGCCGGCAGCAGGAGCGTACACCAATGCCGGGGTTGCACACAAATCCGACCCGTGCGATCACCACTGCGCACGGGCGAACGGACGTGTCGACAAACCGGCGGTTCCGTCGCACGACCCGTCGATGCCCACCGGTCGCCCCCGCGCCGGTCTCAAACACCCGCATCGATCACAGAATGCCGGCCGATTCCTCCGCACTGTAAGAATACGGGCCACCTGTCTCGCCCGTTCGTATCGCTCGAGGTCGTTGGGAATCGACGATTCGATCAGTGCCGGGAATCAACGTGGGAGGTGGACGATGACGCAAGACGCGATCTTGCGATCGCCTGGCGGCGTTGCTTTACGACTTTCGCGATGGCGACAATTAGAGTTGTGGGAACGGCCACCTGCAGGAGAATCTGCCACCACTGCCACCCGTTGGCAAAGTCCTGCAGGCGGCTGCGGAGCGCAATGGTTCCTGGGGCGGGAGACGAAGACGTCTGGCCGCGGCGCTGCGCGAGCAGCCAGTCCAACAAGTGATATTGCTCGAATGCGGCGGTCCAGGCATCGTGTGAGTTGGACTCGATCTGGGTAAGGCAAGCGTTGCCGCCGGCGCCGATGAGGGTCTTCACGGTCGTTGCAACGGGCAGTACCGGGGTACGCCCGTCCGCGGTGCAATGAAATGCCCATACCGGGATCTTCGCGAGCCGCATGACTTGTGAATCGTCACCGCCGCGCGAGGCAATTGGCGCGACGGCCGCAAAGTACTCGGGATAGCGAATCCCAAGCGCCCAGCAGCCTGAGCCACCGCTCGACAGACCAGTCAAGTAAACCCTGCTGCGGTCGATGGGATAGTCCCGTAAGACCTGGTCAAGAATCGCCCGAGTAACGTTGATCATGTCGTCCTCCGCGGCGGAGTCCGGCTCTCGAGTCCAAGTACGATTGTCGGAGGGACATTGCACAGCGAGGAGGAAGAACGGATACCGATCGCGCTCCCAGGGCCGACGAAAGATCAAACGATCCAGCCATCTCAGGTGCTTCATATTGTCATCGCCGGCCTCGCCAAGTCCGTGCAGCCAAACGATGAGCGGCAGCGACTCTGTGTCGCTCGGCGTCGCACGATAGAGCCGATAGTGGAATTCCCTGTCCGAGTATCCACCCCCGGTATACCGATAATCAACCGGCGTTAGCAAGGTAAGCAACTCGCCGGAGAATTGCGATCCCGCAACGCACAAGATGGCAATTGTGAAGTGCATGCCGATAAGCCACCGGGAGCGTCAAGGAACGCGGCCACGCTTCATCGATGATTGTCGTCTTGATTGGGTGTCATCAGCCCGAGGAGCAACAGTGGATCGATGGACTCGCTCTCGAACCGCACATGACCATCGGCAAACAGGAAGTTGACGCCGCCGGGGTGAAAGCTATAGATCTCGTCGTCGTTGTCACACTGAATAAGACACGGTCCGTTCGGCGACTTCTTGCCGTTGATTCGCAGCGCGATGGATGGGTCGGCCCACGCCGCGCAGCGGCTCGCCAAGATGCGTGCGGTTCCCCATTTGCCAGTGCTCGGGGCGCCCCCCCACTTCCGTAAGAAGAAACGTATTCGACAGACCGTCGGTAATCTGCGCGGCTCGAGTTCGCGAATAGAATTCGAGCCATCCATTGCCGGCCAAGACCGACAGCAGACTCGCGGGAAGATTCTCAACGGCAGCCATTGGCGGGGAAAAGATGCTCGGCAATTCATCCGCCTTGGGATGGCCGGCGGCTTTGGCGGCCGCGCCGCTTGCACCGCTGGGGATCGCATAGTCCATGACTGCGCCACGATAGCGAGTCGTGTATTTTTTGTCGGTCGCTTTCAGAATGGGTCCTGTTAGAGGATTGGTTCGGGCGGCCTCATTGAATGACTGGGAGGGCACGAACTCAAAGTCGAACGCCGACCCATAATCGTCACGTGGTGCTGACGGGCATATTGCTACTGCCAGTACGGTCGCTATAGCAGTCGCGTTTTCGGGGGCACAAAACATCGCATCCCGATGATACTGGGCGTCGACCCCACGCTCCTCGATGTAGGGGAGCAAATCCACGACGTAATTGTGCACTTGCCATTCGATATCGGTCAGAGGACCCTTGAGCCGTGCCGTGACGCCCGACGGGAATGCTTTCTGAGCGGATTCGATATTCGTAAAAGCAACGCCGAATTGCCGCTGGTTATTCGTGCATTGTGCCCGCCGGGCAGCCTCGCGCGAGGCTTGAATCGCGGGAATGGACAACGACACCAATAGCCCGATGATCGCGACGACGATCAGCAATTCAATGAGCGTGAAACCGCGCGACGCCGCCATGCTCAACTCCTCGAATTGAGGATTCTTAATGAAGTGCAGGGCAACACGAAGCCTGTTACTTCTAACATCTTTCCGAGTGGCAATCAATCATCCGACAACTTGACTATGACCCTCCAGGACATCCCGAGCACGCTCCTCGTGCGTCGGCTGTCTATGAGCTCTAAAATCGCGCTCTGGGCCTTGCCAGCAGCAGGAGCCTGACCATGATCCATTGATTCGCGGTCCGTTATCCAAGTGCTGTTTGGCTGCAGACCTGCTTTCGATGGGTGTCGCAGCCAACGCCCGAGGAGATAACTCCCACGAATTAGAAGTCTCCGGGCGGTCGGTTCAGTTGGGGGTAGCGGATGGCTCGGGGATCGATCCGGGCGTCGGCGGCGGTACGATCACCACGGCGGGCACTGCAACCAATTGCACGGCTGGATCCGACGCTTGCAGGATCACGTGACCTTCGATCCGCCCTTGGCGAAGAGGAGGTACTGTGGTGACGGTGACGCGCCACCCTTCAACGCCGGAAGACTTTGCAGGTTCGGCAGCGTCGAAAGTCGTCGATAGAAACTCGGAGTTTGTGGTCACGCGCGCAGATCAAACGGCGGTGCGCCCGGCACCTGGGTTACGGTGAAAGTTTGAGATTGTGCGTCATTCGTCGACACAGCTTCAATTGCAATCCGCTCGGGCGAACAAACAAATCGTAGTTTTACTCTGGCCTTCATCGTCAGGCGAAGCGGCGGGCGCTCGGAGTCTGTAAAATAGACGAGTACTCTTTTGGTAAGGTCGCCCTCCTTATAGGCAGCCGTCCAACGAACCGGCACTTCAATCACACTGCCGACGTCAACCGTCTTGCCTTTCAATTCAGCCTCGACAACGGTACAGCCGCACTCGGTGACCACGCCATCAACAACCAGCGGCCCGTTCCACGCATTTTTTACACGGAACACGTGCCCTCGCGTCTCCCCGGAAAACAAGGTCCCAAAGTCGTGCACCGCGTCCGCATCCGCAGCAGACCCGATGCCGGCAAAGTGGCGGGCGTTGTAGATCACTGTCACCAGGAAGAACAGCGCCGAAAGCCAAAGGCAGCGTTGAGACCACGTTGTCGGCATCGCTCACGATGTCCTTGGGCATGACGTTATATTAAGACCAAGAGCCACCAAGTCTCAGATTAGCGCGAATAACCAGCTCTCGGGGTTACATCCGGTTCGATCTGTTACGCGTCAGCTCAATGGCCGGCGTTGCTGTCGGGATCGCGGAACCTACTGAACACCGTCCGAGGTTGCGAAAACGACCACAGCGTGACTTTCCGATCCACTTTCAACATCTTTGCCAACTCGAGCCTCAACCACTTGTCCGTCCCTTAGCAGAATTTCCGCTGGCGTTGTCACGAACCACTCTTTCGACTCGCTCAACCTACCATGTTCACAAAGCCGACCTGGGGATGGTCCATCCTCGCCATATGGCGGAACCTCGATCAAAGCAATTTGAAACGAGCGCGGCACAAGCGTCGCGTCGCGAGCAAGCGCCTCATACTTCGGCAGGGCTGCCTGACATTGCGCAGTCGTGGTGATAAAGCACGATCACCCACGAGCCCTGCGCTATCGGCGCAGAGACAGCAATGTCGTCGAACAACGGAAAACGAGCTCCAACCCATTTCTCGGGAGTAAGCAGGACAATGTCTCCATCCGAGGCGGCACCTACGGCATAGTCGGTCAGTCGGAGTCGAGTCGACATTGCGAGGATGGACACGGCGACGACGCTGCCGAAAATCGCCGCCAGCACAGCTCTCCGAGATACCCGTTGCCGCACAGCGCGCTGACCGGCGCGATTTGGATCCCACCGCCAAATCAGCAGCGCCACAGCGGAATCGAGCGCGAGGACAAACCACGGATTGACATGGACGCGCCCAAAGCAGCCACAAGAAGCCGCGCTCGTGAACCCCAGATAAGCTGAAACGCCCGCGAACCCGATGAAAGTCAGCAGAGCAATCCTGCGACAATGCGCAGCCGAAAGCCCGCTCAGGAGCCAAATGGCAAGAATGTACTCATACTGGACAAGGACCACTTGAAACCAACGGGCCCCATACAGCACGCCCAGCGCTGGATCAGTCGCGAGTTCGTAAGCCTTTAACGTCGCCGCCGTAAGCAGCACCGCGGCGCAGCCAAATCTGGTCGGAGCTCCTCGGGTCAGCCGTTCGGAAAGCCATGCCCAAGCCCCTGTTGAAGCCCAATGAGCCGGCGCATCGCTTGCCATGTCATTCTCGCAAGGGTACATCTCACTCCTCACTCCTCCGCTGGGCGCGGCACCCTTCTCGAAGAAATGCTGGTCTCAAGGTAACAAACCGGATTAGCCGATGCAAGGATGCGACCAGCAGGCCGCTCGGCAATCGCCCCGGCTTTGAACGGCACGGTATCACGTGCTCGGAAATCGCGTCATGGCCGTTGTGTTCGAACGTGTGCATGAGATCATCTGCCCTCGTCTTGCCGTCCGCGGACTCGGGCCCGGATGTCACACGCCGGGCGCGCTGCACGATTGCCACTTCTCTGATCGATGCCAACGATCCGTTCCCTCCATGTACTGCGTCGTCGGCATGTACTGACACGTGTCCCCGACGCTGAAGATGCCCACTCGTAGGGCTGCATGTCGGGATAATTTTTATTACAAGCCGGCGCATGGCATATTGCATGCCAATCGAATTTCTGCACTTATTTGACAGAAGTAATACGCGTCGCTAAAATCCCGAGCGTGCTGAAAAAACAGCTTGTATCAACTCGTCCACGCGAACGTGCAAAAGGAAGGAGATAGGTGTTATGCGAAGGCCATATTCCTCCCAATGGATCCTGGTTGTGGGGTTCTTGGCAATCGGACTACTGAACTTGGCGATCAATCCGTTCGCCGTTCAAGGTACGCGCGCGTCGGTCGACTGCAACGAAGCGGATAAGCCGACGGACTGCCAATGCGGTGATCCCATTTGTTCCGGCGGCGGGTGGGTGTGCCCGACGCAATGAAGTACCTTCGGCCAAGTTTGTGAAGCGCGTGCGCGCCTTCACCAGGCCGGGGTGGCCACGCGGCACGTTGCCGGTTGGATGCGCCGCCCAGCGCGACCATTGACTTCACACTGGCCCTACAACCCAGGACCTAGAGACGCGTTAGCGCTTAGCAAGAGCCTCTGCGGCGTGCATGTTGTTGGTCATTCATCCGTTTGGAACCGCCGAGAACCATTTTTTTAAGGGAGTACCTTCATGACTCGCGCGTACATGAGTGGTTTCGTTGTTCTGGCTGCGCTGGTTGCCGCGTATGCGCTATCGTACTCGTCTTCGGCATCGATTAAGCCTATGTCGTCCGAGACCCTGGCCGCGATCCGCGGAGGAGTATGCCCTGCCACCACATTCGTGTTCACGGGCGATACGAATTGCGTTGCTGGCGTTGGCGCGTGCGCGGCGGGCGTGCCGCCAGCTATTGTTCCGTGCACGAACATCGGCGGAATTTGTACTGCGCTCGCTGGCTGGTGCACGGGCGGACAGCCAAACATGGCCTGTGGTGCTCCTGGTTTGCTTTGCGGTTGGCTATGTGTTGCCGACCCGGTTGCCGGAAGTTGTACGATGTCATTTCGAACTTGCGTGGCGGTGCTCGGTTGTAGTGGCACAGCATCAGGGCCCAATCCCGTTACGTGTGGCGCCTTCACGCAATGTTGTAACTAGGGTCTGTAAAGACCTGCGGCGCGTTCCGCGGTGAGGGGATGATCCCCTCCTCGTGGGCCGGTGCCTTAGTTTATTCCGCAGTCGACGAATCTAATCGTTCAATGGATATCGCTGCGGCACGTCATGCAGCGCGGCACTCACGACATGACGAGCCCTTCAACGATGCGACAAGTCAGCAATGGCGGATCCATAGCCTCCTATCTGTGGCTATTCGGCCTTGCCGTAGCGAGTGCCGTGCTTGGCGAACGCCGCGCGCTACTCGATAGAATCTCAACGGTGGATGAAGCCCTATGAGTTTCGCTTGGGTGGTCAGTTTCGCGCTGGTGCCGCGCCGGTCGACGTTACCGCGGAGATGCTCCAAGCAGGAATCGAGGCAAGACTTGCTGCTTGCCGTGAACTCGAATTCGAATATGCCGTGACCGAGGAGATTAGCCGCGCGCCGGATGCAAATGCCGAGGCGCGGGATGCATTTGGAGGACCGCTGACCGAGGGGGTCCAGAAGACAAAGAACGTGTTCAAGATCCTCAGCGCGGAACCCGGCAAAAGTCGACCCTGGAGATTCTGGCAGCGCAACATCGATTCTCGAGAGGGGAAATGGGTGTGCGAGCGATTCGTCGTGTTCAACGGCGCTCAAAGCCGGCGGTTTCTGCGCGAGGAGCGAGTGGCCGAGGGAAAATGGAACAACGCCTTCGTCACCTCGTTTGAAATGTCGGACTGTTTTCAATCCGACGTTTTCGAGTCATTTTTGTGCCTCGGCCTCCGCGGTCCGGATAGCGTCTTCATGCACGGGATGGATCTTCCGGCGGACCATGCGTATGCGATCGAGGAAAAGACAGAGGGAAAGACTCCCGCAATCTGGAAGCTCTCTGCCACACTACCCGCAGCCGACGTGAAATACGTGGTCGAGGTTTCAGGGGCGCCCGAGTTCCTCGTCCGCAGCTTCAACGTGGAGTATAAGCGCAAGCCTCAAATGTCGTTTGAAGTGACGCAGGTCAAGACGTTCGATGGCGTGCCGTATCCGGCAGCTGGCAAGTTCCGCCAATGGCCGCTCGGCTACTTGAACGGCCAAAAGTACGAGTTTGAGGTGACATCGGCTGCCCGCCTGACCGAGAAGGACCGCGCCGAATGGTTACCCATCTGGCCCCCAGGAACGATCGTGGTGGACGCGATCCAGAACAAGAATATTACCATTGATCGTGAGGTCAAAGAGGTCACCCAGGCGCTTCTCGAGCGTAGGCGGAAGGAATTGGCTGAATCGACCGTAAGCCACGGGCGTCCGTTGCACGTGAAGCTGCTGCTAGTTGCCAATGCCGTAGCAGTGGCGGCGCTATTGATCATGTACTTCTCAAAATGGCAGCGCCGCCGCGCCGTTTGAGGCAAGAGCCCAAGTGCTGGTAGCCGTGAGGCGACGATTCCACGGAATCAGCCCACGTCGGTGCGCCTTGGATGGGCGCTGCATGTGAATTGATCGTCGATTTGGCGTCGTAGTCGATCCTCAAGCCGGTCCCGTGCGGAATCTCAAATCAAAGGGGTGCCGATGCTCGCCGATTTCGCTGGCCTGTGGCTTTTTTTTCTGCTGATGGGCCAAATCCGCGCGACAAACGCGGACACTGCACAATCTCAATCAGCACGCCACCCGAATATCGTCAAATGCGGGCGAGATTGCGCGTTCGTGGTCTGCAGCTTTCTTCGCGGCGACCCGGACGTTCGCTTGGAGGACATCGACGCTTCGCTCAAATTTGAGCCCATCGTTGCAATGGCCGACCTCAAGAAAGTGCTCGAGGATCGAGACCTGTATTGCAAGGCAGCGCTGGTACAGCCGGATGGATTTGTCGATCTCGCCGAGATGGTAAGCAAGCACAACGCAATGGTTATCGTGCATCGTCCCGCCACGGTCGACCAGGACGGCCACTACGTGCTGCTTTGGGGTGCCACCGACCGCCTAGTGTACTTTATGGACGTTGCGCGAGGCCGGTATTACATCGAAACTAGCAAGTTGAGTCCAAGCGGCGTTGGAGTTCTTCTGGTTAGCACCGATAATTCGGTATTGCAATTGTCGGAGCGTTCAACGACCGCGATTTTAGCGCAGATGCTCTCGTCGCCCGTGGTGCTGGTCGGCTTGCTATTGGCCATCGCGCTGACGGCAGCACCCATGAAGTATTTCTCACTCCCCGGGTCTTGGCGTCGCGCTCGCACGATTCGCGACGCGGCGCGGCGAGCAGCGTCCTCGGCCGTCGCGATTCCGCGCGCGGTCCAATTGCGGTACGTGTTTGTCGCTGGCGCTTTGATCGCCGGCATTGCGCTTTCGTGGTCCGTAGCGCCCGGTCTGATTCGAAGCGGCCAAATTCTCAAGATAGAACCTGCGGAATTGGAATTCGGTATGCTACCCGTGGGTTCTAAAGAAACGGCGAAGGTCCACATTCACAACTTCAGCGGCCAGGATTTGGAAATCGAAGACGTCAAGATCTCCTGCTCATGCCTGGAAGTCGATCGCACTTCATTCATTATTCCGGCCCGAAGTGAGAGCGCGGTCGAAGTTCGGGTAACGTCCGAAATGGAAGGGACTGCTGAGAACCGCCTGCTTATAGTCCCCAAAGACCCAGAGCTCGATCGAATCATTGTGCCGGTTCGCCATGGAGGCGTTCTAGCGGCGAAGATTGTCCCATCCTTGCTGGACATGGGTGAATTCCCTGTCGGGATTCCGGGAGAGCGAACCTTTGCCCTTCGCGTGGAAAACATTCCCCATCGCGAGGTGACCTGGCAGCGGGCCTCGGTCGACCCGAAGCTGGTCTGGCTCAAGGCCGAGTCCGTTAGTCCGAACGTATCGGAAGACGGATCGTTTGAACTATGTCTTCGGCACGATGGAGCAGCCCCCAAAGGAAGATACCAGGGGGACATCGAAATTACCGGCACATTCGGTAGCGAGTCTCGCTCCTTCGTGGTTCATTCGGTGGTCACCGTTGCCGACCCCCTGAAGATTCGGCCAAAATCACTGCTCTTGAAGCCGCCCTACACGGCGCATCAGGATCGAACAATTACTCTTACGTCGATAGCTGGGCCCGTCGACATCGAGTCTTTGTCGGCCGATCCCCCCATCCTGCAACTAGGCGTCGCGGTCTCGTCAAAGGATGGGCGCGAGCTGTTGATCTCGGTCGCGCCAACCGAGGCTCCGAAAGAAACGCCCTTCCGCGCACGCGTCTCGATTTCAATTCGGAATCCAGTGGTTGAGCAGATCGATCTGCCCGTCTTTTTCACGGACGAGTAGCGAAATGACAGGCACGACTTCAGCATCAACGACTTGAAGTGCCTGGTTGCTTCAAAGTCGTGCGGGCGAGTTGCTCGGCACGGTTTGCAGGATGCAGCGGAGCAACTCGACGAGCTTTCCGATCGGCCAAGTGATCAGGCCAGTTTCATCGAGCACGAGCGGGGTTGTTTACGCACGGACGCCTCACGACCTATCACCACTCGTCTGCCTCGGCCGGCGGCAGGGGTAACCGATGACGCGCTGGCGAGTAGCGAGTGCCGATTTCGCGGCACAGCGAGCCTGAATGGCGTCGCTCAGGAACGCGAACACCGCTTACTCCTCTTTCTATCGACTCCAATCGCGATCCTATAGGGTTGCCTTTTTGAAATTCCCTGTTAGCGGAATTCTGATTTCATGTCCCTGCCAGCTTCCCTTCACGAAAATCTCACCGTAACGAATATCGCTCCCAGCCAAGGCCTTCAGGCCAACGCGCAACTTCCATCCGCGCTCCGTAATCCTCTCCAAAGATTGGAGTTTCCAGTCGCCCTTCAATGTAACCTCCGGTTTGTCCATATTGGCGTTTACGGCTTCAAGCTGGATTTCGCCTGCCATATCTTCACCCCGAGCGACATCTGCAAAGCTGAATGTCTGCGGCGTCGCACTTATCAAGGGACGAACTCGTCCCTCGATGGGCAGCTTCAACGAATACGAATCTCTTTCCTGCGGGAAGGCGACCGTAACGAACTCATCAACTTTTCCGACCGGGGGCGAATCGAGCGTGACGCTCAGCAAACTGCCCTGCATATCAGCCTTAATGAAATCGGCTGAGGTGGACACGTCAATCGCATTTCGAGGCACACCCTTACCGACGGTCAATGTGAATTCGTACTTGTACGTATGCTCCTTTTGCCAGAGCTCATCGATCGCAATTCCCCGAGGCGCAGAAGAAATCTGGATGGCCGACTGGCTGGGGTCGGTTGTGAATTGCATATTAATCACAAACGAGGCCGACGGAATCTCGGGAGAAAACAGCCGGATCTTCACAGCTTGCGACTTGGCAATGGTGCCTCCATCGAACACGCAGCGCAGCGTCGTGATTTCCCCGGGATTGAGTATGTCGATATCGAGGTCCGCCGACGTACAACCGCACGAACTCGAGGTTTTTAGATTTGTGAGTGTCGTTTCAAATCGTGACTGAAGCGGGATCTTCCGCGTAACCGACATTCCCGCTGGTACGGTGGTTTTAAGCAGAGTCGGATCTGTAACGACGACGCTTGCGGGTGGAACAAGTTCAAGAGTGTGAAGTGGCGATTTGAACCGATCGCCACAACCAAGGCACAAACACCATGTCAATAATGGCAACCAATGAAGACGTACCTGAGCCTTGGGCATTTGTCAATCTGCTGCACTTTCTGAGGACTCGTGAAAGGCTGGCCGCGATATGGAGACTGTAGTTGTGGCGCTGGTCGCAGCCTGCTGTGCGACCTCGCTGACAAAACTTCCGACGAGCCCTTGCGGCGGCCTTCGCATGCCAATCGTTGTAGTGCCTTGCGTCACGAGTGCCTGCAGACGGACTTTGCGCGTCATGCTGCCAACGGCCGCTGGCTACGAACATTCCGCGATTTCGTGAGGCGCCTGGCCAAGCGCGCCGCGTAAATAGATCACGAGTTGAGCAATCCCCGGCGAGCCAATTTCCGACGAAACCAGAACCCAACGATGGCTGCAATAACAATTACATTGCCGATGAGGAAGACCAACCGATACAACCTGTCCGATGCTACGGCATCACTTACTTTGATAAGCGGGCTGCCTTGCGGGAGCAAATGGGTGGAAAACGGCAGGGCTTTAAACTCGCTGCTGCTCGCGAGATCGAATACGGTATCGGCCAGGGCCACGTTCGTTTTTGGAGGCTCAAAGGCCACGACTTCTTCCTTTGAGAAAAGATAAGGCACTTGACGTTCGTCGAGCTTGTAGGCCTCCCGCACGATCCTCAGAGGGAGCCAGAAACCAGCCGAAGTCTGCACAAAGTCACGGAACTCGTCGTGACTCAACACGGCCCCCCCCACCTTCATAGACGCCGAATAGACACAGTATCCTTTGGTGGGCAGTACGGTGACCTCGAGATACATCGACACCGATCCTGGCGTGCCAACCCTCAACACAATTGCATCGTCGCCTTCCTTAGTTTGAGAAACTTCCGTAGTGGCGGGAAACCCCTGGTCCGCCATTTTTTTCAACAATGTCGGGTCTGCGGCGGAATCTCTGGCGTACGTGGTGAATTTGGGCAACGCACCGCGATCTTCGTAGGAAAGGGCCGCGAATGGCCCAGAAGCCGTCGGCTTCCGACTCTTCTGCAGGTTGGATTGCTCAAGAGTCGGGTCGCCTCCTGCCCCAACAATCGACGCGAATTGCTTTCCGTTCCAAGTGCGACTATAGGACGGCTTAAACGGGATTTTGCCATCTTTCAGAGCATCGCGCAAACCACCCAGGTCCACCTTGTTGGACAGCGAGAATTGCTCGATCCGATACGACGTCCCCTGTTGTGAATACCGCGCGGCAAACGTCTCTAAGCCTCTCCCTGACAGTTTCGTTGACATCTCTGCTATGTTGGCTTCGATTTCCGCATCCAAGGCAGCTTCGTCAACTGTTCGACCAAGTGTGCGTTCGTTGGCTATCCGATATCCTTTGGCCTCTTCGAGACCTTTCCGCACGCTGGCAAGTTGCGCTGTATTATCTGCGTTCGTGACGTGATTGAATATGCGAACGACGTACCCGCCAATCGCATTGTCGAAGTTGATCGTCCCTTGGCTATGCATGCGTTCAAACAGCTCGGTCGCGCTGCTGGAAATCTTTGCCGCAACACGAGGGCGGCCGCTCGGATCTTGCGCACGAGCAGAGATCGAACATACAATAGCTCCGAGAACCATCACCGGCACGACGGTTCGGAAAGAAAGCCGCGTTCGTTCAGGATGCCTTGAGGTGATCACCACAGCCCCCTGTTTAAAGTGTCCGAAGAGGAGGGGACTGCATTTGCATGCAGCCCCCTCCGTGGAATCGAGTTGAATTCTGACTAGGTGCAGGACGACGGGCTGCCGGTGTAAGTAGGTACCCCTGGCGTACACGTGGTGACACACAAATCATAGACGCAACCACAGAGACCGCCGATGCCACCAGCACATATGGCGGCGCACGCACCTGCAGCGATTGGGCCAAATGTTGCGCACACACCAGCGCAAGTGGCACCCGCCGCGCCAGCTGCCCCGAGGCAGGCTAGCCAGGCCGTGTAGCACGCAGCAGTCGCCACTGGTCCTGCAGGAGTCGACGTGTAAGTTGTAAGTTCAGTTTTCCACGTCAAGTTACAGTCGGCGCAGTCGAATGCCCCTGTTCCTGCACCACCGGCACAGTTGCCGCCGACATACACCCTGGATTGGGCGGGGCAATTTCCGCACCAATCGGGACCACCCGTTGTCACAAAAGTACCCGGGTCACTACACGGGCCGTACGCAGTGTTCGGGCCGGGACAGGCGGCATGAACACCGTCAGATGGTAGGCCGGCCAGCACCAGCGCAGCCGCTACCACATGAGCCAATACGCCGCGAACTCTCCTAGATTTCTGCATCTAACTACTCCTTGTTGAACGGTTGACTGGGCTCAGAAACATGATCCGCAACCGACTGGAGGCAACTGAAAGCTGCCTTAAGCAGTAGTTTGCAGCACTTGCACTGCCTGCAGACGCGCGTGCTTCCGAGCCTTTGCCGCTGATCGCGCGGCTTTTGCAACTCGTCTTCCGTGAGCACGGCTTTCAAGAACCCGGCGGCACACCGGCAAATCTGCGAAGTCTCGGCCAAGAGTCTTAGAAACTACTGACTAAGCGTCGGCGACCAAGACCATCCTTGAGTAGCCGTCGTTTATACCATTCCCACGTGCGGGTACAATCCCCCCCGCAGAGGAAACTGATATATTTTGATAAGGTTGCGCGACAGAGCGTGCTCGCTAGCCCTGAGCATACAGTTTGAGCAGTCCGCACTTGAGGCAACGATGCGCCGAGATGGGTATCATATCCGTCAGGTTGAGCCGAACGCCGGATGCCATTCCAAAGATATTCTTCTTCGTTTCCGGGGGGCCCTTGTGCCAGTAAGTTTCCGCGACCATCAAGTAGGCATTGTCTGGGATGAATCCTCGCTCCATCTCTCCGCCGCAGTCGGGGCAGGTCACGTCGTTCGGCATTTGTCACCAGACCTTATCTTTTCTAGGCTTTGGACAAGCGAAACTACCGAGCGGGTTCGGGGGCAGTTAATTGGAAGACGCGGAATCCCTCGGCCATTTCGCGGTAATTTACGAGTACGAGCGCTGAATTCGAAGGCACGACAATCACTGAGAGATTTCATGCTAAGGACATGATACGGCGGTCAACCGCGCGCTGCAATGGTCCCATCAACGCGCGGCGTTCGCGAGCGTCAACGAATGGAGTCGCTCCGCTTGACAGCCGATCGCCGGGCTATGGCGTGCTTTCGCGATCTTCTGATTTCGTCAACGCTGGTAGTCCTAGCTTCGCGCGGACTCGGTTGGCATCTTCCAGCGAGATATGATAGATGTAAATTGAGTACCCGGCGGTTGCTATTGGCTCAAATTCAAGGAAGTAGCTGTAGTAGGCGCGATCGAGGTGTCGCGTACGCCCGTTTTCGTCGAACGCGTGCGACAAGCAACCTCGCAAGAAGTTGACGCTCACGCCGTACCAGCCAGGCTGTGGGCCCAGCAATTCGGGAGGCTGGTCTCCAGCCGGCGCGGCCCCGGTCGGTCCATAGGGGGGCAATTGGAATTGGATCCCGGCCTGGGCGGGATTCACGCGGCCGAAGTAGGCGAGTCCAAACGGCCTGGCGTCGGGATGTTCCTTGAGCCAGCGTTGAAGGTAAAGCAGGTCTTGTCCCCAGTCGATGTTGCTGTCGACCAAATGTGCGTGTCCATTTATGGGGCCTCCGACAGCTTCGTTGAAATACGACATGCTGTGTGGAAGCACGCTGACGCTGCTTGCAATCGTCCCGCAGAGTGCGATGACGGCTATCAGTAGCATCGGCCGGTTTTGTTGAATCTGCCACGAAAATGCCTTGCTGCTCCAAAGCAGAAGAAACGGGAGCGCCGGAAGCACATATCGCACGTGATGATTCAGACCCGTCTGGGAACTGACAAATGCCAGCAGCATCACGCCTGGCGCAAACGTCACCAGCTCATTGGCCCAATTGTCGTGCGCGCTGGGGTACAAAGCCGTCGTGGCGACGGCAAGCGCAAAGAGAAGCCAGGTACCGATCGGAACCTTGATCAGCCAGCCATACAAATAGTAGTACCACCAGCCGCCATCCTTCCACTCGCCGCGCAAGTAGGCAGGGAAACGAAGCTCGAAGTCCTTCTTTTGCGTGTCAATTCCCAGCACATAATTGCGCGGCAGCGGCACGAGAACATGCGCCAATAATGTTCCTTTGAATCTGTTTTGGTCCGATCGTGGATTTTGCGGTGTAGTTGATCCTTTCAAGGTTTCACTCACGAAGGTGTAATCGCCAAGTGGCGTCATACTGCCTTCAAATCCGTACGTCATGTTCAACACGTCCACGCTGATTAAGAAGGCGACGCTCAGCCGGACAGCGCCGGGCAGCCACGCGATCGGCCGCGGCCGCGGTGCCCCTTTCCACATCCAGAAGGCCCACAACACAAATAGCACGGGGTACAGAATAATCCAGGTCGTTTTGGCAGACTCCGCGAGCCCCAGGGCCACTCCGGCCAGACATGTCATCAACCAGGTCGGCCGCTGCAGCCATCGCCAAAACGTGTAACAGGCAAGCAGTCCCATGGCTGTCGTGCCGACGTCCGGGGTGACCAGCGCACCGTGAGCCAGCAAGTTCGGGCAAAAGCACCACAACGTAAGTGCGGCCAACCCGGACACCTGGCCGTAGAGATCTTTTGCCCAGCGATAACACACATAACCGCCGATCAAACTAAATGGCACACAAGCCCACCGGGCGATCGTGAACAGCCAAAACACATTGGAGCCGTTGGCGCGTACGAATGCATCGCCAACCCTCCATTCTGCCCGCGACCCGGGTGAGTCTCGATATTCCGACCAGTCCGTTTTAGCTCCGGCCAACACGACGGGCACGGCCGCGACCAGGCGGACAAGCGGCGGACTCACCCTGGCTAGTCCGAAGCGGCCGAGTTCGAGATGGCTCACTCCGGCCGGCAGATAGGCTATTTCGTCGTACGCGGGTGAATGCTGGTAGCCACTCCAGGCCAGCATGGCACCTTGCAACGTCAGCAGACTCATTACCAGCAAACTCGCGTGCCGTTGACACAGCACGAGGATCGGCCTCACCGGCATCGATGTCAGCAATTCCGGCATGAACATGACCGCCCTGTTCCGAGAATGTCGTGCCACGATCGAGCGCAAGCCAACCTACGGGCGGCCGCAAAACTCCCAACTGTGCACGGATTTCCATGGGCTATCCGTTTCTACCTTCGGCTCATTTGCTCGTCCGCACTCGATAGAACTCGGATTCCGTCTTTTAACAAAACCCTGCGGCCAATGAAAGCCATGAAGCAATCGCCCGTGACCCGCTTGTAGACACGGCACCGCGGGCAGTCGTGCGCGATTTCGACGGCCAATCCGCGACGGGCTGCGCGGGATCGCCTCGCGGGGACTCAGCTTTCCACCCGCTGATCGCGATACCGCGATTCATGCATGCGCCCGGCAGCGGGAAGGCGGGCGGAAGACGGCTTGCCGGCCGTGGGGGGAACCCAGCGTCGGAACTTCCAGAGTGTGAAAATCGCGGTCACACCGTCTCGCCAGCGAACCTTTTTGCCTTCTTGGATGGTTCGCGGAGTATAGCCGATCGGTATTTCGAGAATGGTCAAATTCATCCGGCAGACTTTCGCGGTGACTTCCGGACAGAACTCAAACCGTTCGCAGGACAAACACATTTCCCGGAGCAATTCCGTTGGAAGGACCTTATAGCAGGTTGCCTCGTCGGTGATCCTTGTTCCGTAAAGAATTCGCACGACAAGGTTCAGCAGTCGAACTCCCATCCGGAATGAAGCCCTGCCAACTTGGTTCCGCCCCCCCAAATACCGAGACCCATAAACGACCTGGGCTTCGCCGGACTCGAGGGGTTTCAGCAACTTCACATATTCAGCGGGGTCAGACTCCAGATCGCCGTCTTGAATTATCGTAAACCGACCAACCGCCAACTCGAGGCCAGTGCGAATGGCACGCCCTTTTCCTCGATTGACCTCGTGTCGAAGGATTACGACCTCGGGCAAGTCGCGAAATTGCCGCAAGACGTCATTCATGCCGTCTCGCGAGCCATCGTCAACAACGATGATCTGCTTGGGCACCGGCGACGCGAGCACGCGCCGCAAGACAGTAGCTATGGTCGCGACCTCATTAAAAGCCGGCACGATGACCGTCAATGTGGGACGTTCGGCCGTCATGGCAATTCCATCCATTCGTACCGGCTCAAGTTGAAAGGTTGCGGGACCGCCTTACTGAATTTGACCAACAGCGGAGTCAACCTTGACCGACCTGGCAGATTCGATTGACCAACGCGCGGCCGTACCGCACGTCGATGCCATTCAATTCCTTGGTGCGCACACATAGCGTCGACACCCGCTCGGAGACTCTTTCCGACGATTCAAACTGACAGTCACCTTCAACCGTCGGCCAGCGGAATGCTTGAGGCGCAGACGGCAATGGTCTAACGATAAATTTGCACGTCGTGAACGACGCGACTAAAGACAGAATGGCGGCGCAGCCAAAACGGGCAAGAGTACCTCTGGTCCAAATCCTTCACTGCGGCCTCTGGCGCGAATGTACTAGTCGGCCCCTGACACATCGTTCATACCGGCTGAGTTAGCGCTCGCGTCCCGCAGATCGCCGCCTTCTGATGGGCCCGCACAAACTAGCATAACCGATAGGACATTGCAAGCGCTTTGATGAACGAGCGTCTACTGTTTGTGAATACGTACTCTGATTGCGTACGGCACTTCCACGAAATGACTTTGGCCCCGAAAGGCAGCTGCCGCAGTGTGGTATTACATGGCCTCGATGAAGGTTCCATTCAGAAGAATAGGAAGCCGGACCGCAGTCACTCCTGCTGGATTTTCAACGCTGTTTTTGAGTCGACGAACGGCCTGCCGGAAGGCATGTGCCCAAAACCAGCGTGCGACAAGCAAGAGGTCACCGAGCGGCGTTTGGAAGGCGAAGCAGACGGTGACCTTTGAAGATCGGCTTTCCGGACCAATTCACCGACCGGCGCCCGCCGCACCTTGTGAGGCGGCATATGGCGACAGCTCGCGCTGGCGCTCGGCCGCCGGCCACGCTTGCATAGCATGGCGAATCTGACGCAATTGCCCATTATTGGACACGTGTTACACTACCCGCCGACGATGTCCACGGCCGCGCCTCGGCTCTCCTGGCAGCGTTCGAGAATCGTTTCGTGGCAGCATCCACGCACGTGTCTGTCTTCGGGGGAATGTGGAGCGGCTGATTCATGGCGTCATCACGGGATTTGCGCATCGACTTTTTCCGCGGATTCGCAATGCTGATCGTCGTTGTCGATCACATCGAGGGTTGGTCGGAACAGTCGGTGCTCAATCATTGGACGCTCATTTCATTGGGGTTTTCAGATGCCGCGGAAATCTTCGTGTTTCTTTCCGGCTATGTCTTTGCAGTAGCCTACTCCGGCCACTTGGAAAGAAACGGAGTTGGGGCATGCGTCCGAAAGGCTCTAACGCGGTCGCTGCAGATCTATATCGCCTATCAGTTGGCGGCTTGCGCGGTCATCGCCATCGGGGCGCTGTTGATCGACTGGAACCCGCCCCCGGGCGACGGCATCCGCATCGGCCAACGAGCATGGGAAAGTGTCATGGCATCGCTGACCTTCAAATTTCAACCTTACGGCTTTCCCATTCTCGCCTTCTATGTACTCGTTCTCCCGCCGATGGCCTTCATGCTGTACCTTTGTCGGCACGCGGCGTGGCTGGCGTGGTCCATTTCGATCGCGGTTTATTTGCTGGCACAATTCTTTCCGGAGCTGAACTGTAGCCGCTTTGCGGACGGGCAAAACTGGTACTTCAATCCGTTGGCCTGGCAATTCTTGTTTTTTGCCGGTGTGTTTCTCGGCAGCAGATTACATCGCGGCGCTTCGCAAATTCTACGGCGACTGTTAACCCTGGGTTCGGTCGCGGTCATCCTCCTGGGGTTCCTGGTGGTCAAGTTGTCACCAACTATAAAAAGTTGGCAGCCGCGCCTGGCCGAATCTCTTGAACCGCTCTATTCCTTCTGTTGGGAGTGGTCGGAAAAGCACACACTAGAACCATTGCGACTCGTGCATTTCTTCGCGCTGGTTTACTTGACCTCGCGCATTCTCCCCCGAGATCTCAAATTCTGGTCCGGTGAGGTTGCCAGGCCGATCGTGGTCTGCGGGCAACAGTCGCTCGAAGTCTACACAGCCGGCCTCGTACTTTCGTTCATCGCCACCTTCTTGCTTTCGCTGTCAGCGCCGTCTGCGCTGTCAGTGGTCGTTATCGAATTGGATTGTTGCCTCGGCCTGATTGGGTTCGCCTACTTCCTCCGTTCGTGGAAACGGTCGCGATCGGCGGCCGATTCTACCTACTGAGCAAGATTCTGGTTGACGCATCGTCTGTACGTGCTTCGCCATGTGCCTTCGTTCGGGTATTACCCAGCGATCGGGTCGCGGCATCAAGCGGTTTAGAGCCGCGCGTGCTTCACGGACGTTGCCGCCGATCCGTTTTTACTTCTCGGATGCACCAACCGCTTCCAGCTCCGGCAGTCCCAGTTCGCGGCGCAGGGCGTTCGCCTCTTCAAGCGTGACGTGATAGATGTAGATCGAATAACCTGCGCTTGCAATCGGCCTCAACTTCCGAAAGTAAGCGAATTCTTCCCGCGAAACGTTGAAATGTCGGTACCCGGCAAGGTCGTTGATGCTGACTGCAAACCAGCCCGGTTGAGGTCCAATCGTCTGGAGTTCGGGCGACGGCCGATCGCGCGAAGTCCCAGGCGGTACTGGCAGCGCGTCAATGCCCGCGAGTGCCGGTGCAAAAGATCCAAAATACTGCAAGTGAAAGGGTCTCGCTTCGGGGTGCTCGTCAAGCCATTTTCGCAGGTATAGCAAATCCTGGCCCCAGTCGATGTTCGCATCCAACAGATGTGCATGCCCATTCTGCGGCCCGCCGGCAAGCAGATTGAAAAAAGACATCGAGTGTGGATACACGAATACGCTGCCGAGAACCGTTGACGCCAGCAAAACCGTTGTTGCTGACTGCACGAGACGCGGCCCTTGCTCGAGAGCGATGCCGACGCGGCTGATGGAAACAAACAGGAACGGCAGCGCCGGCAACACATATCGGAAATAGCGGTTGAACCCGGTTTGCGAACTCACTAACACGAGGACCGCAACGGCCGGTAGAAGCAAGACTATCTCGTCGCGCCAGGATCCGCGGAAACGGCTCAAGGCAAATGGCACCACGATTGCCAGGATGGCCAGGCACAACGTACCCGTCGGCGTTTTTACGGCCAGCGCATACACATAGTAATAATACCATCCACCTTGCTTCTGCTCTCCACGCAGATAAGACCACTTGCCGACTTCGAAGTCGTACTTCTGCACGTCGATGCCCCGCAAGTAGTTGGCCGGGAGCGGAACGGGAACCGAGGCGAGAATCGTATCCCGAAACCGGTTACCTGCGGCACGACGATGCTGCTGGCCAGTCATCGCGGTGCTGATGAATTCAAAATCTCCGAGAGGGCGAAAACTGCCTTCAAACCCGTAGCCGAGATTGATGATGTAAACGGCCCCCAACATGATCGCGGCAAGCTGTCGCATTTCTGGCCCGCGCTTCGGGCTGGCGTCTTTTGGCCGCCCGACCAATCGCGTCAGCAGCCACAAGACGGGCCAAAGCGCAAACAACACGATCCAGGTGGTCTTAACCAGTTCCACCAGTCCAAGCGTGAGGCCCGCCAGAGCGGCATTGGGCCACGTCGGTTCGCGGAGCCAGCGCCAGAAGCAATAGCCCGCGGTCACCCCCATCGCCGCAGCGGGCACGTCGGGCATGACCGTTGCACCCCAGGCCAGAACGTTTGGACAAAAGCACCACATGACAAGTGCCACTAGCCCGGCACCAAATCCGAATAGTCTCGCTGCCCAGCGATAACAGACCCAGCCTGCCCACAGCGAAAATGGAATGCACGCCCAGCGACCGAGGGTAAACAGCCACGGCGACCGCTCACCGTTGATCTTGGAGAACGCGGTGCTTACGGAAAATTCGGACCGCGAATACGGATCATTTGAAATCCCCGCCCAATCGACTTGCGGGTCGGCCAGCAGGACCGGTAGCGCCGCCACCATTCTGGGCAGCGGCGGATTGACGCGGTAAAGATCGAATCTACCCAACATCCAGTGGCTGATGCCGGAGGGAAGATGCGCCATTTCATCGTACATCGGCGCATAACGGTAGGCGATCCAGGCGAGCATCGCGGCGTGAATGATAAGCACGCATGCGACGATCATGAAGCGAGCTTGGCGACATTGTACGGCGCATCTCAAAAACGCCCCACGTTGAGATTGCATGATTTGCGCCGCACGTTACCGATCCAGCCAGGCCTTTACACCCACGAGAACGAAAATCGCAGTAGCGCTTACGGCAGCGTAAACTTTCCAAGTCCAGTTGCGCACATCGATTATCGCCACAAAGGTCCACCACACGGTGGCCAAGATACTAATCGTCCACCACCAAACTGCTCCCAAAATGCCGAGCATCCCCCACCAGGCAGGGGTATATAACTGAAAGAACAGCGCGACGATGCTGATCACCAATAATAGGGCAAGCCAAGGAAACTCATCGGCGGCAGTCCCGACTTCCACCGTCGCCCGCTTGCGGTTCTTCGCGATGGCCATGGGCAGTTTGTCCTGGTGTGACGAGCGGATTGTCGGCCCGAGACGTCCTCGCGTGCTGACCGCAACGCGACTGCGCTCGGTCGAAGGATAGCACTTCGTCGGCTAATTAGACATGCTTTGTGAGCATCGGTCAAGCATACGCCCGCCCTGGCTGAGCGGAGCGAGTGGCAATGTGAGGGGGAGTCGCAGTTTGTCTGTTTTCCAACTTTGACGGGTGGAAATCATGCGTCAATCGACGCGAAAGGAAATGGGATGTTATGCGATTGAACGGTCGTCTTATTAGCGGTTGAATTTGATGTAGAAGCAGGAACGACGGCGTATGGCCCATGTCAGGGTCGTGCTGCACGTGGTCGGCTATTGGCACGACAAATCGGCTCGGCCATTTAGATCAAGAGCTTTGGCGGTGTCTGAGCACGGTGATTTTAAAGGTTCTCGACGATCTTGGCGCTATTGCGCGAGCCGACTGGATGGCTGGCAACAGCAGTGCGATCAGAACCCCGATGATCGCAATGACCACGAGCAATTCGATCAACGTGAACGCCGTCTTGTTCCGTTGTCCGGCTGGCATGTTGCAGCTCCGTCGAGCGTCGCCGTTGGCCGAGCGACGACACCAGTTGAATTCGAGCGCTAACTGAGCCAACTTAATTGAGTCGATCGACAAGCACAGACCATTCGCGAAGATGGCGAAAAAAAAGCCGGAAGTGGCGAACATTTGATCGCGGATTGGTCGGCGGATCGATGCATCGTCACAAGCTTCGTCGCGTGCATGGCAATGTCACGAGCGCGAGCGGAATTGGCGGCGGATTGGTTGTCAGGGACGGGCCGCTTTGCCAGAATGCAGATCGGGAATCAACCGCAACCGTACTTACGCAGGAGTCGTTCGATGAACATCATTCTTTGTTCGATTCTGCTGGCGGCTGCGCCCGCAAAATGGGATTTCGAGGCAGCGAAGGTTGGCGAATTGCCCCGCGGCTGGACGGCTGCGCAGACTGGAGAAGGAACCGGCAGCGTTTGGCGGATCGTTCAGGACGGCACAAGCAAAGTCCTGGCCCAGGTTTCCTCGGATGGCCCCAATCGGTTTTTCAATCTCTGCGTCGCCGACGCGACGAGCTACAAGGATCTGGAGTTGTCCGTCTCGATCAAGGCAATCAGCGGCAAAAACGATCAAGGGGGCGGCCTCGTTTGGCGTTATCACGATGCCGACAATTACTACATCGCACGCTGGAATCCGCTTGAGGATAATTTTCGCGTCTACAAAGTCATCGAAGGCAAGCGAACGCAGCTTGAGACGGCCGATTTCAAAGTTCCAGCCGAGCGGTGGCACACGATCAAGGTCACCCAAATCGGCCCGGGAATTCGCTGCTACTTCGACGGCAAGCTGTATTTGCAGACAAAGGATGACGCGTTGAAGGACGCCGGCAAGATTGGTTTGTGGACGAAATCGGACGCCGTTACCTATTTCGACGAATTGAGCGCCGCGGAACCGAAATAGCAAACCGAAAATGAACCGACGCGATCTGTCGTTGCGCGTTCGCCTGCCTCGCCTTCGCAGGCTGCTGGTCATCCACCGGCAAAAAGCGAAGTCGTGACCTGCACGACGCTCGAATTAGAGTTTGCCGAGATCCGCTTGAAAGGTTGCTGAGCGGAAATCTAGCGCTCCCAAGCGGAGATCGAACGGGGGAACGTTGCCAATATGCTTTCGCACAATCCATCAAGGCCAACAGAACTTTTGATGCTTCGTCACTCCAGCCGCAACCCGTGCGCAACGCCTCGATTTAGACTTCATCGACGGCGATTCAGAGAGGAAGGGCAGGTCGTCGCTTCATGTCAGCGTTGATTCGGTCCGGCACTGCCGCGATGCCAGCGGCAAGGCTTGTCCGCAGCGCGCTCTGGCGCGTTGCCGGGCCGCGGCGTGTCCATTGACCGAGCTCAGCGTGCGCGACTTGACATCGATCATGCGCAGCGCGATGTCGATGAATCGGCGCAGCGGCTTGCGGCGCAGTCGCACGCGCGCCTCTTCGGCCAAACACCACAGCCGCCGGCCACTCGATTGCTGCGGCCACGCGTCGTCGGCGACAGTCACGTGCATCAGATAGGCGGTCATGCTGTGCACTTCGTCGCCGCGGGAGGCAACAAAGTGCCCCAGCGGCTCGTTGCCGTGCAGTTGGCCGTGCAAGCCCGCGGTGGCCGCGACGCTCGTCAGAAGCGCATCGCGGTGAGAGTCTTCGCCTTCGAAGCTAATCTTGGGAAACTCCCACCGGTTCGCCGGAACGGGATTCACCAGACAGAATTCAACGCCCACCTCGGTCAACCGATAGGGGATCACACAGCACTCGTGGACGTAGACTCGTTCTCTGCCTTCCATTCAGGCCAGTATAGTCGCCGGACGCAGCCGTGCAACTACACGCTAAGTACCTCGTTAGGGGCCACACGACGGCCCCCGAACCAGTCAACCGAGTAACGCCGCGAATAAATTCGTTCGACGCACGTCGACGCTTTGTGAATTGCCGAACAATGTTACGACTATTCGTCTCATTTCGAGACCTGGTTCTCAAAATGAGACGCGCCGAGCATTTGTCGTCCGTCGCTCTGACGCTTGACAGATCAGTTTCCATGCATCCTTAAGCTGCTGCCCCGTGGCGGCTTACGCGGCAAACGACACCGCCGCAATGCGAGTCGCTGCGGCGAATGGCATCGCGGTTGCACTGCCGGGTGGCTCAACGCCACATCACGTCTGGCTCGCCGACAGGAGGCGGCCCACTTGTTCTAAGTGCACTCTGTCAGGGAAGGAGACTAGCTATGCTTGTGCTCAGTCGAAAAATTGGTGAAAAGGTGGTGATCGGAGATGGGATCGTCCTGGTGGTCAAAAGGATTTTGGGGCAACGTGTCACGTTCGGTATCGAGGCACCCGAAACCGTGCGCATCGTCCGCGGCGAACTGCCGCGTTTCGAAGACGACGACGCCCCTGTGCCGCGTCAACGCCGCATGCACAACCAGCAATGGTCGGTTCAGCCGCGTTGACTCGACGAGTCTGGCGTCGGGCTGACGGAACCGGTCAAGTCACGTGGAACGGGGAGTGCAGTCCTATCTGGCTGATCGCAATGCGTCCGGAAAAACACGTCTCGACATCGTGACCATCAGCCCGCAGGCGATCTTGATAGCGGGCGCGGTAGTGAAGTTTCCCATCGCGTAGGTCGTACTCTACCGGCAACGGATTCGGATCGACCTGGCAAAACACGCATTCGGGTGTTGTTGCGCTTGCGTCATCGGGTTGGGGCAGATTGACGTTCCAAAAACTGCCCGGCTGCGGCGCACTCGCCAGCAACTGCTCGATGACGTGTCGCGTCCAGCGAGCGGTCTGTTCCCAATCGATCGGCCTGCGGCGTACGTACTGGCTGACGGCGATGGCCGGCTTGCCGAGCAGGCAAGCCTCGCGCGCAGCCGCGACCGTGCCCGAAAGAAAAACGTCGGCGCCCAGATTGCCCCCCTCGTTGACGCCGGCCAGCACCCACTGCGCCGCTGGCGCCACTCGCCACAAACCCACCCGCGTGCAATCGGCGGGCGAGCCGTCGAGCATGTAGCGGTTTTCTCCCAGCTGCGTCATTTCCAACGGCCGCGAGGTGGTTGCCTGATGGCTGCAACCTGAAAGATGGCGATCAGGCGCCAAGACGACGGCCGCGCCCAGCGACTCGATCGCCTGACATAATGCCGCCAGACCGGGGGCCTCCACGCCATCATCATTGGTCAATAAGAATCGCACGCTGCGTTTTTGCGTCAAGTGGCGGGTTCCCCGGGCTGCCACGCAATTTACCGTGCCGCCCCACTTCCTAACAGTGGCGTTCGATTATCGCCCAACGAAATCTTCTCGGACCAATGAAAACACGACGGCGTCGTGCTGCACGTCGTGCACGCGCAGGCGTTTGCGGGCAATGCCCTCGCGCATGGCGCCAACGTTGATAGCCACGCGTTGGCTGGCGTGGTTGCCGGTGGCCGCGACAATCTCGATTCGTTCCAGCCCCACGATTTCAAGCGCCCAGCGCGCAACCAATAGCGTCGCCTGGGCCGCGAAGCCGCGCCTGGTGGCGCTGGTTCGCAGCCAATAGCCGAGGTTAGCCCGCAGCGCGGCCTTCTCGATCTGATTGATCCCAGTGGCGCCCAGCAGCCGCCCTGTCGCGCGGTCGGTGATGGCGAAGGCGCACACCCCTTCGTTTTCGAACGAGTCGGCGCACTTTTCGAGAAATTGCATGCTGTCCTGGATCGTGTAGCCCGGATGGCACCAGGAAAGCCATTGTCCCAGTTCGGCCATCGATTCGCGCACCGCCTCGTACAACGTCTCGGCGTCATCCAGCCGGAACGCGCGCAGCAGCAGTGCCGAATTCGACAATTCGACATCGTGATCCGTTGCCATTTTCACACCTTCAATCCAACGACCAACCGCGCCGCTTGCGCCATGCTAGCAAGGTACGCGCCGGGAAGGTTCATTCGGTAGATACCCCAGCGTGGAAAAATGTTCGCTGCGGCAGTCTGCGCCGTCTGGTGAAGCCGACGGGCGTCAAAGCGGCATTGACCCTTGGGGGTGGGTATTTCTATTGTTCGCCGGCGAACTAGCGGACTTCTTGCACCGGCAGCGCGCGGTGACGCAAGGTCGTAATTCCAAGGGACTTCAATAAGGTAGAGTCGAACCAACGCATGCGGCCCATCGTTCGAGCCCTCGGCCCGTCGGACAGGGTGCGCGCCGGCTGGGCATCGGTAATTCTCTTGCTGGTGCTGGCGGCGACTGGATCGGGCTGCGCGCCGACGACTTGGGTTCGGCTACGCGAAGTGCCCGCCAATCCGCTGGCTGGGCCGTTGCAGCTGCTCTCCCCCTCGGGACCCAAGCCGACCGCTCGCACCATGCTGCTGGTGCGGCGTTACAACCTGGAAGACAACCTGAAGCGCAATGCTAATGACCTGTTGATCAAGCTCAACGAGATCAACAAGCAGGAACCCTCGGCCGACAAACTCTACTCGATCGCGGAGCTGGCCTACCTGGCTGGAAAGCGGGCCGAGCCGATGAGCCGCGCTCACGCGCTGGAACTGCATGGGCTGGCGGTGGTCAACGGATATCACTACCTGTTCGACGAGCGCTTCGGCCGTTTCCGCAATCCCTATGACCCGGAGTTCCGCGGCGCTTGCGATCTGTACAACGGCGCACTGGAAAGCACGCTGCGTATCATCAAGAAAAACGGCGGCATCGTGCCCGGCACGACCCATACGGTGCACATGGCCAATCAGACCGTCGAAGCCACGATCGTGCTGCGCGGCAACGGCTGGCGGGCCGAGGATTTCGAGGGCTTTCGCTTTGTCTCCGACTACGAAATCCGCGGCCTGCAAAACCAGTACCACAACTACGGCTTGGGCGTGCCGTTGATCGCCGTCCGCAAGCGTCATGCCAACCCCAGTCCCGAGGAAAAATTCTATCCGCCCGGCATGAGCTTCCCCGTAACGGCCTTCCTGCGCGTGCTGCCCAAGCAGGGCAAAGACCCGTCGCACTACGTGGCCCACATCGAGCTGCACGACCCACTTAACACGTCCGAAATCGGCATCGACGGCCGCCGCGTGCCACTGGAAAGCGACCTGACGACGCCGCTGGCCTACGCGCTCAATCAGAAGCAATTGCGCGATCTCGATTCGTCGACCGCGGGCCTGTTGAATCCCGATAAGACCGAAAAACTTAAGGGTCTGTACATGCTCGAGCCGTATCAGCCCGGAAAGATTCCGGTGCTGATGGTCCACGGCGTCTGGTCGAGCCCGATCACGTGGATGGAAATGTTCAACGATCTGCGCGGGCGCCCGAGATCCGCAGCCGCTACCAGTTCTGGTTTTATCTCTATCCCAGCGGGCAGCCGTTTTGGTACAGCGCGGCGGACCTGCGCAAGAACCTGGCCGAGGCCCGCACGATCATCGATCCGCACCACCGTCAGGCGGAGCTCGACCAGATGGTGCTCGTCGGGCACAGCATGGGCGGGCTGATCTGCGAATTGCAGACGCTCGACAGCGGCAACGACATTTGGAACACGATCAGCGACCAGCCGTTTCAGTTGGTCAAGGCGCCGACGGCGACCCGCCAGGATCTGGCCGACACGTTCTTCTTCCAGCCCAGCCCGTCGGTACGCCGCGTGATTACGATCGGCACGCCGTTTCGCGGCAGCGAGTTTGCCAACTCGACAACCCGCTGGATCGGCAGCAAGCTGATCAAGCTTCCGAAAATGCTGGTCGACGACCGTCAACAGTTGCACAAGGAGAATCCGCAACTGTTCCGCAAGGCGAACTTGATCGACGTCGACACCAGCATCGACTCGCTCGCGCCCGATTCGCCGATTCTGCCGGTCATGCTCAACGCCCGCCGCCCGCCGTGGGTCAAATACCACAACATCGTGGGCCTGATCCCCGACAAGGGGTTCCTGGGATACGTCGCCGCCAAGGACAGCGACGGCGTGGTCAAGTTCACCAGCGCGCATATGGAGAACGTCACCTCCGAGATCGTGGTCAACGCAGACCACACCGCGGTCAACCGCCATCCGCTCAGCGTGCTGGAAGTGCACCGGATTCTGTTGGAGCATCTGCGCGACATGCAGGAAATGAACGTCCGCCCGCCGAGCCGATTGGAGCGGCTGCCGATGACCGCGTCGACGACCAACGTGCCGTGGGGGCCACGTCGCAACAGCGTTGTCGGCAATGGCGCGTCTGCCAGCGACATCGGCGTCAATCAGGGCGTCGACACCGGCGCTCCACTGTGGCCCAACGGCGCGCCGGCTCAATCGATGCCCCCGGGCGCGTCGCCGTTCCCGTCAACGCTGGCCCCGCCGGGCCCTCCCCTGCCCTGACGATTTGGTTCGTGAACCACGCTCGTTTTCGGTTGACGTGTGGCGCGGCGGCATCCACAATTGAGGCGTGCGGGCGGGGATGCACGGGGCGGCTCGCTTGCGTTTCGCGACGAATGGCGCCCCCTCACCCGGATCGCTGCGCGATCCACCCTCTCCCGGTGGGAGAGGGTTGACGACGAGACGTTTCCCACCACGATCCTCCCTCCGAGCAACCGATCATGTTTGACAACATGTCCACAAGCATCGAGCGACGCGAGTTTTTGCGGCAGGCGGTTTTGGCGGGCACGGCCACGTTGGCGGCCGGTGCGATTGTGCGTCCGACGAAGGCGCTGGCGGCGCGCAGCCCCAACGAAAAGCTGAATCTCGCCTGCGTCGGCGTGGCCAACAAAGGTGCCGACAATATCAATAACCTGCAAAGCGAGAACATCGTGGCCCTGTGCGACGTCGACTCGCTGCACCTGGGCAAGATGTCCGAGCGGTTTCCGCAGGCCAAAACCTATGTCGATTTCCGGCAGATGCTCGACCAGGAAAAAAATCTGGACGGCGTGGTCGTCTCGACCCCCGACCATACCCATGCCATGCCGGTCGTCGGGGCCTTGAGGCGCGGGCTGGACGTGTACTGCGAAAAGCCGCTGGCGCATTCGGTCTATGAAGTCCGCCAGATGCGCAACGCCGCGGCTGAGAAAAAGGCCGTCACGCAGATGGGCACGCAGATTCACGCTGGCGAGAATTATCGCCGCGTGGTCGAAGTCATCAAGGCGGGCCAGATCGGCCCGGTCTCGCGGGTGCACGTATGGATGGGCGGCGGCATTCGACCGGGCGTCCGGGCCAAGGAGGGAACGCCCCCCGCGACGGTCAATTACGACCTGTGGATCGGCCCGGCCCCGATGCGGCCGTTCAACGCCTCGCACTTCCATTTCAATTGGCGTTACTGGTGGGACTTCGGCGGCGGCACGCTGGCCGATTTTGGCTGCCACTACATGGATCTGCCGTTCTGGGCGCTTGACCTGCGCTATCCGACGTCGGTCGAAGCCAAGGGTGAGAAAACCTCGCAGGGCGATAACGACGTGCCCGACAACATGCAGGTGGACTACCAATTTCCGGCGCGCGGCGGCCAGCCGCCGGTGCATCTGACGTGGTATCACGGCGCGTGGCGGCCGCCCGGCGCGGAGGATTATGGCAAGACCTCGGCCGTCCTGTTCGAAGGCGCCGGCGGGCGGTTGCTGGCCGATTACGGCACGCGCAAAGTATTCATGCTCGACGGCACCGAGCCCAAGCCGCCGGCCGAATCGATTCCCAACTCGATCGGCCATTGGGCCGAATGGGCCAAGGCTTGCAAGGAGCGTGGACCAACCACTTGCAATTTCGACTACTCCGGCGCGCTGGCCGAGGCGGTGCTGCTGGGCAACGTGTCGTATCGAGCCGGCGGCCAGAAACTGCTGTGGGATGCCGAGTCGCTGAAGGCCAGCAACTGCTCGGACGCCGACAGGTTCATCAAGCGCGAATATCGCACCGGCTGGACGCTGTGACGCTGTAAAGCTGTGACGCTGTAGAGCTGTGACGCTGTAGAGCTCGGTGCCGTAAAGCTGGATGGGGTAAACAGCGAGGTTTCGCACGCGATGATCTGGTCCTGGCTTCGGCAGCGGCGGCGCAACAAGATTCTCGCCACGCCGTTCCCCGCCGAGTGGCTCCCCTACTTGGAAAAGAACGTCGCGCACTACCGCTACCTCGCGCCCGAGGAGCAGGCCCGGCTGCGTGACAACCTGCGGGTCTTCATCGCGGAGAAGAATTGGGAAGGTTGTGCCGGCCTGAAACTGACCGACGAGATGAAGGTCACGATCGCGGGCCAGGCTTGCCTGATGACCTTGGGGTTGGAGGGCGACCCGTTCGGCAACGTGCTGTCGATTCTGATCTATCCCACCGGATACGCCGTGCCCGAGGAGCGCTGGTACGAGGGTTGGTCGATCAGTGGCGAGGCGCCGCGGCTGGGCGAATCTTGGTATCGGGGGCCAGTGATCCTCTCTTGGGCCGACGTGCGCCGCGATTCGCGCCATCCGGGCGAGGGCCAGAACCTGGTGTGGCACGAATTCGCCCATCAGATCGACATGCTCGACCGCAGCACCAACGGCACGCCCCCCTTGGCCGATCGCCAGCAACGGCGCCGCTGGCACGACGTGATGACGGCCGCATACGAGCAACTTTGCAGCGACGCCGAGGAGGGCCGCGCGACGCTGCTGGATACCTATGGCGCGAACAGCGAGGCCGAGTTTTTCGCCGTGGCTACCGAGTGTTTCTTCGACTGCCCGGCGGATCTTCGCATCGAACACCCGGGGCTCTACGATCTGCTGCGCGAGTACTACCGGCAAGATCCGGCGGCCCGGATGCCCGCGATCGACTAGGCGGCGCCCGCTTTACGAAAGTCCCAGCACGCGGTTCATCTGTTCGGCGATCTCGCGCAGTTCTTTTTCGCCACCGCCGGCGACTTCCGACGTGGCCCAGCCGTGGTAGCCCACCTCGTCGAGCGCCTTGAGCACTTCGGGCCAGTCTTCGTCGCCCTTGCCGATCGCCACCCATTTGTCCTTGTGGCTGTAACCCTTGAAATCGAATTTCAGCATCCGTTTGCCGAGCATGCGAATCCACGTGGCCGGCGGCACGTCGTACTTGAGCATGTTGCTGACGTCGAAGTAGGCCCCCACCGTGGGAGTCTTGAAGTCGTCCACGTACTGAATCAACTGCTCGGGCTTGGTGATGAAATCGTTCCACACCACCTCGATCGCGATCTTCACGCCGGCATCGCTGGCTTGCGGAATTGCTTTGCGGATTTCTTCCTGCGAGCGGGCGTAGCACTGCTCGTAGTTTTCGGTGTCAGGATTGCTCACCTTGCCGGGCACCAGCAGCACCGTGTCGGCGCCGTAGAACTTGGCGTCGCCGATCGCCGTGCGCAGGGCCTCGACGCCTTGGGCCCGCACCGCCGCGTCGGGGTCCGACAAGCGGATGCGCCAATGAACCGAATCGATCACGCCGTGAATCTTGATCCCCGTCTTTTTCTGGGCGGCCGCGGCCTCTTCGCGGTTGACGTCGCTGGGGCTGTCGAATTCGACGCCCTGAAAGCCAAGCGACTTGATCAAATTGAATTTATCTTCGATCGAAGCCCCGCTGACTTTGATCATGCCGTACTTGACCGCTTTTTTCAGGCTGTGCCCCTTCGATTCGGCCGCCATCAGGTCAGACGATTCGAGCGAGCCGCAAGCCAAGGTCGCGGCCAGCGCAGTTTGCATGAATTCGCGGCGAGTGCGTTCGGTTGGCGCGTTAATGGCTCGACTCCTCGTGGTGAATTATCAAAGTGAAAAACAACCGTGACAAGCGTAGCTGCCAAAAACGTCTCGGCTGGGCCTGCATTATAGTCGGCCCGCGATTCGCCGTACAAGCAAGCCGTGGTGGAAGACCGCCGCCGGGCATGTTAGACTCGCTACTGCCTGCCCAAGCCACGCGCCCCTCAAGATGCCGCGGCCCCATTCTGCCATCGGAGACTCCGCCATGAACCGCCGCTTTTTCGCAACACTGGTCGCAGTGTGCTCCGCGTTGAGCTGCTGGCCGCTGTCGGCCCGATCCGCGCCGCCCAATCCCGAGTCTCTGCCCGGGACGCAAAAACTGGAAATGCAGGGCGATCTGGCCGAGCGGATGGTCGCGGGCATCGACCAATTCTTGTTGCGCGAGATTGCCGAATCGGTAGCCCGCCGTCCGCGGCATTGGAAGCGCGACGTTGCGTCGGCGGAAAAGTACAACCAATCCGTGGCGCCCAATCGGATCCGCCTGGCCAAGATCATCGGCGCGGCCGACCCGCGCGAAAAAGTCACGGCGCTGGAACTGATCGAGACGACATCACAGACGGCCCTGGTCGGACGCGGCGACGCCTTCGAGGCCTTCGCCGTCCGCTGGCAGGCGGTGCGCGGCGTACAAGGCGAGGGCCTGATGCTGTTGCCCAAGGGGGGCCGGGCGATCGCCGACGTCGTCGCCATCGCCGACGCCGATCAGTCGCCCGAGCAGTTGGCAGGCCTGGCCGAAGGCATCGCGCCCGAGGCGCAATTCGCACGCCGTTTGGCCGAAAGCGGCTGCCGGGTAATCATTCCCGCGCTCGTCGATCGGGCCGACACGTATTCGGTCATTCCGGCGATGCGGGATCATCCGGATTCCAGCGCACCGCAGAGCCCGCGAGGGACGAATCAACCGCACCGCGAGTTTCTCTATCGGCCCGCGTTCGAGATGGGCCGACACATCATCGGGTACGAGGTGCAAAAGGTTCTGGCCGCAGTGGATTGGTTCGCAAACGAGGCCGGCGGCAACGAGCGGTCCATCGGCGTGATCGGCTACGGCGAAGGGGGCCTGCTGGCGCTGTACGCCGCGGCGCTCGACACGCGGATCGACGCGGCCGTGGTGAGCGGCTACTTCGACTCGCGGCAAAACCTTTGGCAGGAACCGATCTATCGCAATGTGTTCGGCCTGCTCGACCAGTTCGGCGACGCCGAGTTGGCCAGCCTCATCGCTCCGCGCGCGCTGGTGGTCGAGGCGTGCCGCGTGCCGCAAGTTTCCGGCCCGGCGCCGGCCCACGACGGCCGCAACAGCTCGGCCGCGCCCGGCCGAGTGATTACGCCCGAAGTGGCCGCGGTACAAAACGAATTGGAACTTGCGACAAAGCTGATCGCGGGCCTGGCCATGCCGCGTCCTTTCGAGCTCGTGACGAGTCAACAGGGAGACGGCCTGCCTGGCACGCCCTTGGCACTGGAGAAGTTTTTGACGGCACTCGTCGGCGACACGAAGCTGGCACCGCTGTCCGCGCCTCCCGAAAACCTTCGCAAGCAGTTCGACCCGCAAGTTCGGCTGCGGCGGATGTTCGACCAGATCAACCAGGACACGCAGGAGGTGATGCGCGAATCAGAGTTCACGCGCGCCGAGTTGTGGTCCAAGGCCGATCGCGCCTCGCGCGACGTCGAGAAATGGAAAGCATCGACTCAGACGTACCGTCAACATTTTTACAACGAAGTGATCGGCCGTTTCGACCGCCAACCCTTGCCTCCTAACGCGCGCACTCGGCAAGTTTACGACGAGCCGCAATACATCGGCTACGAAGTCGTGCTGGACGTGTTCCCGGACGTCTTCGCCTACGGAATCCTGCTGATACCCAAGGACATCAAGGAAGGTGAGCGGCGGCCCGTCGTGGTTTGTCAGCACGGTCTGGAGGGGCGGCCCATCGACGTGGCCGACCCGAGCAAGATCAATCCGTCGTACAACCAGTATGCGTGCCGGCTGGCCGAGCGGGGCTTCATCGTCTACGCGCCGCAAAACCCATACATTTTCAGCGACAAGTTTCGCACCTTGCAGCGCAAGGCCAATCCGCTCGGCAAGACGCTGTTTTCGATCATCGTGCCGCAGCACCAGCAGACCGTCGATTGGCTGGCCACCCTGCCGCAAGTCGATCCGCAGCGAATCGCGTTCTACGGACTGTCGTACGGCGGCAAGACGGCGATGCGCGTGCCGGCCCTGGTCGAGCGCTATTGTCTGTCGATCTGCTCGGCCGACTTCAACGAATGGATTCGGAAGAACGCCGCGACCAACTCGTCATACAGCTATGTGTCGACGGGCGAATACGAGATATTCGAGTTCGACCTGGGCAACACGTACAACTACGCTGAGATGGCCGCTCTGATTGCCCCGCGGCCGTTCATGGTCGAGCGCGGTCATCGAGACGGCGTGGGGCCCGACACCTGGGTTTCGTACGAGTACGCCAAAATTCGCCTGCTGTACGCCGATCTGAAGATTCCCGAGCGGACGACAATCGAATTCTTTGACGGCCCGCATACGATTCACGGCGTGGGCACGTTCGATTTCCTGCACAAACACCTGAACTGGCCGGCGCAGTTGAACCGCTAAGTTCGTTCGAGCAAATTATGGCGGACACGACTCGCCCTGCTTCCGAGACCTCGGTGGACGCCGATTTGTCGGGCCGTCAATTGGCCGGCTATCGCTTGCTCCGCCAGTTGGGTCGCGGCGCCATGGCCGAGGTTTACCTGGCCGAGCAAATTTCGCTGAGCCGGCAGGTCGCCTTCAAGGTGTTGCGCAGCAGCCTGGCAACCGACGCCACCTACGTGCAACGATTTCATCAGGAAGCCCGCGCCGCGGCGCAATTGGTGCACGCCAACATCGTGCAGATTTACGAAGTCGGCTGCGTCGAGGGCGTGCACTTCATCGCCCAGGAGTACGTGCAAGGCTCGAACCTGGCCGAACTGCTGGCTCGCCGTGGCGTGCCGGATCTGGCCAAGGTAGTCGCCGTCATGCGTCAGGTGGCCGCCGCATTGCACAAGGCGGCCGAACAGGGCATCGTCCATCGCGACATCAAGCCGGAAAACATCATGCTCGCGGCCAGCGGCGAAGTGAAAGTGGCCGACTTCGGTTTGGCGCGACCCTATGGCCAGGACGCCGGCGCGGCCAACTTGACGCAAATCGGCATCACCATGGGCACGCCCTTGTACATGAGCCCCGAACAGGTCGAGGGCCGACTGCTCGATCCGCGCAGCGACATCTATTCGCTCGGCGTGACCTGTTATCAGATGCTCACCGGCGAGCCCCCGTTTCGCGGCGAGAGCGCGCTGAGCATCGCCGTGCAACATTTGAAAACGCAGCCACAACGGCTGGAATTGATCCGCCCCGATCTGCCAGCGTCGGTCTGCCGCATCGTGCACAAAGCCTTGGCCAAGAACCCCGACGACCGCTACGCCACTCCGCGCGAATTGATGCACGAGTTGCGGGCGGCTTCGATCGAGCTGTTCCAGGATGACCCGGGCGAAGATTTCGACGACTGGGGGAGCAACAATCTCGTGGGTGCCGTCGAAGCCCGCCGCAATGCGACGCAGCGTCTGGCAGTGGCCATGAAGTCCACGGCCATGCCGGTTGTGCGCCGCGATTCGGCAATCCGCTGGACCCTGGCAGTCGGTGCATGCCTGCTGCTGGGGACCGCGCTTGCCTGGGCGCTGCGCGAACGCCCATTGGTCACGCGAACTGAAGATGACGACGACGAATCCGTTTTGCACTTCGACACCGCGGCCGACCAGTTCCTCTACGCTCAGTTCCTCAACAGCGAAGCCGCCTGGAAGAGCGTACCGCGGTATTATCCCGACGACCCATACGCACGCCGGGCCAAGCAACAACTTTCACTCCTGTACTTGCGAGAGCTGGCTTTTGAGCCGGCATTGCAGATTTTCAGCGAATTTGCCCAGGTGAACGATGCCGAGGTTCAGGACAAGGCCTTTGGGCTGGCCGGCCAGGCTGTGGTGCTCAACCGCCTGGGCAAGTACCAGGATTCGGTCGATAAGCTCGTGCAACTTTGGCCGCGGCGCGAGTCGCTCGACAATGACATGCGAACGCTGGTCATGCTCACTTTGGCCAGCGATCGCAAGAATTTGAAAAAGGGCTTTAGCGAACCTAAGTTGCGGCAATGGAACCAATGGTTCGAAAAATCTTCCCCGCCGGCGCAACCCGCACCATCCGAGTCCCCCGCCGCCCGGCCAACCGGCAGCAGTTGACAGCCGGCCTGGGTTTTTGTACGACCTAACCGTAGGCACACGATTCGGCCGATACGACTTCAAGCAGCGGCATCCCACGCCGTTGCCCATTCGAGCGACGAATCGCACCCGCCAGTTTCGCAAGTGGCAAGCGCCCCCATCGTCTAGTGGCCCAGGACGTCGGGTTCTCAGCCCGAAAACCGGGGTTCGACTCCCCGTGGGGGTACTTTTCGCCAGACTTGGCACGCTGTCGCACAGCGTCGCCAAGTCTTTGCATTTCTACGGAGTTAGAACGACTGCCTCCCTCGTCGTCATCCCCCTCGTTCTCGTCGCCTGTCGTATGAATTCGCACGTTACGGCATCGTGCGCGCTGCGCCGTGCGCTGCGCTTTTTCGGGGGCTAATTCTTGTCGCCCGTCGGTTCCTGTGGCTACGACTATTTGGTTCCGATCCTCGATAGTAGGCTTGCCCGTGAGGCTCGGCAGACTGTCAACCGCCCCTTTCAAGTCATGCAACCGAGTATGTGCATAGCGGCCAATCGTGAGGGTAGGAGTTGAGTGACGGGCCAACTCTTGGGCGACCTTGACCGACGCCCCGCCGTTCACAATCGCCGAGATGTACGTGTGCCTGGTCGCGTGAAAGTCAAAAACCTCGCCTGCAGCGTTTTCGTAGGCCAAATAATCCGATTTTTCTCGCGATTTCCGTTCGGGCTCGCCGTCCGCTTCGCAGATCCAAGCCTGCCGCGCGGCTTTAAGGTCGCTACGGAGCATACGAGCCGTATTCTTTGGAAGTTTGGCGAAGATTCTCTCCGCCGGTGAACGGCCGGCAAGCCACGGCCTCAACAAATCAGCCAAGTCGGCGCGGATTGGCTGGACATCGTTGCGCCGCCGCTTTGAGTGGGTGGCCGTGACGGACACGGTCGGAGGGTCGGCGTGCAAGTCGAAGGATGCAGGCGTCATGCTACGCAATTCCTTCGCTCGGAAACCGGTGCCCAATGCCAATCGATAGATCATTGCCCGGTCCGGCCCGGATATCTTGTGCTCCGGAAGGGTTCTCAGCTCAGCGGTCATGATCAATCGATGTAACTCCTCAATTGTCAACTCGCGTCTGACGTGGCGCGGATCAGTCGCTGCATTATACGCCTCCAGTGTCAACAGAGCATCAGCGCGTGCGCGTTTTTCACGATGCAGCCAACGAGAGAAACTTTTGATCGACCGCAGGTAGTGATTGCACGTCTTCAAACCGCGTCCCTTGTCACAAAGGGATTTGATCGCGGTTTGAACGACATGCGGAGTCAGGTCAACGATGAATTGCACGCTGCAAAGCGTCAACATTTTTTCGACTTGAGTCGAGGTCTCGTAGCAATGCTGGCTCGTATTGCAGCGAGCTGACAACGCCGTGCGAAAGTCTGCGAGGTGTTGCGTGATGGGCCGTCTTGCCTCCGCCGCAAATCGATCGTCGGTAGGGTCGATCACTCCCTCTCGCCGTAGAGCCGAATCGGCTTCGTGCTTGGCCGCTATCCTTTCGGCCGTCGCTCGGTCTGTTGTGCGCGCACTTTTTACCTGCCTCTCGCCATTGTGATCGTAAAACGCGTAATAATAGCGGCCCTCGCGGTTCGCTTTGCCGCCACGCTTAAATACGGTTGCCATGGTCTCATCCAATTTGCTTATTTTACGGCACTCTGCGTCGAGGTCACACACTACCAGCGTCACCCAGAGTTAGGAAGGATTGGCCCGATCTTCTGCAATTCACAATCATACGGATTCGAATAAGTCAGGGATTTCTGCGGGCCCGTGCGGACCATCGTGCCCGAAGGCGACAAGTCCAATTTGCGCGCCCTCGGGCGACTCTTGTGCTTATGTCGAAATCTCTGCAGGGGGATTGTTGGATCGCACCGAACCGCATTTCTCCGGCATTGGTCCAAGTCGAATCATTTTGCGACGATGGCCAGTCGACTCCCGCCATTGGTCGACGCTGATTCCGGCCCCGCGTAGATTGGGCGCGATGCGCTTGATAATGCCTGATAAGACACGTCCGTTGACTGGCCAGCCCTTCTGTCGACGCGTCAAGTCATCAACCGTGCCATTGACCGTGTCGAGAAGTTCAGTGGCCGTCCCACTCCACGGTTTGGTGCTGAATCTGTCAACGATGAACCTGGCGAACGGACATGATTCGAGCGCTAATGCATTTGCATCTGCTCGGTTACCAGAGTACGCCTCCAAGAACGTGCCGGTCTGAAGCCCAAGTCCACGCTCGGCAGCGCATGCGAGCTTCGCAAAATCGGCCATGCGCGGTAGCCTTGCCAGTTTCATGTCGGGCAGATTCTTGATCGCGCCCGAGAGTCCACTAAGCAATGCTCCCAGAATGGCCGGCCGTTTGCTTTCGAACTCTCTCCAAAAGTCAGATTCCGTCATGCGATCGACCTCTAAGATCGATGGCAGATGCAGGACGATTGCCCTATCCAGCAAATCGCTGCGTGTGACTATCTCCTCGATTCCATTCAGAATCACTGGCCGTTTGGTATCGAAAATAGTCTCTTCGTCGTTTTCGTACAGTGTCCGAGTCGAAAGTCCACCGCCAGTCGACAGGCGACAGAGCGCATCGCTCAGCCATGCCGACAGGTGCGAGATATTGTCCAGCGCGATCACGGCCCCATTTGTTGCTGTAATCATCAGATCCCGCGGTTCGCGCGGTTCACACCGAAGTGGAGAAGAGTTTGGGTCGACTAGTTGCCGCAATACACGGGCGGTCGTGCTTTTTCCGGATCCCTGTTCTGCCGACAGACACAGCAGCGGGTAGGCCCCGCGCGGGAACAATGCAGCGACCAGCCAAGCTGCAAGCAACGGCCAGTCCGCCGCCACTACATTGACGAATGGGCGTAAGTCCTCGAGCGAACCGTCGGGCTCGGGCACTGGAAGTGGCGCCATTGCCTTCGCACGACGAAAGCGAACCGGTGGTTCCCGGACAACTCGCCAGCCTTGATCGTCGATTTCAACTGCCTGCCACTCGGCATCGGCCAGGTCTACGTATACTTTCCCGCCAAGCTCAGCTGTGCGCACAAATACCCGGTGCTCCGCTTCATCAAAATTGGCGGTCCCTTCCAACACAGCAATTGCGTCCTGGACCGCCTGCGAATTGGGTGCCGCGCCAGTGTTGACATAAAAAAGCCATTGGAGCCACTGCTTGAATCTCCTTGACTTGAGTGGCCAATTCTCTCGATGAACTCCAACCGAGATCGTCGCAAATGGATCGCCGTCGGCGCTGTGCCACAAGGTAGCCACATCTCGCACGAGGCCTGCGATTACAGTTGACTGGCTCGGCCGTTTGGCGCAGGCTTTTTCGCCGCTTTGTTCGCAGTTGTCTCGCCAGTGCGGCTCAACGAAATCGCGAAGTCTGTGCCAGTCGTTTTCGTGACAGCCATTGTGATGGCAGCCCGCGGCGATTGCTCCATTTGCCCTCTGGACGATGAATGCCGATCGATCGGAGTGATCACTATTCCATGGACATACCGGCAAGACCCAACGACGGCCGCCCTCCCACGGCTTCGGGCCTTCCACAGTCAGTCCGGAACTCTCGATCCACTGCTCTATGTCAAAGGAATGTCCTTTCCCAACCCCATTCCGCCGAGGGGCTCCATTGCACTTCGCCGTTGACCCCTTGTTGCCGGCGCCGGCCAGCACTTCAAGCTTTTCTGTCGTGACGAGCATCAACTCAGACGGCTGTTCTATGATCCTCGCCAGGCGGTGCGGCCGTTCAGAGGTGTCGTCGCCCTTACAGGCGAGAGTGCCGTACAACTTCCAAATTCGAGCGGGATTGTAAACTGACGTGTCGACATTGACTTGTTTCGAATCAAAACGAATAGCAAGCGCCTCAAGACATCGCCGCACAAGGCCCCCGTCGTCAACCGGCAAGTCGATTCGATAGAGGAGATGAGCACCATTGCCACTGTCGGCGACAATCGGATCGGGCCAGCCGTCTGCGCAAAGCGCTTCCGCGATGTTGCGTACTGCCTTCATTGCCGCCTCGTGCTCAGCATCGCTTGACGATATTCCGGACGCCCGCACAGGATCAACATCGACGAGCAACCATCGCCGTTCCGTGGTGTCGTGGTCACTTGTGGTCGGTTCTCCACGCACTGCACGTGCTCGATTCATCGCGCGTGCTAGCAACGCAGCGTCAATGGGGTTCGGCGTGAAGTAGATTCCTTTGGCCGACTCGATCCTTTCGACGGCCTTGACCAAAATAGAAATATCCGTGAAATAGCCGGACTCAGTGTGCGGACGCCAGTCGCGTTGGGTCACTGCGTCGAGCGCGCGTAACTCAACCACCTGTCCCGGCGCAAGCATCAACTCGAGGGCGCGGACGATTTCCAGCGGGTCAATTCGCGAGAACATTTTCATGGTCGACCTTTTGCCGCATCGATCACAGATCGTAAATCGGCCATGTCATAGCGCACTGACCGCCCAAGTCGAACGCACGGGATCTCCCCGGAGGCGGTCATCGCCCAAAGTTTTCGGGCAGAAATAGCCAACGCCTTGGCTGCCTCGTCGGGTTTGAGCAAGTGTACGCGATCGGCAGTACTCATCAGTCACCGCCTTTTCCGGCACCTTGTGCCTCAATCGCGATCCGGCCTTGGGAAACTTCTCCAACCGTGCGAGACTCAGCGGATACCGATTCAGAAAGTCGCAGCAGTCGTCGCAAGAGCCGGGTCTCCCGCAACCGTCGGCCGATCTGTTCCCGCACAATTCGCGGCTCGGGCAGCGATCGCAACAGTTCCCGAGATATAGGGCTCGACATGACTTGGTTCTCCATCAGGCCATTGGGCAATTGATGGAACCAAGTAGAGCAGTGGCAACTATCAAATCGGTTTCGTTTGACGAAACTTTTATGCCACTTTTTTGATAAGCCTCAGATGTGGACCGTTAGCTGCACGAATCCGGCTTTGCGGCTCACTACGATCGGAATATTCTTCTGGGCAAATGCATTATTGATCCGAGTTATCGCAGACCCTAAGACCACAACAGCAGGCCAGCCTAAAAATAACCAGGTTCATCCGCGTATTGGCCGACCGTGTCGATTTGCGATGCAGATCGGCCAGGACGGCGGCAACTTCACGCCGGCTCAGAATCTTCGCGGCGTCAATGCGCCAATTGGGCGCGAACAGCATGGGGTCGCTCCAAACGAGACGCGTGGTTTCGTGAAGCGACAGTTACCTCGCACTGCGTCGCACCTCAAGGTCCTGGCGGCGAAATTGGACCCAATTCTTACGAACTGGTGCCATATTCGTATGCCAAAATGGCAGGCCGAGAACCGTCAAGGTTTTTGTTGCACGCTTCGTGGACCGGACAGACTGCGGGCCGATGACAGCGTTAAAGACGCGACCAGTGCAATTGATTGCAGACTGACTTCCAAAAATTCCTTAGCAAAGTACTGAACCACCAGAACCCCGGCGGCGTCTAAGGTGTTTAGAAGGGTCGATGCCGCGGTGGTCGCGGTCGGCTCGTTAACACGCTTTTTCAGGTTGTTCCTTCCATGATGTTCTTACGGCCAAGACTGTTCCAAGAACGGATAGCCGGGAGTTATTGCGCGCAGCGAAAACGATCGCTGACAGGTAATTCCCCCGCGCTACCGCTCCGCTTGTGACGCTTGGCTGCAATTTTGCCTCTGGCTGCCAAAGCCCGGTGTCACAAAGACATCGGGCTTTTTTGTTGGTCTGAAGTCGATGCGATAGCGGGAACCAAGCAACGAATGAATGGGTCGGTAGCTGAGACGGTTTAGCGGTGGCCTGAAAAGCCGCAGACGAGGATTCGAGCGCCTCCCGACCCACTGCGCTCACGACGATGGTCGCGCACAGAGAACAACACGGCCCGTTCGACTTCTGGTGAGGTTGTCAGCCTTTCAAGCTGAAGAGGTTGGGTTCGAATCCCACACGGGTCACTGCAACGGAGAAATGAAACCGGGAGGAAGAGGAACGGTGCCTCGCGTGCCTTGGGAGCACGAGACCGCGGGTTCGACTCCCGCCTTCCCGACTGTCCGGTGTTGTAACGGAAGCATAGCGATCTGATACGTCGCCGGCGGTGGTTCGACTCCACCTCGGACAACTGAACACAGAGGAGTATTTCACATGACGCAGACCACTCGATTGAAACGCATACGCCCACTCCACACTTGGGGTCGTGGCGTAACGGCAGCACATCCGCCTTTTAATCGGGAAGGTAAGGGTTCGACTCCCTTCGGCCCCACTGCTGGCGCGTAGCTCAGTGGTGAGAGCAGGTCTCTTATAAGGACCAGGTCGAGGGTTCGATTCCCTCCGCGCCCATTGTGCGCAGACAAACAACAAGAAGCAAAACACGAACACGGGATCAAGGTGTTAGCGGCAGCATGCCTGGCTCTTAACCAGGTCGGTGAGGGTTCAAGTCCCTCTGATCCCACTGAATGAAAAGCACTGGTCGTCCAGCGGCGAGGACCCCGCACCCGTAATGCGGCGACGTGGGTTCGAGTCCCACCCGGTGCTCTTGATCTTTGACAATTCGACCAGCGATTCGACGCGCCCATGATGTAGCGGTAGCCTGCTGCCTTGCCATGGCGGAAGTGCGGGTTCAACTCCCGCTGGGCGCTCTTGCAATCAGGCGTGTGGGAAAGCCTGGAATTCCGCCTGCTTCGGGCGCAGGAGATCGTCGGTTCAAATCCGACCGCCCTGACTCACATTGCGGTGGGGCCCGTGCTGGTACGGGCAGGCGCCTGTTAAGCGCCACCGTCGCAGGTTCGATTCCTGCCACCGCAGCTTTTGTGAATACGGAAGGGCAAGCCAATGGGCGATGGCAGCTGTCTCGAAAACAGTCGAGCGATGAGCCTTGAGGGTTCGACTCCCTCTCCTTCCGCTTTGTGCTCTTGGCCGATCGGCAGAGGCGTCAGCCTTCCAAGCTGACCAGGCGGGTTCGACTCCCGCAGGGCACTCTCGAATCATGATCGGGGATCGGCTAACGGTAGGCCGCCTGGCTTTGAACCAGGCGACGGAGGTTCGACTCCTTCTCCCCGAACTCTGGAGAGCATTATTCCGGGGCAGCTGCTGCTGGTAGTGGCGCCTGGCTCTGAACCAGGAGATCGTTGGTTCGATTCCAACCCCCGGAACTTTTGAGCGACGAACGGAAGTCATCCGGCCGGATGAGGAGCCTGTCTTGAAAACAGGTGGCGGCGAAACGCCGCTTGTGGGTTCGAGTCCCACGGCTTCCGCTCGCAAGATGATATGGGCTCATCGTCCAACAGGAAGACGCCAGCTCCGCACGCTGGAGATTCGGGTGCGACTCCCGGTGAGTCCACTCAACACAAAACACGGTCCCGTGGTCCAACGGCAACGACTTCTGGCTTACATCCAGGCAACGATGGTTCAACTCCATCCGGGACTACTTGATGCCCAGGTACGCCAACTGGCAGAGCGGCTCGGCTTAAACCCGCGCGGTTGCCGGTTCGACTCCGGCCCTGGGCACTGACAACGCGGCTCGGTAGGCAACTGGCAGACCACTTTGGCTTAGAACCAGAGATGCTGTGGGTTCGAGTCCCACCTGAGCCACTTTTGAAAACTACTCGTCCTCGTGGAGCAGCCTGGAGTGCTCGCCTGCCTGTCACGCAGGAGATCACGGGTTCAAATCCCGTCGAGGACGCTTGACGGCACGGTACGCAAACTGGCAAAGCGGCGAAGCTCAAACCTTCGTGTCTGCGGGTTCGACTCCCGCCTGTGCCACTGATCGGGTTGTGCTCCTCGTGGCGGCCTGTAAAGCCGTCGTCACAAAACAAGCGAGGTGGATGACGAGAGGTTCAATTCCTTCACAACCCACTTAAGGCCCGTTCGTCTATCGGTTCAGGACACCAGCCTCTCAAGCTGGAAAGGCGGGTTCGATTCCCGCACGGGTCACTCATGGCCAAGTGGTGTAACTGGCAGACACGCGACGCTCAGAACGTCGTGCCTTCATGGCGTGGGAGTTCGAGTCTCCCCTTGGTCACTCAATTCGACGCAGGCGAGCCAGTGCTCAGCCGGGCCTCATAAGCTCGGCCCGTCGGGTGCGACACCCGAACCTGCACTTGCAACTTACGGCCGGGTACGCAAACTGGTAAAGCGACGAGGTCGAGAGCCTCGTGACTTTGTGAGTTCGACTCTCACCTCGGTCACTGAACTGATCCCGTGGTCCAACGGCAAAGACGCCTGGATGACACCCAGGAAAGAGATGGTTCAACTCCATCCGGGATCACTTTGCGAATTGGTCTGTAGGTGTTTTCGGCGGCACACCTCCTCGGTAAGGAGGAAGGCCGGGTTCAAATCCCGGACGGACCTCTAACTGAGCACGGCCACGGGCGTGGCCCGAGCAAGGCGGAAGTGAATATGGGCTGCTCGTCCAACGGAAAGACGCCTGGCTTGCAACCAGGAGATCGGGGTTCGACTCCCCGGCGGTCCACTGAATATGAACGGGCTCATGGTCCAAAGGGAAGACATCAGGCTGGCAGTCTGAAGATCCGGGTTCGATTCCCGGTGAGTCCACTGAATTGGAAGGTAGCCGGATACGGTTGGCCGGGCCGCTCTGCTAAGGCGGTTCTCGCTCGTCGGGATGAGGGTTCGAATCCCTTGCCTTCCGCTCGTGGAATAACATGGATTTCGCGTGCCGATTGTGAATCAATGAAAGTGCGCTGAATTCGATCATCAATACGATATGGAGACTCACATGCTTGCACCTGACTCACCGCTGCGACGAATTCCGGCTGCTCTCGACCGCCGACAAGCGATGTTCATCGATGGAATACGTTATTCAGTTGAGATGATCGATCTGGCATACGTGCGACTTTGTGACTCACTGTTTCGAATTGCCAGTCAATTCGAGAACGACAAGTCTCAGTCGGACTTGCCGGCGACGTTCGCCGCCCCGTTTATCGATGCATGGTCGATCGTCGATTCGATTCATCGACTCCGCGAACTCTTAGAACAGCTTCCGAATGCAAAACGATCCAAGTCGCCTCCATACAATCTCTTTCGGCGCAAGACCGCCTTAGTCACTGAACTACGCAACATCATTCAGCATCTGAGAAAGGATCTCACCATATTCGCGGAGAACGACTGGCCTGCATACGGCGTGCTCGACTGGCTCTCGGTAATTGACCCACAACAGGGCATCGTGAAGGCCTGTGTAATGGTCTCGGGAAAAGTCCGATCAGGATCGTTTCCGGTTCGGAATCCGGTCGGCTTAACCATTCAGGGATCAATTGACCACGTGACATTGCAGTGCAAGCAAGAGCGATTAGGCCTGAGTGACGCAGTCCGTGCAATTGAACCGATCGTTCGAGGATTGGAAGACTCGCTGCGTTCGCAGGTTGCGGACGAGCCGACCGATGCATCGGACCTGTGCGTTTGTATGACCGTCAAACTCAATTTGGAGCAGCCGCCGGCAACTGAAAATCCATAGCAGGCACACGCCTCGATGGTGAAACGGATGATCACTCCTTGCTTCTAACAAGGCATTCCGGGTTCGAATCCTGGTCGGGGCATTGAAGGAAGTGGTTGGTGGCTAGTGGTTGGTGGTTAGTGAAGACAAAGTCGCTGGCGACTAAGGGTCGAAAAAGAACTCTTCGGGATGGGAGTTGATGTAGTTTTCAAGAATTGTTTCGAGATCATGCGATTCGAGCACGTTATAGAGCCGGTCGTCCATTTCGCTAAGGGATGCCTTATTGATGTCTTCCAGCTGTCGCTGCCGCGTCTGACGAACCTTTGAGGGCTGTCGATTTGGGAAGAGACTTGAAGCCGCTCGCAAGACGTCCTCAAACGCTGACTCGTGGAGCGTGCGGAAGCCGTCTAGTGCATCTTCCCAAAGCATACCGGTGCTGTTCCAGAAAAATTGATGATGTCCACCGTTTTCAACTTCAATTACATACCATCGGTACGCGAAGACAGCGCGCTGTCCTTTCGTCGCGCCCGATACAGTTGATTCGAATGTCGCCAAGTCCTCGTAAAAATCCACCCCCTCGCCCATCGGATAGATCACCTTCCAAGTGATCTCCGATTTGTCGGGCGGCCGTTGGATTCGGTAGTCATTCATGGTCGCAGCCTTGAAAGCGGAAGTCGACTTTACGGCAGCACGAACATTGAACTCATGAGCTGCGTCTAATTGTGACATACATGGCGTCCGTGGTGTAGCGGTTTCTGCACGTCTGGCTGTGAACCAGAAAGTGGCGGTTCAACTCCGCTCGGACACCCTGAAAGGAAGTGGATGATGGTCGCAAAGGTACTTGAATATCCGACGCTGGTGCTCAACCGCAACTGGCAGCCGGTGAACGTGGCCACGGTGGCTCGGGCGCTGGTGCTGTTGTGGAACGAGTCGGCTCGCGTGGTCGATCCGGCTGACTACCGGCTCTACACCTGGGCCGATTGGTCGGAGCTGCGCCCGGACGAAGGCGAGCGGTTCATCCAGGCCGTGCGGCTCCGGCTGCGCGTGCCCGAGGTGATCGTGCTGGCCGAGTACGACCGGCTGCCGACGGCCGCCGTCAGCTTCAGCCGTCGCAACATTTTCAAGCGGGACCATTGGGCCTGCCAGTATTGCGGCTGCCAGCCGGGCGGGGATGAGTTGACGATCGACCACGTGACTCCGCGGTCGCAGGGTGGCACCTCGACCTGGGAGAACTGCGTGTTGGCGTGCATCGGCTGCAACAAGCGCAAGGCCGACCGCACGCCGCACCAGGCCGGCATGCGGCTTCGCAAGGTGCCGGTCCGACCGACCTGGAAGCCGATCTACGCCCGCGACAGCGTGCGGATCGAAAGCTGGTCGAAGTTTATCAGCGAGACGTACTGGAACGTCCCGCTGGAGAAGTAACCGAGTCGCCCGCAGGACTTGTTCCTGCGGGCCTTACACGAGTGTGCTCCTGGGAGAGCAGTCAGTCTCCAAAGCTGACGGACGGGGTTCGACTCCTCGCGCTCGTGCTTGCCGACGTGGCTCGACTGAGAAAGGCGCCTGTCTTGTAAACAGGTTGATGCTGGTGCGAATCCAGTCGTCGGCTCTTCCGTGCGTTTGAATCCCGATGGTGTAGCGGATTTGCATCGGACCCTCCGAAGGTCCGGGCCCTGGTTCGAATCCAGGTCGGGGTATTGGAAAAGCAAAGCGCCTTGCGGGTGTGCCGGATAAGCACGGCAGTGTTCGAAACTGCAAGATCAGGTTCGATTCCTGAGCGAGGCACTGAAGACTACCGCCCTGCGCTCGGCAGATGCCCATCTGCCGTGCTCGGTTGCTGGTTCGATTCCTCGGCGAGGCACTGAGAAGGCGACAGACTGAATGATCATGTTGCGAACAATCCTGACAGCACTGAGACGAGCTCTGTTTGGCCAGCCTGGGGCCGGTGGGATGACAGCAAAGACACCGTCGGCAGAAGCCGTCGTGTGCGCAGTCGTTCATTCGAACAATTCGGCGGATCGCAGCGAAGGGAGGCTTACCATGAACGCAGCCTATGACAAACTATGCGAACACCTGACCAGTCAGAACGTCGGCTTTTGGTCGCGCAGCGAGGACCTGTCGATCTGCACCGACTTTCGGGGCGAGGTCGGCACGTACCGGATCTTCGCTCGGATTGACGCTGATGACAGCTTGTTCCAGGTCTTCGGTCATTCGCCGGTTCGCGTTCCGCCAGGCTCGCGCCCCGCGATCGCAGAGGCCGTGGCGCGGATCAACTGCGGTCTGAAGGTCGGCAAGTTCGAGTTGGATTGTGACGAGGGCGAGCTGCGGTTTCAGGCGGCCCAGATTCTGCCCGACGACGATCTCGACGAGCAGACGATTCAGCGGCTGATTGGTACGACCATGTCGATGCTGAACATTTACCTCCCGGCCGTCCTGTCGGTCATCTACGGCAACGAACTGCCGAAGGATGCCGTCAGGCACGCAGAGCCCGGGCGGTATGTGTCCGACGAAAACGAGCGCGGTGAGGCCTGATCACCGCGTATTTGTCCTCGGGGTGTGCCGGATTCGCATCCGACCCTGCGAAGGTCGAGGACCAGGTTCAATTCCTGGCGAGGACACTGGATACTTCGTGTTGAGGAACAAGAAGGGATAGGATGGGCGCACAACGCCGCGTCCCTCGAATAAAGTAGTGGGAGGTGCCATGTCATGCATGTGATTTGGAAGGTGCGCGGTTTCCACCGCGACCAGAAGGAGTTCTTTGACCGCTATCTCGTGCTTGACACAAGTACGCTTCCTGCCCGTCAGAAGCACTTGGTCGAGCTATGCGTGGAACGTGATCGTGGCCGCGAGATTGTTCGTTATCGCGACCTGTTTACCGAAAGTGAGGATTCTGAGTCGCGTTGGAACGGGCTGCTACCGGGCGAGTTTCCGCGGATCACCTCTGTCGAAGACTATTTTGAAGATGAGGCCGGGCAGCCGATAACGGTGACGCAGATTGTTCGAATTGAGACGGGGGACGATACTGCCGTCGCGTTTCCGTCGCACTACCGGCCTCACGACATTGAACTGGCGCTGTCTGACAACTCTCCACTCCCAGATAACCCACTTGAACACATCAGGTTGACTGCACATGAAACAGACGCACTTGCCCTGTTTGTGCGAGATGTCGAAGAACTAGTGCGGAGTCCGATGTATTCCAACGTTCCTCGATACTGCACGGGACCGGGCGGTGAACGCGTGGAATCAATATCCGTCGATTTGATCCGATCATTCGTTTTGATCTTTCGTCGCCTATACATGGAGGAGGAGCCCGGCAACTACATCAAGGCATGCAACGCATACGTCAGACATTTTCTCAATAAGCGCTTGACCAACTGGATCCTTGCGGAAAAGAAGGAGTACACGAGGTCGCTGAAAGCAACGGCAAGTTGTTGGGCCCTGCCTGGCCGCGACTACTCGTTCTCGAACAGGGAAATGATCGACGTCTTTTTGTACACACGCTTCGCACACCAACCGAACGCGGAGCAGACTCGACGATTTGCAACATACCTCACGGAGGTTGGGAGTGAACCTCGTTTTGAGTGGATGTTCTACACGACAATTTGCCATTTGGCGATGCGATACAAGAGCGCGCACCAGATTCTTGCCAACGAGTATCGGGGGTACGTTAAGCTCGGAGGAACTCCCTCCAGCCTTTCGACGAGTCCGTTCATCAACGAAGGTGGTCGGGGTGAGCAACTCACGAACGCAGAGCTGGACGCCATAGCGATTAAGGACCGTGCTTCGCAACTTGCTCGTGACCTGTGGCAGGAAGCGGGATGCCCGGAGGGAGGTTGGGAGTTGTTTCTTGCTGAAGCCGAGTCCTTTCTTGAGAAGGAATCGACCAATAAGTGACGCTGAAGCCAGACGGCATGGCAACTGCCTGCAAAGCAGTTCACAGCGGGTTCGACTCCCGCCGGCGTCTTTGAACGAAATCAGAAAGGAGATTGAAGCGAGGTTGATTCGGCCAGTTCCAGCGGCGCACGGCGGCTCGTCCTGGATGAATCCTAGGGTCGAAGGACGGGCGCGGGGGTCGCCGACGTTCGCGCGGCTCCTCCGTTTGACCGTGCCTCGGAAGCGGAGATCACGGCGGGACCGCGAGTTTCAGCGATTTCTTTATTCTCGTTTCGCAGCGCGGCCGCAATAGCCTCGCGATAGCCAACTGGCCGAATCTTAAAATCAACGAGAGCAGACTGGTCGCGGACAATCGTCGCATGCCGGACACTTTCGATCAGTTTTCGACCGATCCGAACGTAAAGCGGTGTGACAAAGCCCAACCACAAGCTTGAAAGCCACGGGGTCAGCACCGGCACCGAGATCTGCAGCCGGCGAAGGCCTCGCTGCCGCGCGTACTCGCGCATCAACCCGCCATAGGAAACCTGATCAGCCCCGCCGATTTCGTAGATGCGTGATTCGCTTGCGGTCAGTCCGCGCAGTGACCAGATAGGCGAGCAGATCATTTATGGCAATCGGCTGTGCAGGAACGGTAACCCACTTGGGCGTAATCATAACGGGCAGCTTTTCGACCAGTGCGCGAATCATCTCGAACGAAAGGCTCCCGGCCCCCAAGACGATCGATGCTCGGAATTCGATCACCTGCACACCGGTCGAACGAAGCACATTGCCGACTTCGTGGCGACTGCGAAGATGGGCAGATAATCGATCCTGCTCGTCGCCCAACCCACCGAGATAGATGATGCGTCGCACACCGGCATCAGCAGCAGCCTGCGCAAAGTTCCGCGCAGCCAGGCGGTCCATTTCCTCAAAGTCGCCGTCTGATCCCATGGAGTGGACCAGGTAGTATGCCGAGTCGATGCCCTCAAACGCCCCTGGCAATGAGTCGCGCTGCAGAAGGTCGCGCGCACGACATCAATATTAGCCGTGATTTGATCGGAAAGGAACTCAGGTCGTCGCGCGAGGCACCGGACCGGAAACGATCGCGCGGACAGGAGTTGGAGGAGTCTTCCTCCCACGTAGCCGGTTGCTCCCGTCAGGAGTATTTTGCCTTCCATGGGTGCAGCCTCTTGGATTACTGCCGAAGTCTCGCGTCACTCGCTGACTGGCGATATGGCCCTCGAACGCTCAAGACGGAACGGCCGCTTCTTCTTCAACCTTCTGTCGCCATTGACCCCTGCGGAATGACAGCAACAGTTTTCTTGACAGCGATGGCACGCTGGCGAACAAGTGTTGTGAAAAGCTCTCTCCGAAGAAATCGTCAAAGCCGGGCAGTTCCGTCGAGGAGGATTCGTCTGCGTTGAAAAAGCCCATTGTCCAGCCGCCAAAACTCCGACGACGAATTTGGCCCGTGCTCACCATTGCAACGTCCGTATGGCGTGAATCGCGTTTGATTTTTTCGAACAATTGAAGGACGGGGGCTTCCTCGCCTTCAATCGCCTGCATGAACGATGCATGATGGTAGACGAGCATGCCCGTAATACCAGACGCGCCATTATTCGTCCGGGACAACTGGAGCAAGTCGAGCAATTGCTCGCGCGTAAATGGCGTGACCGCACGGCTCACGTAGATCAATTGAGTCAGCATCGGTACTCCTGGAAAGGATACAACTCGCGTCTATCGACAAGGCTACCTCACGACAGCCCAAAGCAGCCCCTGATGGCGGCGCATCCGGCATAACATGTCCATCGACGAGACTATTTGGGAACCGGCGTTGCGCTTTTGACGACACTTGAGGTCTGTGCGCCCTCCTCGGTTGTTGGCGACGCTGCGTATGAACGCAGTCGTCACGTATCGCGTCGCCGATGCCCGGACGGCGGTGAGCACGGTGGACGACGTGCGGCAGGCGCTGTACCGCGAGGCGCAGTTGGCGCTGCGTGCCGTGGTGGGTGCCCGCGAGCTCGACACGTTCCTGATGGAGAAGGACGGCGTGGCGAGCGAGCTGGCCGACATGGTGCGTGCGCGTGCCAAGACCTTGGGCGTGGAGCTGATTGCCGTGGGTATCCGCGACATCATCCTGCCGGGCGAGATGAAGGACCTGATGAACAAGGTCACGGAGGCCAAGAAGGCCGCCGAGGCCAACCTCATCGCTCGCCGCGAGGAAACGGCCGCCATGCGCAGCCAGGCCAACACCGCCAAGCTGTTGGCCGACAACCCGACCCTGATGCGTCTGCGCGAGCTGGAGGTCCTGGAAAAGGTCGCCGCCAACTCGAAGCTCAACATCGTGTTGGGCGACAAGGGCCTAACGGACCGGGTGATGAATGTGTTGTGATGAAGCCGCGAGGGCTGGATGAAGGTCTGGCCCTCGGGGATTTCTTAGACAAGCAGGTGCTCGTACCGTGCGAGTTCGGACCCATTTCATGCAAACTGGCGCCATTCTCGTATGCCAATATGGCAGGGCGGGCACCGTCAAACATTTTTGCTCATTTGGTTCGTGCGGAGCGCCATGGCAACCGGACTAAAGTGCAGCTCAGGTGTCTCCGACCACACTCGACTCAAAACCCAGTGCAATGCAAGGAAGCAGGTTAGTTGCCTCGCCAAATCGGTTTTCCGGGACGCGGTCCCGTCAAAGGCATGGCTTTTCGGGAGGCGCAAGCGGTGCCGGAATAGGGTGGTTTTTCGAGAGTCGGAAAAGCGTGAGGGCTTAAACCGATCACTCCGCTAAAGATGCGCAAACCAGTTCTTTGTCACTCCGAGCGAAGACGCACCGGTTCGCATAGGCTGGCGGAGCCCAGACGAACTTTCTCCCCTCATACGAAAAAGTCGGTTCAATTAGGGTCGTGCGGCTGATCTCGTGATATCCTTCGCCACTCAGCCGCGCGAGAATCAGTTCCCCTCGGTCCGTGTAGAGAAACGTATTATCCCCATTCATGGTCAGATGGATGCAGGCGCCGCTGACGAGGTCCGTAACTTCGTCCGTGCGCCACAGTTCATTTCCAGTGGCCGCCTCCACACACACGAAGTGTCCCGACGTCCGGGCAGAAAATACATGGTCGCCTCGAAGAAGCGGCGTCGAGGTATTGCTGAAATTGCGGCGAGCCGGTGATTTCGCCACCGGCCAAAGCACGACGGCGGCCGGCTTTGTCGAATCGAGTTCCATCATCAAGGCCCCGATCAGCAGCCTGTTCCCCTGCGTGACCGGAGTGGAAACAGCCGAACTCTGATTAACGGGTCGCGTCACCTCGCGCCAGCAGACTTCTCCCGTTGCCACGTCGACGGACGTCACGGCCTGCTGAGACCAGACAATCAGCTGTCGCTTGCCGCCGGCGCTGACGACGATTGGGGAACTCATCGCCGCATAGTCCGTTACGGCGCGCCAAGCGGTCTTTCCGGAATCCTTGTTGATCGCAATCACACAAGCGGTCGGGTCGTCGATGCATCGGCCTTCGTAGATGATCAGCAGGTCGCCTTCGATCAGCGGCGACGCATACGTCCGGAACTCTTTTACCTGGTACTCTTTGTCGAGCGCCGTCTTCCACAGGAGTTTCCCATTGGTCGCGTCGAGGCAAAGAAGGTCCGTTTTCCCGATCGTATAGACCTTCTCCTGATGGCAGATGGGCGTGGGAATCGGCCCCTGAATAAATTCACCAGGGTTTGCTTCGGGATACTCCGCATCATTGAGATAAGTCCAAAGTGGTTTGCCACTGTCGGCCTCGAAACATAGCACCCGTTCTTTGCTGATCGGCTGGGATAACTGCACATCGGTCAGGAAAACTCGGCCCTTCGCGACGATCGGACTCGACAATCCCAGTCCGACCGGCATCCGCCAGCGGAACTTCAGTCCGCTCGGCGGGAATGCTTTTAGCACGCCTTGCTCGGTCCAGGCACCGTCGCGGTTCGGTCCCCGCCATTGCGGCCAATCTTCGGCGCGCACCGCTACGACGAAAAGTAGCGAGATAAGAACGGGGATCAACTGCTTCTGCTTCATTTGGTTTTTGCACAACGATGAGATTCGGCCGGTCCTGATACGGCGCCAAGCCCATTGTACTGCAAGCCGATCGGCCCCGACACGCTTGGACGATGCGACAGACACGCCCAGTATCGCCGAGTCTGCACCGGCTAGTATCCCGAAAATCGGTCGATTTCTCGGAGTCTCGTTAAACGTTTAACTTGATCCCCGAATCGTAGCCACGGGAGGGGAGTGACATCGGACATCACGCGCCTTGAAACAATGACTGTGGGTCACTTGTCCGCACCCGATCGGGCTTCACGCCGATTCAAGAGCCTGACTTTCCAAGCGTTTCCAGCAACCCGATCGTGGCCCAGGCGGTGCCCCAGTAGTGGTAGATTTCGTCGCGAACTTTCATTTGTTTGGGATCGGTAGGTCTCGTGAAGTTCTTGGCCGGAGTCAGCCAGGAACCGTCGGATTGCTGCGACGCGAGCAGCCATTTGCGAGCGTCTCGAAAGACGGACGAGTCATCGCCGGCTCGGACCTTCGCCAGAACGTAGATCGCCAGGCCGGTCGTGAGGGCATCGCTTGGTACGCCTTTTTCCCACCCCCACGCGCCGTCGCCGTTCCGAGCATCGAGCAATTGCTGACGCAGTTTCGCGACTTCCTCGTCCGACCCGAACCGACGCTCAAACAATATCCGCATCGCCAACCATTCGCGATTATCGGGATTCGGCGTCTGTTGCCGTAGATAAGCAAGGGCTTTCTCAATCGACGCAGATCGCTTCGGATCCAGTGTGTCGTAAGAGGCAAGTGCGAGCGTCGTCCACATCGTGGTCGCTTGATTCGCCGTCGGAAGCGTCCAGAGCATTCCGGTTAACTGAACGCCCGGCGTCCACGAGCCGTCCGCCAACTGAATCTGGCTCATCAGGTCGATCACACCGTCGCGAAATTCAGGTTGAGCCAGAACACTCGCAGTCCCTTGACTTGCGATCAGCAAGGGGCTCAGGGCCTCGAGGCCGCCTCCAACACGATCGTCCATGTCGAGTGTCCGCTCGGAAATCTTCAGCACGGTCGCCCGATGCGACTTCATTTCGTCTTCAGTCAGCAACGGCGTCAGCTCAGCTAGGTACTCAGCTTCAGTTTGGAATGGGCGTGCGATCAACGGCTTGAGCTTGTCCTTCACGGCCTGCGGCAGCTTCGCGGCTTCGGGTCTGCCGAGGTCGTAATTCCGCAACCAGAACTGACGGCGATTTGACAGCGAATCCTTCCGAATCCACTCGTCCCACTCCGCCAACTTCTGGGCATCGACCGAGAAGCCTTGCGCCTGAGCCGATCGATGCGACCACAGCAGTAACGGCACATGATGGCACGACATGCAGCCGCGATCCTTCATCCAGGTCACTCCCTCTTTTTCCAGGAAGGGAAGGCTGCGTGATACGGCGTCTCGAACCGCAGTATCGCTGACCTGAGCCGGATCATCGGCTTGGACCGCGGCGATCATGGAACCGAGGCAAAACAGAGTCAGAAAGAACACGCGGCTCATGGTATGACCTCACCCGTTTGATGGCTGGCGCCTCCGAGCCTGAAAACGGTCGGCGGTACTGCATGTCGTGTCTTTGGTCGACAATCACGAGGCCCATGCTGCAGTCTACCGCCATCCGATGCCACTGTGAATCCAAATCGGCACGCGCCGGTGGTCTCATCAATGGGTCCTATTTTGGGACGTCCGAGAAAATGCATGGCGTGATTGGACATGGCGGAATGGGACGGCGACAATGCTGGTCGAGAACGCTGACTGACTCGAACGACATCTCCCAAAAGAATGGATGACCCAATGGGCGACAAAGGCGGCAAGAAGGATAAGGAAAAGAGCAAGAAACAGAAGGCGAAAAAACAGGACCAGTCAGCGAAAGGAAAACAGGATAAGACCCGACCAAATTGAGACGGAACACGAAAGGCCTGCTGGGCGATGGACTAAAGCTCGATGCGCATCCCTCATCGGCAATTGTCGCCCAACGCACTACGGGCTGTCGTTGAGGAATTTGTCACCCGCGACGGCACCGACAATTCTTCTGTCGAACGGCGCATTGAGCGAACCAAAGGATTCACGCGGCATGTCCTTGCGTGACGCGTGACATCTCGGCACATTCCAGGAGATTTGACCGTGAAAACGAATCCGTTCCTCGGCGGGTTGATTTGTGGACTGGCGTTGGCCGGTCGCTGCTTTCACGTGGAGGCCGCCGCGCCGGAGCGTCCGAACATCTTGTTCATCTTCGCTGACGATTGTGGCATCGACAGCTTCGGCTGCTATGGTTCGGACCGGGCCAAGTCGTTCACGCCAAACATCGATGCGCTTGCCAAGGCGGGGACGCGATTTGATCGCTGCTAATCGACGCCACTGTGCGGCCCGTCGCGGTGCGTCATCATGACCGGCCGCTATGGCTTTCGCACGGGCGGATTGACGAACCAGACCGCCAAAAATGCTTCTTTCCGGGACCAGCCTTCGCTGCCGAAGATCTTGAAGCAAGCCGGTTATGCAACCGCTATGGCAGGCAAGTGGCGTCAGATGTCCGATTCGCCAGGCGACTGGGGCTTCGACGAATACATAACCGACCCGACGGCTGCCGGCTGGTACTGGAAACAGACCTACACGAAAAATGGGAAAGAAGTCTCGTTCGATAAAGAGATTTACTATCCTGATCACGGTTCGGATTTTGCCATCGAATTTATTCGGCGGCATCAAGATCAGCCGTTCTATTTCTACCTGGCAGAACATCTGATTCACGGGCCAATTCTTCAAACGCCTGACTCGAAGCCCGACGCCGATTCGCGACAGCGTTACGACGATAACATCAAGTACCTCGATAAGACAGTCGGCAAGCTGGTCGCGGAGCTCGATAAGTTGGGCTTGCGCGAGAAAACGCTAATTCTGTTTTCGTCTGACAACGGCACTTCGCCGGTTGGCTATCAGCCGCAGCACGATCCACAGCTCGACGTTGGCAAGATAGGTGGTCGGCCGGTCAACGGACGCAAAGGCCAGCTTCTGGAAGGCGGCTCGCGGGTGCCTTTGATCGCCAATTGGAAAGGCACCTTGCCGCCGGGCGGCGTCCGCGATGACCTGATCGACTTTAGCAACTTGCTGCCCACGTTCGCCGAGTTGGCCGGCGCAAAACTGCCCGCCCGTGTGAAGTTCGACGGCCGCAGTTTCGCGCCGCAATTGCGTGGCGAGGCCGGCAGCCCGCGAGAATGGATCTTCGTGCAGCTTGGCGCAGGTTGGTATGTGCGCGATGACAGTTGGAAACTGAACGAAAAAAGGGAGTTGTTTTCCATGAAAGACGCGCCGTTCGTTGAAGCTCTCTTGGCTGCCGACACGACGGATGCCGCGGCACAGGCGGCGCGGAAGCGGTTGCAAGCCGTCCTGGACGACCTCAATCCGGCCGGTGGAAAGACCGTTCCGGCTGGCGTCGACGAGAACTCGAAGGCCCAAAAGAAAGCCAAGCGGCAGGCAAAAAAAGCCGCGGCGGCAAAGAAGTAAAAGTACGGCAGGACTTGCCCACACCAAGAAATCGTTTTGAATTCATGAAAGCCAGCGGCGGGGCGAATTCTGTGGCTCCGATGAATGATCCTGACCGTGTCATCAAACACATGAGTTCCCGACGCGAGTCCGCCGCGTCAAAAACGGGTCCATTTTCTTTCGAGAATCCGTTCACTTTTGGGATAGCGCATTCGCTTGCCAAGCGCGAAGCGACGAGATGCGCGTCACGCCAACCGCCGGGCGATGCGGGCCGGCAGCGCCAACACCTCGTGCAGCGTCTCGAAGACGGCATCGAAGGTCAGGCCGATCAGGCGGAATGGCAAGAACACCAGCCACACCAGCGGGTAGAGAAATAGCGCCAGAATCGCCAGCGGCCAACAGAACACAAACAACAAGCACCAGAGCAAGAAGGTGAACATGTGTTGGATCTCGGCCGTGGTTTCCCCTTGAAATCTCAATCAGTTATTCGTTCAGTCGCCCGAGATATTGAGTCGTTCGGCACAGAAGCTGTATTCCGGCCGCAAGCGTCATCAATGGGTCCTTTTCTTGGAGTCCGAGAAAACGGTTGGGTTGGTAAGCGTCCGCCGGATCCCGCACTTGTCAGGTCGCGTAGATTGAGTGCCGGGAGCGACACTCTTTGGGAGACGCGCGATGGGACGGCCTGCCAGCGACCTGGATGATTACTTGGAATGGCAGCAGCGGTTGGAGAACCAGAAAGCAAGTGGTTTGAGCATCGACGACTTCTGTGTTCAAGAAGGCATTTCTAAGTCCACGTACTACCGCTGGGCCGAACGACTTTGCCAAGGCATCCCGGAGTCGATAGCCGGAGAACACGTCGATCGAGAAAAGATCGAGTCGGGCAACGTGGCCTTCGTGCCGATCACCCTCAAAGCGTCTCCGGTCGAAATCGAAATGCCGAATGGAGGCGTCGTACGACTGCCCTTGGGCGTAGGAGAGTTGGTGCTCGTGGAAGTCATCCGTGTCGTGGGCACGATGCGTCCCTGGAAAACGTCCCAGTCATGACCAACTATTCCGACGTACGGATCTTCTTGTGCACAACCCCCACCGACATGCACTACAGCTTCGATCGCTTATTGGGTCGCACACGGGAGATCTTTGAGCAAGATCCCATGGACGGTCACTTGTTCTTGTTCGTGAACCGGAATCGCGACCGTCTGAAGCTCTTGTTTTGGGACCAAGACGGTTTTTGCATTTTCTACAAGCGTCTGGAGCGGGGTACGTTCCAACTGCTGACGACCGCCGACGCGCAAGGCATGGAGCTCACCTATGCTCAGCTGGTCCGCTTGCTGGGCGGATTTGATTTGGCGAGCGGACGCCGACGAAAGCGGTATCGTCGAACCGCGTGAATACGCAGTGAAAACGTTCGTATTCCGGCGAATCTTTCCGCAGCGGTCGGTGTTTCATCCAGCACTATGAGCAGGGATGCCACTTCTTCTCCGCCGGCTGCTTTGCAAGTCGATCCCACGACGCTGCCGGATGACGCAGCGGTGCTCAAGTCGCTCGTCGCGCAGTTGTTCGCTGAGTTGCAGAGCCGAGACGGTCGCATCAGCGATCTGGAGCATCGCCTGTCGCTGCTCTTGCGGAAGCTGTACGGCAAGAAGAGCGAGAAGCTCGATCCCCGGCAGACTTCCCTCTTCGACCTGCTCGTCGCCGCAGCGGAAGACCAGGCCGTCGCGACTGAACAGGCCTCACCAATGGCCGCTGGCGACCACTCTCCCGATGAGACGCCTGCCGCGACATCCTCAACAAAACAGCAACCTAGCCACGGCCGGCGGCGGCTACCCGATCAACTGCAGCGGCGCGAGGTCCTGCATGATCTGACCGACCCCGAGAAAGAAGCACTGGGCGGCGTTGAGAATCTGGTCGTCATTGGCCGAGAAGTGACAGAGCAGCTGGAGTGGGAACCGTCTTGCCTGTACGTCATCCGGCACGTGCAGCTGACCTATGCCCGCCGACAGCTACTGCCGGAAAGCGGCCTGACGCTGGCTGAGCAGAACGTCGTTACTGCCTCCAAGTCGCCACAGCCGATTGCCGGGGGGCTACCGGGACCGGGGCTGTTGGCACAGGTACTGACCAGCAAATACGCCGACCACATTCCGTTAAATCGCTTCCAGCGCATCTCGGCGCGCCATGGCGTAGAGCTATCCCGCCAGACTACCTGCGGCTGGGCGATGCAGTGCGCCGATCTGTTCCTCCCGCTCTACGAACTGATGATCGCAGAGGTGCTGGCGTCCTACGTGGTCAACGCGGACGACACCACGGTCAAGATTCGCGACGCCCGGAGAAAGTTGAAATGCACAGGCTACTTTCACACGTACGTCGGGGATGTGCGCCATCCGTTGATCGTGTTTGACTATACCAGTGGTCATGGGCGAGACGGGCCCAAGAACTTCCTACGGAACTTTCGGGGTTACTTGCAAGCCGATGCAGCGCCGATTTACGACGACTTATTCAATCACCCGCGGCAGTTGATCTTGGAGGTCGGCTGTTGGATGCATGGACGGAGGAACTTCTTTGAGGACCGCGCTACGGATCGTCCGCGTGCCGAATTGGTGCTAGCCCGGATTGGGCAGCTGTACGCTGTCGAGCGTGAGCTCAAGGCGCACTGCGCCGACGAGTGGCGCGACTTGCCACGTGAGGAGTTGGAAGATCGCATCGTCGATGTGCGCCAGCAGCGCTCGGTGCCGGTACTGACAACGCTGCACGCCTGGCTGGAAGCGGAAAAGCCCAAGCTCCTGCCCAAGGCAGCGCTCCGCGGGGCGATGGATTACCTGCTCAATCACTGGCAGGCGCTGGTACGATACACCACCGACGGCGCACTGGCGATCGACAATGGCGCAGCCGAACGCGCACTGCGTGGTCTGACAATCGGCAGGAAGAACTGGCTCTTTTGCGGCAGCGAACGAGGCGCCCAGGCCGCCGCCATTCATTTTAGTCTCATCGCCAGTTGCCACCGCCACGGCCTGGATGCCTTCGCCTATCTGCGGGACGTTCTCACGCGGCTTCCGCTACTCGGTCTCGCTCCATCCCGCGATGAACTTCGTCTCTTGCTTCCAAACCGCTGGACGAAGCAATAACGCCTGCGGCCTGCTTGAGCGATGCAACGAAACCCATGGGGTCCGCCGGTCGCTTACTTGGGTTGATGCGACAAGGGTTGCGTCGGACGGTTATGTTGCAGCCGCCGTGTTCGCCTTGACCAAGTGAGCATTGGAAACCTTGAAACAATGGCGCAGAACTTGCCAGCCAAAAGTCAGACGACGGATTCCTCGGTCAACGAGGGGCCCAGAGCGTCTGAGGGTTTGTCTCGCTCGCCCGTCCCGTCCGGGCGCGAGCACCAGCCAGATGGGATGAGAATTGCCGGCCGCCAATCAGGGCCACGCTTCTCCAAGACCGTTGTGAATTTTTTCGTGGACGCGGCACTGCTGGCACTGGTCGTTTCGCTGCTATTCACTGCGGCGGTCTTGCGATTTGTCTTCCCCGCGCCATCGGCATCTGCGGGATGGACTCTGTGGGGCTACGGGTATGACGCCTGGTCGAACTTTCAATTCGTCCTGGTGACGGTCATCGGTCTCGCCATCGTGCTGCACTTGATGCTGCATTGGTCATGGGTATGTGCCGTTTTTGCTACGAAGCTGCTCGGCCGATCGGGAGCGCGACAGAGCCTCGACGACGGGCAGCAAACCTTGTGGGGCGTCGGCATGCTGATTGTCGTGGCGAATATCCTGGGGTTGCTAGTGGGACTGGCATACCTGACGATTCGAGGCCCCGCTGGGTGACCATCGCGTCAAGCGCACAAGGGGCAACGTGTCGCAGGCGCCGCCGGAAAACTGTAGCGAGCCGACTCCCCGGGCGATCGACAGCACGCCGGTCAGTAGAACGCACCACGCGGCGATATGAAGCAATCGGCGTCGGCCGGCCAGTGAGAACAGCGTCGAGCCACTGCCGGTCAAGACCATCAGCGGCATCGTCCCGACTCCAAAAGCCGCCATCGTGACAATCCCTCCGATCATGTCGCTTGTGCTGGCGGCCAACGCCACGAACGCATAGACCAATCCGCACGGCAGCAGGCCGGTGAACACGCCGGCCAAAAAGACATGGCTCCAGCGACGGTCCCGCAGGAACGCGCCCGCCATTCCACCCATGAGGCAGCCGACACCACTACCGCTCGCCAGTTGGCTGGCGGCAGCTCCGCCAGGCGTCAATGCAAAGCGAGCGACGCGCCGCATATAGCGCACGATTCCGGTCGAGATCAGTCCCTGCACCACGAGCAAAACGCCTGCCACGATGGCGATCGCGGCCTGCACATTGACCAGGTCGCCCATCTGCTGCGTCAGGCGCAGCCCGCCGTAACCCACTGCGGCTCCGAAGGCACAATACGTAAAGATTCGGCCGCAGCTATACACGATCTGGCGGCTCAGGTTGGTCGACCATCGCTGTGCCGGAGCACCAATGAGCAGCGTGAAACCACCGCACATGCCAACACAGTGCGCCGATCCCAACAGGCCTCCCAGAAAAACCAGCGGCAATTCAATCATAATGCGCTCGGCGGAGCCAATGCCATCTCGATCTCGCGCTGCGACGGACTTCGGGGAATCCCATCGTCTTGGCTGTCGACGCAACCCTGCTCAGCAAGCGATCCGCGGTCGGCTTGCAGCCGCAAAGAATTGGCGACGACAATCAGGCTGCTCGCCACCATCGCCGCGGCGGCCCAGGCAGGATTTAGCCAGCCAGCAGCGGCCAGCGCGATGCCCAGCGTGTTATAGCCGAATGCCCAAAACAGATTCTGCCGAATAATACGCACGCTCCGCCGGGCAAGATCGATCGACCACGGCACCTGGGCCAGGTCGTCGGCCAACAGGCAGACTAGCGCCGACTCGCGCGACAGATCGGCGCCGCAACCCAGCGCGATTCCCACATCGCTGGCCGCCAGTGCCGGAGCATCGTTGACCCCATCACCCACCATGGCCACCGGCCCACGCGAGCGGCGCGCCTCCGCCAGAGCGGCCACTTTTGCCTCCGGCATCAGCCCGGCCGTCACGGTCACGCCGAGTTGCTCGGCCAGAATCCGGCCTCGTCCCGGATCGTCGCCAGTAAGCACGGCCACGTCGCAGCCCAGCGCGGCACAGCGGGCCAGTGCGGCCGGCGCTTCGCTGCGGAGCGTCTCGGAGAACACGAACACACCGCGAACGCGACCAGCCCAGCCGATCGCCGACAGCGACTTACCGTCGCGCCGGGCCAATGCGACCGCCTGTTGCAGTTCGGGCGCAATGCTCATTCCCGAATCCTGCAACCAGTGAAGACTTCCTAATCGCGATTCATGCACTTCGTCGTCGAAGCGGGCCGCCATTCCTTGCCCAGCCGCTGCCACGATTTCGCCCACGGCGTGGTCAACGCTTAGGGAAACCGACGTTTGGAGATATCTCGCGATTGCTTGCGAAAAGACGTGCGTGGACGCGCCGGCTAGCCGCAAGGCGCGGCGTACAGCTTTCTCGTGTTCCGCTTCGTCGATCAGAGTGAAGCTCTCCACTCGGGGCGTTCCAGTAGTCAGCGTTCCGGTCTTATCGAATCGTACGGCACGCACGTGCGCCAGTCGTTCGAGCGACTCGCCGTGCCGAAACAGCACACCGTGACCGGCCGCGTTGCCTAGCGCGGCCCACACGGCCATCGGCGTGGCCAACCCCAACGCGCAGGGGCACGCAATCAGCAGCACAGCCAGGGCGGCCATCAGACCGGCATCGACCCCGCCGCGCCAAAAATGGAACATGAACGTGCCCAAGCAAACGACGAGCACGCCTCGCAAGAACCAGCCCGAGACGCGATCGGCCAGCCGCTGATAGCGGCCCTTGCTCAGGCGGGCGGCGCGGACCAACTCGATCAGCCGCGCCAGCGAACCCTCGTTGACCGGCACCGCGACGCGTACGACCAGTTCTCCATCCAGGTTCAAGCCACCGCCCAGCACCTGGTCGCCGCTGCGTTTCGTCACCGGCCGACTTTCGCCGGTCAATAGTTGCTCGGAGACGCTCGCACAGCCACGTTCGACGCGGCCGTCGGCTGCAATTCGTTCGCCGGCCAGCACGCGCAGGCGGTCGCCGCGCACAATCTCGCCAATCGACGCATCCTGCGCGTGCCCCGCAGCGTCAATCACCTGCACGCGCTGGGGCAGCAACTTCTCCAAGGCGTCAAGTGCGGCTGTGGTCCGCAACTTTCCGCTCGCTTCAAGCCAACGGCCAATCGTGACCACGACCAGCACAGCACAGCCAACTTCAAAATAAACGTGACCGGCGCCGCGCACCACGGAGATAGCAGAATAGACGTAAGTCGCGGCTACGCCCAATACGATCAACAAATCGGTCGCCGCCACGTCGCGGCAACGCGACGCCCACGCATTCTCCACGAGCGGCAATCCGAGTAGCCACAGCACGCCCAAGCTGAGCACCAAACACAGGTAGCGAAACAGATCGGCCAGCGAAGCCGCCAGCGGTCCGGCTCCCACTGCGCGGGCATCGTAGAGATCCTGGGTCCAGAGAGCCATCGTGAACATCATCACGTTGATCGAAAGGAAAATTGCCATCCCCAGGCGCACCAGCGTCCAACGCGCCTCGCCCTCGGCTCCACCTTGCCCCGTGATCTCGCGGGCCAGCCGGCAGCCGAAACAACAATAGACCGGCCCGAAATCGGCCCCGCGCTCGACGGCAACCGGCAAATGGCAATAGTCGCACGCCGCGTCGAGGCGGTTCGCCGGCACGCTTGGATGGCGATGAGTCGCTTGCGATGCGGGGTCGGTCATGGCGGCGGAGTCAACTCGATGCGCAGCGCGGGAAACAAATAGGTCAACGTGTAATAGACGGCGAAAACCCAGAACAGGATCCACAGCAGCCGCACGTACCAGGGAATGCGGTTGCCCGTGTAATGATGAAACTGATGCTCCACTTCGGCGGACGCATCGTCGGCAGGCTGCGGCGGGGCGGAGGATGGTTCAGTCGTGCTCATCGTGGGCTCTGAATCGTTGACTAGTAGGTGCGCCGGGGCCGTGACCTCTGGTCATGCCTCTGCCGAACGGCGCGTCGAAAGGGCGGCGAGTGCCGCCTGTTTCGCCTTGATCCAACCAAGCTTCATTCTCGAGCATCGTGTATTTGGGCTGTTCGATGTCGCGAAACATTCCGCCCAGCGCTGCCCAGGCGAACAGCAACAGAAAGCCCAGGCTGGCCAGCAGGTAGTTCAAAATCGGGCTGATGGCGAACGCCCCGTCGACGTCGCCCCGATAGAGCGCGATAAACTCCAGGAATTTCGTGCCAAAGCCGTACAGACTCGGCACCAGCACGGCCAGCGCCATCAGCAGCACCGCAATTCGACGCGTGTGAAAGGGTCGCTGGTCGTTCTTCATGTTACCACCTCTCGCATGGTTACTGGCCGGCGTCGGCCTGCTCGGCGTCATGGTGCGGCGACGCGTCAGCGGCCGGCTGCGGCAGCGGCTCGAACGCCTCGTAATAGGGATAGCATTCCAGCCAGGAGCCGAGCCATTGCACGTACGTGATGATCGCCAGCCCCCGCTTGTTCGGCCGATCTGGCGCACCGTCGAAGAACCAGGGATACGCGGGCATCGGCGAATCGGTCGACACCATCTTGGGCTGGAAGAAGTGCACGGCGTGCCAGTCGTTGGCCCGGCGGCCGCCTTCGCGGGACAAGTCGGGCCCGACGCGCCGCGTGCCGAACATCACGGGCCGCTGCAAGTCGTTCTGATACTCCTCGGTTCGCGAGACCGGTCCCCAGCGGTCCTCCTCGCGCGAGACCGGACGCACGAACTGGCTGTGGCAATGCCAGCAGCCTTCGCTGGTGTAGATTCGCCGACCCAGTTCCAGCGCTTCGGCGCATTTCTCTTGCGATGGCTCACCAAAGTACTTGGCGAACTGCTCGGGATAGCGGTGGCTCAGGTTCTCGAACTGATACATCAGGTTGCTGTTCTTCTCGACCAGTTCTGCTGGTCGTGGCTCGGGCAGATTCCGATACATGAGCGCCGGCACCAGCGCATTCGACAGAAACGCGAAGGCGAAGAAGCCCAGTCCGGCCACCAGCAGAACGCCCGATTTGCTTTCGAACATGCGGTGCGATCTCCTAATTTGAAGCTTGCGTTGAAATCGACTCGGGCGGCCTGCGTTGATCCGCGGCCTGCGCCGACACGCCGGCGGGCTGCCGCTTGCGCCACGTCATGTACAGGTTGTAGAAGAAGCAGCCTTGGCCAACCATCATCGCCAGCCCGGCAAACACGCGCAGAATCCAGAACGGCTGCGAGCCCTCGACCGAAACTTCCCACGGCTGGAGCGACGCCCAGTAGTAGCCCTGGAACACGCCCGCCAGAATCAGGTCGGAGGCCATCACGAACAGCCCGACGGCCGAGAGCCAGTAGTGCCACTCGCACAACTCACGGCTGTACCACTCGGTATGCCACAGCCGCGGAAAGAGATAGGTCATGATGCCCAGCAGCCACATGCTGAACACGCCGAACATCACCAGGTGGGCATGGCCGACGACCCAATCGGTGAAGTGAATCAGCGCCTGAAACGTCAGCGTGGTTTGCAATGCGCACTGCAGGCAGGTGATGACGTAGAAGACCATGCCGGTATAGAACCAGCGAATCGGCAGATTGGTAACCAGCTGCGCGGCCCGAGCCCCAGATCGTGCCGAAGAAGTTGACGATCACGGTCGTCACCACCATCTCGACGGCGATCGTGGAAATGATGGCCCCGTACTGCAGAAACATCGGAATCGGCGTGTACAGAAAATGGTGGATGCCGTTGAGCGGATAGAAGAACGCCAGCCCCCAGAAGCCGACCAGCGACAGGCCGTGGCTCCAGATCGGCTTTTTGAGCATGATCGGCACGAAGTAGTACATCAGCCCCCAGCCGAGCGGCGTGACGAACAGCCCCACCAGGTCGTGAATGAACAGGCCGCCGACGGCGCCGGCGCTGGTGCCGGTCAGCGAGTATTGCGGCAGAAAGTTGCCCATCGCGTAGGTCAGAAACGTCCACACGAAGGCGGCCATGAAGTACCACAGCGTGACGTACAGCGGCCCGCGCGTACGCACGATCGGCGCCATGAAGTTGATCGCCACCAGCAGCAACCCGACCAGCGCCAGCGGATCGATCCAGACCGGCGTTTCGCCCCATTCGACGCCCTGGCGCCGAGCGAAAAGGGTAGATTCCCCAGCGACGCGACGTGCGCCTGCAGCGTCGGCCCCAGCACGATGCCCACGGCCGTGGCCAGCACCACGACCTGCCAGGCAACGAAGATGAACCAGGACAAGCGGCGGTCGAGCACCGGCTTGAGCATCAGCCGCGGGACGGCCCAGTGCAACGCGCCCAGAAACGCATTGGCCAGAAATCCGTAGGCGATGACGTTGGTGTGCACCATCCGCCAGCGGCCGGGCGAGAGCAACTCCATGCCGTTCAGCGGATTCCAATGCACCAGTTGCAAGGCCATCAGCAGCCCGGCCACCATCGACAAGGCCAGATATCCCAGCGCACATAGGAAGTAGGCGACGACGATCGGCTCGTCGACCAATTGTCCGTGGCGCGGAACGTCGGATTTCGCCGCTTGTACGTCGATCATGGGTTCTCCGTTTGCAAGCGATAGGGCGTGTAGCGCCCCAGCGGATAGACGACGAGCATCGTCCAGCCGAACACCAGATGGGTAATCGCGGCGACCCACCAGGGAATTTGGTCGACGATCCACGAGCCACCGAACAACAGCGGCTGCAACCACGACAGGATGCCGTAAAAATTCACCAGCCACACGCCGAGGGCCAGCAGACTGACCACCACGAACCGCGCGGCCAGCGACGAATCGGGCGTGAATCGCGTGAGCACGATTTGAAACAGGATGCCGTACAGCATTCCGGTGCCGATGTACAAGCAACAGCCGATCGCCAGGATCAATCCGTTGTTGACGGCGTTGAAGTCCAGCGCCTGTTCGCCCATCGGAAACGTCAGATAAACGCGGATCAACTCCAACGGCTCCTTGCCGAACGCCAGCGCGCCGACGATGTTGACCAGCAAGCTGCTCATGCGCCGCCATGCCGCCCAGAATGAAGCCCGTGGTGGCGTAATAGGCGGTGTAGTAGCCCGTCGCTTGCCACTCCGCTTGCGGCGCCGCTGAGACGGGCGCGCTCAAGTCCGCTTCGAGTTCGGCCACTTGCGCGCGAAGTTCCGCCAGACGCTGCTTCTTGTCGGCGCTATCGGTCATGGCGTGTTCTCCGCGGGGTCTTGCTGCGGGGTTTGCTTCCCGTCAGTCTGCGCGTCCGCTGCCGTTTCGGCTCCCTTTGTGAATTGCACACCGTTGCGACGCTGGTTGGCCAGCGACAGAACGTAGTGCGTCAAGTTGCCAAATCGCGTCCGGTTCTTTCGTAAACGAGTCCTTGAAGGCCGGCATCGGGGTTCCGTTGATGCCGGACGAAATCCGGCGATAAACGTCCAGCGGTGACTGCCCCCCATGCAGCATGCCCGAGGTCAGATCGGCTGCCGGATCCTTACGCCCCCAGGCGTCGCTGCCCACCTCGATACCACCGGCCAGTCCGCCGCGTCCATCGCGGCCGTGGCACTTGAAACACTCCCGCTTCTGGAAGATTGCTGCCCCGGCGGCGACCGATTCGGCCGTCACACCCGGCATCTTCGACGCGGGCTCAACGACGTTATCTCGGGCGCTATTCCATCGTTCGACGATACCTTGGACCAGTTCGTCGACTGCTTGATCGTTGAGCTCGCCGTCGGCGTCCGCCTGCGTGATGAGCAACCGCTCCAATTCGCCTCGATGCGTCAAGGCCAGCACGTATTCGAGCACCGCGTCGAGGTCGCGCTTGGACATTAGGCGAAACGCGGGCATCGACGTGCCGACGACGCCATTTTCGATCGTGCGCAGCAGATCCTCGCGCCGCGGTTTGAAACCGTAGGGCGTCGACGTGAACTTGAACACACCTCGCCGATAGTCGCGTGGCCGCGGCATGAGATATTCCGCGGCCAGCCCAGCGCCGTCGCCGGTGACTCCGTGGCACTGCTGGCAGTTTCGCCTGTACACCTCGGCCCCGTGTTTGAGCAGTTGCGAATCTTTCGTGTCTCCGCCGATCAATTTCGGATCATTCGGAGTGCCGCACCATTTTCGCAATTCTTTCTGCACCGCCGCCTGTAGTTCAGGGTCAAGCTGCGACAGCGCCTCGGCGGACACAAATTGCGGATCGACCGCGCGCTGACATCCGCTGAACACCCCGCAGGCCACCAGCAACAGCAGGCCGATTCGTGTGACCTGGCGTTCGTGCATGGCCCCCCTTGTACTCATCATTTTCGTTGTCCCCATGCGCTGGTTCTCCAAACGGTCGCTCCACCGGGGATTGGATCAATGGGCTCGCGATGGCAATATGCCGTTTTGCGGCGGCGTCCCCCGGCTTTGCAATATTTGTGCCTAATCGGGTTGCGATTCAAGCCACGCCTAAGTCGGCCTGCAAAGTCCGTCGCAAATTGCAGTGAACAGGAATCGGCGGAGCAGAAGGCCAGCTCGTCCTTCGCCGCCTCGGTGAGCGAGATCGCACATCTGGAACTGAGTTCGCACACCTGCCAGCCGGAACATCCGCCCGACGAGTGCAAAGAAGCGGAGCCCAGTCATGCAGTCTTGATGCATGCGAATGGCGCAGAGGCTGCTGGCGGCGGCATAACCGTGAGCGATACTGCAGGTCGGGCGGTGTGTCTCCGCTCCAGCATCAGCAGTCTCCGGAATGGTTCGTTTTTCAACGCTCATGAGCAAGGTGGCCCGGTCGGCGATCTGAGGAGGAAGTCGAGTACCAAATTGCCGTCTCAACAATCAACGTGCCGAGAGCTCGTCGAAAACGAGGTAGTTAGGCATGGCAGTAACCTGTCGCGTCGCCGATACCCTGACGGCCGTGAGCCCGGTGAACGACGTGCGGCAGGCGCTGTAACGCGAGGCGCAGTTGGCGCTGCGTGCCTTGGCCGATGACTTCGCTGTTCCCCGGGCCCCGCGATTGGGTAACGACGCCACCTCCGCCACGCCCAGAGGGGAGAGCTAGGCCTTGGAAGTAGCTTCCCACGACCGCGAACTCGGACCCATTTCCTAGCAACTGGCGCCAGTTTCGTAGCCGATTGCGCAATTCGGGGGAATTCCCCTTGATCGAACGCCTGCCACCCGGAGCTTTTGGCTGTCAAGAGAATTTGCGGGCTGGAACCAAAGTTAAACCTGCAGCCAGCCCCTGGATGTGACGCGGCCCCGGAGGTAACTGTCGTGCGATGCGTACTGCGGCGGTCGCGGTGCGTACCGTACCGCAAATCTGGGGAGCACGACCATGAGCAAACAGGCAACCAGGCAGGTTAAGAAAGTCGCGACGGCCGGCCGCAAATCGCGGAGCAAGGCGACCGGAGGTCCGACCGCGAAGAAGAAACCGGAACGCAAGACGTCGGCGATCGACGCCGCAGCCAAGGTGCTTGCGGAATCCAGGCAACCCATGACGACGCGCGAAATGATCGACGCGATGACTGCCAAGGGATATTGGACCAGCCCAGGCGGCAAAACACCGCACGCGACGCTCTACAGTGCCATCCTTCGCGAGATTGGCACCAAGGGGAAGGAAGCTCGCTTCAAGAAGACCGAGCGCGGAAAGTTCAGTCTCGCCTGACGACCGGTCCGGCCACGTCGCCGCCCACGAGGCCCCACAGGGGCCTCGTGTCGCTGGATGGCCGTTTGGTTGCCATTTCCCAACGTTCGCCACACGACGCAAACGTCGGGCCCCCGATCGCCGACGGCTTTCGACCATTTCGGTCGGCCGAAACTGGAAGCCCGGGGCGAGCTAGAATTTCGGCTCCTCCAGTTGGCGGAGCACCCCGTGAACGCGATCGTCAATGCGGCGATGGTATTTTTGGGGAACGACATCAAGGATGTAGTTCATTAGGTTTCGCAACACGGCATCTACTTCTCCTGCCGTGACTCGAGCATGGCTACGCTTCGAGTACTCCCGCCAATACTTCCGCTCGAGCATCCACGCGGCAGCCTTCCAATTGCCAACCTTTGCCGACTCGCGCACCGTGATCAGCAGCGAGAGTTTTCCATCGATTTCTGCGTCCATTAGACCCTGCAAAAAAGTCGGGTCTCGCTTGGCTTCATTCTTGATGGTCTGGTGAGTCACGTGCGCCTTGGCCGCAGCGTCCGCCCGCGACCCGCCCGCGGCAGGATCTTGTAGATCAACTGGCGAGTCCTCTCGTCGGCAAGCTTCAGCGGCCGTCCTGTCCTTCGACTCGTCGGCGTATTTGTATCGTCGCTTTTGGCCATGTCCGAGCCTCTCCTATTCAACAGCTGCCGCGCTCGCAGCAACTTCGGCGCTTTGCGAGACCCTTTCAGCCGTACGACCGGTAAATCTCTGCCACCGATCCACAATGACGTCGCAATACAACGGATCAAGCTCCATCAGGAAGGATTGGCGACCCGACTGCTCAGCCCCAATCAACGTTGAGCCGCTGCCGCCAAAAAGATCGAGGACGTTCTCGCCGGGGCGCGACGAGTACTGCATCGCACGCGCGGCCAGCTCGACGGGCTTTTCCGTCAAGTGGATCATGCTCTGTGGATTGACCTTCTTGATCGACCAGACATCGACGGCATTTGCAGGTCCAAAGAACTGATGGGCCGCACCCTCGCGCCAACCATAGAAGCACCATTCGTGGTTGCCCATGAAGTCCTTGCGCGTCAGTACAGGATGCTCTTTGACCCAAATTACCGCCTGCGAGAAATACAACTCGCACGCCTTCAGGACCGGCGGGTAGTTGCCGCAATTTGCGTAGCCACCCCAGATGTAGAACGCCCGACCTGGTTCAAGCACACGGGCGATATTGCCGAACCACGCGCGCAGCAGACGTTCGAACTCTGCATCCGACACAAAGTCGTTGACCAAAGGTCGGTCTTTGGGCCGAAGCTTGGCGGTCGTAGGGTGCTGCTTTTCTGGATGAAGACTCAAATCTAGCGACTGGTGATGCGTGGCGTTACCGAACGAACTGAGGCCGGCAGCGATCGCGTTATTACTACGTGGCTCGACCTTAACGTTGTAGGGGGGATCCGTATTGACGAGATGAATCTTCGCTCCATCGAGGAGACGGTCAACGTCGCAGCTCATGCTGCTGTCGCCACACAAAAGTCGGTGCTTTCCGAGAACCCAAAGATCTCCGGGCTGCGTCGTGGCCTCATTTGGCGGCTCGGGGATCTGATCGGGGTCTGTCAGGCCACCGCCCGGCTCCGCATTCAGCAGCCGGTTGAGTTCATCGCTGTCAAAACCCATCAGCTGTAGGTCAAAGTCCATCGCCTTCAAATCAGCCAGCTCGATCGGCAATAATTCGAAGTCCCAGTCGGAGCCTTCGGCCGTCTTATTGTCCGCAATCCGATAGGCCTTGATCTGTGCCGGCGAAAGGTCGGTGGCGACGTGGACAGGAACGAGCTCCAGCTTGAGCCTCTGTGCGGCTTTCCAGCGAGTGTGGCCGCAGACAATGACGCCATCGGCGTCCACCACGATGGGTTGGCGGAAACCGAACTCCTGCAGGGAGGCGGCGACGGCCGCAACAGCATTGTCATTATGCCGCGGGTTTTTCTCGTACGGCTTGATGTCGGACAGTCTGCGGAATTCAATTTTCATTTGGCGTGTCTCATTTGAGGGCGATTCACCTGGACCGTGACTTCAGTGTCGTGACGGCCGCCTTGATGTCTTCGATCGAATAGCGAACCAAGCGACCGATTCGAACTGGTGGAATTGGTCCGCGGGGCGCGGTCAGAGCCCATAATGTGCGTTGAGAGATGCTAAGGAGCTTTGCGGCCTCTCGCTGCGTCACAATTAGGCGACTTTGCGCAAGCCCCGGTTCCGGTTTTGGTTGCTCGGTGCGGCCATAAACCTGAGATGGGTTCATCGTTTGGCCATCGGCACGTCGTTTCGCCGAGGCCTCATCGACTGCAAGAAGTAGTCGTACGAGCGACTCGCCAAACTGTCTGCCGGCGGCCAATTCTTCGTCGGTTGGTTTCATTTGCGCTCCTTTGGCTTGAGTTTTTGTGCGACCCCATGCTGGGCATTGCGACACCAAGCCCTAATTGGACCGTCTGGAATTGAAGGCCGGCAATTGCGGAGTAGCCCATTGACTGTTCTTTACGCCGCCTGCGGTGAGTCGACCGTCGCGAACCGTTCTGGACTCGCGCCGTCGTACACAGCGCTGAAGCGAGCGGCGGCGGCTGCCGTTTAGCGAGCCAACGCTACTGGTGCCCGACCGGCGGGACATGGCGGGAGCTCGGCTAGCCACCGTCACCTCCCGCAACCTTGACCATCGCGACGATGCCTGCCCTGAGCGCCTGAGGAAGACGCGCCCAGGCAGCAATTACTTCGTCGAGGTCGGCTCGAATGTCGCGGTCGTGCGCCCGTGCACTGCGCCTTGCGCTGCGCTGTTTGGAAAACGCGCAGAATCCTCGGGTATCTTGGACGTAGCGATCGGGTTCTCAGCCCGAAAACCGGGGTTCGACTCCCCGTGGGGTACTGAACAAGCATTCACTATATCGCAGGAAGTCGCAGGCCCCGGCAATTCCGGGGCTTTTGCGTTGGTGGCCTGAGCCGCCTGCGGCTCGCTGCTCCCCCCCTGCGTGCGTATGCTGCGCCACTTTTGCGCCGCTGGATTGGTAGCAATCGGGGCTACTTCCGGCCCGATTTCGGCCTCGCCCCGCACGGCCCGCTCGAAATGGTCGTCGGTGACTTGGAGATAGTGCTTCAGCGCGATCGCCTCGCTGTTGCCGATCCAGCCGCACACCACGTGGGCCGGGAACTTCTCCATCAGCTCCGTCTCCCGCGTGCTGCGCAGGTTCTGAAACGGCTTGGGCCACGGCTTCAGTCCCGCTCGTTTGATGATCTGCACAAGACGACGTTGTGGTAGACATTCTGCACGTCGTCGCAGTCGTTTAGCATTTCGAGGAACTTCTCGAACTGGGCCTGGTCTTCGGCGCTGAGCGTCTTGCGGCTCTGCGGCAGGAAGGTGATCTCCTGGGTTTCCAGCTCGACATCGGGGAACGCCTCGAGCACGGCCGTCTTGGCTTTGTAGAACTCGGCAGGCGGGGCGAAGATCGTAATGTAGCCATCCTTGCTTTCGACCTCTTCGATGGCGACGTCGGCGGCGAACATGGCCTCAAGCACTTGCTCTTCGTTGTCGCCCTTGAAGGAGAGAACCGCCAGGTGGTCGAACGACATCGCCACCGAGCCACTGGCAGCCAGTTTGGACCCGGTCTTGGTGAAGCAACTGCGGACCTCGGAGATCGTGCGTTGATTGTTGTCGGTCAAGCAATCGACGATGACTAAGGCGCCGCCTGGACCAAACCCCTCGTAACGCGCCGGCTGGAAGTCCTCGCCGCCCGCGCCGCTGGCTTTCTGAATCGCCTTTTCGATCACGTGGGTGGGGACGTTTTCGCGCTTGGCTTTTTCGATGATGCTGCGCAGGGCCGGATTGGCTTCGGGGTCGGGCACGCCGTTCTTGGCCGCCACGTACAATAACTTGCCGTACTTGGCATAGAGCTTCGACTTCTGAGCCGCCGTCTTGAAGATCGACTCTTTGCGCTTTTCGAAGATTCTTCCCATACGAATTCTGCCTGTTTACGTCCTATTCGGCTTTACCCTGCTGGTCGGCCAGGGTCTTGCGGAAGGCCCGCTCCTTTTGCGCGACAAACTCCTTGTAGCCTTCGGCATTCACGAAAGCGTTGGCCTGTCCCTTTTGGAGAAGAGCATGTCGCTCTAGCATGCCGTAGTAGCTGCCATGTGCACCGAGAAATACATCACAGGGCAAGCTCTTGAGAACCTCGAAGGTCTTGGCAAAGTCGGCAGCGATTTCGGGGTAAGACTCGTTGTTGACCAGCTTAAACCCAGGATTGACGTTTGGGCTACCGACGACCACGACGTCGTAGGTCTTGCCGCCGTCCTCGACGCGCCACGTCCACGTGGTGCACCCACGCGTGTGGCCAGGCGTCAGGCGGGCGACAAGCGTAACGCCGCCGAGTTTGACTTCGTCGCGATCCTTCAAAACGCGGTCAACCTTGCACGGTTCCCAGCGGCTGCTCGAGTACAGGTACTGGCCCGAGCCGCCCGAAGCAATGACCAGGTCATCGCCGCGCATGACGTAGACCTTGGCGCCGGTCAGTTTCTGCAGTAATGCGTGGCCTGCAACGTGGTCTGAGTGGGCATGGCTCGCCAACAGAATCTTGACGTCGGTCATCTTGAAGCCGAGCGACTCGACCGATTTTTGAATCAAAGGCACCGTACGCTCAAAGCCGCTATTGATGAGAATATGCCCCTCGGGCGTGGTGATCAGAAAGGTGGCCAAATCCTTGGAGCCGACGTAGTAGACGTTGCCGAGGACCTTGTGCGCCGGGAACGGCTCATACCAATCAGATTGGCCTTGTCCAACGGCGGCCGCTACGAGCACTAACGTGGTGAGAAGCATGGACGAAATCTCCGATTCATCGGCTTGTGCGGCGCCTCGTTCGTCTGGAACCCAATATTGATCAGTGAGCCTGCAGGAACTACTTCGCGTTCAGTCGCCCCTGCATATCAGTGTATGCAATTTCGATCAACTTCGTGAGAGCCGTGGCATCGACATCACTTTCTGACCTGAGTTTCACATGCCGCATGAACTTGCCAGTGCCTTCCAACAGACGCTCCGGGTCGGCAATCTCGGCGCCACGAAAGAACCCGACATTGACGTGAGCTTTGAAGGCATTGACATAACCGAATGCCGCGTCACCGACGCACGCGGTCGGATGGCCATCGTGCAATAACTCTCGAACATCGTCCCCGCAGTCGCGCATGACCCCAAACCAGTGCCTCGCAATCGCCCCCAAGGCACCCGAATGGTCATGCATCCAGACCTCAATAGCTGGATCTCGCTTGACCGAACCGGGGAACCGAAAAAGCGGGCTCATGGCGATTCCGTCTCGACGCTAGACAACAGATGGTATCCCGCGGCCTTAATCGGCATACGTGCTCGCCGAAGCGCTCAACTAAACGCGACGCTGCAATTAGACTGAGCTTCTCGCCGCCGTTCAACTGTCGACGCAGAGCGGCGCGGTCCCAGGCGCGTCCTCGGTCAATTTCGCGGAGCCGTTCAGCACTTCGGCCCGACACCGACGTGCTCCAGTCCGTGAGGGCCCCTGCCCGCAACGCGGGCTTTTTTCAGCTAATTCAGAATTAATTCAGGCGTGCTGCGCCACCGCCCGAATGGGGTTGGGGCCGCGATAACTCTCAGATTGATATTGCCCGAATTGACGCTCGCGGCTTGAATGATTCGCTGGATGGGCACAAGCCGAGGCGCTGACGAAGCGGATCGGCTACATCGCTCCCGCATACTTGAAAGGTGAACGTGCAATGAGCATTCGATTATCACACGTGGCGACAGGCATGTTGGTTGTCGCGGCAATGGTACTGATGTCTGGCCGCAGTTGGGCGATATATTATGGGCTTGGTCCCTCGAAAGACGAGTGGGGCTTGAAGTACGACGTTGCGGTAAACGACGCTGGTGGTGACACGCTGACCGTCGTGTTCACGCTCGCCGATGAAGGCAGACTAAAACCCATCTATTCGATCGACCTGGTTGCTTTCAGTAAGCAGACGGACAATCAGGGTGGCCGCTCTTATGACGTGAAGGTGCCAATCGAGTTGAAGCCGACCGAAAATGGCAAGCGCGCGGGGGAAGTGCAGATACGCAAGGAATTTGTAGACCGCGCCAAGATTCGGATCCTCACCCGTATGGTCGACGGCAAGCGACAACCGTCAGGTGGGGCGTACTATGACATTCCGATTTCAAAGTACTTGAAGAAAGCCCCGGTGGCAGCTTCGCCCGCTGGGGCTTCGCCCCGAGCGGCACCGTCCATTGCGGCACCGCCAGCAGCGAAAGTCACAAGGTAATGAACGAATGAACGGCGCATGCTCGACACCGAGCATGTTGCCGCCAGGATGGCTTCGTAGTGGTCCGCCGCACTTCTACGCGATGCTGATCTGCATCGCGCCGCTGATCGGCGGCGCCCAGGCGAGCTGGCTTTGTTCGGCCAGCATGGCGTCGATGCGGGTGAAAATCTCGGCAGGATAAGTAGTGGTCTTGCGGACCTGTAGGTCGATCAGGGCGTTGACGCATTCGAAGTGGGCCGCGACCTTTCCGGTCGACTCGTTGATCATGAACATCAGGTAGTGGATCATCTTGTCCGACCGCGCCACCATCCGCGCGTAGACGCATATCTGGCTGTCCGCCATGACTTCGTTGATGAACCAGGTGTGGTGCTCCAGATCCATCGTGCCCGAGCCGTGCGCTCGATGAAACTCGCGTGTCAGGCCCAAGTGGTCGTGCAGCGTGTCTCCAGCGTCGTCGAAAAGCGCCATGTACCAGCGCATGTTCATGTGATTATTCAGATCCAGATACGTCGCGGGAATCGTGCGGCGCAGGCACACCGGCCGCAAGCCAGCGATGTCCTCGACCGAGACTTTTTCAGGCTTCATGGAGATGTTCCCGTGGTTTCGAATCGCCAGCGGCACTTTGCTGTCAATTTGCCCGGTCGCTCCAGGCCGTTCGCTAGGCGACTGGTGACTATTTACCTCGAACCATGCCGCCTAGGACAGGGGAAAGATTTTCAGATTTCCCAATGAACCACCGAAACCCGACCGGCGTCTACGGTGTATAAGAGGGGTCGGGGCCGTTGGGGCGTCTGACCGCTGTTTTGACAAGCTTTTGCGGGTTGTTCCTTCCATGATGTTCTTACGGCCAAGACTGTTCCAAGAACGGATAGCCGGGAGTTATTGCGCGCAGCGACTGAAATCTCTGTTCGCAGAGCGACAGCGATCGCTGACAGGTAATTCCCCCGCGGTACCGCTACGCTTGTGACGCTTGGCCTTTAGGTCGATCTGGCTGCCAAAGCCCGGTGTCGCAAGGACATCGGGCTTTTTTATGGGGTCTATAGCAGAATCTATGGGTGGTTTTCGTTAGGTGTCGGTAGTGGAGCGGCGTTCCGCCGCAGTTGTTTTTTTGCGTTCACGCAGACCAGGGGGCTCATTGCCGCCCCTGGACCCCGGCTAGCCTTTCTCTGTGTTCCGGGGCGGTAGTTCGTGCAGGAGAGACGCGTGGTGTGGCTAAACAAATGCATCCTGAGCGGCGATCGGCAAAGATGGAGTTACCAAGCTTCATCAGCGCCAAGGCAGACTCAGGATGCAACTCAAGACTATCCTCAATCGCGTCGAGCGTTACAAGTCGTTCGTGTATGGAGAACCACGCTGGGCAGATGGCGGCCGGGAGACCATCGAAGTGCCGATCGAGCCACGGGCCAATGGCCGGCCGATCTGCTCGGGCTGCGGAAAGCGACGGCCCGGCTACGACCGGCTGGCGCCCAGGCGCTTCGAGTTCGTGCCGCTGTGGCAGATCGCCGTGGTATGGGTCTATGCCTTGCGGCGTGTCGACTGTCCATGTTGTGGCGTGGTGGTGGAGCGCGTTCCTTGGTCGACCGGCAAGTCGCGGCTGACCATAACCTATCAATGGTTTCTGGCGGGCTGGGCCCGGCGGCTCTCCTGGAAGGAGGTGGCTGCGGTCTTTTGCACCACCTGGGAACACGTCCGCGACTCGGTGCGGCACGCGGTCCAATGGGGCCTGGTGCACCGGGATTTGTCGGGTGCCAGCGCCATCGGCGTCGACGAGATTCAGTGGCGACGCGGCCACCACTACCTGACGCTGGTCTATCAAATCGACCCCGGCTGCAAACGTCTGTTGTGGATCGGCCGCGAGCGAACCGAAGCCTGCCTGCGCCGAGGAATGGAACTGCTGGGCGCGAACTTCTGTGCGGGCCTGCGATTCGTGTGCAGCGACTTGTGGCAACCGTATCTCAAAGTGCTGGCCGAACAAGCCGGCACGGCGGTCCACGTGCTCGATCGTTTTCACATCATGAAACAACTGGGCGAAGCCATCGACGACGTGCGGGCCGGCGAAGCTCGACGACTGAAGCAAGACGGCTACGAGCCGCTGCTCAAGCACTCCCGCTGGTGCTTGCTCAAACGGCCCGAGAACTTGACCGACCAGCAGACCGTCAAGCTGGCCGAATTGCTCCGCTACAACCTGCAAAGTGTGCGGGCCTATTTGCATCGCGAAGACTTCCAACGTTTCTGGGAGTACCAATCGCACGCCTGGGCTGGAAAGTTCCTCGACGAGTGGTGCGCCCGCGTCATGCGATCTCGGCTAGAACCGCTCAAGAAGGTAGCCCGCAGCCTGCGGAAACATCGCTCGTTGCTGCTCAACTGGTTCCGCGCCAAGGGCACGATTTCGGCCGGTATCATTGAGGGTTTCAACAACAAGGCGAAACTGACCATGAGAAAATCGTACGGCTTTCGCGAGTACGAAACGATCGAACTGGCCCTCTACCATCAACTTGGCAATTTACCCCAGCCAGAATTCACCCACGAATTCTGCTGAGGAAGCGTTTTATGTTGGTCTGACGCGGAGTTGGTGGCGGGGACGCGAGCAATGAATCATGGGTCGGTAGCTGAGACGGTTTAGCGGTGGCCTGAAAAGCCGCAGACGAGGATTCGAGCGCCTCCCGATCCGAATCTCACGTACTCAGCCAACGTTCATCCCGACTTGCCCATCCCGATCGTTCCCGACAAGTTGTTCGTCGATGTTCAACAGTTGTACGGCGGCGCGACGTCGGTGCACGGCAGCGCGGATGATACCAACCAGCGAGACGGGCTTGGCAGCGCTAGTTCATCGTCGCAAGAAAGCGCCGTCTTCGAGGAATTGGTCAACGGCGCAGCGATGTCTACGGTCAAGGGCTTTCAGCTCACGGGCGCAGCCAATGTCGCAAGTTTCCCGAGCATCACAAAACTCGACGCCGGGCCAGTCAGGGACCAATTGAGGGCCATGGTCACCGCGCACCCCGACCCCGCCAACCTGACTTTCAATGAAATTGAGTCGGTAATACACGCCGTCGAAAGCACCGAAGGCAGCCTCAGCCTGTTCGTGCCTATTCACAGAAGTACATTGGCCAACTGGACAGGGGTCGTTTACTACCTGGGCTCAGTCCTCCCGTTCGAAGGCGTCACACACTCTGAACAGCGGTGGGTCATCGCTCAAACCAATGGCTCCATGCAAGGTGGTTACCTCACCCAACCGCCGTTACCCAACCCCACGATCGACACGAATAGACCGACGTACGCGGCTGACCCGGTCAACATCGCCACCGGTGCCCTGGCGGAAGACACGATTGATATTTCAATTCCGGCGCCTGGAATCCCGTTAACGTTCGCCCGCCACTACGAGTCCAGCTTCGCCGCAACCACGCTTCCGGCAGAGCGCCGCGGCGACCCAACCCTCGGCCTGGGCTGGTACGGCACCTACAGTAGTATGTTGACCTTTAGCGGCAGTACCGTAACGTGGATAAACGAAAAGGGCCGGCAATTCGTCTTTAACAATCCAGTGAACAACGTGTACACCGTGCCCAACGAACTCATGGGCACCGATTTTCGCAAGGACGCCAGCAACAACTACGTATTTCGGGACAAGTCGGGAATCGCCCAGAAATTCAATAGCGACGGCTACTTGATCCAGATCAGCGACCTGAACGGAAATGCACTGAACATTGCCCGCGATGCCGCGCAAAATAATCGCGTCACGACAGTGACGAGCACATCGAGTTCGCCGAGCACGACCAACGCTACGCTCACGTTCGGATACAACGGCGGCAAACTACAAACCATCACGGATGGTTTGCGCACTTGGACGTATACGGTGACGAGCGCCGGCAGCGAGTCATTGTTGACGGAAGTCGACAGCCCGCAAGATCCCGCGACGTCAAATATCTCCATTCTTCGGTACGCCTACGACCAGACGTCTGCTCACGCACAAACTCGCGTCGCCAATCTATTGAACGGCAAAACGACGGTCCTGCGCACAATCAACTTCTTCGGAACGTTCGAAACGATCAGCAGCAACACGACGCACGCGTATTATCCCAACGGGACCGTTTTTCAGACGACCAGTCCGGACGGCGGCAAGCAAACGTTCGAGTACGATCCGTTCTACAACTCGACAACCTTCACCAACGAGCGCGGCGACCGCACGCAGTACGACTTCGACGAAAAGGGCCGCCAAATCCGGATCACCAACGCCGATCGCTCGGCGGAGAAGGACGAATGGAACCTGCTCGACCAGCGCGTCACGCACACCGACGATATCGGCGTCAGAACGGCGTACGAGTATGACTCGACGGGCAATTTAATCACCGCGACCGAGCAACATTCGACGACGAGTTGGGCCAACTCCACGTTCACCGTCGCGTGGACCACTCTCATGGCGTCGGATTTCAGTTCGAGTGGCACGGAATTGCCCGCATCCCTTGTGACGAGATATGGCTACGAGACGCGGCTGGGTGCGGCCGGTCTGCTTTTCAGCAAGGCCAATGACATTCAATACCCGAGTGGTGCCGTTTCCGATGCCCGTCATGTCGTGAACGACTTCGACAATCTCACGGGCAATCTGCTATTAGCAGTAACAACCCTCTACAACCCACTGACGTCGTTGAGTATCCGACGCGCGTGCAACAGCGAATGTTTCATTGGCGACTGGATCTTCATACGTGGGCATCGACGAGGAGTTGATGTGCGATGCCTCCGTCTTACTTCGGACTGCGTTTGAGATGGCAAGGGGTCTGTTTGATATTCGTTACGCAATTGCGTACAAATTGGCGGCAGCGGAACACCCTGGTCTTTATGCGACTGGTCCAAATACAACGTTGGTTCTCTCAGCATTTGGTGATAGACTTCGAGCTAAGCGCGATGACGTGTACCAAAAAAATCCCAATGAGCTTTGGCGCGACGAACGCATGGGTCAAAGGCGGCACCTCACCGGCCTCTTCCGGGGTGCGTATCCCGCGAGCATACTTTCGGAGTCACACGTGCGGACCGCCGACTTGCAATCGCGCGGAATTGGTAGGCTTTCCGAGCTCGATCCAGATGCGTCACTCTGGCTCTGGGAGCTGTCCGATGCCGAGATACCGGCAGCTCAGGCCATGCTTGAATCGCAGGGCGTGCTAGTTAGCCAAGCAGATCAGCGGTAATGACTGTGGGAGTTAACACGAGCCCCAGTGCGGTCCGAGTGGTCCAGCACATTTGCGCGAGTAATGACGAGGGGTTTTCGACGGGAACGAGGATTTCAGTAGCGTGTAAGCGCGGCGTCGAGTGTGTCGGCGCGGCACGACCTTGCCCCGTTGAAATAGCTGCGCTTCCGAGAGTGCCCGACCAGCACAGTCTCAACCAACTATCAATTCGACCAGTCCGGCCAACTGCTGTCGGCCACTCTGTCGAGTGGGTCGCCCAACACGGCGTACGCCTACGACGCCAACGGAAACCGCACGGCCGGCACTACCTTCAACGCGCATCGTCAGATTTCCGACGACGGCGTTTTCAACTACACCTACGATAACGCCGGGAACTTGCTCACCAAGACGCGTGTCTCCGCCGCGGTGGTCGGCGATTTCAAGACGACTTATGTCTGGGACCAGCGCAACCGGCTTTCTTCCGTTGCGATTGCCAGCAACGACGCCAACCAGGACACCCTAACCATGTACTTCGTGTACGACGCGGTCGATCGCCGCGTGGCCAAGACGACAATCGCCACCGGCATCGTCGGCAGCCCGGTCGTCACTTCGCCGACGGTCGACTTCGTGTATCACGGCAGCCAACTGCTGTACACGTACGACCCCGGCGCCAACTCCATCCTGGCACGTTTCCTGCCCCGGCCTGACGGTCAGGCATTTGCCGAGGACGTGACCGTGGCCGAAGTCGTTGACGGCGTCTCGGTGCCCGCCGGGCCGCGCTGGCTGCTGGCGGACCGCGAGGGCTCGGTTCGTCGGGTTGTGGATGCCCACGGAGTCAAGCTGGGCGACGTCAGCTACGATGCTTACGGCAATATCACGAGCACGCTCACGCCGGCCGCGGCCGGATCGATCGCCTGCTGGCGTCGTTCAACGTGATCAGAAAGGAGATTGAATGTTGAGGTCGTCTCGCAACGACAGCCGTGGCTTGCGCACGAAAAGCTCGACGTGATCTCGCGTTCGGGTGCGCTCAAGGATCGCCCGGCGGTGTTGGATCTGAAGGAGTACGAGCGGGCTTTGGTCCGGATCGATGGCCGCGATCGTGGCCAAGTGCTGCTCGCAGCGCGGGCCGGCGTCGCTCCGCCTGCACGGCGGCAACGTCGTGGAAATGACCGTCGAGCGCGTTTGCGTCACGGATGACTCCTACTCCAGCGGGCCGGCGGGAGGTTTGCGGCTCAGCGGATGTCACTGAAGCCGCGAAGCCCTTTGGCAAAATCCGGATAGGTCACCCAGACGGTCGGTTTGGGATCTCCTTTGGCACTCCGCCAGCCGCGGTCGTCGTAGCCGGGGCGGTTCCAACCCGGCTCCTCGCTGCCGCTCGCCTTCCAGCTTGCGTCGGAGAGGATCGGCTGCGTTTTTCCTTGGGAATCTCGGATCTCGCCGTAGAGGTGAAAGCCGCCGCTGCGGTCGGGCCCGCCCGGCTCGAGCTCGGGATTGAGCGTGCCATAGTCGCGCGCGTCGATCGCGATCACGTTCTCGCCCTGCTTCAGCTGCGGCTTGATGTCGTAGACGGCCAGCAGTTTCGGATTGACCGGCGCGGAGAGATTCCGCCGGGCGAACTGCTCGCCGACCTGAGTGCCGTTGACATAGATCTTGACGTGCGTGTCACCCTGAATCTGGATGCCGGCCGAGGCGACCTCGCGCGGGTCGAGCTTGAGCACTTTGCGAAAGTAGGCGTGCTGCACCCTCTGGCCGGCGAATGCGTCGGGGTGATAGATCCACTCGGCTGTCGGACGCGGATCGTAGGCAAATGTTCGCTTTTGCACCCGGGCCGCGGCGTCGTCCCAGACCTTTACGATCGCATCGTACTCGTCGATCGCATAGTGCAGGTTCGCCGGCAGGTTCGTCCGCAGCCACAGGTCCTTAAACGTGTCTCGCAGGCTGGCCGCCTCGTCGCGGACCGCGTGGATGCGCTTCGAGGAACCGCGCCTGGGCACTGTCGATCGCGTCGTTGGAAAGCCCCTGGGTTGCAAAAGCATTCAGGTCGGCGACCAGCCGCTGGCTTTCGACATAATGCTCGTGCATCCGCGCAGTAGCGCAGGTAGTCGACGTCCCCCTTTCGCCGGACGACCAGCGGCTGAAGCACGTCGCAAAGCTTCTGCGCCGTCCGCGCGTCCTCATAGACGCGATAACAGCTCCTGGGTCGTGTGCGGCCGCCCGTCCTTGCGAGGCAAGAAAGGGTGCCGAAAATAATCGAGCATCGGAAACCACCACGGCCACTTCTCCAGCAGAGCGTAAATCGCCTCGAAATACGGCGCGGTGCCCGGCCCGTTCTGCAGTGTGAAGAATCGGTCGGAAAAACTCGATACGTCGGTCGAGTCGGGCGACCAGGTTACCTCGGCTCCATAGGCGTAGCCGTAGTAGAGCAGCTCGCGCAGGTTTTTGGAGCCGTTGTCGCCCCAGGTCGAAGTGATCGAGCCCAGCGGATGGGGCTGGCGATAGCAGTCGAGCGTGATGTTGCGAATGTTGATCATCGCCTTGGACATGTCGGGAAAGATCCGGTCCCAGTTGCTCATGCCGGGCAGCACCAGGATGGGAAACCCCTTCGAGCCCGAGCACGTCGACCGTCGGGTAATGGTCGGCCGGCTCGTACTGCCAGTCCATCAGAACGATGTCCTTGGGGATCAGGTCGAGAATCTCGGGATATTTGAGAATGATGTCTCCGTACATGATCATCGTTTTGCCGCGACTCTTGAACAGGTCGTTGATTCGGCGGTAGTGTGCCGCGTGTGCCGGCCCGCGGCCCACGCGATTGACCAGTTCCTCGCTCTTTCCGAAGCCCAGGTCCCACGACTCGTCGAGCCCGGCGTGGAAGTACTTGGAGTCGAAGGCGGCGGCCATTTCGCCAAAGCAGTTGGACAAAAAGCCGAAGGCTTCGTCGTTCACCGCGAACGAGTGCGAGCCGGGAAACTCGGCAAAGGTGCGCACCTCGTCGAGCATCAACAGCGCGCCCTGGTTGCCCAGCATCTCGAAGACGGGGATGATCTCGACCCCCAGCGGCCGCGCGAACGCTTCCAGCTCGTCGACCTGCTCGCGCGTCAAGGCGCCGCGGCCCTCGCCGATCGTCGGGTAGCGCGCAAAGCGAAATGTGTCCTCGAAATAGAAGATCAAGGTGTTCATCTTGAAGTCCGCCAGAAAGCGGATCATGTCCTTGAAGTTCTCCATGGTGGAGACCTGGCCGTAGCTGAACTCGTCGTGAACGCCGCGCATTGCCATCTTCGGCCAATCGCGCACGCGCACCGCCGGCAGCGGCGCGCTTCGACCGCGGCAGACCAGCATCTGGCGCAGTGTCGCGGTGCCGTAGAGCAGGCCTCGGGCGCTTTCGGCGCCGATCACGATGCCTTTGGAGCCGATGCCGAGCACGTAGCCCTCTTTTGCCATCGCGTCGGTCAGCTCCAGACCGTACGCTTTCATCAACTCGGCGACGCGCGGATCGGTTTTGGGGTTTCCCATGGCGATCAGCTTCGGGGCTGTCACCGTCGCTGGGTCCTGAGTGATTTGGAGCATCAACCCCATTTGCTGGCGAAGACGCTCTTGAAGATTACTGGCGGCGAACTTTGCGCCGTCCGTCGGCGTGCCGGTCCAGGAGAATCTTCGTTGCTTCGTCGACGCGCAGCGACTCGTTGGTCGACTCTTTGATCCACGTCACTTCTTGCGGGGTGGGAATGACGCCCAGATCTTCGGGCCGCTCGGTGCCTGCCCGAGCCGAGCCGACGACCAGTAAAATCAGCGCCGCCAACCTTCCCATTGCCAACCGACCAGCGTTCGCGTGCGTCATCCAACTCTCCCGTGGGTGCATGGTGAAATACTCCCGGCGAATTAGGTCTTCGAACAACCCAATTCAACCTCAAGTGCGCCGCCGGTTTCAACGCTCCTCGTCCACATCTTTCGGTTATATCTCTCGGCGCACCGGAACGCCATCAAGCCCACGGGAACAAATTCGTGCGGTTGACAATCGCGGTCGTCGGGACTTAAGTTCTTACGTTGGAAGATCATTGAAAACATTCCTCGCGAGCACGGTGAGCATGGATCCCTTTGAGTCCTTCAAGGCGGCACAGAAGCTCGGTTGGGCGCATTTCGCGCCGCTCGAAGTGTTCACCACTTCCGTGGCGGCTCAATTGGTGAAGCATGCCAAGGTGCACGCAGGACAGCGCGTGCTGGACGTCGGCTGCGGAACCGGCGTGGTGGCCGTCACGGCCGCACGCTCAGGCGCGCGGGCCACGGGCCTTGACCTTACGCCCGCCTTGCTTGAGCGGGCGCGCGAAAACTCGCAGATTGCCGACGTGGGAATTGACTGGCGAGAGGGCGACGCGGAGAACTTGCCCTTTGACGACGGCGCGTTCGACGTCGTCCTGAGCCAGTTCGGCCATATTTTCGCGCCCCGGCCCGAGGTCGCGCTCGCGCAGATGCTCCGCGTGCTGAAGCCCGGCGGGACCATCGCCTTCGCCACCTGGCCGCCCGAGCTCTTTACCGGGCGCATGTTCATTGTCACGGCGCGCTACGCGCCTCCTCCGCCGCCTGGCCTGGCGCCGCCTCCGCTGTGGGGCGACCCCAGAATCGTCTCCGAGCGGCTGGGCAACGCGGTGAAGGACGTCGTTTTTGATCGCGGGACGATGCTGGTACCCGCGCTCAGTCCTCAGCACCTCCGAACGACGCTCGAAAAGACGGCCGGCCCGGTGATTAAGGTCGTCGAGTCGCTGTCCACCAGCGATCCGGCAAAGCTGGCTGCATTTCGCGCCGAGTATGAGAGTCTGATCGCTGAATACTACGAGGAAAATACAATCCGGCAGGACTACCTGCTCACACGCGCTGTAAAGATCTGAGGGATTCGCAGTTGGACGACGGCCGACGGATGCTCCGGTCAAAACACTCTCCGTGCGATTCGATGGAATCTTTGAGCCGGCGACCGACGCTTGCGCAGCTCTTCCCATCGTGGATTCGCCCCGTTCACGATGAGTAACTTTACGATCCGCCTCGCGCAGCCCGGCGACCAGGCCGCGGCTTATTACGTCTGCCTCAAGACCGGCGACCATGGCCGGGACGGCGAGCCCTTTTACTGCGATGACCCGGACGCGCTCGGGCGAATCTTCGTTGGCCCGTATCTTGCCTATGAGCCCGAGTTGAGCCTGGTGGTGGAAGATGACCAAGGCATTTGCGGCTACGCGCTGGCGGCGCGTGATTCGCGGATGTTCTATGCGCGGTACGATCACGAGTGGCGGCGGAAATTATGCGAGGAGTTTCCGCTGCCGCAAAGCGATCCCGCCACCTGGACGCGCGCGCAGACAGTCCATTCCTGGTATCATCAACCCGATTACGTCTGCCCCGAGCCTTACGAGAACTACCCGTCACACATGCACATTGATCTGCTCGAGCGGGCTCGGAGCCAGGGCATTGGCCGGCGGATGATGGAGCAAGTCATGGACGAACTGCATAAGCGTGGTTCGCCGGGCGCCGCATCTGGCCGTAAGCGTCCTCAACACGCCGGCCCTGGGCTTTTATCGACGACTCGGGTTTCACGAAGTGGCTCGCACAGGTACGACGACCAGCGGCAGTATCTATCTCGGCAAAAAGTTTGATTGATTCCCAATCTCCTGACCTTTGACCACTGAGTATATGTCACAACATCTCGCCCTACTGGGAGGCCGCCCCGTTCGGGAGCGTCCCTTCACAAGCTGGCCCATCTTCGGACAGCGTGAGGAATCACGCGTGCTGGGTGCGCTGCGCAGCGGCCACTGGGGCCGACTCGACGGAAACGAAGTCAACGAGTTCGAAGAGCGGTTCGCTCGCGATGCACGGCTGCCAGCACGGCATCGCGGTCGTCAACGGCACCGTGTCGCTGCGCCTGGGCCTGATGGCGGCGGGTCTGGACGCCGGAAGCGAAGTCGTTATTCCGCCTTACACGTTCTTTTCCACCGCGTCGGCCGTGGTCGAGGCCAACATGGTGCCCGTGTTTGCGGACGTTGACCTGGACACGTTCAATCTCGATCCGCAGGCAGCTCGAGGCCGCCATCACGCCGCGCACGCGCGCCGTGATCCCGGTCCACTTCGCCGGTCAACCGGCCGACATGGATGCGATCATGGCCATCGCCGCCAGACACAAGCTGCTGGTCATCGAGGACGCCGCCCACGCGCACGGCGCGAGTTACAGAAACCGCCCCGCGGGCAGCCTGGCGCAGCTGGCATCGTTCTCGTTCCAATCGAGCAAGAACCTGACCTGCGGCGAGGGGGGCATCATCACCACGAACGATCCGCAACTGGCCGCCTCCTGCCGCTCGCTGCACAATTGCGGTCGCATCCCGAGTGGCGTGTGGTACGAGCACCATGTTATTTCCGGCAACTACCGGCTCGGCGAATTGCAAGGGGCCTTGCTCAACGCGCAGTTCGAGCGGCTCGAAGATCAGACCCGGTCTCGCGACGCCAACGGACAGTACCTCCGAGGGCGGCTCACGAACTTGCCCGGCCTGCATCCGCAACAGCGCCCCGAATTCTGCACCCGGCACGCTTACCACCTCTTTATGTTGCGTATCGACGGCCCTGCGTTCGGCGCGCCCGCGCCGCGGTCATCGCGGCGTTGTGCGCCGAGGGGGTTCCCTGCTCGGCCGGCTACGGGTTCTCGCTCCCCGAGCAGCCTATGTTTCGCAACCGTGCGTTCGGCCCGTACCTGCCGGGCATCGCTGACCGGCTCGATTATCAGCAGGTGCATTGTCCGAACAGCGACCTCTTGTGCCGCGAACAAGCTCTGTGGTTGGAGCAGTCGATGTTTCTCGGCCCGCGCGAGGACATGGACGACATTTATCGCGCGTTCGAAAAGGTTCACGACCACCGCGCCGCCCTGGCCGACTGGTCCCGCCGAGAGGGTAAAGGGTAATCGAGTCACTGCGACGCCCGGACCATCGGCAGGATGCCCGCCCGGATCGCGTCGGGCGAATGGGGCCAAGCCTGGAGCACCGCGATCAAACCAGAGCCGATTTGCGCCCGGGCCGCCGAGTGCGCCGCTTTCTGAGCCGCGCGTTCTTATTGCCCGCGAGTTTTGCACGGAGTCCGTAGGCAGCTCGACTCCCGGCGGTATCTCCGGCCGCCTGACCCAACCGCGTCACTCGCGCCGGCGAGGCCGACGCCTCGGCTGGAAAGAGGCTCTCGACGTGACGACGATCGGCATCTTCGGGACCGGGAATGACCTCTCCGCCAGTTTGCCATCCGACGAGGCGGTCCAGTTTTTTCGAACCGACGAACTCGCCCGAGGGCTTGAATCCGACCCACTCGTCGGCCCAGTGCTGCTTCTCGTCGGCGGGTACCACGGTCCAGGTGACCAGGCATTTGCCCTGGTTCAGGTCCCACAGCCGGACCGTCCGTTCCTCGCCGCCGCTGATCAGTCTTCCATCCGGCAGAAACACCGCCGCCGTCGACGCGTGGGCATGGCCCCGCAACTCGCTTTGCAGCGTTCCTTTCGCCACGTCAAACACGGCGATGTCCTTGCCGTGCCCCCCACAGACGACGAAGCGGCCGTCGCGCGAAAAGGCCACGTATCCCGGCATCGAGGCGAAATGGTCGCCCAGCACTTTCAGCGTGCGGCTGGCCGTGTCGGCGCGCAGGTCCCACAGTTCGAGCCCCGGGTCGCGCGTGCCCGCGGCAAGCAACGCCCCGTCGGGCGAAAAGGCCAGCGACTCGATGTACGAGCGACTCGTCAGGGTTCGCCCGACCATTCCGCTGGCCACGTCGAACATCCGCACGGTCCGCTTGGCGTCGCCGCTGGCCAGCAGTTTTCCGTCGGGTGAAAAAGTGACTGCCTCGATGGCATGGTCGTGTTTGTGCGATCGCGCCTTCTTGCCCGACTGCACGTCGAACAAGTCGAGGTTCCCGTCGGCGTCGGCGCTAGCGAGCGTTCGACCGTCAGGCGAGACGGCAATCGACAGCACTTCGGCCTTTTGAGCCGCGAAGTCGCGCAGGTGCTTGCCGCCGCTGGTGTCCCAGAGCGACAGCATTCCGCCTTTGCCCGGCAGCCAGCCCGACACGGCCAATTGGTCGCTGTTGGGAATAAAGGCCACCGCGGTCACCTGGCACGACGGAAGCGGCAGCATCGTATGCTGCCGGCCGTCGGCCATGGTCCAGATGCGCACTTCGCCGGGCTGCATTCGGCCGGCGTTACCGCCGTCGGACGCGTTGGCACCTTCGGAAGCACTGCCGGAAACATCGTCTGCAAAATAGTTCTTGTAGCGAGCCGCGAACGATTCGTCGACTTCCAGCAGGCGATTCGAAAATCGCACGTCGATCGTCGAAGTCGCCAGTCGCTTGCCGTCGCTGGTCGTGGCAACCGAACTGACAACGTCCGTATAGCCCGGCAGGCGGTGCACCAGCTTGCCCGTCGCGACGTCGACGACGTCCACGGTGCGATCGGCGCCGCCGCTGGCCGCCAAGCGGCGATCGGGCGAAACGGCCACCGCCAGCACGTCGGCGCTGTGCGAGGCGATCTTGCGCGGCGCGGCGCGTCGGTTCCTTGCAAGTCGACCGACAGAAGCTCACGGCCGGCTCCCACGACGACGGTCGAGGGCCCAACGAACGCGACCTGGCGAACGTGCACGTCGCCCATCTCGATTTTGCGGGCCGACCCGCTCGGCCGATCCCACGACCACAGGTTGCCGATCGGCCGTTTGTCGCGGCTCAGCACCGACCGATCGCCGCTGCTGGTGGCGACGATGCGCTTGCCGTCGGGCGAAACGGCCAGGCCGGAAAGCGGCTGCGTCGGACCGTCGAGCGTGGCCTCCAGCGCGCCGCCGGGCACGCTCCACAGCTTCACCTTCTTGTCGCTGCCCGCCGTGGCCAGGGTTTTGCCATCGGCCGAAAACGCCAATCCCTTGACGCCCTTGCCGGGATGCTTGAGCGTGGCCATGACGCTGCCCGATTGCGCATCGCGCACCACGACGTCGTCGCCGGCGGTCGCCACGATTCTCCCATCGGGCGAAAAGGCCACGGCATGCAGCGCGTGGAAAATGATGGGCTTCCCTTTGTAAATCATCCTGCCGCCATCGGGCATCGAAGTCGGCGTGTCGGCCCGCTCCTCGAATTCGCGAGCGAGCTTGCCCGAGGCTGTGTCCCAAATCAGGACGTCCTTGCCGAAAAACCCCCCGACGCCGGCCACAAGACTCCCGTCGGGCGAAAACGCCAAACTGTTGATGCCCCGGCTCGCGTCATGCGCATGAATCGAGCGGAGCCGGCCGGTCGCCGTATCCCAGAATCGCAAGTACCCGTCGCCCGCCCCCGTCGCCAGCGTCTTGCCGTCCGGCGAAAAAGCGATCGCCGTCACCCAGTGCTGATGCGGCCCTAAAAAGATTGGCGTCTCCTGAAATTGCAAAACAATCGGCGGATTCGCCTCCGGCTTCGCCGCCAGAACGACCCCAGGCGCCAAGCACCCGAAACAAATCCCAACCCCCGCCAGCATCCACGCGATTTGCAATCTCATGACCAAACCCCCGGGTAGACTCGTTCGCGCATCACCGCGCCCAAGACGCAGCCACCCCAGTAGTCTAGATCCGCCCGCTCGCACTTTATAGTTGTTTTTAGTTGCTTCGATCAAGGTTTTTGTTGTGTATAGGACGAACGCGAGGTGGACGCGCCGCGCGCACACGTCAGAATGCGCAGTTCTCCGGCAACCCGGCGCGGCCGCTACCCCCGTTTGCTCTTGAACCACTGTTCGTGGCGGGCAAAGAGTTGGTCGGCTAGGGATTTGATGGTGTAGTTGGGATAGAGGGGCTCCGCGAAGCGCTGGTGGGTGGCGATGCCGTTGAGCAATTCCAGCGCGAAACCCTGGCGGACGCGCTCGCGGGTTTCGACCCACAGGGTGCAGTTGCTGTCGGTCGCCGTGCTGCACTCGACGATCTGGCAATACGGATGATCGTTGGCCGCCCGCTCGTAGGCGAGATACAAATCGAAAGCGCCGTCCGGATCGCGGTCAATCGAGGTCTTGTAGACAATCAAACGCTCGGTCCGAAATGCCGGTTTCATGCTTGCACCCTCGTATGTTATCAAGAATATGGATGGAGTTGCTCACCAGACGAATAAGACTGGCCTGCGCGGCCGGCGGCCGGATGGTCCGGCTTCCGATCGAAGCCAAAAGAACAAGTTCGTATTCGTCGCCTTCCTCGTATATCGCCCCACGCGGCTCGCGTGCCGCCGGAGGCTCCTTCCGTCTGGAGTGCTTCGCTAATCAAACATAACTGGCCTGCGCGGCCGGCGGCCGGAAGGTCCGGCTCCCGATCGAAGCCAAACGAAGAAGTTGGTATTCGTGGCCTTCCTCGTATATCGCCTCGGCCGGCTCGGCCGCCGCCGGAGGCTCCTTCCATCTGACATCAATTAATCGCCGCCCCATCGCCCGGCAAAATCAATCACGACCTTGTTATACTATTTCCGCTCGGCAAGGTCCAAAACGGGCGGCGCCAGCCACGGGGCGGATCAGCGAATTCTTGCGCGGGGAGAACAAACGGATGTGGCGGAAGCCTGCTTGGATTGTGATCGCCGGGGGGATTCTTGCCGGGGGAATCGCGGCGGCTGACGAGGGGAGTCTGGCGGGCCGGGTTGTGGATGAGCAAGGCCGGTTGGTCGTCGGCGCCATGGTGTTGGTGTGCGACCAGAAATCCGGCTTTCCCGTCGATGCGGAGTCTTTTCAGCCGATTACCGAAAAGAACCTGCAAACGATGGCCGCGGAGTACAGCGACGAGCGGGGCGAATTTTCGCTGGCCAAGGTGAAGCCCGGCGAGTACCGGCTGCTGGCGCAATCTTGGGAAGACGCCAAGAAGCCGGTTCGCGGCCCAATCGAGGTCAACGGCGCGACGGTTCGCATGCACGGCCTGTTCGAGCGGGTGAAGGTGCCCTCGGACGAGGCTGCGCAGATCGTGTTTCGCCCGCTGGGCACCGCGACGCTGGACGTCACCACCGATCCAAAAGCCCCCAATAACGAGACGCTGCTGATCATCAGCCGCGCGCCGCTGGCGGCCGATCCGATCCTGGCGTTTTCCGCCTGGTCGGGCGAGTTCATTCCGCAAATGATCGCGGCCAACCGCATGCCGCTGGGCCGTACGACCTTCCACGGCATGCCCGAGGGCGTGGTGCACCTGGCGGCCTTTGCGGCCGACAACAACGCCGGCTTTGGCGGCGCGACCGCGACGCTGGCGGCCGCTCAGACGAGCATCGCCTCGGTGCCGATGATCGCGTCGTGGTCAAACGGACACAAGAAGCCGCCCGAACGATTGCAGGCGCTGGTCGGCCAGGTGCAAAAGATGGAGGCCATGGCCGTCAAGAAACTGATCGCCGAGCAGCATCCGGACGTCGCCAAGGCCATCGAGTCGCGCGAGGGCGGGATCGCGAAGCAGATGGCGGTGTTGGCGCCATTTCTGGATCGGGAAATCGCTTTGCCCTCGGGCCAGCGCGTGCCGTTGAAAGACCTGGCCGCGGCCAGCGGATATGCGAACCTGCTGCGCGCGGCCGACGAGCTCGCCGAGGGACGGAAACGCGAGCGGCTGAAACAGTTGGGCGTCGACCCGGCGGTCGGCTATGAGCAGGCGCTGGCCGATCTGCACGCAACCTTGGGCAAGGGCTATCCCTGCTTCCAACTCAAGGGCATCGATTGGGAGGCCGTCGGAGGCCGGTTGCTGCCTCGCGCCAGGCAGGTCGCCACCGACGCCGAGTTCGGCATGCTGTGCCTGGAAATGGTGGCGGCGCTCGAAGACAGCCACGCGCAGCTCTTGCCCGCCGCGGTCGCCGTGCCTGAAATCCCGTTTCCAACGTGGGACGCGGGTTTCGCCTGCCTGGTCGACGATCGCGACCAACCGGTTGTGTACTACGTCGCCGACGGTAGCGCGGCTGCGGCCGCTGGCGTGAAGATCGGCATGACGATCGTGACGGTCAACGGCGAGCCGGCCGACAAGGCGATCGCCCAGACGGCCGAACGACTGAGCCGATACGTCGGCTATTCGAGCGCACGGTGCCGGCGTTACGACGCCTACCGTCTGTTCGTCCGGCAACTGGAGCAGGGAAGCCAGGTCACGTTGGAGACGCTCGACGTCGACGGCGGGAAGCAATCGTTGCGCGTGCAGGCCTCGCATCGCGGCGGATACCTGCCTCGCTTGCCGATTCCGATCGAAGGAGTTTCCGACTCGGCCAACGTAGGCTGGAAGATGCTCGAGGGCGGCATCGGCTATATCTACGTGCGGCGCATTCAGGCCAAGCTGAACGAGTCGCTCGACGCGGCGGTCAAAGATCTCAAAGACTCGCGCGGGCTGGTGATCGACGTGCGCGGCAACAGTGGCGGCGGTTTCGACGCCGCCAGTGCGCACCGCAACTTCAACGCCGACGATCTGATAGAGCCCGACCGCCCCCGCTTCGCCGGCCCGATCGCGGTGCTCGTCGACGCTCGCTGCATCAGCGCCGGCGAAGGCTGGACCTCGTGGTTCGTCGGCCGGCCCAACGTGCGGCTGTTCGGCGAAACCACGGCAGGAGCATCGTCGCGCAAGACGAGCTATACGCTCAAAAACGGCCTGTTCAAGGTCAGCTACCCGGTCAAGGCGTACACCGGATTTCTTGACCGTCCGATCGAACGGCGGGGCATCGAGCCCGACGTGCCGGTGATGCAGACCGCCGCCGACCTGGTGGCCGGCAAAGACACCGTGCTCGAGGCGGCCAAGTCGAACCTGGCCGAGCGAGGTGCGGCGCCGGCCGCGTCGAAGTGATCCGCGTCGGCATCGGACGAAAACCACCGCGCCACGCGTCCACGCAAGCCGCTCATAAGTTCGCGATACGCGGATAGCTCTTGGTCGTACTGCTTCTGGGCGACCTCGCGCCGATTGATCGAGCCGGCGACGTCGTCCATGAACTTGCGATCGAGCGGGTTGGTCGGATCGACTGCGGCGGACATCGTCTGCCGGAACTGCGCGACCAATTGCTCGTAGGTTTCGTGCCGCTCGCGCGGGCCGGCAGCCTTTTCGTGCGCGGCGATGGCAGCCTGCATCTCGGGCGAAACGTGCGGCGAGCCCGCCAGCAACCGTGCCAGCCGGTCCTCATGCTTCTTCAATTCCGCGTCGGCCGATTCAACGCGTGCGCGCGCGTCGGCCTCGAACCGCAGGCAGTCGGCCGCCACGGCGACGACCATCAGGCAAGCCATCGCCAACAGCGCCAGGGGGATGATGGCTTTTTTCATGAGAGCTTGACCGAGGGCGCTTGTTCAACCGACGGGTCGGCGTCGAAGAACGCCTTTGCCGGCATGTTTTGAATGTCGGCCACCACGTTCGACGGAATCGACTGCACCAGGTTCGAGTAGATGTTGACCGTTTGGTTGTACGCGTGCCGCCGTTCGGCAATCCGATTTTCCGTCTCGGCCAGTTCTTTCTGCAGATTCAGGAAGCTTTGATCGGCCCGCAATTGCGGGTAGTTTTCGGCCAGGATCATGATCTGGCCGATCGTCCGGGCCAGCTCGGGCTGCGCGGTGTTGGCGGCCGCCGCGTCGCCAAACGGCCGTGCCTGCGTGCGCAGCGCGGCGACCGCCTTGAACGTGTCGCTCTCGTGCTTGGCGTAACCCTTGGCCACTTCGACCAGGTTTTGAATCAGGTCGAAGCGGCGCTTCAGCTCGACTTCGATGTGCGACCAGGCCTGATCCACGGCGTTGCGCGCCTTGACCAGCGCGTTGAACGTCAGCAGATACCACAGGATGACCGTGCCGCAAAGGACGGCGGCCGCGAACGTGAAATACATTTTACCACCCGCCCGAGGCGCCGCCGCCTCCGCTGGACCCGCCCCCAAAACTCGATCCGCCGCCGCCGCCTCCGAAGGAACTTCCGAAGGAAGAGCTCGACGAGTTGAATACGTTGCTGGTCGGTTGCACGACGATGATTGGCAGCACGACATACCGTACCGACTTGTACTTGCACGAAACGCACCGGCCGTCAATCCGCGCCTTTCCCGCCGCGATGGTCGAGGCCGCGCGAATGACCGTTTGAGGACCCTCCTTGAAAGTGCGCGCTTGACACTTGGGGCACACCGTGAAGCCGGAAAACGGCTTGATATAGCTGTCGGTTTCATTGTTCAAGCACGCGGGGCAAATCCAGACGTCGTAGTCGACCGAGCCGAGCCGTTCTTCCAGCCGTCGGACGCTCGAAAGCTTGGCGTCGTCGGCCTGCTCGCTGAGCAGTTCCAGCTGCGTGCCGCACTTCGAGCACCCGTGCGGGCCAAAGCGACGATATTTTTGCAGGTTGTAGAACCAGGTCGCCAGCCAGCCCACTCCCGTCGCGCCGAATAAGGCAAGATGTTCCGGCGCCGCAGGCGCGCGCCAGGTGAGATAGGCCGCCACGACCACGGCGGCCAGCCCGACCACCGTAACCAGCGCGAACGCGATCGTGGAATACAGCCGGCGTGCTGCAACGACAAGTCCCAACAGCAGCGTGATCACCGCCGCGACGCCGACGCCGACGTCAGCTCCCAGGGCGTCGCGCCGCGGAGTGCGAACCAAAAGCGGTGCCGATCCCGGCACACCGCGCACGGCGTCGGGGTGCGCCTTGAGAATGGCCGCCAGTCGTTCAGTCCCCGCGATGATGCCCGCCGGATAGGCGCGTTGCTTGAAATGGGGAATGATTTCCGTGTCGCGAATTTCGCCGCACAGCGAGTCGGTCAAAAGCAGCTCGAGCCCGCACCCACTTCGATTCGCATGCGGTGTTCGTTTGGGGCGATCAGAAAGAGCACGCCGTTGTTCGTGTCGCGATTTCCGATGCCCCAACTGTTGAACAACTCGTTTGCGTAGGACTCGACGGTTCGCCCCTCGAGCGAGGGCACGGTCACGACGGCGAGTTGTGCGGATGTTTGTTGCTCGACTTCGTGGGCCAGGCGTTCCAGCGACTGCCGCTGCTCGGCGTTCAACAGGCCCGCCAGGTCGTGGACCCGCAACTGGGGATTATTCGGCGGCACGATCGCCAGCAGCAGCGCCGCAATGAGGACCGAGAATTGCATCGCCAGAATTCCTTCGCGGCGCCGTTGCCGTCCACCGAGATCGGCAAAGCCGACGTGTCTTGTTGCGGAGTTATACCACGAAACCCGACCGTGGGTGTACCGCAAGCCAAGGCTGCAAGCGACACGAATGGACCGGATTCGCGGCCGGGAGCTGGAATGCTGGCGCCCGTTATTGGTCGGCGCGCGCCATGCGCACGCCGCGCACGTACTTGTGGCACTCCACGCATTTTACGGTCATTTGATTGAAGGCTATTGTAGCCTGATCGAGGTTTTTCTTTTTCGCCGCCTCGGCCAAGGCATCGGCCGAGCGTCGGAACTTGCGGCTGTACTCGATATAATCCTCGGTGTTCAGCACCTGCCAAGTTTCGGCCAGGCTCAACAAGCTCATCTCCTGAGCGCTCCTGGCAACCTTATCCAAATCATCAATCACCAGGCCTTCGATCGCCGCCTGCGAGTGCTTGAGCTTTACTCGCATGAAATCGCGCAACTTTTCACGGGGCTCGGCGCTTGTACGCGCTGGTTATTCCCCACGCGACGAAAAACATGATCGCGACAAAGAGCATGCACCGTTTCATTCATTGACCTCCTCGTCAAGTTACGTTCTGCCTGGTTTGCCAAATGCGGCGTCCCGCAGCGCGGGCATTCTAGCACACACGACTCTCCGCACCTATGCATCGAATATCGTGGAGGGCCCGATCGCGGCCTGTAAAGGACGCCGAGACGGCATCATTCGCCCATCTTCAGATCGGCCAGGTAGATTGCGGTAATCACCTTTCCAGCGGCATCGCGCTCGTGGCTGGAGTAGTACGACACCCAGGCCCGGCCCCCATCGAGCGGCACGAATCCAGGGTACGAACAGTCTCCGCCACTGGGCAACTCGGCAAATTCATGCACTTGGTCTTTCACCAGCCAGCACAAGGACGTCCGCGCATCGCCGATCGATTTGCGCCCACCCACGAGCAAGTGCCCCTGCCAACTGGCCAAGAGCGGACCGCCCACGTGTCGGTCGAGATCGGTCCGCCGCCACTCCTGATAGGGCGGGCGCGAGCGGCAGACCTGCGCATTGCGCCGACCGCCGCTGCGAGCCACGGCCAGGATGGCGCCGTCCGGCTCGAACAGAAACGCCGTCTCATCGCCGAAGTGTTCTTGAAATAATCCCGCCTTCGACCACACCAGTCCGTCGTCGCTTTGCAGAAGGGCCGACTCGACCGAATCGGGCTCGGGCTCCTCGGAAATCTGGAATTCCCGTTTTCTCCGGCCGCACAGATAGGCTTTGCCTCCGTGCGCCGCAGCTCGCCATACGTAGTGGCCGTACGTCCCCTCGAGCATTGCCGGACCGTGCCAGGCGGTTCCGTCCGCCGTCCAGGCCGCGTAGCCCAGATGTTCGTTCAGGTCGCGCGACTTGGGGCTCGATTCGCCGCAGTACCACGTGCCCGTGTAGACGAACAGCTTGTCCTTGAAAATCAGAAAATGCGGATCGCGCACGTCGCGCTTCGGCACGTTAAAGCGATGCACCTGATTCCACGATTGGCCGTCGCTGCTGGCGAGCACCAGGATCGACGACGACGGATGAACCATGTGCCCGTCGGGGCAGGTGCGAAACGTGAGATAATACTGCCCGTGGAACCGGCACAAGTCGGTAAACGCGTTGTGCTCGCCGTTATGAAATATCCGTCGCACACTCTCGACGCTGACCTTTGGCGGCGTCAACTCGTCGGCGACGGCCGCTGTCTGGGCCCAGCGGCCATGTGTCGCCGTCAACAAGACCAACCCCAGAAACCAACCGCTGGTCAGCCGAAGATTTTTCATTCGCATCAGGATGAGTCCCGTGAGCCAACGGAAGCATGCCGTACAGCCTGCAGGGTACTCATCGCGGATGCCGCCGTCGAGATGCGGGCTCTCACAAGCCGTCCCTGGCTCGACGTTCCTGAATGTCAATAATCGACCTTGTCGTCGCGCTGCGAGTATTCCTTCCAAACCTCAACCGCTTCCGAACGAAGCAGCTCTTGCTCGGAGATCGCACGGTCTTTGACCGGCTTGGCAAATTCGGCGTAGATGAACTCGTCGTCGAAGTTGCCGTATTTTTTCGAATCTGCAACGGTCGCGCCATAAATGATCCCATCCAGGCCAGCCCAATAGGCGGTTGCCAGGCACATCGGACAAGGTTCCGACGACGTATATAGAATGCAGCCGTCGAGCTTCGTCGACTTCAGCAGAGCGCAAGCCTGGCGAATGGCGTGCATTTCGCCGTGCCACGTGGGGTCGTTCTGGGCAACAACATGGTTGAGGCCGTCGGCGATCACTTTGCCGTCCCGAGTCACGATCACCGCGCCGAAGGCTCCGCCCGTCTTGTATTCAACGCCGGCCTCCCGCGAGTTGGCAATCGCACGACGCATGAACTCCTCATGCATGGATTTCGGGAAGCGAGCCAGGATCTGCTCCGCGTCGATCTTCGGCTTGTCGCTGGGGACGTCGGCGACCTTCGCCTTGTCGCCGGCAACCGGCAGGAAGGCCATTGCCATGCTGGGCTTCGAGGCTTGCACCAGGTAGAACACTCCGCACATCAGGGCGCCGCTCACGATCAGGCCCAAAGCGATGTGGCGCGTGAGGATATTCGAACCCAATTTGGAATCGTTCACGATTGGATCTCCTTGGATCAAATGGTCTGGAATGACTCAATGGCGGGGCGCGGACCGAGAGAACGAGGATATGCAGTGGCCGCGCTTGAAAACTAGGCCACGACAGTCCCCTTGGCAATCGCCTCGCCGCGAATGTGTCGACGACCGGCAATTGCCATGGGGCTTTCGCCATGCGCGATGCCGGCGGTGCGGATTGTATGGCGCGGCGCCGCGGCCACGTTGCGCGTTTGGGCTCTCGGTCAAACCACGATTTCGCTCGGGCTGCGATCGGGTTCGGCGCTGGCCGAAGTCGAAACGGTCCGATGTGCCGGGCGCGCTGCGCCAGGCAACGGGAATCGCAATCGCCAGAATCAGCGCCGCCAGAAAGTACGGAGCTGCCGGCAACTCCCAATCGTTGTCGGCGCTGATGCACACGGCGAAGCTGGTCGTGAACAGGCCCGGCCCGATCATGTCGGCGAAACCTCGCAATGCGGCAATCGCCCCCTGCAGTCGCCCCTGCTCCGACGGATCGACCTGCCGCGTCATTAACGATTGGCAACTTGCGCCGGAAAATCCCCATAAGGCAATGAATGGAATACCCGCGGCGAACAGCAAGCCCGTCGGCGCCAGCGCAAAGATGGCAAAGCCGGTGGCGCCAAAGACCAGTCCCAACAGCAGGGCGCGGCGCTCGCCTAGCCGCGCGACGACCACGCCAATCAAGCCTGCTTGAACGACGGCACTGCACGCGCCCATCAGGGCTAGCGTGATACCCACCGTCCCCGCGGTCCAATGGTAACGATAGTCGGTATAGAGAACCCACATGCTGGGAAGCGATTCGTGGGCCAACGCGCTCAGCAGAATAACGCCGGCAATACCCAGTAAGCTCGAATGGCGGCTCAAGAGCGACAAGGCGCCGATCGGATTGGCCCGGCGCCAGTGAAACGCGCTTCGGCGCTCGAGCGGCAACGACTCAGGCAAGATGAAATAGCCGTACGCTCCATTGGCCAGGCTGAATGCCGCCGCAACCCAGAATGGCAATCGCGGATCGACGACGCCCAAGAGTCCGCCGAAGGCCGGCCCCACGATGAATCCCAAGCCAAAGGCGGCGCCGAGCATCCCGAAGCTGGCCGCCCGCTTTTCCGGCGGCGTGACGTCGGCGATATACGCGGTGGGTACGCTGAAACTGGCCGCACAAATGCCCGAGATCACGCGGCCCACCAGCAGCCACGAAACCGATGGCGCCAGCGCCATCAGGATGTAGTCAAGCCCCAGCCCGATGTTCGAAAGCAAAATCAACGGCCGTCGACCATAGCGGTCCGAGAGCGTGCCCAGCGCCGTGCGCAGAAGAACTGCATGGCGGCGAACACAGTGCCAAACACGCCCCACACGGCAGCCGCGTCCGAACTGCTGCCCCCTTCGAACTCCTTGACCAATTTGGGCAACACGGGCACGACGACGCCCATGGCCAGCATGTCGAGCACGACGGTGACAAAGATAAAAGCCAGGGCGGCGCGGCGCGGATTAGCGATCGAGTTCGATTCAGTCATTGCGTTGCCCCACCGCGGACCGGGTTTGCAGTCGTCTCAACGCCCGGCGGGCGGACGAGGATGGCCAGCACCATGGCGAACATACAGCCGGCCGACGCGGCCAGAAACGCCCATTCATAGGAGTGCAGCGTGTCCCAAATTCCACCCGCGAGCATCGGCCCCAGCACGCCGCCGGTTCCGTAGGCGGTGAACACCAGGCCATAGTTGGCCCCCAGGTGCTTCGTGCCGAAGTAGTCGGCGGTCAACAGCGGAAACAAGGCCAGGTTGCCGCCAAAGTGAAATCCCACCCAGCAGGCCGCGACCTCCAGGGTCCAGGCCTGCGAACCCAGCTCCAACAGCGCCAATAGCATCAGCCCTTGTAAGAGCGAAATCGTGACCAGCGTGCGACGCGGGCCAAGGCGCTGCGATACCGAGCCCCACACGATTCGCCCCAGCGCGTTGAACAACGCCAACAGCCCCAGCGCTCCTTCGGCCTCGACGTCCGAGAGTCCCCCTTCGCGAATGCCAAAGTCTTTCAACGAGCCGATCACCATCAACCCGCAACTCGATGCGAACATGAACGCCAGCCACAACATCCAAAAAGCGCGCGTGCCGAGCGTTTGGGCTTGCTCGAAATTCGGTGCGGGCAAAATCCCGGCCGAACTCGCCGCGAGAGCCGGCGGCGTCCAGCCCGTCGGCTTCCAACCGACGGGCGGATTGCGCAGCAGCAGCGACCCGGCGGTCACGACGACGGCGAAAATGCAGGCATATACCAGGAACGTGCCCGGCACGCCTTCGGCCGCGAGCAGCCCGCCCCAATTGCCGGCCAGCTTGATGAACAAGAACGCCCCGCCGCCAAACCCGGCCACGGCCAGGCCCGTGATCACGCCCTTCAAATCCGGAAACCACTTGACGCAGGCCGCGATCGGACAGACGTAGCCCAACCCGATGCCGGCGCCGCCGATCACGCCGATCGACAACAGCACGACCGGAAAACTCGGTCCGGCAACGGCGGCGATCGCATAGCCCGTCGCGAGCACCAGTCCGCCGGTCATCGCCACCACGCGCGGCCCGACCCGATCCTGCCAGCGGCCGGCAAAAATCATCACGATTGCGAACACCATCAAGCCGGTCGCGAAGACGGCCTGCGCCTGCGTGCCGCTGAACCCGTAGTAATGCCGGGCCCAAACCGCGTCTGACACTTTAACACGCGCGGGCACGGTTTCCGCCAGAAAGCGATCGAGGTCGGCCTTGGCCGATTCGCGATCCGAATGGTGTGCTTCGGCCAGCCGCCGCTTGAGCGACCGAAACTCCTCCACGACCTGAGTGTGGATCGCCCGATCGACGCCGAGCACGTCAGCCGATAGCGTGACGACCAGCTCCGAGCGGCTGGCCTTGAGCGCCGGCACGAAGACTCCCCACCCGTAAATCGCGCCCAGGCAAGGCTGCACTAATAGCGCGCCGAGCACAACCAACCAACGGCCGCGGTTCATAGCAGGCTCCCGTGGGGGAATCGCCTGCCGCAAGCGCGCCCCAGGGTGGCGCGTGCGTCGGCGATCGAGTCAGGGTTTCGCACCACTATAACGTCAACGGGCCCGCCGCGAATCGGCGGATCGCTTGAAATTTGCGCCAAGAGAGACGATAACTGACCGCTGAGCAACGTCCGAAATGCAGCCCGCATTCCATTCTGATTCGAGGAGAAGATCATGAAGAACACCATCCTATTTGCTGCGGCTCTGGTTCTCCTTTTGACGCTGGCACTGCCGGCCGGGGCCGACACGCCGAAGTCGAACGATGCCGTGGCCGCCGGCCCGCAATCGGTAGTCTACGACGCGGCCTCGGCGCTTGAGTTTATCAAGACCATGACCGGCACTTGGGAACGCTCGGGCGACGAGCACGACCACGGCGGCGACTCCAAGGCGGTCACCTTCAAAGTCACCGCCGGCGGAAGCTCGGTGATGGAAACGATCTTTCCGGGCGACCCCATGGAAATGATCTCGATCTATCACATGGACGGCGACACACTGCTGATGACGCACTACTGTGCACTGCAGAACGCCCCGATCATGAAATTCGAAAAGAGCAACAAGCCCGGCGAGATCAAGTTTGTCTTCCACGGCGGCACGAATTTCGACCCCAAGGTCGACACGCACGTCCATGAAGGCGTGATGCGAGTCAAGGACGCCAACACCGTGGAGTCCTCCTTCGTCGCGTTCACCGACGGCAAGCCGAACGGAAACCCCAAGGGGATCCTCAAGCGCAAGCCGGCGAAATAAGCCCCTATCCGAAACGGCCGGGGACTGTCCCGATTTTCCGGAGTCTTCGGATGAGGGCACCGCGGGCCACGCCGTGGCCCATGGTCGCGACTGTCCCCTTCGCTTAGCCAGAGAGGAAAACCCATGCCGGCGATCCATCACTCGAACTGGGCTTCCCGTTACGACGCACTGACGCGCCGCAGCTTTCTGCGCGTCGGCGGCCTGGCGCTGGGCGGATTGACATTGGGCGACGTGCTGCGTCTGCGGGCTGAATCGGCGCCGGGCAAGCTGCGCCAGAAATCGATCATCATGATCTTTCTCTCGGGCGGCCCCTCGCACCTGGACATGTACGACATGAAGCCCGACGCTCCGCGCGAGTATCGCGGCGAATTCAACGCGATGCATACCAACGTGCCGGGCATGGAAATCTGCGAGCTGATGCCGATGCAGGCCAAGATCGCCGACAAGTTTGCAATCCTGCGCGGCTGCCAGCTGGCGAATTTGCACACGGGCAACGCGTTCTACAGCGGCTTCGCCTGGCAAGAGTCTCCCCGCGCCTCGGTACCCGGCGAGGCCCAACGCCCGGCGCTCGGTTCGGTCGTGAGCCGATTGCGCCGCGGTGCCGCCGACGTTCTTCCGTATGTGAGCCTGCAGAACGCGCCGGACTGGGAACGCGCGTACTATCTCGGTGTTGAGCATGAGCCGTTCCGCGTGGGGGGCGGCAGCGCCCCGGAAGCGCTCGACAACATGCACCTGCGGCAGAATACCAGCGTGCCGAGGCTGGAAACGCGGATCGATCTGCTTCACAACTTCGACAAAATCCGCCGCGATTTTGACGCGAGGGGAACCGCCCAGGGAATCGACGCTTTTCAAGCTCGTGCCCTCGAGATCGTCGTCTCCGGCAAGGTGCACAACGCCTTCGACGTTGAAAAGGAGCCACAGCACGTTCGCACTCGCTACGGCGATGGCCCGTTCAAGTATGGTCGCCATCCGGGGAGCTTGTTTCTTCAAGCTCGCCGACTTCTGGAAGCGGGCGTCGCGGTGGTCACGGTCAACATCCCCGGTTGGGACACGCACAGCAACAATTTCTCCACGCTCCGCGATCTGCTTCCACCGCTGGACCAGGCACTGCATGCCCTGGTCACCGATCTGGATGAGCGCGGCTTGCTCGAAGACGTGGTGGTGCTCATGGGTGGCGAGTTCGGCCGCACGCCGCGCATCGGCGACGTCACGCCCGACGGTCGCAGCCACTGGCCCGAGGCCGGATTCCTCTGGCTCGCCGGCGGCGGATTGAAGACCGGCCAGGTCATCGGCGCTACCGACGGCCGAGGCGAGCGCGTCGTCGGCAAGCCGATCCAAATTCAAAACGTCCTGGCAACGCTCTACCCCCTGCTGGGCATCGACCCGAGCCTCACCATCCGCGACCACAACGGCCGGCCGCAATACCTGCTGGAAGACCGCGAAGGCGTGGCCGGGTTGGTGTGAGGATCTAGGCGAAAATCGACAAACACTTCGACTTTTGCGTAGTCGTTGCCGCACAAGCTGGCTGTCCCTCTCGCCGGCGGATTTCTTATAGGTTCTAATAGCTGAATGACTCCGCGGTTCGCCATCGCCCATGCGTGAGGGGCGAACCGACTGCATGTATTGTCTTCGAACTGCGAACAGAGAAGGCATTTCGTTGCATCCAGGAGCACGATCGATGCGCATGACTTGGGTTGGAATGGCGGCCGCGTTCATCGGCGCCTTCGCGTTGGGCTCGCTGTTGGCGGCCGAGCCCGAGCGGCCCTCGAGCGCCAACCGCACACTCGCTGCCGGCCCCACCCGCCCTGCGCCGGTACCAGGCCGCGCGCCACGCGCAGCGAATATCGAAACGGCCGTGTTCGCCGGCGGATGCTTTTGGTGCACCGAGTTGGCCTTCGAGCAGCTCAAGGGCGTGATCGACGTCGAAACCGGCTACTGCGGCGGCACCGAGGCCACGGCCAGCTATGACCGGGTGCATGACGGCTCGACGCGTCACGCCGAATCGATCCAAGTCACCTACGACGCCAACACGATCCGCTACGATCAACTGCTCGACGTGTTCTTTGACGCCCACGATCCGACGCAACTCAATCGGCAAGGAGAAGACGACGTCGGTCGCCAATATCGTTCGGCCATTTTCTTCGCCAACGACCAGCAGAAGCGGCAAGCCGAAGCGAAGATCGCCGAGCTGACGCGCAAGAAAGTCTACAAGCGCCGCATCGTGACCCGGCTCGAGCCGATGCAGGCCTTCTATCCGGCCGAAGACTTTCACCAGAACTTCGCGCTGAAGCACCCCCTGCTCCCCTACATCCAAAGCGAAGCCATTCCCAAAGCCTGCAACGTTCGCATTAGCCATCCCGAGCTGTTGCGCAAGGCGCCATGACGAAGCCGGAAGATTAGCCACAGAGCACACAGAGTTCATAGAGAGGAAGAATCGAAGGAATTGGACGCGCCGTCCATCCAGCGTCTCTTCGCAAACCCTCTCCTTCTTCTGCTCTGAGTTCTCTGTGACCTCCCCTCGGCCTGAGCTCGGGACGAAGGCTGTGGCTAAAAATCTTTTTTTCTGCTTCTCTGACAGCCAGAGCGGTTAGCCCGGCGCACAGCGCGACATTGAATCGCGCGTGCGACTTTAACTCTGTTTCGTGCGCCGCTGCTTCCTCGCGGAGGCCGAGGCTGTTCTTGTACTGCAAAAAATGCTTCGGCTGGAGGAAGCAGCATTGCAGCGGGTCGGTACCGGAGCTTCCCACGGAGACGTTGTACTGCCCAGTCCAAGATGCCGACCGCATCCCTGGGTTCAACGCCGTGGCCACACGGACATTCCCAAAACGGCTCGCGAGCCTCCGGCACGCAGATCGCGTCCACGCGCTTCGAGGCAGTCAAATACCACTGCGCAGCCTGCTCTTGCGAGCAGACTTTGACGGGGGCGGCCCAAGAACAAAGCAGGCCTTCCGTCCATTAACACAGATCTGAAGTGACAGTCCGTCTCAGCTGGATGCAGTATTACCAAAAGTGGCGGCTCACTTTCAACACACGTTTCCGGCCACCCCCCGAGGAATTTTTGCACACAAGGCGCGAAGCGCAAGCAAGGGATGAACGAAGAAGAACCCTTGCTTGCGCTGCGGGCTAGTGTGGGGAACGTCCGCGCGTGCTCCGTGTTGTCAGTCACGCTCGTGCCTGACAATCTTCGTCGTTCCGCGCGTGTCACGCACGAGCGTGCGTGACCTACGGCACTGCCCTGCGCGCGACGGCGGCCGCTGTGCCTCCTGGCACGATTACATGCGCGCGCCGGCGGCGAATGTACGAAGAACTCTGTTGCGGCCTGGCGCACGCAACGCGTTCGCGGAAACACAGCACATCGCCAACAGATCCTCAGGCCATCGGCCTGACCTACTTGGCTAGCCCGAAGTGCAAGCGAGGGTCCGCGACCGATCATTCCCTTGCTCGCGCTTCTGGCTGGTGTCAGGACACCGTCGCCACTTCACCTGGCCCGCGTTTGAGAATGGGCCAGACGACGTTGCCCGCTTGGCCGTCGAGCAGGCTGCCGACGCCGGTGGGGCGGACGAATGCGACTTGCTGGTGGTCGAGACCGAACAGGTGCAGCAGCGTGGCGTGATAGTCGTGGTGCTTGACGACGTCCTTGACGGCCTTGTGGCCCAGTTCGTCGGTTTCGCCGTGGATGCAGCCGCCCTTGATGCCGCCGCCGGCCAGCCACATGCTGAAGCCGTACGTGTTGTGGTCGCGGCCGATGCTCTTCTCGTTCTGAATCACGGGCAGCCGGCCCATCTCGCCGCCCCAATGCACCAGCGTGGTGTCGAGCAGGCCGCTCTGCTTCAGGTCGGCCACCAAGGCCGCCGCTGGCTGGTCGGTCTTCTTGCAGACCGCCGGCAGCGCTTTCTCGATGTTGCCGTGATGGTCCCAAGTTTGATTGCCGGTGAAGATCTGCACGAATCGCACGCCCCGCTCGACCAGCCGTCGGGCGATCAGACAGCGCGTGCCGTAGTCGCGCGTCACCGGGTCGTCGATTCCGTAGAGCTTGTGGATCGCCGCGCTCTCGGCTGAGATATCGAGCGCCTCCTTGGCGGCCATCTGCATGCGGGCGGCCAGCTCGTAGCTGTGAATTCGCGCGGCCAGATCCTGCTCGCGCGGATGCTCGGCCAGGTGCTCGCGATTGAGCTGCTCCAGATACGACAAGAACCGCTGCTGGGCCGGACCGCGCAGTTGCTCGGGCGGATCGAGATTCAGGATGCGCGGCTCGGTCGGGCGAACGACCGTGCCCTGGTACAGCGAGGGCAGCCAGCCGTTCTGCCAGTTCTCGACGCCCAGCACCGGCAGCCCGCCGGGGTCGGTGAGCACGACGAAGGCCGGCAGGTTCTGACTCTCGCAGCCCAGCGCGTAGGTCATCCACGACCCCAGCGCCGGCCGGCCCGCGCCGATGCTGCCCGTGTTGAGCGCGTTGATCGACTGCCCGTGGTTGTTGACGCCGGTGTGCATCGAGCGGATCAGGCAGATGTCGTCGGCCACCGTGCCCAGGTGGGGCAGCAGCTCGCTCAAGTCCATGCCGCACTGGCCGTGCTTCGAGAACTTCCACGGAGCTGCCGAAAAGCTTGGCGCTGGCCTCGGCCGCGTTGTCGTACTTGAATGTCGCCGGTGAAGGTTTGCAGGTGCCGCTTGGTGAGCTCGGGCTTGGGGTCGAACAGATCGATGTGGCTCGGCCCGCCCTGCATGAACATCGAGATCATCGCCCGGGCTTGCGGCTCGCGCGCCGGCGGCCGCGGCTTGAGGTCGTACGTGGGCCGTTCCAGCAACGGCTTAGGCGGCACCGCCAGCGCGCCGTCCTGCTTGAGCAGCCAGGAGAGCGCCAGCCCGCCCAATCCAAAAGCCTGTTGGCTCAGAAAATGACGCCGAGTGTAGTGCGACATGGCGGCAACCCAGCCTATTGATAAAAGCGATCGGAATTAATTTTGGGTGCCACTCAACGCTCCTAATCGACGTAAAGAAATCCGTTGGAGCTCAAAAGCGCCTGACACAAGTGGGCCAGCGCGACCTGCGCGGCACCGGTTTTGCGGTTTTCGCATCGGCAGTCTTCGCGTCGGCGGGCTTCGTCTCCGACGTCTTGACCTCGGCTGCTGCCGCGGCGTTGGCTTGCTCCGCCAGGAACGCCACGCCGGCTTGCACTTCGGCGTCGCTGGGCGAACGCGAATAGGCCAACAGCCACGCGCGGCGGAACTGGGCCGCCGGATCAGCTCCAGCTTCCTGCTCGATCCGCGCGGCCATCGCCTCGGCTTGCTGCACCACGAAGCTGCTGTTCATCATCAACAGCGACTGCGGCGCGACCGTCGACGACGCGCGCTGCTCGCAGTTGGGGCTCATCACCGGCGCGTCGAACGGCTCGAGCATGCCCAGCGGCTTGCGTGCGGCGCACCTGCACGTAGACGCTGCGGCGGAACTCTTCCTCGCCCAGCGGAACGAACTTGCCCGAGGGTCGGCCGGCCGAATCGCGCGTGTCGACGCCGACGACGATCTGGCCGACGTCGTCGGGCATCACCGGCACGCCGGGGCCGCACATTCTTGCCGACAGCCGCCCGCTGGCGGCCAGCAGCGCGTCGCGAATCGTTTCGGCTTCCAGCCGCCGCACGCTCATGCGGCCCAGCAGCCGGTTTTCCGGATCGACCGCGTCGAGCTCGTCGCGGCGCCGCGACGACTGCCGGTAGGCCGTCGACGTGACGATCATCCGCTGCAGCCGTTTCAGCCGCCAGCCGCCGCGCATGAAGTCGTCGGCCAGCCAATCGAGCAACTCGGGATGCGACGGCCGCTCGCCCAGCATGCCGAAATCGCCGGCGGTCGACACCAGTCCACGGCCGAAATGATGCAGCCAGAACCGGTTCACCAGCACGCGGGCCACCAGCGGATGCGTTCCGTCGGTCAGATGCCGGGCGTAGGCCAGCCGCCGGCCGCTGGTCGGCACTGCCGGGTCGTCGGTCGCGATCGTCAGGGAACCGCTGTTGAGCACCGCCAGCTCGCCCGGCGCCACTTCCTGCTTCGGCTGGTTGAAGTCTCCGCGCGCGAATAGCTTTGTGGTCGGAACCTGGCCGGGCACCTCGGTCAGGCATTGCACCATGTCGTCCGCCGGACGCTTCTTCGTGGCCGCCGCCGTCAGCTCGTCCCACTTCTTGTTGAAGCCGGTCAGCCGGTCGGACAAATACAGATAAACGCTGCCGCGATCGACGTTGAGAAACGGGTACTCCTTGATGAGCTGCTTCTGCTCGTCGGTCCGCTCGGCCGGCTTGGCGGCTCGCGCCGTGCGGGCCGGCGTTTGAATTTCGGCCGGCAGCTTCGCCAGCTCGCGCTCGAACGTCTCGTCGACCAGCTTGTCGAGCTCCTCGGTCCGCTGCCGCGCGACCTCCTTCATTTCGCTTTCGGCCGCTTCAGCTTGCTTGCGAACTTCGTCGGACCACAGCGACACCAGCCGCGCGGCCGGCGGACGCCAGTGCTGCCAGTCGTAGGCCGGCTCGAACACGGCTCGTATGCGATAGTAGTCGGCCTGCGAGATCGGGTCGTAGCGGTGGGCGTGGCACTGGGCGCAGCCGACCGTCAGGCCCAGCACCGAGGTGGAAACAATCTTGATCGTGTCGGCCATCACGTCGTTGCGGGCAACATTGGGGTCGACGCCGCCGTCGCCGGTGCCGTCGGGCCCCATCCGCAACATGCCGGTGGCGATCAGGCAGTCGGCCTGCTCGGGCGTGAGGTTGGCATACGGCGGCGCCAGCAATTCGTCGCCGGCCAGTTGCTCGACCAGGAACTCGTTCCACGGCTTGTCGCGATTCATCGAGCGAATCACGTAGTCGCGATACTTGTAGGCCCACTTGCGCTCGGCGTCCTTCTCGGTATACCCGTCGCTGTCGGCGTAGCCCGCGACGTCGAGCCAATGGCGTCCCCACCGCTCGCCGTAAGCGGGCGACGCCAGCAGCCGATCGACCAGTTGCTCGTAGGCGTCCGGCGATTGGTCGGCGACGAACCGCTCGACCGCTTCGCTCGACGGCGGCAAGCCGGTCAAGTCGTACGACAGCCGGCGGATGAGCGTCGCGCGATCGGCCGGCGCGGAAAAGCTCAAGCCCTTCGCCTCCAACCGCGCCAGCAGAAACGAATCGATCGGCGCGGCGACCAGCTGCGGCTTTTGCACGCTCGGCAGCGGCGGCCGGCGAATCGGCTGGAACGACCAATGCGACCGCTCAACGTCGGTGAACGTGTCGCCGGCCGGCAGCGTCATCGGCTCCTCGCGAGCCGTCTTGGCGCCGCCGTCAATCCACCGCCCGACCAGCTCGATATCCTTCGGAGTCAGTTTCTTCTTACCCGGCGGCATCTCCCCCGCCGCGATCCGCTCATACAGCAAACTCTCGCCCCGCTTGCCGGGAACAATCGCCGGTCCCGAGTCCCCGCCGGTCGAAAGAAACCGCGCCAGCCGAGCATCCAAAGCCCCTTTGGGCTCGTCCTCTTCCCCGTGACACTGCCAGCAATACGCCTTGAAGATCGGGCGAACGTGGGTCTCGAACGTGATTGCGTCTGGATTCGCTTCGACGCCAGCCCGCTGCCAGGCCAACAGCATGGCCGGCCACGCCAACAGCGTGAGCACGGTCAACAGCACGAGCGTAAGGCGAGCAAGCATTCGTGGCATGGCGTGACGCAGGAGGGATTCGTTCGGGCAGGAAGGTCGCGGATTGCCAGCCGCATTCTAATTGTTGGCGTGGCGGGATTCAACCGCGAGGATGCCTCGGTGGTGTCCTAGCTCTGTGTTGCTGGGCAATCGGGAGTCATTGCCAGGCGGCGCTGCTATGATGGCAGGGCTGGCCGCCACGTCTGGAGTTTTGACGAGCTATTCGAGGCGGCCCTGGGAGTCAAACGCAAATGAACGCGAAAGAGAAGGCCGTACTTGAACGCATCAAACGAATTGAAGAAGCAATCACTAAGGGGCGTGAATATCTGGAGAGCGGCAAACATGCAGATTGGCGAGGGTTTCGACCGCTGTTCAACACTAAGGTTAAGAGCGGAAAGGCGGTGCCGCCTCACAGAGATTGGGTAAAGAATGTGTTTCTTCCAAGGAGAGAGCGGGCTCTCCGACAGGCAGAGAAAGTCCTACGGAGGCTCGAACGCGAAGTGACCGAGCGGGCCGGGGACGAATAATCCCCGAGCAACAGACTCTTAGGACACCCGCAATGTCTCATCGCATCATGCAAGAATCTACTACCGTGGCACGAACAAATTCCGCCCCTCGAAGTCGCGCACTACACCTGCCCGCCCCAAGCTTTCGCGCTCTTGCAGATCGGCGAGCACTTGTAGCTCGGTCGGCGTGTTGGCGATGAAGCGGTGGCCGGTTTCTTTCAGGCGGCCGAAGACTACGGCGTACTCGGGGCCGGTTTTGTTGTGCAGGATGGTGTAGGTCTCGATGGTGGCGGGGCCGGTGGCGTGCTCGACTAGCTCGGCCTTGGGCAGGGCGTCGAGTTGGGTTTGCAGGACGCTTTCGCTTTCGCGGCGCCAGGGGCCGGCGGTGGGCGTGGTCGAGTAGATGCCGAAGGAGTGCTTGGTGACGTAGTTGCCGTTGGCGGTCACCAGGCCGAAACTGCCGGGCTCGCCGCGCACGCGGCGCATCATTTCGGCGATCGAATGGGTGACGTAGTTGTTGCCGGGACCGCCGAAAAACGGCAAGCCGCCGGTGACCGTCAAGCCGCGCGGATCGTCCTCGGCCAGACCGATCTCGCGGCAGCCGATTTCGACCGCCGAGGGAAAGCAACTGTACAGATCGAAAAAGCGGACGTCGGCCAGCGACTTGCCGGCCATCGCCAGCGCCGTCCGAGCACAGCCAGAAATCGCCGGCGAGCGAGCGAGCGCGGCCCGCTCGGAAACGTACCACGTGTCGTGAGCGTCGGCGCAGCCGTGCAGAAAAACCCACTTCGCCGGCGGAATGCCCAGCCGCCGGGCCTCGCCGACCGAGGTCATCACCAGCGCGGCCGCCTGGTCGATGAAGACGTGCGAGTTCAACAGTCGCGGGTAGGGAAACCCGATCCAACGATTGTGCGGGCCGATCGCGATCAATTGCTCGGCCGAATAACCCTCGCGCCGCACCGCCAGCGGATTTTCGGCGGCCACGGCCGCGAACCGCGCGAACAGCCGGCCCATCGAGCGCAGATGGTCGTCGACCGAACTGCCGCGACCCGAGCGGATCGCGTTTTCGATCAGCGGGTACATGGCCGTGGCCGCCCGCAGGTTGTGCCGATCTTCGACCTCGCTGCGCGGATGCCGCGCATTGCCGATCGGCTCGCTTTGGCCGCCGGGATCTTCGCTCCACACGCCGTCGGCGGCGGTTTGGGAACAGCTGGGAGAAGGGGACAGTCCCATTTTGCTTCCCGGGCCGCGAAATTGGGACAGTCCCCGCAGCTGCGAAACCGCCTCCACCGGACCGCTCCAAGGCGTTTTGCGTACGCAGCGCTTCGCCGCCGACGATCAGCGCTGAGCGCATTTCGCCGGATGCGATCGCCTCGGCGAATGCATTGACTGTGAACTGCGGCATGTTGCCGCCGCTGGACGTATAGACGGTGCGTCCGTCGGCGATGCCCAGCCGTCGGGCGACGCTCCGCGGCGGGTTTGTCGAGGTGCCCAGCCGCGTGGCAAAGCGCGGTGTCGTATCCGAAAACAGCCGCACCATGGCCACAGTGTCGATGCTATTGATCAAATCCGCGCCGCCGGCATCAGCCAAAGCAACGCGGGCCGCCTCGGCAATCAAATCGAATGGCGAGCGAGCCGCGTCGGCCGGCGTGGTCAGATCGGTGACGTCCCCGCACCCGACAAGAATCGGCGTCGAGTTCTCCACCAGCATCTCCTACTGCGACCACTAGCGACTTTTTTCCGCAGGGTGCCACTGGCATCTTGCCAGTGCTGAGACAACTTGCGGCATTCACTGGCGAGACGCCAGTGGCACCCGGCATGTGACGACTGCACACTGCGACTTCTCTTTGCCAACGCCCAGCCCCTAACCCCCAACCCCTGATTTCAGAATTCCTCGCCGCAAAATCGCCTCTGCCCCGGCGACAATCTCGTCGACGATTTGCCGGCAGCTCTGCACTTCGTGGATCGCGCCGCACCCCTGCCCTGCCGGAAAGCAGTTGTGCATCGGGTCTTGCTCGGCCCACTCGGGCACGAGAAAACCCATCAACTTCTTCTCGCGCATCAGCTTACCTTGCTCGGGGTAGGGCTTGATGTCTTGGGGGCGCCGCTCCCAGTCGTCGGTGGTTGGGTTGCGAATGGCCCGCAGGGTCTTGCCGGTCCAGCACCGCGAAACGACCGTGTCGCTATCGCTGGCTTTGAGGATGGCGTCTTGATAGACCTTGGCCGCGCGGGCCTCCTTCGAGGCGACGAACCGCGTGCCGATCCACACGCCCTCGCATCCGAACGCCAAGGCCGCCACCAGCCCGCGACCGTCGAACACGCCGCCGGCGGCGACGACCGGAATACTCACGGCGTCAACGGCTTGCGGCAGCAGGGCGAAGGCGCCGACGCTGCCGGTGTGGCCGCCGGCCTCCGAGCCTTGCGCGATGATCATGTCGCAGCCGGCCTCGGCGGCCTTGCGCGTGCTTGACCGAAGCCGTGACCGTGATCACCTTCAATCCCGCCTCGTGGCACATGTCCATGACCCGCGCCGGCACACCCAAGCCCGAGGCAAAACTGCTAGCGCCGCCATCGATGATCCGCCGCACTTCTTCGACCGGGTTATCGTTGCGAGCGTGCAGCAGGTCGACGCCAAACGGCTTGTCGGTCAGGCTGCGAACGCGGGCCATTTCGTCGCTGATTTCCTCCAGCGTCATGTTGCCCGCACCCAGCACGCCGTAGCCTCCCGCTTCGCTGACCGCCGCCACGACTTCGGCAAACGAAACCCCGGCCATGCCCGCCAGCATGATCGGATACTTGATGTTCAGCATTTCCGTCAGCCGCGTCGTAAGCATGATGGACCTTTCGCAGTGGGTCGGGCAGCCAAATGGCTCGACTATATATAGAGTGGCTACTGCTGCATGACAAACTTCACGCACACCGGCGAGCCGACTTCGAGCGTCTGGCCGGTGGGGGTCAGCCGACCGGTCTTTTCGTCGATGCGAAACACGACGACCGTGTGCGAATCCTGATTGCCGGCGAACAGGAACTTGCCCGTCGGGTCGATGCCGAAGCCGCGCGGCGTCTTGCCGCCGGTGGGCGTGTTTTCGATCAACCGCAGCGTGCCGTCGGACTCGTTGACGGCGAACACGGCGATCGTGTCGTGCCCGCGGTTCGAGCCGTAAACGAACTTGCCCGACGGGTGGACCTGTACCTCGGCGGTGCTGTATTCGGGTTTGACTGCCACGCCCTCGGGCAACGTCGAGAGGGTTTGCTTTTCGGTGAGCTGCCCGCGCTGGCCGTCGTAGGCGAAGGCGGTCACGGTGCAGAGGATTTCGTTGATCACATAGGCGAACTTGCCGCTGGGATGAAACGCAAAGTGCCGCGGGCCCGAGCCGGGTTTGACCGCGGCCGAGGGCGGATCGTTTGGCGTCAGCTTGCTGGTGGCCGGGTCGAGCTTGTACACCAGCACCTTGTCCAAACCCAAGTCGGCGGCCATCGCAAAGCGATTGCCCGGATCGACGTTGATCGAGTGCGCGTGCGGTTCCTTCTGCCGGGACGGATTGACGCTGCTCCCCTTGTGCTGGATGGCCGAGGCGGCCGGGCCAAGCTTGCCGTCGGACCCGACCGGCAGCGACGCGATGCTTCCGCCGCCATAGTTGGCCACCAGCACGGTCTTGCCCGACTTGTCGACGACCACGTGGCACGGCCCCGCGCCGTGCGACGATTGCTGGTTGAGCAGCGTGAGCTTGCCCGAGGCGGCGTCGATCGCAAACGCGCTGACGCCGCCGGTCGGTTTTCCGTCGAGGTCGCTGATCTCGCTGACCGCGTACAAGAACTTGCGATTGGGATGCACCGCCAAGAACGACGGGCTCTTGACCTCGCCGACCAGGCCCAACGGCGTGCACTTGCCGCTGGCCAGGTCGAGGCGATAGGCGTAGATGCCCTGGCTCTTCGGGCCCGTGTAGGTGCCAACGTAGACCAGGCACGAGCCGGCCGATGCCGCATCGAGCCCGGGCTTGCGTGGCGACGGCGCCAACGATCAGCAGGCAGAAAGACAGTCGGAACAAAATCGTGCAAATCATGGTGTCGTGCCTTGAAAAAATGGTTCTTGGTCAGGCAGCCGTGCGTGGTCCTCGCCACGGTCGAGTCTCCTAATCTTGCTGTGCCGGACCGACTTTGCAAGTGCCCGGCTGCTGCGAGCCGCAATCGCACCGTGCCTCGGCAAGAACACCAGGGGTTCATCTGCTATTATGGAGGGGCCGCCGGCGGCCGAAATTCGCGCCGGATGCGCCATTGTTACCCTTGCCAGGAATTTGATGCTCAACTTCCGGATCATCATGCTGTTGGCGACCGCCCAATGTGGCTGGGTGGGGTTCGCATGCCTGGCCGTCGAACCGCCGGCCGATCGGCAAGCCGCCGCGGCGCGCTCGTTCGACGAGCAGGTCGCGCCACTGTTGGCTCGGCGCTGTCTGCAATGCCACAACGGTTCGGAAAAGAAGGGCGAGCTCGATTTGACGCGGGCCGAATCGGCGCTTGCCGGCGGCGACAGCGGCGCGCCGATCGTGGCCGGCAAACCCGGCGAGAGTCTGCTGTGGGAGCGGGTTTCGGGCGACGAGATGCCCCCCCAAAAACCACTCGCGGCCGCCGAAAAGGAATTGTTGCACAGTTGGATCGCGGCCGGCGCCGTTTGGGGGCAGAGCCCCATTGATCGTTTTCGCTACACCAGCGACCAGCGCGCCGGTTACGATTGGTGGGCGCTGCAGCCGGTGGTCCGACCGGACGCGCCGATGGTCCGACGAACTACCTGGCCGCGCAATCCGCTCGACAACTTCGTGCTGGCGAAGCTCGAGGCCGAAGGACTCGAACCCGCAGGCGAGGCCGATCGCCGCACGCTGATTCGCCGCCTGACGTTCGATCTCACCGGATTGCCCCCCACGCCCGAGCAGGTGGCCGCGTTCGTCGCCGACGCCGACCCCAAAGCGTACGAAACGCTCGTCGAGAAGCTGCTGGCTTCGCCCGACTACGGCGAGCGCTGGGCCCGGCATTGGCTCGACCTGGCGCGGTTTGGCGAAAGCAACGGATTCGAATATGACGAACCGCGGCGCAACGCATGGCCGTATCGCGATTGGGTGATCGCCGCGCTGAATCGCGATCTGCCCTTCGACGAGTTCGCGCGCAACAATTGGCCGGCGACGCGCTTTCGCCCGGCGACCCCGAGGCGATCAAGGCGACCGGGTTTTTGGTGGCCGGCGCTTTCGACACGGCGGGCCAGAGTCAGCAAAGCGCGGCCATGAAGGCCGTGGTCCGGCAAGACGAATTGGAAGATCTGGTCGGCACGACTTGCCAGACGTTTCTGGCGCTAACCGTCAATTGCGCGCGTTGCCACGACCACAAGTTCGATCCCATCCGCCAGCTCGAGTATTACCAGCTCACCTCGGCGCTGAGCGGCGTTCGGCATGGCGAGCGCGACGTCACTTCGCCGGCTGAACAGGCCGAGTACGCGCGCCGCGCGGCCGAAGCGCGCCAAAGAATCGCCGACCTCGCCGCCAGGATCGAAGCCATCGACGGTCCGATCCGGTCCAACATTCTCGCCGAGCGCAAGACGCAAGCCGCCCCGCGGCCGGTGCCGCCGGCGCCCATTGCACGTTGGGACTTCGATCGCGATTTGCAAGACGCCGTCGGCGGGTTGCACGGCACGCCACACGGCGATGCGGAACTGAAGGATGGCGGCCTGCGCCTCGACGGCAAGACAGCCTTCGTCGCCACGGCCCCGCTCGAAAAAAATTTGCAGGCCAAGACGCTGGAAGTTTGGGTTTCGCTTGCCAACCTGCGCCAGGCCGGCGGCGGGGCCATCAGTTTGCAAACGCTCGACGGCTCGGTCTTCGACGCGATTGTTTTCGCCGAACGCGAGGCGGCACGCTGGCTGGCCGGCAGCAACAATTTCACGCGCACGCAAGACTTCGACGGCCCGGCCGAGACTGAAGCCGAACAGCACGCCGTCCATCTGGCCGTCACGTATGGCGCCGACGGCACGATCGCGGCCTATCGCAACGGCCAGCCCTACGGCAAGCCGTACACCGTGTCGCCGCCGATCAACTTCAAGGCCGGCGAATCGCAACTGGTGTTCGGCCTGCGGCACGGCGCCCCTGGCGGAAACCGCATGCTCAAAGGCACGATCGAGCGGGCACAGCTTTACGATCGGGCGTTGACCAGCGACGAGGTCGCCGCGTCGGCCGGAGTGCCGGGCGATTTCGTCGCCGAAGGGGCCATCGTGGCGCGGCTGACGCCCGAGGCCGGCGCCGAACGGACGCAACTGGCCGCGACCCTCGAAGAGCTGAAAGCATCGCAGTCGGACCCGGACAAGCAATCTTGCTATGCCGTGAAACCGAAACAGCCCGAGCCGGCGCGTCTGCTGTTGCGCGGCGATGCGCGTAACGCCGCCGAGGTGGTCGCCGCCGGAGGCGTGGCGGCGCTGGACGCGGTGCGCCCGGACTTTGGTCTTGCGCCCGACGCGCCGGAAGCCGAGCGGCGCGTCGCTCTGGCGCGGTGGATCACGAGTCGGCAAAACCCGTTGTTCGCTCGCGTCATCGCCAATCGCCTGTGGCACTACCATTTTGGCGTGGGCCTGGTCGACACGCCCAACGATTTCGGCTTCAACGGCAGCCGGCCCAGCCATCCGCAACTGCTCGACTGGCTGGCCTGGACGCTGGAGAGCGAAAAATGGAGTTTGAAACAACTGCACCGCGCGATCGTGCTGTCGGCCACCTATCGGCAAGCCTCGCTGCAAAACCCGGCCGCCGCCAAGCGCGACGCCGACAACCGCTGGCTGTGGCGCAAAAGTCCGCAGCGATTGGACGCCGAAGTCGTCCGCGACACGGCACTAGCCATCGCCGGCGAGTTGAATCCTGCGCGGCGGACCTGGCTTTCGCGACTGCACCGAGGTGCTGCGCTCCGGCACGTATACGTACGAACCGGGCGATCCGATCGGAGTGGAGTTTAACCGCCGCAGCGTCTATCGAGTCTGGACGCGCGGCGGCCGCAGCGGATTGCTCGACGCGTTCGACTGCCCCGATCCCTCGACCACCGCACCGCGCCGGGCTGTGACCACCACGCCGCTGCAAGCGCTGGCACTGCTGAACAATTCGTTCGTGCTGCGGATGGCCGACAAGTTCGCGGCGCGCGTCGAGCGCGAGGCCGGCGCCGACGTCGCGCGACAGGTGGCACGCACCTACCAGCTAGCCTATTCGCGCGATCCCACCGACGACGAAAGCGCGGCGGCCCGGCAGGTCGTCGAGCAGCACGGCCTGGGCGTGTTGACGCGGGCGATTTTCAACAGCAACGAGTTTTTGTACGTCGATTGATCGGGCGAATTACCCCCCGTTTGTTGCCATGCACCAGCCGCCAATTCATTTTCCCGACGCGGACTCGCTCGTCGATCGGCGCGGTTTTTTCTCGTGGGTCAAAACCGGCATCGGCGGCGCGGCGCTGGCCAGCCTGCTGCTGCGCGACGCGGCGCTGCCGGCCGCTCCGCTGCCGGGCGAAGCGGCCGACGCGCCCCCGCATCATCCGGCCAAGGCGCAGCGCGCGATCCACATCTGCCTGTGCGGCGCGCTGAGCCATGTCGATTCGTTCGATTACAAGCCGGCGCTGGCCAAGTACCACGGCAAGCCGATGCCCAGCGAGGAAAAGCCCGACGTCTTCTTCGGCCAGGTCGGCTTGCTGCGCAAGAACGATTGGGATTTCAAGCAGCGCGGCCAGAGCGGGCTGTGGATCTCGGATTTGTTTCCCGCCATCGGCGAGGTGGCCGACGAGTTGACGGTGATCAACTCGATGGTTGCCGACACCTCGAATCATACGCCGGCCACGTTCCAGGAGAACACCGGCTTTCGGCTCAACGGGTTCCCGGTGCTCGGCTCCTGGCTTTCGTACGGCTTGGGGGCCGAAACCGACGAGCTGCCGTCGTTCGTCGTGATTCCCGACGCGCGCGGCTTGCCGGCCGGCGGCACGATCAATTGGACCAACGGCTTTCTGCCTGCCCGCCATCAAGGCGTCGTGTTTCGCGGCAAGGGACCGGCCATCGACGATCTCGCGCCGGCGCAGTCGATCGACGGCTCGCGCGAACGGGCCACGCGCGAGCTGTTGCAAGCCATGAACCGGCGCCACATCGACCAGCGCGGCGCCGACGACGCGCTGGTCGCCCGCGTCCGCAGCTACGAGCTGGCCGCGAAGATGCAACTGGCCGTGCCGCAAGTGACCGACGCTCGACGGCGAAACGGCGGCCACGCACGCGCTGTACGGACTCGATCAGCCGGCCAGCGGCCGATTTTGGCCGCGGCTGCTTGCTGGCGCGGCGACTGTTGGAGCGGGGCGTGCGCTTCGTGCAGCTTTTTTCCGGCGGCTCGTTCGGCAATCCGCGCATCAACTGGGACGGCCACGAGAACATGCTGGCCAACCACGGCCAGGAAGCGCCGCGCATCGATCGGCCCATCGCCGGGCTGCTCGGCGATCTGCGGCAGCGGGGCATGCTCGACGACACGCTGGTGCTGTTCACCACCGAGTTCGGCCGCACGCCGTTCACGCAGTCGGCCGCCGACGTGGTCGGCACCGGGCCGCGACCACAACCAGTACGGCTTTTCGGTCTGGATGGCCGGCGCCGGCTTGCGTCACGGCATGGCCTATGGCCCGACCGACGATTTCGGCTACAAGGCCGTGCACAAGAGCGTCCCCTGGCCCGATTTCCACGCCACCGTCCTGCACCTGCTGGGCATCGACCACGAGCGGCTGACGTTCTACCACAACGGCATCCAACGCCGTCTCACCAACGTGCACGGATCGCTGTTGGGCGAACTGCTGACGTAGCTCGCTGTCTGCTATACTGGCGCCGATGTGGCCCGACTCTTCCCAGACGCGGCAATTGCTCGATGCGGCGCGTGACGGCGACGCGGCCGCGCGCAACGCGCTGTTGGAGCGGCATCGCGAGGGTCTGCGGCGCATGATCGGCCTGCGGATGGATCGCGTGTTGCAACGGCGCGTCGACGCCAGCGACATCGTGCAGGACGTGCTGGTCGAGGCGCATCGACGGCTGTCCGATTATTTGCAGGCGTCCGGCATGCCATTCCAGCTGTGGCTGCGACACCTGGCCCGCGATCGGCTGATCGACGCGCACCGCCGGCACCGCGGCGCGGCCCGTCGCAGCCTCGACCGCGAACAGCCGCAGGCCGGAAGCGCCTACGACGATCAATCAGCGTTCGACCTGGCCGCCATGGTGCGCGACCGCGAACTGACGCCCGCCGCTGCCGCGACACATCACGAACTGGAGCGGAGATTCCAGGCGGCCTTCGAGACGCTGGACGAAGTCGACCAAGAAGTCATCCTGATGCGACATTTCGAGGAACTCTCCAATCAGGAGACGGCCGCGGCGCTCGAATTGAGCGAGCCCGCCGCGGGCATGCGCTACCTGCGGGCCATGCGCCGGCTGCGGGCGTTGTTGCAAGAGCCGCCCTCGCGCGCGAGGCCCCTGTGAGTCCGAATCCGCCAGGCGTTTCCAGCGAAGAAGGCCTTGAAGAGGCCAGCGACCGCGACAGGCGGTTGGCCGAGATTGCCGGCCGATTGGCCGACCAACTCAAGCGCGGCGAGATTACACATCAGAATATCGAAGCGCTGCTCGGCGAGCACCCGGATCTGGCCGAGGAACTGCGCGGCCTGTGGGCGGCCATGCTCGTGGCCGACTGCGTGGCGGCCGGCGTCGGCTCGTCCAGTGATGTTACGACTCCATTCGATCGACACTCTTTCGATGCGGATCACGATGCGTCGCCGGGTTGGGCCAGCTCGGTTTTTGGCGACTACGAGGTGCTCGAAGAACTCGGCCGCGGCGGAATGGGGGTGGTTTATAAGGCCCGCCAGGTGAGCCTCGACCGGACCGTGGCGCTGAAGATGCTGTTGCGCGGCGCGGCACCCTCGCAGGCCGATCTGGCCCGCTTCCGCACCGAAGCCGAAAGTGCCGCGCGGCTCGATCACCCGACGATCGTCCCGATTTACGAAGTCGGCCAGCAGCAGGGGCAGCCGTTTTTCACGATGAAGTACGTGGCCGGAACCACGCTTGCGAGGCGATTGCTCGACGGGCCCGTGGCGCCGCGCGAAGCGGCGTCGCTACTGGCCCCGATTTGCCGGGCCATTCATTACGCGCACGAGCGCGGAGTGCTGCATCGCGATCTAAAGCCGTCGAACATTCTGATCGACGACGCCGGCCGGCCGCATGTGTCCGATTTTGGTCTGGCCAAACGCGTCGAAGCCGATGACAACTTGACGCTGTCCGGAGCCGTGCTGGGAACGCCCTCGTACATGGCTCCCGAGCAAGCGGCCGGCAAGCGCGGCAAGCTCGGTCCGGCCAGCGACGTTTACAGCCTGGGCACGATTCTTTACCAGATGCTCACCGGCCGTCCGCCGTTTCAAGCGGCCACGCCGGTCGAAACCGTGCTGTTGGTCCTGGAACAGGACCCGCTGCCGCCGCGGCTATTGAATCCGCGCGCCGATCGAGAGCTTGAAATGATCGCGCTCAAGTGCCTGCAAAAACCGCCCGAGTTGCGATATCGATCGGCCGAAGCCTTGGCCGACGATCTCGACGCCTACCTGGCCGATGAGCCGACCAAGGCCCGCAGCGGCGTGTTCAGCCAGGTGTTGGCCCGGGCGCTGCGCGAAACGCACCATGCAACCGTGCTCGAGAACTGGGGCCTGCTCTGGATGTGGCATAGCCTGGCATTGCTGATCACCTGCTTGCTCACCAACCTGCTCGAGTGGCGCGGCACGACGTCGCCGTGGCCCTACCTGGGCCTGTGGACCGCGGGGCTGGGGACCTGGGCCATGATCTTCTGGACGCTGCGCCGCCGCTCGGGACCGGTGACGTTCGTCGAGCGACAGATCGCACACGTGTGGGCGGCCAGCATGATCTCGATCGCGCTGTTGTTCGTGGTCGAGATGATATTGGGCCTGCCGGTGTTGACCCTGTCGCCCGTGCTGGCGCTGACCAGCGGCATGGTTTACATGGTCAAAGCCGGCACGCTGAGCGGCCAGTTCTATTTCCAGGCCGCGGCGCTGTTCGCCACGGCCATCGGCATGGCCGCGCTCGACCGCATGCAGATTCCTTTGGGCATCACGTTGTTCGGCGTTGTTTCGGCCGCGTGTTTCTTCTTTCCTGGCCTGAAGTATTATCGGCAGCGCATGGCCGACGACGGCTTGAGATAGCGAGGCGTGCTCGAACAGACGAATCACGCTTGCGCCGGGTGCCGACTCGCCTTGAGCCGGGCCAACTCGTCGTCGATGGTCCGCTCCGTCGCGCGGCGGTCGAATTCGGTTTCGAGCGCGGCGTCGCCGTCCGTCTCCAGCTCGATGCGTGCCGCGGCTTCCGCGTGAGCGAACTCGGCCTGTTCGTAAAAACGGTCGAATCGCAGCAGCGAGCGGGCCTGGCCGACGGGCGATCGCGACGCGCCCAGCACCTGGCGGTGCGCGTCGGCCGCGGTCTGACGTGCCGCCAGCGTCATCAGCCGCGTGCGCGCGGCGGCGTGCTTGTCGCGCAGCGAGTCGAGCTGTCGTCGTAGCGTCTCGTTCGCGTCGCGCGCGTCGGTAAGGTGCAGATCGGTGCCTGCCTGCGCGCGGCGGTGGTTGAGCTGACGGGCGATGGCCCGACGGGCCAGGACTTCGTCCCCCTCGTCGATCGAAGCGGTCGCTCGACGCTGCCACTCGTCGGCCTGCGAGGCATGCTCGGCGCTCGTTTTTTCCAGCAGTCGCTCGGTGGCGATCGATCGGGCCACGGCCGCCGACGTGGCGCTCACCAGCGACTCCATTTCGCGAAGCGCGTACCGCAGCATCCGCTGAGGCTCCTCGAATCGGTCCACGAAGTCGTTCAGATTCGCCGCGAAGACGTCGGCCGTTCGTCGGAAAATGCCCATGGTTTTGCTCCTCTTAATGTATGGCCGTGGTGAGTGTCTGGGTTTCGGACGGCGATTGAACGATCGGCGGCACGCGCGTGAGCGATTGCGCCGCCGGCTCGGGTTCTTGCCAGGCGACGGCCGAAACCCCCTCGACTGCGGCGGCGATCTGAGCCACCAGTTCTTCGCGCGCGAGGCCGGCGCACCGGTGAACTTGGCCAAATGGATCATCGAAACCAACTCACGGATCCAGGCTAGAGTCGCCATCAGATCCGCGTGCGCCTGGCGCCGCACCTGCGCCAGCCGCGAAAGGTTCTGGGCTCGGGCTTGCTGGCACTTCTGCCAGCGCTCGAGCGCCTCGCCGGCCGCCAGACCGCTGATGGTCGATTTTGCAGACGCGGCAATTTCGCTGGCCTCGGTTCGGCTGAGCAGTTCGTCCATGTCGCGAATGCGCGTTGCCTGCGCGGCCAGGGCATGGCGCAGTTCGGCAATGCGATCCTGTTCGCACGCCAAGGCATCCTCGGCCCAGCCGTCCAGGCTCGACAGCGCCGCGTCGAGCTCCAATTCCACCTGCGCGATGGCCGCCGCCATTTCGTCGGCTTTGGGCTTTGAGGACACTTCGCCCGTCGGGCACTGCGCCGCACGAGCCGACAACAACAGCGGCAAGTACAGCGGCCAGAACAACACCGCGGTTGATATCAAAAAGCCGGTGCGCAAAGTTCCCTGCGGCCATCGGCCAGGAAAACCGCAACTGCAACTGCGGCTCCGACCAGCAGGTAGAAAATCAACGTTTCTTGCAGTCCCATGGCAGTCACGCTCCTCTCTGGATTGGCTTCGACGCATGACGCGCCGTGAAGTCGTTCATGCCCTCGATCGTTCATCCTCCCAGGGGCGCGAGCCCGCTGAGGAAATGCCACAACGAGTAGATCACGACCGGCGTGACGAACGTCGCGCAGCCGCACCAGGCCAGGATCAGCCGCCGCAAGAAGCATTGCCGCGCTTCACGATCGGCGCAATGCATTGTGTCAGCGAGTCCAACGAAGCCTTCGTACAAGTTGGCCGCCCCGAAAATGCCCGCGGCGAACGGCATCGCCAGTCCCCAAAAAATCGAGGCCTGATTCCAAGTCTCGCCCAACGGAAAAATGAGCGGCGTCAGCGCCATCGCCACATAGATCGGCAGCAGCCCGACCAGCGCCACGGCTCCGGCGGCCATTCCTTTGAGAGCATGGGCCGTCACGGCCAGCATGGTCGTTTTGATGCCCGCCAGAAGTCCATAAAAGTAGAAACTCGGCAGGCAGATGCCGTTGGCGGCGATCAGGCCCAGCGTATAAGCGAGAGTCAGGTTGGCCGCCGTCGAATCGTTCCAATGCGCGGCCGGCAAATGCGCCAGCCACGAACCGTTTTCGATCCACATCGCATTGAAGATTGCCGTCACCACGATTCCATAGACGGCAAAACCGGCCACTGCCACTGCCATCAGCCGCGGCACCAGTTCGCGCTGGTACGCCTCGTCGCGCAGCAAGCGGTTGAGCCGCGCGTGATCCTTGAGCAGCATCTCGACGACGCCGGCCGTGGAGATTTCGGCGTTGGTCTCGCAAACGCATGGCGGTACGCGGGAATCGGCGTCGTCAGCCGTGGGTGCCAGTTCGGCGAAGATGTAGTTGGACATGGTTCGGCTCCTTGTGCGCATAAGAAGGCTGGCTCGAAGGCGGCGGCGCGCAAGGCCGCTCACCAGGTGAACAAGCGAAACAGGTAAAACAACTGACTCCCGATGACGCCCACCAGGGCCAGAAACCAAATCGGGTTGCGGTCGCTGTCCGGCTCCAAGGCGTTCATCACGCGCTGAAAGACGTCGGCCATCGACACGCCAACCCCCGCAAACACCAACAGGTTGACTCCCAGAACGATATGTGATGCCGTGGCCGCGCCGATCAGCTCGGGCGATTGCGCGGGAATGGCCACGCTGAAGAACCAACTGATCGGCACCGAGGCCACCAGCGCCAATCCACCCCAACTCGTGGTGACCAGTGCGGCCAACAGGGTCGTGCTCGCGCGCAGTCGCGATCCGGCCAGGCTGTTGAGCACGTACAGCGCCGGCAACGGCACGGCCCAAGCCAGGCCGGCGGCCAGCGAGAGCAGCGCCGCCTTGACCACGATCGCCTCGGCTCCGGCGCCGATGCCCATCGTCATGCCGTAACACGTGGTGCCCAGCACGGCCGTCGCCGCAAGCGACAGCCAGACCACCGCTCGATATCCCGCCTCGCGGTCCCACCGCAACGCAAAAGCTTCCGGCTCGCGCAGCGCCAATCCAACGTGTGCCAGACTGGTGCGCAATGTGTCTCTAAACATATTCTGGTTCCTCCGATGGCAGATCTTGAAGAACAGCGAAACGGGCTCTCGCTGGTACAACCGTGGTGCCGGGCCGGCATTAACGCGGCATTCTTGGAGATTGCGAAACGACAGGTCGCGCTGATGATGGAAGTGGAGTGCGGCCGCGGAAATACGACCGTGCGCGAGGGTTGCTTCTCAGGTCCAGGCCACGAAGCGCGGGGCGGTGCGGGTGGTCGAGAGGAGGATTACGGCGCGCTTGCCGTCGGTGAAGTAGGGATCGCCGGTCAGGTTGTGGCGGGGCGACGCGGGCTGACAGGCGCCCACGCCGTCGACGTATCCGGCGCCGTCGACGTGCTGGGCCTGCAAAAGATCCTCGATGACGTAATCGCGCGATTCGTCGACGTCGGGGTCGACGCGGTGAGTCGTCAGGTTCCAGGTCTTTGTCGTGAAGCGCACGCCGATGTCGCGACTGACCTGGCCAACCCATACCGGCTTGCCGTGAAAGCACAGCGGCGTGAGCCACAGCCGCAAGTGCAGCCGATCGTTGATCGAGCGCCGCGTGCGCTGCAGCGCCACGTCCTGGCCGCGGCCGAACAAGTAGAGCGCGCTGACGGGCGAATAGCGATACGCCGAACCGAGCAGAAACGATCGCGCGGTCTTCCAACAGGTTTTGAGCGTGATGGTCTCGCTTTCGTCCCAGCGGGCGGCAAAGGCGGCCAGAATCGTCTCGAAATCGCCAATCACCACCAGGTTCGCCGGGTCGCCGGAGCGAGTTCCCTTTTCGTTGCTGGTCGTGGCGGGCATTTTTGCCAGCCGTTGGACCAGCGTGGGTAGGTCGCACTCGATCAGCGAGCCGGGCGGTACCAGCGACGCAAAGTCGCGGCGCAGATAGTCGGCCGAGATGCCGGGCACCGTCACGGAGAACGTGAATTCGACCGACGAATCGGCCGCGGCTCCCGCATGCACGCTGCCGGTGGCGCTGTCGAGCAGGTCGCCGGTCGAGTGCAGGCAGACGTGGACCACTTTGGTGCCCACGTCGAGCGACGTGAAAACGAACCCTTCCGTGACCCCGCCCGGCTCGATCGGCCGAAGATGGAACGCCTGCGAGCGAAAAAACTCGTCCATGCGCCGGTTGGCACGGTAGGCCGTGATCAGCTTGACGGGAACCAAGATCAAGAAAGGGAGCAACGGCAAAAACAGCCAGCCGAGGACGCCGAAGGCCGACAGCCGCTTGCTGATGGAAAAGTGGTTGGCCGCGGCCGCTTCGAGCGGCGTGAAATACTTCGGGTCGATCTGCACCAGTTGCAGGCGGAGCAGCACGTCGGATCGATTGACGACGCGCAGATGAACCGGCTGGATTCCGCGCCGGGCCAGCGGCACGCCGAAGAACCGATCGCTTTCGGCCGCGTCCATGACGGCCACGGTCACCTGCGCCCGCGGACTTTCTTGAGTCTCGGCGCGAGCGACGTAGCCGGTGTCGGCCGGTCGCGGCGCGTAGGGAGTGGTCAGCAAGCGCCGCAGCGTGGCTCTGACGGAAAGTTGCACGGCCGGCTCTTGATGAAAACTAAGGGTTCGTCGCTCGATCGGCTAAGAATCTTTTTTCGGGGCCTTCTTGCCGGTCCATGTGCCCATGGCCTGATCGGCGTAGTTGCATTTGCCCTTCATGGTGTCCTTGTCGATCTCGCCGGTGTACGTGGCCTTGCCACCCCCCTGGATCTCGAACGAGAATTCGACTTCCTTGCCTTTGACCTTGCCAGTGACGTCCGCCTCGCCGAACTGGCCTTTGTACTTGCCGGTCAACTTTTCGCCGTCCTGCTTGAGCGTGAACGTCGGTGTTCCCTGGTTGCCGGCAATATCGACTTCGAAGTTCCATGTGCCCGTAAGGTCGATCTTGTCGTCCGCGCCGCGCACGGCGGTGGTTGCCAACCACGCACACACGACCGCCAAAGCGAATGTGAGATTTGCGACTTTCAACATGATTCGCCTCCTTATTTGGGAAGGGATGTCGAAGCTAGCCAAGGTTCTCCAAACGGTCCAACGCCACGCCGCCGGGCGGGATTGCGGGTCAAGCCTAGGCTCGGCCAGTATAGGCGTGGCGCGCGCGGGCGTCAAAAACTCGCCAAGTATTCCCGGCAGTGACCCCCTTAATGCCGTGCGTTGCGGCCGACCGCGCGCATGTCACGTCCAGCTTGCGAAACCGGCGCTCTCCGGCCATGATGACGGCTCGCAAAAACGGTGGGGCGCAGCATGGAATATCCGGGCGAACTTGTGGCCGACATTCTGGTTGGGTTGGGCATCACGCATGTCGTGTGGCTGCCCGACTCGGCGATCGGGCCGTGGGAGCAAGCGATTCAGCGGCCGGGCAAGCTCGAGCTGGTGCGGGTCTGTCGCGAGGGAGAAGCTTGGGCGATCGCGGCCGGGTTACATCTCGGCGGACTGCGGCCCCTGGTGATGATTCAAAACACCGGGCTGTTCGAGTCGGGCGACGCGATGCGAAACGTCCTGTTCGATCTGCGCCTACCGCTGTTGGCCATGGTTGGCTATCGCAGCTATCTGGTGCCAGGCTCGGCCGATTCGGCGCACCGGTTTACCGAGCCGATCCTTGCCGCCTGGGGCTTGGAAACCGTGTTGATTCACAGCCCCTACGAGCTGCCGAAAATCGCCGATCACTTTCGAGCCTGCCAATCGAACAATCGCCCCGGAATTGCGCTGATTGCTGAAGGGCGGATGTAAGACGAAGACGAAGAAGGTTAGCCACAGAGGGCACAGAGGACTCAGAGAAGGATGAAGGATGACAGTAGTTCCAACTTTCGCTTATGGGCTTAGATCGACGCAAGGTATTGAGCCGTCATGTAGTAAGGCGGCGACGGTTTGGGCGATCCAATCGAGCATTCGTTTGTAACGGAGTCGTTCGAGTCGCAAAGTCATCGTGGGACCGCTGCCTTCGGCCAAGCGCGTGGCGTGAATCCAGACCCAGAGGTTTCGCAGGATCAGGGCGACGGCGACAAACACCAGACGCAGACGTGGGCACCGCGTGCAGGTGTGGATGCGCGCTTGACGCATTTGACGGTAACTCGATTCGATGCCGAACCGCTTGCGATACCGCTGGCGAATGTCTTTGGGAGAGCCCTTCACACGCCAGGCAGCGAACAACAGCTTTTGTTGGACATGTTTGTGGTCTTTGCGATTGCGATGCGTACGATACGTGACGCATACGGAGACGGTCACTTGTTGCTTCTTGTTCTTCAGCGTGTGTTGATACCAGCCCGCCTTCTGACGCTTGATCCAATGCAGGCCGGTGGCGGCGCGGCGCTTCTTGGAGCGGCGCCCGCGAAACATGGCGGGCATCAAGAACGGCAGTTTTTCGCTCTGCAACCAGGTGATCACCGGCACGTTGAAGAACGCGCGGTCCAGCAGCACATACTTGATTTTCAGGCCGATTTTGCGAATTTGCGCCAGCAGACGCCGCAGCGCGACCACCAGCGTTTCGTGCCGCCGCACCCACGTCAGTGCCACGGTGTAGCGCTGCCCGTGCTGCACGATGCAGGCTGTGCCGTAGGCGTGAAACTTCGTCGTGCCCTGGCGCGGCTTGCCGTAATACAGTTCGTTCCGACTTTTGTCGGGCTCGCCATAGTAGGGCACCAAATGCCAATCGATCGCCACACGCCAGGAATGGCGCAACAACCGTCGCGGCAGCGGCGCGGACAGCGCCTCGTTCAACCGACGTTCCAACGACTTCAGAGTCTTGGGCAGGCCGTCGGACAGCGCATTGAACACGGCCTGGTCGGAAGGCGCGTCGGCCAAATCGCGACAGGCGGCATAAATCGAGATCATCCGGGCGGCCGCCCGCAACAAAACATTCCAGGTCACCCTGGCCGTGCACAGCCACCCATGATCCTCTAATAGCTTTGCTTGCAGCAGCCACCCGATGGCCCACCCGTGAACTTCGCCAGCAGTTATGGTATGACTCATCCTTGAACGCATGGGACCCCTCCTTGGCTTGAGTTCTTCAACACAAACCAATCTGAGGAGGACCCTTGCGTTCACCTATAGCAATTCTCTGAACTTGGAACTACTGGATGAAAATGGAAAGCACCGGCATTTCCGCGATTGTAGGTACGCTTGGCCGCTTGGTGGTAAACTCTGAATCGTTGGTCAAACACCTCTTCGTAAAACTCCCTCAGTCTTCGTCTCTCTGTGATCTCTGTGTTCTCTGTGGCTAACCCTCTTCGTTAATCGAGTATCACGTGAATCCATCTTCCACAAGTCGTATGCCACTGGTGCCGGCACTCGAAGTGCTCGTTGCGCTGCGGCAGGATCGCGTCGTGGTAACGACAATGGCGGCGGCGCACGAATGGCCGAAGTTGTCGCAGCACGCGCTCGACTTTCACTACGTTCCCTCGGCGATGGGGCAGGCCCCGGCGTTGGGACTTGGCGTGGCGTTGGCGCAGCCGAAGCGGGAAGTGCTGGTAATTAATGGCGATGGCGGGATGCTGATGAACCTGGGTTGTCTGGTGACGATTGTCGCCAGCGGGGCGAAGAACCTGACGCTGGTCGTGCTCGACAACGGCATCTACGAAGTCACCGGCGGACAGCAGACTGCCGCAGCCTCCGTGCCGGGAAATGTCCAAGTCGAGTTCGCCGGGCTGGCCCGGGGCGCCGGATTCACAAGCGTCAGCAGCTTTGACCGGCTTGACCTGTGGCAGCGCGAAGCGGCCGACGCGCTGGACGCACGCGGTCCGCGATTCATCGTGTTGGCGGTCGAGCCGGTCGGACCCAACTATCATCTGGAAGCGCCCGGCCCGATGGCCGAACGCCTGGCGCGCTTTCGGCAGGCCCTGGCCAACACGTAGTCGACGACGCTCCGCCATGGACGATACCAACTTCCTCACCGTTCAACAGCACATCCTGCAGGAACAAAAACGGAATTTCCCGCAAGCCAGCGGCGATTTCTCCTGGCTGCTGTCGGGCATCACGCTGGCCACCAAGATCGTGGCCGCTCAGATCCGCCGCGCGGGCCTGGTCGACGTCGTCGGCAGCGTCGGCACGACCAACGTGCAGGGCGAGATGGTGCAAAAACTCGACGTGCTGGCCAACCAGGCCCTGATCTCGTGCCTCGGCAACCGCGGAAACGTCGGCGTCCTGGCCTCGGAGGAAAACGAAGAGCCGGTCGTCGTGCTGCGCGACCCGAGCTTCGGCAAGTACGTCGTGATCTTCGACCCGTTGGACGGTTCGAGCAACATCGACGTCAACGTCAGCGTGGGCACGATTTTTTCGATCCTCCGGCGCAGCACCCACGGGCCGGCCCAGCGCGATCCGGCGGCCGACGTCCTGCAAGCTGGTACCAGGCAGATCGCGGCCGGGTACGTCCTGTACGGGGCCTCGACGATGCTCGTCTACAGCACCGGCCACGGCGTCCACGGCTTCACGCTCGATCCATCGTTCGGCGCCTACGTGCTGACGCATCGCGACATGACCATGCCCGAGCTGGGGCCCTACTACTCGGTGAACGAAGCCAACCTGGCCAGCTTTCCCGAAGGCTATCACCGTTTTCTCGCGATGCTTCGCGAAGGCAAAACCGGCCGCACGTATTCGTCGCGTTACGTCGGCTCGCTGGTGGCCGATTTTCATCGCACGCTGGTCAAGGGGGGCATTTTTCTCTACCCCCCGACCCGCCGCCATCCCGAGGGGAAGCTTCGTCTGCTGTACGAAGCCAATCCGATTGCTTTCCTGGCCGAGCAAGCCGGCGGCATGGCCACCGACGGTAAGAACCGCATCCTCGACATCCAGCCCACGAGCCTGCACCAACGCACGCCGCTGGTCGTCGGCAGCCGGCAGGAAGTGACGCTGTTGGATGAAGTGCTGGACGCTCGAGAACACTGAACGTGAATCAATTATGTCGTCTCACGTAGTGCGAATCGAGCGAGCGTGAGCCATTACGGCGTGGTCAGTGTTTGTAGGAGTTGATGCTAGCGGCCGCGAGCAATAGCACGGCGGGCTGCTGTTGTAGTTGAGCGTGATTCGGACTACCCTTCTTCACGGATTCGACTATCAACATGGAGGTTACCTGGCATGGCTCGGTACCGGCTGTTTACCACTGGATACTCTGGACACGACCCCAATTCATTTCTCGAGCTTTTGCGCGAGCATGGTATCGACTTGGTCATTGACGTACGCCGTATTCCCATGAGCCGGAAAAAGGGCTTCTCGCGTACCGCCCTGGCCACTTTTTTGGAAGTGCACGGTCTAGGATATGTGCACCACCGAGACCTTGGCGTCCCACAGCCCCTTCGGCAAGAGTTGCGCGACGGCTCATGCGACTTGGCCGCTTATCTTCGCCGCTTCCGCACATATCTGCGGAAACAATCTGATGCGATCGAAGAAGCCTACAATCTGGCGATCGAAAAGGTCTGCTGTCTACTTTGCGTCGAGGAATGCTCGGACGAATGCCATCGCTCCGTGGTAGCGGAGGAACTTGCAGGTCACAATGGCAAGCGAATTGAGATCGTGCATATATGACGAAGGAATGGCTCGAACGCGAAGCGATCATTACGGTCAAAGCCTATCTAAATCCCTCCGCGAAATACTTTGAAACAGTTTGCGTCGCGGCGATCACCGAGGAGGAAGGATGGGTGAGGCTCTATCCGGTCAATTTCCGCTCGTTGCCCGAAGGCCAGCGGTTCAAAAAGTATCAGCGAATTCGCCTGCGTATGCAGAAGCATCCCAAAGACCAGCGACCGGAAAGCTTTCGCCCCGACGAGGACTCTTTCGAACTGCTGGATACTTTGGGTACCCAGGACAATTGGCGTGCACGCTGGCGTTGGATTCGACCAACCATTGGGCCCTCGATGTGCGAGCTAATACGATTACAAAAATCCACGAAGAAATCGATTGCGTGCATCAAACCGCGATTGGTCAAAGGACTTCAAGTAGAAGATGCACCGCGAGAGTGGGCCGGCAGAAAAAGGGCCGTCATTGATCAGATACCGCTCTTTGATGCGGTCAAGACTGAACTCGAAAAAATCCCGTTCGTTTTTCGCTACGAGTACCTGTGCGAATCACCCGACTGCAACGGTCATGCACAATCGATTATCGACTGGGAGCTGATGGAGCTCTATCGCAATGTCAGTGATGACAATCTGAATCGCGGTGAATTGATTCGCACAATCCGCGATAAGTATCTTGGCGAGCTTTGCCGTTCCGACAAGGACACGCATTTCTTCGTCGGCAACCACTCGCTGCACCCCGGGAGCTTCATGGTACTTGGAGTCTTCTGGCCTCCAAAAACGAAGCAAATCGAAATGTTTTAATTGTGAGTGCGTGCCCTACCGTGCCGCCCTGCCCCACTCGATGCCTTCGCGGAGTTGCTTTTTCAGGATCTTGCCGCCGGGGTTGCGCGGCAGGGCTTCGCTACGAATAATCGCGTACTGCGGAACCTTGAAATCGGCCAGGCGTCCGGCGGCGAAGGCTAGGATGTCGCACACTTCGGCCTGCGCCTCGGGCTTGAGGACGATCACGGCGCCGACTTTCTCGCCCATCATGGCGTCGGGCACGCCGAGCACTGCGACTTCGAACACGGCCGGGTGGGCCGCCAGGGCGTTTTCGACTTCCACGCAATAGACGTTCTCGCCGCCCCGATTGACCATGTCCTTCTTGCGGTCGACGATCTCGACGAACCCCTCATCGTCGAGCCGGGCCAGGTCGCCGGTGTGCAGCCAGCCGTCGACGAACGTCTCGGCCGTGGCTTCGGGTTTGTTCCAATAGCCGGCCACCACGTTGGGCCCGCGGATCAGCAGCTCGCCGACGCCGCTGGTGCGATCGATCTCGCCCAGTTTCAAGTCGACCACCGGCGCGGCCAGGCCCACGGTCTCGGGCCGCAGCCGCGCGAACTCGTGCGGCAAAAACGTGGCCACCGACGACGTCTCGGTCAGCCCGAATCCGTTGCCCACCCGCGCGTTGGGAAACGCCTCGACGATTCGCGCTACCAGGTCGGGCGCGGTCGGCGCGCCGCCGTACAAGATCCAGCGCACGCCGCGGGTGTCGATGTTGGCAAAGTTCGGCTGGTTGACGGCCAGCCAGAAAATCGCCGGTACCGAAGTCAGTGAATTGATCCGCTCGTCGCCGATCAAACCGAGAAACGTCTGCACGTTGAACGTCGGCATGATTACGGTTGTGCCCAGGCCCGCGCAGGTCGGCAGCAACTGGCTGTTGCACCCCGTGACGTGAAACAGCGGCACCGACACCAGCGTCCGCACGCTGCCGTCGAAGGGGAGCGGAATGATGCGGCGGCAGGTTTCGACGTTCGACAGAAAACCCTCGTGCGTGGTCATCGCCCCTTTGGGAAATCCGGTCGTGCCGCTGGTATAGAAGATGGCCGCCACGTCTTGCCGCGAAGAATCTTCCGTGGCATAGCTCTGTCCGTCGGGCAGCGGCGCAGCGGCGCTAATGACCAGCCGGCTGCCGGAATCGCGGATCACGTACTCGACTTCCGATTCGCTGAACCGCGTGTTGACGGGCACGGCGATGGCGCCGGTCAGTTGAATACCGAAGAAGGCCAGGCACCAGTCGAGCGAGTTGCCCAGCCGGATCGCCACCCGATCGCCCGCGCCGACGCCGAGCGCTCGCAGTCCGCCGGCAACCCGCGCCGCACGGTCCCACAGCTGGCGATACGTGATCCGCGGGCCGCCCACCTCGACGATGGCTTCAGCGTGCGGCGCTCTCTCGACCGAAGCGCGGAGCATCTCGACGATCGACCGCTGCAAGTTCTGATAGCGCGCGATGCCGTCGCTGCCGTGTACGATTCCCGATGGATCGAACGGGCGGACCAGTGTCTTGGATTTTTGAACGTTCATAGGCGTCGTGTGTTCATGTCGCGTCGCTCACGTGAACCAAAATCGTTTTCCTTGCCGAAAGGCTTCGACGCCGTGGCGGGTGCTTTCGCTCTGCATGACGGGCGCCAAATTAGCTGCCTCGACATCCAGCGCCGAGTCCAGCGGCAGGTGCCACCCGCTGAGCGCCGAACCCAGATCGGCCAGCATGGCGTCGCGCGGCAGCGCGCAGATCTGCCGCGCCATCGACATCGCCCGTTCGAGTCCGCCGCCTTTGGGCACCAGTTCCCACACCAGCCCAACCTGGTAGGCCCGCTCGGCCGAAATTCGCTGGCCCGTGATAATCAAGGGCAGCGCCGCACCCCAGCCGAGCAGCCGTGGCAAGTAGACGGTGCCGCCGTCGACCAGCGGAACTCCCCAGCGTCGGCAAGCCACTGAAAACGTGGCCTGCGGTTCGGCGAGGCGAATGTGCCCGTGACAAAAAAGCTCCAATCCGCCGGCGTAGGTATAGCCTTGCGAGACGGTGATCACCGGCTTGCGTTGCACGATGCGCGTGCCTCCCATCGGCCCGCTGCCGACGCCGTCGGTTCTGTCCGCGCCGACCTTTGCCAGGCCGGACAGCGCGGTCAGATCGGCCCCGGAACAAAACGCCTGCTCGCCGGCCCCGTGCAATATGGCCACCGCCAACGAGTCGTCGTCGCGAAACCGCTGCCACGCGTCGAGCAGCAGCGTGGCGGCCTCGCCGTTGACCGCGTTGTGCACGTCGGGCCGGTTGATCATGATCTCGAAAATCGTGCCCCCTTCGACAATATGCGGCCTGACGACAACCGGTGCGACGTCCGATGCTTTGGCGGTCATGACAATCTCTCCAGCAGGAGCGAGGAATAGCAATATTGAGCGGGTAGGGCGCGATTGATTTTACGCCAGAATCTGCCACGATGAAGCGGGCAAGAGCAACGATTTTTCGGCCCCGGCCTATCCATCGAGCGATCACCCGTCACAAGTGAAAGGCAACCGGTCATGAGCACCAGCAGCGAGCAATCGTCTTCCACCGGTTCTCCTGCGTCCGCGACGCCCGCTGCGTCCTCGGCCTCGTCATTAAAATCTTCGCGCCGGGCCTTTCTTGCGGCCGGCGGGATGGCCTTGGGCTTGACCATCGTCCCGCGGCACGTGCTGGGGGGCGCCGGATTCGTCGCGCCGAGCGAACGTGTGAACGTGGCCGGCATCGGCTGCGGCGGCATGGGCGGAGGCGACATCGGCCAGCACGCCAAAAACGGCGCGAATATCATCGCGCTGTGCGACGTCGACGAGCAGCGCGGCGCCGGCTCGTTCAAGGCCTTTCCGCAGGCCCGGCGCTACAAGGATTTTCGCGTCATGCTCGACAAGGAGGCCAACAACATCGACGCCGTCACGGTCGGCACGCCCGACCACATTCACGCGGTGGCGTCGATGGCCGCGATTCGCGCCGGCAAGCACGTCTATTGCCAGAAGCCGCTGACGCACACGTTGCACGAATGCCGCGAACTGACCAAGGCCGCCGCGGCCGCCGGAGTCATGACCCAGATGGGCAACCAGGGGCACGCCAGCGAAGGTTCGCGGCTGACCAACGAGTGGATCCGCTCCGGCATGATCGGCGAGGTGCGCGAAGTACACGTCTGGTCCGATCGCGCGGGCCTCCTGTGGAAGCAAGGCATCGGCCGCCCCACCGAGACGCCGCCGGTGCCCTCGACGCTCGACTGGAATCTTTGGCTGGGCCCGATCCAGGATCGGCCCTACCATCCGGCGTACGCACCGGTGAGTTGGCGCGGCTGGCGCGATTTCGGCACTGGAGCGCTGGGAGACATGGGCTGCCACATCATCGATCATCCGGTGTGGGCGCTCGGCCTGGGCGCGCCGACGGCCGTCGAGGCCAGTTGCACGCTCGACGGCTCGGTGATCGACAACAAACCGAATTTCGAGACCTATCCGATCGCCGCCATCATCAGCTTCGAATTCCCGGCGCGCGGCGCGCAGCCGCCGGTACGCATGACCTGGTACGAAGGCGGATTGATGCCACCGACCCCCGCCGAAATGCCCGCCGGCCGCCGGCTCGACGGCAACGGCGTGCTGTATGTCGGCTCCAAAGGCAAGATGTTTCACTCGTCGCACGGCGGCATGCCCGAGCTGCTGCCGATGCCGCTGAATGACGAGGTCCAAACAGTCCCCAAGACGATCGCCCGCTCGGCCGGGCACTACGAAGAGTGGATGAATGCCTGCAAGGGTGGCCCACGTCCGATCTCGAACTTCGATTACGCCGGCCCGCTGACCGAAATCGTCCTGCTCGGCGTCCTGGCCCTGCGAGCCCCCGGCAAACGTCTGGAGTGGGACAGCGTGAACCTGAAAGTGAAAAATGCCCCCGAGCTCGACCAACACATCCACACGGAGTACCGGAAAGGGTGGACGTTGTAAGACGAACGAATTCATTTCGAATTCAAGCGGCAACACGCCCAAATGCAATCGTCAAGGGCATGACCCCCTGGGAACGAGTGCAACGCGCCGGCAAAGCCCCAACGGGGCAAGTTTCGATCTTTGCACCTCGCGAGTAACGTTGCAAATGGCCGAGGAAGGGGTGACGCGAAACTCGTTAGCGGCGATTCTAAGCCGCATCGCGCGGTTGGCGATGCCGCCGCCGGTCGTCGACAGGATGCCTGCGTAGGAGCGCCGCAACACTGGGAAAACGATGGTCGCTGGTGCAGAGTCCGCTCGCTCCCCGGCCAGGCACTTTGTCGGAGCATGATTTCAGCCAAGCGAGTCAAGAAACAGGGGGGAAAATAGAGAATAATTCACTGCATACTAGACGCGGGGGCGAGGCGCGTAGTTACAATCGTGGCTGTTGCGCGTTTGGATCAGGTCCAGACAAAGTCCGTGTGACAAATGCAGGCAAATCCAACAGTTTCCGACCCACCGACAATTTGGCCGCGTAACGTTAAGCTGTTCCGTTGGACTCATTTGGTCTTTGGGATCGCGGCCTTGGAGGCCGTCTAAGGATCCAATGCACTATGGCGATTACTGTGATCTGTTCTTCGTGCAAGGCCAAGCTTAGCACGCCTGATTCATCCGTCGGCCGAAAGGGGAACTGCCCGCATTGCGGGACGCGAATCACCGTGGCGGACGCCAATTCCGTTGTCGCGGGGTCGCCGATTTCGCCACCCTTGGATATTGGAACTCCACCTGCGTCACGACCGTCGCCCAAGCCAGGGGCTGACCCCTATATTCCACCCAAGTCTGCGACGAATTGCGAATCAAGCGCCGGCGGCGCGATGAACAGCTTTGCGATCGAGGAGAAATCGGGTGACGACGGCAATGTCGGCCAGAAGCGAATGGGATGGTTCGCGCGGCGCAGGCAAGCAAAACTCCAGCGGCAGGCCCAGGCTGCCCGCGAAGCCTTGGCGCTCAAAGAGGAACAAGACCGCACCGCCGCGAAGGAGCATGCCGAACAACAACTGCACGCTGCTGCTGCGAAAGGGGATCTCGCCCAAATGGGCGATCTGTTAGCGCGGGGCGTCGATTGCAACGTTGCAAAGGGCCGTGGGACGCCACTTCATGCCGCCGCGCAAGAATATCAGCTCGAGGCGGCTAAATTGCTTATCAAACATGGCGCGAATGTGAACGCATTGCAATCGGGAAAGTACACGCCCCTCGATTTCGCCGCGCTGTTCGGTGATACATCGCGCGACGCTGCGCCCATGCTGAAACTCTTGATCGAATGCGGTGCCGATGCCGAACACACGATTCAATCCGGAATCCGCGCCGCGACGGAATTTCAAGATCAATGCAATTCGCGAATCGCCACTGGCGCGTCCGTGGGCCTCCCGCTGCAAGCCATCCTCAGCAACGTTCCTCACGCGTACGCACAGGACTTTCGCAAGCAAAATCTGATGACAATTCGCAAGTTTCTGGCTGGCCGGAGCGACGCGGTTTCCGATCTCAAAGCGCTAATCGTTTTCAAAGTGGGCGCGCGCCCGCCCAGCGAAATCTGGTACGTTCACGAGGTGCTTGCAGCGGTTGGTTTCTCGATTAAGCTGCACTACGGTTTGCCAGTAACGGTCCAATATGTTCCATTTGGCATGCTTACGGATGACTACCTTATGGGGTACCTGATTGCGTCCGAGTACGACGCGGAAAAATGCACGCGTACACCGTTCAAGGACAGGGACGGTGGCGAAGGAATAGTTATCAAGATCAAGGCCTGACAATCGACCGCACAATTCGCCACCAGAAGTATTACGGATTACCGAGACTGTCGCCATTTTATTGACCCGCGAATCGGAGGTTCTTCGACGTGATTTCCGCAACCGACCCACGTGCTGGCGGAAGCTGCGACATGCTGATTCGCGGCGGACGCGTGTTTGACGGCAATGGTTCGCCGGGCGTGACCGCCGACGTGGCGATTCACGAAGGCAAAGTGCAGGCCGTCGGTCCGGCGCTGCCGCAGATGGGCCGTCGCGAGGTTGACGCACGCGGCTGCTGGGTCATGCCTGGCATGTTGGACATCCACACGCACTACGACGCTGAGATCGAAGCCATGCCCGGCCTCGGCGAGAGCGTCCGCCACGGCGTGACGACGATCGTGATGGGCAACTGCTCGCTGTCGACGGCGCTGGGCAGCAAGAAGGACGTCCTCGACCTGTTCTGCCGCGTCGAAAGCCTGCCGCGCGACGTGCTGTCGAAGTGGCTGGGCGAGGGACTGACCTGGAACGGAGTGCGCGAGTATTACGACCATTTGGAAAGCTTGCCGATCGGCCCCAATGTGGCCAGCTTCATCGGCCATTCCAACATTCGCTCGACCGTGATGGGCATGGAGCGCAGCCTTTCGGTCGCCAAGGCGGAGCCGGAGGAAATCCGCTCGATGCAAAAGCTCGTCGACGACGCGCTGGCCGAAGGCTATCTCGGGTTGTCGATCGACATGCTCCCCTGGCACCGGCTCGACGGCGAGCCGTTTGTCGGCATTTCGGTTCCCTCGCAACACGCGCACCCCAGCGAGTATCGCAGCCTGGCAAAAATCGTGCGGCGCCGCGACCGAGTGTTGCAAGCCACGCCCAACGCGCTGACCAAGAGTACGGTGGCGATTCTCGGCATGCTCAGCACGGGCATCGGCCGCAAGTCGCTGCGCACCACGATCGTGGCCGCGATGGACATGAAGACCGACCGCCGCGTCTATCGCATCGCCACCATCGGCGGCAGCGTGCTCAACAAGCTGTTTCGCGCGAACATCCGCTGGCAGACGCTGGCCGAACCGTTTTTGAACTACTGCGACGGCGTGCATACTCCCCTGTTCGAAGAGTTGCCCGCGGGCGTCGACGCCATCAGCGCCACCGCCAGCGAGCGCAGGCGCATGTTCGCCGATCCGCAGTATCGCGCCGCGTTTCGCCGCGACTGGGAGTCGACCGGCGCTCGCATCTTTCACCGCGATCTGGCCGACATGTGGGTCGTCTCCTCGCCGGTGGCCGGCCAGGCGGGCAAGTCGTTCGCCGAGTTGGCTCGCGCGGCCGATCGCGATGCGTTGGATTTCTTCCTCGACCTGCTGGCCGAGCACGACTCGGCGATGCGCTGGAAAACCGTGGTCACCAACGATCGGGCGGCGCAGCGGCAGTTCTTGTTCACGCACGACACCACGCTGCCGGGCTTCAACGACTCGGGCGCACACGCCCGCAACATGGCCTTTCAGGACGGCGGGCTGCAAATGTTGCAGCAAGTGCTGCTCAATCCCGCGCTGATGTCGCTGGAAAAAGCGATCGCGAAACTCACCGGACAATCGGCCGAATGGCTGGGCCTCGACACGGGAACCATCAAGCCCGGTGCATGGGCCGACGTGGCGGTGATCGATCCCGAGCAGCTCAAGAGCGGTTTGGGGCCGCCGATCGAGGATTACGCCGAGGGGCTGCACGGCGCCATGCGAATGGTCAAGCGGTCCGACGGCGTGGTGCGGCAAGTCGTGGTGGGGGGAAGGCTGGCGTTTGAAAACGGCCAATTCGCCGACGATTTCGGCCGCCAGCGTTTTGGGCGGCTGCTGCGGTCGCGCCATTGAAATGGTGCAAGAATTCTGAAACCCGACGCGATTCGTGCGGATTCGGCCACTCGCGCCGCCGCTGCTGGCACGTTCGACGCTCACGTCGGGCAATACTCTGCTTGCGAATTCGCGGGGCCTAAGTTATTTTGTGTCCGGCGATTAGGTGACAGTAGTTCCAACTTTCGCTTATGGGCTTAGATCGACGCAAGGTATTGAGCCGTCATGTAGTAAGGCGGCGACGGTTTGGGCGATCCAATCGAGCATTCGTTTGTAACGGAGTCGTTCGAGTCGCAAAGTCATCGTGGGACCGCTGCCTTCGGCCAAGCGCGTGGCGTGAATCCAGACCCAGAGGTTTCGCAGGATCAGGGCGACGGCGACAAACACCAGACGCAGACGTGGGCACCGCGTGCAGGTGTGGATGCGCGCTTGACGCATTTGACGGTAACTCGATTCGATGCCGAACCGCTTGCGATACCGCTGGCGAATGTCTTTGGGAGAGCCCTTCACACGCCAGGCAGCGAACAACAGCTTTTGTTGGACATGTTTGTGGTCTTTGCGATTGCGATGCGTACGATACGTGACGCATACGGAGACGGTCACTTGTTGCTTCTTGTTCTTCAGCGTGTGTTGATACCAGCCCGCCTTCTGACGCTTGATCCAATGCAGGCCGGTGGCGGCGCGGCGCTTCTTGGAGCGGCGCCCGCGAAACATGGCGGGCATCAAGAACGGCAGTTTTTCGCTCTGCAACCAGGTGATCACCGGCACGTTGAAGAACGCGCGGTCCAGCAGCACATACTTGATTTTCAGGCCGATTTTGCGAATTTGCGCCAGCAGACGCCGCAGCGCGACCACCAGCGTTTCGTGCCGCCGCACCCACGTCAGTGCCACGGTGTAGCGCTGCCCGTGCTGCACGATGCAGGCTGTGCCGTAGGCGTGAAACTTCGTCGTGCCCTGGCGCGGCTTGCCGTAATACAGTTCGTTCCGACTTTTGTCGGGCTCGCCATAGTAGGGCACCAAATGCCAATCGATCGCCACACGCCAGGAATGGCGCAACAACCGTCGCGGCAGCGGCGCGGACAGCGCCTCGTTCAACCGACGTTCCAACGACTTCAGAGTCTTGGGCAGGCCGTCGGACAGCGCATTGAACACGGCCTGGTCGGAAGGCGCGTCGGCCAAATCGCGACAGGCGGCATAAATCGAGATCATCCGGGCGGCCGCCCGCAACAAAACATTCCAGGTCACCCTGGCCGTGCACAGCCACCCATGATCCTCTAATAGCTTTGCTTGCAGCAGCCACCCGATGGCCCACCCGTGAACTTCGCCAGCAGTTATGGTATGACTCATCCTTGAACGCATGGGACCCCTCCTTGGCTTGAGTTCTTCAACACAAACCAATCTGAGGAGGACCCTTGCGTTCACCTATAGCAATTCTCTGAACTTGGAACTACTGGGTGACGTCATTCCCATCGTGCGCGCGCGTCCGCCCGGCGGTGCGCCGCGCCGATCCTGTCCGCAAGAGGTTGTCGCATGTCTGTTATTCATCGTCGATGGTCGGTTGTGGCGCTAGCGGTGCTGGTCGCTTTCGCATCGCGCGCGGCGAGTCCGGCGTTTGCCGCAGAAGCGTCGATCAAGCTCGATCCTCACGAGTTGGCCAAGAACGTCACGATCTATCGCGACAGCTATGGTATGCCGCACATCGACGGCAAGGATGACAAGTCGACGTTGTTCGGCTTCGGCTATTGCCAGGCCGAAGATTACTTCTGGCAGATCGAAGACTCCTACGTGATGGGCTTGGGCCGCTACTGCGAATTGTACGGCAAGCAGTTCTTGGGCAAGGACATGCGCAACCGCGCGTTCGAGATTCCGCAGCGCTCGAAGGAGGACTACGAAAAACTCGATCCCGAGCCGCGCGAAGGGGCGCCGCATTTGTCGCCGGCATCAACTACTACCTCGACACCCACCCCGCGGTCAAACCGCGCCTGCTGACGCGCATCGAGCCCTGGTATCTGTTGGCCTTCGCGCGGGCGGCCACGTTGGAACTGGTTGGCAGCCACATGCACGTTTCGGCCGACAAGATCCCCAACACGTTCGAAGAGAAGAAACTCGAGGATGAAGTCAAAGAGGGCACCGGCAGCAATGCCTGGGCCATCGCCGGGAGCAAGACTCGCTCGGGCAAAGCGATGCTCCTGATCAATCCGCATCAGCCCTACTACGGCTTCGGTCAATTCTACGAGGCCCATCTGCGCAGCGGCAAAGACTGGAACTTCACCGGGGCGTCGTTCTTCGGCACCCCGCTGCCCGTGCTCGGCCACAACGAATATTGCGGTTGGGGGCTCACGACCAACGAACCCAACGTCGGCAGTTCGTGGCGCGAAACGTTCGACGATCCAAACGAACGGCTCAACTATCGTTACGACGGCGGATATCGCAAGGCCGTTGAATGGAAGGACACGATCCTGGTCAAGCAAGGCGGCCGCATGGACACCGTCGACTGCACGTTTCGCAAGACGCACCACGGACCCATCCTGCAAAAACTGAACGACACGCAATACGTTTCAGGCCAGGTCGCGAAACTGTACGATGCCGTGCTGTCGCGGCAGAGCCGCAAGATGCTGCGCTCCAAGAATATCACCGACTTTCGCGAAGCCATGGGCATGCTCGAGCTTCCCTTGTTCAATACCGTCTATGCCGACGTGCACGGCGACATCTATTACCTATACAACGGCATCGTCCCCAAGCGCGACCCGCAGTTCGACTGGACCAAGCCCGTCGACGGCAGCGATCCGCGCACCGAATGGAAAGGCATTCATCCTCTCGAGGACCTGCCGCAGGTGTTGAATCCCAAGTGCGGCTTTGTGCAGAACTGCAACTCGACCCCCTACACCACCAGCGACGACGCCGGCCCGGCGATCGGCGACTATCCGAACTACATGGTCGAGGATCGATACGACGACAAGCGGCGGGCCAAGATCTCGCGGCAGTTGCTGCGCAGGCGCACGATCTCACGCTGGATCAATTTCAAGAAATCTCGTTCGACACCACGATCTATTGGGCGCAAACCGAGCTTCCGCGCTACAAAGCCGACCTCGCGAAGCTGCAAGAGACCAACTCGGCGCTGGCTGCGCAGCGTCGAGCCCTACCTGGCGCACCTGCTCGACTGGGACTGCAAGGGCACGATCACTTCGACGCAGTCCACGCTGTGCATCGCCTGGTACGAGGAGCTGTACGGATTCGGCTACCCGGCCGAGACGCTCAAGCCGCAATTCGTTTCGAACGTCGCCGAACAATTCAAGGCCCTGATCACCGCGGCCAACAAGTTGCAAAGCAACTTCGGCGACTGGAAAGTGCCCTACGGACAAGTGAACCGCTTGCAGCGGCACGCCGACGTGTCGGATTTCTTCCGCATCCCCTATAGCGACGCGTTGCCCAGCCTGCCCAGCACCGGCATGCCCGGCCCGCCGGGCGTGGTCTTCACGATGTACTTTACCCCCACCATGTACGTGCCGCGCATCAAGTTGATGAAGAACCACTACGCGGTGGTGGGCACCAGCTACATGTCGATCGTCGAATTCGGCGAGCACGTGACCAGCAAGTCGTTGCTGCAATTCGGCACCAGCGGCGACCCCAAGAGCCCCCACTTTTTCGACCAGGCCGAGCTGATCTCGAAAAAGCAAATGAAGGCCAACCCCATCGACTGGGACGAAGTTCTCTCGATCGCCAAGCGCACGTATCATCCGGGCGACGGCGGCGCGCCTGCCCCACAGGCCGGTCAGTGACTTTGGGTCGGATGTTCGGCAACTTTCGCATCATCGATCTGAGCGTCCCGCTTGAGCATCAGGCTCCCAGCGAGCCGATGCCCGCCGACATTCACTACGTCACGCACGAGGCCGAGGGACGCGAGCAGATTCAGCGGTTTCTGGGCGTGCGCGGCGAAGACCTGGTCTATTCCGGCGGGCTGGGATGGGCGGTCGAAGAGATCCGCGCGATCACGCACACCGGAACCCACGTCGACGCTCCCTATCACTACGCCCCGCAGTCCGAGGGCAAACCGGCCCGCACGATCGACGAGGTGCCGCTCGAGTGGTGCTTCGCCCCCGGCGTCGTCCTCGACGTGCGCCGCAAACGCCCCGGCGAATTCATCACCGTCGACGATCTGATTGCCGCGCTTGCCGCCATCGAGTACCAACTCCAGCCGCGCGACATCGTGCTGCTTCAAACGGGCGCCGACAAGCGCATGGGCACCAGCGATTATTTCGCGCAGCCGGGCCTCGGGCGCGAGGGAACGCTGTGGCTGGTGGAACAAGGCGTGAAGGTGATCGGCATCGACGCCTACACGCTCGATCGCCCCTTCGCCGACATGAGGGCCGATTACCAACGCACCGGCGACGGCCGTTTTATCTGGCCAGCGCATTTTGCCGGCATCACGCGCGAATATTGCCAGATCGAAAAGCTGGCCAATCTCGACGCACTGCCGGCTCCGCATGGATTTTACGTCTCCTGCCTGCCGGTAAAAATCCACCGCGCCAGCGCCGCCTGGTGCCGAGCGGTGGCGCTGGTTCCCGGGGTTTGATGCTTTTGCCGGGGTGGCACCGACAACTCGTTGTCGGTGTTGCGAAGCAATAGGAGGCGTTTGAGGGAAGGCGCCCACCTCGGCAGACCCTCTTGTCCCTTCGGGACGGGAGACAACAAGTTGTCTGGGCCACCCAATCCCAGCGGGAATCTCGGCCGGCGACGCATCGAAGTCGGAACTTCTGGGTTATACTGTCGCTGGCCGCCGGATCGGCCCGACGCTCCTTCCGGACTTCCGACCATGTTCACCGTCACGTCCAAGCCCTCCCGGTTGTGCGATGGGATTTCACGTCGCGAGATGCTGCGCATCGGCTCGCTGGGCGTGGCCGGATTGACGCTCGGCGACTTGCTGCGGCAGGCTTCGGCCAAGGATCCCTTGGCGCGACCCTCTCGGGCCAAATCGTGCATTCTGTTGTTCATCTTCGGCGGGCCCGCGCAGCATTCCACGTGGGATCCCAAGCCCGGCGCCCTGCAGAGGTTCGCGGCGAGCTCAAGCCGATCAACACGACCGTGCCCGGGATTGAGATTTGCGAACTGCTGCCGAAGACGTCGCTGATGGCCAAGCATCTCTGCCTGCTGCGCCATGCGCACCGGCGACAACGCCCATTCGTCGAGCGGCTACTACATGCTCACCGGCACGCCGCACCAGCCCATGAATGCGGAGAACGCAAACCCCGGCGCGCCCAACAATTGGCCGAGCATCGGCGCCGTGGTCCGCCGGCTTGGCAGCGGCTCCGCTTCGCTCCCCTCGGCCGTGCGTTTGCCGCATCAGATATTCAATACCGACGGCTCGATCTGGCCGGGCCAAGACGCGGGGTTCCTCGGCCGTTCGCTCGACCCTTGGATGTTTCGCTGTCTGCCGGCCTCGGCCGACTTCAAAATTCCCGAATTCACGCTGCCCAGCGACCTGGCGCTGTCGCGTCTCCAAGGCCGACAGTCGCTGTTGTCGTCGATGAACCATCACCGCGCCGCCGTCGAGCGCGGCGGAGCGCTCGCGCCGTACGACGCCGCCACCCAACAGGCGTTCGACCTGCTCACGTCGCCCCGCGCGGGCCGCGCTGCAACTCGACGACGAACCCGCCGCGGCCCGCGATCGTTATGGGCGCACGCAGTTCGGACAGAGCGTTCTGATGGCTCGCCGCCTGGTCGAAGCCGGCGTGAGCCTGGTGCAAGTGAATTGGTATCGATCCGCCGAAGAACCTCCGGACACCCCGTGTTGGGATTCGCACACGCGAGAAGTCCAACGGCTTCGCACCGCGCTCATGCCACCCTTTGACCAGGCCTATTCGGCATTGCTGACCGACCTGGTCGATCGGGGAATGCTGGATGACACGCTGGTGGTCTGCATGGCCGAGTTCGGTCGCACGCCGAAGATCAATCCGGCGGGGGGCCGCGATCACTGGGGAAATGTATTTTCGCTGGCGCTGGCCGGAGGCGGCATTCGCGGCGGCCACGTGCACGGCGCTTCCGACGCCATCGGCGGCGAACCGAAGGAAGGTGTGGTCCGCCCGCCCGACCTGCTTGCCACCCTCTATCATTGTCTGGGCTATGCGCCGACAACCGAACTGCACGACGCCCTCGGCCGGCCTTTCCCGATTTCCCGCGGCGAAGTGGTGCGCGAACTTTTGACTTGACGCCGCCATTCAGGTGAACATCGCAAGTAAGGCCGCTCTGATGAGAATCTTGAGCCCCAAAGGGGCGACCTGTAATAGTCTGGGGCGGAAGCCCCAGGTTCGATGTCGCCGCAATATCTTGGAAGCGCCGGAGGGGCGACAGCTACTTCGTTGGCCGGTGGAATGGTGTCGCCCCTGCGGGGCTTTGCAATCTTGTTTGCGAAAGCTTTCCTGGGGCTTCCGCCCCAGGCTATTACAGGTCGCCGGGTGGCCCAGACAACTTGTTGTCTGGGTCCCGAAGGGACAAGAGGGCCTGGCGCGGCGCGGCGCCTAGTTCGCACTCCTCTTATTGCTTCGCAACACCGACAACCAGTTGTCGGTGCCGCCCAACGGGCACTGCTGCTGATTGCGCTTGTCGCGTTGGCGATTTTCACGGTGCCGCGGCCCGCCGCGGCCGATCCAACTGACGGTGCGCCCGCCCGCGTGGCCGACGATCTGGTACGCTGCCGCCACGGAGCCGTGGTCAGCGTCAGCCGGCACGCCTCGCAGATCGGCTTGCAGGCCCTCAAAAGCGGAGGCAGCGCGGTCGATGGTGCGGTGGCGACTGCGTTTGCCCTGGCGGTGACTTATCCGGCGGCCGGTAATATCGGCGGGGGCGGCTACATGCTCGTGGTGCCGCAGGGCGCCGGGAGCGCCGTGTTTGATTTTCGCGAAACGGCGCCGGCGGCCGCGACTCGAGACATGTTCGTCGACCAGGGTTCGCGCACGCCCCATCGCCGCGTGGGCGTGCCCGGTTCGGTACGCGGGCTGGCCATGGCGCACCAGCGCTTCGGTCGTTTGACATGGAGCGAGCTGGTGACGCCCGCGGTGCGGCTGGCCCGCGAGGGTTTTGAAATCGACGCGGTGCTCGCCGCCGATTTGAACAAGCTGCTGGCCCGTTCGGACAAAACGCAATTCGCCGCGCTGCACGGCGCCTTCGGCCGCTCCGACGGCCAGGCGTGGCGCGGCGGCGACCGGCTGGTGCAGCCGGAACTGGCCGACGTGCTGGCGCGCATCGCCGAGCATGGGCCCGACGGTTTTTATTCCGGCGCCGTCGCCGAATTGATCGCCGCCGAGATGGGCCGCGGCGGTGGACTGGTCACTGCGGCCGACCTGGCAGCCTACCGCCCAATCGAGCGTGAGCCGATTCGCGGTTCGTATCGTGGTTGCGAGATCCTGGCGAATCCCCCGTCGGCCTCCGGCGGTACCACGCTCGTGGAAGCGCTCAACATTCTGGAAGGGTTCAACCTTCGCTCCGAGGGACGCTTTTCACCCCGCACGCTACACCTGATCGTCGAGAGCACGAAACGGGCCTACCGCGACCGGGCTTGCTACCTGGGCGATCCGGCCGCCAACACGATCCCCGAGAAACTTTTGGATAAGCAGTACGCTCGCGAACTTGCGGCCGGCATCGATCTGGAAAAAGCCACGCCCAGCGAATCGCTGGCGGGGGAGATTGTGATTGCACCTGAAAGCGAACAGACGACGCACGTTTCGGTGATCGACAGCCAGCGAACCGCCGTCAGCCTGACCACCACGCTCGAAAGCAGCTACGGCAGCCGCGTGGTCGTGAGCGGCGGGGGATTCTTGCTCAACGACGAAATGAACGATTTCAATTGGCTGCCCGGCGTCACCGACCGCACGGGCCGAATCGGCACGCTGCCCAACCAGGTCGCGCCCGGCAAGCGGATGCTCAGCTCGATGTGCCCCACCGTCGTGCGGCGCGACGGCCAGCCGCTGCTTGTCACGGGCAGTCCCGGCGGACGGACGATCATCAACACGGTGCTGTGCATGGTGGTCAACGTGGTCGATTTCGAGATGGACATTCGCCAGGCGGTCGACGCGCCGCGTATGCATCACCAGTGGCTGCCCGACCGGCTGCGCCGAGCCGGCCCTGCTCGAAGAACATCCTCAGGCGATCGAGCGTCTGCGCGAAATGGGGCACACCCTGGCCGACAAGACCTCGCGGCAAGGGGACGCCCACAGCATTCTCATCGACTCCAAAACGGGCGAAATCATCGGTGCCGCCGACCGCCGCATCAGCGGCAGCGCCGCCGGGTATTGATTCGGCCGACGAAAACTTGCTCGCCGAAATGTCCGTGGCGTGATTTCGGTCGCGTGTTGTGCCATGGCGCCAGGTGAAACCTTGGAAATCCACTATCGACTCGAGATGCCGACCGACCGCGCGGCAATTCGCGCCGTTCTTCGCGACGCGTTTGACCAGGACGCCGAGGGACAACTCGTCGACGCCCTGCGCGACCAAGGCTATGCGCGACTTGCGCTGGTCGCTACCGAAATTGATGAACTCGTGGGGTACATTCTCTTCAGCCACACGACGATCCAAACGGCCGATGCGTCGCTCGACGCCTTGGCGCTGGCCCCCTTGGCCGTTACTCCGTCGCGCCAAGGACGGGGGATCGGCTCGGCCCTGGTCCGAGAGGGCCTCTCGCGATGCACAGAGCAAGGTCATCGCATCGTACTGGTGGTCGGCCATCCGGCGTACTATCCGCGCTTCGGATTTTCCGCCGAGCTGGCTCTGCCGCTTGCCAGCCCCTATGCCGGCCCGTCGTTCATGGCGTTGGAGTTGGTTGCCGGCGCCTTGTCGAATGTCCGCGGCACCGTACAATACCCGGCTCCCTTTTCCGCGTTCTAAGAGTCGACCGGCGCGATCGCGCCGAGTGGCTCCACGGATTTGTCGCTTCGGTTATACTGAAGATAACTCTCCAAATCGCGAACCACGAGGGCCGGCCGAATGTGGCGGATCGTTCGCAATCTTTACCTCGGTGACGAACAAGACGCACACAATCGCTTTCTGCTGGATCAATACCGAATCACGCACATTTTGAATTGCGCCGCGGAAGTCAAATGCCCCTTCCGCCGCGACTTCGAGTATCTCCGCCTTGAGCTGCGCGATCCCGATCCCGCCTTCGCCGATTGCATTTCCGAGATTTGCGACTTCATTCACGCCGGCCGGCGCCAAGGGGCCGTTATGGTCCACTGCCGGATGGGAATGAGCCGAAGCCCGGCGGCCATTCTGGCCTACCTGTGCCAGCGCGGAAAAACCTTGCGCCAAGCCATGTACATTGTGAAAAAGGGCGTCGGCGAGTAAGACGATTTCATCGAGCCTCACGAGGTCTTTCTCGAACAGTTGCGCGATTATTTCGACGACGATGACGCAGAAGATTGATCGCGCAATGCGGTGCGATGCCCTGCACCCCTGCCCGGCTGACTTGATCCGCCGACGGGCCTCGGCTAAGGTACCAGAGGGCCGCGTTTGGGCCGATTCGGGCCCTTTCCCGCGCGCCCCGGCCGGCCGCCGGCAGACGAGGTCTTACCATGCGATGGCGAGGCGAACGCGAAAGCGACAACGTCGAGGATCGCCGCGGCATGCCCGGCGGGCCCGTGATGATTTCGGGGGGCTTGGGCACCCTGGCCATCATCATTATTGCCCTCTATCTCGGCATCGATCCCCAGGCCGTGCTCGGCCCGCAGGGAGTCGGTCCGGCCCCGGGTCCCCAGCAGGGCGCCGACGGGCCCGAGGACGAGACGACCCAGTTCGTCCGTGTGGTCCTGGCCGACACCGAAGACGTTTGGAACGACCAGTTTCGCAAGATGGGGCGCACGTATCGTGAGCCGCACCTGGTGCTGTTCACGGGCGAAGTCAGTTCGGCCTGCGGATATGCCAGCGCGGCCGTCGGTCCGTTCTACTGTCCCGGCGACGAACGGGTGTATTTGGATCTCAGCTTTTTCCGCCAATTGCTCGACCAGTTTCACGCGCCGGGCGAATTCGCCGAGGCCTATGTCATCGCGCACGAAGTCGGCCATCACGTGCAAAAGCTGCTGGGCACCACCGACCGGGTCGACGCCATGCGCCGGCGCATGACCAAAGAAGAATTCAACCGCGTGTCGGTGCGATTGGAACTGCAGGCCGACTTTTATGCCGGCGTGTTTGCCCACCACGCCCAGAGGATGCACAACATCGTGGAAGACGGCGACATCGAAGCCGCGATTCGGGCAGCCAGCGCCATCGGCGACGACCAGTTGCAGCGCCAATCGCAAGGCTACGTCGTTCCCGATTCGTTCACGCACGGCAGTTCCGAGCAGCGCGTGCGATGGTTCCGCCGCGGATACACTAGCGGCAACATCCGCGACGGCGACACGTTCGGCGCGGACGAACTTTAAGCAGTTTAAAGGTCCTGGAGTCACGAAATGGCGTCGCGACGGTTTTGGAACGCTGGGGCCCTGATTGTCGTGCTGGCAATCGGTCTTCGCGCGACGCCGGCGCATGCCGAGGAGCCGGCGTCCGAGAAGGCCGTCGACTTCGCGCGCGACGTGCGGCCGATTTTCGCGGCGCACTGCGCCTCCTGCCACGGCGACAAGAAGCAAGAAAGCGACTTCCGGCTCGACCGTCGCGACGAGGCGCTGTCCGGCGGGGCCAACGGCGTGGCGATCGTGCCCGGAAAAAGCGGCGCGAGCCCATTGGTTGAACGCATTGCCGGAGCGGATCCCGATTTGCGAATGCCGCCAAAAGGCGAACTGCTTTCGAAGGAAGCCGCGGCCCTGATCCGTCGCTGGATCGACGAAGGGGCCAACTGGCCTGCTGACGCGCCGATCGCAAAGACCGAACACTGGTCGTTGACGCCCCTGGTTCGGCCGGCGGTACCCAAGCTGGACGGATCGTGCGTCGGAAATCCGATCGACGCGTTTGTTCGCTCCACGCTTGCCGAACGCGGGCTGAGTCCGTCGCCCGAGGCCGACCGCCGGACGCTTATCCGCCGCGTGACGTTGGATCTGACCGGCCTGCCTCCGACGAGCGATGAAGTCGCCGCGTTTGCGGCCGACGCCTTGCCCGACGCGTATGACCGGCTGGTCGATCGACTGCTAGCCAGCCCGCGCTATGGCGAACGCTGGGCCCGGCATTGGATGGACGTGGTCCATTTTGGCGAAACGCACGGCAACGACCAGGACCGCCCGCGCGAAAACGCCTGGCCCTATCGCGACTACCTGATCGGCTCATTCAACGAAGACAAGCCTTACGCCCGGTTCGTGGCCGAACAAGTAGCCGGCGACGTGCTGTATCCCGACGACGTGCAAGCCACGATCGCCTTGGGGTTCCTGGCGGCAGGACCCTGGGACGAGAGCTCATTGATGTGCATCGTCGACGACACGATCGACAAGAAGCTGGCCCAGGTGCTGGATCGCGACGACATGATCACCAACGTGATGTCGACGTTCAGCAGCGCCACGGTGCATTGCGCCCGCTGCCACAACCACAAGTTCGATCCAATCTCGCAGCTCGACTATTACGCCTTGCAAGCCGTGTTCGCAGGCGTCGACCGGACCGATCGCGCGTTCGATTCCGATCCGGCGGTGCGCGACCGGCGGCGGCAGTTGACCGAGCGGAAGCGCGAGGTTGCCGCGTGGGACGCCGAGCGAGTGCTGGCTGACGCGGCGCTGCAATCCGAAGTGGCGAAGCTCGAAGCTGAGTTTCGCGATCGGCCCGACGTCTGGAAAACGATCGCGCCATCCTCGGTGACAACGGCCAGCGGCTCGACCGCGACGCCGCAAGGGGACGGTTCGTTGCTGTTCGCCGGCACCGCTCCGGACACCGACACGTATACGATCAACCTGGAAGGCGAACTGAGTGGCATCACGGCGGTGCGGCTCGAAGTGCTGACCGATTCCAGCCTGCCGCACCAGGGTCCCGGACGGCAAAACGACAACGGCAATCTGCATTTGTCGGAAGTCACGCTATCCTGCGCGCCGGCGGCTGGCGGTCCGTCCGTTGCCGTGCCAATCGGCGGGGCGTTTGCCGACTTCAATCAAGACGGCTGGAATATTGCCGCCGCGATCGACGGCAGGAAAGAAACGGCCTGGGGCATTCATCCCAAGGAAGGCAAAGCGCACTCCGCCGTGTTCTTGCTGAAAGAGCCGCTTAAGACAACGGGCCCCGCGCGGCTGACGGTGGTGCTCGACCAGCTTCACGGGCGCGGGCACCTGATCGGCCGGCCGCGCTTGTCGGTCACGAGCGCCGCCGATCCGGCTTCCGCCATGCCGGTGTCCCCCGACCTGGCCGCGATTCTCGCGATTGCATCCGAGGCGCGGACCGCGTCGCAGAAAGCCGAATTGGCGCGGTCGCTCGTCAACTGGCATCTCGATCGCCAGCTGGCGACTCTGCCCGCGCCGCAGGTCGTGTTCGCGGCCACGAGCGACTTCAAAGCCAAAAACAATTTCCACCCGGCGCTCAAGCCGCGCACCATTCACCTGCTCCGCCGCGGCGACGTCAGCCAGCCGCTGCAAGAGGTCGCGCCCGGTGCGCTGCCGTGCGTGCCGGGCATCGAGTCACATTTCGCCGCGGTCGACTCTGGCGCCGACTCGAATGAGGGCAGCCGCCGAGCGGCGATGGCGCGCTGGCTGGTCGACCCGGGCAACGTGCTCACCTGGCGATCGATCGTCAACCGCGTCTGGCACTATCATTTCGACCGGGGCATCGTCGACACGCCGAACGATCTGGGTCGCATGGGCGGTACGCCTTCGCATCCGGCCCTGCTCGATTGGCTGGCCGTCGAGTTTCGCGACGGCGGCGGATCGCTGAAGCATCTGCATCAGCTGATCGTGACTAGCGCCACCTATCGGCAGTCGTCGCAAATCGACGCCGAGCACGCGCGGGTCGACGCCGACAACCGCCTGCTGTGGCGGATGAACCGCCGCCGTCTCGACGCCGAATGCATTCGCGACGCCGTGCTGCAAGCCAGCGGCAAGCTCGACCTGACCATGGGAGGGCCGAGCGTCAAGGAGTTCATCCAGACGCCGGGCATTCACGTGACGCCCAACATCGACTACCTGACATATGACGTCGACTCGCCGGGCAATTTCCGCCGCGCCGTGTATCGGTTTTTGTTCCGCACGCTGCCCGACCCGCTGATGGAGTCGCTCGACTGCCCCGACGGGTCGCAACTTTCGCCGGTGCGCAACGCCTCGATGACCGCCCTACAAGCGCTGTCACTGTTGGACAACCGTTTCATCGTGCGTCAAAGCGAGCACGCCGCCGCGCGGCTGACCGCGGCCGCGCCGGCGCAAGCCGAGCGGATTCGCCTGCTGTTTCAATCGGTCTTGCTGCGCGATCCGACGCCCGAGGAGAGCCGCGACTGGACGGCCTACGCCGAGCGCCACGGCCTGGCCAACGCCTGCCGGATGATGTTCAACACCAACGAATTTGTGTTTGTGAACTGATTTTGTAATGAGAATTCCGATGCCTTGGCGGAATGACGATTCTTTCGAACGGTTTTCTCGGCGCCAGATGCTGCTGCGACTGGGGAGCGGCTTTGGCACCGTGGCGCTGGCGCACCTGCTGGGGCAGACCGGCGCGCTGGCCGAGCCCAGCGCGGCTCCGGGCGCGGCCGATCTGAACGGCGGGATGCATCACCGGGCGAAGGTGAAGCGCGTGGTGCAAGTGTTCATGAACGGCGGCGCCAGCCCGATGGACACTGTTCGACTACAAGCCCCGGCTGGCCGAGCTGCACGGCCAGGCCTTCGACCCCGGCGGCAACGTGAAGCTCGAAAGTGTCACCGGCTCGCCCGGCTTCAAAGTGCTCAAGAGCCCCTTCGAGTTCAAACAGCACGGTCAATGCGGCCGCTGGGTGAGCAGCCAGCTTCCGCACCTGGCCACTTGCGTCGACGACCTGGCGTTCTTGATGTCGATGGCGTCGAAAACGAACGTACACGGGCCGGCCAGCTACATGCAGAACACCGGCTTCGTGCTGCCGGGTTTTCCATGCATGGGAGCCTGGGTCAGCTATGGGCTGGGGAGCCTGACCGACAACCTGCCGACGTTCGTCGTGCTGCCCGACGCCAAGGGCTTGCCCTACAACAACCAGGGCAACTTCTCGGCCGGTTTCCTGCCGGTGAAACATCAGGGCACGATCATCCGCCCGCACTTGCCCACGCCGATTGCCGATCTGTTTCCGCCCAAGTCGGCCAGCCACATCACGGCCGACAGCGAGCGCGACGGGCTGGCGCTGCTGGCGCAGGCCAATCGGGCGCACGAAGCCCAGTGGCCGGGCGATTCGCGGCTCGAAGCCCGCATCGCCTCTTACGAGCTGGCCGCGCGGATGCAGCTCAGCGCGCCGAGGCGCTGGACGTTTCGACCGAGACGGCCCAAATGCAGAGCTTGTACGGCCTCGACGAAAAGCCGACCGAGGCCTTTGGCCGAAACTGCCTGATCGCGCGGCGGCTGCTGGAACGGGGCGTGCGTTTCGTGCAGGTGTGGAGCGGCGCCAGCGGCGCCACCGGCAATTGGGACAACCACGGCAACATTTCGACCGAACTGCCGCCGATGGCTCTGGCCACCGACAAGCCGTGCGCCGCGCTGGTCAAAGATCTCAAGGCTCGCGGCATGTTCGACGACACGCTGATCGTGTGGACCACCGAGTTCGGTCGCATGCCTTTCAGCCAGGGCACGGCCGGCCGCGATCACAACGCCGGCACGTTCGTCTCGTGGCTGGCCGGCGCCGGCGTCAAAGGGGGCGTCGCGCACGGCGAAAGCGACGAGTGGAGCTGGCGCTCGCTCAAGCCCACGTGGTGCTACGATCTGCACGCCACGATTCTGCACTTGATGGGCATCGATCACACCAAGCTGACCATCCGCTACAACGGCGCCAACCGCCGTCTGACCGACGTGCACGGCCACGTGATCAACGAGATTTTGAGCTGAACGCTACAGCCCGCTCAGCAGCGGCCTGCCCTCCAACGCCTGCCACAACAGCCAGCCGGCCAGGCCGCCGTATACGATCGCCGCGACCGCCAGTGCGTACAGGCTGGCGCGACTTGTGGTGATCCGGCTCAGGCCGTAGCCGAGAAGCGGCAGGACTTGCAGCGCGTGCAGGGTCAAGGCGTGGGCCACGCGCAAGTCGCCGGCCGTGGTGCTCCAATTGACCAGCGCGAGACCCGGCCCGCCGTCGGTCGCTCCCGCCGTGTGGCCGCCGCGAGACAGCATCATCCCACCGACGGCCGCGGAAAACAGCGAACCCACCAGTCCCAAGCGGATGCCCCACAAATACGCCGCCGCCAACTCAATCCGGCGTTGGAAAAACAAGATCAACAGCAGCGCCTCCAACAGCGTGTTGAACAGGATGAACAGGCCCATCAGCGTGAATACCGCGTCGTCGGCCGGCGTCTGATGATTGAAGTGCGAAGCCGTGCCGCGCAGCGACTGGCCGGCGATGCAGCTCATCTCGGCGATCATCGCGATCGTGGCCCCCCAACGAATGAGGCCCTTGCACCAGGCCGGCCCCGGCACATAAACCAGCAGCCACGCCACGGTCCACAAGTAGATCGCGATCGAAGCGGCGAACTTGCTCGGTTTAGTCCACACGTTGATGCCCAACACCTCGCGATGGTCGAACGCCGTGGCCGACAGCATGGCCGCGAGCAGGACCACGTGCAGCCAGCCGGCCGCCGCCAACAGCGGGTCGCGACGGTAGATTTCAGCCAGCAGCTTGCGCATCGGTGGGCGACTCCTCAATGGTCCAACGATGCCGCGCGACCAGTCGCAGCACCAGATACATCAACAGCCCCACGGGCCCAAGCATCAGCGTGAAGAAGAGGCAGGGAACGACCAGCAAATGATGGATGCCCAGCCGCCGCGAGTCGCGGACCTCCCAACTGCCGATGAACAGGTCGAACGCCAGATAATGAATCCAGCCGGCCAACAGCAGCGGATCGTGTTGAAACAACGACTTCACGCCCGCCAGGCTGTTGAATGCCGAGAACCCCGTCCCCTCGGCGCCGAAGTTGGCCGCGAACAGTCCCAGATAGGCAATCGCCAACACGCCAGGGATCAGGCAACAAGTAATCAGACTGGCCGAGAGTCGCCAGCGCGGCAAAAACACCAAGAGCAGCCATCCCAGCATGGACAGCGTCCCGGCGGCCGAGAACATTCTTTCATAGTCCATTTGTTCGACCTCCGCGTAATGATTGTCGCCACCCGATGGAGACCAGTCGCATCGCCAGATCCTCACTTCTTCACAAATGCGATCAACCACAGGTCGATGGCGAAGAAGATGACGACGAGCACTTCCAACACGACCATGCGCCGATTGTTGACGTCGGCATTCACCACGGTATAGAGCTGATCCAACTGCCCCAAGCGGTCTTCGACGCTTTGCCGCCACTGGTTGAGATAGAAGCGTTCCGACGCGCCCAGGTAGACGCGCGCCAGGTACCAATCGCCGAAGAACTTGCTGATGTGGGTCACCTCGTCGTTGAGCATGGTGACGTCCACTCGGAACAGCCGGATGGCGCGCAAGGTGGCCGAATAGGTGCCGAACAGACCGAATCGGCGCCGCTTCAAATCTTCGTACGCCCGATCGAGGTAGCGATCGAGTCGGCGATCCATCGTGCGGTATTCTTCGAGCTGCAAGTTGGCAAGCTCCACGACGTAGAGCACATCGTCGACGTATCCGTCCAGATCGACCACAAGCGCGGCGTCCCAATCGATGATCACCAGGTCGGTGTTCGCATACGAGCGCTGGATGCGCAACACTTCGACGACTTGCGACTCGGCGAGCGTGAAGGGCTTGGATTCGGTCAGCAGTTCGGCCACTTCCCGGCGATTCTCGGCCAGCCATGCATTGACGTCGCGATTGGCCCCCACGTCGGTGAGACAGAAAATCGTGTAGGCTTCCGGCTCCGAGGGGGGCGAACTTTGGACCAGCGCGTCGGTGAGGCTCTTGCAAACGTCGGCGCAAAAACCGCGGGCGACCTGGTCCAGGGTCCGCCCGTCGTCGAGCACCGGCTTGTGCAACGGCAGCAATTCGGCGAGGTTTTGGGCGTCGAAAGGGACCCGCACGGTGATCGACACCACGCCGACATTGTAAACCCTGACCAGCAAGCGGACCGGCCGGCCGCCGAGCGAGACCGAAAGCGCCGGCTCGATCGCCAACGGCCGATACAGCGGCACGTCCTTGGGAAAGGTGTGATCGGTCTGGATTTCGAACGGGATCGGCCGGTTGGCGAGAATATCCTCGATCTTTTGCGTGACGATTTCATTGGCCACGTCGAACGCATAGAGATAGACGGCCTCGCCCTTCATGGTCTTTCTCTCGATGCGTTGACGCGAGGAACACCGGCAATCGGCGCAAGCGTTTTTCTAGTCCTTTTCTCCGTCCGAACCAACCTTTGAACGACCTCGCAATCCATGAGCCAGGCTGGCCACCACCGTGATCAGTTCGGCCGGCTCGACCGGCTTGACGACGTGCATTTGATATCCGGCCAGGATCGCTCGACGTCGATCTTCCGAACGCGCGAACGCGGTCAAGGCGATGGCCGGAACATTCCCGCCGCGTTCGGGATCCTGTGAACGAATCGCGCGGATCAAGTCGTAGCCGTCCCGCTTGGGCATGCCGATGTCGCTGATCAAGACATGTGGCGGATCGCGCTCGAAAACCGCCAAGGCTTCGTCCGCTGACGCCGCGGTGGAAACGGTGGCCTCGCACTCGTTGAGAATGCGGCCGATCAAATCCCGCGCGTCGGGCTCGTCGTCAACCACCAGCACCCGCACTCCCTTCAAATTCGTGACCTCGTAATCGACGGGTGCGGACGTGGCCGCCGTCGGGTGAAAGCGGTCCGTTTCGGTCGGCTCGGAGTGAACCGGGGTAAGCGGCAGCACGACGACGAAGGACGCTCCCTGGCCCTCGCCGGGACTCTTAGCACGGACCGTACCGCCGTGCAGCTCGACCAGCTGCTTGACGATCGCCAGCCCCAGCCCCATGCCGCCGTGGCGCCGCGTGGTCGATGCATCGAACTGTCGGAAGCGATCGAAAACGTAGGGCAGGAAGTCGGCCTTGATGCCCTCGCCCGTGTCGGAAACGGTAATTTCAATGTGCGAATTGACCCGTTCCAACAGCACTTGGACGCGGCCGCCCTTGGGCGTGAATTTGATGGCATTGCTCAGCAGGTTCCAAACCACTTGCTGAAGCCGGGCTGGATCGCCTGCGACTTGCCGGCCGACGGTGCCCAGCACGGGTTCGATCGAGATGCCCTTGGCCGCCGCGGCCGGAAGCACCCCCTGCAGGGCCCGCTTGATGACCTCGCCGACGTCGATGCGCTGAATGTCGAGCCGCACCTTGCCGGCGATGATGCGGCTCATGTCCAACAGGTCTTCAATCAGTTGGGCCTGAATCCGCGAGTTGCGCTGTATGACTTCAATCCCCTGTTTCATGTCGTCGTTGTTCAGCTTGCCCATGGCGAGCAAGTCGGCCCAACCCAGAATCGCGTTCAACGGCGTTCGCAACTCGTGCGAGAGGCCGGAAAGGAATTCGTCCTTCATGCGGTTGGCGTGTTCCGCTTCGCTGCGGGCGGCGCGCTCGCTGGCGAGCAGTTGGTCGCGCTCATCCTCGGCGACCTTCCGCTCGGTGATGTCGACGCCCGAACCGATGTAGCCGGTGAATTCGCCCGCGGGATCATACAAGGGCAGGCCGTTGACGAGGATCCAGCGGTACGACCCGTCGTGGCGACGCAGGCGGTATTCTTGGGAGAAGGGCTTACGAGCGTCGAAACTTGACGTGTAGGTTCGCACGACCCGCTCGACGTCGTCGGGATGTACGGCCTCGATCCAGCCGCTGCCTCGCTCCTGGTCGGGGGTGCGCCCGGTAAAGGTGAGCCACGGCTTGTTGAACCAGTAGCGGCCTTTGTCGATTCCGGAAAGCCAGATCAACACCGGCGCGTTGTCGGCCATCAAGCGGAAGCGCTCTTCCGCGCGGCGGGCTTCCGTCAGATCGACGGCCCATTTGACGATCGCGCCGTCACGATCTTCGTACAGCAGGGCTTCTCCGATCAAGACCGGAACGCGGCTGCCGTCCTTGCGGATGTACTCCTTTTCGAAAGGCGTGCAGATTCCCGTGGCCCGCACCTGGTCTTGCGCCGCGGAATCCAGTGGCAGATACTCGGGCGGAGTAAGGGTCGTCCAGCGCAGCTTGCCCGCGGCGACGTCTTCGGCGCTGTAGCCGACCAACCGCAAGAACGCCTCGTTGGCCTGCGAGATGATACCGTCATATCCCACGATCGCCGTGCCGGTGAAGCTGGCCTCGAACAGGCGGCGGAACCGCGCTTCGCTGGCGCGCACGGCGTCCTCGCCCAACTTTTGCTGGGTCCGGTCGCGCATGACTTTGATGAAGCCGGACGATTCTCCCTTGGCGTCGCGCAGCATGGTCGTGATGCCGCCGGAAAAGAACCGCGTTCCGTCTTTCTTGACCTGCCAGGCGTCGCTCGCGGCGGTGCCCGCGAGGCGCGCCTGGGCGAACTCCTGCTGCGGCGCCTGGGGCACGTCCTCGGGCGGAAACACCATATCGAACGGCTTGCCGAGCCACTCGAATTTTTCATATCCGAATATCTGCCGTACCCCTTCGTTCCAGCTTTGCAGCCGGCCCTGCGAATCGATGAGAAAGATGGCGTGATCCGCCACTTGCCCCACGGCGATGCGAAACCTCTCTTCGTGCAGTTGCCGCGCCGCCATTTCCTCGCTCGCCGCGTGCAGCGCACCGTCATAGATATCGGACACCTTGATGAGTTGTCGCCGCGCGAGCATGGCCAAAAGTCCGCCGGCAACGATCGCCGAAGCCACCGCGGCGACCAACGTGAAATTGCCCGCGCGCGGGCGTTTCCGCTGCGCATCTCGCAACACGGTCTCGTCATGGATCAAGGTTGCCACCTGATTGCGCATTGCGTCCATGAGCCGTTTGCCGCGGGCCCAATCGATCACGGCGCGGTTCTGGTTTGCCCGTTCCCATTTTTCGCGCACGGAGATCGCGTCCGCGCGCCACTCGGCCAAGGTGCCGGCGATCTCGTCCAGGTGTTTTTCCTGCGCGGGGTGGCCGGAAAACCGCTCTTTCAACTGCCGAACGTGCGCGTCGATCGTGGCATTCGACTGCTCGTAAGGCTCGAGAAACTCCGTATCGCCAGCGAGCAGGTAGCCGCGCTGCCCGGTCTCCAAATCGATGAGCAGTTTTTCCAAATCGTGGGTTAGCGCGATATTTTGGTCGGAAACCTCGACTTCGCGCGTCACTTCCAACAGCCAGCTGACCTGCCAGCCCAGCACGCCGGCCAAGAGCGCCATCAGCACGACGTGGGGGACGATTGCCCTGCCAAAGAGCCGCTCAAAACGGTCGCGGTCGACGCGCACAGTGGACATTTCTTCAACCCACCGAAAGGTTCACCAGGCCCCCCGCTATTCTAGATAGCGCACTCCTCGGCGGAAACCTCTCGGCGGGATAGTTTTTCGGATAGACGCCCGGGTGCCGCGTCGCGCCACCACAACCAGCCGAACAGGACGGCTAGCACCATTGAAGCCCACTGGTAGCCGGTCAGGTCGAGCCACAGCGGCTCCTCTTCGCGGACAAACTCGGTGAGAAATCGAAAGGCCGAATAGGCGACGATATACAGCTTCATCAGGTTACCGCGAAACAGTCCGCGTTGTTGCAACCGATAAAGCGCCAGCGCCGCCAGCGCGTGAAAGGCCGCCTCGTAGAGTTGCGTCGGATGCCGCGCGAGCGGTCCGTGACCTGCAAAAACGACGCCCCACGGCATTGACGTCGGTTTTCCGTAGCAGCAGCCCGCCACGAAACAACCCAGCCGTCCGATCGCCACCGAGGCCGCCACCGGCATGGCAAAACTGTCGCCGGTCCGCGCGCGAATCCCCAGCGACCACTTGGCGACGACCACGCCGAAATATCCGCCCATCAGCCCCGTCAGAATCGTCTTGCCGTCGGAGAACCAGACTCCTCCGCTGACGAGCGCGCTCCAGTCGGACAGCGCAAACGGCAGCTTAGCGCCCAGCATCGCCCCGATGAACGCGCCGACGCCGATGGCGATCCGCTGGCCATCGTCTAGCGGCACCCCGCGCTGGGTCTTGCGGCTCAATGCCAATCCCGTCGCGATCGCGATTCCCATAATCACCGGATACGACCAGGGCATGAATTCACTCTCCCATGATCGCGCCGCTTGTTGGGCGGCGTGCAAAACGCCCGTTAGCGGCTGACCGCGTCGACATCCGCCATGGCCCGCACAATCGCGTCGCGCAACTGCGGCAGCACGACGTGGCCGTCGCGGTACAACACGTTGTAAGCGCAAAACGGAATCACGTGACCGCTGGGCAGCACGTGGTGAATGCAACATTTCATCAGCCGGCGAACGTCGAAGTTATAGGCGTCCAAGAACGACGTGATTGTGATGCGAAACACGTCGGCCGGCGAAAGCTGCTCGGCCAACGCCCGGCTGAAAAACTCGTCGGCCGCGGCAGACATGGCCTCCGGGCCGCCATTGCCATTGATCTGCACCAGCGGCATCGGCGCCGCCACGCCGTCCGCGCCGCAATTGCCCCCCACGCAGCACCCCAAGCCGTTCAAGTAGTGTTCGATCAACTGCCGGGCGCGCGGCCGCGTGAACGTGATGCCGTTGGCGAGAATTTCCAGATGGTTCGCCGCGTCGATGAATCGCGCCAGCGGCACCACGCCGTGCCGCGAGCGATAGGCGTACGTCAAGGTGTGGCAGTTCGGATGGGCGCACGGCAGCGGCATGAAGTCGGCGGTGCGAAACATGCCGTCGGTTTGCTCGACGATGTGTGCCACGACGTCGGGAAATGTGATACGCCGCTCCAATTGCTCGGGCAGCACGAATCGGCCCGAGTACGTCGCCGGCTGAAAACTGATGCCGGTAATCCACGGCCGCTCCAGGCCGAATCGCACGATTGGGCCGATGTCCCGCTCGTTGACGTCCGGCTGCAGCGTCGTCACCAGCGTCGTGCGAATTCCGTGCCGGCCCAGGTTGTCGAGCGCCCGCAGCTTGACGTCCAGCAACGGTTCGCCTCGCAGCGCCCGATAGACGTCGTCGCTGAAGCCGTCGAATTGAAAGTAGATTTCCAGCCGGTGTTTGTATTCGGCCACGCGGCGCAAGAATTCCTCGTCGTGCGCAAAACGGATGCCGTTGGTGTTGATCATCACGATGTCGATCGGCTGAGCGCAGCCGTACTGCAAAACCCGCAAGAATTCGGGATGAATCGTCGGCTCGCCGCCCGACAGTTGCAACACCTCGGGCCGCCCCTCGACCGCCACTAGAGTGTCGATGGCCGCCGCGCATTCGTCGAACGACAGATGTTTGCCCCCCGGCCCACTGTGCGCATAGCACATTGGGCAGGAGAGATTGCACGACGACGTGATTTCGACCAGGCCGACGCAGGTGTGCTGCTCGTGCTCGGTGCACAGCCCGCAGTCATACGGACAGCCGCGCTCGGGCTCGACGCCCATTTGCACGGGCACCTTACCGGGCAGGCTGAACTCCATCCGGTCGTACTGCCGCACGTCGGAACAAATGAAATCCTCGCGCACGCCGTGGGTCGGGCAGCGCTTGCGAAAATAGACGCGGCCGCGTCCCCCATGATCTTCTCGCACCACGATCTTCGCCGGTACCAGCGTCCGGCACTCGGGGCACAGGCTCTGTGTCATCCCCAAAAACGTGTGTTGTCGCAGTTCCATCGCGCTCATGGTTTCCCCGGCCAGGTTTTCTTGAACAGCCAAACCATCAGGACGAGACTGCCAATGCCGCCGGCAGCCGTGAACGCGATGATAATCACGATCGCGGCGTCCTGTTGGCCACCGGGAGCGGCCGCAAACACGCCCCATCCGGCCAGGCAGGCCGCGGCGAAGGCAATTTGGCCGGCGATGATGATCAAGAACACGATCCCCAGCGACGTGAAAAACGCCGCGAACTTGTCGTCGATCGTCATCTGCTTGCCGCCGCGCGAAAAGCGCTTCGACGCGGATATCGTGCGAGCGAGCGCCGGCACGACGAGCACAGCCAGCGGCACGATCAAGCCTGGGGCAATCGACACCAGCCCCAGGCAAACGCAAATCAGCGTCATGATCAACATCAGCGAGCTGAGGCCGAACTGCTGCGGCGCGTGCACCGTGCTCGACGCGGTCCGCTGGCCGGCGGCAACTTCGGCGCCGCACAGCCAACATTTCGGACGCCCCTCTTCGTTGGCCGCGCCGCACTCGGGGCACTGTACCACAGCTGCCCCCTCTCCCGCCGGGAGAGGGCCGGGGTGAGGGAAATGCCGCGACTTTCGGTCGTCCGCTCCAGCGCTCATGCGTGATTCTGCCTCCCATCTCCCAGCCGCTGGGCAAATTCGTCGGCCAAGGCGCGCACGCGACGGATCACCTGGCCCAGGATGATGCCGGTCAGCGCCAATGCTAACAAAACGATGAACTGCTGATAGCGGGGCACCGACAACGCGCGTTCGTCGCCTGCGAACCAACGCGCGTAGCCGTTCAAGAACAGATAGCCGGCCATCGAACCGAGCGTCGAGCACCACACCAGCCGCAGTTGAAAGCGCAGCGTCGAGAGCACGATGATCAGAAAATAGCCCACCACCAGCGGGCTGCGTGGCCCGTCGGCCACCGTCAGGATCGTCGTCAAGAGCACGACGTCACAGCCCGTGGTCACGTATTTCAATCCGCTCGGAAAGACCCGCAGATTCAGGCAAAGTTGCGTGCCCAGCGCCACCATCGTCCAGGCGATCGCCAGTGCCGTGACGACGGTGTGAAACTGCTGGTCGACCGTAGCGGGCATCTGCAAGGGCCCCAGATCGAGGCCATGGTAATTCAAAAGCTCGATGACGTAGAACGACCCGATCGTGGCGATCCGCAGCAGATTGGCCCGCGCTTCGCCGGCATATTCTTGCCACCGGCCAACGATAAACCACTGCCGGTCCGCCCGCGCCGAATTGGCCGTTGAACGCTCCATGTTCGATCCTTCACCCGCAATTTCCACAGCCTTATGAACGCCCGAGGGCCGCCGCGTTTCGCCCACCAATGTAGCACTTCGCCGCGCCGACGCCAGCAGCGGTTGTGGCGGCTTTGTCGTGCAAACCTTCGCTTGTGCTCGGCGTCCATCGGCGGTAAGGTAGGCGCGCCCGCAAGCACGTTCCTCGATCCGGCCGAACGATCGACTCCATGAGCGAGCCGCTGCTCCAAATCACCGATCTTCGCAAGCAATACGGTCCGACGACGGCGCTCGATGGAGTCAGCTTCGAAGCCCGTGCGGGCGAACTTTTCGGGCTGTTGGGCCCCAACGGGGCCGGCAAGACGACGCTGCTGTCGATCGTCTCCTGCCTGATCGAACCCAGCTCCGGCGAAGCGCGGATCCTGGGTCGGAAGGCCTCGACGCGCGACAAGGAGCTGCGCCGCATGATCGGCATCGTGCCGCAGGAATTGGCCGTCTACGGCGAATTGAACGCCCGCGAGAATTTGAACTTCTTCGGCAGCCTCTACTCGCTGGCCGGCGATCGGCTGCGGCGGCGCGTGGACGAAGTGCTGGCCGCCGTCGGACTTTTGGATCGGGCCGGCGATCGCGTGCAAAACTTCTCCGGCGGCATGAAGCGGCGACTCAACCTCGGCGCCGCCTTGATCCACGAGCCCAAGCTGCTGCTGCTCGACGAGCCGACCACCGGCGTCGATCCGCAGTCGCGCAATCACATTTTCGAGGAAGTCCGCCGGCTGGCCGGCCAAGGCGTGTGCGTCGTGTACACCAGCCACTACATCGAGGAAGTGCAGGCGCTCTGCTCGCGGGTCGGCATTATCGATCACGGCCGACTGATCGCCTGCGACGCCCTGCCGGCGCTGCTGCAAAAAATGGACGGCCTGATTCGCTTTCGCGTTCCCGAGGCCACGCCCGCCTTGCACGAGCGGCTGCGCCAAATTCCCGACGTCGTGCTCAATGGCCTCGACGGCCCGGCCCTGGAACTGGAATGTCGCGACGTCAAGACCGCCCTGATGCGCCTGATCGCGCTGTTGAACGAATTACAAATCGAACTGATCAGCCTGGAGACCACCGAACCCAACCTGGAACGCGTCTTCCTCCACCTCACCGGCCGCGCCCTGCGCGACTGAAACGTATTTCCTGACCACTGACCACTAGCCACTAACCACTTTTTTCCCATGCTCATCTGGACCCTCGCGAAAAAAGATCTCCGCCTGCTGCTGCGCGACCCGCGCGCGATGGTCGTGCTGCTGGTCATGCCGCTCGTCTTCATCCTGGTGCTGGGCGCCTCGCTGGGCGAAGGTTTCGGACAGAAGCCCGACGATCGGCTGCGAATCTCGATCGTCGATCTCGATCTGGGCATCGATAATCCGAACGTCAAAGACACGCCGGATAGCAAGGCCACCGATAAGCTTCTGTGGTCGCACGTCGTCGAGCAGGATCTCGCGCAGACCGCGGGAATACGCGTCGAGGTGATTCCCACGCTGGCCGAAGCCGAGCAACTGGTGAAAGAAGGCCGCCGGGCCGCGGTGCTGGTTTTCGGCGAAAAGTTCAGCCAGCGCATGACGAACAGCTCGTTTCTACCCGGCGGCGTGAACCCGATGTTTCGCGACGGGGTCGATCTCGACCAGCTCGACGCACGCTTGCTGCGCGATCCGACGCAACTGACGGCCGCTTCGATCATCGAACAAGTCGGGCAAGTCACGATGCTGCGGGTCGTGATGCCGTGGATGATCGGCCGGGCTTTCGAAAAAATCGGGGATCAGCTCGGCCCGCTCGTGCAAGGCGCACTGCGCAAGATGTTTCCCAGCTACAACCTGACTGGCAAAACATGGGCCTCGCTGACTCGCTCCGAACCGCGCTGGCGAAGGAGCCGAAATTGCCCGCTATGAACCGCCGCCGGGCAGCGGATTATTGAGCCGCGGCGCCATGCGCTATCAGACTTTGGTGCCGTCGTACACCGTGATGTTCGCCTATTTCCTGGTGCTGACGGTCGGCTGGCTGTTCGTCGCCGAGCGCCGCCAGGGAACACTCAAACGGCTCCGCGCCGCGCCGCTTTCGCGCGGCCAGATCCTGCTGGGAAAATTGCTCCCCTGCTTTCTGCTCTCGCTGGCGCAAGGAATCTTTCTGCTCGGTGCCGGCAAGCTGATCTTTGCCATGAGTTGGGGACCCGAACCGTGGTGGCTGCTGCCGGTCGTGCTGACCACCTCGCTGTCGGCGATGGGCATGGCACTGCTGGTCGCAGCCGTGGCCCGCACCGAAGCCCAGGTCGCAATTTACGGCACGCTGTTGGTGCTGGTTCTGGCCGGGGTCAGCGGCTGCCTGATGGGCGATCGCGAATTGATGCCCGAGAACATGCAGCGGCTGAGCCTGATCACGCCGCACGCCTGGGCGCTGATCGCCTACCGCCAACTGCTGGCCAACGCGGGTCCGCCCAACCTGGAGTTGATCGGCCAATCGTGCGCCGTGCTGACCGGGTTTGGATTCGGTTTTATCTTTCTGGCCTGGTGCTTCCTGCGACTCGACGAACAGGCGTGAGCAGGAAAGGATGAAGGCGGAAGGATGAAGGATGGACAAGGACGGAGAAGGGCAGCGTCAAGCCGGGCTGAAATAGAACCAGGCGGTGACGGCGAATCCAACGGGCAGCGCCACCACCCAGGCCCAACGCCAAAGGCTTGAAAGCCCCAGCGCCGCACTACGCCTTCGCTGCATCGGATACATCAGGGCGACGCCGACAATCGCAGACACGCAAGCAATCGCGAGTTGCACTTGCCACGGCAATGGCAAAAGCGACAGCAGGCCGGCCGGTGCCAGCGCCATCACGCCGACGAACATCGTGACGGTCAGGTGCGCAATGAAATCGATACGTCTTTCGGCGGCGAGCAACATCGACGCGACGGCCAGCGCCAGCCAGGGCGTGCCAACGCCGCCCACCATGAATGACGCGCCGGACCACGCGTCGCCCAATTGGCAACCGTGAAACAGCGCCGCGCCAAAACCGGCCGCCAGCAAGATCGCCAGCAGCGCCACGGGCACGATGAGCGACGTCCGCCGAGCCAGCGTCACCTGGGGCTCGCAATCGCAAACAATCTGGTGGCGCGGCACGCTGATGATGCGGCGGTTGTACGAAACGATCTGGTAACCCCAGCGCAGCAAGTCGCGAATGAGGGGCAACGCCAGCAGCCGGACCAGGAAATGGTTGCCCGTGTTGTCGCGCAAAATCCACAACAAGCCGTCGGTGCCCACGCGCGTCTGGTGCGTTTCGACGTCCAGCACGACCAACTGATTGCGAATGCCGGCGGAATTGGCAGCCTCGAGATCGGCGCCGGTAAGATCGTAATTTGCGCGGGTTTGCTCGGGCCGAACCAGCTTCAGGCGTACCAGCGACGCGACCGTACTGGTGCACATCGGGCAATCGCCGTCGTAGACCAGGATTTTTTCAGCCGTCTTCGTCGCGGTCGCCATCGATCTCACTCCGACTTGAAGAGCCCGACCGGGCCCATGCTATCGGAATTCTACCGTGCGACCAATCGCAGCCGCGGCCAAAAAAAGCCGTAAAACGTCGAATTCTCCCGCCCGCTGGTGGGGTCAACTGCGCAAGTATGATGGTAGGATTCGACGCGGTTCGAATCGACGGCCCGAAGCGCGGCGGGTGCCGGTTTTCCGTGGTGTTTCGAGGCAGTCATGACGCAAGAGAAGGAAATTCTGGCCGAAAACCCGGCCCGTACTCTGGCCGCCTACGGCTTGATGATCGCCGGCGCGATCGCGCTTTTTTTCGCCGTCCGCTGGTACGGCGAGTCGTTGACGGCGCCGCGCCGCAGCCGTCGAAGCAGTCGAGCGGGCCGGCGCCGGCGGCGGTGTCACATCCGCTCTTGCACCTGCTGTTGGCGCTGGCGGCCGTCATCATCGTGGGCCGGATTCTAGCCCGGCTTTGCGTCATCATCGGCCAGCCGCCGGTCATCGGCGAAGTGCTGGCCGGCATCTTCCTGGGCCCGTCACTGCTAGGGCACATCGCGCCGGCGGTCGGCAACTACTTGCTGCCCACCTCGGTCGCACCGTCGCTATCGGTCGTGGCGCAGCTGGGCGTCATTCTATATATGTTCCTGGTGGGGCTGGAACTGAACGCCGGCATCTTGCGAAAACAAGGGCACGTGACGCTGGCCATTTCGCACGCCAGCATCGTGTTGCCATTTTCGCTCGGCGCCGTGCTGGCGCTTTGGCTCTATCCGCGGCTTTCCAGCAGCGACGTGTCTTTCACCGCGTTCGCGCTGTTTCTCGCCATGTCGCTGTCGGTGACGGCCTTTCCGGTGCTGGCCCGAATTCTCACCGATCGGCGCATGAACCAGACCGAATTGGGCGCGATGGCTCTGGCTTGCGCGGCGACCGACGACGTCAGCGCGTGGTGCTTGTTGGCGCTGGTCGTGGGCGTGACCAATTCACACGTTGCCGGGGCGCTTGTGGTGGCCGTGCTGACCGTGGGCTATATTGCCCTGATGTTCTTCGTCGTTCGCCCGATCGTGGTGAACATTCTTGCGCGGCGCGACCGGCAAAACCTGACGCCCACCGCGATGGCGGTCGTACTCGTCGGCGTGTTGCTTTCGGCACTGGCGACCGAAGCGATCGGCGTGCATGCGATTTTCGGGGCTTTCCTGTTCGGCGCCATGATTCCGCATGACAGCCTGCTCGCGCGCGAGCTGACCGGCAAGCTCACCGATTTCATCACCACGTTGCTGTTGCCGGCGTTTTTCGCCTTCACCGGCATGCGCACCGAGATCGCCCTGGTCAATGGATGGGAGCAGTGGTTGGTGTGCCTGGCGATTATTGCGGTGGCCACGCTCGGCAAGTTCGGCGGCACGCTGGCAGCCGGCCGTGTCATGGGGCTCCCTTGGCGCGAGTCGTCGAGCCTGGGCATCCTGATGAACACGCGGGGGCTGATGGAATTAATCGTGCTCAACATCGGGCTCGACTTGCGCGTCATTTCGCCCACGCTGTTCGCGATGATGGTGCTGATGGCGATCGTGACCACGATGGCCACCTCGCCGATCCTGCAACTCCTGATGCCGCGGCCGACCGCGGATGCCGCGTAGGCGCGCTCCGCGCCAATCGGGTGGCCCAGACAACTTGTTGTCTGGTTCCGAAGGGACAAGAGGGGCTGATGAGCCGCCAGAGAGGCCCGTCAATCGCCTCTTGTTGCTTCGCAACACCGACAACAAGTTGTCGGTGCTACCCTGAATTCGCGCCAAACGGCATTCTCGCGTCACGATCGCAAGAAACGATAGCGGTCTCGCAACTGCTGGCGCGTGAGCGCGATAATCTCCTGGGTGTGCCCGGCCACGTGGACCAGCGTTTGCAGGATCAACGTGATCAGATTCCCTTCGACCTCGCCGACCAGCATGCGATAGCGGCGCGTCTCGAACAACCGCGCGGCATCCAGCCCGCCCAGGATTTCATCGGCCTGTCGCATCGTTTCGTCGAAGGCGAGCATCAAGTCCGCCTTGGCGATCGGCCCCCGCTCTGCGAATTCCGCGTCGCGATTGCGCCGGTCGGGCTGGCCGCCGATGAGCGAACCGATCCGTTGACCGATGTTGCCTTTCAGGTGGAGCAACAGATTGGCGATGCTGTTGAACTCTTCGCCAGCGCGCCACCAGAGCTGCTCGTCGGTCAACTGGCCGACGCAGTGCCCAATCGTGCGCTGGCAACCTCGCAACTGATTGCGCGCCTCCGCGAGAAACACCCCGGCGACGCTGTCGTTATCCGTTGTCATTGCTCGGTATCCTTCCGCTGCGCACGAAAATGCCGCCCGACGCAACGGCGATCCGTTGAGCCCGGGCGGCGTGATTTTCCAGTCAGCGATACGTCGCTGTCAACCGTCTGCCTGTCGACGGCAACAACGTCACGCTAATAATTGCCGTTGGCCTTGGAAGCGGCCGACCGCAATCCGTACGAGGCGTGTACCGGATTGCCAAGGCTGTTGAGGCGATCCGACCCGTAGTAGCCGGCGTCCGGAGCATAGGAATAACTGCGGGTCGACTGCGGAGCCCGGGCCGAGGGTGCCGGCGGAGCAGCCGGCTGAGCCGGCGCATCGGCAGGCGCGGCCGCCGGCGCGGTGCCGTCCGAGCAGCAACAATCGCCATGACGGTGGTGACGCGCGTAAGCCGCCTGCGACGAGACGACCACCAGTAGTGCAACGATTCCGAACGTTTTCAACATGGAACACCGCCTTTCAACATGGAGAGATGAAAAACCTGGGCCACGGCGGCAATCTCTCGCACAGCCGCCGCGCCCGACCGCACATGCCTGTGACGCTCTCGGCACACTCAAGTCTACGCCGACCCGCTACTACCCTGTGTACGCAAATCCGGGAATTGAGCACAATCGCTAATGCCTAACCTTGCCAAGTTGTAATCAAACCGGTCGTCCGGGCCGGATTGCACGCGTAGCGCGGAGCAAAAAGACCATGCCGGCAAGCGGTTTTCAACGCCGAACGGCATCATACGGGGCAAATGGCGTGCCGATTAGCGGCGGCCGGCCGGTTGCGGTTTGCTCGCCTCTCTGGCCGGCGCGGAGAGGCGCACCATCAGCGTCTCCAACACCAGCCGCGCGCGGGCCGGCGACGAGCTCGATCCCTTGAGCGCCAGATCGGCATCCAGCAGCCAGCGATAAAGATGGCTGGCCCGCGATCGACCCAACTGGCGAAGCTGGCCTTCGACCTTGCCCAGCACGAACGGTTTGAAGCCTGCTTGATCCAAGGCTTGTCGCAGCGTGATCGTGCGGCGCGTCCGCTCGGCCTGTTCGATCAGCCGGGCGGCCGCGGCAAAGCGGCGCAGGCTGGCCGAGATTTGCGCCAATAGCGCGATCGGTACCTCGCCCGAGATGAGCAGCCGATCCAACTGCACCAGCGCCGTGCGCGTGTCACCCTCTAAGGCCGCGTCGAGCATCTGCCAGGCCGTCTGCGCGCGCCATCCTCCGACTGCTTCATGCACCATTGCGGCCGTGATCGCGCCGCTCACGCCGGCCAGCGACGCCAACTTGGCCAACTCCTGGTCCAACAAACCCAGGTCGGGCTCGACGCTCTCCAAAAGCGCTTCGGCCGCGGACGAATCGAGCCGCGCCTGATACTGGCGCTCGGCCCAAAAGACCAGCCACTTGAGCACGCGGGCCGGCGGCGGAAATTTGCACTCGATTTGCAAACCGCTCTCGGCCAGCGCCTTGTAGAGCCGAGTGGTACTCGGCCACAGTTTGACGTCGAGCACCAGCAGCGAGGCGGTCTGGGGACGCGCAACGTAGTCTTCCAGCGCCGGCCGATTTGCCGAAACGAATTCGTCGGCCTCGTCAACGATCACCATGTGGCGCCCGCCGCCGAACAGAGCCCGCGTCGCTAGCGCGTCGCTCACGTCGCGCATCGCCAGTTCGCGCCCGTCGAGCGCGGTCACCGAAAACTCGGCGTCGTCGCCGGAAAGCACTTGCTCTTTGAGCTCTCCCAGCACCCGCCGCTTCAAAAACGACTCGTCGCCAAACAGCGCGCACACGCCGACGGCAGGGTGCTTGGCCGGGTGAGCCAGATAATCGAGCGCTTCGACGGGTTTCGGCATGCACACAATGTACTGCCGCAGACGCACGGACCCTAGGACCCCGAGGCGCCGGAAGGCGAACAACTCATTCAATCCAGGCTGCGCGGCCTTCTCAGTCTTCCACAACCGGCCTATCGGCGTTATCCGCCTATGAGTAAAATTCAGGATTGGGTGCATCTTGCCCTGTTGGACGCGCGCAATCCTCGCCTACAGCGGAAGTTAAGCCATGCTGCGTTATTGGACCGCCGGCGAATCGCACGGCAAAGCCTTGTTGGCTTTGATCGACGGTTTTCCCGCCGGCGTGGAAATCGAGACCGACTCGATCGACGTCGAGCTGCGCCGCCGCCAAGGCGGCTACGGACGCGGCGGCCGGCAGCGCATCGAAACCGATCGGGTCGAAATCCTCAGCGGCATCTGGCACAACACGACGCTGGGCAGCCCGATCGCTCTGCAAGTCATCAACAAGGACGCCAAGCTCGAACGGCTCGACGATCTGACGCGCCCCCGGCCCGGCCACGGCGATTTGACCGGCGCGATGAAATTCCTGGGCTCGATCCGCGGCATTCTCGAACGCGCCAGCGCCCGCGAAACGGCCGTACGCGTGGCGGCCGGCGCGCTGGCCAAGCAACTTCTCAAGCCGTTCGGCATCACGGCCTTCGGCTACGTGGTCGAGCTGGGCGGCATCAAGATCGAGCCCAAGAGCGGCACGCTCGGCCGAACAGCGCGCACTGCGCGACGCGAGCGAAGTCTACAGTTTGAACCCCGAGCAGGACGATGCAATCAAAGCCCTGATCGACGCCAAGGGCAAAGACGGCGACACGCTGGGCGGCATTGTCGAAGTTCGCGTCGAAGGCCTGCCGTTCGGCCTCGGCACGCACGCCCAGTGGGACCGCAAGCTCGACGGCCGGCTGGCGCAGGCCGTGATGGCCGTGCAGGCGATCAAAGGCGTCGAGATCGGCCTGGGCTTCGAGGCGGCCCGCCGACCGGGCTCGCAAGTGCACGATCCGATCCACTACGACGAAAGCCAAAAAGACTCGCCGAATCTCGGCTACGTCCGCCCAACGAACAACGCCGGCGGATTGGAGGCGGGCATGACCAACGGCCAGCCGCTGGTGATTCGCGCGGCGAAGAAACCGATCAGCACGCTGCGCAAAGCCGCTCGAATCGATCAATCTCGATGACAAGACGGCCGACGCGGCCAGTTACGAACGCAGCGACGTTTGCGCCGTGCCCGCGGCCAGCGTGATCGTGGAAAACGTGGTGGCTTTCGAGGTGGCCTCGGCCCTGGTCGACAAGTTTGGCGGCGACAGTTTGGTTGAGATGCAAGCCCGCTGGAAACTTTTCCACGACATGGCCCGCCAGCGATAGCACGGCCCGCCAGCAATCAATAGTGCGAAACGGCAGGAAGCGAGGGAACAAGGATGTTCTGGCTTCACGAGACCACGAAAATCCGCATTTGCCGCCGCTCGTTCATCGCGCTGTGCGTGCTGCCCACCTGCGCGGTGCTAGCCTGGTGCTCGCTGGTGCACTTGCCCGTCTATCGCAGAGCCCACGAGCAGGCCCTTGCCAGGCGGTTTGGCTGGCACGCCCGGATCGCCAAAGTCAGCACGCCACGGCCCGGCATGACGCTGTACGAAGGGTTGGAACTGTCAGACCCCGAGACCGCGCAACTCCTGGCTCGCTTTCCTTTCGTCGAAATGCAAACCAGCGGCTCGACAATTACGGTCAAGCTTCCCTTTCCGTCGATGGTCAACGGCGTCCGGCTCGACGCGTTCTGGCGGCTGGCGCACGAACAGCTGCGCGACGAGCACGACTGGCGGCTGCTGAGCTTCGAAGCCCACAACCTGACGTTGCACCTGGCCGACGGCGATCAAAGCTTTACCGACGTGAGCGGCCAGCTTCACAACGCCGAGAACCAGGCCCGACTGAGTTTGAACTTCCGCCGCGCCACTGCCGGCGACGTGCACGCCGACGCGGCCGAATTGACCATCGTGCGTAATCGGCAGTCGTCGCCGCCGGCCAGCGTGATTCAGTTCAACACGGGCGGCACGCCGCTGCCGTGCACGCTCGCGGCGTCGGCCTGGCCCGCGGTCGACCACTTGGGCAAGGCAGCCACCTTTCAAGGCCACGTGTCGGCGGCCGAAAAATCGGGGCAGTGGAAGGCGGAGCTGACGGGTCGCATCGGCGGCATCGATCTCGATCGGCTGGTCGGCCAGTTTCCGCATAAGCTCACCGGGCCGGCGGTCGCCGAACTGGCGCGCGTCAGCATCGTCGACGGCCGAGTCGAGATCGCCGCCGGAACTCTCGTCGCCGGACCCGGCGTCGTCAGCCGCTCGCTCATCCACGCCGCGCAAGCGCACTTGCGCGTGCAGGCGTCGCCCGAGGCCATCGCCGGCGTTGAGAATCGGCTGCGCTACGAGCAGTTGAACCTGGCATTCGACATGACGGCCGACGGATTGGCGCTGCACGGCGAAATCCCCGGCCACTCCAGCGCCATCCTCGTCGACGATCGCCAGCGCGTGCTGCTCGCGCAGCCGGAAGTGGTCAATCAGCCGATCGTCAATCTGGTGCGCACGCTGGTGCCGCACTCAGCCGTGCAAGTTCCGGCCACGCGCGAAACCGCCGGCCTGACGCGCTTCCTGCCCGTGCCGTCGATTGTTCCGCCGCCGGGCAGCGAGACGCCGCTTCCGCAAGCCAAAGCGCTAAGGCTCGGCCCGATGCGGAAGTGACACGCGTCCTGCGCGGACTACCGAGTCAAGATACTGGCGCTGCGCGGTTGCTCCACCACAGGCGCTTCGGCAGCGTGCCCAGCGCGATGACGGCCAATTGCGTGGCGATGAAGATCACCAGCGTTCGCAGCACGCCTTCGGTGAATCCGTAGGAATGAAGGCCAATGCCCAATTCGTTGACGCCGAACCAGGACCAGCTGATCACGATATTGCCGACCACGGCCAGCGTGGCCAGACCGCGCTCCTTGACGATGCCGCCCCAGCGGGCATGCAGCACCAGCGCATTCCACAGCACGATGATCAGGGCGCCGTTTTCCTTGGGGTCCCAGCCCCAGAAACGGCCCCACGAGTCGTCGGCCCACAGTCCGCCGAGCACCGTGCCCACGAAGCTGAAGAACAGCGCGAAGCAGATCGTGCCATAAATCATCCGGCTCAGGTCCTTGCCGGTCTTGGCCGTGAGACTGGGCGTCAGCACGCCGCGCAAAATGTACAACAGGCCCAACAAGCCTGCGACGAACGTCGTCGCGTAGCCCAGCGTGACGCAGGTGACGTGCGTAGCCAGCCAGAACTGCGTGTCGAGCACGGCCTGCAGCACGACAAACGTGTCGCCTGTGATGGCGAGGTAGTGTGCGATCACGAGGGTCGCGAAACCGGCCACCGAGGCGATCACGTTGCCGATACCCAGGCCATAAATCATTTCCAGCACCAGGCCCAGCACCACGGCGCCCCAGCCGATGAACACCGCCGTCGAGTAGAGATTGGTCACCGGCGGGCGTCCCGAAATATATATCCGCGAGACCAGCGCGAACGTATGCAGGCCCAGAGTGAACACCAACAGCCAGAAGGCGGCCCGGTTCAGCGGACGCGACCAGCCCAACCAGGCCAACGCCGACAATACGAACGCCACGAAATACAGCACGTCCGCGCGATAAAACGGCTCGAAGTAATTGAAGAAGGCCTCGAAGTTGGTTTTCTCGGGATTGAAATTCTCAGGCTCGTGCTCGGCCAGCCATTTTTCATACGTGGCGAGCTCTTGATTGAACGTCGCGGCGTTACCTTCGTGATAGGCGACCAGCATCGAGTTGAGCGCCAGCGTGGCCGGGTTGGGCTGCTGCCCCAAGATGTTGGCCTTTGCATAGCCCTTGGTCCAGGCCACCGCATACGGCTCCCACTTGGCGTCGGCCGCGTCGGGAGGCACCGCCAGCGGCGGCTGCATGTTCTGCAAACCCTGCTGCCGATGAATCGCTTCCATCAGGTCTTCCTGGACGTGCTCCTTGCGGATGGGTGGCTGCTCGAACGAGGCCATCAGCAACGTGAACAAGTGAATCTTCTTGTCGAGCTCGAGGATTTTCTTCTGATAGATGCTCAGCTTGCCCGGTTCGGCCTGAGCGGCCATTTTCGCTTGCCGCTCGAACTCTTCGATCTGCTTGCGGAATTCGCTGATCGCGTAGCGATATCCATCACGGCGCTCGAGACCCAACGTGGCTAGCACTTCCAGGTTCTCGATGCGAAACACCTTGTGGTTGAAGGCGTCCCGGGGTCGCGCCACCACGTCCAGCAGCCACTTGATGGCCGGCTGCGACTTGACGGGCGTCTTGTCCGTCTCATCGAGGAACGTTTGTTTATCGGAAATAATCCGCAGCGCGTTGCGCGCCAGCGTGTCGAACGGCTTGACGCGCCCCTCGTAGACCAGCGGCAGCCGTCCGAATTCATCGAGCTGCATCTGCGTCGTCGGCGTGTTCGGCTGCCAGGCCGAAAACAACGCCCAACCGCCGAAGACCAGTACCACGGCTGCCGCGACCACCAGGCTCGTCAAGTCGGCCCGCCCAGCACTTGCATCCACCGCTCGTTTGCGCCGCGGTTGTTTCTCGCTGGTCGCCTGCTCGTCGCTGCGCCGCCGCAAGAACCTTAGCAGCGTGATCGAAAACTGCGCCAACATTCCCGTGCCGACCAGCATGCAGGCCACGTAGGGAATCATCCAGCCGGCGTTGGTCACCACTTGCAACGTGGTCCATTCCTGCCCCTGCTCGTTGGCGAAATAGCTGCTTTGATAAAACGTTTCGCCGGCAAACCGTAGTGGATTGTTCATCCAGATATGCACGTCGCGATCCACGTTGCGGCTATTGTCGACCAGGCGCAAATCGGACGAATAGTTCTTGGGGGTCATCGTGCCCAGGTATTTGTCGAAGCGGACGTCTTTCAAGTGCATGGAGTACGGCTTGTAGGTGCGTTTAAATCGCAGGCCCAGATCGTAGGATTTGTCGCCGAAGGTGACCTTTTGCGGCCGCAGTTCGAGGCTGACCAGATAGGTGCCGATGGGACGCTCGGTCCCCTTTTCGAGCAGCTTGACGTAAGCCGCCGCGACGTCGGTTTTCGAGCCGGTGTCGGTGCCGCTCCCTGGACGCCGAGCCTCGACGAGCCACTGCAGGCCGGCCCCGGCCGTGGCCGGGTTCTTTCCCTCCGGCTTGATCGCCACCAGCGACGAATTCTTCAAATACTTCACCACCTCGACGTCGAACGGCAACGCTGGGTCCTGGACGGTCTCGTCTTCCTTCAGCCGCGAGCCGGGCACAACCACCACGTCGTCGGTCTTTGCATCCGACGGATCGACCACGGCCAGCTCGACGGTGCGAATGTCCTGCGCGAAGTCGACCGTTTCCCCCTCCTGGATGTGCATCTGCCCTTCGACGTGCAGATTGTACACGACCAGCTCATTGGCCATCACCAGTGCCACGCCGGCGTGCAACAGCACAATGCCCGCCCGCTTGCGGAACACCAGCCAGCAGCCCGTCAACAAAACCAGCCCCGCCAATCCGCCCTTGATCAATTGCCACAGAATGCGCATCGACGAATCGCCCAGCGAAGCCTCCTCGGGCCGCGCGAGCATCCACACCAGCAGCACGCCCAAAATGGAGCCCGCGACGATCAATATCCAGCGTTCGGTTTTTCGCGCGCGATCGAGCTTCCACAAGGCGTACGTCAGTGCCAGCCACAGCGCGGCAAGGCTCGCCTTCAACACGGTCCACAGCGTCGACCACTCGAACGGCGCGGCTCCTTCGATGGTGTCCTTGCCGCTTCCGCTAACGACCACGATCCAGGTCAGCGCCGAACCGAGCGCGATCACCGCCAGCCCTGCCACCAGTCGCGAGCCGCTGGCTTGCACTTTGAAACGCAAGGCGTGCGCCGCCAGCAGGTTGATGCCCATCGCGCCGCCGATCAGCCAGCCGCCGGGAAACCAGAACCCGCCGGGAATTTTGGGCGCTTCGCCGGTGAAAAACGACTTGGGGAAGAAAACCTGAAAATCGATCCAGGCAAAGAACGTGCGAAAATACTGCCGCATCACGTCCCAGATGTCCTGGTCGACCTGCGCCAGCGTGCCGGCAAACACCAACACGATCGCCATGGCGAACAGCGCTACGGTCAATCGCAGCGACGCCAACGGCATCAGCAGCCTGGCAATACCAGAGGCGGCCGAAATCGATCGGGCCCGGCTTTCGGCTTCCAGCTGGGCCGCTTCCTGGCCGGTTAGCACGTCACTTGCCACGTTCGCCTCCGGACGAAAAAGGACCGCCGCCTCCGGAAAAAGGACCGCCCATGCTCTTGCCGCTGGCCGTGCCCAGCAGATCGACCATCGTGGCCGTCGCGCCGGCCAGTTCGACTTGCGTCGTCTGCTCGGCCAACTGCTCTTTGGAGATCAACGGCATCTGCAACTGGCCGCGCCAGCGGTTGATGTTGATCAACGTGTAGTTCGCGTCATCCGCCTGAGCCTTGGGCAGCGTGATCACGGTCAATTCCAACGGCTTACCGGGAACGTCGGCCTCGCCGGGAATCAGCAACGTCGCGTAACGAATATCCGAGCCGGCCTGCTGACTCCAACCCTCGGGCAGCGTCCACTCAGGCTTGCCCTCGTCCGAAAAATGGACCGATTTCAAAAACGTAGCGAAGTCTTCGGTCTTGGCCGCCACGGCATCCTTCGGCCCGGTGAGTTTGAAAAACCAAGCTTGCGACCCCAGCGGCACGATGGCTGCCAGCGTGCGATCTTTCGGTTCGCCAACGACCGGCGTTTGCACGCCCGCGGGCGCCTCGATCGGCAGCGGCTTGGCAACGGTGTAGTGCTCGATGGGCTCGTTGCGTTCGCAGCCCAAAGGGACTGCCAACGCCAAAAAACCCGGCAAGAGAATCAGCCAGCGAGAAAAAATAGCCATAGGCGGGTCGAAGCCAAGGGTTAGGGAAAGGAATCGACGCAAGTCCATAGCCTCAGGCAGGATTCGAGGCGTGATCGGACTCACTTTACACCGCCAACTCCCCACACACCTGATTATAGCCGCCGGGCGCGAAAAAGTACAGATAGCGGCCGGCCCCACTTGCTCCCTCGCCCATCGGGAGAGGGCCGGGGTGAGGGAAAATCCGCAAGGGTCACATCCTGAGTGACGCAACATGCTTGCGAAGCGCAAGCATGGCATCGGGCGCCTCTAGCGCAGCACGCTGCCGCTCGTGTCGGCCCAGCCGACGACGGGAGTTTCGGGGCCCAACACGAAAATTTCGACGCGGCGATTGCGCTGCCGCGATTCGGAGGTGTCGTTGGGCGAGATCGGCTGATACTGGCCGAATCCGGCCACGCCCATCCGCTCCTGCGGAATGCCGGCCTTGCGCAAACGATCGGCCACGGCCAGGGCCCGGCCGGCGCTCAAGTGCCAGTTGTTCGGATAGCGCTGCCGAATTTCGCGCCCCTTGATGCCCAGGGCGTCGGCGTGGCCGACCACCATGATCTTCAACTCGCGGGCCTCGGGCGATTGAAAGATGTCGGCGAATTCGTTCAAGATGCGATCGGCGCCGGGCTTCAAGTCGGCGTCGCCGCTGTCGAACAACAAATCGGTGTCGAGCTTGCTGATGCCGGTCTTCGCGTCGTACTGCAACGATGGATAGCGCGAGGCCAGATCGGCCAGGCGCGTGCCGAGACCCGCGGGCATCGCGCCGGCGCGGGCCGACTGGCGCCCGCCACGCTGCTCGGCCCGGGCCAGGTCTTCTTCCGCCCGGATCAATTGATCCTCGACGTGGCGGGTGTGGATCTTGAGGTTCTCGATCTCGGCGAGCTGCGCTTTCGTCTGCTCGGTGAGCGAACGGTTTTGCGACTGGCACGCGGCGACCTGCCCCTTGGAAGCGCATCCGCAAGACGCCAGCGCGGCAAGCAGGCCCAAGACCAGAACATTTCGGACGACGAACATGGATTCGACTCCTTTCGAATCGGCATTGATCGATCGCATTGGCGCTCAAGCCAAGCGTCCCGCAAGGGGCGTGGCGGCGCTATTATTTCGAGTCAACTACTTTTCGAACCAACTGATGACCACGTCCATCATCGAGCTGTTGACCGAATACGGACCGCTCCAACTCCACATGTTGCGCATCAGGTCGTACATGAACATGCCGCTGAGCATCAGCAGCAGCCCGCACATCACCAGGCTGAGCACGTTCCAGCCCGAGTAGGCCGGCTCGGGCGCCTGAAACACGCCGCCTGCCGCTGCGCCGGCGGGCATGCGCGCGGCGGCCGCTGCCAGTTGTGCGCCCGGCGCCGGCGCGGCGCCGAGTCCTTCGCCCAAGTCTTCTTCCAGCAGCCCGCCTTCATCGTCATGCGGTTCCAAGGTAGCCGCGCCGACACCCGATGCGGCGGCCGGGTCAAACTCGACTTCACTGTCCAGCGCAATGACTTGCGATCCGCTGTCGGATTCCTCGACGCCGGCTTCTTCCAAGGGCGTCAGCAGAAAGTCGTCTTCCGAGTCCGGCTGCACGGCGGCTGCGGCGCCTTTGGGCCCGCTTTTGGCCGGCGGCTCGTCGGACAGCAGCATGTCGTCTTCGCCCAGTTCGAGCGATTCGACGGCCGAGCCACCCAGTTCCAGCGGAGCCGATTCCAACGACAGCCCGCTGTCGGCCGGATCCAACAGCGATATGCCGCTGTCGCCGGAGCGCGACAAGTCGCCATGCGAGCTTCCGCCCAGCACCAGGTCGTCATCGACGTCGCCGGTCAGGTCGATATCCGACCCGCCCGCCTTCGAGTCGGCCAGTTCCATGCCCGAGGCTTCGCCCAGGGCCAATTCTTCTTCGCTGCCAAAGGCCAGGCCCGAGCCCTCGAGCTTCAGCGCGTCGGACCCCAGCGACAGGTCGCTGAGGCCGGCCTGCGAGCCGGTGCCCAAAGCCGTTCCGGAGCCGGAACCCGAACCGGTGGGAGGATCGGTGAACACGTTGGACGAGATGCCGCTGTCGGCCGCGCTGTCCATGTCCAAGTCGAGCGTGTCGAGCTCATCGAACATCGGACTGACGCCCGAGCCCGCCTCGAGAACGTCGGAGCCACGGCTATTGTCGTCGGTGGCCAGCGCCGAATCCAGATTCACGTCGCTGTCGTGCTTGGGCTGGGCCAATTGAATGTCGCTATCGACCGCGTCTTTCGGGCTCGACCGGCCGCCGATGATCGTGCTCGACGTGCTCTCGTCCGATTGACCCAGTGCGACCTCGCTAAGCAGGATCGAATCGGGATCTTCGTCCATCTCGGCGTACTCGCCCTCCTGCTCCACGGTCGCGCGATCGGCCGCAAGTTTTTCAATATCCTCACTCTTGAACTTCCAGGTCGCCCCGTCGCGATAGCCAAAAATCTCGCGTCGTTCGCGCATCTCGTTCACCGAGTCGGGGGTCACCCCCAACATCTTGGCGGCTTCATCGAGATCGACGAATTTACGGGCCATCAGGAAACTCCCGGTTTCGAGCTCGATGGAATCGAGCCCGCGCGGCGCGTCGGTCGCACGGATGTGTTGACCGGGTGCCGCGGTAAAAAGTGACTTCTATCTCTCGTTCCGAGCGATCTCTCGCTCCGCGCTATCTCTGGTCGACCAGCGCCCGAATCTCTCGGGGCAGCGGACTTGTGCCGTTGAACTCGATCATCTTCAGGTCGTAATGAATGTTGCGAACGCTTTTGAGCACAATTTCGCCGCTGACCGTGTCGATGTGATACACCGCCATGGAGTGCGTATCAGGATCGATAACCGTGAGTTGCTGTTTGTGCTCGCCTGCCGTAGCGATATGCGTAATCAATCCGCCGCCGGCGGAGGTCGAACTTGGCGCGGGCCGCTGGGCAAAACCCACGCTGGGCACCAGCGCCGCCACCGCGGCGGCAAACACCAGACCTGCAACCGCCGACGCACCGATCACCGCGATTCTCATACGCCACCTTTCCACGTTGGAGTTGGGCGGAAATCCCGGCGGTCAAGCGCCCTCGCTTGCATCTTCCATTCTAAAAGCAGGGATTTCCAATTCAACATAAATCCGTCCACATTCGCACCCAGCGAATTCGCCATAAAACGTTGACTGTCAAGCACAACCGAGCGTTGGTCCGCATGCCGTGCCAGGGGCTCCACGGGGGTCCAATTCGGCATTTCGTTCGCAGTATTTGCTTTCCGGCAGATCGGTGGCGGCAAGCGCGCTCGCCCGGCATGGCCTCGCGGCCGCCTTTTCATGGCTTGAAAGCTAAGTTGTCGTGCCTGGTCCGAAAGGACGGAAAGAAAGGGTTTTAGGGGCGGCAAGTGTAGTGGCGGCAGGCTTGGGGGGCAAGTGCAACTCGCCCGCCGGCGGCAGGTGGTTCCCTCGCGGCGCTGCCCACTTCCGTCCGGCGCAAGCCCTTACAATAACCCCTCTGACACCGACAGCACCGCTCGCGCGCGCAACCCTTTTTGCTAGCAGCCGGCAATCGTGACGCATTCCACCTCTCCACCCTTGAACGCCACCGTCGCGGTTCTGTTCAGCGGGGGGCTCGATAGCTCGATTCTGGCGTCGCATTTGCTGTCGCAGAATCGCCCCGTCGTGCCGCTGTACGTCGACTGCGAGCTGTACTGGCAGCACGAAGAGCTGCGCGCTGCGCGCCGCTATCTGCATGCGATCGAGTGTCCCAACCTGGCCCCTTTGGTTGTGCTGAAGCTGCCTCTGGCGGACTTGTACGAAGACCATTGGAGCGTGACTGGCCACGGCGTGCCGGGTGCCGATGACGCGGACGAAACGGTCTACCTGCCCGGCCGCAATCCGCTGTTGATCATCAAGGCAGACGTGTGGTGTCGCCTCCGCGGCGTGCGTTGGCTGGCACTGGGATCGCTGGCCAGCAACCCGTTTCCCGATGCCACGGACGAGTTTTTCCGGTCGTTCACGGCGGCCATGAATCGGGCCACTCCCGGCCACGTCGAGCTGACGCGTCCGCTTTCGGCGCTCGACAAACGACAAGTGATGCAGTGGGGCGGCCACCTGCCGCTGGAGCTGACGTTTTCGTGCCTCGCGCCGCGAGGCGAGGCGCACTGCGGAGCGTGCAACAAATGCGCGGAAAGGCGGCATGCCTTTCGCGCGATCGGCGTCAAAGACCCGACCCACTACGTCACGGCGCCGCGCCCGGTGACCATGTGACCGGCAATTCCGCGTGAGGGGCAATCCAACACAAGGGGCAACGCGACATGTTCCGAGTCACTCGCGAAATCGATTTCTGCTACGGCCACCGTCTGCTGAATTACGACGGCAAATGCAAGTATTTGCACGGCCATAACGGCCGGGCCGTGATCGCCGTCGAGGCGCCGAAGCTCGACGAGCGCGGCATGGTGTTCGACTTTTCGGACATCAAGCGCGTGGTGAGCAACTGGATCGACGAAAACCTGGACCATCGCATGATCCTGCATCGCGACGACCCGGCCCGGGCCGCGCTCGAGCGCTTGGGCGAACCGATGTACCTGGTCGACACGAATCCCACGGCCGAGAACATCGCCAGGCTGATCTTCGATTACGCCAAAAGCCAAGGCATCCCGATCGTCGAATGCCGTCTCTGGGAAACGCCCCACTGCTTCGCGACCTATCGCGATTAGCGCCGGATCCCCTCTCCCTCCGGGAGAGGGTTAGGGTGGGGGCTTCTTTGCTTCCCCCTTCCCTTTCGCCATTCCCTCGACAATCGCGTCGCGATCATTTTCTGCCGCTATCCAATGAAACAGTCCGGGAGGTCCGCGTTGGACCATCACCGGACTGTCAGTCCCCCCTGGGAAGTACGCGATCGCGTCGCCTGCTGTGGCGAGCGATGTTGGCTGTTGGGGGGCCCCATTTGGTTTTTTTGTCGCGTCGAATAACGAGGCGACACAAGGAGTATCGGTCCGGCCGCGGGGTGCACTTTGGCAAAACTTGCCGATTGCGGAACCGTTGAGGCGCGGCGGCGACGCTGGGACTGGCCCGCGTCGCAAGGGCGCCTCTGGATTTGGCCAAAATGTCGTTTTGACTGGCCAGGATTTTTTCCTGCGAGCCGCGTGCCCTTTCGCGTGACGCAGCAGCCGTGCTAGCAGCCGGCGCGCCCTCTCGCAGTCGCCACAAATTGGCCGCCTTGCCGCTACCCTCTTTCGCGCATCGTGCTATGGTGAGTTTGTTTCATAATATGTAGCGTTTACGCCGATTTTAAGGTGCATCGGGTGTGATGCTGCGCCCGTGCTGTCGCCACAAGGAGACAGCCGCGGCCGCCCCGAAGGCCAATCCTCACGTCGAACGAGCGCGTCGAGCTCGAAGCCAGCTGAGCGTAAGGGTCACCTCTCGATGAAGAAGCGCGCAGCCAGCGCCGGCGTCCAACTGTTCTCGTTCCTCGATGCCATGATCTGCACCATGGGCGCATTGCTGGTGCTGCTGCATGCCTTCGCCCGCCACGGCCAGATCGAGGCCGACCACAAGGCCGAAGCCCGCGCCGAAAGCCGCGAAGACCCCCAAGCCGAGCGCGAGACCCTGGAGTGGCGCACGGCGCAGTTAAAAGAGTCACGCGCCAAAACCGAAGCCCAATTGGCCGACGAGCGGCTCAGGCTGAGCCACGTCGAAGACCATGAGCGACGCCTGCGCGACAAATTCCAGCAACTGAAAATCGCCGCCGCCGAGTTGGAACGGCTCAAAGCGGCAACCGCCGAACAAAGCCAGCAGGACCGGGCCGAACTGGCTGCCGCCAAGGCCCGCCTGATCGATGCGCGGCTGGCTGTCGAAAACACCCGACGCCGCGGCCAGGAGCAGGCCAGCTACAGCGTCGTCCCCTATGAAGGGCCCAACTCGACGCGCCGCCGGCCGATCTATATCGAATGCCGGGCCAACTCGATTATCTTGCAGCCCGAAGGCATCGAACTGGCGCCCGAAGATTTCGCCGGCTTTCTCGGTCCCGGCAATCCGCTGGCCTCGGCGTTGCGCGGCACGCGCGAATACTACGCGCGGCAAGCACGCGGCTCCAAAGACGCCGGCGAACCTTATCCGCTGATGCTGGTGCGACCCGAAGGCATCGAAGCCTATTACGCGGCACGCGCGGCGCTCGATTCGTGGGGCTCCGAATTCGGCTACGAACTGGTCGGCGCCGATTGGCAACTCACGTTTCCCGAACCCGACCCTCAATTGGCCGAGTTGACGCGGCAGGCCGTGGCCGACGCCCGCATGCGGATGCGCGAGCTGGCCATGACGTCGCCGCAGTTGACCCGAAATCGTCCGCGCACCACGCTGCATGCCAGCCAGCACGGCGGCTTCGTGGCCGATCGCGCATCGGGTGGCGGCAGCGGTCGCGGCTCGGGCGGGTCCGGCGGATCCGCTCGCGGCGGCTGGGACGCAATGGGCAGCAACTGGGCTCGCCGCGGAAGCGGGTCTGGCAGCGGCAACGACCGTGACGGCGGCAATGGCACAGCCGGCAATAGCACCGAGTCCGGAGATTCCGCGGCGGCCGGCGGATATGCAAGCGGATACGGTGGTGCCCCAACCGCTTCGGGCTATGGCAACGGCGCTGGCCAAACGCCCCAAGGCGGTCGATACGCATCCAGCTCCGCCGCGGGCGGCGCGTCTCGCTACGGCCAGCCCGGCAATGGCGGTGTCGGTCCGTCGGGTGAAGCCGACGGCAGCGCGGGGGGCGAACAACAAGCCCCCGCTGGCGACGGGAAAAATGATGCACAGGGTGGCAGCAAGACTCGCCAGCCCGATGGATTAGCCGGTGAACCAGGGGGCGGACAATATACACAAACTGGCAGCCAAGGCGCGGGCAAGTCGGCCGGGCCGGGTGGAAGCGCCAACGGAAAGAGTGGCGGTCAACCGGGCGGGCAGCCCGGCGGAAGCCAGGTCGGCAACTCGTCGACGGCCAGCTCCGGCGGCACATCGGGTTCGAGCGGCGGCAACTCGTCGCAAGGTGCCGCGTCTGGCATGCCCAGCCCCACGTTTCAGTCGCAGGCCCAAAAGACCGACTCGCTCGCCAAGACGCGCGGCCGCGACTGGGGATTGCCCGACGGCGGCTCGGGCGTGGCCCCGGCCACGCGTCCGATCCTGGTCGAATGTCACAACGATCGGCTGGTCATCGTGCCCGAAGATCGCAATCACGACCCCAAAGTCGTTCGCATGGGCACGCAAGCGCAAGAGACCATCGATGAGTTCGTCTCCGACGTCTGGCAGCACATGAAGGGCTGGGGCATCGCCGGCAAGGGACTCTATTGGCGGCCGACGCTCGTGATGGACGTCAAGCCGGGGGCCGCCGACCGCTATGCCGAAGTTAAAGCCCTTTTGTCCGACAGCGGGCTGGACGTCCACGAGCGCCAGCCGCGCGCCGCCACCCAAACGCCCCCGCGCAAACCCACTCGCAAATAAACCAAACCAACAACCAGCCATGGCACGTAACGCGACCTCCGAACACGACAGCGTCGGCAGTGATTCGTTCTTGGACGTGATCACCAACTTCGTCGGCATCCTGATCATCTTGGTCATGGTCGTAGGCGAGAACGCCCGTAGGTTTCCGCTGGGAGCCAAATCGAAAGCCGACGCGGAATCGCTGGCCGCCGCCGAGGCCGAGGCCAACGCCATCGAGCAAGACGTCCACCGCATCGCCTCGCAGTTGGAGTCCGAGCAAGCCGAACTGGCCTCGCGCGTTTTCGAACGCGACCAGGTCAACACGCTCGTCACGGCCGTCGAACACGACCTGGCCGCGCGCCGCGCGGCGCTCGACGAAGAATCGCGCAAGCGATTCGACTTGCAGCGCGATCTGGCGCTGGCCAAAGACGAGCTGGCGCGCCTGGCACGCGAACGGCAGGACGCCGACAAAACCGTCGCGCCCAAGACGATCACGATCGACAGCTATCCCACGCCCATCGGCAAGATGGTGGACGGCAAGGAAGTGCACTTTCAACTGACCGGTGGACGGATCACGTTCGTCCCGTTCGAAGCCCTGATCGACAAGCTCAAAATCGTGGCTCGTGAGCGGGCCCAGAAAATGGACGGCCAGTCCGAGATCGTCGACTCGCTCGGTCCGGTCGGCGGCTTTCGCATGCGCTACACCTTGGAGCGGCTCGAAACGCCCCACGGCAACTATCTGCAACTGGCGCACGTCGAGCTGCTGCCCACCTCGAATCAACTCGGCGAGCCGATGGACGAAGCCCTGTCGCCCAAGTCGCGCCTGCGCGAAAAGCTCGACATGATGCCGCCGCGCCAATACACGATCACCGTCTGGACCTACCCCGACAGCTTCACCGAATTCCGCAAACTCAAAAAAGAGCTCTACGGCATGGGCTACCTGGTCGCCGGCCGCCCGCTGCCGGTAGGAATGCCCATCGGTGCGTCGCCCCGCGGCAGCAAGTCGTCGGCCGAGTAGGGAGGGAAAGGATGAAGGCGGAAGGATGAAGGATGAAACGGTGAGCACTCGCGTGGCCCGGACAACTTGTTGAGGCAGTTCGAGAATTCGGGCCGCGGAACAACGGCGTTGTGGGTCTTCTGATACTAGCCCGAAGCGCGAGCGAGGGTTCTTCGTGGTGCGTCCCTCGCTTGCGCTTTTTGCAGTTGCGCGCGATTGCAAGCAGCTGACATTGCATCGCAACAATAGCCCGCGAAACAAGGGAAATACGTCTCGCTGAAGCCAACGGCGATGCCCTTCTCTAGGCATAGTTTTTTCGTTGTGTCGTCGTGGTCATTTAAAACCGACCATAAAACCACAACGACACGACGACACAACGAAAACGAGGGCTATTCCTTTTGTCATCTGCGCGCAGCCGGCGCTCTTTCGCTCTGCTACCAACCCGACGCGCAACATCAAAGCCGGCGCTTCGGGCTAGTGTGCAGAATTCCCGGACAACCGCAGCGGGACCGAAACGGGGACATCACTCATTACTCATTTCACGCCGTTGCCGCTTCGATGCCCTCTTCCACGGCCAGCGCGATCTGGTCCAACTGTTCCAGGCTGATCGACAGCGGGGGCATGATGACTAGCACGTTGCCCAAGGGGCGCAGCAGCACGCCGCGCTCGCGGGCCCAGTCGCAGACGCGCGTGCCGCGGCGTTCTTCCCACGGATATGGATCTTGCGTGTCACGGTCGCGGACCAGCTCGATGGCGGCGATCAGGCCGCACTGGCGGATGTCGCCGACGTGCGGGTGCCGGGCGATGCGCTCCAGGTGCTCGGCCAGACGGTCGATCTTGGGCGGCAGGCCTTGCAGCGTCTGCTCTTCGTCGAACACGTCGAGCGATGCCAGAGCCACTGCGCAGCCGAGCGGGTTGCCGCCGTAGGTGTGCCCGTGGAAAAACGTTTTCGATTCGGCGTACGTCCCCAAAAACGCCTGCCAGATCGTCGTCGGTCGTCAGCGTGGCGGCCACCGGCATGTAGCCGCCGGTCAGGCCCTTGGCCAGGCACAGCAAGTCGGGCGTCACTTGCTCTCTGCTCGCAGGCGAACATCGTGCCGGTGCGTCCAAACCCGACCGCCACTTCGTCGGCGATCAACAGCACTTCGTAGCGCTGGGTCAGTTCGCGCAGGCCCTGCAAGTATCCGCGCGGATGGACGATCATGCCGGCCGCCGCCTGCACCAGCGGCTCGACCACCACCGCGGCAATCCGCTGGTGATGCTGCTGGAGAATCTGCTCGACCGCGCCCAGATAATGCGTCAGCGCCGTTTCGTGCGTCACGCCTGGCGGCAAGCGATACATATCGGGCGACGGGACTCGCAGCACATCGAACAGCAGCGGCCGGAACATGGCGTGAAACCGCTCGACGCCCCCCACGCTCACGCTGCCCAGCGTGTCGCCGTGATAGGCATTGCCCAGCGCCAGGTACGTCGTCTTGTCGGGCCGCGGATCGCTGCGCTGCCGCCAGTATTGCAGGGCCATCTTCAAGGCCACTTCGACGGCCGTGGCGCCGTCGTCGGAAAAGAAGACGTGCTCCAAGCCCGGCGGCGCGATATCGACCAGCCGCTTGGCCAGTTGGATCGTGGTTGGATTCGAGGCCCCCAGCGACGTGACGTGGGCCACTTTGTCGAGCTGGCGGCGGATGGCCGCGTCGAGCTGCGGATGGCGATGGCCGTGGATGTTGCACCACACGCTGCTGGTGCCGTCGAGATATTCGCGGCCGTCGACGTCGTACCAGCGTGCAGCCGTTGGCCCGCTCGATGATCAGCGGCTCGTACTCGCTCATCTGGGTGAAGGCGTGCCAGACGATCTCGCGGTCCCACCGCTCGAGCTCCTCGCGCGTCGGTCCGGCCACGTTAAGAGTTTTCAGCATGTCCCGTTCCCGCCTAGATTAGGACTACCACGCGACCGTCACCGGCGTGCCGACCACGACGCCCAGCATTGCCGCGGCGCTTTCGCCCACGATCGCCAATTCCAAATTGCCGCTCGATCCGACCAGCGCGATCAGGGTCATCTCGGGCTGATCGGCATAGGTGTTGAAAATGCCGCGCGTTTCGTGATCGTCGCAGGCGATCGCCACGTGCTCCTCGCCCCGCGGCACCCCGGCCAGGGCGTCGCCCGGGATGTTCGTAATCAGGTTGCCGAACGAGTCAATCGACTGCACGGTTCCTTCGATCTTCTTGTCAGCCACGCGAGCCTCCGTCCAGGGGAGCTTGACCAGGTCGCCGAGCACCGGCCCCAGCCGCGTCGGGTCGAGGCCCAAGCTGAGCCGCGCCGCCACGGGGGCCATGATGTCCCGACCATGAAACGTCGCCGAGACCGCCGGCAGCCAAAACCCCGGCTCGGTGACGCCAATGATTGTAGAGGGCGGAGTCGCTAGCGCCAAACGGCTCAGCAGCCCATTGTCAGGCGCGACGAAATCATGTTGCCCCATACGGACATACACGATTTGCCGCGCCGTCCCCACGCCCGGATCGACCACCGCCACATGAATCGTCTCGCTCGGGAACCAGCGCGTCGCCTCGGCCAATGCCAGCGCGCCCTGTCGAACGTCTTGCGGAGGGATGGCATGCGTGATGTCGACCAGAGTCACCTCGGGGTTGATCGACAGGATCACCCCCTTCATCTGCGCCACATAGGGGCTGCCGACGCCAAAATCGGTGGTGATGGTGATGATGCGCGGCATGGCAGGTGGCCAACAAGACTCGTCCGCAGTCCCGCAACGCTTCGTTCAGGTGCCACTGGCATTTTGCCAGTGCTGCGTCGAATGGCGGCGCTCACTGGCGAGACGCCAGGGGCACACGTTTCACGGAACGCTTACATCTTACCCACCAGCTCGACGATGAGCTCGCGAAATCGGGCTGGGTTGACGTTGGGGTTTTTCTTCTTGGCCTGGCCGATCAGGTTGCCGGCGGCTTGCTGCTTGCCACTCTTGATGTCGGCTACGATCTTGGGGTTGGCGGCGATCAATTCCTGGCACAGCTCGACCAGGGCACTCTCGTCGACCTTTTCGATGCCGTGCGCCTGCATCACTTCGGCGGCCGATTTGCCTTCGTCGACCATTTCGATGAACACCTCGCGGGCCCGGCTGGTGTCGATCTGGCCGTCTTGAATCGCGTTGAGCAATTCACAAAGCTGTGCGGGCCGCAACTTGAACTTTTCGATCGTCGATCTTCTGCTTCGTTGAGCGTGCGCATCACGTCCTGCTGCACCCAGTTGCTGGCCAGCTTGCCGTCGCCGCACGAGCGTCGGCCAGCTCGACGAAGTAGTCGACCAGCCGCTCGGCCCTGGTTGACCAGCACGTCGCTGTCGTACGGCGTGATGCCGTAGGTCTGCTTCCAGCCGGTGCCGCAGATCGGCCGGCAATTCGCCGAGCGATTGCCTGGCCGCATCGATCTGCTCGGCGCTGACCGCGCACCGGCACCAGGTCGGGATCGGGAAAGTAGCGATAGTCGCTCGATTCTTCCTTGTGCCGCTGGCCGCGCGTGACGTCGGCCGCGTCGTCCCAGCCGCGGGTCTGCTTGGGCACGTCGCCCAGCCTTTGGCCGGTCTCCTGCCAGACCTCGATACTGCCGCTCGGCCTCGTAGTCCATGGCCCGCTCGACGGCGCGGAAGCTGTTCATGTTCTTGACTTCGACGATCGGCGTGGCGACCTTGCCCTCGGGCGTGTCGATGTGCAGGTTGACGTTGGCGTCCACGCGCAGGCTGCCTTCCTGCATGTTGCAGTCGGAAACGCCCAGGTAGGTCAGCAGCAGCTTCAGCTCCGTCAGGTACGCCTTGGCCTCGGCCGGCGAACGCATGTCGGGCTGGCTGACGATTTCCAACAGCGGCGTGCCGGCGCGGTTCAGGTCGATGCGGCTGTCGGCCTTGCCGGCCACCTCGTCGTGCATGCTCTTGCCGGCGTCCTCTTCCAGATGGGCGCGGATGATGCCGATCTCGCTTCGGCTCGAACCGCCCCTTGGGATCGCTGATCTCCAGCCAGCCGTCGTGGCTGAACGGCAGGTCGTACTGGCTGATCTGATAGCCCTTGGGCAGGTCGGGATAGTAATACTGCTTGCGGTCCCACTTGGTGAACGGCGCGATCTGGCAGTTCAGCGCCACGGCCGTCTTGCAGCGCCAGCTCGAACGCCTCGCGATTCATCACCGGCAGCGTGCCCGGCATGCCGATGCAGACCGGGCAGGTCTGCGTGTTCGGCGGCGCGCCGAACTTCGTGCTGCAGCCGCAGAACAGCTTGCGTCGCGCGTCAGCAACTGCACGTGCACTTCCAGGCCGATGATCGTGGTGTAAGGCGCTGTCACGGTGTTTAAATCGATGATTTACTTTTCAGGAACCATTGTTGGAAAACGCCGGTGCCAATCGGTTGCTTGCTGGAACATGTGGGCGGCGCAGACAGCCGCTCTTCCTCGAACGGCGGGGCCTGCAACTGCAGGCCGATCGGCAAGCCGCCGGCGCTGAAGCCGCAGGGAAACGCGATGCCGCCGACGCCGGCCAGGTTGGCGCTGACCGTGTACAGGTCGACCAGGTACATCGCCAGCGGATCGTCGACCTTTTCGCCCAGTTTGAAGGCCGTGGTCGCGGTGACCGGCCCGGCGATCAAATCGACTTCCTCGAACGCGTTGTCGTAATCCTGCCGGATCAGCCGCCGCACCTTGAGGGCCTTGAGATAATAGGCGTCGTAGTAGCCGGCGCTGAGGGCATAGGTGCCCAGCATGATGCGGCGCTTCACCTCGGGCCCAAAACCTTCGGCCCGGCTGCGGCGATACATCCGCACCAGCGGATTGTCGAGCGCCTCGGCCTGCTGCTTCTTGCCGGCCGCTTCGAGCGCGGCTCGCTCGGCGGCCAGGGCTCGGCGATCATCTTCTTTTCGTCGGTGCGATGGCCGTAGTGCACGCCGTCGTAGCGGGCCAGGTTGCTCGACGCCTCGCACGGCGCGATGATGTAGTAGGTGGCCACGCCGTACTTGCCGTGCGGCAGCGACAGCTCTTTGACCGTCGCCCCCAGCGACTGGTAGACCTTGACCGCCTCGCGGACCGCCGCCTCGACTTCGCGCGTCGAGCCCCTCGCCAAAGTGCTCGCGCACCAATCCCATCCGCAGATCCGCCAGCGGCTGTTTGAACCGTCTGGCTGTACGTCGGGCACCGGCAGGTCGACCGACGGTCGAGTCGAGCGGGTCGTGTCCGGCCATCACTTCCAGCAGCAGCGCCGCGTCTTCGGCGGTGCGCGCCAACGGACCAATCTGGTCCAGGCTGCTGGCGAAGGCGACCAGTCCGTAGCGACTCACGCGGCCGTAGGTCGGCTTCAGCCCGGTGACGCCGCACAAGCCGGCCGGCTGACGGATCGAGCCGCCGGTGTCGGTGCCGACCGAGAGCGGCGCCATGCCGGCCGCGACGCATGCGGCCGCCCCGCCGCTGGAGCCGCCGGGAATCCGCGTCGAGGTCCCAAGGATTGGCCGTTTTCTGAAAGGCCGAGTTCTCGGTCGAGCCCCCCATCGCGAACTCGTCCATGTTCGTCTTGCCGATGAGCACCGCGTCGGCGGCTTTCAGTCGCGCGATCACGGTGGCGTCGTAGGGCGGCTTGAAATTCTCCAGCATCCGCGACCCGCAGGTCGTCACTTCGCCTTGGGTGCAAAGCAAGTCTTTGATCGCGACCGGCAGGCCGGCCAGGCGGCCTAGCGGCTTGCCCTGCTTGCGGCGCAGGTCGATCTCGGCGGCCCGCTCCAATGCACGTCCGGCATCAACGCGCAGAAATGCCTTGACGACCGGATCGTGCCGCTCGATCTGGTTGAGACAGGCTTGGGTCAGTGCGACCGAAGTGGTCTGGCCCGAGTGGAGCTGGGCCAACATTTCGGTGGCGGTATGGCGCACTAGCGACATGCTTACTCGCCCAGCACGGCGGGAACCAGGTAAAACTCGCGATCGTGATGCGGAGCGTTGGCCAAGGCGGCCGCGCGGTCGAGACTGGGCCGCAGCTGGTCGGCGGCAAACACGTTGGCCACGTCCAGGGCGTGCGCCATCGGCTCCACCCCGTCGGTATTGAGCTCGGCCAGCGACTCGACGTAGGCCACGACCTGGCCCATCTGCTCGGTCATCCGGTCGAGCTCGTCGCCGCTCAATTGCAGTCGCCCCAGCAGCGAAACTTTTTCGACCTCTTGGCGAGTGAGGCTCATCGCGACACCGTCTTGAAAGATCGCCAGCGCGACTAGCCGGCCTTGACCGGGCCGGCGCCGGCGGGCAGTTTGAATGGGGCGTTGCGAATGCGCTTGGTCACCGCGCCTGAGCGAATGCACTGGGTGCAGACCAAGAGCGACTTGTTGGTGCCTTTCGTGGTGACGCGCACGCGCTGCAAGTTGGGCTTGAACTGCCGCCGCGAAATGCCGGTCACCTTGGTGCCCACGCCCCCCAAGTATTTCGCCTTGCCGCGAATCGTCACCTGGTTGCCCATCGCGGGAGCTTTCCCGCAAATCTCACAATGTCTAGCCATCGCAAATCGCCTCGAACCCAATACCGGTGGAAAATTGCAAAACCGCCAGTATATCGGGTTTACGAAGACACGCAAGGGAGGATGCCAAGTGCCGCGGGCAGTGATGTCGCTCGGCAAGCGGCACCTATGCGCACCGCATCGAACGTGGTATACATGCGTTCAAATGCAGGCAGAGCCGCCCCCTATGCGGCTCGAACCATCGGCAACCGCCTCGAAATTGCAATCGAATGAAAACCGATCTCGTCACCGACCAGTTGGCTACAACGACCGGCGTGGACCTGGATAAGTACGTGCCGACTGAGTTGAGGACTCTCGGCGATCCGCAAACGGCGATACCGCGAATCGTGCGCGATCCGCTTTTGACGACCAAGATTGAGAGTGCTATCCAGTCTGTCCCAACGACCCATTCGTTGTGCCTTGCGGACGCGCGGACCGGTCCACCTGTTCCGGCAGACAGCGTTCAGCTTGTCCTGACATCGCCACCCTATTGGACTCTCAAAGAATACCGGGATTCCGAGGGCCAGATGGGACATATCGACGACTACGATGCATTCCTCGACGGCTTGGACGACGTTTGGCAAAGATGCTACCAGGCCCTGGTGCCAGGCGGACGGCTAATTTGTGTCGTGGGTGATGTCTGTCTTTCACGCCGAAAAAACGGGGGGAGGCATACGGTGGTCCCCCTGCACGCGTCGATCCAAGAACGATGTCGTCGCCTGGGATTTGACAATCTGGCCCCGATAATCTGGCACAAAATTGCGAATGCTGCATACGAGGTGGAGGGCTCGGGCGGGTTTCTCGGCAAACCGTACGAACCCAACTGTGTCATCAAGAACGACATCGAGTTTATCTTGATGCAGCGCAAAGCGGGCGGTTACCGAACTCCCACGCTCGCGGAGCGCGTCCTGAGCGTCATTTCCATCGAAAATCACAAAAGGTGGTTCCAGCAGATTTGGCACGGTGTCACGGGCGCTTCAACGCGGAACCATCCTGCGCCGTATCCTCTTGAACTTGCTGAGCGACTCATCCGAATGTTTAGCTTTGTGGGCGATACCGTTTTGGATCCGTTTATGGGCACTGGCACAACCAATGTTGCCGCGTCGAATTGGGGTCGCAACAGCATCGGAATTGAGGTTGATCCAGAATACTTCAAATTGGCGTCGAAACGGGTATCCGCTCAATCCGCGCATCTTTTCCGCGAATCGACGGTTCACACTTTCGAGTGGCACGCCGAAAGCAATCATGCTCGACGTAAATAAAGGCCTCAAGAACGCGGTCCGTCATTTCTGGGCGACGCGCGATTCTCAATCCCTGAAGCAAGGGACAACGACAGGACAACGCGATCAAGGCGCTCGCACGGCCGTGACCGGCGGAGCGCAGATGCAAGGATTTGTAAATCTTGTGCGCGAAATTCTTGTCGAGAATGGCATTCCGAGAACATCGATACACTGCGAGAAGAATGTCCAACTACCGGGATGGTTTCGTTCTGAGAAACAGTGGGACGTGCTCGTCATGGTCGACGAATGTTTGATTGCTTCGATGGAGTTCAAATCGCAAGTCGGCTCATTTGGAAATAATTTCAACAATCGAACCGAGGAGGCTTTGGGAAGCGCTACCGACATCTGGGCGGCCTACCGCGAGGGAGCGTTTCGTCCGTCCTCCAAACCTTGGCTTGGATACTTGATGCTTATCGAAGAGGCACCAAATTCCACTTCGCCGGTACGCGTGGCTGAGCCACATTTTAAGGTTTTTCCAGAATTTCAAAACACATCGTACGTCCAACGATACGAGATTCTACTCACAAAGCTGTTGCGAGAGCGGCTCTACGACGGAACGTGCCTTTTGACCTCGGATAGGAACAATGGTCCAAAGGGAAAATGCCGCGAGCCCAGTCCGGAATTGTGCTTCCGAAACTTTGTTCAATCGCTTGTTGCGCGAGCTCTCGCCTGCAAAAGCCCCCCGAAATAACTGGTTGCAAGATTCGTCTTTCCGTCCCCCGCAGATTACAATGTCGGGGTATTATCGCCACGGTGGCCGCTGCGACGGCGGTTTACGGCGGCGGCCTTCACTCTTCGCTTGAGATCGAACTTCCATGCTCCATATCCTGCTGTCCGCCGCGCTCGCGCCGCTGATTGTTTCCGCCGATGCGCCATTGACGACCGGAACGCAATTGAGCTATCGGGGCGGCGTCGAAGCTCGCGCCGAGGAGCCGGGCAAGGCCCGCAAGGCGTTCGATCTGACGCTGTGGATCCTCGACAAGAAGGACGCGAGCGCCGAGATCTTCTGGCTCGTCGACGAGCGCGGGCGGGGCGAGTTCCCCTGGTTCGAGCGATTCGGCCGAATCGCGGTCGACGCCCAGTGGCGCTCGGCCGCCGCCGGGCCGGCGCTGTTGTACGATCGGGGTGATGGACGCAGTGTCGTGCCGATCGGGCTCCCCTTCCTGATGCCCGAAAAACCGCTGGCCGTCGGTGAAACGTTTCGCGACGGCAAGTTCGAATTCACCGTCGACAAGGCCACCAAGGCCGCCGATCGGTCCGCCTGGAAAATCAGCGTTCGCGATCCCTTCGGCCCGAAACGAACGCTGGCCGTCGATCAGCACAGTCCGCTCGTGCTGACGATGACGGAAAAGATCATCATGGGCCGGGGCGAAGAATATCAACTGAGTCTCGAACTGCTGGGGAGCGAGCCGATGCAAGGCGAATCGCTGGCGGCGCTGGCCAAAGTGGCCGAAAAGCTCGTCGCCCTGCGCGGCAAACTCAACCAGCCACCGCAGACCCAGGAAGCCGATTGGAAGGGCGACCAGCTACAGCTGCTGCGCGAGCAATTGCCGCCGCTGGCCGAGCTGTCCACCGCGACTCCCCTGTCGAAGCTCGTCGCCGCGGCAGCGCGCGACTTGCAGTTGCAGTCGGGCCGCAGCGACGCCGTGGCCGAGCTGAGCTCCAAGTTCGACGGCCGCGCCGTCGAAGAGTTTTCCATCAAGGGATTCGGTACCGAATCGCTCGCTAGCGCCAATCTTCAAGGGCAAGTCACGGTGCTGCACTTTTGGGATTATCGCGACGAACCGTTGAAAGAACCCTACGGCCAGGTCGGCTACCTGGATTTTATGTACCACCGCCGCAAGGCCAGCGGTGTGCAGGTGTACGGCGTCGCCGTCGACGGCCGGTTGAGCGACGAAAAATCTCGCCCAGCCGCCGAGCGCAGCGTCCGAAAGCTGAAGTCGTTCATGAACCTCAGCTACCCGGTGCTGTTGGACAGCGGTAGCCTGATCAAGCAGTTCGGCGATCCGCGTCTGGTCGGAGCCACGCTGCCCTTGTTCGTGGTGATCGGGCCCGAGGGCAAGATCATCCACTATCACGTGGGCCATTACGAAGTGCACCAGGACCAGGGCCTCAAGGAGCTCGACCAGGTGGTGCTTAAGGCCCTGGAAAAGAAATAACGGCGGCGTGTCGGGTGCCACTGGCGTCCCGCCAGTGAAATTCAAAACACGGGCAAGATGCCCGTGCCACCCGATGGGATATTGTGCTCTCACGTGCCGCGGGTGAATGCGAGCACTTCTTCCAGCAGCCGGCCATTGGTGGCGATGCCGTCGCCCGAGTAGATCGTCGGCTGGCCCTGCCAATCGGTGAACGTGCCGCCGGCTTCCAGCACGATCGGCTGCACCGCGGCAGCGTCCCACACGTTCATCACCGGGTCGAGCATGACTTCGGCCCGGCCGGTCGCCACCAGCAGGTAGCCATAGCAATCGCCCCACGTGCGACTGACGCGGGCGGGTTGCTGCAAGCGTGCATACGCCGCTTGCCTCTGCGGCGTCGGAAAACGCGTGTCGCTGGCGCAGACGAGCGCGTCGGACAGGCTTGCGCGCGACGACACGCGAGCGCGCCGCGGCGGCGCATTGCCGCGTTGATGCCAGGCCCCTTCGCCCGTGGCGGCATGAATGCACTCGTCGAGCGCGGGCACGTAAATCACGCCGATCGTGCTCTGCCGGTCAAATTCCACGCCAACCAGCGTGCCGTACAGCGGGACTCCGCTGATGAACGATTTCGTGCCGTCGATCGGATCGAGGATCCAACGATAGCCGCTCGTGCCGGCTTGCTCGGGAAACTCCTCGCCGAGGATCGCGTCGTGCGGAAATCGCTCGGCGATTCGTTGCCGCAGGAGCTGCTCGGCCTGGCGATCGGCCACGGTCACCGGCGAGGCATCGCTTTTCAGTTCGACGGCCAGATCGTCGGACTGAAAGTAGCGCAGCGTGAGCCGGCCCGCTTCGCGCGCCGCGGAGATCGCCCAATCGAGTCGAGCCGCCCGGTCCGTGCTCATGCACCAGAGCCTACAAGGCGGCGGCGGCGCTGCCAAGTAGGCGTGCCGCGGTGACCGGTGCGAAAAACGGGGCTCGCCGCCAAGCGTTACGCCATCTTGGCCAACGACGGCGGCTCGATCAGATCCGACAGCTTGATGGCTTGCAACTGGCGGCGCGAGCTCACCGCGACCTGTTCGAGAACCTCGCGCAGCTTGATTTCTCCGGCCGACAGCTCGCCCCCTTCGGTGCTCGGCGCCGCGGCGGCTAGCGGGCCATCGATGGCTTCGATCACGTCCAACAGCGAAATCTCCTCGGGCTTCCGGTCGAGCGCGTAGCCGCCATCGACGCCGCGCGTGGAATGCAATATGCCGTGCGTCACCAGATGCCGCAGAATTTGCAGCAAGAACCGTTCGGGCATGTGCCCTTCGGCCGCCAATTGACTGCAGGGCACAGGCGAGTCCGATTTAGATCGTGCCAGCTGCAGGGTCGCTTGGACCGCATACGACACGGTACGAGATAGCTTCATCAGCACTCGCCCCAAAGGTTTAGATTGCACCAGCTCACGCGCGTGCGCGCAGATGCACGATCAACTACCCACCCAAACGAGCGAGAGCGATCAAAAATCCAAATGAGTCCCAGAAAAAACCAAAACCCAGATATCACTCAGATGAGGGCAAGCGGGGCCGCAATTGCAACCTGGGGGATGCGAGAACCTACCAATAATCTCTTCGATAATTTCTACGGCGTCATGGATCCCGTTGCTGCGAGCAGAAACTAACAAAGCGTTGCGCTATTGTCAAAGCAAATGCACGTCATCGGCCGCGTTTTGCCACAACGCGCAAAACGTTGCAAGCAACGAAACTTTGGCGCACGACGTTGGTTCAGCGGGACTTGCCGTCCGAGGCAACCAGCGGCGCTACACGGTCGCCGCGCACGGCGTGCCAAATCAACAGCGCCGCGCCGCAAACCAGCAAGCTGTCGGCAACGTTGAAGATCGGCCAATCGATGATCGGATCGACCTTGAAGTGCAACCAGTCGCGAACGGCGTACACCGGCTCGCCCAGCAAGTGCGCGCTCTCGCGGTTCCAGGTCAAGCCGGGCAGCCCCAAGCGATCGTAGAGGTTGCCCATGATGCCGCCCGTGACGCACCCCAGCGCCACGGTGAGCAGTCGATCGCGCGCGGCGCCGGCCACGAACAGCCAATAGAAAATCCCCACTCCAGCGGCAAACGACAGCCCGCTGAAGAGCAATCCCTGGCCCTGGCCGAAGCCAAACAGCGCGCCTTCGTTGAGGCTGGTTGTGAAGCCAAAGATTTCATCGACCAGCCACAGGCTGGGCCGCTGGTGGGGCATGCCCAGGCGATCGAAGGCCCATTTCTTGGTCAACAAGTCGATCGCGCATCCGAAGCAGGCGATTGCGCCAAAAAGCAGGTAGCGGCTCGTGGGTACTACCTCGATTCCCGCGGGGGCTGCCTTCATGGCAGGAGTGTCAACCACGTTCGAGCTTTTGAGCGCACTTGATGCACAGCGGCGTATGCGGGATCGCGTTGAGCCGGGCCTTGCTGATCGGGCCGGCGCAGTCTTCGCACGTGCCGAACACGCCGTCCTCGATCTTTTCGATGGCAGATTCGATCGATTCCAGCGTCATTTCGTCGGTCTGCATCAGGCTCAGCGTGAATTCCTGCTCGTAGTTGTCACTGCCGATATCGGCCATGTGGATCGGCATGCTCGACAGATCGCCGTTGGCTTCCGAACGGGTCTTCCGCAAGGCGGCGTCGGCCATCGCGGTGACGTCGCCGCGCAGGCGGGCACGCAAGGCCAGAAGCTGTTCTTTAAACGCCTTAATCTCGGCCTTCTTCATATCTCACTTCTCCAAGAGCAAGAACACCTAATAAGCCCCGTTTGGAAGTTCACAGATTCCCTATTCTAAAATCCCGCGTTCGCACTGTCAAATCGAGTACAACCGCTAAAGCTGTCGCCGCCCACACCAACAGGACCCGGGGCCTGCCCCATCCTAAAACTAGACACCGGCGCCCAAGCTGACATAGACTACCAAGTTGGGTATCTAGCGTTGCCTGCATAATAAAGCCCCCTCCCGCATGGAGCCGAAGGAGCCACCAGCCATTAGCGTCGCCACCATGACCGATGTTGCCTTCCAGCGGTGCATCTCGCCGTCGTGCGGCACGACCTACGGCATCGACGAAGTGCGCGTCGCCTGCGAAGTGTGCGGCAGCCTGCTCGACGTGGTCTACGACTGGAACCGCCTCCGGCCGCCCAGCTCGCTCGATTTTTTCGAGACAAAATGGTCCCGCCGCCACGATCCGCTCTGCTTCAGCGGCGTGTGGCGGTTCCACGAGCTGCTGCCCTTCGCCCCGCCGCGAACAGGTCGTCACCATCGGCGAAGGGCCAAACGCTGCTGCAAGCCGTCCGCCGGCGTGGGCAAGTACGTCGGCCTGAAGCCCGGCCAGCTGTACCTGCAATACGAGGGAATGAACCCCTCGGGCAGCTTCAAAGACAACGGCATGTCGGCCGCCTTCACGCACGCCCGCATCGATCGGCGCCAAGCGGGCCGCCTGCGCCTCGACCGGCAACACCAGCGCCTCGCTGGCCCTGTACTGCTCGGTCACCAAGCTGATGAAGGCCGTGATCTTCATCGGCTCGGGCAAGATCTCCTACGGCAAGCTCTCGCAGGCGCTCGACTACGGCGCGCTGACGGTGCAGATCGCCGGCGACTTCGACGACGCCATGGCCCGCGTCCAGGAAGTCTCCAGCCAGCTGGGCATCTACCTGGTCAACAGCGTCAATCCCTTCCGGCTGGAAGGGCAGAAGACGATCATGTTCCGCGTGCTCGAAAGCCTGCGCTGGGAAGTGCCCGACTGGATCGTCGTGCCCGGCGGCAACCTGGGCAACTCCAGCGCCTTCGGCAAGGCGTTCGCCGAGCTGCAAGGAGACTCGGCCTGATCGATCGCATGCCGCGGCTGGCCGTGATCAACGCCGCCGGCGCCAACACGCTCTACGAGCTGTACGAGCGGCGCGGCCTGCGCTGGAACGGCGGCGCGGCCGGACAGCACGATCGCCGAGCGGCTACTACGCGCGAGCTCGACGCGCGAGCACGCCGGGCCTCGACCATCGCCAGCGCCATCGAAATCAACCGGCCGGTGAACCTCGACAAGTGCCTGCGGGCCCTGGAAGTGCTGCGACGGCGTGGTGCGCGAGGTGACCGACCAGGAAATCCTCGACGCCAAGGCCCAGGTCGGCGCCGGCGGCTTGGGCTGCGAACCGGCCAGCGCCGCCAGCGTCGCCGGCGCGAAGCTGCTCGTGTCGCGAGGGCGTGATCGGCCCCGACGAGCGCGTCGTCTGCATCCTGACCGGCCACCAGCTGAAAGACCCGACCGCCACGGTCGCCTACCACACGACCGATCAGGAACAGTTCAACAAGGTGCTCGGCAGCCGCGGCGTCAAACGGGCCGCCTTCGCCAATCGCGCCGTCGCCGTGCCCAACGATCTGGACGAAATCATCAAGGCGATTCAGCTGTATAGCTAACTGGAAAAGGGACAGCGGTGCCTGGCCAACCGGGCTGTTCGTTACAGCACGGCGCTGTGTTATAATTCCCGCATGACACCGAAGATCACTCCTGAAATGCGGGCCGCCCTCGCAAAGCACCCCGACCAACCCCTTGAGGTCGAGGACGACCAGACCCAAAAGGTCTATCTCTTGGTCGACGCGGATCATGGTCAGGCGATGACTGAACAGTGGATTCGCGGTCAGTTGCAGATCGGACTCGATGCTGCCGCCCGGGGTGAGGTCGTTTACTTTGATGCTGACGCAATCAAGGCGGCAGGGCGCCAGCGCCTTGCAGCCCCTCCCTGATGGCTCGTGTCACGCTGACTTTCCCGGCGCGCGACGACCTGGATTCGATCTGGGACTATATTGCCAAAGACAACGTCGCAGCGGCCGATCGCTTGATCGATCAAATGAACCAGCTGTGCGAATTGTACGCAACGCAACCGAACGCTGGAACTCCCGCCGATCAATTTCAGTCCGGGCTACGGTACTTTCCCGTTAGCAGGTATGGTTGTCTTCTACCGCCCGGAGGACGACGGAATACTTGTGATCCGGATTCTACACGGAGCGCGCAACATCAAGGATATCTTTCGACAATAGTGCGGCAATTGACTCCGTGGACGGCCACGGCGATGGATCGGCCTGCCCGAATGCGGCATAATGAATCGGCCCAGTAACTGGTCTCGGAGTTGCAAGCCTGATGGCAATTCGCATTGGAATCCACGGCGCGGCAGGACGCATGGGACAGCGCCTCGTGGCCCTGGCTGGCCCTGACGGCGAGCTGAAAATCGTCGCCGCCCTTGAACACTCCGGACATCCGCGGCTCGGCGACGACGTCGGAGCGATCGCCGGCGTTCCCACGCTCGGCGTGCCGCTGGCCGATAAGCTCGGCGGATCGCCCGACGCCGCGGTCGACGTGATGCTCGACTTCTCGGTGCCCAAAGCCACTGGCGCGATTCTGGCGACGTGCCTGGAACGAAAAATTCCACTGGTCGTCGCGACGACGGGTCTTGATGCCGCGCAGCAAGAAAAAATCCGCCAGGCGGCGGCCACGATTCCGCTGTTGTGGTCCCCCAGCATGAGCCTGGCCGTGAACCTGGCAATGCGGCTGTCCGAGGTTGCCGGCCGGGCCCTGGCCGACAATCCTTCCGGCGCCGACGTCGAGATCATCGAGCGGCATCACCGCTTCAAGGAAGACGCACCCAGCGGCACCGCGTTGAAGTTCGGCGAGATCATCGCCGCCGCGATGGGGCAGACCGAGCACAAGCACGGCCGCTCGGGCCGGCCCGGCCAGCGACCGCATGGCGAAATCGGCTATCACGCCCTGCGCGTTGGCGACAACCCGGGCGAGCACACGATCGTCTTCAGCCTGCTCGGCGAAACGCTCGAAATCACCGTCCGCGCCACCAACCGCGATTGCTACGCCCACGGCGCCCTGGCCGCCGTCAAGTTCCTGGCCGGAAAAAAACCCGGCCTGTATTCAATGAACGACGTGTTAGGACCGTGAACGCCAAATGCGAAGAAGGCTATCTCTGTTCGGTGTGCGGCGGTGACGTCGAGGAGATCACCGACAGCGATCTCTATTTGCGGTTCGTGATCGGCCGACTCGATCCCGAAACGCTGCACACCACGCGCGAGCGGCATGTCCGCTGCAACCCCGTGCTGGCCCAATTCATCGTCGACGACGACTTCCAGCCGGTGGCGGTCGAAGGAGAGTTCGACAAACGGCCGCTCGACCCGACGTACGTCCGCGAGCAAGAAACGCTCGTGACGCGCGGCTATCAGCGATTGAAAGAAATCGCGCACCTCGAGCTGCCGATCATCGACTATCCGCTGCCCGAGGTGCGCGCCCGGTTGGAGCAGCAGTCGCGCAAGCGATGACGCGCCGTGAAAAGCCCTCGCCGGTGCCACTGGCATTTTGCCAGTGCTGCGTCACGCTTGAGTATGCACTGGCGAGACGCCAGTGGCACCCGTCAACGCTGTTGCGATGCACGCGCCGTCATGTCGGCCGCCGCGGCCAGCGCCCCGTGCACGACAACCGCTTCGCCCAATTGGGCGGGCAGGATTTGATACGTCCCGGCTAGCGGCGGAAACACATACCGCTCGACTTCGTGGCGCACCGGGATCAGAAACAGCGCCGCGTCCATCAGCGACACGCCGCCGCCGATCACTACCACCTCGGGCGAGACCAGGGTGACGGCCTGAGCAATGCCCCAGCCCAATGCCTGGCAGGCGTGGGCCAGCACCTCGCGGGCGACTTCATTGCCTTCGCCGGCGGCCTGGGCCACCATCAGCGTGGTCAACTGTTCGAGCCGCCCGCTGCAGCGGTCCCACAGGTCGGCCGCGTATTCTTCCTCGGCTTCTTCGTTTTCGATCAGCCGCTGGCGCACTTCGTCGGGCGAGGTGCGATTCAGTCCGGCGGTCAAGGGAATGAAGGCGTGCGAAATCGGATCGCTCAGCCGGGCCTGCGCCGCCGCGGCAATACCCCAGCCGCTGGCCAGCGACTCGACCGTCTGGTCCGATCGATCGGCGTGCAAGCCGGGCCGCAAGTGGCCGATCTCGGCCGCGCCGCTGCCGTTGCCCCGATAGATCTGCCCATCGACAATCAGGCCGCCGCCGATGCCCGTGCCGACGGTCACGAACAAAACAACCTTGCGCCCCTGCCCCGCGCCGAACCGGGCTTCGGCCAATCCTGCCGCGTCGCAATCGTTTTGCAGCGCGGTCGGCAGGGCCAGCGTCTTGCGGCACCAGTCGACCAGCGGAAACCGCTCCCAGCCGTCGACGTGATGGCTCTTGGTGACGACGCCGCGCGCGACGTCGACCGGCCCGCCAAAGCCGATGCCCACCGCCGAAACCTTGTGCCGCGCCGCCAGCAAACTGCCCGAGGTCTGAATCTGCTCCAGAATGCCCGCGGCGCCTTGCTTGGGATCAACCTCGAACCGCTCGAGCACCGCCAACTTTCCGTCGCCTCGTCCGACCCCCAATTGCAGCTTCGTGCCGCCGATTTCAATTCCGAGAAACATAAGTAGTGGTTAGTGGATAGTGGGTAGTGGTTGGTCAAGAAAACAAACTGTCTGGCTTTTTCTAATCACTAACCACTGCCCACTAACCACTACTTCCATGCCTTCCTTCAAAATTGATTCGGGCGAATACGTCGTTGAGCACCCAGTGGAACAGGCACAGGTGGATGCTCTCGACCATGCCCATGTCGTCGAGCGGAACGTGCATGCCGGCCTGCTGCATGCGGCGTAGCTTGCCGCCGTCGTAGCCGGTGAGGCCGAAGGTCTTCAGCCCGTGGCGGTTGGCCCAATCGACGGCGGCCAGCACGTTAGGGCTGTTGCCCGATCCGCTGATGGCGATCACCAGGTCGCCCTGGCTGCCGTAGTTCATCAGTTGCTGCACGAAGATCTGGTCGTAGCCGACGTCGTTGCCCACGGCCAGAATCCAGCCAGCGTTGTCGGTGAGGCTCAGGATTTTCAGCCGCTTCTTGGTTTCGTCCTTGAGGTGATGTGGGTGCAGCGTGCTTTTGCCCAGGTCTTCGCTCATGTGCGTGGCGGTAGTGGCCGACCCGCCGTTGCCGATCACGAACACGAATTTCTCGTGCTCCCAGGCGTCGTAGATGAGATCGGCCCAGGCTTGAATTTCCTTGGGGTCGACGCGCGCCAGCTCGGCTTGCAACCGCTCGACGTACTGCGAAATGCCGAGAGTAGCGCCTAACATCAATGGGGTCCTGTCGCGATGAGTGATCGAGGCCGGATATTCAGTCTACAGCCCGACCGGCGAAGGAGCCAGTCGGGTGCGCTCAGCCGGCTCCCGCGGTCCCCAGTCCTTCGCGGGCCTCGCGTTGCCCGCGGCCAATGTCGAGCGGCACGATAATCGCCCAGCCGACGATAAAAAACACCAGCAGACTGACAATGGCCAGGTGCGCGCTGCCGGTGCGAGCGAGGATCTCGCTGAAAAAAATCGGGCCAAAAACGCTCACGGCCTTGCCCGACAAATTGAAAAACCCAAAGAACTCGCCGGCTCGCGCCTCGGGCGTCATCAACCCCATGATGGTGCGACTGACCGATTGGGTGCCTCCCAGCACCAAGGCGGTAGCGGCCGCCATGATCCAGAATTGCCACGTCTCGGTAATCATGAACCCGCTGACGAGCACCGCCACCCACACGCCCAAACATAAGTTGAGCGTGGTCTTTTGTCCGATCCGGTCCGCGATCCAGCCCACGAACAATGCGCCGGGCAAGGCCAAGAATTGGATCATGAGGATGACCTGCGCGAGCTCGGCGATCTGCATATCCAGCACTTTCTCCGCAAACACCGAAGCCTGCGAAATCAAGGTCTGGACGCCGTCATTGAAGATCAAAAAGCCCAACAGGAAGATCGTCAGCATGCGGTAGCTGCGAATGTGGCGAATCGTGGTGCCCACCTCGCGCAAGCCATGGTGCGCCGCGGCCCATAGCGACTGCGCGTGCGCCGGCGGGGTTGCCTTGTCGCGAACGACGACCAGCATGGGCAGGCTGAACACGGCCCACCAGACTCCCATCAACAGCAGGCAGAGTCTGGGAATGAAGCCGTCATCGGTTGGCAGGCCCATCGCCTCGCCTTTACCCAGCAGGATCATCGCCACCAGCAGCATCAGTCCGCCGCCAACGTAGCCGGTGCCATAACCCCAGGCCGAGACGCGGCCCATATACGCGTCGTCGGCAATTTCCGGCAGGAAGGCGTTATAGAAACCCTGCACGAGCTCATAATTCAGATTGGCGACCACGAACAGCGCGACAAACAGCCATGGGCGATCGGGCGTCGCAAAGAACATCAGCATGGAAGCTCCGGCGCCCATCAACGTCGTGCCGAAAAGCCAGGTGCGTTTGTTGGCGCGGGAATCGGCGATCGCCCCCAGCACGGGCGAAAGAAACGCGGCCACCAGCATCGTGATGCCGATGCCCCACCCGTATGCCCGCACGCCGTCGTCGCCGGTCAGCACGGCTCGTTGCAGGTAGCCCACCAGGACCGTGATATAGATGGTCGAGTAGGCGCTATTGGCCCAGTCGTACATGCACCAGGCGATGATTTCGCGGCGTTGGTTCTTGGGGGCCGCAGGCGGGGAGACGAGTTGAGACATTCGGTTCCCGCACGCAAGGATCGCGCGCCGACGGCCGGGCGCTTCGGATCGTGTTCCAGCAGTCTCGTCGTTCGTCGAGCAAAACCGCTGCCGCCGCAGAGACTTATACCACAGCCAGCGGCAGGTCGCTATCGGGAACTTCGGCTTCGTTCAGGCCTGCTTCACGTTGTCCCGAAAGAATCCGGCAATGGTCGATTTTCCTGCTTCGCCGCGAGCCACCGAAACCACGAGATCGGCGTACTCATCCGGCGCGGCCGTTAGTCGCAAGTCGTTGAATTCAAGGAACACCGCAGCCGCCGCCGCGCCGACTCGCTTGTTGCCATCCACGAAGGGATGATTCTGCACCAGGTGAAACAGGTACGCCGCGGCCATTTCGAGCACATCCGCATGGAGATATTGTCCACTTACGGAAACCGCGGGCATGGCAATCGCGGATTGCAGCAGGTGCCAGTCTCGCACGCCGTCGGCGCCTCCAAAATGCTCGATCTGGTAGCTGTGAATGGCAATCAGATCGGCCAGCGCGAGAAACCTGATGTCCACGGATTACTCCGCGAGCCGTTTGAAGGTCTTCGCGTAGCGTTCGTTCACGGACGCCATCGCCTGTTCGAATTTCTGGCGATCGTCGTCGCTGCGCACCGGCGAGACAACCAACGTCCGGCCGTCGGTGGAGATTTCCAACGGAGTGGTCTCGTCGATGCCGAGCAATTCCAAGATCGAACGATCGATTACCAAGGCCAAGCTGTTGCCGTGTTTGCTGAGCTTCTTGATCATGGCCGCTTTCCCACGCAGTCGGTTGCTAGACGTTATACCATTGTAGCACCAATGGTCGACTTGGCAACTGACCCAATTCACCGCCAGGCAACAACATGGAAGATTCTGAGGGCCGCGGCGGAACCCCTATTCGCTCGCCGGCACCCGGCGGTATTGCCCCGGCTGACCGTGCTCACCGACCGGCGGCGAACTCCACGGGTTGTTGAACTGCCCGTCGGAGTTCTGGCCGTCAAAGATTCGCAGCCAGCTCCAGGAGGGAGCCCGACAACCGATTGCCACCGCCACCAGCACGAGCGCCCACAATGCCAGCCACGCGCTGCGTATGCAAGTCATCGGCGCCGCTTTCGCTACGTGCCGAATTCCGGGCGGCGGCGCTGCAGTTGGCTTTGCAGCCGCTGCACGATCGAGCTGTGCATCTGGCTGACGCGGCTTTCCGAAAGATCGAGCGTGGCGCCGATCTCCTTCATCGTCAGCTCTTCGTAGTAGTAGAGGATGATGATCAGCCGCTCGTTGCGATTGAGGCCCTTGGTGACCAGCCGCATCAGGTCGCTCTTCTGAATGCGGCGCGTCGGGTCTTCGCCCTTCTTGTCTTCGAGAATGTCGATCTCGCGGACGTCCTTGTAGCTGTCGGTCTCGTACCACTTCTTGTTGAGGCTGATGAGATTGACGGCGTTGGCGTCGAGCATCATCTTTTCCAGCTCGGGCACCGAGATCTCCATCTGCTCGGCCAGCTCGTTTCGGTGGGCGGGCGGCCCAGCCGGGCTTCGAGCGTCTTGATGCGCTTCGTTGAGCTTGCTGGCCTTCGAGCGCACCAGCCGCGGCACCCAGTCCATCGTCCGCAGCTCGTCGAGCATGGCCCCGCGGATACGCGGCACGCAGTAGGTTTCGAACTTCACGCCGCGCGACAGATCGAAGGCGTCGATGGCGTCCATCAGGCCGAACACGCCGGCCGAGATCAGGTCGTCCAGCTCGACGCCCTCGGGCAGCCGCGCCCAGATCCGCTCGCCGTTGTACTTGACCAGCGGCAGATACATTTCGACCAGGCGATTGCGCATCTCCTGGTTTTCGGGATCGGCCTTGAAACTCTGCCAGATTTGCGCCACGTCTTCCGGCGCCAATGTGGTCATCGCCATTCCATCCTCCGTGAATCGGTTGTGGGCGGTTTTCTGCCCTCGAGATCCTTCTCGAGTGCATCCGAGGCCGTCGGTGTCCTTGGAAAGTCCGGATGCCGCGGGGGCGTCAAGCTTTTCGCAAACTACGCAGCTTACAGGCCGCGCCGTTGCAAGAGGTGTCCTCTAATATCGACCGGGCAAGAGCCAGGGATTAATCCGATTTTAACGATCACTCCTAACGGTCAGTCACCATCCCGTCCGGTGCCACTGGCGTCTCGCCAGTGCTCGATGCCCCCATGCACTGGCAAGATGCCCGTGGCACCATCCGGCAAGAACAAATTGCTCACTCACATCAGGCGCTGCGGGCCGACGCGCGCGCGCCGCTGCCTCGCGCGTCGAATCCAACTGCAACTGGGCCCACAGCGTGTCGGCCACTCGATCCAGCGCGCGGGCCGCTTCGGACCGCGCGGGGCAAATCAAAATTTGATCGGCGTCGCCGGCACCATCGGCGTCGTGCGACGGCACGTGCCCGGCTGCGCTACAGCGCAATCCGAGAAACCGGCGGCAGGCGGCCGCGATGCGCGATTGAACGTCGGCGGCCACGGCCGCGTCGCAAGCCATGTTGACCACGGTGTGAATCGGCACCGAAGCGTCACCTGCCAATAGCATCTTGATCGCGGCGTACGTGTCCATGATCGAAACCGAGTCGGTGCGGGTCACAACCAGCACGACGTCGGCCGCATGCCAGAATCGTCGCGCAAAGTGATTGCGGCTGCTGCCGGCATCGACGACGACAATCTCGGCGTGCGGGGTCAGACTTTTCAATTCGGCGACAAACCGCTGCTGCGCGGCCGCCGACACGTCTCCGCTCTCACCCGACGCCCACGCGCCGGAAAGTACCTGTACGCCGCAAGGCCCTCGTTCGAGCACTTCATGCACCGTGCGGCGTCCGGCCAGCACGTCGACAACCGAGCCCCGCTCGGGATGTTGGCCCAGGTTCGAATGGCCGCCATGATCCAAGTCGGCATCGACGAACACGGCTCGGCGTCCCAGGCGGGCCAGCGCGACCGCCAGATTCGCGGCAATCGTTGTCGTGCCCACGCCCCCTTTGCCGCCGCTCACCACGATCAACGGCGCAGCCGGGACCCGGCGGGGCGCCCGCGTGGGCCCGCTGCCGCACCAGTTGTCGCAGTTCGTCAGCCTGATCGTGCATCGCAGCTCAAATCAAACAAAGGGGACGGGAGTCATTTTCCGATGATCGGCTCGAGGCCCATCACGATTCGCGCCAAGCGGCCACGTTCGGCCGGGGCGATGTCGTCGGGCACGTTCTGGCCGTGCGTCACATAACTCAGCGGCAGCCGGCTGCCGCGCACCAGCGGCAACAAGTTGCCCAGCGACGCGGCTTCGTCCAGTTTCGTCAGCACCAAGGCCGTCGTGCCCACGGCCGCAAATTGCTCGGCCGTCTTCGATCAAGCTGCTGGCGCTGGCCACGCTGCTGAGCACGAGGTGCACTTCGTCGGGCGCCGCTTCGGCCAGCATCGACTTTGAGTTCCTGAATCTTCACTTCGTCGCGCGGACTGCGGCCGGCGGTGTCCATCAGGATCAGATCCAGATCGGCCATGCGGGCCACGGCCTGGTGCATTTCGCGCGGCGTGGCCACGATTTCCATCGGCAGGTCGATGATGTCGGCGTACGTTCGCAATTGCTCGACCGCCGCGATGCGATAGGTGTCGACCGTGATCAGGCCGACGCGGCGCTTTTCGCGCAGCCGATAGTTGGCGGCCAGCTTGGCGATCGTCGTGGTCTTGCCGACGCCCGTCGGCCCGACCAGTGCCACCAGGTGCCTGCGCCCGGATCGATCGCGATCGGCCCGGCGATCGGAATATCCTGTTCGATCAATTCCGCAGCGATCGCCTTCAGGCCGTCCGCCTCGGCGATTTCGTCAAAGTGCGGCCGCTGCCGCACCCGCTCGACCAGGTCGCGGGCAAGCTCCTCGCTGACATCGGCTTCGATCAAGTCGGTAAACAATCGGAACAGCGCTTCGGGCATGTCCTGCCGAGGAGGCTGGCCGCTGCGCCGGCAAAGGTCGTCGACTTTCGACTGCAACTGGCTGAGCTGATCGTGCAGATCGCCGGCCGCGGAGACCGTTGTCTGCGGCTCGACGCATAACGGCCTCGACTCAACGGGCCTCCGCGCGCGGCGCCACCACGGTCGAGCGAGCCGACGCGAAGCTCGCGGTCGCCGCCAGCGGACGCAAACGCGCCGGCAAACGGCTGGGGACCGACACGCTGGTCGAGGCGACCACCTCGATCAGGCGCGAACCGCCTAGCCAGCGCAACAGTCCGCCGCCGCGCACCTCGCGCGTATGCAACACCGAGGCCCTGGAGCCCAAGTCGCGGCGCACCAGCGCCAGCGCTTCCTGCATCGTTTTGGCTCGATAGGTTCTTACGTTCATGGCGTTATAGCTTCGGTTGCACGGCCGCTCGCGGCGACCTGTCGCTGGATTGAGGAATTACCGAACGGCCTGGCCGTCGTCGACCAATGCCACCGATTCGATCTGCGTATCGCGCGTGATTTCGTTGTAGCTGAGCACCACCAGCCGCGGCAGTGCGGCCGGCCGTCAACTGCTTCAACCCGGCGCGAATCTGCGGGCTGACCAGCACGATCGGCGGACGGCCGGCCGCGTCGAGCTTTTCCAGTTCGCGCTCGATCAGCCGGCAGATCGCCTCGACGGCTTGCGGCGACATGCGAACGAACAGGCCGCGCTCCGTCGTGCTCGATGCCGGCCCGAATCCGATCTTCCAGCGCCGGGTCGAGCGTGACCACGTACAGCCGGTTCTCCTTGTCGCGATAGCGCGTGCAAATCGCGCGGGCCAGGCGGTGCCGCACGTATTCGGTCAGCAGCACCGGGTCCTTGCGTGCGCGCGGCGTACTCGCCCAGCGTTTCCAGGATCGGCCCCAACTGGCGGATCGGCACCTGCTCGCGCAACAGCAGCTGCAAAATCTGCTGCACTTCGGCCAGCTTCATCTGGCCGGGGATCAGTTCCTCGACCACCGCCGGCGACGTCTTGCTTCAGCTCGTCGATCAGGTGCTTCGTGGCGTCGCGGGTGAGAATTTCGTCGGCGTGGCGGCGGACGACTTCGGTCAGATGCGTGGCCAGCACGCTCACCGGCTCGACCACCGTGTAGCCGAACATCTCGGCCTGGTCGCGCGAGCGGCGGGTCGATCCAGGTGGCCGGCGTGCCGAAGGCCGGCTCGCGCGTCGCCATGCCCGCGCACCTTGCCGGTCGTCGCGCCGCGAGTCGATCGCCAGCAGCATGCCGGGATAGACCTTGCCTTCGGCGACGGGGATGTCGGCGATCTTGATGCGATATTGATTCTGATCCAGCCGCATGTTGTCGCGGATGCGGACCTTGGGCATGATGATGCCGATTTCGCGCGGCCACGTTCTGCCGCACGCGCTGCGATGCGCTCCAGCAGGTCGCCGCCGCGCTTCGGATCGGCCAGCCGAATCAAGCCCACGCCGATTTCGACTTCCATCGGATCGACGGCCAGATAGTCTTCGACCCGCTCTTCGGCCGGTTTCGCGAGCGGCTCGGCCGCCTGCTGGCGAATCGTCTGTTCGGCGTCGCGCTGGCGCCGCGTGAGCATCACGGCCAGTGCCGACGCAGCTGCCGCCGATGCCCAACAGCGGCAACGCCGGCAGGCTGGTGAACACCAGCATCCCCAGAAACCCGGCCGTCACCGCCAGCGCCTGCGGCCGCGAGAAAAGCTGCTGGATGAACTGCGCGCGGCAGATTGGCTTCGGCTCGCTGCTGCGCGTGACCAGCAAGCCGGCGGCCAGCGAGATCAGGAACGCCGGCACCTGGCTCACCAGGCCGTCGCCGATCGTCGAGCTGCGTGAACAGCGCGGCCGCCTGGCCGACGCCCATGCCGTACTCGACCACGCCGATGACCAGCCCGCCGACGATGTTGATCAGCGTGATGATGATGCCGGCGATGGCGTCGCCGCGGACGAACTTGCTGGCACCGTCCATCGCGCCGAAGAAATCGGCCTGCTCGCGTGATCTCGCCGCGGCGGCGCTGGGCTTCGCGCTCGTCGATGATGCCGGCGTTCAGATCGGCGTCGATCGCCATCTGCCGGCCCGGCATGCCGTCCAAGGCGAAGCGGGCCGCCACTTCGCTGATGCGCGTGGCGCCCTTGGTGATCACCACGAACTGGATCACGACGATGATCACGAAGATGATCAGCCCGACGACGATCTTGTCGCCGGCCACGAACTCGCCGAAACTCTTCACCACGCCGCCGGCCGCCAGCAGTGCCTTCGCTGCCGGCCTGCGGTGAGAATCAGCCGCGTCGTGGCCACGTTGAGCACCAGCCGCGCCAGCGTCGTCGCCAGCAGCAGCGACGGGAAAGACGCTGAACTCCAGCGGCGTGCGCACGTAAATCGTCGTCAGCAGCATGATCACCGCGATCGTGATGTTCGCCGCCAGCAGCACGTCCATCAGCGCCGCCGGCAGCGGCACCAGGATCACCAGCACGCTGGCGACAATGGCCAGCGGCAAGATCAGATCCTGCGCGCGGGCAATCGATAAACCGGCGCGTGGCATGGCAGCGGTAGCCATCCGTGGTTTCCGCGTGATGTGGATTGTGTCAGAACGACGAGACGAGTTGCCGTCAGATGAGGCGGGGAAATTACTGAAAAGGCGCGGGAGTGTCCAGGTCGGTTTCGCGCATCCCTGTTGGGGGTATGCTAGCACCGCGGCGCGGCGCGAACGCACTCCCAGACAATCGCCCCCCTTTACGCAGTCGACACGATTGTGCTAGCGATTCAAGTTCGCTTTTTCCGCCAGACGATATGCCACCAAGCACCCGCGAATATCCGCTTCGCGATCGCGCGCCGAATTGTCCGCCGCCACTCGTTCGCGTTCCAAAACTCGAATTTGACGCATCATGAATCATCAGGCGTTATGGGCATGCGCGCTGGGCGCCGCGGTGCTGCTGTCGGGTTGCGAGATCGGCGTTGAAACACCCCCTGGCGGCGCCGGCGCAAGGACCGGCCGCCAGCAGCCCGGCCAGTTCCGCCAGCGGCGGACGCGTGGCGCGCGGCCACCTGAACTTCGTCGAAGGCTATGCCGAGGGCTACTCCCAAGCGGTCCGCCAATCGAAGCCGATGCTGCTATTCTTCACCGCCGAGTGGTGCCACTTCTGCCACCAGATGGCCGACGAAGCCTTTACCCACCCACAGGTGGTGAGCCTCTCCGAGCATTTTGTGTGCATCCTGGTCGACGCCGACGCCGAGCACGACGTCTGCCGGCAGTTCCAAGTCACGGGCTATCCGACCATTCAATTTCTCTCGCCGCGCGGCGTGCCTCTGGAACGCATCGTCGGCAAGAAGCCGGGTCACCAATTGATGATGGCAATGCAGGCAGCGCTTCAAAATGTGGCCCGCCGCGACGACGCCGCCGAAGAAGCGTCGCCGCGCTAAAACGGCCGACGCGAGTGGGCGCATCGAACGAGCGCGCGGCGTGCCAACAGGTCGAGTAGTCGTCCGGCGCGGAGCGTGGTATCTTGTGGGCATCTGATTTGCACGCGTCATAGTGGCGCCCTCACATGCTTGAAACAACCAGCAGCAGCAAGAAGGACGGCGCCGCGTGCGCCCGCATCACACGGCGACAGGCACCATGGCAAAGGGCACGGAATCGAAGCCAAAAGTGATGGAAGTGAATCCCTATCACTTCTGGGTCGCCAGGTTCTGGCATGGGATGTTGCTGGGCCCTTGGGTTCGGCTGCTGGCGCGCAATCGGTTCCGGATCAGCTTCACGCGCTGGCCGCTGGCTTGCACGATCACGTTCGCCACGATTATCAACTCGTTGTTGCGGCCCGTGCAGGAGCTTTTCTATCGACGATTCGTCGAGCGTACGCAGATCAAGGACGCTCCGATTTTCATCATCGGCCATTGGCGCTCCGGCACGACGCTGCTGCACGAGCTGCTGGTGCTCGACGCGCGTTATACGTTTCCCACGACCTACGAATGCCTGGCCCCAAACCACTTTCTGATCAGCGCCTGGCTGCTCACGAAGGTTAAGTTTCTGCTCCCCCGGCGGCGGCCGATGGACAACATGACGGCCGGTTGGGACAAGCCTCAGGAAGAAGAGTTCGCGCTGTGCAACATGGGCCTGCCCTCGCCCTATCTGACGATGCTCTTTCCGAACGATCCGCCGCAATGCCCTGGCTCGATGTCGCTCGAAGGCCTCAGCGCCGACGAGCTGGGCCGATGGAAGGCGGGGCTGGTGTGGTTTTTGAAGCGGGTCACATTTCGCAGCCCGAAACGCATCATCCTCAAATCGCCGCCGCACACCGCCCGCATCAAGGTCCTGCTCGAATTGTTCCCCGATGCGCGCTTCGTGCACATCGTGCGCGATCCCCATGCCTTGTTCGGCTCGACCGTGAAGCTGTGGAAGACGCTCTACAAGTTCCAGTCGCTGCAAGAGCCCAGGTACGAAGGCCTCGACGAATTCGTGTTCGCGGGCTTCGAGGAAATGTACGAGAGCTTCGAGCGCGACCGCGGGTTGGTCGACCCTTCACGATTCTGTGAAGTCCGCTACGAAGATTTGGTGCGCAATCCGACCGAACAGATGCGGGCCGTTTACGAACGCCTGGGACTGGGCGAGTTCGAGCTGGTGCTGCCCAAGCTCGAGGCCTACTTCAAGGACAAGCAGGGCTACCGGCAGGACGCATACCAAATTCCCGACCCGCTGCGCGATGAGATCGACCGCCGCTGGGGCCCCCACATGCGCCGCCATGGCTATTGTCAAACCGCGCCGGCTTCGGCCGCAGGCTGATCCGCGGCCCGCTTGTCGCGCAGTGCGCGGGCATGGGCCAACACTTCGGCCACGCCCGCATACAGCGGCCCTGAGATCGGCCGATTCAAAGCGACCTCCTGGTACACGGCCGCCGTCAACGCATCTTTCTCGACGATCGGAATCCCGTGGTCCGCGGCCAGCGTACGGATTCGCGCGGCAATCGGGCCAACTCCTTTGGCTACCACCAACGGCGCGTCCATCGTGTCCGCCGCATAGCGCAGCGCCACGGCCTGGTCCGCGCGGCCGGTAATCACCACGTCGGCCGTCGGAACCAATGCCGACAGCCGATTCTGCCCGATCTGTCGCTGCGCGTTGCGCCGCCGAGCGACCATCCGCGGGTCACCCTGCAAGTTGCGCATCTCTTCGCGCATTTCCTGCGGAGTCATTTTCAGGTCGCGCTCGTGCTTCCATCGCTGGTAACCATAATCGAGCGCCGCCAGAGCGACCAGCGCCACGCCGATCTTGATGCACGTCCACAGGCAAACGTCCCAGGCGAACGTCGCAATCTGCGGCAACTCGAGCGACGCCACGTCCAGCAATGCCCCGCGCCGCTGGTAGAGGGAGAAAAACGCGACCGCCGCGATCATGCCGATTTTGAAAATGCCGAACGTCAACCGCACGCCGCTGGCCGTCGAAAACAGCCGGCCCAAACCCGACAAGGGATTGATCCGCGATGCATCGGGCAACAGTCTGCGCGGCTGAAAGAGAAGTCCGGTTTGCAAGACGGTGAGTCCGACCGCCAACAGCATCGCCATCCCCAGCACGGGTAACAACACTTTGGCCAACCCCTCGACCAACGGGTTCCACTGCCGCATCACCAGGTCGCTGCCGCTGGCGGCGTCCGAGTGAATGAAGCCCATCCACGACTCGCCGCTCAGGTAGCCGGTGAACATACCGGTGAGAAAATCGACCAGCGATCGGCCCGTGAAGATCAAAACGAGCAGGCCACCCACCAGGAGACCCGCCGAGCTCAGATCGTGGCTGCGCGCCACTTCTCCGCGCTCACGCGCCTGTTGGCGGCGATGCGGCGTAGGGTCGATCGTTTTTTCACCCTGGTCGTCGGACATGCGAGTGGTTTTATTTGGGGTGCCACTGCTTGCTTGTCAAGCAGTGTACGTCTGACTGCCTTGCACGGCACTGCTGGACAAGCCAGCAGTGGCACACGTGGTTCAGGTGGGTTTTAGCGCGTCGAGCAGCGATTCCAAGGCCGGTTCGATTTGCCCTTGAAAAATCCAGGCGGCGGCGCCCAGCGAGACGCTCAACATGCCCAAGGTCGCCAGCGAGTTAAAGCCGAAGCCCAGCACGATCACGTTCAATTGCGGCAGCGTGCGGCTGACGAGCCCCAAGATCAGCGTGGCCAACAGCAGCGCCACCATAACCGGGGCGGCGGCGCGAATACCCAGCACGAAGCTTTGCATCAGGACCGACGTCATGGCGTCGAGGATCGACCGCGAAAAGTCGCCGCGCCCCGCCGGCAGCCAGACGAACGTGTCCAACAGAGCCTCCATCACCCGGCGATGGCCGCCGATCGTGACGAACACCGCCAGCGTGACCAGCCCCAGCAATTTCGAAAATACCGGCACGCTGCCGTCGAACCCCGGATCAAAGACCTCGGCCAGTTGCATGCCGCTCATCTGGCTGATGATCTGGCCGGCGACTTGCATGCCGGCAAACAGCACCATCACGCCCAGCCCCAGCGTCAGCCCGATCAAGGCCTCGGCGCCCGCCAGCACCAGGTAATCGACCAGGCTCTCGGGACAAGCCGTCGTCTTGGAGAACTCCAGCGGCACGATCAACAGCGAAATCGCAACAGCCAACACCGCCCGCACGCGCACCGGCACTCCGGACGAACCGAAAATCGGCGCGATCATCACCAGCGTCGCCACGCGCGCAAGCACCAGCGTGAAGATCACGAACTGGTGAACGGTAACCGCGCTGGACCAGGACATTTTGTTGTAGCCGAGGGCGCACACTAGCCCGAATCGCGCGCGAGGGAAACAACCACGGCTCTCTCGCTAGCGCTTCGGGCTAGAAAAAACATTTCCCACTTCAACTCACAACGTATTGGGGATGTTGACGATCAGGTCGTGCGAATATTGAACCATTTGATGAATCAACCAGGGCAGCGCCAGGCTCAGCACCACCACCATGGCCACCAGCTTGGGCACGAACGACACCGTCTGCTCTTGAATCTGCGTGACCGCCTGCAACAGGCCGATCGCCAGTCCCACGATCATGCCCGCCAGCAATACCGGCGAGCCGATCACCAGCGTGATGTTCACCGCCTCGCGCCCCAAGTCAATCGCGTGTTCCGGATCCATAGGGACTCACCAGCGTTCCCGTTCAACGTAGGCTGCGTCAAGCGAAGCGCCCTCGCCTCGTCACGAAAACGTTTGAAAACTGTCCATCAGCATGCCGATCACCAGGTGCCAGCCGTCGACCAGCACGAACAGCAGCAACTTGAACGGCAGCGAGATCATCGCCGGCGGCAGCATCAGCATGCCCATCGAAATCGTGACGCTGGCCACCACGATGTCCAGCACCAAAAACGGCAGGTAGATTTGAAACCCGATGAGGAATGCCGTTTTCAGTTCGCTCAGCATGTAGGCTGGCAGCAAAACGGCCAGCGGCACGTCGTCGTAACTTGACGGAGCCGGCGTGCCCTCGGGCAGATACTTGTAAAACAGCCACACGTCGTTGCGGTTCCCGGTGCGGTCGATTTGCGCGCTCATGAACTGCCGCACCGGCTTCACGCCCGCGTCCCATGCGTCCTCCAGCGAGATGTCGTGCGCCGTGTAGGGCGCGATCGCGTCGGTGTACACGCGGTTCCAGACCGGCGACATGATCAATAGCGTCATGAACAAGGCAATCGAAGTCATCACCTGGTTCGGCGGAAGTTGTTGCGTGCCCAGCGCCTGCCGCAGCAATCCCAGCACCACGACGATCCGCACGAAACAGGTGGTCATCATCAGGATTGCCGGGGCCAGGCTGACCACCGTCAACAGCAAGATCACCTGCAACGCCGACGACAGGCCCTCGGGACTGGTCCAACTTTGCGGATTGCCCAGTCCGCCGGGCAACTCGAGCGGTGCCGCGCCCTGGCTCGGTTCGTCGGCCAGCGCCCCATGCGAGCAGAGCAAGCAGGTCAGCATGGCCAACGTGATCAACAGCGCAGCGCGCAGCGCGACCCGCGGCATGCCAGCCGCAGTCCGTTTTTGGCGCAGGCGGTTCGTGTGCAGCGTGTCAAGCATCTCAGCGCGCAACTCCCGTCCGCGGTGGTGGCTCAATTCCAATTGGGCAAAGTCCAGTTCTTCGGCGTCCTGGTCGGCGAAGTGATGCGAGTCCCGCGTCTGACCGCCGAACTGCTGAAAGACTTGTCGAAACGACGTCGCTCCGCGCGGATGGCTCTGCTGGCAAATGCCCGCCAGGCGCTCGACTTCGTCAGGATCGGTGATTTCGGTGAGCGTTTCCACGCAAGTCGGCGACACGCTCAGCAGCAGAATCTTGTTGCCGCAGCGCACCAGGTGCACCTGCTGGCGGCCGACCAAGGCGGCGCGGCCCAGAATTTCCACGGCTTCCCGCGGCAGCAGCGATGCGTTCTTGGGCATGCCACGGCAAACCACCCAGACCACCAACAGAAACAGGCCCAGCACGATGCCCAAGCTGGCGGCGCCCGTCACCAGCGCGGGCAGCTCGCCGGCGCGAAATCCTGCTCGCTCGTCCTTCGACGGCGGCGCCAGCGGCAAAACACGAGCGCCGGCAACCGCGTCTTGCGGCTCGGCCTGCGCGTTGGGTGCCGCTTCGTCCGTGCCGGAGGTCATTCGCTCGGCGTGTTGCGCGGGGATCGGCAGGGGCCGAATGGGCATGGGACGCGGCCCGCTTGCGTCGAACTCCCGCGGTGCCCCCGTATCGAGCGCCCGCGGCGTGTTTTCACCCTGGTTGTAATAACGCGGATTGACCTCGGCGCCGGCCGACTCGCCGCGCACAGGATTGCTCGCCAGTTCGGCATAGTCGGAAGCGGCCGCGCGGACAGCCGCGCAGGCCAACAACAGAATCCCCGCCGAGCGGCCCAAAGATCGTGCGACGTGAGACATCGTCCATCCTTTCCACTCGAAAAATCGGTCCGTGTCGAGCGTCAAGTAAATTGTTGGCAACCCAGCAACTCCGTCACTCGCACGCAGAACTTCTCGTTGAGCACCAACACCTCGCCGCGCGCGATCAGGCGCCCGTCGACGATCACGTCCACCGGGTCGCCCGAAAGTTTGTCGAGCCGGATCATCGAGCCCTTGCCCAGAGAGGCCACGTCTTCCAACGTCATCTGCGTTCGGCCCAGCTCGATATTCAAGTCGAGATCCACCGGGTGATTCGGCTGGCGCAGGCCGTCCTCGACCGAGACTTGCGCATGCTCGGCATGGTTCGGCAGATCGTCGACTCTCGCGCCACGCGAATGAGAGGCAAGATAGTCGTGCACCTCGCGCTCGATCGGCTTCGGATTGCGGACCATCGAATTTCATCCTTTCGGCCGGTTCCGCGCGAAAGCGCGCGAAGACGATCGGCGCCGGCACTGCCTTGATTTGCTGCTTTGACTGGACGTACGAGAAGTGTCGAAGGACGACCGCTTGAAGAAGTGACTGGCCAAGGGTCGCGCATCTTGTCGCTAAAATCGGAGTTTGAATCAACCCCAACCGAATAACGACGAAAGCGGCGGTCGGCCCGCCGGCGGCGAGTCTGCGACGAACAGATAAACGGCGTCAATTGGGAAACCGCTCGGCCGTTGCCGGCGCTCCGCTGGCGATGCTGTCACGCCGCGTCGCCGTGGCCTGCCGCGCGGGCGGCCACTTCGTCGAGTTGCTTGCTCTCGGCCAGGGCCTGCTGCTGGCGGAATTGGGCGAGCTGTTTCTCCTCGAGTTTTTCCAGCACCCGCACTTCGCCGTCGGCGGCCACCACGGCTTGGCGCCGCAGCTCGATTTCCGCGGCCAGCGCTTGCTCTTGCCGGGCAAGCGTTTTCAGTTCCTCGCGCAACACGAGCTCATAGCGATGGGAAGTCATCAGACTGCCGACGTCGAGTCGGCCCGGCGCCGCGCCCTCGCGACAGCGCTGCTTCAGCCCGTCGAGCTCACGCTCGATCGAACCCCGCCGCTCGTCGAGGACGCGCAGCTCGGCAAGCGACTCGGCCAGCTCCGCCTTGCGCTCGTCGCGTAGCGACTCGCACATGGCCAGCAAAGTTTTCAAGCGAAACTGAAAGCTCGCCATGGATCATCCACAATCAAGCGGAATGCGTCGCGCCGGTGGTCGGGTTGGCCCGCCGCGTTTGCGCCTCGTGAGACAATTCGATCAAGGCGTCGCGGGCCCGCTCGACGCTCGACGGCTCGTCGACGCACTGCCGCAAGAATCCGTTGATCGACGGCTGCATGTCGATGGCCAGGTCGACCATGGGGCTCGAGCCACGGCGATAGGCGCCAATCGAAATCAGGTCCTCGTGTTCGTGAAAGATGGCTATCAGTTCGCGCACCGCCGAAGCCGCCTGACGATGCTCGGCGTCCGAAACTTCGGTCATCAGGCGGCTGATGCTCTCCAACACATCGATGGCCGGATAGTGGCCGCGGGCGGCCAGCTTTCGCGACAGCCAGACGTGCCCGTCAAGCAGGCCGCGCACCGCGTCGCAGATCGGTTCGTTCGGATCGTCCCCTTCGACCAGCACCGAGTAGAAGCCGGTGATGCTGCCGCGCGGACTTCGGCCGGCCCGTTCCAGCAGTTTCGGCAGCATCGCAAACACCGAGGGAGGAAAGCCGCGCGTGGCTGGCGGCTCGCCGGCGGCCAATCCGATTTCGCGCTGCGCCAGCGCGAGCCGCGTAAGCGAATCCATGACCAGCAGCACGTCCTGGCCCTGATCGCGGAAATATTCGGCTACCGCCGTGGCGGTAAACGCGGCCTGCACGCGCACCAGCGCCGGCTCGTCGCTGGTGGCCACCACGACCACGCTTTTGGCCAGCCCTGGTCCCAGGTCGCGCTCGATGAATTCGTTGACCTCGCGGCCGCGCTCGCCGATCAGCGCCATGACGTTGACTCGGCGCTTCGGTGTATCGCGACATCATTCCCAGCGTGACGCTTTTGCCCACGCCCGAGCCGGCGAAGATGCCGATCCGCTGCCCCTTGCCGCAGGTGAGCAGTCCGTCGATGGCCCGAATTCCGGTCGTCAACGCGGTATCGATGCGCGGCCGCTCGATCGCCGGCTGCGCGGCACGCGTCAGCGGCGTACGGTGCGCCAGCGCCAGCCGCGGCTTACCGTCGATGCACTCTCCGCGAGCATTCACGACTCGGCCGAGCAACTCTTGGCCGACGCGAATCCAGCGCGACGTCTTCACCAGCCGCACGCGGTTGCCGTGGCGCACGCCGGCGACGTCGGACAGCAGGTACACCAGCGTCAGATCGTCGCGAAAGCCGATCACTTCGGCCGCGATCGGCTCGCCCGTCTGCCGCTCGATTTCCACCAGCGCCCCCACCGGCGCCGGAAAGTCGGCCACCGCCGCCGTCATGCCGACCGTGCGCACGATGCTACCGCACAGGGCCGTGGGCATGGCCATCTGCAATTGCCGGGCAACGTCGTCGAGCGTGGCTTGCATCGGAGGTCCATTGTGAGGGCGATGACTTAGTGGCTTGTTGATCAATGCAATTAGCCTGAATTTGTGTGCCACTGCTGGACAAGCCAGCAGTGGCACCCTTTTTCAACAGGCTGTCAGGCAAGTTCTTCTTCGATGCGCGCCAACTGGGCTTCGAATTGCTGATCGACGCTGCCGAACCGCGTCTCGATCCGGCAGCCTCCCTTGCTGATCCGCGGATCGGCCACGACGTGCGCGTTGCCCAGCCGCGCCAATTCGCCGGCCAACCGCTGGGCCTGTTTTCCCAGCGTCTTGAAATCGTCGGGGTGCATGCACACCTGAATATCGCCGCTGCCGGCGGCCAGTTCGAGCGCCTCGCGGACCAGGGTCAGCGTGATATCGGGCGAGCGTTTGAGTTCGCGGCGGACCACCCGGGCGGCAATCGCCGCGGCCACGTGAACGGCGGTCTTTTCCCAGTGCGACAGCCAATCGGCCTTCGCGGCCTGCACTCGATCAACCGCTTCGCGAAGCGCCGGCCCCAAGGTCGCCAGCTGCCGGCTCACCTTCTCGTCGAGAATCTGTTCGGCCGCCTCAAGCGCCGCGGCGCGGCCTTGGCCTTCGGCTGCCTTGCGAATGGCCGCCGCGTCCTGCTCCGCCTGAGCCAGTATTTTCTCGGCCGTCGCGCGAGCCGCGTCCAGTTTGGTCCGCCCCGAGTCGCCCATCTCGTCGAAACAATAAGGCGCCGCGTCGCCCCTCGATGCCGACGCCTTGATGACCGTGGACGTCGGGGAGGCGGTGATGTGGGGTTTTGTCATGTGCAAATGTCCGTTCGACGCTCGCGCGCCTTTACACGGCGACGCTCAAGCGGCCGCGAACTTCCGGGACAATGTCGCCGCGAAGCTCCAGTTGACGTGCCAGCTCGGCCAATTCGTGCTGCGACTCTTCGACGTCGCTGAGTCGCGTGGGCCCCAGGTTGCGCAGCGCCGCGCGAAACGTCTGCGCCTCTTCCGGCGGAAACAATTCAAAAGCCCGCTCGGCAAACTCCGGCCGTGCGCCGGCCAGCGCTAAAAGCAGCAGCTCGCTGTCGGCGTGATGCAGCACAACCGTCAAAGACGCCGAATCCAACTGTTGCAAATCGTCAAAAGTCAACGGCCGCGACGGCGGCGATTTGACCTGGCCGGCCAGTTGGCGATCGCCGCGGTTGAGATTGGCAAGGATGTGCTGTTTCACGCGCGGGCTGGCAGCACCCAGGATATTGTTGAGCGCGGTGATGCCGGCCACGCGCCGCCGGTCGATTTGCGCTTGTTCGCACAGCCACGATTCGAGACCACGCTCGATTTCTCGCAAGACTTCCGGATCGGTCTCGTCCAGGTCGACCAGCCGGCGGGCCACTTCGATTTGCAAATCCCCCGGCAGCCCAGCCAGTACTTCGGCCGCCCGATCGGCAGGCAAATGCGACACCACGACCGCGATCGTCTGGGGATGCTCGCGCTCCAGAAACGGCGCCAGCGAATGAACCGACGCATCACGCAACAAAGCCAGCGGCGCCGCGGCACGCCGAGCCGCCAGCGGCACGCCTTCGCGCGAAGCGGCATCTCGCGACGATTCGTCCCGCGCCTCCGGCATCCGCAGATCGTCCGGCAGACTGCCGTCCAACTCAATGCCCGAGGGCCGGCGGTCGGGCACCAGCGGGCCGATGCGAAAGAATTCCTCGAGAATCTCGCTCTGCTCAGCCGGATCGATCGGGCCCAGGCCCTCGACGGCTTGCCGCAACGCCTGGGTCTGGCCGGCGGACATTTGGCCAAGCAGCGCCTCGGCGCTCGGGCCGTCCAGGCTCGCCAACAGCACGGCCGCTTTGCGTAGGCTGCGATGTTTGTTCTTCATCGATTAGCTCGCATTTCCGATCCAAGTGCGCAACACGCTGGCGGCCGTGTCGGGATCCTCGCGGACAATCTCGGCCAATTCCTCGCGCAAGGACGGGCCCTGCGCGGCGCGGCGCTTCAGCCGGTCGCGGGCCGTCGCGGGGCCCGCTGCATCGAACGAGCCTTCGTCCGACGACGGATACGCCAATCCTATTTCGACCGACGTTTCGCTGGACGACGCGTTGCCAAAGGCCGGCGACCGGCGAAGCGTGAAACGCAACATGAGCAGGCTCACTAGCGCCACGCCGATGACCGCCAGCGTGCTGGCATGTTGGATCAGCAAAGCCATTGCACGCGTTCGCAAGTCGGGCTGCGGCGCCGGTGCCGTGCTCGGGGGATAAAACGTCGAAACCGCGACCTGCCGGCCGGCGTCGAACTTGTCTCCCTGCGGAAGCAAATTAGCGACCAATTCCGTGATCTTCTGCTTCTCGCGCGCCTCCAGATCGGCCCATGCCGCGGCGCCGGGCGTTTGCGGAGGCTGTCCCGCCGGCGCCGGGTGCGCTCGGCGCCAAATGGTCTCGTAGTACGTGCTCGGCACCGCCACCGACACCGTTACGCGCTTTGCGGCGCGATCGCGCCGGGCGATGCGACTCTCGGGCGTGAACGCGGCATTGCGCGGCGCGGCGGGCAAGATTTCACGACGGATCTTGTCGAGCGCCTTGCCGCCGGCGGTGGCCGGTTGTTCAAGGGCCCCGTTCTCAGAGGCCGCGATTTCGCTTGCCGCCAACTCGCTCGTCTTCGACGCGCGCGGTACCAGAGCCTCGTCGTTCGCCGCTTCCAGCTCCAGTTCCACGTTCGTGCTCACCAGCACGCCAGGGATGTAGGCCAGCACGTGGCCAATGGTCTGCTGCCATTCGAGTTCATGTCGCTTCTTCGACTCGGCGTAGTCCGACGCCACGCCGCTCGGCCGATCCATGCCGCCATTTCCGGCGACGTGTTGGTTGTTGCTCAGGTCGACCACGGTCACGGCTTCCGGTTTCAGTCCGGCCACCGCGCTGGCGACCATTTGCCGGATGGTCCGCATCGTGACGTCGTCGAGCGATTGGTTGGATTTGGGCCGCACCGTTACCAGCGCGGTGATGACGCACTTTTCGTGGCTGAAGCCTTCCGGTTTTTGCTGATCGATCTGCACGGCGGCCGCATCGACGCCTTTCATGCAGCCAATCGTCAACTGCAACTCTTGTTGCCGGGCGACGCGCCAGCTCGCTTCGCGCTGGCTGTTGGGAATCCAAGTGAAGCTGTTGGTGCTGACGGCTTTTTTCAAGTAGCCACCGAACTCGGGAGGCAAGGCATTGGCGTCGGCCAGCGCGGCCATGTATTTCGACTCCTGCCCACGGGGCACCTTGACCTTGGCGCCGTCAATGCGAGCTTCCAACCCGGCCTTGCCGAAGGCCGCTTGCATGTCGCGCAACTGACTGGGTGAAAACGTCTCGCCGTCCATCAGGTACGAATCGGTGGGAGAAACTTGCTGGTTGAAAAGAAACGCCACGCTGAGGGCCGCCACGACCAGCAGCATTGCGGCAGTGAGTCGTGCGCCGCTGGTCATCGACTTCAGCAAGTCGGACAGTTGGGCGTAAGCTTTGTTGAGCAAGTCCATCCGTGGAATCTCGCGTCAGCTAAGTTGAGAGCGTCGAGTTTTTCGCCGGTCTTCTTCGCGGTGCCTCAGGGTCTTGCCGCCGGCCAAACCCCTCAGGCGGCCGCCTCGCGGGCCCGCTCGGGAAACCGCAACGTGAAGGCCGCGCCCCCTTCGGGACAATTCATCGCCCGCACGTCGCCGCCGTGCGCTTCGGCGATGCGATGCACCACCGCCAGGCCCAAACCCGCGCCATCGCGCTTGGTGGTAAAGAACGGCTCGAACGCCCGCCGCCGGGCTTCCTCGCTCAAGCCGGGACCGCTGTCGGCCACCTCCAACTCCACTCCGCCGCGGCCGATGTACGACGTGACGACCAGCCGGCCACCCTCGGGCATGGCCTCCAGCGAATTGAGCGCCAAGTTCACCAGAGCGCAGCGCAACATGTCGCGATCGGCCAACAATCCCAATTGCCGCGGCACGTCGGTCGTCAGTTCGATGTCCTGCGCCTCGAAGCTGGTGCGCCAGCGACGCGCCGACCTCGTCGACGATCTGCCGCACGTTGACCCACTGCGGCTTCGGGCTGCGTCCGGAAGCGAAACTCAACAGGTCGTTGACGCTGGCGTCCAACGTCAACATGCCCGACTCGATCTTGTCCAAAACAACGGCGCTGCCCGAGTCTGCCGACAGCCGCCTCCGCAACAGGCTCAGATACAGCGAGACCGGCGCCAGGTGATGGTGCACTTCCTGGGCCAGGTGCGAGGCCATCTGGCCCAAGTCGGCCAGTCGATTCTGGCGGGCCAGTTCGCGATGGCGCAGCTCCAACTCGTCGCTCAACCGGCAGACCTCGCCGCGCAGCGCCTCGTGCGTCTGTTCGAGTCGCAAGATCGCGTCATGCCACGCGGCCGAAACCTGTTCCAATTCCGAGCGGCGGCCAACCGACGTGGGATCGATATAAATCTTCGGTGCTTCCATGCGTGCCTTGAACCTTCCCAACGTAGGTCGAGTGGATTTGGAAATCGAATGCATTTCGCGGCGCATGGCGGGCGGGCACCCCTAGACACCTCCGCGCGGGGAAAAGCGGCGGGGTTTGTACTCCAAACGCCCGCCACGGTCAATCCGCATTGCCGCTGCTAGCGTCGCGAGGAAAAGGCGGCCTGACGACGCCGATATCATGGCTCGGGTGCCACTGGCGTGTCGCCAGTGCGGCGACGACACGGGCAAGATGCCCGTGGCACCCGGCACTTCCGTCGGCCGCCCCTACTTGCCGCCCGATCGATGTGATGCTTCGTCGCACGGCGCCGGCTGCGGAATCAACTGTTCCATGATCCAGCGATCCATGTCCGAGAGCATATTGGTCAGCAGATCGTCGCCGCAGGAATACTGCCTCAAACAGACCGACATGCCCGCCGCGTGAAACAATCGCAGGTGGTCGCAAACATCGGCTTCGGGATATTCGACGCTGTCACGTCCGGTGGCCAGGAAGATCGGAAGGCTTCTGGCCAGGTGCACCTGGGCCAGCGGACGCAGCGTTGTCGGAAAGCGGCCTCCAACCGACAACACGCCGGCAAAGCGGCGCGGAGCATTCAGCGCGATGCGAAATGCCATCGTGCCGCCGCATCCGTAGCCGGCCAGAAAAATCCGCGCCCGATTGACATTCATCCAGCGGCGCGCGGCGGCAATGGCCGACAGCACACGCTGCTCGGCCAGCGCAATGTGCGCGGCGTCCTGCTCCCAGCGATAGCTGTCGGGCAATTCGCCCGGCAACGTTCCGCGCGGCCCGACCCCCACGTAGTTGCGACTGCTCACCAGCGGCATCACGCGCGTGACTTGCCGTTCGTCGTCGTCGGGACCGTGCAGCCAGACAACGAGCGGATAGGCGTAGTTCCGCTCATAGTGCAGCGGCGTGAAAATACAATGACAATTGTCGATCTCGCCTTCGGACTCGCCGGCCATTGGGGCGGAGGTCACGGCGGCCGTCGAAAGCGGCGAAACACCCAAATCGTCCTCAAGCAATTGCTGGATGCGGTTCATATCTCGCTTCATGGCGGGGTGAAGTTCTGGAAATCAAGTCGCCCCGGGCAATTAGGCTGACCGACAGCGACGTCGACCGCGATCGAAACAGGTCTTCGCGTCCATGGAACAACGAATAGGACGGCCCGGTTGTGGGACGGTCAGGTAAATACTCGAACGTCAAACTAAGAGCCCTTTTCGTCGGAAAACAGATCGGAGGTGACCTGATCCCAGGGAAACAAACGGCCCGGGCACAAGGTGGCTTGCACATCCAAATGGCGCAAAATCCGCTCGCGCGGGATCGCATATCGCCGGGCCAAAGTTTTCATCAAACCGCGCACGGCCGCCAACTGCTTGGCGGTGGGCGCGGTCTCGTCGAAGTTGCCGATCATGCAGATGCCAATTCCGTGTTCGTTCGCTTCGCGCGTGCCGGCATGGGCCCCGCTGAGCTGCTGCTGCCAGCGGAACGTGGGCTGAATCTCGCCGTCGGCCATCTTCCGGCCGTTGCCCACCACAAAGTGATAGCCGATTCCCAGCCAGTGCTTGCCGGAACGATCTTTCTGACGGCGATGCACCGCGTCGATCGACTCCACGCTGCCGGCACTGGTGGCCGAATGATGCAGCACGATGCTCCTCCACGGGCGAGCCGTCACCGACGGCTGAATATCGTCGGCGGCCCAACGCCATGCGGTGCCAATAGAAGGAGACTGCGCACGCGCGGCGACCGACATTCCGACGGCCAGCACGCCGATGAGCGTATTCAGTAGCAGCATGGCGAGGCTCGTTAAGAACACTTCCCAAACGTGTCGCCTGGATCCACCCAACGCGCTCCCGGCAAATCCGCCAGCTCCATGCTGTCCGAGAATCTCCACAAATCCGACTGACAAGCCGGGGACTCTACCCCAGCAATTTCCGACTGTCAACGCCAAGGCCCGGCGCCATTGCGCCAGCATGCAAACGCTAGCACGGGGCCGTCGATTTCTGTTAAAGCGGCAACGCGTTCATCGCCGCCACCAGTTCTTTCACCGCCGCGATACTCTTTTGGAAATCGGCCCGCTCCTGCGCGGTCAGTTCCAGCTCGATGATCCGCTCGACGCCGCCGGCGCCGAGGATGACCGGCACGCCGACGTAGTATCCGCCGACGCCGTATTCCTTGTCGCAATAGGCGGCGCAGGGAATCAGCCGCTTCTTGTCGCGGACGATCGCCTCGACCATTTGCGTCGTGGCGGCGGCCGGCGCGTAGTAGGCGCTGCCGGTCTTCAGCAGGCCGACGATTTCCGCGCCGCCGTTGCGCGTGCGCTGCGACGATCTCCTCCAGCCGCTTCGGCGTCGATCAGTCGCGTGACCGGAATGCCGCCGACCGAGGTGCAGCTGGGCATCGGCACCATCGTGTCGCCGTGCCCGCCCATCAACAGCGCCGAAATGTCTTCGACGCTGACGCCCAGTTCCATCGCCAGAAACGTGCGATAGCGGGCCGTATCGAGCACGCCGGCCTGGCCCAGCACGCGCTGCGGCGGGAAACCGCGTGACTTGCAGCGCCCGCTGCACCATCGCGTCCAGCGGATTGCTGACGACGATCACGATCGCCTCGGGGCTCGTGGCTTTGATTTGCTCGGCGACCGAGCCGACGATCTTGGCGTTGGTGCTCAGCAGATCGTCGCGGCTCATGCCCGGCTTGCGGGCGATGCCGGCCGTGATCACCACCACGTCGCTGCCGGCCGTGTCGGCATAGTCGTTGGTGCCGATGATGTTCGAATCGAAGCCCACGATCGGCGACGCCTGCATCAGGTCGAGCGCCTTGCCCTTGGGCATGTCGCCGATCTGCGGAATATCCAACAGCACGATGTCGCCCAGTTCGGCCGCCGCGCACCAATGGGCGGTCGTGGCGCCGACGTTGCCGGCGCCGATGATGCTGATCTTCGCTCGACCCATTTTCGACTCCGCTCGTTCGCTCCCCGACTTAACCATCGTATCCGCGTATGATAGGTGAGTATGCGTTTCGAGCGCCGCAAGTCAAGTAGGTCGGGCCGACGATCATTTTTTCGCGCGGTGTGGTAGGATGACGGAGGGGCAACGGGCCGGGCGAACCGCCACGGTGGATTTCAATAAGACTTCGCGCGGCGACGCGACTGGGGTGGGAGGTGAACGATCATGATCATGACCGAATTGAATAACATTGCGCATCACTGCCGCCACATCGCGGCCAAGGCCGGCGATAAGGAGGTTCACGATCTGGCCAAGCTCGTCGAAGAGCTGGCCCACGAGTGCGAGAAAATCGAAAAGACCGCCGAAGAAGCGCTGAAGAAAGCCAACGCGGTTTGAAGTTGCCGGCGGCACACACACGATGAAAAAGATCGCAGTTGCAATTCTGTCGCCACTCGTCATCGGCAGTGTCGCTGGAATTCTCATTCCGTTGTACCAGTATCAGACAATTCTCGGGGACGCCGAGGCGAGCCATGGCGCTAGGCGATTGGTGCTTGAGCGATTGCCAACGCATATAGTGATCGGCTGCGTGATCGGACTTGCGATCGGCGTGCTGACGGACTTGGCAATTCGGCGCCTCAGAAAGCCTGTGGACCTGTGAAACGCCACGCTTGACACCCCGCAACCCACTAGCGTACGATTACACGCTTGTCTCTGTTGCAAGAAGCGGTCGTCATTCAACTTGGGCCCGGCTCGCGGGCCGCACAACTTCGGGTGTCCTTGCCATGGCTGTCCCTAAACGAAAAAGCTCCAACTCCCGCACCAATAGCCGCCGGGCTCACAACGCCATCAAACCGCTCAAGCTCGAGTACTGCACCCAGTGCAGCACCGCGATTCCCTCGCACCGGATCTGCCCCAACTGCGGCCACTATATGGGCCGCGCCATGGTCGAAACCGCCGCCGAATAGACGGCGCGCACCCCAGAGCACGCGCTGGCCGTGTTCAGGAGCAGGGCCTCTGAAAGACTTGGCCCCTGATAAACTTGTATCCGGCCTCTTCGAGGCCGGACGTTGTGCGAGAAATCCGGGGTCACAGACCCCGGCTACAAATCGGCAGCACGAACGTGAAGGGGCGCACCGTGACCAAGATCGCATTTCTCTTTCCCGGCCAAGGAGCGCAAACCGTCGGCATGGGTCGCCAGGCCGCTGAAACGCTGCCCGCGGCCCGGCGGCTTTACGATCGGGCCAACGCCATCCTGGGCTACGATCTGGCCAAGCTCTGCTTCGAAGGCCCCGCCGAGGAGCTCGATTCGACGGTCGTCAGCCAGCCGGCCCTGTTCGTCACCAGTCTGGCCGCCATCGAGCTGCTCAGAAACTCCTCGCCCGAGGTCGTGCTGTCGTGCGAAGCCACCGCGGGCTTGAGCTTGGGCGAGTACACGGCGCTGGTCTTCGCCGGCGCGCTCGATTTCGAAGACGGCTTGCGGCTGGTGCAAGTGCGCGGCGAGGCGATGCAAGAAGCTGCCGACGCTACGCCCAGCGGCATGGTGAGCATCCTGGGCCTCGAGCGGGCGCAAGTCGAAGCGCTCTGCGACCAGGCGCGCGGCGGCGAAACGCTGCAAATCGCCAACTTGTTGTGCCCCGGCAATATCGTCATTTCAGGAACGAACTCGGCCTGCGAGCGGGCGGCCGAAATGGCGCCCGCGGCCGGCGCGATGAAGGCCGTGCCGCTGGCCGTGGCCGGCGCGTTTCATACCTCGCTCATGGATTCGGCGGTCGAGCGATTGAGCGAAGCGTTGGCCGATTGCCCGATTGTCCAGCCGTCGATCCCGGTGATCTTCAACGTCGACGCGCAAGCCCACTACGACCCCGACGAAATCCGCCAGCTGCTGCTCAAGCAGGTCGTATCGCCGGTCCGCTGGGAGGATTCGATGCGCCATCTGCTGGCCGAGGGCTATAATCAGTTTTACGAGGTCGGCCCGGGCCGCGTGCTGCGCGGCCTGCTGAAGCGGCTCGAACGCAAGGTTTCCTGCCAAGGCGTGTTTGAATGAGAATGCGGAGCATTGCCCTGGTGCACTAGCCCGAAGCGCCAGCGAGGGAAACAATACGAGGAACCCTCGCTGGCGCTTCGGGCTAGTGTGAGGGAAATCATCGTTCACACTTTCGGAAACTCGGCATCGCCATGACGGATCATCCCACGCCCGACTTGCAGGTCGATTTGAAGGGCCACGCCGCGATTGTCACCGGCGCCTCGCGCGGCATCGGACGCGCGATCGCGCTGGCGCTGGCCGGCGCCGGCGCCAACGTGGCCTGCGTCGCTCGCAGCGTCGACAAGCTGGCCGAGACGGCCGACGCGATCCGCGCCGCCGGCGGCACGGCCGAGGTCTATGCCTGCGACGTGACCGACGCGGCCAGCGTGCAGCAAGTCGTCGACGCGGTGGTCGAAAAGTGCGGCAAGTTGCACATCCTGGTCAACAACGCCGGCATCACGCGCGACACGCTGATCCCGCGGATGACCGACGAGGATTGGGACGACGGTCATCAACACGAACCTGCGCGGCACGTTCCTGTTTACGCGCGCCGCCACGCGGCCGATGATGCAAGGACGTTACGGGCGGATCATCAACATTGCCAGCGTTTCGGGACTGACGGGCAATCCGGGGCAGGCCAACTATTCGGCGTCGAAGGCCGGCGTGATCGGCATGACCCGCACCGTGGCCCGCGAGTTGGCCAGCCGCAAGATCACGGTCAACGCCGTGGCCCCCGGTTTCATCGAGACCGAGATGACCGAGGCCATGGGCTCGGTGGTGCTGGACGAGGTCAAGAAACGGATTCCGCTCAAGCGGGTGGGGCAGGCCCAGGAAGTCGCCAATGCCGTGCTGTTTCTGGCCAGCGGGGCGGCGGCCTATATTACCGGCCAGGTGCTGACCGTGGATGGCGGGTTGTGCGCGTAATAAACTTTGACCGAGTTGTGACCGTCTCGCGACCAGCGGCGTCTTCCCTAGGGTGCAGTTCGAGCGCGACCCAAGGTGATATGGACAGGGATGCGAAAAGTTTATATCTTGACCTGTCTTATGGAAATCCTCTATTTTTGTACCGGCGGGCAATGGGCCCCCACTAGCCCGAAGCGCAAGCGAGGGTAGAATCGCTGCTCCCTCGCTTGCGCATCGGGCTAGTATCCATTCGCCGGTCCCGCTTAGACTCATAGACAACTAGCCCATACACAGCCCTGGCGGGGGAAGAACAGTTTCGTTCCCCCCTTTCTGGATTCAGTTGGAGGATCGTGCAGGTGGCCTCAGTTCAAGAACGTGTGATTGACATCGTCGCCGAGCAATTGGGCGTGAACAAGGAAAAGATCACCCCCGAAACGTCTTTCGTCAACGATCTGGGCGCCGATTCGCTCGATACGGTCGAGTTGGTGATGGAACTCGAAGAAGAGTTCGACATCAACATCCCGGACGATGCCGCGGAAAAGATTCAGACCGTGGGACAGGCGGTCCAATACATCGAGAATTCCCAGTCGTAATTCAAACATTCATGAAACGACGCGTCGTCGTCACCGGGCTGGGAGCCGTCACTTCGCTCAGCTGCCAGGTCGACGACCTCTGGAAGCGCATGCTTGCGCGGCGAGAGCGGCATTCACACGCTCCGGCTCTTCGACACCACCGGACACAAAGTCCACTTCGGCGGCGACATCCACGACTGGTCGACCGGCGACTACATGTCGGCCAAGGACGCCAAGCGGATCGACCGCTTCACGCAGTTCGCCATGGTCGCCGGCATCGACGCGGTGCGCGACTCGCGGCATCGACTTCTCCAAGATCGATCCCTTCCGCTGCGGCGTGATCCTCGGCTCGGGCATCGGCGGCCTGCACGAAATCGAAACCCAGCTCGAGCGGCTGCTGCACAAGGGCCCCGACAAGGTCTCGGCCTTCACCATCCCCAAGCTGATGCTCAACGCGGCCAGCGGCCACCTCTCGATCCAGTACGGCCTGCGCGGGCCCGAACTACGCCGTGGCCACCGCCTGCGCCAGCGCCACCAACGCCATGGGCGACGCCTTCAAGGCGATCCAATACGACGACGCCGACGTGATGATCACCGGCGGCACCGAAGCCGCCATCACGCCCATGGGCATCAGCGGCTTCGCCAACATGCGGGCCCTCTCCGAGCGCAACGACGACCCCGCAGAACGCCAGCCGCCCGTTCGACCGCGACCGCGACGGCTTCGTGCTCAGCGAAGGCGCCGGCATGCTGGTGTTCGAGGAACTCGAACACGCCGAAAGCCGCGGCGCGCGGATCTACGCCGAGGTGCTCGGCTACGGCGCCAGCGCCGACGCCGGCCACATCACGCAGCCCGACGAGCGACGGCATCGGCGCCGCCCGCGCCATGAAGCGGGCCCTGCGACGACGGCGAGCTCGACCCCGGCGCCGATCGACTACATCAACGCCCACGGCACCAGCACGCCGCTGGGCGATCAGGCCGAAACGACCGCCATCAAGACGCGTCTTCGGCGAGCACGCCCAGCAAGCTGAGCATTTCCAGCACCAAGAGCCAGTTGGGCCATCTGCTGGGCGCCAGCGGCGGCGTGGAACTGATTCTGACCGTGCTGGCGCTCCGCGACAGCCTGATCCCGCCGACGATCAACCTCGACACGCCCGATCCGGCCTGCGATCTCGATTACACGCCCAACACGCCCCGCGAGCGCAGGCTCGATGCCGCCATGAGCAACAGCTTCGGCTTCGGCGGCCACAACGCCTCGATCGTGGTCGGTCGGCTGCGAAACGGCCGCTAGCAACGCGCCGTCTCGGTGAAGAGTCGCGCAGCGTGTTTGGAGATGTGATCGGGCTGCATGGGCGTGCCACTGCTGGCTTGTCCAGCAGTGCCGTGGAAGTCGGCAGAAGACACTGCTGGACAAGCCAGCAGTGCCACCCGTCGCGATGCCAGCGTGCAGCCGCTATTGTTCGCTCCCGGCCACCTCCCTATACTTCCCGCCGCGCGCAACAGGATATCGCGCCGACTTCCCCGACCCGCGGGGCCAGGCCGGCGCAGGCAAGGAGGCCGACCCATGTTCGCCAGGTGCGTTGTGTTCTGCACGGCTCTCGCGAGCTTTGTCGGCGTTGCGCACGCTCAGGCGCGCCGCGACACGCAAGCGCTGGCGGCAACTCCCGCCGCGTCGGCTGACGAAGCCGCCCCAGACGACAACTCGGCCCCGCAACCGACCGCCAGCGGCAGCACGCAAAAATGGCGCACTCCCGGCGCCGCAGGCAAGAGCGGCGTCGAATCGACCGCGTCGGCCGCCGGCCAGCCCGCCTTGCGCCCCGCACCGACCGGCGGCCCGCGCCAGCCGATCGCCCGCGTCACACCCGGACCCAACACGCTGCCCAACGATGCAGGCCAGGAGTGGCGCGATTACGACATCAGTCCGTACACGGCGCGCGTCACCTCGACCAATCGCCCCGAGCAAGCGATTCGCGATTGGATTCTGCGCGAAACCGGCTACGAAGCCTGGCACGGCGACGTCGTGGCCGTGCTGCGAGCCGATCATCGCACGCTGAGCGTCTATCACACGCCGGAAATGCACGCCGTCGTTTCCGAGATGGTCGACCGCTTCGTCAACACCGAGGCCGAATCGCAGGCCTTCGGCATGCGCGTGATCACGATCGGCAGACCCGAACTGGCGGGCCAAGGCCCACCGCATGCTGCATCCGGTGGCCTCGCAATCGGCCGGCGTGCAGGCCTGGCTGATGGCCAAGGAAGATGCATCGCTGTTGCTGGCCGACCTGCGCAAGCGCAGCGATTTCCAGGAACACAGCACGCCGCATTTGCTGGTCAACAACGGCCAATCGACGATCGTTCCCAAGACGCGCAGCCGCAACTACATCCGCGACGTGATTCTCAACGCCGACGCCTGGCCCGGCTTCGAGCCGCAGATGGCCCAGTTCGACGAAGGCTTCAAGCTCGAGTTCCATCCCGCTGCTGTCGCTCGACGGCAAGGTGATCGACGCGGTACTCAAGTGCGAGGTCGACCAGGTGGAGAAGATGCTGCCAGTCAAGATCGACGTGCCCAGCGCCACCGTCCGCAATCAACGAACCACGATCGAGGTGCCGCAGTTGGCCAGCTCTCGCTTGCACGAGCGGTTCCGCTGGCCGGCCGACCAGGTGCTGCTGATCAGCCTGGGCGTCGTTCCTACCCCCGTCGCCAAAGCGCCGAACACGCTGGGCATCAAGGTGCCCCTGATTTCCGCGCCCACCCGGGCCGACCTGCTGGTGTTCGTGGAGAGCAAGGGCAAGGTCACCAGTCAGCCGACCACCTTGCAGCCGGGGCAAAACCAGGCCAGGCAGTTCCGGGACCGCTATTAGAAAACACGATGGAACACCTGCTGCCAGTTTGGATCCTTCAACCTTGCGGCGCCGATTCAGCGGCGCCGTACACCTCGTCAACTTCTCGGCACGGCGTTAAACTAGCAGGCCGCGGACGCGGCAGTCGGCCGGGGGAATTCGATTCGGAGCAGCGGAACAGGTCATGAAAACCGCACGGCGCGTGGTCATCACCGGATTGGGTGTGATCAGTCCCTTGGGCAACAGCCCCGCTGCGCTTTGGGAAGCCCTGCTGGCCGGCCGCAGCGCGGTGGCTCCGCTGGCAACCGTCCCCTGCCATTATCTGCCCACGTCGTTCGCCGCCGAAGCGCGCGAGTTCACCGGCGCGATCGACGACTTCGGTCCGCTCGACGGCGAGAAGAAAAAGGCCATTCGCAAAGGCCTCAAAGTCATGTGCCGCGAATCGCAGATGGGCGTCGCCGCGGCCCAACGCGCCCTGGTCGACGCGAAGCTGGGCGAGGGCCGCATCGATCCCGATCGCGTCGGCGTCGTGTTTGGCTCCGACTACATGCTCACGCTGCCCGACGATTTCACCGCCGGCATTCTCAGCTGCATCGACTCCGCCGGCCATTTCGATTTCTCCCGCTGGGCATCCGAGGGCATGCCGCAAGTCACCCCCTTGTGGCTGCTGAAGTATCTGCCCAACATGCCGGCCAGCCACGTCGCGATCTACAACGATCTGCGCGGACCGAACAACTCGATCACGATGCGCGAAGCCTCGGCCAACGCCGCGGTGGGCGAGGCCTTTCGCACCATCGTCCGCGGCAGCGCCGACGTGATGTTGGCCGGCGCCACCGGCACCCGCGTGCACCCCATGAAAATGGTCCACTCCGTGATCCAGGAGGAAGTGGCCGCCAACGGGGTCGACCCGTCGCGCGCCAGCCGGCCGTTCGACCTCAACCGCAGCGGCATGGTTCTGGGCGAGGGGGCGGCCACGATGGTTTTAGAGGAGCTGTCGCTGGCCCAGACGCGCGGAGCGAAAATCTATGGCGAGATCGTCGGCACCGCCACTAGCTCGGTGGCCTCAACGCGAGGCGTGGCCGACCGCGAGGCGGCGTTGACCAACGTCATGGCTGCCGCGTTGCGCGATGCCCATGCCGGACCCGAAGACGTCGGCCATCTGCACGCGCACGGACTGAGCACGCGGAGTTGCGATGCAGACGAAGCCCGCGCCGTCCGCGCGGTCTTCGGCCCGCGGACCGCAAAGCTGCCGGTCACCGCGGCCAAGAGCTATTTCGGCAACTTGGGCGCCGGCAGCGGCTTGATCGAGCTGATCGCAAGCGTGCTGGCACTCGAAAAGCGGCGGCTGTTCAAAGTGCTCAACTACGACACCCCCGACCCGGCCTGCCCGTTGTCCATTTGCCGCGCCGAAGCCGATCCGGGCGCCAGTTGCCTGAATGTGAGCGTCACGCCCCAGGGCCAGGCTAGCGCCGTCATGGTCCGGATCCCCGCCTGAGCCGCGGCGATCGTGGGTTGGGGATTGTCGCGGGCGCCGCTGCTGGCTTGTCAAGCAATGTCACGCCGTCGTCAATTCCCGCCCGACGAAAATGCGACCCATGCTCCGCTTTTTGGCGGAACTGTTCGGGCGATGCAATGTTTCATCCCTAGAGCCGGTGCGCAAGTTTGCGACTGCCCAGGCAGCACGGCGGTCTTCGTAGAACCGCCAGCGCGGCGCCCCACCAGGTACTTTGAGGAGATGAACGATGAAGAGGATTGGTTTTTCCCTGCTGGCACTGGCGCTGGTCGCATGTGCGACCTCGCAGGCGGTGGCCCAGCAACAGCGTCGCGGCCGCGGTGGACCCGGAGGCGGATTGAATGGTGTCGCCCTGCTCTCTCAAAAGTCGGTTCAGGATGAGCTGAAGCTCACCCCCGAGCAGGTCAAACAAGTCGACGAGCAGATGACCAAAATGCGCGAGTCGGCCGGCGAATTGCGCAATCTGGGCCGCGAGGAGGCCCGGGCCAAGTTCCAGGAACGGGCCAAAGCCAACCAGGACGCGGCCAACGGGATCCTCAAGGACGATCAAAAGAAACGTTTCAAGCAGATCACGTTGCAGCTCGCCGGAGCGGTGGCTTTCAACGATTCCGACGTCCTCCAGGCCTTGAGCCTCACGGCCGAGCAAAAGGACAAGATCAAGACGATCCAGGAGGCTTCGCAAACCGAACGCCGCGCGTTGTTCCAGGCCGCCGGCGGGGGCGGTGGTGGCGGCGAAGAAGCCCGCAAAAAGTCGGACGAACTACGCAAGACGACCAACGAAAAGCTGATCGGCGTGCTGACCACCGAGCAGCAAGCCAAGTGGAAAGAACTGACCGGCGAGCCGTTCAAAGGCGAGATTCGCCGCCCGCAAGGTGGCGGCCGTCCAGCCGCGGGCGCTGCAACCAATCGTCGGAATCGGCCCAACCAATCGACGCGGGCCGAGGTCCCGCAGGGCCCTTTTCAACTAGCCAGCTTTAAGCCCGACGGCGAAAACGACGACGCCGGAAAGTCTGAAGCTGGCAAGAAAGACCGAGGCGCTCGCCACAAGGCGCGCGGCCACAAGCACCCGGGCCAGCATCATCACGCTCGCGGCGCAAGTCGCCATGAGGGTCCCCCGCCGCGTGCCCAGGCCATGCGACACGAAGGCAGCCGTCACGGACATTGGCCGCAATTCGCCGGGCCCCCGCCCCGCCATCGCCACGGACCCGCCTTTGCGCACTACGGAATTCGTCACGGCTACCGCAGCCATGGACCAGATGTTGCACACCATCGACGTGACCGCGGACATGGGCCGCAGTGCGCTGCTCGCAGCGGCCACCATCGTGCGGCACCAGGCTTCGCCGGTCACCCGGGACATCACGGCCCGCCGCCGGCCATGGCCGGACACCATGGCCCCCACCACCACTTTGCGAGTTGGAGTGGCCACCACGGTCACGGGCCGGGACATTTTGGCGGGCCAAATCATTTCGATGGGCCAAATCACTTTGGTGGGCCAGGGCACTTGGATAGGGGCCGCCCTGACGGCCACGGCAGACCGCACCCGCCCGGCGATCGCGACCGCAAGCGGTCGGACCTCGATCGGACCGACGATCACGTGGCGAGCAATCGATCTTTCAGCCCAGGCAATCCCGCGAGCGACTCGGCCGATGGAATTGCGCGGCTCTCGAAGCTCCAGCAGAGCCTCGACACCTTTGCCAGGGAGTTGGAGGAACTGCGGCGCGAGCTGCGACGATAGGTGCTGCGACGGCAAACCCGATCCGGCCGCCCGTGTCTCCTGGGCGGTCGGGTCGGCTAGCCCGTCTCCCCGCAGCGGGCCGCGCTTCAATCGACTGCATCGCCATCGAATCCCGCGCCGCGAGGAAGGCACTTTGCGGCCCGCTCCGAGGGCCTTCTGGCCCAGCGCAACCAGGGTCGCCGCAACACCTAAGGCCAGCGCCCGCGGTGCCTTGACACTCCTCTGGCGAAGCGGTATCTTTACCGGATTACGGATTTCGCTAAGTGTTGTCGCGAGAACGATTTTTGCCGACTGGGGCAGTCTCGTTTCTTGCCGGCGGCACTTTTCCCCTTCGAGCGGCCGATCATGGCGGGTGTTGTCCTCGAGAACGTGTCGAGGATTTATCCCGGCGATGTGATGGCGGTCAACGGGGTGCGGTTGGAAGTCGAAAATCGGGAGTTTCTGGTGCTGGTCGGACCCAGTGGGTGTGGAAAAACGACCACCCTGCGGTTGATCGCCGGCCTGGAGCAGCTCTCGAGCGGCATGATCACGATCGGCTCGCGAGTCGTTAACGATGTCCCGCCGCGCGAGCGGGACGTCGCGATGGTGTTTCAAAACTACGCCTTGTACCCGCACATGACCGTGCGGCGCAACCTGGCGTTTGGCTTGGAACTGCGCGAGGGGGCCGATCGCTTCGGCTGGCTGTGGCGGTGGGCCTGGCCGGGGGGGCGAAAGCCTTCGCGAGTGGCTCGACCGGGCACGGTCGACGAGCGGGTTTGGCAGACGGCGCGGATTTTGGGAATCGAGGAGTTACTGGAACGCTTTCCGCGGCAGTTGTCGGGCGGCGAGCGACAACGCGTGGCGCTGGGAAGGGCCATGGTGCGAAGCCCGGCCGTGTTCCTGTTCGACGAGCCCTTGTCGAACTTGGACGCGCAACTGCGCGGCCAGATGCGACACGAGTTGAAACGGCTCCAAGGGCGATTGCAAGCCACGATGATTTACGTGACCCACGATCAGGTCGAAGCCCTGACGCTGGGCGAACGGGTGGCGGTGATGAATGAAGGAACGATCCAGCAAGTCGGTCGGCCGATGGAAGTTTACGACTGGCCTGCCAACCGTTTCGTGGCGGGGTTCATCGGAAACCCGGCCATGAACTTTGTCGAAGGTGCGTTGATGAACGAGGGGAATCGCTTGGAATTTCGTCGCGGCGATTGGTCGGTGCCGCTGACCTCGCGCATGCTTCGCAGCGCCGCCGCGCCCGGTCGCGCAGCCGTGTTAGGCGTGCGGCCGGAGGACGTGCGGATCGAGCCGGCCTCCGACGAATCCCCCCAAACGATCCCGGCCGTTGTCAGCCTGGTCGAATGGCTCGGCGACGCCAGCCTGGCGACGCTGGCGATCGGCACGGTCGAAACGCCGCCAACGGACACGCCAAACCCACAGCACAATCAGGCCGGAATCAACGTACTGAGCAAGGTATTGAGCAAGATGGACCCGCGCTCGAACCTCGACGTCGGCCAGCGGGTGCGCCTGCGAATCGATGCCGCGCGGGTGCACCTTTTCGACCCGCGGACGGGCGAGAACTGGGTGTGCAAGCCAGCGGCGTAGCGGGTACTCGCGGCGCGTGCGGCAACGAAACGAACGGACCACTTCCAGACAACAACCCAAATCAAGAGGTAGCACCGACAAACACCCGGCTCAGCTCAAACTATGAAACAGTAACTGATTTTTACAATCCGGTGAGGGACCGCAGCTGTGTTCCCCTTTTTGCCAAGCAATGGCCTGCCGGCCTCCGCGAGGCAATTCAGACGGATCGACCGCAGGCGAGTCCCGACAATTCGATTTTTGCCCCACAGGGGAACCCCACAACCCATGAACGCCAACGAACTGCTGCGGATCGTCGATGCGATCCATCGCGATAAGAATATCGAGAAGGAAATCGTCTTCAGGCCATCGAAGCTGCCCTGGTCTCCGCCGCCAAGAAGCAATACGGCGAAGAAGAGGACATCGTCGTCCAGATCGACCGCAAGGACGGCTCGATCAGCGGCACGCACAACGGCGTCCCGCTGGATCCCGAGGAGACCGTCGGCCGCATCGGCGCGCAAACCGCCAAGCAGGTGATGATCCAGAAGATCCGCGAGGCCGAGCGCGACGCCCTGTACGACGAGTATCACGAGCTGATCGGCCAGATGATCACCGGCGTCGTCCAGCGCTACGAAGGCGGCGCGGCCACCGTGTCGCTCGACCAACGTCGAGGCCATCCTGCCCCGCAGCGAGCAGATTCCCGGCGAAACGCACCACCCCAACGAGCGCGTGCGGGCCACGGTCTTCGAAGTCCGCAAGGCCGGCAGCCGCGTGAAGGTGATCCTCAGCCGCACGCGGCCGCAGTTGGTGCAGCGGCTGTTCGAGCAGGAAATTCCCGAGATCGCCGACGGCGTGATCGAAATCCGCGCCATGGCCCGCGAGCCCGGCTATCGCAGCAAGGTGGCCGTCAGCAGCACCGATCAGCGCGTCGATTGCGTGGGCGCCTGCGTCGGCGTGCGCGGCAACCGCATCAAGAATATCGTCGACGAGCTGGCCGGCGAGCGGATCGACATCGTCCGCTGGAGCGACGACCTGCAGGTGCTGATTCCCAACGCCCTGCAGCCGGCCGAGGTCGAGGAAGTGATTCTCTGCCAGATGCTCGGCCGGGCGATCGTGCTGGTGCGCGAGGATCAGCTCTCGCTGGCCATCGGCCGCCGCGGCCAGAACGTGCGGCTGGCCAGCAAGCTGTGCGGCTGGGACATCGAAATCATGACCCGCGAGGAGCTCGACGAGTCGATCGAGCGGGCCGTGGCCGGCTTCTCGGCCGCTGGAAGGCGTCGACGAAAGCCTGAGCGAGAAGCTGGTCGGCGAGGGCTTCTTGTCGTACGACGACCTGTCGATCATCGAGCCCGACGCGCTGATGGAGATGGGCGATCTCGACGAAGAGCAAGCCACCGCGATCATCGACCAGGCGGACGCAAAGGCCAAGGAGGCCGAGCAGGCCGCCGCCGTCGAGCGTCGCCGCCAGCGCGAGCAAGATCGCATCGACGCGGCCACCGCCGCGGCCGAGGCGGCGGAAGCCGCCGAGCGCCAGGCCCGCGAAGCCGCCGCGCCGGAATCGGCCGAAACACCGTCGGCCGAAGCCCCCGCCACCGAACCATCATCCACCGAACCATCGTCCGCCGACGGATCCGCCCCTCATGGCGAAAACGGCGGAATCACCGCATCCCAGGAGGAACCGGCGACCGCGCCGCCCAATTCGGCCGAAACTTAGAGGCCAAGTCAGGGAGATCTCGTTTATGAATTAAGGTATTTTTTGACGTGTCTCGGCCGCGCGAGCCAGCGCCGCCGCGACTTGCCGTGGGAGGGCTAAGATTTGCCCAGTCGTATCTACTCATTAGCAAAAGAACTCAAACTCGACAGCAAGATCCTGGTCGACATCTGCACCAGCGCGGGCGTCACCGGCAAGGGCTCGGCGTTGGCCAGCCTGACGGACGAGGAAGTCGAGCGAGTGAAGGCTTACATCAGCGGCGGCCAAGCTGCCCGAGCGCCGGCCGCCCGGCCGCCGCGCCGTTTCGGCCAGCGCCGCCGAGGGCTCTGTCGAAACGCCGGTGCGCCGCGAGGACTACATCGCGCCGACCGGCACCGTGGCCGAAAAGGTACCGGTGCTCGACGACCGCAGCCGCCGCAAGAAGCCCACCAACGGCGAGCCGGCCTCCAAGCCGCCGGTCACGCGGTCCTCGGGAATCAAGCTGGCACCGCTGCCAAGCTCGTCCCAGCCCACGGCGCCCGCCGACGCGCCCGAAGCCGCTCCGCAGAAGCCCGACCTGCGACTGCCAGTCGACGCCATCAAAGCGGCCAGCCGCTCAGGCGGCACCAAACCTCTGATCGACCACGTGCGCAAGCAGCAGGGCAAGCGGCGCGACCTACCCGACGAACCAATCGAAGGCCTGCCGACCAAGCCGGTGTTTCCGCGCGAGCGTGGCGGACGTGCCAAAGAGATGATCAGCGGCGAGATGCTGGGGCCGCCGACCGCGCGAGGCCGCCGCACCGGCAAAGGAGGCACCGTGCCGGACGAGCCCGGCCTGCTGGTGGGCCGCGAACAACGCCAGTTGAATCGCCGCCGCACCACCACCGACGCTCGTCCACGCGGCGAAGAAGAAGAAGCAGCCCCCACCCGCCGTCGCGGCTCGTCGCGCAACATCAAGCGCACCGGCGCCAACACGGCCGCTCCGCGCAAAAGCAAGGTCACGCTCGAGCTGCCCTGCACCGTGCGCAGCTTCTCCGAGGCCATCGGCGTGCCGGCCCAGCAAGTGCTGCGCCAAATGCTGCTCGTTGGGCACGATGGGCAACATCAACGCCGAGATCGATCCGGAAATGGCCGAACTGCTGGCCGTCGAGCTGGGCGTGGAAATCGACTTCAAGAAGGAGCTCGACCTGGCCGAACAAACGCTCGCCGAGTTGTTGCGAGCAGCCCGACGACCCGGCCCTGCTCGAGCCCCGCCCGCCGGTCATCACCTTCCTGGGCCACGTCGACCACGGCAAGACGTCGCTGTTGGATCGGATCATCGGCATCGACGTGGTCAGCGGCGAAAGCGGCGGCATCACGCAGCACATCCGCGCCTACCAGATCGAGAAGGACGGCCGCCAGATCTCGTTCGTCGATACGCCGGGCCACGAGGCGTTCACCGAGATGCGGGCCCGCGGCGCCAACGTCACCGACATCGCCGTGCTGGTCGTGGCGGCCGACGACGGCGTCATGCCGCAGACCGAAGAGGCGATCAGCCACGCCCGCGCGGCCGGCGTGCCGATCGTCGTGGCGCTGAACAAGATCGACCTGCCCGGGCGTCAACCTCGCAGCGCATCTACCAGCAGTTGGCCGCCAACGAGCTGCTGCCGACCGAATGGGGCGGCGACACGGAAGTCGTCAAGACCAGCGCCACGACCGGCACCGGCATCGACGAGCTGCTGGAAACGCTGCTGACGGTCGCCGAGCTGCACGACTACAAGGCCAATCCCGACCGCGCCGGCCATCGGCACCTGCCTCGAGGCCGAGCTGCACGAAGGCCGCGGCGTGGTGGCCAAGCTGCATCGTGCAAAACGGCACGCTCACGCGTCGGCGACGTCGTCGTCTGCGGCGCGGCCTACGGCCGCGTCAAGGCGATGTACGACACGCTGCGACCCGCACATGCACCACGACGAGGCCGGGCCGTCGATGCCGGTCAACGTCACCGGGCTTGAACGTCGCGCCCGGCCGCCGGCGAGCGACTTCTACGTGCTGGACGACATCGCCACGGCCCGCGCAGATCGCCGAGCAGCGCGCAGGGCAAGACGCCGCCTGGCCGCGCTGGGCGGCGGCGCCGGCGCACGTCACGCTGGAGAACCTGTTCGATCGCCTGGGCCAGAAACAGGTCCAGACGCTCAACATCATCCTGCGGGCCGACGTGCGCGGCTCGATCGAAGCGATCCAGAAGGAGCTCACCAAGCTCGAGCACCCCGAGGTGCAAGATCAAGGTGCTGCAGGCCACGGTCGGCGGCATCACCGAGGCCGACGTGCACCTGGCCGACGCTTCGGACGCGATCATCATCGGCTTCAACGTCGTGCCCGACGAAAAGGCCCGCACGCTGGCCGAACAGCGCGGCGTGCAGATTCGCCGCTACGACATCATCTACAAGATGACCGACGACTTGAAGGCCGGCCTTGGAAGGCATGCTCGAAGCCGGAAGAGCGCGAGATCGAGCTGGGCCGGGCGCTGGTGCAGCGGACCTTCACGATCAGCCGCGTCGGCACGATCGCCGGTTGCCGCGTGCTGGCCGGCACCGTCGCAGCGCAACGGCCGCGTGCGGCGTGATCCGCGACAACCGGATCATCGGCGACTATGCGCTCGAATCGCTGAAGCGCGAAAAGGACGACGCCCGCGAAGTCCGCGAAGGGCTTGGAGTGCGGCATCAAGCTGGCCGGCTTCAACGACCTGAAGGAAGGCGACATTCTCGAAGTCTACAAGGTCGAGGAAATCGCCCGCACGTTCTGAAGTCAGCTCGGCGCTCGCAAGTCCCGTCGCATCATCCGCAGCTGCCGACATCGCACCATGACCTCTCGCCGCGCCCAAAAAGCCGCCGAAGCGATTCGCGAGGTCGTCAGCATGGCGATCCTGACCGACCTGAAGGATCCGCGCGTTCGCGACGTGACGGTGACCTACGTCGAGGTCTCGCCCGACATGCGGCAGGCCAAGGTCCACGTTTCGGTGATGGGGGACGAGACCAAGCAGCAGCTGAGCCTGCGGGGGCTGCAAAACGCGGCCGGATTCCTGCAATCCAAGGTGGCCAAGCGGATCGACACCCGCTACACCCCCCGGCTGGTGTTCGTGCTAGACTTGGGAGTGAAGCGCTCCATCGAAATCAGCCAGATCCTGCAATCCGTGCTCCCCAGCCCGCCCGCCGATGAGGCCGAATCGGAACCCGCGGAGCCCGACGACGAAAGCCCGAATTACCACGACGACTCGCATTAAACGACGGCTCGCCGTACCTTCCTTGATTATCGTGACGACCCCGAGATTGGCATGACTACATCCAACCGCGCTGCATTGCTGAACAAGTCTCACCGCGTGCTGAAACGGTCCTACAAGCACACCGCCTTGCGAGGCGAACAGCCTCTGCTGGAGTCGTTGCTGTTTGCTTGTTGTCTGGAAAATACGCGACACGACGTGGCCCAAGAGGCCTTTGCGACCGTCCGCGCGGCGTTTTTCGATTGGAACGAAATTCGGGTCAGCACGGTCAAGGAACTGGCCGAAGTGATGCACGTCCTGCCCGAGGCCTCCGCGGCCGCGGCCCGCTTGAAGGGCATTCTGCAAAGCGTCTTCGAGTCGGATTACTCATTCGACCTCGAGCACCTGAAGAAGCAAAACATCGGCGCGGCCGTCAAGAAACTGCAGAAGCTGCCGGGCACGACCCCGTTCGTCGTGGCCTACGGCACGCAGACGGCGCTGGGCGGCCATTCGATTCCGGTCGACAAGGGCACGCTGGGCGTGCTGTACGTGCTGGGCGTGATCAGCCAGGCCGAAGCCGAACAGGGAGCAGTGCCGGGCATGGAACGGGCGATTCCCAAGAGCAAGGGCCAGGAGTTCGGCGGGCTGCTGCACGAGCTTGGCGCCGAGTTCTTTGCCAACCCGTTTTCGGTCTCGCTGCGCGAGTTCTTGTTGTCGATCGCCGCGGACGCCAAGGAGCGGTTTCCCAAGCGAGTGTCGAAAAAGCCCCCAGCGCAGCCCGCGCCGGCCCCGGCCAAGGCGGCCACCGCCGACGGAAAAAAGAAGGACAAGGAGCCGCTGGCAGCCAAGAAATCCAAGACCCCCGAAAAACGTGCCGTGCGCGTGCCCAAGGCGGCAGCCCACCCCAAAAAGAAGGTCGCCAGCGCCAAGAAGTCAGCCGTCAAAACGCTCGCCAAACGCAAGCCGCGCTGAGCGCCTGTTGAAAAGCGTGTGCCACTGCGGGCTTGTCGAGCAGTGGAGAGTGCTTCGTTGGACAATCACTGCTGGGCAAGCCAGCAGTGGCACCCAAATCAACTCCAAACGGATTTTTCAACAGGTTCCCGATTCGTTGCCCACCACCCGCGCCCCCACCGTTCGAGGTTCCGATGCGTCACTCCTGCAAAGCCTGCTTGCTGTGGGTCGGTTGGCTGCTGTGCTCATCGGCCGTGGCCGCCCCCGCCGAGCCGGCCGCCGGACCTGAAAAGCCCAGCGCTGAAAAATCGAGCGCCGAGAAGCCGGCCGCCGAAATACCTGGCGGCGAAGCGCCCGGCACCGAGTTGGATGATCCCGCCGAGCCGTTGGTGCCGCAGCGGCCCCGTAGCGGGCGCGACGACGACCGCATTCGGGCCCTGGCGCTGTTCGCCGCCGGCCGCGTCGCCGAGCAAAAACAAGACTATCCGCTGTCGCTAAAGCGTTACGAACGGGCGTTTCGCTTCGACCCCCAGGCCGTCGCGGCGCTGCGCGAAATCGTGCCGCTGGCGTTCAACCTCGACCGCCAGGCCGAAGCGGTTCGCTACGCGCTGATCATGGCCGAACGCGAACCGACCGATCCGGTGCTGTTGCGGCGGCTGGCCATTTACTTGACCGAGGAAGGCGATCCCGCGCGGGCCTCGAAGCTGTATGAAAAAGCCCTGGCCCTGCAAGTCGCAGGCAAGCCGTCGGCCAGCCTGGTGCTGTTGCGGATGGAGATGGGCCGGCTGTACTTCGTCGCCAAAAACTACGACGCCGCGGCCACGCAATTCGCGGAAGTGAGCAAGGCCCTGGACAAGCCCGACGAGTACGGGCTTGACGCCTCAGTGCAAAAGGCCCTGCTGAACAAAGCCGAGATGACCTGGCAACTCTTCGGCGAAAGTTTTCTGGAAGCCAACCGGCCGGCCGAAGCGCTCGCCGCCTTCGAAAAATCCAACCAGGCCAAAGCCGACGAGGCACTGCACGCGTACAATCTGGCCCGCGTCGATGCCAGACAAAAGCAGCCCGCCCAGGCGCTGGCCAAATTGCAAACCTATTTCGACAAGCACCAGGCATCGCAAGGCGTCGGGCCCTACCAATTGTTTGCCGACGCTCTGACGGAGCTGGGCCAGGGAAATCAACTTTCCGAGCGGCTCGAAAAGCTGCGCGCCGCCGACCCGGACAACATGCCCTTGACCTACTTTCTGGCCCAGCGCTACCGGCAGGACGGCCAGTTCGACAAGGCCGAGCCGATTTATGCGGCCCTGCTGGAGAAAAACAAATCGCGTCCCCCCTTGGATGCCTATCAGGGCCTGATCGAAATCTATCGCCAGCAGAAGAACGCGGAAAAACTGCTCTCCACGTTGGGCCAGGCCGTGGGCCGCGTCGGCTCGCTCGACCCGCTGGGCGAAAGCGGCAAGGCCGTGCTGGCCGACGCCGCATTGACCAAGGCCATTCTGGAAACGGCAAAGCGGCAATTGGCCGCCGACTCCGCCCAATTGGGCTACGGGCCGTCGCTGGCCGCGGCGCTGGTGGCGGTGGAACTGAAAGATTTCGCGACTGCTAACACATTGTTCGACCTGGCGCTCAAGGCCGAACCCGCCAAGGCCAAGGAAGTCCTGGTCACCTGGGGACTGGAGCTGTTCATGGCCAACCAGTACGACGAGGCGATCAAGATATTCCAGCGTGGGCTGGACGAGAAGGTGTTGCCCGACACCAATCCCGCGTTGTACTTTTACCTGGCCGGAGCGCTGGAAATGAGCGGCCGCACCGACGAGGCGCTCGACGCGGCCCGCAAGGCGGCCGAAGTGCAAAAGGATTCGGCCCGATTTCAAAGCCGCGCCGCCTGGATCCAATATCACGCCAAGCGTTACGACGCTTCTCGCCAAGGCTATCTGGCGCTGGTCGAGAAGTTCGACAAGAATCACGAGTCGCCCGAAGTGCGCGAAGCGATGCGCGACGCGCGGCTGGTGCTGTCGAACTTGTGCGTGCTCGAAGGCAAAATGCAGGAGTCGGAGGAATGGCTCGAACAAGTGCTCGATGAATTTCCCGAGGACTTCGGCGCCTTGAACGACCTCGGTTATCTGTGGGCCGATTCCGGCAAACATCTGGAGCGGGCGTTGCAAATGATCCAGATTGCCGTGGCCCACGAGCCCAAGAATATGGCCTATCGCGACAGCCTGGGTTGGGTCCTGTTCCGGCTGGGCCGCACCGACGAGGCGGTCGCCGAGTTGAAAGCCGCCGCCGGCGTCGACGAGCCCGACGGCGTCGTGCTCGACCACCTGGCCGAAGCCCAGCTCAAAAGCGGCGACTCGGCCGCCGCCATCGAAACCTGGAATCGGGCCGCGGCCGCGTTCGACAAACATTCCGAGCCGGAAAAAGCCAAACAGGCGCGAGAACGAATCTCGCAGACTCAAAACGCTCCCGCCAAGAAATAAGCAGGACGAAGTACAACAACACGATTCGGGTGCAAGAAACGAACAGAGCGGATTGGGTGGCCCAGACAACTTGTTGTCTGGGTCCCGAAGGGACAAGAGGCTGAGGTGGCGTGTGAGTCTGCCTGGCACGCGTCTTGTTGCTTCACAACACCGACAACAAGTTGTCGGTGCCACCCCGGGAACTGGCTGCCGCAGCCGATACCCGACGGAACCGCGCCGAGAGAGACAGCCATGGCAGGTCATTCACACTGGGCGAACATCGCACACAAAAAAGCCCTGATCGACAACAAGCGCGGCAAGCTGTGGAGCAAGCTGTCCAAGGCCATCATCGTGGCGGCCAAGATCGGGCGGCGGCGACGTCGACATGAACCTCAAGCTGCGCTACGCCATCGACGCCGCCAAAGCCGTCAGCATGCCCAAGGACAACATCCTGCGGGCCATCAAGCGCGGCACCGGCGAACTCGATGGCGGCAATCTCGACGAAGTGCTTTACGAGGGCTACGGCGCCGGCGGCGTGGCCGTGCTGTGCGAAATCCTCACCGACAATCGCAATCGCACCGCCGGCGAAATCCGCAAGATCTTCGAGGTGACCGACGGCAAGCTGGGAGCCACCGGCTGCGTCGCCTGGATGTTCGAGCGCAAGGGCCTGTTTCTGGTGCCCGGCCGACAAGATCGACGAAGACACGCTGTTGGAGCACGCCCTGGAAGCCGGCGCCGACGACGTCAAACGCGTCGACGACAAGTTCGAGATCACCTGCGACCCCAGCGTCTTCGCCGAGGTTGGCACGGCGCTTGCCGCCCACGGCATTCAGCCGGACGTCAGCGAGATCACGCGAATTCCCAACTCGACGATCGACCTCGACGCCGAAACGGCCCGCAAGGTGCTCAAGCTGATGGAAAAGCTCGACGACCACGACGACGTGCAAAACGTCTCGGCGAATTTCAACATCCCGCAAGAAGCGCTGGCCGAAATCGAGGGCTAGCAGCCTCCAAACTCCGCTTCTTTGCGTCGTTTCTGGGCGCACCCGGTGACTTCACTCCGCTTTCGCTGTCGCCTCGATTCGCCGCCGCCAGCGTTTTAACCGCGAATTTTGCTCGACCAAAATCCGCTGCGGACAAAAACCGCGACTAAGCGTGTCGTTTGCATTACAATCGCCTGGGTCCGCGCCGGTCCTTCCGCGGGCTCAACCCGCCCTTTTTTCGTCGCCAGCCACCAGCGGCGCATCACCAACAACCGCCGCGCACCTCGATCATCGTGCCATGGAACAGCCATCGCTGACCGCCGAAGCCATTGTCGCCAAAGCTCGGAAAATCGCTTCACCCAAGGCCCGCACCGCGTTCCTCATCGAAGTTTGCGGCAACGACAAGGTGTTGCGCAAACGAGTCGCGGCGCTCTGGAACGCGGCCAACGGCGCGACCGGCCAGCACATGCCGAAGCCAGCGGCGGCCGCCGCCGATCCCGGTCTCACGACGGCCCTCTCGGAGGGCCCCGGCGCGCAGATCGGCCCGTACAAGCTGCTGGAGCAGATCGGCGAAGGGGGCATGGGCGTCGTCTACATGGCCGAGCAGCAAGCGCCGGTCCGCCGCCGCGTCGCGCTGAAGATCATCAAGCCGGGCATGGACACCCGGCAGGTCATCGCCCGCTTCGAGGCCGAGCGCCAGGCGCTGGCGATGATGGACCATCCGAACATCGCCCACGTGCTCGACGCCGGCGCGACCGACATCGGGCCGGCCCTACTTCGTCATGGAGCTGGTCCGCGGCGTCCCGATCACCGAGTACTGCGACCAGAACAAGCTTGCCCGTCGCACGAACGGCTGGAGCTGTTCGTCCAGGTCTGCCAGGCCGTGCAGCACGCGCACCAGAAGGGCATCATCCACCGCGACATCAAGCCGTCGAACGTGCTGGTCACGCTGCACGACGGCCGTGCCGGTGCCCAAGGTGATCGATTTCGGCGTCGCCAAGGCGACCAACCAGCAGCTGACCGACAAGACGCTGTTCACCGCACTTCGCCCAGATGATCGGCACGCCGCTCTACATGAGCCCCGAGCAGGCCGAGATGACCGGCCTGGACATCGACACCCGCAGCGACATCTACTCGCTGGGCGTGCTGCTCTACGAGCTGCTGACCGGCACGACGCCGTTCGACCAGCAAGCGCTTGCGCGCGGCGGCCTTCGACGAGATCCGCCGCATCATCCGCGAGGAGGAGCCGCCCAAGCCCAGCACGCGCATCAGCACGCTCGGCGAACCGCGCACGGTCACGGCGGCCCATCGCAAGGTCGATCCCGACCGGCTGAGCCAGCTCGTTGCGCGGCGACCTCGACTGGATCGTGATGAAGGCCCTGGAGAAGGACCGCACGCGCCGCTACGAAACGGCCAACGGCCTGGCGCGCGACATGCAGCGCTACCTGGCCAACGAGCCGGTCGAGGCCTGTCCGCCCTCGGCGACGTACCGCCTGCGCAAGTTCGCCCGGCGAAACCGCGTCGTGATTACAACCGGAGCTTTGGTCTCGTCGGTCTTGGTGTTGGGTTTGGTGGTCAGCGCCTGGCAGGCCATTCGCGCCACCCGGGCGGAGCACAGGGCCGAGGCGGCCCGCGTGAACGAAGCCGAGCAGCGCCAGGTCGCCGAATCCCAGCGGAGCGAAGCCCAGGCTTCCCGCGCCAAGGCCACCGAGGAAGCCAAGCGGGCCGTCGTCGAAGCCGAGAAGGCGCAGCAAGTCGCCCGCTTCATGACCAAGATGTTCGAGGAATCGGCCCCTTTGGAAATGGCCGGAATGCGGCTGGCCGCCAGCGACAAGGCCGGGGCCAGCGCCAACTTGACCGCCCAGGAGATTCTGGATCGCGGCACCGAACGCATCACGAGCGAGTTGAAGGAACAACCGCTCATCCAAGCGGCGCTCAAGGACACGATGGGAAACGTGTACCTCGGGTTGGGAAAGATGGAACGAGCCGAGACCCTGCTGCAAGAAGCCTATGACTTGCGGCAACGAAATTTGCCCCGCGAGCATCTCGACATGGCGAGCAGCTTGCACAGCATCGGAATCTTGCGAACGCTGCAACGCCGGTACGCCGACGGCGCCGCTGCTCTCCGCGAGGCCATGCAGACGCGTCGCAAGCTGCTCGGCGACGACCATGAACTGGTCGACAAATCTCGCTGGATGTTGGCTACCATTCTGATTATCTCCAAGCCAGGCGGTGCGGAACACGACGTCCCGGAAGCCCTCGAATTGGAGCGAGAAACGCTGGCATGGCATCGCAGCCATCTGGGCAACTCGCACATCGAGACGGCGTTTTCAATGCTCGGCCTGGCGACCGCGTTGCTCGAAACGGCGGCAACCGACCAGTCGGCCAACGCCGAGGCCGCTCAGTTGATCCTCGAAGCCACGCCCCTGTTGCTGCGGGATGAGAGAACCAAGCCGATTGGCCTGGCGATTTCACATTTGCAAGAAGCGATCCTTGCGGAGCGAACGATTCGTGAACAAACCAACGCGTCCGGAGTCGCCGCGCAAATCGACGCGGCGATCGCCGCCGCGAAAAAGGCGGTCGCTACCGCCCGCGAGTCGACTAGCCGTGACCACCCCTACGTGCTGGGCATCGCGACGGAGGCCAATGTTGTCCTCGGGAACCTGGCCAATTTGCAGTCCAGGCGCGGCGCTCTCAAGCAAGCGGAAGGCTTGTATCGCGAGACCTTGCAGGCGGCGGAAGCGATTCACCGCGCCAACCCCGCGATTGAACCGCAGCGGCTGCCCAGAAACATGCGGGACCTGGCGTTCTGCCTGAAACGGCAAGGAGACTCGAAGGAAGCGGATGATCTCGAACGACAGGCCCTGGCGATGCTGGAAAAACTGGTCGTCGACCAGCCCAACATTCCAAACGCGCGAGTCGAATTGGGCTACGCCCTTTCGGACTCCGCCGTTCACCTTGCCACGCTCGGAAAGAACGCTGAAGCCGAAACGGCCCACCGCCGCGCGGCGGACGTCTTCGCCAGGCTAGCCGCCGAGTTTCCCACGAGCCGCTTCTACCAAAGGCAGCAGTTCGCCTTTGGCCGGCGGCTGGCCTCCTTCCTGCGAAACGTGGGCCAACACCGCAAAGCGGAGGAGTCGTATCGCCAGGTTTTGGCGCTCCACGCGAAACTCGCCGACGAATTGGCGAGTGACGAAAGGTACCAATCCGACCACTCGCAACTCGAGGGCGAGCTGACTGACGTCCTGCTGGCGCAGGGCAAACGCGACGAAGCCGACAAAGTTTTTCAAAGGGCGGCCGAGGCGTCGAAAAAGAATGCCAACCAGTTGAACGCGCTGGTCTGGCCCTTGGCCGCCTCCGCGTCCGCGAAGATGTCCAACTACGTCCAAGTGCTGGCATTGGCCAAGCAGGCGAACGAATTGGCTCCCAAGAACGCTTCCTTGCTCAATACCTTGGGCCTGGCGCATTATCGCGCGGGGCAGTGGAAGGAAACCGTCGACGCGCTGCGCCAATCGCAAGATCTCAGTGGCGTGCTGTACGCCGGCGCGAACGGCTATTTCCTGGCGATGACCTACGCCAGGCTCGATCAAACGGAAGCCGCACGGCGATGGTTCGACGCGGCCGATCGATGGACGGCAGTCTTCGCGCCAACGGACCCGGAGCTACTTGGCTTCCGCGCCGAGGCGGCCGGGATTCTCAAGCTTACGCTCGAACCGCTGGTCGCCGTGCCAAACACCCCGGAAAACGCGGAAAAAGTCGTCAGTCTTACCGCCGAGGCCGACCCCGACGCCGCCTGGGTGCCAGGTTGGCGCGGGCAGAGCGCCGCCAATTCCGGTGCTTGGGCTGAAGCGGCCGAGCAGTTCACGAAAGCGGCGACGCTCAACGGCGACAACATGCAAATCCACAGCTGGGCCGCACTGGCGCGTCTGCAATTGGGTGACCTTGCCGGATATCGGAGCACTTGCGCGGCCGCGATCGAACGCGCTGGAAAAGTCGCGCCTCCTTTGACCAATCTCTGGCTGGTGTGGACGTGCGCCGTCGGGCCCGACGCCGTGAGCGATTGGGATGTTCCGCTGTCGCGCGCTCAGCAGCTGATCGACAGCGCCCCGCCTCACGCCGATTACCTCACCGTGCTCGGTGCCCTGCTCTATCGCGCCGGGAGATTCGACGAAGCCACGAAGCGGTTGACCGAAGCCAACGCAGCATTCGCCAAGACGAAGACGGCCACGATGAGCCCCGCCTATGGGCAGTTCTTCTTGGCGATGGCCCAGCACCGACTCAACCACCCCCAGGAAGCCCGCCGCGCGCTCGAACAGGCGCGAGCCCTCGTCGAAACGACTCCGCAGGCAACCCTGGTCTGGAATCGGCGCCTGGCCTTTGATCTTTTCGACCGCGAGGCCGCGGCGCTCATCCAAGGCGACCCCGAGGCCGCATCGCCCTAGTGCGCGATCTCCGACCAGTATTTCTCGGGGTCTTTGCTGAACTCGGGGCTGTTGTCGCCGTCGTGGCACTTAATGCACACGTCGCTCTGCGCTTGCGGCCAACTCAGTTTCAAGCTCTCGCGCGCGGCCACCGCTTTCTTCGAGTCGGGGCCGGCTTTTTCGGCCGCCACGTGGGCCGCGCCCGGACCATGGCAGTTCTCGCACGAATTGCTGACCAAGAGCGGCGTCTTTGGCAGACTGTCGAAACCGCTCAGGTACGGAAAATGCTCCTGCGCGTTCCAGCCCGTCGCATGGCAACTGATGCACTCCGGATCGAATTGTCGCGGCGGGTCGAGCTTGACCAGCGTATCGGTGGCGTGGGCGTGCTTGGACTTGCTCCACACCTCGTACGCGTCCGGATGGCATTCCTTGCACTTGGCCGCGCCCACGAACTGACCGGCCAGCTTGTCGCCGTCCTGGGCCGCCGGCCATGCCACGGGCCGCAATCCCAACCCCTGCCAGTCGAGTTGCCGCAACTGGTCCTGATACGCGACCATCAATTGCTTCATTTCGTCGGTGTTGGGAAACCGTGAGTCAAGCGCTACCCGCTGGAAGCGCATCGGCTTCTTCGCGTCGTCGTAGAAGCCGGCCACGATGACGTACTCGCCCTTGGGTCCGACTTCGATCAGCCGCGTCTTGCTGCCCTTGATGGTTTCCGGCTGGGCCGGCGGATCGCCCAGGCTTTCGCCGGCCACGATCAACTCGAACTGGGGAAATTGTTTGGCCAGCGCTTTGCATTCATCGATCGTGGCCTGCGCCAACAAGATTCGCACGTCGCAGCCCTTCAGTTTCGGCATCACCTGTTTGAGGGCGTCGGCGGCCGGCGTGATTTCGACTTCGGCGTTGTTGACCTGCTGGGCAAACGACTTGCCCAAGACCGAGGTGATGCCCAGCTTCATTCCGCCGACTTCGACAATCCGCACTTTTGGGGTCAGATCGAACAGGTTCACGTTGGCCGACACGAAGATGCAGTCCTTCGGCTCGGCGCCCGCCACCGCCACGGCGGTGTCTCCGGCCGAGAGCCGCAGATCGGCCGGGCCAAATCCCACGGCGCCATAGCCCATCTGCTTCAGCGCGTCGGCGGTGGTCGCGAATTGGATTTCCGCCTGTTTGCCGAAGCGGCGGACCAATCCTCCCACGTCGACGGCTGTCACCGGCCAGCCCCGCTCGGCGAGTTGCCGGATGAACGCGTGGCGACGGCTCAACCCGCCCTTCTGGTTTTCCAGGCCGGCGCACCCGCACGGCTCCAGATATCCGTCCTGTCGCCCGCTGATGACCAGCGCCAACTTCGGTTTCGGCCAACCCTCGAAGTATTTTCCGTTGACCTCGACCGGATCAAATTTGGACTTCTTCGGCGCCGGCAGACGTTGTTTTCTCGTCGCTCGCCTTTTCCTCCGACAATTCAACTGCGGAGGATTGGCGTTCGGAAGATTCGGCAGACTTCTCGTCGCGCGCGGCGCTAGCACGAGCGTCGGCCGAATCGGCTTCTGCGGGCTCGGGTTCCGACGTCGCGCTCTGCGGGTCCGCGCGATCTGGTTCCGTTGCATCCAGCGCAATCGGCTCGGGCGCGGGCGCATTTGATCGGCTTATCCTAAAGCTTGCGGGCGGCAGTCCGTCGATGATCTCGTCCTGCTTCCTATCTTGCGAAGGCAAAGATGGGTTAGCGTGCGCTTCGTCCGGCGGTTGTCCGCCATTGATTGACGCCGCCGGCGGACGAGGCTTCGAGTTGGCATCGCAGCCCAGGGCCAGCAGGGCGCAGGCCCCCGCCAGAATTGCCCACGTGCGCAGTTGACGAGGATTGATATTCATAGCAATGAGAACCCATCCATGCGCGGCGCGAGCGGCTACTTGGGGGCTCGCAAACCCTTGACTCCGTTCCATGGCATCCGTGCTACGCATTACTGTTCCACCACGAACTGCAGATACATGCGGATCTGTTTGATTTCGGGATGGTTGGTTTCCAAAAAGACTTCCGCGTATTTCGCCGCTTCGGATCCAAGACGATTGGTGGGGGGCGAGCCCGGCGGGATTTCGAGGGTCAAGGGTATTTGCGTGACGCCGCTTTCGCCGGCAGCGCCGCTTTCGCCGGCAACGCCATGTTCGTCCGCCGCCCTGCCCTTCAGTTCCGACGGCTGCCCCACCGTCACCTTCAACCACGGCGGATCGACCTTGCCGGGTTGGATCTTGATGTCGTGGCGATAGGGCCCTCGAACGATCAGCTGCAATCGACGCGTGGTTCCCTCGGCACTTTTGACGGGGCCAATCACGAGCCGGCCCAAATCTCCATTCCATCCCCGGCCGACGACCGAGACATCGCTGTCGATCGTTCCCTCGATGGGCACGTCCACGACGGGGCTCTCGGCCAGGGCGGCCATCTTCAGTTCGAGGCGGATTGTCTGTCGAAACGGCCCCAAGGGCAAGCCCGGTTTGACCGTGACCGCGACGCGGCAGCCGCTTTTTGCGCCCGCTCGGTCAGTTGATCCGGCGGAATCGGCTCGCTTTCGACCGCGAAATACGGCGCCGTTTCCTTCCCGCTGAATTCGAACTTTTCCACCTGCACCGACTCCGACAAGAACGCGAAGATTTTGATCTCGGCCGTTTTGCTTTCGTTGGCCGAAACCTTGCTGAACACCAAATTAGTCGGCACGACGCGGTACTTCGACGTCACGATGCCGGCAATCGTCAGCTCGACCCGCCGCTCCGCCGGATCGTTGGTCAGAACCGCGGCCCATTGTCGAATCCGCGGCTGGCCGGCGTTGGAAAGGTATTCGATCGTGACGTCGGCCGTCTCGCCGTGCGCAAGCTCCGTTTTCGACAGCTCGGCGATCGTGCATTTGGTGCAGCTCGTGCCGCCGGCCTTGAGCGTCAGCGTGGCTTCTCCCAGGTTGGTGAAGTGAAACGTGTGGCGCACCTTGGTGTCGCGCTCCACGGCCCCAAAATCGTGAAACCGCTCGTCGACCACCAGCTTCGGCTGACTGCCGTGCACCGTCACCGGCGGAGCGACCGTGGACGGGGCCACCAGCGGGGGCACCTCGTGGAAATTAGCCCAGTTCATGCCCGCGCCCAGCGCCACGCCCAGCACGGCCGACGCAGTCACGACAGCGGAAACTTTCATGGCAACCTCGAAAGCAATCGGAGGGTTCGCGGCGCGAGCCGTGCCCGGCACCCGCTTCGCCCGCCTCTAGTCGATTGTAGATTCGGCCGCCCAATATGGTCAACGCGGCTCGGCCAGCAGGGCTTCCAGGCGTTTGCGAAGTTGCGGCGCCAGTTTCTTGTCCGCGTGAGGCGTCTGGCGGTCCAATTCCATGGCCGCCGCGGCCTGCCGCCGCGCGGGCGCCGACTTTCCGTTGACGTGCAAGGCCAAGGCATATTCACCGCGCAGCGGGGCAAGATTCGGATACAGCTCGACCGCGCGTAGAAAGCATTCCGACGCCGCCGCGGCACTCTCGGCATCGGGATGGATCTCGTGAAGCTGCATGAACCAGTGACCTTGCTGCCGCCAGGCCGCGCTCGAATGCGGCCGCAGTCGGATGATCTGTTCGGTCGCCCGTACAAATTCCGCGTGCAACTCGGCGTCGGTGGGCTTTTCCTTCAGCCGCGCCAGGTCCAATTCGGCGATCGCCGTCCACGGATCGGCCGCCAAGGGATCAGCTTCGGCCGCTTCCAACCACGCCAGGCCCGCGACGGCCGGCTTCAGGTTGCGAGCGCGAGCCTCGTTGCCGCGCGACATCGCCGCGTGAAAAGCCAGCACCGGACGATACGCAAACACATAGCAACCCACCGCCGCGAGACACGCGAAGCCCAGCGCCAGCGCCGGCCCCAGCGCGAAGCGGCGGCCAGCCCCGCCGGGCTGTTGCGCGCTGGCCATCGGCGCGGCCACGTCGGTTTCGCTTTGATTCAACGCCAGCGCGATCAAAATCCAAAACGTGCCTGCCACGGCCGGATAGGCAATGCCGCCGGCGGCCAGCAGGTTGATCGCCAGCACCAGCACGCCTAGCGCCGGCAGCAACCGCGGCAAACTTCCGTGCATCACCCAGGGCCACAAAACCGCCACCACGGCTCCGCCCAGCAGCAATCCGCCCAGCAGCGCCTCCTCGGAAAAAACCAGTCCGACCGTCGGCCCCACCAGAAACGCCAGCAGCAAGCCCGCGACGCTCCCGGAGATCATGAATTTCACGTTTCTCGCCGACTCGTCCCGCGACGGCTCGACAGGCAGGTCATCCCGGCCGGCAAGCACCGCTCGAGCCCGCCATGTGCGCCACGCCAGGGCGAGCAGGATCTCGCACAGCGCGATCAGAGCAAACGTGCCGGCGGTGGCCCACACTTCGAGCAAGAAGTTGTGCGGATCGCGGATCTCTTCGCTGGCCTGCGGCAGCTTGAATTGCGTGTAAGAATCCTGGAAATTGCCTGGCCCCACGCCCAGCCAGGGATGTCGCGCGATCATCGACGTCGTGGCCTGCCAATACTGCCAACGATAGCTAAGCGACTTGGAAGCCTCGGTGAGCACGGCGCTGTCGAGCCCTTTGATCGCTACCGCCCCGCCAACCAGCAGCAGCGCCGCCGCCGCCACAAGGATTGCCACGCGGCGGCTGAAAAATCGCCGGCCGGCGCCGGTGCAAATCGGCAGCAATGCCAGGCCGACCGCCAGCGCGACGTAGCCGCTGCGGCTCTTGGTGAGCACGAAGCAGCCGGCAACAACGAGCAGGCACGCCGCCAACGCGGCCGTCCGCAGCGGAGTACGCAAATTCTCATGCGCAGCCGCGCCCGATTGCGCCCCTTCGGGCCGCCTGGTCCACAGGCTCACGGCAATGCCCAGTGCGATCACCAGCCACGGGGCCAGAAAACCGGCCAGCGAATTGGTCAAGGCGAACGTGGCGAGCGGCTCGGTGCTTTCCAAGCGGTCTTCAAAGCGGGCCCGCTCGGGCGAGTCCGGCGGAAACCACTGGCCCAGGCTGCGCAGCAACTCGTCGGGGTTTTCGGCATATGCAGCGCGGTCGGCCGGCAGCCCAATCAGCACCTGATAAAAACCAAAGCCCCCCAGCACCACGGCCAGGGCGACCATCACGGCCACTAGCGCCCGCGTTTCGCGCGGCGTGCGCACCAGTTGCCGCGTCAAAAAAAAGATCAGCCCCATGCCCACCCATTCCCATTGCATGTTGATCGCCAACCGCGGACTGCCGGTGGCTTGTCGAAAGTATTGCGGCGTGATGCTCACCAGGGCGCTGGCGCCGCAGATCAGCACCAGCGCCGCCACCGACCAATCGACCAGCGTCATGCGGCGCGCCAAGCCTCCGGAAAAAACCGCGGAAACCAGATACGCCACCGTGAGCACCAGGGCCAGCATATTGAACGGCTGGCCGTCGCCCAGCCACGACACGCCCTCGCTGGGCAAAAGCGGCCGCGCCACGCACAACGCCACCAGCGCCATCAGCAAGCAGGGCCGCAACAGCTCCGTCGCCGCGCCGTCGGCTGCCCGGGCGGCTCGTTTCGCGGAAATTGTTTTTCGCTCGGACTTCATCGAGGGGCCCCTGCCAGCCGGTTGGTTAGCGGGTGCCACTGCTGGCTTGTCCAGCAGTGCTGCGTAACATCGACGGACAAACACTGCTGGACCAGCCAGCAGTGGCACCCCAACGACTTCAAACGCATTTTTTCAAACAGCCCCTACGGCCGCATCTTGCGCCGGGCCGTGGTTTCCAAAATCGCGATCACGCTCAGCAGGCAGGCAATCACCAGAACCACGATCACCGCCCCAACGACGTTCACCTGGTACAACAGCAGCGCGCCCAATCCGCAGGCCGCCGTGGTCAGATAGATCGTCAGAACCGCCTGGCCCTTGGTCAGGCCGAGCGCCACCAGGCGATGCGAAAAGTGATTCGTATCCCCTTCGAACGGACTTCGCCCGGCGCAGCCGAATGCAAACCACGCTCACCGTATCATACAAGGGGACGGCCAAAACGCACAAAGGCGCGAGAATCGCATGCCGCGGCAGGCCGCCTCCAGAAAACGTGGCCAGGATCGTCATCACGGCCAGGCAGAATCCGATGAAATAGCTGCCGGCGTCACCCATGAAAATCCGCGCCGGCGGCCGGTTGTGAAACAAAAAACCGACCAGCGCGCCAACCAGCACGAACAAAAACCCGGCCACGAACAACTGCGGCGGGTGCAACACTCCGTCGGGCACCATCAACATGACCGCCGCCAGCAGCCCCGCCGCGATGGCCGCCACGCCGGCCGACAGCCCGTCCATGTTGTCGAGCATGTTGAACGAGTTCACCAGGCCCACGATCCACAACACGCTGATCGCGCCGGTCGCCAGCGGCCAATCGAGAAACAACGTCAACTGCCATCCCCGAGCGAAGACCACCACCACGGCCACCAGCACTTCGACCGCCAGGCGAAATCTCCAATCGAGCTGGCGCGCGTCGTCGGCCAGTCCCAGCAGCATCAGCACGCTGGCGCAGGCCAGAAAGAACCACAGGTCGGCCGATTGCGCGACCAGCCCGCTCAGGTGCGGCTCGATGAACTCGGCCACCGCCATGCCCCACTCGCCAAAGGCCGAAAAATCGAGCTGCGCCGCGTTCGCGTCCAGGTGATATGCCTTGGCCCAGCTCCACAACGCAAGCTGTGCGACAGCCAGTGGCAACAGCACGCCGGCCCAAATCGCCAGTCCGCCGCCAAAAGGCGTCGGCGACTCGTGCACTTTGCGATGTCCCGGATTGTCCACCAGGCCCCAACGGGGCGCGAGCTTGCGCAACACGTGGGCCGCCAGCCACGAAACCAACAAACTGGGCAAGGCGGCTGCGGCGACGAGCCAGTTCATCCTCGGCGTTCCTCTCGCTGGTGGCGGCGCAAATGTTCGCGGCACGCGCTGAAATACTGCTGGTATTCGGCGCGGCGATAGTCGGGAAACGTCCAGTCGCGGTGCTGCCAACGGCGGTCTTTGTAGAACAACGTCACCTCGGCGTAGATGCCGCGCGACAGGTACAGGCGATGGGCATGATCCTTGGTCGAAGCCAGCACCAGCTTGGCCGGCGTGAGATAGCCGGGATCCAGATTCAGCGGGCGAGGCTCGACATGCCCTCCCCTTCCAGCATACTCTGCCTCCCAGGCGTTTGTCTGTATTTTTCGCTCGACCAGCTCGGCCGGATCGATCAGCCGATCGAAGGCCCAAAAGCACTTTTCGATGCCCGGCCCCATCGTCGGCTCGTAATAGTCGGTCTCCGTAAACGAAAACCGCCCACTGGCAAGAGCCACCGGCCCCCAAGCCGCCGTAGCACGCTCGAGTCCCCAGTCGAGCGCCGCTGGATGCCGGCTAAAGGCCGCCAGAATGCACAACACTCTGTCCGCCGCGGTGATGTCGCCCATGCATCAGAGCCTGTCCGAAAACCGTCGGGGACTGTCCCGATTTTGCGGAGTCTTCGGAGTCAAATGGGACTGTCCCCTTCTCCGGGACGGTTTTCGAATAGGCATCAATACGCTTTGGCGAACACGGCCCGCTGCGTGGTCGCTTCGCCCGTGAAAATGCAGGCGCCGCTTACGGGCTCTTCGAAGCCCGGCTCGTCGGCCACCGGCACGCAGCGAATCGTGACCTTGTGCTTAGCGAGAATCTCGGCCGTCTTGGGTCCTTCGACGAAGTGGCAAATCGCGAAGCCGCCGTGGATTTCCGGATTCTCGGCGTTCTTCGGCGTGAAGAACGCCTCGAACTCGTCGAGCTTCGTGATCGTGCGCGTGTTGGCCTTGCGATGCGCCAGCGCGCGCTGCGAACAGGTTCTTCTGCATGGCCGCCAACTCGCCGCCGATTTTGCCGACGAACTCGCTGCGCGGCGATCGCCGGTTTCTTTTCGCCGGCTGTCTCGTCGCGGCGCTTGGGCATCAGCGTGTCGCCGGCGATGTCGCGCGGGCCGATCTCGACGATCACCGGCACGCCGCGCTTGACCTGCTGCCATTTCTTGTCGGCCCGCGGCGCGTCACGTTCGTCGACGATCGCCCGCACCGGCTCGTCCGTCGTATCGTTGCGCCGCCAGCTCGGCGCGCAGCTTGCGGCAGTATTCGAGCACCGGCCCGCTCTCTTCGTCGTTGCGGTAGATCGGCAGGATCACGACGTGCTGCGGCGCCAATCGCGGCGGCAGGATCAGCCCGTCGTCGTCGCCGTGGGTCATGATCAGCGCCGCCGACCAGCCGCGTCGAGACGCCCCAGGATGTCGTCCAGGCAAATTCCTCGCGCCCCTCGGTCGAAAGAAATTTGATTTCCTGCGCCTTGGAAAAATTCTGGCCCAGGAAGTGCGACGTGCCCGCTTGCAGCGCCTTGCGATCCTGCATCATGGCTTCGATGCTGTACGTGTTCACCGCGCCGGGAAAGCGCTCGCCGGCCGTCTTTTCGCCGCGGATGACCGGCATCGCCATGTAGTCTTGGGCGAAGCGTGGCATACACGTCGAGCATCTTCAGCGTTTCCTCGACCGCTTCCTCGCGCGTGGCGTGGGCCGTGTGCCCTTCCTGCCACAGGAACTCGGTGGTGCGCAAAAACATCCGCGTCCGCAGCTCCCAGCGCACGACGTTGGCCCATTGATTGATCAGAATCGGCAGGTCGCGATACGACTTGACCCACTTGGCATACATGGCGCCGATGATCGTTTCGCTGGTCGGCCGCACGACCAGCGGCTCTTCGAGCTTGCCGGTCGGCACCAGCTTGCCGTTCGGGCCGGCTTCCAGCCGATGATGCGTCACGACCGCGCATTCCTTGGCGAAGCCCTCGACGTGCTCCGCCTCTTTTTCCAGATAGCTCAGCGGAATGAACAGCGGAAAGTAGGCGTTCTCGTGGCCGGTGTCCTTGAACATCCCGTCGAGCGACTCGCTGGATGTTCTCCCACATCGCATAGCCCCACGGCTTGATGACCATGCAGCCGCGCACCGCCGACGGCTCGGCCAGGTCGGCCGCGCGGACCACCTGCTGATACCATTCGGGATAATCGTCGGCGCGGGTCGGCGTGATCGCGGTCTGGGGAGCCTTGGCCATACGTTTTCCTCGTTTTCGTGCGACAAAAATCGCGTCGAGTTCCATCAGCCGCGTCATTGTAAGCCACACCTCGGAAAGGAGGAAGGCAGCAAGGAGGAAGGATGAAAAAGGACGGCCGGAAAAAAAGTTCAAAATGACAGTAGAAAGTGAGCCAGCACTTTTGGTAATACTGCATCCAGCTGAGACGGACTGTCACTTCAGATCTGTGTTAATGGACGGAAGGCCTGCTTTGTTCTTGGGCCGCCCCCGTCAAAGTCTCTCGCGCCTGCGGCGAAGACTGCGCAGTGGTATTTGACTGCCTCGAAGCGCGTGGACGCGATCTGCGTGCCGGAGGCTCGCGAGCCGTTTTGGGAATGTCCGTGTGGCCACGGCGTTGAACCCAGGGATGCGGTCGGCATCTTGGACTGGGCAGTACAACGTCTCCGTGGGAAGCTCCGGTACCGACCCGCTGCAATGCTGCTTCCTCCGCCGAAGCTCTTTTTGCAGTACAAGAACCGCTTCGGATCCCCGGATGGGAGCAGCGGCGCACGAAACATTTTTAAGTCGCAATCGCGATTCAACGTCGCGCTGTGCGCCGGGCTTTTTCGCCCTGGCTGTCGGAGACGAAGAAAAAAAAATTTAGCCACAGGGTCACAGAGAACACCGAGACGAAGAAGGAGATGGGTTGACGAAGAAGGGGACCGCTTTTCGCAGAGTAGTTTGATCGACGGTTCCGCTTGAATGCCTTCGGGGGCTCCACCTGCAAATTTTTGTCGTTTCCGAGACGCGGAACCGAACACGGTTGCTCAAACTCCCAACCACTAACCACTACTCGCGGCCGGCGGTCGGCTACCGTTTTCTACCCTTCGGCTTCTTGGCGTCCTCGGCATGACCTTCCATCGGCCCGTAAAACCCGAACAGTTGATTCGGGCTGGCGACCGCGGTCACGGGTTTCTTGCCTTTCATCGACGCGCGCATCAGGTCGACGAAACGTTGGGCCGCGGCGGACAGAAACTTGCCTTTGCGTATCACCAGCCCATAAGTCCGCTTGGGAAAGTAGCGCGACAGTCCGATGGCGACCAGATTCGGTTCGTCGCCCGAGAGGCAGATGCTGGTGACGATCGACACGCCCATGCCCAGCGCCACGTACTTCTTGATCACTTCCCAGCCGCCGGCTTCCATCTTCACCCGATACTTCAATTTGCGCTGGGCGAATGCATAGTCCACCACGCGCCACGTCGTGAGGTGGCTGGGCGGCAGGATCAGGGGATATTGGGCCACGTCTTCCAACGTCACGCGCTTCCGTCGGCCAGCGGATGATCGACGTCCACGATCAACATCGGGTCGTAGGTGAACATCGGGTGATACTCGATGTCGTCGCGCATTTCGAGCATCGAGCCGACGGCGAAGTCGGCTTCGTCGGCGCGGACCATGGCCAGACCGTCACGGCCCGTGACGTTGTGCAGCTTCAGCTCGACGCCGGGATAGAGCTCGGCGTAGCGCTGGACGAATTGCGGCAGCAGGTAGAGGGTCGTCGATTCGCCGGCGGCGATGTCGAGCCGGCCGGACTCGACGCCGCCGCGCCGGGCGGCAAACGTGTCGGCCAGGGCCTCGATCTGCTCGACCAGCGGCAATGCCAACTCGTACAGCGTTTTGCCGTCGGGCGTCAGCACGATCCGCGGTCCGCGACGCTCGAACAGCACGCACTTCAACTCGCGCTCGAGCGCCTGCATCTGCAACGAAACGCTGGGCTGGCTCAAGAACAGCCGCTCCGCCGCTTTCGAGATGCTGCCCGACTGAGCGGCATAACAGAAGCCGCGCAGCTGCTGCATGCGATTTTGCTTGTAATACTGGGCACCTGGCGCTGGGCATGGCACGAGCTCCGTGGAAGGAAACAAGCGAGCATCAACGTGCCACCGCCTGTCGACATGCTGTTTTCAGCTCGGGCGGAATTGTTTGTGTGCCACTGCTGGGCAAGCCAGCAGTGGCGCACTGGATGTCGCGTTTCGGCGGCACTCGCATTCATCATAGCGCTACACAATACTAATCATACAATTGATGGTGTCAATATTATATATTGAAAGGATTAGTGTATTCAATTCTTGACGGCGTCGCTACTCTACTCTCACCAAGAGGGCCGAACTCGCGGACAACTTCCGCCGGAAACGCCGCCTTGAAATCCAGACGTCTTCCGTTGACCACCGAGGTGCTCGATGTACGCGACGCGAACGGCCATTCGATCGGGCGGAATTGAACTGCTGGCGGCGACGCCCAGCGAGGCGACGCATATCGTCACGCGGCCCGCCCTGCGACTTCGTGGCCGAGCTCGAACGGCGCAGCCGGGCGCGGCGACGCGACCTGCTGGTGGCCCGCAAGATGCGCCAAGCGCGATTCGACGCCGGCTTGTTGCCCGGACTTTCTGGACGAGACCGCCGACATCCGCGCCGCCGATTGGCGGATCGCGCCGGTGCCAGCCGACCTTGAGGACCGCCGCGTCGAAATTACCGGACCGGTCGACCGCAAGATGGTCATCAATGCGCTCAATTCGGCGCCCGGACGTACATGGCCGATTTCGAGGATTCCCACGCGCCCACCTGGCAAGGCACGCTCGGAGGGCCAGGTGAACCTGCGCGACGCGGTGGCCGGCACGATCGAATTCACCGCACCCGGCGGCAAGTGCTACATGCTCGAACCCAAGACGGCCACGCTGCTGGTGCGGCCCCGCGGCTGGCACCTCGACGAGACGCCACGTGCTGGTCGACGGCGAGCCGATTTCGGCCAGCATCTTCGATTTCGGACTGTTCTTGTTTCACAACGCCGAGGCGCTGCTGGCCAAGGGAAGCGGCCCCTATTTCTACCTGCCCAAGCTGGAAAGGCATCTCGAAGCCCGATTGTGGAACGACGTCTTCATGTGGGCCCAGAACGCGCTCGGCATTCCCCAAGGCACGATCAAGGCCACGGTGCTGATCGAGACGATTCCGGCCGCGTTCGAAATGGACGAGATCCTATTCGAGCTGCGCAATCATGCGGCCGGCCTGAACTGCGGTCGCTGGGATTACATCTTCAGCTTCATCAAGAAGTTTCGCAATCGTCCCGACTTCGTGCTGCCCGACCGAAGCCAGGTGACGATGACCACGCACTTTCTGCGCTCCTACTCGCGGCTGTTGATCAACACTTGCCATCGACGCGGGGCGCATGCCATGGGGGGCATGGCCGCCCAGATTCCGATCAAGAACGATCCGGCGGCCAACGAACAGGCCTTGGCCAAAGTGCGCGCCGACAAAGCAGCGCGAAGCCGCCGACGGTCACGACGGCACGTGGGTGGCCCATCCCGGACTGGTCGGCGTCGCCAAGGAGGTCTTCGACTTCCACATGCCCACGCCGAACCAGCTCACGCGGATCAATCCCGATTGCCGGGTGACGGCTCGCGATCTGTTGCAGGTTCCCCAGGGGACGATCACGCCCGAGGGATTGCGGACCAACGTGTCGGTCGGCGTGCGTTATCTCGAAGCATGGCTGCGCGGCAACGGCTGCGTGCCGCTGTTCCATCTGATGGAGGACGCGGCCACGGCCGAGATATCGCGGGCCCAAATCTGGCAGTGGATTCGCCATCCGCGCGGGTGCTTTGGCGACGGCACCAAGATCACGGTGGAACTGGTCGAGCGCGTGCTGGCGCGGAACTCGACACGTTGCGAGCACAGCTCGGAGGGGACGCTTATGCGGCCAGCCGGTTTGACGAAGCCGCCGAATTGTTCCGCACGGTCAGCACGGCCGATGAATTCGTCGAGTTCTTGACGCTGCCAGCCTATGAATTGCTGGAATGACTTGCATCGTCTCGAAGCCAGGCCGAAATCCGATCAGCCTCCACGTCTCGTTGTTCTGAAGTCGTTCTCATCCTTCACTTCTCGATCGAAAGTCTTAGAAAGGTCACCGCCATGATTCGCCACGGCAATACCCACGAACTGGAATCCGAATGGATCGACGACCCACGCTGGGAAGGCGTCTGTCGCGACTACTCGGCCGAGCAAGTCGCGCGACTGCGAGGCAGTCTGCACATCGAACACACGCTGGCCCGCCGCGGCGCCGAGCGGCTGTGGAAGCAGCTTTCGTTTGAGCCGTATGTCGCCGCCTTGGGCGCGCTGACCGGCAATCAGGCCGTGCAGATGGCCGAAGCGGGCTTGCAGGCCATTTATTTGAGCGGCTGGCAGGTGGCGGCCGACGCCAACAACGCGGGCCAGATGTATCCCGACCAGAGCCTCTATCCGGCCGACAGCGTGCCGGCCGTGGTGCGGCGGCTGAACAACGCCCTGCGCCGCGCCGACCAGATCCAGCACATGGAGGGTCGGCACGAGCGCGATTACTTCTTGCCGATCGTGGCCGACGCCGAGGCCGGCTTCGGTGGGCCGCTCAACGCCTTCGAACTGATGAAGAGCATGATCGAAGCGGGCGCGGCCGGCGTCCACTTCGAGGACCAGCTGGCCAGCGAAAAGAAGTGCGGGCACATGGGGGGCAAAGTGCTCGTGCCGACCTGTCAATTCGTCCGCACCCTGACCGCCGCCCGACTGGCCGCCGACGTGCTGCATGTGCCGACGGTTTTGATCGCCCGCACCGACGCCAACAGCGCCCAGCTTCTGACCAGCGACATCGACCCCCGCGATCACCGGTTTCTCACCGGCCCTCGCACGGCCGAAGGGTTCTATCGCATCGAAGGGGGGCTCGATATTGCCATCAACCGCGGATTGTCCTATGCCCCATACGCCGATCTGCTGTGGTGCGAAACCTCGCAGCCCGACCTCGTCGAAGCGCGGCGTTTCGCCGAGGCCATCCACGCCGAGTATCCGGGCAAGCTGCTGGCCTACAATTGTTCGCCGTCGTTCAACTGGAAGAAAAAGCTCGACGAAGTCACGATCGCGCGGTTCCAACGCGAATTGGCCGCGATGGGCTACAAGTTCCAGTTCATCACGCTGGCCGGTTTCCACGCCTTGAACCTGTCGATGTTCGAGCTGGCGCAGTCCTACAAGCAGAACGGCATGACCGCTTATGCGGCCCTGCAAGAGCGCGAGTTTGCGTGCGAGGCCAGCGGCGGATATCGGGCGACCAAGCACCAGCGGTTCGTGGGAACCGGCTACTTCGATGAAGTGGCCCAGACGATCGCCTGCGGCTACTCGTCGACCACGGCCTTGAGCGGCTCGACCGAAGAGGCCCAATTCGCCAGCCAGAATCCCGCGGCGTGAGCCAACCACGGGGACACGGCAGGTTGGCCGAATCTCCTCACGCCGCCAGGTCGATGGGGCCCGTGGGGCAGCGGAGCTTGAACAGGCCAAAGATCTCCTGCTGCGTCAGGCCCAGGTTGCGAGTCGGCTCGGCGTCGCTGAAGATCGTGTCGAAGATCTCGCGCTTCTCGCGCAGGATCTGGTCGATCCGCTCCTCGATCGTGTCCAGCGTCAGAAACCGCGTGACGGTCACCGGGCCGGCCACGCCGATGCGATGGGCCCGATTGATGGCCTGGTCCTCGACGGCCGGGTTCCACCAGCGGTCGAACAGAAACACGTAGTCGGCGAATTGCAGGTTCAGGCCGACGCCGCCCGCGCCGTAGCTCATCAGCATCACGTGCCGCGTTGGGTCGTCGCGGAATTGTTCGAGCACGCCGTCGCGCTGATCGCTGGGCACTCGGCCGTGATACTCCAGCGGGCCGAAGCGGGGCCAGTCGCTCGGCAAGCGTCTCCAGCGTGCCAACCCATTGGCTGAAGATGATCGCCTTGCGACCGCTGGCGGCGACTTCGTCCAGGTCGGCCGCCAGCCGCTCGAGCTTCGAGCTCTCGCCGGTGGCCGGGTCGAAGTTGCAGATCTGCTTCAGCCGCAGCACCAGTTCGAAGACGTGCTGGATCGTGGCCTGCTCGCCCCATTTCCGTCAGCCGCAGCACGCCCTCCTCCTCGGCCAGCTGGTAGCTCTCGCGCTGCTCGGGCGTGAGCTCGACTTCGGCCTCGCGGAACATCTTGGGCGGCAGGTCGGTGAGCACCTTGTCCTTCGTGCGCCGCAGCACGTAAGTCGCTGGCGGCCTTGCCCATCCGCCGCGGCTTCATGGCGTCCGACAGATAGCCGGGCGCGAGAAACTCGAAGATGCCCACCAGGTCCTGCGGGCTGTTTTCGACCGGCGTGCCGGTCAGGGCCCAACTGCGGCGCCGCGGAATCGCCCGCGCGCACTGGCTGGTCGCGCTCGCGCGATTCTTGATCCGCTGCGCTTCGTCGAGCACGACCAGGTCGAATTGCAGGCCCAATTCGGCCACCATCTCGCGATCGCGCTGCAGCAGCTCGTAGTTGGCGATCTTCACCGGCGCCTCGCTCAGCTGCCACTGCCACCGCCGCCGGGCCTGCTCGCCTTCGATCACCGTCACGCGGCAACTCGCGGCGCCCAGCTGGCGAACTCGCGCTGCCAGTTGGTCACCAGCGGCTTGGGGCAGACCAACAGCACGCTGCGCAACTTCGCCGCGCATGCAGCAGCAGCCGCATGGCCGTGATGGCCTGCATCGTCTTGCCCAGGCCCATCTCGTCGGCCAGGATCGCCGCGTGGCGCGGATACAGAAACGCGACGCCCTCGAACTGATAGGGAAACGGATGAAAGGGAAACGCCAGCGAGCCCTCGCCGATCAGCGTTTCGAGCGACGGCTGCAAGACGTAAAACAGCCGATCCTCCAGCTTGATGACGTCGCCCGGCGGCTTGATGCGCGTTCGCCCCGGCGGTTGGCCAGCGGGCTCAGCCGCCGAGGCAGCCATCGAAGATGCGTCGCTGGCTTGAGGCGGCACATTGCCGGGTGCGTCGCCGGCGGGCAGGCTCTCGCAAGTCGCCGTGTTCTTTCGCCAACCGCCCAACTGCGGAAACTGAAAGCTGGATACTTTCAGCTTCGTGGCGGTGACCGGCAGCGAGACGGCGCTGGCGACTCGGCCGGTGAATTGCACGCTAAACAGTTTCAACTGGGGAGGCCGCAGCACGGCCGCTTGCCAGCCGGTCGGAAAGGACCGCGCGACGATCGAGGTGGCGACGCTCGCGGTCGCAACCGCCAGGTGCGGATTCCAGCTCTCCACGCGCGGGGAATCGACGGCCATCGCGACCGTGTCGTGCGCTGTGCTGGTGAGAGGATGCTTGGGCGTATCGTGCATGGCGCTCACGCTTTCTCACCCGGAGCGTTAAGAACCGATCCGAGAACCGTCGGGGACTGTCCCGATTTTGCGGAGTCTTCGGAGCAAAATGGGACTGTCCCCTTCTCCAGCGGTTCTCGGATCGGTTCTACGTGCGGGCGCCCTTGTGCGCTTCTTCGATGGCCTCGCGAATCCGTTCGAACGGCTCGCTCAAGTCGAAGCCGGCCAGGTTCTCCAGCCGCCCGACAATCGCATCGCGGTCGGCGTCGCGACCGCCGGCCACCGCCAGCCGATTGCGGCCGACCGTAAACGGGTTCAGGTGAGCCCCGGCCCGATGCGCTTCGTCAGCGCGCCACGTCTGGGTCGACGCGGCGCCGGGCGACACGATAACCGGCGTCACGGCCGGGCTATTCTCCGCCGCAAGCACCAGGGCCACCGGCAGCGCGATGTAGTCGCGCACCGACAGTGCCAGTTCCACATCGGTGCACACGGCCAGCAGTTCCAGCGAGCTTTTCGACACGAGCGTCTGGCCGATTTGTTCGCCGTACAAATACGACTCCAGCGTGGGACCGAACAAGATCTGCTGGGCCCGGCTCGGCTTGACTGGCGCGGTGCAGTGAAACTCGAGCGGCCGGCCGGCCGGGTTGAGAATCAGGTAGCCGCCCACAAGCCCGAGTTGTTCGTGCTCCAGGACCGTGAGAAATCCCAGCGCTCCTTGCGACTGGATGTCGCCATGGCTCATGCGGCAGCCCCTATCTTGGCCATCTTCAAAGGTGTGCAAGTCAACGTGTAGCGCGGCTTGGGTGGCCCAGACAACAAGTTGGAGGCCGTCAGGGAATTCGCAAAAAGATTACGCGGTATGTTGTTGTTCCCATACTAACCCGAAGCGCCAGCGAGGGACGAAGGACCCTCGCTGGCGCTTCGGGTTAGTATGCGGCAATTCCCGGACAGCCTCAACAAGTTGTCGGCGCCACCGCGGCTTCTCGGCGGCAGGCATCTCGCCGTGCGCTATTGCATCGGGCCCGCCGCGTAAGGGACTTTAAGGGCGCTAGCCGCCGGCGGCGCGTCACCCGCAGATTGCCGGTGCGCCAGACTGGCAATCTCGCTGCCAACTTCCCAGCTTCCACACCGGTTCCAGCGGGGTGCTTGCAACCGCAGCAATTCGACGGCAAGCGGCGTGCAATCGTTCGCAGATTGCCCATGTCACACAATCGGATTCGTGTCAGCAATTTGCCCCTCATAGTGGCAAGTTGTCTGGCCTTCATGTAGAATCAAGGGATCGGAGAGTTATCCCTTCTGGAGTCGCCCGCATGAATCGCGAATCGCATCCCTCATCTGCCTTGTTCTCGCAAGTCGATATCACCGCGGGAACGCAACTGGGCCGGCCTCGGGAAGCCCACGAGGCGGCAGAAGAACAGGTCGGGCTGCTGCGCAGCATTCTGGCCGCCCAGGACCGGCAGAACGAGTTGCTGGAGGAACTGGTCAACCAACTGGCGCGGCGCAGCGCCAGCGCACCGTGGAGCTGAACCAGTGGAAGCAGGCGAATCCCGAATTGGCGAAGGGCTGCCGGGCGGCGGCCGAAGCGCTGAGTCAGGTACAGATCGAGTTCCTGGCCACCATGACCCGCGAGATCGACGAAAACTCCGACGCCCTGATGGACGGCGAATTCATGCTCAATGAGTTTGTCGATCGCTTTGGACCGCGGCTGGCGCATCTCAACGGCGTGTTGCAGATCCTGGCCCAATTGAGCAGCACGCCCAACCCGGCCAACACGTAGGCCGCTCGCTCGCTTTTGCGCGATGCTTGTCGATCTGGTCCAAGTCGCTGCCGCCGATGGAGTGCGCCTGCACGGCGCGCTCGAACTGCCGCCGGCGTCGAAAAAGTCGTCCGACGCAGCTGACATTGCCAATGCTCGCGCTGCCGCCGTCGATGCCTGGTTGTGCTTGCACGGCACCGGCAGCAACTTCTACGCGGCCTCGACGTTGGCCGGCTTGGCGCCCAAGCTGCTGGCCACCGGCGCGGCCGTGTTGCGCGGCAACACGCGTGGACACGATCTGATCAGCACCGGCCCCTCGGCGCAGGGGCGGTCGCTGCAAGGAGCCGCCTTCGAGCGGGTCGACGAGTCGCCGTTCGACGTGGCTGCCTGGATCGACCTGCTTCAGCAGCGCGGCTTTGCCCGCATCGGCCTGCTGGGCCACAGTCTGGGGGCGGTCAAAGCGATCTTTACCTTGGCAGCCGAATCAAAGCCCAAGGTCGCGGCCCTGGTCGCCATTTCGCCCCCTCGGTTGTCATATTCCTACTTCTGCCAGACGTCCCGCGCCGACGGCTTTCTGCAAACGTATGCCGCGGCCGAAGCGCTCGTTCGCGCCGATCGCGGCGATGAGCTGCTACTGGTCAAGTTTCCGCTGCCGTACCACGTTAGTGCGTCCGGCTATATCGATCGCTACGGACCCCAGGAGCGCTACAACGTGCTGCGCCTATTGGACCGCGTGAAGTGCCCCACGCTGGTCACCTATGGTTCCAGCGAAGTGCAGGGGGACTTCGCCTTTCGCGACATGCCCGAGGCAATCGAAAAATTGGCGACTGCGGAAAATTCGCTGCAAGTCGCCGTGATCGCCGGCGCCGACCACATTTACACGGGCCTTCACGACACGCTGGCCGCTCGGATTACGTCATGGCTGAGGCGGCTTGCGCCCGTCAGCGAGAGTGCCGGCTAGTTGTTTTCGGCCACGCGGTCGGGTATTTTCAGTGTTTCGGCCGCGCCTCCCCAAATGCCCACCTGGCCAACCGGCTGGCCGTCGATGCGTATCCCACCTTTTCTGGAGTTTTCATGAGCACACTGGAGCAGGCTTCCGTCGCTGATTTGGAGTCGGCCGTCAAGCGGGCGCGCGAGCGAGCTGGACGCCCATACGCTACGAAACCGTGCAGTGGCACTTTCATCCGTCGACCGGCTGCCCGTTCTGGCTCGAATATGCCAAGACGCTGAAATTCGATCCGCTCAAGGAAATCCGCACGTTCGACGACCTGAAAAAGTTCGAGCCGTTCGAAGACGAATGGCTGCGCGGCGGGCCGGTGCGGCGCTGGGTGCCCAAGGCGTTCGCCGACAAGCCGATCTACGTGTTCGAAACCGGCGGCACGACGGGCATTCCCAAGAGCCGCATCGCGATCGACGATTTTCGCACCGACTACTCGCTGTTCAGCGAGACGCTGCCCGACGAATACTTTCCGCCAGGGGCCGAACTGGCTGATGCTCGGCCCCTCCGGCCCGCGCCGGCTGCGGCTGGCGGTCGAGCACCTGGCCCAGTACCGCGGCGGCATCTGCTTCTGCATCGACCTCGATCCGCGCTGGGTCATCAAGCTGATCAAGAAGGGCTGGATGGAGCACCTCGAAGCCTACAAGGAGCACTGCATCGATCAGGCGATCACGATTCTTTCGCGCCGGCCACGACATCCACTGCATGTTCACCACGCCCAAGCTGCTCGAGTCGCTGGCGCTGGAACTCGAAAAACGCGGCACGACGATTCGCGAACAGGGCATCACGGGCATCTTCTGCGGCGGCACCGAGTTCACGCCGCAGTGGACCCGCTTCGCCATCGAGGAGTTGCTGGACGGCGTCTACATGACGCCGACCTACGGCAACACGCTGATGGGCCTGGCCTGCAGCAAGCCGGTCACGGCCGCGGAGAACTACAAGATCACGCTACTACGCCCCGCAGCCGCGGGCCGTGATCGAAGTCGTCGATTTCAACGACTCCGACAACATCGTCGGCTACGGCCAGACCGGCCGCGTGAAGCTGACGACGCTGACCAAGGAATTCTTCGTGCCCGGCTTCCTGGAACGCGACGAAGGCGAGCGCGAAAAGCCGTACATCAAATATCCGTGGGACGGCGTCAGCGGCGTGCGTCCGTTCCACGAACTCGCCGAAGCCACGACCGTTGGAGTGTATTGAGTTTGTGAACCGAGCGAGTTCCCGATCCCCTCTCCCTCCGGCTGCACTTTCGGAGAAGTCAGATTAGGGAATTGGGTTTGGTCAATAACGTAGGGTGCAATAAAAATGGCTCTCCAACCACGGTGTTGTATTGGCGTACCGCCCGTGAATCGGAGAGCCAAGGATGGCTGGTCGAAATCCGTATTGTGTCCGGCGTCTGCCGGAGGAGTGGTCGGAGTGGGTGGAACTGTTGACGCCTGTGCTCGACAGCCGTACGGCGTGGCGTTTGCCAATCGTGCTGGCCGGGTTGTTGCTGGCCAGGGGGCGTCGCACGGTGACGACCTGGCTGCGTGCTCAAGGTATCTTGGACGACTTCGACGACTATTATTACTTCCTGGCCAGCCTGGGACGCAAGATCGAACCGTTGGCCACGCGGTTGTTTCAGCTGTTGCTTTTGCATCTGCCGACCGGCGAGCGGATCGTGCTGGCGCTGGACGACACGCCCACCCGGCGTTACGGGCCGAAAGTCGAAGGGGCAGGCCTGCATCACAATCCGACCTCGGGGCCGGACGATCACAAGTTTATTTACGGTCACATTTGGGTGACGTTGGCCTGGGTCGTGCGTCATCCGCTGTGGCACACGATCGGATTGCCGTTGCGTGCCTTGTTGTATGTCAAAGCCAAGGATCTGCCCAAGTTGCACCCGCGTTGCCGCTGGACGTTCCGCACCAAGCTCGAGATGGCGGCCGAACTGGTGAAATGGGCCGAAAACGTGGTCCGTCCGCTGGGCAAGCCGCTGTGGATCGTGGCCGATGGAGCGTATGCGTATCGGCCCCTGCTGCGAGAAATCTTGCCGCTGGGTGTGACGTTTGTCAGCCGACTGCGCCGCGACGCGGGCCTGCGCACCCTGCCGCCGCCGCGCCCCCAGGGCCATCGCGGCGGAACGCGCAAATATGGCGCGCAAGCGATCTCGCTGGCCAAGCGTGCTGCCCATCGCAAAGGTTGGCAGCAAACCGAAGTGGTGCTGTATGGACGGCCAGTCATCAAAACCTACAAAACATTTTTGGCCACCTAGCCGGTGGTGGGTGGAGTGTTTCGCGTGGTGATCGTTCGCGAGCCGGATCGCTGGGAGCCGCTCTTCACGACCGATCCCGATGCCAGCGTGGAAAGCATTCTGGAGTGCTTCGCCGATCGCTCGTCGATCGAGCAGGTGTTCCACGACATCAAGGAAGTCTGGGGCGCCGGCCAGCAACAAGTCCGCAACCTGTTTACCAACGTGGCCTGCTACCATCTGAACTTGTGGATGCACACGCTGGTGGAATTGTGGGCATGGAACAAAAGCCACCAGGAACTTCGCGACCGATCGCTGTCGCCGTGGGACTGCCTGCCGCGCCGCCCGAGCCACGCCGACCGGCGCAACGCCCTGCGACGAAACTGTTTCCAAAACGAATTGTCGGCCGTTGAACTGAAACACCAGATTACACCACGAATCAAAAAACTGTTGAAAACCTTCCTCTCCCTAGCCGCCTAACGTCCAAAAGTGCAGCCTCCGGGAGAGGGTAGGGTGAGGGGAATTGCAAGTTGACAGTCCCCGCAATTGGGACCCGCCCTCACCCGGCTCGCCTGCGCTCGCCACCCTCTCCCGAAGGGAGACGGAAAAAGACATCGATAACTGGAGAAATTCGACGTGCTGAACATTCCGATCCTGCGTTGGGGCAAGCCGTACGACTCGCTGGAAGTCGACCAGGTCGTCCACTTCATCACCGGCGAGCCGATCGCCAAGGTCAGCCAGGCCAACGGCGGCCTGCTGCAGCGCGACATGCGCAAGGCCAGCAAGGCCCGCGACGCGCTGCGATCGATTCCCTGCGACGAGCTGATCGAGCGCGTCAAGAAGGCCGGCGAGCTCTATCTCAACGCCACGCTGCCGATGGGCGACGGCACGCAATCGCCCGACGAGTTCGCCCGCATGCAGTCGGCCACGACCGGCCTGCCCGAGCACATGTGCAAGGCGAACATGGCAGAAGAACTACTTCGTGCTCACGCACATGGACCAGATGCTCGACGCGCTGACGCGCGGGCTGGACCTGAACATCCTGACGCGCGGCTACGGCGTCGAGAGCCGCGGCGTGGTGGTCAGCTACCAGGCGCAGTCGCCGGCGCTGGGCCTGGTGCTGCCGTCGAACTCGCCCGGCGTGCACACGCTGTGGCTGCCGGTCATTCCGATGCAGATCGGCCTGGTGCTCAAGCCCGGCCCGCAGGAGCCGTGGACGCCGTACCGCATGACGGCCGCCTTCACCGCAGGCCGGCATTCCGCCCGAGGCGATCTCGATCTATCCCGGCGGCGGCGACGTCGGCGCGGCCGTGCTGGCCAACTGCGACCGCAGCATGATCTTCGGCGGCACGGCGACGGTCGAGCGCTACAAGGGCAATCCCAAGGTGCAGGCCCACGGCCCCGGCTTCAGCAAGATCCTGCTGGGCGACGACGTGGTCGACGACTGGGAGAAGTACTCGACCTGATGGTCGACAGCATTTATCTCAACAGCGGCCGCGGCTGCATCAACTGCTCGGGCATCTGGGCCTCGCGGCACACCAAGGAAATCGCCGCAGGCGCTCGCCGAGCAGCTCGGGCCCGATCGCCGGCCGCTGCCGCCGGAAGATCCCAAGGCCGGCCTGGCCGCGTTCACCGTCCCCGGCGCGGCCGCCGGCGATCTGGAAAGCGATCGAAGCCGACCTGAACGAAGCGGGCGTCGACCGACATGACCGCGCAAGTACGGCCCGCGGCTGGTCGAGATGGAGCGCTGCGCCTACCTGCGGCCGACGGTCGTCCACTGCGAGTCGCCCGACAGCGCGATCGCCAAGAAGGAATACATGTTCCCGTTCGCCACCGTGGTCGAATGCCCGCAGGAGAAGATGCTCGAATCGATCGGCCCGACGCTGGTCTGCACGGCGATCACCGAAGACGCCGGCCTTCCAGCGCGCAGCTGACCGACGCCACGCACATCGACCGGCTGAACATCGGCCCGATCCCCACGATCAAGCTCAACTGGCTGCAGCCGCACGAAGGCAACATCGTCGATTTCCTGTTCCGCGCCCGGGCCTACCAGTTGCCCAAGGAACGGCTGGCGCTGGCACGGTAGAGTAGAATGAACCGTAGATGCGCGCTGCCGACTGCCGCCGGCAGAGTGTCCAACGCACGAGACGCGGTGAGCGAACGTGCAATTGTCGCACTACGAACTCGCATTCTGTCACTCTGACTCTCGTCAGAGTGATCGTGACCTCGTCTCCGCATCATCCGCCGATCTCCCGCCGAGCTGCCTGCATGATTCCTTTCGACTATCAGCCTCGCACGCGGATTGTCTTCGGCCCGGGCAAGGTCGAGTCGCTGGGCGAGTTGGCCGGCGAGCTGGGGGCGCGGCGGGCGCTGGTGGTCAGCGATCCGGGCATCGTCGCGGCCGGCCACGCCGCGCGGGGCATCGACGTCGCTGCGAGCGGCCGGCATCGAAACGCAACTTGTTCGACGGCGTCGACGAGAACCCGACGACCGACCACGTCGAGGCCGGCCTGGCCGTCGCCAAGCGACACGATCCCGAGTTGATCGTCGGCCTCGGCGGCGGCAGCTCGATGGATTGCGCCAAGGGAATCAATTTCCTCTACACCAACGGCGGGCGGATGCAGGACTATTGGGGCGTCGGCAAGGCCACGCGCGCCGATGCTGCCGATGATCGCCGTGCCGACCACCGCCGGCACCGGCAGCGAAACGCAATCGTTCGCGCTGATCTCCGACGCCAAGACGCACGTCAAAATGGCCTGCGGCGACAAGAAGGCCTCCTTCCGCGTCGCGCTGCTCGATCCCGAGCTCACGGTCACGCAGCCGCCGCGCGTCACGGCGCTGACCGGCATCGATGCCATCGCCCACGCGCTGGAAACCTACGTCACCAAGGTGCGCAATCCCGTGTCGCTGGCATTCAGCCGCGAGGCGTGGCTGCTGCTGGGCGAAAATTTCGCCCGCGTGCTGCGACGACCCCGACGAATCTCGACGCCCGCAGCGGCATGCAACTGGGCGCCTGCTTCGCCGGCCTGGCGATCGAAAACTCGATGCTCGGCGCGACGCACGCCCTGGCCAATCCGCTGACCACGCGCTATCGGCATCGCGCACGGCCAGGCGATCGGGCTGATGCTGCCGCACGTGATCCGCTTCAACGGCGCCGAGTTTGGCAATTGGTATCGCGACCTGCTGGAAGGGACCGGCGGCGCCAACGGATTTCCCGACCCGGCCAGCGGCTTCGAAGGACTGGCCGATTTCGTCTCGCAGATGGCCCTCCAGGCCGGCCTGCCCAGCCGACTGTCCGACTGTGGAGTCGAAGAAGCCAAACTGCCCGCACTTGGCGGCCGAAGCGGCCAAGCAGTGGACCGGCAGCTTCAATCCGCGTAGGGTAACAGAGGCAGAGCTCTTGGCGCTGTACCAACTCGCGTTCTGATAATTCAGCCACGCCCCAATGGGAAGACCCGCGATGGCAAACAAAACGGACAAACGCCTCTCGGTGCTGCGTGGGTGGCCCAGACAACTTGTTGTCTGGGTCCCGAAGGGACAAGAGCGCGCATGAATTACGCTGCCTTCCTGAATCCCCTCGCGTTGCAACGCAACACCGACAACAAGTTGTCGGTGCCACCCAGGGAATTCCCCACACTAACCCGACGCGCAAGCGAGGGTTCTTCGTCTAGCGTCCCTCGCTTGCGCTTCGGGCTAGTATGGCGCTCGCCTGCCTGCTCGTGGCGGGTTGCTCCTCATCCGAGCGGACCGTGCTGGCCGATGGCGCGCGTCGACCAAGGCCGCCGACAGCGCACCGGCGCTACAACATGGCCCGTGTTTCGCGGCGACTCGCTGGCCACCGGCATTGCGCATAGTTCGCTCGCGGATCGTCCCGAAGTGCTTTGGAAGTTCGAGTCCCAACAGCACGGTTTCGAGGCCACGGTGGCGATCGCCGACGGCATCGTGTTTGCCGGCTGCCTGGACGGCAACTTGTACGCCCTGTCGCTGGCCGACGGCAAAGAAAAGTGGAAGTTTCACACCGAGCTGGGCTTCAGCGCCCCGGCCGCTGTGGCCGACGGCCGCGTATTCGCAGGCGACGCCGACGGGAAGTTCTATTGCATCGAGGCTGCCACCGGCAAGCCGCTGTGGGGTTACGAGGCCGGCGGCGAGATCGACTCGGGCGCCAACTTCTACAAAGACAAAGTCCTGTTCGGCTCGCAAGACGCCACGCTCTACTGCCTCGAACAGGCCACCGGCAAGCTCGTCTGGAAGCACACCATCGGCGACCAGATTCGCTGCTCGCCCACGGTCGTCGAGGGCCGGGCGTTTCTGGCCGGCTGCGACGGCAAGCTGCACATCATCGATTTGGAAAAAGGCGAAGCGATCAGCACCGTCGAGATCGACGCCCCAACCGGCTCGACGCCCGGCGTCGGTGGCGATCGGGTGTTCTTCGGCACCGAGGGTTCGAGCTTCTTCGCGATCGACTGGAAAAAGGCCGAGATCGCCTGGCAGGTGAAGTCGCCGCGCAACATGCCGTTTCGCTCGTCCGCGGCGATCACGCCGGCGGCCGTGATCTTCGGCGGCCGCGACAAGCAGATCTACGCGCTCGATCCGGCCAATGGCCACGAATTGTGGAAATTCGCCACGCGGGCGCGCGTCGATTCGTCGCCGGTGGTGGTCGGCATCGCGAGCGTTCGTCGGCGCGTCCGACGGCCGCTTGTACGCGCTGGATTCCAAGAGCGGCAAAAAGGTGTGGGAATATGAAGCCGGGGGCGATTTCGTCGCCTCGCCGGCCGTGGCCGCCGATCGGCTGGTGATCGGCAACACCGACGGCACGTTATACTGTTTTGGTGCCAAGCCGCGTTGACGCAAGCGGCCGCGTGGCATCGAGTTCATCACGAGTCAGCGCCTATCATGGCCACCGAGACGACCAAGACCGAAGTCGGCAGCTACTTCATCGCCAACTATCCGCCGTTTTCGCAGTGGTCGCCGGCCGGGCTCGACGACGTGCGCGCTGCGCTCAACTGCGCCGCCGCTGAGTCGCCCCCGGCCAAGTCGAGCCGGCGCCGCTGGGCCTGTATCTGCACATTCCCTTCTGCCGCAAGCGCTGCAAGTTCTGCTACTTCCGCGTCTACACCGACAAGAACGCCAGCGACGTCGAGACCTACGTCGCGGCCCTGTCGCGCGAGATCGAGCTGGTCAGCCGCTTGCCGCGTGATGGGCGGCCGGCCGTTTCGCTTCGTCTACTTCGGCGGCGGCACGCCCTCGTTCCTGAGCGCCAAGCAACTGACGTCGCTGGTCGATCGCCTGCGGGCCAACATCAACTGGGACCACGCCGAGGAAGTCACCTTCGAGTGCGAGCCCGGCACGCTCTCGCGAGCCCAAGGTCAAAACGCTGCGCGAGCTGGGCGTCACGCGGCTCAGCCTGGGCGTCGAGAATTTCGGCGACGCCGTGCTCGAAGAAAACGGCCGGGCCCATCTCTCGGCCGAAGTCTACAAATCGTGGGATTGGATCCGTGCGGCCGGCTTTCCCGAACGTCAACATCGACCTGATCTCCGGCATGGTCGGCGAAACGTGGGACAACTGGCACGACACCGTCCGCCGCACCATCGAGCTGGCGCCCGACAGCGTGACGATCTATCAGATGGAGCTGCCGTTCAACACGGTCTACTCGAAGGACATGCTCGGCAACCACGTCGAAACGCCGGTGGCCGACTGGCCGACCAAGCGGGCCTGGGTCGATTACGCCTTCGACGAACTCTGTCGCCGCCGGCTACGCCGTCTCGAGCGCCTACACGCTGGTCAAGGACAAGAACAAAGTGAATTTCAGCTACCGCGACAACCTGTGGCACGGCACCGATCTGCTGGCCACCGGCGTGGCCAGCTTCGGCCACGTCTCGGGCGTCCACTATCAGAACGAGGCCGAGTGGGCCGGCTATGTCGGCGCGCTCGAGCGCGGCGAGCTGCCGCTGGCTCGCGGCCTGAAACCGACGCCGCATCAGTTGCTGGTCCGCGAAATGATCTTGCAGCTCAAAACGGGCCGCCTCGACGCCGGCTACTTCCGCGACAAGTTCGGCGTCGACATCATCGACGACTGGCGCGACGCGTGGCAGCAATTCGTCGACGAGGGCTATTTGAGCTTCGACGGCGTCAAGTCACGCTGACCCGCGCCGGCCTGCTGCGCGTCGATGCCCTGCTGCCGGCCTTCTTCGAGCCGGAGCATCGTGGAGTGCGGTATACGTAGGCGGTGAATTTACTTTGCGTGGAAGCGAATCGCGCGTTGACAACCTGCTCCGATCGATCGCCACATGCCCACGGTCGACGTTACCACGTACTATCTGGAAATGCTCCACCCGTCGCGGCTGCGACGGGGCAAGCGCACGGTCGACGGCTGGGAACTCCGGCGTGCGGATCGTTCCATCGAAATCAACCGCGAATTCTATCGTTCGGTCGGCGCCGGTTGGTATTGGCTCGACCGCTTGAAGTGGAACGATGATCGCTGGCAGGCCTACATCGATCAGCCTGGCCTGGCAACGTGGATCGGTTACATCGACGGCGAGCCGGTCGGATATTTCGAACTGGACCACCAGCCCACGACTGGCGTCGAGATTGCCTATTTCGGTCTGCTGCCCGCGTTCGTCGGACGGGGCCTGGGCGGCGTTCTGCTCAGCGAAGCCGTCGAGCGGGCCTGGCGGCTCGAACCGCCCCGCGTGTGGCTGCACACCTGCACGCTCGATCATCCGCGGGCCCTGTCGAACTACCTCGCCCGCGGTTTCGAAATCTACAAAACCGAGATGCAAAGCCAATCGATCGATTGAGCGACTCGCTATCTGCCGCCGCGACGCCACTTTGCGCAGCGTTCGGCAGGTCCTCCCCGGATTCCCGCCGCGCCTGGCCGGCAGTGACTATCGACAGCTTGCCGTCGCCTATTTACACTTTGATCTGTTCGCGGCTCGCCGAAAATCGCCGCGCGGCGCAGCGGCGTGATTCAAACGCAGCTTTGCCCGCTCGGTCATTCGATTGCGGAGCCCATTGATATCCCGAGGCTCGAAGAATCCATGGTCGATCCCGATCGACTTTCGGCCGCTTACGAGACGGCCCGCTGCGATTTGCTCGCAGAATGCGTAGCCGCGGGACACTGGATCGGCGAATTGTCCAGTTCTCCGCTTGCCACCGCCACCGCGATCAGTGCCTTGGCCTTGGTCGAGCGCCACGCGCCGACCGTTGCCGGACGATTTGCCGACGAAAAACGCGAATCCCGCCTCAGCGAGCTGATCATGATGAGCGTGCGCTGGCTGGCCAAACATCAAAACCCCGACGGCGGCTGGGGCGACACCGACAAGAGTCTTTCGAACATCGCTGCCACGATGTCGGTGCGGGCCGCTTTTGCGCTCACCGCGGTGCCGGCCGATCACCCAGGCCTGCTCGAACGGGCCGACGCCTACATCAAGGCTGCCGGTGGAGTGCGCGGCTTGCGACGCCGCTTTGGTCGCGACAAGACCTTTGCGGTGCCCATTCTTGCCAACAGCGCGCTGTCCGGCTTGATTCCGTGGCGCAAAGTGCCGGCCTTGCCGTTTGAATGGGCGGGCCTTCCGCGCCGGGCCTGGAAGTGGTTGCGGTTGCCGGTGGCCAATCAGGCGATACCGGCGCTGGTCGCGATCGGCCAGTCGCGTTACTTTCACCGCAAGCCGTGGAACCCGATTACGTGGCTGTTGAGGCGGGCCGCGGTCGACAAGAGTCTGCAATTGCTCACGTCGCTGCAGCCGGAAAGCGGCGGATTTTTAGAGGCCGCGCCGCTAACCAGCTTGGTCGTCATGAGCCTGGCCGGCATGGGCCGTGTCGACCATCCGGTGGTCCGCAAGGGGGTCGAGTTTCTACTGGCGTCGGTGCGCCCGGATGGAAGTTGGCCGGTTGACACCAATCGGGCCACCTGGAACACGACTTTGGCGGTCAACGCGCTGGCGGCGGCGGGCGAGGATCTGCGGGAGTTGAGCTGTCTCGATTGGGTGCTGGCCTGCCAGCGTCGCGAGACGCATCCGGGCGCCGGCGCCGAGCCAGGCGGCTGGGCCTGGACCGATCGCACCGGCGGCGTGCCCGACGCCGACGATACTTCCGGCGCCCTGCTGGCATTGGCTGCATGGTCGAAGACCGAGCCGGCCGAACCGCAAAAAATTGAAGCTGCCGCGGCTGCCGGCGTGAAGTGGCTCCTCGACTTGCAAAATTCCGACGGCGGTTGGCCGACGTTCTGCCGCGGATCGGGAAAACTTCCTTTTGACCGCAGCGGATCCGATCTGACGGCCCACGCGCTGCGAGCACTGGCCGCCTGGCGCACGCGACTAGTCAAAGTGTCGGCGAATTCGCTCGAAGTGCGCGGCGAACTGGACGAGCGAATCGGCGCGGCCATCGAGCGAGGCTTTCGCCACTTGAGCGCTCGGCAACATGCCGATGGCTATTGGCTGCCGCTGTGGTTCGGCAACCAGCATTGGAGCGACGAAGGCAATCCAATATACGGCACGGCCAAGGTCTTGGCTGCGTATCGCGAGTTGAATCGGCTGGACAGCCCGCCGGCTCGTGCGGCGCTCGATTGGCTGCTGACGATGAAACACGGCGACGGGAGTTGGGGCGGCGACGTCGGCGCCGATTTGCCCACGGCCCAGCGGCAGCAGAGCGTGGAAGAAACGGCGCTGGCGACCGAGGCTCTGCTGACGTGCGGCCAGACTTCGGCGCACGAAGCCGCTGCGGGGCAAGGCCTTAAGTGGCTCATCGACGCGGTCGAGGCCAACCGGCATCAGGAAAGTTCGCCGATCGGCCTCTGCTTTGGCAAGTTGTGGTACTATGAGAAATTGTATCCGCTGATTGCGACCGTCGCCGCGCTCGGCCAGGCAGCCCGGCGGCTGTTGCCCCAACCCGAGCCCACCGCGATCGTTCATTCCAGCAGAGCATGAGAGAGAGTCTCACCTTGGCGATTGCACCCGTGGACCATGTGCCGGTCCAGGCAAATACCGCCGCCCCGCCTAAGCGATCCCACCGCCTGAAATCTGCCCGGCGCGGACTATAATTTGACTACCCCGCCTTGCCTTTTGGAACGAATGTCCCGACCGTGAGCGACGCGCACGCCGTTACCCCCGACCTCGATACCTTGGTGGCGCTGTTCTATCGGCGGCCCGAGGAGTTGGGCCATTTCCAGGAAGTCGATTCGCACGACCTGTCCCGCGATTACCGCATGTTGTTGGCGCACGACAGCCACATGACGGTCACGGTCGAGCGGTTTCACAACGGCCCGGTGGACGTGCGGGTGCTCGACTCGCAATTGACCGGCCGGCATTACGCACGGAAGATCTTGCTGGCGCGGCAGAGCGACGGCGTGGTGGTGCAATTCGGCATCATGCGGCTCGACTTTGCAAGCGTCAGTGCCGAGGTGCGCCGCGAAGTCGAGAGCCAGTCGACGCCGCTGGGGCGCATCCTGATTCAGCACAATGTGCACCGAGACGTGCACCTGACCAAGCTCTGGAAAGTGACGCCCGGCGAAGATCTGCGAAAACTGTTTAATCTGGAGACCGGCCAAATCACTTACGGTCGCACCGCGGTCATCCACTGCGACGGCGAACCGGCGGTGGAACTGCTGGAAATCGTTACGCCGCTGTGATGCCCTAAGAACTATTCGCGAACCGTCGGGGACTGTCCCGATTTTGCCAAGTCTTCGGAGCAAAATGGGACTGTCCCCTTCTCCAAGACGGTTCGCGAACAGTTCTAAAACCGCATCGCCGTGAATCCGCCGTCGACGTAGAATGCGGCGCCGGTGATGAAGCTGCCGGCCTTCTGCGAGAGCAGCAACAGCGCCGCGCCGATCAATTCCTCGGGCTCGCCGAAGCGGGCCATCGGCGTCTGCGACATGATGCTGGCGATCCGCTTCTCGTCCAGAATCTTGCGGTTCTGCTCGGCGGGGAAGAAGCCGGGGCACAGGGCGTTGACGCGAACGTCGTGCGGCGCCAACTCGCGGGCAACGTTCTGCGTCAGGTTCACCACGGCCGCCTTCGAGGCGCTGTAGGCGAACACGCGCGACAGCGGCGTGTCGGCCGTGACGCTGCCGATGTTCAAAATCGCGCCGCCGCCGGATGCGGCCATGTGCGCGCCGAAAATCTGGCAACCCCAGTGCGTGCCGCGCAGGTTGACGTCGATGCACCCGTTGCCAGTCCTCGTCGGTCACGTCGAGATAAGCGCTGGCCGAGTTGACGCCGGCGCAGTTGACCAGCATGTCGACCCGGCCGAATTGCGACAAGCGTGGCGGCCAGCAGCGCTTCGAGCGAGTCGCGCCGCTCGACGTCGGCCGGCGTAAACGTCGCCTGGCCGCCAAGCTTCTGGATGTGCTCGACGCGGGCCTGGCCGCGCGTTCGACTGCCTGCCGGCCACGACGACGGTCGCCCCGGCCCGGGCCAGCCCGTCGCACAACGCCCCGCCCAACACGCCGGTGCCGCCGATCACCACGGCCACCTGGCCCGAGAGCCCAAACAATTGCTCCAAGTAGTCGTTCGCCATCAGGGCAGCTCAGGCTATTGCGTGACAGTCATTCTCAGTGATTCTTCCGTTTTCATCCTTCATCCTACCGCCTTCATCCGTTCCCCGGTTCCTTCCGCATCCGCAGCCAGTCGCTGTGGAACACGCCGGGCTTGTCGACGCGCTGGTAGGTGTGGGCGCCGAAATAATCGCGCTGGGCTTGCAGCAGGTTGGCCGGCAGCCGCTCGCGAGCGATAGCCGTCGTAGTAGGCCAGCGCCGCGGCGAAGGCCGGCACCGGAATGCCCAGCTGCACGGCCGTGCACGACCACGTGCCGCCAGGCCGTCTGCGCCTTCTCGACCGCCTCGGTGAAGTACGGGGCCAGCAGCAGGTTTTCCAGCTTCGGGTCGGCGTCGAACGCTTCCTTGATGCGATCCAGGAACGCGGCCCGAATGATGCAGCCGCCGCGCCACAACAGCGCGATGTCGCCGTAATTCGAGCGGCCAGTCGTGCTCGTTGGCCGCCGCCTGCATCTGCACGAAGCCCTGGGCGTAGCTGCAAATCTTCGAGGCGTACAGCGCCTGCGCGGACTGGCTTCGATGAACTCCTGTGCGGTCGCCGTCGAACTTGGCCGTCGGCCCGCTGCAGCACTTTGCTGGCCCGCACGCGCGCTTCCTTCATCGCCGACAGGCAGCGGGCGTAAACCGCCTCGGTCACCAGCGTGCTGGGCACGCCCAGGTCGAGCGCCAATTGGCTCATCCACTTGCCGGTCCCCTTCGCCCCGGCCGTGTCGAGGATCACGTCGACCAGGTAGCCGCCGGTGTCGGGATCCTTGACGCTGAAAATGTCGCGCGTGATTTCGATCAGGTAGCTGTCCAGCTCGCCCCGGTTCCACTCGTCGAAGACGTCGTACAAGCTCGTCGTTCGTCAGACCCAAGGCCCGCTTTGAGCATGTAAGTAGGCTTCGCAGATCAACTGCATGTCGCCGTATTCGATGCCGTTGTGGACCATCTTGACGTAGTGGCCGGCGCCGCGCGGGCCGACCCATTCGCAGCAGGGAATGTCGCTCTTCGGCCCGACCTTGGCGGCGATGGCCTGAAAGATCGGCTTGACCAGCGGCCAGGCCGCCGGCGCTGCCGCCGGGCATCATGCTCGGGCCCTTGCAGCGCCCCTTCTTCGCCGCCGGAGACGCCGGTGCCGACGTAGAGCAGGCCCTTCGCTTCGACGTACTTGCGTGCGGCGCTCGGTGTCGGGATAATAGCGTGTTGCCGCCGTCGATGATCACGTCGCCTGTGCGAAAGCAGCGGCAGCAATTGCTCGATCAGGCTGTCGACGGCCGGGCCGGCCTTGACCATCATCATCACCTTGCGCGGCGTGGCCAGGCTCTTCGACCAGCTCTTCGAGCGAATGGCAGCCGACGAAGTTCTTGCCCTTGGCCCGGCCGCCGATGAAGTCGTCGACCTCGCTGGTGGTGCGATTGAAGACGGCGATGCGGTAGCCGCGGCTTTCGATGTTGAGCGCCAGGTTCTCGCCCATCACCGCCAGGCCGACCAGTCCGATGTCACAAAGTTGGCTCATGAGATTCCCTGCTTGAAAAGTAGGTCAAGCACATCGTACGCACTGGCCCTGAATCGAATATGGCGTCACGTTTTGATCCACGGCGGTCGCTCGGGCAAATACGCGTCGAACTCGGCCAGCAGTTGGCGCTGATACTCGCCGGCGAACGTGCCGCCGAGAAAGCGATCGATGCCTTCGTCGAACAGCCGTTTCCAACTGGCTTCCTCGTCGCCCGGATTGATCGGGAAGAACAGGGCGTCGTTGGCCACCGCCGCCTGATAGTCGCCCGGCGCGTCGCCGATCATCAGCGTGTGCTTCGGCGGATATTTCTTGGCGTTGGCCAGCGATCTCCTTCTTCGTGCCGATCTCCTGGCCGCAGATGGCCACCACGTATTGGGCCAGGTCGTGCTCTTCCCATTCGCGCTTCGAGCGCTTCGTTGGGCGTGGCCGAGACGACGAACAGATCGGCCCGGGCGCGCAACTTTTCCAGGCACTCGCGGACATACGGAAAGGGCGGCACGCCGCGGACGATCTTTTCGATCGTCTCGTTGACCGCCTTCGACCAGGCCAGCGCCTGCTTCAAGTCGGGATCGCCTCCGGCCTTGACCGCCGCTTCGAGCGCCGGATTGGCCAGCTTCGTCTCGCGCTCGATCCACGTCGACCAGGCCCGGCGGAACTCGAATCTCGACGCCGCGGGCCTGCACTTCGGGCCGCTCGCGCAGCCACTCGAGCGCCTCGACCAGCGCCGGAAAGCGATTGATGCCCCGGCTCTTCGAATACAGATTGACGAACTCGGCCGCCTCGCGGGCATACTTGCTGACACCGCTGCAGCTCGTAGTGATTGATGATGTTGGGAATGAAGCACTCCTTGTGCTTCACCTCCATCGTGTCGAAGGCGCAGCCGTCGGAATCGATGCCGACCAGAAAATCGTGTTTGGGCGTGATTTCGAACATCAGCGGGCAATGCTTGTCGGACGCCTCGTTGCGAGCAACTCAGGGGTTGCGGTCGGCTTGCGGCACATATGCAGACAACTTCTGCGCGGCATAAATCGGCTGAAGCGCGTCATGCGGAAGCGGCCGTCGATCATCGGCAGCGTGAGCATGTCTTCGCCCACCAGCGGCTTGGCGTAGCGCACGAAATCGTCGGTCACGTCGTAGCCGCTTGCGGCGATCCACTGCGGCCGGAAACGTTCGCTCGCTGTTGGCCACTTCGGCCAGCGGCACCTTGTCGTAGCGCACGCTGTAGATCGGGCCCGGCTCGCGCAGGATCGTCGCCATGAAACCGCTCTCGCCGCGTGGCGGCCAGCATGCGCCGCCATCTGGCCGCTCGCGTAGGCTTCTTCCAGGTCGACCGTCGAGGCCAAGGCCATCGCGTGTCGCTGATCGGTGCCCGGCACGTTGCCGCGCGCCGCGCCCTTGGCGGCCAGGCCGACCTGGTTCAGGTAGTTGACGACGACCTGCGCGACGGTCAGCTGGCTGGCGCTGAACATCGTGTGGCCGAACGAGTCGCTGCACCTCGCCGATCGTCGCCGACGTCGAATCCTTCGCTGACCACGACCATGCAGCGGCCCGGTCTTTCGCAGTTGATCGTTGACCTGGTCGGCCAGCTGCGCAAGCGTGCAAGGGCTCTCGGCCAGATAGATTTGCAGCGGCATCTCGCGGGCCGGGTCGGCCAGCCGGGCGGCGGCCGGAATGTAGCCGATCTTGCGCCCCATCGCCTGCATCACCAGCACCGGATCGGCCGGCGAGCGAGCCGTCGTTCTCCTCGTTGGCCGTCTGCACCATGTGCATCCAATACTTGGCCACCGAGCCGTAGCCGGGCGTGTGGTCGATCAGCTTGAACTCGCTGTCGCCGACGTCGTTGTCGATCGTCTTGGGCACGCCGACGCCAACCAGGTCGAGCCCGCGCTCGCGCGGCCAGCTGCGGCGACCTTGTTGGCGGTGTCCATCGAGTCGTTGCCGCCGATGTAGAGGAAATAGCCGACGTCGTGGGCCTTGAAAACTTCGATCACGCGATCGAAATCTTCGCTCTGATTGGGCCGCAGCTTGTAGCGGCAGGTGCCGATCGAGCCGGCCGCCGGCGTGAACCGCAGCAGCGACACTTCCTCGGCCGTCTGGGCCGGTCAGATCGAGCAGCTCTTCCTTCAGCACGCCTTCGATGCCGTGCCGGGCGCCGTAGACCGTGCCGATCTCGGTCAGCTCGCGGGCCGTCTCGATGATGCCGCGCAGGCTGTTGTTGATGACCGGGCTGGGCCCGCCGCTTTGGGCGACCACCATGTTGCGCGCTTGTGCCATGTTCGTTGCCGCTCGACCGAATTCGGTTCGCCGGGCGCGCGGAATGATGGGCCCGACCGTTGGGGAGAAAACCGCAAATCTTAACACCCGCGGCCGGCTCGGGCAATGAGCGAGACTTTGCATCGGACGCGCGCTTGACCGCGACGCGGCCCATGACTTGTCCACCGCGAGACGCTCCATTCGCTTGCGACTTTGCGGCCGTGGAGAGATAATCGTTGGCTCACCCAGTTCGGTCCCTTGATACCGTCTCCGTCCGTAAAGAGGCCCCGTCGCATGTCGCTTTTGGTTGTCGGCTCGGTTGCTTTCGACAGTGTGGAAACTCCCACCGAGCGGCGTGATAACGTGCTCGGAGGTTCGGCGGTCTTCTTCTCCTACGCCGCCAGCTACTTTTCCAAAGTTCATCTGGTGGGCGTGGTGGGCGAGGATTGGCCGGACGAGCACACCCGACTGCTGGCCAACCAGGGCATCGACACCTCGGGCTTGCAGGTCGTGCCGGGAGCCAAGACGTTTCGCTGGCGCGGCAAGTACATGCCCAACATGAACGACCGCGAGACGCTGGAAATCCATCTGAACGTCTTCGAAAAATTCGACCCGGTGCTGCCGGCCGAATATCGCCAGTGCCAATACCTGTTCCTGGCCAACGGCTCGCCCATCACCCAGATGAAAGTCCTGGACCAGTTGCCCAACGCCGCGCTCAAAGTGGCCGACACGATGGACCTGTGGATCAACATGCAGCGCGACGAGCTGGGCCAAATGCTGCGGAGAATCGATGGCCTGGTCCTCAACGACAGCGAAGCCAGGCTGCTCACTGGCGACGAAAACCTGGTCCGTGCCGGCCATAAAGTGCGCGAGATGGGGCCCAAGTTCGTGGTCATAAAGAAGGGGGAGCACGGAGCAATGTTCTTCAGCAAGGACGAAACCTACGTGATGCCCGCCTATCCCACGCCCCGGGTCGTCGATCCGACCGGCGCGGGCGACAGTTTTGCCGGCGGCATGATGGGCTACCTGTCGCAGCAGGGAAACTCGAGTCCCCAAACGCTCAAGCAGGCAATGGCCTACGGCATCGTGGTGGCCAGTTTCAATGTGGAGGATTTCAGTCTCGACCGGATGAAACAGATCGCCCGGCCCGACTTGGAAGAACGAATGAAGGCCTATCGGCGGATGCTGTCGTTCTAGTTTTTGAGACTCTTCTTTCGGCCCAATCATAGCTGCACTACGCGTCGACGCGCAGTCCGAGCATGAAAGACGTTGTGCGTACCTTCGTGGCAGTCGAAATTCCCTCCGAGGTCAAGGACCGAGCGGGCCAACTGATCGCGAGGCTCTCGACGACTCCGGCCAAGGTGAAGTGGGTCGGACGCGAACAGATGCACTGGACCCTGAAGTTCCTTGGTGACGTCGACATGCGCGATATTCCCAAGATTTGCGAAGCCGTCGCGCGGGCGGTTGAGCCGTTGTCGCCGTTCGACGTCGAGGCCCGCGGTGCCGGGGCATTTCCCGACCCCCGACGTCCGCGAACCGTTTGGCTTGGAGTGGGTGAGGGGAGCCAGCAGATGGTCAATTTGCACGATGCCATCGAACGTGAGTTGGCCAGGCTCGGTTATCGCGCCGAAAACCGTCGCTTTCGTCCCCATCTGACGATCGGCCGCGTTCGCAGCAGCCCCGAGGGGAGCGACGAGCTGGGCCAGCTGATCGAGCAGCACGCCGATTTCGAAAGCGGCCTCTCGACGGTCTACGAGGTCGTCATCTTTTCGAGCGAGCTTGGTCGCGATGGTCCCACGCACGAGCCCCTGGGCCACGCCGAACTCCAGGGCGGGTAGCCGGACCACCACTTTGGCCATGGCTTGGCCGGCCCGCCACGCCGATAAAGTGCGCAGTTTGCGCCATGCCTTTGCAGGACGGTGGCCGGAAATCTGCTAGCGAAACGGGAAATGGGTTTGCTAAGATGATCCGGCCCTCTGCGGAAAGTTTTTCCAAGGGGTCTTGCGGGACGCGGTGAACGTCGATAATATGTACATGCGTTCACTGGTGCGGTGGCCGTGGCTTGCTGGCAGTCCCTGAGCTGCGTTGTGCCGCCGGAAAAGTTCTTCAAGTATAAGGATCGTTCGCATGGTCACCGCCACGAAAACCAACAATCGCATGGCCAAAGAAACCCCCAGCACCGGCAAAGCGGCCAAAAAAACAAAGGATCCAGTCTCGGTGTTCGAATCTAATATTGATCTGAAAAACACGCTTGGCGCAGATCGAAAAGCAGTTCGGCGAAGGCGCGATCATGCCGCTGGGCATCGGCACCGCCGTGCAGATCGAAGGCATTCCGACCGGCAGCCTGTCGTTGGATATCGCCCTGGGCGGCCAGGGCATTCCCAAGGGCCGCGTCATCGAGATCTTCGGCCCCGAATCGAGCGGCAAGACCACGCTGGCCCTGCACGTCGTGGCCCGGGCCCAAAAGGCCGGCGGCATCGCCGCCTTCATCGACGCCGAGCACGCGCTCGGACCCCAGTTGGGCCAAGAAGCTGGGCGTCGACCTGGAGACGCTGCTGGTCAGCCAGCCGGGCAGCGGCGAAGAGGCGATGCACATCACCGAGATGCTGATCAAGTCCAACGCCGTCGACGTGATCGTGATCGACTCGGTGGCCGCCCTGGTGCCCAAGAAGGAGCTCGAAGGCGAAATCGGCGACTCGCACGTCGGCCTGCAGGCCCGGCTGATGAGCCAGGCGATGCGCAAGCTGACCGGCGCGATCTCCAAGAGCAAGACCTCGGTGATCTTCATCAACCAGATCCGCGAGAAGATCGGCGTCATGTTCGGCAGCCCCGAGACCACGCCCGGCGGCCGGGCGCTTGAAGTTCTACAGCTCCTGCCGCATCGACGTCCGCCGCATCGGCCAGCTCAAGGAGGGCGAGGAGGTGGTCGGCCAGCGCGTGCGGGCCAAGGTGGTCAAGAACAAGGTCGCCCCTCCGTTCCGCGTCGCCGAGTTCGACATGATGCACGCCGACGGCATCAGCTACGAAGGGGACGTGCTGGACCTGGCCATGGCCCAGAAACTGATCGTCCGCTCCGGCGCCTGGTTCCGCTACGGTGAGGTACAATTGGGCCAGGGACGCGAAAAGACTCGAGCCTATTTGCAAGAGAATCCCGAGCTGGTCGAAGAGCTCCGGCAAAAGATCATGGCCGCGGGCGAAGTGGCTCCGGTCGTAAGCGCGTCGATCGGCGATCCAGCCGAGGAATGAGAGGAAATCGGGGCCCGTCGCCCGGACGTCCTCTGATGCCTTCGTTCCCTGGCGCCTCGCCGGTTTTTGTGCAAACCAATCTGAGGTGCCCCATGACGCGCTGTGGCTTGCCTTTGGGACGCGTCGTCTCATCGGCGCTGGTGACATTGTCGCTGGTTATTGTGTCGCTGATGACTGTGTTGCTGGTGACCGTTTCGCCGCTGTTGGCGGCCGGACCGGAAATCAGCGGCCTGCAAGCCGCCGTGGCGCTGGAAGATGTGCTGGTCAAGGCGATCGCGCAGGCCGAAAAATCCGTGGTGGCTATCGCCCGCGTCAAACGCAACGAAAGTGCCTCGGACGCGATCGACTCGCGTCCGGATCCATTTGGTCAGTTTCGATTCAATGTGCCGCCAAAGCCGGACGATCCGGACTTCATCCCCAATGACTATGCGACGGGAGTGGTGGTCGGCAACGGCCTGGTTCTGACCGCGCAGCACGTTCTGCAAGAGAACAGCGATTATTGGATTACCACCGCCGGTCACGCGACCTACAAAGCGCGCGTGATGGCGGCCGATCCGCGCAGCGACTTGGCTGTGCTTGCGATTGACGCCCGTGATCTGATTCCGATCAAGTTTGGCGACGTGACGAAGTTGAAGAAGGGCCAGATCGTCATCACCTTGGGCAATCCCTATGCCATTGCCCGCGATGGCCAGGTCAGCGCCAGTTGGGGAATCGTAGCCAATTTAGCCCGCAAAGATGGTCCGCAGTTGGATCGCACCACGCCCTCCGGTTTGGACAAACTCAAGCCCGCGCTGCATCAGAACGGCACGTTGATTCAAACCGACGCCAAGTTGAACTTGGGCACCAGCGGCGGAGCACTCGTGAATCTCAAAGGCGAGATGGTCGGACTGACGATTTCGCTGTCGGCTGTACTGGGATACGAACAAGCGGCGGGCTTTGCCTTGCCGGTGGATGAAACGTTTCGCCGGGCGCTTGAGCTGCTCAAACAAGGTCGTGAAGTCGAGTACGGTTTCCTGGGAGTTAGTCCAGCGCTTTTGAGCTGGGACGAAAGAGCCAGCGGAAAACACGGCGTGCTGATCAAGGACATCGTGCACGGAACGCCGGCGCAGCGCAGCGGGCTGTCGGCCAACGACGTTGTGATGCAAGTCAATGAGCAACCGGTGCATGATCCGGATCAACTGATGCTCAGCCTCGGCAAACTGCCGCCCGAGGCCGAAGTGCGGCTGACCGTGGCCCACCACAACGGGGTCGTATCCACTGTGCCGGTTCAATTGGCGAAATACTGCGTGCGTGGCGAGAAGATCGTGACAGTGCGTCCGCCAGCGTGGCGTGGTGTTCGCGTCGATTACGTCACTGCTTCCAAGGAGTTCCGCGATTGGACGTACCACGGCCGCGTTGATTTAGACGGTTCCGTGCTCGTCACCGAGGTCGAGCCAAACAGTCCCGCCTGGAACGAGGGCTTGCGACCCGACATGATGATCAGCCACGTGGAGAACAAGCGCGTGATCACGCCCAAGGATTTCCACGAGGCCGTCGCGGACAAGGAGGGGCCGGTCAAGTTGCGCCTCAACTTGCCGGCCGCCGATCGCCCGGTGCGCACCATTGCCCCCGACGCCAGTTGACGCTAAGCGAATCCCTGTCTCGCGTCGCGTGCATCTCTTAGGCATTTTCCGCTGCTGGCGCGCATGAATCGCCGGGTGCCGGGGCGCCACTCCGCGCTGCCCTGGCGTGTGAAATCGCCGGCCGCGCCCGTCTCTGGTCGGCAAACGGTCAAACGATTATCATGGGGAACTTCAATCCATCGAGGATTCCCCGAACGGAGCCTTCTTGGTCCGTGTCCATGGGATGGAACGTGCCCGCGATAGCGCTGGACCTGCTGATCGATTTATGAAAACCGACGAACTTCGCGAAAAATATCTGGCCTTCTTCGAGTCCAAAGGCTGCGTCCGCCGGCCCAGCGACGTGCTGGTGCCCCGCTGGGACCCTTCGGTGCTGTTCACGCCGGCCGGCATGAACCAGTTCAAGGACCACTTCCTGGGCAAGGTGAAGCTCGAGTTCACCCGGGCCACCACCTGCCAGAAGTGCCTGCGCACCGGCGACATCGACAACGTCGGCCGCACGGCCTATCACCACACGTTCTTCGAGATGCTGGGCAACTTCAGCTTCGGCGATTACTTCAAGCGCGAGGCGATCAACTGGGCCTGGGAGTTTCTGACCGACAAGAAGTGGCTCGGCCTCGACCCCGACCGGCTCATCGGTCTCGGTCTATCTCGACGACGACGAGGCGGCCGACATCTGGGCCGACGACATCAAGCTGCCGCCCGAACGGATCAAGCGGATGGGCGAGGACGACAACTTCTGGCCGGCCAGCGCCCCCAGCCAGGGGCCCGACGGCGTCTGCGGCCCGTGCAGCGAGATTTTCTTCAAGCCCGACAGGACCAGCGAGGTCGAGATTTGGAACCTCGTGTTCACGCAGTTCAATCGCGTCGGCGACCCGCCCGAACAACCTGCGGCCGCTGCCGAGCAAGAACATCGACACGGGCATGGGCCTGGAGCGCACGGCCTCGGTGCTGCAGGGCGTGTCGAGACGAATTTCCACATCGACATCCTGCGGCCGCTCGTCGAGGCGGCCGGCGAGGTGTGCGGCGTGAAGTACGATCCGGCCAGCGACAACGGCCGCCGGCTGCGGCGCATCGCCGACCACGTGCGGGCCTGCACGTTCGCCATTCACGAAAACGTCTATCCCGGGCCCGAACAAGGAGAAGTACGTCATCAAGCGGCTGCTGCGCCGCGCCGTGCTCGACGGCCACCAGATGGGCGTCCACGAGCCGTTCCTGCACCAGCTGGTGCCGATGGTCGCCGAGATGATGCGCAGCCCATATCCCGAACTTGGCGAGACCACGGCCCGCGTGTCGCAAGTGATTCGAAAAGGAGGAGAGCAATTTCTTCTCCACGATCGACGCCGGGCTCGATCGCATCGAGCGGCTGTTCGACCGCGATGAAGTCGGCCGGTCGCGACACGGTCTCCGGCGCCGAGGCGGCCGAGATGTACACAACCCACGGCTTTCCGCCCGAGCTGTTCGAAACTCTGGCCGCCGAGCACAATCTGGCCTTCGACTGGGACGGCTTCAATCGCGCGATGGAGCAGCACGGCATCGAATCCGGCGGCGGCCAGCCGCATGGAACTGTTCAAGACCAGCCCGCTCGACGCCGCTGAAAAAGACCCTGCCCGGCACGCAGTTCCTCGGCTACGAAACGCACCACGTGCCGACGCGAAGGTCGTCGGCATCATCGCGCACGATCGATCTTGTCGAGCAGATCGACGAAGTCGGGCACGAGCAGCCGATCTGCGTCGTGCTCGACCAGACGCCGTTCTACGGCGAGACGGGCGGCCAGGTCGGCGACACCGGCGAGATCGTCGGTCCTGGGCTTCCGCTTCGAGGTGATCGACACGCAAAAGGACGCCAATTTCACGCTGCACCTGCGGCCATCTTCGCGACAGGGCAGGATCGAACAAGGCGCGAACGTCACGGCCCGCGTCGACGCCGCGCGCCGGCAGGGCATTCGCCGCGCCCACTCGGCCACGCACATCCTGCACTACGCCCTGCAAAAGCACTTGGGCAAGCACGCCCAGCAGCAAGGCTCGAAGGTCGACGCGACTGGCTGCGGTTCGATTTCACGCAATCCCTCGGCCGTTTCGGCCGAGCAAATCGTGGCCGATCGAAGCGGAAGTGAACGAGCGCGTTCGCCAGCAGCGCCAAGATCGGGTGGCGAAGCCTGCCGCTCGCCGAAGCCCGCAAGACCGGCGCGATGATGCTCTTCGGCGAGAAGTATCCCGACATCGTGCGCATGGTCTCGATGGGCGACTTCAGCAAGGAGCTTTGCGGCGGCACGCACCTGGACAACAGCGGCCAGGTCGGGCTGTTCAAGATCATCGGCGAAGAGAGCGTGGCGGCCGGCACGCGCCGCATCACGGCCCTGACCGGCAAGGCAGCGCTGGCACACGTTCGGCGGCACGAGACGGCACTCTTGGAAACAGCATCGCTGCTGCGCGTTCCGTCGCACGAAGTGCCGCACCGCGTCGCGGCCCTGGTCAAGGAATTGCGCGACCTGAAAAAGCAAGTCACCGCCGCGCCTCGCGCCGGCGGCCGTTACGGCCGAGTCGCTGTTGGCTGACGCGGTCCAGTACGGCGGCATCAAAGTGGTCATCGCCGAGGCACCGGGTGCCGACGCCAACGTGATGCGGCAATTGATCGATCAACTGCGCAAGACCGCCAGCCCGGTGGCGGTACTGTTGGGAGCCGGCGGCCGACGGCAAGGTCACGCTGGTGGCCGGCATCAGCCGCGATCTGCAGGATCGGGGCTTGAACGCCGGCGAGTGGATTCGCGCGGCGGCCGAAGTGGTTGGCGGCCGCGGCGGCGGCAAACCCGACATGGCCCAGGCCGGCGGCAAACATCCGGAAAAGCTGCCCGAGGCGCTGCAGGCTGCCCACGCCGGCATCCAGTCGCTACTCGGAAACTAAGCGGCCGCGCGACGCTGTCTGACGGTGCCGCGCGGCCGCTTATAGGGCCCTTTTACAGAACGCCTTTCAGCGCCGCCATCGCGGCGTCGTAGTTCGGCTCTTCGGCCACTTCCTTGACTTGTTCGGCGTAAACCACCTTGCCCTCCTTGTCGAGAACGAATGCGCCTCGGGCCAGAATCTTCAACTCTTCGATCAGCATGCCCCAGTTCTGGCCGAAGCTGCGGTCCTGATAGTCGCTCAGCGCGCGCATGTTCGTGATCTTCTCCGCGCCACAAAAGCGATTCATGGCAAACGGCAAATCGAGGCTGACCGTGATAGCATTGACGTGGTCGCCGAGCGAGGCAAGCTGTTCGTTGAACTTCTTGGTCTGCAATTGGCAAACTGGGGTGTCGAGCGAAGGGACGACGCTGATGAACGTCGGCTTGCCCTTCAAGTCGGCGGGCGTGACCGTGATCAGGGCGCCCTTCTCGAAATTATGCAGTTTGAAATCGGGCGCCTTTTGACCCTTGGCCACGGCATTGCCGGCCAGAGTCATGGGATTGCCCTTGAACGTAACGGCTCCGGAACGAGACATGGTTGGCTTCCTTTCAAGTGATAGCAATCGAGTGCCTGAGGCGTAGTATCTCCGATTCGCCCGCCGGTTCAAGGGCTGGCCCTGCGAATTTCGACGCGGGGTATTGTCAAGCGTTTCCGGTGGAGTAAGATGCGATTGCGCGCTCATTTCTCGAAGCGCGCTGCTCGAAAAGATCTTCGTGTTTAGGCGGCCCCTCTGGAACTCACGGAGCGATTCCATGGTTCAAGTCTTCTGCGCAAGGATGGGATCTTGAAGTGGAACGGGGGCCCGATTGGCTCTTCGTTCGTCCCCATCCGCCAGGTGGCGTCGCCACCGCGTCACCCTCGTTGGCGGAGCAAGTCTGGTCGATGCTCGAACAGAGTATGACCCATCGGCTGGTGTTGGAAATGGGCGATATCGTTCGCCTTGACAAAAGCTTGATCGATCAGATCGAGTGGCTGCACAAGCGCATCCAGAGCCACGACGGCGTGATGCGGATCTGCGGTCTATCGCCGAGCAATAAGGAATTGCTGCACAACTTCGGCCTGGCAGGTCATTTTCCGCACTATCGCGATCGCGAGGAAGCGGTCATGGGCCAGGCGTCGCCGGGAAAGCCGCGGTAAGGAAACTTTGAGATCGAGACGCAAAGCGCCACCAAAGCGACGAAGGCGAGCTGTCGGGGTGTGCGAAGAGTCCGCCACAACCTTCACAGCGCCCACTTGACTTCTAGGTGGTTTTCAATCGCGTCGACACCCTCCAAGCGGCGCAGAACTTCCTGTGCCATCTGCTTGTGGTAGTAAGAACTCACGGTGCCCCGCAGCACCACCCGCCCGTCTTGGGTCTCGAACCGAAGCTTGCGCCTCTTCAAGTAGGGGTTCCGTTCAATGGCCGACAGAATCACGGAGTCCAACCCGCTCGCTTCAGCTGACATGCCAAACTTTCGCAACAAATTGGGGGGAACGTTCGCTTAATAGGAGCTACGCAAGAGTGGGCAGCAGGTTCGCCGACCGCCTTCAACATCTTCCATCGACAGTCTAGATAGATTTCGTAAGCGATTCCGGCCAGGGAAGTTGGGAATGTTTGGAAGCGGTGATCGCCTGTGACGATTAATCCGGTTCTAAGCTCGGTGACACGTCCGGCAACTCGGGTTTGCCGAACGAGGCGATCAAAAATGGACTAGCTTAGTGTATGGCCACAGCACTAGGTTCCCCTCCACTCGGCATATCCGCTTCTCGGCCGGAGCCGCTGCGGTTCCGACGGGCCCGATCATTGGATGAAGTGGACGCATTGGGAGAGCCGTGGAGCGAGATGGGCCGCCAGATCGACTATCCACTTTCCCAATTCAGTTGGACGCGAGCCTGCTTCTCAGCCTTCGCGGTTGATGCGACCCCGCACGTATTGGCCGGCTTCCGACGAGAGACGCTGGTTGCGTTGGCTCCACTGGTCAAGAAACGCCTGCATGGCGTCCCGCGATTGTTCCTGGCGGGTGTCGGCGAGCTGTTTGAACCGATGGATTTGGTGTGGACGGACTCACGGGCTCTCGAGCGTTTGGTCGCGGCGCTAGCGCGTGACGGGTCGCCCTTGTTTTTCGAGCGCCTTGCGGCCGATTCCGTCAGTTTGAAAAAACTGAAGCGGAAGTATTGGGGCCGGGCCGTGGTCATTACGCGGCCGCAGGCGACCTGTCCTTATATCGCGCTCGATGAAAGCTGGTTGGAGCCCGAGCAGCGCATGAATGCTGGGCGGCGCAGCGACTTGCGACGGGTGCGCCGCAAGGCTGAGCAATTGGGTCAACTCACGACCGAGATTCACACGCCCGATCTCGACGAGCTACCGCAGTTGTTGGATACGGCCTTCGACGTGGAAGCCAGATCGTGGAAGACGGAAGCCGGCACGGCGTTGGCGCAAGACGCCCATCGAGCCGTATTCTATCGACAGTACGCGCAGGCGGCCTGCGTAGAGGGCATCCTGCGAGTCTGCTTTCTGCGAATCGGCGATCGGGTGGCTGCCATGCAACTGGCCGTCGAGCAGGGGGGCGGGTTCTGGCTGCTCAAAGTCGGCTACGACGCGCGATTTGCACAGTGTTCCCCAGGACTGCTCTTGATGAGAGATACGATTCGCTATGCGGTCGAGGCCGGATTGAATTCGTACGAATTCCTCGGCCGCTCCGAATCCTGGACCCAAGTCTGGACCAAAACCGAGCATCCGTTTGTCTCGCTTCGGATCTACCCGTTGGGGATCCGCGGCATGTCGGCCTTGCTGGCCGACGGCGCCGCGTTCCTGGCTCGCCGATGGAGCAGGAAATAATGCGACTGCGCGAAAGTGCTCGAAGAATCGCATCCAAATGCGTACGCCCGATTGCACGGTGCGCCGCACGGAGCTACGTGGCCGGCGAGCGGCTGGAGGACGCGCTGCGTGTGGCCGCTGAGCTGTCGGAGCGTGGGCTGGGCGTCACGTTGGGTTATTGGGACGGCCCAGACGATTTGCCGCGGCAATTGGCCAACGAGTACCTGGCGGGCATCGATGCGCTGGCCGGTCAGGAACACGCTTACCTGTCGATCAAAGTGCCGTCGCTGGCCTTCTCCAGGGAGCTGGTGGGCGAAGTCGTCGAGCGTGCCGCGCGGCGCAGGGTACGGGTTCATTTTGACGCGTTGGGTCCCGACGTCGCCGAGCGGTCACGTGCGGTCGTTGAGGACTTCCTCGACCACGGCGCCGAGCTTAGCTACACGCTGCCGGGCCGTTGGCGCGCAGCGTGGAAGACGCCGTCTGGGCTGCCGAACGCGGCATCGTGGTGCGCGTGGTCAAGGGCCAATGGCCCGATCCGTGCGATCCCCAATGCGACCTGCGAGAGGGTTTCTTGCGAGTGATCGAGGCCTTGGCCGGCCAAGCGCGGCACGTTGCCGTGGCCAGCCACGATGTGCCGTTGGTGGCTCAAGCTGTCGAGCGATTGCGCGCGACCGGAACATCGTGTGGCTTGGAGTTGCTTTACGGATTGCCAATGCGCAAATCGCTGCAACTGGCCGACCGGCTTGCCTTGGGCGTGCACGTTTATGTGCCCTACGGCAAGTCCTATTTGCCCTACGCCCTGTCCCGGTTGCGCGGCAATCCGCGCATGATATGGTGGCTCATGCGCGACTTCGTGGCCGCCTGTCTTCCGGCCGGCAAAGTCGATCACGAAACTCGTGAGCTGGTTGCGCGCTAGCGCTCCTAGCCCGACAACCAGGCCGGCCGCTCGCCGGCAGGCGGCAGCTTGATCACGTGGGCGCTGTTGATTGCCGGGTGGGCAAGGACCTCGTCGAGGGCGGCTTGCGGCGGAGCCTGGTCCAAATTCAAGACGCCGATTGCCTCGCCCCCTTTCGTTTCGCGTCCGACCGCCATCTGCGCGATGTTGATTTTGTGGGCTCCGAAAATCGTGCCCACCGTGCCGATAATGCCCGGCACGTCGCGGTGCGTAAACACCATCAGCACGCCGTCCAAATATGCGTCGAGACGGAACTCGTCGAGTTGTACTAGCCGCAGCATGTCGACGCCGAACACGGTGCCGGCCGCCTTGTGTGAAGAGGTGTCGGTCTCGACCTCGGCCGTTACGACAGAACTGAATGCGCCCATGTCGCTGCGCCGCCGCTCAATCAATTCGATTCCACGTTCGCGCAGCAGCACCTCGGCGTTGACAATGTTGATGTCCTCCTCCAGCGCGTGGGCCAACAGCCCTGCTGCGAAACTGGCCGTGATCAACTGCGTGTTCTTGGCCGCCACTTCGCCCCGATATTGCAGTACGCAGCGTTTGATCGAAGTGGTTTCGAATTGCGCCAGCAAGAGGCCCAGGCGAAATCCGACGTCGAGATAGCCGCGCAACTCGGCGAGGGTTTTGGCGTCAAGCGGCGTCATGTTCACGGCGTGACGAATCGCGCCGGTGGTCAAGTAGTCGACGAGCAGGCCCACGCCTTCGACGGCCACTTGCGCCTGAGCTTCTTCGGTGCTGGCGCCCAAGTGGGGCGTTGCCAAGACGTTGGGCATTCCGAACAACGGGCTGTCGGTGCATGGCTCCTTGACGAACACGTCGAGTGCGACGCCGCCGATCTGGCCGCTCTTCAGCCCTTCGACCAGCGCTTCCTCGTCATAGATTCCTCCGCGCGCACAGTTGATCAGTCGCACGCCCGGCCGCAATTGCGCCAATTGCGGCATCCCGACCAGATTGCGCGTTTCGTCGGTCAGCGGCGTGTGCACGGTCAGATAGTCGACGAGCGGTAGCATTTCGGCCACGTTGGCCACGGATTCGAAACCCAGCTCGGAAATGCGATCGCTGGTCAAGAACGGGTCGAAGCCCAGCACACGCATTTGCAGGGCCTTGGCCCTGGCGCCGACGGCCTGGCCGATGCGGCCCAGCCCGATGATTCCCAGCGTCTTCTCGGCCAATTGGCTGCCCATGTAGCGATTGCGGTCCCACTTGTGCTCGACCAGGCTCTGGTAGGCTGGCGCAATGTTGCGAGACAGTGCCATCATCATGGCGATCGTGTGCTCAGCGGTGCTCAGAGTGTTTCCGGCCGGCGTGTTCATCACCACAATTCCTAGCCGTGTGGCGGCCTTGGAGTCGATGTTGTCGGTTCCGACGCCTGCGCGGACGATCGCTTTGAGGCGATGATTTCTCTCCAGAACCTCGGCGGTGATTTTCACTCCGCTGCGGCAGATGGCGCCGTCGAATTCGGCCAAGGCCTTGCGCAGGACGTCTCCTTGTAATCCGGTGCGCACCTCATGCTGAATGCCTTTGGCGGCGGCCAGCAGGTCGAGCCCCTCTTTGGCCAACTTGTCCAGCACAATCACTTTCGGCATGGTGGTACTCGAAAAAAATCGGTTGACATGAACCGTCGGGGGTGTTCTACGACTTGGTCGCGGCCGGTTTGGAGTGCGACTGAATCACCTGACTGGCCGCGGCGGCGGCGGAGCCCAATGTTACGGCGTGTCCCATTTCGTCGAGCACCAATTCAATTGCCGCCAGCGTCGCGATGATATCCAATTCGTCCAATACTCCAAAGTGAGCCAGGCGAAAGATTTTGCCTGCGAGCGGACCCTGACCGCCGGCTAGCCTGACGCCGAAACGGGCTTCCACCCGTTTGAGAAACGCAGGGCCGTCAATCGCATGCGGAAAACGCACGGCCGTCATTCCTTCGGCCGGCCGGGCCGCAAAGATCTCCAAGCCCATGGCCTGCATTCCGGCGATCGCCGCACGGCTCAGCAGAGCCGATCGGGCCCACGCGGTTTCAAGTCCTTCGGCCCGGATGATGCGCAGCGATTCGGCCAGGCCGGCAATCAATGTAGTGGCCGGCGTCCAAGGCGTGTCGGGACCTTGGCCCGGCTTGCCGCCAAGTTTATCGCGGTGCAGTTTTAGATCGAAATAAAACGCTTGCGGCTCGACGCGTTCCATTTGTCGCCAGGCAGCGTCACTCACCGACATGAATGCCAGTCCCGGCGGAATCATCAACGCCTTTTGCGAGCCGACGACCAGCACGTCGACGTGCCAGGCATCGGTCAGGCATGGCATGGCGTCGGCACCGCTGATCGCGTCGACGACCCACAAGGCATTGCTGTCGGCCACGACCTCGCCGATTGCGCGCACGTCGTGCCCTACGCCAGTGCTGCTTTCCATGAGCGTGCCGAAGACGGCCACAGCGTCGGGATGGGCCGCCAAAAGCTTCATGACGTCCCGGGCTTCGACCGCGTGGCCCCAGGCAACCGCGTGGCTCACGACGCAAATTCCGAATCGCTGGCAAATATCGGTCCAACGGCGTGAGAACACGCCCGATTCGAGCACGATCGCTTTGCCGCCGCGCCCGATCAGGTTGACGACTGCGGCTTCCATCGCGCCGGTACCCGAACAGGTTAGCAGTAGCACGTCGTCATCCGTTTGAAAGACGTACTTCAGCCCAGCCAGGACTTCGGCCAATAGGGCACGGAATTCGGCCGTGCGGTGATGCGTCACTTGGCGCGCCATGGCCAGTCGAGCCGGCTCGGGCACCTGTGTGGGACCGGGGGTCAGGAGGCGTTTTTGGGGCATCGGCGACGCTGGAAACGAAGGCCGGCTCGGAAAGGAACCCATTGTAGGCCTCCCACGCACTTTTGGCGATGGGCTGAAACAGGACGCCGAGCGGCGGCTGGCGAGCAGACAGGGACGAACGATCGTGAATTCACGCTCGCGCGCAACGATGTTGTCCGACGCATTCCGCACGCCGCATTCTTAGCGGACCGGCGCGGCGGTGGCATCTGGGGCGATGACGACTCGTGCACCGCCGGGCGGAGTGAACACCGGGGCCGCAGGCGTGCTCAAGGCCGTGATGCGAGAGGCAAGTTGCGGCTGATTGCGGTCGACCGACAACGAGCGTTGATAGTTGGCCAGCGCCTGCATCGTCTCGCCGGCGTCTTCACGAAGTTTGCCCAGCGCCGCCAGCGCACGGGAGTTGTTCGGATCGACAGCCACCGCGTCGATAAGTTGCTGCTTGGCCGCATCGCGATTGCCCGACTCTTCGTAGAGCCGAGCCAACTCGATTTTCGGAGCGGCCGCAGCAGGATTCCGCGCGGACCAACCTTCGATCAACTTGAACGCGTCGGTGCTCCGGGCCTGTTCGACGAGCAGCACGGCCAGTCCGCGGTGGCAGTCTTGATGGTCGGGAGCGTGGTCGAGGCACTGGTGATAATAACTCTCGGCTTGCTGCAGATCCGACTTCTGATTGTGCAGCTTACCGAGTTGGTGATAGGTTCGCGCTAGATTGTAGTAGCCGTCGGGATTGTTCGGATCGGTTTGGATTGATTGCTGGAATCGCTGCTGGGCGCCCTGATAGTAGGCCTGGTCAAACATCCGCACGCCTTCGGAATTCTGGCTGTTCGACAGCATCTGGCAGCCCGAGGCCGCCAGCAGCAGAAACGGCGCGGCCCAAGACCAGGCGATAGCCGCTGGCGGACAAGCGCAATGCGGGTGGCTATTGGATGCTAACACGGCTCAAGCGCGCCTCATGCGTTGGAACGGACCGGCACGGGAACTGGCCGGGAGAAAGGACGGGCGGGACAATACCCGCACTCCGCGTCAGCGAGCAAGAGCACTTTGGGCACGAAAATAGGCCGCGTGCTCATGGTCGTGAGCGAGCGGCCTGTTGATTCGCTGACACGGTTGTTGCTGCTGCTGGCGCGGCAGCTGCTAGCAGGGCTCGTTGGACACGAGATGGGCGGTGTGCGGGGCGGCGATCCCGTCTTTCTTCTCGTAGCCTAAGCCGCGTAACACTTCGAGCATTTCGCTGCACGTCGGGAACATCCGACCGCTGGTGCGTTTGTATTGATCGAGGGCATGCATGAACTCGACCTCGGCGTCGGTATATTCGCGTTCGCAGGTCGTCGGATCGATTTGGCGGCGTCGGCTGACTTTCTCTCGCCGTTGGCCAACTCGCCGCTCGACGGAGGCAGCAATGGCGGCAGCACGCCGATCGGCCGTGTTGCGGCGACTGCGCTGTTTGCGTTGATCTTCGACGACCGATCCATCCGCTTTCTTGATCTTGGCCAAAGTCAATTCCTCCTGCTTAAGAAGTCTAGCGAACTTATAACGCCTCGGCACATGCATGAAATCGGACCGAAGGCGTGGTAAAGTTTACCGACTGAGGAAAATGGGAGGATCTGACGATCTCTCCGGATCAGCCAAAGACTACCGTTGGCGCAGAGGAATGGTTTGCGCGATGGCCAACGGCGCTCGGGGTGGGGCAAACGAAGTGCTGCGACCGGTTGTACGGCCTGCGCCGATTGGAGGGGGCGTCTACAGCCGCGCGGCCAGTTCCGTGACCGGCAAACTGCGCAGCAGCAGGTTGACGGTTTCGGTCACCGAATCGGAGACCGGCTTCAGGCCCTCACTGATTTGCACCGCCCAGGCCGGCTCTTCCGGGTCACCATCCGTTTCGGCGTCGATGATGCCCTTGGTGCCGCCGATACCGGGCACGTAGAGCATTACATTGGCCAGGCCTTGGCCCGTTTCCTTCGCCAAGCCGGCGAAAGGATCGCCATCGGGCGACTGGGTCATGGAGATCAACTCGGGCACCATCGGGAGTCGCTCGATCGGGTACGAATTCAGGGGCGCCGATGCCGCGATCTGTCGACCAGAGCCCGATTGAGCCTGCGGCGACGGCGTCCGCGACGTGCTCCACAGCAACGGACCGACGGCGATCAACACCACGGCCGCCGTGACCAGCGCGCCGGTAGCGGCCACCGTCGATCGGCCCCACAACTCTGGTCGCGGATGCATGTCGGCCATGACGCGCAGCGCCATATCGCTCGGCGCTTCGGGACCGGCCAGCGCGTAGAAGCCGTCCATCAAGTCGTCGTATGCGTGCGCGATCTGTCGACAATCCGCGCAGGCTTCGCAGTGCAGCCGAATCTCGGCATCCCACTCGGGCCGCCGGCGCTCGTCCAATATCGCGTTCAGACGATGTTCAAACTCTTCGCACTGCATGCCGCAACTCCTCCACGACGCCACGGTTCTTCAATTGCACGATCAATTCTCGCCGTGCCCGATGGACCCAGGTTTTCACAGTGCCCAACGGACAATCGAGCGTCGCGCTAATCTGTGCATAACTCAATTCATGTTGGTGAAAAAGCAAAAAGGCCTGGCGATATTCGGCCCGCAAAGTACTCAGAGCCAACTCAACTTCTTCAGCCAAATTCCGCGCCTCGTTGACCTCCAGGGCATCGTCGCTCAAATGCTCGATCAGCGACGTCATGGCCGGCTGCCGCATCCGCACCGCCAACAACGTTCGGCAGCGATTGCCCGCGATTGCCAACAGCCAAGGAAGGAATTCCCGCCGCGCATCCCACGTATGCAAGCTGCGAAGCACTCGCACGAAGCATTCTTGCGTCACGTCTTCGGCGTCCTGGCGATGCCGAAGCATGCGATAACATAGACCGAATACCTGACCGCGATGACCATCGATCAGATCCACCATGGCGGACTGGTCGCCGCGCAGGCACCGGGTGACCAACTCACGAACGTCGTCGGACAACGGACAGTTCCTTGAACGTCGGCCAAGTCGGGCTGAAGGAGAATACCGCCGCAAGCCTTGCCAGGTTTCAAAATCCCAGGCCCAAGGCTGCCGCCATTCTAGGAGAACCGGGTGCATTTTGCCATGATTTTGCCCAAGATTGCACGAGCACGCAGCCGTCGGTACGGCTGGGGGGCGAGTTCAACCTGCCCGGCAACTCCATGCACAGACCACCAAAACGGCCACAGCTAGCGATGGACCGACTCGCAGATGTCACGCAGCTCGCCGATCGAAACGTCGTCGAGCCGGCGACCGCTGCGGTCGAGATGTTCGTTGATCTTAGTGGCCGTCTCCTGCATCACTGCATGGGTTTCTTCGGAACCGCCGCAGAGCATGAAATTCTTGCCCCGAGTCAGCCGGGTGTGCCCATCAGCGGCGTCAAACGCCACACCCAGCAAGGCGGCCGGCTTGGACTTGTTGTTAGCCCGCATGGGCGCTTCTGCTCCAAAAGCCAACGGGGGGAATGGCCTGGTAAACGAGCCATACCCCCTAGTTTTACAAGTATAGGTGCGCTCCAACCGGCCGGTCAAGGCAGCTTGCAGGCCAACAGGATCGCGGAATCAGCTGCTGCTGACCGAATCGCGAACGAGCTGACGGGCCAGCTTGAAAGCCGTAGACAGGGTGTGGATGCGGATTTCCATTTGCTCCGCGGAGAAGTTCCAAGGATTCTCGCTCACCGGCAGCCCGGCGATGGAAATGGTCAGAGGCATCAAATCCAGGAATTCGCGATACCGGCGTTTGAGCGTTTCTTCGTCAATGGCCATGGGCCTGGCTCCTTCTTCGCAACGGGGGATCGTGACACTCAGCGGCCGAACGTGGCGGCGCGCGGCGCGGGCGGCACAGCGAGAATCACACAGATAGTCGCTGCCCGGCGACGGAGCAAGTGCCAATCGTCCTATTCGGCGTTTCGATTGTCGAGCCGCCGTATGGGGTCCTCCCTCCGGGAGGAACAAGGCCCGTTCTGCGCCGAGAATGCCGCAAGCGCGGACAGCCCGCGAGCGCATCGTGGCGCGGCAGGGCCGAGGGGCAGCGTCTAGCGGCGCTTACGGAGCTTGCTCAACATGGCCGCCGCGGCTTCCTGGCTGTCTTTCGACACGTTGGGAATCGGCGGCAGCTTTCCAGCTGGCTTCTTGCCATGTGGGGCTTTGGACGAGTCCGCCTCGATTGCCGAGTCCGGCGCCATCGTTTGTGTGTTGCTCATTTGGATGGAATCGGTATCGGTCATGCTGGCATTGTTCGGGCCGTGCGTGGCCGTTTGTGACCCATTTTCCGCCTCCGAGGCCAGCCACTCGGTGACGTCAAGGGGGTCCTTTGCGGCGACTTGCGCAGTGCGCGCGGCGGCTTCTCTGATGTCGCCGACCGGCGGTCGCTTCTTGCCGGCCAAGCCATGCGCAAAATGGACTTCGAACTGCAGCGGACCGATCGTCAAGTGATCGCCGGCTTTCAATTCGCGCTCGCCCACGACGCGCTCTTGGTTGACGTAGGTGCCGTTCTTGCTGCCGAAGTCGCGAACGCCAACGTAGCCGTCCTCGATCAAGAGCACGCAGTGATGCCGGCTTATCAAATCGCTACCAGGACGCAAATGACAATCTTCGGCCCGGCCAATGAAAAACTTCTTGCCTTGGACCGAAATCTCCTGGCCGGCATTCTTTCCTTCCAGAACCCTCAGCTTCAAGTCCATAGATCCGTACAGCTCCGCAATAGCACCGGGAATAGAAAACCTATACGAGTGCGATTGAGCTATAGAGAGTGCACCTGCGGGACAAACAGACTTGCGGACGAAGCCGATTCACCAGTTCTTCTCTGTTGCGCGAGACGCAATCCACTGGTGGCTGTGCCTGAAACATTATGTCAGCTTTGCGAGTTGATGGCAAATTAAAAATCAGAAATCCCTCGGCACTACCGCTGGCGCTGCAACGCCCGTTCCCCCCTCCTGTAGATTTAACTATTATCGGCAAGCCGCGGGCCGTCCCATCGCGCCGACTGCCGCCAATCCAAGACGCTCAACGCCGCCGATTCCAGAGCGCGGTGTCGAATTTCTCAAGTGTGAGGGCTTTGGCCGCCCCCCATTCGCCCGCGGATAGTTCCTGGGCCTCGAATGCCAGCCCCAGTTCCCGTCCAAGCTCCTGCCGCCAGGCCGAGATCAAGTCCCCCTCGTTCGGCCTCTTTCCCGTCAATTCCTCGATTCCGGGCAGCTCAGGTGCCTGCGGCGATCGCTCCAGCAGCAGGCTACCATGCTGCAGAATGGCTCCCCGGCGGCGCCGTTGGGCGCTGCCGCAGATTTTGGATTCGCCCAAAAGCACGTCGCCACGAGACCGTCGCTCAAAGCATAAGAAGGGTTGCTCGATTGCATTTGCGGGCTGGGTTTTGCTAGCCAGGACGGTCAGGATGCCGAACGGGGCCAAGGCCCGAATCAGCCCCAGGTGAGCCGCGTCGTACAACCGCGTGGCATCACCTGCCAGCGGGTGGGCTGCCCCGACGGCCAGGCTGTAGGTCAGCTCACGGTCGTGCAGGATCGCGCCGCCGCCGGTTTGACGTCGCACCAGCGGGCAGTCGCGGCTGGCGGGGTGTGACCGGCGGTCGTCGTATCGCTGAAAGTATCCCAGCGACAGCGTGGGCTCGGACCAGCGATAGAACCGCAACGAGTTGCGACCGGCCGCGGCCGACTCCAGCAGCACCTCGTCGACGGCCATCTGCCACGCTCCGGCCGCCGCCGAATCGAGGATCAACCGGCACGGCGAACTGGCAACTCTGGACATGAACATAGGACACGACTTCGAAGCTCGCTATTTCTTGCCCCGCCAGCGGACCACGGCTTGCCGCGCGGCGCGGACTTCGTCGGGCCGGCTGATCGGCGTGGTGTGCGGGGCCTCGTGCAGCAGCTCGGCGGACTCCTCGCTGATGCGGAACAGCGTCTCGGCGAAGGCGTCGAGCGTTTCCTTGCTTTCCGTTTCGGTCGGCTCGATCATCATCGCTTCGCGCACGATCAGCGGAAAGTAGACCGTCGGCGCGTGAAAGCCGTAATCCAGCAGCCGCTTGGCGATGTCCATCGCCGAGACGCCGCGCTCGGCCTTGAGCTTCGCGGCGCGTGGCCACGAACTCGTGCATGCAGCGATCGCCCTGCGGCACCGGCAAAATGTGCTTCACGCGGCTGAGCAGATAGTTGGCATTGAGCACCGCGTTTTCGCGACACGCGCCGCAGGCCCGTCGGGCCCGTGCGTGCGGATGTAGCAGTACGCCCGCACCAGCACGCCGACGTTGCCGAAGAAGCTGCGCACGCGGCCGATCGACTTGGGCCGGTCGTAGTCGAGGCGGTAGCGCTTCGCCGTCGCGCACGACGACCGGCGCCGGCAGATACGGCGCCAGCGTCTCGCGTGACCGCGATCGGGCCGCGCCGGGCCCGCCGCCGCCGTGCGGGCCGCTGAACGTCTTGTGCGGATTGAAGTGCATCATGTCGGCGCCGAAATCGCCCGGCCGGGCGATGCCGAGGATGGCGTTCATGTTCGCGCCGTCGAGATAGACCAGCCCGCCGACGGCGTGCACCAGGTCGGCGATCTCGCGCGATCTGCCGGTCGAACATGCCCAGCGTGTTGGGGTTGGTGATCATGAACACGGCCGTCGTCGTCGTCGAGCTTGGCGCGCCAGATCGTCCAGATCGACGAAGCCCTGCCGGCGTGCTCTTGACCGTGACCGCGTCGAAGCCGGCCATCGCGGCGCTGGCCGGATTGGTGCCGTGGGCGCTGTCGGGCACCAGCACCTTGGTGCGCTTCTCGCCGCGATCGCGGAAGTAGGCGGCCGCCACCAGCAGCGCCGTCAACTCGCCGTGCGCGCCGGCGGCCGGCTGCAGCGAGACGGCCGGCAGGCCGGCGATCTCGGCCAGCATCTGCTGCAGCTCGTACAGCAGTTCGCAGCATGCCCTGCAGCGTCGCCTCGGGCTGATACGGATGCAGATCGGCCATGCCCGGCAGGCTGGCCAGCCGCTCGTTCCGCTTGGGGTTGTACTTCATCGTGCACGAGCCGAGCGGATAGAAGTGCGTGTCGACCGACATGTTCAGCGTCGACAGATTCGCGAAGTGCCGCACGACCTCCGGCTCGGCCAGCTCCGGCAGCGGCGGCGGCGACGTCGGCGACGGCGCCGGCCGGCAGCAGCTCCGTCGAGCGGCGACTCGCGGCACGTCGCACGGCCGGCAGCGCGCCGCGCGGCGGCCCGGCTTCGGAAAGTTCGAACAGCAGTTGCGTGGCTCGGGTGTTTCGCATGGACGGCAGCTCGTCTTGCGGATGCGAAGCTGCGGTCGCAGGCACGTCGGCCAAGCCGTCGATCTCGTCGCGCGTTCGCTTCTCGGTCACGGCGACCAGGAAGCAATCGGCCAGCTCGGGATACCAGCGGCCCAGCGGCACGCCGGCGAAGAAGCCCGCGTCGCAGCGCCGTCGGCCAGCAGCTCGCTCGACGCGTGCCGTGCGCTGTCGCGGACGACGAACTCCTTGAACGTCGGCCGCTCGAAGGCCAGCTCGACAGCCGGCTCGCGCGGTCAGTCGCTCGCGCCGCGTAGTGCGACTTTGCGCAGGCACAGCTCGGCCGTCTTCGCGCAGGCCCTGCGGGCCCATCGCCGCCAGGTAGACCGTGGCCCGCAGCGCGAACAGTCCCTGATTGGTGCAGATGTTGCTCGTGGCCTTTTCGCGGCGGATGTGCTGCTCGCGGGTTTGCAGCGTGAGCACCCAGCAGCGCTTGCCGCGGCGATCGACGGTTTGGCCGGCGATGCGGCCCGGCATGCGGCGCACGAACTGCTCGCGGCAGGCCATGATGCCCAGGTACGGCCCGCCGTACGACATCGGCCTGCCCAGCGATTGCCCTTCGGCCACGACGATGTCGGCCCCGTAATCGCCCGGCCGCTTGAGCAAGTCCCAGGCTGATCGGATCGACCGACACGACCAGCAACGCTCCGGCGTCGTGCGCGACTTCGGCCAACGCGTCGACCGTCTTCCAGGCAGCCGAAGAAGTTCGGATGCTGCACCAGCACGCAGGCCGTGTCGTCGTCGACCGCCGCCGCCAGTTCGTCGGCGATCGATCGTCCCCTCGGGCGTGCCGACCGTCACCAGTTCGACGCCCAAGTTCGCCAGATACGTCGCCAGAATCTGGCGATACTCCGGATGCACGCTGGCGGCGGTGACGACGCGGCCGTGCCGGCCGGTGGCGCTGCATGGCCATCAGCACCGCTTCGGCCGCGGCGCTGCCGCCGTCGTACAGGCTGGCGTTGGAGACATCCATGCCGGTGAGTTGCGCGATCAGCGTCTGATACTCGAAGAAGACCTGCAGATTGCCCTGGCTGGCCTCGGGCTGATACGGCGTGTAGGACGTGTAGAACTCGCCGCGCGCGGCGACGTCGTCGACGACCGCCGGAATGAAATGATCGTAGCTGCCGCCGCCGAGGAAGCAGACTTTCTGGCCCGCGTGGCTGTTCTTGCCGGCCAGCTCGGCAAGGTGCGCGGTCAGCTCCATTTCGGTCAAGCGCCGGCGGAATGTCGAGCGGCCGCTTCAGCCGCAACTCGGCCGGAATGGCGCGAACAGCTCGTCGAGCGATCCTGCAGCCCGATCGCCGCGAGCATGGCTCGCTGGTCTTCGGGCGTGTTCGATAGGTAAGGCATGGGAAATAGGTGTTAGGTATTCGGTGTCAGGTGTTGGGGAGGACGAGGAAGAATCGTGGAGGGCGTCGGTTTGCGGGGTCGGACTTCGCAGCTGCGTCAGTGCCTCTGTCCCTAACACCTAACACCTAAAGCCCAGCACCTTTCCCTTCTTCAATGTCCTTCTTCCGCACACTGCTTTTCGTACGCTTCGTAGTCGAGCAGATCGGCCAGACCGGCGTCGTCGGTCATTTTGATTTTCACGATCCAGCCGGCGCCGTAGGGATCGTCGTGGAACTGTTCGAGGTGGTCGGCAAGGCTGCCGTTGACCTCGACGATCTCGCCGTCGACGGGGCTGTACAGATCGCTGACGGCTTTGACCGATTCGATCTCGCCGAACGACTCGCCCGCCTTGACGCGGCGGCCGACCTCGGGCAGTTCGATGTAGACCAGGTCGGTCAGCGCCTCGACGGCGAAGTGCGAAATACCGATCGTGGCGATCTTCTGGCCCTTGGCGTCGCGATCGACGTGCACCCATTCGTGCGTTTTGGCATAGCGAAGTTCTTTCGGCTCCACGGATCGTTTTCCTTATGCGGTTCGACGATAGAACGGCAGCGGCACCACGCGCGCCGGCTCTTGATGACCGCGGATGTCGATCGCCACCTCCGTGCCGGGCGCCGTCAGGTCGCCGCGGACGTAGCCCATGGCGATCGGCTTTTCGAGCGTGGGCGAGAACGTGCCGCTGGTGACCTCGCCGACGGCGTGTCCGCCGAATAGCACGTCGTAGCCTTCGCGCGGCACGCGCTTGCCGCTCAGCTCCCAGCCCACGCGCCGCGGCAGCGAGGCGTCGTCGCGCAGTTTCACGAGCGCGTCGCGACCGGGAAACGAGCGGTCGTCCAGGTCGACGGCATAGCCCAGGCCGGCTTGAAACGGGTTGATCTGTTCGTTCAGTTCGTGGCCATAGAGCGGCATGGCGGCTTCGAGCCGTAGCGTGTCGCGGCAACCCAGCCCGGCCGCGCTGCCGCCAAATTGGCCCGCGGCGGCAATCAGTTTTTCCCACACTTCGAGCGCGACGTCGGCCGGCACGATCAACTCGCAACCGTCTTCGCCGGTGTAGCCGGTGCGGCTGACGAGGCCCGGCTCGCCCGCGATTTGGCTCGCGGCGCCGGTGTAATATCGCAGCCGCGCGACGTCGACTTCGACCAGCGGCCGCACGATTTCCAACGCACGCGGACCTTGCACGGCGATCATGGCCGTGTCCTTGGTGACGTCGACGATGTCCACGTCGGCGCTGCCGCGGTGGCGTTCGAGCCAATCGACGATCTTCTGGCGGTTGCTGGCGTTGACCACCAATTGGCACCCGCCGCCGGCGGTGCTTTCAGCCACGTGATAGACCAGCACGTCGTCGAGAATGCCGCCCTCGTCGTTGGTCACCAGGGCGTAGCGAATCTGGCCGGGCTTCATGCCGGCGACGCGGCGCGTGACGATGCGGTCGAGAAACCGCTCGCTCTCGGCGGCCGGCGCGAAGGCGATGCGGCCCATGTGCGAGACGTCGAACAGTCCGACGGCCGTGCGCGTCGCGTTATGCTCGGCAACGATCGACGAGTACTGCACCGGCATCGACCAGCCGGCGAAATCGACCATCCGCCCGCCGTGCGCGGCATGCCACTCGTGAAGCGGCGTTTGTGCCAGCATGCTGGTCATCCGTGACGGCCCCCAGACGAACAATTGTCCCGGAAGAAAACAACCAGCCCCCGCCCCTTAAGGATCGCAAGATCCAATCGGCGTTCGAGAGCCCATAAGATGCCAAGGAAGCAACCGCACCCGTATTGTAGCGAGCCGTCGTCGGCGTGCTAGGCCGGAACGCGGCCATCGCGTCCGCAAAGACGGGCGGCTGCCGAGCGAGTCTTATTTTCGCCGCTTTGGCTTGCCTTGCTTCGAGCGGTTCTTGGCCTGCGACTTGGCTTGTTTTTCCTTGCGCTCGTTCTTGCTGCCGATCCGCTTGGGGTGGGCGGCCGTTTTGCCGCGGGCGACGATGCGCAAATCGAACTCGCGGCGATCGACGTCGACGCGGGCCACGGCGACGAAGCACGTTGTCGCCCAGCCGATAGCGGTTGCCCGAGCGGTAGCCGCTGAGGGTGTGCGAGGCGCGGTCGAAGCGATAGAAGTCGTCGTCCAGCGAACTGACGTGCACCAGGCCTTCGGCCGGCAGCTCGACGCCCTGCACGAACAGGCCGAATTCCTCGACGCCGGTCACGACGGCGTCCAACGTCCTCGCCGATGCGCGTGCTGAGGTAGTCCAGCAGCTTGACCTTGGTCAGCTCGCGCTCGGCCGCTTCGCTGCGCCGCTCGCGGTCGGAGCAATGCTCGCCCAGCACGACCAGCTCGCCGAAATCGTTGCGCGGCTTCTTGCCGGTCAGCAGCGCGTCGACCAGGCGGTGGATCGTCAGGTCGGGATAGCGGCGAATCGGCGAGGTGAAGTGGCAGTAGCACTCGCTGGCCAGGGCATAGTGGCCTTCTTCCTCGGGGCTGTAGACGGCCCGCTGCAGGCTGCGCAGCAGCGCATAGTTGACGGCCCGTTGTTCCGGCGGCCGGCTACGTCGGCCAGCAGCTTTTGCAACTCGAAGCGGCTTTCCAGGCTTTCGACGTTGAAAGCCCAAGCCCGGCGACGAATTCGGTCAAGCGCCTTGAGCTTGCGCGGGTCGGGGGCCTGGTGGACGCGGCGCAGGAAATGCAGCTCGGCCTTGGCGAGCAGCTCGGCCACCGCCTCGTTGGCCGCGAGCATGAACTCTTCGATGATCTGATGGCTCTCGGTGTTTTCGACCACGTGCGCGCCGGCCACGCGGCCCATGCTTGTCGAGATCGACCTTCACCTCGGGCATCGTCAGCTCCAGCGCGCCGCGACGCGTGCGCCGCTCGCGCACGATCATGCGCCAGCTCGTGCATCCGGCCCAACAGCGCGTGCACCTCGGCGTCGAGCTTCGTGCGCCATGCCGCCGGATCGGCCAGGTACGCATCGACTTCTTCGTAGGTGAAGCGGCGCCTGCTCTTGATCGCCGCCGACATCGGCTCGGTATCGAGCGGGATGCCCTCGGGCGTGAACTCGATGAACACGCTCTTGGTGTAGCGCACCCGGTCGGGCTGCAGGCTGGCCAGGCCGTTGGAGATGATCTCCGGCAGCATCGGGATCACGCGGTCGGGCAGATAGACGCTGGTGCCGCGCTCGTAGGCTTCGCGGTCGAGCGCCGTCTTGGGCCGCACGAAGTGCGACACGTCGGCGATGTGCACGCCCAGCCGCCAGTGCCCCTTGGCCGTCTTTTCCAGCGAGATCGCATCGTCGAAGTCGCGGGCGTCGACCGGATCGATCGTGATCGTGACCAGCTGGGTCAGATCGGTGCGGCCCGGCGGAATCGCTTTCGTCGAACGCGTCGGCCTCGGCGCGCGCTTCCTCGAGGGCGTCGTCGGCGAATTCCTCGGGCAGGTTGAACTCGCGGATGATCGACAGCGTGTCGACGCCCGGCGCGCCGCGCGGGCCGAGCACTTCGGTGATCACGCCTTCGCCGTCGTGGACGTGCGTGGGAAAGCGGACCATCTCGATGACGACCTTGTCGTCGGGCTGGGCGTTCTTCGCGCCGGGATCGCCGAGCAGAATCGGCTGCGAAAACGGCATGCCGTCGATCTGCACGTAGGCCGGTGCCGCCCTGCTTCGAAGTAGGTGCCGACGAACTGGTGCGTTTCGCGCTCGACGATCTCGACGATTTCGCCTTCGGGGTTGGGGCGGCGCGACTCGGTTTTCTTTTTCAGCCGCACCAGCACGGTGTCGCCGCTGGCGGCGTCGCCGGCGTCGTCGGCGGCGATGAAGATGTCGTGCGTGCGGTCGGCGCCGGGCGCGCTGCCGGCGGGCCGCACGAAGCCAAAACCGGCTTCGGCGCGGCGAAAGACGCCCGTCACGCGGTTTCCGCCGCCGCTCGAGCCACCACCGCTGGCCTTGGCCGGCGGACCGACCAGGTGATTGGCCCCGTAGCTGAGCTGGCCGCGCTTGACCAGCTTCTTGACGGCCCGCTTCAGTTCGCGGCGCTTCGTCCTCGCTCAGATCGAGTTGCTTGGCGATGACTCGCGGCTTGACCGGCCGATAGCCCGGCTGCTTGACCAGGTCGAGCACGCGTTTTTCCAGATGGTCATCGCCCATCAAGCGAGCCTGTGATTGCGAAGGAGCGGCGGAATGGTTGGGAATTCTGGCTCAACGCGAATTGCCGGGCCGGTTAGGACGCTCGGGCTCTCCCTTGAACAGCTTGCGGCCGAGGCTGTGATGGAAGGTGGTCCAGCCGCTTTCGACGTTCGGGTCGTCGCGCATCAGCTGGTCGAACGAGTGCAGCTTGGCGTCGAGATTGTCGAGATGGTGCAGGGCCACGGCTTCCAGCGTCATCGGCAGCTTGGGGCTGCCGTATTCGTACTGGCCGTGGTGGCTGACGATCATGTGCTTCAGCCGCAGCACGAGTTCGTCGGGCATCGGTTCGCCGGAGAGTCGTTCGGCTTCGCGCAGCTTCTTTTCCAGCATGCCGATGGCCATCACGACGTGGCCGATCAGCTGTCCTTCGTCGGTGTAGGCGAAGTCGCGTTCGTAGATCAGCTCGTCGACCTTGCCGACGTCGTGCAGGAACGCGCCCATCAGCAGCAGGTCGGCGTTGAGCGTGGGATAGAGCGGGGCGATGCGGGTGATCAGCTCCATCAGGTTGACGACGTGTTCCATCAGCCCGCCGAGGTAGGCGTGATGGTTTTTCACGCCGGCCGGCGCCCGGCTGAACTTGCGCATGAACTCTTCGTCGACCAGGAAGCACTCGGCCAGGTTGCGCAGGTGCGGATCGCGCATCTTGCGCAGGAAAGTCGCTCAATCGCCCGGCGAGCACGGTCGATTTCCTTGGAACCGAGGATCAGGAAATCGTCGGGGTCGACGTCGTTCTTGGTCGCCTTGCGAATGGTGGTGGCGATCAGTTGGATCGTGCCCTGGAACAGTTGCGTCGAGCCTTCGACGCGGACGTAGTCGCCGTTTTCGAAACTGCGATAATCCTGCTCGCTGGCGTTCCACATCCGGGCGCCGATCGAGCCGCTGCGGTCGGAGAGTTCGACCTGCAAATACAGATTGCCGTTGCGATTGGGCCGCAGCTGCTTGTCGGAAGCCAGAAAAATTTGATCGATCGCTTCCTGATGAGCCAACTGGCTCACAAAACGCCTGGACATCGAGAGCTTTCTAAGACGCCGCAATTGCGACGTCGTTGGGAAGGCAGGAGTGCCGGAAGAGATCCATTCTAAGGCCAGGGAGGATGGGTCACAAGGGGCGCTGATCCCGCCCGCTTTTCGGCCGAATTTTCGAAGCCCACGTGGCGCACGAGGAGAGGGATTAACCACCAAGACTCCAAGAGCACCAAGGAAGGATGAAGGATGACAGTAGTTCCAACTTTCGCTTATGGGCTTAGATCGACGCAAGGTATTGAGCCGTCATGTAGTAAGGCGGCGACGGTTTGGGCGATCCAATCGAGCATTCGTTTGTAACGGAGTCGTTCGAGTCGCAAAGTCATCGTGGGACCGCTGCCTTCGGCCAAGCGCGTGGCGTGAATCCAGACCCAGAGGTTTCGCAGGATCAGGGCGACGGCGACAAACACCAGACGCAGACGTGGGCACCGCGTGCAGGTGTGGATGCGCGCTTGACGCATTTGACGGTAACTCGATTCGATGCCGAACCGCTTGCGATACCGCTGGCGAATGTCTTTGGGAGAGCCCTTCACACGCCAGGCAGCGAACAACAGCTTTTGTTGGACATGTTTGTGGTCTTTGCGATTGCGATGCGTACGATACGTGACGCATACGGAGACGGTCACTTGTTGCTTCTTGTTCTTCAGCGTGTGTTGATACCAGCCCGCCTTCTGACGCTTGATCCAATGCAGGCCGGTGGCGGCGCGGCGCTTCTTGGAGCGGCGCCCGCGAAACATGGCGGGCATCAAGAACGGCAGTTTTTCGCTCTGCAACCAGGTGATCACCGGCACGTTGAAGAACGCGCGGTCCAGCAGCACATACTTGATTTTCAGGCCGATTTTGCGAATTTGCGCCAGCAGACGCCGCAGCGCGACCACCAGCGTTTCGTGCCGCCGCACCCACGTCAGTGCCACGGTGTAGCGCTGCCCGTGCTGCACGATGCAGGCTGTGCCGTAGGCGTGAAACTTCGTCGTGCCCTGGCGCGGCTTGCCGTAATACAGTTCGTTCCGACTTTTGTCGGGCTCGCCATAGTAGGGCACCAAATGCCAATCGATCGCCACACGCCAGGAATGGCGCAACAACCGTCGCGGCAGCGGCGCGGACAGCGCCTCGTTCAACCGACGTTCCAACGACTTCAGAGTCTTGGGCAGGCCGTCGGACAGCGCATTGAACACGGCCTGGTCGGAAGGCGCGTCGGCCAAATCGCGACAGGCGGCATAAATCGAGATCATCCGGGCGGCCGCCCGCAACAAAACATTCCAGGTCACCCTGGCCGTGCACAGCCACCCATGATCCTCTAATAGCTTTGCTTGCAGCAGCCACCCGATGGCCCACCCGTGAACTTCGCCAGCAGTTATGGTATGACTCATCCTTGAACGCATGGGACCCCTCCTTGGCTTGAGTTCTTCAACACAAACCAATCTGAGGAGGACCCTTGCGTTCACCTATAGCAATTCTCTGAACTTGGAACTACTGGATGAAAAAGGAAAGCCATCGAATTCCTTGTCGTCTTGGTGGCTTGGTGGTTCACTCACGGCGTCCATCAAGCATTTTTCTTCGTAAAGCCATCTCCGTCTTTCGTCTCTGCGTCTTCTGTGACCTCGGTGGCTAAAATTCTTTTTCCTCTTCTCCGACAGCCAGGGCTAGACCGCCCGGCGCGCAGCGCGACGTTGAATCGCGCGTGCGACTTTAAAATGATTCGTGCGCCGCTGCTTCCTCGCGGAGGCCGAGGCTGTTCTTGTACTGCAAAAAATGCTTCGGCTGGAGGAAGCAGCATTGCAGCGGGTCGGTACCGGAGCTTCCCACGGAGACGTTGTACTGCCCAGTCCAAGATGCCGACCGCATCCCTGGGTTCAACGCCGTGGCCACACGGACATTCCCAAAACGGCTCGCGAGCCTCCGGCACGCGGATCGCGTCCGCGCGCTTCGAGGCAGTCAAATACCACTGCGCAGCCTGCTCTTGCGAGCAGACTTTGACGGGGGCGGCCCAAGAACAAAGCAGGCCTTCCGTCCCTTAACACAGATCTGAAGTGACAGTCCGTCTCAGCTGGATGCAGTATTACCAAAAGTCGCGGCTCACATTCAACACAAGTTTCCGGCCACCCCCTGAGAAATGTGAAAGGGAGTTGGAGTGTAGGTCACGCGCGCCGTGCGTGACACTTGCGGAACGACTAAGATTGTCACGCACGGCGTGCGTGACCTACAGGGCTAAGCGAATAGGGTTCAGGGGGCAGGGTTCGGGGTTCAGGGAGGGAAGCACGGGGAACGGGCGAAGAGCTCTGGAGTGCGCGGCGGCTTGCGTTCACTGAACCCGGGACATTGAATTCTGATCGCTCACTTCGACACCCTCACCCCAACACTGTCCCAGCGGGAGAGGGTTTTATTTGGCAGTGACGCTGCGGACGAAATCGACGATCTGGCGGCCGGCGGTGTCGCGAGGGGTGCCGAGGTCGGCGGCGAGGGTCGCGTGATCCTTGCCTTCGATCAGCGCCAACTCGGCCTTGCCGCCGTTGGCCTGAATGCGCTCGGCAAACGCTTTGGCTTGCGTGTGATTGACGTTGCCCTCCTTGACGAAGGTGAGCAAGAACGGCGGCGTGCCTGCGCCGGGCTTGACGTGCTGAATGGGCGAGGCGTCGGCATAGACGGCCGGATCGGCACCGAAGGCGCGCGTGTAGGCCGCCGCGATTTTTTCTTCGCCCGCGTTGTAACGCTCGACCAGGTTGAAGCCCGAGCCGTCCAGCGAGATCGCGCCTTTCAGATCGGATACCTTCAGGCCTTGCTTGCCGAGCGGGCCGGGATGCGTGGCGACCAGGCTGGCCAGGTGCGAGCCGGCCGAGTGTCCCATGACGACCATCTTGTTGGGGTTGCCGCCATGCCGGGCGATGTTCGCGCGCGTCCAGGCGATGCCGGCCGCGATGTCGTTGACGTGCGTGGGATATTTGACCTCGGGCGACAGCCGATAGTTGACGGCCACCAGCACGACGCCGTTTTCGTTGAACATCTTGGGCTGCGAGCCGACCTCGCGCTTGTCGCCACGCGACCAACCGCCGCCGTGCACGTAGACCACGACGGGAAGCGATTGCGCGCCGCGCGGCGCGTAGACGTCAAGAGTTTGCAGCGCGGCCCCATCGCCCGCGGCCTGCGCATACTGAATGTCGCGCGTCACGACCGTGTTGTCGGCCAGCTCCAAAACAGCGTCGTTGTAAGGCTTGGTCCTGTCCGGCAGCTCGATGGCCGGAGTTTTCAACTCTTGGGCCGCGGCGCAGCGCACGCGCCTAGAAAACTCACGCTGACGATCGCTATCGAGAGTCCACCGCGACGCAGTTTTGAAATGTGCTGGGCAAGCATTTTGGCACCTCACTTGTTGGGGACGTCGGACGTTTCCGAAGTCTACGATCTCTCCAGAATGCAACAAGATGCTGGCGAAAGATTGAGCGCCGGTGACGCGCTGATCGCCAGCGCCTTTCGCCGACCTCGTGTCGCTTTCTGATCCCGACGGACACTTGTTCATGGATGCGAGAGCTGCGGGACTGCTCGGTGGCTGAGGCACCCTCACCCCAGCCCTCTCCCGGCGGGAGAGGGAGCCTCGCAGGTCGCGGTTTTCGCGGATATCATGGGCGCATGGCGAAGTCGCACTACGACTACGACGTGCTGGTGATCGGCGCCGGGCATGCCGGCACCGAGGCGGCGCTGGCGGCTGCCCGGATGGGGGCGCGGACGGCGCTGCTGACGACCAATTGCGACACCGTCGGGCAGATGAGCTGCAATCCGGCCATCGGCGGCGTGGCCAAGGGGCAGATCGTCCGCGAGATCGACGCCCTGGGCGGCGCGATGGGCCGGGCCATCGACGCCACGGGCATCCAGTTCCGCATGCTCAATCGCCGCAAGGGCCCGGCCATGCACAGCCCGCGGGCCCAGGCCGACAAGAAGGCCTATCAGCAGGAAATCAAGCGGCTCGTCGAAGAGCAGCCGAACCTGACGCTGCGGCAGGAAGTGGTCGAGGACCTGCTGACCGAAGACGGTCGGCGGCCGAGCGCGGATCGTCGGCGTGCGCGTGCGCGGCGACGCCGTGTATCGCGCCCGCGCCGTCATTCTCACCACCGGCACGTTTCTTGCAAGCCCTGATGCACACCGGCGAAACCAAGACGCCCGGCGGCCGCGCCGGCGAAGGGACGACCGCCGGCATCAGCGGCGCGCTGGCGCGGCTGGGCTTCGAGCTGGCCCGCTTCAAGACCGGCACGCCGCCGCGGCTCAACGGCCGCACGATCGACTACGACCAGACGCGAACTGCAGCCCGGCGACGACGACCCGCAGCCGTTCTCGTTTCTGACCGACGCGACTCGACTGCGAGCAACTGCCCTGCTGGATCACGTACACCAACGAGGCGGTGCACGAGCTGATCCGCGCCAACCTGCATCGCGCGCCGATGTACAGCGGGCAGATCCAATCGCGCGGGCCGCGCTATTGCCCGTCGATCGAAGACAAGGTCGTGCGCTTCGCCGACAAGGACGCGGCATCAGTTGTTCCTCGAGCCCGAGGGCCGCAACACGCGCGAGGTCTACGTCAACGGCATCTCGACCAGCCTGCCGCGCGACGTGCAGGACGCGATGCTCCGGCTGATCCCCGGGCTTGGAGCGCGCCGAGATCATGCGCTACGGCTACGCGGTCGAGTACGACTACGCTCCGCCCGAGCAGTTGCAGCCGTCGCTGGAAACGAAGCGCGTCGGCGGGCTGTACTTCGCCGGCCAGATCAACGGCACGACCGGCTACGAAGAAGCCGCCGCGCAAGGGCTGATGGCCGGCGCCAACGCGGCGCTGGCGCTGCGCGGCGACGAGCCGCTGGTGCTCGGCCGCGATGCAGGCCTACATCGGCGTGCTGATCGACGACCTGGTGACGCGCGGCGTCGACGAGCCGTATCGCATGTTCACCAGCCGCGCCGAGTATCGCCTGCTGCTGCGGCACGACAACGCCGACCGCCGGCTGACGCCGCTGGGCCGGCGGCTCGGGCTGGTCGACGACCGAGCGCTGGCAGCGGCTGGCCAGCAAAGAGGCGGAGATTGCGCAAGCGTGTCGCAATTCTCGCGAGCGCCGCGCGGCGAAGACGGCACGCTTGAGCAAGCTGCTGCGCCGGCCCGAGATCGACGTGGGCCGACCTGGTGGCGCGCGACTGCCCGAGCTGGCCGCAGTCTCGCGCGGAGGTGGCCGAGCAGGTCGACGTACGACGTGAAGTACGCCGGCTACGTCGCCCGCCAGGAGGTCGAAATCGCCCGGCAGCAGCGGCTGGCCGGAGAAGCGGATTCCCGACGGCTTCGACTTTCGCCGCGATCGCGCACCTGCGCGCCGAGGCCCGCGAGAAACTCAGCGCGCGTCCGCCCGGCCAGTCTGGCCCAGGCCAGCCGCATCAGCGGCATCACGCCGGCCGACGTGGCGCTGTTGATGGTTCATCTCGAGCGGCAGGTAATCGGCGCCGTCGGCGCACGGTGCAGAGGCGCAGTTCGGCGCAAATTCGTGCCGCGTTGCGCAGTCGCAGGCAAACCGCGGTGCAGTGGCTCCTGTGGCGTGTTTTGGGAGGCTTGCAAAGGCGAGGTTGTGCAGATTTTGAGCCATTTCGCGCGGATCACCGTAACGTCGATTTGTGTGATGCGCTTACGGCGAATCGATATCAATCTTGACTCGACTCTCGAGCATGGCTATAATTGGCTCGGATGGCAAGTTCGGTAATCTCGGCAGGAACCGATCAGAACGCGCTGCTGACTTAAGAGTAACCAAATTGGTCAAACGTCTTAGGGACGCAGCAAGCTAAAAGGCTAGGTTCCGTCTAGCGTGACATGGAGGACTAGGAGCTTCCGGTGGTTTCTTCAGTCGAGAAATCCAGCTCGGAAGTCCCGCTTAGACTAGCCTTACCATCGGCTAGGGAGAGGGGTGGTTAGCAACCATGAAAACTGTGTTCACGACCGGCGAAGCGGCCAAGATCTGCAAGGTCAGCCAGCAGACGATTATTCGCTGCTTCGATTCCGGCCAGCTCAAGGGATTTCGCGTGCCGGGCAGCCGCTTCCGCCGCATTCCGCGCGAACAGCTGTACTCGTTCATGCGCGACAACGGCATTCCGACCGACGCCCTGGAAAGCGGCAAGCGCAAGATGCTGATCGTCGACGACGACCAGGAACTGGTCGAGCTGATCGTCGACGTGCTGGAAAAGGACGGCCGCTTCGAGGTCCGCACCGTCAACAACGGCTTCGACGCCGGCATGATGGTCAAGGAATATCACCCCGACCTGATCGTGCTCGACGTCATGCTGCCGGACATCAACGGCAAGGAAGTCTGCCAGCGCGTCCGCAGCGACAAGACGCATGGACGACGTGCGGATCATCTGCATCTCCGGCATGGTCGAAGAGGACAAGATCGAAGACCTGAAGGCCGCCGGCGCCAACGATTTCCTGCACAAGCCGTTCGAAGTCGAGACGCTGATCGAGCGGATGTGCGGATTGCTGGACATCGAGGCGGTCACGAGTCGTTGAACGACGGGCCGTTGACCGAGGCGGACATCCGGCCGGTCGATCGTAAGGAGTCAGGACGCCCAGCGCGGGTCGAGGGCTGACACCGCGAGCATTGCTGGGGCCGACGCCGAGCGATGTTGTGCCGGCGGCCCGCGGCCTTGGTTCGACGGGTTCGCCCATGCGCTTGCTTCCTGAACTGGTCACCCCTGCCGGCACGTTTTGGTTGCCGCTATCCGACACATCGGCGAGCGGCCTGATCGCGGCGATGGTGTGCGACGAGCCGACCGCGCGGCGCGAGCGGCTGGCCGATGCGATCGCCCACGATGCGCCGCTGGCGCTCTGGACGTTGTGCCGAGCGGCTACGAGGGGCTATCACGAAATCCGCACCGTGCGGCAACTTTCCGAGTGGCTGGCCGGCACCGCGATGGCGGAATTCAACGTCGATTCGCCAGGCGGCGCGTCGAATACTCCGCCGACATCGGCCGGCGCCGTCGACGCCTGGGCCGAACTGGCCGGCTTGTCGCAGGCTGTCGCCGAGCTCGCTGCCGAGCGGGCACGTCATGCACGGCTCGATCCCGAACGAACGTATTTCTTGGGACTCGTGCACGCCGCGCAGCGCTGGCTGGCGATGAGCGCCGTGACAGCGGCCCCGCTCTGCGCGTTTGCGGATGAGCGGGCGGCAATCTTGCCGGCGTGGCTGCGCGGCGAGCTGGGCGTGGTCGCGACAGGCCACTCGGCGCGCGCGACCTCGCCGGCGGAGTGCGTTGCCTGGGCGGTTCGCGCCACCAAGGGCAACGCGCCGCCGCAGAGCAATGCGGAAGAATTTGCGTTCGACGCGGAGGCCCACCGGGCGCGGATCGTCGAGGCGGCCGATCGCTGGCGCCGGCCGTGCGCCGCCGCCGAGCGATTGCCCGAGTTGCTGCGCAAACTGGCCCGGCTGGAACGGCTGGAGTGCGACTTCGAGCAGACGCTGCAGGCGGAAAAGCTCGAATCGCTCAAGGAGCTGGCCTATGGCGCGGGGCACGAAATCAACAATCCGCTGGCCAACATCTCGGCCCGGGCGCAAACGCTGCTGCAGGACGAGCACGACCCCGATCGGCGGCGCACGCTGTCGGCCATCAACACGCAGGCATTTCGCGCCTACGAGATGATCGCCGACATGATGCTCTTTGCCCGGCCCCCGCAGCCCAAGCTCGAAGCGATCGATCTGGTGGCCGTGGTCCGCGCCGTGCACGACGAGCTGGCGCCTCAAGCCGCCGACCAGCAGAGCGAGTGGGTAGTGCGGGCTCCCGAGGCTGGGCTGGCGAACTCGGCGCTGGTGGTGCAGGCCGATAAGACACAGATCGCCGTGGCGCTGCGGGCCTTGTGCGTGAACGCCCTAGAGGCGCTGGGCAGCGGCGGCCGGGTGGAAATCTCGATCGCCGAGCCCGCACCGCTTGCGAAGAATGTGCAGATTACCGTTTCGGACAATGGACCGGGGATTGCGGCCGACGCGCGACCGCACATCTTCGACCCATTCTACTCGGGTCGCGAGGCGGGTCGGGGGCTGGGCTTCGGGCTGTCGAAATGCTGGCGAATCGTGACCCTGCACGGCGGCAGCGTCGAGGTCGAAAGCAGCGTCGGCGCGGGCGCTCGATTCACGATCGTGTTGCCGCGCGACCACGCGCGTTGATTCTCCGCCACATCGCGGGCCGAATTTGCGAATTCCGCCGGTTCTTCGGCGGATCATTTTGGCCTGTTTTCCGGTCGAACGCGGGGCTGGCGGTTGCCAACGGGCCGGCGGGAGCTAGGTTCTCAATGCGGGTTGTCCGCGAAGCTTCCACCAACCGAGGAACCCTCATGAAGAAATCCATTTACGTCTCGCTGGTGCTGGGCCTCGTCGGGCTGGCCACGCCTGTCCAAGCTCAGGAAGTCTGGGTTCCGGGAGCGCCGGCGCCGGTCGTCTCGTATTACGCGCCTTACGCTCCGGCCTATCCGTACACCAGCTATTACGCACCGGCTTACCCGTACGCCAGCTATTACGTTCCGTCGGCGCCCGCCTATTATCCGGCGCCGTACGTCGTGCGGCAGCGGGTTGTCGTGCCGCGTCGGGTATATCGCAACGCGTACTACGCGTGGTAGGGTCGAACGCTGGCGGCAAGGCCGCACGCCGCAAGGCCCCTGAGGTCCCGTTCGCGGACCGCGGGCGAGCGCGCGTCGGGGGCAAACCGCTAGCTGCATGTCATTCGTTCTGAGAGTCCGGCAATTCAAACGTTCGAGCGGCCCGTCGAGTGGGCGTGTCGCCTGGAAAACTCCTGTCAAAGGCCCCTTGTCGCGGGCCATGTGTCGCCCATGGCCGTGCCCGACATCGCGGCTGGCTGGGCGCGATTTATTTTGTCCAACGTCGCGCCCCGCTGGGGCGTTGCAATCCGTTGGTTTTTGGATAGAGTTTAAATAGACCCTAACTAAAAATCTGGAGAATCGGACCATGAAATCGCTCTTCGCCGGCGCGATCGTGTTGGGCCTGGCCTTGTGTGCCGCGCCCGCCCATGCTCAGTACGTGACCTATTACGGGCCCAGCCCGGTCACGACGTATTACGCTCCAACCACGGCATATTACGCCCCGACAACCGCGTACTACGCCCCGACAACCGCGTACTACGCCCCGACAACCGCGTACTATGCGCCGACGACGGCCTACTACGCTCCGACGACCGCGTACTACGCTCCGACGACTGCCTATTACGCGCCGTACACGAGCTACTACGCTCCGGCCGTCACGACGGCGTATTACTCTCCCTACACGAGCTACTACGCCCCGGCCGTGACGAGCGCTTATTACGCTCCGTACTATGCTCCGGCGTACAGCGTGCGTCGGGGATTGTTCGGAAGAACGGTTTATCGGCCCTGGTAAACCGCGTTCATCGCACGACGATTCGCCGCAGACAAGCATGCCGCTCGAAAAATCGGGCGGCATGTTTCGTTGGTCGAGCGCGGCGCGGGCGGGTACTGTTGGACCGTAGCGGCGAGGGACCTTTAAAGGGGACGCAAACCTTATTTTGTTGACGGGCGGCGGGGCGACGCTAGGATGGCGGGCATGCCTCGCAGCGCGCGAACGATCCTGGGCGGTTATGTTTACCATGTGCTCAATCGGGCCAATGGCCGGTTGCCGCTATTGAAGAAGGATGCCGATTTCGCCGCCTTCGAGCAGATCGTCGAGCAGGCGCACGAGCGGGTGCCGCTGCGAATCCTGGGCTATGTCGCGATGAGCAATCATTGGCACTTCGTGGTTTGGCCGCGTCGAGGAGCCGGCGAGCAAGTGTCGGACTTCTTCCGCTGGCTCTCGATCACGCACGCGCAACGCTGGCACGCGCATCATGGCACCGCCGGCACGGGACACGTCTATCAGAGACGCTTCAAGTCGTTTCCCGTCGCCACCGACGAGCATCTGCTCACGGTGCTGCGATATGTCGAGCGCAACCCGCTGCATGCCAGGTTGGTCGAGCGGGCCGAGGACTGGCGCTGGGGGAGTTTGCACCGCCGCGTGCACGGCACGGCCGACGAGCGCGGTCTGTTGACGGACCCGCCGATGGGGTTGCAGCGCGGGTGGGTCGAGCATGTCAACCGGCCGCAGAGCGAAGGCGAGCTGGCGGCGTTGCGCGACAGCCTGACGCGCGGCCGCCCGTTTGGCGATCCCATCTGGCAGCACAAGGTCGCCGCGCAATTGGACCTGAACTACACCTTCCGCCCGCGCGGAAGACCCCCCAAGAAAGCCCAGCCGCAGTCCAACGGATGAAAAAGATTTGCGTCCCCTTTATTGCTCCCGTCGACGCCCCATTGCACAGTAAGCGACGACGGCATTTCTAGACCTGAACGAAACAACCTACAAGTTTGCCTGGAGAAAGATGGTTCCGAATGAAAACGCCTGTCTTTCTTGATTTCGTTGGGCTTGTGATCAAGGGTGACGTTGATAGAGTCTCTCAGCGCCTCGGCGCGAGTCCAGCGCTTGCTACTATGGCATCGCCCGTTGGTGCAACGCGTCAGGAAGCCAGGCCGTTCTACTTTGAAACGATCTCTCACTACTTATATGCCGGCGACACGGCTCTTCACATGGCTGCTGCTGCATTCCGTCGGCCGATGGCCGAAGTCCTGGTTGCCCATGGGGCCGATTATCGCGCCAAGAATCGCCGAGGTGCGCAACCGCTTCATTATGCCGCGGACACGAATCGATGGGATCCGAAGGGGCAGGCTGACGTGATCGCGTACTTCATATTGATTGGCGCAGACCCCAACGCTGTGGACGCTTCCGGTGTGGCACCCTTGCACCGTGCGGTCCGAACACGTTCCGAGGTGGCCGTAAGAGCGCTGTTGGATGGCGGGGCGAATCCCAGGCAACTAAATAAGTCGGGCTCGACGCCTTTACATCTTGCCGTGCAGCCTACTGGCCGAGGCGGCAGCGGTTCGGAAGAAGCACGTCGCCAACAGGCCGGGGTCATCAGGCTCTTACTTGAACGCGGCGCTAGCCCCGCCGACCAGGATGCGCGGGGCAAGCAGGTGATTCAGGCTGCAAGCAGTGCCTGGATTCGGTCATTGCTTGCGTGAGAATAAAGGGGACGCATACCTTTTTGTTGATGCGACAAAAGGTTTGCGTCCCCTTTTTTTCGACTCATTTCGGCAGCAGCGCGGCCAGCTCGGGGTGGGGCCGGGCGATGACGTCGGCCATGATTAGTTTGCCGCCTAGGCGCTCGACGGTTTGCTTGCCGCTTTCGATGGCCGACTGCACGGCGGCGACGTCGCCGCGAATGATGATCGTGACGTAGGCGGCGCCGATTTTCTCCTTGCCGACCAGGCTCACCGCGGCCCCCTTGAGCATCTCGTCGGTGGCGTGCAGCGCTGCGACGAGCCCTTGCGTTTCCAGTAGTCCAATCGCGTCGGAGTTATTCATGGAATCTTCTCGTGGTACTCTCGAATCGTAAATTCCCAATAGTGGATTGAAGACCGGGGGCTGGGCGGCCAGCGCTTGCACGGCCGTGGTCGGGGCGGCCATCACGACCATCTCGGCGGTGGTGCCCATCTGACGGGCCAAGGCCAGGCCCTGCTCGACCGCCTCGCGCACGTCGCCCGACGAGCCGACGAGCTTGATGCACTGCGCGGCGCTGTCGGCGCTTTCGATGCCGAGAATCCGCACACCCGCCGCCTTGGCGCAGCGGTCGGCCACCAACAGCGCGGGGGCCAGATTGCCTATTTCCAGCAATGCCAGCGAGAGCTGTGGTACGGATTGTGCGGAAGGTGAGGACATAGCCAAAGCCCCGCAGGAGCCGCCTAATGACGCGATAACGCAAGCCAACACGCGATGCCCCGATGCACCACTGTAGCACGAGGCTGCCCGCCGCGAGCGTCCAAAGCGGCACAATCCGGCGGCAATTGGGACGATTTCCAAACCCGCCACGACGCATCGAAAACCCGCGTCGAGGCTCGCCCGTAGGAAGCTGGTTTGGCATCATACAGGGTGGAAGAGGCAAGGCTCTGGTCAACGGCACCACGGAGCAGACATCATGCGCAACGTCATCGGCTGGCTCGGCGGCAACAGACAGAAGCGGACAAAGAAGGACAGGCCCTCGGAGAAAGCACGATCGAGTCACAACCGCCTGCGAAGCCGCGGGCTGATGATGGAGCCGCGGGAAAGCCGCGAGCTGTTCACCGTTGCCGTGACGCCCGTTTATGCCGTGACGAATGATTGGACGAGCGGATTTCAAGCAGCCCTGCGATTGGAAAGCCACCAGGCCGCCACGATCGCTCCGTGGAAGCTCGAATTCGACATGGCCGCCAACATCACGTCGATCTGGAACGCCAAGATCGACGCGCACAGCGGCAACCATTACACGATCGAAGGATTGAGCTGGAACAACAAGCTATCGGGAAACAGCTCGGTCGATTTTGGATTTGTCGCCGCCAGCACTTCGCCCGCCACGCCGACGAATTATCTGCTCAACGGCAACACGCTGGGCAGCACGCCAACCCCGCCGCCCATTCCCAGCCTGTCGATCGGCGACGTTTCGGTGACCGAGGGCAACAGCGGCACCAAGGCGGCGGTGTTCACGGTCGGGCTGTCGGCCGCGGCCACGTCGGCGGTGACGGTCAAGTTTGCGACCGCCGACGGCACGGCCCTGGCCGGCAGCGATTACACGGTCGCCAGCGGCACGCTCACCTTTACCGCCGGTCAGACGAGCAAGACCGTTACCGTGTTGGTCAACGGTGACGCGGCCGTCGAGAGCGACGAAGCATTTTCGCTCAACCTGTCGAGCCCCAGCGGCGCGACGCTGGCAAAAAATGCCGGCGCCGGCACGATCCAGAACGACGACGACGCGCCACTGCCGCCACCCACGCCTTCGGGCGATTTTCAGTTTCAGGCGACCAGCGATTGGGGATCGGGATTTACCGGGCAGGTCACGATGAAAAATGGCAGCTCGACAGCCATCAACAACTGGCAGCTCGAGTTCGACTTTGCCGGCACGATCACGCAAATCTGGGATGCCAAGATCATCAGCCGCGCGGGCAATCACTATCTTCTGGGCAATGCCGCTTATAACGGCGTGTTGGGTGCCGGCGCGGCGCTTTCGTTCGGTTTCAACGGCAGCCCGGGCAATGTCGTCGTCGGGCCGACGAATTACTTGCTGCACGCGGCCGGTGGATCCGGTGCTGGCGGCAGCGGCGGCGTCAATCATCCGCCGGTCGCCGTCGACGACCTGGCGTTCACGGCGCCGGGGCAGGTTGCGGTTATCAGCGCGCTGTCCAACGATTCGGATCCCGACGGCGATCTGCTGTCGATCATCGCGGTCGCGCAAGCCGCGCACGGCACAGTCGCACTGCAAAGCGACTCGACCATCAAGTACACGCCGTTGGCCGGCTTCACCGGCGCCGATTCGTTCACGTACCAGCTTCGCGACGCGCAAGGCGCCACGGCCACGGGCAAGGTGTCGGTGACGGTGGCCAACACGGGCACCTGGCCAGCCCACGTGTATGCGCCGTATGTCGACATGACGCTGTATCCGATGTTCGACCTGGTGACGGCGGCCCAGAGCCAGGGCTTGCGATATTTCAGCCTGGCGTTCGTGGTGGCCGATTCGCAGGGCAAGCCGGCTTGGGGCGGGTATAGCGAGTATGAATTGGGCACCGCGTTCGACGCGCAAATGAAGACGCAGATCAACGGCCTGCGGGCGCTGGGCGGCGACGTCGTGGCTTCGTTCGGCGGAGCCAGCGGCCGGGAGCTGGCCCAAGCGATTACCGACCTGCCATCGCTGGTGCGGGCCTATCAATCGGTGATCGATGCCTACGGCTTGACGCACGTCGACTTCGACGTCGAAGGGGCGGCCGTGGCCGATCATGCTTCGATCGATCGGCGGAACCAGGCCATCGCGGTGCTGCAGAGCAATGCCGCGGCGGCAGGGCGCTCGCTCGACGTGTCGCACACGCTGCCGGTGTTGCCCACAGGTTTGACGACCGATGGATTGTACGTCGTGCAATCGGCGGTGCGGTTTGGCGCGAACGTCGGCGTGGTGAACGTGATGGCGATGGACTACGGCGACGGGGCCGCTCCGAATCCGCAAGGCAAGATGGGCGACTACGCCATTGCCGCCGCCAACAGCCTGTTCACGCAGCTCAAGGGCATGTACGGCGCGTCCAAAACCGACGCCCAACTTTGGCAGTTGGTGGGCGTGACGCCAATGATCGGACTAAACGACGCGACGACCGAGGTGTTCGATCAGCAGGAAGCCCGCGAGCTGGAGGCGTTTGCGGTGCAAAAGGGCATCGGCCGTATCGCAATCTGGTCGCTCAACCGCGATCAGCAGAACGCCGCCGGCAAGTTGAGTTATGTCGACGTCAAGTCGAGCAGCGTCGTACAGCAACCGTTCGAGTTCTCGCAGATTTTCAAGCCGTTTACTGGCTGATCGGACGAGGGAGCGGAATTTCCAGGGCGGTAGTGGCACGCGCGGGGCCGCGAAATTAGGATGGGGAACAATTGGGCCCTGGATCGTCTTCAGGCCAACCCCAATAGGAACGCTAATGTAGGCACCGCCGGGACTCCCGCCTGGGTCGTTGAAGCTCAACGCCACGGGCGTGGTTCTCCCTGCAATCATGGGAGTTCGCTCATGAAATCCACTTTGTCTCGCATTGTTTCAATCGTCGCTGCGCTCTGCTTGTTCTCAGTTGCCACCGCACTGCAAGCGCAGAATCCCAGCAATCCGCTCGATGTGAACGGCGACACCTCAATCAGTCCCTTTGATGCGGTGACCGTGTTCAATGATCTGATAACCAACGGTTCGCACAGCACGCCGCCTTCCTTTCACGACGTCAATGGTGACGGGTTTGTAACGCCGATTGACAGTCTCCGCCCAATCAACTATCTCAACGCCAACGGCATTACTCCGGCATTTCCCGGTGGAGGCGGTCCGGTCAACATCACGGCGCCCGCGCATGCAGCCCATATCAGCCTGGTCGTTACCGACACCGGCGGCACGCCGATCTCCAGCGTGTCGGTCGGGCAGATCTTTCAACTGGAAGTATTCGCGCAGGACACTCGTCCCTCTCCGGACGGCGTGTTTGCCGCGTATACCGACCTGACGTACTCCGACAGCAATGCTTCCTTGGTTCCCTCCTCATACTTCGATGGCCCGGGCTTTGTGAGCGCCAACGTGCCAAATACGAGTACGTCAGGACTGGTGGCTAATGCGGGCGCTTACATGACAAGCCTTGTTCCGCCGGGCGGTGCTCAACAATTCGTGTTCGCGCTGCAATTCGTCGCGCAAGCTCAGGGCCTTGCCACATTCTCCGCCGGTCCGTCGGCCTTAGCACCGATCACCGACACGTTGCTGTACGACCTGGACGTGGCCGTCCCCACCGGGCAAATCGACTTCTCGGGCGCCAGTCTCACGATCGTGCCCGAGCCGTCGTCGATCGTCTTGGGGTTGATGGGTTGCATGGCACTATGGATCAGTCGGCGGTTTTTCCGACGCGGCTGATCGGCGGCCCATCGGTCGGCCCGGCTGTGGTAGCATAGTGGGCAGAGAGCGGACTCGATTGCCAGCCACAAACCGGCGCGGACATTTGCCGCCGGGCTCGACACGATGAAACGACTGCTGCGGCCGCTGATCTTCGCGGGGCTAGGCGCGCTAACGCTCGGGCTGCTGTTTTTCGTCGCGCGCTTTGCGGACGATTGGTTCGCCGGCACGGTCCTGGCGCGCCGAATCGCGGCGCTCGAGGCGTCCGGCGAACCGATCTCGCCGGCCGATCTGTTTCGCGGGTCGATCGCGGCGGAAAGCAACGCCGCGACGTATCTGGACAAGGCGCGCAACGACGTCGAAGCCGTCGCGCTGGGCATACTATCGGCTGATCCGGAAAGCCCAAGTTGGCCGCCCAGCGCCGCCGCGCTGAATGCCGCTCGATCCGGGTTCGAGGCGTATCCCAACGCCCTGGCCTTGCTCGAGCAAGCGGCCATGTGCCCGGACTACGATCCGCGCTTGAAGTTGACCGTCGGCTCGACAGGCTCTCCCTCGCTTCTGCCGATTCTTCAATACGAGCAGCAAATCGCTCGCGTGCTCAACAGCCGGGTTCAGCTCTTGCTTGCCGACGGACAGCAAGAAGAGGCATTGCGCGTGGTGCTGTCGATGTTTCGCCTCGGTCGTCAATTTGATCGCCATCCGTTCATCATGAGTTTGCTCGTCAACATCGCATTGCGGGACGTCGCGGTGGACGCGGCCAACCAGGTGCTGGCGCGAGCCCGCTGCCGGACGCGTCTCGCGATTCGCTGGAAGCGGAGTTGGCCCGTCACGACGGCGTCGAATCGCTGCGCCGCGCATTGCGGTCCGAGCGTGCTCGCGGGTTGCAAGTATTTCGTAACATTGCCGAAGACGACACGGCCGAGCTGAGGCCTTCCTGGTGGTGGCCGGCCAGTTTCAAACGAGACGAGTGCGATTTCCTCGACGTGTTGGCGCTGCAAATTGCCGACGCGTCGTCCTCCTATGATGACTCGAGCGGGCGTGCCGCGATCCAGGATCTGGTCAACCATTCGGGGCCGCTCACCCAACAGATGGCTACTTCCGATCAAGCTATTCGCCTTGCGGTCAACCGCGATCAGGCGCTGGTTCGCTGCCTGCGACTGTTGAACGCGATCCAGCGGTACGAACAATCGGGTAGCACATTCAAGCCTGGTGTGACGGATCTCGGTGGTTTGCCGGTCGATGCGATCACCGACCCCTACGACGGCAAGTTGCTACGTGTCAAGAAGTCAGCTCAGGGTTGGCGGATCTATTCGGTGGGCAGGGACCTGGCCGATGGCAAGGGAAGGAAGCTCGACCCAATTACGGGCGACGACGTCGGCCTGGGCCCGCCGGTTGTCGCGGAAGACGAATAAGGAATTCGGTGATGGCAAATCACTGCGGAAGAAAGGGAATTGTGGCAGGGTGGAAGCGTTCCAGGATTTTGCTCGATATCGCTTCAGCGCTGTTGATGCTGACCGGACCGGCGCTGCTGCACGCCGCGCCGCCGAAAGTGGTCAAGGTTGAGCCCGACGATGGCGACAAGGCGGTCGATCCGAAGCTGGCCGTGTTGCGCGTCGAGTTCGATCAGGACATGGACAAGGGAATGTCGCCGTGCGGGCTGGAGAAGTCCGATATCGCCGGTGATCCGAAGTGGACGAGCAACCGCGTGCTGGAAATTCCGATTACGCTCAAGCCAAACCGCCAATACAAATGGAGCATCAACTGCAAAAGCTTTCAGAATTTCAAGAACGTGGCCGGCGAATCGGCCGTGATCTATCCGCTCGTCTTTAAGACCCGCGCTGCCGGCGCTAAAGCTCCCCCGGCCGCGAAGGGCCCCACGCTGGATGAGAAGCAAGCGGCCATCCAGGCGCTGCGCAAGTGCATCGACGAGTCGTATTCGTATCGCGACCTGCGGCGGCGTGACTGGGACGACGTTTTCAAGCAACACACGGCGAAGCTCGAAGCGGCGGCCACCTGGAAAAAGTTTGCCGACGCGGCGGCCGAGTTGCTCGGCGCTGCCCGCGACATTCACATCAATGTGCAGGTGGACGACGGCGAGCTGATTGGGACGTTTCGCCGCGACGTTCGGCCGAATTTCAAGTTTGCCCAGATCAAGGCCCAGGTGCCGGGTTTTAAAATGCACAACCGAACGGTAGGCAGCGGCAAGTTCGAGGACGGGATCGGCTATATCGTGATCGGAAGCTGGTCCAGCGCCGAGGACTTGGAGCCGGCCTATGAAGCGTTGAAGGAATTCGCGACGGCCCCGGCCCTGATCGTCGACGTACGGCCCAACGGGGGCGGAAGCGAGCCGCTGGCGCAAGAGTTCGCCGGCTGTTTTCACCAGAAGCCGGCCGTGTACTCGCGCAACTCGATTCGCGACGCCTCGCAGCCCGACGGTTTTACGAAGGTCTTCGACCGGCAGGTCGAGCCCAACCTCAAACGGACTGCGCCGTCGATACCGGTGGCGGTGCTGATGGGCCCCTCGAACCTGAGCAGTTGCGAATCGTTTTTGCTGATGATGCGCGCGGTGCCGCGGGTGCTGTTGATCGGCGATCGATCGTACGGCAGTTCGGGCAATCCGAAGCCGCACGCCATCGGCGGCGGCATCAGCGTGCTGTTGCCCTCGTGGAAGGATTTTCTTCCGGACGGCACGCTGCTGGAAGGCAGCGGCATCGTGCCCGACGTGAGCGTTCCGGCCGGCGCCGACGACTTTCAAGCCACCGACCCGGTGCTCGACGTGGCGCTGGCCCGACTGCGGAAATAAGCGACCCCGCTACCGATCATGTCCGTTTTATTTCGTGGGTGGCCCAGACGCCGCCTCGGCGTCTGGGTGCCGCCAGGCACACGAGGCGTGCGCCGAGCGAGAAGGACGCAACAAAATGCAATGCCACGCAATAGCCTCTTGTCCCTTCGGAACCCAGACAACAAGTTGTCCGGGCCACCCGGATCATTTTCCGCCCCGCGGACGCTTTTCGCCATAAAAATGGGCACCGCAATGGTCTATGATGCAGTTGCGCGACTCGCGCGAGCTGGTGAACGGATGGATTGACGCCATGAAACGATTTTTCGAAGCCCTGAATTCCAACGCTCTGAGATTTCTTGCGATCGGCGTTGCGGCGGCGGTGGCGATCGCGCTTTTGGTCATCGTCGAGGTCAATTCGAGGGCCAAGGCCCGGCTGCAACAAAAAATCGCGGCCCTGCGCTCCGCTGACATGCCGGTCTCGATTGTGGAATTGCGGCGCGAGGGCATTTCGCCGGAGTCGAACGCCGCGACCTATCTCCTCGCGGCACAGGCAGACGTCGATTCCATCCAAAAGGACGTTTCGGCGGTCGACAATGCCGCGCCGCAAATCGAGCAGAACCGATTCCAAGAAGGGCACCTCAGCCCGGCGTTAAAAAAAGCGATTGAATCGGCGTTCGAGTCGCACCCGCAGGTGCTCGGGCTGCTCGAGGAAGCCGCCGACTGCCCGGGCTACAATCCTCTCCTGAACACTTGCGCCGACACGAGGGCATTCCAGGAAACGGCCCTGGCCAATATGTCGTCGTCGCGAGTGGTGATGCGCGTTCTCAGGTATCAGGCGCTGCGGCAGATTTCCGACGGTCAGCAGGAGGCGGCGCTCGGCACGTGCTTGCTGATGTTTCGCCTTTGCCGCCATTTCGAAAACGAGCCGATGATGACCGGCTACCAGGCGACGGCCGCGTATCGGGGAATGTATGCCGCGAGCTCGGCGAACCTTGCTCTGCGGGCGGGACCGGTGTCGGAGGCGTCGCGCGATGCGCTGGAAGTCGAGCTGGCCCGCGCTGAGACGGTCGAGCCCTTGAAGAACGCCCTGATCTCGGAGCGCGCGTTTGGCCTGGACAGATATGGGGAGCTGACGCGCGAGATTGGTTTTGGGCCGATCGGTCCGCTGTGGCTGAAAAACGACGCCTGCGGCTACATCGATCTGTTCGAAGAAGCGATCGCGCTGGCCGGCCGTCGCGACGCCGATGCTCAGCGGGCCCTGACGACCAGCACCGCCGTGGCCAACGCCGGGCCGATGACACAAATGCTCGTTCCGGTGCTTCGATCCTTGATGGAGTCAGCGTGTCGCGACCGGGCCCAGACGCGGGCGCTGCGAATTCTCAATGCGCTTGCGCAAGGGAGACGCGGCGGATTCGGCCGAGCCGAAACTGACCGACCTTGGTTTGTCCGTCGAGGCGACGACTGACCCGTTCGACGGCAAGCCGCTGCGTTTGAAGAAACTGGCCGACGGCTGGCTGGTCTACTCGGTCGGCAAAAACCTCACCGACGAGGGGGGCAGCCTGGCCGACCGGCAAGACGTCGGCCTGGGACCCCCATCGGTCACCGAAACGCCGCAGGACGCCGAGACGGAAGAAGCGGGTTCTACCGGCGAACCGCGAAGGGTTCTTACTAGCCCGAAGCGCCAGCGAGGGAAAACAATGGAAGACCCTCGCTAGCGCTTCGGGCTAGTATCGGCGAATTTCGCTCCTCGTGCCCCACTGTACCGCGCATCATGCCAGGCCGCGTTGTTTCAGCTCGGCCAGCACGCCTTGGACGATGCGGCCGACCTGGTCGGGGTCGATCTTGCTGGCGCCGACGGGGCAGCCGCCCACCGGCTCGTCGGCGAAACCTTCTTCGGCCAACAGGCAGGCCAGCGTGTTGCTGATCGTTTCCATCTTCAGATGCTGCTCGGCCGAGTACGGCTGCCGGCTTTCGCCCGGGTCGATGCCGCGCAGCTTGAGCGCCGCGCGAAACCCTTCGGGAAAGTCGGCCGAGTAGATCATCGCGTCGAACAGCGTGACCAGCTTGTATTGCAGCTCGCGGGCCTCGTCGATGTCGCGGGCCATCGTCAGGTCGTACAGCTTGCGCGTGATCTCGGGCACGATGCCGCTGGTGGCGTTGGTGCCGCCGTCGCAGCCGATCAGCAGCATCGGCATCAGCGCCGCGTCCCAGCCGGTGAGGAACGTGAAGTCGGGCCGGTTGGGACGCACGGCCTGGATCATGCGAATCATGTGCGGCAGGTCGCCGGACGAATCCTTGATCGCCACGATCTGCTCGGACACTCCTCGCTCAGCCGCTGCACGGTCGGCACGTCGATCGGCGAGGCGAACATCGGAATGTTGTACAGCGTGACGTCGATCGGCGTGTTGTCGCCGATCTCCTTGAAGTAGGCGTAGACGGCGGCCGGGCTGAGCTTGTAGTAAAACGGCGAAACGATGGCCACGGCCCGCACGCCCAGGCTGTGATAGTACTCGCAGGCGTCGAATCGTTTCGCGGGTGTTGGCCTCGGCGGCGCCGGCCAGAATCGGCACGCGGCCGCGGGTCTGGTCGGCCATGATGGCGATGATCCGGCGGCGTTCCTCCGGGCGTGAAGCGGGTGAACTCGCCGGTCGACCCGTTGGGATACAGCCCATGCACGCCGCGTTCGATCAGCCAATCGGTGTAGCGCCGCAGCTCGGGCTCGTTGATGTCGCCGCGCGCGTCGAGCGGGACGATGTTGGGGGTGAAAATGCCTTGCAGCTTGCCTGTGTTTGCCATGCTGTGTCGACTTTCACCTGGGGGCTTAGTTGGGGTGCCACTGCTGGCTTCGTCCAGCAGTGCTTGTCAGACTTACGTGGCACTGCTGGACAAGCCAGCAGTGGCACACATACCTCGGCAGTCCGCTAGAATAGGCTTGTCCGATAACTGCGTCAGTCTAGCTAGATAAACTTAGCTTGAAAACCGCTTGATTGGCGAGCTTGCCGGGGACGTTTTTACGCATCCGGGGTCGCTTCTCGCGGTGGATATCGCCCGTGCCAAAGCCCAAACAGCACGCTTCCTCCGAAGGCCGGTTGGGCCACGCGCGCGAGCAGCCGCACGTCGGCGGCCGGCGCGACACGATGGTGCTGGTGTGGATTGGCCTGGCCGTTTACCTGGCGGTGTTTTACGCATCGGCGCTCGACAGCACCGCGCCGGCCGTTTTGCGGCGCTGGCACCTGGTGCTTTCGAGAATGGTGGACGTCGAAGTCGTCGCGCGCTGGGTGGAAGGCTGCACCTGGGCTTCGCTGACGCAACGGGGCACGATCCTGACGTTGGCGGCCGCGATTTTTCTGCCCGCCACCGCCGCGGGCTGGCTTGGCCTGCGCCTGTTGGGCGTCGATCGCCTGCTGACGCGATTGGAGACGTTCGCGTTTTCGGCCGGCGTGGGATTGAATATTGCCTCGCTGGTGGCGCTGGCGCTGGGTTTGTGCGGCGCGTTGCGCGTCGAGATTTTCGTGGCTCTGGCCCTGGCCACGCTGCTGCTGGCCGGGGTCGTTTCCTGGCGGCAACGAAGTCGCAGCGCCGCGCTGGCGGTAAAAACCTCGGGCGCCGAGACGCCGCCAGCCGACGACTCGTCGCCACGATTGAGCGGCCGCTGGTTGTGGCTGGCGGTCCCGTTTGTTGTGGCAATCGTTCTGGGCGCGATGCTGCCGCCGATCGATTTTGACGTGCGCGAATATCATTTGCAGGCGCCCAAGGAGTTTTACCAGGCCGGCCGAATCGAGTTCGTGCCGCACAACGTCTATGCCAACATGCCATTGGGCACCGAGATGCTCAGCCTGATCGGAATGATTGCCGCGGGCGACTGGTGGCGCGGTGCCCTGATCGGAAAAACGCTGATCGCGTTGTTCGCGCCGCTGGCGGCGTTGCTGTTGTTGGCGGCAGGACGCCGGCTGGCGACGCCGACCGCCGGCATCGTTGCGGCGCTGGTCTACATTTCGATTCCGTGGGTCGCGATGGTCTCGGTGCAGGGGCTGGTCGAGGGGGCTTTTGCGTTCTACCTTTTCGGAGCGCTCTACGGTGTGCTGATGTGGCAACAGGAATCGTCGCTCGGAGCGCGGCACAACAGGCTATTCGCGTTGGCCGGTTTTTTGGCCGGCGGGGCCGTGTCGTGCAAATATCCGGCCGTGGTTTATTGTGAGTTGCCGCTGGCAGCGTGGATCGTCTATCAATCGTGGTCCGCCGACCGCAAGACCGCGACGCCCCGCCCTGCCCCGTTTCGAGCGGTGGCGAAACCGCTGGGCGTTTTTTTGTTGGCCGGCGCCGCGGGCTGCGGGTTGTGGCTTGCCAAGAATGCGGCTTTCACGGGCAACCCGGTCTACCCGCTGCTTGATGGGGTCTTCGAGAGCGTCTTCGACGGCAAGGCGCGCACATTGGAAGATCGCCAGCAATGGGCGCGGGCTCACAACCCGCCGAACTTCCAACCGACCGACCTGGCCGTGCGCGTGTGGGGCATCACGTTGCGTAGCGATTGGCTCAGTCCGCTGGTGTTGCCATTGGCGGCGCTGGCCTTGTTGGCTTCGCCTCGGCGGCGGCTCGCGGCGGGACTGGCGGCTTATTTTGGTTTGGTGTTTTTAGCCTGGTGGACGCTGACGCATCGCATCGATCGCTTTTGGGTACCGATCCTGCCCGTGGCGGCCCTGTTGGCCGGCATCGGCGCCGCGTGGAGCGAGCAACGCGCGTGGCGGGTGACGCTGCGTGCACTGTTGGCCTTCGGCCTGATTTCGAATTTCGTCGTGATCGCGTCGGGCACGCTCGGCGACTCTCGCTATCTCGCCGATCTCGACGTGCTGCGTGTCGATGCGCACATCATCGACCACTGGCATTCGTACCTCAACGAGCACAAAGGGGAAGTCACCGGCGCGTTGCTGGTGGGCGACGCCCAGCCGTTCGATTTGGAAGTGCCGGTGTTGTACAACACGGTGTTCGACGCGAACGTCTTCGAGCGGCTGGCACGCAATCGCACGCCCGAGCAAATTCATCGCTCACTCGTCGAGCGCGATATCTCGCACGTCTATGTTGCCTGGGGCGAAGTGGCCCGATATCGTTCGCCCGGAAACTACGGCATCAGCGAGTTCATCCAGCCGGCCGTATTCGACAAGTTGGTGGCTGCCGGCGTGCTAGCACCCGTACCGCCGATGCCCGACGATCCCGACCGGTTTTATCGGGTAACGCCGCTTCGCTAGTGGGTTGTTGGAAGGACCGGGGTGCCACTGCTGGCTTGTCCAGCAGTGTTTGTTTGACGTCTTGCTTGGCACTGCTGGACGAGCCAGCAGTGGCACCCGAGTCGTGGTTTTTCCATGGGCGGCTTCGCGGTCTTCCCAGAACCCCCTCTGAGCTTGCTCCTGGCGCGAACATGGCATAAGCTGTGGCTTCCGGTGGGATTGCCGGAGTACGCGGATCAGGAGGATTCGCGGCAAGGAGGCTTGTTGGGAAGGCTGGAATGAAACCCTTTCGGCGCATGCACGTTGTGCCCGTCGATGACGAGCGCTCGAGCCCGGCTTCGGTGGCCGGCTCTTCCGCCGAGCGGCCGCTGTCGTCGACCCTGAAGCGTGCGATCTCGCGCACCCACGATTGGCTGCTCGAACAGCAGCACGCCGACGGCCATTGGGTGGCCGAGCTCGAAGGCGACACGATCCTGGAGAGCGAGTACATCCTGCTGCTGGCCTTCTTGGGCCAGCACGACGTCGCAGACGGCCCGCAAGGCGGCCGCAATACATCCTCGAGCAGCAACTTGCCCGACGGCGGCTGGGCGATCGTATCCCGGCGGCGCCGATCGACATCAGCGCCAGCGTGAAGGCCTATTTCGCGCTGAAGCTCACCGGCCACGATCCGACTTCCGCCGCAATGCAGCGGGCCCGCTGCGGCGATTCTCGCCGCACGGCGGCGCCGACGCGGTGAACAGCTTCACGCGCTTCTACCTGGCGCTGTTGGGACAGATTTCCTACGAGCAATGCCCGGCCGTGCCGCCGGAGATGCTGCTGTTGCCGCGTGGTTCCCGGTGAATCTCTACACGGTCAGCGCCTGGTCGCGGACGATCATCGTGCCGCTGTCGATCATGTCGGCCTGCCGGCCGGTGCCGCAGATCGAGCCGCGAGCTGGGCATCCGCGAATTGTTTCTTGAAGCCGCCCGAGGACTGGCCGCCGCTGCGTTGCCCGGGCCTGACCGCGCGGCACGGGCCTGTTGAGTTGGGACCGCTTCTTCCGCGCGGTCGATCGCGCTGCTCAAGTTCGTGCGAGCGGCGCGGCTGGCTGCCGCTTCGCGAAGCGCGCCTTGGCCGCGGCCGAAGCAGTGGATGATCGATCGCTTCGCCGACAGCGACGGCCTGGGCGCGATCTTTCCGCCGATGATCTGGAGCATCGATCGCGCTGCGATGCCTGGGCTATGCCGACGACAGCTCCGGAGATGCAATACTGCCACGAGCACGCTGCGACGGGCTGATGATCGAAGAAGACGAACACGGTCCGCCTGCAACCGTGCAAGTCGCCGGTGTGGGACACGGCGATCACGCTGCGGGCGCTGGCCGGCCAGCGGCGTGCGAGCCGCGACCATCCGGCCGTCGCAGCGCGCGGTCGAGTGGCTGCTCGCGCAGGAAATCCGCCGACGCGGGCGATTGGGCGGAAACGGTCGACGGCCGAGCCGGGCGGCTGGTGCTTCGAATACGCCAACGACGTTCTATCCCGACGTCGACGACACGGCCATGGTCGTGATGGCCCTGCGCAGCCAGGTCGAAAGCGTCGGACGGCGCGCGCGCTGCCAAGCGGAGCGAGCGTGTGGGTGATCGACCAAGCGTGCCGTGTCGAGCCCGAGCGAAGCACGGCAGCGCATGGCCACGCTCGATCGCCTGGCCGGCGCGATGCGATCGGGCCGTCGACTGGATGCTGGCGCATGCAGAATCGCGACGGCGGCTGGGGCGCCTTCGATCGCGACAACGACCACGAGTTCCTCTGCCACGTGCCGTTTGCCGATCACAACGCGATGATCGATCCGAGCACGCCCGACCTGACCGGCCGCGTGCTCGAAATGCTGGGCCAGCTGGGCCAGCGCGTGGGCGATCCGGCGGTCGATCGGGCCGTCGCCTATCTGCGCACGCACGCAGGAGGCCGACGGCAGTTGGTTCGGCCGCTGGGGCGTCAACTACATCTACGGCACCTGGCAGGCGCTGGTCGGGCTGGCGGCGGTCGGCGTGCCGCCGACGATCCGGCGATCGGCGCGGGCGCGAATTGGCTGCTTGCCGCATCAGCAGCCCAGCGGCGGCTGGGGCGAATCGCCCGACAGCTACGCCGACCCGCAGCTGCGCGGCCAGGGACCGGCCACCGCGTCGCAAACCGCCTGGGCCTTGCTGGGCCTGATCGCCGCGGGGCACGCACGGCCATCCGGCCGCCGCGCGCGGCGTCGACTTTCTGCGGCGCCAACAGCGCGACGACGGCACGTGGGACGAAACGGAATTCACCGGCACCGGCTTTCCGCGCGTGTTCTACCTGCGCTACCACTACTATCCGATTTACTTCCCGCTCATGGCGCTGTCGCAATGGTCGGCGGTGGCCTTCGAACTTTAAGAGCCTATCCGAAAACCTGTGAAGTAAGGGGGACAGTCCCCAGCCGTTGTCGGGCAGGCTCAAAGAATCACTGACACAATCTCCTTCCGGGAGTTCCATCGAATGCGATTTCCGTTCTCGCTGACGCGCACGATGACCAGCTACCTGCTTGAAAAAGAAGCTGACGGGCGAAAAGAAATTTCCGCTGGTGCTGATGCTCGAGCCGCTGCACGCCTGCAACCTGACGTGCACGGGCTGCGGTCGGATTCGCGAATATGCCAGCACGATCAAGGACAAGCTGACGATCGACGAGTGCCTGGCGGCGGTCGACGAGTGCGGCGCGCCGTGCGTGAGCATCTGCGGCGGCGAGCCGATGATCTACCCGGACATCGAAGAGCTGGTGGCCAAGATCCTCGAGCGCAAGAAGCACATCTACCTGTGCACCAACGGCATGTTCACCCGCAAGAAGCTGGCCGGCTTCAAGCCGACCGACCGCTTCTTCTGGAACGTGCACCTCGACGGCATGGAAGCGACGCACGATAAGGCCGTGGAACGCGAGGGCGTGTTCGCCGAGGCGATCGAAGGCATCAAGGCCGCCAAGACCGCCGGCTTTCTGGTGTGCACGCAACACCACGATCTACAAGGAAACCGACATGCACGAGATCGCCGTGCTGTTGGAGTATCTGACCGAGCTGGGCGTGGACGGGTTCATGATGTCGCCGGCCTACGGCTATGCCGCGGTGCAGGAAACCAACCCGCTGGGCGCCCAGGACATTTTCATGACCCGCGACGACATTCACGCGAAGTTTCGCGAGGCCAAGAAACTGCTGGCCGGCTACCGGCTCAATACGTCGCCGGTGTATCTGGAATTTCTGCGCGGCGAGCGCGATCTGAAGTGCGCCGCCTGGGCCAATCCGACGCGCAACCTGCAGCGGCTGGAAGGGCCCCTGCTATCTGATCACCGACACGCACCACGAAACGTATCGCGATCTGATCGACAACGACCGATTGGGACAAGCTGGGCCGCGGCAACGATCCGCGCTGCGAGAACTGCATGGTGCACTGCGGCTTCGAGCCGGCCGCCGTGCTGGGCGTCAACCGCCGGCTGGGCGACACGCTGAAGATGGCGCTGTGGCAGTTGTCGTGAGGAGAGAGTGGTTAGTGGTCAGTGGTTGGTGGTTAGGGACGGCGAGGGCCGGGCGAAGTATTCAGGGCCGTAGGCGCACAAGGTCGCCACGTCCCGGCTGCCGTCGACTACAATAAGACCCATGTGGCAAATGCTGTTGCGAAATTGGCTGATGGGCACGGCGCAAGATGCAATGCGCCAGCGGGCGCAGCAGGCCGCGGGCGAGGCCCCGCAGCAGGCGAAAACCGCTGCCGAGCAAGGTCCGCCCGAGCCACCTCCGCCCGCGGTGTGCCACGTTGGCGTGGTGTTTGCGTTGGGCATCGAAGCCGGCGGGTTGGTCGATCGGCTCAAGGGGGTGATCAAGATCGAGGCGCCGGGCTTCGTGGCGCGCGAAGGAGGGCTCGACGGCCGGCGGCTGGTCGTGGTCGAGAGCGGAGTGGGCTGTGCGGCGGCGGCGCGGGCCACGCAATCGCTGATCGTCGGGCACCATCCGCAGTGGGTCATCTCGGCCGGGTTTGCCGGCGGGCTGCACGACAGCGTGGCGCAGGGCGATATCCTGATGGCCGACCAGATCGTCGACGCGGCCGGACGCCAGTTCGAGATCGACTTCAAACTCGACCGCCAGACTTTCAACACGATGCGCCATTTGCACGTTGGGCGGCTTTTGACCTGCGATCGGATCATTCACGATCCGGAGGAAAAGAAGGCCTTGGGGCGCCGGCACGGCGCGCTGGCGGTCGACATGGAGTCGATCGCGGTGGCCGAAGTGTGCCGCAACGAAAAAATTCGCTTCCTGTCGGTGCGCGTGATCATCGACGCGATCGATCACGCCTTGCCTCAAGACATCGACTTTCTGGTCAAGCGTCGCACCACCGCCGGCCGGCTGGGCGCCGCGGCCGGCGCCATCCTGCGCCGTCCGTCGAGCATCAAGGATATGTGGCAACTCAAGGAAGACGCGCTGGCGGCCTCCGAGCGGCTGGCTAAATTTCTCGCGGGCATCGTTGGGCAGTTGCGGTAACGGGTAAGAAGAAGAATTTAACCACCAAGACACCAAGAGCACCAAGGGAAGAAACCAGAAATCGGGCCGCTCGCAACCTCGAAGTCGTCCGCCATTCATCCTTCTGCCTTCATCCCTCACCTTCCTTGGTGCTCTTGGTGTCTTGGTGGTTGGCTCTTACTCTTCCCAATGACTCGGCGAGGTCGTCGTGCTCGGCTCGCGCCCGATCGAGACAAATTCCCATTCCCGGCTGGCGATGATTGCTGCATAATTGCCTGCATGGTTCGCACGCGCTTCGCTCCCAGCCCGACCGGTTATCTGCACATCGGCGGCGTGCGCACGGCGCTGTTCAATTGGCTGTTCGCCCGGCGGCACGGCGGGCAGTTCTTGCTGCGGATCGACGACACCGACGCAGAGCGGAACGTCGACGCGGCACTGGCGCCGATCCTGCACGGCTTTCGCTGGCTGGGCATCGATTGGGACGAAGGGCCCGAGGTCGGCGGCCCGTATCGCCCCGTACTATCAATCGCAGCGGCTGGCCGCGCTATCAGGCGGCGGTCGAGCAAGCTGCTGGCCGGCGGGTTCGCCTATCGCGACTACGCCACGACCGAGGAGATTCAGGCCGAGCGCGAGGCGGCCGCAGGCCGAGAAGCGGCCGTTTCTCTACAGCCGCCGCTGGATGGCCGAAACGCCGCCGAGCAGCAGGCCGCGTTCGAGGCCGAGGGGCGGCAAGGCGGTCGTGCGGCTGAAGATGCCGCGCGAAGGGACGCTGGTGATCGACGACCTGGTCCGCGGCCGGGTCGAGTTCGATTGGGCCCGCGAGCAGGACCACGTCATCCAGCGGGCCGACGGCACGTGCCTGTATCACCTGGCCAGCGTGGTCGACGATCACGACTTCGAGATCACGCACGTGATCCGGGCCGAGGAGCACCTGTCGAACACGCCGCGGCAGATTTTCATCGCCCAGTCGCTGGGCTACCCGCTGCCGGAGTACGCCCACCTGCCGTACGTCGCCGAGCCGGGCAGCAAGAACAAGCTGAGCAAGCGCAAGCTCGACAAGTATCTGAAGAACCGCGACTTCGCGCAGGTCAACGAGCACGGCCTGGCGATCGCCGCAGGCGATCGGGCTCGACGCCGTCGGCCGAGACGTTCAATCCCGTGATCGTCGATTTCTACGAGCAGGTCGGCTACCTGCCCGACGCGATCATCAACTACCTGGTGCTGCTGGGCTGGTCGCTCGACGACAAGACCGAGTTCTTGACGCGCGCAGCAGATGATCGACAATTTTTCGCTCGAGCGGGTGACCAAGGCGCCGGCCAGCTTCGATCCCAAGAAGCTGTGGGCCTTCCAGGACCACTACATGCAGGAGCTGCCGATCAAGCAGAAGGTGGCCAAGATGCTCGCCTATCTGCAACGCGCAGGCCTGGTGCCCACGCCGGCACCCTGCGAAGTCGGGCCGAAACTGACGCGGATCGTCGAAGCGGCCGGCGACCGGCTGAAAGTGTTTGGCGACATCATCGCCTATGCCGATTTTTTCTTTCAGGACCAAGTCACGCTACGACGAAGCGGCGTTCGACAAGAACCTGCGCAAGCCCGGCGCGGCCGAGCTGCTGGCGAAATTCCGCGACGGCGCTGGCCGCCGCCGAGCCGTTCGACGTGCCGCACCTGGAGGCCGCCCTGCAAGCATTCATCGCGGAGCAAGGCATCAAGATCGGCGACATCATCCACGCCATCCGCGTCGCCACCACCGGCAAAGCCGTCGGCGCCGGGCTGTACGACTGCCTGGAAATTCTCGGCAAGGAGACCTGCCTGACGCGGATCGACCGGGCGTTGGAGAAGGCGAAGGCGCACTGAATTAGAGCGTCGCATTCTTCCACCAGCCCGATGCGCGAGCGAGGGAGACAAAAGAAGAACCCTCGCTTGCGCTTCGGGCTGGTGTGAGCTGGGCAACGCTCATCCCTGGCGCGCCCGACGGCTCACGCGAACAGATCGGCCGCCTGGTGCCATTGGTGGTCGATGTCGCGCATGATCAGGGCGTGGTCGAACTCGACGCTGCCGCGCGGAAATTTCGACTCGTCGGCGAAGTAGCTGGAATGGACCTTGGACATTTCCAGCGGTTCGACGCGCCACTGTTTTGTTTCGAGCACGATGCCGTCGAATCGGCACGGATCGCGCGTGACCGAGTAGCCCAGGCTGCCCGACTCGAAAAACGACGAAGATGCGGAGAGCGACTCGAAGATCGACGAGGCGGGCAGCGTCTCGGCGGTTCTTCCAGAGACGTCGACCGCAACGGCCCCGTCGCGCGACTTCATCGACAGCTCGATCGTATTCTCCGTTTCGGCGATTTCGAAGGCCGCTTTATGGTGTTCGCCGGGAAAGATGCGGCCGCCCAGTAAATGATTGAGCTGCGAGCTCGTGTCGCGGCGCGGAATGAACACTCCTTCCCGCGGCCGTCCCTCGTCGTCTTCCCACACCACGGCCACGCGATGAGCCGCGTTCTCGCTGCTGATGCCGATGATCTCGGGCAGCATTTTGGGGCGGATGTGCTCCAGCCGTATCAGGCAGATGCCGGCGATCGCCCGATCGCGATGCAACTTCGGCTTGAACCGAGACGGCAGCAGCGGCTGGATGACGGATGGATCGACCCGATAGTTGACCAGGATCCGCCTGCGGATAACTCCTTCGATCGTGGGCAATCGCATGATGATCGACCCTCCCGGCGGCAGTATAGCCCGGACTCGGGTCGATAGCGACACTGTGTCTCAATCGCGCCGCGTCAATCAAAACCGTCGGCGGTGAAGGTGACGTCGGCGGGGTCGTCGGCGATGAAGCGGGAGATGGCGATCACTTCGTGCAGGATGATTTCACGACGCGGGCCTTTTTCCTGCCAGGTCTCGATCTTCTCGATGACGGGCACGCCCTGGCGGGTCTGGTCGTACGACAGGTTGCCGCGGTACGTCATTTCTTCGCTGCCGACGCCGGTGGTCCGTGAGTAGGCGCGCACGCTCCACGCCTGGTCGGGCGCGAGCAGAACCCACGATTTCGACTCCTTGGCGTTGGCGTGGCGGGCGGCGGGCTCGTCGAAGGTGATCTTTACGAGCTGCTCCCCCTTTTTCTTGACTTTCTTGAGGGCGTCGACTTTGACTTGCGGCTTGTTGAGGAGGTCGAGTAGGGTCGTGTTGGCGCCGAGCGAAAAGGGTTGATCGATGGGGAAGGCTTTTTGGATGCGGGCTTTGGTTTGCTCGTACGTCCATTCGGTCGAAGTGTCGATGCCCACCGAGCCTGGGGCTCCGATGCCGTAGAACGAGGCGCCAGGCGTGGCGAAGAAGACTTCGGTGGTGCCGGCCTTGTGTCCCATGTTCTTGCCGCCGATGGTGGTCACGTCGAGCCGCATCTTGGGACCGACGATCCGCAGTTTGTATCGCTGTTCGGACGATTTGCCGCTTTGCGGGTATTCGCGCTTGACGGTTCCGTTGATGGTGGCGTGGGTATAGAGTCCTTGCAGCTTCTCGACGGCCGGCTGGTACTTTTGCGAAAAATCGTAGGGCAGATTGCCGGCACGCGCGGTCGGCGACGGGGCCCGACAAACCTACGGCCAGCGCCAGCCAGCCCATGCTCGAATAACTGCGTCGCATCGTGGCGGCCTCCCACAATCAACCGGGTAAAATGACGTTTGCTCCGCGCGGCAGCACGCCAGCGCATGAAGGATTGTTCGACGCTGCGTCCTTAGAAGTTTAGGATACGGCGGCCGCCGCGGGGGATGGTGCCGGTTGGGGCGGATTTTCGGACGGCTTTCCGGCAGTTGGCGGCACGGCCGGACCTGTGATGCGAAGGGAGAGTGTGCATCCCGACGGGAGGTGCGGCGTTTCCGTGACGCTCTGGCGCCGTATCAACCCCTCTTGTCCCTGCGGGACCCAGACAACAAGTTGTCTGGGCCACCCGCGTGACGGTGCTTTCGAAAGGCGTCATTCCTTGACGACGTGCTTGGTGTCGAGCGAGAGTTTGTGCAGGCCCAAGGAACTGAGCATGTCCATCACCTTGACCACTTCGCCATAGGGGATGTTCGAATCGGCGGACAGAAAGGTGGGGGGCTTTTCGGCACTCTTGGTGTAGCCGTTGAGCAGCGAGCGCAGCGAGGCGATGGTGGTCGGCGTTTCGTTCAGATACAGCACGGTCTCGCCCGACGGATCGCGCTTGAGGAATAAATGCAGCGGCAGATCCTCGGTGGTTCCCAGCGCGGCCTCGGTGGTCTCGGGCAAATCGATCTTGATCGGGGCCGAGCCGACGATGGCCGGCACCGTGATCATGAACACGATCAAAAGCACTAGCACGACGTCGACCAGCGGCACCACGTTGATGTCGCCCAGGGCGGGCATATCGTCTTCGCCGAATGAAGATTGGACGGCCATGGCGGCACCTTATTGATGAGCGGTTTGGGCGGAAGTGGGAGTGGCGGGCTTCTTGTCATAGCGAATGCTGGCCAGCACCTGGTGAGCCAACGAATCGGTCTGCGAGAGCACTTCGCGCACTTTGCGTTGAAAGACGTTGTAGGTGATCACGGCCGGAATGGCGACGAACAGTCCGAAGGCGGTGGCAATCAGGGCTTCGAAAACGCCGGCCATGACCGCGTTGGGGTCGGCCCCGCTGCCGCCGCCGGTCAGATCGTGGGCCGCCTTGATAATGCCCAGCACGGTGCCCAGCAGGCCGACATAGGGCGCGTTGCTGCCGATGGTGGCCAGGATGTTGAGCCGCGATTCCAACAGCGGCTTGACGCGGGCCTTGGCGCTGAGCATCGCCTCGCCGCAGGCCTGCGCGCCGCGCGCCAGGGCCGCCAGTCCCGCGGCGACGACCACGCATTCGATGGCGTCGCTTTCAGAAACCAGTTGCCAGGCGCCGCGCAAATCGTTGGCCCGCAGGAATTGATCGATCTGGGCCGCCAAACCGCGGCCATCGACCTTCGTGCCGCGGAAATACAGAATCCGTTCGACAATCGTGGCCACGCTGATGAAGTTGATGATCAACAGCACCCACAGAACCCACTCGCTGCCCACGTAGGCAACCTTGAGAAACAATTGAGTCAACATGAGGTAGTCCTCGTTGTGATAATGCCTAAGGCCCTTGTCTGTTCCGCACTTTCCTTGAGAACTCTCACTTTTGCCAGGCGATGGCCGTTCTTCGGCGAACCTGTCCGGTGATCTCGGTCGATCGCGTCGCGAGCGAACGAACGTGCCAGATCTCTAGAGAAACGTCACCCAAAGCGATCAGCAACTCGCATGCTTGCGGTCGCGAGACGGCCGGGCACGCCTGGGCCAGGCCGGCCGGGGCAACGCCCGAGCGGGCCTGGAAGGCAACCAGGACGGAGAACCAAGACCGCATGATCGTGCCACTTGAGAAGCGTTTGTGCCCAGGCCCATTTTCGCACAGGCCGGTGCGATAATCCAGCCCGGTCTGGTAGCGCCGGAGGCCCTTCCAAGTTCCAATGGGGTCCAAACGACCCGCGACGCACCGGGGAAATCGCGGCGAGGAGTCAAAACAAATCGCCCAGCCCGTCCAGCGCGACGGGCTTGCCGTCGCGCAGCCGGCCGAGCCGCCAGCGCACGCAGCGGTAAGATCCATGCGGCGATTGCGGCCGCAGAGCCTGCCACACCTCGGGCCACTCGGCCGGACGAATCGAGGCGATCGTGAATTGGGGTTCCCAGCCGACGCCCAGGAATGGAAAACCGTGGCGGACGACGCACTGCCGTTGCTCGGCGGAAAGGTGCTCGATCCGCGGCGCCAGTCGCGACCGGGCCGCCGCAGGGTCGTGCAGCGGCGCGAACAGGTCGACGACGTCGCGCTGCAGTGTCCGCAGGCGATGCTTGTCGTGGGCCGCCAGATCGCAGACCAGCGTCTGGCCGCCGGTCAGGGAATCGGCCTCGAACACATGCCAGCCGATCAGGTTCACCGACAGGTCACGGGTGCGGGCGACGATTTGCGGCCAGCGGGCGAGCAGCGCGTCGGCCGAGGCAAAGTCGGCCAGGTACACCGTCAGGTGCGGCGGGTCGGCCAGGTACAACTGTTCGCCGGCCAGTGACCGAACCTGGTCCTTGAAACGCTGGATGAGCGACCCCAGGGCCGGCTCGGGCTGGAGAACCACGAAACCTGTAAATGGACCACTGTCAGCCGACACCAGTTCCTCCGCGCCACCAGGGCGATTGGCAAACCAGAGATACTGTGCGTGGGGGCCATTGGCAAGAGACGGTTACCCGGCCGCGGGCCGCGGCTTATTTCGGACCGTTGCGCCCCGCGATGCGCTTCATGGTAGACTGCTATCTGCGGCCCCAACCGCGAGAGTGATTCAAAATAGGGGGTCTGCACGATCATTTCCGTTGGTCCCGCTCACCGATCCGCCTTTGCCCTGCCGGCGAATGCTGCTAGAGTGCCGCCCAACAACCTTCGGAAGTTAGGAACCTTCATGACAACCAGTCTACCCTCGGACGACGCTCCGCAGAGATTGACCGAAGCGGAAACCAAAGCCAAGCACAAGGCGAGCAAGAAGGCGGCCAAGCAGGCTGCCAAAGATCAAGCGAATCGGGAGCGCCAAATGGGGGCTCGCCGGCGCAAATAGGGGAGGCCGCTCCCGGCTCCGGGAACGCGCACTCGGTGGGGCTGCACCGGCCAAGAGATCGCCACCAAGACGATCGTCTTGCTTTGCAGTTCGGCTTCGGCTCCATTAAAATTGTGCGCCGATCAGAACGGACGTGACCTCGGAAATCCGAGCAATGGCAAACACGTTTACAGGTCGCTTCCATGGCCACTGATACCACGTGCACCAGCGCGACCGATGGCCCCGTGGTCGAGCGGGCCGCCATGGTTTCCAACGACACGGCTGCACGAGACGCGCCTCCCGACGCAACGGATTCACGAGACGCGGTGTCGCGCAGCGGCGGGCTCAAGAAACTGGCGCGACCCGCGGCGGTGACCAACCGTATCGTGTGGCACTACGCCGGACCGATCGCGACGTTGCACCTGCTTGCGCTTGCGGCTTGCGTGCCCTGGTTCTTCAGTTGGACCGGCGTCGTACTGCTGGTGGCGGGCATCAACATCTACGGCGGATTGGGCATCAACATTGCCTACCATCGCTTGCTGACGCATCGCAGCTTCAAGTGCCCGCTGTGGCTGGAACATTTTTTCGTCGTGGTGGCGGCATGTTGCATGGAAGACACTCCCAGCAGTTGGGTCGCAACGCATCGCCTGCACCACAACGATTCCGACGAGCCGGCCGATCCGCACAGTCCGCTGGTGAACTTTTTCTGGAGCCACGTCGGCTGGCTGTTGGTGGAAAATCGCGACGTGCGTTCGCTGTCGGCCTACGAACGGTACGCGCACGACGTGCTGCGCGATCCTTTCTATTTGCGGCTCGAGCGCGGCTTGCTTTCGATCTGGATCTACCTGGGGCACGCCTATCTGTACTTCCTGGCCGGACTGATCGTGGGATGGGCCACGACCGGCTATTGGGTAGACGGCGTGCAATTCGGACTGAGCCTGCTGGTGTGGGGCGTCATTTTGCGGACCGTATGCGTGTGGCACATCACCTGGAGTGTCAACTCCTTGACCCACATGTTCGGATATCGCAGTTACGACACGGCCGACAACAGCCGCAACAATTGGCTGGTGGGCTTGTTGAGCAACGGCGAAGGATGGCACAACAACCATCACATCGATCCGGCCAGCGCCTGCAACTCGCATCGCTGGTGGGAGCTCGACCTGATCTACCTCTTCATCCGCGCACTCGAGCGGGTCGGCCTGGCCAGCGACCTCATCCAGCCGCGCCATCTGCGCCGGCAATAATTTGCGCCGGCAGTAGTCATCTTTGCCGGCAGTAACCGGCGCGGCAACGCCGGTTTCGCAATCGCTTGCCGCTCCCAAAAAAGTGGGATATAGTGACGCTTTGGGGCGTCCCGATCAACCTTTCTTTCGTTGATCGCGGATGCTCCCTAGCGACTTACCCTCTCTCGCAGCTTAAGGGGACGATGGCAATGACTCGGCTGGCGATCATTGCGTGGTGCGTCGGGGCGATCATCTGCCTGGCTCCCGGCGCATACGCCGCGAAGGGTCCCGGGGGCACGGTGGACATATCGAAGCTGAAACAAGGGGACAAGCTGGAGGTGCAGGTCGGCAGCGACTGGGTGCCGGCCGAATACATCGAGACGATCTCCGACCAGATGGTGCGCGTGAAGCGCGCTGACTTTCCGCAGCCGGTCGGCGCGATCGTCGCTTTCATCCGGCTTCCGCAAGGCCGCGCCAAGGCGAAGTCCCAGGCGAAGCAGGCGGACAACCCGTTTGCCACCGCAGAGGAGAAGGCGGCGGTCGGGGCCTTGCGCACCTGGACAGATCGCGACGGAAAATTCACGGTCGAAGCCCGGCTGTTGAAGGTCGAGAATGACAAGGTCGTGCTACGTCGCGCGGACGACAAGGAGATCAACGTCGCGCTTGAGAAACTGACCGAGGCGGACCAAAAATATGCGGCCGACTTTAAAGCCGGCAAGGTCGAAGTCGAAGCCGCGGACAAATCGAAGGAAAGGGACTTAAACGATCCGACCGAGCCGGACATTGCGATCACGCGCACCAACTTGGACAACGCGCCGGTGATCGAGGTTGCCGCCGGCACTGCTTGGAAATACCAGCCCGACGTCGCGCCCCGCGGTGAAGCCTCGCTCGCGCAGCGCGTGTCGCTGCCGCCGAAGGAGTTTTTCGAGAATCCCACCGGGCTGATGTTTTTGCCGGCCGAAAAGAAGGCGTTCGTGGTTTTCGTCAACTCGCCCCCCGGATTCAAGGCCCCCGTGACGCGAGTCCACGCCTGTGATTTGAGTCACGGCAAAGTGGAGAGCGGGGTGTTCGGCGCTGACGTGACGCCGATAGACATCTCCTCCGATGGATCGATGGTGCTGGCACACAGCGGCTCCGGCTGGGGCACGGGTAGCGGGACCGAGCTGCGCATTTATTCGCGCGAAGGCAAAAAGGTCAAACCGCTGGTCGCTTGGGTTCCCTACCGCCATCATCCTTGGACCGCCGCCGTCGCGTCCTCGGCCGCAAGGGTCCCCAAGCTGGGGCCCGACGGTGACATTTCTTGGGCCGCTTTTGTCGACACGAAGCACGTCATCACGCTGAACCCGGCCGGCGAGCTGGCCCTCTGGAAGATTCCCAAGCTCGAGCCGGTGTATGTCCTCAAGTGCCAGCGGCAATCGGTTCCGACGTGGAGTAGCGGGCGAAGGTATCTCGCGGTGGCGGCGGATGCCGGCGTGGCGATCGTGAACGTTCTGAGCGGAGAAGTAGCGGGCGTGGTCGAGACCGAGATGGGCGGCAATCACTGGAGCAGCGTGGCGCTGCGCGGCGATGGAACTCGGCTGGCGCTTCGGCAATACGGCCGGCTGCGCGTTTGGGACCTGACGAATCGGGACATGACGCGAGATTTCGCGTTGGACGGTGGGCCCGCGAACCAATTGCCCTCGGCCTGGACCGACGACGACCACCTGCTGGTGGACGGCATCCATCTGGTGGACGTCGAGCGGCGAATTACCCTTTGCCAATACATGAAACTGGGCGCGGCCTGGCAGGTGCGCGACGGGCGGCTGTGGTTCGTCGGTCCCGGCTTGGGCACGGCTGGGCCGGTGCTGACCAGCATCGCATTGCCGCAAAAAGGACTTGCGGATCCGGCGCCGGGAATGACCGCGGACCAATTGTTGGTGATTCGCCCCGGCATGGAAGTGGCGATCGAGTTGCCCGGCGGCGCCAACTCTCCTGACGACAAGGCCACGTTGGAAAAAATCACCAAACGGTTGAATGAAAATGGCATGACCGTGGTGCCGCAGAGCAAAGTCAAGCTGGTCGGCACGATCGAAGCGGGAAGATCGCAGACGGTCGAGTATCGTGCCTTTGGCGCGCCGCACCGTAGCGCGCCGGTCGCGACGTCGCAGGTCACCGAACAAGTATTGAGGCTCAAATACGTCGTCGACGGGGCGACCGTCTGGGAGTTCAGGAGCCACTCCGGCGGCGCACCCTCGATCGTGCGGCCGGAACGCGGAGAAACCGCTGACCAAGCCGTGCAAAGATCGGTACAGCAATCCACGCGCGTCGACGGCAAGGCATTCGGCAATATCTGGATCCCCAGCCACGTCGCTCACCTGCCGAACGGAGTCAAGCCAATCGTATCCACGACTCCCGAAGGCTGATGGGAAATGGTTTTTTACCAGCGCGAGGCGCAAACGATGGAGTAGCGGATTCTCCCTCGCTTGCGCTTCGCCCTAGTAATGCACACCAACTATTCGCACTTAGTGTTGGCGGAAGGTGTACGTCAGATCGTCGAAGTAGATCGTCTGACTGTTGCCGTCGATCCAGGTGCTGATGATGCCGAAGCGATCGAAATGGCCGCCGGCCTCGCGATGGCCCTTGGCCAGGGGTAACTTCACGGACTGATCATCGAGTGTAACCGTGATTTGTCCCAACCCGTCGGCCTCGGCCGGCGAGTAATCCAATGTCCAATCGTGCGTCTTGCCGTCGGGATAGACGTGCGGCGAATGCGCATCACTTGCGGCGCCGTGCGAATCTCCGCCGACGCGATAGGTGGGCGAAAAATAAAAACCTTCGCGGCTCGGACCGTCGGTCGAGATGCCGAAGAAATTCTTGGGCAGCCCCGCTTGCTGCGACGGGTTGCTGAGCGTGCTTTCGCGCGAATCGAAAAAGCCGATCAGCACGCCGCTGTCACTGACGCCGCGGCGCAGGCAGACCTTGCCCGCGGCCTTGAGCGGGTTTTCCAATGTCAACGGTTCGAGCCGGTCGGCATAGTGGGCCATGCGCGCCGGATAGCGGCAGTCGCCGCGAAAGACGAGCCCGCCGAGTTCGCCGGGCAGGCGACCGCCGGCAAAGTTTGTCGCGGAGAAGCCGAAATCGAACCGCGGGCGCACCACCTGAGTGACGTAACTGCGCCGGTTCTGAAATGCGTCCCAGTGGGGATCGTTGGAAAAATCGTCGGCCTTTCCGTTTATGGCGACGTCGTCGAGCCAGATTTCTCCGCCGCCGTCGACCGACTTCATCACCGGCATCAAGCCGAACCGATTGAACGTGGCACCGTCTTGTTTGTGTCCGGGCGCCAGATCGCAGATGGCCACGACGTCGTCGATCGAGGCCGTGACGGCTCCGCGCCCCTCGTTGGGCCCGGGATCATAACTCAAGCTCCAACGATGCACGGTGCCCTTGCTGGCGAAACCCTGGGGCGTTGGCCGGCCGGTGTCGGGGTCGCGCACCGTGGGAAAGCCGCGAGGTTCGTCCGCGCCGCGCGCCATCGCTCGGTGCAATACTCGACATAGGCGTAAAACACGTCTCCGCGACCGTTGATTCGCAGCGCGATCGTGTTGGGCGTGCGCCATTCGTTGAGCGTGTCAGCGTTAAAAAAACCCACCAGCAAGTTGGAAGGTTGATCGCTACAGGCGAGCGTGCCCGAGGCCGACAGTTTTTGCTCGAAAGTGGCCGCGGGGATTTTTGCCCCGTAGTACGATCCTTCGGCCGCCGGCGTGATGAATCCGCCGATCTCGCCCGGTTTGCCGCCGGCGTGGCTGGTGCGGCTGTACCCGAAATCCTGCCGCACGTTACGCGGCGTTGGCTCGGCGGCCCGGTTGTTGCGGCCTTCCCACGCGGGTTCCTTGTCGAACGTCTCGGTGCGTTCAGCGGCCACCGTCGCGGGGCAGGCCGCAACCAACAGCAGGCCGATCATGATTGACGCAAGTCGGATGCGATCCAAAAGCATGCGCAGGACTCCCGTTGCAAAGGTTGGCGAGTAGGCGGGCCAATTTCGACGGCAGGCCGTCAGCTTAGCACTTGGCTGGCCGATCGCAACACGCGCGACTGCCCCCTCTCCGCCGCCGGACTTGCGGGGGGCTAAGACGGTGCGGCGCGGTCCGCCGCTTGTTATAGTCAAGAGCGGCGCGGCCGGCGTTTGGTACGCTCGGCGCGAACCGACTGTTAGAAAAAGTGGCACCCAGATGACCCGCCATTTTCCTGCCTCCCGCATCGGCAACTGCTTCGTCGTCGCGCTCGTACTCGCCGCGGCGTGTCGCTCGGCGCGCGGTTGTCGGCCGGCGAGCTGCCGGCCAAGACTTCCGAGGCGATCGACGCGGCGGTCGCGCAGTTCATGGAGAAGCAGCGCGTGCCCGGGCTGTCGCTGGCGATCGAGGTCGACGGGCAGATTGTCCGCGAGCGGGGGTACGGGCTGGCCGACGTCGAGAATCACGTGCCGGCCACGCCGCAGTCGGTTTATCGATTGGCCTCGATCTCGAAAATGCTGACGGCCGTGGCGGTCATGCAGCTTGAGGAAAAATCGAAGCTCGATTTGTCCGCGCCCATTCAACAATACGTCAGCGATTTTCCAGAGAAGCAAGCACCGATTACGGCGGAACTGCTGCTCAAACACCAGAGCGGAATCCGGCACTACAAGGGAGAGGCAGAAGTCGCCAGCGCAGTCGCTTATCGACGCGTCGGCGACGCGCTGGTGATTTTCAAGGACGACCCGCTGCTGTTTACGCCAGGCGAGAAGTTTTCGTACACGACTTACGGCTACAACTTGTTGGGCGCGGCGATCGAAGGCGCCTCGGGCCAGGACTACGTGAGCTACGTGCAGGAACACGTTTGCCGGCCGGCCGGCATGACGTCGATCCAGCCGGACGAACAGGCCAGGATCATTCCGCATCGCGCGGCCGGCTATCGGCTGCGTATCGCGGACGACGACAAAGTAACCGCGGTTGGCGAAATCGCGGATCATGAGCCGGCGAAGGGCGAATTGGTTAATGGGATCATGGTCGACGTGAGCAACAAGATTCCCGGCGGCGGATGGTGTTCGACAGCCGGAGATCTGGCCCGGTTCGCGATTGCCCTGGCCAATGGCAAGTTGGTGAGCAAGCCGACGCTCGAAAAAATGTGGACCGTGCAGAAGACAGCGTCCGGCGAAGCGACTCCCTCGGGCCTGGGCTGCTTTGTCGACGACGTGGGCGGCGAGCGGCGCATCTCCCACTCCGGCGGCCAGTCCAAGGTCGCGACGTTCCTGACCCTGTCGCCCGAGAAGGGCCGGGCCATTGCACTGATGTGCAACCTGCAAGGCGCCAAACTCAAGCCGCTTGCGGCCGCAATCTACGACCTGCTGGAGGACGTGTCGGCCGAGCGCCGATGAGAGGCACGAGAGCGCGAAGCGGAGATCAGCAACTGGAACCAGTTGTCAACGAACGAAGGGGGCTTGCGATGCGCCAGTGGGATCGGTTCTTGAGCGACCATGACGCACTGACGCGCCGTTACTTTCTCAAGTTTGGCATTGCTGGACTTGCGACAGGCACCCTGGGAATAGGCGCCCTGGGGACGCGTCGAGCACGGGCCGAGCCGGACGGCAAGGAATTGAATGAAAAGCTGGCTCGGTTCGCGACTTACCTGACGCCCCAGGAAAAGTTCGGCGACGTGTCGCGCGGCCAGCCCCTTCCGCACGCGTTGCCGGACGACAAGAAGCGCGAGGTCGGGATCACTCAAGAATCGTGGCGGCTGGAGGTCATCTCCGATTCCGGGCACCCGGTCAAGCTGCGAAGTCCGTTGGCGAAGAGCGACGGCACGGCGCTCGACTTTGCAGCGTTACAGCGGCTGGCGGAGAAGCATGCGGTGCGGTTTCCCAAGATCATGACCTGTTTGAACATCGGCTGCCCGCTGGGCATGGGCATTTGGGAGGGCGTGCCGCTGCGCGAGTTGATCTGGATGACGCAGCCGCGCGAGGACGTGCGGCGGGTGTTCTACTACGGTTATCACAACGACGACCCGAAGCAGGTATTTCGCAGCTCGCTGCCCATCGGGCGCGTGCTCGAAGACCTGTACGGCCTGCCGCCGGTGATCGTTTGCACCAAGCTGAACGGCCAATGGCTCACCAGCGAGCGTGGCGGCCCGGCGCGGATCGTGGTGCCCGAGGCTTACGGATTCAAATCGATCAAATGGCTGACGCACGTCGTGTTGACCGCTTTGCCGACGGCCAACGACACGTAGGCCGACCAGGGCAACGATGTGGACAGCCCGTTGAAAACGTTCGCGGCCACGTTGTCGGTTCCGCGCGAAGTCATGACGGGCCAGAGCATCGCGTTAACCGGTTATGCGCAGGTCGGCGTCGGCGGGCTCAGCAAAGTGCAGGTGTGCATCGAGCCGGAAGGACAGGAGCCTGCGAAGAACGATCCCTATTTTTCCGCCGCGCCGTGGATCGACATGGACATCTTGCCGGCGCCCAGGCTTGGGGCGGCGGGCTGCCGAACGACGAAATACCTGCGCCGACTTACGGATTCGACCCCGCGACCGGGCGCCCGCGTTCGTGGCCGATGCGGCTGTCGAGCGTCCACTGGGCCGGCGTGCATGGGGCGCTTCCGGCCGGCAAGTACACGCTGCGCTGCCGAGCCGTGGATGAAAAAGGAAACGCCCAGCCGATGCCGCGCCCGTTTCGCAAGTCGGGCCACGCGGCCATCGAGCAGGTCGGCATCGTGGTCCAGTGAGCCAATCTTCAAACAGCGAACCGCCCGCGGCGTTCAACCGCGGGCGGTCCGTGCTCGATCATTCCCTTCGTCAGACGGACTCGATCGCTTTCGTGCTCGACCCATTGCCGACCGCTTGCTGCATCGATTCCATCGCGTCGCGCGTCATGCGCTCGGTCATCTCTTCCAGGCCGGCGAAAGCTCCGCCGGCGGCCGGTTGAAAGCCCGACTTTTCGGCCACCAGCAGGCTGATGAGCGTGCCGAGCAATCCCTGATTGGCGCCGGCCGCGTGGCCGTTTTCGCCCCCGGCTCCGGCCATGAACACGCGCTCGGGCACGAGCGGCTGGCTGCTGGTCGAAAGTTTCTCGGCTGCCGCCAGCAAGGCGTACAGCCGCGGATCGCCGAACGAACCGATCTTGCGGACCAGCACCGAAGCCTCGGCCAGACCAGTTTGCAAAACGCGAGCGCCTTCGCCCTTGCCGGCCAGCACGCGCTGTTGGCTTTCGGCGCGGGCGGTGACCAGCAGCTGCTCGGCCCGCTTGCGCGCTTGGGCCAGATCGGCCTCGCCCTGGTTTTCGGCGATCTGAATCTGGATGCGCGAGTTGGTCAGCTCGGTCTGCTTGGCCGCCTGGGCTTGCGCTTCGCTCAGCCCGCGCTGCTTGTCGGCCGCGGCGCGCTGGCGTTCGAACGTCTCGAGCTGCTCGATCGACAACTGCCGCAGTCGCAGCTGTTCGAGCAGCGTTTCGATCTTGCCGCCGGCTTCGGCCGTGTCGGGCTTGCCGATCAGCACGTCGACGCATTCGATGTCGAACTCGCGGAACCTGCTTGCGCAGCTCTTCACGCGCTTCGGCCTGAATCGCGTCGCGCTCGTGCAACAGCTCGAGCATCGTCTTCTTGTGCGCGACGTCGCGGAAGTAGGCGCTGAGCATCGGGTCGAGCGTCTGCGTGATCAGCTTCTTCACGTCGCCGAAACGCTGGATGACGTTGGGCGCCTTCTGGTAGTCGATGTGCACGACGACCGACAGCGGCAGCAGCGGCTCGTAGGCGTCCTTGGTCACCAGGTCGATCGACCGCAGGCTTTCGTCGTAGCGGTGCGGTCTCGGTCCGGCCGGTGATCCAGTGCAGCACGAAGTTCGTGGTCGGCACCAGGATGATGTTGCCGGCGTACGTGTTGAACGCGTATTTGCCGGGGCCCAGGGCATTTTCCCACACGCCGCGCTCGCCTTCGGCCACGCGTTCGCCGTGACGGAACGCCACGCCCGAGAGGTCGCGTGCCCAAGCGGCCGTAGTAGCTGACGACCACGCCGACGTAGCCGATCGGCACGACGGTCTTGGGGATCATCTCGACCGTGGCAAACCAGCGGTTGATGAAGTAGGTGCCGTCGGTGAGCGGCACATATTGTCGGCCGCGGCGTCCGCCGGCCGCCAGAAAGGCCTCGGGGTCCTGGTAGTTGTTGTGAAAGTTGGGCTGTGCCGCGTCGGTGCCGACCGGCGGCGCGATGATCTCGCCCGGCGCCAGCGACGGACCGTCGTGAACCGTGACGATGCCGATGCTGTCGACCGCGCGGGTGACTTCCGGATTGATCGGGTCGGGCGCGTCGATGTCGCCGCCGACCACGACAGGGCTGAAGCCGCCGATGTGCGCCAGCTCGTGCTGCCAGCCGGACAGCACGGCCATCGATTGCTTGTCGTGCAGACGCTTGAGCAGGAACACGTCGTTCTCGGTGATGACGACGAACAGGGCCAGGTTGATCGCGTACACGCCTTCGCGCAGGACGGCACGCTGGCGGCCGCGCTGGCCGCGCGGCCCGTCGGGCGTGTTCGCCGCCAGAGAAAGGCCCGGGCGTCCTGAAAGTTCTTGCACTCGACGACGCGGCCCAGCGTCTGGCTCGGCTCGAGCGGCTCGCCGTCGCGGGCATAGACGTAGCCGATCTTGCCTTGCGGGATGGTCACCAGCCGCACGCGATGGATGCGATATTGCCAGCGCCACAAGCCGAAATGGAAACCGCCGCGCAGCAGTTCGGCCTGAAAGCCGGCCTCGTCATTGGTGGCGACGATGCTCCCCTCGGCGATCGATCCGGTGCGCGACCAGAGCTTTTCGACGATGCCAACGAAGTTGTTGGGGATGTAGCGCAGCCCCATCGCCTCCCACAAGACCATCAAGGCCACGATGGCCAAAAGCACCATCTCGGCGGACGAAAAGAACGACTCCAGCGAACTCCACCACTTCCCAAAGCTCCCCTCCGCAAGAATGAACCATGTTGCCGTACTCATACAAGAACCGCTCCTTGTTGCGTCCGAATGCCGGGCATGCTGTGTTTTGTAAACCCCGTGCACATTGACACGCCTGACATTTCGGTGCCTTGGCACTGATTATAATGACACTTCAGAACCCGCTTGGACTTGCGTCGATTCCCGTTGGAACGTGCAAGTGCGTAACAATCTTTCCCGCGTCCCGACAAGTTGAATCGCAGGGCTCACTTGGGATGAAGCGTGCCGAAAGATGCGTGAAAGCAGAATCCCGATTCGGAATGTGCAAGCGGATATTGACAGGCATGTGGGAAGCGGGGATGCGACCGGGCGTTTCGGGCGGGAGTTTTGCAAAGGTCTCTCGGAACGCACTCGACCGTCGCGCTAGCCAGTCTATCGGCCCGAAAGATCAACTGCTTCGTTTTTTGCGCGAGGCTTTGTTGCGAGCGTTCGCGGGATCGGGCTCGTCTTCGGGTGCCGATGGATCGATCAATTTCACCAAACCGACTATCTTATTCTCATCGGGGGCCGATTGCACGGGCCAAGTCATTGTGACATAAAGGCTTGCAATTCCGTTTGCCCGCGCCGTCTCGGCAAAAAGCACGCCGCTCGATGACCCGCGACACCCGATAACTATTCAGAGACGATTCGTCGGTCGTCACCGCCGTTGGCGTGCGCGTTACAATCCGATGCGCGCGGGATTCTTCACGTGCTAGCAGGTAGGGAGACATGAACCATGATGCGCACTGCCCCAGGGGTGTCCGTCTGGATGGCGGTCGTTCTCGCCAGTTGCCTCGTCGCAGCGCAGGAGGCCACGACCGAGCGTTCGGTGCCGCGCACTCAGTCGCCGTTTGCGTTGCCTAAAGCGCTGCAACAAATCGAGTCGGACGCGCATGTCACGATTTCTGGGCGTCGCACCGGCACGCCAACGGCGACAAGCAATCCGCATCCGACGGCAACCGATCGAGTCCGGGAGCTGGCACGAACCAAAATCAAGGTGGCGCCAACGATTCCGACAGACGCGCTGGCCGAACTGGGCGCAGGCGCGCCGCTGGATTATTCGGCACACGGCAAATATCTGGTAGCGGCCTTGCGCGACGGCGATGGACTGGCCCTGTGGGAGACAGCCAATCGAAAGCTGCTGCGCGCGTTGGAAGACAGCGATCGGCCCTACTCGCTGGTGGCGATCTCGGAAGAGGGACGCTGGATCGCCGGAGTGCGACAAAATGACAGCGAACAGGTCGACCTGTGGCGGGCCGACAACGGCCGGCACGTACGCGTGATCCGCGCCGAGGGCGGGCGCAAGAGTAAACTGGAGTTCGAGGTCGGCAACCAACTGCGCGTCGTCGCGGCCAATGGCGACGCCGTGGTGTTCAGCGTTCCCTCGGGCGTGGCGGTCGGCAGTTCGAGCAGCCGGCAAGGAGGCTCAGCGGCGAAGATGCCGGCCGCGCCGTGGACGACGCGCGCCATGCCGCCAAAGCGGCCGCCGGTCAAGACGGATGGCGTAGCGCCGAGTTTTGCGAAACCGGCGCCGCAAGGCGCGCCGCCGATCGAGCCGCTACTTCCGCCGGCACCGACGCCGCGCATGGCGATGAGCGCCAAGCCGCGCGAAACGGCGCCACCGCCGAGCGCCGCCGAGTCCTTCGAAGCGTCGCCCAGTGCGGAGTCGTTCGAGCCTGCCGCGCCGGCCGCCGACGAACCCGCGGCGAGGGTGCCGTTCGAGCCGGCGGGCGGCGCGGCTCCGCCCAGCGCGGCCCCGCCCGCTGCCACATCGCGAGAATTTCGCTTCGAAATGAGCGAAGAGGTGGCGGCGAAAGCCCCGTCCACGGCAGCGGAGACGACGCAGCCGTCCGCCGAGGCACTGCCCGCCTCGAGCGTCAGCATCCACTTCGCCACCAATCGCAATCGCCTGGTGGACAAGGATCGCGCGTGGACGGCTTACTTTCGAGGGTTCTTTGCCAGCACGCCGGCGTTTGTCATCTACTTGCTGATGGTTTTGTCGGTGTTGATTCTGCCGTGGTTCGGCAAACGATCGTGGGCGGCCTCGGCGGTTCTGGCCGGGGCGGTCGTGATGTGCTCGATGGGCTTGATCGAGGCGTACGTGCGCTCGCAGCTGCGCAACGAAATGACGGGCGAGCTTTATGGCTGCCGGCCCACCGATCTGTCGTACGGCACCTGCGAGATTTCGCTGCCGCCGCCGGAGAACCGCAAGGCGGGCGACTTGAGCCGGCCGATCTCCGTATGGATTTTCGAGGCGCCCGAAAACCCCGAAGAGCACTTCATGCTTCGCCACGTGGAGGAGCACAAGAACAAGGACGCGTTTTACAAGAGTCTTTCGGCCCGGCTGGACAAATCGGACACTCGGGCGGCGATGGTATTCATTCACGGCTACAACGTGTCGTTCGAGGACGCGATTTTTCGCACGGCCCAGTTGGCGGTGGACTTGAAGTTTCCCGGCGCGCCGATCGCGTTCTGCTGGCCGTCGTACGCCGACCCGGTGAAGTACCCCTTTGACGAACAGAACGCCGAGGTGTCGATTCCGGCCCTGCGCGAAGTGCTCGACGACCTGGCTGCCCGTAGCGGCGCCAAACGCATCCACATCATCGCCCACAGCATGGGCAATCGGGTTTTGGCCGGAGCGCTGCGCAGCATGGACGCGGCTGCGCAGGCGCGGAACAAGGAGGCGTTTCGCGAGCTCGTGCTGGCAGCGCCCGACATCGACAGCCGGGTGTTTCAATCGCAAGTGCTGCCGTACATCGTAAGCAACACGCAGCACTGCACGCTGTACGCGTCGTCGCGCGACCGGGCGCTCTTGATGTCGCGCTGCTTCCACAACTACCAGCGACTGGGCGAGGCCAAGCCCGAGCTGCTGATCGCCAGCGGGCTGGACACGATCGACGCCTCGCTGGTCGACACCAGCCTGCTGGGCCACTCCTATATCGGCGACGTGCAGTCGATCGTCTCCGACCTGCACGACCTGGTGGTGGCCGGCAAACGGGCCGCCGAGCGCCGCGGGTTAGAATCGTTCCAGCGCAACGCCCTGAAGTACTGGTCGATCAGGCCGCAGCTGGAAACCGCCGCGGATGAAAGCGAGGCGCGGGTTGTTTACTGACGCGGCGCTGGCGTGAGACGGTGGAAGAAAACGCCCGCGGCGCAGCGAAAAGGCCCGACTCGAACGTTGGTCCGGTCGAGCTTTCAGAGCGCTCCCTGGGCGACCGCGCGCCGTCAGACTTGTTCGTCCAGATCCGAGGAGATGGGGCCGCACACGCACAGGGCGTAGCCTTGCGGCGGGGCGACGGTGTTCTGAGCGCCGATTCGGATCAGGTAGTCGCCGGCATCCGGTTTCGGAATTCGGATCTGTTGGACGTTGTTCCGCTTGTCGTAGGGCGAGTCGTCGAACTCGTCGCGGTGAAAGAATTGTTCGGGATTGCCGAGCACCGAGTTCCCGTCGGGCTTGCGGAGCGTGAGGCTCAACGTGTTCTGCAGACCATTGCCGCTGACGTCCGTCCACACCAGCACCAGGCACAAGTCCGCGCTGTCGGGTGAGGCCGCGCCGGCGGGTGGGCCTGCGCCGGCAGGTGGGGCAATCTGAAAGCGATAGGTGCGAAACGACTGTCGCGGGTTGCCGATGGGCATGCGGCTTTCGAGCGCCTGAGCCGAATTGTTGGCCACGTCGACCAGCAGTAGCTTTTGATTCTTGGGTGTCGCGATGGACGGCAACACGCAGGAGAGGTCGAGCCGGCCGAATCCTTGATCGAAGTCGGGAAAACCGACAACGCGATCGCCCGGCCCACGCAGCGACGGCAAGCGACGGGTGGCGGCGATCAGAATGGCCTTGAGCAAAGCCGCCGAAGGTGACGCCATTTGCCGCTCTTCGCGCAAGAATTGGCGCAAGACGGCCGCCGAACCCGCCACGAAGGGAGCCGCCATGCTCGTCCCGCCGAGATACACGTACTGGGCACCGCCATCCTTCCAGGGCCGGCCCGGCGCCGGGCGAAAATTCTTCGCGCGCCGCCAAGATGAAGGTCCCGGGAGTCAACAGATCGGGCTTGACGCTCTCCATGTCGGTCGGGCCACGACTGCTGATGCCGGCCGGCATCTCGGTGTTGCCCGCGACGGTCGCCTTGCTCGGCTCGCCGACTGGAAACAAGTTGGCGCGAAACTCGGCATAGGTCAAGTCGTTTCCATCGGCACCCTTGATGCACGTTCGGCTGCTGCCGCACGCACCCACGGTAAGGACGTTCTTGGCGGAGGCCGGAGTGCCGATCGAGTTGGGCACGTACTTGCCTTTTGGCGCGCTGCCGGAATTTCCGGCCGCCACGACCACCAAAACCTCGGGGTTCTCATGAATGAACTTGTCGGCGCTCGCCGAACCGAGGTCGTAGGTGCCGTTGAGTCGAGTGCCCAAGCTCAAATTGATGATCTTCGCGCCGCGCGCCGCGGCTTCGCGCAGCAATTCGCCCAGATCTTCGGGGTCATCGAGCTTTAATTCCTCGGTTATCGGATCGACGATTGCGACCACGACCAGCTTCGCCTCGGGCGCGGCGCCCACGATGCGCGGTCCGGCCGCGGGCGACGCCGCGCCGGTGCCGGCGATGATCCCGGCCACGTGGGTGCCGTGGCCGATCATGTCGTCGACGGGACAGCCGCCGTACGAGACTTTATCGTGGATGCGATCGGCCAGATCGGGGTGCGACTCGTCGATTCCGCTGTCGCACACTCCGACCACCTCGCCTTTGCCGGTCCAACGCGCCGGATTGCCGCCGGCCGCGTTGATTGCGTCCAAGCCGATATCGCGGTGCGCGAAGTCGCACATGAGCCTGGCCGGCGTGTAGGGTGCCAAGGTTTTCACCTCGGGCAGTGACGCCACGGCGGCCAACACCGGCGAATCGAAGGGGGCGGAAATTTGAATCGACGTGTTGCGGGCCTTGAGAACCTGAATTCCCGGAGAACCTTCCAAAAGGTCGCGCACGCGATTCAAATCTTCCTGGCGATGGACCAGGACGTCATACCGGCGCAGCGACGCGTCGGCGCCGGCGTCGGACTCCAGAGACGGCGACGGCGGGGTTTCTTGGTCGCGCTGGCGGGCCACGAGGAAATCGGTCGTCACGGTGTCGAGCAAGTCGTACTCCTTGACCTCGGTGACGAACGGAAGCTGCTGGACGCTGGCGCGTTGCTCGGGCGTCAGAAACATCTGGAACTTACCGGCACGATAGGAACTGATCTTCACGCCCAGCTCTTTCAGGGTCTCGCGCCACTTGGGCCTCATGGGGCCCGACAGCTTGACGCGATAGACGTCTTCTCGCGAAGTCGACGCGGCGTCTTCGGCGACGTCCTGGGCCGCATCGTCCGTCGGTGCCGACCTGAGCGCGTCCAGCTCGCCGGCCGCCTGAAAACCAGACCTCGTGCGTCGAACGTTCGTGCCCGACGCGGAGAACTCGTCGAACACGTCCTTCAAACCAGGATCGTTTCGCTTCGTTCGCAGCTGCAACTCCGGAGGAGACGAGTCGCTCGCGCAAAAGAGTCTTCGGCGCGCCTGCGCCCTGAGATTTTTCGGATACGATTTCGACCGAGTACTCCTTGCGGAGTTTCTCGGCGACGTCGGCGGTCACCCAGCCCTCGACAACTCCGTCGAACAATTCGACTCCGGAGGGATCGACCCCTTGCAAGGCGCTGGCGACCGCGGCGGCGTCTTTGCGATCGAACAACAGGACACGAGCCTTGAATTTGTCACCTTGCGGCGTCATGGCACGGTCTCAGCTGAGGCGGCTTAGGGCTCGTCGGATTGCAACCAACCGACCGGGTCGGGCTGACGATGCTGGACAAATTCGGACAACAGTTCGCGTTGGGTTTGTTTGTCGTGGCTGCTGACGGTGCCCGAGTCGGCAGCCAGTTCCGGCGGGTTGCTCAGCGGTTGAATTTCCGAAAGATAGTCGCACGGCCCGATATCGAGCATGGTGCAGAAGACGCACGCTCCTCGCGTTCGAAACAGGTGCCCGTTGACCGCGTTGAATCGCAGATCGCCGGACTGGCTCGCGGAGGCCAATTGGCCGATGACGCGGGGCTTGGCCTGCGCGAAGTTGGCCGGATCTCCGGTCGGATGGGGAGCAAAGATCACGCGCGCGTCGAGCACGGTTCCGTCGGGCAGATCGCCGTATTTCAACCGGATCTCGCGATCCAATAGCTTCGTGACCGGCTCGCCGACGTGCGGAGTGCCGATCGAGAAGCGGCCTTGCAGCGCGCCAATGAAAGCGTTCGCCGTACTCTGGCTGAATACCAAGAGCACCGCCGGCAGGCTCTGAAACAGCTGTCGCAAAAAATACTTTCGCTCCTCGAAGCACTCCTTGACGATGCCCAATTGCTGGGCCGGGGTCATGAAGGGCAAGGTCGCATCGTTGGGGTCCGGCTTGGTGGTCCACTTGGCCGACGGGCAGGCGACCATGTTGGCGTAGGACAGGTCTTCGCCGACGACCAGCTTGTGGTTCGCCCAGTTCATGTTCTCGGCCAACGCCTCGAGCAAAGCCTGGTAGGCCTCGTACATGGCCTGTTGCTGCAGCCGGACTTGAATCACGCGATGCGATTGCGCGTCGCTGGGAACGTTCAATTCAAAATTCGAGAGCGGCGTGTCGGCCGGTCCGCCGCCGAACGAGGTATAGTCGGCGGGCGACAGTTCCAACTTTGCCGTTTCACGGTACCGGAAGTAGTGGGCAAATTGGCGGACCTCGTCGAACAATGGGCTGAGCGATTGGCGCTTCGTCCGCCACCAGCCGGGCAGGTTGGGATTGATTCCCACCGCCAGAATCGGGGCTTTGCGGCAGCCCGTAAGCATCTCGGGCACCTGCGAGGCGCAGCCCACGTACTCGGCGGGCTGGACGATCCCGGGCGCCGCCGGCGGCCCGTCCTCGACGTAATCGTAGCTGTGGTACTTGCCCCATTTTTGAAAATAGGCGCACGGGTGTTGCGCGGTGCCCGGTTCCTGGAACACCCGTTGGGCGTTACAAGGCATCAACTCAAATGCCAGTTCGACTTCGGTTGGGATGTGCGTGCGACTCATGGCGTTCCTTGCGGGTTGTGGACAGCGATTCGAGAAGCTCCTTCAGCCGACAGCGGTGACCGCTCACACGCCGGCAATGATGCCCCACGTCGCCAGCGCACTCATGAGGCTCGTGTCGTAACCGTATCCTTTGTAGTAGTAGACGGCCCACAGCGCCTGCAGGCTCTTCTTGGCTGGCTTATTCATCAAGTCACCGTTAATCTGCGGGTCGGAGCAATTGCGAACGACCGCCCACTTGGGCGTCGATCGCCCGTCGTCCTTGCGCTCTTGCACCGCGAGTCCCAACACCGCGTCACCCATTTCCACGGCGCACCCTTCCTGATCCAAATTGTTTTTTGACGTGCCGAATTCGAAATAATCGGTCGTCAGGATCGGGTGGAACTCGGGCATCCTGTCGCCGTCGTCCAGCCAAATGTCGGGATCGTACTCGCGATCCAATTTCGGCACGCCGCCGGCGGGGATTACATGTCGTGCGGTGGGTGGGAGCATAGCGGGCTCGGCGAACCGGCTCTTGAAACCGCCCATCAACTGAATGGCCTTGGCGATCTGCGCCGTGGGAATGACCCAATTGGATTTGTAGGTCTTTCCGGCGAATGTCGCGTTGCGAAACTCCTTTTGCACGCGGAATTTTGCCCCGCGGGTTACGACGACGTCACCCAGATCCTGCTCGGCGAAGACCCCGCCGGCGGTCCCCACGGTGAGCACGAAGTCCGGCTGGACCTCGTCGATTAATTGATGGAACATGTCCTTGACCGGCAGCGTCGCGTTGCCCGGATCGTTGGGGTCTTCAATCCCGTCCTGATTCAAGTGCAACTCGGATTTGAAGCATAGCACGTCCGTATTTCCGATTTTAGTAGGAAAATAGCTGCCCAAGCGGTGCGCGACCTTTGCCGGAGCGCCGCGCCGAATGAGCGGATCGTACTGAGCGAATTTGCGGTTGTATCGATACCAACGGTCTTTGCTGAAGCCGGGCGTCATCACGTCGGCCAGCGCCCGCTGCTCATCGACCGTCCAGGTGACCACGAGCACCTTCGCCTTCGGCAGCGCCGCGGAAGGGTTCGGGGCCGGATCGATTTCCTGCGGCGTGGGCGTGAGATTGCCGGGAAACGGAATCGCCAAGTTGGCTGCCAGCGAGGGCTCGAATGCCATCAGCTGGGGGTCGGGTTGCAACTCAACGTCGACGGGCGTGATGCCCGACGACAGCAATTCCTCGGCCAGTTCCTTGCGAAAGCGCAAATCGTCCGCGCTAAGATCAGCCATGAGTCGTTCCTTTGTGCGAGGTGGTCCAATCGAACCGAGTGATGGTCATGTTTCGAAAGATGAAATGGTTGGAAATCACCGGCATCCATTCGTCGGGGCGCGCGGGATTTTCCTGCCGCCAACGCTTGCCGACGACGCGCAGGTACACTTTCGGATTGAGGGAGTCATTTCGGACGGCGCCGACGCAGACCCAATCGAGCGGCCTGCTTTTTCCGGTGGCCCGGTAGTAGGCCGCGAAGTACGGCCCGCGACGGTCGAGGCGGACTCGGCCGGTGAGGATCTTTCCGTCCCCGAACGCCTTTCCGTATTGATTGCTTTCGTAGTCGGTGCCCAAATTCCAGTTGATCCGCCAGCCGTCGTCTTCGTCATGCTCGACGCCCACGTAGGGCGGTCCGCCGTGCGGATCGAAGAACGTGTGTCGATCGCGAGCCGAGGTCGTGTAATTCGCTACCCAGCGTTTTTGATCGTTCTGGACCCACGGCTTTCGATGGGCCGCCGGGTCGACATTCAAGGCCGCCATTTCGACGGTGGTTGCTTGTTGCGCTCGCGCGCTTTCGATATCGACTTCGGCCGAAAAATCGCCGTCGATGCCCAGCGCGAATCCCACGCCGCCACCCGCATAGAAGGGCCAATCCTTCAGCGCGTACCACGACCGCTCGGTCAAGTCGCCGACGGCGTCGAGGATCGCGTTTCCCGTCCGCGGCGCCGCCAGTGGGCCTTCGAACGGTTCGATCGCGACATGAATGCCGTTGTCGGGATAGACATGGATGCACGGCGGGACATTGTGCTTGGCATAACCCAAGTGCCAGATATCCGCATTCACGTCGGCGTGCTGGGCCGCCTGCTGCGCCCATTTTTCATCGATCCAAGGCCGGCCGGATCCGAGAGCACCGCCGGCGGCCAGCAGCGAATCGACCGCGATGCCCCAAGCCAAGGGCTGTTCCCGCAACGATTCGTAGACGGCCGGCGACAGCATACCTGGCCACAAGAGCAGCGCCCCCTTGAGCTGCCCGGCGGAGACGGACTGGGCAAGTTGATTTCCCACGGGCGTCAGGCCGCCGTTGGCATCGAGAAGGGCCGAGCCGTCGATCGCCAACAGCGACGCATTGCCGCGCACGGCCGCCTCGATTTGGGCGGCCGGATCGAGATCGACCTGGTAGCTGCCGACAGTCGAGTGCGCCGCGATCTTGCGAACGCCGGCGATGATATCCGCATCGCCGAAAATAGCGACCCGCTCGAGCATGCCGCGGTTCCGCAGAACGTGGACGGTTTGTGAAATGAGCTCGCCGCGGCGACGCTCATCGGGTTCGGGTTTCAAGTGCAGCAGAGCGTTCAATTCGCGCGGCAGGAAATCGAGCAATTGCGCCAAGGATTCGACGCGCGCCGGATATTGAAATGGGCTGCCGTCCGCCTCGTGGTATGTTTTGCCGAAATCCTTGGCTCTCAATTCCTTGAGCGACAAGTCCGCGACGCGACCCGATTCGCCGGTCAGGCGATCGATGGTTTCGTCGGCAAGCACCGCGAGAGCGTCATCCCTCGTGAGGCGAATGGGAAGAAGCACGGCGTCGGCGCCGGCGACGTACGCGGACAGGCAAGCCGTGCGGGTATTCTCGGGCGCGTGGACCTGGGTGCCCGCGTTGCCGACGAGCACCACCGGATGCCTGGTCATGGTTGCACTTTCAGGTGTCGATCGAGGTGAGGATCATGGCTTTTGAAGGTTTTCACAGACGCGGAAAGCGTTGGCAATTAGCGTGATCGACGGATTCGAGGCCCCGGCGGTGGGCATGAAAGCCGCGTCCAATACGTGCAGCCCCTTGACGGTGTGCGATTGGCAGTTTTCGTCCAAAACGGAAGCACCCGGGTCGGTCCCTGCGCAATGTCCCGTGGACGTGACCGTAACCGGGGTTATTGGCTTCCTGTGGATCGAACTTGCGAAGTTCGCCGCCGGCGTCGGTCATCACCTGAATCACCTTGTTGAGCGCGAACTTGCTGAGCTCGATGTCCCAGGGCGAATGTTGATAGTAGGTCCTGGCCACGGGAATGCCCCAGGGATCCTTGACGTCGGGATCGAGCTCCACCCGGTTATCCAACAGGCTCATGGCCTCGCCGGTGAACGAGAACGATACGCCCGCCTGAGACCGCAGCTCGCGCAGGTACTGAACCAGCTCTTTGCCCCAGACGTTTCGTTGATTCGCGCCCAGGCTGGCGCCCTTCAACAGTCGCAGCGGCGTGGTGCACGTGAGCGGATCATAGACCGAAAACTTGCCGCCTTTGCACAGGTTCCCTTCCGCGTCTCGATAGGAGTACAAACCGCGCAACTGCAAGCTGCCCAGCGCCGTGCGGGGCTGGAATGCGCCGCCGCCGCCCCAAACCGGCTTGCCCGGAAATGTCAGGTCGGCGTTGCCCTTGGTGTGATACGTCAAGTAGCGCCCGATGAGTCGATTGGGATCGGGAATGCGCGACAACAAGAACAACCGGGCGGATTGAATCGTTTGGATCGAGATCAGGACGCGCGGCGCGGCCAGGAACTGTTCGGCGCTACCCGGCTCGCCGACGTACCACACGCCCTTGACTTTGCCGGGCCTGCCGTTGGCGCCCGGCTCGAACTCGATGCGAGTCACGTAGCAGCCGGCTCGCAACTCGCAACGCCCCGTTGCCAGGGCGCGGGCGAGTACCGTATTGACGCTGCTGGCGCGGCTGTTGACCGCGCAGCCGAAAAACTGGTTGTATCCGCAAAACGAGCAAGCCGGACGACCGTCGAACGTGGCGGAGTTTACGGCACGAGAGCCGAAATAGGGCTTCAATCCGGCGGCCTGAAATGTTTCCATGAGGAAGTCGGTCGACGCGTGCGGCCTGAGCGGCGGCATCGGAAATCGGTAGCCTCTGCGCATCGGCTCGGCCGAGTTTTCGGCATCTCCCGAGACTCCCCAGGCCCATTCGGCCTTTTCGAAATAGGGGATGAACTCTTCGTAGCTCCACGGCCAGTCCGTCATTGCGGCATCGGCCGGCATGTTCCTTTGATATCGAGTGACGCGAAAATCCTCCGGAGTATAGCGGGGGAAATTCGCATCCCAGATCATCGTCGAGCCGCCGACCATGTTGGCTTCCCACCATCGCTCGCTGCGGCTGGGTTTACCCGCGCCGTCAACGTAGATCATGGGATCGTCGCTGCGCTTGGGAATCAGGTTCTTGTGCTCGCGGAAGTGCAGCTCGTCGTACGGCAGGAAGTCCTCCGCCGTACGCTGGGGTCCCCTTTCGAGCACCACCACGTTCCAGCCGCGCAGCGAGAGCACGTGGGCCGCCGTTCCGCCCCCTGCGCCGCTTCCCACGATAATGGCGTCCGGTTTTGCGATGGGCATGGCTTCTCCAAGAACTGCTCTACCGGTGTTCCAGCTCGCGCCCTAGCGTCGAAAATTCTCGGCGGCGTCCAGATAACCGTACCACCGCCACATGATCTGGTCTTTGTTGCCACCCCAGCGCGGATCGGAAAAGCATCCCTCGATGCAATGGTTCCGTAGCGCGTTGAACAAGGCCGCCTGGTCGACCGGCTGCGCGGGCTGGAAGTTGGCCAGCGTGGCCGCGCGCAGGCCGCTCAACAACAGCGTCGCCTGTGGCAATGAAAGCGCCTTGATCCCCAAGGCGAACATGGATTCCGACGCGCCGTCCAGAGCCGGCAATCCGTTTCGGTACAATGTCTGCCAGGCCGGGATTTCGTAATACGTGGCCGGCGGCATCGACAACAGGCGGTCCAGATAGTCCACCGCCTGGGCATCCGATGCGCCGGGCGTGGAGGCGTCGCCCGGCAGGATCGCTTCGAACAGGACCTTCAGTTGCTCCTTTTCGAGCGCGCTAAAAAAGCCCGCAGCGGGAGCCAGATATAGCCACATCGAGGTTTCTTCCCGGCAGCTAGGCGGAAGGAAGGCCGAGCGCCTCTTCCATCGCCGCCACCATGCCGACAAAGGGAGTGATGTCAGGCGGACCAAAGTGAGAAATCAGATTGAGCACCATCGTATCGTCCATGTCTCCGAAATAGCTTCCCGCTTCGGGGTACAGTTGCGAGTTCTCGCGAACCGCGTGTGCCTTGAACAAGTACACGAAAGCCTCGACGCTCTTTTGAAAATCGATCAGCGCAAGAAAACGATCGTCATCGTCGCCAATCTGGATGCGTTCCCAGGCAACGTCCAACGATTGCCAGTATGCGCGGGCCTGGCGATGCTGGTCGAACATCCACTGAGCTCGATGGCGGTCCATTCCGCGCGCCACAGCCACTTCAGCCATCGACTCCTCGGCGCAGGTGCACTTGATCGGCGAAATGATCGATCAAATGGACGAAGAAGCCCAAGGCCGTTCGCAGTTTGGCGGGTACGTGAACCACGGGCGGACTGATCCAGCGCCCGGCGTCGAGCGGCGGTAGTTTTCCCTCGGTGAGCTTGGCCAGTTCACGCCCAATCACTTCTCCGCAGGCAAAGATGCGCTCCCCGAGCAAATGCTCGTGTTCGAGAAACGCCTCAAACGCCCGGCCGCTGTCCACCGGCGACGCCCCGATCACCGGTTGCACGGCCGGCAAGAATTCGCGACCCGGAGGACACGGCTTGAGGATCGTTTGCAATCCAGCCGCCTGAGCCCCCAGATTTTCGATCAGATTCTCGCCGACGAACAGGCACTCCGTCGGATCGAGACCCAATTTCTGGGCCGCATACAGGTAAATCCGAGGATCGGGTTTGCTAACGTTCGCCTCATGATTGGTAACAATACTCGCGGCGTCGGTATAATCACCGATCGTAATAGGTTGACCGGTATTCGCGTCTTGCGATAGTACCGCGGCGAGTACCATCTGCCGGCCTTGCTCGTCGGATACATCGTCGGGAAGATTGGTGATGACGCCGATCTTCCAGCGCAGCGTGTTTTTCGCCGCTGCCAAGAGCTTCTCGGTGCTGGGGCGATAAGGAATGAGATGCCCCGGCCGATCGACCTCACCGAGGGTGTCGCGCGCATCGAAAAGGACGGCTCGGATCGCCATGACTTACCTCGACAACCTGTTGGCTTGCTCGACCGGTTTACGTGGGCCTCCCTACCGTAAACCGGTGCCGTGCGGCACCCGCGCGAGCCTTACATCCGTGTTGCCGGGGCGTCGCGAAAAATCCCGGTTGTTTTGCACCCCAAACGCTACCAGAGCCGCTTCTATACCCTATTGTGACGTGGTAATCAATACTCTGTAGTAAGTAGGGACCATATTTTATTGCTTCCTCAGCAGAATTCGTGGGTGAATTCTGGCTGGGGTAAATTGCCAAGTTGATGGTAGAGGGCCAGTTCGATCGTTTCGTACTCGCGAAAGCCGTACGATTTTCTCATGGTCAGTTTCGCCTTGTTGTTGAAACCCTCAATGATACCGGCCGAAATCGTGCCCTTGGCGCGGAACCAGTTGAGCAGCAACGAGCGATGTTTCCGCAGGCTGCGGGCTACCTTCTTGAGCGGTTCTAGCCGAGATCGCATGACGCGGGCGCACCACTCGTCGAGGAACTTTCCAGCCCAGGCGTGCGATTGGTACTCCCAGAAACGTTGGAAGTCTTCGCGATGCAAATAGGCCCGCACACTTTGCAGGTTGTAGCGGAGCAATTCGGCCAGCTTGACGGTCTGCTGGTCGGTCAAGTTCTCGGGCCGTTTGAGCAAGCACCAGCGGGAGTGCTTGAGCAGCGGCTCGTAGCCGTCTTGCTTCAGTCGTCGAGCTTCGCCGGCCCGCACGTCGTCGATGGCTTCGCCCAGTTGTTTCATGATGTGAAAACGATCGAGCACGTGGACCGCCGTGCCGGCTTGTTCGGCCAGCACTTTGAGATACGGTTGCCACAAGTCGCTGCACACGAATCGCAGGCCCGCACAGAAGTTCGCGCCCAGCAGTTCCATTCCTCGGCGCAGGCAGGCTTCGGTTCGCTCGCGGCCGATCCACAACAGACGTTTGCAGCCGGGGTCGATTTGATAGACCAGCGTCAGGTAGTGGTGGCCGCGTCGCCACTGAATCTCGTCGACGCCGATGGCGCTGGCACCCGACAAATCCCGGTGCACCAGGCCCCATTGGACCGCGTGCCGCACCGAGTCGCGGACGTGTTCCCAGGTGGTGCAAAAGACCGCAGCCACCTCCTTCCAGGAGAGCCGCCGGGCCCAGCCCGCCAGAAACCATTGATAGGTTATGGTCAGCCGCGACTTGCCGGTCGACCAAGGAACGCGCTCCACCACCACGCCACAACATGGACAGTCGACACGCCGCAAGGCATAGACCCATACCACGGCGATCTGCCACAGCGGCACGAACTCGAAGCGCCTGGGCGCCAGCCGGTCGTAGCCGGGCCGTCGCTTTCCGCAGCCCGAGCAGATCGGCCGGCCATTGGCCCGTGGCTCGATCGGCACTTCGATGGTCTCCCGGCCGCCATCTGCCCAGCGTGGTTCTCCATACACGAACGACTTGTAACGCTCGACGCGATTGAGGATAGTCTTGAGTTGCATCCTGAGTCTGCCTTGGCGCTGATGAAGCTTGGTAACTCCATCTTTGCCGATCGCCGCTCAGGATGCATTTGTTTAGCCACACCACGCGTCTCTCCTGCACGAACTACCGCCCCGGAACACAGAGAAAGGCTAGCCGGGGTCCAGGGGCGGCAATGAGCCCCCTGGTCTGCGTGAACGCAAAAAAACAACTGCGGCGGAACGCCGCTCCACTACCGACACCTAACGAAAACCACCCATAGATTCTGCTATAGACCCGAAAAATCAGGGAGCGAGTCAGCCGAACCAATCCCCTTCGAGTCCGTCGCGAAACTTCATGCTCAGCTAGATCGATGCCATACAGAAATCCAACTGACTTTGCCAGGTCTTGGCCAAACGCCGGTAGTCAGCAATTCCTACACCCGGGTCCATGTACCATTCGCGGATGGGCAATTGCCATTGCTCCTTTCGCCAAACCATTCGGTCTACGACACGACGAACAGTGTACTTGCCACCATGAAGAGTCGCGACTGAGCCTAGACCCAAGCTTCCTAGTGCGGGGAGATCGACCTTCGTGCCCAGCGGGATTGCAAAGCGGTTCTTGAGAACCAACTCGATTGTCCTCTCATCAAGAGCGAGGTCGATCTCGCGGCTTTCTTGACCGGGCCATTCAGCAACCGCAACGGGTAACTTTCGGTCCTGGGCCTCTTGGACCACGAGCTTTGCAACCGCCACGCGATGACAAGTTGGTTTGCCAGCCCATCGAGGAAGTTCGCAAGAGCAGAAGAAAATAACGCGACGACGGTCCGCGGCAGCTTCTAACGCCACGTCAAGCAGCTCGACTGCTCCAGCCGGATTGGCGATCTGCACTTTTGCTCCTCGCTTGGTCACAATTCGTTTGTTGCCCAATGATTTGAGCCAGCTATATCTCTTGCGTCCAGCCGCTTCAGCAAAGTTGCCGTCACGAAAACCAACGGCCCGAACTGAACGGCGGATGCGAATGTCAACAAAAAGTGGAGGCTTGAATCCACGGTTCCTTTCAACAGCGTCCACCAACTGAACGAGCCGCTCGGTGGCATTGCCCCAACCCCAATAGCCAAACGAGAAAAGCGTTGTGGTGTTCACATTTGCCCTCGACGACAACCTCAATTCGGCTCCTCGCGAGCCGAGACCTCATTCGGATTTGTCGGACAACCTTAATTTACAGCGAACAAAGGGATTTAGCGAATGTGGTTCGACACCGCTGAGAAAGTAAAAAGGGGAAGGCCCCATGCCTCCCCCTCAAATCTGTCTTGAAAGACAACGTACTTGAATGTCTGAGGCAATTCATCGAGCCTCAGCCTTCGGCTGGGTCTGTGTCCCCTTTCGGTCCGCGACCGCCGGCTTGTGGACTGCCTTTTGAGTGGTTACCTTCGGTGGATGGTGTGGCCACTTGAATTCCAACCAAGGAAAACGGCCCGTGGCCCGCTCCATGAAATCCGGGGCACGAGCAATCGACTCTTCCGATCAGAAAATGTCAGTCAGCCCTGTCGTCGTGGCAAATATCCCCGGCACCACCCGTAAGACGCCAGCGGGTCGCGAGTGCCTTCCCGCGATCACCGCCCAGCAAACGACAACGGCTTCCGCCATTATCCTTGCCGGCTTCTACATTTAGGCCCCACTCCCAGGCACCAGAATTTCAAACACCTGCCTGACCGAGACAGGCACCGGCGACCAAGCCGGTCTCTGATGTCCTTCCTGCGTTATACATGTACTTCGCACTCTGGGTCACGTGACTAGCAGGTGTTGTCCCGCTGACTGTTGGCTGTATGTCCGGCGTTCCCGCACGACAAACTTCCGGCATTGCCAGCTTTTAGGTGGCGAGCCATTTCAGGGGGCAGAAGAAAGAAGCTCCTCCCTTACCGATCAGCCAAAGCCATTCATCGTCGTTCGCTTGCGTCTCCGCAACGAACATGCACGCAACGCCCGCGTGCACCGAAAGTTCCGTCTCCCGCGCGTGAAAGCTCAGCTCGGAAATCAAAATGCCAGGGCCTCGTTTTTCCGCCAAGCGAAGAACGACGGCTCCGACACCAGAGCCGGATCTCACAAGGCCACGACAGCTAAAATAACGGCCAAATTCCGGGCATCTTTAATGGCGGTGCCTAGCATCTAGCCGATGCCTGGCTTTCCAAACGCCCCGAGACCGCACCTACCGTGTTGATCCGGTGTTGATCTCGCCGCTCTCCCATCGCTTCTGACGCCCCTTCACGGCGCCATTCTCCCTCGCCTCGGCACGGTGCCGGGCGGTCTTGTTTTCATCCAACAGGACCGCCCCACACGGCGGTCCGCAAATCTCCGAGGAGATCCCATGATTGCTCCCCTGCAGAAACCGTGTCGGTCCATCGAGCAACAGCATCACGATCGGTTCCTGGAAATGCTGCCCCTGATTAGCAGCCAAGCGAGTGTGGCTTTCCGTCGCCTTCGACCGGAACACAAAACAGAGTTGATCCAGGAAGTCCTGGCCAACGCGTATTGTGCTTTTGTAGGGCTAGTCCGCCGCGGCAAGGCCGATATCGCCTATGCCACGCCGTTGGCAAACTACGCGATTCGCCAGGTCTTGGACGGGAGACAGGTCGGCACAAAGCCCAACGTCAACGATGTCACGTCGCCCTATGCGCGTGCAGCGCATGGAATTGTTGTCGAACGGTTGGACCGGTTTGACCCCGACAAAGGCGAGTGGCGCGAGGTGCTCGTCGAAGACCGCCATGCCGGGCCTGCCGAGATCGCTGCTGCGCGGATCGACGTCGCCGCGTGGCTTCGGTCGCTCTCCCCGAAAAGCCGCCGGATCGCCAAGACTCTGGCGGTGGGTGAAACGACAAGCGGCGCGGCCAGGCGATTTGGTTTGAGCTCGTCGCGGATCAGTCAGCTCCGGGGACTGCTACGAGCAAACTGGGAACAGTTTCAGGGTGAAGCGCCCGCTGGCCAAGGGGCGGCCGCGTAGCACAACACCCGACCATCGCCGCTCGAAGCCGTCGGGATGCACACGCGCCCGGTGGCCGAGCGGACGGGGCTCACGAGGGCCGGCTCTAATTCGCGACTCGGTTGCGGCGTTGCGCTGGAGGGGTGCCAGCCAGAAGTCGATGTTGAAACCATTTAGCTATTGGGGGTTCCCCCGCCGGAATCTTGGCAGCGGCAGTTCGGCTAATCTCCCAGTTCCCCGGGTTAAAGCAGCAGTTAAGCCGTTGGCGGCGCTGCTGGAACAGCGTGCGGCCGTTCGGGAGCAAGAACATTGGCTTGGTCTACCGGAAACACCACGGCGTGGGCGGAACAAGCCCGAGAAGAGAAGGGAATTGCCCATGGGCGTACGGCAAAAGCTCAATTCACCGTACGTTTGCCGCTGGGGAATCATTACGGCAGGCACGGGACTGACGTTTCAGTCTTGGTCGGTGTTTGCGATCGGAATACTGCCTGGGGCCGTTTTGAAATTCTATGATGGCGGGATCAGGACAGCGTCACGAAGCCGTTGCTCAGAACGACGGTGGCGGATTCCGAGCATTCCGAATCGATTTACTTTGGGATAGCAATACGAAACCAATCGGTCCGCTCGCCGGCGACCCAGCGCTTGAGGCGAGCGAGTGCCAGCTGGGCCCTCGCGCGGGCTTCGATCGCCGTCAGCAGTTGGTCCTGGCTAACGGTCTCTGCCTCAAAAGCAGCTTGTACGGATTCGACGCGTCGGTCGGCCATTTGGCATGCCTTTTCCATTTCGCTCAGGGCGCGCTGCGTATCGCCTTTGGCCCAAGCCAGCACCGCCTCAACGGAGGCAAGCTCGTTGCCGATCGTCGTGTATTGATTGGCTTCGCCGCCCTTGCTGCCAACCTTGTACAACAAGTCGATCTTTCTGAATTGTAGTCGCAGTGATTTGGCTCGTGCCTCGAGAACTTCGATCTCGTCGGGCAACAGCTCGTCCGTCGCCACAATCGCCGAAGTGCTTCGATAATAGAAAAGCGCCGCCACCACCAAGACCAAGCCGAAAATGCTTGTCGACAAAGCGGCCGCCACTGGGCTGCGCCGAATCCGTCGCCAACCACGTTCCAACCTTCCCACCGGCCGCGCCACGATCGGGCGCCCGTCGAGCCAGCGACGCAAGTCTTCGGCCAGATCGCGTGCTGATTGATAGCGCCGGGCGGGCTCCTTTTCCATGCACTTCAGCGCGATCGTTTCCAGATCGCGCGGAACGTGGGCGTTCAGGCGGCGAGGACCGGGAGGCTCATCCTGCTGAATTTGCAGTAAAAGCATCTGCGGTTCTCCGCGGAACGGCAGCTCGCCGGTCAGCAGCTCAAACAGAATCACTCCCAGTGAATAGACGTCGGTACGCCGGTCGGCGTCATGACCCAGACCCTTCGCTTGCTCGGGCGACATGTATGCCGGGGTGCCAAGGATTTGGCCTTCGACCGTCATCGTAATCTCGCCGGCGTCGCGCTTGGCCAGGCCAAAGTCAATCACGTGCGGCTGGCCCTCCCGGTCCATCATGATGTTACTGGGCTTCAAGTCGCGATGGATTACGCCCGCTTCGTGCGCATGGTGGAGCGCCTCGGCCACGCGAACGATCAGCTCGGCCGCATTGCGGAACGCCAGCCGCCGGCCCGAAAGCCACTCCTTGAGATTGGCCCCTTCCACGTAATCGCTGACGATATAGATCGTGTCGTGTTCGCGGCCGACTTCATGCACGCCCACGATGTTCGGGTGCTTGAGCTGGGCGGCGGCTCGGGCGTCGCGCAGAAACATCTCGGCTTCTTCCGCGCTCAGCGCTCCTTTGCGCGGAATCTTGATCGCCACCGTGCGATCGAGCTCGCTGTCATGGGCCATCCACACGCTTCCGAACTTGCCCATGCCCAGTTCGCGGACCAGGTCGAAATGCGCAATCCGGCGAGTGCCCGTGGGGTGGGGATCGGTCGTTTCGCCGCTGATGAGACTGAAGCTGCTGCCGCATGACGGGCAATTGATCTCAGTGAGCGAGGTGCTGCCGACGAGCTCCATCGGGTTGTGGCAGTGTGGGCAGCGAATGTGCATGGCGCGGCTGCCTGAATCCATCCTAGGGTGGGGGCCGAGGCTACTCTCCGCCATTATGGGAATGGCCACGGCGGGGTTCAAGCATTTGCCCAGTGCTGGGCGTTTCGGTTAGATGACGAATTGCGACTGTCGCCCCGTCAAGCCAGGCTGCCAGGCTGGACGCGGCAATCGATCGTCGCAGTTGCTCGCCACCCGGGATGCAGACGATCAGCAAATCGCCCAGCGGTCGGTAGCTGAGTGCCGATGAACCAGTCATCTATTGTTGCCAAGTTCCCAACTCCTTCCGACGGCACGTCAGCCGCGACCCCTCGCAGAACTGAGTTGTGCAATTCGGCCTTCCTTCCCAATTGCGGTTGTACCGGCAAACCATGTGCCCCCCCTTTGATTTGACAGTATTACTAGGCGCCGTTTCTGGTAAGTCACCCGTTTGACGCACACCAGCAGGGTGGATTTTGGCCGGCTGGTCGACCTTGCAGGGGATGATTCCGGCAACGCGAAGCAAGGAACCGTGGAGAACGGAGCAAAATTCACTGCGCGTTAGCCGCGGGGGAGTGTGGCTCGTTGTTACAATCGCGGCTGTTGGGAGTCTGGATCGGCTCCAGGCTCAGTCCATATGGGGAAATGTCGATCAGTGCCCATCCTGACGCGCCAGCATGGGAGAACACGCTTTCCCTCGCTGGCCTGCAGGCGAACGGCGGGCCTAACTCTAAATCGTTCCTGCTCGGCGTGCGACGGAAGGTGCCAGGGCGATTAGTGAGCAAACGCATGAAGATCCATCCGTCGATTTGCATCATTGGCGCGGGCATTAGCGGCCTGACAATGATGAAGGCCCTGCGCGACCGCGGAATCGCGTATACGACATTCGAGAAGAGCGATCAGACCGGCGGCAATTGGGTCTTTCGCAACACGAACGGCATGTCGTCGGCGTACCGCTCGCTGCACATCGACTCGTCGCGGTATTCGATCGAGTTTGACGACTTTCCGTTCCCCAAGGAGTATCCCGATTTTCCCCACCACACGCAAATTCTCGCTTACTTCAATGCGTATGCCGATCACTTCGGCGTGCGGGACAGCGTCCGCTTCAACACCGGCGTCAAACTCGCCCAGCGGCTGCCGGACGGCACTTGGCGGATCACGCTCGACAATGGCGAGGTGCACGCGTTCGACTTGCTCGTAGTCAGCAACGGTCACCACTGGGACGCGCGCTGGCCAGAGCCGCCGTGTGCAGGCCAATTCGAGGGCGTCCAGATACACTCGCACGAGTACATCGACTCGTTCACCCCGCACGACCTGCACGGAAAGCGGGTGCTCGTGGTCGGCATGGGCAATAGCGCCATGGATATTTCGTGCGAGCTTTCACACAGGGGCGTAGCCGCGCGGCTGGTCGTATCGACGCGGCGCGGGGCCTACGTCATTCCCAAATACTTGTACGGCCGGCCGCTCGACGCGATCATCCGCACCAGGCCCTGGCTTCCACTTTTTCCGCAGCGACTGTTTGGGTCGCTCTTGATTCGCTTGGCGGTGGGCAAGATGGAGAACTACGGCCTGCCAAGGCCCAAGCACAACATCTGGCAGACGCATCCCACGGTGTCGAGCGAGTTTCTCCTCCGTGCGGGCAGCGGCGATATCACGGTCAAGCCGAACATCGCCGAACTCATGGGAAGCAAAGTGCGTTTCGCCGACGGCAGCGTCGAGCCATTTGATGCCATCATTTATGCGACGGGCTACAAAATCACGTTTCCATTCTTCGAGCCGTCACTATTGCGCGTCGAGGATAACGACTTTCCGCTGTTCAAGCGGGCCTTCGTGCCCGACATCGACAACCTGATTTTCGTCGGCTTTGCCCAGGCCATCCCCAGCATCATCAAATTCGTCGAGATTCAAACCCGGTGGCTGGCGGCATACGTCGACGGCCAGTACGCTCTTCCGCCGGTGCCCGAGATGCAACGCATCATGTTACAGGATCAGCGCCAGGCAAACGCTCATTATGTCTCGACCAAGCGGCACACCATGCAGGTCGATACCCGGTTGTATGAATGGGACCTCCGCAAAGAGTGGAAACGCGGCGCGCGGCGAGCGGTCAGCGAGCGCCATGCGCCGCCGGCCACGCGCGGAGCCACGCCATGAATATACGGGTGGAGATTTTGGCTCGGTGCTGGGGTGGCTCAACGAAGGCTGTTCGACAAAAGGCACGTCGGCATGGGTCGCTTTTCGTCAGTGGGGTTTATCGAACGCATACGAAACAGCAGATAGCCGAACGTGCTGATCCAGTCGCAAAGCTCAGCCAGACGAAGCACGACGGCGAACAGATAGCCTTCGTCCTTGTGGGAAATCTTCTCGCCCGATGATGCAGCCTGGTGGAGTCGTCAAGGGCAGCCATTATCGAGGGTCACCCGCGGGCGGGTCGATGCGGTCTAGCTCTCGCTCGGCCATGAGGATGGCGAATGGCACGGCCCAGGGGCCGATACTCATGCCCGGCTTGGGGGGCGATTTCTTGAGTTGTGCGATCAGAGCCCGGACAGTGGCTAGTTGCTTGTCGAATGCTTCTTTGTCTCCTTCGCGATTATAGGCCAGAGCTAGGATTGCCTCGGCAGTTATTCGGCTCACCTGGATGGTGTCTAGCTGTTTAGGTGCCGCGAAGGCCGCCAGCAAATGGAGCGGGATGGCCTTTTTCAGCGTTTCTATCGCCTCTTTGTTGTGGTCTGCGCGATACTGCGCCGCGCCCAGTGCCGTCCTAAAAGCGGGATTGCGAGGATCGACTTTCTCGGCGGCCATTTTGGCCAGCGAAACAATCTTGTTGACGTCATCGACCGAGTTTTCAGCCGTCACGCATGTCAGCACGATCCAAAGGGCAGTATTCGCGTCGTCGGTGTCGCCAAACCGCTGGATCAGTTCCGCGCACTTGGCGCGATAGCCGGCCTCATCGCCGGCGGCGAGTTGCAGCAGGGCACATTGCCAGATCGCTCCGAAGGCGTTGTTGCTCGCCTCGACTGCCTGGCCGTGCGCCTCGGCCGCTTCTTGCCATTTGCCCAGCATCGCCAGCGCGTCGCCCCATTGCCGCAGCGAAACGACATTGCGAGTACCGAGCCGGACCGTGATTGCAAAATTGGCGGCGGCAGCCGGCCAATCGCCCTTCGCGTACGCTTCCCCGCCGCGTGCCGTGAAAGCAGATGCATCAACGGTGGGCGGGTCACGCATGCGCAGCCGAGCGTAGGAAGTTCCGGCGTCCCGCATGGCTTGGTTCCAGCCCTCCGCGCGTTCGATAGCTGCCACTACGTCGTCGGAGAAAACCAACTTGTCAAAGAGTCCGTCGACAAGGGAGCGGGCCATCTTTTCGTCGGGCGTAAGCAAAATTGCGTCCCACAGCTTGATCATCTGATCACCGCTGGCCGAGGCCAGCCGCCAGCCGTCGGGACTGAAGGACACGCTTGCAACTCTTTCAGTATGACCCCTGAGTGTGCGTAGCTCGGCGCCCGTCTCGGTGTCCCACAGCTTGATCGTGTGATCCTCGCTGGCCGAGGCCAGACGCCGGCCGTCGCGACTAAAGGACACGCTTACAACTGCTTCAGTATGACCCCTGAGTGTGCGTAGCTCGGCGCCAGTCTCGGCGTCCCACAGCTTGATCGTGCCATCGTGACTCGCCGAGGCCAGCCGCCGGCCGTCGGGGCTGAACGACACGCTCCAAACCCAGCTTGTATGGCCCTTGAGTGTACGCAGCTCGGCGCCCGTCTCGGCGTCCCACAGCTTGATCGTTCGATCGAGACTGGCCGAGGCCAGCTGCCGGCCGTCGGGACTGAACGACACGCTCGATACTTCTCCAGTATGACCCTTGAGTGTGCGCAGCTCGGCGCTCGTCTCGACGTCCCACAGCTTGATCGTCTTATCCTCGCTAGCCGAGGCCAACCGCTGGCCGTCGAGGCTGAACGACACGCTGCGTACGTTGGCCGTATGACCCTCTAGTGTACGCAGCTCGGCGCCCGTCTCGGCGTCCCACAGTTTGATCGTTTGACCACCGCACGAGGCCAGCCGCCGGTCGTCGCGACTAAAGGACACGCTTGCAACTGCTTCAGTATGACCCTTAAGTGTGCGTAGCTCGGCGCCCGTCTCGGCGTCCCACAGCTTGATCGTCTGATCCCAGCTGGCCGAGGCCAGCCGCCGTCCATCGGGACTGAACGACACGCTCGCAACTAAGCTTGCATGACCGCTGAGAGTGCGCAACTCGGCGCCCGAGTCGGCGTCCCACAGCTTGATCGCCTGATCCAAGCTGCCCGACGCCAGCCGTCGGCCGTCCGGGCTGAACGACACGCTACTAACTGCTCCAGTATGTCCCTTGAGTGTGCGTAGCTCGGCGCCGGTCTCGGCGTCCCACAGCTTGATCGCCTGATCCACGCTGGCCGAGGCCAGCCGTCGGCCGTCGGGGCTGAACGATACGCTCAGTACGTCAGCCATATGACCCTTGAGTGTGCACAACTCGGCGCCTGAGTCGGCGTCCCACAGCTTGATCGTCTGATCCTCACTAACCGAGGCCAGCCGCCGGCCGTCGGGGCTGAACGACACGCTCCAAACCAAGCTTGCATCGCCCTTGAGTGTGCTCAGCTCGGCGCCGCTCTCAGGGTCCCAAAGCTTGATCGTGCCATCGTGACTCGCCGAGGCCAGCCGCCGGCCGTCGGGGCTGAACGACACGCTATTAACTTCTCGAGTATGCCCCTTGAGTGTGCGCAGCTCGGCGCCGGTCTTGGCGTCCCACAGCTTGATCGTCTGATCGTAACAGGCCGAGGCCAGCTGCCGGCCGTCCGGGCTGAACGACACGCTCACAACCCATTTTGTATGGCCCTTGAGTGTGCACAGCTCGGCGCCAGTCTCGGTGTCCCACAGCTTGATCGTGTGATCCTCGCTGGCCGAGGCCAGCCGCTGGCCGTCGGGAGTGAAGCACACGCTCCGAACGAAGTCTGTGTGACCCTTCAGCGTGCGCTGCTCGGCGCCGGTCTCGGCGTCCCACAGCTTGATCGTCTGACCACCGCACGAGGCCAGTCGCCGGCCGTCGGAACTAATGGACACGCACTGGACGCTACTTTTATGAGCCTTCAGTGTACGCAAGTCGCTCTGCAAGAGCCGCTGTTGGTAGTACCATTCCCAACCCCGACGGTCCCGCTTACCCACATTGGGTTCGTGCTGCTTGAGCAGCTCCAAAACGCGAACAAGCTTGCCACCTTCCCAGCTTTGCTGTGCCGAGTTCATATCCGAGTCATACAGTAGCCGGCGGGATTGCTCCGCACTCGCTTCTGCCTCGGTTGCCTTCAGATCGGCCCGTTCACGCTCGGCCATCTGCGCTTTTGCTGACGCCAACGCCTCGACAGCACTAAGATCCGCTTCGGCGCGCGCGTCCTTTTCAGCGGCGGCCAACTGACTCATCGAAGTTGCAACAATTACCGCGCCGACGGTGGTACAAAGCAGCAATGCGACAATCACGGCCGTCAATGTCGCCACTGCCCGATTACGCTTGCACGACCGCCAACCACGAGCAACGTGGCCGATCGGCCGCGCAAGGATCGGCTTTCCCTCCAACCAACGCCGCAGGTCGTCGGCCAGCTCCTGCGCGGTAGGGTAGCGCATGGCCGGGTCCTTCTCCAGGCACTTGAGGGTGATTGTCTCCAAGTCCCTGGGGATCTTGGCGTTCAGCTTTCGCGGCCGCGGCGGCTCGTCTCGCTGAATCTGCACCAGCACCATCTGCGCTTCGCCGCGAAAAGGGACTTCGCCGGTCAATAGCTCGAACAAGATCACGCCCAGCGAGTAGACGTCGCTGCGGCGGTCGGCGTGGTGCCCTTCCCCCTTGGCCTGCTCGGGGGGCATGTAGTTGGGCGTGCCCAGCGGCTTGCCTTCCAGTGTGATCGAGATTTCGCCGCTTTCTCGTTTCGCCAGGCCAAAATCGGTGACGTGGGGCTGGCCGTCAAGGTCGAGCATGATGTTGCCGGGCTTGAGATCGCGATGCACTACTCCAGCTTCGTGGGCGTGGTGCAAGGCCTCGGCGATCTTGACCACCAGTTCGGCCGCCTCGCGCGGCGACAGCCGCTGGGAAGAAAGCCATTCCTTGAGATTTGCCCCTTCGATAAAGTCGCTGACAATATAGATCGTGTCGCCGTCACGACCGACTTCGTGGACGCCCACGATCTGTGGGTGTCGCAGTTGGGCAGCGGCCCGGGCCTCGCGAAAGAAGGCGTCGGCCTCGGCGCCGCTGATCTGGTCGCGGCGGGGAATCTTGATTGCCACCGTCCGATCGAGCTGTGTGTCGCGGGCTTTCCACACGCTGCCAAACGCGCCCATTCCCACCTGATGAATGAGCTCAAAGTGGCCGATCGTGCGAGTCTGGTCCGCCCGGATCGAGGTCGTCGTCTCGCCGCTGATCAGACTGAAGTGGCTGCCGCAGGAAGGGCAACTGACGTCCGAGAAGTCGTCGCCGACGACCTCCACGGGATTGTGGCAGTGTGGACAGCGGATGTGCATGGCGGAACCTTTTTCGCAGCGGCACAATAGGGCCGATTTATTCCCCCCCAGTATAGCCAGCTAGGTCGGAAAACAATAAAGAGAGTGCCGGGCGGCCATGCCGGGCCGGCGGATATTGCGGCTGCGCGGATCGACGTGCCAGCCTGGCTTCGGTCGCTCTGCCCAAGAAGCCGCCGGATCGCCAAGACTCTGGCGATGGGTGAAACGACAAGTGACGTGGCCAGGCGATTTGGTTTGAGCCTGGCGCGAATCAGTCAGCTCCGGAGGGTGCTCAGAGCAAACTGGGAGCAGTTCCAGGGAGAAGCGTGCGCTGGTCAAGTGGCAGCCGCCGCATAAGCTCGACAACGAACGTGTGCCCCAGTTTGGCTGACAGTCTTCCTTCTCAAACAACCCCAACTCGGGCGGTCCGTGGTGAGACCATCTTATCACGGACCGCTCGATCCCTTACCTCACAACACCGGAGACATTTATGCCACTGAAACTCAATGTCGGCATCTCCAAAAAAGTCGGTCAGCCGGATTACGGCTCCCTCGGAGCGTCGTGCCACGTCGAAGTCGAGCTCGATTCGTCGCTGCTGTTCGACGACCCGGATGCTTTTCAAGAGAGAACCACCAACGCGTATGCTGCCTGCCGCCAAGCGGTCGAAGACGAGCTGGCCCGGCAACAAAGCCCTAACAGCCAAGAACCGGCCGACGGCAAGACTGCGTCACGGACCCCAGGCGGACATTCCAACGGGACCAGCAACGGGCTCAACGGCAATAACACGCATCGCGCCTCGCAAAAGCAGCTCGACTATGTCCAACAATTAGCGGGTCAGATTCGTGGCCTGGGCGTGCGCCGGTTGGAAGATCTGGCCGAAAGGATGTTCAGCAAGCCGCTGGCCGACCTGTCGAGCCTCGATGCCTCGGGCTTGATCGACGCGCTCAAGGAGATTAAGGCCGGCAAGATCGATTTGAAGGCTGCGCTGGGCGGAGCCGCGGTATGAGCACTGAGCCCGTGAGCACAGACCCAATGCGCACAGGCACCGTGAGCCGCGACTTGCTGGCCGGGCGAACGGGAGGCGTATTTGAATACGTCTCGGCCAGCAGGCTCAATCTGTGGCTGAAGTGCCCGCTGGCGTTTCGACTCAAATACATCGAAGGCATCCCAACGCCGACATCTCCAGCCGCATTCGTGGGCAAGGCGGTGCACTCAGGGCTGGAGTGCTTTTACAGGCACCGGCAGTTGGGAATAACACTCTCCCACAGCGACGTGGCCAGACGAAGTATCGACGAATGGGACCAGACGATAGTCGTCGAAAATGTCTCCTTCACCAAAGCCGCCGACGAGCAGGCTTGCCAGCGACAAGTTTTGGCGTTGGTGCAGGCTTATTTGCAGCAAGTCCCGGTCGACGAACCGAAACCGCTGGCGGTTGAGGTGGCAGCGGAGGCATCGCTTGTTGATCCAGCCTCTGGCGAAAACTTGAAAATCCCGCTGGTTGGCGTCATGGATCTGATCTTGCCTAGCACGGCTGGCCCGGTGATCGCCGATTTCAAAACCACGTCCCGCAGCGGTGAGCCACTGGCAATCGCGCACGAGATCCAGCTCAGTTGTTATGCGTATCTTTTCAGGCATGCCACTGGGGTTCCAGAAGGCGGCCTGGAGATTCGCAACCTGGTCAAAACCAAAATGCCTCAAGTGCAGTTCCATCGATACGCAGCCCGCCATGAAAGGCACTTTGACAGGCTGTTCGCGGTGATCCGAGCCTATCTCGACGACCTGCACTCGGGCAAGTTCCTGTTTCGTCCGGGCCTGGGCTGCGGGATGTGCGATTTTCGGCGTCAGTGTGCTTCCTCGCACTGAGGACTGTCTGCTTGCGGGAATGTCGACGGGACAGACGATCGTGTTCGCGTCCAATTTCGGTCGGAGAATCAGAATGGCAAGAATTAGCTATCAGAATGTCAAGGTCATGTTGAGCCTGGGAATTGCAGCCACCGCTGCTCTGGGTTGCTCTGCCAATGACGCAGGAAACTTTGAACAACCCCCAAGTGACGTGATTGAAATTCGGTTCAGAACTGTCGGAACCGGTTACAGGGGCGAAAGCCTCAAGCGTGCGGACGGAAAGATGGAAAGCCGTCCGGCGCCTCCAGAGAAAGAGGCGAAACAATGAACAGGATTGGAGCAACGGCAACACGGGTTGTGGTGGCTATGGCAGTGACTGGCGTCCTTTCTGGCTTGGCGTTCTGGTATGGCCGTGGCTCCAAAGGCCTGTCCCCTGTCTCTGGGCCTACGATCGTCGAACTTGAAGAGCTGGGGCACTTGGCCGCGATGAGGGTTCACATTGCCGACATCCTGGTTGTCGAGGATGCCCGCTGGACAGGGTCGTGGCTCATTAAGGGAGACGCCCTTTTGGCCGTCGACATGCGGCAAGTAACGATTGCCAACAAAGACGAGCTCACGCATCAAGCTACAATCGTCCTGCCAATCCCGCTGGTGATTCAACCACGGGTCGATCACCAGAAGACTTGTACGTGGGACGTAAAAAAGACGACTTGGATCCCGGGGTTGTTTCTGCCTGACGGGTCGAACGCACTCCGCGATGCAGCCATGCAGCAGGCCCAGTTGGCGGTCGAAAACGCCGCCAACTCTGACGAAAACATCGAACAGGCCCGCTTGCGAACCTCGACTTTGATCCAGAGGTTCTATGAACTGGTGGGTTGGAGAGTGGAGGTTAGATGGAGCGATCGATGAATCTCCAGCCGAGATCCAAGGCACGTTGTGACGCTGCGCCTGTTAGCCGATGCTCACGAGCCTGAGCTTCAATGAACTGCGGCCCAACAGCCCGCGAATTGTCATTGTTGGGTGGGGCCGCCAGAGAATGGCGGCCCCACGGACGATTTCGTTAGCTATCAGGCGCCCGGCGCAGTGCAGCGCGCCCAGCAAACTCCGACCTTCGCCGCTCGAAGCCATCCGTGCGCCAACGCGCCCGGTGGTCGAGCGGGCGGGGCTCACGAAGGCAGGCTCTGATTCACGACTCGGAAGCGGCGTTGCGCCGGGGGGCTAGCCAAAAGTCGATGCTGAAACTTTTTAGCTATTGCGCGTCCCCCCTCGGGATATTGGCGGCGGTCTCCAAGAGTTCGGCTAATCCCCCAGTTCCGCGGGTTACAGCAACGGTTAAGGGTCGGAGGGGAGCAGTTTGCGATACTCGTCCGCCTTGTCGGGTTTCTGCAAAGCGTCGTACAGCCGGACGAGCTGCTTGAGCGATCTGACGGTCCATTCGCTCTTGGGACCCGCTCCCGCCATCAGACTTGCATTGCCCGAGAGCAACAGCGGCTCGGCTTCATCGAAGCGGGACATTCCGAGCAGGCATTCGCCAAGCCGGGCCTCGGCGCTGCCGATTCGCCAGTCGCTCGGCGGCAAGACTTTGCGGCGAATTTCCAGTCCCTCGCGCATCAAGGGTTCCGCGCTGGCCCTCGCCCTGCAGGGACAAGCAGTCGCCGTAAAGCATCAGAATCCCCGCCACGTCGACGTGCTCGTTGCCCAGCCGCTTGCGCGCCTCGACCAAGACCGGCGCGGCTTCGTCGATGGCGGCGATCAAGGCCGATTTTTCGGTGCCCTGCTTCTCCAGCAAACGGTAGAGACCGAGCGAAGCTCTGATCCAATGCCCATAGTCGTGGTTTTTTGCGGCCGTGGCCACGGACGCGCGCAATAGCTCCAGGACCTCGTCATCGGCGCCGCGCTCGTGCAGCAGCTTGAAGAGTCGATCTTCCGCCTGGTGAATCCAATTGTCGTCGCCCAGCGTCGTCACCTTGCGAAACATCTCTTCGGCGTCGGCCTTTTTGTCCTGCCCTTGCAGGCTATCGCCGATGCCGAACGTCAATCGCGACTTCCAGAATCTGGCTGCGTTGGCATCCGTGCCGGCCAGAGGTTCGGTCAACTCCATGGCCTCGCGGTATTGCTGCTCGGCTTCATGATGCTTGCCCTGCGACACCTTCGAGTCGGCCCAGTCGGTCATGACTTGGATCGTCAAGCGCTCGTCGCGGTGTTGACGGGCCAATGGAAGCGCATCGCGATAGAGCGAGTCCGCTTCGTCAAAGCGACCGCGCTCGCGAAGAAGGTACGCCAGCGGCAGGAGCGAGCTTACGAACCCGCCGGCGTCCAGCTTGCCTTGTTTATTTGCCTCACGCTGGCGCGTGAGGCTCCGCTCATTGCGTTTGACGCGCTCTTCCAGAACGGCAATCGCCTCATCGATTGCGCCGCGTTGCTTCAACAGGTCTACAAGGCGGCTCTCCGACTGGTCCTGCCAAAAGTTGTCGCCCAACGCAATGACTTTGCGATACATTTCTTCGGCGTCGGCGTTTTTCCCCTGCCCGACGAGGCTCTCGCCCAGGCCCAGGGTCAAGCGGCTGCGGAAGTAGCACACTTGATTTGCATCGGTGAGCGTCGAGGAGTCCGCCAGCGACAAGGCGTCGCGATACGTTTGCGCGGCCTCTTCGTACTTGCGTTGAAGCTGCTTCACGTCGCCCCAGTCAATCAAGATCGCAATCGTATAGCCCACGTCACGGTGTTCACGGCTCAGCGGTAGGACATCGCGATAGAGGGCGTCGGCCTCATCCAATCGGCCGCGTTCTCGCAACAAGACTCCTAGCGACAATACGGAGTTTGCAAATGCGTCCACATTGAGCTTACCGGTCTTTTTCGCTTCGCGCTCGCGCACAAGCGCTTCTTTATTGAAATCTACCCGACTTTGCAATAAACGAATGGCCTCTGGATAATCACCCAATGCCCTCTTGAGGTCGGACAGTGCCGATGTGATCTCCATGGCATAGGCTTCGTAATTTCGGTCGCGCAGTAGTTGCTGCGAGTCAACGTACAAGGTTTCGGCTTCTCGCAACTTTCCGCCGGCTTGTAGTGTCGATCCAAAAACGAGCGCGGTGTTTTTGAACACGTCTGCACGCGGTCGTTCCTCGGTGTCCTGGGACGGATCGCGCGCGAAGGACTCCCTCATAATGGCCAACGCTTGCGAGAACACATCCTCAGCCGGCTTGCCCTGCCGTTTCCTTAACATGGCCCAATTCTTAGTGGCCTCCAGCGGCCAATATCTGTTTTCAAGCTCGATGACCTTTTTGTACATCTGCTCAGCCTCGTCCGCCTTGTCTTGTGCGGCTAAACTCTGCGCCAAGCCATGGGCAACGGAACCCATCCACCCGCCCATTTCCACCTTATTCTTGATCATCGTTCCGGCAATATCCAGACATTGGCGGTAGAGGCGTTCCGCTTCCGCAAGCCTACCTAGTTGCTGCATGAGCTCGGCGAGACGATTTGTCCACTCCAAGCTGTCGAACCCGCGCCGCATCTCACGAATGAATGGCAGGTATTCGCGAATCAGCACTTCGCCCTTGTGACAAATCTCCTCTGCTTCCTTGTGCTTTCCCGCGGCGATCAGGAGCCTGCCTTTTTCAAGATAGTCCCAAGCCAGGTGGATTTCCAAGTCAGCATCTCGCGGATTCTCCTGCGAAAGGCGCTCTTCAATCTCAATAATGCGATTCACCGTGCGCGCTTCATCATCTTGGAGACCCGCATCCCGCTGAAACCGTCGCAGGAAGCCATACCATCCAGGAAGGTCACCCTTAAAGGTCATTGCGGTTGGATTGTCGCGCACGAGCTTCTCTCCGAGATCGACTGCACGCTGGCCGACGTCGATCGCTTCCTTTTTGAATCCCATCGACGAATAGACTGCTCCCGTCATCACGTAGGTGTTAATTAGGCCCTTTTGAAAATCGGGAACGCCAGGATTGTCGGCAACGAGCTTTTCCCAGTTTTCGCGGGCAATTCGGTACGCCGTCATTGCCTTATGAGGTTCCCGAAGTTCCACCGCATAAAGTATGCCCAAAACGTGGCTGCTGCCGGCGAGATCGTTACGAAATCCGTTCGCATCCGGAAAGCGCCTCACGAGGTCTTCGTACGTCGTCCGAAGTTTCAAGAAAACGTCGAGCGATTCTTGCGCCTCACTCGGGCTGCGAATTGTCAAATTGTCAGAACGATCACTGTAAGTTCCGTCCGCGAGAGTTCCAAAGTCGCGAAGGTTGCGCTTTTCACTGGCCAAACGCGTGAGAATCTCCGCACCCGCCTTTGCGAGTGGTAACCATTCGCCCTCGCCACTTGTGTGGATCACGTTGGCAAGGCGGAGGTACGTTGCCGCAACATCGGCCTGGCTTTGCGGGTCGTCACTATTCTCGGTCAAGAAGTCGCGGTAGTAGTTCATCGCCGCCTGGAGGAGATCCTTGCGAAGAGCGACCAGTCGCGGCTCCTCGAGCAACTTGCTCTGACTCACCCGGGTATAGTATTCATTCACTGCTTGTCGAGCGCGACGATTACTTTTCTCGGCACGAAGACGTTGCTTCTCGGCTACGGAAAGGTTATCACTAGCGAGTTTTCGCTCGGCGTCCGCGCGTTCACGCTGTCTCGTTGTTTCCTGCAGGTTCGCCTCGGCTCTGTCAGTCTCCGCCCTTGCCTCGCGAGCCCGCGCCTCGGCTTCGATGGCAAAGTAGCTTGAAACGCCGGTGCCCGCCAGCAGCACCACGAGAACCGCCGCGGCCAGGCCGGCCACAACCGGCTGACGCTTGCACCACCGCCATCCGCGGGCGACGCGGCCGATCGGCCGGGCCACGATCGGCAACCCATCCAGCCAGCGCTGCAAATCATCGGCCAGCGATTGCGCCGTGAGATATCGCTTGGAAGGATCCTTTTCCATGCATTTGAGCGTGATCGTTTGCAGATCGCGCGGGATCTTGGCATTAAGCTTGCGCGGACGCGGCGGCTCATCGCGCTGAATTTGCACCAGCACCATCTGCGCTTCGCCGCGAAAGGGGACTTCGCCGGTCAACAGCTCAAATAGAATCACGCCCATTGAATACACGTCGCTGCGACGGTCGGCGCCGTGCCCCTCGCCTTTCGCCTGCTCGGGCGGCATGTAGTTGGGCGTGCCCAGCGGCTTGCCTTCCAGCGTGATCGAAATCTCGCCGCTCTCCCGCTTGGCCAGGCCGAAATCGGTGATGTGGGGCTGACCGTTCATGTCGAGCATGATGTTGCCGGGCTTGAGATCGCGGTGGACGACACCCGCTTCGTGAGCGTGATGGAGCGCTTCGGCAATCTTGACAATCAGTTCGGCCGCCTCACGCGGCGAAAGCCGCTGGGAAGAAAGCCATTCCTTGAGATTTGCGCCTTCGATAAAGTCGCTGACGATATAGAACGTGTCGCCGTCGCGCCCCACTTCGTGCACGCCCACGATCTGTGGATGCCGTAGTTGGGCTGCGGCCCGGGCTTCGCGAAAGAAAGCATCGGCCTCGGCGCTGCTGATCTGGTCGCGGCGGGGAATCTTGATTGCCACCGTCCGATCGAGCTGTGTGTCGCGGGCCTTCCACACGCTGCCGAACGCGCCCATGCCCACCTGATGAATCAGCTCGAAATGGCCAATTGTGCGAGTCTGGTCCGCCCGGATCGAGGTCGTCGTCTCGCCGCTGATCAGACTGAACCGGCTGCCGCACGACGGACATGCAAAATCCGAGAAATCGTCGCCAACGACCTCCACCGGATTGTGGCAGTGCGGACAGCGAATGTGCATGGCGGAGCCTTTTTTGCAGCGGCACAATAGGGCCGATTGATGCCCCCCAGTATAGCCAGCCACTTGGGAAAACCCCAAGAAGAGTGCCGGGCGAGCGGTCGCATTTCCCTGCGACGCATCTCACCCGGCACTCGGGCGGAAAGAGACCGGACGTGTGCCTCTACTTCAAAGGGAGTTCGTCCAACTCGGAGGGCTCTGGGCGATCGGTCGCCCCGACGATCTGGTTCACCTTAGGCTCGGCCGCCTGCGTCGGCTCGTCCGGCGTGAGGAACTTCAGCCGCCGATGGTCGGTCACGACGCCGTGGCTCGCCCCCGGCAGCTCGCTCTTGGAGGTTCCCCGGGTGTCGTACGCGTACGAATTCAGTCCCGCGATCGGATGATCCAGAACCAGCGCCGGGACACCGCCGCAGCAACCGTACCCGTGGTGATAACAGGCGTGGCAACCGTGGCAGTGTCGGGCACAGAGCATCAGCTTGCCGATCAGGTCGGTATGCGCGATGTTCTGAGCCTTGTACCGCTCGATCCGCTCATCCAGCTCCGCAATCCGCTCGTCGGCCTGACGCACCGCATCACTCACCAAATTGGCGATGACCAGCTGAGCCCGGCTGCCAAGGCGGACGCCAAGGTGATTCTTTCGACAGTACTGGATCAGCTGCGATACGTCGCCGCCGGCAAACGACTCTTTGGGCTGGGGCTCGAAGTTGTCCGCCTCAAGGGAAGGAACGTGCATCTGCCACATGCTCGACTGCCCCGGCGACTGCTCGAACTTTCGCACCAGAGCCACGAAGCCGGTAAAGTACACGTTTCGGCCGCCGTTGGCATACATCAGTGCACTTCCACGGTAGTTCACCACCTGGTTCCGCTCGGTGCGGGCCTTACGCTCATCAGCGTTGAGCAGGACTACGAGCCGCTTGAGCTCACCGATTTCGATCACGATGCGCTCCAGCGCGACGTGTGCCGGCGTCCGCTGGGCCACGGCTGGGCTGGCGAAAATGCCCGGGACGATGCCCAAGACCAGGCCCGCAATGGCCAGCCGGCACGCGATCTGGCGCTGGAAACCACTGAAATTGGGGGAAAAATGGGCGTTCATCGCAGTCTCTCCTGGCACGTGTTTCTCGGTCGAGATTCGCGACCCGGTGTCGCTTTCCAGGAGTACAACGGCCGCCGTCGGCGTTTCCTGCGCACCGGGAGAACGAATTCTTTCCCCTAGCGAGCAGGGCGGGCTGGCAACCAGGACACGAGCGCGGAGTCCACCGCGATCGTACGGCAGCTTCGGTCACGGATGGCGGCTTACTTTGCAGGCAGTTCTCGTCAAGCCATCAGATCCCAGTGGCGGGTTTGGTGACGGCGTGCTAGCCTTCGACGCTTGCGTCAAACGTCGCCGGAACTGTTCGCTCTCGGGAGCGTCGAAACGCACAGGCCGTTTCGACAATGCCCCAATTCTATCGCTCGCTGTGTAAACGTTGCTGATGAGAGCCGGTGGCACGACCACTAGTTCAGCAAATCCGCCAGGGTTTTATTGACCCACTGGAGGAGCGATTGGAGATCTCCGCGACCAGTCCGCGCGATTTCGTATTGCAAGATTCGCACTGCCTCTTGAGCGTCAGTTTTTGCTCGACGCTCGTCCCCCAGCGCGCGCAACGCCTGCGCACGATATGCAGTGCACCGAGCCCAGAGATTTGCCAACTCCCGCCGGCCCTCTTGGTTCACCAGGCGCTCGTAAATCTCGATCGCACCGTTGCATAGCGCCAACGCGCCGTGATTGTCGCCCAGAGTCGTCAGCGACAAGGCCTTACCTACATAGGCACTCGCCAAGCCATCAGCCAGATAAGGATGCCCCTCTTGGTTCACCAGGCGCTCGCAAATCTCGATCGCACCGTTGCATAGCGCCAACGCGCCACTATTGTCGCCCAAAGCCGTCAGCGACAAGGCCTTACCTACATAGGCACTCGCCAAGTCATCAGCCAGATCACACTGCCCCTCTTGGTTCACCAGGCGCTCGTAAATCTCGATCGCAGCGTTGCATAGCGCCAAAGCGCCGTTATTGTCGCCCAGACGCCTCAGCGACTCGGCCATGTTTACATAAGCACTCGCCAGGTCATCAGCCAGCTCCCGCCGGCCCAATTGGTTCACCAGGCCCTCATAAATCCCGATCGCGCGTTCGTACAGCGCCAACGCGCCGCTATTGTCGCCCAGAGCCGTCAGCGACAAGGCCATGCTTACATAGGCACTCGCCAAGTCATCAGCCAGCTCCCGCTGCCCCTCTTGATTCACCAGGCGCTCCCAAATCTCAATCGAGCGGTCGCACAGCGCTGCCGCACCGTCGTTGTCGCCCAAAACCGCCAACGACACGGCCTTCGTTACATAGGCTCTTGCCAAGTCATCAGCCAGCTTGCTGCGGCCCTCTTGGTTCACCAGCCGCTCGTAAATCTCGATCGCGCCGTCGCATAGCAGTGCCGCACCTTCGTAGTCGCCCAGTAGATACACCAAATCAGCCTTGTACTTGTACGCCCAGGCCAAGTCATCAGCTAGCTCCCGCCTGCCCTCTTGGTTCACCAACTGCTCGTAAATCTCGATCGCACGGTCAAATAGCGCCACCGCAACGTGGTAGTCGCCCAGCTCACGCACCGATTGAGCCTTGTTCATATAGGCGTTCGCCAAGTGACCAACTAGCTCCCGCCGCCCCTCGTGACTTATCAGCCGCTGGTACATCTCGATCGCGCAGTCGAACGCCGCCAACGCGCCGCTATTGTCGCCCAGACGCCTCAGCGAAAACGCCTTACTTACATAGGCACTCGCCAATTCATCGGCCAGCTCTGTGCGGCCTTCCTGGATCATCAATCGCTCGCACATCTCGATCGCACGGTCGCATAGCGCCGCCGCAGGACCATTGTCGCCTAGAGCGATCAGTACCAGCGCCTTTTGGTTGCAGGTACTCGCCAAGTCATATGCCAGCTCGCCCCACCCCTCTTGGCTCACGAGCCGCTCGAAAGTGTCGATCGCACGGTCAAATAGCGCGGCTGCAACGCGGTTATCGCCAAGTTCGCTGAGATGAGGAGCCTTGTTCATGTAGGCCCTCGCCAAATCGGCAGCCAACTCCGAACGGCCTTCTTGGTTCACCAGCCGCTCGTAAATCTCGATCGCACGGTCGTGCAGTGGCATGGCGCCACGATAGTTCCCAAGCGCACCCACGACCGTCGCCTTGTTCCCGTAGGCGGCCGCCAGATAGTTAGCCGTTCTACGCCCCTCCGGTTGGATCACTAGTCGCTCAAGAATGTGGATCGCGTGATCGTAAGATGCCAATTGCGCTGGTACGTCACCAACGTTGTGATGGACCATTGCTTTATTTAGGTGGAGAATCGCGAGCAGCTCTTCCAGATCGGCACGTCCTGCCGCGACGGAGATCAAGTGTTCGAGGATGCCCCGAGCCTCTTCATAGGCCGCTAAGTCGCTGATCGCTTGGGCACTTCGCGATCTGCCGCGCGGAAGTTGAAGCGTAACGGCTTCCGCCGGATCGCGACCCGCTGCGACGATTATTCTTGCCAGCAACTCACGTGGATCGTCCCATGCAACTCTCCCGGTCGTGCGCCGGTCATGGTCGGCAACGCTGCTGTATGCCTGAACTGGCGGTGGAGACTGACGCGGGTAGTCTCGGCCCAAAGCCTGTTGGTAAATGTCGCACAAGGTGGACGCCGCCTGCTCCATGCTTTCCCATCGCTCAGCCGGGTCCAGGCGGAAACAACGCCGCAATACCGACACGACACCCGAGGGCATCACTGGCACACGCTCGTCGGACGTCCCCGATTCAAGGTACGAATTGAGGAATCCCTCAACGGTCGGGCCGTGCCGCCAGAACAGACGGCCTGCGAACATTTCTAACACCGAAGCGCCCCAGCTCCAGATATCGGTGCGCCGCGTAAGCGATTGCCCGGCATACTGCTCGGGTGACGCGTAAGCAATTGTCATCAATCCGGCGCCCGCGACAGCCACGCTATGCGTCGGGTCCGTCTCGGTGCCGCTTGATTGGCCCGACGCAGCGCGCGCTCGAGTAAGACCAAAGTCGCTCACCTTCACAATGAAATCGGGAAGCTGCGTCAAGAGCACATTGCCCGGCTTCACGTCCTGATGAATCAAACCGCAGGTGTGGATAACGTGCAGACCCCATGCAAACTGGATCGCTGCATCGAGAATGCGCTCTAAGGCTTGCTCTTTGGTTCCCTGATACAGCTCGCCATCGCGAATCCAGCTGGCCAGCGACCCACCCTTAACGTACTCGGCAAAGATGATCGTTTCGTCACCCTGACTGCGAAAGAATCGGCAAGCCGCCAAGTTCGGGTGTGCCGGCAAATCGATCCACGTTTGCAGCTCGCCCAAGAAATTCCGGCGGATCTCTGGCGTTGGGTGTTTCGTTCGCTTCACCGCAAAGCGTTCGCCGGTCGACTCGCTTCGTACGAGATAAACCAATCCCATGCCGCCCTCGCCCAGCTTGCGTTCAATCTCGAAATCGCCGAGGACTTTATCAACGGTGCCCCAACGATCCATCACATCCGACGATTCCAGACCCGGTGAAGACCGGGTAGGGCGCTGACTTGGCGGAGTGAAGGAAATGGTCTCCGCGCTGACTGGCGCAAATCGATGACCGCAAGAAGGGCATGAGAGCCCGGTGAGCCGATCGGTAATCGGCTCGAACTCAGTCGCGCAGTTTGGGCAGCGAATGTGCATGGCGGCAAACTCACGCTGGCGTGGTGCTCACGTTCAGCATTATCAGAGCCTTCGCGCCTGGTTTCAAGTTTTGTTGGACCCCAATGCTCCAGGCTCGAATATCAAAAACAATGGCCGCCCACGCAGGATGTGGCATTCGGTTCCGTAGTTCTTGGTGGAGCGTGTTTTTTCTTATCCACCAGAACGAAAGGTGCTACCATGTTCACGCGTCACACAAAGAATCGGCTTTCCAAACCGCGGCGGTTGACGTTGGAAGGCCTGGAAACCCGGCAGCTGATGACTGTCGCACCAACGCTGGCTCCGCTGCCCATCGACCTTACGATGCCGGTTTTGATCGCGCCGCCCGACTATCCGTGCATGATCACGGGCCCGGTCGCCAAGGACGACCTGGCCGCCGACAACTACACGGAACAGGGCAATCAGACCTCGATCCATCCGCTCGAAAACGACGATCCCGGCCTGGGGCAGTCAAAGGACTCCCTGCGACTCATCGGGATTGGCAGCGGCAACGGGGGCGGCCTCGACCCGCAGTATGGCACCGCCACGATCGACACGGACCTCAAGACGATCCTCTACGTACCCAAAGAGCACCTGTTCTATCCGGTCGACAAGCTGCTGGTGGACAGCTTTTCGTACACCATGCAAAATGCCGACGGCTCGACCTCGACGGCGATCGTCAGCGTGGCGAACTACCGCTATAACCGCCCGCCGGCCCATGTGCACCTCGACCTCGGCGGATCGGACCTTGAGGCGTACCATAAGTACGAAATTGGCGTGGCAATGCCGGGTCAGGAGGTCACCCCCACGCTTGCGCCGCAGCACGGCAAGCTCGACTATGAATCGCATCCCCAGAATCCCCGATCGGCCGCGACCTTTACGCCTGACGACGGTTTCCTGGGCTCCGACGTCTTCAGGTTGACGATTCGTGACCGGGCCGGCTTCGTGCAAGAAATCGATTGCTCGGTCGTGATCCGCCATTTCACGAATCCCAACGCGAAGGGGGACACGGCAAACACGAGCATGAACCAACGGATTTCGATCGACGTGCTGGCCAACGACTTTGATCCCGACGGCGACGCCATCCAGCTGCACGCCATCCGGGTCGATCCGCAGTACGGCACGGTCCGAATCAATCCCCAGACCCAACAGATCGTCTATACGCCCAAGGCGGGATTCGTCGGCGACGATCAGTTCACCTACAACATCATCGACAGCACGGGCAGGACCGACAAGGCGGTCGTCAGAATTCACGTGTCCGATTCCACGCCGGATGCGCCCACGGGTCTGAGAGCGACCCATGTTTCCAGCCGCGGGCTGGAACTGAACTGGCGAGACAACTCGCAGAACGAGCAACGCTTCTCCATCGAAGCCAGCACCGACGGCCAAAGCTTCCATCGCATCGGCACGGCCGACGCGAACGCCACCAGTTTTCAGGTCACCGATCTGTCGCCGGGCACCAACTATTGGTTCCGGGTTCGCGCCGTGGGCAGCGAGTCCAATTCGCCCTATTCCGAGGACGTGTCCGTGAAAACGGCCAGCGAGCGGCCCAATGCGCCCGTGCAACTCTCGGTTGGCAATGTCTGGGCGACCAAGGTCGACCTCGATTGGTCGAGCAACTCGCCGAACGTGACCAGCTACGTCATCCAGATCAGCCGTGACGGTGTCCATTGGGATCAATTCGCCACCGTGGGCGGCAGCGAGCGCAAGCTGCGCGCCACCGGGTTGGCGGCCAACACGAACTACAAGTTCCGGGTTCTCGCGGAGTCCGATGGCCTGCTGTCCGAAGCGTCCAACGTGCTGACGCTCCGCACCGCGAAGGCGTGACCACCTGAACGTGCGAGCCACGACAAGTCGGTCGGTCCATCCCTGGGCCGACCGGCTTGTTTGCGGCGCGAGACGTAGAGTCCGTCAACGCAACAGCCGCGTCATCGTCAACGCCCCTCACCGGCCGGTTCGGCGGTCACCGCAGGCTTCAGTTTTTCCAGTTCTCGCCGCGCGAGCGTGACGCTTAACCGGCCGACCCAGGGTCGCATTGAGCCAGTGGAGGGGATTTCGAGCTTTTCCAGCTCGGCGATCTGACGCTCGATGCCTGCAACCGCCGCGTTCAGCTTGTCCGTTTTTCCCAAATCGTGATAGGCCATTGCCAGGAACGTGCTGGAGAAAAGCTGGTTGACGCGAATTTCATACTGCCGAGTCGGCGCTGCGAGGCTCGCAAGTCCGTACAGCGGCATCACCTGATCGAGGAGTGCGACGGCATCATCGAATCGCCCCACCCGATAGAAGGCAACGCCTGTGGTGGCCATCACGACCGGATTGCCCTTATGGGCATCCATGGCGCACTGCGCCAACTCGACAATCGGCGTCATGTCGGGTAGGGCCCGATCGCCGAGAATGCACGGCAGCACAATCCCATCGACTATTTTGGGTTCGTTCGACTTACCGAAAGTCTCCATCAGTTCCGCGCACTTCTCGCGGTAGCCATCCAAATCATTGGCGCCCAGGTGCGCCAGCGCACAGTCCGTCAATGACGAATAGGTGACGAAACCCGCCGCGTGAGAAGCCCGATAAACTTGCGCACTCTCGGCCCATCTGCCGGCCACTCCCAGCGTGGTGGCGTACTGGAACAGGAACTCGGCAGGCAACGACCGGAACGATGCAACCAGCTCGTAGCGCCCCAACGCGCCTTCCCAGTCGCCCCGCCGATAAGCCTCCCCGGCAGCGGCCATGAATTCGGCGATCATATTTCGGAAGATCGTATCTTCCGAACGTACAGTCGCGCTATCAACTGGTTCGTCTCGCAACCCTCCGATCTTGACTCGTTCGGCCATGTCTTTGGCTGCCGCGAGATTTCCGAGATGATAGTTGGCCAGCGCGAAGTTCCTCCCCTCGCACAGGTTTACAATAGCTGCCGCATCGGGCATCAGAGCCAGCGCACCTTGGGCGTCGCCGGCCCGCAACAATGCCACGCTTTCCAATCGGCGATATTCAAGATTTTCCGGCGCACTGCGGCGAAGCGCCTGAGTCAGATGACGCGCGACGGCGACCTGTTCGTCGGACGAACTAGTCGCGGCGGCCAGCAAATCCAGGGCATGCTCGCGGGCTTGCGCCGGTTTGAATGCCGCTGTCTGAGCGTAGCTGTTGGCCGCCGCGCGCATCGCCTCGTTCCAGTCTCGCTTGTTCCGAATTAACTCCAGCACTTCGTCGCGGAAAACCCGTTCGTCGGTCCATTGCCTGGCGAAAAATCGGCCCATCTTTTCGTCCGGAGTTGACTCGCGGGAATCGAAAAACAGCATCGCGTCGCCCGTCAACGCCGCCAACTGCCGCCCATCTCCGCTGAAACACGCGTGGACTGCAACCGTGGAACATGCGATTTTAAACAATTCCGCCGCGCCTTCCGTATCCCACACCCTCAGGGTTTTGTCCATACTCGCCGAGACCAGACGGCGGCCGTCAGGGCTGAACGCCACGCCAAAGACGATACTCGAATGTCCGTGAAACGTGCGGAGTTCCGCGCCCGTCTCTGGATCCCACAGTCTCACCGTTCCGTCCGCGTGGGCCGATGCCAGTCGGGTTCCATTGGGGCTGAACGTCGCGCATCGCACCTCGTAAGGACTTGCTCGGAACGTGCGAATTTCCGCGCCGCTGTCGGCGTCCCACAGCTTCAGCGAATGGTCCGTGCTGCCAGAGGCCAGTCGGTGTCCGTCCGGACTGAACGCGACGCTCAGTACACTTTTTGTGTGTCCTGCGAATGTGTGATTTTCCGCGCCGCTGTCGGCGTCCCAGAGCTTCAGCGTCTTGTCGTCGCTGGCCGACGCAATCCGACGGCCGTCCGGGCTGAACGCGATCCGCGAAACAGCCCCCGTGTGCCCCCGAAAAGTGCGAAGTTCCGCGCCGGTCTCGGTGTCCCAGAGCTTTACCGTGTGATCGGATTGATCGTTGCCGCCAGTGGCGAGCCGGCGGCCGTCGCCACTGAATGCGACGCTGAAAATAAATTTCGAGTGTCCTTGGAGCGTGCGCACTCGAACGCCGGTTGCGGCGTCATGCAGCCTCACGGTCGCGTCGGCGCCGGTCGAGGCTAGCCAGCGGCCGTCGGCGCTGAACGTGCCTGTGCCAAACCGATGGTGCGGCACTCGGCGCATCCAACCTTCCGCGCCGCGCTGAACGTCCCAAACTTTGACGGTACCATCATAGCTGGCCGAGGCCAATCGGCCGCCGTCGGGGCTGATCGCCAAGCACGGCACGCCGCGCGTGTGCCCCTTGAACGTGCGAATCTCCACGCCGGCATCGACGTCCCAAAGCTTCAGCGTGTCATCGAAACTGGCCGTGGCCAACTGGCAGCCGTCCGGGCTGAAGGCCAGCGTTTTGACCGACAACCTGTGTCCGCGGAATGTGTGAATCTCCACGCCGGTTTCGGCGTCCCACAGTTTTACGGTCCCGTCTGCGTCCGCCGACGCCAAGCGGCGGCCGCTCGGACTGAAGACAACCGTATTAACTTCCGTCGCGTGACCTTGTAGCTTGTGAATCAACTTGCCGGATTCGGTTACCGAAAGATGCACGTTGTTGTCGCGGCTGGCGGTCGCCAGCCGGCGGCCGTCCGGGCTGAACGCTACAGCATGGACAATCGCGGTATGCCCTATGAACTTGAGAGTTGCCGCACCGCTTTCGACGTCCCAAAAACTCACCGCTCCTCGGGCGTTCGTCGACGCTAAGCGTCGGCCGTCCGGGCTAAACGCCAGGCTCGCCACGCCCCCCGCGTGCCCATCGAAGGTGCGAATTTCCGCGCCCGTTTTGGCGTCCCATAGCTTTAGCGTATTATCCTGACTGGCTGTGGCCAACTGTCGGCCGTCCGGGCTAAACACGACGCTCCACACCATGTCCGAATGGCCTGTGAGCGTGCGAATTTCCGCGCCGGTTTCGGCGTCCCACAGTTTGACCGTCTTATCCTTGCCAGACGAGGCCAGGCGTCGGCCATCCGGGCTGAACGCCACACCCAATACCGATCCGGTGTGTCCTGTCAGCGTCCGCAGGTCGTTGTGGCAAAGTTGTTTTTGATAATACCACTCCCAACCTCGCAAGTCCGGCTCACCCGGCTGCGGCTCGATCTGCCGTAGAAGATCCAAAACACGCCCAACGTCGCCGGCCTCCCATGCCGGTTGGACCAGGTTCATGTTCGACACGTAAAGCATCCGCCGGGCGGATTCCTTCTGGTCCTGAGCCTCCTTGGTCTTCCGATCCGCGAGGGCCGCGCTTTGCCGGGCTCTCTCGGCATTTTGCTCGGCCTGGATGGCAAACAAGGCGGATATCGTGGTTCCGGCAACGAGTGCAAGCACGATGCAAGCCGCCATGCCGGCCACTGCCTGATTGCGCTTGCACCAGCGCCAACCGCGAGCGATCCGGCCGATTGGCCGAGCCAGGATCGGCTTTCCCACCAGCCAACGCTTCAGGTCGTCACCCAGGGCCAGCGCCGTCGCGTAGCGCTTCGCCGGTTCCTTTTCCAGGCATTTTAGCGTGATGGTCTCCATGTCGCGGAATTTTGGCGTTCAGCTTGCGCGGTCGCGGCGGTTCGTCCATTTGGATTTGCACCAGCACCATCTGCGCTTCGCCGCGAAAGGGGACTTCGCCGGTGAGTAGCTCAAACAAAATCACGCCCAGTGAATAAACGTCGCTGCGGCGGTCGGCGTGGTGGCCTTCGCCTTTAGCCTGCTCGGGGGGCATGTAGTTGGGGGTACCCAGTGGTTTACCTTCCATCGTGATCGAGATCTCGCCACTCTCACGTTTGGCCAGGCCGAAATCGGTGATGTGCGGCTGACCACTGAGATCGAGCATAATGTTGCCCGGCTTGAGATCGCGGTGCACCACGCCCGCTTCATGCGCATGGTGCAGCGCGCCGGAAATCTTGACGATCAGTTCCGCAGATTCGCGCGGCGACAGCCGCTGCGATGACAACCATTCCTTGAGGTTGGCCCCTTCAATGAAGTCGCTGACGATATAGATCGTGTCGCCGTCACGACCGACTTCGTGGACGCCCACGATCTGCGGATGCCGCAATTGGGCAGCAGCTCGGGCCTCGCGGAAGAAAGCGTCTGCCTCAGCAGAGCTGAGCTGGTCTTGGCGGGGAATCTTAATCGCAACCGTGCGGTCGAGTTCCTTGTCGCGGGCCTTCCACACGCTGCCGAAGGCGCCGACGCCGACCTGGTGAATAAGCTCGAAGTGGCCGATCGTGTGCGCGCCATCCTGCTGGTGCATGGCCGTCGTCTCGCCGCTGATCAGACTGAACCGGCTGCCGCAGGAAGGACAACTGACGTCCGAAAAATCGTCGCCGACGACCTCCACCGGATTGTGACAGTGCGGGCAGCGAATGTGCATCGCGGAACCTTTTTTTGCGGCGGCACAATAGGGCCGATTGATGCCCCCCAGTATAGCCAGCCACTGGGGAAAACCACAAAAAGAGTGCCGAGCGAGGACCGCACTCCCTGCGAGGGCTTCTTCGATTTGTAACGCGTTTAGTGGACGACGAGACGCACATAGTCCAGGCCGACCATGTACGCTTTGACGGCCGAGGGGTTTGCGCCCTTAATTTCGATCGATAACAGGTGCCGGCCAGCGGTCAACTTCTGTGCCGGGAGCCTAATCTCTCCCGTGGAGATTACGTCCATGGCATTGTATAGATCGAGCAACTCACCCAGCGGTTGGCCATCGAGCGCAAGCTGCACGATCGCATAGTCGGGGGCCATTGTGAGCGTTGCCAGGACTTCATAGTCGCCATCCTTCGGTACATGCAGCGCCGCGTCAAGGCGAGCGCCAGGTTCGGGACTGAACGACACGCTCCACACATTAGCTGTATGGCCCTTGAATGTGCGCAGCTCGGCGCCAGAGTCGGCGTCCCACAGCTTAATCGTTCGATCGTCACTAGCCGAGGCCAGTCGCCGGCCGTCGGGACTGAACGACACGCTGAGCACATTAGCTGTATGGCCCTTGAGTGTGCGCAGTTCGGCGCCAGAGTCGGCGTCCCATAGCTTGATCGTTTCATCGTTACAAGCCGAGGCCAGCCGCCGACCGTCAGGACTGAAGGACACCCACCGAACTTCTCCAGTATGACCCTTGAATGTGCGCAGCTCGGTGCCAGAGTCGGCGTCCCAAAGCTTGATCGTCTGATCCCAGGTGGCCGCGGCCATCCGCCGACCGTCGGGACTGAACGACACGCTGAAAAAAATGGAGTTTTTATTGCCCTTGAGCGTGCGCAGTTCGGCGCCAGAGTCGGCGTCCCATACGCTCATCAGCGTTGAGCAGGACTACGAGCCGCTTGAGCTCACCGATTTCGATCACGATGACCCCGTCGGCTGGGCGTCGACTTCCTTCCAGAACTCGGCGGCCGGTTTGTCATTGATCGTCTCCAAGGTGGTCAGAGAGCGGACAAGTTGGGTATCGCGCCGCGGCTTGAAGTCGAAGAGAAGGACCTTGATGGGCATCCCACGTAGCGGCGACAGGTCGAGCACCTTGGTGGAGCGGCAGTCCACATAAACCAGCTTCATGTCTTTCAGTGGCGACAAGTCAGACACCTGCGTGCGATTGCAGTTGATCGACGTCAGTCTCATGTCCTTGAGGGGTGATAAATCGGACACTGGCGTGCCGTCGCATCTGAAGTTCGTCAGTTTCATGTCCTTCAGCGGCGACAGATCGGATACCTGAGTGCCGGCGCAGTACAGATCCTTTAAGTTCATTCCTTTCAGCGGTGACAAGTCGCGCACCCGTGTGTTAATGCACTGCAAGGCCGTTAGTTGCATGCCCTGTAGCGGCGACAGGTCGGATACTTGAGTGCCGCCGCAGTTCAGGTCCGTCAGGCGCGCCCCTTTCAGCGGCGATAGGTCGGACACGTGCGTGCGCTCGCAGGTCAGGTACGTTAATTTCATGTCCTTGAGTGGCGACAGGTTCGACACCTGCGTGTCGCGAAATTCAAGGCTCGTCAGGGGCATTCCTTCGAGCGGGGCTAAGTTGGACACTTGCGTACAGTTGCAGTTTAGGCTCGTCAATTTCATGCCCCGCAATGGCGATAGATCGAAGAACCTGCTTTTGCCGATATCGCTGCCGAAACACTTGAGAACCTTCAACCCTGACAGCGCTCGGACCGGCGAAATGTCTTTTAAGTCGTCGGCGATAATCTCCAGAGTCGTTACCACACCGTCCTTAGTCTCGCGAATCACCTTCCCGTCAAAATTTGGATTGAGTTCCCGCAACTTATTGGCGACGGCCTGCACCTGCTCTTCCGGCGCGAGGGCCGCCACATGGTGCATCCATTTGTCGAAAGCCGGGCCCGACTGCATGGCGTCGACCTCTTTCCAGAACTCGGCTGCGGGTTTGTCGTTGATCGTCTCCAAGGTCGTTAGAGAGCGAAGAAGTTTGGTATCCCGCTCCGGCTTGAAGTCGCAGTAAAGATACTTGATGGACATTCCTTGAAGCGGCGACAGGTCGGATACCTGTGTGTCGACGAAGATCAGGCGGTTCAACTTCATTCCTTTGAGCGGTGACAAATCTGACACCAGAGTGCCGCCGCAGTTCAGGTGCGCTAGTTTCATGCCCCTCAGCGGCGACAGATCAGATACCTGCGTTGGGCCGCAGATCAGGTCCGTCAAGTTCATTCCTTTCAGCGGTGACAGATCGGACACCCGAGTGTTCCCGCAGTCCAGGTGCGCTAGTTTCATATCCTTTAGTGGCAACAGGTCAGATACCTTGGTCGCCCAGCAATCAAGGCTCGTCAGAGGCATTCCTTTTAACGGGGATAAGTCGGCCACATGGGTACGGTTGCAGTTTAGGCTCGTCAATTTCATGCCGTGCAAGGACGATAGATCGAAGAGCCCGTTTTTCCTTACATCGCTGCCAGAACAGTTGAGGATCTTCAACCCTGATAGTGCACGCACGGGCGAAATGTCTTTCACGTTATCCGTGACAATCTCCAGGCTCGTTACCACGCCCTTGCTGATCTCGTGTGTCACCTTCCCGTCAAACGTTGGGTTAAGCTCCCGCAGCTTTTTGGCGACGGCCTGCACTTGTTGCGTGGGCGACAACTCGGCTACCTGCCGGATCCATTTCTGGAATGCAGACTCTCTTGAGGGCTCGGCCGGTTTCGACGCACCAGCGACGGCGGGCTTGTCCTGCTGTGGTACGGGCGTTGCATCGTTCGTCGAAAGCGCGACAGTCAACGCAGCTATTAGGATCGCGACTGCCAGGAGCCCAGCACCGATCTTGGCAAACGTCTGTGCCGCGGCGTCTTTTTTACGAGCATCAGCGCCTTGGCCGGATTGGAACAGGGTCCCCGACAATTTCTTGGAAGAGATCGGACATGTCAGCGGCCGAGGGGGCTGAAGCTCGAAGAGTGATCGCCATCGGCGTGCGCCCTGACACGCAGCGCTCCAGATCGGTCAACACGTCACTGACGGACTGATAGCGATCCTCAACCTTCTTGGCGACCATCTTGCGAAAAACCGCCTCGACTTGTTGCGAGATAGTGTCGCCTCGGCACGGCAGGCCGGGAATCGGTTGTTCTCGGTGCGCCAACAACCTCTCGATTGGCGTGTTGCCGCCGTACATCGGCTTGCCGGTCAGGAGATAATACAGAGTGCAGCCCAGGCTATAGATGTCGGCCCGTGCATCAGCGCGCTTCGAGTCGAGGGCTTGTTCGGGTGCCATGTAGTCCACCGTGCCCATCATCATCCCGCTCCCCGTCAACTCGGCTTGGGTAGTCGCGTCACCACTAATGCGGCCCTGCAACCGGGCGAGGCCCATGTCGAGAAGTTTGATAGTGTCCTCGTTGTCCAGAAGCACGTTCGCGGGCTTGACATCTCGATGGACGATGCCCTTTTTATGTGCGGCCTCCAGTCCCTTCGCGGCTTGCAGGACGCAATTGACGGCCTGTTCGATTGAGAGGGGACCGTTTTTCTTAACCAGAGCCGAGAGGTCCGCACCCTCCACAAACTCCATCACCAGGAAGTGAACGCCATTGGCCTCATCGGCGTCGAAGGCTGAGACGATATTGGGGTGCAGCAACTTGGAAGCGGCCTCGACCTCGCGCTGAAAACGAGCAACGGCTGCCGCGGTCTTCATCAGGCTCTTGGGCAGCATCTTGATCGCCACAATCCGCTTCATGCGGCGATGCTCGGCCTTGAACACTTCCCCCATTCCGCCGGCCCCGACCTTGTCGAGAATCGTGTAATTGCCCAGGAGCAACGACTTGGCTTTGCCTCGATAGATTTCCTGGGCCTGGAACTTGGTCAGCTGCCTTCGCTTGATCAGTTCCCGAGCCAGTTGGTGGACATCTTGGGGCGGAGCCTTGGGCGGCAGGAAATCCTCAAGCATGCCGGGCAAGAGGATACCGGAATCTTCGATTTGGCTCACGAATTCTTTGAGGGCTACGTCCACGTTCGAGACTTGGCTGCAAGGTCGTGGAATACGGGGAATAGCAGGCCGTCGTGGACGCTATTCTCCCACAGTCGGTGACGCTTTTTCAAGAAGAATGTCGGTTTCGGCCTGGCGGGTTCGACCTCTCAACCACTGGCAGTGCTACAGCTTGTCCGAGCGTCAGGAAAAAACGGCTAGCGGCCGGTCTGCTTCGGCCAATCGTCCGGCGCCGCAAGCTCGACTGCCTGGAAGTGGGAGCTGGTAATGGACCACAAAGGCGTCGCTGCTTAGAGGCCGCAGCACCGCGGCAATTCCGGTTGGCAGGGGTCGAATTCAACTGGCGCGGTGCGGCTCAGCCGGACGGCAACAGATTTCGAGAAGCTTGATATCTTCAGCGAGCAATGCCGTTCGTCAAAACCGGGCCCGGCGCGAAATGATTGTCTTTCGACGGGGTTGGGCTAAGCTGACATTCCGGCGACGCCACGATGGGCCCACGATCGGCTGCCATGTCGAAACCCGCAAACTAGCAGCAGCGCTCGTTTCCGACCACGCGGTGGACGCTGATCAGCCAGCCGCTTGCCGACGTCTTCCTTGACTTCAGAACCAAGGAAGCGGAGTCGTAACGTTTTTCAGCTAATCATGCAATTTCATCAGATCAGAGACCGATCTCGTGGCTGACTACAAATCCGAATTCGATGCGATCATGAATGATCCTCGCTATCAAGCCAACCTGGATTGGGGTAAACCGCGTGCAGGGCACCCGGAAGCCACCGTTAGGGCGCACATCGCAGAGATCGAACAGAACCTTGAGTCGATTCGCGGTCGACTCTCGGAAACCGACTATTGGAAAATGAAACTTTTGATCCACACCCATGACACTTTCAAAGCCGATGCCAAGAGGCGCGTATCAATCACCGACCCCGCAAGTCATGCATCATTGGCGCGCCGGTTCCTCGCGGAGCATTGCGACGATCCTGACCTGCACGCGATGGTCCAATATCACGACGAACCTTTTGCACTCTGGCGTCAATTGGCAAAGGGCAATTATGACGCGGACCGGTTCTCGATGCTTTTAAGCGCGATCAAAGATTGGAACCTGTTTCTGGCCTTCAACATTGTCGACGGCTGCACCAAAGGCAAAGGCCGTGAGCCGCTACGATGGTTTTTCAAGGAAGTACACGGCAAGGTGGAGTCTAGCTTCACAGCCGAAGACATCTTGTGATTTGAACGGAAGGTAATTTGAAGACACGTTCTTAGGGAATGCAAATGGAAGACCTACAACCGGCCGACGTCAATGACCGACCCTCAACTAGCGTGCCGTCCGAAAACTGGAGGAGAGGTTGGCGCAGAAGAGTCTACGTTTGGGCAATTGCCTTGGCAGTCATTGGCCTCGTCATTGGGGCAAATAGCGATCTGCAAGACAAACTTGGCGTCAGGGGTCTGCTCGTGTACGGTCTAACTGGCGGTTGGTGCCTCGGTGCCCTCATCGGCATGTCCATCGAGGCGTATAGAGCCCGGGCTGGCAGAAGATGATTTTGCAAAAGGTGATTTCCACGAGGACAAATACATCCTTGTGGCTAGCCTCGCCGCCTTCCCATCCGGGATTGCAGACTTTCAGTCCTGCGAAGGTCTTCCTGCTGGCTTGCTAGCGGTCTACGAGGCAGAATGGATGTTCGACGGAGGCAATTCACTTTGGATTTGGATCACGCAAGTGCGCTAGTTTCCAAGCGAAATGCGGATCCAAATTCACTTCGCGCGTTGGATCGGTAATTTTGACATCGGCTAGGAACCGTAAGCCCGCGAAACATAGCCATGCCCGAAGCCGAGAAGCAACCGTCGCACGAGTTTCCAACCACACGGTGGACGCTGATAGCTCAGGCGCTGGCCGATGGCACGACCGTGCGCAGGTAGCGCTCGAAGAGCTCGTGCTGCGATACCGGCAACCGCTTCGATCGCATTTGATCCTGCGGAAACGGCTCGATGAGGAATTTGCCGACGAGCTACTGCAGGGCTTCATCACCGAGAAGATCCTCGAGCAGTATTTGCTACGCCACGCCGACCGTGACAAGGGGAAATTCCGCTCCCTGTTGGTGCGTTCGCTGGGGAACTATTACACGGATTGGCTGCGGGCCCGGGCGCTGCAGCCGGCCGCTGGCATGGACGCCATTCTGGCCGATGCTCCCGCCAACTTCGAGCACGTATCCGCGGCGTTCGACGTCGCTTGGGCCCGCCAACTGCTTGATGAGGTGCTCGCCGCCATGCGAACAGACTGTGAGGCGGGTGGCCAAGCGGAAATCTGGGGTGTATTCGAGTGTCGTCTACTCGCGCCGCTCTACGAGCGATCCGAGCCGGTAACGTACGAAGAGGTTTGCCAGCGATTCGGCTTCGCATCGCCCGAGCAGGCTTCCAACGCGCTGGTCACGGCCAAACGGAAGTTTCAGCGGGCCTTCGAGAAGGTCGCGGCGCTCTATCAGCACGATGGCGAGGAGGCCGAAGATGTTTTGCGAGAACTCATCGGGATCCTGTCAAGGGCTGGACCGCTGGAATGGCGGCAGGCACAAGCGGCTGGAGCCGCGGATGGCAGCAGCGGGCCAGCTTCCGAACACGCACTCGACGATTCGCAAGCCACGCACATGGTCCGATTGCTCGAACTTCCGCCCGATGCCGATGTGTTGTGGCCCGCCGAGGATCTGGGCGGGCTCATGCGTCACCAGTTAGCCCAGCAATTGGCGGACCTTGATCTGAAGCTCGCTCGCGATGGAACCGACTTGCCGCCGGCGGGGGCCGAGTCGGTGACGTTGGTGACTCTCGGCGATTTGTTCAGCCACCCGGCGCCGCCGCTGGAGCTGCTGGAAGCCGTGAAACGCTATGGCCGAAAGCGAGCCCATCAGCCGGACTCGGCTCTGCCAAGCGACGTCGCCTCGGCACTGTACTTCGCCAGCATTGCTGCGGCGCTGGTGCGCAACGATCGTCGGATCAGCACCTCCTACGACGAGTTGCTGCGGTATGGCTTCGAGCGACTGCTTGAGCGGCCGTGGATTGAATCGCCGTTGCGGGAGTTGTTCGAGACGGCGCTGACAGCGATCGGCCCGCGCAATGAGCCGGCATGACCGCGGTTTCGGCGCCAAAGTCCCCGCAGAAGAATGCGTGTCTTCCGCATCCTTTTGAGTACAATAAGCCGCCAGCGGATGAGCCGGAGTGAGTGTATCGGCAGCAAACTATCGGATCCACGCATGGTCGAATTCCGTGACCTAATCAGTGCCGAAACTTCCCCGCACGTTGATGCAGGGGTCACGCCAGTGCCCGAGCGGATTGGCCGCTACCGCGTCGAAAAGCTGTTGGGCAAGGGGGGCTTCGGGCTGGTGTTTCTGGCCTACGACGAACAGTTGAAGCGGGCCGTGGCGGTCATTGTTGTTGTCGGCCAGGAATTGCTTCGCCATCGAATGTCGAAAGATGTGCGGGTGAAGCCGCACGTCGATCAGAGCCGAATACTTCCGACATTCCACTGAGTCCCTGAGCGCCATGACGGGATTTCGGCCTCAAAACGGCCTGTTCTGGCGGTAATTTCAGAATCTGAAAAAACATTCTGCCCGTGCGCAGGATGCCTCCTCCCGAGCCGTTGTAGAGTCGGCGGACGACGGCCCAAGCCGTTGACCTCGTGTCGGCACTGCAAACCAGCTGCGGAAGGAGACCTCTCATGCGTCGGAAACCGATCCACAATCGGGGACGGGAGCCGTGGGTTAATCCTACAAGCCCCGACAACCGAAATGCCCGCAGGCTGGGCCTCGAGCAACTTGAAGTCCGTCAGTTGCTGGCCATCGACTATGTCGGCGGCATCCTGACGGTCACTGGAACGCCGCAGGACGATGTCGTGTCGGTGACCCAAGACGGAACGACGCTGTCGGTCAACGACAACGGAGTGGTCACGAATTACAACTCCCTGGGCGTCCAGCAACTCACCGTGCACGGTCTCGAAGGAAAGGACCGATTAACCCTCGGGTTCGGAGTGCTCGGTGCGACGCTCGATGGCGGCCCGGGCGATGACATTCTGACCGGCGGCACCGGCAACGACACCCTCCTGGGTGGCGACGGCGACGACGAGCTGTATGGGCGTGAAGGCAACGACACGCTCGACGGCGGCGCGGGGTTCGACAAGCTCTACGGCGAAGGCGGAGACGACAGCATTCTATCCAGGGACGGGGCGAACGACATCATCTCGGGCGGGTTCGGCCACGACGCGGCAACGTTCGATTCCCTCGATGACGCGAGCGACTCTGAAGTTTGGAACCCGTTCACCGCCGCGCCCGACAACCAGCGACAAACGGTACGCGTGCTGGTCTTGAACTTCGATCCGCTAGTCCCATCCGAGCAGGATCGCCATTTGTGGGAGATCTTTGGCTGGCACAACCCCGAGGAAATGGCGATGGGCTATGAGGCCGCGATGGAGCGTGCCTCCGGCGGGTTCATCGACTTCCAGGTCGTCGAGTGGCGGAATCTCAACGAGATCCCCGCGCAAGTCGACGGCTACCGCTACACGCCCGATCAGTACGTGCAAAACCGCCGCACGAACACCGGCTGGCATGACGGCGGGGGCGCGGACTATCCGCGCATCATGGCCGATCAAAACGTCGTCCCGCTCGTCGACAGCGGCCAGGTCGACGAGGTCTGGATGTTCGAGGACCACTATTTTGGATTCTGGGAGTCGGCCATGGCCGGGCCGGGTTCGTTCTATATCAACGGGGGCGTGTATCCCCAAGTGCCCTCGTCTCGACCGTTCGCCGTCATGGGGTTCAGCTACGAACGGGCCGTCGCGGAGATGATGCACGATACGGGACACCGCACTGAGGCCAGCCTGTCACGCGCTTTTGGAGGATGGGACTTCGTCAACCCGGTCACAAGCTGGGACAAGTTTGCCTCGGATGCGGGGGAGACCGCCAACGGCAGCGCCGGGGTCGGCACGGCCCACTGGCCGGCAAACGCCGAATTTGGTTACGACTACGACAATCCGCGCGTCGTGCAGTCGACGGCCGACGACTTCTTAAACTACCCAAAACTCACCGGGGCCACGGGGCCCATCTCGCGCACCGCCTGGTCGAAGGGAGCAAACCCGGATTATCAACAGGATTACTTTGAGTGGTTCTTTGGCCATTTGCCGCGTGCCGTCGGAGTCGACAGTGATTTGCGCCAGAATAACTGGTGGAAGTACATCTACGACTTCGACAACTACAGCCCCGGCACCGGAAACGCCAAACCGATCGTTGTCACGGCCGTTGCCAAGGACCTGTTCAACCTTGGGGCGACGACGTACGAGTTCGACGTCACCTACGGCAGCCCCGTCCCCATTGACGTCGACACCTTGGGCACGGGCGACGTCCGCGTGACCGGACCCAACGGCTTCGATCAACTCGCCACGTTCGTTGGCGTCCAAGACGCGACCGCGACAACTCATCTCGTGGCGCGCTACCGCATCGATGCGCCGGCCGGCACTTGGGGCGAATCCGATTTAGGCACCTATACGATCAGCTTGCGGGCCGGCGAAGTCCGCGACGTCCTGGGCACCACGGCAGCGCCGGCGTCGGTCAAAAACTTCGCCGTTCGTGACACGACGGGCGGGGACCTTGGCATTCTAGCGCTGGACCATGGACCGACCTCCCTGGCGATCGGTGACCATCTGCAACTCCAGGCGCAGCCTGTAAACGATCCCAACCAGCGTGTAACGGAGCAAGTCATCTGGACAACGAGCGACGTTCGTATTGTCACCGTCGGCCAGGACGGCATGGTTTACGCGGTCGGAGCTGGCAGTGCCAACATCACGGCCACGCTTGGGACCTTACAGGCAAGCGTCAGCTTGACCATCACCGACAGCCATCGCCCGGTTGCCGTGCTGACGTCCGCTCCCAGCGTGTTCGCGCGCACCAACGGGTATCAGTTCGACGTTACCTACACCGACGACAGCGGCATTAATTTGGGCTCGCTCGATCAACGCGACATTCGCATCACGAGCCCCCACGGATTTAGCCACTTCGCACGTCTGATCGGCACAAACGGCTCGAGCGACGGAACGTCCGTAACGGCCACCTACGGCTTTGTCCCCGACGGAGGATACTGGGATCCGTCTGAAGACGGAACGTACGCGATTGAAGTCAAGGGAGGACAAGTCGCCGACAATGATCGGAAGTTTGTCGCCGACGCCATACTCGGCCACTTCACAGTCGTCGCGCCTCCATTCGTTTTGTGCGACACCGACGGCAACGGTCAAGTCTCGCCTCGGGACGCGGTGCTGGTCATCAACGATTTGCTCAGAAACGGCACTCATCCGGTGCAGCCAGACGCCGACGCGGCGCAGTCACCGTTTCCATACCTCGATGTGAATTACGACGGAGTGGTCTCACCCCTGGACGCCTTGGCGGTCATCAACAGGCTGCTGGACGGAGTGAGCGTTGTCATCGTGGATCAGGCGCCGCCGCAGGCTCAGGCCGTTGGCCGGCAAGTCGCCAACGATCCGCATGTGCCCGGCTCGCTCACTGCGTTGGACGCGCCGGTGATGCCCTCGATTTCGACTCAGGCGTCGGCGACGCAGCCGGCGGTTTTAGCTGCTGTAGAACCAGCGGCTCCCTCCGGCCAGGTGCCCGCTTTGACTTCGGGTCCTGCGCAATCGACCGTGCAGCCAACCGCGCCGTCGGCCAGGTGCAAACTTCAGCCCGCGGCGGCCGACGCCGTCTTCGCCAGTTTGGGCGACGCGCAGGACTGGGATCTGTTTTCCGATTCGCTTGACGGGCCGGCCAGTCGTCGTTTGTGAGCCACGGTTGTCGGCAGAAGAAACGCTATGACAACAAATGGGAATGGGGTGGAAATATGGCCGGATCTGGCCCTCTCTTGCCGTGTGTTGATTTCAACTCACTTTTTTGCATGGGCAATCACGATGTTTGCATTCCACGACAATTCGCCGACGGATGACGTTAAATTCAAGATTGCACAGCTCCTTAGCGACACAGTGTCGAGAGCGGCCTTAAATGATGGTCAGGTAACCGACGAGTGTTCCACGTTGACGCTCAACGTGCCGTCGACTTGGCGGGAAATGGTTAGACGAACCAAGCATCTCAATGTTCCAATTCGTCGGCTTGTTATGCTGCGCCGACAGCAATGAATCGAGCGGCAATTCCGGTGATGGGTGCAAGTCCGTCATTTGGGACGACCAACGCATCCAAAGCGCGATAACGCGAGGATCATCACGGACGCCTCGGGGATCTGGAGAAGCAGGGCTCTCCACTCGAAGATGACCTGTTCGCAGCCGTCAAGAGAATGCACAACGCCGCGCGCGAGCTGTACATGGAACTGCACTACGCGAACTGCGATGGCCAGGTGGGGCGCCCAAGACGGGAAGGGCCCGTGTAGCGATGGTTTGGAATCCGGCGCGCTCCGGTCGCGACACGCGTATTCACGGCCCAGGCACGGTCGGCGCTGGCACAGGTCGATCGCAGCGCGGACAGACGCGGGTGCTGATCGAGTTCAATCGCCCACACTTCGGGCATCGGATTGTCTTTTGCGATTCGGCCAGTTCGCGATTCAGTTCGCCTTCCAATTGATCGTGCTTTTTGCCGCGCGTGGTTCTCGGAAGAAAAAAGGCGATCGCCCAGCCGACAAAGACGACTCCCAACAAAACCCCTACCCAGAGCGGGTATCCCTTGCGCATCGTGATCCGGCAAGTGAGAACCCAAATTGGCAGATACAAAAAAACGAAGGCCGACAGGGGCGGCAAGGGAGCGCCGGATGTCTGAACCCACACGACCATGATCGACAGCACCAGGCATACAACGGCGGATCCCCAATTTCGAGTGCGGCCGACAGGATCGATCGCGAGGGGTGCTTGGAACGGATTGGTCTCGTTCATTGCGGGATTGTAGCAGAGGTACAGTTTGACGGTGTGTCGGGGGGAAAATCAGGCCCCATCATTCATCGCGCCGAATGGAACCGAACAACGCGACATGCAAGGCGATCAGGCCGAACAAAATGGAGAACAGCAAACCCCAGAGCCACAACGGGACTTGTCAGGCCTCAAAAACGAGTTTGGACGCGATTTCACTCATGGCTCTCGATTCTAGCAGAAGGTGGGAGGGAGGGACCTGAGCTTTACGGCACCATACCTGAGTCCACTTTGGGTTGGTTAATAACAACCCAGTCGCCACTCGATTCGTGCGGCCTACTGGCCGGGCGAACAAGGACAAGTTTCAAGCCGAGTCGTTCAGGTGACCGGCCAAATCTATGTCCGCAGGTGGTGTTCGATGGCCGACGGGTCGCGCAACACCGACGGTCAATATCCAAATCGCACGCTGTCGAACAAGAACCGCTGGTAGCGCGGATAGTTGCCGACCCCCCAGCCACGGTCGCCTTGGCGCCCTTGCATCGAGGCCAGGCAGGGATAGCCGATTTTGCTGATCTTTTTGCCCAGCGCCTTCTCCGTGTCCAACACCTGTGAAAAGGTCCAGGGGCTGGACTTGTCCGCGCGAAAGCCCACGCGCAAATGGCTTGAATCCAGCACCTGTACGAGCATTCCCAGTGGCTTGGCCGTCAACAGTGATTGCGGCAGCGGCTGCTCGAAGCCGATGTTCAAGAGCGGGCCGGGCGTGATCTTCTGCGGATCAAAGCCGAAGTGATTGATGTAAAAGCGCCCCTTGCCCGGAATATTCTGCACCCCGGGATTCCATCCTTGGCCCAGGCCCTTGCCATCACTGTCGAACAGGCTGAATGTCCACCATAGATTCCAGGGGATTGTATCGTCGGGGGCATTAAAGACTGTCTCGAATTCAAGGGGTGGTTTGAACCGCGCCAGGTCGATGCCGTCGCCGCTGATGATCGGGCACATCGCCCAACCGCCGTTCATGCCCAGGAGCGTCACGGTTAAATTGCCGGGATTGGAGTACGTCTCGGCGATCGCGTTTCCTTCGATGTACCATTTCTGGTCGGCCAGGAAACCGGGTATGTCGAAATCGTCGGAGAGATGGTCAAAGGTTTCCGGACCATTGCCGTAGAACACCGCATAATCGACGTAGTATTCAAACGCCGGATCGGGGCGCTCGACCTTGAATAGCTCGTCGAGCCGCGCGAAAAGCTTGTCACCCTCTACGGTGGATTTGCCTTCGGCCGCCCAACGTTGGCGGAAGCTCTTGAGCCACTCCGGCGGCCGGTCCAGCTGCAGCTCGGCGGCCAGCGTCTTGGGGATCCAGTCATCCAGCGAGATCACCGGCCCAATCTCCCAAATGCCCGTGATCTTGCCGAAGCGCGATACGTCAAGCGTGCGCATCCTCCAGCCGGCGTGATCGCCGTAGCCGATGCCGACTTGCAAGCTCGTCGGGCTCAATAGGCTGGCCCGAAAACGCAGCACCGAATTGGCCGGGCCCCCTCCTTTCGACCAGGAGCCAGACAGGCTCCCCTCGTAGCCCAGCCATGTGTAGTTCAAGTTCCAATTGCCGTTGGCTTCCGGCGCCAAGTCGCCGCGGCCGTAGACGAGATAGATCTCGGGCGAAGGATCGAGCTGATTGAGCAGCGTTCCCTTGACCCGCGGCACGCCTGGCCGGTAGTTCTCGCCGACGTTGCCCAAGTGTACGACAAACAATTGGAGGGTGTGCGTATCGGGCGGAGTCTGCGCGCGGTCCTTGGGCCAGCGGGCGGGGTCTGAAAACGTTACCGCCAGGTTGAGCCCGATCGCATAATTGATCTGGCGCTCGCTGATTCCTTTCATCGCCTGGTAGTTCTGGACGAGGCCGAGATGGAACTCCCACGGCAACGGATAATCGTCGAGCCGGATCGGAGTATCGAGAACACCCTTAATGTCCTGGCCTTTGCCGGCCTCGACGAGCGTCGCAACTCCCGCGTGGTCGCTGGTGGAGAGCCGGGCAATGTTCTCTTGAGGCGTAAACTTCCACGGGGCGGTGCTGTCGTCGCGCTTAATGAAGTGTTGACTGAGCGTGCGAATGTCTCTGCCACCGGTTCGGTTGGTCGGCTCCGCGGCAAGCGCGCGGTGGCCGGCCACAACCGTCAACGCGGCCACGAGCCAAGTTTGCCAGTCTCGTCGCATGTTGTGAATCCTCGACGTAGTCGTTGAAGGGAACCGCTGCCTAAATGCCGTCGACCGCTTTATCCGACATTTCCCATACCGATCCAAACGGACGCTGCCGGTGATTATAGCCACCATTCCCAAGACGATTGCTGTCGGCATCATCGCCGGGACCGTGTTCATTCTGATTCTGGCGAGCATTCGTCCAAGGCGTCGCCCAATTCATGACCCCGCCTCTAAACGCCGCTGGTTCCGCTTTTCGGTGCGGACGTTGTTCGTGGCGGTGACGCTATTCAAGCGGCGGATCGCCGTTGTTGAGAATGATTCGGCTTATTCGGGCTTCTCGCCTGGCTGCGCGCTGGTCGCGTCATCTGGCAGCTTGTACTTTCCGATGCGGTCGTTGTGGAGGCTGCCCAGATACAGATAGCCGTCGCGTTCTTGCGCTGGTCACGGCGTGCAGGTGCCGTCCGCTAGGGTCCTGAAAACTGTCCAGAATCGCGCCCGTCTCGTTGAGCTTGATGACGAACGCATACGGCTGCGGTTTGGGCCACAAGAAGCTGGGTAGCTTCGACAGCGCCTGTTTTGCGAACGGCCTGGGCGCTAGCCAGTCGGACGCGTTGTTGCGAACGGTGAACAGAGCCAACCAGAACATCCCCCTGCGGTTTGACGTGATGTTGTCGGGATAGCCTGGCAAGTTGTCAATGAATATGTCCGACGTGCCGGCCCGCTCGCCGCGGATCCAATAGCGCGTCACGCGGTAGCGGTACGTCTCGTTGACCAGTACGAAGTCTTCATTCTGCGACAGGGCCACGCCGTTGGCGAAGTACAATTCCGGCAGCAGTACTTCGACCTGCTTCGTCGCTGGGCTATATCGCAGCAGCCGTCCGTTCGGGCGGCCTTCGAGCATGTCGTACAGATACTGGCCAGGGCCGAACTTACTGCTCGCGTCGGAGAAATACACGGTGCCGTCCTTGGCCACGTCCAGATCGTCGGTGAAGCCCAGTCGGATGCCGTCGGCCTTGGTCACGAGCGTGGTGATCACCTTGTCGGGCGCGATCGACAGCAGGCCCTTGACGCCGTCGGCCACGATCAGGTTGCCCAGCGCGTCGAATGCCAGGCCCAAGGGGCGGCCGCCCGTTTTCGCAAACTTCGTGACGCCCCCATCCAGTTCGACGCGCACGATCCAACCGTCCGCCGTGCCGGCATAAATTCGACCTTCGACGTCGATTTCGACGTCCTCCGGTCCATCGACTTGGCCGGCGGCCACGATTTGCGCCGATTGCAATCGCTCGTTGGGCGCCAGCGGGCCTTCGAGCGTCGGCGTGGCCTGCGGTTCGTAGGCCAACGGATCAATCGGGGCCGGCCAGAGCACCAGATAGGCCACGAACAGCGCTGCGACGAGCGCGAGTGCCTTCGCGCGTCTCTTCCAGCTGCTTCTTGCCGGCCGTTGGGGCGCCGGTCGGTCACCTGACTCCTGCGCCTCGTCGGTATTGTTCATGGAAGTCTCCGCCTTGTGTGAAGCGCGAATCGGTGCGCCGCAGCTTACCATACGCCCGACTTGCGCTCACCAGCGACAGCCGCAAGAAAACTAAGCGACGAGAGGTTGCAGCCCTGCGCCGCAGCGTTTACGCTTTCGGAGAACGAAACTTCCACATGCCAGCGATCAGGCAATTAATCAGGCCCGGAGCGAATCGTAGGAGTCGCACGGCATGTCGTTGTTAGACGTTGTGAATTTTCGGCCGATTTCAGGAGATTTGACCGTGAAAATGAATCTGTTCATCGGCGGGTTGATTTTTGGACTGGCGCTGGCCGGTCGCTGCTTCCAAGTGGAGGCCGCCGCGCCGGAGCGTCCTAACATCCTGTTTATCTTCGCCGACGATTGCGGCATCGACAGCTTCGGCTGCTATGGTTCGGACCGGGCCAAGTCGTTCACGCCAAACATTGATGCGCTTGCCAAGGCGGGGACGCGATTTGATCGCTGCTATTCGACGCCGCTGTGCGGCCCGTCGCGGTGCGTCATCATGACCGGACGCTATGGCTTTCGCACGGGCGGATTGACGAACCAGACCGCTGGAAATGCTTCTTTCCGGGACCAGCCTTCGCTGCCGAAGATCTTGAAGCAAGCCGGTTATGCAACCGCTATGGCAGGCAAGTGGCGTCAGATGTCCGATTCGCCAGGCGACTGGGGCTTCGACGAATACATAACCGATCCGACGGCTGCTGGCTGGTACTGGAAACAGACCTACACGAAAAATGGGAAAGAAGTCTCGTTTGATAAAGAGATTTACTATCCTGATCACGGTTCGGATTTTGCCATCGAATTCATTAGGCGGCACCGCGATCAGCCGTTCTATTTCTACCTGGCGGAACATCTGATTCACGGGCCGATCCTTCAAACGCCCGACTCGAAGCCCGACGCCGATTCGCGACAGCGTTACGACGATAACATCAAGTACCTCGATAAGACGGTCGGCAAGCTGGTCGCGGAGCTCGATAAGTTGGGCTTGCGAGAAAACGCTAATTCTGTTTTCGTCTGACAACGGCACTTCGCCGGTTGGCTATCAGCCGCAGCACGATCCACAGCTCGACGTCGGCAAGATAGGTGGTCGGCCGGTCAACGGACGCAAAGGCCAGCTTCTGGAAGGCGGCTCGCGGGTGCCTTTGATCGCCAATTGGAAAGGCACCCTGCCGCCGGGCGGCGTCCGCGATGACCTGATCGACTTTAGCAACTTGCTGCCCACGTTCGCCGAGTTGGCCGGCGCACAACTGCCCGCCGGCGTGAAGTTCGACGGCCGCAGTTTCGCACCGCAATTGCGTGGCGAGGCTGGCAGACCGCGCGAATGGATCTTCGTGCAGCTTGGCGCAGGTTGGTATGTGCGCGATGACAGTTGGAAACTGAACGAGAAACGGGAGTTGTTTTCCATGAAAGACGCGCCGTTCGTTGAAGCTCTCGTGGCTGCCGACACGACGGATGCCGCGGCACAGGCGGCGCGGACGCGGTTGCAAGCCGTCCTGGATGACCTCAATCCGGCCGGTGGAAAGACCGTTCCGGCAGGCGTCGACGGGAACACGAAGGCCCAAAAGAAAGCCAAGCGGCAGGCAAAAAAAGCGGCGGCGGCAAAGAAGTAAAAGTACAGCAGTCCTTGCCCTCCAAGAAATCGTTGTGAATCCTAACAACGAGCGGCGGGACGAATTCTGCGGCTCCGACGAGCCCCTGGGTCGCCGGCGCTGCGATCCGCGCGCTGATCGTCATTGGCCTCGTCTTGTACATTGTGTTCCGCCACCGCTGTGATGCCCATGACCCCCGCCCCTAAACGCCGCTGGTTCCGCTATTCCCTGCGGACGCTGTTCGTGGTGGTGACCGTGTTCGGCTGCTGGTTGGGCTATGAACTCAATTGGATTCGACAGCGGCATGAGCTGCTCGCAGAACAAAGCGCAATTATCCAACAACTGAAACTCCCCCCAATGCCGTATTTCATTGTCGAACCGCACGGCATGCTTTGGTTGTTCGGCGAAGAGGGGCGCGGAATTGTTGACCTCGTACTCGATGGACGTGACCAAAACCGGTCACCCAACACCGAAAACGAATTAGAAAGGGCGAAACGACTATTTCCAGAGTCGGCTGTCAATTTCACAGTGATTCGAGACTTGCCCGCCAGCAACCGGCTGTTTGCCCCACGCCCGCCCGCCCCAGCAACACGCTAACCACCCAGTACCGGAGGTTCCACACAATGGAAAGCATTATTCACGCGTTCACTGAGTGGGGTATATATGGCCTTTGGGTGCTAGGTGTAGTCTGCGCCACCATCGTGGCGCTCGCCGCAATCGCCGCGGGCCATCGACGCAAAATGCAGCGAGATGAAATGGACACCACGCTCAAGCTGGAGATGGTTCAGCGCGGCATGGCACCTGAAGATATTGAGCGCATCCTAAATGCGAAGTCTGGAACGACCGACGCGCCGCCCAAATCCAGTGCGAAGTGACTCAGCGCGGCGGATTCAAAGACCCGCAGCGCCCCGACAACTCACTGTTCAGGCCCAGCCCCTTCCCGGCTCGGCCGCCCCACCTGGCCATCGCATCGCGCGTAATGCAGCTCGACGTATAGGTCCCGCACGCCGACATGCGCTTTTCGGACGGCTGCCAACAGATCGTCATCGTGAATGGGCCATTTTCTTGCGTCCAACCTTTGGGGGTGATATGTTTCGAGCCGGTGGGGTGACGTACTGCGACCTGCGAGATCTGTTGCCATGAACACCTATCTACAAAAGGCGCGAGACCGGATCGAAATCGTGCAAAGATTCGCAGCCGTTGACGAGCATGGCCAGGTCTACAACCTCGAAGTTTGTCAGCACTGGCATGCGTTTATCTACCTCGGAGAAAACCACGAGGTGGCTGGCCTCAAAGAAATCCGTACCGACCATGGCGACCTCGTAACTCGCGAATCTCAAGGGCACTATGTGATCTATCGGAACGGCCATGAACGATCTGAGATTGCAGCTTGCGCGACGGATGGGCCATGAACCGTTCCAGGTGTCGATCGCTGAGATTGAATAGCGAATCGGCGGCCAACCAGTTTGGCCCGTGAATCGCGCCGACGGCCTTCGACGGGACCCGTTGCACCAGAGTACTTCAACAGATTTATTACCTCCTCCATCGCTCTGGTTGCTTCCGGCCGAGCGACCGATTGGCCGGGCGGGATTCGCACCCGCTGAAGATCGCCGACTTTTCACGGCGTACTCCTTTTCTCGGAATGCCAAGAATCGGTTGGGTTGCACTTGCCACGAACATCCCATTGCGTTCCGCTGTGACAGTTGGTCATCGTGTAGCTCAGGTTGATAGAGTGCCAATCCCGATCATGGTCGAATTGGACACATGAATGTTAGATGTACTGATTGTAGGAGCGGGGCCGACTGGCCTGACGCTGGCCATAGAGCTAGTGCGCCGTGGCGTCGCAGTCAGGCTCATAGACTCAGCAAGTGAGCCTTTTAGGGGGTCTCGCGGAAAGGGGCTTCAGCCTCGCACGCTTGAGATTTTTGACCTTATGGGTGTCATCAAACCAATCGTCGAGGCAGGTGCGCTCTATCCCTATATGCGCCTCCATTTCGGGCCGTTTTCATTCAAGGTTGGATCGCTTGGAACACATCATGTCCCGGACGAAAAAAGACCCTACCCCAATCTCTGGATGGTGCCGCAGTGGCGCACAGAAGAAATTTTGCGGAGTCACTTGGCCACCCTACGAGGCGCGGTTGAAGTTGGCGTCGGCCTGGAATCGCTGACCCAAGACGAGCGCAGCGTCATGGCCACCGTGTCCACCGGAGAAACCGTCCGCGCTGCATATCTTGTTGGCTGCGACGGTGGCCGCAGTACGACGCGAAAGGCGGTAGGGCTAACGCTGCATGGCAACGATCTCGACCACAAGACCATGATTGTTGCAGATTTGGAGATCGAAGGCTTGGACCGGCGGACATGGCATGTCTGGCCGATGAATTGGGGTGGCGCACCGTCCCTTTGCCCTTTGCCAAATACTGATTTGTTCCAGTTACAGGCACCGGCAACAATTGACATCGACGGATTGGAAGCGGGAATTCTTAGGACAACCGGCCAACGTGTAACGAAGATCGCTTGGCAATCGCGTTTTAAACACCAGACTCGCATGGTTGATCGTTATCGCATAGGCCGCGTGCTTCTCGCAGGAGATGCAGCGCACATTCATCCGCCATCGGGTGCACAGGGCCTGAATGCAGGAATTCAGGATGCGTGGAATCTCGGCTGGAAGCTGGCATGGATGGTTCGCGGTGGCGATCAATCCGTGCTCGACAGCTATGAGCAAGAACGATTGCCAGTCGCAGCAGCTGTTCTCAATCTTGCCAAGAGACTGCATGTTGCCAAGTCGCTCAAGCGCGGCGACCTGACAAACCAGCTCACGCTGAACTACCGGGATAGCCCGCTCTCAACCGGCGCGCCTTTATCTGGGCTGTCCCCCGGGGACCGGATGGCGAACCGACTATTGCCCGACGGCAGCCGCGTTTTCGATGCGCTCCGCGGTGGCGGAGCCTCGCAATTTGCCAGCCGTAGTGGGCAGTTTATTTTGGTTCGGCCCGATGGCTATGTCGCCAGCATAACGCAAACGAAATCAGAAACGTATGCAGGTGGCCCCGTCAGCCACTTTGGTTGGGACTAGTTGCCCAGCGAATCGCGCTGGCCTTGAACGATCACGACACGTTCATTTAATGGTCAGAGCGAACATTTCATTAATGATGCCGTCCGGATCGGCGACGAACATGATGTCGACTGGCATACTTTTCACGGCGGTCGGCGGCAGATCGATCTTGCCGCCGCGCGATTTCACGAACTCGTGGGCTAGGCCGGCGTCCTTGACGTGGTACTGAATGTAGCGATTGCCGAAAGCTTCCAGATGGCGGCCCGCGCGATTGGGTAAGTCCTTTCCGAACGACCAGAACTTGATCACGGTCGGCCCGACCTGGAATAGGTAAACTTGGCGAGTAGGATCGCCGGGCATGGACACGGGCGGCAGTTCCCGCAGGCCAAGCACTTCGCCATAGAAGTGTCTTGAGGATTCAACGTCGGAAACCGTGAGCGCGATTTGCAAACTATTCTGCCAACCGTTGGGCCCGTCGCCATCGTGGAAGTAGAACTCCACTTGATTGCCGTCCGCGTCGTCAAGCATGCCGAAGCGATAGGTCGAGCCCGGCAGCAAGTTTATTTTCGGCTCAGGATAACCATTGGCTTTTAGCCGGCTTTTGAAGGCCGCGACGTCGGGGATCGGATAGTTGACCATTCGCAAGCCGATGCCCCGGGTTACTCCACCCGGAAATGGCCGAGTTGTTTCGAGGCCAGGGATGAGCTTGATCTCGTGCGCCCCGACGCGGAATCGCTCCATGGTCACTGCCTTCGGAAAGAAGACCGGATTCGTCTTGTCGCTGAACAGAACGGCTGACATCGGCTCGAGTCCCAGCACGTCGCCATAGAACTTCTTGGCGGCCGCCATGTCTTTGACGGTGATGACAACATTCAGCGAAGGCTTAGCAAGATGAGCTTCAATCGATTCGCCAGCATCGTTGGCTCTCAATGGCAGCACCATTCCAAGCAAGCCCACCAAAATCGTTCCTCTGAATGGCCGCCGAGCGCACGGTGCATAAACCGAAATCATGGTCAAGTCTCCAATGAGCGAAGTTGCCTTGCACTAGCCACCAACTGCGCGGCAAAGCGCGCCCGTACTGCATTTCAGACAGTTGAAATGCAATGCACGCTGTCAAATTCGCTGGCTCCAGCGAGCTGCGGTTGGTCGAGCCCTTTTTCTGCTTGTCTTCGGTGTTCGATGAGGTCCATCCCCCACATCTCCCAGCACAATTCTCGGGACGCGAAGACCGTCCTGTCAAACGGATGAGTTCCTGACGCAGGCAGCGAGCGTCATTAACCGGTCGTTTGTTCGGAGTTCGCAGAAATCAAGGTTGTTTTCACGAGTTTTCGGGACCGCACAGGCTCTGTTCGTCCGATAGCCCCGGGCGGCGTGGCAGCGACTCTTCGTGGCCGGGGTCGAATTGACATACGCGGACGGTGGACCGACCAACATACCCGGCTGCCATCCTCAGATTGACCCTTTATCCAACCGATAAGACCGACTGCGTTGAATCACGCATTGCTCTAATTCGCTTGAGCCTTTTGCGCGGCGGATTCGAGCTGCGGGTAACGCCGCACCTTGACGTCGTTTTTCTGCCGCGCACCGGGCGTTGTGCGTCCTTGGGTGATAAATTGTTCCATCAGCGCGCGCAGCTCGGCAACGAGCTTCGGCTGGGCGGCGGCGACGTTGTTGGTCTCGCCCAGATCGGCGTCGAGATTGAAGAGCTGCACCGCCGTCTTGGCTTGATCGTCGGCAGCGAAGACAAGTTTCCACGGACCTTGGCGCAGGCCTGGCGTGCCGGCGCAGGCACAACTGACGGCGTGTGTGCGAACCGGTTTGTCCTCGCCCTTGAGCAGAGGAAGCAAGCTGAAGCTGTCCTCGCCTGCGTTGTCGGGCAGTGTCGTGTCGAGGATTTCAGCCAACGTGGCCATCAGGTCGGCCTGATGCACGAGTTGTTGGCAGACGGAGCCGGGCTGCACCAGGCCGGGCCATCGCACGATGAACGGTATGCGATGTCCACCCTCGTAGACCGACGCCTTGTAATCCCGCAGCGGACCGCTAGGAAAGTGGCCGCGAGCCTCCAATTCCTCGACACCGATGTACTTGGCGCAGCCGTTGTCGCTGGTGAAGAAGACGAGTGTGTTGTTCGCTGCGCCGCTGGCCTCTAACGCCTCGAGCACTCGGCCAATGACAGCATCGGTCTCCATCACGAAGTCAGCATAGTCATGACCGATTGCGCTCTTGCCGCGCCAAGCTTCATTTGGCGAAATGGGCGTGTGCGGCGCAGTCAGAGGAAGGTACAGCAGAAACGGCTGACTGGCCTTCGTCTGCCGCGCGATGAAGTCCGAGGCGCGTTCGGCGAGCGCAGGCAGGATGGGCTCGAGCTGCCAGTCCTTGAGTGCAGGACCTTGCAGGCTGGCCTGGTTCTTGACCAGCTTGGACGCAGGCAGAAGCTCCGTGGGGATTCCGACCGTGCGGTCATTCTCGATGAAACAGTAAGGCGGCCAATTCGGCACGTCGGTGCCAAAGTATTCATCGAAGCCACGCGTGGTCGGGCCACCTGGTATCGGCTGTGAGAACACCTTTTGCCAAGTCTCACGATGAGCGTCCGTCAATTCCGTCACGACATTAGCGCCGCCGCCCCTTTGACCACCGAAACCCTCGAAGAGCGGACGCTGCTCGACTGTGATCGGCCAATCGCGCCCAAGGTGCCACTTGCCAATGCAAGCGGTTCGATAGCCGTGCTGCTGCGCCAGTCGTCCGACGGTGAGCCGGTCAGGAGCAATCAGCGGCGCGCCCCATACTCCAACGATGCCTTGCTGCAACCGAGATCGCCAGTGATATCGGCCCGTAAGCAGCGTGTACCGCGTCGGTGAGCAGCAGCCGCTACTGCTGTGCCCGTCCGTGAAACGCATCCCCTGGGCGGCAAGCTGGTCCATGTGCGGCGTGGCAATTTTGCCGTGCTCGGGATTATTGGCCTGCATGTCTCCATAACCAAGGTCGTCGGCCAAGATAATAAGGACGTTGGGACGTTGCAGGGCCGCGAACGCCGAGTTGCAAAACGCGAATGCCAAAAGGCAATTCAGCAGTGGATGTCGCCAGCTCATGATCCCTCTGCTCCTATGCGTCTTGTGCATACTGTGACTGAACCGGCCCAATTGCACTGCAATTATGACTTGATCGTCACAGTAAATCCACAGTCAGGGCGATAGCTCGAATCGCCGATGCGATCGCAAGGCCATGTCGGCTCTGGCGAGGCTTTCGCAGAAAGACAACTAACGAGCATTGAATACACGGCCGACTGGTAATCCGACAAGTGTTAGCGGCAACTAGCTCTGACGCCTAGCTAGTTTTGATCCTCTGCCGCGTCGATCTGACACGCCGACGCACGGTCGCAGTTGCAGCACACTGTCAATGCAGATAATTCTGGAAATCCTTGGCTTTTCGGGAGGCGCGAGCGGTGCCGCAATTCGGTCGAATTTTGCGAGTGTTACGCTGAAATGTGTAAATGAGACTAGGCTGCCGTCGCCGCCAAATTTCTTGCCTGATTCCCTACTGCCAATGATCATCGCGCCAGGCAATGTGGCCTGGCTGCGGCATGCATCGAGACGGATCGCTCACGGGTCCCAGTCAGTCGTTGCGGTCCGTCTGGGGCAAGGAGTGCATGGCTTGCGCTTGGGAGTCGACTTGCACGCGCTCGGGTTCGCGCGGCGGCGAGGGGCGTTCGGCCGACCACACGTGGATGTCGCCCTGGTAGTCCGCATTCCATGCCCCAGCGACCAGTTGCTGGCCGTTGGCACTGAACGCGACGGTGCGCACGCCGATCGCGCAATCGCGCAGTGTAAACAATTCCTGCTCGGTCGCAACGTCCCACAATTTGACGGTCTTGTCATCGCTGCCCGACGCCAGGCTCCGACCGTCGGGTGAAAACGCGACGCACGTCACCCGACCCGAGTGCCCGGCAAGCGTCGCCAGAACCTTGCCCGTGGTCAAGCTCCACAAGGTGATGACGCGGTTGGCTCCGCCGGTGGCGAGCATGCTACCATTCGGGGAAAAATCGATGCCGTTGATGTCCTGCGGATCACCCTGCAGGACGAACGCGGGTCGTCGAGCCTCGGCGTCCCAAACACGCACGATCCCTTCATCTCCCGAACTGGCCAGCCAATGTCCGTCGCGTGAATAGACCAGCGTCATGGGACGCGCTGACTGGTGCGCTTGCAGGCGGCCCGATTCGCGATAGGTGCCCATGTCCCAGAGTGTGACCAGGCCGGTTTCATCGAGGATGGCCAGCGTGCGGCCGTCCGGCGCAAAGGCAATGGCCTCGACGTAGTCCGCGGGGGCATGTAAGACGGCGAGTCGGGCACTGGACTCTCGATCCCAAATCTTAACTCGCCGGTCGCCTGTTCTGCCCGTGGCCAACAGCTTTCCCCGCGGAGAAATGGCGGTCAGAACGTCGCGGAGGTACGTTACCGAATTCTGCCGGTCGATCGCGGCGTCAATCCAGGCTCGGTCGAGTTGAACATCGTCCACCGCCGCAAATGTTTGGGGCGACAATTCGAGTTGCGCGCATTCGCTCGTGCCTTCGTCGACGAGATTGGGCGCTGCGTCTGGCACATCGGCGCCTGGGCCGACGCGCGTCCAGAGTCTCTGCTTGCGCAACAGGCCCACCTCAAACAAAGGATTGGCCTTGTGGCCGACCACCGGGACGCTGTTGCCACCCACGCTCAAAACCATGAACGAAACGCTGGCCGCGGCTCGACGCATGTTGAATATCCAAGCATCGTTGTCAAGGTATGTAGCGAAGCCCAATTGATCACGCGGTCCGCGATCCCAACGGCCAACAAGCGGCACTTTATAGCCGACGTCCATATGCCGACCATCTTCGCTCGTGCCGTATCGGATCTTCTTCTCGACTTTGCCGCCTGCGCCGTCCAGATCCAGATACCATGTATGACTCGATGGCCGGTAGAGGCCAATGTGGTCGCCACCATCGCCGTCCCAATCGCCGACCACCGGCACATCGCCGCGGCTACCAAACCTGAGCGTCTGTTCCTGGAACTCATCGGCGGCGCCTGGTTCACCGCGCAAATGCGCAAATGCCAGACGCCGTCCTGAAAAAAGCCACTATCCTGGCGACCGTCTCCATTGAAGTCTCCAGTGACGTCGCAGTCGCGCCCCGTGTACGAGCGCGGCCGCCGCGTCGCCAGATCCACCACCGAGATTCCTTGTCGATTGTCGATCACGACGCAGCTAGAGTCATCGCGAGACACGGCCATCGCCATGGGACAATCAGCAAGTCCGGCAATTAGCTCGTGACTCCGCGGCGCTGATAGATTCCACAGCTCTACGTTGCGCTCCGCGCCGCGCTGGCCAGGTACTGTCCATCGGGCGAAACCGCCACGCTCCAAATTCTCGCCAGGTGTCCGCGCAAGCTGCGATCCGGCTTCCCCGTCGCAACGTTAACGATGCTCAACTCTCCCTCGCGGGTGCCGACCGCGATCTGACGACCACGATCCAGACAGACCGTGGCGTGCACCGCGGCGTAATGGGGCGGCAATTCGGTGATTCGTTTGCCGGTCGCGGTTTGCCAGAGAGTCACCTTGCGGCCTGCTCGTTCGGCACTTGCCAGGATCCCTCCGGCGCGGTCGAAACTCAACGAGCTGATAGGCGCATGGGGGGTGACTGGCGAGTCAATTTGTGCGTAGAAGGCGTGCTTGACTTTTCGGGTCACGACGTCCCACAACCAGACGGTGCCATTGTCACAGGCCGTGGCCAGCAGATTGCTTTTGGGCGAAAACTCCACCGTGTTGACTTCGGCTTGATGATTGAGCAAAATCACTCGCTCCAAATTCGCGGTGATCCATACCTTGACGGACTTATCGCGGCCGCACGATGCGAGTCGCCTTCCGTCGAAAGAAAACGTGACTCCGTAGGCACCCTTCTCGTGCGCGTCGATCACGCGAAGTACTCTGTGCGTCGCCAAATCCCAAATTCGGACCTTGCCGTCGTCGCTGGCCGAGGCCAGCAGTTTGCCGTCGGGGGCAAAGGCCACGCTGTTCACCTCGTCCTCGTGGCCGCGCAATACAGCCAGACAGCGGCCGCTGGCGAAATCCCAAAGCCGCACCGTCGCGTCCTGGCTGGCCGAAGCCAGCGTCCGACCATCGGGAGAGAATCGCACAGAATAGACCTCGCCCGTGTGCCCTTCGAGCGTCATCTCCTCTTCGCGCAGTTGACGCCACAAATGATGCCAGGCGAAACCGCGCAAATCCGGCTGGTCACCTCGGGGAATGCTTCGCTTCAGCAGGTTTATTGCTTGCGCCGCATGGTTGGTCGAGAGGGCCGTTTCCGCGAGGTTCACATTCGCGGCGTAGGCGAAGCGATTGCTTTCCAACTCCCTCGCGCGAGCCGCGTCGAATGCCGTCTGCAACTGCGCAGAGTACCACCAGCCGCTGCCGGCCAGCAGCAAGACCGCGCAACACGCCACGCTCAACAGGCCGGCCAGCGCCGGATGGCGTCGAATCCATTTGGTCGTTTTCGCGACCGAACCGGCGGGCCGTGCCAACGTCGACTCGCCGGTCAAGAATCGATTCAAATCGGCGGCCAGATCGCCGGCCGATGAATAGCGCCGCCGGGGGTCGTGTTCCAGACACTTCAGGATGATGGCTTCCAAGTCGCGCGACAAGCGTACGCAAATTCGGCTGGGGGCGGTCGCTTCGTTGCGGACCACCAATTGCAGCGTCTGCACATCCGACTGGCCGCGGAACGGCGGACGGCCGGCAACCAACTCGTACAGAATCACACCGAGCGCGTACACGTCGGTCGCCGGACCAACGTCATCGACCCGCGCCTCGGCCTGTTCGGGAGCCATGTAGGCCGGCGTTCCGAGCAGCGCGCCGGTACGGGTCTTTTCTTCGGGTAGCTCCAACATTTTCGCCAAACCAAAATCGGTCAGTCGCGGCGTCCACCGAAGACTCTCGCGTCCGGCCCCGGACTCGGCTGCCGGCTCCAGCAGCACGTTGCTGGGTTTGATGTCGCGGTGCAGCACGCCGCGGCGGTGGGCATGGTCGACGCCTTGGGCAAGCGCCTCGATAAGCGCCGCGGCTTGCCGCGCCGTCATCGCTTCGTGGGCGGAAGTCAACCATTGCGCCAGGTCCGGACCTTCGCAATACGCCGAGGCGATGTAGCAAACCGGGCCGTCCTCGCCCACCTCGTGCACCGGGATCAGGTTGGGATGCGCCAGCGCGCCGGCGGCTTTGGCCTCGCGCAGGAAGCGCCGCGCGCGGCCGCCCCCATCAGCACTTCGGGGCGCGGAACCTTCAGCGCCACCCGCCGGCCCATGCGCGGATCGATCGCCAAAAAGACGATTCCGAACCCGCCGCGCCCCACCTCGCGAACGATCTCGAATCGTCCGATGCACCGCGGCGCGCCATCGCCATCTTGTTGCCCCCGGCGCGCGTGCTCCAAGAGCCACAGGCAATCGCGCATCTTGTCGACTTGATCGCGCGGCAGCGCATCGGCTTGGGGGTGGTGAAAGTCGGCCTCGCTGTTCGAGGCAATGGCTTCGTGCAGCGCCTCGATCCAGCCGCTCGGCGGACTCTCGCTCGCGTCACGTATTGACATTCTTGGGTCTCAATTCGTCGGCCAGGCGTTCGACGGCGCGTTCCCACAACTTGCGCGCCGAGTCGGCCGACAGATTCATCCGGACCGCGATCGCGACAAACGAAAGATAATCGAGGTTGCGCAGGCGGATGACTTGCGCGTAGTGTGCGGGCAACCGAAGCAGTGCCTGAAACAGCCGCTCCTGTTCCTCCATCTCGACCGCGCACGCGCTAGGAGACGGGTCGACGGAGATCAATTGACCATGCACGACGGCGCTCGACTCGCCGTCGTCGAGCGAAACTTCGCGAGCGATGTCGCGCTTGGCCGTTTCGCGAAGACTGCACGCCGCGTTAGCCACATTGTTCAACAGGATCCGGCGCAGCCAAGCCAACAGCTCGCGTTCGTCGGTGCCCGAAAACCGGTCGAACGCTTGCCAGGCCTCGGCCAGACTCTCCTGCACGAGATCGCTGGGGGGAATTCTCTGGCGAATGTCGCCGGCCACTTCTCGATTCGCCACCAACAGCAGGTAGCCGCGGCAGGTCTCGAGCAGTCGCCCGACCGCCTGCGGCGAGCCAGCATGCGCGTCCTGAAGCAGGCGCGCGGCGTTGCCCTCGCATTGCGAATTAGCGTGTCCGGAAGCGTGAACGAACGAGTCGGACTGGTTCACCACGGCGTTCCCATCTCTCCCAGGCAACCTGCGGCAGCCAGGAATCAGGCACGAACTGCAACTTTTTTGTCAGCGGAGCTTTTGTTTACGGGATACCGGCGATCCGCGGGTGCCCCTTCCCAATATAAGCAGCCTTCCGCGACGCGCATACAGTCGCCCGCGCCGGAATTTAGGAGATTTTTGGCAATCTCGCGCGATTCGACTTCCGCTTCCCATTGCGAATCTTGCTTAGGGAGGTAGCGGGGCCAACACACGTTGCGACGGTAGCCCTGCGCGCTGTTCTACCGAAATAAGGGGGCGCCAATGCAATCGTCCGGACTTTTTATGGGTCGTTGCGTCTTGGTGCCGACTCTCTGGCTAGTGTCCGTGCTTTTCACCTCGCACGGTCGGGCCGTCACCATTCCCACCGTGCCGGTGGGCAACCTGGGAAACGCCAACGACCCGGCAACGGGCAACTTATATGGCGGCGTGGCCTACGCCTACAGCATCGGCACGACCGAGGTGACGGTCGGGCAATATTCCGTGTTTCTCAACGCGGTCGCGGCCACCGACACGTACGCGCTTTACAACGCGAGAATGGCCATCGATCTGAACATCGCCGGCATCTCGCGAAGCGGTGTTTCGGGCAGCTACAGCTACAGCGTGATCGGTTCGCCGAACAAGCCCGTTAGCTACGTGAGCTGGGGCGATGCTGCCCGCTTCTCCAATTGGCTGCACAACGGCCAGCCGACCGGCGGGCAAAATGCGAGCACCACCGAAGACGGCGCGTATCCCTTGAACGGCGCGATCACGAATGCGGCTTTGAACGCCGTCTCGCGAAACGCCGGCGCCACGTGGTTCATCCCATCGGAAAACGAATCGTACAAGGCGGCCTACCATCAACCGGCCGCGCAAGGCGGCGACGCGGATAACTATTGGGCCTATCCGACCCGGTCCAATAGCACGCCCAACTCGGATCAGCCGCCGGGCAGCGGCGCACCGACGCCATCGAACACGGCCAACTACTTCAACAACGACGGAATCGCCAATGGGTACAACGACGGGTACGCGGTCACGGGTTCCACGAGCTACAGCGGCACCCAGAACTACTTGACCGACGCGGGGGCGTATGCTTCCGCGACGGGTCCCTACGGCACGTTCGATCAGAGTGGCAGCGTCTGGGAGTGGAATGAAGCCGTGATTAGCGGCTCGTTTCGGGGCTTGCGCGGGGGTTCGTGGGGGGACGGCGCGCCCAGTTGGGGTTCTCGGCCCTGAGCAACGGTAGTCCAACGGAAGAGAGCCCCCTTTTCGGATTCCGCGTGGCAACCGTCCCCGAGCCGACTTCGCTGGCTCTAGCCGCGTGCGGCGGGCTCGGCCTGGCGGCGATTTACCGCCGCCGACGTCAGCTTGAGAAGAAACGTGAGGACCAACAATCCGTGGATCAAGATTAAAAGGAGACGCCCGTGAAACGCTTTCGACTAGCGGCTGCTATCGCGTTGTTTTGGATCCTGGCGGCCGCGCCAAGCGCCCATGCGGCAAGTCTGCTTGTTGCCAGTATCGGCACCAACCAGGTATTGCGATACGATGCGTCCACCGGCGCCTTTTTGGGTGTGTTTGCCCAGGGGGGCGGGCTGAGCGCTCCGTACGGACTGGCATATGGACCGGATGGAAATTTATTCGTCAGCAGCTTTTCATCGTCCTCCATTCTCAAATATGACGGTCAAACAGGCGCATTCTTAAGCACCTTCGTCGCTGCCGGCAGCGGCGGTTTATATCAACCGGAAACGTTGGCGTTTGGGCCGGACGGCAATTTGTATGTGGCCAACCAGCAGTCCCCCGCCGCGGTCCTGAAGTACAACGGAGTGACCGGAGCGCCCCTGGGGACTTTTGTGACACTGCCGGGGGGCCAAAATCCGGGCAGCCTCGGTTTTGGCCCGGACAACAATCTCTATGTCTCACACCTTTCCGGACCATCGGGCGTAACGAAATACGACGGCACCAGCGGAGCGCTCATCGGTGAGTTCGCCACCGGATTCGATGACAGCAACGGACCGAGGAATCCGCTGTTTGGGCCCGACGGCAACCTCTACGTCGCGGATTTCAATTCATCCCACGTGCGAGAATTCGATGGCACGACGGGTGCGTCGCTCGGAATATTCGCGTCCGGCGGAACGCTCTCCGGGGCGGCCCATGCCGTTTTCGGACCCAGCGGCGACTTGTTCGTAGTCAGCACGAATAATCACCGGGTGGTACGTTTTGACGGCACGACGGGCGCGAATTTGGGGGATTTTGTCACGGCCGGTCTTGGCGGCTTGAGGTCTCCCGTCGACCTTCTGTTCACCTCTATCCCGGTCCCTGAGCCGTCGTCGCTCGCACTGGCCGCGCTCGGCGGCATTTGCACGAGCGCCTGGGGTCGCCGGCGATGGAAGCGCCGAATCGAACAACGACTTCCCCCCAACAACTGACGGCAAATGTGATTTGGCAAGCGCAACAAGATTCAATCAACGTGAGTTGCATCAGACCAGGAGATTGCCAGTGCGAAAAAAGACTTCGTGCGTTCGATGGCTCACGAACTGCCCCGGGTTGAGGAGGCGGCTATTTGCCGCGGCGGCGCTGTTGACGGTTTCTGCGGCGAGCGCGTCGCGAGTTGGCGCGGCGCCGGTGACCTTCAACTTCAGCGGCGTGCTCAGTTACGTCCAGGTGTTCGGGACCCCCTCCGACCATGCCACCTACGACCTGCACGTCGGCGACCCGTTCAGCGGCACGTTCTCTTACGATGCCGCCACCGGGCCGGATTACACCGACGGCTATTACAGCTCATTCATCGATCCTAGCGGTCGCGTTTCGCTGACCGTGGGTTCGGAAACATATGACGACTCGTTCGTCGCCCTGGGCGGGACGCCCCAATCCTACCAATTGGTAATCGCCGATCGTCCGAATGGCGCGGGCGAAGGCGTTTACGACAACTACTTCCAGGTCGACCGACAGGCCCAGACGTATGACGGAGGTTATCCGACTCGCTTCACGGACCTGGGGGTGCACCTTGACGATCGCTCGTACACGCCGCGCGGAATTCTTCCCGCCGTCGCGCTGCCGACCTCGCTCGATCTCGCGGCGTTTCTAAGCTCCCACGGCGTTCGCATCGCGCGGCAGGAGTACGCGCCAAACTCCTATTTCACGACCTACGCCCTCGACGTGCGTGGCGACATCACCAGCCTGTCGGTCGCAACCGTCCCCGAGCCAGGGACGCTGGCGTTGAGCGCTATAGGTTGCGCCGGACTATTACTCGCGGCACGACGAACCATGGGCACACGTCGTACAGTCGCAAGCGGATCTCGAACACCAGGCCATCGCACTGCAAGGAGACGCTCATGAGATTCACGCGCTGCCGAAGATGGTTCTGTCGCGCCGCGCTGGCGATTTTCGCCTTGCCGCTGCTACTCTCCGTGCAAGCGCGGGCGATCACGATTTCCACCGTGGCAGTCGGAAATGTGGGTAATGCCAACGACCCGGCGGACGGAGATTCCGGCACCGCTGGAATCCAGAATTTCGGCGCCGTTGGCTACGCCTACAGCGTCGGCACGACCGAGGTAACGGTCGGGCAATATACCGCGTTTCTCAACGCAGTGGCCGCCACCGATACTTACTTGCTTTACAACACGTCGATGACCACGAACCTCGCCATCGCCGGCATCTCGCGGAGCGGCGTTTCGGGCAGCTACAGCTACAGCGTGATCGGTTCGGCCAACCATCCTGTGACCTACGTGAGTTGGGGGGACGCGGCCCGGTTTTCCAATTGGCTGCACAATGGCCAGCCGACCGGCGCACAAAATGCGAGCACCACGGAAGCCGGTGCCTATCCCTTGAACGGGGCGATCACCGCCGCGGCCTTGAATGCGATCTCGCGAAACGGCGGTGCCACGTGGTTCATTCCCACCGAAAACGAATGGTACAAGGCGGCCTACCATCAACCGGCCGCGCAAGGGGGCGACGCCGATAATTACTGGGCCTATCCGAGCGGAACCAACAGCACGCCGTACTCCGATCAGCCGCCAGGCAGCGGCGCACCGACGCAATCGAATACGGGAAACTTCTACGCTAACGACTCGGTTGCCAACGGCTACAACGATGGTTATGCAGTCACGGGTTCCACCGTTTTCAGCGGCACTCAGAACTATCTGACCGACGCGGGGGCGTATACATCCGCGTCGAGTCCCTACGGAACGTTCGATCAGGGTGGCAACGTCTATGAGTGGAACGAAGCGTTGCCCAGCGGCTCGTCTCGGGGCTTGCGGGGCGGTTCGTGGGACAGCCTACCGGGCAACCAGCTGTCCTCGCAACGGAGCTTCAGCAATCCGACGTTCGAGGGCGTCGCCATCGGATTCCGCGTGGCAACCGTCCCCGAGCCCAGCACATTCATCCTGGCGATCGTGGGGCTTGCTGCCGTGCTGTTGGTCCGAGCACGCAAACGCGGCGCGGCGACCTGCGTCGTGGCGAGCGCGATGCTCGGGCTGTGCGTCGGAGTTTCGACTTCCGCCCGGGCCGTGACGATTCCTACCGTGCCAGTGGGCAACGCCGGCAATGGGAATGACCCGTTGACCGGCAATCTGTATGGCGGTGTCAGCTACGACTATCGCATCGGCACGACCGAGGTGACGGTCCGGCAATATACCGCATTTCTCAACGCGGTCGCCGCCACGGACACCTACGCGCTCTATAGCACGTTGATGGCCACGGACCCCAACATCGCCGGCATCTCGCGGAGCGGTGTCTCGGGCAGTTACACCTACAGCGTCATCGGTTCGGCGGACCATCCGGTCACCTTCGTGAGTTGGGGTGACGCAGCTCGGTTTTCCAACTGGATGCACAACGGCCAGCCAACCGGCGCCCAAAACGCGAGCACCACCGAAGGGGGCGCCTATCCTTTGAACGGGGCGGTGACCCAAGCGGCCTTGAACGCGATCTCGCGAAACGCCGGCGCCCACTGGTTCATTCCCAGCGAAAATGAGTGGTACAAGGCGGCCTACCATCAGCCGGCCGCGCAAGGCGGCGACGCAGATAACTATTGGGCCTATCCGACCAAGACCAATAGCACGCCCTATTCGGATCGGCCGCCGGGGATCGGCGCACCGACGCCGTCGAATTCGGGTAATTTTTATAAGGACGACGGCATTGCCAACAGTTACGACAACGGGTACGCGGTCACGGGGTCGACCGGTTACAGCGGCAGTCAGAACTACCTGACCGACGCGGGGGCCTATACTTCCGCGACGAGTCCCTACCACACGTTCGATCAGGGTGGCAACGTCTTTGAGTGGAACGAAGCCTTGATTACCGGTTTGTTTCGGGGCGAGCGCGGGGGTTCGTGGGACGGCGATTCGAGCTACCTGCAGTCCACGGACCGGCTCTTCACCGATCCGACGTATGAGAACTACTATCTCGGATTCCGCGTGGCAACCCTAGCCGTCCCCGAGCCGCCGTCGCTGGTGCTGGCCGCTTGCGGATGCGGAGTCCTGTTCGCCGTCTCGCGGCGACGTCGGATTGGCCGGCTGCGTGCAATGCACACCTTCTATCGCTGAATGATCGCCTCGAAAGCATGCTCTACAACACCTACGGAGGACCGCCCATGCGTTTGCAAACACTGACGTTGGCAACCTTTGCCGCAGCCTTTGCCATGGGGCTCTCGGGCGCGCCGGCGCTTGCCGCGGTCACCGGCAACTTGCTCGTCAATCCCGGCGCCGAGACGGGCCTCAGCCCGTGGACTCTAGGCCTTGGCACTTCGGTGACGGGCCCACGGTCGCTGAGCGGCGGCGCCATTGACGCCACCGAAGGATCGGCTTGGTTCTTCGGCGATGTTGAATTGACCAATGAGGGCTCCGGAACCCACGCGGCCGGTGGCGTTGGATTTCGCCAGCTTGTCGACGTGCGGCCCTATTCGGGGATTCAATCCGTGACCTACGGACTGGACTACTTTGGCATCGGCGAAATGCTCGACGGAACCGGCGAGCTCCGCTTGCGCGGCCAGGTGACTTTGCTGTTCCGCGATAGTTCGCTGACCTATCTCGACTTTTCACAGTCGTACGACTCGCTCTTCGGACATTACGTCAACACTCCGTTTTACTTGAACGACCATCGGGCGACGGCGCCTCTTCCGGCCGGAACGGCCTACATTGAATTCACCTACAGTGTCGAGGCGCAGGTACAGAACTATTCGGCAGAAGAACCGGCCACCGGTCATTTCCTGGTCGGCGCGGACGATCTGTATCTATCGCTGCAACTCGTTCCCGAACCATCCGCTCTCGTGCTGGCCTCGGCCGGGTGCGCGGCGCTGTTGGCCATCGCCCGCCGCCGCCGAATCTCGCTGCGGGGGGCGCCTCTCGCGCAGGCTATTGCCCTGACCATGAAAGGACGCAATCTATGACTCGCCCAATTCTTCTCACGCTTCTGCTGACGTGCACCGCGATCATTTCGCCACAGCCAGCGTCGGCCGCGATCGTAACTTGGAATTTCAGCGGCACGGTGCAGCTGGGGCCGCCGTATAACTTTGGGGCGCCGATTACCGACGTCATGCCGCATCTGGCCCACGGCGATCCGTTTACCGGCAGCGTCTCCTACGACACCTCCGCCGTCAGCGTGTCCGCGTCGCCGGTGCTGCAATATCTGGGACAGCCGCTGGCCATCCACCTGCTGTTCAACAACGAGTATCCCCTGGACCTCGCGACGATCGAGACGAACGACAACGCTCGCATCCAGGATCCGTCGAGCGTGGTGCCTGGCGCTTTTTTCGACAAGTTTGCGCCGCCCGGAGGAACCCCAACCACATTTGATTCCAACCTGCTCCTCAACAAAATATTCATTATGGCTCTCTCCTCGAACGTCAGTTATCCGACCGGCGCCACGACCATCGCGAATTTCGACTTCCTTGCGCCCGGAATCGACTCGGCGCGTCTGATCGTGCAGCTTTCCGGACCCAATCCGATGTTTCCCGACTTTGGAGGTCCCCAAGAGGACATCTTCGCGAGCTTCCCCATCGAGCACTTCAGCCTCGCGCCAGAGCCAGGCACGCTCGCGCTGTCGGCGCTCGGCGGCGTTGGCCTGTATGGCTGGAGCCGGCGGCGCCGACGCCTTGAATCGAGGACCGCACTTAGCAGTTGCTGCTCGTCAGCCGGCGGTTGCCAGCCGCGGCGTGTAGGCGCGACATCATCCTGCCGGGCGAGATGAAGGACCCGATGAACAAGGTCACGGAGGCCAAGAAGGCCCCTCGGCCTCTGGTCGCAGGAGGGACTGGCCAACCTCATCGCCCGCTGCGAGAAGTCGGCCGGTATGCGCAGCCAAGCCAATACCGCCAAGCTGTTGGCCGACAGCCCGACCCTGATGCACCTGCGCGAGCTGGAGGTCCTGGAAAAGGTCGCCGCCAACTCGAAGCTCAACATCGTGTTGGGCGACAAGGGCCTGACGGACCGGGTGATGAATGTGTTGTAACGCGGCCCCGAGGGCTGGACGGAGGTCTGGCCCTCGGGGTTATCGCATCAGGTTGTCCTTGCCTTTCGGCATTTCCTTCCAGCACCCTGACGCGTCGGCCTTTCGGCCTCTGCGGATACTTTGCGTCGCTCGCCGCAGAGTAATGCCGCTCGAACAACGTTACTTCGCCGAAGCGAACACTCTCGCCCGGCTCTGCTTCCCTGCTATAGTGGGTGAGAATTCGCCACCGTATCGCGATCGTTGTCAGGGAGATCCCAATGGGCCGCCGTCGTCTTGCAACTGCAATAATTTCTAGCTATCTCACTCTCGTGTCTGTTTGCCAACCGAACTTCGCGCAGCAGGCGACTCCGCCAGACGCCGCGCACGTTGCCGCGGCGGAGTTGGCGATCAATGAGCAGGCATTGCGTGGCCACATTCGTTTCCTGGCGAACGATCTTTTGGAAGGTCGCGGGCCGGGATCGCGCGGGGACGACTTGGCCCAGCATTATATCGCAGCCCAGTTTGAATCTCTGGGACTCAAACCGATCCTCCCAGAAAACGGCTGGTTTCAGTCAGTGCCGTTGGTTGGCGTTACTGCGCGGGTTCCCGACACGGTGACGTTTCGACAAGGGCAACAATCGCTCACGCTCAAACGGCACGACGACTATGTCTTCGCCAGCGGGAAACCGCAGTCGGAAGTCGCGATCGACAACGCCGAGATTGTGTTCGTCGGCTACGGCATTGAAGCACCCGAGTACCAATGGGACGATTTCAAAGCTGCCAACCTGCGCGGCAAGATTCTGCTGATGATGAATAATGATCCGGCCGACGATCCGCAACTGTTTGCCGGTAAACGCCGACTTTACTACGGACGCTGGGATTACAAATTTGCGAGCGCCGCGCGGCAAGGCGCGGCTGGCGCAATCATCATTCATACCGCCGAGTCGGCAGGGTATCCGTTTCAGGTCGTGCAAACCTCCTGGTCCGGTGAAGAATTCGAGCTTGAACAAGCGACAGGCCCGCGCGTGCAAATGCGCGGTTGGATGATCGAGGACGCTTCACGGCGGATCGCCACTTTGGCCGGCCAAGATCTGGATAAACTCCGCGCCGCTGCCGAGCGGCGCGACTTTCGGCCCGTGCCGTTGGGCGTTCACCTCTCGGTAGCATTTCCGTGCGACGTTCGCAAACGACAAACGGCCAACGTTCTCGGGCTGATCCCCGGCAGCGATCCAGCGCTTGCTCGGCAAGCTGTGATCTTCATGGCACACCACGATCACCTCGGGCTGGGCGCGCAGCGGAACGCCGAAGGAGACAACATCTACAATGGGGCCGTCGACAACGCTTCTGGAACTGGCGCATTGTTGACAATCGCGCGGGCGTGTGCGGCGCTGTCAAAACGGCCCGCCCGGTCAATCCTGTTTGCGGCAGTCGGAGCAGAAGAACAGGGCTTGCTGGGCTCGTTGTATTTGGCGGAGCATCCGCCGATTTCAGTGGGGAACATGGCCGCAGTGATCAACATCGACGGCATCAACACCTTCGGTCCGACTCACGACGTCAACGTCATTGGTTTAGGAAAATCCAACCTCGACCAGTTGGTCAACGAGATCGCCCGCTGGCAGAAACGCGTGGTAACCCCCGACCAATTTCCAGACCGGGGTTACTACTATCGCTCCGACCAGTTCAGCCTGGCCAAGGTCGGCGTGCCCGGCGTGTACTTGCATTCGGGGATCAACGTGATCGGAAAGCCCGATGGCTGGGGCAAACAGCACATCGAGGAATGGACACGGACTAAATACCACCAACCAAGCGACGAGTACCAGGACAGTTGGGACTTGCGAGGGGCGGTAGAGGACGTGCGGCTCCTATATTACGTCGGCCTGCAAGCAGCCCAACGGCCGGCTTTGCCGCAATGGAACCCCGGTGACGAATTCGAGGCCGCGCGCAAAACCGCCCTCAAGGCCGCCAAGGAATAACGAAACGCATCGACCGTATCGCCGACGACACTTGTCTGTGCAGAAGAGGATTCCATCTTTGACATCTCGGTTGAAAGGACTTCGTTGATGTATCCCAACAACGTGTTTGTCGCGCGGATCAGGTCTCGGTTCGTCATCGCGATTAGTTGCGTCGTCGTTTGCCTGGCGCAAGTCGCCCGAGCCGACCAGCCGAAGCAAGGAGCGACCAAGCAGGCGGACGTAAGTGGCGGCGTATCGCTGGAACTGGTCTACATCCCGCCCGGCGAGTTCATGATGGGGAGCACCTCGGAAGAAAAAGCCTAGGCTACAGGCATTGAAGGTGGGGCACAACCGGGAACAGAACGTGAGTCTTATGAAGGCGAACGGCCGCGTCTGATGCGCGTCAAAGACGGCTTTTGGATGGGACGCACGGAGGTCAGCGTCGGGCAGTTCCGCCGTTTCACCGAGGAGTCAAAATACGTGAGCGACGCGGAGAAGCCGGGCGGCAAGACGCAATGCTTCAACCCGAAGTGGGACGCCTATCATCTGACCACGAAAGTCGTACACCCGTGGGAGCCGATGCCAGGCAAGAGCTGGCGTGATCCCAATGGGAAACGCTTGGATTCGTGCGACATCCCGTCGTACTTCCGAGTGACCACTCAGCCTCCACGCCGAACCGCTAGCCGCCCCGACCAACTTACTGCTCAGACACTGCCCCGGCCTGCCTTTTCCTGCAATCGCCCCGCGGCCGGCCTACGCTGTGGGCTGCCGCACGGCCCATTCGGACCTTGACGGCCCAACTTACGCCACACGGAGAACGCTAATGAACAAACTCATCACTGGCGTCATCTTTGCGCTTTGCGTGACGATTCCATGCTCTAGCTTTGCGGAATACGCGTTGGAATCCGCAACTTTGGGACCTGTCGGCGTTGGCGGCGCCGCGTTGCGTGGCTACACCGTCGATAGTGTTCAGTATGTGGGAGCCCGGTTTCACCTCGCGGCACCTTTTCAGGTCGATCACATCGGGGGAGTATTGGCGGACCCTACCTTCAACGATAACCGACAGATTTTCGGCGCGATCGTGGGAATTGGCGCCGGCGGCGACGGTTTCCCGCCGGCCAGCATGTCGGCGTTCGTTCCATTGGCAGAAACAACATTCGTCGTGCCCTTCTTCTCAGCTGACCTTTCCGTCCCTTTAGCGGTAACGCTGCCAGCGGGCGATTACTCGCTGATTTTCGGCAGCGGCCGATTTGGCGCAACGGGAAACGCGGCCCTTACCACAACAAACCCTGAAACTGCACAGGCGTCGTATTTCTTTGGAGACCATACATTCATCGGCGACCCAGGCACTTGGAGTGATGACGCGATTGCCCACAACATGCGATTTACGGTTACCGGCAGCTCCGTGGTTCCGGAGCCGTCGAGCCTGATCCTCGCTGCTATGGGTGCCATCAGCCTGGCTGCCTGGGGCTGGCGACGGCGCATTTCGCGCAGACTGAAATGATCCGCAAGGAACTAGATCCCGACACGAACAAGCTAGCCACCCAAATCGTCAAGCTGAAGCGCACCGTCAAGGCCGCGCAGGACGTGACCCGCGAGCAGCGGAAGATCATCGCCAAGGCCCGCGTGCAAGTCGAGGCTAAGAAGCGGCTGGCCGGGTGGGTGGTCGATGGTGCCGAGGACATCGAGGCATAAGCAACGTCTCGACCGCCGTTCAAGCGAGTGCTGGCAACGGGCATTTCGACAAAAACCGCTTGCGGCCAAGAATGATCGTCCGGTTTCGCCGGTTTTGGTGCCTTAGTGTATAGAAGCTCAATTGCGCGCTCCGCGGCGTCTGGTTCCGCATAATCCAGGCGCGTGCGGTCTCCGGGGCCTGCCGATAAACCTACCAAGGTCGGCAGGCCCTTTTTTCACTGCTGGGCTGACACACCCTCAAAGACTTGCCTTGACTGGTCCAACCATATCACAATACCGGCATGAGCGAAGAGACAAAACGACCACCGATCTGGCTTTTCCCGGCGTGCTTTTTGGTGCCCTATCTTCTCTTGGAGCTTGGGCGGCTGATGGTTTCGGGCGTGCCATCGGACTTCAAGTGGATATCGTTTGTTTGCGGTTGGGCGATAAACTGCTGGATCGGCAGCCTGATTCTTTTCCGGGATCGGTATTTTCCACGGCAGCCATGACCCCCGCCCCTAACCGCCGCTGGTTCCGCTATTCCCTGCGGACGCTGTTCGTGGTGGTGACGGTGTTTAGCGCTTGGCTCGCATTGGGCGTCCACAAGGTGCGCGAACGCGAGAAGATATTAGCCTCAGAATACGTCAATTCAACGCCGATCGACGATTTGACGCCGATTCAGGTGAGTTGTCCCTCTTGACGTATGGTTCAAGCATCGGGGCCAGGTGCCGCTCAGTTCGCCACAGTGGTCTGTGCCGGCAAGAGGCGCTCTAATATCTCGAAACTAGCTGTGTCGGCTATCGAATCGCCTTGGCTCGTGCGTCGTGTTCGCTTTGCAGTGCCTTCAGTTTCTTGTGAGCCGCTTGAATTTTCGGATCAGTTATGTACGGCGCATCGTTTTCCGAGACCTGAGCGCCCGTTACTTTCCATTGCCGCTTGGCTTCCTCAAGTTGGACCTGCAACTGCTCATCGGAGAGCGTGGAGACATTCTGACTGCAACCCACAAGCTGCGACGTCAGCAACACGAGCCCCAACAAAACTCCCCATGTCGGCGTCGTTTGACTCATAAGTCGGTGCCCTTGTGCGATGATGGCCGCTCTTGTTTGGCTACAACACGACCGCAATCTACACGCGCGGAGCGTCCAGCGATACGGCCCAATATCGTCGCAGCGGAATCTAGCAACGCCCCGCTACGTAGAACACAGTCGTGCCGGCGTCGCGCATGATTTGCGCATCAGTTAGCCAACGACCTCCGGATCGCCCCGCCGTGCCATCAAACGATTGAGTTCTCGGCACGTGACAACTGTCTCGAAAACAGGGTCTTTTTTCGAGATTCCAAGAATACAGTTGGGTTGATCCGGCGGCGGCATTGCGGTGCCGGCCGCCTGGCGCGGTGCTCTCCGTTCGCGCGGTCAGATTGCAGTCCATTGAGGCTCGGCCTATTTGAAGACGAAGTGTGCAACTGCGGCTTCGAGATTCCAGTAGATGATCGCCAGGGCGGTCAGATCGAAGGCGGCATGCGCAACCATCAGCATCCAAATCCGCCCGGTGACCGCGAAGATCGTCCCAAACACGAGCCCGGTGATCGTCGCCTGTTGGGCGCCAGCCAGCCCTTGCTCGAAGTAGTGGAGTGCCGCAAAGATAATGGACGTTGCCAGCACGGTCACAATCTTTGCGCCGAGGCCTTGTCCGAGGAGCTTGCCGAGTCGCTCGAACATGTACCCACGGAAAAAGGTCTCCTCACCAAAGCCAGCCGTGATAATCATCTGGAAGACCAAGGGTGCGGCGGCGGTTGGGTTTCCTGCCAAGTAGTGGTACGCCTGATTGATCGGATCGGCACCCAGAAGCGGCATGACGATCGCCTTGAGCAGGAATTTGAACACGACGCCGACGGCAATCCCGACGACCAAGCTGCCTATCCAACTTTTGGGGCGCACATATCCGATCTCACGCCATGGCGTGCGAGACAGCTTCGCCCACGCCAGCACCAGCACCGCACTGAGCGGGGCCACGATCTGACCGGCGGCGATGACGAGCACGGCGAATAGACCCAATGGCCCAAATCCGCGCAGGCCGTCGGCGAAGTGATCGGGGAGCGATTGGCAAGGTGAATTGGCAGAGGCTGCCGCGTCGTTTGTCACAGGAGATCCAGTCTCAGGAATGATTCGACTGACAAAGACCTAGGGATTCGTCATAAGTGAACGGATCCGGGATTTCCCAATTGGGCTTCGACCCTACACGTTCGGCCGCACCGAGGCGAAATCAGCTTGCAGGTTTTGATTGTACCTCACTCGGGATGCAATGCTTTGGCTGGTCGGCCCCTGGGCAACAACGAGAAACGGCACCCGCTCGGCTCCCGGCAATGGCGGACCGGACGGGTTGGAATCGTTGTTCCTAGAAACCCTTGTGCTGCGGCGACGATTGCGGACAATTTACATGCCCGCCAACGGGGGATGAATCGGCGCTGAGAAACGTAGATACCATGGATTCCGGCCCAACTGGATCTCGAGGCAACCAACTGCCGAGACGCGGCAGCCGACGCAGCTTTCTCCATGCCGGGGCGTTGAGCGTTTGTGGAATGGCGCTTCCCTCCGTCTTGCGATCGCACGTCGGTGAGATGGCGCGCAGCGCGGGCCAAGTCGGTGCTGCTCGTTTATGCCCAGGGTGGCATCAGTCATCATGACTCGTTCGACCCCAAACCGGCGGCGCCTGCCGAGATTCGCGGCGAGTTCCAGACAATTGCCACGCGATTGCCAGGCGTTCGTTTCTCGGATCAAGTCCCGCGCTTAGCCGATTGCGCGAATCGCTACACGCTGATTCGCTCCCTCTGGCACCGGGAAACCGACCACGGAGTAGGTTCCTACTTTGTGTTGCGGGGCTACACGCAGCCCGATCCGACTTTCGATCGCCCGGAAAACCAGTTACGGGCGCACCCGAACATCGGCTCCCAGGTTGCACGTCTCATCGGGTCTCGCTGCCCGATGCCACCCTACATCGTGGTTCCCGGCCTCTCCTATTTGGCGACGGTCAACTATTACACGGCTGGCTGGCTGGGGCGCCGCTACGATCCATTTGTGCTCCGAGCGGATCCTAACCAACTCAACCATAAGGCCGAGGGACTGGTGCCCTTGTTCGCGATCGATCCACAAGTCCTGCAGAATCGGCTCGCATTGCTGGAGACTCTCGACAACGTCAGGCGCGAGTTTGAAACGTCATCTGCTGTCCAGGGAATGTCGGTCCATCGCCAGCAGGCTTACGAACTGCTGCTGTCGGGCGCCGCCAGGCAGGCGTTCGACCTCCGCCGTGAATCCCCGGAGACATGTGACGCTTACGGACGGACCCGATTGGGGCAAAGCTGCTTGCTGGCTCGGCGGCTTGTGGAAGCAGGGGTGCCGTTTGTCACCGTGGACGACGACGGCTGGGACCATCACGGCGGCATCTTCCCATCACTACGACGATCTCTACCGGTTCTTGACCAGGCGTTTTCGGCGCTCCTTAGCGATCTCGACCAACGTGGGTTACTCGAAACGACCCTGGTCCTGCTACTGACGGAATTCGGCCGAACTCCTGTCATCAATAAGTCCGCGGGCCGCGATCACTGGCCGCGAGTCTTCTCAGTAATTGTGGCCGGCGCGGGCATCCGCGGTGGGCAGGTATTGGGTGCTTCGGACCGACTAGGCGGCGAGCCAGCCGAGCGGCCGATCACTCCCAAGGACCTCGCCGCCACGATGTACTCATTTCTGGGCATCGATCCGTACTCGGACTATGCCTCGACACAAGGACGTCCGCTGAGGGTCTTGGACGAGGGTGAGACCATCCGCGAACTGTGATGCGCGCCGGCATCTCACGGGCACCGTCTTGCCAGCGCGCGAGAAACGCTTACGCTTCATCTGGGAAATCTGGGCTTAGTCGGCGACTTTTAGAACGAGTTTGCCGAGATTGTCGCCCTTGAAGTTCATGAGGAGCGCGTCAGGAAAGGTTTCCAGACCCGCCACGACGTGTTCGCGGGATTTGAGTTGGCCGGCTTGGGGCATTTCGTCAGTTTCTATTAACTGGCTTGGCCCATCAGCAATCCACCTCGCTTCGGGCCGCCGCAGGTCTGCCAGCAGCTTCCGCCCTTGCTGTGTACCGTGCGATGATGTCTGGACTGGCCGGGCACGTCTGGTCGTTCGATGAGCTTTTTGAGGCGGTCTTGGCCCCTGCTACAATGCACCAATGAGCGAAGGCAAGCAAAAACTCGATCGATTTATTGTGGCTCGGATACGGAAGCTGTGGGCCCAAATGGCCAAGCCAGGCCTGTCATTCCAGGAGCAGTCGAAGCTGAGTCGGGAGATCGACTTGCTCGGAAGAAGGATGTCGGCCAAGCCTGATCCGTCGGCCGAAGAGTCGGAAGCAATTGCGTTCATTGAGCAACTGGAGACGCGGCAGGGAACAATGCATACAGACTTCCAGTTGCTATATGAAAAGAAGGCCGAACTCGACCGCAAGTTCTTGGACCGTCACAATCCATGACCCCCGCCCCTGAACGCCGCTGGTCCCGCTATTCCCTGCGGACGCTAACCACCCAGTGCCCAACGATCCCATGACTCTCGCCCCGTCTGCTCGTTTCCCGTGCCGAAGCCCTGGAAAAGCACTTTTAGGGCACTGCGCCAGTTGAATTCGCACGCGCGGTTCGTCGCTCGGATCGCGGCCGCCCGGCCGCAAGGGCTGATTTCCGTCTGAAGGCCGGACCGCATCCAGAGCCATCGGCTAGTTTGCCGCGTCGTTGACTGCTAGCGGAGAAAAAGTCTCGAAGCGAACCTATGGTTTTGCGCCGCGGACCTTCTGCGGTTCGGGCGGAATCGAGACGGCGTCCTTGCGCGCTTGCACTTTCAGCCGCCGCGGGCCATCGGCGAAGACCAGCGTCTCCTTGCGCTTGGACATCTGGATCCAGTCGCATCGAGCTGCCAGGCTTTGGGAACGCGTCAGCGGATCAAGCGGCAAACTATTGGGATATGAGACAAGCGCTACGATCGAGTCGTCTGCTCGCTCGGATTGCGCAATGCGCGCGAGCGGCTGAGTATTGGGACGAACGGTGGTGAAGAGAGCGGCAGGGGGCGTGCCCACCGCGTCTTTTGGGACCAGTTTTTTTGCCGATTTCCCATAGTGCTCGCGCAGGATGGTTTCTTCAGGCGCGTCGGCGGCAAGCTCGCCAACGAGCGTCAGTTTTGCCTCGATCGGGTCGCCGGGAACATAGTCCGCCAATTCCGTGAGCGGTACTTTATTTCCCAGGTCGGCCATGACGAACGTCGGGCCTTCGATCGTATCGCGAACGTATAGCGTAACAATCGAGCGGCCGGTGAGCTCTCGCGCTCCCAAAAAGAACCCGTGGGCCACGCCCGTTTTCCCCACAAACCGCGGCGCATTGCGCATGAAGTTTCCCAACAGGCGTTCGGCGACTTGCGGATCGGCCGGCTTACGCGACACGTCGCCGCCATTTCTCCACCAACTCAGCCGATCCGCTGCCTTTTCCAGCGCGATGCCCCGGCAACACCAATACATTTGCTTTTGGGAAGTAAAATTTGTGTATAGTTCATGTTCAGACTTCGCTCGGAACAGCCGATATTCCCGGGCCTCGTCCGTGAACTGCTCCGCCGCGCCGCGCCACTTTTCGGGATTCAGAAATGCTTGAACGGCGTTTACGGCATCATCCATCGCCGCCACCTGATTCCAGTGTTGCCGCTCGACCACGACGCGTATGCGATCTCCAACCTGGCAACCAAGCAACGGCTCCACAGAATCAACACCCTTGAATTCGATTCCCACCCAGCGTTGTAAGGGAACGAAAGAAGTCAGCGATACTGCCGACCTCTGCGAAAACCGGTCGGGCACGTTTCCAGGCACTTGCTGGGCATGAGGCATTCCGAAATTCTGCGGCAGATGTCGCTCAAAATCCTCGAAGACGAGGTAAATCCACAGGTTTCCTTCGGCCACGCGCACGGCGCCAAGATTGCCCACCAAAATGAACTTTTGATCGAACTTGAATTTCTTGTCCGTTCTCTTCTGCACGGGAAACCGACCCGGCTGGGTGAACGACATCCTCTTTTCTCTGTTCTGCTGGGCTTGGATCATCAGCTCCTGCCGACGTTGGATTTCGGCGCTATTGTCGCCGGAGTTACTTTGTTTCGGGCTCGGATTCTGGCCGACGCGTCCGGGCAGCTCGTCCCGTTCGCGCGCATGCGCTTCCAGTTCCTTGCGGCGGTCGGGATCGATATTCACATTGGGGTTGGCGATGATGTTCGGGTTTTGTCGTGTCCGCGCCAGAATCTCGTTCAGGCTTTTGGCATCCTCTTCCGCCAGGCCATAGTTCACGCCGAGCGGAATCGATAAATGCACCAACAGGTTGGTCAGAGTCATTTCCTCAAGACCTTGCAACGTTGCCTGCCGGTCGCGCTCGAGGGCCGCGGTCTGATCCGCGCTCATCGGCGCCCAAGCGATCTTCTGATCGGCGAATTCCGATGCCTGCTGCATCGCCAATGTTTCGGCAGCTTCCCGCTCGTGCTTGATGCGGTCCCCTTCTTGTTGCAGCTCGCCCTCGATCATCACATACTGTTCTAGCCGAGTTCCTTGACTTACCACGCGCGCCGCGAGGGTTACTACGAGCGCGAGCACGCACGCGGCCGCGCTGCCCCAAGCAATCAGATTGCGGCGGCGGCGCTCCTGTTCTCGCATGCGCAAGTTGTCGAACTTGCAGCCCAGCAAACAAGCGGCGATCTTCAGCGTGGCAATTTGACGCTGCGCCCGCCGGCTCTCGCTGGCGACCGGTCGCACGTCGGCCGCCAACGGCTCGACTTTGGCAATCTGCTCACGCGACATTCCTCGCCTGTCGATTACCTTGCGCCGTATCTCACACAGCGCTTTGGGAAACGATTGCGAAGGCTCGCCTTCAATCAACAGCGCCACGATACGATCGTGCCGCCCCAACTCGCGGAAGCGAAGCACTTCTTGGTTCACCCATTCCGACTTGGGCGTGCGCGGTGAACAGATCACGATCAAGAATCGCGATGCGACCAGCGCGCTTTCGATTTCGCGCTTCAGGTCGGGCGAGGCGGACAGCTCGTCATCGTCGCGAAACACCTTGCCCAACCGGCTAGGCACGCGCCGCTGGGTTGCCAGTTGGCGCGGCACGCGATATTGCTCGAGCGCTCTATGGAGCTGCTTCGCCCAGGTATGATCGGGTTCCACGTGACGGTAACTGATGAATGCCGCGTATTCTTGCTTCGACTTTGCGATACTTGGCTGGGGCGCGGGAGTGCTTACTTTCTTGGCGTCCGCGGCTTCAACGGGTCCGTCGTCGTGTGTCGGTGCGACCTGGGCCGGCGGCGGCTGGGGCTTAACTAACGGCGGCGGAGATGCAGGCCGCGGCGCAAGCTGGGGCGGCCAAAGATCGACGCTGGTGTTCGGCTGTCTGAGGCTCGTCGCGCGGTCGCTGGTTGCCGCGACCGCTGGCGCGCTATCGCTAGACGTCGCCGGAGAATTGGAGATCTTCAGTGCCGTGCCCGGCACGCGCTGTATCGTCGCGCAGCGTGGGCATTGAACGCGTTTGCCCGCCGCGCCCGCCTGCACGACCAGCGCCCGTCCGCATTGAGTGCAGGCGAATGAGAATCGGTCGCTACCCATGGCGTTGCCCCGCACGGTGGGTCGACAACAACGATAGCTACAGCCGGAAGCGAGTGACTAACACTTATCCGACCTTTCCCATTTGGAACGAGCCTGGAGACGATCCAGGCACACAATGGCCGCGATTATAACAACGCGCCCCCCGCCCCGCGTCTAGCCCCGGTGAAGTTTTCTCCATTTTTTCGCCGACGGTTCCGCTTTCTTAGTTCGAGTTTCGCGGTTTTAGGCGGCTAGCGCCGCGATGTTTTCCAGAGCTTTGGTGATTTTTCGACTACCTTGTCGGGTTAGCCGGAGATGACAAAACCTGTTTGCGGATGATTTTGCGGCGGAGCGTGGCCAACATGTCGGCGAAGGAAGCGTGTTGTTTGGTGGTGTACCAAGGGCGTTTGGACTCGCGGTAGTGTCGATGGCCTTCTGCGTTGAACCACAACACGATCAAGGTGTAGAGCAACATCGCCATCGGCGCCGTGCGCTCGACGGAGCGTCGTGTCGAGCCCTGCGGTTCCTCGAAGCCCAGCGACTGCTTGCTGTCATGGAACGTGACTTCCAAACTCCAACGCATCGCATACCAGGAGAGCATCTGCTCAGCGCTGGTGTCCGAGCGTGTCGAGTAGAACGCCTGTCGGGTTCGTCCGCCAAGCAAGGGCTCGACCGCCACGATACGCAAAGGTCTCGTGGGGGCCGAATGCACGCGCACTTCGCAGTCGCACAAGCGAACCTCGTCGTGACATCCATAGATATCGACGGTCACACGCCGCGCTCGCCTGTCCAGCATGGCCTCGGGCGTGGGCAACAGTGCGCCGCGTTTGCGCGGACGGCCGTGGCGCCAAGGCCCCATACCTTAAACACGCCGTCCGCCAATATGCCGCGCACGTCCAGAGGCCGTCCAGTCGCCGAATCGTGAATGACATCGCCCAAGCAGCAACCACGCTATTGCTGAGAATCATGATCGTGCTTGCACCGAAAACCCAAGAACGGCAGCTTGAGGTCACGGCAATTCTACTGCCAATCCCACGGCCGGCGTGAATCGAAGCGTCAAGAGATCATGGTCGTGCTAGCAGCCGATTCTTCTCCTGAGGACTCATGTTGTTCATGCACACTCGGCCGGTGATAATTCGACTTCCCAGTGGTTGCCGAGGTGTTAATTCGAGCTCAGATCCTCCGGCATGGTACGCGCAGTCCAAGACGCAAACCAACTGATTTTACATGAAATGGAGTCACTAATGGATCCTTTGCGGAGGCTGAACGTCGCACTGGAAGTTGGCTCCGCGCGGGCCTACGTCGGTGAAAGGATGGCCAAACAAGCGGACAAGGCTCTTGGACGCCGAGTTGAAGGCGATGAGCTTCTTGAGTGGCTGGCAGCCAACTATGAACCGGTCGAGGGTGAGCGCACTGACGCTCGCGAGCGACTTGCAGCATTCGTAACAATCGTTAAAGCAGACGGCGGATTTGAGGAGATGGCCAGGAAAATCCGCTCCGATCTTCCCCAATGATAAACCTACGTTCAAGTTCGACAAACGTTGCACGCAGTGACGGCTTCGCCAGAACCGTACTGCAAGGTAACCATTCGAGCCCACTAGTTGACCAGAGGTCTCCGCAAACTTTGCCATTGCTGGTCGGCTGAGAAGAGTTGTCACTGATACTGACGGAGCGGTGCGGTGGCCAGAACAGGGAGACCTGCTGCAACGTTGGACGAATGGTTGGACTGGCAGAATACCGATCTACTCAACTCCCGCTTGCCTTACAAACCTGTGGCGGGAGCTGCTCGAGCAATTGCACCAGCGGCGGATCAAGCGGCATCCCCTTGCCGACCATGTGTCTTGCGTTCGCAAAGCGGTTCGTTCGACCGAAGTCCCGATTTCAAAAAGATCCTCTCAGGAACGAAAAAGTTCGAGTCTCTTGAGTGTTGTCTGCATTTGATGCAACGGTCGGATGAGCGCAATGCCTGACCATCATTGGATGCTGGTCAGACCGGGTGCGTCGGACGCTGCAAACTGCCGGCGGCCCACCATTCTTCTACTTCGCGTGCCATCAGCGCGTCGACTTCACGGACGGTTTGACGCAGCTCGTCGAGGTCGTCGGCGGCCGCGGTACGATCAGAGAGGCGGCGCAATTGACGGGCCATTTGTTCGGACCGGTCGGCCGTGCGCTGGTGGTCGAATATCCGCTCGATCGAATGTAGCGCGGCGGCGGCGGCCGGGAGCAAGATCACCGATACCGTCACCCACTTGCCAAGCGTGACGCCCAAGTGATGTCCGAGCGAACAGTGCACGGCGGCTAGCAAGAGCGTCAGAGCGAAGAACCAGAAGGTTGCCTCGTGGCTGATTTTGGCGTGATGGCCGCGCTGGTGTGCTTTGCGGGTGTGCCAATCGGCCTGCTGCTCGATCCAGCTATCAATGAGCGCTTGCCGCAACATCTCCAACCTGGCAGCCGGCCGCCTTGGGTCTGCGGAGTGGATTCGTTGGGCCCCCTGCTCGATCACACGTCCAAGGGCATCGACGAACCACGTCTCCGGCCCGTGATAAAGCATAAGCCGACCCGCGGCGGGAGCCGTCCGCGGGCTCGGACCGGCAACTCGACGTGCGGCCGGCGGCAACAGCACGATGAATTGAGCACGCCGCAGCCATTCGGCCAGGTAGCGATCGTTGAGAAACTTTTCCTGCCATCGCTCGCGGCGGTTGATCCGCAACATCGCCCAGGCACAGAGCAGCGCCAGAACCTCAAAAACCACGATGGCATTCCGCTCGGGCCAGAAGACTTGCTGCGCGACCGCCACCGCCACCGCCAATAACGCCAGGGTATATATGGCGATTACCGCCGAGCGATAGAGAAATTGATAGCGCTCGGCCAGCATGTCGGCCCGGACCAACGGCGGCACGATCGTTTCGCCGATTTCGCGGGCAGCGTCGTCGAGCTCGAACTTTCTGAGATTTGCCACCAATTCGGCCCGTCGGGTATTCAACGCTTCGTCATACCTTCGCGGATCAAGGGCGGCGTCACGATGGAAGGCGGCCAGGCGATGAAAGCCCAACGACAACTGCTTGGCGTGCGCGGGAAACTCGTCGATGTAGACGCACCGCATTCGCTCGTCCTGGCTGCAGGCCGGCCAAGGTTTGGACGTTGGAGATGCATTGGCTGTTAACAGCACGACCGGCGAGTCGGGCTGGGCGCAATTGATCCACAACACCGGCCGGCCCTGCTTGACCGAGTAGGCGACGATGTCGCCCGTGCCGCCAGCCGAACTGGAAGACTGTCCGTCCCAGATGGCCAGCATCACGTCGCAGCGATTGGCCACGGCGTGTCCGGCCAGTTGATAGGCAGCGCTGCGCGGCTGGCCGGGCGTAACGTCCGTCGGCAGAAGCTCGTCGGTCGCATTAGTCCACGTCGCTTGGGCAAGCAGCCTCTCGAACTCATCTCGATCCTGCTGGTCCTTGAAATCTTCTCGATACTTGTCGAGCGGCATCGGCAAGACGACTTCCAACCTCGGCGGCACCTGCTCGGGGTCCAGCGGTGACGGCTGTCGCGCAAGCACTCCCCGCGCTACGATCCGGTCCGCACCAGCGGCCAGCGGCGAGACAACGACCCAACGAACCGGCGTCTGCAATTCGGCTGGAACCTCGCGCACAGCAGCCGGCACGGCCGGCCACACCCGGCGCAATGCGGCGGTCACACCCCGATCAATCCGCTCGCCGAGCCGCTCGACAAACCCGCGCACACCACCCGGCACTGCTCTACTCGCGGCCCCCGGTCGCGCCGAAGCCTCAAACACCGTCCTTTCAATTCGATCCAGCACGCGCAGAACCGCCGCGTCAATGGCAGGAATCTGATCGGCCGGCAGATGCCGATGGCCAGTCACGCCGATGCGCAGGTCGTAGGGCGTGACGAGCCACGGCGGGGTCGTCGAGGACGACGGCGGTTCAATCAAGCCAGTCATGGAGTGGGTGTGCCTTCCAGTTGGAGCAGATATAAATGGTTGGCGATGGCGCCGGCCCACATCCGGCCGCCGGGATGCGTCACGATGTGACCCAGATGCGAATTAAACCAGGCGATCGACCTGCCGGACGCGGCGTCCTCGATGACGGTCTCCAAGCCTTGCGCCAATGCGCCAACGGAAACTGTTCCGCACCCGCCGCGATTGCCGCCATGTCACCTTCGCCACGGACAACCTCAACGCACTCGCCCGTTTCCACATCCCAGACTCGCGCCGTCGCGTCGTCAGAGGCGGTGGCCAGCCGCTGGCCGTCGGACGAAAACGTTACGATCTTAACCCAATTTTTGTGTCCGCGCAGCACGTGCAGCTCGCGACCCCTATCCACGTCCCAGAACTGGACCTCGATGCCGCGCAACAGATCGACGAAGACCTGTTCGCCAAACTCGCCCAGTTCGGTGAGTCGGCCGATGAGCCGGTCGTTCGTGTCCCGGACTGTATCCTCTTCGGAATTCTCGGCACTCGCATCCCGCTGGCCAGCGTACTCGTGAACCTGACCAGTCTTTTGGAATCGGGACCGAATCCACTGCTTGAGTTCGAGAAGGCCATGAGGCCGGTCTTGATCGAAATAACTCTCCGCGTGCCTGCGCCGTTGCGACTCCTGAACCTGCGGCGAATCGGCGGGCGGAATGCAGCCGTCTTCGCGAAAATAGAAGAAGGCGTGTGAGCAGACTTCGCCGCGCTGGCCATCGAGGGTGGCAATCGGTCGGTCCGTGGCGTGCAGAATCTCCAAGTGCGTGATCGAACGGTGCGTGACGTCTTGCAGGCCGCGGAAACGGTGCCGCTCTTCCGCCGGGAGCGCGTCCGGCACCCAGCCATAGCGACCACCCATGATGCAAACAAAGAACGGCCGGCTGCCGTCAATTTCCTTCAGGCAGATGTCGATCGCCTTGCCGTTGTTTGCTTCGGCTTCCGTCACCTCCCAGCGCAGATCGACGTCGACCAAATGCAATCGCCGCTGTTCGCACCATTGCCGCAGTTTCGGAAACGCCACCTTGATCAGATGGTCCCGCTCCGCATGCATGTCGCGGAAGGTGGAGGAGATGAACACGCGGACGGTTTTCCAGGTGGCAGCCATGCGCTATTTCCTGTCGATCCGGTATCCCAGCACTACGATCGCCTTCAAGGTCTCGATGGCCGCACTGCGATCGTATTGTTTTTCGCTCTCGGGCAGTTCTGCATATGGCACCAGGCAGGGATGCTTCTTCCGCGCGTCATCCCGGGCTTCACCCCAGGTCCAGCCATCGGCCAGCCGCTGCTTGGCCCAAATGTCGTGGTTGTGCTCCGCAAGCAGTTCGACCAGGGGAGCAATGTCAACCGGTAGTTCCGCGCCGTGAGTGTCAATCGGTTTGGGTTCGTAGGTCAACGTAAAGGTTCCTGAATGGTTATGAATTGCAAAAGACGTGGAATGTCTCTAAACACAATCGATCGCTATTGAGTTCCGAAATGTTCGTTCAGCGTGTTGAGAAACTCCACAAATTGTGGATCCAGCCGCATGCCCGCAGCCTGCATATTCCGGAGGACCGCCCAGCATCTATGCAAGTGTGCCAGTTCCGCTTCGTTGTCAGTCGTTGAATAGAACTGGGCCAACTTGTAATTTGAAACGGCCAGGTTCCGCTGCCACGCTGCATTGGTGGGATCCTGGCGCGCCAGGCGCTCGCGAATCTCCAAAGCTGCCTGATAGGCCGCCAGGGCGCCGACCAAGTCCCCTTGGGCGCTGCGGACATTGCCGATCCGCTCATGGCTGACCGACAGGCCTTGCAGCCATGCGGAGTTGGTCGGATCCTGGCGCGCAGGCGCTCGGCAATTTCCAGAGCTGCCTCGTAGGCCGCCAGCGCGCCGGCCAGGTCGCCACGGGCGCTGTGCACATTGCCGATCCGTTCGTGACTGACCGACAGGTCCCTCTGCCGCTCGGCGTTGGTGGGATCCTGGCGCGCCAGACGCTCGCGAGTTTCCAAAGCTTCCCGATAGGCCGCCAACGCGTCGGCCAGGTCGCCCTGGGCGCTGCGCACATCGCCGATCTTGTTGCGGCTGAGCGAAAGGTCTCGCTGCCACTTGGCGTTGGCGGGATCCTGGCGCGCCAGGCGATCGACAATCTCCAGAGCTGCCTCGTAGGCCGCCAGCGCGTCGGCCAGGTCCCCTTGGGCGCGGCGCACATCACCGATCTTATTGCGGCTGACAGACAGGTCCCGTTGCCACTCGGCGTTGGCGGGATCCTGGCGCGCCAGGCGATCGCGAATATCGTGCGCAGCCTGAAATGCCACCAGCGCCCGACCAGATCGTCTTGGGCGCTGCGCACCTCGCCGATCCGCTCGTGGCTGACCGACAGACCCCGCTGCGACGCGGCATTGGCCGGATCGAGGCGCGCCAGGCTTTCGCGAATTTCCAGAGCTGCCTGATAGGCCGCCAGCGCACCGGCCAAGTCCCCTTGGGCGCTCCGCACATCGCCGATCTTGTTGAAGCTAATCGACAGGCCCCGCTGCGATGCGGCGTTGGCAGGATCCTGGCGCGACACGCTTTCGCGAGTTTCCAGAGCTGTCTGGTAGGCCGCCAGCGCACCGGCCAAGTCCCCTTGGGCGCTCCGCACATTGCCGATCTCATCGTGGCTGCATGATAAGTCCCGTTGCAACGCGGAGTTGGCCGGATCCTGGCGCGCTAGGCGCTCGAGAACTTGGCGCGAAGCCTGGTAGGCCGCCAGCGCGCCGGCCAGGTCCCCTTTAGTGAGATGCACATTGCCGATCCTGTTGTGGCCGATCGACAGGTCCCGCTGCCACTCGACGTTGGCAGGATCGAGGCGCGCCAGGCTTTCGCAAGTTTCCAGAGCTGCCTGGTAGGCCGTTAGCGCACCGACCAAGTCCCCTTGGGCGCTCCGCACATCGCCAATCTTGTTGCCGCTAACCGACAGGTCGCGCTGCCACGCTACGTTGGCCGGATTCTGGCGCACCAAGCGCTCGAGAGTGTCCCGCGTCGGACCCAACAGATGCGCACGGACTGCCAGATGGCCGTCGTGCTCCAAAGCGTCAGAAAGTGCAAAGAGGAAACGGTTGCAGAGAGCGGCGGCGTCCGTGTGCGCAAGGTCGTTCCGTGTCAACATCGATTTCACCCACGGCAAGCTGGCCGTTGAACGCTCCGACTCATTGGCACCAACGTGCGCCGCCAGTGTGGCCGTCGCGGCGGCGAGATCAGCGGGCCGCAGATCGCTAGCGTAGTGTCGCGCCGCCCTGAGCTGCTCGTCCGCGCCGATCAGGTGGAACATCAACTCACTTTGCCGCAGCGGATCGTCGCAATCGAGCGTCTCAAAATGGTCGGCCAGCGTCTTGTGAACAGTCTTGACCGAGTCCGGACCGGCGAGATTTCGATTGTGCACCGCGGACCGCATTTGGGCGTGGAAAAAGTCCCACTGACCTGACCCGCCGCGCTCGACGACATGCGCCGGAAAGCCCGCCGCAGGGTGGCGAACCGTAGATCGTCCCATGGTTCTCCCGTCAATGTAGGCAGCAATTGGCTCAGGTCGCTCTCCCGTAGACCGCTGCGCGTGACGGTAATCAAATTGGCGAACGCCATGGCCCAGTTCCATCCAGCCAGCTTCTCGGCCCGATCGAGCATGTGGCCGTACAGCCCTTCGACGTCGGGGGGCATTTGGCTCGCGACATCGAGCATCATTTGCCGCAACTTGACGTCGTGGTCGCCTTGGTACTGCCGCTCGGCGCGAGAAAAGTCGTCGGCATCGAGCAGGTTCAACTCCTCAACGGCCAACTGCAACCACAGCGGATTGCCGTAGGCCGGTGTATTTTCGGGCAACTTTTTCGCCACCAGGGCCTGCAACACTTTGGGATTCAGGTCGCGGTGATAACGGCGACAAACGGCTTGGGCGATCGCCGTGGCCTCGGTTTCGTGGAGTCCGGGAAGCACTCGCTCTCGCGCGCCCGGCCGACGCGCGAGCGCTTCGGATTCGGTCCCCGGAATCGTGGTGGCGACTAACCGGACGTTGGGTGGAATCAACAATGGCAGCCACGCCAGATGTTGCGATCGCGGCGTACGCTCGAACTGGTTCAGCGCGTCGACGAGCAGCACGACTCTGCGGTCGTTCGACACGCGCCCTAGCAGCCGGGCGAAGGTCTGCTCAACCTCCTCGGCGCTGGCAGACTTTTTCAAGGGGTCTGCCTGGTCGCGCGAGGATGCCGCAGCGGCGTCAGACGATTCCGCGAGCGGGTCGGAAATGCCCAAGGCGTGCGCTAAGTCTCCGATCCAGCGGCGCAGCATCGCGTCGACGCCGCCGGCGCGCACGCTGATACCAGCGGCATGGGTCAGCACCAACAACCGATTCTGTCGTTCCAACTCGCGACACAGGTGGGCAAACAGCGCGCTCTTGCCCGCCCCCGCTTTGCCGGTGATGCACAGGCCGCAAGGGGCATTGTCGCTCTCGGCGGACGTGGCTAATTCAAGGGCTTCACGCATAACGTCGGTCCGTCCGACGAAACCCCGCGCTCGGTCCTCGACGAACTGTTCCAGGACCCAACGTTCTTCTTCTTGCCAGGTGGGTGGAGGTTCGTGCTCGTATGCTCGGGTTTCTTCGTCGAGGTCGCTCCACAAATCCTCCAGCACCTGCCGCCCCCAAGCCTCCAGGCCGGTGACTCGCTCCGCGCGGGCGTCCCACGTTGCGGCATACTTGCGGACGCGGTCAGGCAGATCGCGACTAAGCCGCTCCTTGAGCGCCGCCAATCGCGCGGCGGCATCCGGCGCGTAACGGTGCGCGTCGCTGAACAGAGCGGCAAGTTCCGAACGCATGCGGTCGTACGGCAGTGGGTCGCGAAAGTAGAACCGGCTGCGACGCTGTTGGTCAGGATCAGCCAACGCGCCGTATTCGATCTCCAGCGCCGTAATGCTCTTGCCGGTCAGGTCGGTCGCAAAGCCTTCTTCGTCAATGGCAGCCTTCATTCGCTCTTCGGGCGGAGCCCAGCCATAGCGGTCGCCGATGAGCCCGATCAAGAACGGGCGGCTGCGGCGGATTTCGCCAAGGCACACCTTCAGCACGAGGAGCTCCTTGGCGTGTTGCTGGTCGACGGCGACGGTTTCGACGCCCCAACGGAGGTCAATCGGCTCGAGGTTGTGCCGCCGCTGGCGCAGTCGTTCTTCCAACACGGGAAAGACATGATCCCGCAAATGATCCCGCTCGGCCTGCATGTCGGCAAACGTACTCGTGACGAACACGGGCCGCGATACCCATGGCGCCTTGGTCAGCATGAGGACCTCCATGGTTCGTCGCGGGCAATCGTTGCGCCCGACTGGGTAACGACGGTGACTGAGACGTTCTCGATGCAGGCGCCTGAAATCATGGGCCTGCGCCCCCTGCTCGTCCGCTCCGCCAAGGCTGATCCCGAACGGCACACCCAATTGCTCCAACGAGCTGCGGATTTCGTCGGGTCCGCGGCCCAGTTTTCCGAGGCAGCCCGCGTAGTTGTTGAGGAAGGTATGGAGATTCGGATGCGCTCTTCTGATTGAGACGCTGATTTTGATCCATCCCTCCAGCCCCCGGCGGTAGAGCGGCTCCGCGCCGGCGTAGTCGCCTTTGCCATACAGCAAGACAGCCAGATTGTTCACGCTGCCAAGCGTATCGGGATGCTCCGCACCCAGCACACGCTCGCGGGTCTCTAGCGCCCGGCGGAGTAGTGGCTCCGCGCCGGCGTAGTCGCCCTTGCTATACAGCAAGGCGGCCAGGTTGTTCAGGCTTAAGAGCGTATTGGGATGTCCCGGCCCAAGCACGCTCTCGTGGGCCTCCAGCGCCCGGCGGTAGAGCGGCTCCGCGCCGGCGTAGTCGCCTTTACTCTTCAGCAATTCGGCCAGATTGTTCAGGCTCCCAAGTGTATTGGGATGCCTCGGCCCCAGCACGCGTTCGTGGGCCTCCAGCGCCCGGCGGCAGAGCGGCTCTGCGCCGCCATAGTCGCCCTTGCTATACAGCAAGACGGCCAGGTTGTTCACGCTCGTCAGCGTATCGGGATGCTCCGCGCCAGTACGCGCTCGCGGGCCTCCAGCACGCGGCGGTAGAGCGGCTCCGCGCCCCCACTGTCGCCATTGCTCTTCAGTAATACGGCCAGATTGTTCAAGGTCGACAGCGTATCGGGATGCTCCGACCCCAGCACCCGCTCGCGAGCCTCCAGGGCTTGGCGGTAGAGCGGCTCCGCGCCCGGGTAGTCGCCTTTGATGTACAGCAATTCGGCCAGATTATTCACGGTCGAGAGTGTATTGGGATGCTCCGGCCCCAGCACACGCTCCCTGGCCTCCAGGGCTTGGCGGTAGAGCGACTCCGCGCCCCCGGTGTCGCCTTTGCTCTTCAAAAAAAACGCCAAGTTGTTCACGCTCCCAAGAGTATTGGGATGTTCCGGCCCCACCACGCGCTCGTGGACCTCCACCGCCCGGCGGTAGAGCGGCTCCGCGCCGGCGTAGTCGCCTTTACCATGCAGCAATACAGCCAGGTTGTTCAGGCTTCCAAGCGTATCGGGATGCTCTGGCCCCAGCACCCGCTCGCGGGCCTCCAGCGCCTGGCGGTAGAGCGGCTCCGCACCCACGTAGTCGCCCTTCCTCGTCAGCAATCCGGCCAGATTGTTCACGCTCAAGAGCGTATGCGGATGCTCCGGCCCCAGCACCCGATCGCGGGCTTCTAGCGACCGGCGGAAAAGCGGCTCAGCGCCTGCGTAGTCGCCCTTCCTCGTCAGCAATCCGGCCAGATTGTTCACGCTCAAGAGCGTATGCGGATGCTCCGGCCCCAGCACCCGATCGCTGGTCGCCAGTGCCCGGCGGAGAAGCGGCTCAGCGCCTGCGTAGTCCCCCTTATTTCCTAGTAATTCGGCCAGATTGTTCACGCTCGTCAGCGCATTAGGATGCTCCGGCCCCAGCGCCCGCTCGCGGGCCCTTAGCGCCCGGCGGAGCAAAGGTTCGGCGGCAGGATACAGACCGTTATCAGAGAGAAACTGGCCGAGATGCGCAGGCACGAAATCGTCACCCACGTTGGCTGGAATCTCGATCCATTGCTGGAAGGCCGTCGTATAGCAGTCGCCCATGTCGCTTCCCTGGTGTCGCAGCCGATGCCAGTAGCTGGTCAGCTCCCACTTGTTCCTGTCGTTGAAGAGAGCCAGGAAGAGAGGGATGTCGGTCAGGCAGGCTTCAAGACGCTCGCAGGCTTCGGCAGCATGGAGTTGGTACGGCCATTCGGCGGCCTTGCGCGGCGTCATCTGCTGCTGTTGCGGGTGCCGCTCGAAGTAGTTGGCCACGGCGAGGTGGGCGGCCTGCTTCGACTCGGCCGCGGCGACAAACTCCTCTTCGACGGCCTGCCGCAGAAAGTCGTGCCCGAAGGCGAAGAGGCCCGCGCGTTGGCTGAGGTGCGGTTCGAGGGCAAGGAAGAACGGCGTCCAAAGGGCGCGGGGGAGCGGATCCCCCTGTTCGCCGAGGAGCTCGAGCCATTCCGGCTCGGAGAGACCCTGACGCGCGGCCCAAAGATGCTCAAGCGCACGGCGCACTAGGTCGGGCGTCCGGCCCTCCTGCTCGGCTTTCTTGCCGTCAAAGTCCTCCTGCCAGCGGCGCAGCACTCGCAGGAACAACTCACGCTGGTTGCCGGCTTCCAGGTAATGTGCGACCCGTTGGGGCAGCTTCTCGAAGCTGCCGAACTGGCGTAGTTCCTCGAGCACCGTCCGCAGGAAGAGTGGGTTCTTCGAGCCAGGGGCCGTGACCAATTGCTGCCGCAGCCCTGGCTCCAGCGCGCGGGCGTGGATCTTCAGATACGCGCTGACCATGGCGTCCACCTCGGCCTCGTCGGCCGGCGGCAGGTCGTGCTCCGTCCAGCCGCGTTGGCGCAGGGCCTCGAGCGCCGGGCCGGGGAGCGACGAGGCGATGACCGTGACGTGCGGGGCAAAGTGCCGCGGCAGGAAGTGCAGACGCCGATCGGCCTCGTTCCCCTGCACCTGGTTGAGTCCGTCGAGCACGAGCACGATCCGCCCCCTGCCCACCGTCTGCGCCAGCCACAGCGGCAGGGCCTCGCGCAGTTTGTCGGGGTCGGCGGGGATATCGTCGGCGATCTCGAACCGGCTTTTCAATTCGCCGAGCAGACGGCGCAGGAACCCGTCGGGCGAAGCGCTCTCGGGGGTGGCGCCGAAGTAGTGCTGGCAGAGGAAATCGTCGTGGTGGGACGCCGCCCAATCGCGGGCCCAGGCGGCCAGTAGCGCGGTCTTGCCGCCGCCGCTCTCGCCGGTGACGACCAGCCCTTTGCCGTCGTGTTCGCCTGCCGCGGCGAAGGCATCGAGCGCGGCGAGGTGCGCGGGGCGGTTAATGCAGGCGAACAGCTTGTTCTTCGCGTAGGCCTCGTGGCCGATCCGCTCTTGCTCGAGCGGGTCGGGAGTCTCGACCTCGGGATAGATTTCGTCAATCAAGGCATCGAACTGCTGGCGAACGATTTCCGCCAGGGCCTCCGGGTTGCCGTAGGGCTCTACCAGCGGGAGTTTGCTGTCGCGGATGCGCTGCTTCAGCGCGGCGAGCTTCTCCCGGCGCTGCTGCGTTCGGCGGGTCGCCTCGGCCTCGCCATATTTCTCGACTTCGGCAGCGATGTTGCGCTCGACCATCTCGCGGCGCTGCTCGTCGGCTAGCGAAGGGTTCGTCACATAGGACGGGTCGCGGAAGTAAAAGAAGGCCCGCCGACGCATCTGCGGGTCGTTGAACACGCCGTGCAGGATTTCCAGCTCCGTAACCGACGTGCGGTCCTGGACATGTTCCTTCAGCCAGGGCTCCCGCTCGACCACCTCGGGGCGGATGGTGTCGGGAATCCAGCCATAACGTTCACCCAGCAAGCCGATGAAATAGGGGCGGCTGCGTTCGATTTCTGCCAGACAGAGCGGCAACACCTGTCCCTCGGCGGCCTGCTCCTCGGTAATGCCCCAGCGCAAGTCCACCTCGGTGAAGGTGACGAATCGCCGGGCGCATTTGCGGCGCAACTGCGGGAAGACCTCTTTGACCAGCAGGTCACGCTCCTTCATCATGTCGTGGAACGTCGAGGAGATGAAGACGCGGATCTGGCGGTCCGTTGATTGTGGAGAATGGTTCATGGACAGACTATTGTGGCTCAATTGAGGTCACGGCTTCGCCTGCGCGGTTGCGTCGAATGAGTGGCTTGCACCGATCACGATAACGTGTCGGCGGCTGGGCATCCAGGATTTTTCGACGGGCCACTCAAACGCCCAAAGTAGTGCACCGGGAGCCGGGAATCGGCGAAGCCGTGGGACCGGCGTTCAAGTCGAGCGTGCACGCCATGGTGAATCGGGTCTGCTACAATCGAGCCGCCGGGGACGCGACGTTCGGCAGAAGTTCCGCTGCGGAATGAATCAACGCGTTGGTCGTGGCGGGACAGTCCGAGCGCGCCCGAATCGTGATCATTCAACGGACTGTGCGGGGAGGTCCAAACAACGTGCCAACGGCGTGGAAAACGGTTCGTGTCTTTATTTCCTCTACCTTTCGTGACATGCACGCGGAGCGGGACCATTTGGTCCGCTTCGTGTTTCCCGAACTGCGCGAGCGATGCGCCGCGCGGCAAATCCACCTGGTCGACGTCGATCTCCGCTGGGGTGTGACGGAAGAGGACGCCGAGCGGGGAAAGGCTCTGGAGATATGTCTGCAAGAGATCGAGGACTGTCGACCGTTCTTTATCGGCATTCTCGGCGAGCGGTACGGTTGGACTCCACCGCGCTATGAAGTGCCGGACGACGACCGTTTTGACTGGGTCCGCCAGACCGAGCAAGGCCACTCGATCACGGCGTTGGAGATCTACCACGGCGTGCTTAACAATACGCAGATGCGTCGGCGGGCCTTCTTCTATTTCCGCGACCCGTCGTTCATCAACCACCTTGCGGACGATCAACAGGCCGATTTCCGCGCGGAGAGCGCGGAAGATGCTGACAAGGTTCGAGGGCTCAAGGACCGCATCCGCCGAGCAGGCATCCCGGTGCTGGAGAACTATCGCTGGGATGATCTGGACGCGTTCGGACAGCGGGTGCTTGACGACCTCTGGACCGCCATCGACGCCGAGCACCCTGCCGACGTTCCGCAGCTCGACCCGTTGGATGCGGAACGGTCGTATCACGATTTCTTCATCGAGACCCGCGGCGAGCTGTTCATCGGCCAGCGGCATCTGCTGGCTCGGTTGCATGACCATGCAGCCGGCAATAAACAAGGCCCGTTGGTAGTCACCGGCACGCCGGGCAGCGGCAAGTCGGCGCTTTTGGTCCGGTTTATTCAGCAGTTTCGTCGGCTCAACCCGGACGAATATATCCTCTATCACTTCATCGGCACATCTCCCACTTCGACTGACCTACGTCGGATGCTGTTGCGACTCTGCCAGGAGCTGGCCAAACAGTTCGGCATCACCGACGAGATACCCCAGGAGCTGGAGCAACTCCGCGCCACGTTCCGCACGTTCGTCGAACAGGCGGCCGCCGAGCGTCGCGTCGTGCTGGTCGTCGACGCCCTGAACCAGCTCGACGATGCGGACCGCTCGCACGAGCTGGGTTGGCTGCCGTACCAATGCTCGGCAAACCTGCGATTGGTTATCAGCACGCTGGAGGGGGACACGTTGGATGCCGCCCGCCAGCGGCATCCCGATCGCCAGGAGATGCACGTTACGTCGCTGCGGCTCGCCGACCAGGGTTTCATCCTGGCGCGCCAGCTTGCCGCCTCGCGCAAGCGGCTGACCACGGCCCGCAAGTGGCGTCAGGCATGGCGCCAATCGTATCCGGATCGGCGGCTTGCGGGCGATCGGGCGCAGCGCCAATGGCACTGGCCGATGAGAGGACCCGAGAGCGCAGCCAACTCCGTTTCATTCTCACCGGGATCTACAACCGCTCACGGTCCGCCTCGGCCGCACAGGTCATCCAGCGCGAAACGGCCAATCCGCTCTATCTAAAGGTGGTTGCCGAAGAACTGCGGCTGTTCGGTGATTTTAACCGCCTGGAGCAGTTCATCGCGGCGCTGCCGACTGACGTGCCGGGCATGTTCCATGCCGTGTTGGATCGCGTTGAGCAGGACCACGGCCACGAGCTGGTCGCTCGTTGGCTCGCGCTGGTCGCCACGGGCCGAGACGGCCTGCTGGAAAGCGAATTGCTGGAACTGCTGGCCCGAGGGGGTGAAGATCGGCTGCCCGCGGCAGTCTTTGCGCGAGTCTATCGCAGTCTGTCCGCCTACCTGAAACCCCGTGCGGCCGTCGGCGGCGGCGAGGAAGGGCTGATCGATTTTTTCCACCGCCAGTTGGCCAAGGTCGTCGCCGACCGCTACCTGCCGGAAGTTGATTCTCAACCGGAGCGCCACCGTGAACTGGCCGGCTATTTCCACCGTAAGCTCAATCCGCATGGCGCCGATCCCTTCAGTGGCAACTATCCTCGTGGTCTCGCGGAACTGCCCTACCATCAAATCCAGGGTCAGGCCTGGCAGGACCTCGAAACGACGTTGACCGATCTGCGATTCGTGCAGGCCAAATGTGTTGCGGGCATGACGTTCGACCTGGTCCGCGATTACAACGCGGCGCTGGCGGCGCTGCCGGAACTTGAATCCGAACGGCGGCAAGAGCAGGAGCGGATACAGCGATTGCGGCACTACAGCGACGAGTTGATCGCCTACGCCCGCGCGCGAGGCCAGGGCATTCCGCTGCCCGAGCCGCCCGATACCGGCGCACTACGCGCGGCTACCATTGCGCTAGCCGAGAGTGAATCGCAGTCGGGACCGGCCCGAGCCGAGCAAGTCCGAGCGTTTGCCAACTTTGTTTCGGCGCAAAGCCACGTCCTCAGCGCGTTTCCGAGGGAAACGATTGTTGTAGCGCGCAATTCAGCCTGTGGAGGCGCGGTCGCCGCGCAGGCCGAACCGCTGGCCGATACATTGTTGCGCCCCTGGCTGGCCCGCGACCCGCGCCCACTCACACCTGCGGCACGACCCCAATGCCAGCGGACCCTCTGCGGGCACGACTTCGCCGTGCTGTCGGTGGCGATCACGCCCGACGGACGCCGCGCCATCTCGGCCAGCCGCGACGGCACCCTCAAGGTGTGGGACTTGGCGAGCGGGGCCGACGAAAAAACTCTTCTCGGGCACACCAGCTCCGTGAATTGCGTGGCGATTACTTCCGACGGACGCCGCGCCGTTTCGGCCAGTAAAGACAAAACACTCAAGGTGTGGGACCTGAAGAGCGGAGCCGAGGAAATGACCCTCGACGGGCATGCCGACAGCGTGAACTCAGTAGCGATTACGCCCGACGGCCGCCGCGCCGTCTCGGCCAGCGAGGACGAGACACTCAAGGTGTGGGACCTGGAGAGCGGACATGTGGAAAGGACCCTCGAGGGGCACTCCGGCTCCATATGGTCCGTGGCGATCACGCCCGATGGCCGCCGCGTCGTCTCGGTAAGTTGGGACAACACGCTCAAGGTGTGGGACCTGGAGAGCGGGGACGAGGAAAAGACTCTGCACGGGCACACCAACTGGGTGCATTCCGTGGCGATCACGGCCGACGGCCGCCGCACCGTCTCGGGCAGCTTCGACAACACGCTCAAGGTGTGGGACCTGGAGAGCGGGGACGTGGAAAGGACTCTTCGGGGCCACACCGGCGCCGTGCTGTCCCTGGCGATTACCCCCGACGGCCGCCGCGCCGTTTCGGCGAGTCGGGACCACACGCTCAAGGTGTGGGACCTGGAGAGTGGGGACGTGGAAGAGATTCTCCAGGGGCACACCGATTCCGTGCATTGTGTAGCGATCACGGCGGATGGCCGCCGCGCCGTCTCGGGAAGCGGCGACAATAAGCTCAAGGTGTGGGATCTGGCGAGCGGGGCCGAGGAACAGACCCTCCACGAGCACACGTGCGGTGTGTGGTCCGTGGCGATCACACCCGACGGCCGCCGCGCCGTCTCGGCCAGCGAAGACCAAACGCTCAAGGTGTGGGACCTGGAGAGCGGGGCCGAGGGAAGAAATTCTCCGGGGCCACACCGACTCCGTGCATTGTGTAGCGATCACGGCGGATGGCCGCCGTGCCGTCTCGGGCAGCGTCGACGACACGCTCAAGGTGTGGGACTTGGAGAACGGTGTCGAGGAAAAGACCCTCCAGGGGCACACGCGCGGCGTGGAGTCCGTGGCGATCACGCCCGACGGTCGCTGCGCCGTCTCGGCCAGCGTCGATAACACGCTCAAGGTGTGGGACTTGGAGAGCGGGGCCGAAGAAAAGACCATTCACTGGCACACCAGCGAAGTGAAGTCCGTGGTGATCACGCCCGACGGCCGCCGCGCCGCCTCGGGAAGTTGGGACAACACGTTCAAGCTGTGGGACCTGGAAAGTGGGGCCGGGGAAAAGATCCTCCAGGGGCACACCGACTTCATCGAGTCCGTGGCGATCACGCCCGACGGCCGCCGTGCCGTCTCGGCCAGTCACGACAACACGTTCAAGGTTTGGGACTTGGAGAGCGGGGCCGAGGGGCGGCCCCTTCAGGGGCACACCGACGAGATACTGTCCCTGGCGATCACGCCCGACGGCCGCCGTGCCGTCTCGGGCAGCGGCGACAACACGCTCAAGGTGTGGGACCTGGAGTGCGGAGTTTGTGTAATGACGTATCCGGTCGGTGCACCGGTCACCGCGGTTGCCGCGTACGGCACGCATCGGATCGTATGTGGCACGTTCGACGGCCAGGTACATTTTCTGACGTTGAAGAATTAGTGCCGTAGCTGAGGCGCCAGCCGATACCACATGCGACCTTGCCGCGCGAGACACCATGTATGCCATCCCCTACCGACGTTGCGTCGGCGTCATCGGCCACTGCGAGTTGGGCGATGGGGGCGCCGCAAGCCTCAGGATTTGTGCCCACGTACGGACGAATGAGCACGTTTTACCGGCATGACATCGCGTCTATCCAACCGCTTTCCCCGGACCCTGACAACGTTTGGCAATCATGGCTAAAATACCCGGCACGGTTGACGCTTGCTTATTACGACGAATCATCAGCCCGGCCGGCAATGTCTCTCCTCTTATCGCCATTGGACAACGACCATGAACGTCGAGACGGTTCCCCGCGCGATCCTCGTAACCGGCGACATATTTCGCGACCACTATGTTTACGAGGGGCAAGAGTCTCGACCCAATTCGCTCATCAAACGCGGCGCGCATTATTTGGCCGTGACCGGCGGGGCACATCTGTTGCACGCGCTGCTCGAGGCGTACCACCAGCAGTGCGGTGCCGCGCAGGCGGCCTGGCGGGACAAACATATCGAGGAAGCGCAAAGCGCCGCCGACAACGACGCAAAGAGAAAGGGCCAGGAGCCAAAGCCGATTTCCGATGAACGCCGACGTGCGATTGAAAACCACGTCCCCTTTCACGACGGGATCCCGGCATTTGGATTAAGCGATCAGGAATTAATTTCCAGCGAAGCGCTCACGACCTACGCACATCTGCAAACCGGAGCAGTGTGCAGTCCGTGCGCCGCCGATCCGAGCCCGCGAGACGAGCAATCCAACAAGAAGCCGAAAGTCTGGCGGATCAAGCAGACGGTGGGATATGGATCGCGGCGACACGATGACTACAAGCACCAGCGGTTTTTCGAGCGGGCGGCGGTCGAGGAAGTATTGCATCGGAAATACTCCGTTTGGGTGCTAGACGACGCAGGGGCCGACTTCCGCGATCGCCGATCCGCCCACGCGTGGCCATCGTTGCTACGCGATGGCGCGGGCGCCGCTCCGGAATGGATTGTTCTCAAGATGTCGGCGCCAATGGCCAGTGGCGATCTATGGTTGAAGTTGACGAAGAGCCCGGTTCCATCTTCGCGATCCGGCAGACCGGATGATCCGGCGCAGCAAGGCGCGCCGCTTCAAGACCGCATGGTCGTCGTCGTTTCAGCAGAAGATCTACGGTGCGAATCGGCGCTCATCAGCCGCGAGATGTCCTGGGAGCGAACCGCGTTGGACTTGACCAAAGCTTTGGGAGAATCGCCGGCGTTGCGGCAGCTTGCCGCGTGTCGCTATTTGATCGTGCTCTTTGGCGCCGACGGTGCCGCGCTCGTCGATGGACGCAAACCGGGCGATCCGTGCGTGCATTTGATTTTCGATCCGACGAGCCAGGAGGGGGACTGGGCCGGGCGGATTGATGGCGACGTCGTCGGAAAGACTTCGTGCTTTGTCGCGGGCATTGTGTCGCGATTGCCGCCCATGAGAGCAGAGAAGTCCGTGGAATCGCAAAAAGCCGACTCGCAGGGATCCTGCCGTTGTGAACAATCGGACTCGGAGACAGCCAGCCTGACCGACGGAATTCGGGCCGGTTTGCGGGCGGTTCGACGGTTGTTGCTCTGCGGCCATGGCTGCGCCACCGCCCAAGACGGTCCCGATTTGCCCCTTAGGCAGATCGCTTGTGAGTTGTTGGACAACCTGTCGATGGAGACCGGCGGGTCAAAGCCCTTGCCCACGCCTGAATTCGTCTTCGATCATGTGGCCGTGCCCAAAAACGTCACGCCCGGACTTGGCAAACCGCAGTCGCCGGGTGACGCCTCTCGCCCAGAGCAGCCGGTTTGGCGAATTTTGGAGGGGAGCCCGCATCGGCCGCTGGGACGTGCGGCACTGACATTGGGCCAGGCGCGCCTCGTGGCGCAATTCGGACTTCGCAAGCTATCAGGCGTTCCCTACCTGAGCATTGGCGATCTGCGAACCGTGGACCGGGGCGAGATCGAGAACCTGCGCACGATCCGTCAACTGGTGCAGGACTATCGTGCCAATGCGAAGGCGGATCGGCCGCTTTCGCTGGGCGTGTTCGGTCAGCCTGGCGCGGGCAAATCATTCGGCGTCAAGCAGCTCGCCAAAGCCGTGCTGGACAATCCGCCGATATTAGAGTTCAACCTTTCCCAATTAAGTATCGACGACGATTCCGTGCTGATCGGGGCGTTTCACCAAATTCGCGACAAGGTGCTGGAAGGAAAGACGCCGTTCGTGTTATGGGACGAATTCGATGCCAAAGGATTGCACTGGCTTGCGAAAGTGCTCGCACCGATGCAGGACGGTAAGTTTTTGGAAGGACAAATGACGCATCCGATCGGCAAGTGCATCTTCGTCTTTGCCGGAGGCACGAGCTATGACTTTGCCAGTTTTGGACCCCCGGAATTGTCCTCCGAGCAAGCCGATTCGCTTTCAACGGACAACCGGAAGCGGTTGTCAGATGAGCAGCAGCGATTTCGCGAACAAAAGGGCCCGGATTTCAAGAGCCGTTTGACCGCCCATCTCAACGTGTCCGGCCCCAATTCGCGCAAGGAGCGGAACTGGATCGACGATTGTTATGTCACCAATGCCACCGACACCGGCCATTCTCTACGGCGGGCATTGTTGCTACGCGCACAGTTGAGGCTGAAGGACGATGAGATCATGCAGATCGACCCGGCGCTGCTCACGGCGCTTTTGGAAGTACCTGAATATAAGCATGGTGCCCGGTCGATGGAGAAGTTGCTGGAGTACGTTAAGGTGCGCAGCGGTGGTCGACGGCTGATGCCTTCGCATATTCCCCCGGACGAGATTCTCGATTTGCACGTCGATGCAGGCGCATTTCGTCGGCTATTGGAACAAGACCTGGAGTTTCAACGCATGGCGGAAGTGGTGGCGCCCTATATTCACGCGGCGTTTGTCAAACACGTGACGCGCAGCGGACACGCGTTTCATGAGCGCGTCAAAGAAGACTATCGGGCCTTGGACCTCGAAATGCAGGAGAGCAACATCGCCGCCGCGCGGCGCATGCCGGACGTTCTCAAAGTGGCCGGACTCAAGTTGGTAAAGAACGATTCGGACGATCAAGCCACATCCGACGGAGTCAAAGATTTACTTGAGGAACGGAATGAAATCATGGCTGAGATGGAGCACACGGGCTGGATGGAATTTCATTTCCGCAATCAGTGGTCATTTGATCCCGTCCGTTGCGATTCAGAAAAACAACACGACTGCCTGCAAGCGTTCGCGAAGTTGTCCAGAGAGAACCAAGACAAGGACCGGGGCCAAGTCAGAATGTATCCCGACTTTGCCGCTTCCGCGGGCTTCCATATTGAAGAGAGCAATGCACCAGAGTCGGGACAAGCAAGCCACACTGGCGGAGGCAAGCGACCATCGATTCGGCGGCGCTAGTGGTTGGCCTCGGCGGCCTTTTTGGCGTCCGTGACATTGTTCGTCGGGTCGGCAATTTCGCCCAAGAAGCGGGCCACCTACGAATGTGCCAGGAACGAGAATTCGGCCAGCAATTCCGTACTCCAGTCGGGAGGCGTGGTTGGACGCCGCCGCAGTACATGCGCCAAGCATCGGAAGGTGTCGATCCAGTGTCGCTTCCAACTGTGCGCAGCCATCTTCCGAGTGGGCTAGCGCGACACGGGTTGGCAAGCCACGACTTCACGGCCGGCCGAGGAGCGGCGCAGAGTGGTGCTAGCGTACCTTTTTAGGACCGCCAATAATTCGCGGCGGTCTGCCTCGCCACAGCACAGGTATTGGCAGCCGTCGTCGGGAGTTCGGCTCAACACCTACTTCAGGTAAATACAACTGGAGCCTCTAACTCAGACGTCGATCCTGGCCGCAGAGGGGCCAACGGTGAACGGCGGCCCCGCCACCCGAACCTTTATGATCGGGCCAAACTCGTCGCAACCTGGCCCTCGCCGTCGGAGCCTATCTGCTTCAGGTCGCGGCGCGCAACCTGGGGTTGATCATGCGCAAGTTGTTCGGCATGGGCACGCCACGAGGCTTGCAGAAGGAAGGAGATGCTGCCTCGTCTCCTTATCTTCTCATATTCGCTGTGTGGCGCGTTGAAGGAGCCAGCATTCGCGATCTGAGTTCGCCCCTCGCGTTGTTGGCTCTGAATGATCCGCGGCCACCTTCACTCGCGCCTGTGTCATTAAACCGCACAAGTTCAACGGCCTGCTAGTTTGCGACGACCACACACGGCCCTGAGGCGGTCGGGAAGAAGATTGACATTGGCTATTGGTACAGATACGCTTGCATGGACCCTCGTCCGCATTGTTTCACTGCGTTTGGAGGATCTTGGCGATGTCCTCGTGCATGTTGTTGGCTGCCGTGGTCTTACATGTTTACACCGTCGCGCCTGAGATTCGCACCTGGACGGATTCAACTGGCCGATATCAGAAACAAGCGAAGCTTGTTGAATACACTTCGGATTTAGTGTTGCTCGAAAAAAGCGATGGGCGCAAAGTCAAAGTGCTAATCTCGCGCCTGTCCGCCAAGGACAAGCAATACTTGGCTGACCTACAAAGTCCGGCTTCCGAAGGCGAGTCGCTTGACCCTTCTCGGCCCAACGACAATGCCGCAACCGATGCCGCTTCGCCAGCGATAAGTGATACTGACTCTAACGATGCGGAATCAGTTCCCGACGGCAACTCTACTCTTCATCCCGAAGCTGCGCGCCGTTCCAGTCTCTCCTCAAGCACAGTCATTCGTCATTTCAGGATCGCAACAGCCAGAGGATCGTCGAGCTAGTGGCATCAAGAAATCTGATATTCTGCAAATGGCACTTAGCATCAGTATCGTTGTTGGTTTCCTGCTAGTGGTTGCAGTGACGGCTTATTTTTTCATCCAAAGACGGAAGGCTCGGAAGGAGGAGGTTCGTCGCGCGCTCGAATCGGCACACTTCCGAAGTCCCGCCCAATATTCCAGTGGCTCACCTGAGAGCCGTACCTCAGGAGCCAGGCTCTCAAGCACTGTGCAGCGTCCACGGCTGCGATAGGACAGCCCTCAATGACTCCGCACAGACCACTCCCACACGGCACAATGTGACACTGTAGCGGTCTCGTTGGCGACCGAGCTATCGCGTCTCGTGTGAATATCCTCGAATGGCTTCTACGTCGGCGAGGACACTAACAAATAATCCACGCGAATGGAAAGGATTTCGCGCGTTGCAGGCAGCGACTATCTCCCGTACACTCGCCTACGCGCACTCGAAGCCGACTCCGTCGGTGGCTCGCCCCCAATGAAATGTTTCTGGCGCCCGCTAGCGAGGCGCCGCATCCGGATTAGCTCGGCAAATATCGATGCTTGCTTGAGCCAGTGCTTGCCTGGCGGAAGAAATTGTGGCAGCGGTTGCGGTCGCTTGGTTCCAAGTAAGCGTCGCGTTGTCGCGTTTGCCTGAATGCCACTGCACCGACCCAAGACCTATCATGGCACGATAAGTCCACGTATTTAGATTGTAGGCGTTAGAATACTCCACAACTTTCTGATAGGCCGACGCTGTATCCTGAAAGTTTCCTTGCCGATGCTTTTCCACGGCCAAACCAAGTGCATGCCCTGCCCACAGCCCGTAATGTCTGTCTTTGATTAAGAGGTCGCCTACCTGCTTCAACATATTACCTCCCGTGGCAACGTTACCACAAATTAGTGCACACCAACCTAAGCTGAGTTTGGCCTCGACGATGCAGTAGTAGTTGTGAATTCTTTCCGCAACACAAAGACCTTCCTGAAAACTATGTACCGCTTCATGCGGATCCTCGTGTCTCAGAGCTGCCTGATCGTATTGGAGCCACCCTCTGAGTAGGAGCAGCCGCGATAGTTCAACCGGAAGATTGAGACTGTTGCACGTCTTAATGGCCATTGCGATGTGAGCGCCCGCTTCCGAATAGTTGCCTAAGCTTCGATAGGCAAAAGCCAGCAACCGTACAGCCGCAATCAAATGTTCAGCATCGTTTGCTTTCCTTGCGTGACGAAGGGCGCGTGAGGCCAATCGGATGACTTTCGAGAAGCTAAAAGTTTCCTGGGCCACCGTCGCGAGGCCAACGAGATTGGCCGCTGCTTCGTCATGATGGATCGGGAACCCGAATTTACACAACCTCAGCGCGGCCCGATAAGCGCTTGTCGAATGCTCATAGTATGAACTTGAACGATAGAGGTGAAGCGACCCCAACTCGTGCAGCGCGATCGCTCGCTCGCGTCGTCCCCGCAACCAAGAAGTCCGTTGTAGCGCGTAATCCAAGTAGCGCTCAGCATCCTGGTAGTTGCCACGCAGGCTGTGAATACGTGCAATTTGAGTGGCAAGTCCCGCGGCGGTGACGCTATTGTTTTGTTCTTTATCGAGGTGCTCGACCAACCCTTCCAAGCAAGCCAAGCCGTCGTCGCACTCTCCCCGGCCAATCCATCTGGAAAAGAGTCCAAGGTCAGCATCGAAAGCCAGTGTTAACAAATCGTCCCAGCGGCCTGACTCCGCCAAATGCGCGGGCAAGTGATCCACGAAATACTTCGACATGTTTGAATGGCCCGCCTTGTATTGACCCCACCCGATATTCACTAGGCGCTCGTGTCCGTCGCGAATATTGACAAAGTAATCGCCAGCCTGCTCCGCAGTAGTCAACCAATCCGCGATGGATTTATGAAAGAGTGTAAAGACTGAGACTTCATCATCCCGCGTGATCCGCAGGTAGCCCTGAAGATCGCGCAGATACACGTGCAGGGTTTCATTGTCGATGGCACAGACCTGTTCAAGCACAGACAGAGGCAGCGGTGCACGTGCCGCCGTCAACACTCGAAGCAGAGGCGCATAAGCGAGGCGATATCTTTCTGTGTCTGTGAACTGCCTTCGGAAGGCGCGCCCATAGAAATCTGCGAGTCCCGAACTGAGTTGACCCAAATCGGCGATCGACATTGATCCTTCTTGGAGGGAGTCCAGCACCAAGCGCGCACAAAGAAAATTACCCGCCGCCACAATCTCGATCTTTTCCTCGAACGCAAGAGAGTCAACAGCAACATGCTCTGACAGCGTTTGGCTATGTAATCGAGTGTGGACGTACTGCCTCAAATCTTCCGAGTTGTTGACCGATGTCGTGTCAATGTCAAAACGTTGTAGCCCTTGGATTCTTTCGAGGACAGCAGCTTCTGGACGAGTCGTGCATACGAAACGCAACCAAGGAGGGAGGTCGGGTGTTTGCTCAACAAGCACATCCAACACGGTCTCGCCGTTCTGGGTTGCAGCCTCATCGAGCGAATCGAGGATTACAAATCGAGGTTCGTCGAGTGGTTTCATCCCGCGCGTCGCCTCCACGATCAACTCACGAAACGCGTTCCCAGCAGTCGGCCGTCTGATCTGTGGATAACGATTCTCTACCGCCTCCGCGAACCCTGGCAATCGGGCGTGAAGTTGTCCAATTGTCGAGGCGACAAATTCGTAAGGATTGAGCGAACGGGCGTTTCGATCCGAACAGAAATGGATCCCAACAACATCCGTTCGCGTTTGGCTCAGCCATGCTGCAATTGAACTCTTGCCCGCGCCCGGTTCTGCAACAATGACAAACGTGCGCTTTCCGGTGTTGCTTGCAAGCCACGCATTCAACGCGATGCAAAGCCACCGTCGTCCCACAAAGCCAGCAAAGTACCGCGCGATCTCAACTCCAAAATCCAGCGGAACAACACCAGTGATCGTCGGCAACAGCGGTTCCCGTAGAGCGGCTTTGTCGCCGGACAGATAGCGCAAGAGGACGGCAAGGCCCTCCTCATAGTTCGCAGTGAAGTCGATCCAATTGCGGTGCGCCAGCAATAAGCTCGGTTTCAGGTTCGGATCAGGATCTACGCGCAAGGGAATGATCTCCTTGCCTTCGTTAAGAGCGAACACGACCTCATCTCTGCAAACGCTGCCTTCTTCTAGCGATCTTTTGGTCATGACGGCGGCAATAATCCTCGAACTGCGGATGCCTTGTTCAATGCGAACTTCCCACAACCCACCTTTCTCGATCTTCTCTGTGTCGATCCATACATGATCCTGCCCGTTGTTCCTTAGATCCGAGGATAAGCGTTCGACGAACTCCTGAGCGTCAGAGCGACCATAACTTATGAAAACTTTGTGGCTCATTGGATCGTTGATCGTAAACAGCCAAGCGCAGATATGTCTTGCTTCAGATGGAACTGGAATTTCCGGGTGTTGGGGTTAGCATAACCCTTGAACCTGGAGGATTCCATGAGTCGCGAGCGCAAGTCGGTAGCGGGGCCAGAGAAGTTGGCTATTCTGCGGCGGTACCTGGTGGAGAAGGTGCCTATTTCGGATCTCTGCGATCAGCATGGTCTGCAGCCAAGCCAGGTCTATTACTGGCAGGCGCAACTGTTTGAGCACGGCGCGAGCATCTTCGAGCGCAAGACGGGTCGCAAGGCCAGCGCCGAGAGCGCCAAGGATCGAAAGATTGAGAAGCTCGAATCGACGCTGGCGCAGAAGGAGCTCAAGCTGGCCCAGAAGAACGAAGTCATCAGCGAGCTGATGGAGGAGAACGTCCGCGCAAAAAAAGCCAGTGGGGAACTCTGAAAGGCAACTGGGTTCCCCACGACACGCGCGACGCCGTGGTCGATTACGTGAAGCGCTGGACCGCTCGGGCCGAGCTGCCGGCGAGGCGATTGCTTGGCTGGCTGGAGTTGGCCACTAGCAAGTTCCACCAGTGGCAGAAGCGCTACGGCCAGCCCAACCAACACAATGGCCGTGCGCCGCGCGACGGCTGGCTGGCGGCCTGGGAGAAGCAGGCGATCTTGGACTATCACGATCAATATCCGTTGGAAGGCTATCGGAGACTGGCGTTCATGATGCTGGACGACGACGTGGTGGCAGTCAGCCCATCCAGCGTGTATCGCGTGCTCAAGCAAGCGGGCCGACTCGATCGAAAGTGGCAAAAACCCTCGAAAAAAGGGACGGGATTCGTGCAGCCCCTGGGGGCGCATGAGCATTGGCATGTCGACGTCTCGTATCTCAACCTGGGCGGCACGTTCTACTATCTCTGCTCCCTGTTGGATGGCTACAGCCGGTTCATCGTGCACTGGGAGATCCGCGAGAGCATGACCGAACGCGATATCGAGACGATCGTGCAACGCGGCCTGGAGAAGTTCCCCGACGAACGGCCCCGCATCATCAGCGACAATGGCCCGCAGTTCATCGCCAAGGATTTTAAGGAGTTCATACGGCTGACGGGCACGACGCACGTGCGCACCAGTCCCTACCATCCGCAGAGCAACGGCAAGCTGGAACGTTGGCACGGCACGCTCAAGGGCGAGCGGTTCCGCCTGGCGGCGCCAGAAACGCTGGACGAGGCGCGACGCGTGGTGGCTTCGTTTGTGGCGCACTACAATGACGTGCGTCTGCACAGCGCGATCGGCTACATCACGCCGGCCGACAAGCTGGCCGGGCTGGAGCACGCGATCTTCGCCGAGCGCGATCGCAAGCTCGAATCGGCTCGCGCGTTGCGTCGGCAATCGCGGCGTTCCGTGCCCGAGACGTTGTCAACCGCTTGCGAAACGGAACGCAGAGAAAGGCTAGCGGGAGTCCAGGGGGCCGGCAATGAGGCCCCTTGGTCGCCCGAGCCGTTGACCATCACAAATTAACCAAGCCCGCCGAGGGCGAAACTCAACAACCCCAACTCGCTAACACCACCGTCCCGAAATTCCGATTCACGCTGAACCAAGACACATGTATCGATATTGATTCTCGGGAACATTAGGATCCGGCCTCGAGCATTCTTGCTAACGCTGCTGGAATTTTCTTGCGATGTTCTTTTGAGCGATGTATAACCACCGCACGTATGGCCGTTTTTACTGCATCGAGTTGAGCAGGAAGAGGCCTTCTTGCTCGGAGTTCATCCGGGGGGCAGCACGGCCGGAGGCTGTGCCTCTGCGATTTGCGCTAATCCGCGCTTCTGGTGCGCGCACTTAGCGATTGCGACCCACATTCTTTCCAGGTCAGTTAATTTGACGAGGGCGCAGATTCACCCAAGACCATCGTTTTCATTCCGATTAGGGAGAGCTGGAAATGATCGAAATTCCATTACGACATCACCGTCGACCCGCGAAGCTAGATTTCCAGCGAACCTGTCGTCTAGAAGTGTTCGAGGAGCGCCGGATGCTCTCGATGTCCCCTCCGGGGAATTCTACTGACGGTTATCCCACAATCTCGTCTGTGCCCTTTCCCAAAATCTTGGCCGCTAGCAATGCGTAAATCAGTGGAGTAAGGGCCTTCTCCTCATTCAGCGGCTTGGCCGCAGGAGAAGTGCAAGATGTCAGCGAATTGGTATCGTCCGTGGGCTTCGCGAGAAGGTGACGAAGAGAATCAGGGGTCCGAACTTGGAGGGCTGCCCGAAGGGGTCCAAGAGATCGCTGCCGACAGCGATAGCAGTGCTGCCGAGTATTCCGATGACGCCGTCGAGAGTTGGGACGGCGAGGATGCGACGCAGGCCGAGTTGCTCGAACCGCTTCCAGGTGTTGACCAGGAAGGCCAGTCCGTCGTTGATGCCGACGAGTCGCCGGAACCGCGCAAAGAACCTGAGACCCGGTCGTCCGGACCGACCCAAGCGACCGTGCCAAGGGGCACAAGAGAGCCGGGATTCTCCTCCGGCGTCGAGTTGTCGCGCCGACCGCTGGGTTGGAACGGCAAGCCGAAGGGCCGAGGGTTGGTCAAGCCCGACGAAGTACGGCTGGCATTCTTGCCGCACGAACGGTTGCTGATTTTGGACACGTGGCAACGAAGCGGGTTGCCGGCCGGTGACTTTGCGCCGTTGGTGGGCTTATCGAAGCACACCTTATATCTATGGAAGAAGCGGTTCGCCGAGCATGGCCCCGCGGGCCTGGCTGAGCGACCGCGGGGAGCCAAGACGGGCAGCAAGCTGTCCGAGGTTACCCGGCGCACGATTGTGATGCTCAAGCAGGCCCATCCCGAGTGGGGCTGCCAGCGGATTAGCGATGAGCTCGTTCGCGGCCCGGCAATGGCGGCCAGTCCTGGGGCCGTGGCTCGCGTCTTGCACGAGGCCGGTTATCAACTGGAAGAACGTGTTACCCGGCCGCATCCCGACAAGATGCGGCGGTTTGAACGGGCGCGGCCGAATCAGCTCTGGCAGACCGACCTGTTCACGTTTGTGCTCAAACGGCAGAACCGGCGGCTGCACCTGGTCGGCTTTATGGATGACCACAGTCGATTCATCGTCGGCTATGGCCTGCACGCCAGCGCCAGCAGCGCGTTGGTGCTGGAAGTGCTGCGTTCGGCGATTGCCTCGTATGGCCTGCCGGAAGAGATCCTCACGGACAACGGTCCGCAGTACGTCACCTGGCGAGGTAAGAGTCAGTTCAGCCGCGAGCTCGAACAGCAGGGCATTCGCCAGGTCGTCTCGCGTCCCAAGCATCCGCAAACCCTCGGGAAGGTCGAACGGTTTTGGGGTACGCTGTGGCGCGAATGCTTGCAACGGGCGGTGTTCCTTGACCTGGAGGACGTGCGCCGGCGGATTGGCCTGTTCATTGACCATTACAACTTCCAGCGCCCGCATCAGGGATTGGAAGGCGTGACGCCGGCCGATCGGTTCTTCCATGCCGCGCCGACGGTGCTGTCAACCCTTCGAGAGCGGGTCGCGTCGAATGCGCTGGAACTGTCGCGGCAGGGCACGCCACGCGCGCCATTTTATATGACAGGCCAAGTGGCCGGTCAGCCGTTCAGTGTGCATGCCGAAGGCGAGCGCGTGTTCTTGACCCGCGCCGGCCAGCCACGCCAAGAGGTCGAATTGGTGGGGCCGGCGGCTCCTGAAGAACCGCTGCCCGCACCACTCTGTCCACACGGTGCGCCGGAGAGTCGGGATGAGGCCTGCGACCAGCCGCCCGGCGTGGCATGGCCCGAAAGTGTGCCGCCCCTGGCAGATGCCAGCACCTCGGCCGAGCAGGACGCCTGGCGCCCGCAGATCCAGCCACCGGACGGAGAGGAAGGTGGCGTATGAGCGGCGTCAGCAGTACCCAGGAAAAACGTTCGCGGGCCCGGCGGCAGGGGCCTGCTCCGCCCACGGGGACATCACCGGCGCGACGTCGGGCAGCGGCCATTTTAGAAGTGCTGGCCGGTGTGCGGCGGCCGAGCGAAGCAGCTCAGGCGCTGGGAACAAGTTTGCCGCGGTATTATCAGTTGGAGCGGCGGGCCCTGACTGGACTGCTGAGCGCCTGCGAGCCGGCGCTGCGGGGGCCGCGGGTGAACCTAACGCGGCAACTAGCAGCCTTGGAGCGTGAGAACCGGCGGCTGAAGCGCGAGTGCGATCGACAGCAGGCGTTGGTTCGCATGGCCGAGCGCTCGCTGGGGCTTCCGGCGCCGGCGGCCGTCAAGCCACCGGTCAAAGGCAAGGAGGAAAAGCAGACCGGTAGTACGAAACGGCGTCGCCCCCGGTGCGCCAGTGTGCGGGCCTTGCAAGTCGTTCGTGGCTTGCGTCACAACGATGGCTGCGAGGAGTCCGAGAGCGGTATGGCGGAAGCGGCCGCAGCCGTGAGTGGTTGAGTTGGTCATTTGATTCGCGGCGCTCCCGACGCGGCATACGTCTAGGCGGGAGCGCCGCCTACCTTCCAATCCGAGGAGACGTCAGCATGACGCGGTTAGGACGTAAGCCGCAGGGGGCCGAATTGGTCGATACGTTGGCTGGCTCACAGCACGCCAAATCACGCTTGAAAGCGTTTTTGGAAACGCTGTCTGGCGAAGTCAGCGTGGATGAAGTGTGCCAACAACTGGGCATCTCGCAGTCACGGTTCTTCGAGCAGCGGACTGCCTGGCTACACGAGTCGATTGGCCTGTTGGAGCCGCGCACGCCGGGACGACCTCGCAAAGAAGAGCCGGCCCTCTCGGCCGAGGAAGTCCGGTTATTGCGGCAGCGCATGCAAGAGCTCACAGCCCGCGCTGCCGCTGTGGAAGTGCAAGCCGAGTTGGTCCGTACGCTGCCACACGTGGTGGCGCGGGCGATGGCGCCCAAAAAAACGCCATCGCGGGCGTTGGCGCGGCGGAATCGCCCGAAGTGAAGAGGTGGTCTGTGAAGCGTCGTCAGATCCAACGCCAGCACCTCGACCGCCGCGCGGCGAAGCAGTCGGCCCGTTGCCAGGTGGTGGCAGCCTGCCAAGCTGTCGCCACTTGCGGCGTGCCAGTCATTGAGGTTACTCGCCAGTTGACGCTCTCGGAGCGCACGGTCCGCCGCTGGCGGCAGGCAGGAGATGCATCGCTCGGCGTTCCGTGTGGTCGACCGCCGCAGTGCGCCTTGCGCAAAGAACGCAACCTAGTGTATCGGTTCTTGAAAGAGCGCGGCGCGAGCACGCCGCTAGTCGCCGTGCGGGCGGCCTTCCCCCATCTGCGTCGCGTCGACGTGGCTGAGATCCTGCGTCGGTTCCGGCGGTTGGCACGGCGCCGCGCCCAACGCCATCAAAGTCGCCTGGAGTGGCGCCGCCCGGGAGCGGTCTGGGCCGCGGATTTTAAAGAACGGCGGGAGCCGCTGGAAGGTCGCTATGGTTGGATCTTGTCAATCAAGGACCTCGGCAGCGGCTATCAATTGGCCTGGCAGCCACTGATCGAAGCGACGGCCGCCGAGGTACAAGCCATTTACGCCGAACTGATCGCCGAGCACGGTCCGCCACTGGTCATGAAGACCGATAACGGCGGGCAGTTCAAAGCGGATGAAACCAAAAGCCTGTTGCGCGAGCATCGCGTCATCCCCTTATACTCTCCCAAACGTCATCCGCAGTACAACGGCGGCGTCGAACGGGCCAATGGCCAGTTGGCCGGCTATCAAGAGGCGGTCGCCCAGCATCGCCAGCGGCCAGCCGGACCAACTTGCGGCGATGCGGAAATCGCACACCAATTAGCCAACGAACTGGCGCACCCCCAAGGCTGGCAAGGCCCGACTGCCCGCCAGTTGTGGGATGAGCGCACGCCGCTCACGCCCATGGAGCGAGAAGCGTTTTGGGACGCGGTGTGCGAACGTCGCACAGTCGTCCGCGCCCAATGGGAGTTCGCGCCCGATGCCGTGCTCACGCACTACCCGGCGGCCGCCGTGGATCGTCGCGCGGTGCGTGATGCGCTGGTGGCCCACGACCTGTTGCGCATTCATCCGCGCCGCAGCCGCGGCCCGCGCGTTCACGCCGCATCGGCCGCCAGCGCGCCGAGCGCTGCCACGTCGGCCGAGCCAAAAGCGCCTCATGCTTCGCCAGCCAGCGCGCACACGACTGCTGGCGCGGGTACAATAGCTAAGCCAGAAGAAATTGCTTCGCCGACGGTCGGCGAAGCACCGGACCTGGGACAGCGCCTGCAGTCCCTGGTCCACTACCTGTTCCGAGGAGGCCCATTCCTCCGCTCATAAACTGTCAGCAAGCGGCAAGAATTAACGACTGGGTACACCGACCTTTCGCTACCTCGACGGCAACGCCGTGGATCAGGTGTTTGCGCAGGAAGACGCCTTGAGCTCGAACCCGGTTTTCGAAGTGTTGTGGTTTTTGACCGACAACCAGAACACAACCCGCGACCTCGTCGGCAATAACGGCGTCACCGTGGCCCACTACACGTACGATTCGTTCGGCAAACTGCTGACCGGCCAGGCGGCCTACACGCGCTACCTGTACACCGGCCGCGAGTTGGACGTCTCCACGGGCTTGCAATATAATCGAGAGCGCTGGTACGACCCGCAGTTGGCACGGTGGACGAGCGAAGATCCGATCGGGTTTGGCGGAAATGACGCCAACCTGTACCGCTACGTGAACAACAGTCCGACGAATGCGATTGATCCTACAGGTTTGCGCGAAGCCGACGACCGTGCCAGCGTTAATCCTGGCCTGCGCGATATTTCATCGGTCCTCGAGGAGCATGTTAATGCCGCCATCGATCGTTCTCGCAGGGCTCTGCGTTCACGATATTCAAACCGCAGTACCGACGAACTTGTTTCGATGCTTCCAGCTGAAGTATACAAGCAGCTTGGCGTCAACAAGCCGGGCACCGGGGTCCTCGGGATTTCTGAATTGACTGAAATTGAAGCCTGGATCGAGACGCTTGATTCGGCACAAGGACAGCTTCATCGCGTGCCGTTTGCGAGTTCGAAGTATGGCCGGAATACAGTTGGAATGAACGGCCTTGCGCCGGCTTATTACAACCAAGCTACAGCAAATCATATGATTGCACCGACGATTCAGATCTATTCGGCCCTAATGGGGGCTGACAAGTGGGGCCACTTCTTCCAACAAGGGTACTGGCTCTACTCCGGCACGGCGCAGGGCATTTTAAAGACGGCCGAAGACCGGGATGATTATTCACTTTGGATGGAAGGTGCGGACCATATGCCATTTGGAATCGAAGGCGGGATTTCATATCCGCGCGGCGCAGAGATGAATATCAAGTATCGGACGCTCTCAAAAATGTTTGTTGACGGTGATTCAGTTACGTTTGGATACTTTGGTTTGATGAGTTCAGGAGTGATATCGAGCGCCGACGTAATCGCGAATCAGGAGGGATATAAGTTTTACAATATGCTTAGCCGCAACTGGTGCTACAAGTTTCAGCTGCGCGATTTTAATTGGAATCTTAGCGAGACCTCTCACCCCAATATATATATCAAGGGCCTCAAAGTGGATAATTAGCGATGGTTGCATCGCCATTTTCCGCTGGTCCGAGCCGTTTCATCGTCGAGTATTCTGCGTGCACTGCGTGCCGCCGTGACTTTCCTCACCTCGGCAAGCGAGTCATAGACGGCTGCAATCGGCAGCTGCGTGCTTCACGCCATCGCGACAATTTGTGGCGGCGTCGGTCATCGTGTGAACATCATGAACAGGACGTCCAGCCGCTTCTGCGTGCGATTTACAGTGATTCGATTGATGGGCTCGCTGACTTTAGCGAGTGCGTCGATGGGCTTGGCAAAGGTGATATTCTTTTCCGGCGCCATTCTCCAACATGGCCTGCTGCTGGATTCGATGCTGTTTGTATTGATGTCGGTGAGCACTTGTACGGCGGTCGGTGCGATTCTTGGGCCGATGCGGAGTTTTGCTCTCTTTGGACTCGTCATTGGTATCACCGGCGTGACATTGTTCGTTCTGTGGTTGCTGCCACTTTGGCCGTTCTTGAGATAAAGTCGACTGACAAAAGCGATTGCGAGCTAGGCGTGTGCCAGTGTAACCAAAGTACGGTAGGTGTCTTCCGTGCATTGCCTCGTTGGTATTTCGTGTGACCGCGACAGCATCCAGAACGAACTACTTGGCTCATACGCGTATCGAATTCAAATCCGTTCTCCACACTATACTATTGCGCCAGCGAAATGAAGTCTTCGGATTTTCCGGTCGGATTGCGCGGAATCGCATCGACTCGAAGCAAAGTGATCTTGAATGGATAGCCTAGGGTCTGCTGGATGTGGCGCTTGACGACCCGTTCCTCGTCCGCGGTGAAGTCGGCATGACGCACAACGTGGACGTCGATTTCCTCGCGGGTTCGCTGCACCAATTGAAATTTATACGCCGGCGGAAATTCGTCGGGGCGGTCGTCTTCTCCCAACACGGGCCAGCGACGCTCGCCATTGGGATAAATCAGCCAATTGCGTTGGCGGCGTGCAAACCTATAGCTACAACGCGGCCGGACGCTTACCCAAGAGGTTGATTCGCATGGCTCTCTTCGTTTCCTCACTCCCCGAGATCGCTTGGCCTGCCATTTCCCAGCCCTACTCCGCCGGCCTGTTGGGGATGCTGTTTCAGTTGGAGCAGACCCAATGGTGCACGGCGGAAGAATTGACACTACAACAGTTTCGCCAACTGGCCCATGTAGTACAGCATGCCTATCAGACGGTCCCATTTTACCATCGCCAGTTCGACGATTTGAAACTCGATCCGGTACAAATCGCCTCGCCCGAGCGGTGGCAAGAAGTACCCTTATTGACGCGGCGCTCCATCCAGACCTCAGGAGCCCAACTGCACAGCACGCAAATTCCGCAGTTACACGGTCGCCCCACGAGTTCGACCACCGGCGGATCGACCAGCCAACCTGTCGTGACCCTTGGGACTGCTCTGACCGAGTTTTTTTGGCAAGCGTTGACGCTGCGCGACCATTTCTGGCACCGCCGCGATTTCAGCCAGCCGTTTGCGGCCATCAAGTATACGGGCGACCAAGAGGCTAATCCGCCCGATGGTCAGCGAGTCGACAATTGGGGTGTGCAAACCTCAGGCACCTTAGCGACCGGCCCGGCTTTTGTTTTAAACGTGAACAGCACGATCGAGGAGCAAGCGCGGTGGCTGGTACGCGTGAATCCCGGCTACATACTGGGTTACCCCTCGGCGCTGTTGGCAATCGTGCAACTCGCTGAACGAGAGGGCTGGCGGCTGACGAACTTGCGGGAGTTGTGCACGTTTGGGGAGATCCTGGAGCCCGAGTGTCGAGCGACCTGCGAGCGGGTTTTGGGCATCAAGGTCGTGGACATGTACAGCTCCCAGGAAGTGGGCTATATCGCGCTTCAGTGCCCTGAGCACGAACATTACCACATTCAATCCGAGAACCTGCTCGTTGAGATCCTGAACGAATCGGGAGGGCCGTGCCAGCCGGGCGAGATCGGCCGGGTCGTCATCACGACATTGCACAATTTCGCCATGCCGCTGTTACGGTACGACATCGGCGATTATGCCGAGGTCGGCGATTGTTGCCCGTGCGGACGAGGCCTGCCGGTGCTGAAACGGATTTTGGGACGCCAGCGCAATCTACTCACAATGCCAGACGGCCAGCGCCGATGGCCGATTTTTAATGCTGGAGACCGTCCCGAGGAACTGCCGCTCTTCTATCAATTCAGAACGATCCAGCGCAGCCGAGAACAAATCGAGATCGAAGTCGTGCGGGACGGACCGCTGAGCTCGACTGAAGAAGGAGTCGTCGTTCGGTATGTCTTGGTTCAGCGTGAATCGGAATTTCGGGACGGTGGTGTTAGCGAGTTGGGGTTGTTGAGTTTCGCCCTCGGCGGGCTTGGTTAATTTGTGATGGTCAACGGCTCGGGCGACCAAGGGGCCTCATTGCCGGCCCCCTGGACTCCCGCTAGCCTTTCTCTGCGTTCCGTTTCGCAAGCGGTTGACAACGTCTCGGGCACGGAACGCCGCGATTGCCGACGCAACGCGCGAGCCGATTCGAGCTTGCGATCGCGCTCGGCGAAGATCGCGTGCTCCAGCCCGGCCAGCTTGTCGGCCGGCGTGATGTAGCCGATCGCGCTGTGCAGACGCACGTCATTGTAGTGCGCCACAAACGAAGCCACCACGCGTCGCGCCTCGTCCAGCGTTTCTGGCGCCGCCAGGCGGAACCGCTCGCCCTTGAGCGTGCCGTGCCAACGTTCCAGCTTGCCGTTGCTCTGCGGATGGTAGGGACTGGTGCGCACGTGCGTCGTGCCCGTCAGCCGTATGAACTCCTTAAAATCCTTGGCGATGAACTGCGGGCCATTGTCGCTGATGATGCGGGGCCGTTCGTCGGGGAACTTCTCCAGGCCGCGTTGCACGATCGTCTCGATATCGCGTTCGGTCATGCTCTCGCGGATCGGCAGTTTCGCGTAAGAGGTCAGTATTCAAACCGATCCCTTACGCGAATTCTGGGCCCCAGAAAGCTGATCCGCTACGCGATTCTAAAACTGATCCCTTACGCGAATTGCCCTATAAGGAAGCGTAAACGTTTGTTGTCTGCAAACGTACCCACACAAACCGGCGACGCCTGTCGCCGTGTGTGTTCTTTATTTGTCTGCCTTTGCTGTTCTTGACCCTCGACCGATCTTCAACGGCAGCCCAGTCCGCAGTCCGACCACGGTTCGGCAAGGACCATCTCACGCTGGCCGACTGGCCGATCGGCACCGCGACGTTTCAACAGCGAAAAGGAGAAAATGGCGAACAATGCGATTTCGCGGAGTTCGTGATTCACCGGCCGGATGGCACCCGGCAAAACGTGACCCTGGAAAGTCCTTCGCGCATTGGCCTGCCCACGGCAGGGGATCACGACATCCTGATTGCCCTGCTGCTCTTGGCCAAGCAACAGGAATTCACTTCGGACATTGTGCGGTTTATGCCCTGGCAACTGCTGCAAATCATGGGCTGGCCAATCAACCAGAAGAGCCTGCACCGTTTGCAGGTGTCGCTCAAACGGCTCAAGGGCCTCTCGGGTTCGGTGGACTCTAATCGGCTATATCTGTATCCACGCCCCGGTGCCCCTTATGTACATGGTGATGCAAAAACGCCTCAAAGATTTTCAAACGCACGCGGGGGACGGAGAGCGAATTTCATAGAAACTCGGGAAACAAGCCCGTGGCTCGATTCGGGCACGGGGATTGCCCAATAGGCGGGGCATGGAAAAAGAATCTGAGATTTACGATTTGCTCGCCCGCACGGAATCGCTCAGAACGAGCCTCCCGGCCGCTTGGCTCCCGCTCGCCGTGGCGTTCACGCGCAAGGTGTCCCCGTACCACCGTTCCTTGATCCTGGGGGACCATATCTACAGCTTTGGCTGGCTTGAGCCGAATCTGGCCCCGTCCGCGAACGACGTGGAATGGCCCGAAGAGCTTGTCGATATATCTGACGACGAACAGGCATACATTCGCCTTAGTGCGCTGACCCGCTCAATCATCGACCCCACCGAACCTTATGACCGGGAAACGATGATCTTGAGTCTTAGTCGCTTGCTGCATACCGTCGTCGCCCGACGACGGAAGCGTTGCTTCGCGGACAATCAAGAGGCGATGCAACGGGGTGCGGTCTACTTGTTCAAAAGCCAGGCCATCAACATTAAGAGCGGTTGCGAAGGAAATCGACTTGCAAGCCGTATCGAAGATCGGCGGAAGAATAATGACATTACTGTTGATGTCGCGGCCGTTGAACGTCGGGCCGCCCAACATGGCACGTCAGACGTGCAGACGCGAGCCGAGACCTCGTTGGAACGGGCCAGAGCGCTTCGCGACAGACGCAAGGCGGTACTGACCAATGAATGTCCAGCACTAGACGATCTACAGCTACCCAACAAACGGGACGTAGTTGCCGAGTTTCGGACAGCAAACGAGCTATGGAAACGGATCGACCAAGAGGAACGAATCGAGTCAATGATTGACCGCTCGTTTGGTCGCTACCTAGTTGACTACCAGACGCCACTAGATAACGTCATCGATGCCGAAGAGGGCACGATAACCGAAAAAGCTTGCACGCAACCGCAAGATAAAAAGACGGTCGAATACGCTGCGGCCGGGTGGACCGATGCCGAGATTGGCAAAGAGCTAGGATTGGACCGTCGCTCGGTCAAGAAAATCATCGTTCGGGTTGGCCGGGAGGTTGAGCGGCTGTCAGGTAAGAAGCCCCGGAAAATCGTGCGCCGCCGTCCGGGCAAGGCAAAGCAAGTCCAAGCCAAACCTGAAATCGACCGGACGTGGCCCAGCTACCATACTGGCGGTCGTCAGCATGACGACCCGATGCCACCCACGGACGGGCTGTTTGACGAAGACGGCTACAAGCTCGGGCCGTTGCCACGCTCGTTTGAACGGCCGGCTAGCCTACCTAAGCAAGACTGGGCGGCTTGAGTCTTGATCCGAGGTTCTTTGGGGTTCGTCGGACCTCAGTTCCCTGTATAGCGCGCGCGCTCCCATCACGCGGTAAGGGAGCGCGCGCGCCAATCATCAAATAAGGGCTCTGGTTTTCGCCTCTCGGAATCCGCTGAATCTCGCACTCACGGTTGGGGGGTGCCTCGCGGTTGGGATTTTGACGATTACGCGGGTTGCGCCGGCCAGCCGGACCACCCGGACAACCGGCAAATCCCGCGTGCAACGCGCTTCCGGCACAATCGGCCGAGTCCCACCCAATCGTTTCCATTTCCTACGAAATGGATACGAATCCGCCTTGTTCGGGCACCGATCCGAACTAGGTTTTAGGAAAAGGCTTGACTCTGACCCAAAAAGGCAGCACCGATGACCAGCGAGCTTGATTCGTCCAAGGTTCTAACGAAGAGCGAAGTAGCCGCCGTCTGGGCTGACTTGGCACGCAAAGCCAAGCGGTTCCCCACGTCGCGAGCCAATCAAACCCTATTCGCTCTGGCCACGTTTGCCGGGCTACGGGCTAGCGAGCTATCTGGGCTCTTGCTGGGCGACGTGGATTTGAGCGAGCACCCGACAATCCGAGTGCGTAAGGAAATCGCCAAAGGTCACAAGCCGCGAACGGTGCCTATTTGGCACCCTCCCGCAATCGAAGCCCTCAAAGCGTGGAAGCAACAGCGAATCGAGCACGGGGCCACGGCTGCCGATCCGTTCATTGCCACGGGCACGGGGAGCCCTCTAACGCGACAAGGCGCACGCAAGCGATTCCAAACGGCTTGCAAATGCTTGGGAGCCGAGAGACACGTCACCATTCACTACGGCCGACACACGTTCGTTAGCCTAGCTCTTGCGGCTGGCATTGATGCCAACAGCGTTCGCCGTGCTGCTGGCCATTCATCTCTGCATACTACGTCGATCTACGCACACTTGATTGCGGACGTGGCAGCACGGGACTTGCTTGCCCGAAGCTAGGGAGCGGGTTGCAAAATGCTCGATTGATTGAGTCTTGATCCGGGAGGGTCAGATTCGGTTTCGGCAACGGCCGGCTTTCGGCACGCGAATCGCTGCCCTATCTGCACTCCGCTCCGGGGAAAAACTGCCTCAATGCCGGCAGAGCACGCCCAGCCAAGTCTGGGCGTGCGCCGGCAACACAAGACTAACAATGTCCGCGATGTCTACGCTTGCGCCAGCCGTAGCAGACAAGCGCAATTGATCCCGCCGCAAGCAAGATAACTGACGACGGTTCCGGTACGCCGATAGCATTCAGTGCTTGAATCCCGCGATAGAAGTCAGCGTCCGATAGGCCATTGGTGCCGATGGCGTAGAACGTGTTCGACGTACCGTAGGTCGTCGAGTTCGTGGCCCGTAGGTCATATCCGATGGCGTACAAACCGACAGGGGAGCCCACGGGAATGTTGACCGTCGTGGAGTTGTGAAAACCCGTAGTGCCGTTGTACGGACCTGCCAGTGTGGTCAGATTCCCGCCAGTGAGGAGCGTCGTGTTTTTGTCCACGAGAAACCCCGCCCCACTGCGAACCACGGTGGCGGTGACATTCGTGGGGGTTATTCCCAACACGGGATCCCAAAACAGCAGTGGCCCCACAAGGTCGAATCCATACGTCGAACCTATCGCCAATCCGTTTGATGCTGGCGGATTGGAGGGCGCGGGTGACGCTGTGAATTGAAGGGCGCTTTGTGCCGGCTGACCAGTGATCGTGTACGTGCCCGGCAGAAACACCGTGTCGTGATGGTCAACTGGATCGGGGATCGGGCTGTAATAGGCGCGAGCGTCCGATTCAAACTTGTTAGAGGCATTTACGTGAAAGGTCATCTGTATCCCGTGAGCCCAGACCGTTGCGGGGGAAATCACGAGCATCAACATCAAAAGGTTCCGAATCGTCATTAGATGTATCTCCAAAAAGTGGATTTCTGAATCAAGAATCTTGCAATCGAACAATGCAGTTAAGACTTGCCATGCCGTGATCGACGGCCAACGGCGAGCAACCCAATTCCGGCTAGCACCGCGAGCACGAGGCTAGATGGCTCGGGCACTGGCAATGCTGCCGTATAGAGTTGATTGGCGACGGCGGGGAACCCGCCAATCGCTAAGCCATTGTTGAACACAGCTACGAAGGGATCGGACGGCAAGAACGCCTGATGGGCAGCGTTAGTGCCGGTTAGTCGCATGGCAAGCGCATAGGCTCCGATTGGAACGCCACCCGGAACGTCAATTTCGTAGTTGTTCTGATGTTCATACGCTCCAAGCGCTGACCCATCGAAGACTCCAATCAAAAACCCCGTCTGGACGCCAGAGGTTCCCGTGACAGTCACCGAACCGGGAATCGTGATGTCCTGGGGCGTAATGACCATGTTGACTCCCGCCAGGGAATGAACGGGCGCACCACCTGTTGAATACCAAAGCGGACCTAGAACATCGAAGCTGATGGACTCACCGCTGGAAAAGCCGCTCTCCACGTCGAATCCGGGGTGATCCGTACTTCTAAATGCGGCTGGACCCAAAAGGGCTTGAACCTTGTAGATTGAATTGGAGCCCGCAGTTGGATCATCGGAGTTAAGCACCAGCTTGTTGCCAACGATGTCGATCCGAAAGCCATGCGCGAATGCCTGGCTCCCGGTGGTCGATGCCACAACAAAAAGCGCGACGAAAAACAATCGTCTCATAGGAAGTCTCTCTTTGAAAAAGGCGGAGTATGTCGCCAAAAACTGAGCGACGAATTTGCTAGCACATTCTGACGTGATGTTGGTTGGCTAGCGTTACTCCACTTAGAGAGACTGAATTACTTTACGGGCTGCGCAAAGTTCGTGCCGTTGGCGATGTCTTGCTGAACCCACGAAGAAATCGTTTCTTCGGCAATCGTTTCTACGTGTCCGTCGGCGTACAAATAGTTCGCGGTGTGGGTGTGACGGTCGGGTGCAATCTCGGCAATCATGTAGTCCCACACCACGCCATTGGCAATTTTGAGTGGCTGATACCAAATCGAGCAGTGAACGTGTTCAAGCGTGATGTCATCGACCGGCAACCGCTGCTCCGAACCCTCGAAGATCATCAGCAGCTTGCTTGTCTGCTGACACTTATTGATGTTGGTCACACTCCCCTTAACCTTGGGGTTGGAAACAAATTCGCTGATGACGTAGGAGGTTCCGGGCGGCACGCTCTTGTATCGGTCTTCTCCGGTTTGGTCATCCTGGCAGATTCGGATTGCGTCAACGCTCTCCATGTATGGTGCCAGCGTGAACACCCAGGACTGGTGCTTGAGGGTTGCGGTGTCAGCATGGACGGTAAATGGAAAACGACCATTGTGATCGTTGGCAAACATTTGGATTGCGAGTCCGAGTTGCTTCATGTTGTTCATGCAATGTGCCCGCCGGGCAGCCTCCCGCGAGGCTTGCACCGCCGGCAGCAAAAGACCGATCAAGACTCCGATGATGGCAATCACGACCAGAAGTTCCACGAGCGTAAAGCCTCGGTTTACTTGCAATGTGATTTGTAGTTTCGGAGTCAGTTTAGGTGCCATAAAAAAAGGACCGACGGTAGGTCTAGCCGGCAAAGTGTGCCGGTTCAGGGTCGTTTGCTCAAACCGTCGTTATGAAATCCTCGATGCCATTCGGAGCAGGTCACACTTGATCCCAGCCGATGGTGTTACGTCATCGAGCCCCGACGATCCCCGCGCGGGTTCGTTCTCACATTGTCGAAGCCTGGTTTCACCAGCGCTGTACAAGGCACCTAGATTGCATGGCGCTCTTACGCGCCCACGCCACTCCCAACAATCGTTTTGATGATGAACGAGTCATCAGGAAACGACGTGAGCGCGTGAGATGCCAATTAATGGAAGCGCAGCACTACCGCCAGTGAAAATGACGACGGGCTTTAGGCTCGCGGCGGCGGAACTGCCGGAAGGGAGCAGATTTCAGACGTGCAGTAATAGGCTGCATTCACCGACCCCACGACAACCCATTCGTAAGCCCATTGAACTGGACTAGGAGGTGGTGTCATCGCTCCGGTTGCCAACCAAAGTGTCGCAACTCCGCGACACTTCGGCGCATTGACCGCTGGCGAATGATCGTGTGGGTCTGCCTTCGCTGGAACGGGGATTTCGTGGCAGTGTTCGTGCTGCTCACAGCAAGATCGCTTCTTCGTTGGCGGTTCGGCACTCTGAACGAAGTATTCCGGTGGTGTTACGTGGTTTGCCGTCGCCCATGCAATCCGCTGCTCGCGCGTGAAGCAGCAGCAGTTGTTCCAGCATTGCTGGGCCGAACGGCAGCCACACTGATGCCCACGACAGATATAAGGGGTGCTGTCTTGCTCACCGGCTAACGATGGCACCGGGAATCCCATCACCGTGACGGCGTGCGCAACCGCAAGAACGGCACAGAGAAGCCGTTGCTTTAGTGGGCGGGATCGACGGTTGCGGGTAGAGTGCATCGGGCAATTACTCGTTGCCGATGACTCGTTCATCATCGCCTCAGATACTAGCGGTCAAGATAGGCATTGTCAAGCAATTAGAATCCGCATAATCGGTGCGACTTGAGCGCATTTCGAGAATTCAGGCAGGAAATCTTACCGATCCGGCAGCCTCAACCCAAAACGTAGGATAGGATTGCAATTGTACGGCGTGTTGGGTGTTCCAACGGCCGGTGCAAGAAGAAGTCGATGCACGGAACACGGGGTTTGACTACCCCCGTGAAAAGCATCAGGGAGCCGACAATTCGATAGGCATTGGGCCTGCGCCGGATATTGCCGTCGCAGGCTTTTTCGTTTTCGGAGTGTAGTCAAATGGCGAAGAAATGGGATCGGCTGGCGAAGCAATGGCAATCGAAGGGGATGGCCGACGGAATACGATCAAGACCGGCCGTGGTCGATGACCTACCTGGAAGACGTTGACGTTACGTTGTTGTTGGATCGCGCAAACCCAAGCAACGTGACCCGGAGTGGATCGGATTCCGCAACTATCTCTACGGCTGGAATTGCAAGATTCTTGCCGAGCACTCCGACGCGAAATACGGCGTCATGGTCATTGACGCATCTCGCGACTTGGCCCAACGCCTCTGCCGCGAATTCTCGCAACTGGCATTGTGGGCGAGTGTGAAGTGGGACGGGGACGCCGATCCCGAGCTAGCCCAGCGAATGGCCGACGTGGCGAACTATCACACGCTTTGGGGCAACGTGGTAGTCGAGAACGGCAAGCCAATTGGATTGATGGTCGATGGAAAGTTGGTCGCGCAACCGGTTCGTCGGCATTGGACCCGTCTAGCCGCCTAACCCCGGAGACTTCAACCATGAAACGAAAAAAGTACACGGGTGACAAATGCAATTGCGGCGGAAGCGTCTATGTCGAGCAAGAGCTATGCGACTACTGCCAAGCTCCGATGATTGACGTGACCGTGCTTGGCAACGAGCGTGGCGAGCAAATCCACGTCTGCGGTACGTGTGCCGCAAAACTCGTTGGCAAGCGTCCGCAGTAGTTGGAACATGCCGGGCCACGAACGGCCCGTTATTTTCAAGAGAAAGCACCATGAAACTAAAGACCGACGACCTAGAATCGTTGCTCGCGAAAGCCAAGGCACTTGGGGCATCCCGTGTCGGGCTTGAGCTTGTCAAACCCGATGAACCGGGCAAGCAACCCGACCCGCGATTCCTCACGATCAAGGATTCTGCGGAGTATGCCAGCCTATCCGTCGCGTCCATTCGTCGAATGATTTCCACGGGTAAGGTAACTGCCTTGCGACCCGTTCGCGGGCGAATCATTATCGACAAGAGGGAGCTTGATTCCGTCATCCAAGCTTCAAGCATCAAGGTTCGGGGAGGGCGAGGACGTGCGGCGTAGAAAAATCCAGGGACTTTGGGAGCGGGATGGAGTCTATTACTCGCGATTCAAGGTCAACGGCCGCGAAGTCCGCAAGCGTCTATCAACCGACTTCGGCGCGGCTGTCGAGATTTTGAATGATTTGAAAGCAAGGGCCGACAAAGCCGACTTCGGCTTGATTGACAATGACTATCCCTATGCCGATCTAAAGTCGAAATTCTTGAAGTGGGTCGATCAATCGCTACGTCGCCCAGACGAATACAAACGACACTTGAGGCGATTTGAAGAATTCAACCCCGTCAAGAATGTCCGCCAGATAACGTCACAGTACGCAATCGAGTTCCGCAACCAAAGAGAAGCCGGGCCGCGCACCATCAACCTAGAAGTCGCCACGTTGCGCAACATGCTCAACAAGGGGGTCGAGTGGAAGTTGATCGGCAGCAATCAAATTGCCGGGCTCAAGCCCTTAAAGGTTGATGACCCCGCGAAGCAACGTCGTTCGCTCACGGCAGCCGAGCTACTTCGCCTACTTGAAGTCACCCCGGATTATCTCAAGCCCGTCTGGCGAATGCTTATGTCATCGGGCATTCGGAAGGAAGAGCTTGTCGAGTTGACCTGGAAAGACGTTGACTTACAACGTGCCGAAGTCACGATTCGGGCTGGGGTCGCGAAGTCGCGTAAGTCGCGCACGATCCCACTAGACGACGGGATGGCTGCCATTCTCCGCAAGCTTCAAAAGTCGGCCGGAAAGTCGGCTCACGTCTTTTTGAACAAGGTAGGCAGCCCGCACCGCAACAACCTGTTGACCCGCTTCTATACGTGCTGCAAGCGGGCTGCCATCGCGGACGGCAAACGGGGCGGGAGCATTGATCTTCATTCGCTCCGGGTGACGTTCACGACGTTAGCGCTTGAGAACGGGGCGAACCCCAAAGCCGTTCAAGAGATTCTGGGCCACAGCACGTTGACGATGACGATGAACGTCTACGCCAAAGCCACGGAAACGGCGAAGCGTGCGGCCGTGAACATTATCCCTTTCGGCGCACGCACGGCGAACAACTAGAAAAGTGTCGCCGTAACTAATGCTCCCTGTTGGACTTGAACCAACAACCCTCTGATTAAGAGAAACTCTTCCCCGTTCAAAAACCTCGGAAAACACGGCGATTCTTCGTCCATATATAGCACAGAGTGGGATATTTTCCACACCATTCCTGACCTGATTACTGACCGGCGGCTGAACGATGTGTGACTCTGCTCCACTTCCAGCCTGCGATCCCTACCGCGCTGGACTCAAAATCCAGTGCCCGCAAGGGCGTGTGGGTTCAAGTCCCACCTTCGGTACTCCTTTCTGACTGTGCAGTTGCGACGACTCCGCCTGCACAGCCTGCGCCCTGCGCACGGAGCGATGGTACAGATTTGGTACAGTCGCCGCAGTGACATGGCGTTCATGTTGCTCTCCTCTGGAGGCATCATATGGCCACGCTGCAACAACGCGGCAACAGCTTTCGCGTTCTCTTCGTCTGGCACGGCAAGCGCTGTGTGTTCACGATTGGGAAAGTCGAACCGTCCGAAGCCGAAGCCAAGCTGGCCCAGGCCGAATATCTCTTGATGCGTCTGAAGCAACGGCTGCTCGCGCTGCCGACGGGCTGCGACATCGAAACCTTCCTCCGCTTCGACGGCCACCCGCCGGCCACCAACGACAACGGCTCCCCCCAGGCTCGACGACAGTGGTTCCTGGGCGATTTCACTGAGCACTACCTGGCCAGCAACGCGCCGTCCCTGGAGGCCTCGACGGTGTACGGCATCAAGGGACATTTCAAGCACCTCAAGCGGACTTATGGCGACCGGTACCCGGTTGCCGAATTGACCCTGGCTGAGTTGCAAAAGCATGTCGACCGGCGTGCCAAAGATCGCTACCGCAAAAAACCGATCGGAGCCGCTACGATTTTCAAGGAGATCGTCTCGCTTCGCACGGCCTGGAATTGGGGCGTCCGCATGGACTACCTGTCGGGCCGATTCCCGGCCGCGGGGCTACGATTCCCCAAAACAGACGAAAAGCCCCCCTTCATGACCCGAGCCGAAATCCTCCGCCGGATCGCATCGGGTGCCAAACCCAAGGATATGTGGCCCTGCCTGTTTCTGACCGTTACCGAAATCCGAGAACTGCTCAACCACGTCCAACAGCAGGCCAGCCACGCTTTCCTGTATCCGATGTTCTGTTTTGCCGCCCATACGGGTGCCCGAAGATCGGAACTGCTACGAGCAGAAGTCGGCGACATCGACCTCGTAGGCAAGACCGTGCTAGTGCGGGAACGAAAGCGCGTCCGAGGCAAGCGAACCACCCGCCGCGTGCCCCTATCGCCCTTCTTGGGCGAAGTCCTCAAGGGTTGGCTGGCCAACCATCCCGGCGGAAGTTTGCTGTTTTGCCAATCGGTACGTGTGGCACGTAGCCGCAAGGAGCGCTCGAAGCCTGCTCCGCTCACCCCCTGCGAGGCGCATCATCACTTCCGCTGCGTGCTGAAGAAGAGTCCGTGGAAAGTGATGCGAGGCTACCATGTGCTGCGGCACAGCTTTATTTCGGCGTGCGTGATGAAAGGCACCGATCAACGGCTGATCGATAGCTGGGTCGGGCACACGACGGAGGAGCAACGCCGACGCTATACCCACCTGTATCCGGCGGTCGAGCAACGGGCTATCCGTTCGGTTTTCGGATAGAGAGCAGTCCTTCGCTTTCGTAACGGCGCAACTCGGCGTGGCTGATCGCCCAGGCTTTGTGTCGGCCGCGACCGCTCGCTTTTTTAGTCGCCCGAATCCGTCCGTGCCGGCAATATTCCCGAATGGTCCACGGATCGAGACCGACCCGTTCGGCGAACTGCTCGACCGAATAACTTTCACGTTGCTGCTTTCCATCGAGGAGCTGATCCAAACGACTCTCGATGTTCGCCAGACGCTCGACGACATTCTGTTCCACCAAAATCGACATGATGTCCTCACCCGATTTCAAGAATATCTCCGCGACGGATTCCAGCCGTCGCGGAGATCAGATTGACTGTGTGGCGCTCACATCCACAAAGCGCACCAGAATGAGCTCCAATGGTTACATCTCAAGTTCGGGTTCACGCTCTCGGCCGTGCTTCTGTTGTACTACTTCTTGCGGCGTCAGATTCCCCGGCAAACCAGGTTCTTCAATCGGCTTCACGCTGTCGGGAAACGCCGGCACAATTTGGGCCAGTTCTTTTAAGCCAACCCGGAGGATGGCTGGCAATGCACCTTGTCCGTATTTGTCATTTTGTGACTGATCCATAATCGACTCCAAGCTCAAGAAAAAGGAAACAACTCCAATCGTGATTCTTAAGTAGCCGTGCCGCTCGTTGCCATTGCGGCCTTTGCACGGTCGCGTAGAACCCTACTCCAGGTTAGAACGTCGAGTCCCTCGACACGTGCGCGTCGCGCGTCGCGAACCAAGCCCTCCAAGACTGCAAGCAACGTATCCAGGTCCATCTTGTGTTGGCCACAGACGGTTACGGTGTGGTCCTTGAGGGCACACGAAACTCGCTTGGCTTTCAATCCGCCCGCCTTTTTCCGGAGGCGCCGTTGCAGGGCGTCGCGGGTAACAGCGCCAGTGGCGGCTTGTTCGGCCAACTCGAATTGAGTGGCGCGATCGGGGGCTCGGGCAATCGTGTAGGCGCTGCTGAGCGGCACTTCACCGGCGTTGACTCGCGATTGGATTTCCGGCGGCAGCTTAAGGATGGACAGGCAAGCGGTCACCGTTGCATCGCTGACGTGCAGCATTTGCGCCAAGGTCCGCTGGCTGCATTGTTCTTGCTCGATGAGTTTCTGGTAGGCCAAGCCTCGTTCCAGCGGTGTCAATTTCTGCCTCAAGCAATCGAGTTTCAATTGCAGCTTGAGGAGCTCGCCAGGCGGCGGTGCGGCATTAAGGACAACGGCCGCCAGTTCCGTCAACCCCGCCTCCGGCGCCGCGCGCCAGCGGCACTCGCCGTCGACAATTTGAAAGCCGGCTGGAATGGCAACCACTATGATCGGCTGCAACAGTCCGTCGGTTCGCAGGCTAGCCACAAGATTCTGATGGTGCGTTTCGTCAAATTCCCGGCGCGGCTGGTCGGGATCGGGGAAACATTCGCCGATCGTGATACTTTTTAGCTTCATGAAAAGACTCCTTGAAAAAACGAAAACGGGGAGGCTGGTTCGCAATGCTCCAGCCTCCCCGTCGTAAATCAAATGCAACTCACAACAGAATCGGGGGCAGCACGGCGCTGCCGATGAAGATGGTTCTCACCACCCACATCAAAAAAAAGACAAAACTCGTCATGATACGGCTCCTCAGCCGAGATTACCGAAGGGGTGATACAGACGATCGGCAGCGCGGTGCGCACGCGATGCCGGCCGTCAACTTGGGTAGAACGCCTACCCACCGAGAAATGCTTGCACGATGGTGGCGATGATGGCCGCCACGATGGCTTCAAACATGGCACGAATTCCTTATTCTGGATGACCTTGGCCGTCCGACTGCTCAACGTGATAGGTTGACTCACAGTCCGCCGGTTTGCCCCGCGCTGCAGCATCAGGGCTCTGTGCTCTCGCGCCTCGTCCTGAGCGTGATCGCGATCGAATTCTAAACAGACCCGTTCACTTACCTGTGCGCCGCGCGCTCCTTCAAGGACACGACAGCTGCAATGACAGAGGAGGCGTGGGAGCGATTACTCCCACACCTCCTGGGGTTCCTGACGCTCAGGGTGCCACGGGGCAACCCGTGAGGACCGCTGCCAGGATCGCAACGGCCAACTGAATCAAAAATGTGGAGATCATGACGGACTCCTTGCGATGATTGATCTTGCCGAATCGACTGCTCGACACTGCGTTCGATTCACAGTCAACCGGTTCGCCCCCGCGCTGCAGCATCGGGGCATTGTTTTTCTGACGCTTCGTCCTGAGCGTCATCGCGACCGTATTATTGTCGATCCGGTGGAGCCGCCATTGCGCGTCGCGCTCTGTCGAGACAAGAGAGCCGAGTTGACCAATCATTCAAAGCCGCGCATTCGGCACTCAGTCGAGCGACCGAACTATTGCTTGACTTCAAACGTGAAAAATGCCAGTCCAGTTGTCATGGACGAAGAGCAACCGGCTGATTCAAGCAGCGTCGATTATTGGAAAGCGGAACGACTCCGGCTCCGTGACGAATCCAACGCCATCATGCAGTTTCTTGATGAAAAAATTGAAGCCGGAGTGCTCACGAGGATCGAACTGAACAAGATCATTCGATCTTCCAACGAAGTGTTCTCACAAGCAGGCCTCCCTTGCACCGAGGACACGGCAATTTCAGCCGCCGTTGATCGACAAGCACTGCATCGGATGCGACAAAAAATCATCGAGCTGCATCCCGAGTGGAAATTGGAGGTTGATCGAATTCCGACCCATCGAGGCCGAACGCGATAACAACGCCTTGCCCGATGTAGCTGTCGCCTCGATCGCTTTCGAGTACATGCAGCGAGGAGCTATGCCATGTAACTACTGCCTGCGGATGGCTTTGCATCCTTTCGGCGTATGGTCGTCGTCTTCCGGTGCGCCAGGCGCAAAGGTCTTGATTCAACGTCCGCTATAACTAATCTCAAATAGGGATCGTTGTGGCCAACACAGACCTTTTCACGGATGACCTTGCCATGCGCTCATCTAAATCCGCCCGCGGTGCACGCGCTCCCCCATCCATAATCCTGTCCACGGCTCTCGAAGCGATACCGACGCAAAAGCTACCAAGATGTCCGGACGGACTGAGAGGGTGTTCTTCAATAAGACGCAGGTGCATAGATGATACATATTTCCGAGATCGACGAACGGGACCCGTTACTACGAACGCATCTAAGACTGTGGCAGAACGCCTACGTGCTTGAATTGCACGATCAGTCATTGTCGCCTGACGATACGGTTTCAAAACCGTCCGTCGGCCCTTCCGTCTTAAAGCCGCTCTCGCCAAAGGTACCGCAGTACCTAGTAGAATTGGCGGACCGAGGTCAAGAACTTGCCGGAAAGCTACTTGAGAGCCACCAAAAATGCCAGTCACACCTAAAAACCACATTCCGAAAGGAATATGCCATAGGTGTCATCCGGCAAGTAAAGCAGTTCGATCTGTTCGATATCACAGAAGAAAACCGGTCCGAAGCGGCACGGGACCTTGGAGTTCTGACCGCGACCATAATCCGGCAATGGGAAGCCAATCGCCTCACATTCGACCACTTTGTGGCGCTGCTACGGATCAATCGTGAGCGACTCCCTGACTTCGATCTCATTGTGAGGTCCCCTCTTTTGCCTGCCCTGGCGCTCATACCTGTTGAGCGAGAGTTTCGACGTCGCTTTTTGCCAGCCTTTCTAAAGAGCGAGGACGAGCAAGCGTACCGTTCGTTTGACATCCCGTCCACGGACGTATCACCCCTCGACGCCGTGTTGATGTCTGCATTCAACTCAGATCACCAGCACATCGATGAGATGATCTATTGGATCAAAAAATATCCGCACGACCTTCGCCCGGCGGCAGGACAACGAAGATTTCAAAGGCGGCTACGATGGATTCTGGATGATGCACTCACTATCGCCGATGGTGACCCGGAGCTGCGCACGCAGATCACTAAGTGGACCTGCCCAATGGATGACAGCCTGCCATTTCTCCTTCATTTCGTGCCGTTGTTGGCGCAACGACACTTCACGTGGCAGGTCGCGTTTGAAGCAAACCACGAAAAGATGCATATATCACAAAAGCGAGACCCCTGATTCTCGTGGAGACATGGGTCATTCACCTTGTCACACCGAGATTCGTGAAATTTTTTGGAGCAAGTTTAATGCCGGACAAATTCCTGTATCGAGGAAAACCGCTGTCCTATTGGTTGGAGCCGATGTCCGCCGAGAAACTTGAGGAATGGGGGACATTGGCGGATTCCGCAGATATGAGCCTACCGCCGGAAAATCACAACAGTCTTTCGGCGAAGGATACCGTCATGGATGGCCATATATCGCGTGACAGCGCTCAGCGTCACTGAGAGAGCAATTGGCAAAAAGTGACTTGCGGCAGCCGGGTGGCGTTCGCGAAGACGCCACCCGGTTTTTTTGCGCACTGCGCACTGAGCGCAGACCTCTCCGGTGTAACCTCATCGTCGTTGACTAACGCCGCAGGCATGCGCACGTTGGTACGGCCGGGTTTCGTTATCCTGTCCAAACGGAGATGGTGTTATGCAAAATCGGAGTACCCTTCTTCATTTGTTGGCCGTCTTTGGCCTAATCACGACCATGCTGGCGGCAGCGTCGTTGTATTTCACGAGCGGCACGAGCGGACCGCCCGTTGCCATTGTTTCGCGCCTGAGCCCGCAACAAGCCTGGGAGGCGGCCCAGCCACACCTCGCGACCGCCGACGATGAAACCACGAAGGCCGTAGATCGCCAGCTCAAGCAGGTTGATCGCTTCTTCGAGACGCTGATCGCCGAGGGCCGAGTTCATCGATTCGCAGACGATGCGCTGAGCTGGACGGCAAAATACAAGCTCGTGATCGCCAGCCGTGCCGACTTCGATGCGTACATCGCAGGGCAGTTCAAGCAAATCGTGTTCTCTGAGCAAGAAGTGCGCGACCTGCTGGCGAGCGTAATTGCCACGTACCAGCAAGAGCTTGACGCGGCTGACAACCATCTCCTCGTCGCACTCCAGACCGACACGGATACCCGTTTCTCTGATGTCGGAGTGTCGCTGCCGACGATCGACCAGATTCACGAGCGGTTGGCCGGTATTGTCGAGGCTGCGCAAACCACAGCCGCCGGGGACCTGCCTGGTGCAATTGCCCGCGAGATCGGCAGCTTCCTGGCCGGGGAAGTCTTGACCCAGGTCGCTACGCAAGCCCTCACCAGCGTCGGCATACTCGGTTCCGGCACCGCCAGCGGATTCATGACTTTTGGCGTCGGAATCCTTGTGGGCCTGGGCGTCGATTACGTCGTGCAAGAAGTCACAGCTCCGCAGGAGCAACTCGTCAAACAATTGCGGGGCAAACTGTTCGAGGTCCGCGACTCGGTCCTCGCCCCCACCCGTACCTATTTGGAAGAACTGGGCCGTCAGCGTTCGGCGGCCCGGCGACAAGTCGTGGCTGAAGCAATCGGAGTAACCTTATGAAGACCGCTATTCTGCTACTCGTGATCGTTGTTTCGTTCATTGCCCCTAGCGTCCAAGCCGGCGTCGCCACCAACGTCGCCAAGGAGGGGGCCGAGTATCTCTCGGAACGGCTCGGCCGCAAAGCAACCCGCGAAGCGGCTGAGACCGCCGCCAAGAAAGCAACCGGGGAAGCCGCGGAAACCATTGTCCGCAAGACAACGGCCAAGGCGGCTCGCGAATCGGCCGAACAACTGGCCCGCAAAGCCGGGCTTGCTGCCTCGCGTTGCACTGACAATGCACTGAGCGCCGTAGTTCGCTACGGCGATTCGGCGGCAGGTCTCATCAATCATTTTGGAGATGATGCCGCACAAGCCTTGGTCAAGGTTTCTCCGCGCAACGGTCGGCGACTGGTCATGCTGGAACAAGAGCTTGCCCAGTCCGGTCACGCCGAGCCGATTCTAAAACTCGTCGGCAATCGAGGCGATGCCTTGGTCGACTGGCTTTGGAAAAACAAGGCCAGCGTGGCGGCCGGCGTCGGAATTACCATGTTGCTGAAAAACCCGGATGCCGTACTGAACGCCGGAGCCACCGTGACGACCGCAGCCCTGGACAGCGTTGGTACTAATGTCGTCCGCCCGGTCACGGAAGGGATCATGTGGATGATTTCCCGCCTGCTGATGCTGTTGGCGTTGACGGCGGTCGGCACCTACGCCCTGTGGCTCAAAGTGCCGGCACTGCGCACCACGATCGCGGCCCTCGTCGATCGGGCCGCTCGAAGCGTGCGTCCCCGCCACAGATAGCCGATCCAGGCTGGCCAGCACGCCGCGGCGACCGCAGCGCGTCTGGCCGTCTCTTTTTCCCCGCAAACCTTCACACGTAAGGAAGACTCAATCATGCTCCGTTTTTTCAATGCGCTGGTGTTGCGCGCGCTGTACGTCATCATGCTTGCCGCATTCGCGGCGGTTTATCTTTATCTGTTGTTTTCGGCCCCTTTGATCGGATTGTTTTTGCTGGCGGCAGTGGCGTGGAAGCGGTCGCGTCGCACACCGGCCCTTTCCACAGCGCACGGCACCGCCCATTGGGCCGGATTCTACGATTTGATGCGGGCCGGAATGTTAAACAGCCGTGGCTTGATCCTTGGCAACATGGGTGTCGTCGACCCTCCCAGCATCAAGCAAATCCTTTGTGCCCTGTTGCTGTGGCGGCCGCGATCTTCCGAACGCGCCCTGGAGTTTGCACGACTGCGGATCGGGCCAGCGCCCCCAATCGTGGTCCGGTTACCCGATCACGGAATCCCCCACCTAGCGGCATTCGGTGCGTCGGGAAGTGGAAAATCCACGGCCTATGTCATTCCCAATCTGCTCAACCTCAACGACGTATCGTCGGCTGTCGTGCTTGACCCGAAAGGGGAACTCTTTGAAAAAACAGCCGAATACCGCGCTCGATGCCTCCACCACGAGATCGTCCGCATCGATCCCTATAACATCGCGCGTAGCTCGCAATTTCCCGCCCAAGGCTTCAACCCATTGTCACTCACGGACGTGACCTCACCGCTCGCGGTGGACGACGCAAGGCGGCTGGCGAACGCGCTGATCGTCCGAAACCCCAATGCTACCGAGCCATTCTGGGACAATGCCGCCCAAATCTTCGTCCAGGCCATCATTCTTTTTCTCTTTGCCAAGGCCCAACCCGAACAGGCAACGCTCAATAGCGTCCGCGACATTTTGTGCAGCCCTGTTGCCCTAAAGCAGGCAGTCCGGGCCATGCGAGACGCTCCGGAGTTTCAGGGCATTCTCTCCCGCATGGCCGGACAGCTACGCAACTTTCAGGGCAAAACCCGTTCCAGCACGATGACCGTGGTCGGCACCCAGCTTGATTTTCTCGACTCGCTACCCGTGGCCGCAACGTTGGCGCGAACCACGTTCGACCCAACGCAGCTTTTGCGCGGCAACATGTCCATTTATCTTTGCTTACCCGTCGACCGCATACGCGAGCTCGTCGGGCTTCAACGAATTCTGATCACATCTCTGATCAACATGATCTTCCAGGCCGGTGAATCGAGGCAGCGACGCATTCGGTTTTATTTGGACGAAGCGGCTACGCTCTCCTCCGAGGTCGACGCGTTATATAACGCTCTCGTCTTCGGCCGCTCTTTCGGAATTCGGCTGTTTTTTCTTTTCCAGAGCGCCAGTCAGATCGAGCTGTGCTTTCCGAAGTCCAAGGCAGACGACTTTAAGGCGACTGTCGCCAGCCTGTTTTGCGGCACCAACGACTTCCGTACCGCTCAGGAAATCTCGCAGTGGATCGGTCAGACCGCCGCTCACACGTACAGTTATCAGACCTCGCGCAGCTGGAGCACTTCGAGCAACAGCGGTCCGCGTGACGATTCCTCTGGCAGCAGCAGCAGCTCCAGCGCGTCCGATACGCTTAACGAGACGGCCCGAGCTCTGATCCGTCCCGAAGAAGTTTTGCAATTGCCAACCGACGAAGCCATTGTACTGTTGCCTCATTTGCGCCCCTTCCGAGTTCGCAAGATGCCTTACTTTGCCGCTCGGCAGCGTTCGCCGCTGCTGGCCCAACTTGGCCAATACGCCGCACTGTTGGCAATCGGCGCAGCGTGTATGGTCGCCTTTGGCGTGCTGTACACAATCAACTCTCAAACGCCGGGCGACCGAGCTCTGTGGCCCGGTGCACCTACGGATCACGCCCAAGACTGGCTTGATTGGACCGTTCCTCGCGGCCAGTGACCACCCATTCGGTTGTCGCAACAAGACCCGACATTGCCCGATCATGCCCATTCATTCCAACGCTTTTGCACCCCGTTCCCGTGGAAACAGTCGACTTGACTTTTTGCCCAATAAGTGCCATTCTTGATTTTAGAGAAAGGAAGCTCCGCGATGGCCGATCATGCAACCAAGCTGGGTGCCAGCAAGTCCGCGTCGACTCTCCTTGTGCTGTTCATCCCGAGCGTTGATCGCAACGGGAAGTCGATCTCGCAGGCCCGCTGGGTCGATGAAGCATTGCGGGTGCTCGGCGAGTTGTTCGGCGGCGCAACCGCCTTCCCGAAAGGGCGGGGAGTGTGGCGAGACGACGCCCGGGGTGGCCAGTTGGACTATGACAGGCCGGTGGTCATTCAATGTTACACCAGCGAACGGCTAATCGGTCGATCAACCACACGGCTGCGGGAGTTTCTCATCCGAATGGGAACCGCGACAAAACAAGGGGCGGTCGGATTGGTCATCGACCGCGACTATCTGGAGATTGGATTTCCACTAGATGACGCAGAGGAGTGAGGCAAATGGCGAAGAACATCAAGCAGATTGCGAAGTCCCTGGGCGCCGAAATCGCCGGCCAGGTTCCTGAAACTGGCGGTGGCGCCTTCGGAGCGGCACGCCTGGGCGAAATTGTCGGCAAATTGCAGGGTCGGCTGACGCCCGGCCAAGGTAAACGCCCGGGCCGGCCGACCGATCCGGCATGGATCAAATCACCCAAAGTCCCGATGAGCCGCAACACCGAAGCCAAACTTGCGAAACTGGCCGAGCGGGCCAGCAAGACCGGCCGACGGGTCAGCCCGATGCAACTGGCCGCACAACTGCTCGAAGACGCCTTGACACGCCTTTAGAATCCACCGCTGTTGACTTTCCACTGTTGTTTTTTTCGTTCACGCAGACCGGCGGGCTCATTGCCGCCCCTGGACCCCGGCTATCCTTTCTCTGTGTTCCGCAAGCCGAGACCGACGACCGAGTGGCAAGCGATTTGACAGGATGGCGAGCTACTTCTGCGTCGGCCCTATGCTGCGTCGGACCGACGCGGCGAGTGCTGTCGGTCTTTGTGCGTGAAGTCAACAGTGGGCAAGTAGGCTGTTTTGGGTGCTAATTGCGGACAGCCGATAGCGGCAGATCTCTACTGCGGCCGCGCGTCAAGAATGTTCTGGATGAAGACTTGGATCACTGCGCAGCCGTTGGCCACAATCGCAATCGCGATATGTCCTGGATTGGGCAGCATGTCAGGTATCCAAGCGGTTTCCTTCAAGCACCGCTTGGCTTCCTCGAACTCAACGATCTGAATGAGGACGAGCTTCGTGTCTGGGTTTGGATGGCTGCGGCGGAATTCCGCCAAGGTCGTCGCCAAGTCGTCATCCCAAACTTCCGCCACCTGCCGCCCCACTGGGTCGCTCGTGTCCAAGAGGAAGCAGACGTATGACTCTCCCGGCAGGAACTTCTCGCGTTGCGATTCAATTTGATGCCGAATGCCGGCCCAATTGTCGCGGTAGAGCTTCTCGAATCTTGACGGCAATGTTTCGTTCATTAGAAGCCCTCAACAAAAAACAGTCCGCAGGAATCCGGCAACTTGTTAGTTCGCCTTGCGCATCGCCTCAGTCGCGTGTTTGATTCCTTGTGTAACGTCATACAAAGCTTCGTCCCGATTCAACCAGCTTGTAATGGGTTTCGCGTTCGTCGGCAAGGCTTCGAGTTTCTCAAACAGGCTATTTTTCCAATCGCACGCCCTGACGACGACTGGAATCACAGTCGCCTGTTTTAGATTATGCCGCTCCATCGCGCGTCTTGCTTCGACTTCCCAGCAATAGTTTGAGTTTAAGAAATCCGCGCTCATTAACAGCAAGATGATGTGCGCGGCTTCCAAGTGTTCGTCTATTTCGCCTCGCCATTCGCGGCCGGGTGGAATCTTTCGGAAGTGCCATCCGTCGATCACTCCGTTGCGTTGCAGTAGCGTCAAGTGCTTCTCCAACTCGATTCGCATTTCCTCGTCATTGTGCGAGTAGCTGTAGAAGAGCTTGAGCGGTCCTGTCGGCACTTCTGGCGGGAGCGTAGTAGCAGTTGTCGTTGTCGCTGATGGAGCGACGATTGGCGGCAGACTGCTCCACTGGGAAGCTTTCAATTCAATTTGCTTGACAATCCGCTCAATAAGGCGCGAAGTCGGATGCGAGTGTTCCGAGTGCAACTTGTACGCTTTCTCTAGTTTTGAAGCATACTGCGCGTAGTGACTCGTGCGGTTCTCGTCCGCGCGATAGTCAGAATGAACCGCCTCGAAGCCCATTAGACTGTCGAAGGACTGCCATATCTCCGTAGGATCAATTGACAATCGGGCATCGCACAGCGTCGTAACAAGCTCCGTATGATCGCTCAAGGCACGAATGAGCTTTCGCGACGGGTCATCTTTGAACTGGACATATCGAATGAACTTGAACAGGTGGTCGCGCCATGTCTTCACTGCCTTGATCGCGGCCTCAGGATCATTTCCAATCTGCTCGCCCACCGATTCGAGCTTGTAATCAGGCGGTTCGTAGGTTGGGTCTTCGTAGACAAAACGGACCTTCCCTCTTGACATTGCTGGAATGTTCTCAAGAGCCTGTCCCGTGCAAACGTAAATCGGAAGGCTTTTGATGCCATCCACCACAAACGTAGGCGGCCCTACTTCCGGCAATGGGTACTCTTCCGCTATCCGTTTCAGAGCGTCTTGCAGCAATGGCGCTGGTCCAGGTGGACCTTTGAAGAATCGCGATGGAATGACCGCGATGTCACTCCCTTCCGGCACGTCGCCCCTCACTGGATCAACGGCGGCGTAGACGACAACGCTTGCATAGTTTTCGCGGCTCGCAATCTCAATCGCCAATTGCTCAACAGAGTATTTGGATAGCTCGTTTGCATCCGACAGCGCTGTCAATTGTTGAAGCGCTGCTTCGGCAGCTTCGGGCGATACGTCGGTCATTACATGGAAGAACTTCCATGTATCGCCATCTTGCCGCTTCTCATACTCGACAAAGCCTGCCGGTGGCTCCGACCCCTCGTGCGGCTTGCCGTCGCGTGAGACGAGGAAACGAATTCTCGGGGGCGATCCCTCAAGAGGGATCCGAAGGCCCAGTCCCTGAAATGGACCATCGGCGAATTCGCACGTTCGCAATTCTGGCGTCGTCTTCTCTGGCGTCTTCGTGGTTTGGTCTTGTCGGTATTCATGCTGGACACGAATCACGATTTTGTCGTCATCCTCGTCGCGCGAAACGACCGTATACGAGTGCCGCGCATGCGCAGGGCCGAAGTCTTGAAGCTTTTTTCCCCCTGACTGCAATGCCTGAACCGCTGACATCGACAGTCCGTTGAAGCCGTGGCCCACGGTGCCGTTCTTAGTCATGCTAAGAACCATCTCGACTTGCAATTGCTCTTGTGGATCGGTCGAAGTGCTATCGAGCGTTCGCCCGTCTATATCACCGCCGATCATCTCAATCAACGTGCGCTTCATTTGTTACTCTGTTTTCCGGCCATGCTCAGCCAGAATTTCGTCGGCCTTGAGATAACCCGCGTGAGTCACTTCGCGTAAAGATTCGGAGTCATAGCTGGCAAATCCACTACTCTCAAGTTCTTCTAAGCCAGCTAGGTAGCGTGCCTGTTCGCGTCGATCCTCGGTTCCGAATTGTTGATCTTGAATGAAGATCAGCTTCCCGGCGCACCGATCGACCATTGCGATTCTGCCTTGCCATGTATCCTTGGCATGGACCGATGCCAGAAGCAGTTCAACAGCAGCGGGTGATAAGTCGTTATCGCGGGTTTCGTTTGCGAACACGTTGACGACCACTTGCCGATCAAGCTCGGAAGTGTTGTCTTCCTCGTCAGGTGGCAGCCTTCCCTCTTCGACGGCGCGGAATAGCGCGTCACGATGCCCCTTCAACTCTTCAAGAGTGAATCGGCGAGTGAAGGGGACGTGCGAGTGAACGTCAGAATGGCAGATGAGGCAGATGGGCATGAGGTTGTCTTCCTCATCCGTGCCGCCCTTGCTTTGCTCCAAAATATGGTGAACCTGGAGCTTTGTCGGCCGGAAGCGGCGACAGACACAGCAGCGCCTGCCGCACCTGATCAGGATCGAATCGATGAGATGTTGCGGAATGTCGCTCATTGGCTCCCCTATCGTGGGCGCGCTGGACGCCATCCGTCATTGCCTGGCGGATACTGCGCCTGTCGTTCAATGCGAGGTTGGTATGATCCGACTGCGGGTGGTTCGGTCAGCACGGGCGAGCCGCGCCAGGCCACAATGCGGCACGATTCCAAGTCGGCTCGCAGTTGTTCGATCGCGATGTCGTTCTGATTGCGAACGCCTTCGAGCCATGCGGGGACAACTCGCTCTGCCACCATGAACGCTTGATAGTAAGCAGTGAGCTGCGGCGCACCATCAGTCGCGGTCGCGCACCACGAATCGAATCCTTTGACGGCAGCTTCCAGAGCTTTCAGCCGGTTCTGAATCTCTTGGTCGTCAGCATCGTTGAATCGGCGCGCCAGTCCGGTGCGCAGGTAGTCGATCAGATTGCTGGACGAGCCTCTGACCGCATCGTAGAACGTCTTGCCGTCTGCGGTGTGGGCAATGCCCATTTCGGCTTCACAGATGTCCTTCGTGTTGCGGAGCGCAGACACGTAGGATGGAAGCTGCTGGACAGTTTGGGTGGGCTTCGTGCCGAACGGCGTGACGATTTGATTGTTGCGGTGTGCTTCGTAAAGCACGATGGCGAGCACGACAAACAGAATCAGATTGCCGAAGACGATCATTTTTTTGAGCATGAAGCGCATTCCTCTGAACTGGGCACGCGATGCGGGAGGCGAATTGCAGGTGGGACCACGATGTTCCTTGCGGTTACGAACGTCATGCTCGTTGCCAACTCCCTTGGCTGTGCTGGGTAGGATTCCGTTTGCTAATGCTAGCGCCCCGTTGGCGTTGGGCAAGGCCCTTTCCCAGGCGACGCTAGCTGCCGATTAGTGATCGGCTGTCCACCATGCTACCACAAGTGCTGGCAAAGGCGGAAGAGCGGTTTTCGGTCACCCCCTGGGAGAAGCGCCGCGGTGGGTGCTCCCGGCCGGGAGCACGAGCGCCGAAAGGTCAGCAGGTCGCGTGCCATTCCCTGCCGGTTGCAATCCGCGAATTTGACCCCTCCAGTTGACTCGCCGATCGTCCGGCCCCTCCCCGAACCCAGCACCATCGGAGCTTGTCCGCGTGTTCCATGCGGAACGGTGCATCGCAACTCATTGTGCCGCAATGCTTTATTTTCTGGATTCGTGGTCCAAAACTCGTGGACTACCTCGCTTCGTTCACATCGACCTCGGCCGAGCAAGAATCGCTCCCACTTAGCCCGGCTTTCGCGTGCATAGAGCCCGCGCCGTCCCAAGAACTCGTGCGAAAAGCCTCGATTCTTGAGAATCCAATTTGACGACCGAGGCTGAAGAGCCAGCTTCCACTGCGGCGCCACGCGGCGATTTGGGTTTGGTTGCTGAAACGCTTACCCTCTATTCGCCACCGACGCAGGAGAACAAGTCCTTCAAACCTGCCCTTTACCGAGTGGGAAGAAGGCGATCTTTTCGACTACGGGGTCCGGTTCCGCCAGCTCAAAAATCTGAGTCCGCCCGGATTCGATCACCTCAGCGGCGCGATGCTGGGATATATAACGGAACAGGGGCTCCAGGTTGCGGCCCTTGATCGCGACCTTCGACTGCGTGAATTCGACTGCGAAACCTTCATCCGGATTGTCAGATTCGACACTGTAGAGATGCGCGTAGGAGAAAGCCTTGGCCGAGCCGTCGGACTTGCGGAAGATGATCGCGAGTTGCGGCCGCGTGCCTACCCGGACCTGGCCGAAAAGGACGTACTCGCTGTCGCTATCTACTTCGGGGATGGTCGCCGTTTTTGCCGACGAATTCGCGCGGCCCTGCCGTTCCAACAGGGTGACAATGCCGTTGCGGTTATCGTCCATGGCTTGGTTCCCTTTCCTTTGCCGGCCATTTCTCCGGTTCATTCCAGGCGATGCTCCTCGCACGCATCGTCAGACGAGCCAACAACGACATTAGCTGGCGTTTACGGCCGACCAATTCGGTAGCGGTCGTTCGCGAATCGGATTTGCGGATCGCAGCCCGCAGAGCCACTTTGTCGTCTGTGTACACGGTCAGTTTTCTGCGGCTTCGCGATACGGAGACGTAAAATTGCTCGCGGCTGCTGGCTGGCAACGACCAGGACGATTGTGCCAGGATGACGTGATGTTCACAGGTGCGACCCTGGCTGGCATGGCTTGTCGCCACATGACCCGCCGCCAGAAAGCCATATCGGGCCTCGACAACCCAACCATTGCTGAGCTTGATGTCCCCCTCTCGGGTGAAACCAGCCACGTTATAAACAGAACCGTTGTTGAGCCGGTGCTTGCCGTCCATTGATCGGCCATTGACCGTGATGCGCAGGGGATCGCCGGTGGCCAGGGGCAAATCAGCGGCCCGGTACACTTGGAATCGCGATGCAGACTTGAGCAACTCATCCGGCACGGTATCCCGGATCACGATCCGCTCTCCCTTTTTATGGCCCGGCGCATTCTGAGTGAAGACCACGATAGCGCCCGGTTCATACATGGCTGCGTCGCTGCGTTCCGCGTCGGTCAAATGGCGCGACACGAACCTGGGGAACAGGCGATCTTCGCTACCGAGTAACTTGCGAGCCTTCAATTCGCTGCGGATGGCCAACGAAATATTTTCACCCTCGGCGTGCGTTGGAGAAATCACAATCACTTCTTCACCCTTGGCCAGGGAATCGGCATAGTCGCGAGCAATTTGTTGATCGCGATCGCCGTCGCGCGCCTCTTTGATCCAGCCCAGTTCGTCGAACTGATCGAATCCTTCGAGCGTCCGGCCCTGGGCAACCAGGCTGACCGCTTCACGGTAACGCCCCTTTTGCCGTTGAATATCGGTCACCAGGGCGGGCTTGATGCCGGCTTCCTGCTCCAACAATCGCATCGCGGCGCCGCGCTCGACGGAAGCATGCTGATGCCAATCGCCGGATAAAATGACGCGGAGGTCCAGTTGGTTTGCAGCGTCGAAGACTTGCTTAAGCGCGCGGGAGCCCAGCAGGCCCGCTTCGTCGATCCACAACACCTGGCCACGAGCTTTCTCTTGTAAATCGGTATTCACAAGGAACTCCGCCACGGTGGTGCTATTGGCGAAGCCTTCGGCTCTGAGGACACCACGGCTTGCTTGTGCCGATGGTGCCAACGCCAACACTTCATGTCCACCCTCGCGAATGGCTTCGACCGCCTCCTGCATGAGGCTAGTCTTGCCGGTGCCGGCGTTGCCCTTCACGATCGCGACGCGATCGCGGGTTTCCAGCACATGCCACACGGCATCCTGTTGTCCGGCGTTGAGCCATTGCCGGCGGATGCGCCAGCCGGAATGCAATGGCGCCACGGACCCTTTGTTCGTGCGGGCAAAAGCGATCATGGCCCGCTCTTCGGCAAGCACCGCTTTGGTCGTGGCCATCTCGCGACCATCGAGAGTGCGGACAATCACGCCCTTCTTGGACAGTGATTTCGTGAGCCTGTCCACATCGACCTTACCGACGCCAAAAGTCAACGCCTCGGCCAGCAACAGTTTTTTCGGCACGACGGAGTTGCGCTCAAAGCAATGTTCTACCGCGTGATCGAGCGCTTTGGATTCGGCGTCGCGGGTGGTGGAGGGCTGTACGGATAATTGTTGGCGGCCTCGCATACCATCGAGCGTCGCCCGATCGCCATCGGTCAAACGCTCCCGCCAGATGGCCCGCAATTCGGGCATCGACAGTTCTTTGTCTTTCTTTTCACGCGACGTGGCACCGAGTTCTGCCTTCTGATCCGGATTGTGAATCCCTTTCTCGGCAGCCAGTTTTTCAATCTGGTCGGTGCGACGCGAGAAGCGTGACACAAGCGCCCGCGGGATCTCAGCTAGTTCCCAATTCCGGGCCTTGCGGGCGATGGGATAGCCAAGCTGCTCCACCCGTTTTGCCAGGCGGGCATGGAACGCCGCCTGATAATAGGGTGCGTCGCGTTTCACATCGCGGAAATAACCGGCTTTCCAGCGATCTTCTTGCCGATCAAAGGTTGTGTTGAACGCGAATGCGTGGACGTGCAGGTGTGGATCGGGAATGCCGCCGACCGGCCTGGCCGTGAAGTGCACAAATTCGGCGTAGGCGAAGTTGCCCGTGACTCGTTCCTCATTGCGGCCACGCACTCGCACACGGGTCTTCATTTCGGTTTCCATCTCCGTCATGGTTTCGCGAACGCTGTCGCGCACGGCCTCCACGATGCGTTCGTCCTGATTCAGGGCGTAAACCAGGGACAGCCCCTTAGGTACGTGGAAGTTGATGTCGTAGCCGACCGTACGATCTGCTTTGGTGCGTGGGGTCAGCGGCCGGCCGGTGCCCGGATGTTGGTTATCGCACAGCGCATCAAAGGCCTTCTGATCCACTTCTCCCTCCAAGCCAAGCAGCCCCGCGCCTTTGCCTCCCCAGCGGCCTGTCAGCTCCTGCCCCTCGCTGTAATAGTCGGCCTTAGAAAAGTAGCTCTTGGCTCCCGCAGGGGAACTGTTTTGAACAATGCGCAGCATGGCGAATTGTACGGTCAAATTCATTTATGCTCGGAAACCGCCAGGGCGATTGTCACACCCTCGACGGGATTGCGTGGAGGTGGCGTGACGGTGGCATTGCGGCCACGTTGGCAACGATGTCAGTGTGCCTGCCGAGCGGTTGTGACCGGACAGTTGGTTTGTGTCGCACGAAGTGTTCTGTTGCGAGAATCAAACACCCCGACTGTGGCGAACACGTGCTTATCTACGACGTTTGGCTGAGAGTCCATTGACCGCGATCCATCCCGGAGTCGGTCGATTTGTTCCTGCATGTTATTCACAGGACCGCGAAACTGAAATGTCACGAAACAACATAGGCTTACAGTACTGCACTTGCATCACCAGCCTGCCCCAAACGGAAACGGGGCGCACGCTTCGCTGTTGCGACACCGATGCCGCCGCAACTGGCTCTGAGAGCCTTTCTCCGAGACAATTGCCCACAAATCGTGTTATAATGAGCCAAACGGAAGACAAGAGGCTGCACGATGCACGATATTCCAGAAACAGGGTTTTTACGACTACCTCAAGTGTTGAGCGTCATTCCTCTCGGCAAGACGAGTTGGTGGGAAGGAGTGAAATCCGGACGTTTTCCGAAGCCGGTAAAGTTGTCGCCGCGATGCACGGCTTGGCGCTGAGGACATTCGGCGGTTAATCAGAACCCTGTCCGAGCAGGCGCCGCCCAACTAACGTTCGTCGTTGAATTTACTTGACGGTTCTTCTAGGCTCAGCGACCTCACTTTGGCCCGCTCTTTAGCCAGGGGTACAAAAGTGGGGTATCTGTTCGTGGGCCCACTCCACTTCGGTACACAGTTCAATCACTTCCGTGCTCATTGTGACTCCGACCCGGGGCACCATCCATTTGGACGTCTTCGTCCGCCACTGTCCGCAAGACCTAGTGTGACAGCCATTCTCCTGACGATTGCCCCTCGCCCCCGTCCGAAACTAATCGTTGACATTCGGCCCAAATTCGGGGTACATCTGAGAACAGATACCCCCAAGGATGGAAGAATGTACCCCATATGCCCATGTCGCTCTCGGATGCTAAGGCCCGCAACGCCAAACCAGGAACAAAGCCCTACAAGATTGCAGATGGCGACGGACTATTCCTCCTAGTCACGCCGTCCGGCGGCAAATACTGGCGCCTGAAATACTTCTTTGGCGGCAAGGAAAAGCTTTTGGCATTGGGGGTGTATCCGGACGTCAACCTGGCTGAGGCTCGCGAGCGGCGCGCCCAGGCACGGAAGGTGCTCGCCGCCGGAAACGACCCTGGCGAAGCGAAAAAAGAAGCCAAACGCCTGGCGACCTTAAATCACGCCAACACATTTGAGGTCGTTGCCCGCGAGTGGTTTGACAAGCGCAGACACGAATGGGCGTCGATTACCGCAGACGTGGCACTAGGCCGTATGGAGACACACATTCTTCCGAAGCTAGGTCCAAGGCCCATTGCCGACATCACCGCCCCAGAAGTTCTTGCCATGCTTCGTGCAGTTGAGAACAGGGGAACCCTGGAAACCGCACGGCGCGTCATGAACATCTCCGGGCAGATCTTCATGTATGCCATCGCCACCGGGCGGGCTGAACGCAACCCGGTTCCTGATTTACGCGGCGCGCTGAAAACGCCGGTCGTGAAACATCGCTCCTTTCTAAAAGAGAATGAGCTGCCACAATTCCTAGAAAAGCTTGAGGCTTACGACGGCAGCCCACAGACCAGGCTCGCGCTCCGCTTCCTGTTGCTCACGTTCGTCCGCACCCACGAATTGCGGGCAGCCCAATGGACAGAGATTGATTGGAAAAAGGCGGAGTGGCGAATTCCTGCTGAGCGCATGAAGATGAAAGAGCTGCACATCGTGCCATTGTCGAGACAAACAATTGCTGTTCTTCGGGAATTGGAGAAGAACTCCGGCAAGCGGCAGTACGTCTTCCCGAATGAGCACACGCCCGCTACGTTCATGAGCGAGAACACGATGCTCTACGCTCTGTATCGGATGGGCTATCATTCACGCGCCACCGGCCACGGATTTCGCAGCACTGCCAGCACGATTCTGAATGAGCATGGTTTCCGTGCGGATGTCATTGAACGGCAGCTCGCTCATACCGAACGAAATAACGTCCGGTCCGCTTACAATCATGCGCAGTACCTGCCGGAGCGCCGTCAAATGATGCAATGGTGGTCCGATTATCTTGATGAGGTTGCGGCAAGGAAATAGCCACGGCATTTAAGCCCGGTTCGTGCTCCGCCATCTCGCATCACCGCCAGAAACGCCTGGCCGGATGCTCCCAGGCTCTGCGACCGCAACCGCCCGCGCGCATTCACTTTATTTCGACATCCTCGATGACAGTGGCGCCCTTCGCTGCTCCAAGCGCGGTGGGTTCGTCCGCCACCTGAATCCACGGGATGCGTCGCCGAAGAAGGCCATTGAATAGCCGCACATTCGGACGAGCTTCGGCGTTGAGATTGCGGCCAGTGATCTTGACCGTCTTGCCGCCGAAGTGCAGAGTGATCCCCTCCGACGGATCGAATTCCGCGCGGTCCAGCGTCACGTAATTGAACGCCGACATGCGGCCATCCCGGTGCCGCAATTCCAGCATGATCGCAGTCTCGCGCATGCCCCGCAGCCATCCGACCCCCCAATTTTCGATGGTGTCATGCTCATCGTCCGCAGGCGGGGTGTCGACCTTCGGCCGGCAAATGTATTTGTCCAAGTGGTTGTGGTTATCTGTCATAAATCATTCCTTCTCGGTCTTCTCGTGTTTCGGCCGACATATCTTGATGGGGTTCACGCAAGGCAACCATGTCCCGCGGTGAGTCCCCGTTGACGAACTCGGTGGCCGAAACCCGTTCGTCTGATTGATTGATCGCTTCTCTCAAATCGACCTTGTTATCCGTGTAAATGGTCGCGCGTTCCCTGGCCCTGGAGCACGAAACGTAAAACTGCTCCCGGGACGATGCCGGGAACGATTGGCTTGATTGGCCGACAAAGACCCAGTCGACCGTCTTGCCTTGGCTGGCATGGCTTGTCACGACATAGCCATGCGCCCAGTGCGAGAAGTTCTTGGCAACGGTCCAACCGTTATCGAGCACGATGTTGCCTTTGCCGTCGAAATGATCGATGCGATACAAGGAACCGTTATTCAACCGATGCTTGCCATCCGCCGTCATGCCGTTATGCGTGATCCGGAGCACGTCGCCCGGCGCGAGCGTGATCGTCGTCGAATGAAATGCCTGGAACCGTGCCGCCTGGTCCAGGGGTAAAGGCCGATCGCCATCGACGGTCACACGCTGCCCGCGAATGAATCCCTTGGCGTTTTGATGGAATTGCAACACGTCGCCCGGGCCATAGTTGACCGCGTCACCGCGTTCGGCCTCGGTTAAGCTGGCGTTTTCCAGCGCCACGAATGTTCGTTCCTCTGTCCCGAGCTTGCCCGCTCGTCGCAAGTTTCGGCGGATTGCCGCCGTGATCCGGTGCCCTTCCGCATGCGTCGGGGACACCACCAGGGCGGTCTTACCCTCGCGTATGGCCTGCACGTAATCGGCCGCCAATTGGCGGTCACGTTCGATGTCGGGAATCTCATGCACCCAGCCCAGATCATCGAGACGCTTGAATCCCTCGGCAACGCGTCCTTCACTTAACGCCTTCACCGCCGCCTTGTAATCGCCCGACTGGCGCTTGATTTCCTTGACCTCCGCCGGCACGAGACCGGCTTCTTCTTCGAGGAGCCGCAGCGCCGCCCCACGTTCCACCGAACCGTGTTGGCGACGGTCACCGGAGAGCAATATGCGGGCGTCGAGTTTGTCGGCCAGGGCAAAGACCTGAGACATCGTTTTCATGCTGAGAAGTGAGGCCTCATCGATCCAGATCAACTGTCCCTCGACTTGACGTTGAAGCTTTTCGTCGGCCAGGAGCCTTGCCACCGTGTCGGCGTCCTTGAACCCGGAGTCACGCAATGTACCCCGGCTGGCGTCGGCCGAGGGAGCGAAGGCAAACACCTTGGTCCCGGCCGCTTCGATCGACTCGACCGCCTCTTGCATCAGCGTCGTCTTGCCGACGCCGGCGGCACCGCGAACCACGATGATCCGATCGCGGGATTCGACAATGTGGCGCACGGCCGCCTTTTGCATGTCGTTGAGCCAGTCCCGTTTGAACGCCTGATGACGCTTGACGATGGCCTGGCACGCTCCTCGGCCCTCGCGCGCGAAGTCAATCACGTGGCGTTCTTCATTAAGCACGTCGCGCGTCGTCGCCATCCGCCGACCATTCCGGTCGCCCAGGATTAAATTGCTTTGTCCGGCCTGGCGGCACACCTGCTCGACGGTCGCCTGGCCCACCGCTTGCCGCAAGGCCGTCGCGAGTAACTCCCGCTCCGGGACCACCGACTTGCGTTCAAACACATGGCCGATCGCATATTGCACGGCGTGGGCGGAGGCGTTTCCGTCTCGGGGGTCGGCATCACCGCCGAGCTTGTCCTGAAGCACGGCCAAGGCATCAAGCTCCGGCGCCGACATCCTCGACCGCCACTCGTCTTGCAATTCCGGGAGCATCAGGTTTTTGCGCTTGTGTTCCCGCGTCTTGGCCCCAAGTTCGGCCTTGGCCTCGGGCTCGTCGAGTCCCATCTCGCGGGCCAACTCCTCGATCTTCGCCGTCCGGCGGGAGAACTTGTCGATCAGTTTCTTGCTGAGACCAGCCAATTCCCAGCCCTTTTTTGTGCGGGCGATCGGCAGCCCCAACTCCGCCAGCCGATGCGAAAATCTCGAATGGAATACCGCCTCGAAGTAGGGAGCATCTCGTTTCAGTTCGCGGAACTGGCCTGCCTTCCAGGTTTGCTCTTTATCGTCGTGGGTCACGTTGAAGACGAAGCAATGCGCGTGCAAATGCGGATCAGGCACGCCATCCACCGGCCTTGACGTGAAATGCACGAACTCGCCCCAAACCATGTTGCCCGTCCGGCGGTTTTCGTCCTTGCCGCCCTTGCGTACGCGGGCGCTCATCTCGGCTTCCATGTCCTGCATCGTGCAATCGACCGCATCACGGAACGCTTCGAGAATCCGTTCGTCGCGAGTCATCGCATCGAGGACCGAGACACTCTTGGGCACGTGGAAATTGAAATCGTAGCCCACCGTGCGGTCGGCTCGCTGGCGTGCCGTCAGCTTCTTGCCGGTTTTGGGGTTGATGTTGTCGCAGAGCGCATCCCACTCCGCTTGCTTCACGTCCCCTTGCAGGCCCAGACGCCGGGCGGCCGCTCCGCGCCAACGGCCGGTGAGTTCCTGGCCCTCGGAATAGTAGTCCGATGTGGAGTAGTAACTCTTCGCGCCGCCCACATGCGCGTTCTGCGTGATCCGCAACATATCTCATAATACGCCCCAAATCGTTAACCTTTCGTTAATGAATGGCCGCAAACGTAGGGTGACAGCCGTTGTCAGCGGTTTTCATCGCATGTCAAGCGTCTCATGTCGGAACGCCACCATGGCGTCAATTGTTCGCGCGTTACAGGGTGCTGATGGACCACAGCGCATCCCTGTCCGCTTGCCGGACGTTTCCTTGTAAGCCAAGGCGCAGAGCAGCGCCGCCGGGCCAGCGGTAGGTCGAGTTCCTGCCCCTCGGAATACGAGTCGGCCGTCGAGTAGTGAGCCCCAGAGCCATTGAGATGAATGCTCTGCGTGGTGCGCAACATGCCACTTAAACGAGCCCGAATTGGAAAGATTCGTCAATGCCCACGCGCAGACAATGGCTGACTCTGTTTGGCACAGCCTGTCGCCAATGGGTTTCTCGTGTTTCATTTTCTGACAGTCTCCTCCGTTTTTATCGCTTTGAGACCGCCACGAAACGCGTCCTTCTTGCTTGGCACTTACGCAGCGTCGCCGGTCCGGCAAGCAGAAAATCGCGGCCCCTCCCGATCTTCCTTCGCTTCGCTTCGTGCAGACCGGTGCCCTCCACGATTTTCCACTTGTCCGGAACGCTAAATCTCCGGCTGGTCCGCTGCGGTTGTGGTGCCGCAAGGCCGCGGTGTTCGTGGCCGGAAACTCTAGCGAAACGAAGGAGAAAGTTATGTCAGACAACACGAAGACCAACGAAACCACCGGCTCCAAGCTTCCGAGCCACGTCGTCTACCAGGTCCGCGACCGTGAAGGCCGCAAATCATTCTGGACTCGCATCGGCAGTGCATGGGCGCACGCAGACGGGAACGGATTCAATGTCCAACTCGAATGCGTACCACTCGACGGCCGCATCACCCTCCGGGTTGCCTCGGAGAAGAAGGAGTAACTCGACCTGCCGGGGCGGGCATGGACGCCTGCCCCGTTTTTTAACCTTACAAGGAAAGGAAACCCGCCTATGACACATTTCACCGTTGCCATCATCATCCCGCCGCAGATTCGCGACATCGACGGTTTCATCCTCGAACAGATGATCCCCTACGACGAAACGAATGTCGTTGCTCCATATGTTGCCTATTCGCACGAAAAGGCGGCCGAGGATCTCAAGAGCACGATCCACCGCCTGGAGCTGATCGTCAGCCGCAAGGATGCATCCTACAACCTCGACAAATGCCGCGAGGAACTGGGACGGCTGCGGCAGGTTACCCCTGCTCAACGATACGAGGAGCAACTTGCCTTCTACGATCACTTCAACGACAAGGGCGAACCGATCTCAACCTACAATCCCGCCAGCAAATGGGACTGGTTTGTCGTTGGTGGACGCTGGGACGGCTGGATCAATGATCACGAAACGTCAGGCGAACAACTTGCCGATAACATTGCGACGACCGAACGGGTCATCGAACGCAGCAAGATTCCTCACGCCATCATTACACCGGACGGATTCTGGCACGAGCATGGAAGCATGGGCTGGTGGGGCATTATGACCACCGAGAACGAAGGCTGGGACGCCAACGCGTTACAGCTCTTTGCCCGCTACCCGGGTCACCAGGTTGTCATCGTTGATGCACATATCTGAGCGGAGGTGACCATGCTGACCAACTCACAACGCGCTATCCGCTGTGCCAAAGCCATCGCTGGTTATTCCGGCGATAGCGATCCCGTAGCCAGCCTTGTCGACTTGCTGGCCGATGCCATGCACCTCTGCCACACCAAGCGACTCGACTTCGAGCGATTGATGGCAACAGCCATAATGCACTTCGAGGTCGAATGCAGCGATGACACCGACCTTCCGACACGATTCGACGGATACGAAATCCACGGCGTCCGCGAATTCGGCAAGGGCAAGCATCGCCATTGCGAACAAGTACCCGATGACGAGGCCCAATTCTGGAGCCTTTACGGGCACATCCCCGGACAGGGGCTCGACTGTATCGGCGACTTCAAGACTCGCGAGCATGCCGAAGAAGTCTACGCCCGCCTCACCGGGCAAAATTATGGCGAACCTCTACGCAAGGAGGCCCGCCATGTTTAGACTCGCTGCCTCGATCAATCCCTTCTATGCCGGCCGCATGAGGCGGTCGGCGATGGCTCCGGCTGTGAAGACATCCCAGCCGGTTTACGCCAAGCTGCCGCTGGCACCCATCAACGCGAGTCCGGTGCCACACCTGACCAGCCTGTATCACAATGCCACCGCCGGCGAGTACGGCGACCGTCGCTATCCCGGCAACTGCGGCGGCAACCTCATCAAAGACTTGCTGCTCTACTTCCGGCCGAGCGGCCTTGTGTTCGATCCCATGAGTGGCTCTGGAACCTGCCGCGACGTGTGCGACGAACTCGGCATCCCTTGCCTATCGTGGGACATCCACGACGGGTTCGATGCGTGCGACCCCGAAGTCTTTTCCGCCCGAGGTACACTCGACTTTATCTGGGCTCACCCGGCCTACTGGCGTCAGAAGCTGTATTGTGTGGCGAAGAACATTATGTGGTGTCCGCCCAGATTACCCCTGGAACGCCGTGGGACAGCCCAGAGCGGACGCCACATAATTGTCGCTACAGTTCTCTGTAATGGCGCACCCTAAAAGCACGTCGGTGCTGGTCGAAGTAGAGGGGCTGCGCCATAGCACGGTCTCCGGTGCGGTGTAGCATGGCGATCCAACCGGCGATCCGTCGCAACGCGTTTGCCAGTATGAAGCCTGAGGATTGACGACGCCATGCTCGACCGCGAAGATGCGTTAGAGTTTTACCGCACTTCGGCGGTCGAATACCTGTTATGCGTCTTGAGTGAGCCTGCTCGGAGAAGGAGTGACAATGCCATCTGATGCCATCCGCATTCGAATCACGCCGCGCGAGCCCGTGCCCGATCAGCGTGACCCTCGTGAGGCGTTCTGGGCGGCGGCCAGGCCGGAGTCGGACTCCAACCAGACGATCGCCGAGACCGAGGCCAAGCTTCGCAGGGAGTTCGGTGTTGAACTTCGGCGTGGCCTGCTACGCGAGCTCGCGGAACCCCTCCGCACTCTCGACTCGGAACTGTTTCCTGGTTCGCTCCGGGACTTCGAACACTGGGTGTTCCACTTCATGGATGGCCCGTCATCCGACCGGGCGTACAGATACCAGTTCATCGAAGCGTTCTCCCGGCTGCTTGAGCAGCGCCAACAGGTGTTGCGCGAGAGCCCGACTCTACGAAGTGTTCAGGAACGCTTGGCGGCAGCGGCCGGAATAACCTTCTCCACTCGAATCGCCGGCTACTCCAGCCTGAACCTGGAACTCTCGACTGGCTCATTCCAGCAACTCGCCAAAGCCTTCGAGAACGATTTCGATAGCTTCCGAGTATTTCTCGAAGCGTTCGTTCCGGTCGCCTTCGCTACTGTTTTTACTGAAGACGACGCCGACAGGCTCGAGTTTGCCGTCACTATCCCGCCTTCAGCGGAGCAATCCTTCCGAACAGCCGCCACAAATACTCACGGGTCGCACATCACGGCACCTGCTCCGTCGTCTCCGCCTGTGCCGGTTGCGGCAAGCCAAAGCATGACTCGCGAGCGGGCTGAGTGGCTTTGGCGGTTGGCGAACGGTTCTTTGCTCGTGCCCGTGCTGCTCGCCCTGCTGGTCCTGTATCAAGGCATGAGGATGCTCAGCGACATCCGCGCCACCCAGTACGAGGCGCTAAAGCCAATACTGGAACACCAGCTAAAGCTTCTTGAAGAAGATCGACACCGACTTCTGCGAGAGGTACCGGCGCCCGCACCACCTGCACAGGCACCTGCGCCGACACAAACACCTCCAGTCAAATGAAGCCAACTCGGGCGGCGCATAACAACCGGTTGCAGCGGACAGTCCGCTGCGCGGCCTGCACTGGCGGCGCCACGGGGCGATTTGGGTGTGGTTCCTGAACCGCTTACAGCTTTCTCAGGAATTCCATGAGTTCCTTGTCTTCACGGTAGCGTCGATTTCTCTTGTTTGATGGGTTCTCCCCAACCTCGCACGTTGCCAGGGCTCTTTCTTTCATCTGCAAATCGACCTCAGCATAGATGTTGGTCGTTGCCAGTGACACGTGCCCCAACCAGGCGCGAATCGTGTTGATGTCCACGCCAGCCCTCAACAGATGAGTTGCGGTTGTGTGACGAATCGTATGCGGACTCAGTTGTTTCTTGCTCATCGAGGGCCGGGTTTTGGCGACTGCTTTCGCGTAGCGTTCCACGATCGCATGAATCCCGAACCGCGTCAGCGGTTGTCCTCGGCGGTTGCGAAAAACATGGTCCGATGGTAGACGGTTGGTAACAAACGGGTGTAGAGAACGGACTGTTGTGGACCACAGAGGGCAACGTCGTTGCTTGTTCCCCTTGCCGTGAATCAGCACCGACGACGGATCACGGCCCGGTATCGATCCCAGGTCGAGATCACTGATCCGAACATGCGCCGCCTCATCGGCTCGGGCACCGGTGTTGTAAAGGAACATCAGCACCGCATGATCCCGGCGGCCTTGTTCGCTGGACAGATTTGGCGCGGCCAACAACGCGTCCATCTCTTCTTTCTCGAAGTAGCTGAGCGGATGGCGAGGAGCCTTCTTGCCCTGAATCGCCCGAATTTCTCCGCACCATTGCACGAGTTCTGGGTTGTGCAAACTGATGAAATGGCTCAGCGAATGGATCGCTGCCAAGCGTTGATTGAGCGTTGCGGGTCCGGAGTTTCTCGTCTGTTGCAGATTGCGCAGGAAGGCGCTGACCCGATCAGCCGTGAGGTCTTCGACCCTCAGTTGGTCGGTCCGCTTTTCGGCAAGCTGGGAAACGAACGGGAGCAGCAGGCAGAGCGTGTCGCGGTAGCTCGTTTGCGTGTTCCGCGACAAGTTTCGCTCGGTGACCAGGTGTTCCACCAAGAACCGCCGAATCCACGGCCCCAATAAGGTGTCACTCATTTCGCCCTCCTTCCACGGCGTACCGCTCAAATCGGTTGCCGGCGTCGTTCAATAGTTCGGGGGTCATAGTGAGGTAGACCTGTGTGGACCCGATATCTACATGCCCGAGATAGGTTGATAGATGCGGAAGCAACTTTTGAACATCAGCCCCTTGCTGATACCAGGATGTCAGGCGGTGAACGGCGAAGGTATGTCGTAGGTCGTGGAGCCGCGGCTGCTGGCCGGCGCCGCCATTGCGACAGATGAGTGCGCTCTGACACAGAATGCGGAAGTATTCTTGAACCACTTCCTTCCTGATCCGCGCGCCGCCTCGCGTGGTGAAGAACGGGACGTCCTTTTCCCCTGCCCGCGAGTAGAGGTCCAAGGCGTGCCTCAGTTGCGGACCGATGGGCACCAACCGGGTCTTGGAAAACTTGGACTGGTGAATCGTCAGCCGGGCGACGTCCAAGTCTACATCGGTGCCGTCCAGGTCAAGAGCTTCTTGAATCCGCAACCCGGCGCCATAAAGCAGCACGAGAATGGTGCGCATTGTGATCGGTTCCAGGCAACAATCGCTGCGACGGCGCACGGAGTCAACGGCCTGTACCAAGCGACGCAATTCCTCGTGTGAATAGATGTAGGGCACGAAGCGAGGTGGCCGCTTTGGCACTATCCTCGGAAGCGGGGGGACGGTGACATAGCCCCGGCTGACCGCATAACGATAGAAGGAGCGCAGAGTCGTATGCTTGGTGTGCCAGGTCGAGGTGATTGGCCCGGCTCCTGCAAGGAAGGCTTGAACGCGCTCGATGCTGATATCCGCGAGGTCGGCATCGGCGCCCATGAAGCGGCCGAATCCTCCCAGGTAGCCGCTTTCCGAACAATCTTGCCAGCCCAGTGACTTGCGGTAGCCGAGATACTGTTTGATCAGGAGTTGTAGATTCATAACAGACCTCCCAGATCAAAGTCCGCTACCTTCTGGAGGCCAGTGAAATCCACCTTGGCGTAAATCCGGGTCGTGTTGGGTTGCTGGTGGCCGAGATGGTCGCCAATTTCTTTCAGGGAGAAACCCTCGGCCAACAGGTGAGTGGCACAAGCATGGCGCAGGGCATGTGGCCCGCAGTGAGGTGATGTGACGCCCAGCTTCCGCAGTCGTTTGCCGACGAGATCCCAAACCCCTCGCAACGGTCGGATCGGGGGGAGCAGTGTCAGGAACAATTCCCGATGGGCTGACTGCGGGCGCACCTCCTTGAGATAACGCAGGATCGCATCACCCACAGAACGGACAAGGGGGCAGGTTCGCACGCGCCTCGTTTTAGGGCACGGCACTCGGAGCTTCTCGCTGTCCCAGTCAAAATCCTCCAGGCGGAGATGCCGGACCTCATCGGTACGCAGACCGTAGATCGCCAGCAGCATCAAGACAGCGCGATCCCGGATATCGGCCGGGCGATCCCCTTCCGTCATCGCCAGCAACCGTCGGACTTCGTCCCACGGTGGCCCCATAGGCAATAACGAATGGGTGTAAACTCGTGGACTTTGGATCGCCGCCGCCAGACCGGCACGGCACCAGCCGCGTGTTTCCGCGAAGTGGAGAAAGACCCGTAAGTGGCTTGTCCAACCTTGTATGGTTCGCCGCGCGTAGCCATCCTGACTGATCAACCCCAGGAGTGCGTTGTCGATCTGGCCAACAGATACCGCGCAAAGTGATCCGTCAGGGATCGCGAGCCGATCGAGAACCCGTCGGACGATCGAACAGCGTTCGTGAATGGTTACGGGCGACAGGTCTTTCTCATGCCGCATGAAGTCAGCAAAGACATTGATCTTGTCGGCGAACCGGCTGGCCGGGGGCACCGGTTGCTCCAGTCGGCCAAGGAATTGCAGCCATCGGGTAGCAACGGAGACGAACGCGTCTCTCTTCGTCGTGGCCTTTTGGCGAATCTCGTCTTGCGAGATTGACACTTTTGGGCGATTTGCCAAGTCAAGTGCCTCGACAATCACGAGAAGAAGTGGGGCAAACTCCAGCAGAGTTCTGCGAGACAAGCCAAGCTCGGCAAGATGGCCAAGGAAACGGATGCGGTCGTCTGCGAGCGGGGCATTACGATGCCTGGCACGAACCGCCGGCAGACTGAAAAGCTGATCGAACATGGTCGAACCTCCCAAAGGATGTGAAGGGAAACGGTTCGACGATGATAGAGAAAAAGATTATGTGGCGCAACAAACGACGCGGACGCCTGATTTGCCGGGATCATTCCTCGCAAGGCCACATAACGCTGTACGCCACACAATAAAGCTTATGTGGCGCGCCACATAAGCTTTATGCCGATGACCCACGAGACCTGTCGCGGGCTCCGACGCTGGATGACTTCCTGCACCGTTATGGCCAGTTCATCCGCAACTGCGCCCGGGCACTCAAGCCCAATGGCAAGCTCGCCATCCTGATGGGCGACTATTGCGACCGTGAGACGGGCTTCGTCCCGCTGACCTACCACACCAAGCGGATTGCCTTTGAGTGTAGTCTGAAGCAGACCTGCACCGACATCATCCGCTTCAGCCACGGGGCATCGAGCAGCCGCAAGGTCTACCGTTCGTCATTCATCCCCGGCTTGCATGACACGTGCATGGTCTTTGAAAAACCCGTCTAGCGGATTGCCGACTCGGGTCGCTCGTCGTTGCTCGATTCTGCCTTTGGGTTGGCAAACCCCGCACGCGGCCATCAATCGGCACCTTGAACCCGTAGCCATGCCGGTCAAGCTGCCAAGGCCGCTTTCCGCGAAGCGGAAGCCTTCGGCCTTTCGTTTGACCGACCGCTTCCGCTCATGGCCTTAACGGGTTCCGTGACGTGCCGATGGCCTCGACAGGCGGGGCCAGCGACCCCAAACGAAAGGATTCATATATGACGACTCAATCCGACTCAACGAACATCAGCCATACTCCCGGCCCGTACTTCTACGAACGCGGTAGCGATGGCTGCGACGATACTTGGAGAATCATTTCGCAGCCCGAACAAGCCGGGGTTGCGACGTTAACCTTTTGGGATGACGACGACGCAGACAAAGTCGCCACAGTCGAGGCCAATGCTCGGTTGCTGGCGGCCGCACCTGATATGCTCGAAGCCCTCAAAGAAATCGTTGCGGCATTCGACGGATTGAACGTGACGGTCACGAACGGTCCCGTGTTCCAAGCAATCCGTTTTGCCCGCCATGCGATTGCCCTGGCGGATGGAACACTTTCGTACCGTGCCTGCTAAGGTACGGCAGGCTGTTCGGCATGATCCATCCCGAGCAGCCTGCCGGTCCAGTTTCTACTGCCTGCCCGGTGCGGCCATTGGCCGTAATCAAATTCCTGTGCCGCTTTGAGGCACTCAGCCAGTCTCAGAAAGGCATCCATGCCTCCAGTAGACCTACGTTTTTCACGGTGAAAATGTTCTGACTGAGGCCTTCGCCTACAGTCAGTCTGTTGAATGTCTGAAATGCATTTTTTAGAGCAGACGTCTTCCCTAAGCAGTGCTTAGGCGTCTTTTTCACCGTAAAAATCGCTTCCGCGACAAGCCGCAACGGCGTTTCACCGCAGGCCGCGACACGGCCAGATCCTTGATGACTACGAGATCAGTGGACATGCGGCGCCTGACGCGATGCGTGGAACAGAGAAACCGCGACAACCGTATCGTCCTCAACGACGTAAATGACGATATACGGAAGCCCAGCAATGACGAGTTCGCGGCAGCCGGCAAGACGCCACGCACGTCCTGACTCTGGGAATCGCTTCAGACGTTGAACGGCCTTGATGATCCGCTCCCGCACGACCTGTGCGGCCGCCGGATTCACTTCCCGAATGAACCCGTATTCCCGGCGCAGCTCGTCGCGGAACCGATGCGAGAGTACGAGTTTCACGCGTCCCAACTCGCCACGTCCCGCAAGAATTCCTCTTCCGTGAGGAACTTCCCTTCTTTGACTTCCGCACGAGCTTGCATGACTTGCTCAAGCTGCCATTGCCGACGCGCCAGGTATTCTTCGACCGCCTCATTGACGAGGTACGACCGGTCCCGGTCGTAACACGTGCCGAGCTCATCGAGCACTTTGACGCGATCCTTCTCCATGCGGAAAGTGACATTGACCTTTTCCATAAGATGCCTCCTTGCAGTTGATGCTTTGACACTAGCATGTCTCGCACCACAGCGCAAGCGAATACGTTGCATTGCAGCTTGCCGTTTGTGCCAAATAACCTCCTTTATTTAGCACGACTCTCCAGTCGCAGGCTTTCGGCAACCGTGTCGTAAACTGCTCGTCACGTCTTAACCACCCGTTAACCATACCGGCGCACAATTGCCCTATGGCACTCCGGTCCGGTTTCACGTTGCTTGAACTTGCGATTGTCCTGGTCATCATCGGCCTGCTTGCCGGCGGAGCGTTGGTCGGCCGCGATATGATCGAGGCGGCAAGGATTCAAGCCACCATATCCCAAATACAGAAATACGAAGCAGCGATAAACACCTTTCGCGTAAAGTACAACTATCTACCCGGCGACCTCCCCGCCAATCGCGCGGCGCAATTCGGGATGGTCGCACGCGGCGGCGGCCCGGGTGACGGTGATGGCGACGGATTCATCGAAGGCTACGGCCAGGCGCCCAATGACATCGCTCCTCCCATCTTTGGCGGCGAACTGATATTCTTCTGGACGGACTTGAGCAGCGCCGCGCTCATTGACGGGTCTTTCACTCAGACCATCGACGGAATCATTCCCGACTGCCCGTCATCGGCGGCCTGCAACTTCTCCCAATATTTGCCGATGGCGAAGACAGGGAACGGCGGATATTTCTTCGCTTTTACGACATCGGCCATTCAAGCGTGGCCGGGCCCTTTCGCGCCGCTAAACGGAATATTGTTCCAGATCGCCAATCCATTTTACGGAATCACATCCGGCACAGCAGAAGCTGCCGCTGCACTTACCGTGAACCAAGCCTATGCGATCGACACCAAGATCGATGACGGCTGGCCGCTGACCGGGAATATTGTTGTTGCCGATCCGGGGATTGACAAGTCAGCCGCCATGTCTATTGGGCTATACGCAAGCGCCGACGGTAATTGGGAGGGATATGCCAGCTTTGTTACCAGCAAAGAATGCCCGACACCGAACTATTCCGTCTCTCTTGGCGGGTGGCCCTATAACCTGCAATATCTCGACAACATCAATTGCAGTCTTATCATCCGCACAGCCATTTGATCGGCGCTGACCGTCCACTCGCCACTACGCTCATCGCCACCTCATCCGCGTACTGGGATCCCCGCAAGTCTGATAATGGTCTTCTACCCTCGTATCCTACATTCACGCGTGTCGGCACCTCGCCTTTGGCGACCGCGTGCTCTCGGGCGGTCCCGTTTCCGCGTTTTGCCACACCATTTCGACCGCTTGTGCGTCGGACTACTTCTTGCTCAACGTGATGTTTACGGGACTGTCGTATTTGTTATCCGCGCCCGATGCCGAATCAATCGCCCAACCAATCCCGCCGCCGGCAACAATATTGCCAAACGTGGCACCGGCCGCTCCGGAGTGATTCAGATATGTGGCTGTCTCGTAGCCCTTCTTTTGGCATGTGATCATTATGTCGTACTTCGTCTTTTCAATGTAGAGACTGCCCGGCGTCGGCCCAATGGTACCAAGCGTCTCATCATGCCGCGTAAGTGTGCAGCTTGCGCCCGCTGGATTCGTGTTCACCATGATCTCCTGCGACCGCCCTTCGATGATGGACGAGCAACTGGCGAGCGGCAGCATCGCCAAAACTACAAATCGTTTCATCAGTCCCCCCTAATTAATATCGTCAACTATGTTCTGCACTTCTTCCCCTCTGACCGGACGACCGAGCAGTAAAGTTCCAAAAAATCCAGCCTCGGTTGCTTCAACCGCGACCGTAGACGCCCTATTTCTGAAATGCAACGAAAACCGGACTGCATAGACCCCCCGGAACGACTTTCTGCATTCAATGGATCGCACGCTCGCCGGCACCTCGCCTTTGGCGACCGCGTGCTTTCGGGCTGCGCGTACGCTTCGGTCCTGATCGGACGCATTGCCCCTTTCGCCCACATGGTGCGTCGGCCTTCGGCCTCTGATTGACACCTTGCGGTGACTGAAGACGTGCTTCTCGCATGAACCGGTGTTAGGGGGCACATCCCCCGGCCCGTCAAGGATCGGAGCCACGCGACCGGCTCTGGCCTCCTCCCGATCTTCCTTCGCTTCGCTACGTGCAGACCGGTGCCCTCCGCCTCCGGTCGTCCTTGACTGCCCTCCCCCTTGCTTTTCGGACTTCGTCCCCCTTGCGCCGAAAAGCGTGTGCGCTTTTAGCACAAGGGGACATTTCCAAGTTTCAGCAAGGGAGACCAAGACCATGACGACCACGACCGACAGCACGACCCGCACCGACATTTACACCCGCGTTACTTCTCGCATCATCGAAGAGCTTGAGCGAGGCACACGGCCTTGGCTCAAGCCGTGGAACGCCGAACACGCCGCCGGACGCATTACGCGACCTTTGCGGCACAACGGCCAGAAATATTCCGGCATCAACATCATCACGCTTTGGATGTCCGCTGAAATGTCCGGGTTTGTGTCTCCGTTCTGGCTGACTTTCAACCAGGCCAAAGAGCTTGGGGCCTTCGTTAAGAAAGGGGAGCATGGCTCGCCCGTTGTGTACGCGAGCAAATTCACCAAGAAGGACAAGACCGAGGCAGGCGACGAGATCGACCAGGAGATTCCGTTTCTCAAGCAATACACGGTGTTCAACGCCGACCAGGTGGAGGGGCTGCCAGGTTATTTCTACGAACTGGCCAAGGCGGTGCAGACCGAACCCCTGAAACGCATCGAGCAGGCGGAAGCGTTCTTTGCCAACACCAAGGCAGACATTCGCTACGGCGGAAACCGGGCCTATTACGCTTTCGAGGCGGATTACGTCCGGATGCCACCTTTCGAGACCTTCCGCGATTCTGAATCGCACGCCGCCACCGTGGCCCATGAGTTGACCCACTGGACCCGGCATACGTCACGACTCAACCGTGAATTCGGCCGCAAGAAATGGGGCGATGAAGGCTACGCGATGGAAGAACTGGTCGCCGAGCTTGGCTCCGCGTTCCTTTGTGCCGACTTACACATCACGCCGGAAGTACGCGAAGACCACGCCAGCTATATCGACTCCTGGCTCAAGGTATTGAAGGAAGACAAACGGGCTGTGTTTCAGGCCGCATCCTACGCCAGCAAGGCCGTTGACTACTTGCACGGTTTGCAGCCGCGGCCGGCGGCATGAGCCGGCAATTGCCGCCCGCCGGATCGCTCCGGCGGGTGGCTTTTTCCTTCATTCCCATCCACAGCACCACCTCCGAAGGAGTTTCTCATGTTTTACGTTATTTGTCCGACTTGCGAGGCGCGAGTTGAGATTCCAGGCGACGCCGTTGGTCCGAATCGTTCCGACCCTTGGAACGTCGTCCGGTGCGACGAATGCGACGCCGGCTTCGATTACGACGACGAGGACGTGATCGCCGAACCGGAACCGACTGATTCGGCTGGTTAAATCAGCCGCGAAATATCGCCGCCACGGGCGGGCTTTGCGCCCGCCCGTGGCTTTTTACGCGTTGTCATTGAACTGTCACAAATTTCCGGTTGCGCCTGGGCCGTTCCCGGTAAATGATTCTTAACCATTCTGTGGCAGACTCATGCTGCAATCACAAGTCAGGGAGGACAATATGGCCGACGACATCAAGCAAACTGCCAACCTAAAGGACTTAGACAGGGACGTCAGAAATGCAATTGATCCTGGGAAGCACAAGCAATTCAACTTGCACCAGATCGCACTGATGAGGATGTTCGAACCCCTCATCTCAGCCGTCGAGCAGATCGACGCACGGCTGTCACATATTGAAGCAGGGTTCGGCATCACTGATAAACCGAAGCACGCCGGCCGCGTCACCGAAGAACGCAAGGACAAAGGCCCGCCGCAGGTCGGCGGATGATCAACGAAACAAAGTCAGGGAGGACTTATGAACAAAGGAGAATCCACCGCATTGCTCTTTAGAGCCGCTTACAACGGCAATTTCGACCTCGCGCAAAAAGCCCTCGACGCAGGGGCTAATATCCACGCCAGGGACGATTCCAATCGTACACCGCTCATTGTCGCCGCCTCGAATGGATACTTCAAAATCCGGGACTTGCTAGAAACCGCCGCCAAACAGCAGCAGGGCCACGCCGGCCGCGTCGCCGAGGAACGCAAGGACAAAGGCCCGCGGCAGCCCGGCGGTTGAGCAATCGAAACAAGTCAGGGAGGATTCTATGAGTGACGCGAACAAAATAAGTGACTTGGGCCAGAAAATCCGGGATGCGACTGATCCGGCAAAGCAGAAGCAGTTCAACCTAAACCAATCGATCGTACTCTTGGACGCGCTAGAACCGATTGTTGCAACGATGGAATCGCTTGTTGCAACGATGGAATCGCTTGTTGCACGACTTGCACTGCTCGAAGAAAACGCCGAGCAGCAAGGCCACGCCGGCCGCGTCACCGAAGAACGCAAGGACAAAGGCCCGCCGCAGGTTGGCGGATAACCAATCAACCACAGTCAAGGAGGACAACATGACAAAGACCAAGATCAAAATCACGGTGCTGCCCACGAGCCGTTTGTTCCTTGCCGTGCGAGATGGCAATTTGATCGATGCACAAACCGCTCTCGACAAGGGGGCAAACATGAACGCCCAGGACGAGCGTGGTAATACGCCTCTCCATATTGCGGCGCTGACTGGTGCTCAGGTCGCAGTTCAGTTTCTTCTCCAGAGCGGAGCCGATCGTACCATCAAAAACGGGCGCGGATTTACCGCAGAAGAAGAGATGCTGATCCCAATTAAGGCCCTGTTTTCGACACCACCCAATCCAAATATTGGCCACGCCGGTCGCGTCAGCGAGGAACGAAAGGACAAAGGCCCGCCGCAGGTCGGCGGTTGACGATCGTCGCCTCACGATTCTTTCTCGTTGTCATTGAACTGTCACAAATTTCTGCTTGCGCGGACCTGTCTTGGGTCAAATCTAGGGTGAGTGATCTGCAACTATTAGGCAAGAGAAACACATGACTGGCGCCTTTAGCCCGAACCCCCTTCAACTCGCCAAGGAAGTTCAGCAAATGGCGGGCAAGGCCGATGCAGCGGACTGCAAGGTCTTTCAAAAAGTGGCGCTCGTCAGCGTGTGCGTCATGGCCGCCGCAACGGCATCGCAGGTGCTGTTCCAAATCTGGAAGCAGCTCAACCACAAGGAAAGTCACGGTCGCCATCAAGGGCGAGGCCGGTAACGCCCGGCCCAGAGCATGCTCCGCCTGGCCCTGTAATCGTGCCGCAGGAATGACCCGAGGTGGCCGACACGGCAGATTTTTGGGGGCAGAAATCCGCGTCAATTCGACTAGAATGGCAGCGGAAGACAATTTGAATTGACGCGTCGCGTCAAGCTGCTGCTTCGGTGAAAACCGGCAAAGTTCTTCGTAAAGAAGCAGTACCTTGGAGCCGCGCCCCGAAAGGGGCGTCGGCCAGGGTACGTTCTTTACGCCCCTTGCCGGGGGTTCACCGAGCGTCCTTGGTTCGACGCCCTCTTTTCGTTGTGGGGTCGCGAGCCATGCACGATCAAGCGCCTCGGCATAGAAAGCCATTGCCGTTCCCGCTCGACCAGCGCATGTGGACGGCCGTGATCCGCCGCATGAAGCTCCCGCCCCAGCAAGCCAAGATCGTCGCCAAAATCCTGCGAGACATGAGCGACGAACAGATCGCAGAGGACCTGGGCATCAAGGAATCGACCATCCGCACATACCTCGGGCGCATCTTCGATCGCCACGAAGTCCAGAACCGCAATCAACTCGTGCTTCGCATCCTTGCTTTGACACAAGAGATCAATCCACCTCGCGGTCGCAGATGACATCGCCATCGATGACATCGCTGGCGCCGACTTTCGATTGTCGACCGCTCCGACTAGCCTTGATGCGTCTGCCTCTACAAGTTTGGGGTTGAAATCAGGGAGAACGCGGGTGAAAAACCTCATTTCGGTCGTTGCCATCATAGCTGCATTGTCGACCCGCTCTTATGCCGGCCAGATCACTTACGGCTTTAGCTTTCCCGACTCCTTTGGCCACACATTGACTGGCACTATCGTCACTGATGGCACGATTGGGGATCTTCAGCGTGCCAATATCATTGGATGGACAGAGAGCAATTATGTGGGATCGACTCTTGAAGCCCACGTCGCTCCTTTTGTCCCCAATCCCACTCTCGATCTTCAAGTGCAAGGTGTGCTTCAAGCAACTTCCACCTATCTCGCATTGCTGCCGCCATTGCTTCCCTCGATAGGCGAAGAAACTGTCGATTCCGCCGGTCTGTCGGGAGACAATTTCTCGCTGATATTTCGCAACACAGAATCTATTTCGAGCCTCGACCCTGGGAATCCCATCTCCGGCCAGCAGGTAGATTCAAGTCCGGTGGGCATTGGTGGTGACACTTCCTTGGAGCAATATCACTGGAGCACATCTGCGCCGGGCGAAAACGTCACGTTCGTCATCGCCACCGTCGTTGCAACTCCAGAGCCAAGCTCCCTGATCCTTGCCGCTCTTGGCCTCGCCGCGTTGCTGGCGTATCGCTGGCGGAGATATCCGTTCACGCCTCTTCAGAAAGCAGCAAAACTGCGACTCTCCGAGGTTCGTACCCATCGCAACGCTTGAAAACCCTAGGTTTGATGCATGTCAACACGCTGTAAGTGGCTCTCAGCCTATTGCGCAGCGTTTTTGACAGTGCTATAATGTACGTATGTCCATGCCTCCAGTCCATTACCTTCATGACCTTGGCCCACAGGCCCAGATGATGGCGAAGAACTGCAACAACGACCGGTTGGCGATGACTCTACAGTACGTCGCCATTGGTTCGATGATCATCATGGCCGGAGTCGCCGCAAGCCAGGTATTGAGAGATGCCTTCGGGTCATCGGATCGTGACCGCGGCCGGTCCAGGTGACCATGCCGAGCAACCCCCGCAAGAATCAAGGACGGCACGCGGCACGGGATGCAGGGCAAGCACTCCAGGTTTCTCTAACGGCTAAGGGCCAACCGCGCCCCTTCAGTCAAGCAACGAGTCGGGAACGCCATTTTGCCGCGTGTCCCTGACCATGCCGAAGAAACCGCCGGACTGGCGACAAGCCTCTCTTTTTCCACCCGAATCTTTCGATTCACCAGAACCGAAAGATCAAGTATCCTACACAACCGAAGGAGACCACCATGCAATACAAGACCATCGTTCTCGAACTCCTGCAACAACGGCCGGAGATGCACGAACAGCTTCGGCTGACGCGCAGGCTGCTGCCGACGCTGGAGACCTGCGCCAAGGAACTGAAGGCCAGCCACGAAGCCTGGAAGGAGACGCTTTCCGAGGCGAAGCCGGGCAGCGACCCGAGCCAGATCGCGAGCGAAGCGATGGAAATGGCTCTGAAAGAACTGGAGGATCGTTTGCCCTCCGCGTCTCCACAGGACGACAGGGAAGCACCTTCGCTCGACAAAGCAATGGCTTACGTCCGAAGTCCTACGTCGCGCGACTAAAGCCGTCGCGGCAACCGCCGAGCCTATTTGATCCCCTTCCAGACCATCCGGCCGCGCACCAACCAACAACGATATCGACACCACCAGCGGAGCGGCCGGTTCCGGCAGCCGATGCTCCAGCCGAAGCCCTCCAACCTCCCGACACGCAGTCTCCTCGCTCCGGAGACCCCTCGCCTGCTCCAGGCCAAGCCATCGCCAGCGGCGAGAAGGCAAAGGCCCGCGACATCGTCGCCGCCATCCGCACGCTAAAGGCCATCGAGCAGGAACAGCGGCCCGCCACTCCGCAAGAAAAACAGGTACTTGCCCGCTTCGCCGGCTTCGGGCCGGTCGCCCTGTCGATCTTCCCCGATCCGGTCACCGGCCGCTACAAGGACGCCGGCTGGCAGGCCCTCGGCGAGGAACTGAAGGCACTGCTCACGCCCGCGGAATACGACAGCGCCAAGCGCACGACCTTCAACGCCTTCTACACCTCGCCCACCGTCATCGCCGCCATCCACGAGGCCATCGCCCGCCTCGGCGTGCCCGGCAACGCCACGGTCCTGGAGCCAGGCTGCGGCACCGGCAATTTCATGAGCCACGGCAAGCCCGGCACGCGCTTCATCGGCGTCGAGCTGGATTCCATCTCCGGCCGCATCGCCCGCGCGCTCCACCCCGGACCAGGACATCCGCATCGAGAACTTCCGCGACACGCGCCTGCCCGAGGACCGCATCGACGCGGTGATCGGCAACGTGCCCTTCGCCGACGTCAAGCTCGACTATCACGGCCAGAAGCTTTCCCTGCACGATTACTTCTTCGCCAAGTCCATCGACGCCCTGAAGCCCGGCGGCGTGCTGGCCCTGGTCACCACGCATTTCACGCTCGACAAGCAGAACGCCGCCATCCGCGAGTACCTCGCCTCGAAGGCCGACTTCGTCGGCGCGATCCGCCTGCCGTCCGACGCCTTCAAGCGGGAAGGCACGGCCGTCGTCACCGACATCGTGTTCCTGCGCAAACGGGCACCCGGCGAGCCGGCCCGCCACGCCGATCCGGACTGGCTTGGCATCGCGCCGCTTGCCATCGACGGCGTGGAGATCCCGATCAACCGCTACTTCCTGAACCATCCCGAAATGGTCCTGGGCACCTGGAGCCGCAAGGACACGCTCTACGGCGGCGAAGGCTACAGCGTCACCGGCAACGGCGACCTGGCCGCGCAGCTCAACGCCGCCATCGGCCGCCTGCCCGAGTTCGCGCCGCTCCAGGCGTCGCCGATCGAAGAAGAACCGGCTCCGGCCTTCACGCCCCCGCCGCCGGAGCGGCACATCGCCGAAGGCAGCTTCTTCGTCGGCGACGACCGCGCCATCTGCCAATCTCAAGGCGGCCAGGCCGTGCCCGTCGTCTATGGCGGCACGACGCTGAAGGCCGACGGCACGCTGACCGGCAAACGCCTGGCCGCCCTGGTCGGCCTGCGCGACCGCGCCCGCCGCGTCCTGCAATCGCAGAACGAAGGCTGGCCCGAGTCGCACCGCAACGAGGCCCGCCGGGAACTGAACCGGGCCTATGACCGTTTCACAGCACCTACGGCCCGATCAACAAGACGACCTTCGGCGAGACGGCCGACGGCAGCGTCATCCGCCGCATGCCCAACCTCGTGAAATTCCGCGAAGACCCGGACGCCATGCTGGTCATGTCCCTGGAGGATTACGACGAGGTGACGGCAAGGCGGCCAAGGCCGCCATCATGCCGAAGGACGTGGTCGGCAAGACCCCGCCCGTCACGCACGTCCGCAGCGCCGAGGAAGGGTTGCTGGTCTCGCTCAACCAACGCGGCACGGTCGATCTGCCGTTCATCGCCACGCTCTACGGCAAGCCCGAGGAGCAGGTCATCGCCGAGCTGGGCGACCTGATCTTCCACGACCCGGAGTCGAAAGCCTGGCAGACCGCCGACGCCTATCTCTCCGGCAACGTCCGGGCCAAGCTCGCCGCCGCCGAGCGCGCCGGCCCGGCCTATGCCCGCAACGCCGAGGCCCTGCGAAGCGTGCAGCCCGAGGACGTGCTGCCCGGCGACATCGACGCCAATCTCGGCGCACCGTGGATACCCGAGCAGCGACATCCAGGCCTTCGCCGCCGACCTGTTCCACGTCGCGCCGTCCTCCATCCCGGTCGCCCACCTGAAGAAAGACGCCGTCTGGAGCATCGACGCCGGACTACGCCGCCAAGGCATCGGTCGCCGCCACCTCCGAGTACGGCACGCCCCGCGCCAACGGCACCTGGCTCCTGGAGCTGGCCCTCAACATGAAGACGCCGGCGATCTACGACACCATCGACCACGGCGACCGCGAGGAGCGCGTCGTCAACCAGGAGGCGACGCTGGCCGCCCGCGAGAAGCAGAAGCTGATCAAGGAACGCTTCCGCTCCTGGGTCTTCACCGATCCCGACCGCACCGAGCGGCTGGTGCGGCTCTACAACGACACCTACAACAACCTGCGGCCCCGCCTGTTCGACGGCTCGCACCTCGACTTCCCCGGCATGAACCAGACCATCACGCTGCGGCCCCACCAGAAGGACGCCGTCTGGCGCGGCATGAGCTCCGGCAACACGCTGCTCGCCCACGCCGTCGGCGCCGGCAAGACCTTCACGATGGCCGCCACCGGCATGAAGATGAAGCAGGCCGGCCTCATCAAGAAGCCGATGTACGTCGTCCCCAACCACCTGCTGGAGCAGTTCGCCCGCGAGTTCATGCAGCTCTACCCCAACGCCAAGCTGCTGGTCGCCGCCAAGGAAGACCTGACCCGCGACCGCCGCAAGCTCCTGACCGCCAAGATCGCCAGCGGCGAGTGGGACGGCATCATCGTCACCCACAGCAGCTTCGAGCGGATCGGCATGTCGCGGGACTACCAGGAGAAGTTCCTCGTGGAGCAGATCGCCGAATACGACGAGCTGCTGCGCGAACATGCGGGCGCCAAGGGCGCCAACCGCAACCTCATCAAGACCATCGAGAAGCAGAAGGCCGCACGCGCGGAACGCCTGAAGGACCTGCTCGCCGAGGACAAGAAGGATGACGGGCTGGTGTTCGACGAGCTCGGCGTCGATCACGTCTTCATCGACGAGGCCCATTATTTCAAGAACCTGGAGACGCCGACCAAGATGGAGCGCGTCGCCGGCATCCAGACCGGCGGCTCGCGAGCGGGCCTTCGACCTGTACATGAAAGCCCGCTACCTGGACGAGCAGCACCCCGGCCACGGCGTGACCTTCGCCACCGGCACGCCGATCACCAACACGATGGTCGAGATGTACACGATGCAGCGCTTCCTCGACCCCGAGGGGCTGAGGAGCCGCGGCCTCGAGCATTTCGACGCCTGGGCGGCCACCTTCGGCGAGGTCATCGACACGATGGAAATCTCCCCCGACGGCGCAGGCGCTGCGGCCCCGCAGCCGCTTCGCCCGCTTCACCAACCTGCCGGAACTCCAGCAGATGTTCCGGGCCTTCTCCGACGTGCAGACGGCCGAGATGCTCGACCTGCCCCGGCCCCGCCTGGAAGGCGGCAAGCCCATCGTCGTCGCCTGCCCGATGTCCGACGAGCAGCACGCCCTCCAGCAGGAGCTGGTCGAACGCTACGAGCGGCTCCGGTCGCAGAAGGTCGACCCGCGCGACGATAACGCCCTGGCCATCACCACCGACGGCCGCAAGCTGGCCCCCGACGCCCGGATGCTGTCGGCCGCCGCACCCGATTTCCCGGACTCGAAGGTCAACCGGCTGGTCGAAAACGTCGCGTCCACTTGGAGCCGCACCGCCGCGACACGCGGCACGCAGATGATCTTCTGCGACATGGGCGTCCACCCGACGCCCTGGGGATACTCGGCCTACGACGAGATCATCACGAAGCTGGTCGCCCACGGCATCCCCCGCGAGCAGATCGCCGCCATCGGCGACGCCGACTCCGACGCCAAGAAACAGGCCCTCTTCGAGAAGGTCAGGCAAGGCTCGGTGCGCGTGCTGATCGGCAGCACGCAGAAGATGGGCACCGGCACCAACGTCCAGAAACGCCTCGTCGCCCTGCATCACCTCGACGCCCCCTGGAAGCCGGCCGAGGTCGAACAACGCGAGGGCCGCATCCTCCGCCAGGGCAACGAGAACGAGGAAGTGGCGATCTATCGCTACGTCACCGAAGGATCATTCGACGCCTATATGTGGCAGGCCCTGGAAACCAAGGCCCGGTTCATCGCCCAGGTCATGACCGGCGACAACGCCGCCCGCCGGGCCGAGGACATCGGCGGCCAGGAACTCTCCTACGCCGAGGTCAAGGCGATTGCGTCGGGCAACCCGGCCGTGCTGACGCTGGCCGAGGCCGACGCCGAGCTGCAACGGCTCACCTTCCTCAAAAAGAACCACCTCGACGAGCAATACGTCGCCCGCCGCAGCGTGCGCGATTTGCCGGGAACCATCGCCAGCCTGTCCGAGCGGCTGTCCAAGCTCACGGCCGACGAGGCCACCGCGAAAGCTCACGCCGCCGATCCCATCACCATCGGCAGCCGCACACCGGCTCGCGAGGACATTTCTGACATCCTTGGCGGCAAACTGGAGGCCTTGCCAAAGAGCGTCCGCGAGACCACTCGCATCCCACTCGGCACCTATCGGGGCCTGCGCTTCGGCCTCGTGCTCCACCCGCAATTCCCGCCCGATGTGTATCTCGAAGGCGGCACGACGCGCCAGTCCACACTTTCGCGGGAACACCAGGGGCCGCGCGCCGTCCTGAACGCCCTGGAACGCCTGGCCAATGCCTACGGCTCCGAATGCGACCGCGTCCGGCAAGACCTTTCGATCGCCGAAGCCCAGCTTCGCGATTACCAGGCCCGCCTCGGCAAGCCCTTCCTGCACGACGCCTACCTGTCCGAACTGACCAGCTTGCGTGACCAGCTCAAGGCCGGCCTTTCAGCGACGTCCCACGTACATGGCGACGAAGGCAAGCCCAGCGTTTCCGAACTCGCCGAAAGGATCAAGACACTCAAGGCCGCGCACAGCATCGAGGCCACGCCGCAGCGAGCGCGACAGAAACATTCCTCCGCCGAGGAACCGGTCACCGCCCGCATCCGCCGGCGGACAGAGGCGCTTCCTGCCACTGATCCAACGATTCAGCAGGACGCTGCCGCACTGCCAACAGGGACATCCCTGCCGCCCGAATCCACGACCCAGGATTCATCCAACCAGCCCGAGATGACTTTCCAGGAACGCATCGCGATGGAGCGACGACGGACTGAGCGGGAGCCAAGCGTCTCTTAACTCTTGTAGAGATGCATCGAGAAGCAATTCGGACCAAACCGCCACGTCCATACCCTTGAACCGCATTTCACCACTCAGAACTGCCCTTTTTTAGCTTTCTACGTTCGATGATCCGAATCCTGCCGCAAGCGTCTTTGCAGCCGACACTTAGAACCGCTAAGATGGGTCGCCGACAGCAGTGCTACTAGGACCTGTTACCGGACAAATGTATACTGGCCGCACGCTTGGTGGGCAGGTCTGCCTTCCTGGGCCAGTTGATTTACCTGATTTGGGGGCAGCAATGCCAACTTGGCAAATGCGGCTCTATGCGCTGTGCGCACACCGTTCCGCCACGAACTCGACCCACTGCACCAGACAGGTTCGTTGACTTGAACTAGCGCGAGTGCTATCCGATGACGACCAACTAAGCGGAACGGCTCGAAATGACAGGCACGAACGGAAGCAACCAGGACGTGAAGATGGCCAATCCGTTCTTTGAACATCCAATCCTAAATTCCCCCTACGAATGTCCACAGCGGCATTGGGAACTCGATCAGCAAGGGCAGCCGACTCAGACAGATTATCGAGATTCGTCGCCGTGCCGAGTTCATCACGCCCATTCCAAAGCCGAAGAAGCGCAAGAAAGCCAGTCGCCCAGAAAGATTTTGTGTTCGACGAGGGCAAAGGTCTTTCGACCCAGGAACAGCAATACGATCCCACCTCGATCATCAACGAGGTGCGCGGTCATGTGAACACTGGCGGGCGTGGCCCAAGCCCAGCGAGTGGCAGGTTACTCCTGAAACGGCGCGGCTGCTTCAGCACTGGCGACATCACAACTTCGCCGGCATCCGTCCATTCTTCTGCCAGGTGGAAGCCGTCGAAACTGCCATCTGGCTGACCGAGGTCGCGCCGCAATCGAAGAGCGGCAAGCACATCCTCGAACATCTCGCCGCTGCCAACCAGCGACGCCAATCCCGAACTTCTGCGTCTCGCACTGAAGCTGGCGACCGGCGCGGGCAAGACCACCGTCATGGCGATGCTGATCGCCTGGCAGACGATCAACGCCGTTCGCCATCCCGGCAGCAAGACACTTCACGCGCGGATTTCTCGTCGTCGCGCCGGGCCTCACGATCAAGGACCGCCTACGCGTTCTCCAGCCGAACGATCCCGACAGCTACTACGCCAGCCGCGAACTCGTCCCCGGCGACATGCTGGACGACGTCAACCGCGCGAAGATCGTCATCACCAACTACCACGCCTTCAAGCTCCGCGAGCGAATCGAACTCTCCGCCGGCGGGCGCTCCTTGCTCCAAGGGCGAGGCGAGGAACTGAATACCCTCGAAACCGAAGGCCAGATGCTTCAGCGGGTGATGCCCGACCTCATGGGCATGAAGAACATCCTCGTGCTCAACGACGAGGCGCACCACTGCTACCGCGAGAAGCCGGAGGACGAGGACGACGAGGATCTGAAGGGCGACGAGAGGAAGGAAGCCGAGAAGAACAACGAGGCTGCCCGGCTCTGGATTTCCGGCCTGGAGGCCGTGAATCGCAAGCTCGGCCTCGCCCGCGTCATCGATCTGTCGGCCACGCCGTTCTTCCTGCGCGGCTCCGGCTACGCCGAGGGCACGCTGTTCCCCTGGACGATGAGCGACTTCTCGCTCATGGACGCCATCGAGTGCGGCATCGTCAAACTGCCGCGCGTTCCCGTCGCCGAAAACATTCCCGGCGACGAAATGCCCGATGTTACCGCAATCTCTGGGAGAACATCCGCAAGGACATGCCCAAGAAGGGCCGCGGCCAAGGCGAAGAGCTCGATCCGCTCAAACTGCCCACCCGCCTTCAAACCGCGCTGCAAGCACTCTACGGCCACTACGAGAAGACCTTCAAGCTCTGGGAGGAGAAGGGCATCCGCGTTCCGCCTTGCTTCATCATCGTCTGCCAGAACACCGCGATCTCCAAGCTCGTCTACGACTTCATCTCCGGCTTTCACCGCAAGAACGAGGACGGCACGACGACGCTGGAGAACGGCCGCCTCGCCCTCTTCCGCAACTTCGACGAAACCACCGGCAATCCGCTCCCGCGGCCAAACACGCTGCTCATCGACAGCGAGCAACTCGAAGCCGGCGACGCACTCGATGACAATTTCCGCGGCATGGCTGCCGACGAGATCGAGCGGTTCCGCCGCGAGATCGTCGAGCGCACCGGCGATCCCCGCGCCGGCCGAAAACATCACCGATCAGGAACTGCTGCGCGAGGTCATGAACACGGTCGGCAAGCCAGGCCAACTCGGCGGCTCCATCCGCTGCGTGGTCTCCGTCTCCATGCTCACCGAGGGCTGGGACGCCAACACGGTGACGCACGTCCTCGGCATCCGCGCCTTCGGCACGCAGCTCCTGTGCGAGCAGGTCATCGGACGCGCCCTCCGCCGTCAGTCGTACGACCTGAACGAGGAGGGGCTCTTCAATGTCGAGTATGCCGACGTCTTCGGCATTCCCTTCGACTTCACCGCCAAGCCGGTCGTCGCCCCGCCGCAGCCGCCGCGCGAGACGATTCAGGTCAAGGCCGTACGTCCGGATCGCGACGCTCTCGAAATCCGCTTCCCGCGCGTCGAAGGCTACCGCGTCGAGTTGCCGGAGGAACGCCTCACCGCCGAATTCAACGACGATTCCATCCTCGATCTAACCCCGGACCTGGTCGGCCCATCCATCACGCGAAACTCCGGCATCATCGGCGAGGGCGTCGACCTGAACCTGGAACACCTCGGGGACATGCGACCGTCCACGCTGCTGTTCCACGTCACCCAGCGCCTGCTCTACACCAAGTGGCGCGACCCCGGCGAGGAGCCCAAGCTCCACCTCTTCGGCCAACTCAAGCGCATCACCAAGCAGTGGCTCGACAGCTGCCTCGTCTGCAAAGGCGACACCTATCCCGGCGCTCCTCATGTATCAGGAACTGGCCGACATGGCCTGCAACCGCATCACCGCCGGAATCACGCGAGCAGTTCCTCGGCGAGCGGCCCATCAAGGCGCTGCTCGATCCCTACAACCCGACCGGCTCGACCAGGCACGTCCGCTTCAACACCTCGAAGACGGATCGCTGGGAGACCAGCTCCGCACGCTGCCACATCAACTGGGTCATCCTCGACAGCGACTGGGAAGCCGAGTTCTGCCGCGTCGCCGAGTCGCATCCGAAGGTCCGCGCCTACGTCAAGAACCACAATCTCGGACTCGAAGTCCCCTACCGCTACGGCTCGGAAACCCGCAAGTATCGGCCCGACTTCATCGTGCTGGTGGATGACGGCCACGGCGACGACGATCTCTTGCACCTTGTCGTCGAGATCAAAGGCTACCGGCGCGAGGACGCGAAGGAGAAGAAATCGACGATGGAAACCTACTGGGTGCCGGGCGTGAACCACCTCGAACACCTACGGCCGCTGGGCGTTCGCCGAGTTCACCGACGTGTACGAGATCGAAGCCGACTTCAAGGCCAAGGTCGAGAGCGAATTCAACAAGATGATTGAGTCGGTCTCGGCTCAGTCCGCACCGCAAGGAAACTGACGATGGCCAAGAAATCGAACTCGACCAAATCCGCCAAGACCGTTGAAACGCTCATTCACGAGGCCGATAAGCGGAAGAACATCCCGACGGCGGAATTTCAATCCGGTCATGCAGCAGGAGCAACAAATCCCGATCCGGGTTGCCTACGACCGCCGCAATCGCGATCTCGATCCGCAACTTGTTTGGCGCGGCAAGGATGAGCAGGACTGGAGTGACCTGATTGTCCACGCACCGCCACTCTATATCCAGGAGAAAATGCATCCCAAGGTGCTGATTGACGACCTGTTGCGCAGCACAAAACAGTCTGAACGAGCTGCCGATCCGCAGGGCATGTTGATTCCGGATCTTTTTGCCGATTTCAACGGCATTCCCGAGGGAGCGGACAAGACAGACTTCTACCAGCACGACCAAAACTGGTCCAACCGCATAATCCTTGGCGATTCCCTCCAGGTCATGGCGAGCCTTACCGAGCGTGAGGGCCTGCGCAGCAAAGTACAGTGCATTTATTTCGACCCGCCCTACGGCATCAAGTTCAATAGCAACTTTCAGTGGAGCACGACCAGCCGCAACGTTAAGGACGGCAAGGTCGACCAAATCACTCGCGAGCCGGAGCAGGTCAAAGCCTTCCGCGATACGTGGCGTGACGGCATTCACAGCTATCTCACATATCTGCGAGACCGCCTCACTGTCGCGCGCGATTTGTTATCCCACTCAGGCTCTATCTTCGTGCAGATTGGCGACGAGAACGTACATCGCGTTCGTGCCCTGATGGACGAGGTATTTGGGGAGGACAACTTCAAATCAGAGATTGCCGTTACGAAGTCAACGGGACTTTCGACCGCCTATGGGCTCATCAATCGAACTGATTATCTCCTCTGGTATTGTCGCGACCACCAACAACTGAAGGTCCGCTCTCTTTATGTTGAACATGATGATCCTGCGGCATCGGGATACAACTTGAGGGACGAAGCGGACCGGCTTTACATGTCCGATAATCTGACCAAGCCAGGCCCCGGCCAGCAGTACGATGTGGAGTATCAGGGTCGTACTTTCAATCCAGGTCGGCGCTGGTGGGGAGTCCCTCCTGCCTCAATGACAAGATTGGCTAAAGCCGGGCGTCTAGCCTCGGGTGCGAATGCTCTTCGAGCAAAGCGATTTTTCGATGATTTTCCGTTCAAGGCTTTAACTAATCTTTGGGATGGAATTCCAGGTGCTCCGGACCCGGTGTATGTCGTTCAAACACACCCGCGTATCGTCGAGCGTTGTATTCTCATGACCACAGACCCGGGTGATTTGGTACTCGATCCTACCTGTGGTTCGGGAACAACTGCAACGGTGGCCGAACAGTGGGGACGCCGATGGATCACGATAGACACTTCACGGGTTGCTTTGGCGCTGGCCCGTTCCCGCATCATGGGAGCTCGCTATCCCTACTATCTGCTGGCCGATTCGCGTGAAGGCCAACAAAAGGCGTCCGAAATCACCCGCGCCACTCCCTCCACCCAACCGGTTCACAATAACATCCGCCACGGCTTCGTCTATGAACGCGTGCCGCACATCACGCTCAAATCGATCGCTAACAACGCTGAAATCGACGTAATCTGCGACAAGTGGCAGGCAAAACTGGAGCCGTTGCGCGAGTCCCTGAATAAGGCGCTCAAGCAGAAATGGGAAGAATGGGCGGTTCCCCGAGAGTCCGGTGCCAAATGGCCGGACGTAGCAAAGAAGTTGCAGGCCGAATGGTGGCACGACCGCGTCGAGCGTCAGAAGGAGATTGATGCCTCTATCGCCGCCAAGACCGAATTTGAATACCTCTACGACAGGCCCTACGAAGACAAAAAGAAGGTTCGCGTTGCTGGCCCATTCACCGTCGAGAGCCTATCTCCGCACCGCACACTCGGAGTAGATGAAAACGACGAGTTGATCGACCCAATCCAGAAAAACGAAGGCGAAGAGGCCGGCTTTGATCAAATGATACTGGAGAACCTCAAGACCGCCGGAGTACAGCAGGCACACAAGGAAGACAAGATTACCTTCACCTCGCTCACTCCTTGGCCAGGCACGCTTGTGTGTGCCGAAGGGCGGTACATGGAAGGTGACACGGAGAAACGTGCGGCCATCTTTATCGGCCCCGAATTCGGCACCGTCCAGCGCCTTGACCTAGTTACTGCCGCTCGCGAAGCAGGTGATGCCGGTTTCGATGTGCTGATCGCCTGCGCGTTCAATTATGAGGCGCATACTACGGAGTTCAGCAAGCTTGGCCGTATTCCTGTGTTGAAGGCCAGAATGAACGCCGACCTGCATATGTCCGACAACCTCAAGAATACCGGCAAAGGCAATCTCTTCGTGATCTTCGGTGAACCGGACATTATTCTAATCCCCGAGAAAAACGACCAGATTCGCGTGAAAATCAACGGGGTTGATGTGTTCCATCCCAATACCGGTGAAGTCCGAAGCGATGGCGCCGAGGGCATTGCCTGCTGGTTCATCGACACTGATTACAACGAGGAAAGCTTCTTCGTCAGGCACGCCTACTTCCTCGGCGCAAACGATCCCTACAGCGCACTAAAGATCACCCTTAAGGCCGAAATCGATGCCGATGCCTGGGCGACACTTAATAGCGACACGTCTCGCCCATTCGACAAACCGCTGTCAGGACGAATCGCGGTAAAAGTGATTAACTACTTGGGTGACGAGGTCATGAAAGTATTCAAGACTTGAATAGATCGGCGCAAAAATGAACCAAGTGCGGGCCATCGATATTACCAATCGGCACTTGAGCCATGTACTGCGGTTAATTCGAGACCTGTCAGAAGCAGGTTGGGTGCCGGCACGCTTTCCGAACAATGCTCGGATACTTCCAAACCGCCAATTCATCGAATTGCAGACACCTCGCAGGAGCATTCGGATTCGCGTTTCCGTCTATAAAGTTGGAGACCGCGGCGAACCACACCGATTAGACGAGCGGAGAATCGAAATCACCACCACTTTTGCCAGCGGCTTGCCACGGCTTCGCAACAGATCAGACATAGTTCTGGGGTATGACCACACTAATGACGCGTACGTCGGGTTAGATTCCCGCCGTCTTGATCTTGGAGGTCCAACGCATAACGCATCTAGTTCAGTTGACCCAGCAGCGCTCGCGCCGCCTCAAAAGCACGCATTCTTATTAGACCGCACGAAACGCCAAGCCTCGGATTAGAATATCAGGCGATCTTTCGGCCTCCACGTCTGGCAGAATATCTCTTTAATTATCAGGCCATTCACGAAGGCCTGTACCTTAGTGACGGACTTTTCTCTGGCTCCAATCGACGACCAAGGCAGAACTCGACCTGGACTCTGCCAGCAAGCTCATGTCGAGGAGAGGAATTGGTGCTCACTCATCGATATCCCGCCGCCCCAAAGGAACGCGCCGTTCGATCACCGCTTGTAGAGGCATATGAATTAGACCAGTCTGAGATGCTGGCGGACCTGTCACCAGAAGAACTTGAGGCGATACGCCGTAAGTGCCGAGAAGTCGGAGACAGAAGCGAGCATTTTGTGTACCGATACGAGCGCAAGTGCTTGCATAGAGCTGGAAGAAGCGACCTGGCTGACAAGGTCGATTGGATAAGCCGGAGAGCAGTCGGCAAGGGTTATGATATTAAGTCCTTCGAAATTGACGGATCGGCAAGGAACATTGAGGTTAAGGGAACCATCGCAAGTGGCAAAACGTTCTTCATGAGCAGCAACGAATGGAAGACGGCAGCACGAATGCGAACGTCGTACTGGGTCTACCGTGTTGTTAAAGCACTTGACGCTCCCGAAATTATCGCACAACTTCAGAATCCATGCGAAGCAGAAGATAAAGGTCTGATCACTCGTGTCCCAGACGGTTGGCGCGTGACACTTCTAGGCTAGCGCATTCTTAGGGCACAGTATGGATTTCCGCATTGCCGACACGTTTACTGACAGCCTGGCCCGACTCACAGGCGACGAGCAAAAGTCAGTAAAAACGACCGCGTTTGATTTGCAACTCAATCCGGCTAGTCCTGGACTGAGCTTCCACAAGCTCGACAAGGCAAGAGACAAAAACTTCTGGTCGGTGCGCGTGAATGCCGACATTCGGCTGATCGTTCACAAAACGCCAGGCAGCCTGTTGCTCTGCTACGTGGATCACCACGACAAAGCCTACGATTGGGCCGAGCGTCGGAAGCTGCAAACCCATCCCAAGACCGGCGCGGCGCAATTGGTGGAGGTCCGCGAGACTGTGCAGCAAATCTTCATCCCCATTTACGTGGAGGAAGAGACTCCGAAGCCGGTAAAAGAGCAGAAGCTACTCTTTGCCGAAATGGCCGACGATGTTCTCCTGGGATACGGCGTGCCGTCCGAGTGGCTAACCGACGTTCGCGCTGCCACCGAGGAGACGCTGCTTCCCCTGACCGATCACCTGCCGGGCGAAGCTGCCGAGGCGCTACTGGAACTCGCTACGGGTGGACGACCCCGAGTGGTTCAGTCTGGCGTGACCGTGACGAATCCGTTCGATCATCCTGACGCGCAACGCCGCTTCCGAGTAATGGCAAACGTTGAGGAATTGCAACGCGCGCTCGACTTTCCCTGGGAAAAGTGGACCGTCTTTCTCCATCCCGAACAACGGGAATTGGTGGAGAGAGACTACACCGGGTCGGCACGGGTCTCTGGTTCGGCGGGCACAGGTAAAACCATCGTGGCCCTTCATCGGGCCGTCCATTTGGCTCGCACAAATTCTGACTCGCGAATCCTTCTGACGACGTTCTCGGATACCTTGGCCCACTCGCTCCAAACCAGGCTAAAGCGACTGGTGAGCAACGAGCCTCGTCTTGCCGAACGGATCGACGTGTATTCCATCGATGCCATCGGCCAACGCTTGTATAAGTCGCACATTGGGCAGGCAACACTCGCAACTCGTGAAGTAGTGGTCGAACTGCTGCGCGAAGCATCAACGTCCGTGGGCGGCCACAAGTTCACCCCGCAATTTCTCCTTATGGAATGGGAGCAGCTTGTCGATGCGTGGCAGTTGGAAAACTGGGAAGCGTATCGCGATGTCGCCCGTCTCGGAAGAAAGACCCGGCTCTCTGAGGCACAACGCAAGGTATTGTGGTCGATCTTCGAGCGCGTGCGTGCCGGGCTGAAAGCGAGAAACGTGATCACGCATGCGGCATTGTTCACCGCGCTGGCAGCCGCACTTGCCAAGAGCAAGAATCCGCCTTTCGACTTCGTGGTCGTAGACGAGGCACAGGACCTCACCATTTCTCACTTGCGATTCTTCGCCGCGCTCGGGGGAGCTCGTCCCAACACTCTGTTTTTCGCGGGCGACCTTGGACAACGAATCTTCCAGCAGCCGTTCTCCTGGAAGGCACTCGGCGTGGATATTCGCGGCCGCTCGCGCACGCTACGCGTCAATTATCGCACCTCCCATCAGATTCGCATGCAGGCAGATCGGTTGCTCGGGCCGGAAGTGATGGACGTGGACGGCAATAGCGAGAAAAGGAGCGATACCGTTTCCGTTTTCAACGGTCCTCCGCCGACGATTCGGAAATTTAAGAACGAAAGCGAAGAGGTCGAGGCGGTCGGCAGCTGGCTCGCCAAGCAGGCGAAGGCGGGCCTATTGCCTCACGAGATCGGCCTTTTCGTTCGGTCCGAGGCCGAACGCGACCGGGCCGTAGCTGCCGCAAAACAGGCGGGGATGCCGTTCAAGATTCTCGATGAGCACGTGGAAACCACCAGCGGTTGCATGTCGATCAGCACCATGCACCTCGCCAAAGGCCTGGAGTTTCGCGCCGTGGCGGTAATGGCCTGCGACGATGAGGTCATTCCCTCGCAGGAGCGCATCCAGACAGTCGGCGACGACGCCGATTTGCAAGAAGTCTATGACACCGAACGCCACTTGCTTTACGTCGCTTGCACCCGCGCAAGAGATCATCTACTCGTGACGTGCGTCGAACCTGGCTCAGAGTTCTTAGACGACCTACGAGCCTGATGGATTGGATTCATGTAAAGAAAGGGGCGAATGCTAATTACCAAACACGATCTAAGTCCGCAACGTGCAGCTCGGGACATATCCAGGGTCCTGATACTCGAACAGCTGGACTTCGCCTACTGAGGTCAACTGCTGTCCAAGAAATACGGCAAGCGCGAATGGTCCATAAAAGAAGATGCGACTGCGGCTAAGCCGGTGCTCTTTCAACAATTGCCCCAGTCGATCACGAACGGCTCGGGCAAAGGCGCACGCATCTTCTGCCCCGCCGATCGATTGAGCGCCCTGTGAGGGTGGCGACATGAACGCCACAATCTTGGGTCTAATTCCCGTACTCTCGACATAGCGTATGATATCCTCGCGACCGTCACCCCTGACATTCAGGCCCAAAACAATATCCGCACCGTCCTGGCTACCGTCGATAACCTCAACGTCCAGTTCATACGGGCTAGTCACCGTGGCATCAGATCTCCATTCGTCCTTCGACGGAGGCTGAGGTATCTCAAATATCCAACCACCGACTCCGGGGAAAACAGATCCCAGCGCTATGCCGGTCGATAAGGCACATTTCCCTCGAAATCGAATTACGCGCTCCGTTCGATCCGCACAAATCGTCTTCTGAAGAGAACTCAATTCTGGCAGTAGATTGTTGTTCCAGGTCTCCGTCGAGGGGACCCTCCGCGTCGCGCGGTGAAAATGCGATGACCAGTCCAAACAATGATCCGCTGGTGGCTCGAAGGATTCAGTAGTCCAGTTCTGGACCCATATGGTTAACTTTTTCTCGGCGGTGCCGCCAGTGGCGACAGCGGCCCGCAAGGTTTTCTCGATATCAGCACGATCAAGAACGACACCCTTGCTCGCCCCAATCGCTCGCATTACTTCTGCGAACGCAGGCTGCACCATTGCCCGGAGTTTCCCAGAATATTCTGGATGACTCAATAAGCGAGCGATGAATAGTTCGACAGCCCGGTCGTCGTGATGCAGATCTCCATGGCCTACCTCGATGAACACTTTTGAGTGAATGAAATCGATGTAATCAGCTAGGTCACTTCTGCGAAGCCGTTCGTCAACGTCCTGCTTCGTGGGGACCAAGGCGCCCGGGACATCATCGTAAAACGGCTGGGCACCCCGCAACCTGGCCAGGCCACTTTCAATGGGTCGAAGTGTTGCGGACAAGGCCGGGCAAGCAATCGTGAACCGCAAATATACTTGTGGAAGATCCGAATCTAATCGCCTGAAATGCTCCACGACCGATTTGAGTTCGCTGGGGGAAACCTCGTGATCTTTGACTTGAATGTGAGTCCGAGACGATTTGCCTGCATCTGTGAAGCGAATGTCGATATCGCCGGTGCCCTCAAAGAATAGTTGATGGAACGATCCCTGTAACAGCCAAACCGGCAAGTGACATGCTGCATAGCGCGTTTGGAAATCGAACCCCTTCGCTGCCGTGATGCCGCCAACGGACTCTGGGGATAGTAAAGAGCCACGGTTGGCATGCGACCGGCGTGAAGGCTTTGGGGAATGTGTCATTTTCTCCTCATTGGCCAAATTGCGAGCCAAACAGCTTGCGCCACAGTTTCCGACTCGCTGCCTCGTCGGCATTGTCAAATGCACTCCGGGCTGTCGTGGCAGCCGACTTAACCTCTCCCATAAAAGCATCGAATTCATCGCTGGTCCAGCGCTTCGCAACGTTGACCGAGGAATACCCCGGATCAGAGATATACGGCACCGCTTTGATATTACGATAAACACCGTAGCCGCGCTCAATGCCTTCAAGCACGTTTACAACGGCTTCGGCGTGAGACGATGGAGAGCCAATAGTGCCATGCACGAGCGTCTCAAGTATGTATGATTTCACCCGGCACGGCTCAGTAGGCAACCTGTCTCGCCAGAACTTCATTAGTTTTACGACCTGAACATAATACCCGTCGGTTGTTTTATTCTTCTCGACGGTTGCCGCGATCTGGCCCTTTGGATGGGTCTGAACCCACTCACTAGCCTCCCGATCCGGTATCCACAATGGACCGTCATCAGCCGCTATCGCGCTGGCAGGAACTATATCGAGCCACACATCCTTTGCAGCGTTGATTCCAATCGATCGACCCTGGCGCTTCGCTTTCCCGTACAAGCGAGTAAGTATGGCTTCAACCCATGCAAGAACAACTTCTGGTTTTGTAATTGCATGATTAATGTCGAAGATGCAGATGACATCTACGTCGTTGATGTCATTAATTGCGGTCCGTCGAGCGTAAGAACCTGAGAGAAATGTGTCCTTGTGCGCGTCCTTCGACTCTTCGTCGGTCCGCAATTGCTCACGAACTTTTTCGTGTGCGGCCTTGGCGGCCGCCACGTGCTTTTCGCTAGGCTGAATAGCGGAAACGAGCGCCTTGAAATCAGCTGCCAGGTCCACGGTGAATTACTCCTTTGAAGGCAAAGAGGGGAGCGTCTCAACCGAACCCACATCAATGCCGTATGCAGCAGCAACCGCCGAAATAAAGTCGCCGCATGCAGAACATCCGGGATCACGATCGATGTAGATTCCGTACCATCGATTTATTGTCATCTCATCGCTACTCTCGCTCAGTGGCGGCCAGCTGGCGTATTGGGTACCCGGTTCAGGTCTGTTGAGCCAAAGGTACCAAGGCGCGTCAAAATCTCGTTTCAAAATACTAAGAGAAGATTCCTTGTCGGCAAGCAGCTCCATAAGCACGAGCTTCGTCAGCATGTTTGCTATAGGCAGGACATCCAAAGATAGGCCTGGCTCGATGGCCACTGGCTGATCTGAGTACGCAATTTCATCGGCAGCAGCAGATGAAGAAATCTCGATGTCGGTAGATTCTTCTGGCATCGCTGCTACGAAGCATTCGTGACATGGCGATTGTTTCGGACGCACGCGAAGGACCTGGCCACCGTAAGCGCGCCGGAATGCGCCTCCGTAGACTGCCACGACATTCGCTTCAAGGCAGAGTTTATTGATCAAGAGCTTGCTCGGCCGATTGTCGGTGGCGCAGATCACGACACTGGCTTGTGAAATGAGTGGCTTGATCGTCTCCGCGTTCTCGTGGGTTAACGCGACAGGATGCGTTGAAACCTGAGCGTCTGGATTTTTTTCATGGATCAGGTCACAGACGACATTCACTTTGAGGCGGCCAACTTGGGAGACGCCGCCGGGATGACGAACGACATTTCCAACGGAGAGCCTGTCTGGATCTACGAGGATGAATCGGCCTACTCCACACTTCGCGAGTTCAATCGCCGCGTAGGCGCCGCCAGTACCGACACCAAAACAAAGTACAGACTTGTCGCTGAGAATAGAGGTTTCGAGAATCCCAGTGCGGCGGGTGGCGAGAGCCGGCTGTACATCGACAAAAATCGCCGTGACCTCTTCGTCAACGTTGTTCGATGTTCGCAACCCTACGGCACGGTGAGCTGAGCCATCCGGCGCAACAAACGTTGACGGATCAAGATTGGAATCTTTAGTTGGCGTAAGGACAATCCGTAATTGAGTTCCGTCCGGCGCCACCATTCCGTCACCCAATAATACTGCGCCCTGAATGATCGACGGTGCTGGCTGTACGCCGAGATTGCATTGTGTGAACGCATCACCCTCGTCCCAGGAACTAAAGAGAGCTGCGGTCACGCGATCACGCATGATCTGAGGCCATTGGTCCCGGAGCCATCGACTTGACACTGTGACCACAGCAAACATATCTGCGTCGTCAGCTGTGATGTTCAGTGCGCGCGGCGTCTGCGCCCCTTCGGCAACGGCCACAATTGTGCGCTTGGCTTTGTCATAGACGAGTTTGCTGCGGCCAGGCTTGCGCTCGGCGATCGCCTTCATTGCGTCTCGAATCATTTGCTGCTGTTGTGGATCGCTCATGTTTATGCTCTCTCTGCCATCGTTAGAACAAACTCGGCCAGTGGACGGCCTGTCGCAAGGTGTTGCTCGTAGGCCTCGATCCACAGAAGGCCCTTTAGAAATACCTTCTGGAGCAGGATGCTCGAGTGCCATCGGGCGTCTCGCCAATGGCAGAGCTGCACGAACCCGTTTGAACACGGCGCGAGAGTGTGCATTTGATGTGAAATCCCCAATGACGAAACACGGGTACCATCCGCCATATAAAGCGGAAACGGTTCGGTTAAGTACATGGGAGGACGCTGGTATGGAAAACCAGATGGAATCGGAATGGAAAGGCTATAAGAGCGACCAGAGCTAGACGAGGTCACGCCAGATGCCTCGTATGTATCTGTTGACTTATACCAATATACGCTGAACTGACTAAACCCTTCCTTCTGAAGAATCTCATGCTCCAACACGAGCCTTCGCTGTTGCTCAGCCGTCCACATGGGTAATCCCTTTTGCGTTCGACCCCGCGGCCCGATAGACTTCCAGGATGCCCGGTATGTCCGGCGCCACCAAGCCAGCAGGTGCGTTGATTACTTCGGTGCTACCAACGTCGCGATTTAGCCGGTGTACTTCGAGAACGGTCATCGGCCATGCAGCTCCAAGGGCAAACGCGAGGTAGTATGGTTCTTCAAGCTTCGCAACCAGCACACAACCGAAGCCGGTCGAATGTTGCTCCACAGAACTTCCGCTCGCTTTTTGTAGCGCTTCGCCAAGTTGAGAGAGTGTCCTTTCGCGAGTTGTAGTATCAACGTCGCATGTCGGCTCAAGAACGGGTGGAGCGGCATCAGAGCCAATCCGAATTCGTTGCCAAGACATCTTTTCCCAGGCGAAAAGTTCCTGCTCCGGAAGTACCCGTCTCGCCAGTAGCGCCTGGCGAATTGGGCTCAGACCTGGCAGCACTTTAACGCGCATCGGGGACGGTCCACTGTTCTCGCCTGAAAGGTCATATAGCCAAGGATGAATCCTGATCGTGGGCTCGCCCTGGCTGCCTTCCAGAGTGACGATTATCTCCGTCATGGCGGGAAACTGGTTGCGACCTGCGATGCTGAGGATACGGCGTCGGTCGCCGCTGCTCGGAGCAGACAGCCCTAGGCGGTGGTGGGAGTGCCAGTCACCGAAATACCGTAGAGCCCAATCCGATGCGAACGTTTCGCTAAGCTGCCGGAGGTATTCCACGTCCAGACGAAAGTGTGCGTTATTACGCTGTGCGCTTGGTCCGGCTTTCGTTGCAAGAAGAATGGTCGGGACGTCGTGCCACCGCCCGAACAGGTCGCCTCCTGTCTCAACGGACCAAGCCGAGGCTTCAGCGGCGATCGCGCGCAACTCTGATTCCCAGGTCACCAGAAAGCCGCGCGGAATTTGAGGTGGTGACCGACGGTTGAAAAATCGGGTAAGGCGTTGGATCAGCATATCGGACTCGGGTGAGCTGCGCAGTGAACGAAGGAGAGTACCAAGTTGCGGGCGTTCTTCAATCCATTCCCGCAGGTCGGTCGACAAACGGTAGTCTGCCGCCGCGAGTTCTTCCGACGGAATATCAAGGACCGACGAGATGCGCTCCGTTAGATCTGGGCCAGGTAGGCGGCGGTTAGCCTCGATGTCAGCCACGTACGCGCCGGTTACCCCTAATGCCGCACCGAGTTGTCGGAGCGACCATTTTAGGGCTAAACGTTTCTGCTTAATGAGTTCGCCGAGCTCTGCCATGGAGCCATTCTGACACTGTCAGCATACATTGTCAACATGGCTTTAAAGCACTCCGGCGTCGTTGCAAAGCGGATGTCAAAAACAGGCCGAGCAACATGCTTTATTCCCACGGCTGGAATCGCAAAAGCCAATCACATTTGAGGCTTCATCCGATATTGCCGCCGCCGAAGCGTGGTCTGCCGATGTCTGCTGGATCATCCATTGTCGAGGCTTCGACGGTTAGGCCGAGCTGATCGCCGAAGGCTGCCTTACGCAAGGCGACGGGCACTGATTGCGAAGTCTTCCAGAAGGTTGCACTCGTTTCCATATGCGTCATTGCGGCGGCCGGTGCATCGCAGGTCCTCCTTCAGCCTTGGAAGCAGTTAACCACAAAGAGAATCAGGATCGCCGTCAATCAAGAGGCCGATAGGCACCCGACCTGCATCGCCAATTCGCTCGGCTTTCGGCACGGCGTCACCGATTCGCCCTACCTCTGCGATCGAGCGGAAAATTGGTACAGTTTTGGTACACTCGTTGGCAATGTCAGCCCACCGTGGATACAATGTGAGGGCAATGGTGGCGCGACGTTCCGCCGCCGCAAGTACCTGACTCGCAACGTGAAACCAACATTGCGCCGACGCTAAATCAATCCTAGAAAGCGGGTGCCGCGCTGGACTCAAAATCCAGTGCAATGCAAAGCCAACGCAAAAACAACTACAGCAGGGAGCGATCTCGTCATTCGGCCCGGCGGATTTGGGCCTCAAATCTGGTTGGCGCAGGAGTCGCTTTCGACTTGTCATGCCAGAAGAAACTTTGAGGGATGTCACCGAGCCTCGCAATCGTACCTTTTCTCAGCACTTGCTAGAAGCGAACAGTTACCGGGCGGACAAGAATCGAGCGCTCGCTATAAGTCTGGCGTGCCTTCAAGTTGGAGCAGATATACATGATGACCACCGGCGCCTGCCCACATTCGCCCACCGAGATGCGTGTTGATACAATCAAGTGCAACCGGAAACCAAGCGATAGGACGGCCAGTCTCAGCGTCATCGATCACGGTTTCCAAGCCTCTCGCAAGAGCCCACTTTTGACAGCTTTCAGGGCCTGCCGCGATGGCAGCCACGTCGCCTGACCCGGCGAGTACTTTCAAGCACTTGTAACTCCGGGCGTCCCACACTCGTACCGTGCCGTCGCATGCACGGCTGATGATCCGCCGACCATCGGGAGAAACAACCACACTCGTCACCAGTTCCTTGTGCCCGCGCAGCACGCGGAGCTCTGCGCCGCTCTCGACATCCCACACTCGCACTGTTGTGTCCCATGCGCCGCTGACGATGCGCCGACCCTCGGGGGAATACGCCACGCAACTGACCAGACCTTCATGCCCGTTCAGTACGCGCAGTTCTGCGCCGCTCTCGGCATCCCATACTCGCACTGTTTTGTCGCTTGCCCCGCTACTGATCCGCCGACCATCGGGAGAAAACGCCACGCAACTGACATCGCCTTCATGCCCGCGCAGTACGCGCAGTTCTGCGCCGCTCCCGGCATCCCACACGCGCACTGTTTTGTCGCTTGCCCCGCTACTGATCCGCCGACCATCGGGAGAAAACGCCACGCAACTGACATCGCCTTCATGCCCGCGCAGTACGCGCAGTTCTGCGCCGCTCCCGGCATCCCACACGCGCACCGTTTTGTCGCATGCCCCGCTGATGATCCGCCGACCATCAGGCGAAAATGCCACGCAAAGGATGAAGTCTTCATGCCCGCGCAGCACGCGCAGTTCTGCGCCACTCTCGGCATCCCACACGCGCACTGTTGTGTCGCGCGCCCCGCTGATGACGCGCCGACCATCGGGGGAATACGCCACGCAACCGACGTACTCTTCATGCCCGCGCAGCACACGCAGCTTTGCGCCGTTCTCGGCATCCCATACTCGCACTGTTTTGTCGCTTGCCCCGCTGACGATCCGCCGACCATCGGGGGAGAATGTCACGCTGTGCACATCCTTATAATGCCCGCGCAGCACGCGCAGCTCTGCGCCGCTCTCGACATCCCGCACTCGCACTGTTGTGTCCCATGCGCCGGTGACGATGCGCCGACCATCGGGGGACAACCCTACACATTCGAGGTGCTCGTCATGCCCGCACACCAGGTGCAGTTCTGCGCCGCTATCAGCATCCCAAATGTGCACTGTCATGCTCGTGCTTCCACTGATGATCCACCGACTATCAGGAGAAACAACCACGCTCCTTACCAGTCCGTCATGCACGCGCAGCACATGCAATTCTGCGCCGCTCTGGGTGTCCCACACTCGAACCGTGTCGTCGCATGCACTGCTGACGATGCGCCGACCATCGGGGTAAAACGCCACGCAAAGGACATCGCCTTCATGCCCGCGCAGTACGCGCAGTTCTGCGCCGCTCTCGGCATCCCATTCGCGCACCGTTTTGTCGCTTGCCCCGCTGATGATCCGCCGACCATCGGGGGAAAACGCCACGCAACTGACATCGCCTTCATGCCCGCGCAACACGTACAGTTCTGCGCCGCTCTCGGCATCCCACACTCGCACTGTTGTGTCCCATGCGCCGCTGACGATCCGCCGACCCTCGGGGGAATACGCCACGCAGCTGACCAGACCTTCATGCCCGCGCAGTACGCGCAGTTCTGCGCCACTCTCGGCATCCCACACGCGCACCGTTTTGTCGCTTGCCCCGCTGATGATTCGCCGACCATCGGGGGAAAACGCCCCGCTCAATACCGCGCTTTCATGTCCACAGAAAAGTGCCAACAGCGCGCCTCCGAGATCAGCTGTTGGCGGCCGGCGAGACCGAAGCCAGTAGAAACCTGGCTCGTGGATCTCTTTTTCGGCCCGCCAGCGCTCCAGAACTTCGAACAACATCGGATCTTGCACCGTCGATACTTGACACCCGTCCTCGTAATGCCTTGCAGCTTCGGGACAATCGTACCACCAGCCATGGTTCCACAGGCATTGAAATAGGCCCTGTGGATAATCTGTGCGATGGCGATGAATGAAATGGATATCCCGTCGCAGAGCCTCGCCGAGCAAGTTTAGTATTTGTCGTTGTGGCCGATCGTTAGGCATCGACCGCCATGCCACTGATAAGTCGCGTGCCAACTGAAACACATGGCCACCCGCGTTGCACGCTTCGTGGTACGTCAGGTCTGTAAGGAGACGATCCAACTCGTCCCAACGATCACTGGCGATCAAGTGAGTCGGCAGGTAGCGCAGGTGATACGGCGATAACTCCGCCGTCCCTTGTTCGTATTCGCTCCATCCGACAGCGGCCAGACGCTGATGGCCGGCGCACGGCTCGATCCATCGGGGTTGACCGCGACGGGCACAATCTGTCAGCCAGTCGCTGAGTGACTTGTGATAAAAAGTGTAACGCGACCGCTGAGATGCAAAATTTGTTTCCGACATCAGTCGCGTTGAGTCTTGTGGTTCGACTACCCGCAGATACTGCTGTAGTCGCGAGAGAAGGCGAGGCAGTTCCTTGAGTGGCTCCAGGCCGGTTGCCGAAGAGAGTTCCGCCGCTCCCAACGGCTCTTGCGCCGCGGCTAATACCTCGAACACACGTTCAGGCCCCGCGAAACTAGCCTCGTCGGGAAATTGCGCGGCAAAGCGATTCTCGTGTAGCCCCGCCAGCCCGGGCGGCAGCGACGTCAATTCATCTGCATTGAGTACGCCGGCATCAAAATCGTCGATCGCTTGCCGAACGTAGAGAAAGTTTCCTTCGCTCCTATCCAAAAGCAGCTGTTCGACGTCCATCGCCGAGCGCCTGGCATGAGTGAGCCGTTCCTGCAGGTTGGGTTGCGCAAGACGTAGACGCAGATAAGCCTGCAGGTCGGCCATGTTCTCAGGTGAGTGGGCGTCGATTTCCTTTGGCTGGAGCCCGCGCAGCCGTGACAGGACCAATGGCTCATTCCGCGTGGTGGCGATAACGCGGAGCCACGCCGGCAACTTGTCCAGATTGGCGACCAGCACTTCGACGATCGAGGGCTTCCCCGGCGGTCCGAGCAATGCCTCGTCGAGTGCGTCGACCAACAGGTATCGTACTCCGCCTTCGGGCGCGGCAAGCAAATGTAGGGGAGTCACGATCACCTCGGCAAACAAACTGCGGGGATCCTCGCTGGTTCCCTCGTCAGCCAACTTGCGATGGATCGCTTCGTCGGAACGCAGTCGATCGGCAAACGCCTCCGATTTGCTGGTGATCATGGCTGCCAAGCTGCGCACGAAACGATACGGGTCAAGCGTCGCAGGGTCATTCCACTGGCAGCAGTGATAGGCCAGCACCTGACCGTCCGGATTGCGATGAACTAGTGCGGCCACGATTGCGGACTTTCCCACACCGGCATCGCCACGTATGAGCAGCGCGCGTTTGGCGCTCGCATCGGCTCGCCAGGCGTCAATCGCATCGAAGAGCCACTGCCGGCCGACAAAATGTTGCTGACGCGAGAACAAAAACGGCCCAAAATCGAACGCCTGCAATTCGTGGTACCAATTGCGATGACGTGGTGATTCGCCACGCAGAGCAGCCCGGACGCCGTTGATAAGGCGCGCGAGGCCAGTCTGGTATTGGCTTTCGGAATCGCTCCAAGCGCACAAGTCGACATAGTCGAGATGAAATAGCGTCAACGGAGGTTCGCACGTGGCGGCCAGGACCGGCACAACTGGCTGTGGCGGTGGGTTGAAACGGGCGTACGCGATCTCGCTTAGGCAAATGCTGTCGATTTGATCGGGCGCGGTCTTCGACGTGCGGACAGAGTGAGGCGTCATGACGGCAATGACGACCTGGGCACTGCGTAATCCATCGACGATCTCGCCCTGCCAATCCACACCGGCATGTATCTCGCGGGTGTCGCGCCACACTTGAAATCCGGCCGCAGTCAAATCGATGCACAGGCGATCGACCAGTTGTGAAGCGTCGCGGCGTCCATAACTGATAAAGACTTTGGGCTTCTCAATGGAATGGTCCGCGGGGTGCGACGGTGGGATATCGGAGATGAGTGGCTCGACGGGGCCGTGTTCGGCGCAAACAAAGAACTTGCCCACGATTTGAATTGGCTTGCGGCAATGGGGACAAATCTGCGACATGAGTTCGCAACTAGAATGCTGCACAGGAAAGTTCATGTTCACTTTTCAAGATGTCGTGAAATCACCACACTTATTGGATTGAACCACACGGCGACAGGCGCAAGGGATCGCGTTGCAACATGGTCGAGCCATCTGCAACCCGCCAGCAACGGGATCGTCTTTCAGGTCGACAATTTCACGAGATTATAGCTGGCGCCGGATCATGCACGCTAGCAAACATTTTGCGAGCTCCAGCCGAGCATTGAAATCAGGTCAGAGCGCCTTTTCGACTTCATGGGCTTGTACTGCAAGCCGGCGTCCAATTCTCGACGAGTAGCTTCGAGTCTACGCGCCGCTGACAGTATCTCCACCTTTTCTCAGCCTTCCAATCTGCGGTACGCGGATCCAGGTCCGACGAGTAATTTGTCGTCAGGCATTGCATCTCGCGATTGTTGTGTGACAATCGAAACATTTGACAGTCCAAAAGGGTGACCGCTTGGATCTATTTGTGGGCACCGCCGCTGGGCAGTGTCGATAAACTGCTGGTGACCGCATGATGAATTCACTGCCTCCGGAACATAATTTACCGCGCTGGCTTGTGATTGGCTTCAGCGGGCATCGACACTTGCATGAACACGCCCAGGCGGTAGCCGATGCCATTTGCGAGGCGATTGAGAAAATCTCCAAGCGGTATCCGCTCATTGCCGGAGTTTCGTCGGCCGCGAGTGGAGCCGACACTTTGTTCGCCGAAGAGATGCTGCGACGAAACGCGCCGCTTTCAGTCGTGCTTCCGTTTTCGTGCGAACGCTTTGAGAAGGACTTCGACAACGAGCCCGCGGACGCGTGGGGACGATCTCAAGAAATCATTCGTCGCGCGATGGATCGGGAAGTGGTTCATCAATTGGATCAGGACGTCGCCTCGGTTCTCGAATCCACCTTGCCCCCGGCGGAGCAAGCAGCGCTCGCAAAGCAGCGCGATGCGAACGCCTATTACGAGGCGACCGTGCGAACTGTCGATCGCGCGGGCGTGCTCATCGCGGTGTGGGACGGCAAGCCTGGGCAAGGGGAAGGCGGCACTGCTGATGCGGTCAAGTACGCTCGCAGAATCCTTTTGCCATTGATCATTATCGATCCGCGGTCCGGAATAGTCGCGGAGGAGCGGCTATCCGACCTGCCCGAAGGCGCATCAATCGCGAAGGATTCGCAGGAGAACCCAAGACAAGTCGTACAGGCACATTTTAAGCGTCTGGACGCGGTCGCATCGAAACACGGTCCCAAAGTCAGAAAACTCATCCGGACATACGTCTATTTGCATTTGACCGTATCAGCTGTCTCTGCTGCTACCGCGGTGTTCGGTGCACCCCGCGAGATCTCGTTGTTGGCAGCCGCTTTCGAAGTTGTAATTCTCGGTATCGCCATGTATATGCTTAAGAATCGAAAAGAACCCTATAAGCAATGGCTCACGAGACGTGTTGAAGCCGAGGTGTGCCGCTCGTTCCTTCGCACTTGGGATATTCGGCGACATCCCACGCTAAGCCATCAGCCCCGACCGCCGATTCCCGGAAATCCGGACCTGTTCCGGGCTCTTCGTTCTTTGCGCCAGCAGGATAGAACGCCGCTGCCACCGTTCGAGGACGTGCGGAAAGCTTATCTCGGAGACGGCGCGAAAGATGAAGCCTATTACCTCACCGTGAGAGGTCAATCGCGGTACTTCGCCGATAAGTACAAAATCGCAGCCCTGACTCACAAAAGACATCGACGATTGGCGCAGCTATGCACAGTCGGGGCCGCAGTGTCCGTATTGGCGGTGCCCGTCCTGCTTGTCGTCGACAATAACCATTTTGTCACTCGGTGTTTTGAATACCTTGGAATCGTCCTTCCCCTGGGTGCGATCACGGCAGGCTTCCTCCTGGTAAGCGAGGAGGCATCGCGACGTGCGACTCGCTACGAGCAAATGCAGCGAGCCATGGAGCGGCTGGAGCGGATCGTCACGGCAGCGCCCACGTGGGACGCTCTAGCCCGTGCGGCAACTCAGGTAGAAGAAGAGTTGCTGCAAGAGCTGATCGAGTGGGAGTCGTTCGTTCAATACACGGAGCACGTGCATTTTTAACGACTTTTGCAGGTTGCGGTGAAGCGCATTCTCTCATTCGACGGGGGCGGAGTTCGCGGCATCTTTTCGCTGCAAGTGGCCGCGCGCATCGAGCAGCTGTTCCGCGCTGAATATGGGCGCCCCGACCTGGTCCTGGCCGACGTGTTCGACTTGTTCGCCGGAACAAGCACTGGGGCGATCATCGCCACCCTGTTGGCTTGGGGAGAGCCGGTGGCTGACGTCGAATCGCTCTACCTGGCTCATGGCACACGATTGTTCGCGCGCGAGCGATGGTGGCGTCGACTGAAGTCCAAGTATCGTGCCGAAGCAATCGCCGATATCTTTAAGGAGCGCCTGCAAGAGGACGACGGGACGCTCTCGCTGCTAGGCTCCAAGAAACTGAAGAAGCTGCTGATGGTGGTGATGCGGAATGCGACCACCGGCTCGCCTTGGCCGATTTGCAGCAATCCGGACGCGCACTACAACGATCCCTCGCTTCCCGATTGCAATTTGAAAATCCCTCTCTGGCAACTGCTCCGCGCCAGCACGGCCGCGCCCACGTTCTTCCCGCCGGAAGAGATCATCCTTGGCTCGCAAAAGTTTCTGTTCGTCGACGGGGGCGTGACGCCCTACAACAATCCGGCCCTGATCGCCGTGCTGATGGCGACTTTGCCCGGTTACCGTTTGAATTGGCCCGCGGGCCGAGAGGCCTTGCACGTCACGTCGATCGGCACGGGTGGTCAACGTTCGCGAATCGCCAAGTCAATTGCGAACAAGGTCAACTTGTGGGATCAGTTGAATTTCGTGATTCCCGGTCTAATCGGCGCGTTTTCCGCGAATCAGGACATGTTGTGTCGGATTCTCGGCGACTGCCTGCACGGCTCGCAATTGGACTCCGAGATCGGCGCGCTCGACGCTGCGACCTTGCTGCCGCCGACGGAGCAAAAGTTCAGCTATGCGAGGTACAACTGCCTGATGGACTCAGCCGAAGTCGGCGATCCACTAACGCCGCGCGAATTGCAGTTAGATAACCTGCGGGTCATTCAGCGGTTGCGGACAATTGGTCGGGAATACGCGGCAGCCCATGTGAAGCGCGAACATCTTTGGCCACGCGCGTAACCAACGATGGTCCATCTACTTATGAGACTGCCTACGAGCAGCAATCTAATAGGCTCCTGTGGACCCGTCCCAGACAACCGTCATCTGGTTCCTGCGACCGGAGGCCATCCATTTGCCGTTTGGGCTGAACTTGACGGCGTCGATAACACCATAGTTCCAGGCGACTACAAGGCTCTCAATTTCTTGTCCAGTCTCGGCATTCCAAATTTTCACCGTCGATGAATTCTTACAAGCAATTCTCTGGCCATCGGGGCTGAACACCACGCTATCGATGTAGTTGAGCCCGCTGAGTGTAAGCGTCTCTTTCCCCGTTGTCGCATCCCATACCTTCAGAGCCCCCTTTCGATCACCGCTAGCGACCCGCCGGCCGTCCGGACTAAACGCCACAGCGGTCACCCAATCCTTGTGGCCGGCGAGAGCGAGTGCCTCCGGCTTCGATTCCACATCCCAGACGCACAATCCGTTGTCATTTCTGCCTCGCACGGTCTTCCGACCGTCCGGACTAAATGCCACGATGGTGACGCCTTCGCTGTGCCCACTAAGATCACGAATCTCTATCCCAGAGTCCGCATCCCATATTTTGCCACCGCAAACAATTCGTCGGCCATCAGCAGTGTATGCGACGCTGGAAACCCCATTCTTATCCGCAATCAGCGTGAGGGTTGCTTTCCCAGTTTGCGCATCCCACACTTTTACATTCCGAAGGCTATCACAACTGACTATCCGCCGCCCATCTGGACTAAACGCCGCGCTGGAAATCTGATTGTTGTGCCCGCTAAAAACAATCAACTCAATTCCAGTCTCTGCATCCCATATCTTCACGGTACGGTCACCACTTCCGCCGACGATCCGCCGTCCGTCTGAGCTATACGCGAGGCTGGTGACGCCTGTTGTGTGCCCACTAAGTGTCAGAGTCTCCTTCGCCGTATCGATGTCACGAACAATCACGGCGCCATACCGATTGCCACTTGCGACATGCCGGTCATCCGGGCTGAACGCGATGATGCTGCCAAAGGATCGTGCCCCCATTGAAGCCGCCTTTCCTTTCTTCATGGGTTCATCCTCATCGTCCCTTCCGCTATCGACGGTTTGCAGCAGTAACTCCTTGCCTGTTTCAGCGTCCCAAATTCTTGCACCATTCACTCCGTCACTCCCGGCAACCCGCCGACCGTCCGGGCTAAACGCAATGCTGGCAACGCCATTCTTGAGCCCGCTGAGAGTAAGCGTCTCCTTCCCCGTTTTCGCATCCCATACCTTCACAGCCCCTCCTCGATCACCGCTGGCGACGCATCGGCTATCGGGACTAAACGCCGCGCTAATGACCGGCTCCTTGTGCCCGTTGAAGATCACTGCCTCCTTTGTTACATCCCGGACGTACATTGCACCATCGTCACTACCACTCACGATTTTAGCGCCATCTGGACTAAATGCGGCGCAGCGAACGTGATGGTTTTTCCCGCTGAGAGTGAGCACCTCGGCCCCAGAATTTCCGTCCCACACTTTGGCGCCGCCAACTATTCGTCCGCCGTCCGGGCTGAATGCAACGTCGATATCGCCATTTTCCCGCCCGCGAAGACTAAGCGCTTCATGTCCGGTCTCTGAATCCCATACCTTCACTGTACCGTCATTACCGCGACCCGCGACCTTCTGGCCATCTGGGCTGAACGCCACGCTCGCAATGCCGTTATTGATCCAATTCAAAGTGAGCGTCTCTTTTTTCGCCTCCGTGTCCGATATCTTCACAGTCCCAGTCTGATCACCGCTGGCGAGCCGGCGGCCGTCCGGACTGAACGCCACACTACTGATGGCACCTTTGTGGTCGTTGAGCGTGAGCGCTTCTGTTCCGGTTTCGACATCCCACACTTTCACTGTCCAGCGGTCGCCGCAACTCGCGAGCCACCGTGCATCCGGACTTAACACCACGCGGTAAACGTTACTTTTATGTCCGGCGAGTGTCAATCGCGTAGCTTTTGCGAGTTTTTCCAAATACTGTTTCCATTGCACTCGCGATGTGGCCTTGTATTCGTACAAATCCCTGACTTTGACGATTTGCGAGCTCGCGTCGTAGGTCATTGGGTATTTTCGCCAGCATTCTGTCGGCGGTGCCTTTTCGCCGACGTCGCAATGGCAGATTCCCATACCTGCCGACGGTGGCATGAAGACATAAACCGCCCACTGTCGCGCGTCCTTGGAGATTTCAATCAATGCGAACTGCGGATCATGGACCTGTGCCACGCCGAGAAAATATGCTCTGTCATTCGTGACGTTGATTAGGTTGCGAATTTCCACCCAAAAAAGGCCAATGTCTTGGCCCTTTTCCATATCTGGCTCGAAACGCGCCGGTATCTTTTGCACGAGGTCTGGCCAATTGAAGCCAGTGGCGCGCGCCGCTATCACGGATCCGGTCGAGTCCCAGTCGGGCGGGGACTCGACCAATTCTGTTTGTGACCGGATCGGCGCGTCAGCGAAACTCCGCTCGTTCTCTGAAAGCTGAAAAGTAACGTTCGTGCCGGGTACCCCCGGCGTAAATCGCATAGCTACGGCCCCGTGCTGCCGCATGGCCTCACAGATCATATGTTTTTCCGATAGTGTGAACCGATCGCTTTTTTGGATGGACAAATAGGGAAATAAGAATCGTGGCAAAGAATAGCCGGCAAGCCACACATTCTGGTAAGAGTGTGGGCTCGCGCCTGCTTCTAGCAACGCAAGCACCACGGTTGCGTTGCCGGCTTTCACCGCGTCTGTTAACAGCCCGTGTTGTTCGTAGTAGCTGTCAGTGACCAGCAAGTTGGGGTCGAGCCCTCGGGACAGCATACTCTTGAGCCACGCGACTGCCTCCGCGGAGCCCTTGCTGTGCTCGAAGAACATCTCTGCAATGCTGTGATTCCCGTCGTTACTCGACTTGGCAAGCGCAATGCCAAACTGTGCAACAGTAGCGCCAGCTTTTACGAAGCGATTAAGCTGCGCGACATTCGCCGAGGCCAGCGCGTCGGTCAGATTCTCTGCGCTGATCGACGGAGACCGAACAATCTGGACAACCTCATGGATCGATGCCTCTTGCTGATTCGAGCTATTCATCAGCCAAACAATTCCGGCGCCTACAAGGACAACAACCATCAGCGTCATGAGAAGAACGACATTCACGCGACGTTGCTGCCGGCGCACTGCAATCCGGAATTCTTCGAGATCATTTTTGATTTCATAGATCCGGTTTTTGAGTTCAACATGATTGCCCGCGGGGAGGTATAAGAAAGGTGCGTTCTCAACAGTCGCGCGATATGCCTCTTGCAATTGGGCCAGGTCGGGCGACTCCTGCGGGCAGACATCGACGGGAAAGTCCTTGGCAAGGATTAAATACCACACTTTCTTCTTCTGCTTCTTGGCATAAAGCGCTTCGTATTGCGTGTAGCTGACGCGCCCAAACTCCATATCGGGCACGGCCGGCTCCGCGCCGTAGCGGTGGCCCACGAGCTGAATCACGCCCTGACTGTGGTCTATCTTCTTCCGGAGCATCTGACACAGGTCGCCTTGCTCGGTTCCAAAGATATCTTGCCAAATCGGCTCGTAGCCGAGGAATTGAAGCGCCGTGGAGACGACTATCCTTGCGCTCTTGAGTTCGCTGCTGACGGCCGAAATAAAGATCGCTGATTTTTGCATAGCGCACCCGGGAGGTCGTCCGTCCGTTCGGTTGTGCTGCGAGCTTTTTTCCCACAGCCGAATTCAAACGACGATATTAATGTATCTCGCAGATGTTAGCACGTCTGAATCGTACCCATGCAGGGCGTACAGAGACGACATCGTCTCGTTTCCGCCAAACGCCTCAAGGTGCCTACTACGAGGGCCGCGCGCAAGGAACTGGTCCTGCGATGCTGCGAACGGCAATTGGCGATGCAGCCTCAAAGCCGAGGGCTACATGATTCTGAATATTGCAGGATGCCGATCCGATCCAGCCGCTGATTCGAACCGAAGCAGCACAATCTGAGCTGCGTTCGCAACTATTGTCCGAGCAAATAGTTGCGACGTTGGCCGTGTCCGATTGCGTCAGTGATTAAGAGAAACCCTGCTCGGTTCAAAAACCCCGGAAAATACGGCGTATTTCCGTCCAAGTTTAGCACAAAGTGGGATATTTTGCATCCCATTACTGACCAGGCGTTAGAAGCGATCACGACGTGGCGCGGCATGCGTTCGCCGCCTCGCGCTTTGGTCGCCTTCCTGAATCGCTTACAGTTTGAACTGAATCTCCGGGCAGCGGGCCGAAAGAACCCCTGTGACGACGGCAGCTTGGCAGTGATGATCGAGGAGCTCGGCCACCCGATCCCTGGTAGCCATCGCTCTGGCTTCGCTGTCCGGACCTAGTCCATCGACGTTCATGACCAGTGCGGTCGTGGCTTCAGTGATTCGGGTCAGGTGGCCGTTCCGCCAGCACCACCGCCGGCAGCAAACCGCTTCGTTGATCGCGAGAATGACCTCGCCCGGCTCGGGGTGTTCCTCACGGTCTGGTTGGCCGAGTGGGACAAAGTGCTCGTAACCGATAGCCGGCCGAAGTTCCAGCACGTCTCCGAGCTCGGTGGCGCGGTTTAGATCATCACCACCAACCGGGATAACCCCCGCGATGGAAGACAGGTTCATCACGGCAACGGCCTTGTTGATGAATGAGAGTGCGGAGTCCGGCCGCTGGACCCGTTTGCGTAAGGCCAAGTGGGCCGGGGGAAACCGCTTAGGGTCCGAGCCCAACGCGCGGAACGCGTCGGCCCAGGCAACGATCTGCTGGTCAGTTGCCAGGTCGATTGGATTGTCGGCCGCATCCTGGCAGGCACCTAGCAACCGTGCCTCCAGGTCTATGTCCGGGCCAAAGTTGTGCAGCCCCGCCGCAATTACGATGCCGCGGCAGAAAGTTGGCTCCTGTTCGAAGACAGATTCGTGAACTTTGATCGTGAACACACGCACCTCCGCCTCAGGGATTGTAGATTTAATTGGACAACCGGCGTTCTTCAACGTGCGAATCTTTAGATCTCGGATTGAGTCCGGAGCGGACGTAGCGTTGTCGGCAGCCAAATCCTTGAGGCTGGCTCCGTTGCCGGCGTGGAATTTGCAGACCCGCGCGTGTTCCTCGTACATCGCATTAAGGGCCCACAGGAAGCGACGGTGTCGGCTCTTCAGTTTTGGCGGAAGAGTTTCCAGGAGCGGCCGCACCTTGCCCAGGGTTAAAATCAGGGACATATGATCCGCAGACCAAAGGCCGCTGAACCCCGCCCGCTCAAAGGGAGGCTCCATGGATGGGCGAACGAAATCGTTGAACACTTCGCGGCTGAAATCGGCCGTAAAATGGAATGCCGCCGCGCAGGACCACCACAAATCTCCCGCCTCGGTTAGAGCGTCATTGGCGGTCTGCCAGTCTTGATGCGCTAACGCACGCTCTAGCCGATTGAGGATCCAGATTTGGTCCTGGATCAACGCGAAGAACAGATGGTGCCCGGTATCCCAACGTCGGCGAAAATTCCGTCCCGTGCTCACTAGTTTTCTCCAATGGGAATGAAGCCGGCAATGAAGCACTGGACTGTCGCCAAGAGCATGTAGAGTTCGAGTGCGACCAACGAACACCCCTGCCGCATGTCTTTAAAGAAATTGCAGAACGCGACAACATTGCTGGCCACAATTAGGTCTGCGGCGTTGCCATCTGACCGGATTACCCGGAAGTGCCGGTCGTACGCGACCTGCTTCGTGGCGAACCCCACGGCCGCACCGGTGGAAGCCAAGCCCGCGAAGAACGCGTCCAGCCGCTCGGCCAACGTCTCCAACTGACGGCCCAGGCGATTCAACAATTCTCGATGCGGCAATTTCTCGGAGGGAGCCGGTGGGGTCAATTTCAAGAAGTCTTGAGCTACGGCCAGGACTAGCTTAGAGGTGAGGCGCTCCGTGGCATCTAGCTTGCACGGCGCCGGCAGGTAAAGGAAATGGCCCATCTCGACCGCCCTCTCGATTTGATGGCGTTGCTTGTAGGCCGATCTTAACCGAGAATCGTGCGTAAGTAAAGAGTGACCGCATAGATTAACATACCAAAAACACATGCCATGGGGTGCGGCGCCTCTGTGGAAGCATATAATGGTGACGGCGAACATACGACGGGGTTGCATGGTCAGGTTATTTGCCGTAAACCTTGAAACCGCGGCTATTCACCTGAAAGTCAATGCCACCCACACGAGGGGTACGTCGGCGACGGCCCGGGCGGCTGCCCTTCCCCGCTCGGATTGAACAGGTCAAAAACAAGCAGATGGCGAGACAACTGCAGAAATCAAGCGCATTTGGCAACTGGCTGAAAATGGCCCGGATTGCGGCGAGCTTGAGCCAGGAGGAACTCGCTACCCGTGTTGGGCTAGAGCAGCAGTACTTGTCTCGCTTCGAGCGTAAGGGGATTGTTCCGAACGACGAGCAATTGACCCTCATATGCGAAAAGTTAGGGAAATCGGTATCGGAGGCAAAGTTGGCGATCGCGCGAACCGCCACCGCCAAGGAGCGTCAAGCAGCATACGATCTGTTCAATACGGCCTTCGTTCAATCGCTCGTGGACCGCGCTGCCCGCGTGAAACAATTGGATTTGTTTGTGCTTCGTGCCGACAGCGAACACTGGGACGAATTGGCGGCAGATCAACACCGACAGATCTTCGCGCAAGTGGAGAATCTACATATCAGTATTCTGTTTCGCCATTCCGACAGAAGCATATGGGAAAGTTTTCGTTTGTTGGCCTCAAAGCTAGGCTTCACACTTAGTGATCGATTTCACGGCTACTATCGACACCCAGATTGGGAGGAAGATCGTCTGAAGGAAATGCCCATGGGACCACCGATCATCGTGCTCAAGGATGAAACCGGCGCTTCCATATCCTATTACGACTTCGATGCAGTCGTGTACGAGAACGAATTGCAAGGGGGTGCCGATCAAGCACAGGCCCGCAGTCGAAGCACCAATCTATCGCACGGAACACAGGAAAGAGCTTCGTCGTTCGTGAATTGGATTGGTGCCCGCAACTCTGTCTCAGGTCGGCTCGACCCCAAGCTCTGGGTACCAATTCCGTGGGCCGAGTAGGTTGGCGAGTCCTCCGGCGCCATGCTAATGTACGGCTAGAAACTCGGTTCAACGAACTCTTCAATGCCATCTCTGTCTCTCACCATTTTGTTCTTGGCCGCTTACGCGGTCATATCCCTCGTGATCGGCCTTCTGTCCGGACGCAACGAGACTGAAGATGAGTTTATGATTGCGGGTCGGCGCGTGCATGGCATCCAGATGATGGCGACCATGGCCGCGGGATGGTTCGATGGCGTCACTCTCTCAGTCTTTCTGGCCTACGTCTATCAATACGGTTTCGGAGCCATCTCGCTCTTCATCGGCATCGCGCTTGGCTTTCTGTTGTTCCGACATTTCGCACAACGAATTAAGACAAAGGCAGATGAAATCAAGGCCTATTCGATGCCCGAATTCTTTTCTCACGAACTCGGTCCCCGAAACGGGATGATTTTTTCCCTCGTGTTGGTCACACAATTCGCGGGCTATCTTGTCATCAATTTCATCGTCGCCGGCAAGGTCCTCTCCGCATTATTGCCAAGCATTCCATACAGTTTTGCCGTGGCCATCGGCGCTGCGATCATCTTGACGTACTTGCTGCTGGCCGGCTTCAAGGCGGTCGTCCGAACCGACTTTTTTCAACTCCTGATCATGATTGTAATGACATTCCTTGCGGCGGCGTTCTTTGCTGGCAGGGTTCAGGTGACGGCTAGCGAGTTCGATTTCGCTCGCATCGGCGCCGGCAACGCGATCGGCTTTTTAGTCTTGGCGGGCTTCAACGTGATGGTGGCTCCTGATATTTGGCAGCGCGTTTTTGCTGCCCGAGACGCACAGACATTACGACGCGGCTTGGCCTATACGGCGATAATTCTTCCGCTCCTGGCAGTCGTAATTGCCGTTGTCGGCTTTGCAACAAAACAGAACATCCCTGGGATTCCGCCAGAGGATGCGCTCGTTAAGGCATTCACCGTACTCCTGCCGCCTGGCGTGATGGAATTCGCGATGGTTTTGCTCTACGCCGTTTCCTTGTCCTCGTCTGACACCGTCACGTTTGTCGTCGCGTCGATTATCACCAGAGACCTCAAAAACTACACGCGTCGATTTGACGACGAGTCGATGAGAAAAATCACGCGAATTGTAATGATTGTTTTCGTGTTCCTGGCGATGCTGATTGCGATCAACTTTCAGCAGATCATTCAAGTTGCCCTCTCGTTAGGCAGCCTGAACCTGTCATTATTCCCCGTCGTGTTTGCAACGATGTTTTGGCGGCTGAACCGCGCTGCCGTCTTTTGGAGCCTGGTCTTGGCGCTGCTCACGGTAGTGGTGCTTTCAGCCACACAGCAGCTCACGCCGGAAACTGCTGTGCTTTCCTTACCTGTTGCTGCAATTTCATTGATCCTCTTACAGTTGCTTGCGGCGTGGTTCCAGCGGCGGCGAGTCAACGGAATGACCAATCGGAACGACTGATATCGGAGATCGAACGCTTGCTAGACGATTCACCTATACACCTTGCGCGGCGTCCATTCACCCCAAACAGCACAGCGAAGAAGTCGCTCGCTCTCTTTCGCGACCGCCTGATTTGTCATCTCGCGCATCGTCACCTCGATCGTTGTACCTATGCCGTTTGGTTGCAGCACGCGTTAGCAGTCCAACAGGCTATATACTTGCTCGATGAGTACTACGAGACCTCCACAACGATTGCTGCCAATTCAACGTCGCCGATGTGGCTTCACGTTTCCGAACTGCTGCCTTCAGCGCCTGCGACTCACAGCAGCCTAATCTGGAGTGGCTTGGCCGACCTTCGCAAATACGCGCTCGATGAGGGGCGGATCCATGCCTTCGATCTAATTGATCCAAGAGAATTTGGGCCCATTGTTCACCACAAATGCTCTGACGTTCGAATGGCACGCGGATTAATCTGGACTTTTTCTTCTCGCCGGCCAAGTACGAAGCTGCTCGCTTTCTGGGAACTCTATGACGAATGCTCGGAGCTGATAGAGGACGTGCAAGACATGTCCGAGGATGGTTGTGATTGGAACTTCAATTTCTGGCTCTATCCCCACATGGCCGGCCGTCCATTACTCAGCGACAACGAAATAACCGGTGCCCTCCTAAAGTCGAAGCTGTACGCCCTGGAAGCTGCGTTCGCGAGGATGTCAGACTCTGATCAGGTAGATTGGCAGTTCTGTTTTCAGAACGTGGTCCGTGCCGGAACACGCATCCTGGCGGATCCGTTACAGCCATTGCGCCACATTGCAGCCACCGACGTGACGACGTTTGCCGAGCTTGTTTGGCGCGTTCAAGGATGCGGCGCGGCCTAATACGCTTCCGAGAACTGCAGGCTTGATTGTAGATTCGTTCGAACTCTAATTCACGACCCCGACATGAGCGACTGCACGACTATCACATTGCGGTCGGTCCGTAAATCGGGCCGAGTGCTTTTCGCGTTCACGGAATTCTATCTTCCATTCTCCTTCCAATCGACGGACTTCTTTTTCTCGCACTTCGACCTTCTAGCGGGCATTTCAATGCTCGTGTACGAAGAGGACGGGCGCGTGGAAGAGAGCACACATGCACGTGAGCCCGGTGAATCGCATGTGCCAAAACTAAGATCGTTCCTCAAAGAGAATCTCACAATGGATTCAGCCGTCGAGCAGTTGCTGCTCGATGCCGAGAACTATTACGACTTCGAGGTCTCGATCAAGGAAGCGCTCCCCAATCGCATCGAAGATCTCCTGCCCATAGTCGATCGTCGATCTTTTGATTTCCGGATCATGCATCGGGCCTTGTTTCAAAAGCGCACGCAGCCGTATGACGAAATTCTCTTTTCGTGGTTTCGATGCTTTGAGACCTTGATGGAGATTGAGGACGACTTTTCATCGATCACCGGTGACGAACTAAACGAAACCTTCAATATTGTCTGGCTGGCCAGGCGAATCGATCCGGGGAAGGCAGACCATTTCGTTGATTCCCAAGTGCGATGCTTGACTCAAAGAATTGTCGATGATGCGAATCGACTGCGTGACCATCAGGCAGCCATCGCCCATCGCGTATTTGACCGTTACCGCCAAATTGTTCCCGCTCGGCACCTCGTTTCTTGACTCGAATACTCCAACCACTTCTAAGTTGACCGGGCTAGCGATGAGAAACGAAGAAGTCTGTCAGTTGTATGATGTCACTTATGCCGCCGCGTACGACGCCAATTATCTCCTCGGGAAGAACTTTATTGAAGCAACACAATACGAATTGTCCGTGGTCTCAGGCCTTCTTCGCACTGCCCGAAACTGGCTCGACGTCGCCTGCGGAACCGGCTATTTCCTGAGTCGATTTCCGCAGCGTGAGCGAGCTGGCACCGACATTTCGCTTGCCATGCTGCAAATCGCGCGGCAGGCGAATCCTGGTGTTCAGATCTTTGAGTCAGACTTTCGCCAACCACGAAACGAATTCGAGAATCGCTGGGATCTAGTTTCGTGCATGTGGTTCGCGTATTGTTATGCTGATTCCTGTCGAGAGATCGACCAAGTAATCGAGAATCTCGCATCCTGGACATCCCCGGACGGCACGTGCTTTCTGCCAGTATGCGACGCCGACGTCCTTTGCAAGATTCGGATCCCATATGAGCCACCACCCGACAGCGACGACGGCTATCTCCGAATTGCAGGCATAATCTGGGATTGGATCGACAAGCCGTCCGGCAAACAACATATCAACCTGATTGCACCGCACATTGAGCATATCATTGAACAGTTTTCACGGTGGTTTAAAGATGTTCAGCTGCTTCGGTACCCGGCTTTTCAAGACGATTGTCTCGCTGGGAGGAAAGCAATCATTGGCGCAAAAAGCACTGACGGTGCGCCGCGCGTAAGTCGCATGTCTGCCCCTGTGAATCAGCCGTTCCATCGGTTTCGGTGAATGTCCGCGAACCCAAGGGATTCCGCGATGCAATCTCCTGATCCGTGGCGCATCGAGATCTTCTGTTACGAGCTCCCGAACGACAGAGATGAGCTTCTTGGATCCCTTTGCGGAGAGATGCTTGGGTACCTTCATAAGCTAGCACTGGTTCACGCCGGACTTGTTGAAGCGATGGAACTATGGGACGCCCGAGCGTCGCTCGAAATCGCGGAGTACCATCTGGAACACTATTTGAACTACGTGTATGCCCTGCGAGAACGTGCGGTCGACGCACTGCGCGTTCTCACGGGCTCGGCTAAGCTGAAAGCTTCGCAAGTGGTGAGCCAAGCGGCCCGACTGCAAAAGGCCGCACCCAACGAGACACCGCTGCTCCTACAATTGTTGAACTCTATCTTCGACGACATTAAATTGCGAAATAGGCTTATACACAGTCAATGCTTTCATTTATGGCTATTCGATGGTGACGAGGTCTTCGAGCCGGAAAATATTCTTGTTCAATGCCAGGCAGACGACAAAGTCGTCGCACGCTTGCGCGAATTGCTCAAACGCTTTCTCGAGCCGTACCTTGACAGAATCTCAGACATTACAGGCATCGTCGAGAAGTACGTTGTCACAATCGAGCGCATTGACCCCCAGCAAGGCCATTGAGTGATGGCACACCGACGTCAAGACGACCGTGCGCTGCACGCATATCGAGATCGACGATCAAGCCCGTGGCTAGCTCCTATCTCCAAAACTAAATTCCGAGCCCGCTGCGGCGAGTATGCCAAGGCGCGTCGACTGCTCGCAACTGCTCACTCAGCCTCCCGCGCAAACGTCTAGATGGGAATGTACAGAGGTGGGACTTGAACCCACAGCGGATTTCAGCGCAACTGGTATTCGGTCTTGTGGTTGTGTGATTTGCCAACAGTTCCGCGCTGCACGGGCGCTGCAGACGGGGCTCTCCGCGTGGCTTGAGATTGCCTCCCATGACGCTGATTTGCAGCGGGTAATTGGCGCATGGAGCGGATTGCCAGAAGCGATTCGTCGGGCTGTGCGGGCTTTAGTCGACGCGCACCGATGATGCCGTGCGAACGTCGGTGTTGAATCGCTTCATCAACGGCGAGCGTGGCATCAGCTTGGACACCGCCGCGAAGCTGTGGCAGTATCTCGACCTCGACCTGGCTCCCCGGCGTTGACGGGTGGGGGTGGGGTCAAATCTTCGATCCGAAGCAAGCCTTGTGCCGGCGCACCTTGCCTACCCCTATCCACACGCGATGGGGTGTTTTTCTGACTGGCCGACGCGGTGTTGCTATTCAACAGTCGGATCGCTGTCGTTGCACGGCGCGTTGCCGACGTAGCGGTACAGGTTCGCGTCACCAGCTTCGTAGCCGATGGGGTCTTCATTGATCCAACGGCCAACGGTCGGATCAAAGTGGCGATGGGCTTGCAGGCCCGCTTCAACGTCGAGGTCGTCGCCGTGGTACAGGTAGCGATCGATCGTCTGGTCAGCTTTCGGGTCGCCATCGTCGAACAGGTTGTCGTCAGTGCGCGTTAACACCGGTTCTTACTCCTATCGTTCTCAGGCTACTGGCTCATGGCGCCACATGCTATGCACATCAGTACCGCTAGTGACGTGATGCCAGCAATAATCCACGCGCGCCGCCAGCCGCAAATTGCGGCGACACCTGCCGTGAATGCGAACAAAGATCCAGCTACGCCCAAAACTAGCACAAGACGTGCCAGAGTGCCATTTCCGTACAATTCATGGTTGGTGTCCGTGCGTACAACCGTATTGTAAAATTGATATGACCCCCTGAAGATCGCGAGTCCAAGCGAATAGTAGAGCACGCTTTCAAGCAGCCGACGCAATGAGAATGTATTCATTTCTAAATCGAAGTGAGGCCGGACTGCAGGCAACATTTCATATTCAGGGCGGCAAAAGCACGCAAGATAGGGCCGGTTATATCCATATCGGCCACACCTGATCGTGTCACGTTGGCGTACGAATGCATCGCTAAAAATCACGCGTGCTCCAACCACTTACGTCTTCTCGGCCTGCAATCGTCGATAAGCGATGAAGGAGTCTGCGATCAAGTGGGTAATGCAGCGTCACAATCGTGCCATTCCCCATAACACAATTCACAAATCGCCCATGGCGTCCACTCGTCCGACCCCATTTGGCGTTGTCGATTTCGACAAGTAATTCGTCCTTCGGTTCCATCCAGTCGATTTGACTGTCTTCAATTTCTAAGAGCAGTAGCGTGCTTGCCTGACCATCCGTCCAGTCGGCGATGCAAGTAGGCTTCGCCTCGGGCCAAGCCGTATCGTCCCCCACAATTCCAACGTAACTTGTCGCTGTAGTCGATCCTTGTTGGGCTGCAGGACACGAAAACACCTCGGGCCGCAGCCGCGAAAGCTGTCGGTTTGCCACGCTATCCCAAGGTTCGTCGAGCTTTACCTTAGTGTAAAGGCTGCGTTGATCAACGAACGGAAGGACCAGTACTCGCCAACTATGCAACTTATTTCCACGATTGTCGACAGTATATGCCGGCGGAAAACTACCATACGTATCATGGTAGGCCATTAAAGCACCCTGCAATTGCTTGAGATGGCTAATGCACTTCCTCTCTCTCGCGTCGCCGTGCCCGCGCCGACCGGTGGACGCGAGAAAGAGTCCGCCAGCGACCGCGACGATGCATGCGAGCGCTGAATACATTACGGTGAGCCGAAAACTCATCGGATTTTATGGACGCCTGTAATTTTAAACGTCGCCCTTTCCTCAGTATAGCCGACAAAACCGGGGGATGCCGACATGTTCGTCAGATCGTAGTCCGCGAACTGAATGAATGTATTTTTGTTACTGCTGGTGGCGACGACGTGAATCTGCGTGTTAAAGGACTTTGAAGCGTTACGCACCGACGTGTTGACATGGAAATCTGCACCTAAGAGGTCTTCGCCGTTAACCATAAGGTGTCCAGCCGCAGCTCCGGAAGTAGCGGATGCGGATACCCTAAATTTTACGTCAACACTTAGATCAATTACATACTCGCCGCATTCCCACGGACGAATATACATTTGTATCGCGCCACCACTGGTACCTGGGGCGCCGGCGCCGTGACCCATAGTGTTGCATGCGTCACTTCCACCATTGCCAGTGAGCCGAACCTCGGAGTAGAGAGTGCCGCTGTCCGCATACATGCTGCCCTGAACACGTTCAGGCGGATCTCCGTATATCCAGCCGCCCTGGCTTCCGTTTAGAATGCCGGCGGACTGACGGCCTAGATCGGCGGCAAACTCCAAGCCACCACTTTCAAATAGTTGTCGCTCACGACCCATTGGATCAATGAATCGCGTAGGTTGATTGCCGACGTACACATACAGGTTCACTTGACCACCAGGGAATCCAATTGGATCCTCGCCCGTCCAGCGCTGCAAGTCTGGGGCGTACCAGCGCGCTCTATTATATTGCAGGCCGGTGACGATGTCGAACTCGCGGGCCGTGTAGAGGTAGCGGGTGGTGCCAGGGTCGGTGCCCTGGAGGGCGCCCCAGGGGTCGAAGACGTATTCGTCGCCCATCGCGCCGGCGTTGTCGGACAAGTAGCGGGTCGTGCCCTGGTTGTCGGCCAGGAACCACTGCACGCGGGCGGGATCTTCAAAATCCTCGCCGACGTCTTCCTGGGCCAAGACCTGGTCGACGGCCGGGCCGAACAGATAGCGGCGGGCCAAGACCGGGCTGTCGGTCTCTCCGTCGCCGTCGGGGTCGTCAAAATCCATGACGACGTTGGCGCCGTCGTAAATGTAGTTCTGAATGTCGTCGAAGAAGTTCTCGTATTCCGGCAAATCGATTGCCCGCTCAACGCGGCGGTTGAACGCGTCGTACGCGTAGTCAACCTGATTGACGATCAAATCGCCGGACGTGCGCAACGACGCCTCGACCAGCCGATTGCGAAAGTCATACGCGTAGACCCACTTGTCGCCCGACCCGGCAAGCGTCTTTTGGATCAAGTTGCCTTCGTGGTCGTAGATGTACGCGTTACCCCCCGCGTCTTCGGCGACGCGGTTGTTGGCGTGCGTGCCGCTGGCCAGCGTGTAGTCCGAGCGGTTGCCGTTGGCGTCGTAGGTTCGGCCGCTGACGGTGCCGACGAACCCCTCATAGTCGGTCAATTGATTCTGGTCGTCGTACGAGTACGCGGCATCATCCTCATGCTCGCTGCTCGTGAATTGCGTAATGCGGTTGGCCTGGTCATATTGCCAGCCGAAGGTGACGGGGTCGTCAGCCGACGTGTGCGTCATGCCCGTCAGCCGCCCGGCCAGGTCGTAGGCGTAGCCGGTGCCGGCGACCAGCGTGGTGTGCAGCAGGTCGCTGTAGCGGTCGAGCGCGTCGAGTTCGCCGGCGGCGTTCAAGGTGAAGTGGACGTACTTTTCGGCCACGTCGTTGCCGCTGCCGGGGTTCGACTGCGACACGGATTCCAGTCGGTTGATGGCATCATAGGCGTACTCGTTCGTAAAGTCATCGACGGCGCCGCCGCCCGTGCCGATGACCGCTTCGAGCTGGATACGGTTGCCCAACAGGTCGTACTGGCTGGTCAGCGTCACGCTGTCGGTCAGTCGAGCCAATGAAGCCACCACGGAACTTTGCCGGCCCAGGTTGTCGTAACCGAAGGTGTAGGAGGCCGCGTAGTCGTCGGCAGTCAGCATGCGATCGGCGGCGTCGTACGTCCAAGTGAAAGCCGGAGTCGGCCCGCTTCCCCAAGTTTCCGTGATCCGATTATTGTGGCGGTCGTAGGCGTAGTGCATTACCTGGGCGTCGCGATCGGTGTACTGAGTGAGGTTGCCATTGTCGTCGTACACGTACTGCCGCGCGTAGGTCAGCGCGTTCGTGTCGGTAATCATCCGGTTGCGCGAATCGTACACCCAAGTCGTCATGTTGCCGTCCGGGTCGGTAAGCGACGTGCGATTGCCGTTGTCGTCGTAGCCGTAATCCGTCTCCGACGGCACACCTTCCTCCTCGGGCGCGGGCAGGGTCGTCTTCACGAGCCGGTTCAGGAGGTCGTATTCATACGTCGTTTCATTTGAATTGCCGTCGATCTGCAACGTCGTGTTGCCGTTGTCGTCGTAGCCATACGTGGTCGTCGAAGGCAGCAGCGGCTCCTCTTCGCCCGTCCCGTCCGGATCGGGCGCGGTAAGCATGTGCAGCCGCCCCAGGCCGTCGTAGTCGTAGGTCGTCACGCGCAGCATCGGATCGGTCGTCGACGTGACCTGGCCGGCCGCGTCGTATGCGGTTTGCATGCGCGGGCTGTCGCCGGTCGGCTCATATTCGCCCGTGTCCGGGTTTGGCAAATAGACGTCGGTCTGTCGATCGAGCTTGTCGTACAAATAAGTCGTCACGGCATCGTTACCATCGGTCGTGCTCGTCACGCGGTCTGCGTTGTCGTAGCTGGTGTACGTCGTGATCGACAGCGCCGGCGTAGCGCCGGTGGCGGAGGCAAACGTCACGGAAGTCTGGCGGCCCGCGTCGTCGTACCCGTACGTTGTGATATGGCCCAACGCGTCGGTTGTTACGTGGACCTGGCCGTCGTCGTAGTACTCCGTGTGCAAGTGCGGGCTGTGCCCCGGCGAGGGGTCGTACTCACCCGTGTCATGATCGGGCAGATAGACGTCGGTCTGCCGGTTGCGAGCATCGTAGACTAAAACCGTGACGTTGCCGTTGGCGTCGCGCTGGCTGACGACGTTGCCCGCCTTGTCGTAAGTGACTTCGGTGTAGGGCGAGGTCTCGGACGTCTCGCCATCTTCGTCAGGCAGGATGGTCTTTTTGAGGCGGCCCAACTCGTCGTACTCGTACGACGTCATGTTTCCGTTGGCGTCGGTCGTGCTGGTCAATTGACCGTCGGTGTACACGTTGTAAATCGAAACGCCGGGGTCGCCGGGCGTGGTGTCGTCGGGCAGGATCGTCCGGACAACCCGGCTCATCTCGTCGTATTCGTAGGTCGTTTTGGCGCCGCGCGGGTCGGTCACGCTCTTGAGATTGCCAAGGTCGTCATAAAGGTAATGCGTGGCGGGCCCTCGGGCTTCTGGATTAGTGGCGTCGTCGGGGTCAGGAGCGTAGACGTATTCCAACTGGTTCAGGTCGTTGTAGGCATAGTTCGTGATGCGGCCGAGCTGGTCGATCGTGTAATTCATGTTGCCGCGAGAGTCATAGTGATTGACCGTCGTCGCGCCGGCAGCGCCGGTGATGGGATCGGGGAACGTGGTGGTGGTCAGCCGGCCGCGGGTGTCGTAGTCCATGGTGGTGACGACGGCCAGGGCGTTGGTTGTGGAATCGACGTTGCCCGCGGCGTCGTAATGCTGCTTCGTGGAGCGAGTGACGTCGAATTCGCCCAAATCGTCCGGATTGGGCAAGTCGGTTTCAATAACCCGGCCGAGGTTGTCGTACTCGTAGTGGGTGCGGCGGCCCAGCTCGTCGAACGAATCGGTGAGGTAGCCCGTTTCGGTGTCGTATTGGTTGCGCACCGTGGCTTCGTTGTCGGTGCCGGTCGCATACGTGATCGTTTCCACCTTGCCGAACGCCGGACTGGTGCTGTCAACTTCCGGATCGCTGTCAGGGCCGACGTAGGTATAGGTCGTAACCTGTTGTTCTGTGGGACTCATGACGAGCGTCTTGGTGAGCAACAGGTGGGCCGGAAGGTCGCCCGAATCTTCGGGCTCGAGCGTGTAGGTGAATAGGGTGATGACGTCGTCCGTCCCGGCGTCCTCGTCTTCGTCGTCGGTCGTGCTTCCATTGACGACCTGCCGCTGGCGAATGACATTGCCGTCGTCATCGAGGCGGAAGAACGTGACATGGCCTTGCGGGTCGACGTGCCTGGTGACTTTGTCTGAGAATGTGGAATCGTAGTCCCAGGATTCGCTCGTCCCGTCGGGATAGTCCGCCGAGGTCAGATAGGCGCCATCGAACGTACGGGTGGTGGTGACCGTCAACTCGTTCCCGCTGGGATCCGCGGTGATGACTTCGGTCGGATTGCCCATCGCATCGCGCGTGATCCTGGTCTTTTTGTTGTCTGCATTGATGACGCGGGTCACGAAGCCGGTGCCGTTGACGCTAACTTTGGTCTGTTTCCCTCGTTCATCGTGAATGATAGCCGGCACATCCGACCCGCTGGCGGCGTCGGGATCGTCCGATCCGGTTAGACCCAGCCCGAGCCGCTCTTGTTGCACGGAGCTGATTTCGTACGTCGAATCATCGGAGTGCGTGAGAGTGATGAGCCGGTCCGTAGCTTCGTCGAAGGTGAACGTGGTCGTTTCACCACCGGCGACGGTCATGGTGTGCAGATAGCCGCCACTGTAGGTGAAATCCGTTTCCCACGCGTCTTCGTCAAACCCTGGATCCGGACCGGTCACCGCCATGAGCTGGCCACCGGTGATGGTCACATCGGTTTCGGGTGCGAGCGAGTCGGTGACTTGGCTCAAACGATCCTTATCGGCGCCGTCCTCGACATATTCAAAATTGACGGCGTACTGCGAATTGTCGTACGAAATCGACTCAACAATTGGGAACTGTGGATTGTCCGAATCGGTGCGGTAGCTGTAGGATTTGTTCCGTTCGGGATCGTCCGGATAGACGACCTTGCTGACCGGACCAACGTCGTCGAATATTTTTTGGTGGCCGTCGGGATAGGTCATGACGTATGAAACCGTTTCCCCCGTGGTGATCTGCGCTAAAATCTCGGCGTGGCCTGGCGGTGAGACATAGTCCCACTCACTTTCCGACACATGGGCGCCTGTCTTGAACATGGCCGTGTTGCCATCTCCGCCAATGTACAAGATCCCGGCATGGCCATCGTGGTCTTGGATCAACGTCGACGCCACTAGCTCGTCGACCCCCTTTACCCACCAGCCATCGCCGTACGGACTGTCTCGGCGGTCGACGACCGCCTTGGTGCCCCAGTAGTCGACCGAAGTGGTTACGTGTTCAGTTTCGCCCGGAATGATGTATTCGTAGTCGACCTTCATCTTGAACCACACGACGCGGGCGTCATCATTGGGGTTGAAGTAAATCGAATCCAAAGCGCCTGCGTCGGCCTGCGCAGAAACGGTGATATCGCTGCCCTGTGCCAGGTCTTCGCCATCGTAGGTGGAGCCGCCGACGAAATGGTCAGCGCCATCGTTGTAGTAGAGCGCAACTGTGACAGAATCAAGCGTTGGTTCGCCATCCGACGATATCGTCGGGACAGTAGTGTCGATCGTGACGATCGACCGCAGGCTTTCGTTGGAATCGTACACGAGCGACGAGGCGTTTTGCAGTGGACCAGGGACCACGGGCTGAGTGACACGCAGGTCACCGGTGAGTGGCGATATGGCGACCGTCGGGGAGAATGGAGAGGGGCTGGATACGCTGGCGGGCGCCGCAAAGTCATCAAGTGCGCTGGATTGCATACTCGAATTGGCTTGGGGACTGCCGGGCTGGCTCGTGCAGCTGCAACCACAATCGCAGTCATCATCGTCGTCCGTAGTGGTGTCGGTGTCCTGGCCAGTCGGCTCGATCAGCGTGACCGTAGTTGAGCCCTCGGTAATGTCTGGAACGCCTTCGTTCTCATCGGGGGACTGGTAATCTTTGACCACATTATCAATGCTGATGCTGAACGTCTTCTCCGGGACGGTTATGGCGGTCGTCGAGGTTTCCGTGTTTTGTATCCCTTCGACATACCATCCCACAATCGATCCTTCCGTATTATCAGCAAACCCGAAGGGGCCATCAGTTTCCGCGCTGTGATTCTGTGGGACGTAGTCTAGGTTCGCGACCGCGTCGCCATCGTGGGTCTTAAAGTCGAACGAAAACGGGTCGCCTTGCTCAGCATCCCAAAAGAAGCTCACGTCTCCAACCATGTCGGCCTCTTCCGGACTGCCGACCGAGATCGTGAGGTTGCTTGGACGCATCTCGAGAGTGCCCCCTTCGTCCGGCTCCGCCGCCGGACTTGCGGTGAAGCCCGGGCTCTCGACCGTGTCGGAGCTCGCGACGGGGCCGGAAGCCAAGGATGCGTTTAACTGCGGTCCGACAAACGGACCCCCGGACGCTGCGCCAGGAGCAAAAATCGGCGCGGAAATGGCCGGTGACGCAGCCGGACTAACTTGCTGGAACCAGTCGTATTGAGCGATCTGGAGCACTTCCAGATCGGCGGCACCCAGCTTTTCGTTGAACCATTTACTCATTACGGCACGACCGGCGGCCTTGGCAGTCGTGCGATAATCTACGATGAATGAATTCTGATCGCCGTTGAGCAGGTCGCGCCACGTGTTGTTGTTAATAACCGTCAACACTTCTTGGGCAGTCATCCCCATCTGTGTCTGCCAGGTCTCGCCAATCAGCGCCAGGCCGTAGCGATCTACCAGATTCGCGTCCAAGGCTGGGTTGTTCGGGGCGATCGACAATAGGTCGCGTTGTTCGAGGCGCTCAACCAGGCGATTTCGCCCGGCGTTCATTGGCAGATGCGACGAATTCTGACCGCGAAGCTCCAAGCCGAACATGTGCGACCTCGTTTCTTACGAGTGAATTCTGTCGTTCCGTGATATCGGCGATCCAATCGGTCGGGGGAATGCGCAGTCGCGAGCGCAGAGAGAAGTGAGGGCTTTTCAAATACGTTGACACAACAAGACAAGCTGTTCCAATGCTGCTTTTGTCGAGCAGCGGCGGCAGTTTTAGCACAGCAAAATATCAATTGCAACAACACACCCCCCGACAGAAGCGAAATATTTTCCCTAATCGAATACTCACGATTCTGTGCGAACGACACAGCGGGCAATCTTGAATCAAAAATTCCGTGTTGCTTGCGAGGTACGTGATCGACCGGTAACCTGAACCACACGAGCTAGTGTCGCGCAAGACAACTAGTATCTGCGTCGGGCGCGTTGCGCTCAGCATGGAGTCTTAGTGTTTGCCGTGGCTGGCAGCTACCGCGCCACTTGTCGAGTGAGTAGCCACCTTGAATACGAACGGCGTCGTCGAAATTGGTGCTGATGCTACGGCAAAGCGACCAACCGCGCTCGCAAGCCGGTCCGCGACTGCGTTGAATGTGCTAAGCACGGTCCCCGGCGTCGGATGGCCGGCAATTCCTAGTGCCCGCGCGTCCCAACTGCTGGCGATGCAGTTTCAGTTGGAACAGTCGCAATGGTTGCCGCCGGACGAACTCTTGCGACGTCAGGCGATCGAACTCGGTAAGCTGATTCGGCATGCCTATGGGACCGTACCGTTCTACCGCAAGAGATTCGACGAAGCCGGCCTACACCCAGACACGGTGCGAGGGCCGGAGCAGTGGGTGCAGATTCCATTGCTCACAAGACGTGACATCCAGCAGGCGGGTCGCGACATACACTGTGCCAACGGGCCGACGGAACACGGACCTATTTCCAAGACGGTGACCTCCGGTTCGAGCGGCCAGCCCGTCACGACACTGGGCACGACGGTCACGCGACTGATGACGACGACACTGCTGCTTAGGCAGCATCTGTGGCACCGGCGCGACTTTCGCCTGAAGCTGGTTGCCATTCGTTCGCAAAAGAACCCGCAGCCTAATTCACCGCGAGAACTCGCGCTTGAGAACTGGGGAATGGGCACGATGGAAATCGTGCGTACCGGCCCGGCCGTTACGCTTGACGTGCACGCAAGTGTCGAAGAGCAGGCCGAGTTCCTGCTCCGACACGATCCCGACTATCTCAACACCTATCCCTCGGTCGTGCTTGCCTTGACTCGGCATTTTGCACGCTCGGATCGACGCCTGACTCGCCTGCGCGAAGTGCGCACCTTTGGTGAAGTGCTCGATCCGGCGGTCCGCATCGCTTGTCGTGAAGTGTGGGGTGTTCGTATCGTCGACACCTACAGCACCGAAGAGATGGGCGACATCGCGATGCAGTGCCCAGACAACGAGCATTACCACGTCCAAGCGGAGAATGTTTTAGTGGAAGTCCTCGATGATACGGGGCGCGCGTGCCCGCCTGGCGAGACCGGGCGCGTGGTGGTTACGGCACTCCACAACTATGCCATGCCTCTAATCCGTTACGATATCGGGGACTACGCCGAGGTCGGCAATCCTTGCTCCTGCGGGCGCGGTCTGCCGGTGCTCAAGCGGATCGTCGGCCGGCAGCGTAACATGTTTCTGCTTCCTGATGGTCGTCAAGTGTGGCCGTCATTAGAGCAAGGAGTTGGCGACTCGGCCAACGTCCCACCCGTTCAACAGTTTCAACTGATTCAACGTACTGTCAGCAGTTTGGAACTCCTGGTGGTAGCACCGCGGCTTTTTACGGCGGTCGAAGAGCAAGCCTTGCGCGGGTTAGTCGATCATGCAGTTGGCTGCAGCCTGGACCTAAAGATTACGCATGTGCAGTCGATCCCTCGGGGAGCTGGGGGCAAGTACGAAGACGTTCGTAGCGAAGTTAGCCTGCAAGGGTAAAGCTGCCAAAACGATGGGCGCCCGGAGAGTTAAGTCGCTCGGTGAAATCAAGCGTCAACCACGGATAACCGTCGAAGGAACTGGGTCGTGAAGATGACCGCTCGTCCGCCTGGACCGCCCCAACGGCTGTTGACCGGCAGCCTGTCGGAGTTTCGTCGAGATATCTTGGGCTTTATGACCGCCTGCGCGCGACTATGGCGACATTTCGTTTTTTCGGCTGGGACATTTGAAATGCGTGTTCATCAACCGGCCTGATTTGATCGAGCAGGTATTGGTACGAAACAGCCGAAACTTCCGTAAGCATTACGGCGTGCGGTTTGCACAACCTGTATTGGGACTGGGGCTCGTCACCAGTGAAGGTGAACTTTGGCGCCGCCAACGTCGCCTGATCGCGCCGGCCTTTCATGCCGAGAGAGTGACCGCCTGCGCGCGGATATTGTGGCCGAGTCCACGCGGATGACCGAACGCTGGCACGACGGCCAGGTGCGCGATATGCACGCTGAGATGACACGGTTGACGCTGGATATCGTGGCAAGAACGCTATTCGGGACTGCGATCGACGATGCGGGCCAGGTCGACATTGCGCTTCGTCTGGTGCTCGCCAACTTCGCTCAGCGGACCAACAGCACGATCCCGTTGCCTTGGCTGATCCCGACGCCGGCCAACCTCAAGTTGCATTCTGCGGTGCGCAAGCTCAATCAGCTCGTGCGGCAGATCATCGACGACCGTCGCCGGGCCGGCCAGCAGTGCCATGATCTGTTGTCCATCCTGCTTGACGCGCGTGATGAAGAAGATGGCGGCGGCATGACGGATCGGCAACTCTTAGACGAAGTCCGCACATTTCTGCTGGCGGGCCACGAAACCACGGCACTCGCACTGACTTGGACGTGGTACCTGCTGGCCGGCCATCCGATCGTGCAGGCCGCTTTGAAAGTAGAGCTGGACGCCGTGCTTGACGACCGCACGCCGCAGGTCAGTGATGTCCCGCGATTGAAGTACACCGAACAGATTGTTCTGGAAGGCATGCGCCTCTTCTCGCCGTCGTTTGCAATGGGTCGCGAGGCGCTGGCCGATTGTGAACTGAATGGCTATCGTATTCGAGCCGGCACGACGGTGTTTATGAGCCAATGGGTGATGCATCGTGACGCGCGCTATTATGAGCGGCCCGACAAGTTCGAGCCGGAGCGTTGGGCCAACCAGAAGGCCGAGGTGTTGCCGAGATTCGCCTATTTCCCATTTGGCGGCGGGCCTCGCGTTTGCGTCGGCAGCCAATTTGCCATCACCGAATGCGTTTTGATTGTAGCCGCGGTCGCCAGACAGTGGCTCGTCCGCCTTTCAGACCCTGCGCGGGTTATCAAACCTCAGCCGTCATTTACGCTGCGGCCTGCTTCGCCTATCGAGGTAATCGTGACGAAACGACCACTGGTGCAACAGCAACTTGTAGAAGTGCCGCTAAGTTCCTGCAGCAAACAACCCGATGCCGTCAGCGAATGTTAGGAGAAGAGAAGCATGTTTCTGGATCCTCGCGATTTCCCGCTTACGACTCTATTGGAATCACGCTGGAAAGTCATCCGACATGAATTTGAGCAACTGGCCCCGCACGAACTGTTGTCCTGGCCCGAAAAGGAAATCTGCGAACAAGGATGGGAAGTATTTGGGCTGTGGGGCGCGGGCCAGCGATTCGACGCGAATTGTCAATTATGTCCCCAGACCGCGGCGACGGTCGATTCGATTGCAGATCTTACGACTGCGGGTTTTTCGAGACTCGCTCCCGCGACGCAAATACTCCCTCACGAGGGCTACACCAACACGGTCTTGCGTTGCCACCTGGGGCTCATCGTGCCCGGTGGCTGTGGCATCCAAGTCGGCGACGAAACTCGCACCTGGCAAGAGGGCAAATGCCTAGTGTTCGACGACACGATCCGACATAGCGCGTGGAACAACTCGGCGCTGCCGCGAATCATCCTGAGTATTGATTTTATTCGACCAGGCGCGGCGTTTGATCCTGCGATATCGGCCGAAGCCGCCGCGGTGATTGAGGCGCTCTCGGCGAAAGCTGTCGCCGGTCGCTGAGCAGAGCGATGCCGTCGATCATTGGAGAAGTCCTGTCGTGACAAGGTTGGATGCAATCAGTCGCCGGCCGCTTACCAAATTGCGCACCAGCGTGCGGCAACCGATCGATCTTTCGCAGTCAGAACGGCTTCAAATGTACAACCTGATGTCGGACCATTTTGAAAATGTGGACCGCGGCGACTTCGAGCGCGACCTGGCGGAAAAGGAATGGATTATCACGATTTCGGATGCTGGCGGCGGCATCATGGGGTTTACCACCGCCATGCAGTTGGAGACCGAACTGAACGGAACGCGCCTGACCGCCTTGTTCTCCGGCGACACGATGCTCCATCCGGAGATTTGGGGCACGAGTGCTTGGATGCGCGTCCTGGCGCGCCACGCGGCGGCCCTGATGAGAGAATCCGACGACCGGCCCGTCTATTGGCTGCTGCTCACCGCGACGCATCGCACCTATCGGGCTCTTCCCACCTTCTTGAAAGACTATTATCCAAGGCCAGACATCGAAACGCCACTGATTTTCCGAGAACGGATGGAATCGCTCGTGCGTCTCAAATTCCCGGACGAATACGATTCGACTCACGGTGTTGTTCGGCTGAAGAAGCCGACGCCGGTCAATGCAGATCGCGTGCACCTGGTCACAGAAGGGCTTACCAATCCCCGTGCCCATTTCTTCGCTAAGCACAATCCGGGATTTCTCAACGGCGATTATCTCGTTTGCATCGGCGAGCTTTCGCACGCCAACCGAACGCGCCTGGGGCATCGCTTATTCGCCGACTAAGCCGAGCAAGGGAGGCATCCGTCAACTAGATCGAAAGTTGTGGGGATCGAACCCGCGCCCAATCCTGACGCAACCGATATCCTGACTTGCCGTTGCGTGATTCGCCGGGAGTGCCGGATTGCATTGTCGCTGCAAACAGGACGCTCCCACTGGCTTGACTTGGCGTCGCTTGACGCGGATTTGCAGCTGGTCCAGGCGCGGCTGACAACCAGCTTTTCTGCAACCAATTTTCATTCCCCACCCGACGGATGCCCCAATCGCCGTCGTAAGCCAAGCGTAGTCTCTCACCTTCCGCCGTACGTCACGACGCCAAGTGTCATACGTCAGTGGCGCACGACTCCCCCACTCCGCGTCCGTTGCGAACCGCCCGAGCCCTAGCGAACTTTGAGCCGCCTGCTCAAGCATCAATACGCCAAGCGACGATGTGTCGGTACGACAGTGTCACTCCCCTGCTGCGATGGCCTATCCACCCGCCATGGCGTAAGTCAGTCGTAGGCCATGCCGTAAGACGACCGCGATTTGTCTTACGCCACTCGCGGGCGGAAACCACCAGACGACCAGTTTTCTAGCCGAAAGTCACTGGCGCACGTCACCATGTGCCAAAGCCGACATGGCGCACGTCATCGAGGTACGACAAATCGTTGACGACGAACCGCGACCTGCTTTAGTCTTAAGCCATCCATTTTCTTATCACCGTTCTGACATATGCCTTCGACCCCCGTTCCAGGTTTCATCACCAAAAAGGAAACCGCACAGCACTTCCAGCGATCCCATCGACAGCTTACGCGCGACCTGGCCGATGCGATGAAAATGCAGAATCCCAAGGTGCTCGACAATTGCCGACTGCACACCGAGGATGGCGAGACCCGAGAGGGGATCGGTGTCACGAGCGAACTGCTCGACGAACTTCGCGTCAACGGCAAAAATCCGGTGTGGTATCTGCGCGTCACGTGGCTGGAAAAAACGTATGGTCGTCGCGGTCGTCCTCAGCGTCGTGAACAAACTCCGGCCGGCGCGTTCAATTCCGACGCCGAGGAGGGGGGCGATGTGTTGTCGCGCCCCGACCTAGTGCACGTTCTTCGGGAACGCATCAAGGGATTGGAACAGGACAAGCAAGACTTGCGTGATGAAATGAAGATCAAGAATCAGCAGATGGCCGACCGCGTGGAGCGCGAAAAAGAGACCAACGCCTTGATCCGAGATTTGCACACATTGATGGCTGACCTTCAACGGCGATTGCCACCGCCGACGCAAACACCACCGACGCAAATTATGGAGGGGCGGACGGATGAATCCCGCCCGATGCAACGTGCCGAGGAAGCGGTTAGTACGAAATCAAAACCCACTCCGCTTCCGACGATGCCGGAGAAGGGGAGTCGCGCGTTGACAGACCAGCAGCAGAAGCGAAATCAGTCGCGCCAAAAATCAACCGGCAAGAAGCCCGCTATCGCGAAGAAGCCGCCGCAGAAAACCGAGTCGGCTCCGCCACCGAAATCCAAAGGCCTCTGGTCTCGCCTGTTTCCCCGCTGAACGTGCTACATCAGGATTCCCGCCCCTCTCTGGCAGCCACACATGCCAGACCTACGGCTCATCATTTTCGCGTAAGACGTCAGTATTCAAACCGACCTGTTACGCGAATCCTAGCCCCCGGAATGCTGACCTGCTACGCGAAGTCAAAACTGACCTCTTACGCGAATTGCACTATAAGGAAGCGTAAACATTTGTTGTCTGCAAACGTACCCACACAAACCGGCGACTGCGGTCGCCTGGCGTGCGTTTTGTTTTTTTGTCTTCGTCGCTCGTGACGTTCGATCGATCTTCGTCGGCAACGCAACCCTTGATTCCGCCACGATTCGGCAAGGATCACCTCACGCTGGCGGACTGGCCGATCGGCGCCGCGACATTTCAACAGCGAAAAGGGGAGCGCGGCGAACAACATGACTTTGCTGAGTTCGTGATCGAGCGTCCGGACGGCATGCGGCAAAAGGTTGCCTTGGAAAGTCCCTCGCGCATTGGACTGCCCACGGCAGGGGATCACGACATCCTTGTCGCCCTGCTTCTCGTGGCCAAGCAGCAAGAATTCAATTCAGACATTGTGCGGTTCATGCCCTGGCAATTGCTGCAAATCATGGGCTGGCCAATCAATCAGAACAGCCTGCGTCGCTTGCAGTCATCGCTCAAGCGGCTCAAGGCCGTCACCGCGACCTACGAAAACGTGTGGTACAGCCGGCAGACCAAGCGGGTTGAGTCGTGCCTGATCACCGGGATTCTGGCCGAAGCAAAAATCGTGTTCCGCAAGGGTCGCCGCGCGTCAGGTGCTCTGCCGGAGAGCTACGTTCAGTGGACGCGGCACATGCACACGAGCTTAGAAGAGGGGAGTGTGCTCGACCTTGATTTAGACCTGTATTTCTCATGCCGGCGACCGGGAACGAAGCATCTTTTACGACACCTCAACAAAGTGTGGCACGCCGGCCGCAAACCGAAACCCTATGCCCGCGATTTGAAGGAGCTGGCCTGCGGGCACCTCGGTATGACCGACTGCAAGGATTTGAAGCGTAATTTTCAGGACTTAGTCGCGGAGCTGGAATCCTGCGGCTACTTGAAACCAGCCGATCCGACCGTGCGCTACGAGAAAATTCGCGCCGGAATCTGGCGCGTCAATCTGGAGCTGCACCCGGATCAATTGCGGACCAAGCGGCCGGCGGCTGAGCCGGTTCTCAACCGGGAAGCGCCAACGCATCCACCTGACGGCGGTGCCGCGCAACTCGTGTCACTGTACCACCGTCATCGCTTTGGAAAGGCAGACTACGTTCCGCGTGGGCACGAAATCAAGCAGGCCGAAAAGCTTCTGCAGGGAACAGATTCCGCCACGCTCACCAGTCTCATCGCCACCATAGCCCGCACGGTCGAGCGCCAGTTTCGCGGCGAGGACATTTACTTCGGAGCAGCAATGCCGTATTTCCTCAGCGTCATCGATCAGCGCCGCAAGCGCCAACATGGGCGCGACCACCACAATAGTAAAGAGATCGTTGTCGCCGACGAGGATGCCGCGATCTGCGAGGAGAAGCACCAACGGTGGCTGCGCCGGCAACAACTGTTGAGCCAGTGGAATCAGCTATCCCAAGGCGAGCGATTGAAGTATCTCAACTTGGCTGTTGCGAACGCCCGAAGTGATTTTGATCGGCGGCGTCTTTCCCGACCGCACGCCGTCGATGACCCGCCCCGTGAGGCTTTGGAAGAAATGGATCGGTGCTTGACACCTGCCGTTTTGACTTCCGATATTCCCTCCAGTTTGGTTCCGCTTCCAGTGACGTAGTCCGCGACGGACGTGCCGGCGGCCGGAGGCCGACCTGGCAACGGCTCTGCTATGCGCAAAGACACCTCTAGTAGGGGACTGCGCTCGCGGGACGTTCCGCCCGCGAGACCCCGTCCTGCGACACGCCCGCTCGCTACGCTCCACAATGGGCGGCACAGCCCGGGGTCTCGCGGCCTTTCAGGATGCACGAACAATCATTGAGCGAGCGAGCGGCCAATGTGTGATCCGGTGCCCAGTCGGCGCTCGCTTGTCCCACACTCTTCCCGACGCACGTCGGGAACACCGGCTGGAGCAGGACGCCGCTGCTGAACGCAGCGGCACTCCAATCCCCGGCAAGAGCGACGCTTGCCAATGAAGGCCGCAACCAACAGGTTCACACTTCGGGTCAAAAAGCCGCGTAGATTGTACGCCGCGAAAAATTTTTCAACGCCACCAGAGGGGCTCAACCTTCTGGCGGCTTTTTTTGGGGAAATTTCAGAGTTCGTGAAACTTTGCTCCCTAATCTCGTTTCGCCCCTAATTTTGGGGCTTGTTCGCGTCGCGTCACCTGCGATGGCCCATCCCGACGCCTCGAATTCTAACCGACCGGATAGCCGCAAAATAATGTGATGTATGTTACTGGACATCTTGCTGACTATCGATACACAGAATTGCTTGACTGACAGCTGCTTCGATGGTCATAATCAATGGAGTTTCCGATCCCTGGCGGGGCCCCCTAAAGGCCCAGGCCAGGGGTTTATTCCTGGCCTGAGCGGCGCGCTGGCATGCAGCGGATTTAGAGCCCAGCTGCCAACGCGTTTTCAGTTTGGGGAAAGTCAGCAAACCGTCAAGAGGAAGTTGCCACCGGCTGCCATTTTCGCTTGACGCGATTTGCGGATCTGAACTAGACTGAAACACAGCGGTGCGTCAGCCGTCGCTCGTTTTCTCCTCAAAAGGAGGACGAGCATCATGTTTCTCCGAAAACTTTTTGGTTGGTTCCCACCTGCATTGGGCGTTGCAAAAGCAACGCTCCTCTTCGGAGTATCCTCAGCTAGCTGGGGTAGCCGATTGGTATTCACGATCCTTTGCTATACGACGATTCTGTCGCACTCGTTCTGGTACGCGACTATCGCCGCCTGCTATTGGCTGCTTCACCGGGACATTCAACCCGGTGACGCGTGTGTTTGCGCGCTGCTTGTGGGGGCACACGTCTCACTGGCGATCATTGAGCTCTGCCGCCCGTACATCCGCCGCAAAAACTAGCCGAATCGTCGGCTGAGAAACTACGGCACGACGGCCGGCATCGTCGTGCCGTAGTTCATTTCAGCTTACGTACCTCACTACGCAGGCTCTGTAGTTTCTTGCTCCGTTTAATCAGCTGCTCGGCATTGTCGAGTCCGCCGAAATCGTCTGGCCGCAAATCGACCGCTTCAAGCCGTGCGTAGACGCCGTTACGGGTGAGCTTGAGGATTCGCATTACGGAGTTCTGACCAGCGACCTTTCCGGGGGCTCGCACGTTGATTCGGTCGTCGAGGCGATATCGGTCTGCCTTCTTAAACGCATCCCACATCTGACACGCCAACACCACACCGACAAAGTAGTTCGCCGTCAGCTTCATTGCGTCAGTATCGCCGTTGAGGCTCGCGTTTCGAAACGCGGTCACCGCTTCACTCTGCAGTTGCTCAAAGCCGTCTATGTCGTGCAAGAATTCTGCATTGAAACGTCTAACGTTTCTCCGTTTTGCGGGTTTCCTCTTGGTCTTACCCATTGAGACCGTCCTCCTTTATTGCCAGTCGTCCTTCGTTCTTGGGCCATTTTACATCTTGAAAAGTTGCCCACCACGCTCCAACATCAGTATGACGTCCACTATTCAACATGCAATCGCCGCGGTGTGCAATCCCCCGGAATCCTCAGACTGAAAAAACGTTGTAACCGCTGCACAAGGGTTAAAGCAACAAAAATCTTGCTTCTGAACCCGCACGGCACCGCCTATCCCGAATGGGCTAGAAGCAAACCACACGTCATGACGGGCGTGGGGGAGAGCCGACGTGAACTCTCGAAACGTGACTTTGACAACAGGACTTAGGCCGTCAGAAGACCCGGTCACCGTCTCGAACTCTCCGATTGATTTCCGCCTTCTCTTCCTCTTCCAACTTGATTGTACACAGGCTGTCAAATCCCTGCCCACTTATTGGCATCATAGGGGAGATTGAACAAGCCTGCAAAGGGCACATCGTAGGGCGCCGCCCCATGTTCCAGCCGGGGGAATCTACAAACCTTTGAGGATTTTCAGCACATGTCGACGGTGCGGCCTCGACTTCACTTTGTGCTCGATTCTCGCCTTCTTCTTAAGCGGGAGGGACGACCTCACCCACTCATTCCAGTCCAATTCGCCATCGAGGCCATTGCCATTTCGGTTGCCTGTTGACTTGGTCATAAGTCGTACACTCCCCGTACTTGCGTTCCTAACAGCGTCATGCAGCAAAGTTATTCTAGCTAGAAAAAGGGCGTTTCTGAAGAGGCAAATATGGACCAATTCCGATCTGATTAGACCCCCAGGCAAGACGCAGATTCTTAAGGTCGCTGGTAGACCCAATCGCTCCGGGCTGGCTGCGGCAAACACAATCGCATCCCAGGAGGCCCGTCAACGGCCGTCTCAATGCGAACCGCCTTGAAGAAACCCCTGGCGGAGCGGTGTGGACAGATTGCCTGGTTCACGCCGACGGCGGTGCTAGCAACCTTGCTATCTACCAACAAATTATGCACAATTGCCTCAACAGGATGTCGCGTTTTGAACATGGACGATCAACCCCCGCATGCTGTAAGCTCCTTGCAATCTCTCGGCCAAGGATAGGCCCGCAGCCCCCGCGGCCGCGGCCCCATCTACTCCCTTCCATGGCCCCCTGGCCGAGTCAAAACTTGTGACGTCTGACCGCTACGCGATCCTTCATGCCGGGCAGCCCGAGAACTACTACCTGCTGACGCGGCAGGCTTATCAGCTTCTGCATGGGCCGGACAGCCAGCCGCCGACGAAGGGCTACTTTTCAGGGGTGGCGCTCGGCCGGCAGCCGCACCAACGGGCGTTGAGTGACTTCATCGTGCAGACGGCCTTCCGGTCGAAGCCGCGGCTCTCGCATTTCTACGCCCGAGCGGCGATGTCATCGAAACTGTGGCGACGCTTACTGGCCAGGGTTCTTTCGCTGCCGGCTCGGCACGCGGCCGAACGAACTGAGCATAGTATGCTCAACACCTCCGCATCGAGACTCCACGAAAGAGAGGAGGACCTGCAGGCCGCCAGTGATAAACTCGGTCGGCTGCTGTTCGCGGGTCGACTCCGCGTTTCTGTGTCGGCACCCGCTTCGCAGCGTGACGAAATACGGCAGCAGCTGCAGCACCTCGCCGGCAGCCTGGGGCACTTTAACTCGCCCCGCACCGCGGCGTTTCGATTCCTACTGCCGCACACATCGCGGCGGCTCGGCCCCACGTTCCTGCTTTCAACCGAGGAAGTCGCGTCGATCTTCCATGCACCGAATCGAACCGTGCAAGCACCGACGCTCGCGCGCGTGGAGAGTCGCGAGTTCGCGCCGCCGATGGAGCTCGCAGCCAAGAACGACCAAGCTGACACGGTACTGATCGGCCGCAGTCAATTCCGCTCGCAGCAGGATCTCATCGGCCTGGCAGTTGACGATCGCCGCCGGCACCTCGCGATCCTCGGGAAGACCGGCACCGGCAAAACAACCTTGCTGCAAAATTTGCTCATTGCCGACATTCGCGCCGGCCGCGGCGTCGCGTGCATCGATCCGCATGGTGACCTGGCCGACTCGCTGATCGAGTTGATTCCGAAAAACCGCACGAACGAGTGCATCGTGTTCGACATCGGCGACAGCGGCTACCCACTCGCCTTCAATTTATTGTCCTGCAACGACAAGGCCCAGCTGCCGCAGGTCGCGTCCGGAATCGTGTCGGCTTTCAAGAAAATCTACGGCACGATGTGGGGCCCGCGGCTGGAGCATATTCTCCGGAACGCTCTGTTGGCTCTGCTCGAAATCCCGGGCGCATCGCTGGTGCAAATCCTGCCGCTGCTCGGCGACGATCAGTACCGACAGACAATTACCAGACGGCTCCAGGATCCCGCCGTGCGGCGATTCTGGGAGCGCGAATTTGCCGACATGCCGGCGAGGCTGCGGGCAGAGGCAATTTCGCCGGTACTGAATAAGGTGGGGCATTTTCTGTCGAGCCCGCTGCTCCGAAACATTCTCGGCCAGGCCCGGAGCACGCTCGACCTCCGCGCGATCATGGACAACGGCGGCATTCTGATCGTGAATCTCTCCAAAGGAAAAATCGGCGACGATGCGAGCGGGCTTTTGGGTGCCTTGCTCGTGACCGCGTTGCAGCTCGCCGCCATGAGCCGGGCCGACGTGCCCGAGGAGAACCGCCGTGACTTCTTCGCCTATATCGACGAATTCAGCAACTTCACGACCGAAGCCTTCGCCTCGACGTTTTCGGAGGCCCGAAAGTACCGGCTCGCGTTGACAGTCGCCAGTCAATTCATCGAACAGCTCGACGATCCGGAGGGTGAATTATGTTGACTCGTCAAGAAAGCCCCAATCCGAATGAACTGGGGCAAGGTCTGAGGATCAGAAGTAGCCTGGATCCTCGACGGTTTCGCCGACTCGGCTCAATAAGAAAGCGCCGGCTTCGGCAATCATCTCGGTGGCCGACTCGTGTTCGCAATCAATCGTTCCGTCGGTTTGTCTACAGGAACACGGACTCCACCCAAAGGCCTGTGCAACGGCCGGAAAGTCCCAATCGGATTGAACAAACAGCGACTTGCCCGACGGTGCTACAAGCACGAATGTGCCACAGCCCCCATCTTCGAGGGTCATAGTTCTGCGAAGTTCTTCGACTTGCGGGGATGCACGCGGTTTCATGCGAAACCTCCTGGATTGAAAAGGAACGAGCCTCAGACGCGGACTATGATGCCCTCGCCCGGACACGTGCGCAACCACTTGTACGCTGACTTCTGTGCCAGACACGACCTGCGATTTCTGCGACGACAAGCTCCCAACGTTCGACGACGTCCACCCTAAATTAGAGCGGCGGGCATTTCTGCCCACCGCTCTATTGCGATTGCCCTCGCTACACGACCACAGCTTCTTCCTTCTCGTCGCCGACATACGCGAGAGCCATCCGCAGCACCTCGATTGCCGCCGGCAACTCGGCCAGTGAGAGCGAGCCCGTGTACTGCCGTTCGCCATCGGACATGTAGCTCTTCTGCAGGCTGATCGTGCGAAACGTTCGATCTTCGCCTGCGTTCTGCAGGAAGATCGACGCCGACACGTCCCCAATCCTGAAAATTCGTTCGGGCTTCTTCTTTTCTTTGTCTGCCATCGGACTTCTCCAATCTACTGTGAAGTGAAGGAAGCAATCGCTCCTCTTTGGCGACGTGCCAAAAAGGGGAGCACGTTACCACGCTGTGACGAACCTGTCGAGCGATTGCGCAGGAGCGCCCGAGTCCGCAAGTTGCGACACGCACGCGAGACTTGGCCGTCTTTCGGCTCATGGTCGCCAGTTCCGCCTTCGGAGGGAGGCTGGGGCTCTACGAAAGTAGCAGAGGGGGATCGGGAGAGCTGGAATCACGCACAATAGATTTTGTGCGTCATTGCCCAATGCCGCCTGACGCGCAAATAAGGAGCGGTTGTGTCTTGGTTCAGCGTGAATCGGAATTTCGGGACGGTGGTGTTAGCGAGTTGGGGTTGTTGAGTTTCGCCCTCGGCGGGCTTGGTTAATTTGTGATGGTCAACGGCTCGGGCGACCAAGGGGCCTCATTGCCGGCCCCCTGGACTCCCGCTAGCCTTTCTCTGCGTTCCGTTTCGCAAGCGGTTGACAACGTCTCGGGCACGGAACGCCGCGATTGCCGACGCAACGCGCGAGCCGATTCGAGCTTGCGATCGCGCTCGGCGAAGATCGCGTGCTCCAGCCCGGCCAGCTTGTCGGCCGGCGTGATGTAGCCGATCGCGCTGTGCAGACGCACGTCATTGTAGTGCGCCACAAACGAAGCCACCACGCGTCGCGCCTCGTCCAGCGTTTCTGGCGCCGCCAGGCGGAACCGCTCGCCCTTGAGCGTGCCGTGCCAACGTTCCAGCTTGCCGTTGCTCTGCGGATGGTAGGGACTGGTGCGCACGTGCGTCGTGCCCGTCAGCCGTATGAACTCCTTAAAATCCTTGGCGATGAACTGCGGGCCATTGTCGCTGATGATGCGGGGCCGTTCGTCGGGGAACTTCTCCAGGCCGCGTTGCACGATCGTCTCGATATCGCGTTCGGTCATGCTCTCGCGGATCTCCCAGTGCACGATGAACCGGCTGTAGCCATCCAACAGGGAGCAGAGATAGTAGAACGTGCCGCCCAGGTTGAGATACGAGACGTCGACATGCCAATGCTCATGCGCCCCCAGGGGCTGCACGAATCCCGTCCCTTTTTTCGAGGGTTTTTGCCACTTTCGATCGAGTCGGCCCGCTTGCTTGAGCACGCGATACACGCTGGATGGGCTGACTGCCACCACGTCGTCGTCCAGCATCATGAACGCCAGTCTCCGATAGCCTTCCAACGGATATTGATCGTGATAGTCCAAGATCGCCTGCTTCTCCCAGGCCGCCAGCCAGCCGTCGCGCGGCGCACGGCCATTGTGTTGGTTGGGCTGGCCGTAGCGCTTCTGCCACTGGTGGAACTTGCTAGTGGCCAACTCCAGCCAGCCAAGCAATCGCCTCGCCGGCAGCTCGGCCCGAGCGGTCCAGCGCTTCACGTAATCGACCACGGCGTCGCGCGTGTCGTGGGGAACCCAGTTGCCTTTCAGAGTTCCCCACTGGCTTTTTTTGCGCGGACGTTCTCCTCCATCAGCTCGCTGATGACTTCGTTCTTCTGGGCCAGCTTGAGCTCCTTCTGCGCCAGCGTCGATTCGAGCTTCTCAATCTTTCGATCCTTGGCGCTCTCGGCGCTGGCCTTGCGACCCGTCTTGCGCTCGAAGATGCTCGCGCCGTGCTCAAACAGTTGCGCCTGCCAGTAATAGACCTGGCTTGGCTGCAGACCATGCTGATCGCAGAGATCCGAAATAGGCACCTTCTCCACCAGGTACCGCCGCAGAATAGCCAACTTCTCTGGCCCCGCTACCGACTTGCGCTCGCGACTCATGGAATCCTCCAGGTTCAAGGGTTATGCTAACCCCAACACCCGGAAATTCCAGTTCCATCTGAAGCAAGACAGTTGCACTAACGGTCTGGCAACCTGACCGTTAAATTGAGACATCTAGACGTGTTGAACGAACAGGCTCATTGTGTGAAGCAAACAAGTGCCTGCCGTTCTTCTCCCGATTTGGAACAGAGAAAGACTAGCCGGGGTCCAGGGGCGGCAATGAGCGCCCTGGTTCCGGCAGGATGCCGCGGCATGCACGACTCGATGCCCATGCTCAGCTGAACCTCGTTCCTTAAAGTGACGACATCTTCACAAAGGCTGCTCCTGTGAAGTGCATTTCAATGCGACCAATTGCGCAGTTGACTGCTATGCTGCCTGTCAACGCCGCGGCGGGAGCGACGGATCGGCCATTCAGACGCCGGTCTTCACCAAACAGCCCAATCCGAGCGGCCGAAAATACCTGCGGAATTCGATCGTTAACAACTCGCTCGTCGCGAAGAGCAACGCTCGGCGGCCTGCCGGCCGAACAAACTACTCTTTAGCTGCCAGACTAGTGCTGCGCTGAAAATCCATTCGAAGTGCTGCGACTCCAGTTCCGGCAGCTCCCCTTCTTGAGGACGCGCTTTTACCAGCGGCTTATCACGCTTATTCAGGCGATGCCAGCGTAGACCCGCGTCTGAGCTACCGCAAGCAACTTGCAAGTTCAGCCTTTGGCACGGGAATAAAGCCGTGTCGTCGACACGTGAAATCCACCAACCGCTTGAAAAAGTCGATTTCCAAATTGGTTCTAGCCCTGGCGGTCGTTCCCTCGGAATAGACCTTTCCCGGGAAGATTATCGTGCGCCGATAGTTGGTGACGCATGCATCGAAACATCGCGATTAGTTGTTGCTCAGTCAGGTACTGAATTGGACCGCCGCCGCTATCCCGCACTACAAAAACGTCTATGTGTTCCCAGGCTGAGTCGGTCGGCAGAAGATCATGAAGTGTGAGATTCATGGCACCCTCTACTTTCGGGCGGTGTGTTTGCGATACTGCGGTGGGCCTACGCAGCATTAGCCGTCTTCTTGTTCAAATAGCCGTCGCCACCTGAGCCCTGCCAACGCCGAAGTCAGCGGTCGGAGCTGGACGGTACATAAGAGAGTGTGTTCGAGTAGGTGCCGATCGCACTCGGTAGCCCGATCGTTGAAGCAGACAAAAAGCGCTGACCCGCGCTGCGCCGCCATCGGGTCTGCGTCCCACGCCCACGATTTGACGAACCGTTCGGCTTCCTCAAATTCCCACGCATGCGACAAGCCCGTGATCTCGATACAGCTGGGAGGAAGGAGCGTAGCGCCGGCTTGGGAGTTGGCATCCAGTCGCGGGCAACTCAAACCCGCACCAAACCTGCGAATGACGTCAAAAAGAGAGAGCAGCTCAAGGGGTTCCATCGGGCATCTCCGATTGCCGATGAAGCTCTCCGTTAGCGAATCTTCATCCTTGAACCCAACAGTCCTGCCGACCGGGCTCGACCGCGCCACAAATTCCGGCGCGGGCGTCCGATCATTCCTGGCGTAGTGCGCAGGCGCTGCATCCGTAGCGGGGCAAAATCGGTTGTTTCTTGGCGTCTACTAAAGTGGGTTCCGGACCGGATTGGAACGGTTCGGACAAACGCTAGTGCTATGCTAGCAAGCCATCAGAATAAGTCAAGAGGCCGAATTCGTCTGACGTTTGAACGAAATCGCATGACGGCGCTGGTTGGAATCGAAAGCGATCCCGGTGTGCGTCCAATCGCGACACCGGGATCTATTGCTGGTCGGGGTCGAAACAACCACTAGAGAACCCCCAACCAGAGACGAAAGGATTCCATCTCACAACTGGTCGCAAGAAATGTGGCCTCCCTTCGCGTGAGGCACGGTATCAGGACAGCGCAAGTGGTGTCAACCGGTTGGGCGTCAATAGGTTGCGCCGATGGGTGCGATCATGAATTCCGGCGGTTAAGCGGCGGTGGCCCAATAGGTTTGCCATTGGTCGGCGTATTTTAGGGCACAGAGATTGGCCATACGGTTGGCTCGGTCGGTCTGCCAGCGGGCCACGGTTTGTTTGAGTCGGCGGCCGATCCAATGTTTGCAGGCGCCTTCGACTTGTCCGCTGCCGATCAGGCGCCCTTCGGCCAGACGTTGGGCATAGGCCAGCCGGCGTGCTTGGTGCGGCCGGAAGTAGTTTTCCAGTTCGTTCAAGCTGCTGCGCTGGGGCGCACGAACCGCGATGGGCCGCGCCTCGGCAACAACGCGCTCGATGCCCGGGTAGCCCTCGGCCAACAGCGCATCGCGCGCCCGATCATTCCAGCGTTTCGTTTCGGGCGTGCCTTCGCCATGCAGCGCCTTGGCCGTGGCTGCCACGTGTTCCAACGCATGATAAATGTCGAGTGCTCCTTCGGCGGTCGGCCAGTAGAGGCTGACGCGATCCCAAATCCAACGCGCGCCATCGGCCACCACGTCGATCCGTCGAGAGCCACGGATGCCCAAGCGACTCGCTTCGAGCGGTCACCGCGCGGCAAAGGTGTCGGCCGATTCAATGGCGGCAAACACGTGCCGTGCTTCGACCGCGGGAAGTCGGCGATCGTTCCATTGAGCAGGTGCGACTGCCGCGCCCAGCTTCCGCTTGGTGAACACGCCGATCCGCATTTCCTTCCAGCCCTGCATCGTGTTGACGCAGATGCAATCGGTTAAAAACTCGATTTCACCCGTGGTTTTCCGGTACTTAGCGGTCGCCGAAGGTGCGTTCGCCTGCCAACGTTCTACCTCTCCGCTTCGGCGTGACACACGTTGCGAATCGTTCCGGCCGCGACTTCCAATCCGCAGAACTCACGCAAGTGGGCACTCGATCCGGCAAACGACCAACTCGTGCCGGCCAGGCACAACAAGCGCCGCGCTTGACGCGTTTGTCCGCCCTGCACTCCCAGCCGCGCATCGGTGGCGTACTCACCCTGAGCACAACACCGGCAGTCAAAGTACACGCGACGCAAACACACTTCGCCGCTCGCCGTCAGGAATTGGCGCGTCGACGCCCCTTTGTGACGCCGTCTTTGGCCGCCTTGACAGAAGCGGCGAGGCGAAGTTTTTTTTCGAGCTCATCCACTTAGCTCTGCAACACGCCTTCCAAAGCATCCCGCGTAAAATCACGACCGCGTGCAACTGCCAACGTCGTCCTCTCGTCCATGACACACCTCCCTGAGTAAAACCGGAACCCAATTACTTCCCAGTTCACTCACCCTCCGCAGAGGGCGCGAGGGGTTTTCAACGCGCCTCGTCGAGGTCACCAACGCCCGAACGGGCTAACCACCAGCGTTCTCAAACGTCGTGGCTTGCTGGGACGGCCAGGGGGGAAGCCGCATGGCATCGGAGTTTTCATACACGTGACTTAACATTTCAGTATCGAATGGACGTTCAAGTGCTCGCTGCGCCACGCGAGCCCATAGTGCCCAATGCCGCGGGAGTGGCTGAAGCGGATGTTCACCTTCCCCAAAGGTCGGGACCGCTAAAAAAGCCGTGAGCGAGAAGGGATGGAATCCCGCAGCGAACGTCTCTGGGGGCGCTGGACGAATGCCTTCGTCTCGTGGATCGCCAATTGCTGCAAACAGGACCACAATTTCGCCGGGTTGCTCACGCCGGAAGCCCTTGAAGTACGGTCGAGCGAACCACCCAGCGGGTTTCATCGTTCCTCGATCTATTATCAGAGCACATTCCTCTGCCAATTCTCGGCAAGCTGCATCACTCGCGTTCTCGTGTTCTTTTGCCGCCCCGCCGGGAAGTGTCCACGGCCTGGCGCCGTACCGCGTCGCCGCATAGTCGCCCAATTGGACGAGCAAGAGCTCGCGCAGGTCTTCGTCGAAAACCGCTGTAAATACTCCAAGCGACCAATCGAATTCTTGTCGGACGCGATTCGCCTCAGCATCGACTTCCTTCAACAATCCCAACGATCGTTGAGGAAGAAAAGCCGGCTTGTTTGGGATAAGACGCGACACTTCAGCTTCTCCAGTTCAAAGCACGAACCATGGGAACGATAGTGGATTTCCACCCTCCTTCACGCGTCGCCGCACGTAGGTGCTTACCGCAGTTGCAACCGCGATAGGCTGTTCAGCAGCCTCGTCGAGCATCTCGGACGTCAACTGGATCGCTTCATCCACGGAAACCGGCACCCTCGATGCCACCACGAGGCCTTCGGGCCCAAGTGCCTTGCGGACCCGGTGCGCCGGCCCCGTTGTGAAGGGCCCTTGTACGAGATCGGCTGCCCCGGAACCACAAAACAGCAGAAATACAGTGCGTACGCCCGAGAAGTCCCAAGATCCGATCAATTCAGCTATCTGGCCATGCGAATCGGCATGACAGACTAGCATTACGCTGGGATGCGCGAAGCTTGCCCCGCGGCCTGGCAACGGCAGCACGGTCCGTGCGAGCTCACTCGCAACCGCGTCTCGAAGGCTCAGCGAAGAACCCGCGAGCGAATCATCACTGCAGAATAGCCCTGCATCTTTCCCTGACAGGCAAACTTCAAAGGATCGCAAGGCGGGAGCCCATGGACCTGCATAGACGATGGGGACTTCGATACGATCAAGCAATGACAATCCACCATCATCAAGACTCGAAAGACACTCGAACGGAAGTAGCGCATCGAGGGGATCGTCGGGAGCAAGAATCAAGGCCTTGTCGATCTTCGGTAGCCGGATTGGACTAACCCGCCTTGTCTGATCTTGGATTGCTTCCCACAATTGGTCCGACAGACTGCTGAATCGATCCCAATCCTCTTCCTCCCAATCAGTCGCCGCCATGCGCGCATGCACCTTGCGGAGTAGCCGGCGGACGTTGGTCGCATAGTCTTTAATCACCATCCAGCCGACCACCGTCAAATGGTCACTTTTCTCAGCATGTTGAGCCAGCAACTGAATGTTGAGCGCATCGCCAGCTAGCCATGGAAGGACCAACAGTGTCCTATCGTCAATGTAGTCCGCAACATCCGCAGTAAAGTGCACGTCGGTTGGCGTCGTATCTAGAAACCGCGTCGACAATAGCTCCTCAATAACTGACTTTGCAATCGACGTGGTCGGCTCAAGGAAAGACCTGCCCAAAAGCTCACGTACAAGCCGCTGCTGCCTGGCAACGGCAGAGTCCACCGCCACCTGTCGTGTAGCGGGCTTTGGCAGTTCTTGGTTTCGAACCCAAAGCGTCCTGTAAGTCGCTTTTTCCTTCGCGGCTCTGTCGCCCCGCGGATACAGGATCCGCTCGGCGCGATCGTACCAACTGCTTGCCTCGCGTTGGTGGTGCTGAGCCTTCTCCCAGGACTTTTTCGCGTCGTCTGGATAGGTCAACTCCAAACTGACAGCCTCTTGCGCCGCCGCTTGAGCCCGATCGACCTCTAAATCTCCCGTTAGATAGCAGCACATGCCGGCGTGCGAATCGTCGTTGCCTTTCTCGATGCCTTCCGCATACAACAACTCAGCTTCGCTTCGACCCTCTTCGGTCCCACGTCGTCTCAGCGCCATTCCGACATGGACACTCACGTAGTCGCCAATTGCCCCCAAATCAAATCCACTGCCTGCTTCACGCTCGCCACGGATTCGTCGCAACAGATCCTTCCCCTGTTCGACAACATCGTCGTATCGCTTTTGTTGATACAATCTGACAATTCGCGAACGCGCCGCCAGTATTTCAATGTCGGGTCGCTTGTGCCGGCAGCCGACGTCATGGGCATATCCGAGAAGTTCATCCGCGTCTTTGACCATTGCGCCAGTCACAAGCGAGGCAAAATTTGGCGAATCGATGGAGATTCGCGCCTGGTATATCGCTGCTTGGGCCGCGCGAATCTCGTTTCCGATTCGCAGCGCGTACTTGTAACAATTGCCAAGGTGCTGAACCGCCTCGGGGAACAACGAAGAACGATTCTTGTCTTGCTTGAGGTACCAAAGGCATCGCCCCAGCAGATAGTGCGCATCGCAAAGCTGTCGAGGGTCGTCGCCAGCAAGCTCTACCAGCACGCGGCATGGTCCGAGAGCCCTGTCAAAGTTTGTGTTCAAGCCCAGATAGGCGACGGCCGTGACCAAGTTCCGGGAATAAGGATCGATGACCTCGCGAGGAAGAACATCGGCGAGGTACCGTTCGAGATAATCACTGCCCTCTTCCCACATTGCACACAGGCGCCGGGCCGCAACTTCGTCCAAAAAGTCGGCGACCTGCACTTCTTTGTCCTTAGTGACCCGTCCGACCTTTCCTCGGAGCGACATTGCAGAGTCGGCTGGCTGAAGAAGCCTTTGAAAATCTTCCAATCCGAGTAGTTCCCGCACATCCAGTCTCAATACGCGCCCATCGTTCGCATTGGCAAGCAAGTCCGCGAGATCACAGGCCACGTGCATCGTGCTGAAGTCAGACGGATCGGGCAGCATCCCCATTAGCTTGGGGTTCGACGCAAAACGGTACGGCTCTTCTCCCTCGGGCAGCGCGAACGCAACAGCCACGGGTGAAGTACCAGGGGCGCCCCTAACTATCAGAACTTTTCGCCGAGCGTCGTACCGAATCGCCCAAGAACGTTCGCGAGGCGGCGCAGAGCCGTCCACAGGTCCAACCGACAGGGTGATGTTCAGGTCGGTAGTCGCTCTGATATCAGGTAATTGATCCGGAGTTACGGGTGCCAGGTGACTTGCCGAAGCGGCCAACGGAATCCGTTCCAGAAATGTTCGTCCATGCTCGCCAAGAAGCTCGATCTCCTCGCATTGTAAGACGCGAGCGATTTCCCGCGCAGTCCGCACGGGCAGCAAGTTTCGAGCCTTTTCCCAGTTGTAAACAGCCGAAGTTGTGAACTTGACCCGCCCTTGCGTGCTGGCAGCCACCCGTCGAGCTAACTCTTCGGCGCTAAGGCTCGCACGCCGCCGAGCAGCATGTAGCCGCATACCTCGGTCTTTGCGTAGTGCGTGGCTGTTCATTTGCACCTCGGTTATGCTTTTACCTGAATCTACATTATACGACTAATCTGCGGACGCAAAACTACCCACCTGAGCCCTATGTTTTTGGCAAGCAACTTAGTCGCCAGGAAGCGCAGGAACTTGCCTTCACTGGCGGAATAATCCTCAAAACCGTCATGAGCGATTCCATCAGAGCCGCACCCGAGGATGGCAAGGAGCAGCTTTGCGATTCCGGAGAGAATGGTGGCCACAGAAATGACCCTGCTGGTCGAGCAGAAAATCTTCTAGACATTGTTTGGCGTATGCCTTGAGGGGCGCCCAATCGCCTGTCCGGTTGGGTGTCCGCGGGCCGGACAGCCTGTGTGTTGTTGGTTGTGTGTTGTAGGTTGTTTCCCCACCGCGACTTCGGGGTGCAGGGGGCTCTCACTCGCCCTGCTCGTTCGACCCCCTGCCTTTTATCCAGGGGTGGTTCCCACTCGCATTCGCTCGTGACCACAACACACCAACGCTGCTGGTCGGTTCCAGGATAAAAGGCAGGGGCTCCGCCCCCTGCACCCCCGGCGCCGCCGTAAAGGGCCTGCGGCATTTCAAATTGGCGTCGCCTACGGCCGCTGGGCGCGGCCGCGAAGTCGCACCCACCCATGTTGGTGTTTTGTTTGCTGTGTTTGTTTATTCGCTCGTGCGAACGGCCACCCCGTCATCGCTTCGGCTATTGCGGGTCTTATTGTGGGCTGTTTCTGTAAGAACATAAGCTGGCTGCTCGCAGGCGGGTCAATTGTAGCCTGCCGGTCCCCTACTGCGGTCAAGGTCGCTCGCGGGGCGACCGCGCAAGAGGTTCGCGGCGCCTGCGGCTTGCGAACCTGCGGGATCGCCACGTTTTCGCTGCCGCTTGCTCTCTTGACCGCGGGGCTGCGGCAGGCTCAAGACCGCTTCTGCACAAGCAGCCGCCCGGGCGGTGCGCTTGGGCACTCTTTTATTTTTTTCTCCTTTCTCGTATGGCTAACGCCACACTCAAAGACAAGCGACCGTCCGAAGGTCAGGTCGCAGAAACCAAAGAAGCCTCCCCCCTCCGAGAGGCTTTCCGCAGCGGCTCCGTTTCCGCCGCACTGTTTATCGACGGCAATGTCTCATTGCGACGGTCGTACCGTACCGCAACCGGCGAGTGGAAGTCCACTCATACGTTGCGTGCTGGGGATGTGCCCCACGCAATCGCGGCACTGCAAAAGTGCTTCGATTTACTCAAGGCCGACGAAGCCGAGAGTAAATGACGGCCGTTAGAGCCGTCTCGCCCGCGGTGTCCTCACGGATGCCGCGGGCATTTTTTTGTTGCTCGCACAGGTCTAGCGACCTCGGTGTCGGACCGTCCGCCTACGAGCGGTCGCTTCGCTTCCGTCTTCGGCTCCCGTTACGCCACCGATGGTCGGTAAGGGACGAATCTAGAAGCTTGACCAGGTCAATCTTGATGATCAACATGAATGAGCGGTTCTGGTGTTCATCACTTGGGCAATAGTCGTTGAAACACTGATGGACTTCTGCACGAAGCTATTTGCTTTGGCTAGGCGAAGCGAATCGATCAAGGACGCCGAGTTGAAATACCCATTTGAGGTCGCTGGCTACTGCCCGCCAGTCGGCAGCAGCCGATTTCAATCGTTCGTAAAGTTCGGTTCTTCGCGGCAATTCCGGCAATGGCGGGACCAGATTTTTCGGAACACCGTCGATACACTGTGCGGATATGTGGATCCGACGTTCCTGCATGCCCATCGTGGCTTGCGAGAAATGCTCGGCGAATTCTTTTCCAATCCACTCGACCAGCCTGCTTTGATGTGGTATTCGCCTGTGTGGGTCTTGACATCAAATTGGATTGCTGCAGCTCGCTTGCGTGCAAAAGACACAACGCTCGACGTTGGCGAGCATAGACTCGGTGCGGCAGGCGACGCTCGTCACAGACTTACGTTTAGCAGCTTGAAGCATCTCGATATTCCTCTTTCCGAGCTGGCGCTCTTTTATCCGGACCGCCGCGTGCGCACTGTCTTGCACGTACCACGGCGGCGACACCTTGAGAACACCGCTGGCACACTTTGGCATGGATACGAAGAAGGATTGGCACTCGGCGATTTGCGCGAACAAGAGGCGGTAAAGCGGGGCACTTATACGCCCAGCCAGCAGCACTATAAAATAGTCGGTGGCATGAGCTATCTTGATCAAGTGACGGTAATGTTTGCCCGCCTGTCTCCCTTTCCACCAGCACACACCAGAAAGGTTTTCGTGCCGGAAAATCGCTTTTCTTGGCGAGCTATACTTGAAGGCCAGCGTTTCGGCTTGAAACCAAAGGTAGAGCGCGATCCGGCTGAGCCGCTGCCAGTCGACGCTCGCGTCGAATTCGTGCGCCTGACGTTTGATCCTGAAACCATGAGGATATTGGTAGTCCTTGCCGCAGAGCGGGACTTCAACCGATTCTTGGCGGAGCACGCTGGCCTATCGGAGTTGTTTTCGCTCGCATTTCCCGACTCCCGAAGTGGCCTATGACACTCGATCTGGCTGGCCGGTCCTTGTCTGACGCGATTCGTGAAGTTCGCAGTCAGCAGCATTGGGGAATCATCGGCCTAAGTCGCAACCGTGGCCACGCGTTTGAGCCCTGGTGCTCCAGCGAGCCATTCAGCCAATACGTGTTGCAGCGCCTGGAACAGATTTGGGGAGAATTCGAAAAACGTCCACCGCGAGCTAAGTTGCCGGCGCTGGTCCTCATCGTGGGCTCTCATCGATCGCAGCTTGACCGCCCGAGTGTGTACGAATCGCTGCGCGACATCGTGGATAAGCTGCTCCACTCTGACTTTCATTGGTGGCCCGGGAATGAGGCCAGTGCGATTCTGAACGGATGCTTTATTCGCGATCAAGAAACGCTTGACAAGACGGTTGCAGAAGTCGCTAAACTGCGGACAACTGCCCATGTTGCTATTCGAGAATCCGTTCCGCTATCGGCCGACGAGCTGCGCGACGCAATTGTGCCGCACCAACGCCAGCTGGAGCGGCTTCACGCTGAAATTGCAACCAAGATTGAAGCCCTCCTAGCGCCTTATGTGGGTCAACAGCCCGCAACCGTCGAGGAGGGCCAGTCGGTGTGTAGGATCATCAACGATCTATTAGCCGCGTTCGGATTACGGCTGCAGGCCGCACAAGTCAGTCTCCCTTCCACGCTCGCCTATTATCGAATCGGCCGGACAAAGGCCGGCGCGTTCGTCTTCACCGGTATGAATGAAGGCAAACGCCAAGTGGTCTACGGGGCGACCTCCCTGCCGGCGCTCAAAGTGGTGCCGGCCCCCGAGCATGGCCGCCGACAGCCGAAAACGCGCGGCAAAAAAAAGCCGTAGCCATTCATTTTTTTAGATTTTTTTCGTCCCGGGTCTTGCCGTCGATCGTGGTATTGATATAATGACAATAACACACGAGCGGGAGTCGACGAATGATCCAAACCATACAAAACTCCAGCCCAACGGACTCCAGCGACGAGTTTTCCCCAGACAGGGCACTTTCCGGTTTAAACCACAAATTACCACGCTCAGGTCGAGCCGTTTACCGGGCGCTGCCCGAGTGGCTCTTTGAATACGACCTGGCTGCCTCGGCATCGCCGACCGCCGGCAACGACGAAAAGTTTATCCTCTATGAATCGTTTCGTGCGGGTGGGAAACGGCACGTATGCTGGCCGGATGCAGCGGTGCGCATTCGCCTAGGCGAGAAGCAAAACTATGAACTTCTGGCCTACATCGAATACGACCGCTCGACCGAAGGCCAAAGACAGATCGCGGCCAAAGGCGAACCGTACCAACTGTTGGTAGACGAGCGTCGCTACGAGCGGCACTGGCGATTGCCCATGAGCAATCCCCTGGTACGAGTCCTCTTCATCGCCCGCTCTGAGGGGCGAATCCGGCACTTGACTGAGGCCCTCCGCGAAACGCGCGCGGCAAACCTGTTTCGTTTTACGACCTATGCCGATTTGGTGCCAGAAACGCTGTTGACCGAGGCTGTGTGGCGCACAATCGGCGGACAATTCTTGTGTGTACTGCGCCAAGGCGCACCAGGTAAAGGGTACCCCCATGTCGAGCAATGATCTCCAATCCGTATCCTCATCGGAGCCGCTATTGGTCACGGCTGTCGAGCTTGCCCAGTTACTGCACGTATCAACTCGTACGCTTTGGCGGCTCCGCAGTGCGGGGCAACTGCCGCAACCGATCCGTTTCGGCGGAACGGTCCGCTGGCGGCTGGAAGAAGTGAGAAAATGGATCGCCGAGGGTTGCCCTTCGGCGCAGGCGCGAAAATGATGAATGGAGGAAATAATCAATGGCATCGATCTTCAAGCGCTCGAAACATAAGAACGAGCCCTATTCGATCCAATACACGGATCATGAGGGCAAGCGAAAGACCGTCAAGGGTTTCACCGACAAAGGGCTCACCGATCAGCTTGCCGGAAAACTCGAAACCGAAGCTCGGTTGCGAAAGACCGGGATGATCGACGTTGAGCAAGAACGGAACGCAACGATCAAGAACGCTCCGATTGCCGTGCAACTGGGCGCTTTCAAGGAAAGCCTGGCCGATAATTCGCCGCATCACGTCAAGGTGACAATGCTTCGGATAAACCGCATTGTCGAAGGTACTGAATTTAAGACCTTGGCGGACATCAATGTTGAAGCAATGCAAACCTATCTGCGATCGCTCCGGAAAAAGATCGATCTCTCCCATCGGACCTATAACCACTACGTTCAGGCGATGGACTCGTTTTGCAACTGGTGTGTTGGCACACACCGCCTCGTCGCAAATCCAATCAGGGGTCTGGAACGCCTCAATGCAGAGACGGATATTCGACATCCGCGACGGGCATTAACTCCCGACGAAGTTTCTCGGCTCGTCAATGCTACGCGAAACAGTGGCAAAAATGTTCAAATGCTCAGCCCTGAGTTACGGGCGCGGGCCTATCTGTTCTCCTACCTGACCGGTTTGCGAAAACAAGAGATGGCGAGCTTGACCGCGACCAGCTTTCGGCTCGATGAAACGCCGGCGATAGTCACGGTTGCCGCAAAGTCTTCCAAGCATCGACGAAAGGACGTGCTTCCCCTGCATCCCAAACTGGTGGTGATGCTGCGGGGATGGTTGTCGGGGCTAAAGCCGGCCGATTATCTATTCCCGATGCTGGGGAAGAAGAAGCTGTCGTTCGCCATTGAGCGCGATCTGAAGCGGGCCGGTATTCCCTATAAGACGGAAGAAGGCATTGCCGACTTCCATGCGGCCGGCCGCCACACTTACATCACGCAGTTGCTTCGGTCCGGCGCTTCGCTTCCGGAAGCCAAAGAATTGGCCCGTCATACCGACATCAAGATGACGATGCGTTACACGCATATCGGCATTGCAGATCAAGCCAAAGCCATTGGCAACCTGCCGATGCCCAAGACTGATCCAAAACCACGCCCTCGTCAGACGCGGGGAGAGGCTGCCGCGCTGCAAATGCGCTGCACTTTGGACGGCGTTGAGCGTCATTCGGTGTCAGCAGATGGCAACGAGCAAGCTGACACCGCAAGCGAAAACCCTTGCCAGTGCAAGGGTTTAGTCGCCGATCGTCGCCAGTTGTCATCAACTGTCAAAGCGGAGGGCATGGGATTCGAACCCACAACCCCTTGCGGGGCACCTGATTTCGAGTCCTACCTGCACATGTGTCCATTATGCCCACGATCGCCCAAGGTTTGCACGTGTTTCACGTTGGGACGACCGCGATTTTCCACGACTGTCCGCCAAGTGCGCCAGTGTTCCGCGTATTGGCTACAGATTGGCTACAAGGGCCGGAGTGATTGCCGCGTCATTTTTGCGCCGCATCTAGTCGCGCTGACACGGCAACCTCCGCTACTTACGTGGGCGGAAATCTTTCGGCTTGCCCAAAAGGCGGGTGGATTAACAGCGAGTCGCCTACGGAGACGGAGAAACGGGCGGTAACGTGGCGTGGTACTTCTACGATCCGGACTTTAACAACGTCGAGTTCTGCGGCGCGATGGATCCATCGAGACCTACCGGGTGCGCGACGGCGATGCCAGAGGATCCGAGAGGCAGTAGCGTCGTCGCAGGCGGTTGAGGTCTCCCAGGTAACGAATCGACGTCGAGGCTCGGGCTCGGCCAGCGCATCAGGCGGCTCAACGGACTCTCGCGCGTCGCCTAGCGACGGAGACTCAGCAAGGGGCCGGCGGAAAAATGCACAAATTGGCTTGATGGCGAGTGCGTCATGTTGACAATAGTTGCATCTATCGTGCGAGCGGAGTTGTCTTTATGATACCCGATCGCGTCCGGAAACCTACAGTGTCCATCAAGAATCTTGCGGTGAGTTATGGACTCTAGTGTAGTAGCCGCGCTGGCCGCAGGTCTGGGCTCCGTGGTGGGCGCCGCGGCTAGCATTGCGACAACCTGGATCACCCAGCACCGGGCGGCAATCCGTGAAAACACAAAATGGAAGCTGCGCCAGCGAGAGACTCTATACAAGGAATTCATTGCCCAGGCCTCGCGCCTGGCTGTCGAGGCGGCGGCGAATTCCCTAGAGCGTCCGGAACAACTCACGGCGCTCTACGGCCTCTTGAGTCAAATTCGGCTTATCTCCGGCGAAGAAGTTCTGAGCGAGGCTGAGAAGTGCTGTCGTCAGATCGTGGACCTCTATCGGCAGCCGAACTTGACGCCAGAGCAAATTCGTGATGCGTTCGAGGCGAACCGGCTTGACCCCTTGAAAGACTTTAGCGCGTGCTGTCGGAAGGAGCTTTTAGCCATGTCCAGTGCCGTGTAATCATGGCGATCTCTCTTCTTTTGGCAGTGTCATTGGGCGATTCAAATGCTGGACACGCGGAATTACACCTGATTAGCCTAACGCCCGATCAAGGTTTACTGCAGCACTGATGAGCGCCAGATGCGTGAATGCCTGTGGGAAGTTTCCCAGGGCCTCGCCGCTGGGCCCGATTTGTTCCGAATAGAGGCCAAGATGGTTCGCATAGCCGAGCATCTGCTCGAACAGCAGCCGCGCATCTTCGAGCCGTTGCGTATCGGTGTGGCCAGCGCGGGTCAGCGCCTCAACGAGCCAGAACGAGCACATGTTAAACGTGCCCTCCTGACCCCTCAGATCGTCGAGCGCGATCCGGGGATCGTAGCGATAGACGAGTCCGTCGGCGGCCAAGCCACCCGAGGCAACCGACCGACGAATTGCGTCTACCGTACTGAGCATACGCGGGTCGTTGGGCGCCATGAAGTGCACAAACGGCATCAGCAGAATCGAAGCGTCCAGCGCGTCGGAATCATAGGCTTGCACGAACGTCCGACGATTTTCGTTCCAACCGCGAGACATCACCTCCTCGTAGATTTCGTCCCGAACCTTCAGCCAACGTGCACGATCTGCGGGAAATGAACGCTTGTCCGCGAGCCGCAGACTGCGATCCAGCGCGACCCACGACATGAATTTGGAGTACACAAAGTGGTGCGAGCCGCCGCGAACTTCCCAGATGCCGTTGTCCGGTCGCTGCCAGTTTTCGCAAAGCCAATCGACTAGCCGCCGCACGTCGCGCCAGCTATCGTAGCCGATTGGCGAAACGCACTCGTCGTGTACATAGGCGGCTTCGATTAACGGGCCGTAGATGTCCAACTGCAACTGCCGATGCGCTCCGTTGCCGATCCGCACGGGTGATGAGCCACGATATCCCTCCAGATGATCGAGCGTCTGCTCTGTGAGGTCGGCCCGGCCGTCGATTCCGTACATCAATTGCAATTGACCAGCGCACTCGCTGGCGGAAGCTTGCCAGCGGTCCTTCAGCCAGTCCATGAAGTGCGCCACCTCGTCGGTAAAGCCAATCTGCAGGAGCGCGTGGAGCGTGAACAACGCATCGCGAATCCAGGTGTAGCGATAGTCCCAGTTGCGTTGGCCGCCGATTGCCTCGGGCAAACTGCACGTGGGGGCGGCCACAATAGCGCCGGTCGGTTCAAACGAGAGGAGTTTAAGCGTCAACGCAGATCGTTCGACGATTTCGCGCCAGCGGCCGGCATAAGTGCACTTTGAAAGCCAGCGCCGCCAGAACTCGACGGTTGCGCGAAACAGATCCTCCGCTTGGCCGGCGCTTGGACAGCACGCCAGCGCGTCCGCGCCGGCCAGCTGGCGGAGCACGAAAGTCACTTGTTGTCCTTCGCCTAGCGTGAAATCGCACGAAACGCCGCCGGCCGCACGCCGTAGCGGCACCGACGAAGCAAGGCCGAGCGTCAAGTCGGGTCCCGTAAAGCGTGCGCCGTGCTCAGCCAAATCGATCTGGGCGGGCGCGCGGGCGTAGTCGAATGTAGGGGTGCACTCCAGATGGAACGATACCTTGCCGCGGACGACCCGCACACGGCGCACCAACTGATCTTCCGACCCTCTCGCCGCGCCAAGGGGCATGTAATCCTCGATCTCGCCGATTCCGTCGGTATGCAGGAATCGCGTGACCAGGATGTTGGTGTCGGGCCAGTAGAATTGCTTGTTGCGGAAATCCTTGCCTGCGGGCGCGATTTGGAACCGTCCGCCTTTGCAATCATCGAGGATGGCGGCGAATACGCTGGGTGAATCGAAATGAGGCAAGCACAGCCAGTCGATCGATCCATCCATGCCGACCAGGGCTGCTGTCCGCATGTTGCCGATGATGCCGTAGTGCTCAATCGGCTGATAGGCTGCTTGCATTTTAAATCGCCGTTCCAATCCGCTGATACTTCACGTCCGGACGATATTGCCATAGGCTGCCCAACATTCCCCGTATGGGCCTATGGAGCCGGGGCTTGTCGTTCGAGGCCTGTGATATTGGTTCGTGGAGAAGCACCTCCGCCGTCGCAAGCCGATAGTACGCCCAAGTGTCTTTTGGCGAGATGCAAAGCCCCACTATCGCCGGGTCAGCCACAAAACCCGAGTTGCGAGGAACGCGGCGGCCAGGTATCCCGCAGCTCCCAAGATCGATACTCCATGGATTGTGGGCGGAACCTCGTGAATCCACAACAGAGCCGAGGCGAGTAACAGGGCGCTCGCACACAGCCCATATGCCAAGCGGTCGACGGACGTTTCAAGCGGCGGATGTTTGATACGAAGGGCGAAATCTCCCGACTCCAGTTGTTCGAGCAGGTTGGTGAGGCCGCGCGGGATGGTTTCGGCGAACAATTCCCAGTCCCTTTGCAGCCGCTTTACCTTGCGTAACCATGCCTGCGGGGACAACTGTTGAAGCACAAACTGTCGCTGATACGGCTCCAACAACTCGGCCAAGTTGAACTGAGGATTGAGCCCCTTCGCCGTGCCTTCAAGAAGGATCAGGCACTTGATCAACATCGAAAGGCGACTGGGCATAACGAGGTTGTATTCGTGCACGATGCGAGTGACAGCGTTCAGGGCACCGCCCAGGTCGAACTGACCGATGGCTTGCGTTCCAAATTGGCCGAGCACTTCGACCAAGTCCGCACTGATTGCGCCACGGTCCAGACTGGCCGGCGCTTTACACACGTCGGCGATGAGATCGGCGACCCGAGCCGCGTCACGGTCGGTGCCTGCAAGCACGATCCGCACGATTTGATCGCGCAGCTCCTCGTCCATGCGGCCGACCATTCCCGCATCCAAGATTCCAATCCTGCCCCCGGCCAACGCAAGAATATTTCCGGGGTGCGGGTCGGCATGATAGAACCCGTCGCGGAAGATCATCTGCACGAAGACTTCGGCGCCGTGGCGAGCCAGCGCCTCGCAGTCGATGTGCCTGTGACGTAGTCGTTCGATGTCCCCGACCGTCGTCCCTTTCAACAGTTGCATGGTGAGCACGCGGCCCGTGCAAAGGTCAGGGTACGGCTTGGGGAAGGTGACCGTTTTGTCAGCGGCGAAGTTCTGACGAAATTGCTGAAGGCTGCTCATCTCGCTGCGGAAATCCAACTCACGCATCAGCGTTTGGCGAAATTCCCGCACCACAGCGACTGGCTGATAGTGCTTCCATTCCTCCTGTCGCTCGGCATGCGCGGCTAAGCGAGCCAGAATAGCCAGATCTCGGCTTATCGTGCTCTTGATACCCGGATGCTGCACCTTGACGACGACCGACCGGCCGTTGGCCAGCTTGGCGCGATGAACTTGTCCGATCGACGCCGAAGCCATCACTTCGCGGTCGAATTCAGCAAAGCACTCAGCGATTGGCCGCGCCAGTTCCTTCTCGATCGTGGCGACGGTGACGTCGGGCGGATCCGCTGGCGCGTCGCACTGCAAATTGGATAGTTCGTGAGCCAGTTCTGGTCCGACCAAATCGGGCCGGGTGGCCAGAAACTGTCCGAGTTTGATGAAAGTTGTCCCGAGGTCCGATAGTGCCATCCGCACGCGAACGGCGAACGGCTTGTCCGTAAGGATCTCGCCGCTGCGGCTGGTGAGCACCCGTCGGACTGGCTCCCAGTCAGTGCCTTTCAACCACTCCGCAAACCCGTACTTCACGAGTACCTGTGCCACTTGCGAGGCACGGGCGACATCGCCAGGAATTTGGGATACGGATTGGAGATCCATTGCCTGACAAGCCCATTCTTAACGCGCACGGGCCTTGGTCTTGCTGCCAGCTCGCACGGCTTTCTTGGCTCGCTTTGCGGTGGGCTTGGCACCTTTGAGCCGGCCGTTGACGATCGCTGCCAGGTCCAAATGCCGCAGTACTTTGTGTACCTCCGCGTCCACCGCTTTTACTAGAGCCTTTTGCGCCTGCTTCGAGCGCCGCGGCAATTCCTTGAGCACTCGCTTGCCCTCGGCCTCCGAGAGCTTGGACTGCTTGATGAGCTCCTGGACGGTCTTTTCGATTGTTTCCTTGGTCAGGCTTGCGAGACCCAGCCCGCACAGTAGTGCCTTGTTGATTGCGTCGCTCATAAGAAGCTCCTTTTAAATGCAAGTAAGACAAAGACCATTGGGCTCACGCCACGGTTTCTTGAACCTATAGCGTCGCCCTCTCTAATGTCATTCCGCAAACGGCCGCTGAATTAGCACATTCGATGCCATGCGTCTTCACCAGCGTTCGTGGAAGGCATTTTTTGGCGTCGCCCTGGATGTAGAGCGGGTAATGCGCGTGCCGCGCCAATCAGGATCGAGAAGGAAATCATTCAGCGCGTTGAGATCAGCGTCGATGATCGGTCGCTCGTGAGCGGGAAGGCACATGCTGTGCGTAATAGCGCACCGTGGCGTTCGATGGCATCGAATCTACACAGCGAGATACCACGACCCCGACTGTGGCGTTGGTTGTCTTGGGTGCGATTGCCTAAGGTTGTACCGCGTGGCTGCTGACTAATCGGTCGAATTTCATGAGACTCCAGACTCCGTCCCTTTCGGCTGCAGTCCGCGATTCGATCACGTCCGTCGCGCCGCAAAACAGCGAAATCAGTGCGATGGTTGTCAGCATTCTCACAGTACTTCAGCGAGTCTTACCCTTGGCGTGTTCGCGACTTCATGGCAGCTAGGGTTATCTCGTCCACGATGGCATTCGTCAGGCAATCGGCGGTAACGAATTCGGCTCCTTCTTGATGCATTTCCGCTAAGCAAGCCTTGCCCGAATCGTCGATCAAGGTCACGCCAGTTAGATCAACTCGAAGGCTTGGTTTAGGTTGACTGGCCAGGGTGCTCTGCCAACACTCCTTCAATTCCCGCACCCAGGGGCCTGCCAACGTCCCCTCAAGCTGGAACGTGAGCGCTCGCGTCTTTTCGTGGACCGTAATCCGTAGCATCGCTTACACTTGTGGCACCTGCTTGGCAATCGCGGATGATTCCGCCTCCCGCACGTAACGGGTTGCATTGCATACGTCGTACCGGCGAGGCGGACTGCCGCAATTCGCCCCGCAACGTGTGGAGGGAGAAGGGGTTGCGGGTCGGGTGAGTCGGCGCGGCCTGAGGACCGGAGGGAGTCCCGCCTGATAACTGCCGACCGAGCGGCACTGCCGCCAACCGGCTGGCACTATTGAGACCTGGAGATGCCGAGCTGCCGCATTTTGTTCTGCAAGGTGGAACGTTTCATTCCCAGGCGGGCTGCAGCCCCTTTCGGCCCGCCCACCACCCAGCCGGTTTCGCGGAGGGCGCCGACGATGTGCTCCCGCTCGGCGTCGACAAGGGTGACAGCCGCCGCCGGTGTCTGCCGGCCCACAGGCTGCAAGTCGTCGAGCGGAACTTGTAGCGTCGTACCCGGCGAGAGAATGACCGCACGTTCGATGATATTCTGCAGCTCCCGGACGTTGCCCGGCCAGGGGTACTTGACCAGCGAGTCCATGGTCGCCGCCGGAATGCTCACGATCCGCTTGCCCATCCGGCGGGCGAACTGCTGAGTGAAGTGGCGGACGAGCGACGGGATGCCGTCTGGTCGTTCGCGTAGCGGCGGCAGGATGATCGGAAACACGTTCAGTCGGTAATAAAGGTCACTGCGAAATCGGTTATCGGCGACCATGCTCGCCAGATTGCGGTTTGTAGCCGCAACCAGGCGCACGTCGACCTTAATTGTCTTCGAGCTGCCTAGGCGCTCGAACTCCTGCTCCTGCAAGACGCGCAGCAGCTTGGGCTGCAGCTCGAGCGGTATGTCCCCAACCTCGTCGAGAAAGAGCGTCCCTTGGTGCGCCAGCTCAAAACGGCCGACTTTCTGTGCGATCGCCCCGGTAAAGGCTCCCTTCTCATGACCGAACAGCTCACTCTCCAGCAGACCGGCAGGAATCGCCGCGCAGTTCAGTTTGATGAGCGTGCGCTCCCGACGCGGGCTCAGATCGTGCACTGCGCGGGCAACCAGTTCCTTGCCTGTGCCAGTCTCCCCGCAGATTAGAACAGTGGAGTCCATGGGGGCAACGGTTTCGACCTTCTTGAGCGCCCGCGCAGGCGCGTTGCTCACGCCCACGATTTCGTGAAACTGGTGGGTCGCAATCTCTTCTTCGAGATAGGCCTTCTCCTGAGCGAGCTGATCCTTGAGCGCTGCCAGTTCCTGAAAGGCCAGGGCGTTCTCGACGGACACGGCCACATGGTTGGCAACATGCTGCAGGAAGCCCAGATCCGCGGTACCATAGGCGGACGGCTCCTTGCTGCTCAACACCAGCGTGCCCAGTCGCCGCCGTGCCGTGGTCAGCGGCAGCCAGCAGAGGCTCTGGACTGCGTACGGCTGCAACCGTTCCAGCAACAGCGGCCAGCAAGCTAGTTCGGCGGCGCTCGAGATAATGAGCGGCTGCTGATTCTCTAAAACTAAGGCCGCCGGATCGTCTTCGCAAGGAAGCACAATCACCGGCGTATCGGCGGGCTGTAAGGCCTCCGCAACGTGCAGGCGCATGGTGTTGGTCGCTGAATCGTGCAGGACCAGACTCAGGTAGTCGAAGCGCACCACCTGATTGAGCCGGCCAGCCAGGTCGTGGAACAGCGAAGACAAATCGCGATGCGCGACAACGGCCTCCGAAACCGCCAAGAGCGCGGCGTACTGCGGGTCTGCGCAGGCTTGGCAGTCCTGTCCGATATCGCCCATGATTCACACCACTCCGAGCATCACGCGCCGCATGAGCGCGGCAAGCCAACCCCGTGAGAAGAGAAACGGACGGGTTGGGTTTCGGTTTAGTTTAGAGGGTGTCGATTCTGACCCGCAACAGGTCGCCCGAGGAGTCGGTGCTGTAAGCACTTGCCGTCGAGGAAGTTTCGGCTTCTCGTTCGGGTGCCAGCCCGCGGGCGGTGTGTCCGCCCGTTGGCAGACCCCGTGCGGCATCGCCCGTCGCCAGACAAGTTCGGCTCGCTCGAGCCGCTTGGCGGGACGATTCGCTTGTTAAGGCTGCAACAGGGTTTATGTCGATAGGTTGCGACTGGGATTCACGTGCGACCAGCCATGGCATCGCGTTTGCTCACGACACATTGCCCATCCCAAGTCTCAACCAGAGGTACCCACACGTGACAACGCTACACGCTCAGGGAAGCAGGTGAATGCGTCAGTGATGGACCAATACCCAATTAGAAATCGGAGGAGAAAAATCATGAGCGCCAGAGTTGACCAGTTTTGCGACCAGTTGAGGGATCACCTCAATGCGCTGGAAAACCAGGTAGACACGCTGAAGTCGAACGTTCAAAAGCTTCCCAAGCAGGGGGAGCAAGTCCTGCAGAAGAACCTCAATGAGGCCCGCAGCAGAATCGAGGGACAAAAGAAGAAGGTCGAGCAAGCCAGAGCCAGCTTGAAGGCTCGGGCCGAACAGAAGATCGGCCAGGCTAAGGAAGCGATCAATGAATGGAAGGCCAAGAGAGACGTCAGCAAGTTGAACTCGCATGCTGATCGGGCCGAGCAGTACGCGGCCGACGCCGTTTATATTGCGGTCGCGGCATTGGATGAGGCCGAAGAGGCAATCTTCGACGCCGCCATGGCTCGGATGGATGCCGACAATGTGGGATCACCTGCGGCTGCCGCCCGTTAGACGGTCCTGATTTCTTAAGCGCCGCCGGGATGGCCGGCGGCGCTATAGGAGGTAACGACGTGATACGACCGCTGCCGAACGGCGAAGCAAGTAGCTCCATCGAATTGCAGACTCATGAGGACGATCCGGCTAGCCTCGTGGCGGCCAGATTTCGCCGTAGCGGTTATGCGCCTCTCATCGGCATCAATTGTGAACTTCACGACGGCGTGTTGGTGCTCTCGGGAGAAGTTCCCACTTATTATTTGAAGCAGTTAGCGCAGTCCCTGGCCTTGCATACGGCAAACGTTCGGCAGATTGAGAATTGTGTGAAAGTGACACAGGTAGAGCCTCACAGTCGTGCCTGAGAAACTGGGCCCGTATGTCAATCTGAATATGAAAAGGACGTTCTTTAAACCTCACGCAGGGGATGATCCATGACCACCGCAACCAGCGAACGACAGAGGTTGGCCGGCACTGACGCCAAAGCGGCAGGCCCCCTCACCGAAGAAGATCTGGCCAGGATGAATGCCTATTGGCGAGCTGCAAACTACTTGTCGGTCGGCCAGATCTACCTCATGGACAATCCGCTCCTCAAGGAGCCGCTGGATCTCAAGCACGTCAAGCCGCGCTTGCTCGGCCACTGGGGAACCACGTCGGGCCAGAACTTTCTCTACGTTCACCTGAACCGAGTCATCAAAGAGCACGACTTGAACATGCTCTACATCTCCGGTCCCGGGCACGGTGGGCCGGCGCTGGTGGCCAACGCCTACCTGGAGGGGACCTACAGCGAGGTTTACCCGAACATCGGCCAGGACGAGGCGGGCCTGAAGCGGCTGTTCACCCAGTTCTCGTTTCCCGGCGGCATTCCCAGCCACGTCGCGCCGGAGACGCCCGGTTCCATCCACGAGGGTGGCGAGTTGGGCTACGCACTGTCGCATGCCTACGGCGCGGCCTTCGACAACCCCGATCTGATCGTGGCCTGCGTCGTCGGCGACGGCGAGGCCGAGACGGGGCCGCTGGCCACCGGCTGGCACGGCAACAAGTTCCTCAACCCGGTGCGCGACGGCTGCGTGCTGCCCATCCTGCACCTGAACGGCTACAAGATCGCCAACCCCACCGTTCTGGCCCGCATCAGCCATGAGGAGTTGGATGCCCTGATGCGCGGCTACGGCTACACGCCTCATTTCGTCGAGGGAGACGACCCGGCCAAGATGCACCAACTCTTGGCGCGTACGCTCGACCTTGTGATCGGCGAGATCAAGGCCATTCAGGCTGACGCTCGCACGAACGGCTTCAGCCAGCGCCCCCTGTGGCCGATGATCGTGTTCCGCAGCCCCAAGGGCTGGACCGGCCCGAAGGAAGTCGATGGCCAGAAGACCGAAGGCTACTGGCGTTCGCACCAGGTGCCGATGTCCGACATGTCCAAGCCGGGCCATGTGCAGATCCTGGAAACCTGGATGAAGAGCTACAAGCCGGAAGAACTGTTCGACGAGACGGGCCGTCTCATCCCGGAGCTGGCCGAGTTGCCACCCAAGGGCGAGAAGCGCATGAGCGCCAACCCGCACACCAACGGCGGCCTGCTGCTCAAGGACCTGAAGCTGCCCGACTTCCGGGACTACGCCGTGGACGTGCCCAGCCCGGGCGCAACGGACGCGGAATCCACGCGGGTCATGGGCAAGTTCCTGCGGGACGTCATGAAGCTGAATCTGGACAGCAGCAATTTCCGGCTGGTCAGTCCGGACGAGTCGAACTCCAACCGCTGGCAGGACGTCCTCGAAGTCACCAACCGCGCCTGGGTCGCCGAGACGTTGCCCTACGACGACCATCTCAACCCGGACGGTCGGGTGATGGAGGTGCTCAGCGAGCACCAGTGCCAGGGCTGGCTGGAGGGCTATCTGCTGACGGGACGGCACGGCTTCTTTTCGCTGCTACGAGGCGTTCATCCACATCATCGACTCGATGTTCAACCAGCACGCCAAGTGGTTGAAGGTACTGCGACGAAATTCCCTGGCGGCGGCCGATCGCCTCGCTGAACTACCTGTTGTCCTCGCTCGTCTGGCGTCAGGACCACAACGGCTTTAGCCACCAGGATCCGGGATTCATCGACCACATCGTGAACAAGAAAGCGGAAGTGATTCGCGTCTACTTGCCGCCGGATGCCAACACGCTGCTCTCCGTGACCGACCATTGCCTGCGCAGCCGCAACTACGTCAATCTGGTCGTGGCCGGCAAGCAGCCGGCCCCGCAGTGGCTGACGATGGACCAGGCGATCAAGCACTGCACGGCCGGCATCGGCATCTGGGAGTGGGCCAGCAACGACCAGGGAGGCGACCCCGACGTGGTCATGGCCTGCTGCGGCGACGTGCCCACCCTGGAGTGCCTGGCTGCCGTGAGCCTGCTCCGCGAGCACCTCCCGGAATTGAAAATCCGCGTCATCAACGTGGTGGATCTGATGAAACTTCAGCCGGCAAGCGAGCACCCTCACGGTCTGAGTGACAAGGATTTCGACACCCTCTTCACGAAGGACAAGCCGATCATCTTCGCGTTCCACGGCTACCCCTGGTTGATCCACCGTCTGACCTACCGCCGCACGAACCACAACAATCTGCACGTGCGAGGCTACAAGGAAGAGGGCACGACCACGACGCCATTCGACATGGTCGTCCTGAACGAGCTGGACCGGTTCCACCTGGTTATGGACGTGATCGACCGCTTGCCGCAACTCGGCGCTCGGGCCGCCTACTTCAAACAGGCAATTCGGGACAAGCTGATCGACCACAAGCACTACATCCGCAAGTACGGCGACGACATGCCGGAAATCACCGGCTGGCGCTGGGGTTCGGGCGGGAAAGTCGCCTCGCAATCTACGTCGACAGAGGGCGACAATGTTTAGGATGAACGGTGTGAGTCTTTAACCTGTCGCTGACACATTGCTTGCCTTCAGGAGCCAAATGATGGCTGCTGCTTTGCCAACGCTCTATCTGGTCCGACATGGGGATACGGAGTGGACGGATTCACACCGCAAGACCGGTCGAACCGACCTGCCACTGAATGAACATGGCGAAAGGCACGCGCGGCAACTCGGCGATCGTCTGCAACGATTGACCTTTGCCCATGTGTTTACGAGTCCCTTGCAGCGTGCTTTAAAGACATGCGAGCTGGCCGGCTTCGGCTCGGTAGCGGAATTGGATCCGGACCTGGTCGAATGGAACTACGGCCGATTCGAGGGAATGAGAACAAATGAAATTGTCAAAGACACTCCGGGCTGGGAACTGTTCCGCGATGGCTGCCCGGACGGCGAAACGGCCCAGGACGTCGCGTGCAGGGCGGACCGATTCATTGCCCGAGCCCACGACCTTGCAGGGAATGTTCTTGCGTTTTCCAGTGGCCACATCATCCGGATGATCGCAGCGCGCTGGCATCGTCTACCGCCTGCCGCTGCTCGCATCTTTTATTGCAATCCCGCCAGCATTGGCGTACTCGGCTTTGAACATGATAGCTGTGAAGAACCGATCGTCCGGCTGTGGAATGACTCGATCGAAACGATGGAATTCGGCGGGCGCTGGAACAGACCAGCGCTTGACACTGTTCCGCGCTAAACTCGTCGCCAAATCACGATATGACCGTTCTATTGCTCAACGCCGGTTCCAGTAGCTTTGAAGTGCACGCTGGTAGAGCCAGCGCAGTGCAGGACCGTGGCAAGCAGCTTGACGCAATGGGGTGGGTCGGCGACTTGCTATCGCTATACCGGCCCTGACGGTAAACAGCACGTTCAGGAGGTGACTTGGCAGGGTCATGCCGAGGCGGTGCGGCGCACTTTGCACGACATGATGCACTTTGAACCGCTTGCGTTGCCCAGTCGTTCCGCGCTGGCTGCTGTTGCACATCGCATCGTTCATGGCGGCCAATTCAGGTCCTCGATGAAGGTCACTTCCGAGATTCGCGCGCGCATCTCCGCGCTGGCCGAGCTGGCTCCACTTCACAACCCTCCCGGCCTGGCGACGCTTGACGCTGCGGAGAAGGAATTGCCGGGAGTGCCGCAAGTGGCTGTGTTCGACACGGCCTTCCACGCCACGTTGCCACGGGAAGCATGGACCTACCCGGTGCCCCAAATGTGGACGCGTGAATGGGGCATCCGTCGCTTCGGCTTTCACGGCCTCAGCTACGCTTACTGCAGCCGTCGCGCCGCCGATATGCTCGGCCGGCCGCCGGAAGGGACGCGGCTGGTCATCTGTCATTTGGGCAATGGTTGCTCTGCTTCGGCCGTGGTTGGAGACCGTTCTGTCGATACAACGATGGGCTTTTCGCCGCTGGAAGGTTTGATGATGGGTACGCGCAGCGGCTCGATCGACCCGACCATCGCGCTCTATGTCCAACAAAAGCATGGACTCTCGGCGCAGCAGGTCGAGGCGGCGCTCAATCATGAATCCGGCTTACTTGGCGTGTCTGGCATCTCAGCCGATATGCGCCGAGTGCTTGAAGCGGCGCGAGACGGTCATCAGGGCGCCCAGACGGCGCTGGCCGTCTACACGCATCGAGTTCGGCAAGCGATTGGTGCGCTGACGGTGACGATGGGAGGCGTCGACGCCCTGGTGTTTACGGCCGGCGTCGGAGAACATGCCAGCGAGGTCCGCAAGGCTGTCTGTGATGGTCTCGAATGCTTGGGTCTCGAGATTGACCACGGCGCAAACGCCGAGTGCAAACCGGATGCGGACGTGGCAACTCGTACCTCGCGCGGCCGAATTTTCGTCATCACGACCCGTGAGGACATCACGATGCTTCGCGAGGTGCTTAATGTACTTGGCGACGGCGGCGGGAAGTTAACCAACTGAGTCGGGATGTTGCATGAAAGGAAGCGATGATGAGTGCTACAAAAACAACAGCCGCTCGAATCGTAACTGAATCAGACCGGCTGACGAACCTTCGTGAGCAATACGGGTGCGGCCCTGTCGAGTTGACGGGAGCCGACGACGCTCTTTACGAACGGCACCTCTTCTTCGACAACGTGATTGGACCGACGTCCGTCGGCGCTCGCGACCAGTTCGAGGCCTTCGCTCGCTCCGTGCGGGACGTTCTCTCGCAGCGCTGGGTGCGAACCGAGGACACGTACGAACGCGAGAATGCCAAGCGCGTCTGCTACCTGTCGATGGAATTCCTCATCGGGCGATCGGTGGCCAACAACGTGACAAACCTCTTGCTCGATTCGTTCGTACAACGAGCAATCCGCGAAAAAAGCGCGAACCTCGACTGGCTCAGCCTTCTGGAACAGGAGCCGGATGCCGGTTTGGGCAACGGCGGTCTCGGCCGCCTCGCGGCTTGCTTCCTCGACTCGATGGCCACGATGCAGCTTCCGGCAATGGGTTACGGTTTGCGCTACGAATATGGCATATTTCGCCAGACGATCCAGAACGGCTGGCAATGCGAACAGCCCGACAACTGGCTCCGTCGTCCGGACCCTTGGGAGATCATTCGCAGTTCCGAGCAGGTGGAAGTCACATTGAACTGCTCGTTCGAAGTCAAAGGCGGCAGCTTGAGCGTCGTGCCCGGACAGCCCTTGCGGATGATTGGCATTCCGTTCGATCGTCCGGTCGTGGGCTATGGCGGCAAGACAATCAACACGCTCCGCCTGTGGTCCGCCGCTGCGCCAGACTTTTTTGATTTCGAGGAGTTCAGTCACGGAGACTTTGTCGGAGCGGTCGCCGAAAGCCTGGGGGCAGAAACGCTAACCCGAGTCCTGTATCCCAACGATGCCACGGCTATGGGGCAGGGATTGCGTTTCCTGCAGGAGTATTTTCTGGTGGCCTGCTCGCTCGCCGATATTGTCCGCCGTTTCCGGCGGAACAACTCCGATTGGAGTGCGCTGCCGCAGAAGGTCGCCATTCAACTCAACGATACGCATCCCAGCATGTGCGTGCCGGAACTGATGCGCATTCTGCTGGACGACGCACACCTAGATTGGGACCAGGCCTGGGACTTGACTCAACGAACTCTGGCATACACGAACCACACCTTGCTGCCGGAAGCCCTCGAGAAATGGCCTGTAGCTTGGTTCGAGATGATGTTGCCGCGCCATTTGCAAATCATCCATGAGATAAACCAGCGGCTTCTCGACAATGTTCGCCACCGCTTCCCTGACGATGAGCAGCGCGTGGCGCGCGTTAGCCTGATCGAAGAAGGACCGACCAGGCAGATTCGCATGGCGAACCTGGCCATCGTCGGCTCGCACAGCACCAATGGCGTGGCCGAACTGCACTCGCAGTTGCTGCGCACGACGACGGTCAAGGACCTGGCTGAAATGTTCCCAGAGCGGTTCAACAACAAAACCAACGGCGTCACGCCCCGGCGATGGCTGTTGCTGTCCAACCCCGCGTTCGCCCGTGCGATCAGCGAAGCGATCGGCGATGGCTGGATCACCGATCTCAGCGAGCTTCGCAAACTCAAAGGCTTAGCCGACGACAAGGGCTTTCACCACGACTTCCACAAGGCCAAACGCGAGGCCAAAACGCGGTTTGCGGATTGGCTCAAGAAGAAGACCGGCCAGGCAGTTGACGCGGACACGATCTTCGATTGCCAAATCAAGCGTATCCATGAGTACAAACGGCAACTGCTCAACGCCCTGCGCATCGTCGTGCTGTACAACCGGCTGCGGCAGAATCCAAGTCTCGATTTGGCGCCGCGGACATTCTTCTTTGCCGGCAAGGCGGCGCCCGCCTACGTTCTTGCCAAGATGATTATCAAATTTATCAACAATCTGGCTCATACAATCGACAGCGACCCGACGATGCGCGGCCGAATCAAGGTGCTGTTTCTGCCAGACTACGACGTCACACTGGCCGAAAAGCTCATCCCCGCCAGCGACGTTTCCAACCAGATCTCCACTGCCGGTTACGAAGCTAGCGGCACCAGCAACATGAAGTTCATGATGAACGGAGCGCTCACCATCGGGACGCGGGATGGAGCGACGATCGAAATGGCCGAGGAGGCAGGCGAAGAAAACTTCTTCCTGTTTGGACTCACAGCCGAACAGGTCTCCAACAGCCGCGCTTGGTACAACCCGCATTGGCACTACGACAACGAACCGGAGACGCGAGCCGCGCTCGATCTGATCTCGTCCGGCCGTTTCAATTCGAGTGAACCAGGTATTTTTGCTCCGATTTGGGACGCTCTGCTGACACACGGTGACCATTACATGCACCTGGCGGATTTGAGCTCATATTTGGAGGCGGATCACCAACTGTGTCGAGTTGTCTGCCGACCCAGACGCCTGGGCCCGCAGGGCGATCTTGAATGTGGCCGCATCAGGAAAGTTCTCCAGCGATCACACGATCGCCGAATATGCAGCCCACATCTGGAACGTGGAACCATGTCCGGTGACCTAGAGGCGAAAGCATGTTGGTGAACGCCTCACGAAGGTTTGGAAAGGACGACACATGACGATTTCCCCACTCGCAGGTAAGCCAGCACCGAAGGAACTGCTGGTGGACGTGGCCCGACTGGAACGGGATTATTTCGAGCAACTTCCGAGCTAAATGACCCGAGCCAGCGTGTCAGCTTCGGCACCAGCGGACATCGGGGTTCGTCGCTCGACGGCACATTCACCGAAGCGCACATCCTGGCCATCACGCAGGCCATTTGCGACTACCGGCACAAACAGAGCACGGATGGCCCGCTGTACGTGGGCAAGGACACGCACGCACTCTCCGGACCAGCACAACGCACCGCGCTGGAGGTGCTGGCCGCCAATGGCGTCGAAACGATCATTCAACAGGACGACGGCGTGACGCCGACACCCGTCATATCCAGGGCCATTCTCGTATACAACCGCGCGCGCAAGGCGAATCTGGCCGATGGCATCATTATTACCCCATCGCACAACCCGCCCGAGGATGGCGGCATCAAGTACAACTCGACCAATGGCGGACCGGCCGACACGGACGTAACGAAGTGGATCGAGAATCGAGCCAACGAGCTGTTGCGCGGCGGAAACGCGGGAGTGCGTCGATCGCCGTTCGCGGCGGCGATCAAGGCGACGACCACGCACCAGGAAGATTTTGTCCTGCCGTATGTCAAGGATCTCGGCAACATCATCGATATGGAGGCGATCCGCAGCGCGGGCCTCAAGCTCGGTGTCGATCCTCTGGGTGGCGCGGCGGTGCACTATTGGGCGCCCATCAACGAGCTCTACGGATTGAACATCGAGGTTGTGAATCCGAAAGTTGATCCCACCTTTTCGTTCATGACAGTCGATCACGACGGCAAGATTCGCATGGATCCCTCCAGTTCTTATGCCATGGCCCGTCTGACGGCTCTTAAAGATCGATATCAAATCGCGTTCGCGAACGATCCCGACTCGGACCGGCACGGCGTGGTTGTGCCGTCCGCGGGATTGATGAATCCGAATCACTACTTGGCCGTTGCGATCCGCTATTTGCTCACGCACCGAAATTGGCGTGCTGACGTCGCCGTCGGGAAAACCTTGGTGAGCAGCAGCATGATCGACCGTGTGGTGAAGGACCTAGGCCGCCGGTTGTGCGAAGTCCCCGTTGGCTTCAAGTGGTTCGTGCCGGGGCTGTTCGACGGCTCCCTTTGCTTCGGTGGCGAGGAGAGCGCGGGGCAAGCTTCCTACGACAAGACGGCACCGTTTGGACCACGGACAAGGACGGTCCGATCATGGACTTGTTGGCTGCTGAGATTATGGCGATCACGCAAAGAGATCCGGGAGAGCATTACCAGGAACTGGAAGCGCAGTTCGGCACCTCGTACTACGCGAGGATCGATGCCGCGGCGACGCCTCTGCAGAAGGCGATGCTCAGCAAACTTTCTCCGGAAGCGGTCTCGACCACCCAGCTCGCCGGTGAACCCATCCTAAGCAAGTTCACGGTTGCCCCAGGCAACCGTGCATCGATCGGTGGCTTGAAAGTCGTCGCCGGCAGTGGTTGGTTCGCAGCCCGGCCATCGGGCACGGAGAACATTTATAAGATTTATGCCGAGAGCTTCAAGGATCAGGCGCATCTGGACGCGATTCTGAGCGAGGCTCAAGAGATCGTAAACGATGCGCTCGGTTGTACCGCTGGCGTCTAAACAAGGCCGAACCCGTGAACGAAGACTTCCCTCCCAATCGTGTTCCGCCATTTCCGTCCGGATACCGCGCTTCCGGCCTGTTGCTGCACGTCACGTCGCTTCCCTCGCCGTACGGAATCGGCGATGTCGGCCCGGCCGCCATGAAGTGGATTGATTTACTTCATGGGGCCGGTCAAACCTGGTGGCAGTCGTTGCCGTTGGGTCCTACCGGATACGGAAATTCTCCGTATCAACCCCTATCATCGTTCGCCGCAAGTGAAATTCTCATCAGCCCGGATTGGTTGATTGAGGATGGATTAGTGTCGGTTGCAGACTGCGCGTCGGCCCCGTCGTCGACGATGGCTGTCGACTTTGCCGAAGTTACTTCCTTCAAGCGACAGTTGCTAAAGAAGGCGTGGGACGCGTTCAGCTCGACTCGGCGTCCGGAATTGCAGGATGCATTCGAGCAATTCTGCCGCGAGCAAGCGGCATGGCTTGATGATTACGCCCTATTTCGCGCGTTGAAGATTCGTCACGGCGACGTCTGCTATCTGAAGTGGCCACGGGAGCTTGTGCAGCGAGCTCCGACAGCGTTGGCGGAGGCTCGACGTGAACTGACGGATCACATTCAGGGAATCTGCTTTGCTCAATTCATGCTGTTTCGCCAGGGAGCGCGAACGAAGGCATATGGCCGCGCCAAGGGCATCCGCATGATCGGCGATTTGCCGTTCTTCGTTTCTCCTGATTCCAGCGATGTTTGGGCCAACCCCGAGTTGTTTCTGCTCGATGAGCAGCGCAGACCACGCTTCGTAGCGGGAGTGCCCCCCGATTACTTCAGTGCCCAGGGACAGCTTTGGGGCAATCCTCTCTACGATTGGGACAAACTGCGCGAAACCGGCTATCGATGGTGCATCGATCGTCTACGCGCCTTGGTGGCTCTCGTGGACGTGGTTCGTCTAGACCATTTTCGGGCATTTTCAGCGGCTTGGCACATTTCGGCTGAGTCCTCGACGGCCCAATCTGGGCATTGGAGGCCAGGTCCAGGCGCGGATTTTTTCAAAGCGGTTGATGGCGCCTTTGGAGGGCTGCCATTTATTGCTGAGGATTTGGGATACATCACTCCGGATGTTTACGCTTTGCGCGATCAATTTCGCCTTCCCGGAATGCGCGTTCTTCAATTCGCCTTCGACGGCAATTCCAACAATCCACACCTGCCTAACAACTACAGCTCGAACACAGTGGTATACACCGGCACCCACGACAATCCTCCGAGCCGTTGTTGGTACGAAAATCTGTCGGCCGACCAGCGCGGCAAAGTAATGGATTACCTGATGTCGATGCCGGCCGCCGGGTCGGGTGTCGCTTGTCAGTTGATCCACATGGCGTGGTCCTCAGCAGCTGCTCTTGCCATCGCACCCTTGCAGGATGTGCTCAATCTTGGATGCGAAGCTCGAATGAACGTCCCCGGTCGCGCAGACGGCAACTGGGCCTGGCGATCAACCGAAGAGATGCTTTCCGATCAGGCGTTCTCTCGATTGTCGGAGTTGACGTCAACCTCAGGTCGTCGATTCGCGCTCGAGAATCCGCTGAACCGGGAGATTCTGCCGGCTGCTTCTCGACAAGACATCCACACTTCCGTCGAAATGAAAACATGACGTCGCAACTCAAACGGATCGCTGCATCATGACGCACGGGGCAGAACAAGTTGCACCGCTTACCGAACGGAAGGCGTGGAAGGACCTGAAAGCCCATCACGAGGCTATCCAACAGCTCCATCTGCGAACGCTCTTTGCAGCGGATGCCAAGCGCGGCCAGTGCATGACGGTCGCGGCCGTTGGCTTGTATCTGGACTACTCGAAGAACCGCATTACGGACGAGACTCTTCGCCTTCTGCTGCAATTGGCCGAAGAGTCGAAGTTGCGGGAGCGCATCGAGGCGATGTTCACTGGCGAGAGAATCAATGCCACGGAAAACCGAGCCGTCTTGCACGTGGCTCTCCGGGCACCGAAAGGATCTGCCATTGTTGTGGATGGTGAGAACGTTGTGTTGCAGGTTCACGCCGTGCTCGAAAAAATGGCTCAGTTCGCAAACCGCGTGCGGAGCGGTGAGTGGAACGGGTACACCGGCAAACGGATCGTGAACGTCATCAATATCGGCATCGGCGGCTCCGATCTCGGACCGGTGATGGCCTATGAGGCGCTCAAGCATTTCAGCGAACGGGCCATGACGTTCCGCTTCGTGTCGAACGTCGACGCCACTGACTTCGCGGAGGCGGTTCGTGATCTTGATCCCGCGGAGACGCTGTTTATCGTCTCTTCCAAGACGTTTACGACGCTCGAGACGATGACGAACGCCCACTCGGCTCGCGATTGGTCGCTCGCCGCCTTCGGCGGCGACATCAAGAGCATCGCCAGGCATTTTGTGGCGGTTTCGACGAACGCGGCCGAGGTGGCAAAGTTCGGCATCGATACAGCCCAGATGTTCGGATTCTGGGATTGGGTGGGCGGGCGCTACTCGATGGAGTCGGCGATTGGTCTCTCGACGATGCTTGCGATTGGGCCAGACAACTTCCGCACGATGCTGGATGGCTTCCATCAGATGGATAAGCATTTTCACACGACACCATTCGAGCGCAACCTACCGGTGCTTCTGGGGTTGTTGTCCGTGTGGTACAACAATTTTTTCAAGGCCGAAACCGTCGCGGTTTTGCCTTACGAACAATATCTCAAGCGATTTCCCGCCTATCTCCAGCAATTGACAATGGAGAGCAACGGCAAGCACGTAACGCTCGATGGAGCCGCGGTATCGTACCAGACCGGGCCAATTTATTGGGGCGAACCAGGGACGAATGGCCAGCACTCGTTCTACCAACTGATTCATCAGGGAACGAAACTTATCCCTTGTGATTTCATCGCGTTCGGCCGCCCGCTCAATCCGATTGGCCGACACCACGACATCCTGCTGGCGAATGTGTTCGCCCAGAGCGAAGCGCTCGCCTTCGGCAAGACGCCCGATCAGGTCAAGGCTGAGGGAATGCCCGACTGGCTTGTGCCCCACCGCGTTTTCGAAGGCAATCGACCGTCGAACACGATCCTCGCCGAGCGGCTCACGCCCGAAACCCTCGGCAAACTCGTAGCCCTCTACGAACACAGCGTGTTCACGCAGGGGACGATCTGGGGCGTCGATTCGTTCGACCAATGGGGTGTCGAACTAGGCAAACAGTTGGCCCAGCGCATTGTTCCAGAACTTGAAAGCATCGACGAACCGGCTCTCATTCATGATAGCTCAACGAACAACCTAATCAGACACTATCGACAGCTAAAGGAGAGGCCATGAATGCGCTATCTCTAAACGAATCACAATTGCAGGTTATGAAGTCACGCCCCGGTTTCGTTGCGCGCTGGATCAAAGTGGCGGCAGCACGCCTGGCGCGCTGAAACTCTACGGCATTAAGGAAGGTGCATGGTCCAACGAGGACGAGATGTTTGCGATCGTACACCAAATGCGCACTCGCATCATTACCAGCCCCGGCTTCAACGGAAAGAGGATTCTGGCCGCGATCCTGTTCGAGAACACCATGGACCGGGAGATCGAAGGTCGACCGACCACGGACTACCTCTGGAACGTAAAAAACATCGTGCCATTATTGAAAGTAGACAAGGGCCTCGCAGCCGAGAAGGACGGGGTCCAATCGATGAAGCCGATGCCCGAGCTCCCCGCGCTGCTCGACAAAGCCAAGGCCAATCGCGTCTTCGGAACGAAGATGCGATCGGTCATCAAACAAGCCAATACCGCCAGCGTCAAAGCCATCGTGAGTCAGCAATTCGAGATCGCAAGCCAGATCATCGCGGCCGGCCTCGTGCCGATCATCGAGCCGGAGGTTGACATTCACTGTCCGGATAAAGCCAAGGCCGAACAGTTGCTCAAAACAGCGCTCCTCGAGAAGCTCAACACATTGCCCGTGGGTGATTGGGTCATGCTCAAGCTCACGCTGCCGGAGCAAGACGACTTCTACGCCGATTTTGTCAACCATCGCAATGTTGTGAGAGTGGTTGCTCTATCGGGCGGTTATACGCGCGAACAGGCAAACGACCGGCTCCGCAGAAATCACGGGGTCGTGGCGAGCTTCTCGCGGGCGCTGGTCGAAGGGCTGTCGGTCCAACAATCCAACGAACAGTTCAACGCTGTGTTAGATGCATCAATTCAGAGCATTTACGATGCGTCCAACACAAAAGTTGGCGCGGCGGCCAGGCAAATGTGAGCGATTCCTTTACTGGAGAAAGTCGATGCGTGTAGGAATTGCTACCGATCATGGTGGATTCAGCCTAAAGCAGGAGCTCGTAACGCGACTGCGCAATGCAGGTCATGAAGTTGTCGATTTCGGAAACCACAGTTTGAGCGAGGCCGACGACTATCCCGACTTTGTAATACCGTTGGCACAGGCCGTGGCTGCAGGAGAAATGGATCGCGGGGTGGCGATCTGCGGCAGCGGCGTCGGCGCGTCGGTGTGTGCCAACAAAGTCCGGGGCGTGCGGGCGGCACTGATCCACGATCACTATTCGGCCAAACAGGGGGTCGAGGACGACCACATGAATGTCCTTTGTATGGGCGGCCGGACCGTGGGTTCGGCCGTTGCCTGGGATTTAGTCCAGACCTTTTTAATTGCCGAATACAGTCGGGCCGAACGACATCTGCGCCGTTTGAACAAGATCGCTTTGTTGGAGTCAACAGGCGCTCGTGATAGATTTACTAGCGCGATTTGAGGCACGCCGCACGAATTTGGCTTCTACGCAGTAGGGGGAAGATGAAATGAGTACTTCGTCGCAAAATGAACAGACCGTGGCGTCGCCATCGCCGCCTTCCACCAAACGGGAATCCGCGACGACTGGCACGCCGCCAGGTTCTCCGCCCGCTCCCGCTGGAAAAGCTAAGGACGGTGCGATCGCAAAGCTGAAGAAGTGGCTGGAAACTAGCACCAAGCAGCAGAAGTGGCTCATTGTAGCAGCGGTTCTGCTCGTCGGCGCCGGCGTAGGCTATGTCGCATGGCTGAAGTTTCGGCCACCCGCTGTCCCCGAGGGATTCGCCCGCAGCAATGGGCGCATCGAGGCCACCGAGGTCGATATTGCCACGAAGCTGGCGGGGCGCGTGCTAGACGAGCTCGTGGATGAAGGAGATCTCGTCACGGCCGGTCAAATGCTCGCCCACATGAATGTTGACGTACTCATGGCCCAACTCAACGAAGCGAGGGCTCAACGTGACATGGCAAAGAGCAGCGCAGACGCTGCGCGAAGCGTGCTGGCACAGCGAGACAGCGAAAAGGCGGCAGCCGAATCCCGGCTTGCGCAACGCGACGCCGGCTTGAAGCTGGCGGCCAGTAAATTCGCCCGCCGACAGGCTCTGGTCAAGAAGGGCGGCGCATCGCAAGAGGAATTAGAAACTGAAGAGGCGGACTTCCACAGTGCCGAGGCGGCTGTCAGCAGCGGCAAGGCAGAGGTGGCGGCATCCGATGCGGCCATCGCAACCGCGAAAGCTCAGATCATTGCAGCGGAATCGGCTATCGTATCCGCTGTGGCCACTATCGAGCGCGTCCAGGCCGACATCGACGACAGCACACTGAAGTCGCCACGCGATGGACGCGTGCAGTATCGCGTCGCCCAACCCGGCGAAGTCTTGTCGGGGGGCGGCAAGGTCCTGAACATGGTCGACCTCGGCGACGTCTATATGACCTTTTTCCTGCCTACGGACTGGGCTGGCAGGGTCAAGCTGGGGGCCGAGACCCGCATCATTCTTGATGCCGCGCCGCAGTTTGTCATCCCGGCGAAGGTTACCTTCGTTGCGGACGTCGCCCAGTTCACGCCCAAGACGGTAGAAACCGCCGAAGAGCGCCAGAAACTAACGTTTCGTATCAAGGCGCACATTCCTCCGGAAGTGCTCAAGAAGTATGTTCGCGAGGTCAAAACCGGATTACCAGGAGTGGCTTACGTGCAGTTGGACCCGCAGGAGCCTTGGCCCGCGAATCTGCAGGTGAAACTTCCGGAGTGACGCCCATTCTCCGGTCTTGCCGCGAATGCCGGTTAGCGAGGAATAACGATGATGGACTGGACCGCGACAGAAGGGGCATCCTTCCCCTTCGGGGCCACGTGGGTTGAAAGCGCCTCGGCGTGGAATTTCGCTCTCTACTCTGCGAACGCCGAGAGCGTTACGCTGCTGCTCTACGCCGAAACGGACTTGGTCAATCCCGTTTTCACGTACCGCTTCGACTATCTCCATAATAAGTCCGGAAGAATCTGGCACTGCCGAGTTCCCGATGCCCTTCTCCGCGGCGCGCGCTACTATGCCTATTCAGTGGCTGGCCCCGAACAAGGTGGCTGGCACTGCTTTGACCCAGACAAGGTCCTTCTCGATCCCTACGCCAAGTCGGTCTTCTTTCCCCCCGCCTTCGACCGGGCAGCGGCCTCGCGTCCTGGTTCCAACGCCGGCAAGGCGCCCCTGGGCCTGCTCGCGGGTGCCGGGGAGCAGTTTGACTGGGGCGATGACCGACGACCCCGGCATCAGTCAGACACTGTCATTTACGAGCTGCACGTGCGGGGATTCACAAACAACCCGAACTCCGGCGTCAGTCCGGACCGGCGCGGCACGTACAGCGGAGTCGTCGAGAAGATTCCGTACCTGAAAGAACTGGGCGTCACCGCGGTGGAACTGATGCCCGTCTTCCAGTTCGACCCGCAGGAGGGGAGCTGCTGGGGTTACATGCCGCTGAACTTTTTTGCTCCCCACCACGGCTACGGCAGCCGGCCTGAAGAGTGCGATCAGCACAACGAATTCCGCGCCATGGTCAAGGCGCTCCACGCCGCGGATATCGAGGTCATCCTCGACGTGGTCTACAACCACACGGCCGAAGGCGACCAGAACGGGCCAGTCTACAGCTACAAGGGGATCGACAACAGCACCTACTATCTGATGTCCGGCAACCCGGGAAACCCGTACGCGAACTTCTCCGGGACCGGCAACTCGCTGCGCTGCTCCGAGCCCGCCGTCGCAGGCTGCTTGTTGGACAGCGTGCGCTTCTGGTTCGAGGAAATGCACGTCGATGGGTTCCGGTTCGACCTGGCCTCCGCCCTGACGCGGAACGACGACGGTTCCCTGAACTGGGAGCACCCAATCGACCATGTCCCGCCGGGCCCCCGGGCCGCCCGCGTCATTGTGGAGCCCTGGGACGCCGCGGGGGCGTACCAGCTCGGGCGCTCATTCCCCGCCAAGGGTTGTCTCCAGTGGAACGGCCGCTTCCGGGACGACGTGCGCCGCTTCGTGCGCGGTGACCAGGGCATGGTGCCGGTCCTGATGCAGCGACTCTACGGCAGCGACGATCTATTCCCGGACGACCGGATGCATGCGTTTCATCCTTACCAGAGCGTCAACTACGTCACCTGCCCACGACGGCTTCACCCTGTACGATCTTGTCTCGTACGACCGGAAGCACAACGAGGCCAACGGCCACAACAACACGGACGGCCCGGACGAGAACTACAGCTGGAATTGCGGCTGGGAAGGGGATGAAGAAGTCCCGACGCACGTGTTGGAGCTGCGCAAGCGACAGGCGAAGAATTTCTGCTGCTTGCTGTTGCTGTCCAACGGAACGCCGATGTTCCGCGCGGGTGACGAGTTCCTGCAGACTCAAGGCGGCAACAACAACCCGTACAACCAAGACAACGCGACGACCTGGCTCGACTGGGACCGGCTCCGCGTCCACCAGGACGTGTTTCGGTTCTTCCGCTCGATGATTCACTTCCGCAAAGCCCACCCCTCCCTGGGCCGGAGCCGGTTCTGGCGCGACGACGTGCGCTGGTATGGCACAGGTCCGACCGTCGATATGGGCCCCGATTCGCACACACTGGCCTTCTATCTCGATGGAGCCTCACAGCAGGACACCGATCTTTACGTATTGATCAACGCCTCTGCGAGCGATGTCACCTTCGAGATTCAGGAAGGACGGCCCGGCGAATGGCGGTTAGCTTTTGACACTGGCCTTGGTCAGTCCAGACGACTTCCCCGAGCCGAGCCATTGTAGTTGCATCCAGTCTTCATCCTATGTCGTTCATTCCCACTCCGTTGCCGGAATGACTCGTACACTGCGTAGTATGGCTTGATAGCAGTGAATGACATGACCACGCCTCGTAAACCGCGTCTAGGACTTGCACTGGGTAGCGGCTCAGCCCGCGGCTGGGCACATTTAGGGGTCCTCCGTGCTCTGGAACAGGCAGGCATTCGCCCGGACATCGTGTGCGGGACATCGATCGGCGCGCTGGTCGGTGCCGCCTACGCGGCGGGCGAGCTGGACCGCTTCGAGCAATGGGTACTGCGATTGAAAGTCGCGGATGTGCTCGGATTTCTGGATGTGACTTTGAGTAGTGGCCTGGTCAAAGGCGAGCGATTGATGAGTTCTTTCCATCGCAACGTCGTCGACCGGCCGATCGAGGAGCTAAATACGCCCTTCGCTGCCGTAGCGACGGCGCTGCACAGTGGAGCAGAAATCTGGCTGCGCAGCGGCTCGACGCTCAGCGCCGTGCGAGCCTCAATCGCCATGCCGGGATTGTTCACGCCAGTATTGCACGATGGAATGGTGCTGGTGGATGGCGGACTCGTCAATCCAGTGCCTGTTTCGCTGGCCCGCGCGATGGGCGCCGACATTGTGATTGCGGTCGATCTCGGCTCAGACATCCTGGGCCGTCACCTGCGCGCGACCCCTGCACACGAACCGCCGGCCGGCGTGGTCGGCGATTGGATCCGCAAGCTGCAAGAAAACCTGGGTCCGCTTGTTCCGGCGCATCCGTCCGACAAATTAACGATGCCGAACATCCTCGAAGTATTGGCCTCAAGCCTCAACATCATGCAGGTGCGGATTGCGCGCAGCCGGATGGCGGGCGAGCCGCCAGATTTGGTCGTGGCGCCGCGGTTGGCGCACCTTCGCCTGCTCGATTTTCACCGGGCAGAGGAAGCTATCGAGGAGGGCCGCCTCGCGGTTGAACGAGTCGCGCATGCTATGCCTTTGGTCACGAAAGAATCATCATGAGCTTTCCACCATCCGAAAGTTTGAGCGCCGCAGTGGCGAACCCTTTGCCCCCTGCAAATGTCGGTCGAGTCGACAAGGCCGCAGTGGCGCGATTGACGGACGTCAGCCTGCGGTACGGCAAGACCCACGCCCTCGATGCGATCACCCTCGACCTGCCGGCCGGCTGCATGGTCGGGCTGATCGGCCCGGACGGCGTGGGCAAGTCGAGCCTGCTGTCGCTGATCGCCGGCGCCCGCCGCATCCAGGAGGGGCAGGTCGAGGTGCTCGGCGGCGACATGGCCGACGCGGGCTTTCGCCGGGCGGCCTGCCCGCGCATCGCCTACATGCCGCAGGGCCTGGGCAAGAACCTCTACCCGACGCTGTCGGTCTTCGAGAACACCGACTTCTTCGCCCGGCTGTTCGGCCAGGGCCGGGCCGAGCGCCAAGCGCCGCATCGCCGAGCTGCTGGACAGCATCGGGCTGGGACCCTTCCCCGACCGGCCGGCCGGCAAGCTGTCCGGCGGCATGAAGCAGAAGCTCTGCCTGTGCTGCGCGCTGATCCACGACCCGGACCTGCTTGATCCTCGACGAGCCGACCACCGGCGTCGATCCGCTGTCGCGCCGCCAGTTCTGGGAGCTGGTCGACCGCATCCGGGCCGACCGGCCGGGCATGAGCGTCCTGGTGGCGACCGCCTACATGGAGGAGGCCGCCCGCTTCGACTGGCTGGTGGCGATGGACGCCGGCCACGTGCTCGGCACCGGCACGCCGGCGGAGCTGCTGGCGCGCACCGGCGCCCAGGACCTGGAGGCGGCCTTCATCGCCCTGTTGCCGGAGGAGAAGCGCCAGCGGCCACCAGGAGCTGGTGGTCCCCCCGCGCCCGCCGGGCGAGCACGAGGTGGTCATCGAGGCACACGGCCTGACCCAGCAGTTCGGCGACTTCGTCGCGGTCGATCACGTCAGCTTCCGGATCGAGCGGGGGGAGATCTTCGGCTTCCTCGGCGCCAACGGCTGCGGCAAATCGACGACGATGAAGATGCTGTGCGGCCTGCTGCCGCCCACCGAGGGGCAGGCCTGGCTGTTCGGCGAGCCGGTCGATGCCAACGACATCAACATCCGCCGCAAGGTCGGCTACATGTCGCAGGCCTTCTCGCTCTACTCCGAGCTGACGGTGCGGCAGAACCTGGTCCTGCACGCCCAGCTCTTTGACGTGCCCAAGGCCGAGATCCCGCAGCGCGTCGAAGAGACGGCCGCGCGGTTCGGCCTCGATGAGATCATGGAGGCGCTGCCCGACTCGCTCCCGCTGGGGCAGCGGCAGCGCCTGCAGCTCGCCGTGGCGCTGATCCACAAGCCCGACCTGCTGATCCTCGACGAGCCGACCTCGGGGGTCGATCCGGTCGCCCGGGACGGCTTCTGGGAGCACCTGATCGAGCTGTCCCGCCGCGACAAGGTCACCATCTTCATCTCCACCCACTTCATCAACGAGGCCGAGCGCTGCGACCGCATCTCGCTGATGAGCGCCGGGAAGGTGCTGGTCATCGACACGCCGGACGGCGTGGTCAAGCAGCGCGGCACGCGGCGACGCTGGAAGACGCCTTCATCGGCTACCTGGAAGAGGCGGATGCGAAAAAACGGGCCGCCGAGCCGGCGCCGGCGGCGCAAGCCGTGCCGGCCGAGGCGGGCGTAGCGGCGGAGCCTCGACCCGCTCCACGGCCGGCACCAGCTCCTGGTTCAGCCTCCAGCGGATGCTGAGCTGGCAGCTACCGCGAGCTGATGGAACTGACCCGCGACCCGATCCGCATGACGCTGGCCGGCCTGGGCAGCGTGATCCTGATGATCATCATGGGCTACGGCATCACCCTGGACGTGGAGCACCTGAACTATGCCGTGCTGGACCGCGACCAGACGACCATCAGCCGCGACTACCTGATCAACATCACCGGCTCGAGCCGGTACTTCACCGAGCGGCCGCCGGTCGCCGACTACGAGGAACTCGACCGGCGCATGCGGTCGGGAGAGCTCAGCATGGTCATCGAGATCCCCCCCGGCTTCGGCCGCGACGTGGACGCAGCTGATGCGCGTCGGCGACCGCGGAGCACGGGGCAGACAAGCCGGTGCCGATCGGCGTCTGGATCGACGGCGCCATGCCGCAGCGCGCCGAGACGATCCGGGGCTACGTGCAGGGCATGCACCTCCTCTGGCTGCCAGGACGTCGCCCGGCATCAACTCGGCGTGCCAGCAACTCGGCCTGGGTCAGCGCCAACTGGTCCCCGCCACGATCGAGCTGCGCTACCGCTACAACCCCGACGTCAAGAGCCTGGTGGCGATGGTGCCGGCAGTGATCCCGCTGCTGCTTGCTCTTGATCCCGGCCATGCTGGCGACGCTCTCGGTGGTCCGCGAGAAGGACCTCGGCTCGATCATCAACTTCTACGTCACGCCCACGACCCGTCTGGAGTTCCTGCTGGGCAAGCAACTTCCGCTACGTGGCTCTTGGGTTTCTCAACTTCCTGCTGCTCACGCTGCTGGCGGTGACCCTCTTCCGCGTGCCCCTGAAGGGGGATTTCCTGACCGCGGCCGCCGGCGCGCTGCTCTACGTCGGCTGCTCCACCGGGATCGGGCTGCTCGTCTCGACCCTGACGCGCACCCAGGTGGCGGCGCTGTTCGCGACGGCCGTGCTCACCCTGGTCCCCGCCGGCAATTTCTGCGGCCTGACCGACCCGGTTTCCTCCCTGGAGGGATTCGGCCGTCTGGTCGGGGAGATTTACCCGACCAGCTATTACATCACGATCTCCCGCGGGACCTTCTCCAAGGCGCTGGGTTTCGCCGGCCTGTACGGCTCGTTCCTCCCCCTGCTGATCGCCATCCCGGTGCTGATCGGGCTGAGCGCGGCGTTCTTGAAGAAACAGGAGGCCTGAGCCATGCGCGCCAAGAACATTCTGCACCTGGGCGTCAAGGAACTGTGGAGCCTGGCCCGCGACCCGATGATGCTCGTGCTGATCGTCTATCGCCTTCACGGCTGTCGATCTATTCGACCGCGAGCGCGCTGCCGGACACGCTCCACAAGGCGCCGATCGCCATCGTGGACGAGGACCAGTCGCCGCTGTCGCAGCGGATCGTCAACGCCTTCCAGCCACCGCTGTTCCTGCCGCCGAAGCTGGTGTCGCGGGAGGAGATGGACGCCCGGATGGACGCCGGGCTGGACACCTTCGCCCTCAACATCCCCCCCAACTTCCAGCAGGACGTGCTGGCCGGGCGCTCGCCCGCGATCCAGCTCAACACCGACGCGACCCGCGTCGGCCAGGCGTTCACCGGCAGCGGCTACGTGCAGACGATCGTCGACGGGCGAGGTGCAGTCGTGGCTGCAGCGCTACCGGACCAGCTTCACGCCGCCGGTGGACATCGAGGAGCGGGTGCGCTTCAACCCCAACCTGATCCGGTCCTGGTTCGGCGCCGTGGTGGCGCTGATCGACATGATCACCATGCTGTCGGTCCTGCTCACCGGCTCCGCCCTGATCCGCGAGCGCGAGCGCGGCACGGTCGAGCACCTGCTGGTGATGCCGGTGACGCCGTTCGAGATCATGACGAGCAAGGTCTGGTCGATGGGGCTGGTGGTGCTCGTCGCCTCCGCCGTCTCCATGAACGTTCGTCGTGCAGGGCTGGCTGGCGGTCCCGATCCAGGGTTCGGTCCCGCTGTTCCTGTGCGGCGCGGCGCTGCACCTGTTCGCCACCACGTCGCTGGGCATGTTCCTGGCCACGTTCGCCCGCACGATGCCGCAGTTCGCCCTGCTGATGATCATGGTGCTGCTGCCCTTGCAGATGCTCTCCGGCGGCATGACCCCGCGGGAGAGCATGCCCGAGTTCGTTCAGCAGATCATGCTGGCGGCGCCCACCACCCACTTCGTCATGCTGGCCCAGGGCATCCTGTTCCGCGGGGCGGGACTGGAGGCCGTCTGGCCGCAGTTCCTCGCCCTCGCCGTGATCGGCGCGGTTCTCTTTGGTGTCGCCCTCGCCCGCTTCCGCAAGACCATCGGGTCGATGTGAGTGAAATTTGTCGCAGGCTTAGACCGTCCAGTATTCCGAGAAAACAAGTTGAGTGGATAAGCAGAAATCACGACGTCGAACTTCTAAGTTCGTACACCCCCGGCGCTGCGCAGAGGAGCGAGGCTTTCACAAACCACTTTATAGGGCAAAATCAAGGAGGTCGCTGAATACAGCCCGAAAGGTAATGGTCTCAATGATCTCGCGCACGCCCGACTTCTCGCTAGCCCAGGCTCGACACATCGTTAAAGACCTGTTTACTCCCAACCCGCTCATCTATTGGACCGATTTCTTGGTCTCGGTGCTGGGCGGGATGGTTTGCTTCTGTTTGGTGCGGCGCCTGCTGCAGCCATTTTCCCTTGCGCAGGCAGCCGCATTCGCGCTATGTTGTTTGTCCTTCTATCGCGCCACCCTCTTCACTCACGAGCTGACGCATTTGCGTGCCGGCACGTTTCGTGGGTTTCGCATTGCCTGGAATGTGTTATGCGGCATTCCGTTTCTAATGCCGAGTTTTATGTACTACACGCACGTCGATCATCACATGCGGAAACACTTCGGCACCTATCGGGACGGCGAATACCTCCCGCTGGCCACAAAACCGCCGTTACATTTGCTACTTTACCTGTGCCAGCCATTTGTGGTGCCAATTATTGCCGTGGTGCGGTTCTTGATTCTCGCGCCGGTCTCTTGGATTAGTCCAACCTTTCGCAATTGGTTACACCGTCACGCCTCATCGATGGTGATCGACCCGAGATACATTCGGCCGCTGCCGACCCGGCAGGCGCTGCGGATTATCCGGCTGCAGGAGGTTTTGTGTTTCCTATGGACTGCCGGAATGGCGGCGGCGCTGATTGCGGGTATTGTTCCATTCAGCTTTCTGGCCACGGCGTATCTCGTGAGCGCGAGTATCCTGTTTCTCAACGCTTTGCGCACGCTTGGCGCGCATCATTACACGAACGACGGCGGAGAACTGACGTTTGTTGACCAGCTTCTCGATTCGGTCAACTATCCCAACCATCCGCTGTTTTCCGAGCTGTGGGCGCCGGTAGGGCTGCGGTTTCACGCACTGCATCACCTGTTTCCCTCGCTGCCGTATCACAATCTGGCGAAGGCCCATCGACTGCTGATGGCCCACTTACCCCCAGACTCGCCCTACCGGCAGACCGAAAGTCCGAGCCTGACCGCGTCGCTTTTGCAACTGTGGCAAACGTCGCGAGCCGCGAGCGTTAAGGCTGAGAGCCCAGGCCATTTCCCACAGCAGCCGCAAAGAGCCGGCGGCCCAAGCGTCACGAGCGCCAACTAGCGGCCCCAGGCACAAGGGCGTCGACTACCTAGGCAAGCCCGAGCAACACGAAGTGGGGCAATCGCAGGTGTAGTCATTCGGGCAGATCGGTCGGCAAAGGTTAGGGCACGGCTTGCGGCAATAATCATCGCACTGCCCGCACGGCAGGCAGCAGATTCTCGGGCACGGTTTGCGGCAGTAATCGTCGCACTGCCCACACGGCAGGCAGCAGATCCGCGGACACGGCTTGCGGCAGTAGTCGTCCGGACATCCTGAGAGCAACGCGCGTGGGCAGCATCCAGCGCCCGCCGCATGGCATGGCGACTTCTGCCGAGGCGGGCCTTCAGCCATCGCCACTTTCCATGAGCCAACGACGGTCAGCACGGACACGAGGAGGATCGGGTATTTCACGTCTCTGTCTCTTCTTGGGAATCCGGGAAGATGGTCTTCGTTTCGTTGCAACGCGCACCACTGCACGACCCTTGTCACCTCGCAGTTGCCGGCGGAACTGCCGGTGGTGGGAGCGGCTCGGCATTTGGGGCTCCCGCACCCTGGGGTGCCGCCGCGGCGGGGACAACGCTGTAGCCGCCATCTCTCGCCAACCGCATCTCCCACCCGCCTCCGAGAGCGCGATAGGTGGCGATCAGGTTTAGCGCAATGTTCGCCCTTGCGACCGTGAAACTGTCTTGCTGGCTTGCCAGGGTAGACTCAAAAAGCACTACCGGAGTGAAATCGATAACTCCGGCGCGATACTGGTCAATGCTGATCTGGACGGTACGCTCGGCTGCATTTACGCTACCATTCAGACTCGCCGTCTGCTCTTGTGCCTTGAGGAAGCCTACAATGCCGTTTTCAACTTCCTTGCCTGCTTGCAGAACGACGTTTTGGTACTCGTAAGCTAAGCCTTGGAAACGCGCGTCCTGTAGTCGCACATTGTTGACGATCCGGCCATAGTTCAAAATGCTCCACTGAAAATTGGGTGCAATCAAGCCGGTGAAACTCTTGGATGAAAACAGGTGTCCAAAATCCGGAGACAAGCCGCCCACGAAACCCACTATCGAAAATCGCGGATAGAAGTCGGCTTCGGCCACGCCGATCACGGCGCTCTGGGCCGCGACCTGTCGTTCGGCACGGCGGATGTCGGGCCGTCGGCGAATCAGGTCGGCCGGTATCCCCACGACGACATTAGGCGGCGCCACCGGAGTACGTTGTCGCATCTCAAGCGGCTTGAGAAGGTTCGCGACCTTCGGGTCTCTCTCGCTGATCAATAGTTCGGGAAAGCCGTTGGCCGGCTTGCGCTTGTTCTTCGTGAATTCCACCACTGCCATATCAATCTTTTCAGTGCGCTCCGCAACGGCCGCCTTGAGTGGCATCAATTCCCGTTCGTAAGTACCCACTTCGATTTCAGTGAGTTCACGGGGAGGCATGCCGAGCAAAATGCAGAGTTGGTTGTTGGCCTGGCGGATGCCGGCCTCCAGTTGTGGCACGGACGCTCGCGTCTGTTCGAGTATCTGTTTGGCCTGTTGAAGATCGCGTTCCGTTGCCCCGCCTTCGATGAATTTGTTAGCCGCAAGCTGATATGCGTTGTATTGGCTAACCACATTCACCCAGGCAAAGCGAAGCCGGTCCTGGGAGGCGCACACCTGCGTGTAGCTACTGGCCACTTCCGCGAGCAGGACGACCATCACGTCGTCATAGTTCTCGATCGAGGCATCCAGCTCGGCATCAGCCGCCTCGATCGCCCTGCGGAAGCGCCCCAGAAATCCAGCTCCCAACCGGCCGCTAACCCCGTCGTCCAGAAGCTGAACGTCGAGGGAAGGGGAAGTATATTGCCCGGCACTTGCGCGTGAGCGTAGGCGCCGACTGCGTTCTGGCTCTGCGGGAAGAGCTGACCCGCCGCGATTCCGCGCTCGGCGCGTGCTGCCAGAATACGAGTTCCTGCCACGCGCAGGCTGATGTTTTGCCGATAGGCCGTCTCGATAAGAGCATCCAGGTTGGGGTCGTTAAAGACATGCCACCATTCCGCCAGATCGGACTGGTCGGTTATCACCTGCGGGTCTTGATAGTCAATCCATTCCGAGGCCACCGGCGCTTGCGGCTTGCAGTAGTTCGGCCCGACCTTGAACCGATTGTGCGCCCACTGATGCAGACTCGTACACCCGGAGCAGACTAGGATCATACACAATGCGGTCACGAGGATGCCCGTCGACTGCCGCCCGAGATCAGATGATCGGGAGTGCCTTTGCCGGCAAGTCCGCGCGCCATGGGGCTGGAAGGCCACGGTCGTCAATATCTGCCATCCCAGCATAACTTGCCTCCCTGCAAGTAATTCCTAGACTGATTATCACGAATCTGCCGCTTCCTAGGCATACTCGACAAGTAACGATCTTTACGTGCAGTCCGGCTTGGCGCAGTCTAGTTGTGTGGATCGTGCCGGCCGTGACGCCTCTCGCCTCCGCCATGCTGGCGTCAGAATCAGTTTGCCCAACTTACGCGACCGTAATTGACAGGCTCAAAAGGCGAAGCCCGCACGGGAAGGCCAAGAAACTCAGCGCGCTGAAGGTGGCCGCCCAAGTTGCTCGCCGCATCGAAAGAGCCGATGAACGCGCGGCAGATGACCGAGGCCCGTTTCAAGAAGACCGATCGCGGTCGCTTCGCCGCCAACGGGTAGGCCCGCAAGGGTTCCGCCCCAACGCCGCACGTCGCAAAGGTCGGGGCGATTTCTTGTTGGTGGCATTGTTTGGCCAGCCCAAGTCACCGGCCGCGACGTGGGCCAAACTGGGCGTTCACGGGCAATTTTGGCCAACCGAGGCCGTCAAACTGCGCGGCGGCATATCTCTATTCGCGGAATTCAGCGGCGTGTGGCAAGGACAAACTTCTCGGACGGACGGACTGTGTCTCGCGCGGCCGCGGTGGGGGTGGGAAACCATGTGTGATGCGCCAGAAAGTACCTAAGCGTCCCCGGGGGGACCTGAATGCGCTCCCAATATTCCCAGAATGGACGGCCGGGCCGAGTTGCGGGTATTACGGGGCGCATTCCGGCGTTTCATTCGCCAAACGATGCGGTTCACTTCGTACGTCGCTGCAGCGGATGGACGGCAACCGTCACTCTGGACGATCGCCATCGACAGTTTCCTTCATTCATTGCCGCAGGCTGTCGCGACAGTCCCAATTGCGACTTCCATTTCTCCAATCTCGCCGGATCCGGTTTCTAGGTTCAGGTCAACACCTCTCAATCTCGCCCAATATCCATCCATTCTCGGCCATCAGGGCGGCGCTGCGACGTGACACAGATTTTTGCTGGCCGCTGTGGCTTGGAAATATTGCCAGACGCAATCAGCCTCGCGCCGCACAAATGCGCTGCAGCGCACGCATTATACAGGGCATCCAGCCAGTGGTTTTGACGCCTTAGCCGTTCCCATTTCACAACCAGGCCACGGCCTGCAACAAACTCCTCCATCTTGGTCTCAGCAGTCAGGTGCTTGACGAGCGACAAGTGTTCCTGGGGAAGCGCTTGGAAGAAAGTCATTGCACCTGGTTTATCCAGCGGTGTCGTTAGACGCTGGTGCACCCAAGTCTTCCAATGATCGGAATCGACCTCGGCTAAATACAGCCTTTCCGCTCGCAGCAAGTTGATGTGAAAGCCCTCTCCGAGGTGCTTGACTGTCGACCCTGTGCTCGTCGGCCGGTTGTACCATTGCTTGCGCTGCTGTTCGGCTCCGCGCCCTACACTCGGCATATATCGCTCTCCCGACTCTTGGCAGAACGCATAGACGACGTCCGTCATGTAGCCGGCATCGATCCAAACTCTGGCAGGAACTACGGTCTCTCCAGCGATGTCAGCCGCAGGCCAGCCTCCTTCTGTCTGGTCCCGAAATTGTTTCAAGGCCACAAGGACCGCCCGTTCGACTCCAAGCTGATCAGTCGGAACCTCGATCCGGGAATAGTCCACAATGTGCCCCGTGGCATGCTGAGACCAAGCAACCAAAACCCAGTGTAGGAGATATTTTCCGACGTCGACGGCCGCTGTGAGATGTTGGCAGGATGCGGGTACGACACCGCGAGGCCAGGCGGCCGTCCGATTAAGTAGTTCCGAGGTTGCCAGCGAAGTCTGAGACCATTTGGCCGGGACCATCGGCAGGCACCAGACAAACTGCCGCATTTCCTTCTCGGCATTTTCCTCATCCGGTGACCGACTGGCACGCCATTCGTCGGCCGCGACATCACCGGCCGTAAGAAACAAATTGTTGACTGCAGACCACCGAAACCCAAGGGTATCGGTCTCCGGCAATCCTCCAGTAATCGATCCATCCGGATGGATCTCTTGCCCACGATGAATCAATTTGGCGGACGAATTAGCTTGAGTACGATGTTCGTCGTTCCACGACTCTCCGCAGGCCGAGCAATTGAATCGGCCATCGTTGTGCGCGGCTTGTTGGGAGTCTGCATTTTGCCAACCGGCCAAGCTTTCACGTTCCAGGCTCACCCAGGCCTGGCAACGGGGACAACGCAAGATGATGCGACTTGAAGTACCGGCCTGATATTCTCGCCACGTTCTTCCGTCCTCAGTGCTGACGGTGCATTCCATGTAGATCCGCTTCCGATGGCCGTAGGCGCGCGTACGGGCCTCCAATTGAGTGATCTTGTCGCTTTCGCGGCTTGTTGTTCCCGGTCGATCCATGCCGTCGGTTTCAGTAATTACGACGACGCGGGAAGTAAATCCGGCACGACTTTTGTCGCCGCCGCCCCCGGACATGAACTTGAGTGTCGCGCCGTTGAGGAACTGAATCGACTCAACGCGCCCGCCGCGGCTGCCACCTCCGTGCCTGGGCATGAGCTCTTTGTAGCGCGACTGTTCGAGACTGGGAAGAACGTCCTCGCGCCATTTGTCGCCAGCCATGTCCATGTCCGGCAGCCCACAGATGACGGTTTCACCCACTTCAAACAGGTGATACAGCAATGGGATCACAAAGCACGAAAGGGTCTTGCCGGATTGTGTCGGCCCGGTCGCCACGCAGCGCGACCAACGACCCGAGTCGACTTCGGCGAACCAAAGACCCGAATAGGGTTGTCGAGAACATCGAAAACGCCGGCCGGCGAAGGGACCGTCGGGAATGATGACCTCCTCCTCGGCGAATTGGCGCATCGACCGCAGCCGAGGCGTCTTGGCTCGGCCGAGGAACCAATCCAAGTCACTGGCCGTTTGCGCCTTCGACGGGCTCGTCGTCATTCGATTCTCCGAAGCATCGCACAATTTCGCGTTGTGCGTCATCAATCGCTTCGCTCAAAATGTCCAATGCGGCCGATCCAAATTCTCTTTGCAGCGCCTCTCCAGCGCCGCGCAGAATGGCCGCGATACGCCCGAGTCCCTCGCGCACTTCATCTCTCGGCAACAAAAGCTGTTCGCGCTCGAGTCGATCCAGTCTGGCAATTTTTGCCCGTTCCTCTCGATAGCGCTCGAGCGCGGGGCTTGGGCCTCCCACCAGTAGGGGATCGTCTTCGTTTAAAAGTTTGTGCGCATGGGCGGCCAGAAAGTCGTGGAGGGCTCGCACAACGGCCGGCAAGTTGATGGTTGCACTGCCAAAAGGGAGACCGTACCGGTCCGCTTGCTCGTGGAGCACTTTGGTCTGGCGGCCGGACATCTGCCGCCAGTGCTTCTGCGGAATCGACGAGTAATAATTCCAGCGGAGTTTTTCTTCACGCTGCTTTTCAAATCGCCTTAATGCCGCGCGCTCGGCGGTGGACAGCTCCTGGCTGTTGGCGACTTTCTTGTAGGCCCGGGCCACCAGATCCTTGTCGACGCGGGTGGCCGCGTCGTCGGCCGCCCGAACGGGTTTCTTGGGCGCTCGGGACATCTTACTTACTTACCCAAAATAACATCGTTTGTGCAAAGATTTCGGGGTCTTCTGCCCCGCACCAACGCCACGTTCGCCGGAAGTACCTATGGAATTCATCCGGGCGGAAATGACTGGATGTTCTCATGCGCCCGAGGTAACTGTCACCTGTTCGCAGCGTCGACGTTCGGCGCGCGTGAACGAACCTCGGGCCGGAGTATGACCATGACAACGAAGAAGAAGCGCAAGACGAATGCAAAGCGGAAACCGACAGGTGCGTCCAAGGCCGGCAAGGCGCCCAAGCAGGCGGGCAAGCTCTCGGCACTCGACGCGGCCGCGAAGGTCCTGGGCGACGCAAGGGAGCCGATGACCTGCAAGGCGCTGATCGAGTCGATGGCGGCCAAGGGCTACTGGACGAGCTCGAACGGCAAGACGCCGGCCAACACGCTGTCCTCGGCGGTTTTGCGAGAAATCGGTACGAAGGGCAAAGGGGCCCGCTTCAAGAAGGCCGAACGTGGGAAGTTCATATTGGCCTAACTCCCAGGTTTGGCCCGTCGCCGCCCACGAGGCCCCCACGCGGGGCCTCGCGTCGTTGGTCGCCACACAGGCGGGACAGGGAGAGGCTTCGCCACACGGCGCCAACACCGCGTTCACGACTAGGGATTGCAGGATGTCGGTATGACCACCAAGTGCCATTGGGCACTACCTCCCGCAAAGTAAAGCTGCGACTTGAATCAGTGTTGCGACGGTCACCACGAATGTCATGGCTGTAATCCACAGGGTGTATCGGAGCATCACCTTCGTCTGGCGTGCCTGGTCGCGTCTCGATAGCTCATCGAGATAATACGCGACGCCGACCGAAGTGCTGGAGGCTATTTTATCATGCGCCGCGATCAGTTCTTCATCTTGCAATTCACGTAATTCTGAAATTGTTGGCGTCGCCATAGATCGCTCCGTGTATGGACTACCGAAATTGGTTGTTTGAATGTCAAGCAGTGGAAGCATGTCGGACTTCCGCCTTCCGTCCCGTGAACTTCTCCCAACGCTGGACGATCACGTCGCAGTAGAGCGTGTCGAGTTCCATTAGGAACGCGTTTCGCCCGGTCTGCTCGGCCGCGATCAGCGTGCTGCCGCTGCCGCCAAACAGGTCCAGGACGTTCTCGCCCGCCCGAGACGAGTATTGTATTGCCCGGACCGCCAGCTCGACGGGCTTCTCCGTCAGGTGGACCATGCTCTGTGGGTTGATCTTCTTGATCGACCACACGTCGACGGCATTGTTGGGCCCAAGGAACACGTGGGCGGCCCCCTCCCGCCAGCCGTAGAAGCACCACTCGTGGTTACCCATGAAGTCCTTGCGGGTCAGGACCGGGTGCTCTTTGACCCAGATGATCGCTTGTGAGAAGTACAGTTCGTTGGCCTTGAGCACCGGTGGATAGTTGGCGCAATTCGCGTAGCCGCCCCAGATATAGAAGCCACGCCCAGGCTCGAGCACGCGGGCCATGTTCCCGAACCAAGCCTGGAGCAATTCGTCGAACGCGTCGTCTGAGACAAAGTCGTTGGCGAGCGGCCGGTCCTTGGCGCGCAGTTTCCTGCCGGTCGGTTTGGACTTGTCCGGATGCCGAGCCAAGTCGAGCGACTGATGGTGCCTGGGGCCGCTGAATGAAGTCAGGCCAGCGGCGATCGCGTTGTTGCTCCGCGGTTCGACCTTCACGTTGTATGGCGGGTCGGTGTTGACCAGTTGAATCGCTGCACCGTCAAGTAGCCGATCAACGTTCTCCGGTTTGCTCGAGTCGCCGCACAGCAACCGGTGATCGCCCAAGATCCACAGGTCGCCCGGTTGCGTAATCGCCTCGTCCGGCGGCTCCGGGATTTCATCGGGATCACACAGGCCTTCCTTCAAATCGGGATTGAGTAACTTGGCCAGCTCGTCCTGGTCGAAGCCCAATAGGCCCAGGTCGAAGTCCATGCCCTGCAGTTCGTGCAACTCGATGGGCAACAGGTCAAAGTCCCATTCGGCAAGCTGGGCCGTCTGGTTATCGGCAATTCGATAGGCCTTGATCTGCGCCGGTGAGAGATCCCTGGCCACGTGGATTGGAACGGTTTCCAAGCCAAGCTTCTGGGCGGCCTTCCAACGCGTGTGACCGCAAATGATCACTCCATCACCGTCCACAACGATCGGCTGGCGGAATCCGAACTCCCGGATGGAGCGTGCTACGGCGTCGACTGCTGCCTCGTTGATACGTGGGTTGCCCTCGTAAGGCCGTATGTCGGTCAGCTTGCGAAGTTCGATCTTCATTAATATTCAGCTCGCAAATGGGTGTGTTACCAGGAGTGGGGCCAGTGGGGCTGGTGGGGCACGGATCACCATTCCTCGTGATTCGCTGGAGTACTGCCCCAGTTTTTCGCCCCACTATTTTCGTTTTCAGTCGCTGAGTGGGGCGCCGAAGTGGGGCAGCAATGGCCGTTTTGACCGGCGTTTTCTGAATTGTGCCCCGCATGCCCCAGTTGCCCCACTGCTGGCGCTAGATAGGCGGCTGCCAATGAAAGGACTCTGCGCCGGGCGCCATCGATGGTCCGCTTGGTCGTGAGGTGCGGCAGTTCACTATGTCTAAGCAGCCCGCGCTCCGCCATCCGTTTCCACAGGGTCCGAGGTTGAATGGGTAGCCCATCTCCAGAAGTCATTTGATGTGCTGCTCGGTACGCAGCGTCAGGATCGAGCAGCAAGTCATCGCCGTTGACCCAGCCAATTCGATCACCCTGCGATTGCCATTCAAATTGCTCGAAGCGACCGGTTGAAACAGTTCTCTCGCGCCATCCCCACGCGCCTGCGTTCTTCGGATCGCCTCCATCAGTTGCCGCGACGTGCGCCCGACCCGACGCAACGGCGCTCGACAACAATTCCTGGAACCGACAGACGGGATCGGCGGCAGCCTGATGTTCGGCCTGTGACTCCGCCGCTTGGCCCAATGCGGCCCAACAACGGTCGCTGAATCCGGCAGCGTCACCACCTTGGTGAGAAAGGGCATCGATTGACAGCGCGAATTGGGTAAACAACTCAGCGGCCCAAGCGAGCTCGGCAACAATGCCCGGCGTGCGCTTATGCGTCGTGCGTTCGAGCGCTCGAATCCTCAGCTCAGCGATGCGGTGACCGTGATCTCTGACAATCTTCTCGCGATCGGTGGCGATCCAACGGATAAAGCCGGCCATGGCCGTGGCATAGACGCCGTCAGCGCCCGCTCGCTGACAGTCTCCGAGCCGAGTCCAATTCATTCCCCCGGGCGGCAGCTCGACGATCAGCGCCCTGGCCCGGACCGAGTGACCACGAGGGACATCCTCGCCGGTCGAAAGAATTAACCCGCGTGGCGGTCTTCCGGGCCGCAATCGAGCGTCCGACGTCAGTCGGCCGCGACCGGCCTGATTGCCCTGCGCTCGTAATAGGCGATCGGCATCACGATGGAATCGGGCGATGTCGGCCGCCGTCCCTCCTGGCGCAAAGTCATCCACGACAAGGAGAGCGTCTTTCGCCGCAAACGCCAACGCCTCCAGAGAATTGCTTGTTGATGACCAATTGGCGGGCAGGTGTCTGGCGTCGAGCCCAGCTCCAAAATGTTGTTGCGCAAGGGCCGCCAACTCAGTCTTGCCGCCGCCCGTTGGTCCACAGAGCAAGATCGAGAAGTCTGCTGTTATAAGTGTCGCGCGCCATGCTGCCAGCCAGACAGGAACCGTAACCACATCGGGCGCGAGATCGAGAATTGCCATGCTGGCATGAACCGCCTTGCGTAGTTCGTCGCCCGTTGGCGGCTGAGGCAAAGCATAGTGCTGTAACGGTCCAGGCAGATCGACGCTCGCAAAGACCGGGGCTTTTGACGCAATGGCCCCGACCCCATGCAAATACACCCATTGGTCGGCGATGTTCCGCCAGCCTAGATGGGTGTAGACGGTCCGACGAGGGACCTCACCTGACAACATTTGCACGGCGCAGCGAGCGCGGTCCTTGATTCCCTGGCCGGGATAAAGGATCGCACTGGCCCCCAGGTTTTCGGTAGGCCAGTTCATGGCCGTGAATCGGCCCGCCGACTCGGTGAACACGTAGGAAAGACCCTTGTGTCGGGCCTCGATCTCAAACTCGAGTCGTGTTTCGGCACCATCGTCGTGTAGGACTTCACCAATAATCTTGGCAGAGAAGTTCATGAGCGGCACCGCAACAGCGCCGTCCTTGGTATCCTTCATCCAAACGGTGCCGTACTCAGTGACTTGATAGGGCGATCCGTAGCTCGGACGCGGTTCGCGGAAATTTGACGGGGCACCAGTGCTTTTGCTCAAGAACTTGCCTCGCTCAGCACGCTTCTCAGCATCGCGGAGACGGACGAGGATGTCCTCATCGGACCGTACCCTCGGAAACGGGCGCACCGCCTGATAGGCACGGATGCAGGCAATGGCCTGAAGATCGGTCAGGTCGAATTCAACGCAGCGGCAGGCCGCCGCGAACAGCCGCTTGCTCCCATCCTTGTGGTCGGCAGTTCGGATCTTCAACAGCGATTGCAGACAACGGGCGAAGCGATCATCGCCAGCGTCAGCCGCTGTCGTGAGGCGGGATCCTATGGCCTCAGGCGCTGCTTGTTTCTGGATTAAGTCCAGCAGCCACGTCGGACATGAGGTTGGCTCGATCTCGGACGGCGCATGGCCAACGCGCCAGCGGTAGTGATTGCCGGTTTCGTGGATGCTCGGCGGCGCCACGATGTAGCCGCCATCACCCCGCACATCGATTCCGGGCCGCACATTCGCTCGGTTTCCCACCGCCTGACCGGCATAGCCAAAGATCAGATGGTTCCCGCTACCACCGGTCAACGATTCGACGGTCGGAGGTAAAGCACCATGTTCCTGCTCGAGTGCGGCAAGTGATTTCGTTCCACCGTGCCGAGGGTCAATGTCGATGACCACAATGCCAGATGGAGCGCCCGTCACGATTCCGATATTGGCGGAGGGCCATTGTCGCCACCACTTATCGACCTGATTGGCATCGGTCGTCGCGTTCTTCAGACCATTTCTGGTGCGCGGATGCTTTCCAACGCTGTCGCACCCCATTCTCCCGCAACTACACTTGCCGCCGACCGCATGATGCAATGGGAAAACGGGCCAGCCACGCGCCGCCAGGGCAAGTGCTGCTGAAGCGGGAGAGCGCTCGTGATCGTCAATCATCTCTCAACTCCGACCGCGCTATCAGGCGGATCAGCAGGAGCACGTCCTAGCTGCGCGCAACGGTGTTTTGTTCCACCAGCTTCAATACGTCTGCCCAACGCACCCGTCGGCTCTTGCCGAGCTTGACGTAGGGCAATTCGCCAGAGTCCATCATTGCGTAGACCTTTGATCGACTGAGCGACAGATACTTGGCCACGCTGGCCACCGCTCGCAGACCCTGTTCCATCCCCGTCTCTTGGTCGTTTACCTGAACGCGCATCTCGGATCCTCCATAGTTTTCCGCGCTTGTGTGTGACCGTGCTTGCGTATTTTATGGTAACGCTGTACACTTGGCTCGCACAACCGTATGTAACGTAGTTACGGTTACTGTTTTGGTTGCGAGGACTGAAATGCTGACGCGAGTCGCAGTGGAATTTGGCTGGCCCGAACCAACAGCCGGCCATGAATGGGTCCAAGCGCGGTTGGTTCATGACGATTGGACTTTGGCCAAGCGAGAGACCGTCGTCTTAGTGCCGCGTGGCGTGAAGGTCGCACTCATCGAATTTTGGGAACGACCTTGTTACCAGCCGTTCAAAACCGAGACGGGGCTTTTTCGCAACTTTGCGCTGCTTCCCAACGACAAAGACTCGGTTTTGACGTTTGCCGATCGATACGGCTCTTTGTCGATCGGGCGATTGGCGGTTCCGATCGAACTAAAGGACAAACTGCCGAAACCCCCTCGGACCTGCAGCCTGGCCGATGTCAGAAAGAATTGGTTGTCAGCTGAAGCATCGGAAGCGATGGGGTGGGCGAACCGCTGGAACGAACAAGGCGCCGTGACCGGTGACACGCTCGAGGATTGGACGGACAACATCCGCAAGCTCAAGGTGCTGGTCCGCCTGTGGGATGCACTTCGTGAGAATGACCGCAAAGCCCTAACCCAGATCGTCAAGATCGAGGAGAAGGACTCGAGCACTACCTTCATTTGCTTGATCAGCGAGAACGGCGAGTTGCTCTGGTCAAAGTATATGGTGGGCAAACATTTTCGGGAGCTGCGCCAGGCGGCCGAGAGCACCTTGATCGAAGCGCTTTGGGAAGAAACTCGCGGGGGATTCGATCTGGCAATGCAGGCAGCGCCGCGACCAGCGTTTGCTCACATCGTCCTTGCACCAAATTCCCTCCGTACAGCCATTTGGCTGCAGTTTGCAGCGGCTGTGTGCGAGAACAAGGACTTCCGACAGTGTGAGGTCTGCGGAAAGTCGTTTCAGATCTCGCCGGAGACATCTCGCACGAGCCGCACTCTCTGCAGTTCGGCCTGTAAGGCCAAGGCACACCGAACGCGGCAGGCGCGTGCCTTAGCCCTCGCCGTGAGGGGCAAGACCGTTCGGCAAATTGCTACGGCGGTGGGATCGAAGGAAATAACGGTCAAAGGTTGGATGAAGAACGCAAGGAAGAAATAAATGCCCAGAAAGCGCCGCGGTCGCGGTGAAGGCTCAATCTACCAGCGGGCCGATGGCACCTGGTGTGCCACCTATAGTGCCGGCTGCGCGGCCAACGGCAAACGAATCCGACGGACAGTCTTCGGGGTCACCAAGGACGAGGTGAATAAGAAACTGACGAAGGCGCTGGCAGGGCGCCTGGATGGCTCGTATGTCGAGCCACACAAGACTCGGCTCTCGGCGTTCCTCGAACGGTGGCTGGAGGACGCCGCACGGCCATCTATCCGCTTGACGACCTACGTGAGTTACAAGGGGATCATCAACAACCACATTGATCCGCACATCGGCGGGACTCCCCTGGCGCTATTGAACCCGACCCATGTCCAACGACTCTACGCCGACATGGAACGGGACGGCGTTGGTCCCCGCGTACGGCAGTTGACGCATGCCGTGCTCCGTCGGGCCCTCAAGCAAGCACTCCGCTGGGGATTGATCGCCCGAAATCCGTGTGACGCGGTCGATCCTCCACGCGTGCCCAAGCATGAGATTTCGCCATTCACGTCGGAGCAGGTCCAAAAGTTTCTGGAAGCCGCCAAAGGCGACCGGCTCTACGCCTTGTACGTGGTGGCGATCGGGACGGGAATGCGGCTGGGCGAGATTTTCGGGCTGCGCTGGCAGGATGTCGATCTCAAAGGCCGGGCGATTACCGTGCGCAATACGCTCATCGAGGTCAACGGGAAGCTCACGCTGGCCGAGCCCAAGACGCCCAAGAGCCGCCGGCGCGTCGATCTTCCCCAGGTCGTAGTCGACGCCCTGACGGCACATCAGTCCCAGACGGTGCGCGAGGGATTCGCCAGCGAGCCTTTGGTCTTCTGCAATTCGACAGGTGGGCCGCTACGCCGAACCCATTTCCAATTCAACCACTTCAAGCCGATCCTCATGGCTGCCGGTCTGCCCGTCATCCGCTTCCATGACCTGCGTCATACATCGGCCACGCTGTTGTTGGCTGCGGGTGTTCATCCCAAGGTGGTTCAGGAACGCCTCGGCCACTCGCAGATCGGGATCACGTTGGACATCTACTCACACGTTGTGCCGACCATGCAGCTTGAGGCGGCCAGCAAGCTCGACGCGATGATGCGACCGGCGGCGAGGCCGAAAATGACGAAAGCGGAAAGCCGAGCATAGCGAGTTGCAAATTCACGAGTCGGCGACACGCCAACAAGTCGGCGGCCGACATAGAGGTCAACGGTCTCGCTCGATTGTCGGCACACCCCCCCGCAAACGGTTGGCGGGTCGCCAACCCATGCGACGCGCTCAAGTAACTTCTTGATCCGGTTTGTACGGAATGATGCCCCTCAGCGCCAAAACTGTCCTTTTTCGACAGTCCGAGAAAACGAATGCGTTGATGAGACGTTTTTAAAAAAAAGCGTCCACCATAACCTCCGAAAAGCGGCCGGTTCAACTTGGCGCTGTCGTTCGCGCGGTCGATACTTCCGGGAGAATCAAGGCATGCTGATTGTCGGCTCGCCATCCAGGTCCTCGCTTGTGCAATACAGTCAGGGAAAAACTCCTATGCAGGTGATCGGAGCGGGTTTCGGGCGAACCGGGACCATGTCGATGCAGGCTGCTCTCGAAATATTGGGCTACCGCTGCTATCACATGAAAGAGGTCACAGAGCACGCGGGCCATTTGCAAGCGTGGCACCAGTTCGTTGCCGGTCGCGCACCCATGGATTGGCAGACCCTCTTCAAAGACTTCGAGGCAACGGTCGATTTTCCGGCCTGCATCTACTATCGAGAATTGCTACGAGAGTTTCCCCACGCCAAGGTGGTTCTGAGCATTCGCGATCCTGATCGCTGGTTCGACAGCTTCTTGACGTTGCAGCAAACGACCGACAGGTTTCGCGTTTTCCGTCTTATCCCCCGTGCCCGACGCTTTCTCGATTTTGTCGATTTGCTGTTGCCGAAGGTGTTCACCGATCCGCGTGATCGAGCACGTTGCATCGGGGTCTTCGAGCGGCACAATCGTGAGGTGCAAGAGTACGTGCCGGCGGACCGCCTGTTGGTCTTTCGCGTGCAGGACGGCTGGGAGCCGTTGTGTAAATTCCTCGGGCGGGAAGTGCCGCCGGGAATCCCCTTCCCGCACCTGAACGAAGGCAAGGAGACGCTCGAGGCTCTAGCCCGCGAGCGCCTGTTTGGCCGGTGGATCCGCGCGGCACGAATCGCGTTGGCGGCCAGCGCGCTGATGGTGCTGCTATGGTGGCTGCTCCGGTAACTGGACCACGCTTGTTTCGCCACCGGGGATGGCGTTATCCAGCTCTGGCACGCCCGCTACAATCCACCGTTGTTCTTCGCCATCCGCCGTGTGAGTGTCCACGGAGTTCTCGCACGTCCACCGCCGTCCATCGCGCAGCCATCCCGAGATTGGCTACATTTTGGCTACATCCGGCCGCCCTGGGCGCTGATTTCGGAACTCAGCGAGCGCAAAAGAAAAGCCCCGCAACTCTAGGCGGGGCTACGAGTTCTACGAAAGCGGAGGGCATGGGATTCGAACCCACAACCCCTTGCGGGGCACCTGATTTCGAGTCAGGCCGCTGGCCAGTTCGCTTACCCTCCGGCAAGCTTCAGATGAATTTACCCCCGGGCGGCCGGACAGGCAACCGCGACACAGCGCGCCTTGCAGCGATTATGCCGACTCTACGCTTGCATTCGGGCGGCCGTCACTCGGGCGGTGCATTTCCGCGGCACCTCCGCAATCGGGGGATCGGCGAATGGGCATAACGTAAAGTTCAGATAGCCGGGCGTTTAGGGCAGTCCAGTCATTGGGCGCGGTTGGCCGACACACCTTGGGAGTCGATGAGCGTGGATCGCGTGGATCGAAAGCGCGTGCAAGTGCTGTGCGCGCTCGAGTCCTGCCCCCGTGGGACTGGCGGCGAACTGCTGGCCTCGCAGGTCATGACTGCCGAGCCGAATTGCGTTGCTGCGCATACCCCGGCGGTCGACGTGGTGCGGACGCTGCAAGCCAAGGGCTACCGCCACTTGCTGGTCACCGACGAGGGCGGCCGTCTGGTGGGCGTCATCAGCGATCGCGACATGTTGGCCTGGCTGGGCTCGGTCGCGGCCGACAAGCGGGAACTTTCGCGGACCGTGGCCGGCGACCTGATGAGCACCGACCTGGTTACGATCTCGCCGCACACGCCGGTGGCCCTGGCCATCGACCTGCTGATCGAGCATGGGATCAGTTGTCTGCCGGTCGTCGACGGCCCACGGTTGTTGGGGATCATGACTAATACGGATTTGCACGTTTTGCTGCAAACGTTGTTGCAAACGATACGCTTGGCCAGCTCGGAACAACCGTCGGCCGCCATCGGCGGCTAACCCCGAGAATCGCGCCAGAGCATGCCATCCGCGACGCTCCTCGATCCGGCCCTAACGCCTTGCCGACCAAGGACGTATGTGCCGATTCTTGCGGTCTGACTTGCTGTGTCGCCGCGCCAAAAATGCTTGCCACAGCGGCCCGTCGCGCGCCGATAGCTAGCACTGGTTTCAAAGCTGCCGGGGACGGTTCCCCTGCTGCGAGGCAGTTTTGAAACCAGTTCTAGCCAATGCCCGCGTCGAACCTGAGCCAATCGAGAAACGGATCATTCATGACTAGTAAAGACACGTTTCGGATCGTTACGCGTGGCACGGATGGCAAGCTTCATATTCGGGACTACAACCGACAAGAATCCCTGTTGAGAGTGCACACGCAGATCGGCGTGGACGATTGCAGCACCGATCTGGATCTGCGTGGTTTGCCGGTCTTGCGCGGGTTGATTGGCCCGATGCCGGAGGGCAAAAACGTCATTCGTTATGAATCGCCGGAAGTGTTCGAAGCGCTAACGAAAGAGTGGGGTGTTGCCAAGTCGTCCCGCCGGGCCAAAACCCAGCCTCCCAAACGAAATATCGCCGAACTGAGTTGAGCTGGGCTGGGTCGAACTGGGTTGAACTGCGGGCTGGTGCGTGCGGAAAACGCAAAACGCGGAGCAAACGTTGCTCCGCGTTTTCGCTTTTACGGGTTGCAAACCGCCGAGCTGCGCAGTGCCACCGGCGTCTCGCCAGTGCCGAATCAGAGTCAGCTCCGCGATTCACTGGCGAGACGCCAGTGGCACCCGATGAAGCGATCGCTCAACGCGTATTACGGACGGTGTGGTTCCAGGCCGCCACGCCAGTCGGAGGTGCCGGTGCCGGTCTTGGGCGGATCGCTTTCCATCTTGCGGCCGCCCGATTCCGCATCGCTGCGGGCTACCAGCGCCGAGCCGCCCGTGTGGCCGACAGGAATGCGGTGCACGTGTTCCTCTTGCGCCAACCGCTGCGTCGTCACCGGGACCTGCTGCACTCGCTGTTCGGGAATCAACTCGCGCTTCGTCACCGGAACGCGCACGGTCTCACTGCGGTTCTCCATGCGCGTGACCGGCATCAAGCGGTAGGAAAGCACTGGCGGGGCGAACACGTTCCACGTTCGCTGGTAGCCGGGCACCCATTGCTGTTGAGTGACCGCCACCTGATAGTTGCGTTGCACTTCCTGATAGTCGGTCGTATATCGTTCGCGGTAGGCGGTGTACTCGCGCGACTCGTAACGGGTGTCGGTGATCGGACGTTGAATCCGCTGCGTGATTTCCTGATACTTGACGCCGTCCTGGCCGTCAACGTACTTGATTTCGTCGGCCGCCCGCGCGGCGGACGTCACTAGCGCGCCGGCCAGCAGCGACGCGGCCATCCATTGAGCTCGGACCATTTTACATGCCCTCTCGTAGCAGTGTTCCGCTGCCAGATGTGCCTTCGATCTCGACAGGCCCAAGCCGGCCGCCCCTGGAATTGATTCGACTGAAGAACAGCCTCTCGTCGTTTTATCGGTGCGATCTCTACAAACGCTTGAGGCTACCGTGGTTGGCAACCCATAAAAAAGCAAATGGGGGCCCTTGTAAAGGCAGCCCCGATGCGGCACCTTGGGGGAGCACGCCTATCGCTCGATGCCCGTCCGCGACGCGCTTGGTCGTACGTCTTCCTTCTGGGTCACGCCTTAACGCGAAAGAAACGATGATTCGCAATGACATATTAAAGATGTTGGTTTGTCCGGAAGATCAATCGTCGCTGGGTCTTGCCAGCAAGGAGTTGATAGCCCAAGTCAACCGTGCCATCGCCCTGGGACAGTTACACAATCGGGCCGGCCAAAAGCTTGAAAAGGTGCTCAGCGGCGGATTGCTGCGAGCCGACCAGAGTTTTTTGTACCCCATTGTCGACGAGATCCCTATGTTGCTCGTCGACGAAGCCATTCCCATGGATCAGGCCGCGCTGGTGTCTTAGCATCAGGATTTTCCGGGGACCAAGGACGATCGGCATGGCCGAAAAAACGATCTTCAAACGCATCATCGACGGCGAAGTCCCGGCCCGCATCGTCTACCAGGATGATCGATGCCTGGCGTTTCACGACGTCGCGCCGCAAGCTCCCACGCACGTGATCGTGATTCCCAAAAAAGAGATTCGCTCGATCGACCAGTTGTCCGATGACGACGCGGCGCTGGTGGGCCACATGATCATCGTGATTCGCAACCTGGCCCGGCAGTTGCAACTCGATCGCGGATATCGCGTGGTGGTCAATTGCGGACCGGACGCGGGGCAGTCAGTCGATCATTTGCATTTTCATCTATTGGGCAGCCGGCAAATGAGTTGGCCCCCAGGCTGACGTCGTGCCTTGATCGCCAATCTGCAGGCCCGATTTGTCCTCCTAGCGCTGCAGCTTGGGCAGATAGCCCTTGAGGTTTTCCAACACGGTTGGTTTCTTCGCCGGCGCGGCAGGCGCAGGCGCGCCCGCGGACGCTGCGCCAGAGGAATCGGTGACTGGGTCAGCGGCACGTTGGCCAGCAAGAACTGCGGCCAATATCCGTCCAGCAGCCGCGAGCAGTCGGCCAATTGGCCGGCTTCCAGCTTGACGCTGGCCAGGCTGATCAGTTTCGAGAGTTCGAGTCGCTCGCCGTCGTTGAAAGGCAAGTCGAAGATCTGCACGTCGTCGACCCACACTTCGCCGGCCGACAGCAGATCCAGCCGGACCGAGACGTTGGCCAGCCCTTCGCTGGGGACGTCGTCGACCGGGAAACTGTACCGCACCCATTCGGCTCCTGCATTGCCCGGGGCCACGGCCGGAATGATGCCATAAGGATCGAACTTGCCGTCGCGCAGTTGTCCCTCCAAGGCAATCCGCACCGACGGTAGTCCGCCGGTTCCGCCGCGCAGCCACATTTCTACGGCCAGCCGGCCGGTGACGGGCGGGGCGAACGGAGTGCTAACGATGCTTACCGGCTGGCCGTCGCCGACCAGTTTGAGCGACTGCGCGCCGCCGTGTTTTTGTTGTGCGTCGAGCGACACGCTTGCGCCCGACGGCACACTAGCCAGCCAGCCGCGAATCTGGTCGCCTTGCCCGGCGAGCTCGAAATAGGGATTTTCCAGCACGCCCAACGGCTGCGGGTTTGCCAGCGCGGCGACTCTGCGCGCCAGATCCTGAATGCGGCGCTGCAGGTTGTGGCGAACCTGGTCCGAGATCGAAATCGTCGGATTGCGCAAGCGTACCGGGGCTGAGGAAAACCGCGCGGCGACCAGGTCGTAGGGTCGTAGTGAGATTTTCCAACTGCCGAGGTTGCCATTCCGGGTGACCGCGGCGATGCCGCGACTATCGCCAAGCTTCTCCATTTTCGCTTCGGCCGGCAACTCCAACTGCGTTGATACGTTGACGTCCCAGGGCGAGTCGTTGACCAGGTAGACATACGTTTGCCGCTCGTGGATCAGCGTCCGAATGGTGACAGGCTGAAATTCGCCGCCGACGGTTTCGAAGGGCTTGCCCGGCAGCAGGCGATAGACGCTCAATATGTCCTTGAGCGATTCTTCCTGGCCCAAAGGCAGCAGCCATCCGCCGTCGAACATCGCCTGCGCGTCGAGCGTGGCCAGACTGTGCACGAAGCGGCGGCGATTGCGATGGCCCGAGGGAGACATCTGCGAGACCAGCCACGTATACGTGTTGGCGGCGCCGAAGGGACTCTTCAGATCGAAGCTGGCCAGGCGGGTCTTTTGCGGTTCGTGATAGAACAGGCTGGCTTGCTCGTGGTTGTTGGCGAACAGCTTGTCCATTTCCGGCGCGAGATTGATTTCCAAATCGGCGGCCTGCGCCGGCAGCGGTCCGCTGGTGGGCTTCAGGTGTTGCGGCCGCAGCAACACGATACCTTCGTCGTCGCGATATCCTTGGCGCGAATGCCCAGCTCCATGAGTGTCTCGTCCAGCTTGGCGCGCTTGGGCAAGGTCGGGCGCAGGCGGAGCTGCGTCTGCCGGCTGTCGAGCATGGTGCCGCCCGCCAGATAGAGTTTCGCGCCCTCGCGCCGCGTGCGGATCTCGCTTTCCAGGCGGCGATGAAATTCGGCCACGACGCCCGCCCGCCATTGCAGCCACGCCGCGCGGCCCGGTCCGCCGAGAAACTTGGCCCGCGCGGCGAACCGTCCCGGCCCGTTTCCCGGCACTTTCGTTTGCGTGTCGGCTTCGAAATGCGCGACGGTGTGATCGTCGAACCCCCAATCGTCGCCCGGCAATTGGGCGTAGCCCTCGGCCGACAACTGCAGGGCCAGCCCGCCAAATGCCGGGTGTTCGGCATAGCGGGCGATCACTTCGCGGGCTACTTTGAGCATCGCCTCCTGAACGCGCGGATGCAGCAGGTTATAGTAGGCGCCCAATCCCTGGCGCGGCGCATGGCCCGACAGCCAGGTGGCGCCGTCGGCTCCGATCCATTCGATGCCGGCCGCGGCTGGGCCCCCGTCGCGCTTCAGGGCCTCAAGCTCCGGCAGGGGCGAGGCGAAGTGCAACGCCGGAATCAACGTCAGGCCTTCTCGATCGAACAGGCGAAACAGCAGTTCCAACGCATCCTTGCGATCGGGATCCTGGCCGGTTCCGAAAAACACTCCGGTGTCGTAGCGCGGCGTCGGCTCCACGATCTGGCTGGGATAGATCGTGCTACCGTCGGCAAACGTCGACATCATCAATCCGCCGTAACCAACGTGCTTGAGATACTTCACCAGCCGGATGCCGCCTTGATAGATCGTGTTCCAGTCGTCGAGACTGCGGTGGCTGATCGTGTCGAGCGTCTCGGGCGCGCAGAAGTTTTCGACGAATAGCGGACGATCGAGATATCCGGCCCACAGCCGCTGGCAACGCTGGTTGCCGGGAAACGCCGGACCTAGCATGCCGCCGCCGTCGTTGCGGCCCAATGCCAACGCGGCCAATTGCGAATGCGCCGTGCTGAAAACCGTGATCTTGCCGTACACCGCGCGAGAGCCCTGCCGGCGATTGGTCACCAGCAGCACCGGCGCCTTGGTGCGCGGCCAAAACAGCACGCGATGCTTGGCCAGTTGCGGCGTGTTTTCGGCGTCCTCGTCGGAAACATAAACCCCCGAGTCGAGCCCGATCGGCATCACCGCGCCAGCCGCGTTCGGCTCGATCACGCTGATGCCCATCGCTTGCGGCACGTCGCTGGGATATTCGATCTCCAGGACGTGCACGGCCCCGGGCTTGCTGATCGGCAGCGGGTAGGCCTCCCAACTGATGTTGGGCCCCGACCCGCCGGGACCCAGTTGGATCATCGGACCCAAGGTCGGATGTTCCCACGGCGCGGCGTCGCCGTTGCCCAACGGTCCTTTGCGCAGCCCCGGCAGCGGCAGGTTACGCACCGGTTCGCGCCACCAGGGAGTCACCGGATTGATCTCGACGACGCGCGCCAGCGGACCTTGTCCCAGGTCGCCCTGCGGACGCTTGTCGAGCACGACCAATTGCACTTTGCGCTGGGCGATCGGACGCTTTAGCAGGCGCGCCGCGCGCGACCGCGTCGGCACCGCGTCGATCACCAGGTCGTAGACCCCCTCGAACTCGGGCACCTTCAGCTCGATCGAGGTCGCGGTGCCCACGTCGCCGGCTTCGTACTCCTGACTCCAGACCCGTTGCCCGCCGGGACTGGTGACGATCTGGGCCGCGAACCGCACGGTCGTGCCAGCCCCGTCGAGCAGGTGGGCGCCCAGCTCGAATTGAAACTTGTCACCCGGCGCAAAGACCAGATTTTCACGGCCGTAGCTGATCCGCAGCCGATCGCTCGGCGAACGCGACACGAGCAGGCGATTTTCGGCCGAATCGAGCGTGCTGCTGTGCGATTGCTGGACCAGGTCGCGCAGCGGAATCTCGACAGTCTTGCCGGCCTCGCCGGCCATGTCGGCCAGGGCCACAGTGAGCCGCGCGTCCAAGTCGGCGGTCACCGTGACGTCGACTCCGTCGTAGGCGCGCAGGCTACGCTCGCGTATCTCGACACCCGCCGGATCGAGCCAGATCGAGCCGGGCTCATCCGCTTCGATGCCCAGCGCTTGCAAGTCGGTGAAGCGGCCCTGGCTCAGTCGGATCGACCCTTGCCAGATGCGCTCCGCTCCGCCACCCCAGGCAATGCGCAGTTGCAACGTGGTTTCGGCGGCCATGGCTCGCGAAGACGGTACCACTGCCAGCCACAGAAGCGCAGCGCCAAACATCCAGGAAAGGGCCCTGGCAAAACGCGCTACCGGCGCGCGCGATGCGTGCGGACGTCCATGTCCGATCATCGGTGCCTGGCGTGTTAAGTCGTTGGGACTGCGAGAGATTCCCCGTTGAAGGGAGCGGGATTATATCGGGCTGCCCAGCCGCGCCCTATGCCGGATTCAACCCGTGTGCCAGCAGGCCTGGAGGTCTCACCAGCCGGCGCTATAGTGCTGGTAGCGACGCTAGCGGCTCAATCGATTGCACGCACCAGCGATTCGGCCAACGGCGGCGGTTGGCCGGCTTCGCCAATTTGCCCGGCTTGGGCCAATACCGCTTGCAGCCCGTTGACAATTTCCGGGCAAAGATTGGCGATCTCGCTCACCTCCCAGCGGTCGCCCGGCTTGGCATACAGCTCGGGCGCGCCCGTTTCGGGCTGCCGCAACAGCCAGGCGGGCGTGCGGATCGCTTCTTCATGGCGCGAAATCATCGTGGCGAAATCGCGAATCGCCGGGACTTCGTCGCGAATGATCGGCAGCAGGCTCGTCGCCGTAGCCCAGCCCAGCGCACCGCGATCGAGCTCGAGCCAATCCAGCAACGTGCCCGGTAAGTCGGCCGGCTGCACCAGCGCTTGGCTGCGCGCAGTTTGCCCAAGCCGTCGTGAAACCGCATCAGCCAGGGGACTTGAGCGGTTTCGTTGTACAGCGCTTCGTCGCAAACACCAATCCGCAAATGCTCGCCCAACGGAAACCCACGCGCCCCAAGCAGCGTCAATTGCGTGCTCGCGTTCAACCCCGTTTGCTGCAGCTGATCCAAGAGCGCACCCAAGCACATGTCCAGCAGCGAGACTTGCCCGGCGTAGGCGTGCGTCACACCCAACAGTTCGTCCGGATCGTAATCGTCGGCCAACCAACGATTGGGAACTTCGACGAATTCCGGCGGCGGCGGATCTTCTTCGTCGGCATACTGGTTGCGCAGCACCATCGGCGCGTCCCAGGCGGCGCCCATGCCGCGCGCGTGCAGCCACAGACAAAACGGCTGCGGTGCCGCTTGCAGCCACGCCGTGGCTGCGCCGAACAGTCGCGCCATTCCCGATTCGGACGGGTCGTTGGCGGTTGCAACGGCCTCGAGCGACTCCATTAGCACCGATTCGGCGAAGTCGGCCGCCGGCGGCATTCCGGCCACTTCCGTCTCGTCCGTGATCAGCGCCGTGTGCCAACCGCCGGAGCGCAGCACTTGCAGGAGACTGGGAGCAGTCCGAGTTTGTTCGCAGTCGCCGGCGGCGTGCAAGCCAAGCCAATAGGCCCGATAGAGCCGTTCCAACTGGGGACAGTCGAGGTATGCCTGGTCAAACAGAAACGACTGACAAGCCAGCTCGTCGAGATGCTCGGTGTGGATCCAGCTATTGCCGTAGGCCCCCAGCATGCCAGCGTGGAGTCTGTCGACCACGACGCATATCAGATTTTTCGGCGGCACGATGAGTCTCTGACGGGCGAATCTCGGGCAAGCGCGGCGAATAGTTCACGCACTCGACCGATGATTGTAGCGGCCCGCCGTCGATCGCGTCAGACGGCAGTCGGTGCGCCGGGCACCGTGCGACCGCGCAGGCCGGCAATCCATTCGCGCCACACCAGTTGGGGAAAAACCCAGGCGCCGCGTGCATAGCGGCTCACCAGGCGTCGCGGCTCGCTGGCCATCCGATAGACCCATTCGAGACCAACCCTGCGCATCCACTTGGGCGCACGCTTTTTTTCGCCGGCCAGAAAATCGATCGTGGCGCCGATGCACAGCGCCACCGCGCCTCGATGCGGCCACGCTGGCCGTTGACCCACAGTTCTTGCTTCGGCGCACCCAGCCCGACGATGAGCACGTCCGGCTTCGCGGCGGCGATGCGGGCCAGAATGCGATCATTCTCCGCCGCGTCGCCCTCGAAGCCCAGCGGGGGGCTGTACGTTCCGACCACTTGCACGCGCGGCCAGCGCGAGCCATTTTGGCGGCCGCTCGCTGGGCAACCCCCTCCGCGGCGCCAAGCAGAAACACGCGCAGTCCGCCGTGTTGTTCAGCCGCGTCGAACAATGCCGGCGCCAGATCGCTGCCGGCCACTCGACCGGGCAATTGTCGACCCAGCAGCCGCGCTGCCGCGACTACCGGCAAGCCGTCGGCCAGCACCATCGCGGCATTCGAGTAGGCTTGCCGCAAACCGGCGTGCTGCTGAAACAGCACCGCGTGATCGACGTTGGGAGTGACCACGAAGCGGCAGTTCGCTTCGTCCTCGGCAACCCACGAATAAATCCGCGAGACCGCCTCCGACATTCTTACCGCATCGATGTCGAAACCAAACAAGCTGACGCGACGATGCATGATTCGGTTGTCCCCGGTTAATAGTTTTGCACGTCGGCCGCGGTCAGTACGCGCCGCGGCCGCTGATCACGCTGGCCGGCGTGCGAACCAGCAAGCTCAAATCGGTGCGCAAGGTCTGGTTGCGCAGGTACCACAGGTCCATGCGAACCCATTGTTCGAATTGGATTTCGCTGCGGCCGCTGATCTGCCACAGGCACGTCAGGCCCGGCTTAACGGCCAGCCGCCGACGCTGCCACGGCTCGTACTTCACGACTTCCTTGGCCACTGGCGGCCGCGGGCCGACCAGCGACATGCTGCCCGCGAGCACGTTGAATAACTGCGGCATCTCGTCGATGCTCGTGCTGCGCAAAACGCGGCCGATGCGGGTGATGCGAGGGTCGCGGCGGTTCTTGAAAATCGGACCGTCCTTCTCGTTCGCCACGACGTGCTGCATCTGCTCGGCGTCGAGCCGCATCGTGCGAAACTTGATCATCCAAAAGCGTCGACCGCAAAAACCGACCCGCTGCTGAAAGAACAACGGGCGCCCTTTGGTCGTGAACAACAGCAGCAAAAGGGCCGCGATCATGAAGGGCGACAGCAGAACAATTAGCCCCAGCGCGCCAACGACGTCGAACAATCGCTTGGCCGCCAAATAGACCAGGCTGCGGTTGCCCGCCGGCTCGACTAACGTCTGGCCGCCGTGAAAGCGCTGCAGGGCCAGCGAAACCGCGGGCAGGTCAACTCGGCGAGTGCGCGGGCCGATGTCCGGCGCCGGCCGCTCGATGACTTGCCGAGAGATGATTTCCTGTTCAACGAATTGCTGCTCGACCGCCGAGGGGCTGCGGCCCGATGGTCGCGCGGGCTTGCCTTCGGTCTTGTCGGCAAAGTGGGGCGTTGCGAAGGGGGAGGGGGAGTAGGAGCGATGCATTCGAACCTCGGGGATGCGCGAATCTTCGACGAATGGAGAGTGGGGATTTTCGGCGAAACCTCTTCCGGCGAAACCGCCTCGGACCTGGGGTAGTCCGTGGCGGTTCCGCCAGAGGTTGTGCAGTTATTGCCCGGCCACCTGTCGCCGGGGAATTCGCTGTCCTGCAAGGTGATTCAAAGCTTGTTTCAAATTCAGGTTGGCCAGCCGATCGATCAGGTGCGACGGGGGGAACGGCAGCGAGCGAGTCGGTTCCGTTCCGGGGAAAATGGGATGCACCGAGAAGAAGGCAATCGCCAGGCCGATCAACCATCCGCCGCCGAATCCGGCGCCCACGATCGTGCTGCGCCCGGGCCGCTCGGCCGAGTGCCGGCATCCGGTGTGTCGATCAGGTTGATCAGGCTGGTGGTCCCGGCGGCAGCCTGGCTGGCACGGGCTTCGGCCAATTCATGTTCCACGGCCTTCAGGGACTCGCTGCGGTTTTTGGTGGCAGTCACCAGGTTCGCGTATTCGGCTCGCACGTCTGCCAGCCGGGCAAACCGGGCTTGCCGCGCCTGGTACTGTTCGTCGAGGTCCCGCATCCGCTCGGCATTGACGCGCAGATCGACTTCGACGCCTTGAATGGCCACGCTGATCTCATCGTGCAACTGCTGGCGGATCGCGTGTTCGGCCGCCAGGGCGCCTTGCACCAGCGGATGGTCTTGCGACATCGTGCCCAACAACTGGCCGGTGCGCAACTGGGCGTCGACCAGACCGTCTTTCAGCCGTCCTAAGGCGGGTTGCGCCTTGAGCAGCACACCGGGGCTGGCCAACAGCTTCGTCGCGTCGTCCTGAGCGGCCGTCAACAGTTTGAGAAACTCTTCGCCTTCGGACTGTATGGCGCGAAGCGTCCGCAATTCTTTTTCCAGTTCGATCGTGGTGCGACGCAAGTCGCTGTCGCCGGAGGGGGACTCATTGAGGATCCGCAATTCCGCCAGATCACCGCCGGCCTGTTGTTCGATTTCACGCAGAGACCTGGTCGCGGCCGCCAGGTCTTCTTGCACAGGCTCACCGTCTTGACCAGCTCTTCGGTCGTGCTGCGGGCCTTCGATTCACGCAATTCCGAAAAACGATGCTGCAACTGACGGCACACGGCCGAGGCCAGGTCCACCGCACGCTGCTGATCTGAATCCTGCACCTTCAAATAGAAGACCTCGGTCTTGCCGAATTCCGCGCCTTTGGGAGGAGTGACTTTGACCTTGGCTTGCAGGGCTTCCAGATCTTCGTTGGTGGGCCAGGCGGCCGACGCGGGATAGCCGGCCGGCGGGCCGACCTCGGCCAGCGCCTTCCAGATTACGCCCCGGCTGCGGGCCAATTCGAACACGGTCTCTTGCGAAGTCTTCATTTCGTCGGCGTGCGTGAACGTGCCGGGCCGGCTGAGCCGATCGCCCGCTTCGTCGCGGACAACCAAGGCCTGCGCCGCTTCCCACGTGGTGCTGCGCACAGGGAGTAGATCGCGGCCAACAACGTCAGCGCCACGACCGGCACAACCAGTCGCAGGGGATGTCGTGTAATCGCTCGTACCACGTCGCGGGGATGGATCGTTTCGTGTGCCATGCTGCAAATGCCTATTGCGAGGTCGAAGGGGATTGCGGTGCCGCAGGCCTTGGTTTGCAAACTCAATGCCCAATCGCGCGAATTCGACGATCGCAGCTCCGTGCCGAATAATGTAAGTCGTTTGTAATCAATTGTTTATGCGAATTACCGTGGGTCGACGTGGCTGCTTTACCAGCCCTTGCGGCGGTTACGGCGCGTGGCGTTTTGGCAACCGCGCGTGGAGTTTCCGAGGCACCGTCGCGCACCAGCAGCAGCAAATCGCATTTGCATCTGGCCCAGGGTAAGGGAGAGTTGCACTGACGAGCCAGCGACATGTGCGCGAACCGATTCGGCAACTCTGCCGCTTTGGATGCGCTCGCACTGTCAACTCGTAGTCGGCCAACTCGTAGTCGGCGGTCGTTTTTTCGGCGACGAAGTGCAACATGACCAGGACGCCTGCTATCCGAGTCGAACGGTTTTCGAGCACCCGCGAATGGGTGGCGCTGCGCACGGCCTCGAACGCCTTGGCCGCCGGCGTGCCGTTTCGCAGTTTCGAGTGGCTCGAAAGCTGGTGGCGCTGCTACGGCGCCGGACCCGGCAAAGAGCTGTATATGCTCGCCGCCTTCGATCGCCACGCGCGTCTGGTGGGCCTGGCGCCCTGGTACCGGGAGAGTGGTGAGACGCGACGCACGGCGATTCGATTTTTGGGCTCGGGCGAAGTTTGTTCCGATTACCTGACGGTATTGTGCGCGCGGGGACGCGAGGAGGAAGTCACCGCGGCACTGGCCGATTGGCTATGCGCGGCGGCCGACGGATTGGACGGCGAGCGAAACGACTGGGACTTGCTCGAGCTGAACGGCGTCGACGCGGGCGACAAGACCGTGGCGCGATTCGTTGAGCACCTCACCGTCCGCGGAAAACTCGTGCATCGTCGCGCCCGATCGAGCTGCTGGCGAGTGAAGCTGCCTGGCGATTGGGACACGTATCTGGCCACGCTTTCGAAATCGCATCGCAAACAGCTCCGTCGGCTGGAGCGAAATTATTTCCGAACGTCGCGGGCTCGGCTGCATCTGGCAAACGACGATGAGGCGTTGGACCGAGGTCTGCAACTGCTGGTGCAATTGCACCAACGGCGCCGAGAGAGTCTGGGCGAGCGTGGCTGCTTTTCGTCGACGCAATTCGCCGCCTTTCACGTGGACACTGCGCAGCGGTTGCTGCGCTCGGGCAATTTGCGGCTGGTGTGGCTCGAGGTTGACGGTCGCGCCGTGGCCGTCGAGTTTCAAGTGCTGGGCGACGGCGTGGTGTACGCCTACCAATCGGGAATCGAGCCTGAAGCACTCGAGTACGAGCCGGGCCGGCTGATCACCATGGTCACGCTCAAACAGGCCATTCTCGAAGGCCGCCGCGCGTTCGACTTTTTGCGAGGCGACGAGCTGTACAAAGCGCACTGGCGCGCCCAGCCGCGCCCGACCCACGACATTCGCGTTGTCTCCGACACGCCGGGCGCCCGCTTGCGACACAGCCTTCTGCTTGCCGGCGGAAACGTGAAACGCTGGATCCAGCATGGTTTGAAGTTTTCGGGAGTCGCGACGCGCTAAGGTCCATCTCATTACTACTCTCACTACTCGCGAGACCAGCAAAATGACGCTTCATGCCATTCCGCTCGACGCCACGTCGCTCGAACTGGCCGTTGTTCGCGACGAAGCCCAACTGCGCGAACTCGCGCCGCGCTGGAACGAGTTGTCCGAGGACGTCCCCTTCCGGACTTGGGAGTGGACGGACTCCTGGTGGCGACACTACCGAGACAGTGGCTGCGAACTGTTCACGCTGCTGGTGACCGACGAACAGGGTGAAGTGGTCGGCATTGCGCCATGGTACGTCGAGTCGTCGATCGCCCGCGGGCGCGTCGTGCGTTTTCTCGGCTCCGGCGAGATCTGCCCCGACTATCTCACGATCCTGTGTCCCGATGATTTGAGGCCGCAAGTTGGCCGGCGCGTCGCCGACTGGTTGGCCAACGAGGGAGCAGGGGAGTGGGACCTGCTCGACTTGACGGGCGTTGAAAAGTCCGATGCGGCTATCGACAGCCTAGGCGCCCGGCTGGCCGAGCTCGGGCACCTGCTCGATCGGCAATCCGATTTGAACTGCTGGCGGACCGCACTGCCTGACGATTGGGAGCAGTTCCTGGCCACGCTTAGCAAGTCGCGACGCGAGCGCACTCGGGCACGGTTACGGCGCACCATGGACAGTGGCCGCGGCACTGTCCACCGGGTCGAAACCGAGGACGAGCTGCGGCGCGGCTTCGAGGTGCTCATCGACTTGCATCAGAAGCGCCGCCGCAGCCTGTCGCAGCCGGGCTGTTTCACGTCACGGCGGTTTACGGAGTTTCATCGCGAAGTGGCTGGCCGTTTTCTGGCCCTCGGCAAATTGCGGCTGCTGTGGACCGAACTGGATGAACGTCCGATGTCGGCCGATTACGGCTTCGTCGGCGGAGACACGGTCTACTACTACCAAGGTGGCTTCGAGCCGGAGCTTGCTTCCGAGAGCCCCGGTTGGGTCAGCCTGGCGGTGTCGCTGTGGCTGGCGATCGAAGAAGGGTATCGCAATTACGATTTCTTGCGCGGCGACGAGTCGTACAAGACGTCGTGGCAAGCCGTGGCCCGGCCGCTGGTCCGGGTGCGGGTTGTCGGACGTGGCGCTTCGGCCCGAGCACGCTGGGCCACGTCGCGCGGGTGCGTGGCCGCGAAAAAATGGGGACGGCGATTGCTGTCGCGAAGCAAAGGATAAATCGATGCCCGTTTGGAAGCAGTTGCTCTTGAATCTATACTATTACGGCTCGTACCCGGCTCGAGCGAGTCGCAATGCGCGGCTTCAAGCCCGCGGCCGCGCGCCGGTCATGGTGCTGTTCTATCATCGCATCGCCGACGAGCACCCCAATCCCTGGACGACGTCGGCCCGCGCGTTTACGCGGCAGATTCGTTGGCTGTCGCGGCATCTCGAAATCGTCTCGCTGGCCGAGGCCCAGCGCCGACTGCGAAGCGGCCGCATCGATCGACCCTGCGTGGCAATTACGTTCGACGATGGGTATGCCGACAACTGCCGCGCGGCATTGCCACTGCTCATCGAGCGGCGAATTCCCTGCACCTACTTCGTATCCACGCGCCACATTCTTCAAGGCTTGCCGTTTCCGCACGACGTCGCCCGCGGATTTCCGCTGGCGCCGAACACTCCCAAACAGATTTGCGAACTGGCCCGCGCGGGCGTCGAAATCGGCGCCCACACCCGAACTCACGCCGACCTGGGACGCTTGACCGACAAAGACCGGCTTTACGAAGAAATCGTCGTCGGGCGGCATGAATTGCAAGAGCTGACCGGCCAGCCGATTCGCTACTTCGCATTTCCCTACGGCCAGCACGCCAACCTCAGCGGCGATGCGTTTCGCATGGCACAAGCGGCCGGCTATGAGGGCATCTGCTCGGCCTACGGTGGGTTCAACTTTCCCGGCAATGACCCGTTTCACTTGCAGCGGATTCACGTCGACGACGACCTGATTCGGCTGAAGAACTGGACCACAATCGACCCGCGAAAGCTGCGATCGATCGCGCGCTACGAGTACCAGCTCGAACTGCCCGAAGCACTCATCGAAGCGACCCACGGAGCCTGCACGTGAGTCTTGTCCTCGAAGAAGAACCCATCCCGCAAGAGCCGGCCGTCGAAGGGTCCGCGGCCGAAGCGATGGTCCGCGCTCGCCCGATGGGAGACACGTTGGCCGCCAGCGTGGTGATCTTGCTGGTGATGACTGTGGCGCAGCGCCTGATCGGATTCGGCCGGGGAGTCCTGTTTTGCCGCTGGCTGGAGCCGGAGCAGTTGGGGCAGTGGGACGTCGCGTTTGGCTTTTTGAACCTGGCGCCGCCGCTGGCCGTGCTTGGTTTGCCCGGCGCGTTCGGCCGATATGTAGAGTATTTTCGCCACCGCAATCAATTTCACACGTTTTTGAAGCGCACGGCCTGGGTGTGCGGTGTGATGGGAATCGCGGCCACGGTGCTGGTGATCGTCGCGCGGAATTGGTTTTCGGAGTTGATTTTTGGATCCACCGACAAGGCCGGCACGGTGGTGTGGGTAGCCTTGTGCATGGCCGCCATGATCCTGCAGAATTTTCTGGTGGCGCTGTTCATCGCCGTCCGCCGATATCGAATCGTCACCGCGTTGCAGTTCGTGCAAAGCCTTGGATTCGCGTTGATCAGCTTGGGACTGCTGGCCACGTGGGCCGCGGGCGCCACCAGCGTGATCATCGCCTACGCCCTGGCCACGCTGCTGTCGACGGCCGGAGCCATCACCTGGATGCGCGAGTTGGCCGCCGACGAGCCGCCGTCCACGCAGCCCGTGGCGCAGTCGACATTCTGGGCCAAGCTCGTGCCGTTCGCGATCTGGGTCTGGGTCACGAACCTGTTGGCCAACCTGTTCGAAGTGATCGATCGCTATATGATCGTTCATCACAGCGGCATGGAAGTCAACGAAGCGCTGCGGCAAGTCGGCGAGTATCACAGCTCGCGGATCGTACCGCTATTGTTCGTGGCCGTGGCAGCGCTGTTGGGTTCGATGATCACGCCGCACCTGAGCCACGACTGGGAGATGGGTCGCCGCGACGCCGTGGTTCGCCGGCTGAACATGGTGCTCAAGGTGCTGCTGGGATCTCTTTTTGCCGCCTCGATCGCGGTGCTGTTCGTCGCGCCGCTGTTGTTCGAATACGGTTTTCAAAACAAATTCGCCGGTGGCCTGGCGGTGCTTCCCTGGACCTTGGCCTATTGTGCCTGGTTCGGCACGATCGCCGTGGCGCAAAACTATCTGTGGTGCGCCGAACGGCCCGGCTTGAGCAGTTTCGCGCTGTTGTTGGGACTCTTCCTGAACATCGGTTGCAACCTGCTGCTGCTGCCGCGCTTCGGCCTGGAAGGAGCCGTGTGGGCTACGACGGCGGCCAACCTGGTCGCGCTCGTGTTGATATACGTCTTCAGCCAATGGCACGGAATGCACGTCGACTTGGGGACGTGGATTCTGTCGTTGGCTCCCATCTCGCTGTCGTTTGGGCCGTGGCCGGCGTTGGCGGTGCTGGCCGCCATCGTCGTGGTGGCCGCGGCTGGCCATCGCGTGTTGATCGAGGAAGAAAAACAACATCTGCGCGGCGCTGTCGAACGGCCGGCGGCAGTGGCGCGATTTGCGCTCGAAATGGTCGAGCCGCGGCTCGGCACGCGCCGCGTCGCGATAATCGCCCGCCGGAAAATCCAATTGCAACCAACAAGGAGTCGACTCATGGCACGTCGCGATCGGAAATTGATTTTGCCGGCTGATCGTGGTCCGCTGCGCGTGATGTTCTTGATCACGTCGATGCCGGTGGGGGCGCCGAGACGTTGCTGGTCAACTTGATTCGGGGCCTCGACCGCGAGCGGTTCCTGCCGTCGCTGTGCTGCCTGAAGTCGCTGGGACCGCTGGGCGAATCGTTGGCCGCCGAAGTTCCCGCGTTTCACGATCTGATCCGAGGCAAGTACGATCTGGGTGTACTGCCGCGGCTGGCCAAACTGTTTCGCGACCAGCGCATCGATGCCGTAGTCACGGTCGGCGCCGGCGACAAGATGTTTTGGGGACGCTTGGCGGCGCGGAGTGCCCGCGTGCCGGTGGTCTTGTGCGCGCTGCATTCGACCGGCTGGCCCGACGCGATTGGACGTCTCAATCGCCTGCGGCTGTTGACGCGCTGGACCGACGGCTTCATCGGCGTGGCCGAAGCGCACGCCCGGCACCTGACCGAAGTCGAGCGTTTTCCAGCGGACAAGGTGAACGTCATCCCCAATGGAGTCGACGCCCAACGCTTTCATCCCACGGGCGACAGCGCGACGGCGCGGCGCGAACTCGGGCTGAGCGCCGCGGCGCCGGTGGTCGGCATTGTGGCGGCACTGCGACCGGAGAAGAATCACGACCTGTTCTTACGCGCGGCGGCGCGTGTGCGAATACAAATTCCTGCAGCCCGCTTTTTGATCGTCGGCGACGGCCCCGAGCGGCCCCGGCTGGAGCAGCTTGCCGCCGAACTCGACCTGGCCGACGCGGTTAAGTTCTTGGGCACTCGCGATGACATTCCGCGGCTGCTTTCGGCGCTCGACCTGTTCGTGCTCACCTCGCGGATCGAAGCCAACCCGGTGTCGATTTTGGAAGCGATGGCCAGCGGCAAGCCAGTGGTCGCGCCGCGCGTGGGGTCGATCGCCGAGAGCGTGATCGATCGGCAGACTGGCTTTTTGACCGAGCCGAACGACGAAGCCCAGGTGGCCGATCGCGTGACCGAGCTGCTGTCCAATCCGCAGCTTGCGGCGCGGTTGGGCGAGGCCGGCAGGACGGCCGTGGTCGAGCGATGGTCGCTCGAGCGGATGGTCGCCGGCTACGAGGAGTTGATTGCCGGAATCTATACTCGAAAGTGCGAAACGGCCCGATTGGCCACAGCCGCAAGGTCGTTGCCGGCGGAAGAATCGAGCCGTCGCACTGCCACCTTGCCGTAAAATACGGCCGATTGCAGCCATCCCTGTGGCGTGGTGCCCGCCGCAGGCTACCAACGGATGGGAGGGGGGCCCGGGCTTTGCCCGGCGGCGCTTCCAAGATATTATGCCCGTGGTCGAGCCACGGTCTGGCGGCCGTGGTTGCCCACTCTTGGGTGATGCGCCCCGCCACGCGCGGCCCGTCGGGCAATCCGGCCGCGGCAGCCTGCTCGACTGCGCTGGTTCTTGTTTCGTGCCACCTTGATGGGTCCCCGGACGCTTCCATTCACGATGACCGGCCCGTTATTGGCTGCGATTGCCCGAATTCTGAGCGGCGCCAGCGTGCGCTGGATCGACTGCCAGCCCGATACGTGCCAGCGCGTCTATTTCGCCAACCACACGAGCCACCTGGACTCGATCGTTCTGTGGTCGGCGTTGCCCTCGGCGTTGCGCGCGCTGACGCGGCCGGTGGCGGCCAAGGATTACTGGGAAAAAGGGGCCGTACGCCGCTACATGGCCCGCACGTTCAACGCGCTGCTGATCGACCGCACCGACATCAAGGTGCACCAAAGCCCGGTCGACTTGATGCTTCGCGAGATCGGCAACCGGCAATCGCTGATCGTGTTTCCCGAAGGGAGCCGCAACACCGGCGTCGGACATCGGCGAGTTCAAGAGCGGGCTGTATTATCTGGCAAGAAGCGGCCCGACCTGGAATTGGTGCCGGTGCACATCGATAATCTGAACCGCGTGTTGCCGCGAGGCGAGTTCCTGCCGGTGCCGCTGTTGAGCCTGCTCACGTTCGGCCCGCCCATGTGGCTGGAAGCGGGCGAGCCGAAGGTCGAGTTTCTCACCCGGGCCCGCGAAGCCGTTCGCCGACTGAAAGATCTTTGAACCCACGCGCCGCCGCAAATGCGCCTCAACGAGAGTAGACCACAACCACCCAGGTAATCATGCTCGACGATGTCCGCACCTTGAGTCTGGTCGGTGGCGTGCTGGCGATTCTGGCCGCCGCCACGACGATTGGCCAGCGGCTGAAAGCCCAGCCCGACATCGGGCTCAACCCGGCGTTGGTCGAGAGCTTCAATTTGCGGATTCGCGCCTGGTGGCTGATGTGCACCGTGCTGGCGGCGGCGTTCTTGCTCGGCCCAGCATCGTTCAAGCGACCGTGGTGCTGTTCGGCCTGATTTCGTTTTGGGCCCTGCGCGAGTTCATCACGCTCACGCCCACGCGGCTGGGCGATCATCGCACGCTGTTTTGGGTGTTCTTTCTGTTCACGCCGCTGCAATACGTGCTGGTCGGCATGGGCACGCGGCAGTACGGCTTGTTCAGCGTGTTGATTCCAGTGTACGCGTTCTTGTTCATTCCCGCGCGCGTGGCGCTGGCCGGCGACTACAAGCGCTTTCTGGAGCGGACGGCCAAGATTCAAGCCGGGCTGATGGTCTGCGTGTACTGCCTGAGCTACGCGCCGGCCCTGTTGAGCTTGCACATCAAGAACTACGAAGGGCAAAACGCCCTGCTGCTGTTCTTCTTCGTGCTGATCGTGCAGCTCAACGACGTGCTGCAATACGCCTGGGGCAAGCTGCTGGGCGAGCACCTGATCACCCCCACGATCAGCCCCAACCGCACCTGGGAAGGATTCTTCGGCGGCGTGGCCAGCGCCACGCTGATCGGCACGGCGCTGTGGTGGGCCACGCCGTTCGAGCCCTGGGAGGCGGCCGGCATGTCGGTCGTGATCTCAGTGATGGGCTTTGCCGGCGGAATGACCATGTCGGCCATCAAGCGCGACCGCGGCGTGAAGGATTACGGCACGCTGGTGGTCGGCCACGGCGGCGTGCTGGACCGCATCGACTCGATCTGCTTCGCCGCGCCGGTGTTCTATCACCTGACGCGGTACTTCTTCGCCGAGAATTGAGGACCTGGAATACCGCTGGGGACTGTCCCGATTTTGCGGAGTCTCCGCAGCAAAATGGGACTGTCCCCCTCTGCCCGAACGGAGATGGTCAGTTCGTGTTCGGCCGGCTCCACTCCAAGATCACTTGCCGCGCCGATTGTGCCGGCTGGGGCCGCGTCACCTGGTGTTGGGCCGGCTGCGATTCTTCGTCGGGTGTTGCGGCCGGCTCGTCCTCGGTCGGGCCCGGCAAGTCGGAGTCGCGCGGCGCGTGCCAGTCGCTGACCGGCCGCGTCACTGGGCCTTTCAGTGCATCTTTTGAAGTCGCGGCCAAGGCATAGACGCTTGGTTCGTCGGCCGAGTCCGAACTCGGCCCCGGCCCGCTTGCCGATCTGGGCTCAGCACTTCGCCCGCGATGGGCCAGGTTGGCTGCGGGTCGCGCGCCGCCCCGGCCGGCATCCGGCGCCTTGACGGCCACCAGCGTCGCGCTGTCTTTCACCGCCAGCGCCGGGCTTCCCTTGCGCACCCAGGCCAGCCATTCGTTTTGCAGCGCCGCCAGGTTCGGCTGGCCATAGTGTTGCTGCGTGGCCCGGCTCCAGTTTTCGTCGCGCATTCCGTCGGCCAGGAATTCGAGGAACTTGTGTTTGCCCCCTTGGGCGATCAGGTAGCGGGCTACGGAATAGCCCTGCGAATATAAGGGCATCACGTCGCGGGGATATTCCCGCATGGCGAACATCTGGCTGAAGGCAATGCCGCGTTGCGTGCGCAGGAAGTCGACCAGCATGGTCTGCTGCTTGGAGCGCTCGCTTTGGTGCTCGACCGTGGTGCAAGCCCCTTCGTCGGCCCAACGGGGCAGCGGCCGGCGAAAGTGCGTGGCGAACACGGTGTGCGTCACTTCGTGCGGCAAAACCGAATCGAGAATCCGCACCAGCGAGCCTTGAATGGTCATCCGCCAGCCGAATACCTGGCCATGCTCGAAAACAAAGCTGGTCGCGCCTCCGGCTCCCAGATGATCGCCGACTTGGACCGTGATCGGGCACGGCTGGCCCCAGTTGGCCATCTCATGGCCCAGCCAGTCCACGGCCAGGTCGTGGCGGTATTTTTCGGCTGCTCGGCCAATCTGCTCGGCAATCTCGGGTGTCGGCGCGTTGACGATGAAATTGTCCGTGCGATAACTCGCACCCATCGAGGCCAAGGCGGCGACCAGCACGGCGCACCGCAAGAGATGAGCTTCCATGCTCGACTTTGCTCCTAAATAACAGGAACCCGGACTACATCCTTGTAGCCGTCACGATTCGCACGCAACTTTCGAGCCATTCCCGGCGGCCAGGCCGCACGTTCGACTCTAAACTCTTGAACCGACAAACTTTTGCCAGCGCCGGAACTACTCGGGCCGCCATGACCACACAACTCCGGAGAGCCTCAAACTTTGTAGATTTTACCCGGATTCCCGAAATCGAACCTAGCCCATTTTCGATTGCCCCCCGAACCACATTCCAGCGGGCCCCCGGGTGGAGCCGCGAGGAGGGCCAACTGGGCTTAGAGAAATTAGGACGCACAAGTCCGCGAAATTCCTTGACTTCCGGCGGGCCAGTTACATACACTGCTGGCACTCGGGAACGCCGAAGGCGCGCGGCACGACCGGGGATGCCATCATCGCCCGCCCTTTTTGAGAGGTGCCGCTCATGAATCGATCCCGTCTGCTCCCCGTCGCTGCGTTCGCGCTTCTCGCCTGCATTTCGTCAGTCCGCGCGAACATCGAAACATTCCATGCCGATCTCGACGGCCTTCAAACGGTTCCGCCCAATGCTTCTCCGGCATTCGGCAGTCTCGACGCCTCGCTCGACGATTCGAACGGCAATTTCACGATCGTCGCCGGCAGTTACCAGGATCTGCTCGGCGGCTCATTCTCGATCTTCATCAATGATGCCGCCGCGGGGATAAACGGACCGCTCATCGGCGCCTTGACCAACGACACACCCGGCGCGGCGACCGGCACGTTCAGCGGCCTGCTCACGTTGACTGCCCCGCAGATCACCGACATGCTCGCCGGCAACACCTACGTCCGGGTCACAAGCCAGGTCTTTCCCTCCGGAGAAATCCGCGGGCAACTGTTTCAGACTCCCGAGCCGGGCAGCATGATTTTGCTGGGCCTCGGCGGAATCGGCGTGCTTGGCGCGGCTTGGCGCCGCCGAAAGAGGACCGCATAAGGCTGACCCAAGAATCGCAACGAATCGATCGCCTGTAACCAAAAAAGGGAGCCACCCGCGTTGGTGAGTGGCTCTTTTTTCTGCGCAATGGAGTCGCTAACCGGCGGCCTGGCTGGCAATCAATTCAAGCAACGCAGCGTTAGCGGGCGGAAATTGATATTCGCCCAGTTCGGTCCTGCTCACCCAGCGAAAACGGGGCGGCAACGCTGCATGTTGTTCGACCGGCTCGCAGGCAAGAAAATGCAACTGCACGCGGGCATGCGGATAGTCGTGCGCTACACTCGCATAGCTGCCGGTGATGCGCACCTCGACGCCGGTCTCCTCCAGGCACTCGCGAATTGCCGCTTCCTGGGGTGTTTCGCCGGGTGCGATCTTGCCGCCGGGAAATTCCCAATAGCCCCCTAGCACCACGTCGGCCGGCCGCAGGCCGATCAGAAACCGGCCGGCACGCTGGACGACTGCGACCGCGATCTCGACGCGCGGCGTCGCATCGCTTTCGTCGAGGTTCACGGCTTGTACCCTTGGAGCAGCCGGCCGGGCGTACCCATGATGTTGTAGCCGCAGTCGACGTGCAGAATCTCGCCGGTGATGCCCTCGGACATGCTCGATAGCAGGAAGCTGCCGGTGCGGCCGACTTCCTCGTGGGTGAGGTTACGGCCCAGCGGGGCCATCTTTTCGTACAGATTCAGCATGTCGTCCACACCCGCCCCGCGTCCGGCCAGCGTGCGCATCGGTCCGGCGCTCAGGGCGTTGACGCGAATTCCGCGTGGACCCAGATCGTAAGCCAGGTACTTCACAATCGAATCCAGGGCCGCTTTGCAGATGCCCATCACGTTGTAGCCGGGCACTGCTTTCTCGCCGCCGAAATAGGTCATCGTGGCGATGGCTGCATGATCGTTGAGGACCGGGCGCGCGGCGCTGCACACCGCCAGCAGACTATAGGCGCTGATTTCCATGGCCATCAGGAAGCCGGCCCGGCTGGTCTCGATGGTGTCGCGTTTCAGGTCTTCCATCGAGGCGAACGCGATCGCATGCAACAGGAAATCGAGCTTGCCGAACTCGCTGGCGGCGGTGTCCATCACGGCCTTAATCTGCTCATCGCTCGAAACGTCGAGCGGGATCAGGAATTTGGCGTTCGGGCAGGCGTCGGTGAGCATGGCCACGCGGCGGCGGTTTCGCTGACGATCGTCGTCGGGTCGATCGGGCAGGTGGGTAAAGCCGCATAGGCCGCCTTCCGCCATCACCTGCTGGGCGATCGCCCAGGCGATCGAATGGTCGTTGGCCACCCCCAAAATCAACCCCTTTTTGCCCTCGAATAGGCCCACGGCGTTTCTCCTCAATCAAGATCCGGATGATCCGTTCGACGCGGCCGGCCCCCAACAGACTCGACGGTCCCGCCAAGGCGGAAGCCAGACGCGCTGCGTGTCACGCATTCATGGTGGCCGATCGGACGCGCCCCGGTACGGCGGCGGGCCCCAAGCGAGAAGATACCGCTTCCGGCCGTTTCGGAGAATAGGCCTTTGGCTGCCCCGGTGGCATCGCGGTCGCTGGTGGGTGGCCGGCGAGAATGGATTCAGCGACGAAAATCGGCGCTGAGCCCGATATTTGATGCAAACCCCGGCCACAGTCGGGTACAATCGTCAGAGGGTAGCTGGCGATCCAGAAGCAAGGGCGGAAACATGAGGATCAAGTCGCGCGCTTTTACTCTCGTCGAGTTGCTGGTGGTCATCGCGATCATTGGCGTCTTGGTGGCGATGTTGCTGCCGGCGATCCAAGCCGCGCGCGAGGCGGCCCGTCGTTCAAGCTGCATCAACAATCTCAAGCAATTCGGAATCTCTCTACATAACTATCACGACTCGCTCAGGACGTTTCCTCCCGGCGGCTGTTTCGTCTCCCCGCCGCCCCCGTCGATCGAGACGCTTTATGCCGGCCCGCATACCATGCTGCTGCCCTATCTCGAAGAGGCGAGCTTGATTGGCCTGTACGATAAAGGCAAGCCGTGGGACCGCCAGCGGCCGAGCGTGGTGGCGACGGTAATCCCGGTCTTTGTTTGCCCCTCCAACTCGGGCGACAACCCGATGAATGACAAGCTCTTTTCCACGCTGCTTACCGCGGGCCTGTCCGTCAACTATGTGTTCGTGGGAACGACGACCTATGCTTTTTGCAAAGGCGTTACCGACGCGTGGTGCTACGTCGGGAACTATTCACCGCCCGGTCCACCGAAGGTGCCCATCACCGAACGGGGAATGTACGACTTTCAATGGGCTGTCAACGCCCGCAAGGTTACCGACGGCCTGAGCAATACGATCGCGATGGGCGAAGCCGCGTACGGGCCCAGTTGGCCCCTGTGCGATGCGAAGGCCACCGACCGGGTTTGGAACGTCGCAGTGACCGCGCTGGATGAACAACGGACTTATCAGCAAGCGCCCGACACGTCAGGCCAGGTGCGCGTTGCCTGGCAGGCCTGGGACGTCGCGGGGCCGTCCTACCGATCGCTCCTGGCGATTGCCCCTTTCACTTGGGGCAGCGTGATGGCCTGCACGCTGGAACCGATGAACAAGACTCCCGTCACGCAGGCGATGGCCGATGATGGCGGGCTCGATAACTGCAACAAGAGCCAACCGAGCGCCCCGGCACGCGCGGCACCCAGACGACGATGGGCTTGCACGTGGCTCCGAATTACCGTAGCGATCACTCCGGCGGCGCCAATTTCCTCTTTGCCGACAGCTCCGTGCATTTTTTGAGCGACACCATCGACATGCTGCTCTACCAGCAGCTCTCGACGATGCAGGGTAACGAGATCGTGGTGATTCCGGAGTAGGACGCGATCCGAGGCACCCACGATCGCCATTAATTCGAAGCGACGCTCGAGGATGGGAACGATGAGGACCACACCGCGAGCATTCACTCTCGTCGAGTTATTGGTTGTGATCGCCATCATCGGCGTCCTGGTGGCGTTGTTGCTGCCCGCCATTCAAGCCGCGCGCGAGGCAGCCCGCCGCGCGAGTTGCATCAACAATCTCAAACAGTTCGGTATCGCGCTGCACAATTATCAAACCACGGTCAAAACGTTTCCGTCCGGCGGATGTTTCGGCGTCCCGATAGCTCTCGACACGCTGTACGCGAGCGGGCACACGATGTTGCTCCCCTACTTCGAAGAGGCTTCACTGAAAAACCTGTACAACTCGAACAAGGCCTGGCACAAACAACGGCCCGACGTCGTGGCCGCCGCGATTCCGGTCTTTGTTTGTCCCTCCTACGGCGGCGAGAATCCCGTCAGGAACAAAGTGCTCACGTCGATTCTCGTGGCCGGCGCCGTCAATAACTATACCGCCCTGGGAACAACGACCTATGCCTTGTCCAAGGGCGTTACCGATGCCTGGTGTCACGGGCCGAGCTTTGGTCCACCGGGCCCGCCGTGGGTGCCCGTCAGCGAGCGCGGCTTGTTCGATTTTCAATGGGCGGTCAACCCGCGAAAGATAACCGACGGATTGAGCAACACGATCGCCATGGGTGAAGCCACTTACGGACCGAACTGGCCCGTGGCCGCGGCGAAGCCCAGGGAAACCGTTTGGAATTATGGCGTCAGCCCGCCCGTCTATTTTAATCAACGAACGAAGTTGGCGCCCACCGACGCCGCCGGCGAACAGCCGCTGGCCTGGCAGGCCTGGGACATCGCGGGACCCACGCCCCAGCGGGTTCAGCTGATGCTGGGCTTCTACTGGGCCAACATTATGGCCTGCACCTTAGAGCCGATGAACAAGTCTCCGGTCACCAATTCGATGGCCGACGAGTCGAGTTTGGAGAATTGCGACAAAAGCCAGTTCAGCGCGCCCGGCACTCGCGGACCGACTACCGCCGACGGCTTCCATCTGACTCCCAACTTTCGCAGCGATCATTCCAGCGGCTGCAATTTCCTGTTTGCCGACGGTTCCGTGCACTTCTTGTACGAAGCCATCGACATGCTGCTTTACCAACAGCTCTCGACGATACAGGGCAACGAGATCGTCGTCATTCCGGATAATTGATCGTCGGCGGGCCTTGTGGCGCCCCCGGCGGCTCCCTTCAGCCCAGGCCGATCCGCCCGGCGTCCCAGCCTGCCAATCCCCGGCGCTTGCCACCCGCACCCCTCGCTGGCGTAAGATTGGCACCGGGACCGATCCAGCACCTTCCAGCCCGGCCCCACGGCAGGGGCAACCGCTAGTTCTGGACCCGCGGGGCACAAAATCGACCTGTTACCCACAAATCCGAGATCGATATGACCTGTTTCGCTCCGGATGCGTACCCAATAAGAGACGATCGCAGTGGTCGAAACGACTACAGTGAGCTAGACTTCCACAAGTGGAATTGATTACATGTCGTCCGGTTGTGACGACAGCCGCTGACTCGCCAATCGCCATGGCCACTTCCGCCGACCATCCGAAAACTGTGCAGGCCTCGGCCGTCGACAGCCCGTACGGCCTGGACAACTTGCGTACTCAGCCCGAGTTGGCGGCCTTCTCGGCCGACCTTTTCTGGCGCGCCAATCGCGGCGAGACGGCCTTGGGTTTTTTGAGCGCCGCTCTGCCGCTTGTGTTGCCAGCCGCCGGCGCCGACTTTGCCAGCGTGGCGGCGCTCGAAGCGGGCCAATGTAACCGGCTGGCCGAATTCGGACCGTCCCAAAGCGTCCCCTTGGCGCTGGTGGCTGACGCGTTGGATCGTGAGCGAGCGGCCGTCGACGGCAGCTGGGTCGCCGTGCCGCTGGCGCTGCACGCGGCCTCGGGCGAAGTGCTTCTGTTGTATTTTTCGCCGAGCCACATGCCCCACCCGCCGCTTGCGAAAATCGCGGCGCTGGCGACAGTCTTAGGCGCCGCGCTGGATGCGGCCCGCACTCGCGAGCAGCAGCGGCGGCGCATCGAGCGGCTGGAAGCCATCTTGTCGATTGCCAGCCAGTGGAACCAGACCAACGAAATGGAGCCGCTGTTGGTGCAAATGGCCGAGGCGGCCACGAAGCTGTTGAAGGCCGATCGAGCCAGCATCTTTCTCTGGGACCGCCCGAACCACACGCTGGTCGGCCGGCCGGCCTTGGGAGTCAAAGGGGGCGAACTGCGAATTCCCGACGACTCGGGCGTGGTCGGCCAGGTTGTCCATGGCGGCGAGCCACGCCGCGTCAATGCCACCGAGCAGGCACAGATCAATCGCCAAGTCGATCGGGACTTGGGCTATCAAACGCGCACTCTGCTGTGCGTGCCGCTGCGCGGCGGCAACGGCGAGCTGTTCGGCGCCTTCGAAGTGATCAACAAGCTGGCCGGCGATTTTTCGACGGACGACGAACGGGCTCTGGTCGAGCTGGCCGCGCACGCCGCGATTGCCCTGGAGAACACGCAGCAGTTCGAGCAGTTGCTGTCGCGGCACCGTCACATCGTCGAGCAAGCCGCCGAGGGCGTGCAGCTGATCGGCAACAGCCCGGCGATCGAAGCCCTGCGCTCGACGATTCGCCGCGTGGCCGACACCGAGCTGGCGATCTTGATTCTTGGCGAAAACGGCACCGGCAAGGAAGTCGTCAGCCAATCGATCCACTATCTCAGCCGCCGCCGCGACGAGCCGTTCATCGCGGTCAACTGCGCCGCGATCACCGAAACGCTGTTGGAAAGCGAACTGTTCGGCCACGAGAAGGGAGCCTTCACCGACGCCCACGAAAGCCGCCAGGGCAAGTTCGAGCTGGCCTCCGGCGGCACGCTTGTTTCTCGACGAGATCGGCGACTTGAGCTTCGGCGGCCAGGCCAAGCTGCTGCGCGTGCTCGAGGAAAAGGTCGTGGTGCGCGTCGGCGGATCGAAGCCGATTCACACCGACGCCCGGGTAATCGCGGCCACGAATCAGAATCTGGCCGACATGGTGCGCCAGAAGCGATTTCGCCAGGATCTGTACTTCCGTCTGAACGTGGTGACGCTGGATTTGCCGCCGCTGCGCGAGCGTGGCGACGACATGATGCTGTTGGCCGAACATTTTCTGGCCGACTTCTGCCGCAAGGCGCACCGCAAGCCGCTGAAATTTTCGGCCGCCGCCCGCACCCGGCTCGAGTCGCACGCCTGGCCGGGCAACATTCGCGAGCTGCGCAACCTGATGGAACGGCTGGCCTACCTGTCCACCGGCGACAAGATCGAGGCCGACGACCTGGCATTCATCCTTTCGCCCGGCGGCGAATCGCCGGCCCTGGTGGCGACCGATCTGCCGCTGGCCGAGGCCACCGATCGATTCCAGATCGAGTACATCAAGAAAAACATCGAGCGCGCCGGCGGCAACATGAGCGAAGCCGCCAAGCGAATGGGCCTGCACCGCTCGAATCTCTATCGCAAGATGCGGCAGCTGGGCATGCACACCGACGAGGAGTGACCGCTCGGCCCGTCGACTGTCCGAACCGCGCGGCTCGCTTCCCAAACCGGGCCGACCGCGTCATTTCCCGCGTGGCCCCGGCGAAAATGCCCCCAACCCCTTGTCGAATCCGCCGCCGCCGGTACCATGAATCCCTAGCCGGCCAGGCCGGCATTTTCGATTCGAAGCTCCCTTAGCTCAATTGGCAGAGCATCTGACTCTTAATCAGAGGGTTGATGGTTCAAGTCCATCAGGGAGCACTCTGAAAAAACCCTTGCCGCAATTGCACTTGCGACAAGGGCTCTGAGAAGCGAGAGCCTCGTTTGAGACCCCCGGTCAGGAATCGGGTCAGGAATCAACAACGAGGAGCTCGCACATGTCTCGCAAAGCAACCATCTGGTGGAACGCGCAAAAGCGTTCCTGGTGCACCGATCTCGGCGGCCAGCGCCGTACCTTGGCCAAGGGCCGCCGCGCCCGCAAGGAAGCCATCACTAAGCTTGATTCGTTCGTCAAAGAACAGGCGCTGCTCGACCAAGTGCACGGTCCGATCAGCGTGGCCGGTTTGTGTGAAGCGTTTTTGGACGACGCCGAACAGCATCTCGAAGGCTCGACCTATAAGTCGTATAGCTATTGCTGCCAGAAATTGAGCGACGAGTTTGGTTTGACGCCGGCACACAAAATCGAACCGCTCGACATTCAGCGATTCTCCAAGGGATTGAAGACCTCGCTCAACGACACATCGCGAGCGATCGTGCTGCGCGTGGTGCAACGCTGCTTCAATTGGGGAGTGGAGGCTCGTTTGATTCCGCCGCACCAACTGGGGCGGATTCGCAAACCTCGGCCGAACTCTCGTGATCGTTATCTGACCGATAAGGAGTTTCAGGCACTGTTGGCGGGAACAAACGCCCGCAACGGACATCGCTCGGGAGCGGCATTTCGTCGACTGCTTCTGGCATTGGATTGGACGATGTGCCGGCCCGGGGAAATCGCCCGCCTCAAGTGGGAGCACATCCACTGGGACCACGACGTTGCGATCCTGCCGGACCACAAAACCAAACGGACGGGCAAGCCGAAAATCATCGCGCTGGTGCCGAAGATGAAACGTTTGCTGGTGTGGCTGAAGGCGAAATCGCATTCCGAGTTTTGCTTCCTGAATCGATCCGGCCGACACTGGACGGTCCGATCGATCAACGAGCGGATGGGGTTCGTGCGCGAACGCTCGGGCGTGGAGGGCGTCATGCCGTATACGATTCGGCATCGCGCGGCGACAAATGCCATTCTGCGAACGGGCGATTTGAAAATGACGAGTTTGCTTTTGGGCCATAGGTCATCAGCCACTACGGAGCGTTACACGCATCTTGCTCAGGAGCACCTCGTCAACTTTGCGAAGAGAGCCATTGGCTGACGTCGATGTGGCGAAAGCTCGATCGTTCACCCTTTGTGCGACGGGGTGTCGACGGTAAGGGCTTGGATGCTGGCGTTGGTTCGACACTGCGGGCGATGTAATCGGCGAGGTCTTCTGAACTAACGCGATACGCTCGGCGGCCGAAGCGATGCGCGCGCAGATGGCCGTTTCGAACTTCGCGATAGCACAATGAGCGACTGATGCCGAGTTGCTCGCACACTTGATCGATGGTGAACACGGCGAAATGATCCCGATTTTATTCATGAGTGATTCCGAAAGAATTTGCAGCTCGCCGGAAAAGGCTCGGTCGGCTGCTGGAGATAAATCGATGATCGATCGCACTACCGAGGCGAGTCGTTGGTCCGCATAGCGCGGACACCACGCGGACACCTTCGATGTTCGCCAGTGAAGACACAGCGGGGCTGTCAGGGCAGCCCCGCAAGCTTCAAGCTACCTTTGCCTCCTTTTGTTCTTTTAAGAAACTGTCAACGTTCGTGAGCATCTCCAAGAGTTCGGCCAAGCAACACTCACAAATGTCGAGTGATCGAGCGCCGAAATCCACGACGATGGTATGCGGGCAGTCGGAATTGTCGTCCTCATACTGTCGGCTCACGTGTGCAGATAGTCGTTCTGTCTCAAACGTTTTCAAATAGCGTGACATAAAAATGGGTTGGAAACGGATATAAGTTGCGCCGCGGTAAAAGCGGCACAGCCATCAACAGCAAGAGGCAAGCGAATCGCGACTTCCCTGATCGTCGCAATACGTCTCGGCCGGTTGCCGGTGAGTGCTTCGATTAACGGTCACTCGCCGATGGGTTGGGTTGCGGCGAGCGAACTTCCGAATGCGTGCGGCTACGAACCTTGACTGCCTTTTGCAGACAGCGCCAGCAGAGCGGTGCCGACTGAAGAAAGCCGTCGGAAAAGCTGACCGTGATGCAGCACTTGGTGCGTTCACACCAGGTGCAGGCCGCGGAATCGTGATAGGCCGTGAGCGTGACTTGCATGATCGTTGCTCTCCATGAAAACTGATCGAAGCGCGGCCGCGGTGCGATCGCGCGAGATTGCGGAAAGAGCTCCGTGAAGCGCGGGAGAGCGGCGAGCTTCGCGGGAAGAAATGGATTCTCTAGCTAACGCTCACCATGTGCGGGCATAACTAAAGAGTCATGCTGGCGCACGGCGCGGCGCAGTAGGGGAGCCGGCAGGGCGGCTCCCCATCAAACATTTACTCCGCGTCGTCGGAGTTTCGCTTCGACTCGGCGTCCAGTATGAACGCCCAAGCCTGTTGCATGACGTACACGCAAACTGGCAAGTCGTCGCGACCGAATGACGTGGTGGTCTTGAACTCGTCGCCGTCCTTGTAGGTCCGTTGCATGCTGACCTTGTGGTAGGTGACGGATTTCTCAGCGTTTTTCGAGTGGTTCTCGAAGACGCTGGCGGAAATGCCGCGAAGGCGAAAAACCTTCACGGGCTTGGCCGATGTTTGAGCCATCGCGGGCTCCTTGGCGTTAGCCATAAAAATGGGGTGAAAGGGGATTGAAAAACGTGCGCCGGGAGCAATTGAGGCTCACCGGCGCACACGTATATGTTCCGAAACGAAATGCGCTCGTGGGCGCGTGGCGATTCCCTGCGGTCGCCGCGGCGTTGAGCGTAGTCTCGTGTTGGAACCGAAGCAGTCATGGTTGGATTTGTCCGGCCGGGTGTACCAAAGGGTGTCCACCGGCGGACACCCAAAGTTGTTTTGTTGGTTGTTCTGTATGTTGTTTTCCAGCCCCAGCTTGCGGGGTGCCAGGGGCTCGCTCGGCCGAGCCGCGCGACCCCTGGCTAGTTACGGGCGGGTGGTTCCCGTTCGCTGGCGCTCACGACCACCAACCGCGGACGCTGTCCGGTCGGTTCCGCGTAACTAGCCAGGGCTACGCCCCGGCACCCCAACGATCCGTGCCTCTCAAGTCGGCCCGTATCGTCCGCCGCTTTCGCGGCTGCAAGCTGGCCCTCCATTTAGCTGTTTGCTGTTTCGGTTGGCTGTGTTGTTTTGGATGTCGATTCGACGACGTTGTTCGCGGCCGCATTTACGTCCGAACGCACGAGGGGAGTCGGTTCGCCTTCAACCGGATAGAAGACCGGGGCAAACAAGAACGCCTCCGCCGAAAGTTCGCTGGCCGCGGCAAATTTCCACAGCGACGCACCCGATTTCTCACGAAGCGCTTTGCGGAGCGAATCCCGACGCTGCGGCGTGGGCGCGATTGCCAGCACGCTGAACGTGTCGAGGGTCGTGTCCGGAAAGTGTCGCCGGTGCAGTTGTCGTTCCGCCAATGCGGCATAACCTGGCGTTTTGCTGGCGGCCACCTGTCGGACGCCCGACGTGTTACGGTCTTGCTCCAAATAGAACGCTTTGCGATGTGGTCCCACCGATAACGAAAATGCCGAATCCGGAGCACAAATCAGACGCGGCGATTCACGCAGGAGCGTGTACAAGCGAAACCGCCGTTCCGGCGCCGATTCCTCGGGATTCACGACATCCCACTCGTTAAACCAACCACCAAGTTGCACCTGATTCTGATGTGCGATTGCGGCGTCGAGCGCGATATGCGTTTCACTGACGGCAAGCCAATGGAGAACTTGGTGCGATTGCGGCGGCTGTGTGCATCCAGCGAGAAACCGTTCGTCTTCGAGATGCTCGGCCAGCAGCTCACAGCCCTTTGGGGATGGGAAGTACACCGGCCCCGGCGATCCGAATACCGGATGATGGACAAGAACGCGCAGGCGATTGATGAGTTTATCGTCGACGAGCGCTTGTAGCCGGCGCCGGGTAATGCGCCCGCTGCGATCGTCTGGCAAGCAAATCCGCTGCACCTGCTGACGATTGAGCACGTAGTAGCGCGTGACTGCGCACACGATGCTGAAATCACGATCCGTGACCATGGACGACCTCGTGGACTCGAAACCGATACGGAACAAGGTCCGAGAATAAGAGAAGCCGAGGCACCCCGAAAAATGGGAGGCGCTTCGGCTGGTAGTCCCGAGGTCGGGAGAGGCTACCGGGCAGGTGAACTGCTACGCCCGAGGGCGAAGTCCGTGTCACGCGTCGCCGGCGGCTAGTCAACGTTAGTGACCAGCTTCCACTTATTTTGGATTCTAGTTGCGACTTGTCAATAGGCGTGGCACAGTTTTTCCATGGCGACGGGTCGTCCGCGATCGGCCGAGGAATGGTGCGAAGTCTTGCGCGCCGAAACGGTGCTAGCCACACTCGATCTCTACGAGGAATTGGCTGAACATGCCGAGCGCAGTCCGCTTTCGGCGATCCGCCAGCGGATGCGGAGCGAATACCAGCGACTCGTTGGAGTCTCGCCGGAAGTACGCGGCCAGATGCGAATTGCACTCGAACGTGTGCGCGAAGGTAGCGGGGGATCGGTCGCCCAGCTGACCGACAGCTATCGTCGCCAATCTCAGGAAAATGGATCTTCGCCATCGGATGATAAATTTGGCTGGTCGTCATCTAGTTTGCCTCGCGTTTGAATGTCGATCATCGGATGCAATATGCGCTGCAAGCGGAGTTCTGTTTCGGCTTGGATTGTCGCCGGCGAGACGAACCATTCCGCGCCGAAGTTTTCGGCAACTAGGCGCTCAACGTCGTCATTCGCCTGCGGATAAAACTCCATGAGTTGCTGCGGACTAAATGCCAGGTGTCCCGGGGCAGATTGCCGTACGTGGACCCGATAGGTCATGGGTTGGTCAACGAGGCGGATAAACGCATTCCCCCTGGTGAGCTGGCGGATATCGCGTCCCCAGACGTGCCGGTCCTCGTCGAACGCCCAGTAGACGCGGTTCACGAGTTCCCAATATTCGTCGTGGACTGGAACCAGTTGCTCGTGCCGGCCAAAGGACGACGTGTGCGTAGTGCTGCCTCCGTCTCCTCGACCACGGGCCATGCCGCGACTGTCCTGCTCTGAAAGGATGAGCCCGCCGTGAGTTGTCTTGCCTCGCGTCCATTTTTCTCCGTAGTTGCGATTCCAGTTTTCGGCCTGCGCGTCGGCTTGCCCCCACGTATTTAGCTCGACGATACGATGGCCGGAAAGCAGTTGCCGCCGCGAATAGATTTCGTCCTTAATCCGTTTCGGATCATAGTTCAGTGTGGCGAGTTCGTGTGCCAACACGTCGGCATCCTCTCCCTGGACGCCAAAAATCATCCGGGACTGAGCCTGAAAGATCATCGTCGTAAGGTCGAAGTCGCCCTGCTTGAGCTGCGCGAACGACTGATGCCCGAGGATTAGCTTGATTCCAAGCTGGCGCACTTCGGGTATCGGCAATGGTTAGGCCCATCAATGCACAAGCATAAAAGCTATTAAAGAGCCACCGTGCGAGGCGCGGCATTTCCCGCAAGTCTTGCGAAGCCCAGCCGCGCAGAATCAGCTCGGCTGTCGGCGATCAACAGATTTTGCAGCAAGGTTGTTTTCCCGGTGCCGGTCTTACCCAGGATTGCCAGGTGTCGGCGGCGATCGTCAACCGCCAGGCTGATGAAATCCCGCTGCGAGCGGAATTGACTGCGGCCAATCCGTACCACGTCAGCCAGGTCATCGAGCGAAGCAAGTTCGGTCGGCGGCGCAAACTCACGACTTTCCACGCGTGCCAGTGTCGGCGCTTGTACGGTCTTATTCGGTGCATGGAAAATTGAGGCGACTTCCTCGGTCGAGATCAGGAATTTCGGGCCAAGTCGCCGCGATGTGTGCGGCGACAAGAATCGAAATGCCGCGGTGCGAGGGGAGTTGAAGTGCCCCAGGCTGCCGGCGAGCTGTTGCAGCTGTTGCCGTATTTCGTCACGCCGCGAAGCGGGTGCCGACACCGAGACGCGGAGCCGGCCCTCGAACAGCAACCGGCCGAGTTTGTCGGACGCGGCCTGTATGTCCTCCTCTCTATCGTGGAGTCTGGATGCCGAGGTGTTGAGCATATTATCCTCCGTTCGTTCCGCTGCGTGCCGCGCCGGCAGCGAAAGAATCCGGGCGATCAGACGCCGCCACAGTTTCGATGACATCGCCGCTTTGGCATAGAAATGCGACAGCCGCGGCTTTGACCGAAAGAACGGATGGTTCAGCCGGTGTAAGCAACGTCGAGCTTGGGCCGGCCGCCTGCGTCCGGCTGGACACACCACAAGCTCGATGCGGCCGTCGAAACCATCGCGGGCGAGCTGCGCGAGCGTGGTCAAAATACCCATCAACGGATCGGCGGTCACGCGATTCAAAGCATCTTCAAATTGAGCGTAGCGACGAAACGGGAAGAGGTCGGGCACGAGCAGCAAGTCCATGTGCAGACTGTCCGTGCCGCCGGTCGCGGCAAACGCATCTGCCGGCAAGCGGTCGAGGGTGCAGTCGGGATAGTTCGCGTAGAACTGAGTCTCGACAAGCGATTGGAGAATGTTCGGGGCGGCGATGAAGAGGCCGACGCTCCCGGCATGAACTCCGAAGATCAGGCGGAGCGGGAGCCGCTGAGCATTCGCCTGGTGCAGCGCGGCGAAGGCTTGCTCGGCATAGAGCGGGCCGCGGTCGTTCGTCGCCGGCGTGCGGACACGTACGAGCACGACGGCAGAATACCACACCTGTACCGGGGCGCCGGACCAATATGGGTCAATCCCATGGTTCGTAGAAGTCAGGCCCGTTGATCATATGAGTCAAGATAGCGAGCGCGTTCATACTTAACTCGTCATTGCGCGTGGCTAAATCGTCAATCATTGAGCGTATGAATCGATCTCCGTGCCACTTTCGCTTCAGGCGTTTGAACACTTTGCGCAACAAAGGTTCATATCGAACGGCGAGCGCCAGATCGCCAGGTCGCCACGCATTTGAATCGTAAAAGCTGTCCACCACCGTTCGGCGCAACTCTTTTGCCTTGTCCCAATCCATAAAACTAAAGAGGCAACTCACCTCGTTTGGAACAACAGTTTTGTCCGCAACAGCGCTGTAGACATCACCAAAGGCTTGAACGACGACAGCGCTGAGCGGCAGCCACGTGTGTTTAAACGCAAAGTGCAATGACTCTGCACACGCGAGCAAGTGGGCAGCAGGCTCACTCAGTTCGCGTGACCGGCCTAGTACCCTTGACCAATCGTGTGTCGTGGTATCCGTCCAGTAGCTGTATCGGCTAAGATACAACGTGCGCAGCGTATCTGCCGTCCCGCTTGGGGACCGCTGATACAGCGCGGGGCACGACTACGAGCCATTGCCAAAGTCTATTCCAATCGTCGGTGTTGCGGGTCACTTGATTTAGAAAGTCGTCTAGCTCCCAACTCGGACAGTTCCGTAGCCATTTGCTGCCACTCGTAGTCTCGTGCCACGCGAACATTTGTTGGGCGTCGATTTCTTGGTGGACGAATTCTCGAATTGCGCTCTTCACCGCAGCACTACCAAGCACGTGAAGGCCATTTGCACCTGCAATCTGATCAATGGCTGGTAGCAGGGCCACAGATCGCGCGATTGGCATCTCCGGGCACTGGACGAATACATTCGTGATAATTGCATTTAACTCGCTTGGCGTCTTTGCGCCGAGATTGAGCAGTGAAGCGAGAAACGTACAGTCGTGTTTCGCAAAGTCTCTGAGCCATGCACCTCGTTGGCTAGAAAGAACCCGATCTAGAAAGCCCGCGTGAAGATACGCGCTCCTGGCGTGTTCCGGACCCCAATCTGACACAAGCGCGGCCAATCCATCGCGATCCATGCCGTACGGGGCAGATGCGACCTGGCCCGCACCGAAGGACCATCTATCGCTGGTCATCGCCCAATTGAGAACACTTGCAGAATGAGGAATGGCCACTTGCTCGATAATGGTTTCGCGAAGGGCAGGTGCTGAAAAACCGTCTGATGATTCGAAGAGCGTTGTAAGTGCGTAGTTCACCTCGTCGCTGACAATATCTCGAAGCAACTCTTGTGCTAAGCCTGAATCCTGATCGTCGTGAATCTCTGGAAGGAGAATGCTCCTGAATTGCCTACGTCTCGCTTCGAGGTTGCAGTTTGCGATCCATGCCGTGACAAGATAAGTTCCATTTTCTCCTATGCGTCGTGCCGCTCGCAAATAGCCTCTTGCGATTTCCGGCCGCGCGGCAACCGCCTCTCTTGCAAACTCTCGAAAGTCAGCGAGGGCGACGAGCTGCCCTGCCATGTCCGAGTCAGTATTTGTAAGTTGTTCGAGCGCATCGAACAATCCTTCAGCAAACGGTGAATAATCAGACGAAGTCTGCAACACCTGTCGATCACTCACGACAACTAATGCAGTTGTTAAAGCAGAAGTTGCGAGGTGTGACACTGCTTCTCGCAACTGTCTTAAAGAATGGTCGCGCGCGTCGGTAAACGCCTTACGTCCCAACCGGTCATTTAGAAGATAGAGCGATTTCAGCGCTTCGTCGCACGGTAAGACCACGGCTGAATCGACAGCCATCGCGATCACTTCCGCCTTCAAAGTCGCAGCTTGTTGCGGCTCGGGGGCGAGCGATTCGAGCACGTCAAGCACAGCTATGCCTGCTGTTGGCGATTGTTTCAGCCGAGTGAGCAACTCCTGCAACAAAAACAGTTGTCGCGTTATTGTGGGATCGGGCTCTATTGAGTTTCCAACCGCGACTAACGCCGTTTCGAGCGGATGCGGCTGGTTTGGTTGCGCCAATCTGTGAGCGACGAGGGATGTCCACGGCTCGCGAGGATCCTTTTCCTGACTCTTGCCTTCGATAAAGGCCTGCTTGGGCAAAGTATGAAATCGCGGTCTGGCGGAACCTGGGGCAAACATGAGCTGAAAGAGGTCATCGGCGAGAGCTCGCGGCTGGAGGCAGAATGTTCCGATCGATAACCAATTCCTCAATGATGGCCAGGCAAAGTCGAGCAGTGACCACGCAAGATCCTCCGCTGACTCGCAGTCGCACCAGACTAGCGGATGCTGCCCATTTGCAAAGAACTTGACGGCGAACTCGCTAATTGAGCTGGCTTTAGCCGTTGGCGGTTTGCTCCGAAATGGTTGAGTGACCTCTAATGATAACGGACGCTGAAAGTCGCCGAAGCCTGCATTGCGATCCGGCTTCTTAAAAAAAGGTTCGACGAGTCTCGGGCACCGCATGTCCCCCCAATCCTCACGCGAAAGCAGTAGCGTGTGAGTAAACACACACCCGGTTCGCGGTGCGCTCTCGTCCAACCAGGTGCGACTTACGGCATAGTACTGACCACTGGGGAAGAATGTCAGGTACGGCTCCACTTTGAGCCCCGGAATCATCGCACCGGACAGGTCACTGAGCCGAGCTAATATATCGGCGTCGCCTGACGGTACTGTCGCGCTACTCGCAAGGAGCCGATGCCCGCGGTCGTAGCCATGAATCGCTTGATGAATCAGTATTTCACGCAACGCTGCCGCTCCCTGGCGTACCAATACACGGCAGGTTGACGCCGAACGCCCAAGCGATCGGCAACGTATGATCGGCCGAACGAGTTAGGACACCGCCGAGTTCGTGTACGACATAACCAAATTCCGTGACCTTGCCCTGCAGGAAAGTGTCACGGAAGCCGGGTACTTGATTAAAGTCCTCTCCGACAATACTTGAGCCAAAGGAAGCAAACTCGTAGTCTCGATCGTTGCTGAGCATGAATTGACTCAACAACGGAAAGTTTTGTGCAATGTAATGACCTGGAGCCAAATGTTGCTGATCCGCGGGAACCAAATCCCAGGCGGAAATGACAATCCCAACTCTCAATCGCTGGATTTTGGAGTGGCGATCCCTCAGTGCGTCCCGCAAAAACTGAAGCCAGTCGATTACGACGACTTGGGTCGGTATGGAAAACTCGCCGTCGCCACTCAGATTGACGGGAGCGCCGAACTGCTCAAAACATGCCATCCAGTCCAACGGAGCAACAATGTGAGACGATCCAGCACGCAAGAATAACAAGCACCCAGCAAGAGATGGGAGTCTCACCTCCCACTCGGCCGACCACCGCCGCGTGCTTTGAATAGCTAGCCAGTCCTCCCCGGAATAGTCCGGAATTACGAGCTCCCCAGTAAGCGGTTGGCCTGAGAGCAATGAACGGATTGGTATTACGTTTTGCACGTGCACACCACGTGAAGTATGCGAAACAAACCTGCCACCCACGAGTTCCGTGCTGGCCGTATTCAGATACTGAAACTCTTCAGGCAGTGCAGCTAGCTCGATTAACCCTTTTTTGTCTCGGATCGCGAGCCATGTACGCGTCAGGTAGTTTGACTTTCCTGCGTCAGCTCCGCCCAATAGCCACACTGATCTTTGCTCGCTCATCGAATTCTCCGAGCACGTTCAAAGTCATGCATTGACCTGGGCGTGGACTTAGATTCAGAGACCGCGTCACTTCGGGTGGGAGGCGGCTGAAGAATAACTTGAAGTAAGCGGCACATGCCGTGGCCGTTGGGTACCCGATTTGGTTCGCGTGAGATGGCTGCGGTTTCGATGACAACGGTCTGGAACCCATATTCGTCGGCGCACTTCTGAACCTGGGCTGCCAGATCTGCTCGATTGGCCGTCAATTCATCAAATTTGCTGACGACAAAGATGATCCGTGTCGTCAAAGGGAGTTTGACGGTTTCGACGAGCCGCTGCAGAAGATGTTCAGCCTGCATAATTTCTTGCTGGCGCGTATCGGCGCCGGCCAGGCGAGGTCCATCCAAAACCACTACTACCGCGTCCGCACGCGAAAGAAATTGAAAGCGGCTCGCAGTTTCAGTGCGATCAATTAAGTCTGTGGTCCACTCGCCGGGCAAGTCAGTGAAAAGAAACTCGCGATGCTTTGAAGAATCCTGGTCTTCGTCGAACGCTATGTGCATAAATGCTGGAGCACGGGGATCGCCTAGGCGCGTATGATCCGCAAATTCGGCCGGCAACGCGCCTTGGTCCCACTTCCTCAATCCACGGGCGCGGTGCTCAAACCCCATTAACGTGCGGCTGCCAGCAAATCTGAATTGTGGTGAGAGCATCCGGTTGAGCGCCAAAAGATACAAAGAGACGAGAAGACATGTTTTGCCCGCATTCGTCGGACCTAACACGGCGACGACGTGCATGTAACGAGATCGGGAAACACTGAGCACATCCGCGTAACCAAGTTCGAGCCCCGCAGGAAAATCCCGTCCACTGTCCGATTCCGTTGTCTCGTCGGAAGGCGACTCAATTTGCTCTTGCCGCGGATTCGGATCGTCTACATCGGAAACCATCTCTTTCAAGTAGAAAGGGCACGTTTCCAGCGGCGCATGTGCCTCCAAGCACTTGCCGGTAGTGCCGATGGTGCAATCTGCCTTAGAGCAACCGACCTTCGTCATTCTTGCTCCTCAATAGCGCAGTCATCAACCATTCGTAAACAGGTACGCTCACGAAAGGCTTGCCTTGCAAGTTTCGCTTTGGTCACAACGAGCTTGGGGTCGAGTCCTGTTTTCAGGCTAAGCTCACCATCCCACTTTACGGTCCCACCGCTATCCTCGAGCCGCATGGCAGCCCAAGTAAGCGGGAATAAAGCGGGATGCGCCGAGGCAAACTTACGCTGCTCTTCGTCATCAGGTTTCAAACAAACGAAGGCTTGCTGCTTCCATTTGGCCACGCATTCCTCAATCGGCTTCTCGCTGAGTTGTGCAGACTTGCGATCTCGTGCCATCGCGTCTTCAACCATTGCGGTGGTTGCGCTTGAAGCCGGCAACAACACACGCATTGCCATTTCCACGCCGCACGCAACCGCGGCGATATCGACTTGAAGATTGGCCAGCGGTTGTTGTAACTTGGATGAAAACCCATTGAACATCCACCACAGCAGTTCAAGCTCCTCTCGATCCTTTGCGGCCTCGTTATTGAGCGAATTGAAAGCATCGACCAGATGGGGCAGAAGGTTCGCCCAAAATGTCGGTACATCACCCGGCGCTTCCATGTCTTCTAATTCTGAAAGATCGAGGACGGTCCGTATGCGCGCTCGTTGTGCCGAGTTTTCGAGAACGGTGGCCGCGAGCGCAATGAGCTCCTTGATAACAGCGGCAAGATGAGGCGACTGTACTTCTGCCCGACACTCGACAAGAGTAAGCAGCATTGCGGCACACAAGTCGCTCAACTTGAGTTTTTGTTTTCGAGCGGTCGGTGACATCAACTCTCCTAGCACGAGTGCAGCAACGACCTGGAGCTCCAAAGCGTTCTCGCTAACATCCGCCGGAAAAGCGGATTGCTCCGACCGGATCTTGTCGACCAGCGTTTTCACGACGGTCGAATCTGTCGCGAATCGGTCAGTCAGGCCACATACCGCCGCAACGCAGTAGTTGGCGAGAAGGTCGCGATTCTCTGACTCGCACAGGTCTGCGAGAACCTTCGAAACCGTCGCGGTCCGCGCGTTCACAACTTCACTCGTTGGTTTTTGCGGGTACACGACAGTGAACCATTCGTAGACTTTGCTTAGCATATTAGGTCCTGTCAGTTTGTTCGAAATGGATTTGGAGACTTCTTCTCGGCCGGGACGAAATCCATGATTTTGTTCCAGAGCGGCTCCAGTTTTTGGTCTCGCTTGGCAGTTTCAAGGGCAAGCCGCTCCAGCGTCTGAGGCATAGGTTGCGCCGGCACGCTTGGCAAGACGTCGACGTCCGCTAGGGCTTTTAGTCGCTCATCCCATTTCAAATACGTCCAAAACAAATATTGCAGTCGTTCAAAGTTGTGCTCATCTGAGTCGGGCATAGGAACACGCTCCCCATCGCCGTTGCGCCTACTGGTCGGCGCAGGTGTTGCTGCGGGTGCCGTGGGCGTCAGCGAATAATGTGGGCAGAGGAGGTCGAATGTTGGCGATCCTGCGAGTCGCGCCAAATCAGGGACGAACTTTGTCTGCATACGGTCCCACAGCCGCGGTCGCACATTAACTCGTAACGACACATGGTCCTGATCTTCAACCAACGAAATGTCGAGCCAGTTGTACCGATACTCCATGTCTCTCTCTGGAGGATTCGTTGCGCCCGCAAAAACCTGGAGCTGTTCGCGCTGATATTCGTCTTGAATTTTGTGAATTCGTAGTTCGTGCTCGTGGCCAACCATGACGACGCGCGTTCTCATCAAGTATGGCCGGACATTGGACCGATCCTTCAGCCATTCAACCGGATGATGCACCAACACGACGTACTCAACGTTATCTTCCACCGGTAGAACGTACTGATTGTTGCCCAAGATCATTCGGCCCTCAGCGTCAGTCGAGTCAGATATTTGCACGCTGTTCATCCCCACAAGAATCAGCTTTCTACCACCGGGAAAGATGTATTCTTTTCGCCAAATGGGCTTCTTTACTGAATCGAAATCGCAGCCAAAGCGTGCGGCGAATTCACGGTAAGCGGCGATCTTCGCCAAGAGCGGATTGCTCTCCTCCTCGTCCTTCAACATTTCTTCTAGGCATGCATCCACTTCACTGGCTTGCTTGCCGCGTACATCCTCATGTGCAAGTTTGCAGAAGTGATGGATTTTTTTGCGATCGATGTCGTGGTTTCCGGGTATGGTCCGCACCGAGATGATGTCGCAACCAACGGTCTGAGCCAGTTGGTCGATCCACTGTCCTGCGCGCTCGTATTCTTCCCGAGTGCCTCCGTATGCAATATCGCCCGTAATCAGAATCCCGTCGGGCGGGGTCTTCGATTCTTCAAGCACTTGTTTGCAATCATTCAGGAGCTGAGCGCGAATGTCGTCGTGGATACGAATCGTGCCGTCCCTTTCCTGGCCGAAATGGATATCCGACAGGTGAATAAAGGTGTAGCTTTCCTTCGCCATTGGAACATTCCAACTTGTAATTGATTGCCGCCCGATGACGCTTCGGCGGCATTGATGGCCAAAACATCAGCTTTCACCGGCCCATAACTCGCGCACTTGCATAGCGCAAGTCGTATTCTATAAAGTAGTTGTGAGGAGTGCCAGTAGGGCCGGATTGGGCCAGGAGGGGACTGGGCTGACGCCAGCTGGAAGTGACTGGCACGAAGTATGCGCAATCAGATCCGGTAGCGGCTGAGAGTTGGATTTCGCGCCTCGCCGAGCGATTTGATAACCCCCGCCCCGGATGATGCCTGAATCCGTGGGCGGGGCCTGTCGGCTCTTCGACGTTCTGTCCAAATGGCGGTGCCCAATCCGTTAAGCAAGGTCGGTGAAGACCAGAATCCCCGGTTGCAAGCCACTGACTGATCGGAAGTGCGTGTCAGCATTCCGGGTGCCTCCGATGTCGGAGAAGGGAGCCTGCACGGTCACAGAACTCATGCCGAAAACCCGAACGGAAAACCGACAGGAGGGGAAGCCTAGCACTGCAAGCGGGGCCGCAGCAAGAGGCTGGGTGGGAGAAGCGAATCGGCCTTCCTGTCGGGCACGAGCGACTGCCGGTCGCGGCGGTGATCGACGAACAGCGGTGCGGTGACGGGAATGCTGGAGGCGAGGTACTCAAGGAGTGTGATCCCGTAGAACAACGTCCGATTGGGGTTCTGCATGACGCGTGCGGCGGTCTGCAAGATATGCGTTAGCCGTTCGCGGGAATTCGACGCCGAAATGAACAGCACGCGGAAGCGGTCGGCGGGATTGCGGTCTTGAAACGCATCGTAGATGCGAATTTTCCGCTCGATGCTGTCGGCCTCCTTCTCTGACCGCACCCGTTCGGTTCCATTGTCGATCTCCGCAAAGAAGCGGAGCGGTTTCCCGTCCTGGCCGACGAGAATGAATGAGGCATCCGGATAGACCGAGCGCTTGTCGGCCGTGAGGCTCATCGTGTTCTCGCGATAGAAGCCCGTGAACCGCACACCGGATCGATGCGCGGCGCAGGCCGTCTGCACGATGAAGTCGCTCAACGCGCGTTGGTGCGGCTGCCGGCCGAGCGCCACCCCTGAAAAGTAGCCCTTCGTCGGTGGCAGGCTGTCGGGCCCATGCAGGAGCTGGTAGCCCTGCCGCGTCAACAGGTAGTAATTCTCGGGCTGCCCGGCGTTCAGGATGGCGTAGCGGTCAGACGTCACGAGCTTCGACTCGGCCAGCCGCTGCATCCGTTCACGCACCAGACGGCGCTGTGGAAAGGGCGCCCGCCAGGTTGTGCTCAGTTTCACCAGCTGCTTGGCCGTGAGCGGCCCGTAATCGAGCGCCGCGAGCATCTCCAGGTCGCGGGCCGTCACAATTCCGCCGCTAGCATTTTCGGTTGGCATAGGGTTAGGCGGAGGGTAATATCGCCAACCTTTATTCGCTATCAAACTCGCTTGCATGTCTGAAAGAAAATCGTCCTTCATCAAAGTCGATGAGCTGCTGCCTCAAATCGCGCTCGAACAGGCCGCGAATTTTTACGGCGTTTCGCTACCGGAGATTCGTCGCGTCGGTGACGAGATTCGGATGCGCTGCTTCCTGGCCTGCGGCCGAACAGAAGAGACCGGCGACCGGGCGATTGCCGTACAGGTTGATAATCCGGTCAAGCCATGGAAGTGCCACGTCTACCAATGTCAAAAGGGCGGCAATCTGGTCGGACTTTGCGACCTGATGGCTCCAGGCACAAACGCCGGCGGGAAGCCTCGTGGCGAACGGTTCAAACAGATAGCTGCCGATCTCGTGTCGATGACTCGCGGCGAGAAGTTGTCGGAAGCTGACCGATCGGCCGCGGCTCGGCCGGAAATGGTGAAACAAGCCGCCGAAAAAAAGCCGGATATAAACGTGCCGCTCGCCGGTTCGGAAAACGAGCGGGCCCGCGAATTGGTGACGCTCGATCAGCAGTTTGTGACCGACGTGGCGGCCATGCCACCCGAAGCTTCGGCATACTTCCGCCGCCGCCCGTTCCTCACTCCCGAGGTGTGTCGGAAGTTTGCGATGGGCTACCTGCCGCATAGCGCGAAGTCACTGCTGCGCGGCCAGCTCGTCTACGGCTATCGCGCGCCCACAGGCGAGCTGCTCACCTGGTTCGGCCGAAATGTCCGCTTTGAAGAACAACTCGCTCGCTGGAAAGTATCGGATCGCTCGGAATCCGAGCCGATCAAAACACGATTCGTCAAAGGATTCCACCGTGGCCTGGAACTGTACGCCGAGGACGTGGTTCGTCATGAACGGCTCGGCGACTTTCCAGGCGTGGGGGTGGTGGTAGTCGAGGGGCCGAATGACGCGATACGCTTGAATGCGCTCCGCGTTCCCGCTGTGGCGCTGTGCTCGAACACGATTACGCAAGAGCAAGTCGAGCGGATCGCGGCTCTTGCCCGCGATCTCGGAGCCGGTCACGCAACGCTGATGCTCGACTGCGACGAAGAGGGCACCCTCGGCACGCATCAAGTGCTGCCCCTGCTCGCCGAAAGAGTGCCAGTGCGGCTGGCGTGGTCAAGCACCACGGCCGGCGGGAAATTTAAGGGACGCCAGCCGGAGAATCTGATGTCCGAAGAATGGCAAGAATTACTCCCCACTATCAAATGAGCGACTACATGGAAATTCTCAGGTCCCAAGTCGAACGGACAAAAGCGATGATCGATAGTCCCGATCTCGACCATGAAGATAAGGTCCTTTTGCGGGGATGCTGTGAAACCAGCATCGAATGCGCCCATCAAAGAGAAGAAATCACGCGGCATCAGCGGGACGAACTGATGCGGCTCTTGGAACCCGCCGAAGGGAACAACGGAATCAGACTGGCTTGCAAGTATTGTGACCGACAGGACTTCGACGGGATTTCAGAGCAGTCGTTGCAGGATGCCATTGCAGGCGGCTGGCAGTACGTGGATCAATTGCAGAGTCAGGCAGAAGCCGCGCAGACGCACCCAATAGGCGAAGAACCACCCAGCTTCAGCGTCTTCGACTGGTGGACGCATTTGGGAATTTGCCCAGATTGCGTGAAAGACGGAAAGTAGCCGGTCGACCCGTCACATACAGACCCTTGCGTGGCCAGTCACGTTGTGGCAATCTGCGCCTCGTGATCCAACGAAAACGAAAAGAGGCGGGCGACACTGAAAGCGTTCCCGCACCGGCGCGCAAATCGTGGCCGAGATGGAGAAGTGTCTGGAATCAGCGCGCGATGTGCTTTGGCGCAAGACGCTTGACGACCACAACAAAATGCTGGCGGAGTTAGAAACGCTAGGTCGCCAGTGCGTGAAATCTCCGAATGATTCAGCGAGGATGGAGAAGCGGTTTGCGCGAGCGCGGCTTAAGCTGCTGCGACGTCAGAACGGACATCTGAATGACATCCGTTCGGCATGGGACCGCATTCGCTATTTCCTCGAAGCAGCGACGACAAAAAGAGGAGTGAAGTAAAGTTCCGCTGCGACTAGCAGCAGCGGCGTCCTGCTCCAGCCGGTGTTCCCGACGTGTGTCGGGAAGAGTGCGGGACAAGCGAGCGCTGGCCGAGTACCAAGTCATACTCTGCTCGCCCGCTCGCTCGATGATTGCTCGTGCATCCCAGTAGGCCGCGAGACCCCGGGCTGTGCCGCCCATTGTGGAGCGTAGCGAGCGGGCGTGTCGCAGGACGGGGTCTCGCGGGCGGAACGTCCCGCGAGCGCAGTCCCCTACTAGAGGTGTTCGTGCGCTTAGCAGAGCCGTTGCCTGGTCGGCCTCCGGCCGCCGGCACGTCCGTCACGGACTACGTCACTGGAAGCGGAGTCAAACCGGACGGAATATCGGACGCCACAGCGGTCTGCTCAGAGCAGCGATCCATTTCTTCCAATGCCTCCCGGGGCGGATCATCATCTACCTGGAATCGCGACAGGCGCCGCCGGTCAAAATCGCTGCGAGCATTTGCCACTGCCGACGTGAGGCACTTCAGACGCGCGTCTCGGGACAGCCGGGCCCACTGGCACAAGAGTTGTTGTCGGCGCAACCACCGGTTGTGCTTCTCCTCGCGGATCGCGGTATCCTCGTCGGCGACAACGATCTGCTTGCTATTGTGTTGGTCGCGCCCATGTTGGCGCTTGCGGCGCTGCTCAATGGCACTGAGGAAATACGGTACGGCCGCGCCGAAGTAAATGTCCTCGCCGCGAAACTGGCGCTCGACAGTGCGGGCAATCGTGGCGATAAGACTGGTGAGCGTGGCGGAATCCGTTCCCTGCAGAAGCTTTTCGGCCTGCTTGATCTCGTGCCCACGCGGAATGTAGTCTGCCGTTCCAAAGCGATGACGGTGGTACAGGGACACGACTTGCGCGGCACCGCCGTCAGGTGGAGGCGTTGGCGCTTCCCGCTTGAGAACCGGCTCATCCGCCGGCTGCTTGGTCCGCACTTGATCGGGGTGCAGCTCCAGATTGACGCGCCAGATTCCGGCGCGAATCTTCTCGTAGCGCACGGTCGGATCGGCCGGTTTCAAGTAGCCGCAGGATTCCAGTTCAGCGACCAGCTCCTGAAAATTACGCTTCAAATCCTTGCAATCGGTCATGCCGAGGTGCCCGCAAGCCAGCTCCTTCAAATCACGGGCGTACGGCTTGGGTTTGCGGCCGGCGTGCCACACCTTGTTGAGGTGCCGCAAAAGATGCTTCGTTCCCGGCCGCCGGCACGAGAAATACAGGTCCAAATCGAGGTCCAGCACGCTCCCCTCCTCCAGGCTGGTGTGCATGTGCCGCGTCCATTGCACGTAGCTTTCCGGCAGAGCACCCGCCGCACGGCGCCCCTTGCGAAACACAATCTTCGCTTCGGCGAGAATCCCGGTGATCAGGCAGGACTCGACTTTCCTCGTCCGACGGCTGTACCACACATTCTCGTAGGTCGCCGTGAGGCCCTTGAGCCGTTTGAGCGAGACCTGCAAGCGGTGCAGGCTCTTCTGACTGATTGGCCAGCCCATGATTTTCAGAAGTTGCCACGGCATAAACCGCACAATGTCTGAGTTGAATTCCTGCTGCTTGGCCAAGAGCAGAAGGGCAACAAGGATGTCGTGATCACCTGCCGTGGGCAGCCCGATGCGCGAGGGACTTTCCAGGGTCACGTTCTGCCGCGTGCCGTCCGGCCGGTGAATCACGAACTCCGCGAAATCGCGTTGTTCGCCATTCTCTCCTTTTCGCTGTTGAAACGTCGCGGTGCCGATCGGCCAGTCGGCTAGCGTGAGATGGTCCTTGCCAAACCGTGGGCGGACTGCGGACTGTGGTGCCGTTGAAGATCGGTCGAAGGTCAAGAACAGCAAAGGCAGAAAAATAAAGAACACACACGGCGACGGCTGCCGCCGGTTTGTGTGGATACGTTTGCAGACAACAAATGTTTACGTTTCCTTATAAAGCAATTCGCGTAAGGGATCAGTTTTAGAATCGCGTAGTGGATCAGCTTTCCGGGGCTCAGAATTCGCGTAAGGGATCGGTTTGAAAACTGACCTCTTACGCGAAACTGCCGAGCCGGACGTCTGGCACGTGTGGCTGCCAGAGCGGGGCGGGAATCTCGATACAAGGTCACGTTCAACGGGGAAACAGGCGAGACCAGAGACTTTTGGATTTCGGTGTCGGAGGCGCGTCGTTTTTCTGCGGCGGCTTATTGGCAACGGCGGACTTTTTGATGGCTAGTTTTTGGCGCGGCCGACGTCGCTTCTGCCGCTGGTCTGTCAGAAGCCGACTCCCCTTCTCCGGCCTGGTCGGAGGTGGAGTGGATTTTGGTTTGGTAACACCCGCGTCTCCGGCACGTTGCATCGGACGGGGTTCATCCGTCCGGCCGTCCATGATTTGCGGCGGGGGTGTCTGCGTCGGCGGTGGCAGCAAACGCCGTTGAAGATCGGCCATGAGCGTGTGCAAATCCCGGATCAAGGCGTTGGTTTCTTTTTCACGCTCCACGCGCTCGGCAATCTGCTGGTTCTTGATCTTCGTCTCATCGCGCAGGTCCTGCTTGTCCTGCTCCAATCCCCGGATGCGTTCCCGAAGAACGTGCACCAGGTCGGGGCGCGACGACACGTCACTCCCCTCCTCGGCGTCGGCATTGAATGCGCCGGCCGGAGTTTGTTCACGACGTTGCGGACGACCGCGACGACCGTAGATTTTTTCCAGCCACGTGACGCGCAGATACCACACCGGATTCTTGCCTTTGATGCGAAGCTCGTCGAGCAGTTCGGGCGTAACACCGATCCCCTCTCGGGTCTCGCCGTCCTCGGTGTGGAGCCGGCAGTTGTCGAGCACTTTAGGATTCTGCATTTTCATCGCGTCGGCCAGGTCGCGCGTGAGCTGTCGGTGGGATCGCTGGAAGTGCTGTGCAGTTTCCTTTTTGGTGATGAAACCTGGAACGGGGGTCGAAGGCATACGTCAGGACGGTGACAAGAAAATGAATGGCTTAAGACTAAAGCAAGTCGCGATTCGGCGTCAACGATTTGTCGTACCTCAATGGCGTGCGCCATGTCGGGTCTGGCACATGGTGACGTGCGCCAGTGACTTTCGGCTAGAAAACTGGCTGTGTGATGGTTTCCGCCCGCGAGTGGCGTAAGACAAATCGCGGCCGTCTTACGGCATGGCCTACGACTGACGTACGCCATGGCGGGTGGATAGGCAATCGCAGCAGGGGAGTGACACTGTCGTACCGACACATCGTCGGTTGGCGTATTGATGCTTGAGCAGGCGGCTCAAAGTTCGCTAGGGCTCGGGCGGTTCGCAACGGACGCGGAGTGGGGGAGTCGTGCGCCACTGACGTATGACACTCGGCGTCGTGACGTACGGCGGAAGGTGAGAGACTACGCTTGGCTTACGGCGGCGATTGGGGCATCCGTCGGGTGGGGACTGAAAATTGGTTGCAGAAAAGTTCGTTGTCAGCCGCGCCTGGACCAGCTGCAAATCCGCGTCAAGCGACGCCAAATCAAGCCAGTGGGAGCGTCCTGTTTGCAGCGACAATGCAGCACGGCATTCCCGAGAAATGACGCAACCGAAAGGCAGGGAATTGGTTCCATCAGAATCGTGTGTGGGTTCGATCTCCACTGCCCGAAGTCCGCTGCCTCCAGCGGGATCACGACGTAGTCACTCGCGCAATGGGCAGTGAAGTTGACGACCGACAATCGCGGAGGGCAATCAAAGACGACATAATCGTAGGACGACCGAAGCGTCGATACCGGTTCGACGAGCGACGGGTGCAGCTCGGTTTTTTCCCACGCATGTCGGTCTGCCATATCAAACCGTACGAGTCGTGTGTTCGCTGGCACGACGTCGATGTGCGGGAATTTCGTAGGGCGGACGAGGCTCTTCGCGTCGGCATCCTGGGTCGGATCGAAGTAGGCCTTGATGCCGGGCTCTCGATCGGCTTTCTCGACGAAGGTGCCGTTCATGTTGGCCTGCATGTCGGCGTCGACAAGCAGGACGCGCTGGTATCGCTCCTCGCATACGCTGTTGGTCCGTGGAACGACCTCGCTGTGGAGTTGACTCGCGCCGTTGCTGGCGAGCATGCAGTCTTTTTATTCTGCCAGCCTCGGCCAGGTATCTCCCGATGGCCGCCTGAGCGGCTCACCACCAGCGCTCGTGAACATTGCCCGAAGCGTCTTCTCGTCAATGTCTTTTGGTAGAAAGACCACCGAACTGTTGAGAAATCCAACGTGAAATCCATCGATAAAGAATCCTCCCAGCTTCGGCAATGGTCGTTTCGGGTCATATTTGACGTCTTCCGGCTTGGTCCAAGGGATTGGTCGTTGCGCTTCGACCAGTCCGATTGTATTTGTTGTGCCGTCGCGCACGTCGCTTGCTCTTGGCGTCGATTTACCATCGAACAAGGTACTTGGGCCAGTAACGAGAAAATATTCGCAGGCGTCGGGGGCGTTGCGCTCTTCACCGTTCGGCACGCGGAACACGTCGGCACCATCTTTGATCAGGGTGCGGTTGTGGTCACTGTCCCACGGTTCATCCATCTTGTATCGATCGAATAGGTCCTGTCGTAGCAACAGCGGAAGGATCTCGACGCGCCAACTATGGAGGGTCCTGCCGTCAGGTCCAATTACTGCGGATGGCGGGAAATGCTTGTGTTGCGCATGATAGTTGGCCAGAGCAACTTGGATCTCTTGCAACTTCCTCTTGCTGCTGGCCTTCGCGTCTTGAAAGGCTGCCAGATTTGCGTTTGCATTGATCAACCGATATTGCGGCATCCAACGCTGGCTCGACAAACCCGCGTTTCTCACTGGCAGAACCATGCCGGCGGCGACGACGGATGGCGGCTCGTGGCACGGAGGTCCAGCGGCTTGTAATAACTGAGCGTACGTTGGCCCAACCCAGCAGATTGTCGCGCACACTATGAATGCAATTGCGCCGAATCGTGCTTCGGTGCAACCACCCTGCCAAATCGACCGTCGTTTCAAGAGAATCAACACGCGGGAAGACCACATACGGCGGACCAACGCCAAGACCGATCGCGTTACGTGCAACGGTGTCTCCTTCTTGCATGCCATAGTTAGGGTCCTACGGGTGCCGTTCGCCGTGAGAATCCCCGACGGCGGCACACGAACACATCACACCCCGGGGAGGTGAGACAATTCGGTGGCATCGTCAATGCTCGTTGCTGCTGGTGATGAATCTAGGACAACGGCCGCACGCAGGCAATGCCTTAACCCGGCAGAGGGGTGGCGCCAATTTCCGGCAATTCGGGTAAACTGCGTCTTGCAACTGTCTTCTTGCAAGCTGCTGCGCCGTCATCACGGTCCCCCGGCATGGTGCTACGAAAACGGCTCCAAGCTGCCACGCGACATAATTATTAGAGTGACTATTTGGACGGCTCGAACACGGCAAGAAGCCGTCTCCGTAACCACGCCCGTCCACGGCATTTGAAATAGCTCGCACCCAAGGGCAAACCATGGGGATTCAGTTTCGACTCTGGGATCTAATGTTTTCAATAACGTGCTTCGCAACATGGGCCGGAATCCTCGCTTACGGCCGGCCGAGGCATATGGTCCTGTTGATCGTTGCACCGATCGCAGCGCTGACGGCAGGAGCGATCATCGGCAGCGTGCCATCGCTTACCGGCAGTCGCCTGAAATGGTTAGTCCCACTCAGTGTCGCAGTCGCATGCCTGACGGCTTTCGCTGTTGGCAAGTGGGTACAAGTGCATTTCTATCCCTAAGGCTTGAGGGAATACTGTACAGACGTGTGCCTCCGTGCGACGATCGAAATTAGTTGACGGGACGCTGAATTGCTCGGTATACTGCCGTCCCAGCCGGGTAGCCTCCGCGCGCAGGGCCGGGTACACCGCGGAGGCGCCAGCAAGGTTCCTCGTACCCTGTGGACAGGTTCTGGAGTGGACTGTTGAAATACGCCATAGCGCGCCATGTGTTGGGCTTCGTGCTGCTGCTGGCGGCGGGCCTTAAGGGATATCAATTGGCCACTCGGCCCGTGTTGGAAGACGGTCTTCTTCAATCCCGAATCTTTCAAGGAGCCGTTGTTGAGATTGAGTTGTTTTTTGGGCTCTGGCTCCTGTCCGGAATTGTCCCAGCGCTGGCTTGGCGATGTTCTGTCACCTACTTTACACTTCTCGCCGGCGTCGCACTGTGGAATGCCGCGACCGGGGGCATTTCGTGTGGATGCTTTGGAGATATTAAGGTCCATCCGTGGTGGACATTTCTCTTCGACGTTGGTGCCGTGGCGAGCCTTCTGCGGTGGCGCCCGCCCCGCGACGAATCCGGCCGTTTGCCGCCCTACAACTTTGCACCGATTGGGAAAGTTCTGCTGCTAACCGTGTTGATCGGAGTTCCAAGCGGCATTGCAATGACCGCGTCCGCACCGATTCAAACAGGTGGCGACGAAGGAATTGCGAGGGGGGCTGAGTTCGTGCTGCTTGAGCCAGCGAAATGGATCGGGCAAACGCTCCCGGTCTTGCCATACTTGAATAAAGGCAGCGAAATCTCGTCCGGACGCTGGATTCTCCTATTTTATCATCATGCCTGTCCGAAGTGCCAAGCAGTCATTCCCGAATATGAGCAATTAGTTGCCCGGTTGCGAACAAGGCCTGACGCACCACGGATAGCGCTTATCGAGGTTCCACCGTTCAGCGAGAATCAACAAAAAGTGCCGTCGGCATGTTTGTTGGCCAAACTCAACCCGAGCACCGAATGGTTCTTGGCGACGCCGTGTGAACTCGAGACGAAAGACGCCGTCGTCACTGGCGTCAACACGAGAGTCGAGCCAGGCCAAGTCGCGCATTTGAATGCTACGCGAAGTGATTGAACCTATGTTTTCGACGCGATCCCCTTTGACGTCGGCTCACCATTACAGACGATTCATCCTTTGTGCGGCCAACGTGATCCGATTTTGCCTGCTCAGTTCGATGCTCGCTAACGTGAGAATACGGTTCATCGCGACTGCCAGACGGAGCACCGGCGGGAGGCTTCACCGATCATGACAACGAGACTTTCATCCGTCCAGGACAGTTACCGAACTTGGGCAGCTTGGACGCGTGCCCTGTTCTTGATGGGCGCCTTGCCGACCGTGCTTGGCTGCGACTCCTCAGTTGTTGCAACTCCGAGAGCGAATAATCACGCCAATTCAGCCTTTTTCACCAGCGGGAATGTCCGCACGTGTGAGAGCCGATGCCTGGCAAAGACAATCCCGATTATTCGTGCCCGCCTCGGTCTCGATCCCGGAACAATGATCGATACTCCTGGCGGCGCTCGCCGTCTAATGCAATCTCTGCGGGCGGAATGCAAAGCAAGTGGCGGCGGCTCAATTAAATCAGTGCTCGTGCATGAAGCGATAAGCGGGGTCGACGACGGATCGGCGGCTCCGGCAGTGTTGCTCGACGCGGGTGGCCACTTGTACTTGCTGTTGGGCTCGATCAATGTCGATGGCCAAGTTTTGTACCAGGTCGTTCACGGCACGTCGGATGTGGCGTTGGTGCCTGCAGCTGAACTGGCGAGCGGGGGATGGCGCGAAGCGTGGCAGATATCCAATCCGCAGGATTGTCCCGTCCCAATTCGCGTCGGATCGAGCAATCTAATTCTCAACGGGACATATCACAATTTCGGCGAAGTGACGCCCGACCAGAAGCTCTCGCATACTTTTACTATTAAAAACGCGGGCAGCATTGCCGTTGTGGTCGATAAGCCGTCCACTTCGTGTGGGTGCACGACGACCTCCGTCGGCAGCGAAACGGTATTGAAGCCCGGCCAAACCATGTCGCTGGGGGTCATGGTAACCTCGTCCAATACGATGTCCCTCCGGCAGACCGTGCTCCTTCTTATTGCTGAGGCCGAAACCGGATCATCACGCCAGGTCGCACTGTTGCTGTTTGGAAGTCAACGTCGACTGATGTCGGTTGCCCCCAGGGCGCTCGATTTTGGAGCCATCGTTCCCGGTCGTTCGTATTCACGGACCATCACGCTGACTGAAGTTGCGACAGACCGCTTTACGCTTAAGGACGTCGACCCTGGAGAGCTGGCGTTCGCGCATCACTTCGACGAACAGAAGGATCAACAGGGGTATCGAACGTACCGAGTCCAATGCCAGTTCAACTTTGACGGCGCGTCGGCTGGCAAACATCTGGAATCGCTCATTTTGGCCACCGATAGCCGTTTTTCGCCACACGTTAAGGTGCCTGTCTCCTATGAAGTTTCACCCGATGTGTCCATCATCCCGAGCATCGTCGCGCTAGGCCAGGTTCGGATCGGTGAACCTCAGCAGCGACGTGTGCGCGTGGTTCCTCGAAGCGGCCGACTAGCCCGGATTGAAATGGACCCTTCGCCCGACGGCATCTCGGTCGAGGTCGACGATAGGCCAGACCAGCCGGAGCTCATCATAACGAGCACGCTGAAGGACCCCGGTACTTGGGAACGCGTGATCAAGGCGAATGCGCAACTGGGCTCGAAAACCGAGCGAATTGAAATTCGATGTGTTGGTTTTGGCACAGCCTTCTGAGGATTCGAGATTCTCAACGGGCCACGGATCTTACTTGAACCCGATTTGAAAGGAGCACGACTATGTTGGACCGGAGATCGATCGTGGATTACAGCACATTTGTACTTCTGGTAGCCGCCGTTACATGCACGTTTGCAAACGCCCTACGAGCAGCGAACTGCAATAACGGATGTTCGCCGAACGACGCCGGAGTGTGCATTGGAACTGACGATACTCGACCATGCGGTGGTTGCAACCTGGACAATTCCCGGTGTGTCGATCGAAAGGTTTACGACAACGTGGCTGTGCATGCCGAAGAGGGGAATGGCACCTCCACTATTACCACGGCAGCCGCCAACTGCTATACGATAACTCCTTGTCGCAGTGGCGATCCGATTCCAGTAAGTGCCTGCGGTTTCCCGAGTCAGGTCTGTACTGCGACATCTGGGTCATCGTGTTATCCCTGCACGGGACAAGCTGCGACGCAGGTAACCTATCCCGATTGCACAGCCTCGGCCTGTACGGAAGAGTAGGAGTTACCGCAAACACCCAAAATGATGCGCTGGAACGGCGTTTCTTCCAGGCGATTATTGCAATATGGCGGGCATCCCAACTCGGAGAGACGATTCGGCAGGTTGCCGGCGCGCACTGGTCGAGCGGCATGTCACTGTTGCATTTTTACCGCTGCCAACGTCTATCGAGTCCGGCCGAGCAAATGGGCCGACTGGAGAACGCGGTTGCATCGGAAGTGCGCTCGTTCTTGGGTGCTCGCGGCAGCAATTAATCAAAGTCGGCAAGTGGGCATGCACTAGCGGCGCGGTTGGAGATTTCCAAAATCGCGCCGGTATTGCGTCGCCGCCGGCCCCATGACATTCCTCACGAAATGTGCACCACGATTATGAAACTTCTGCTAACCGTCATAGGGGCAACTATGTTGCTCGGCGCTGTTTTGGCCGTCAACGTTGTTGCTGCTGCACCGAATCAACAAAACGTTTTGCCTCCGACAGTTCCCGATGAAATTGTTTGGAATGAGGTCGACCGGCCGGGGAAGCTGGATGTGCTCACCATGCTTGCGAACCAGACGAAGGGCAATTACGAGAAAATTCGAACATGGGAGGGGCTCTACAAGGTTCACCTCGCGCAATATCTTTCGGAAACGTTCGTTGCGGAGGCTTTCGGCAATCATTTGCAGGAAGGGCAAGCTGAGTCTTTGATGCAAGAGTTCGATTACACGATGAAATTCGCGATCGACATGTCGTCAGGCGCAATCTATCGGTCGAAAGATACAAGCATGATGCGGTTCATCAGCGAGGAGTCTGGAGAAAAGGTCGTGATACCGCGCACCAAGCCAGCAGACGTGGATTCGATCGTTACGAATGAACACTTTGTTTATTTTTCGCCGAAGGGTGGGAAAAGTACCTTGGCCGTAGTACAAGATTTTCCTGATGCCCAGAACAAACGCGTGGCGCATCGAGCGTCTGTGGAACAATCGGCGCATCAGCACCGCGGTGACCTGATGGATCCTCGCATGTTCTTTGGGTTCGGAGGCGAGGAACGGTTTTGGGAGACTCTGTCGCTTTATGTCCGCGAAATGAAGGGCGACGCTGGGGCCGAGCAACAACGAAAGACGGAGAGCGGGGTCGTCGTCGAACAGGGCAACCGTTCCGACGGCGCCTGGTTCCGGCTTCGGTTCGCGCTGAATGGTCCTACTGGCTCACAGGAAAGCATGACCACCGTCTGGAGCGCCGTGGCGGGTTTCAATCCCGTGAGCTACGTTTACTCACGCGCTGGCGAACCACAGCCCATCACGATAACGGAATGGCATTGGAAATCGGTTGACGATGTCATGGTGCCCGTGGTCTTGACGCACATCAATTATCGAGGGCCGAGCCAAGTTGCCTACCAACGGGAAGTCGAATTGCAATCGTGCGACTTGAATCACAAGCTGCCAGAGGATCAGTTTACCTACAGTGGACTTGGGCTGAAGAACGGGGATCTGATCGACGACAAGTTGGAAAGAGTTGTTTTGCTCATTAAGAATGGCGAACCAGAACTGCTTGCCAACTTCGGAGATAGATATGTACCACCGCGGGAATCGAACTCGACGGGGGGCCAGTGGCTTTTAGTGGGTGGTAACATTGTTGTCGTGGTCGTATTGCTCTTAGTGCTTCTACGCAGACGCCTCGTACTTGTCCGAGCGAAGTGACGAATGAATGGGTGCATCCGGTGTCGCCGATGCGCGCTGGCGGTTCTTCTTGCGCATGCTGTCTTATTGGCGTGGATTGATATTAGAAACTCGCCCGTGTCCGATGAAGTCGCCCATCTAGCCGCTGGAGTATCGATCTGGCAATTTGGCAGGTTTGACATTTATCGAGTCAACCCTCCGCTGGTTCGCAGCATCGCGGCATTGCCGGTCGCCTACGCCGGTCCGCACACCGACTGGGATCTCTATGAATCGAAGCGATCAGAGATTACCGCGCGCATCGAATGGAGCGTTGGTCTTGGGTTCCTTCGAGCGAACTTAAGTCGAGCAATGATTTATTTCGTGCTCGCTCGATGGACCTGCATCCCACTCAGCATATTAGGCGGGTATTTTTGTTGGCGTTGGGCAAGCGAGCTTTACGGCGACGGTGCCGGCATGACTGCCCTGCTGATGTGGTGCTTTTCACCGGACGTGTTGGCATGGGGCGCGACGATCTGCCCCGATTTGAGTGCTGCATCATTGGGAGTGACGGCTAATTATTGTTTCTGGCGATGGCTTAGAAAGCCGGATGGGCTGGAGACCTTAGTTGCAGGCATCGCACTCGGCCTGGCACTGCTCACTAAAATGACGTGGATTCTCCTGTTTGCTCTGTGGCCAATCATCTGGCTCTCTTGGTGGCAGCTAAGATCGATCGGGGCGAAGGGCATTCCTTCGTGCTTGATCAAGTTGGTGGCCTTGCTTTTGATAGGAATTAGCGTCCTGAACATCGGATATCTATTTGAAGGGACGTTTACCAGACTGGGCGACGTTTTGTTCGTTAGCCGCACTCTCGCGGCGGACGATTCCGTCGTCGATGGAGGCCGCGGCGGTAATCGCTTCGCGGAAAGTTGGCTGGGGAATGTGCGGATTCCCGTTCCGATTAACTATTTGAGAGGGATCGACATTCAGAAACTGGACTTTGAAAAAGGATTGCCGTCATACCTGCATGGACAATGGAGTGACCGAGGCTGGTGGTATTTCTATCCGATGTGCGCTGCGCTAAAGATCCCGTTGGGAACTTGGGGACTTGCTCTCTTGGCGCTCGCCACAAGTCTGTGGCACCTGGGTCGCGGCATTGAAGACGAGCGACATCCTAATGATTCAGTGACGAATACGATAACCGTCAACTGGATGGATGAATTCGTCCTACTGGCACCCGGGATCGTTCTCTTTGTTCTTGTCAGTTCACAAACAGGGTTCAGTCGCCACTTTCGGTACGCCTTGCCGGCCCTTCCATTTTTCTTTGTCTGGATCAGCAAAGTGGCCCGTACATTCACGGCGCAGCTTCGGCCAGTTGGGGTACTCGCATTGGGTGCACTCACGTGGTCGGTCGCGAGTAGCTTGTGGATTTTTCCCCACTCCATGTCGTACTTCAACGAGATTGCCGGCGGCCCTATGAATGGCCACCGATATCTGCTGGATTCGAGCCTTGACTGGGGACAAGATCTATTCTATTTGAGAGATTGGTGCGAGAATCATCCCGAGGCGGCACCGCTGCACACGGTTTTTCGCACATCTGCATCTGAGGACCTTTTTGACTTTTGTCGTGGGCATCGCGATCGTGCGCCCCTTGACAGCGGAACTAGCGGGTTGCCGCTGGCTCAAAGTCAAAACAAGCTGCCAGGCATGGACCCTGGATGGTACGCGGTGAGCGTGGCTCGAATCTACGATCCGGATGGCCAGCATCGGGGTTTTTCTGAATTGATTCCGGTCGCGATGGCCGGATACTCGTTTCGGCTTTATCACATTGAAGCCGCGACGCCAGAATCGCTGGTACCGGTACCGCATTGACCGTGGCACGATTTGCCGACGATTCAGACGGCGGCGTCTACTTCGAGCGATCGCCGTGAATACGCATACTTTCAAGACAATGTGCATAAGCAAGATCATGCATTCCCGCTTGATGCGACGATCCCCTGTATACTTTGCATTGACGACGATCGTGGGCATTGGAGTGATTGTGTGGATCCTGGCCTCACGACAACTGAGCGAACAGTGCGCGAATAAGCGCGACGGTGAGTTTGTTCGCTCACTCGCCAAGCACACTTCAGAAGCACCTCGAAATCCAAGGCATATCAAAGCCGCGGTTTTTCAAATCGGGCCTGGCGACAATGAGCGGAATGAACGCTTATCGGCGGTATTGGATTCCATTCCGACGCTGCGATGGGAGTTTATTGGCCCCATTGACGTGCGAGGAGCGGGCCTGGAGCAGTTCGATGCTGTCATCTTTCCTGGCGGCAGCGGGAAACGCCAGTCTGTTGCGCTTGAAAAACAGGGCAGACAGGCAGTCAAGGAATTTGTTCGAGGCGGCGGAGGCTATGTTGGAATCTGCGGTGGCGCTTTTCTTGCAACCGCCGCCTATGATTGGAGCCTACGTATTATCAACGCTCAAACCATGACAGGTGATGTGGACGTTCCAGGAACGGGACTTGTGTCGCGGGCGGCGCAATCCCGCAATCGTGGAGATGGAGCTAAGCAAATGGGGCAAAGAACTATTTGGCCTTCCAGGCAGGTCGAACGTGCGATTCAGTGGCGGCCCGATTCTGTCGCGTTTCGTTGAACCCGGTTTTCCAGACTATACTTGCCTAGCAGTCTATCGGACGGAAACATGGACACACGGATTTCAAAAGGGGACGATGATAGGTACGCCTGCGATTATTGCCGCTCACTTTGGCAGTGGCTGCGTTATGGCAATTGGCCCTCATCTCGAAATGACTACTGAAGGTGAAGTGTTGTTAGCTCGGGTGATTCATGCTGTGGCTCGAAAACGAACCGGTGGCCAGACTGGCCAACTCTGACCTTCGCCAAATTTCCTGATCCGCGAGGAATGTTAGATCTTTTGAAATCTGCCGGTTTCTTTACCGAACGCGGTTCTTCTCCGCGCCGCGACTTTTCTTTGGTTTCTTCTTGTGAGTTGTCTGCAAAAGGAGAAAAGAAATTGCGCCGGCAAGCGCTACGACCACTACCAAGGTCCGTGCGACAAGTTGGTCCGCCGAGACTGCCGGGCCATTGACCATTCGCAGTAATGGAGCCAATACGACGAGTGTCCAGCATGCGACCGCGAGTATGCGCACAACGCCAACGGTGGCCATGGCCTACTGCCCAAAAACTGGACAACGTCCTGAATTATGCATATCTCGAAAAGTCAGCCTCGGAACTGGTAGAAGTCGGTTGTCACATGAACTCTTCCAGCGCAAAAAAACTGCAACGTGCAGATTGTAACACAATCTGGAAGTGGGTAGAATTGCGACAAGTGCGATTCAAGTCGAGGAGAACCGCGGTAACTCCACATCTCACGCCTGACTGCGTGAATTCTGCCTTAACAGTGCTCACGGAAAACCCCTTCTACAAGGGGCATTGATGGTAGTCCTGAGATTGGCCCTAGGTCGGCGTCAGGTTTGGAAACAGCCGAAATCGGCTTTTGCAATCCCTGCTGCCAGCTTTGAATTGTGCTTCGAGTGTCGATGCAAATGGCCCGCTATTCGACAAAGTCATTCTTGACAATTGCGCTCATTGTAAGCGTGGCGACGCTGATGCTCCAGTTGTTCCCCACTTTATTGTCGGCCTTGCTGGCCGCTGTCGATGCGCGCAATTGGTCTTGGAACTGGAGTTTGCCTGTTGGTGGCGCAACCAAGAGTTTCTGGTGGGGCCTGGTGGCGACAATGGATGTGCGAAACTGGGCCTGGACGTATCCCGTTGCCGCCATGGTAAGTAGTACCTGGTGGGGCCTGGTGGCGATTGTTGATGTTCGAAACTGGGCCTGGACCTACCCTGTTGCAGCCGTGGTTGGCAGTGCTTGGTGGGGCCTGGTCGCCATCCTCGATGTTTCTCGATGGACTTGGCGATCTTACGCAGTGGTTCAGGTGATCGCCCTGGTGACCTTTATCGCGATCAAGGTTCGGCGGGACAATGCGTGGGATAACCGATGAGTCTCGTTTAGTCGACACCCACATGGTCGCTCATAAGGGCGGACCGGTGGTCGTTGTGCGCTTGCGTTCCTCAACTGGCTTTACCTTGATCGAACTGCTGATTGTCATCACGATCATTTCGTTATTGCTCACTCTTTCGGTGCCCGCAATCCAAGCTTCGCGCGAGGCCGCACGCCGTACCGAGTGCATCAATAACCAAAAGCAGCTTGGAGTCGCTTTTCTGAGCTTTGAATCGACCAAACATGCGTTTCCATCGAGTGCCACTTTGCAGGTCAAAGGACCGCTGAGCGGTAATTTCAAAATGCAAATGCATAACTACATGGTCGACCTGCTGCCATATCTTGAAGAACGAGGAGCCGACGCTCACTATGATCGCAATGCGATGTTTTGTGCTCCTCAAAACATGCTCTCAATCGCAACTCGCTTGAGCGTTCTTGTTTGCCCATCTGCACCAGATCGTGAAGCGACACCGGAAACCAATTTTGTGCCGTCTCTGTTGTTTTCTCAGTCTGACAGAGCACATCCAATCTTCGGACCTATTCTAGCGAAAGCGGATAAGAAGTATGCGACGGTGTTTCGAGGTGGGGTAACTGACTATTCAGTGCCAATCCAAGTCGAGGACGGTTTGGCTCGTTCCTTGGGTTATAAAGTGGCCGTGGGCGATTCCGCTGGGTTGCCGAGCATGTTCCCGTCGGCACTTGAACAAAGCAGTGCAGAACTGGCTCTGCGATTCAAAGCAATCTGGGATAACTCTGGAGTCGTGGAGTTAATTCGACAAACTCGACCAGCACAAATCACAGATGGCCTTTCGCACACGTTTATGATGACTGAGGCTGCTGGACGGCCCGAGCACTGGCAAATGGGCATGCGTACGTCCGAACTAGAGCCATTGACCAGTGCATGGGCGGACCCTTGGACTGCGCTACGGATCAAAGGCACTCTTATCGACGGAGGGGTAAAGTGTGTTTTTCAATGCAGCAATGCTGGCGAGATCTATAGTTTCCACCCGGACGGCGTCAACTTTTTGTTCGCCGATGGCCATGTGGAGTTCCTCCAAGCCGATACGAATCCCCACGTCATTGTTGCTTTGATGACGCCGAACCAAGGCGACAATGGTCAATCACAGTGAGCAAGTTGCGAACGACCGAGGGTTGCTGTCGGAGCGATCGTCCAACATTTTGGCACACAACACGTGATCGATAAGCAATCGCGGAGATTCGATCCGAATGGAGATGTGGAGAGATAAGCCATGCACCTCGCGATCGTTCTCCTGATCGCCGCGCTCCAAACTACTCAACACGATCCTCAATACGTGTCGTTGTTTACGCCGCTTGAGTACCGCTATACCGGAGGTGCGTACAAGAACGAGTTGTTCAAGTACCGCCTTTTTGTTCCCACGCCGACAACATCCCGGGAGAAGCAGCCACTCTTGGTATGGCTTCACGGACGCGGCGAGGCCGGCGACGACAACACTGCCCAGTTGGCACTGCTTTATGAGTTCATATTTCCACTTCCATGGGAAAAAGGCCGGTATCCGTTCTTTTTCTTGGCCGTGCAATGCCCGCCCGCGAACCCCGATTGGACTCGATCCGATCCTGCGATGGGCGACGACATGGTCAACGTCGTTGCGGCGATTATCCAGGAAGCCATTCATAAATACGCGGCTGATCCGAATCGGATCTATTTAATCGGCATCTCGAACGGTGGCACGGGCTGCTGGGAACTTGCGAGCCGGCACCCGGAACTCTTCGCGGCCGTCGCTCCGATGGGCTCAAGCGGCATTGCTGGCTCGCGTCTCAAGCCGCTGGTCAAGATCCCCATTTGGGCATTTCACAATCTCGAAGATCCGGCGGTCCCCATTCAGTACGATCGCAACACCGTCGGGGCGTTAAAGAAGGCGGGCGGCAAGACGCACCTCACCGAGACCGATGCCGAATCGATCAATTGCTGGTCCACCGCGTTCCGCGATTACTACCTGTTGGATTGGCTGTTATCGCAACGCCGCGGCCAAACGGGCGCGGCCGTCCCCCCTGGAACCATTGTGCAGCCGAAGGATGGCGAACCGGAAATTGCGCCGAGGCCCGTTGCGCCGCAGGCCCCGCGGGGTTGGCTGTGGTGGCAGGTCGTATTGCAGGCCCTCGTTCTCTCGGCTCCGTTTGTGATCGCGTGGACGATCGTACGGTACCTGCGTAGACGATCGCAAGGCGTCTTGGAGAATGGTTGAGGACAGGGCCGCGGCGACCTGTCCAACGACCCGGGCTGTCTGCTGGGGTGGGTCAAAAGCGATTGCAATCCCAGACACGTCAATTACCAAACATTGCGGAAACAAAGCCGTGTGCCATTCCATCACAGTCTTGATTACGCTGCTGCAAGCCGTTCAATACGATCATAATTATGTTGAGCTGTTTACACCCCTCGAGTACAGCTACACCGGTGCGAAACACCACGACAAAGTCTTCAAATATCGCCTGTTTGAGCCAGCCACCACGGATCCGCAGGACAAGAAACCGCTCATTGTTTGGCTACACGGTCGCGGAGAGGCCGGCGAAGATAATGTCGCTCAATTGGGCTGGCTATTTAAATTCATGTTTCCGCCTCCTTGGATACGAGAACGGTATCCGTTCTTTGTGCTAGCTGTGCAATGTCCTAGCGATAATCGTTGGTGGACTGGCGACGGCAAAGAAGGGTCCGTCGACATGGTCGATGTAGTGGCTTCCATTTTGGAACAGACGATTAACGATCACCCCGTCGATGTCGATCGGATCTCGTTAGTCGGCATATCGAGCGGTGGCACGGGCTGCTGGAACCTTGCCGTGCGCCATCCCGAGCTATTTGCCGCGGTGGCCCCATGTGGCTCGGCAGGCGAGAATCCTGCGAGTTTGACCGCTCTAATTCACGTTCCAATTTGGGCATTCCACAACACCGGCGATTCCATGCCGATCCGGTTTGTCAGGGAAACCGTTCGAGCTTTACACGAAGCCGGCGGGGATGTTCATCTCACTGAGTTTGACGCTGAAGGACACGATTGTTGGTCAGCCGCATTCGAAAACTATGACTTGCTCAATTGGCTGTTGTCACAGCGGCGCACTCAAGTGAGTTGGATGGACGCCCCAGGGCCGTCGTACTTGGCTCTAAGCCGATTTGTCAGAAGCTGGAAGTGGTGGCAAATCCTTCTGCAAATCGGGGTTCCCATCGTTCTATTTGTGATAATACGGCGAATTGTTCTATACCGGCGCCAGAGCGCAAGATCGAGCGCGGAAAAACTCCTCGACCGCGCCGATTGATCGCAGTTGAGAGAGCTTGACACGTCTTCGACGAAACATCGCAGGCTCAAGCCATTGCCCGCGATCGATGACGCAGCCAAGCCTCCACCCTACGAGCCGTTTTGTTCACTCGCCCTTGTTTCAACAATCATCCGAACCATCTCCCGAAATTCTGGCAACAACCTATCCCATGCGAGAATTATCCGCTGCAAATCAGCGTCAAGCGATGCCAGTTCAAGCCAGTCGAAGCGCCCCGTCTGCACGCGCCAATGCAGCGCGGCACTCTTGGCAGATTACACAACCGCAATGCAGGATGCCGCTTGCGCCGAAATCCGCTCTGGGTTCAAGTCCCACCTTCGGTATTTCTTTCCGCGAACACGTTTGCGTCAAACGCACGTGACTCGCGACAGCGGACCCGAAACGTGTTTTGGGGACAAAGCACACAAGCCATCGGTGTGGGGCTCTCTAACGCTCGCGTAATCCCACTCACCCTGCCGCAGTGAGACCCTCGTTTGTCAACGCCAACTATTGAAGCCGCAACCAGTATTCCAATTCAAACCGAACAAATCGGGCAGATGGCACATCGACACCGAATACGTCGTCGACTCGGCGCAAGAACCAACGGACTGCACGTGGATCCGCAAGGGCGTTCAGAGTCGCCTGGATCACTGCGCTTTGCTTCAAGTCAGTACAGTTTGAACGACGAAGCCGCTGCAGCAGCTCAACTACGATGCGCGTCTTCGCAGATATGTGTAGATGCGGCCTTCCGATTAACGCGATGCATTTGGAAAGAGGCCAAGCAGTGGTCTCCCAGTCCACCTCCACTCCAGCTGCAATGATGGTCTCTGGATTCCAAATGATGTTTTCATAATCCGACGCGGCAAGCTTCGCAGTCGCGAGGCTGAACTCTTCGACCGTCATCGTGCCGCCCCACTTCATGAAACACCGCAACGCAAGCTGAGACCAAATGTTCGTCACTCCGAAGTCTGTTTCCGCAACGAACCCGACTAGAACATCGTCACTCCATAGCAGTGCGTGATGATCATTGGCAACACTAATCGCTTCGAGATTGTGAACGCCCAACGCCTGTGTGTATAGTTCACGTTTCTCCGGTGCGAGATGTGCAACCGCAACCGAGGATGACTTTTGGCAGTGCTTGTCAACCATCTGCCTGATCATGTTCAGCTCTTCGATCCGGGCTGCGTGTACTTCGGTGGTCGGATCGGTGATTACCAGTTGATTTGCCTCGTTGAGGCCTGCCGTTCCGCCCTTTTCAGCATGGTTGTCGGTAATTTCGTGAATCCACTCATCGATCAGCTCACTGGTTAGTTGCGAGACGAGATACTGCGTCGCGGAGCCCAAGTACCTCCAAGCATTGAGTTGAGTGATTGTGACGATCGCGGAGATCGTCAGAACAATGGCGGGTGGCGCATTGGTCTTGTCGAGCGCCTGCTCAAAGTCGTACGGCGTAGTCTGACATGACTTCACGCGGCCCTGGGGATGCTGCCCAAGCACTTTTATCGCTTCCAGTTCGTTGATTCCAATGCTGTTTGCGAAGAGATAAAGCGAGCACGGATTTTCGCTGTAGAGCGCTATGCATTCTTCGATGTGCTCGCGACGGCTCTTGAGGCTCTCGATGAGCGGAGACGGATCGAAGTTCTCTGGATCGCCGAGCTGGAGGCGTTGAAGCACAGAAGTCCCAGGAAATCGCTGGCGGAAATTCTCGAAACTGTCTTGGAAGGCGCGCACGTACTTCGTTTGAATTTCACGAATAGACGCAGTTTCAACCTGGATGACATTTCCGGGGAGCTCGATGGTGTCCCCGACCTTCCTGCCCAGCAGGCGTTGGCCAAATTCGCTGGAGGACGCAAACTCACCTCTGCTCGCGAGCGGTTGCTCGTCCTCCAACGTAATCCAGCGGCGGTCAAGCGGAGTGAATTCGAGAAGGACGGCGCAGTCATTAGCGACCGTGGACGGAGGACCCAGTTGTATTTTTGGCTCATGCCTTAGGAAGAAAAACAGATACCGTCCATGAGCGTCTTCGTCCTCGAAATAGATTCGCCGCTGTTTATGCAGAAACCTCAACGCGTCCTCGTACATTCCCGCCGTAACGTATGGCAGCAGAATTAGATTTGCCTCGCCTGGAGGCAGCTGTGCGGCTGTAGGCAATGCCGACGCGTCGAGATTCATCTTCTCCGGCTGCTTAAGACGCACGGCCAGCACGTTGCGAGCGGCAACAAAGTAAGCCGGGCTATCGCTCGAACGAATGAACTCATCAGCAAGCCCCAACGCGTCAGTTGGCGCATACTCGCTGAGCAGTTGCAGTTCTAGCTTCCGCAGTCGCTCGTCAGTGGCTCCGGTAGCTCGTAGCTCGCTGCAGAGTCGCAGCAGTAGATCATGTCGCCCCATTCGCTGTGCGCAGTCGAGAAGCGCTTTCATGTCGTCGTCAAAGACACCCGGCGTGGCGACCTGCTCAAGCAAGCCAACTGCATTGGGATCGTCTTTGAGTTTCACCAGGATAAGCGCCAGGAGCCGCAGCTCTTGGGGATGGGCGGCTCGGACACTTTCGTCGATTGCAAGTAGCGCCTCAGCTTTGGCTCGGCCTTGATCGTGTGACTCAAGGTAAGTCCATGCCAGCATCGTGTGAGCCTGAAACGGATGCGCGAGCTGAAACGCTTCAGTAACGTACGACTCAGCCAGTTCGTGTTCTTTTTGTTCTAGGGACCACTGCACACACTGGAACCGACATTCAACCGCTCGGTCCCAATCTTGTTCCGCTAGGGTCGCCATCTCCTCAATAGGCCTTCGCTTGGCTGTTGTGTCCGCACTGTGGTATTCAACGACCAAGGCCAAATACTGACCTTCGCGCGTTGTGCGATCAAGGGAGCCAATCAGCGCAGTGGCACTATCGAAATCCAGCGCTTGCAGAAAGTAGCTAACCGCGCGGGCTACATAAATTGCTGGCTTCGTGGCCGAATCGATTGCCGCCCGATAATCTGCTGCAGCTCCTGACTCATCACACAGAAGTGCCTTTGCCGCCGCACGATTTACATATAGCTCGGGTAATAGCGTTGTGAGATGCTGATCGCGAGCGGCTTGGGCGGCGGTATCGTAGTGCGCCAATGCGAGCTTCAATCGGTCGGGGCGCTTCGTCGGATCACTATGCACGGCAAGACTGTGGAGCGACATCGCAACCGTAAGCTGGACCTGCGGCGAATCCGACTCCATGGATAAAGCGCGTTGAGCCGCTTCGTACGCAAGGTCGTAGTCAGCGAATCGAATGTGCTTGTGCGCGAGAGCCGTGTTGATGCCCGCATCTGTGGCGACGAAGGTACGAATGATCGGCTCATGTTCCTCTAATTGTTCCTTGGAGGGCACATTTTCGATGAGGCGAAGGATCATAATTGGCGTTACGAGACCTTCAGCGACGCACTGCTTGGCATACTCATAGGCCTTTTCTGGCTCACAGCGGAGAGAATATGCAAGAACTCGATTTTGCTTCGCCTGGTCCAAATCAGGTGAGACAGCATATGCCTGCAAAAATAGTTCGCTCGCCTGCTCGAATTCGCCATTCTCCAGAGCCAGTTTGGCGTGGAGACGCAGAAGCTTGTATTGCTGATCTGTTGGCAACGATTCGAGGGCCGGAAGTTTATCTAGCTCATGACGCGCGACATCCAGACGTCTCTGATCCAGGAGGCGTTCGATAAGAGTGTAGGGATCATTCCCCTCGGGCAACTCCTGCGGGTGAGAAGCGAAGACGGGCGAAAGTGAACCACCTTGGGAATCCGTGACCGCGCCGGCGAGGATGTTTTCGCCATATATAACCAGTTCCGCCTTTAGCCGCCCAAGCGCATCGGCGTGCTGGCAGATTTCTTCCCAGAATTCGATATCGACGGTGAATTGTTTGTCGACTCGAAGATTTAGCTCCGCAATAGCATCCTGGGCTTCACGACTCTTTCGCGCAGTTGTCGCGATTAAATAGTGCTCGATTTGGAAATGCGACTTTTCAGCCTTCGCCACTTCAGCCCTAATCTCAGAGGGAAATATTGCCTTCGTGGGTTCGTGATGTTTGCACTGGACCGCCCGAACCGGCTTGATACTGAGCGGATCAAAAATATCGATGCCATCCTGCTTCTCGCCTCGCTTCGCGTAGAGCATCAAACTTTCGTTGTTCCATACCTTACGATAGAGGCGCAGACACATCTGCTCGAACCCAACCTCGTTGTCCGGTTGCGGGTAGCGAAATCCCATGATTCTTTCAAACGGTTGCAACTAACCGGGGGTGTGCCCAATACGCCAGCGTAATCTTAGCACCTTCGCCATTCACTAGAGGAGGTGGCTTTAGAAGCTGCCGCGGGTGTGGCCATCGAGAATCACCCGCCTCGGAATGTGCGTCAATCCGAAGGGGAGCCTGTCATCAGTGGTCGCCGACTATTTGGCTCAGGAGTAATCCACCAACTTGGATTCCCCTAATCCAGTGCCTGATTTTGGGGACAAAACGGGGACAATGTTGGCAATGCAGAGCCAATTTCGATACAATGCGATCGCAACGTGATTTCGTTCGATCCATTGAGCCGAGAAGAACTTCCAACGCTTCCCCGTTCCAATCGCAACCCAGGTGCAACGCCCAAAAACGGACTCAAAATCCAGTGCCCGCAAGGGCGTGTGGGTTCAAGTTCCGCCGCCCTCGCTCGCAACGCCGCCTCAGTCGAGGTAACTGGAGCAAGATGCCGTACTGAGTTGTTTGTGGCGGCGGCCTTCAGGACTGCTATCCGCACGCAGTCCACTTGTGACGCAGGACGGTTCGTCATGAGGGCGCAAATGGAAGCGGACGATGCGGACGGCGATCGGTTCGCTGGGAAACGGCTGTCATTGCTTGGGAGTCTTCAGCAAAGGAGCCGAGCTGCTGCTTAACTTTGCGCGGCTTGTCATCGTCGGGCGCCGTGCAAGTCCCTGCACCTTCTTGCCCGCCGAACGGCCGCCATCGCGATGCCACCCAGCGCGAGCAACTGCCAAGTGGCGGGTTCGGGGGTGGCGAAGACTTGGAAGTTGCTGAGAAACACGTCGCCGATCGCGCTGCCGTTGGTGCTGCCATTGTTGGCAAAGGCGTTGACGTGGCCGACGAACTTGATGGCCACGACGTTCGGTAGCGCAAGCGCGGTGAAGTGTTCGTCGAGGTCGATGGCCAGATCGCCCGAGCCTCCCGACGGGCCGTAATTGCGGATCGTGGCGGGGATGGGCTGGAAAACGCCTCCATCAGGCAAGTAGTACACGCCGATGTCTCCTTGTTGCAGCCGGTCGGTCGTGCCGTCGATGCCAGACTGGACATGAGCCTTGGCAATCACTTCCTCGACGGTCTTCGGTGTCGGAAAGGCGTAAATGATGGCGAGGTGAACGTCTCCGCCGCCGCCGGTGCCCTGGTTTCGAAACGCCTCGTGCCAGGCGGTGTTTGAATCGCCGTCATACACGCCGGTCGGGCGCCCTCGTGAATCTGGTTGCCGCCGGTGTTCGTTATCTCGGAGGTGATCTGCGTGGCAGGGTCGGTCAGAACATTGGTTATGGGGCCGGCGAAGCAGGGACCGGCCAGCGAGATCCCGGCGAACAACAACGTGACGCGAATCAGCGTGACCATAGCAACCTCCCAGTAGTGAGAACGGCAACTGCCAGGCGAGGGCGAAGGAATTCGACCGCACCGCCGGACTTGCCCGCTTAGAAGTAGTGACAACGTCCGCCCGAAGCATGACCCCGTGAGCAGCCCACAGGGAAACGAGTTGTCACAAGCTGACTCACTGAGTGTGTGGTCTGAAAGGCACGCGGCACAAGACACGCGAGGGACAGCGGTCCATAGCGTTCGCTATCACAAACCACATGTACTTAGTGGTTATATAGCATGGTGAGGGCTAGTCAAGTAGTGTGTTAGCGGGGCCAATCCGCGCAACGCCCACGCGTCGTCTTTGACATCAGCCGTTACTGGTAACTGATCGCCAACCTAGTTGACACCCAGCAAAGGTCGGCGACAATGACAGAGTATTGACTTGGTGCGTGCGACAGTATGTCGGGCCGCAGATGACGGACATCTGAAGCAGGAATCATAGCAACAGCGGCATTTGCAGCACGGATACTTGAGACTTTCCTTTTCTTCATTGCAGTAAGGAGACAGTCGATGGGAGCCAAGCGGAAAAACTTCGAGCTCGTTACGGACTATGCGGATGGACGTAACTTTATCCGACTCCATCGCGATATCGAGTTACCAGAGGACGTTTGCAACACTATTCGCAAACTTCTGGGGACCGGGAATTGGGAGGAAGCGAAGTCGCTCGCTCTGGATCATGCTCCAGTAGACGCGCGCGAGGAACTTGTCATGTTCTTCGATGCCACTGCTGCACTTTGCACCTGCTGACACGACAAACCGGCGGCGGCCTGTGATGTGATCCACCGGCCGCCGCCGTCAGTAATTGGGCGACCCAAAGCATTCAGCGGGCACGATTCAATCGTAAGACAGACCGCAAGAAACACAGAGAAGAGCTAGCCGGTCGATGGTCCGGGGATGACTATCCCTGGACCATCGACCCGGCTGACAAGAGGCAACCCGATTGGGATCATCGGTGCTCACGCCCAAAGCACTGAACCGGTCGTGTTCTTGCGCACACAAGTGGGCGTGACCGGAGCATTCCGAACTAGGGCAGCCTGTCGGTTCGTCCTGAGCGCGCAAGCGAGTCAGCAACGCCGGAGGTAACCGGATTGGCGGACCAACGGAGTTGACATCCGCACACCGAGAATTGTAGATGAAGGAGATGACGCGATTTACTCCTCGGGGGCCGCGAACAGGGTGCCAAGTCAGAGGTGCGATCACTGCGCGCTAAAGCGCTAAAGTCGTCGAAGTGGCCGACTGCGCAGAAGACATCCTAGGCCCGGCGATAAGTCCCGGCTGCGACTCCAATGAGTCCAAGGGTGCCGAAGAGGAGCGACTGCCGCTTGACGCGCTGCGCCTCTTTCGGGGGTGAGGTCGTAGGCTGACTCCGCGAACGGCCCGCCCTCTTGCAAGGATTCAGCGGAAAAACGCTTAACCGACGGCGCTCAAGACGACAACCACATTGCGGATCATGGGTAAAATAAAAATAATGGCTAATATGGGTTGAGATGGGTGGTAGCGGTAATTATAGTCATACCGATAGTAACACCTCACAACTCGCTTGCGAAATAACGAACGGAGCCCATTGTGATGAAAGTCGTTAACGCCTGCTGGATCCTAATGTTACTGCCAACAGCTACAGTCCTGGCCGCGCCGCCGCACACTCATTCCGCCGCCAGCGGCCGCGTTGCGAAATACCCGACCGACTCAACTATGGACGCAATGCTGGAAGGCGCGGAAGAAGTCGGTCCGAACGAGCAATGCACTGAAGAGGTGACTGGACAATTTTGGTACAAGGCATGCATCCCTCAGGTCACGTGGCAGCCTTGCAAAGTAGACAAATGGGTGCCCTGTTGGGTTTATGATCCAGATAAATGCTGTAATGTCCTCAAGCGCAAAAAGATCAAAGTCGACGGAACGCATCAGGTGACTAGTTACGTGGAGAAGCTGTACTGTGCCAAGATCAGCATTCCGCGAACCACGATTGCTAAGGCGCCGAAGTGCGATTGCCCGGATCTGCCGAGTCCTTACACGGAGCCGACCGTAAGCATCAGCACGCCGCCCGCCAGTATCGCATCAGAGACGAAAGAGAAGCAACCAGCCCAGACGAGTGAAAGTGACCTGGTCGCTGCAAACGTCAGCGGCGAGTCAAGTCACGCCGATGAAATGCTGTCGAATCTTCCAGTGACGACGAACTCTGACCTTCCACGCAAGCTGGACGTACAACGGGTCGAAACGGCAGACATTCGGCCAAGTCAAGCAGCGTCACTAAAACCGCGCCAGACGGCACAGGTCTCTCAACCTCGTGTTCAGAAGAAAGTACGCCAAGTCGCAACGGCAGAGGCCCGGCCGGCCCAGGCAGCGCCGCAGCCGCAAGGCAGGGTATCAAACGCTCCAGTCGCCAGCGCGTCGGCCGCGACCGGATGGCAAGCCGTTTCTCATCCCGTGTATTACAGATCTGCGGACGGCAGGGTCTACCAGAACGGAACACAGGTGACTTACTATTACGTTGGCACGCAGCAACCGCAGGTCTACTCGGCGTATCGGGCGGCCACTGTCCCCGCACCACAGTACTATTATACCTACTAGGAATCTGGGTGTAAGTTAAGGCGAGGTCGACAACGCACAAGCGCTCTATCTCGCTTTGCTGTTGGTCCGCATGTCTGCCACTCGTGCTGGTTGGGCCGGTTTGGCGTCGGGCACCGACAGGGCGACTGAGCGGACGGCTGAGCCGGTGGACAATTGCCCCCGAGATAGCTCCCGTCGAATCGCAACACCGCGCCCAGCCCGTGTGGGTGGAGCCGGTGTCATGGCCTTCGAAGTTCTCCAATCGCCGATTCGGCGCAGTTGGTCACGAAGCGATGCGACCGATGCGTAGACTCCCTCATTGTGAAGCGTATTCTTCGCATTGCAAATTCCGATCAACTCGCCGTTCGCGCTGACGGCCGGGCCACCACTGCGCCCGTGGCGCGGCATTTCCGACACTCCAATCGTTGGTGCGCCGTACGATCGATCGATTGCCGTCAACTGGGCGGTCCAGGTCTTCGTGGGATGTGCGTAGTCACAGCCAGCCACAAGAATAGGGTCGCCAACGCTGACACTATCGCGAGAGGCCAACGGCACCGGCTCGATTCCACCAACGCCTTCCGTTCGGATCAGGGCCACATCCCGCTCGAGATCAAAGGCTAACACTTCGCCATTGAGGTCGCGTTCACTGGGTCCGTCAAATAGTGTGAGCCGAATGTGCCCCTGGCTTCCTGCCAGGTTAAAGAGATGTGCGCACGTCGCGACCAGCGCGATCGCCATCTATAGCGACAATGGCGCCACTTCCATATTGACGGTCGCTTTTCAGCGTCACTTTGATGCGAACCGTGGCGCGCTGCACCCGTGTTTCAAGGTCCCGCGCGCCGGCAATCTCGAAACCACATGAGTGGGGCAGCCAGGCTGTTGCAGTGGCCACCGCGATTAGGAGGGAGATGCCAATCCGAAGCGTGCGTGACATGCGTGTCCTCCATGACAGGTTGCGAAGGGCGGCGGGTCCGTGCCGTCGAACGAGTGTAATTCCCTTTCGTCTAACCGGGCAACTCGAGAATTGATGCCGGCTGGGCCATGCCAGCAGTACATGCGGCGGCGCCTTTACTGATTTAGGACAATCAGGCAAGCAGAGGGCGATTCGAGCGCAGAATCATCTCTGAGTTTGCTTTCCGTCGCTAGCATCTCAAGCAAGCAGGTGCGACAGGTCACGGTCGTTCAGGATTTTCTGCCGGAGTAGGGTTTAGCGGTACGATCGTGTCGCCGCGCTTCTCGTGCGGGTCGGCCTTCGCCATTGCCACCAGCTCCGCCAGTCAGATTGCTATCGGTCAGCAGGTTCCAGCGGCGCTTTGCGCGTCGGTCACATCGACCGGCTGCACGAAGGGCAGCCTGCTTGGGCGCATCGCTGTTCACGACCGAAGCGATGGCCGCTCCCCGGTGCGCACAGGTGGGCGTGTCCGGAGTCGACAGACCAGGGTCTCCCGGACGGTTCGTCATTGGCAGCCAATGACGAAAGAACAAGCGACTCGGGCGAAGCCAACCGGCGATATGCAGGATTTCGACGGATCGGCCCTGATCGAAAACAGTTCAGGCCGAGCGGCGGCGACTAACGGCAGCACGTTAGCACCTCTTGGCCTGAAATCGGGCGCAGGTATTGAGTGACCTTACGTCCCGTCACATAGCGCAACAAGCTGCTACGGGTGGATCAAATTCCTCATCCTCGATTGCATACAAATGAAAGACAGTGCCGTTCCTTACACCCAATTCATTCAGGCGATCACGCGCACTGTGCGCTGGACGAATACCGTCAACCGCGGCAACTAGTGCATGTAGTTTTCGTTGTTTTGACCGTGGTAACGCCCGCCATTCACTCTCCGCGTTCACATCAACTAAAACCCATCGAACTCGGAATTCACCGCCAGACTGCCCAACATCGAGTGCCTCTCGCACGTCAAGCCCGGATTGCGCCATTCTTGATAACCACTGGACGCTGGCGCGTCTCGGCGGTTTCAATTGGCATAGCTTGCCAGTGTGGACTCCTTCGACAGTAACTCGAATCCGTGTGTCCTTTTCATTGCCAACGGTCTTGGAGACTTCATCAGCGAGTATATCGACGCCGACTGAAAACTCGCGATATGCAAGGCCACCGATGAGAGGGTATTTCTTCAGAACCTCGTGTTTTGAATTGAGCACCAGTGGAAGGACTCGCCTGACACCATCGGTGTTTTGAAGCGATAGGACAGCAGCCATTTCGGATTCGGGCCACGAGCGTTCGAGAAAGTTCTTTGACAAGCAAACCAACGCGAACCGCGTGTTACGCAACCCGCTATTGATTTTTCCGGCAACCGAGTCTCCCCAGCCAATTTCATTGGAGTCGAGCCAAAATGTCACGGATCGAGCCGTCAATGCAGCCGTGAGAGGAAACACGTATTTGGTCTTATCTGCAGATGCATGCGAAATAAAGACGTCCTGACGATTTGCATCATTCATAGGAAATCTCGTGGCGCTTAACGCGATTGACGAAACTGTCCAGCTATCACTTATGGGCCGCAGTATACTGCCTAAGAGCCTGGGGACAGAACTAACTTTCGTTGATCCAGATGCGGTAACAGATGACGCCGGCGGCCAGACTCAGGAATGCTTGATGGATTTCAGGCCGTCGATCCCAGCGGATGCGTAAGCGTCGGAACTGATGGAGCCAACTGATGGTGCGTTCGACAAACCATCGCCACACGCCCAGCCCATGCTCGTCGTCGCCCCGCTTGGGCAACATCGGTTCGATGCCGAGCCAACTCAGAATGTCGCGTAGTGGCTGGCAGTCGAAGGCCTTGTCGGCCACGAGCATGTCGGGTTTGCGCTTCGGACGTCCTGGCTTCCCCGCAACAGCAGGCATGTCCACCACCAGCGGCAGCAGCGTGGTGACATCGTGTTGGTTGGCCGGCACGGTCTGGACGACCAGTGGCACGCCTTCGGCATCGGTCAGCACACAGTGCTTACTTCCCTGCCGGCCACGATCCGTCGGGTTTGGCCCGCATTTTCGCCGCCCAGCGGAGCCTTCACCAAACTGCAATCGACTAACACCCGCGACCAATCCAGCAGGTCCGCGCCGCGAAGCTTGGCCAGGAACAACTCGTGGATTTGTTGCCAGATGCCTTGATCGGTCCATTCGTCGATCCGTCGCGTGCAGGTCTTGTAGGACACGCCGAAGGCTTCGGTGGGAAGGTCTTTCCAGCCGATGCCGGTCTTCAGCACGAACAACACGGCCGTCAGCACTCGTCTCGCTTCTTTCGGCGGCCGTCCGCCATCCGGCGACGACTCGTATTCGGGAAACAACGGCTCGATCTCGTTCCACAACTCGTCCGGTAGCAATCTGCTGGACATCGCCGTCCCTCCGTGAACTGCTCTTGTGGCCAACACGAAAGGACATCATCTTGCCTCAACCAGGCCTGACAGGCCAACACCAGTTTTGTCCCTAGGCTCTAAGTCGCACGCCGGTGTTCTCGGTTCGACACATTGTAAGCGTATTCTGGTGCCCTGTCACTTCGTCGCCGTAGAGTTAGACAGTGTGTATTGGACGCTGTTGGGCAGAACCTTGCATCGATCCAGCACTCGCAGGGACGGCTGCCGAGTCAGTTGAAGAAATTGTGCTGTTCATCATGTTCGTGCGATCGTCCTGGTGGCCCAACAGTTCCCAGCCGGCAGGGCTGCCGTGGCGAACTGCCCAAGGAGGGCGTGTCCTGGGTGCGCATTCGGCTAGCGCCAAGCTGCTCGGTTTGGAAATGCGGGCGCGCTTCGTTTTATTGTGGTCAGCGGAGTTGCAATCCTGCGAGCGACGAAATTGCCGTCCGAATGCCCGCTGGGAGGCTGGCCCAAGATTCCACGACGCGTTGCAAATCGGCGTCATCGAACGCCACTTTGAGCCATTCAGGGCGCCGGCCATGCAGCGCCATTGCAGCGCGGCAGTCATCGCAACACGCGCAACCGCATGGCAATTGCGTGGTTGCGGCAAGATCCGAAGTGGGTTCGAATCCTGCCGCCCGTGGCGACCAATGCTCGCGAAGGATCGGTGCAGCACCACCCGCCAGTCGATGTGAGTGACCGATGTTCACATCGGCCAGGCCTAGCATCTCTGAATCAGAGGGGTGCGTCACTCCGCGTACAGAGAGCAGGCCTTTCTTTCGTATTTGCAGGTAGGACGACACCCTTACCGCTCAGCGGCGGCCACACACCATCCGGTTCAGGCCGTTGTTAGGCGCTAATTACTTTGCCGACGTAATACCACTCTTGCTTTCATTTATCACCACCTATACAGAGAACACCCACCTGTTCAGGGAATAACTCCGCGCACAACGATCGAACCTCTTTGTGGGACAACAATTGGGGAGGCAAGTAACAGCCCTTGAATGTCTACGGACAATGGGACGACCCGAATACGGTCTTGTATAATGTCCGCCGCGGTGTGTAGACGGCGGACAGCGATCGTGCGCCGGTCGACTGTTGGTCAGATGAATACCGTCAGGCGCGACCAACTCAGCAAAACGCTTCGCTCGCTGGCGGCGGCACACGCCGCGATGGGCGAGCTCATCGAGCGGACTCTTACTCTACTCAGCAGCGACTTACCCTTCGCGGGCTACACTCTTCCACAGTCGCGACGCTCGCGACATTGCACGCGGACTGTTTGCAGTGTGCCGGTCATTGATCGCAGCCTGCTGTCGGTCGTTCATGCCGGTCGCATTTGCTTTCTGGGCAATACGCTTCCCTTCAAATTCATTGCCAGGCTCGCACGACAGCCAAACGTCTACGTGAGTTACGAGGACGTCCTCTCCGAGGTCTGGCAAGGCGTGCGATCCGATGCGGCTGTCCGCAGTGTCGTCAAGACACTAAGAAGTAAGCTTCGAAAAGCCGGCATGAATATACTGGCTGACGCTATCGATGGGACAGTCTCTGGGCACTATGCCTTGACTCTTCGCAAGCCATAGTAGTCCGTTTCCCACAGACATCACACAGCTTTGTACCATACGTTGCCACAGCGTGCGCGTATAGTGGAGTCGGAAGACGAGCCGCGGGAGAGGCTCGTCATTACATCGATTTCCATCTGTGCCAGAAGGGGGCACGCGAATCAAGTTGTGTTGGGCGCACTCTGCAATACTGTGCTGCCGAGAGCAAGTCACCGATTCAAAATGGAGGGAAAGCCAATGACCACTCATACCAGAATGATGGGAGCCTTAATCGTGTCGATCGTTTTGCCCATCAATGTACAGGCCGTAGAGCTCCAAATGTCCGGGAGCATCACCGGGACCATAAACGGCAATGGCTTAGCTGCGTCTATGAGCGCAACCGGCGATACTGAGTCGGGAGAGATCGTCGTTCAAGCTGTAGGAATTCCCAATGCGCTTGGAGACGAACTGAGTTGGTCATTCATTCACATTACCGTCGTGTGTTTCACGGCGGCCGCGGAAACGGGCGGAGCGCTAAACCTATTCTCTCTGGCCAATGGCGGGGGGTTTTCGAGGGACGTGCTGACCCACTTTTCGACGGGTGATACGATGCATGTCCTCAACGACGTCGCGGGGGACGGAACGGGAACATATACGCTGCAGGCCGTCTATGACGGCACGCTACCGGACGTTGGAGGGCCGGTGACTGCTCTGAATGCGATGGATGTGATTGCGCAGCCAAGCCCCGGCGTGCTCGTTACACAGACCCATCGTACGTATACGTTCAACAGCAACATCTTCACCGCGGACTCTACAGTACATACATTATACGATGGAGCGCCGCTATCGGTGCCAGAGCTTATGTACAGCCGCAATATGGTCTATACATATGATGCGAATGCGCTGACGGCGACCTGGCACTTGCACACCGAAGTCACACCCGTCCCGGAACCAACAGCCATGGGATTGATGGGCGCGGCGATCGGTCTGTTTGCCCTCACCCGCGCTGGCCGTCGGTACCGGATCGGGATCTCGCGATTTGGTTAACCGACGAACAGGTGACTGAAAGGCGCTAAGTTGTTTGTCCTGGTTCTGGCGTTTGTGCGATTGACTCCCGTCAGTTGTTACGGTCCGCTAAATTGCACCGATGCGAACGTGGCTTGATTCAACGCCGGTCCGGCTTCTTGAAGTCTTGGAAGTGATTCTTGGCCTGGGATTCACAGTTGGCGGCCTCTTTCCCGTGTTTCGTGCGGATTCTCGCCTTCGTTTTTGGATATTCGTGCCAGGGCCGCACTATCTTCCGCTGTAGCGGGACCGGGGCCTTGCCGATACAAGAGCGTGGACGACTCCTGAGACCTCAAATTGCCGGCGAGATTATGAACCAAGTACGTACCTATCGTTACGTCGTTCGTGCTGAATCGCAATAAGAACGCCAAGCAATAGAGATCCGCCAACACAGCTTGCAAGGCGCGATCAATGAGTTTAAGCGGCTGTTTCCCGCATTCACAGATGAGCGAATTGTCGCTCGCCTGGGCGCATGAAAATGGCCCTAAGCCAGACTCCCGTGATTTCGCCGCAGTAAGCGCGAAGCGTTGCTGGCCCAAGGGCCGCAAACAATAAACCAGACTGCCAGGTCTTATGCCAGCCCCCAGATAGGGTATTTGGGACGCAGCCCGGCATCGCGAGTAGGTCTTGTCGATTTCTGTCACTTCGCCGCCGGCTCGGGTGCCGAGGGCGCGCCAGGTGATCTGGGAAATCGAATCATCGATGAATCGACTTGTGCCATCCATCAGTAGCACGTTGACGCCGCCAACGTGGTAGCTGCGCGAAGTGACTACGACGTACGTCTGACGCGTCGTCGACGTTCCCAGGCCCGCGATCTCGTTGAGTCGCGGGCACCGCCGTCTTGGCCCCATGAGTTTGCGGATCGCGTCGAACAGGAGTCTAACATCCTTCTTGTCCTCTGCTCATCCATCAGCGCAACGCTCGATACGCTCGACGGAAAGGACATCTTGTCGACGTTGTCGTAGGCGTAGATCAAGTTGCCGTCCTGAGAGAACAGCCGTAGATAAAACTGCGGCACGTAATGTTGGTTCTTCACGACCGACATCGCACAGCTCTCGTAGAAGCCCAATCTCGAATCCCTCCACTGGCGAATCGGGCCAGTTCACGCCAGTCGTTCGAGCCAGTAGAGAGGCTTGCGCCGGACATGGCTCACGGCCACAATTAGCACTTCTTCCGTCCGGCACCGAAAGATCACCACGTAGGGAAATCGCTTCACGAGGCAGCGGCGCACGTCATGCGCGCCGACATAATATTCAAGGGGCGGGAAGCTTTCGGGAGCGCTTTCGATTCGATTGAATGCCTGCTGAAGCTCGTCTATGAACTCGTCACCCAGCCCCCGCCGCTGATCGTCGTACCAGATGGCCGCCTCGGCCGCTTCCAGTTCGGCAAGCGGCAGATACGCGAGGTTCAAGAAGACACCTTGCGGGCGCGATGCTGGGCGAGTTTCTGACGAATGCTGTCGATCGCCATGCCCCCCCCAATCGCCTGCACTTCGCCCCGGTCGTAAGCTGCCAATCGCCGCTCGATTTCTTCGGCCCATGCCGCTGCAAGTTCTGGCGTGGCAAAGCTGTCAGCGGTCAAGCTCTGCTCGAGGGCATCGGCTACAAAGGCCCGATCCTCGGGCGGAAGCGACATGGCTTGCTCGACAATGTGATCGCGAAGGTTCATAGGGCACTCCTTGGTCGTTATCCGTTCAATTCTCGCAGGTTTTCTCCAAAACGTCGAGAAGATTTTTAGCCTGCGAGCCGTCGGCTTTCGCCCGCGATTGAGGGCACCGAAGTGAGGGCATCTTTATTGCCGTGGGGCTGTTCTCCAAAACCTTGCACGTGTGTCACAGTCAATCGCATCGCCACGAATTCCGCCAACTCCCAGACGCGATGCGGAGCGCGAAGTCTTACACAGTGGCTTACACATACACAATTGTGTTGATGAATCATCAAGGTTAATCAATGACTTGAGTGCCGTCCATGCAGGACCTAAAGCTGGATTGTCACGAAGCAACATAAGCTTACGGGACTGCGATTGCATCACCAGCCGGACCCAAGTGGAAATAAGTGGGGACCACGCTTCGCCATTGCGGCACCGATGTCGACGACACTGGCTCTGAGAGCCTTTCTCCGAGACATTTGCTCGCCAATCATGTTATAATGAGCAAAACGGAGTCGAGAGGCTGCCAGATGCACGATATTCCAGAAACAGGGTTCTTACGATTGCCTCAAGTGTTGAGTGTCATTCCTCTCGGCAAGACGAGCTGGTGGGAAGGAGTTAGATCGGGACGCTTTCCGAAGCCGGTGAAGTTGTCGGCGCGATGCACGGCTTGGCGGGCTGAGGATATTCGGCGGTTAATCAAAACTCTGTCCGAGCAGGCGCCGACCAATTGACATTCGGCGTTGCGCTTGCTTGACTGTTTGAGTAGGCTCTGCGACCTCACTTTGGTCGGTTCTTTAATTAGGGGTACAAAAATGGGGTACCTGTTCATGGGCCAACCGAACCTCAGTAGGTAATTCAACCACTTCCGTGCTCACTATGATTCCGGCCGTGGGCACCACGCTTTTGGACGCGTTCGTCCGCCACCATCCACAAGAGCTAGTGTGACGGCCATTCTCGTGACGATTCCCTGTCGCCCCCGTCCGAAACTAATCGTTGACATTCGGCCTAAATTCGGGGTACATCTACGAACAGATACCCCAAGGATGGAAGAATGTACCCCATATGCCCACGTCGCTCTCGGACGCGAAAGCCCGCAACGCCAAGCCAGGAACAAAGCCCTACAAGATCGCAGATGGCGAAGGACTTTTCCTCTTAATCACGCCGTCAGGCGGCAAATACTGGCGCCTGAAATACTTCTTTGGTGGCAAGGAAAAGCTATTGGCATTGGGTGTGTATCCTGACGTCAACCTTGCTGAGGCGCGCGAGCGACGTGCGCAAGCACGGAAGGTGCTCGCCGCCGGAAACGACCCTGGCGAGACAAAAAAAGAGGCCAAGCGCCTGGCGATCTTAAAAAACGCCAACTCCTTTGAGGTGGTCGCTCACGAGTGGCTTGAAAAACGCAAACACGAATGGGCGCCGATTACCGCGCATGTAGCACTAGCCCGTCTGGAGGCGCACATCCTTCCGAAGCTGGGTCCAAGGCCCATTGCCGACATCACCGCCCCAGAAGTACTTGCCATGCTTCGTGCAGTTGAGGACAAAGGAACCTTGGAAACCGCACGGCGCGTGATGAACATCTCCGGGCAAATCTTCATGTATGCCATCGCGACCGGCCGGGCTGAACGCAACCCGGTTCCTGATTTGCGCGGCGCGATAAAGACGCCGGTCGTGAAACACCGCTCATTTCTAAAAGAGAGTGAACTGCCGCTCTATCTGAGAAGGCTTGAGGCTTACGACGGCAGCCTACAGACCAGGTTGGCGCTTCGCTTCCTGCTGCTTACTTTCGTCCGCACCAGCGAATTGCGTGCAGCCCAGTGGACGGAGATTGATTGGGACAAGGTGGAGTGGCGAATTCCTGCTGAGCGTATGAAGATGAAAGAGCTGCACATCGTGCCATTGTCGAGACAAACAATTGCGGTTCTTCGGGAATTGGAGAAGAACTCCGGCAACCGGCAGCATATTTTTCCGAACGAGCACAGGCCCGCGACTTTTATGAGCGAGAACACGATGCTCTATGCTCTGTATCGCATGGGCTACCATTCACGCGCCACCGGCCACGGGTTTCGCAGCACTGCCAGCACGATTCTCAATGAGCATGGTTTTCGTGCGGATGTCATAGAACGACAGCTTGCTCATAACGAACGAAACAACGTCCGGGCGGCTTACAATCATGCGCAGTACCTGCCGGAGCGCCGTCGAATGATGCAATGGTGGGCCGATTATCTTGATGAGGTTGCGGCAAGGAAATAGCCATCGCATTTAAGGCCGGTCGTGTGCTCCGCGACCTCGTTTCACCGTCAGAAACGCCGGAGCGTGCTGCTCAAATAGTTCAGCATTTCTGCAACGCGATAAAGTCATTGGGGGCTTCCAGAGATGCCACTTCTGTCCAAAGGTGCCTTGTGCCCCAGAGCCGTAATTCACCGCTCAGAACAACCCTCATTTGGCCAGCGCCATCCCACGACGCGAATCTTGCCGCAAGCAACTTTGCAGCGGAGACTTAGAACCGCTAAGATGGTTCGCCGGCAGCAGTGCTATCTAGGCCCGGCTATCAATGGCTTTTAGTCCCTGGCCAAGCCGACTCTTCTTGTTGGCGTTCGATGGCGGTGGCGAGCCGAGTGCATGGACAACGAATTCTAGCAGATTGCCACTGATGCCTCGACGTGCCCGCCGTAGCCACCGAGGTCGACGACTAAGTGCCAATGCCCGCTGCGCGGCGGAACCAGCGTCGCTGGTGTTTGTCGAGCGTGGCCGCCGAAGTAGCGGTACCGGCGGCCGCCGCGATACGCGTTGAAATTCTGGTCGTCCAACAGTAATACGTTCGCCTGACGGCTAAGCTCGACCTGGATCATGTTATCCGGACCCGCATCGACTTCCCAGTGCAGGAACTTCATCGCTTAACCTCCGAATCAAAACTCACTGACCCCGTCACACTTGTTCGACGATTTCTGTCCGAGCGGCACTATCCCTTACAAGGAAGGTCCGCCGCGTCGCCGCGCGCGTAGCTGGACGCCGCAGTTCCGCCGCAATGTGGGCAAGCTTCCTCCGCTCGGCAGTCAACCGACATCCACTGCCGTTCCCGGCAGAATTGCATGAGATAGCCCTGTCGGGCGTGCTCAAACGTGAGACCAAGATAGCCCATGAGGAAATCGTTTACTGCCTGAGCGGAGCAGACGGCATTGAGCGTCACGACGCTCGGCGCCACCACTTCCGGGTCGTCGACGTACGCCTGCCTGCGCCGTTCCTCAGTCGACAGAGCTTCGCGCTGAAGTTGGCTTGGCGGAATGAGGTTATTGCAGCGCAAACAGCCACCACCAGCCATCGGGAACACCGGGCGTGCGGCAACGAACACGTCACCGACCTCGCGCGAATTGCGATCAACAGGGACCTTGGACCCAACTTGAGCGCCAGGAATCACGTACTGGTGAACCAGCGCGTTGAAGATCAGGCGGCACTGCGCCGAATCGGCACAAAGAAAGATGAAATCGCAATCCCTGAGCAGGAGCGCCGTCTCCGCCACCCTCAGGTCACCAACGACAGCCCGGTAGTCGATGTGCCGGTTGGTGCGCCGAGCGACGCGAGCCGCGACCTTGACCTTATGTGTCGCGAGCCGGCGGCCAACGCACTGTAGCCACAGCCATCGGCTGCGGGCCAGCCATTCTAGCGTGTCCCACCGGGTTGCACCTACTACGCGGGATCGATTGCTGATTTCCATCCGCTCGGGATCGATGCCAATAATTGTCCCGACTCCGATCTGGGACAGCCACTCGTTGATCAGTGAGCCAGCGCCGCCCAGACCTATGATGCCGACTTTGGTGGCGCCTAGGAGTGCTTGCCCGGCTGCACCGAAAACCAGCGCCTGCCGATCATACAGCGCGTCAACGAATTCCGGCGCCCGCCGGCGCGAAGGATAGATGCGTCGATGTTTATTGCCGATCACCGTAAGCGAGTCTAACTCGAACAGGCCATCGCGAGTCCAGATTTGGCCGGCCACTGCGTTGTCGGCAAAGACCAGGGCACCGACCGGCGGTCCATCAACGATATCAAGCAGTGCCGGATAGCCACGCCTCTGCGATTGAAGGTCAATCTGCGAGAAGGCAACCGAGTCACTGCCGCCGTGGCAATGCACGGCAAAATACCCCAGCTTTGCCTTCGCGCAGTAGCCAGAGACCCGTGCCACGAAATCCGTGGTCAAGGCCCGGTACCCGGTTCCGCCGGGCACATAGTCGATCCCGTCGCGTGCCAAAAAGACATCGCGGGCGAGCAGGCAAACGCCAGCGTCGGTCTGAGCAAGACCCGCGGCGACGACGGCGCCGTGTTCGTCGCCATCGCCTGGGAAAAGATGCGCCATCAGCCGGTCAAAAAGCGGCTTCGCCATGCGGAGCTTGTATTTATTCATCGAGATTTAATCCATGCGAGGACTTTATCGAGCTTGATAACGGCAGTGTCGGCCGTCGAATCCCAGTGGTTTGAACGACGTGAGACGCACACCGCCGGCTCCGAGCCGGACGGCGTTTTCCACTCGCTGCCGGCGTTGAACGCTTCGCCCAGGACCGCGCCATCCTTTCGCTTGAGACCCCCCGGCACGAAATGCGGGTATACGTCCGCAAACGGATATTGGAAGGTGACATGAAATGCCACCCATGACCGCTCGGGCTCGTACTGCGGGCCAAGGCATAGGTTGTGCACCTTCACGAAGGCGCCGCCATCGTCATCCGCCTCGACATCAACCTGATGACCGAGAAACGACTTGCGAATTTCGTCAATTGCTTGTTCGACGGCTTGCTTCATCGGCTTATGAGTTGTCATCAGTCGCGACACAACGAAACTCGTCACATTCCTTGAGCACCACCATGTCTGCGTCGCCGATCGAGGCGCCAAGACCACCGTCGGCATTGACCCGGTACAGCACGAAGCCGAGATCGATCGGCACCTTTTGCGCGATCGCCGCTTGCTTGAATTCGAGACCAGTGACTTTCCGCTTGGTGAATTCCACTGGCCGGTTGTTGACCTTCACCGTGATCACGCCGCTGCGCGTGATGAGCACGGGACCATCGGCGAATTCGATCACCTCGTCGTCGCTGATCGGCTCGTTGCGGGGAGACTCGTGGTCGCGGTACAATTCGACTTTGTCGCCAAGCCCAAACAGACCGCGCAGCGTCTTGCCGGTCTGTCGCGGTACGATCGTTACCTCCCAACGGTCGTCGGCAACGAACGCCAACTTTGGCGGGGCTTCACAGGGGATCTCATGGCTGCATTTGCATCCACGGACGGCTTGGAAGACGTTGCCGTCCGCCAAGTCGACGAGAGCGTCTGGGTCAAAGCCCATGTCGTTCGGGCTGTCAAAGTCCCGTACAAGGGTCGCGTCGGCGTCGGCCCCGGACTGGTACAAAATGTCGCGCGCCTTAAGACGACGGCGCGGCATCGGGGCGAGGCGGTCTCCGACAACTGCCCCCCACTTTGCGTCCCCTTCGCCATGCTGTTTTTCCGTGATTTTTTGGTGTTCGCCGGTGGCCATAATTTGCTCCTCAGAAGCTGGACAAGGCGTAAATTGGCGGTATATTCGGTATGGGACTTAGTCCATCACCACCCCGAATCGCTATGGTGAATATTATTCACTTTGGCGATTTTCGGCAAGGGGTGCATGCATCGAAGGGTATTGATCTGTGCTGACTGATAAATATGACCGCATCAAGGTAGGGCGCAGGATTAAGCGGTTGCGGCAAGCGCAAGAGTTGACGGTCCAGGAACTTGCGGCACGCTCGAAGGTGAGCGCGGGCTACGTATCAGAGATTGAGCGGGGCCTATCCACCATTTCCGTGGACAAGCTGATGCAACTTGCGGAGGGCCTGGGTATCGGAATGGACACTTTGTTGGAGGAACTGCCCGAAGACGCCTTTGGCGCCGACATGGTCCGCATACCGGCTGCCCTGTCCGCAGCTGCCGAGCGACTGAACCTCTCTCACCGTGCGACGCTCACTCTCCTGCATGGCCAACAATCACTGACCGCGCGACGTTCGACGACAGAACCAGGCGAGTGGACCGAAGAAGATTGGCTCAAATTCTTCGAGCAAGTGAAGGCCTATTTGCCCGAGCCCTAGGAGGGAGTCGATGGTGCGTCAGCGAAAACCCACCGGTCAAGATCTATTGCGCTTGGACGCCATCGCCCGGCACCTGGGCGTCAAGAGCCGCTACCAAGAGCCAACCTTCACTGCCGACGTGACAGCCGCGTGCCTGGCCCGCATCGCGCCGGTCATCGATAAACTCCTGCCCTGCACAGGCGAACGGATCGCGCTGGGCCTAGGCGAACACCTATCCTTGACTTTTGAAGAGGTGCATGGGCCTGCCGACGTTGTCAAACTCGAAGACCGCTACCTGAAAGGCAAGAAGGAGATCGGCTTCGCCCAGTTACGGGGCGAACTCGTACAACCGGGTGTTGACGCGCTGCTGTTCCAAAGAATTCACGCCGGCCCACGCGATCCCGACCGCTGGGTAGCGGTCCTCAACCTGCAAGAAACATGCGCAAAGGCGTACTGGAATCGCTTTCACGAAATGATCCATCGAATTGCTGAGCCGCCTCAGAGAATTTTGCCATTTCGGCGGCACCAGTTTGAGGCAGCCAATCCCGTCGAGGCGCTCGTTGATTCGGTAGCGGCCGAGGTTGCCTTCTACGGGCCGGCCTTTCGACCGATCGTCGAGCGTTTCGCCAGCCGCAAAAAACTCGGATGTAATGTGGTCGAGGCGATCCGTGCCAGTTACGCGCCGACGGCAAGTTTGCTGTCGGCGACAAAAGCCGTTGTCAAATGCTGGCCAAAGCCTGCCGCAGCCCTCACCGCTGAATTTCGCGGTCGGCTTAATGCACCGGGCACGGACCAGGCGCTGCGCGTAACCGTGCAGGGCTATAGCGAAACAGCGAACCTTGCTGGCCTGGCGTTCTTTCCCAATATGCGCGTGCCCACGGGCACACCCATCGATATCACCCATCGAACCGGCGTCCCCGCGGACGAAGCTGAGCACCTTGGTGACTGGGGCACGAGCACGGGAGAGAATCTGACACCGGTTGACGTATATACGTCGGCGCGGCGCCTCGGCAAGCTGGTCTACGCGGTCATGTCAATTTGATTCACGACTTACTACTCATCGCTCCGCGACGCGAGATTAGTGAGCTCTAAGAGTTTCTTCGATGTTGGTGTACCACGGTTGTTCGGATCTTCGGCGCGAACAAGTTCTTGCCAATGGCATAGAGCCGCGCGGCGATCGCCCATCAATGTGGCAAGGACTTCCGAGCCACCCTGAAATGGTCTACCTGACTGATACCTACTCGTTTTTCTTCACCGGTACCGCCGGCGCACCGTGGGTAGTGGTTTTCGAGATCGATACCGACCGACTGGATCGCGAAGCGTTTTTCCCCGGCGAAGACTACCTCGCACAGATCGCTGACCGGATCGGGATTGTGCCCACCGAGAATCAGAACATCAACGAAGTCGCGCTGGCTCGTATCTTGGAATTTCAGAAGCTTTGGGACCAAAGCCTTCAGGACCTCGGCACCTTCTGTTACCGAGGCGTCGTTCCCAAAGATGCCATTGCGCGCTATTGCCGCTTCGACCCTAGCCAGCACTTCGCGTTGACGAGCCTCTTCTCGGCGCCGGTGATTGGCCTAGACGAACATCGTAAACAGTCCGGCTTCCATCAACGCTTGGTTCGGCTTATGTTTGGAGATTGCAATCAACTGCCTTCTAATTGGCAGCAGAAATGCCACGAGCGCCTTTCGGCCCCTGGCATCGAGGTTGCCATTGCGTGATTAGGTAGGTTTTCTAGGTTGAGGGGCTAAGATACCATCACTACGCCCATCGCGGCCCACTCGCATTCAAGGCAATCATGACGCTCCCACAGCCGTCGGCCTTCAAAGCTCTCCTCCACGGCCATGATGGGCAATGTCCCTGCTGCCGGCGACCGCGTCGCCTTTCGGAGTCAGACCAAGCCGGACTTCGTCCAGAGGCTGGGATGGCGCGGCGGCTTTGGTGAATGTCGCCGCATTGTTCCTGACGAACGCCTGCAGGCTTAGCGGCCCTTGCCCGGTAAGTTTGAGCACGTCCTCCGACCTCCGGTCGTAGCGTCCCACGCGGTGGAGATCGGTCATCGTCGCGAAATGGTTCACCAGGTGCACCGGGCAAGCCGAGCTTGAGCAGCCCGTCCCGCCACGGCTTGACCGGAATATCTTGAAAATCACATCGTCGCGCAACAGAATACGCTGCACTCCCCCATTCCTGGCCGGCCTCGTCAATCCAATCGCCCATTTGCGTAATGTGACGACGCGAAGCTGCAGCTGACAATGTCGTCGTACGGCATTACGTCGCCAGCTCGACTCCTAACGCGGTTAGCACCTCCGGCAGAAAGTGGGCCCACGTGCGGTCGACTCCCTCGTCGCCGCGGTCGCCGCCGAAGAGCAAGCCACACGCCTGGTTCGTATCTCGGTCGATGATGACCGCGCCGCTGTCCCCCTTCTTGCTGAACGGCTCGGAATCATCGCTGACGATTTCAATCTGGTCGTGGAAGATCACGAAGCGGCCGCCCCCATAATTCATCACGGCCTGATCCAGATGGATGGCGCTGACTTTTCCCGTGGTCACGCCGGTGGTCCTGCCGAGCTTGATGACATTCTTGATGCTTGCGCGGTTCTGCGTCACATCCGGCTCGATTCTGCCGATCCCGGGATACATCAGGGCGTCAACTCCAACGGCGGGCTTCAAGACGCGGGCGATTGCCGCGTCGACCTTTGCCTGCCCCAGCGGTATCCAGTCATGGAGCCTCCCCACGATGAATACATCGTCGGCGTCGTTGCGGCTGGGATGGACGATGGGATCGTCAATAAAGCCGCGGTCTGAATTCGCGAGTACGTGGTTGCAACTAAGCATGTACTGATTTTTACTATCTTTGACGAAGGCGCCGATCGTCCCCGCGCCCACTTCAACGTGCGCTCCGGACGCTCCGCCCTCAATGGTGAATTGCCGAGGCCGTGGATGAAAGCCGCACACGACCTGCGTACATTGCTTCAATCCAGGGTCCCGCTTGAATAGCTCCCGCAACGCCGCCTTTCCCGCGGCACGCGAGCACTTATACACACGCACTGTCAAATGATAATCGGGCCGCTTATAACCGGGCACAAACGTGGGCGCTGAAGCCCACGGCAAACAGTGGCCGTGCCTGCACTTCCTCGCGCACCGAGGCCACGCTTCTTTTTTTCACCTCGGCTGGCCGATCTCGCAGCACCTCAGCCGAGGCGTCGTAGAGTGCTAGCTTAGCATCGCGCGCGGAGGTGAGTTTCATAGGAATCTCGTCTTGTGTATTTGTGCAAACTTCTGGAGAATCCGCGCATCATATCCACGCTGTCCGTCCGCTTCAAATTAATTCGCGCCTTCGCGTCCGCTTCGCTCGTCGAGGAGTCACCATGACCCTGTGCGCCCGCCCTCTCGTCGCGATCGCCTGTCTGTCATGGGTATGCTGCTGCGCGACGGTGGCGGCCTACGGTCAGGCAGTGCGGGCGGCACCTTACAACGCGCAACTGCGATCCGACCCCGATGTCGGAAACATTCAGGGTATCCAGCGCTACGGGCGTCCGCTGAAGACGGATCCCGACCAGGGTGAAGGCTACAGCTACTACGTTCACCCGGTCGGCTATCCCGAGCAACGGTCCGCCATGGCGGTGGCCGGCCAAGCTGAAAGCGCGGGCAATGGCGCCGCCGACTCACGCGACCAGGTCAGCGTGGCGGGCATTGAACGACAGATAAACAATCTTCAACGCGAACGAAACCGAGGCAATACGACTGACACCCGGAAAGCAGACATCGACGAAGATATCGCGGCGCTGGAAAAGGTGCGTGATAAATATGCGTCGGACGGTGAGCCGCGATCGGAGCAACCAGCCCGCTATACGGCGCCGGGCGGATTCATGGCGCAATTCCAAAGTTATGGCGCCGCTCCCGAAAGCCCCTATCCGCCCCCGTTCGACGCCACCGCCGGCATTCGCTCCTGGGGTTCGCCCGACGCGCCTCGACAATTGCCCAGCGGCAGCATCTTCAACACGGTCATCAACGAGGACGGAACCACGACCCGGGCCGCAGCGCTCAACAAAGTGAAGACCGCCAGTGGCGGCGGGTTTACGACCGGACTTGAAGAGGTCTATCACCAGCCGTTGATTCAGGTGCGGATGCGCATCGTGGAAATTGTGCGCGATGCCTCTTTGCAGGCGCAGTCGATTCTCGAGTACATCTCGACGACAACTGGAAAGCCGAGCCTCATTTCAACGAATTCGTTGTCGAAAGGAAAGGTGGGTCAGGAGGCCTTGACCCGTTTTCCTCTCTCCAATGCAACGAGCCCGCTGCTGGGAGTCGCAGCCAACAACACATTGCAGGGGACGTCCGGCGGGCTGGTCAACCTGACATCGAAGCACCTCAATTGGGTCGCTTCGTTTCTGGCCACGGAGTTCCAGGGCGACGTGATCACCGCACCCGAGGTGGTGACGCTCAACGGTCAGAACGTTGAATTTGTGGCCGGATCCAAGATTCCCTTCGAATTGGGACAAAACGTCACCACGGGCGCGACCACCAATATCCAGCAATTCTTTTACAAGAGCGTCGGAACCTACGTCAGCGTCACGCCCCGGATCGTCAACTGGGGTCTTCACGGCGAAGGCGGCGGCCAGGCGCCGCTGGCCGACGCGGAGGTGGCCGATTGGAACCTGCTCATTCATTGGATGCTCACCAAGACGGAGCTGGCGAGCCGCATTCACGTTCTAGAAAAAGCGGCCAGCTTTACCCAGGCCTACGGCAATATCACCCAATACGGCCTGCCGGGCACGCTGGTCCCCATCGAGATGCGCACTGAGCTGCTCCAGATCCTCAAGGCCTATCCGCGCGATCAGATCGCATTCGAAGCGAACCGGGTTTCCGCCGAGCCCGTGATTGCCTTGCGCGCCGATTGCGACCCTTGTCATTGGAGGCCGCAGGATTGCACGATCGACCTGTCGTTGGTGGTCCGCCTGTCGGACCCCGGCACCACGACGAAGACCAAGGTCAGCGTCAATGGAAGCGAGGTGCGCGACGAGGTCACGATTGAGGACAACGTGCGCGCCATCGCCAACGTCGTGCAGGTCAAGAGCGGCCACGGCGCGGCGATCGGCGGCCTGATCGGCACGAAGGAAGTCAACGACATCACGAAAGTGCCCGTCCTCGGCGACATTCCCGTCGTGGGCTTTTTGTTTCGCTCCAAGAGCACGAATCGGCAGAAGACCGAACTGCTGATTTTCATCGAGGCCCGCGTCTTGGACAGACATCCCGGCGCCGCGCGCGGCAAGCTATAGCGACTTCGCCCTGAGCAGGCCATACGTATTCGGCGAATTCTTGGACAATCCGCTCGAATATGGCATGTACCGGGCCGGGTTCGGAGCGTACTTGCCGCCTTGCACACACGAAGAGTGCGTGTACTGGGAGAAGGTCGGCCGCAAGATTCGACGGGCATCGACCGAGGTCGAAGACACCTTCCTCAGGTAGCACGCATAAGGAAGTCAATCGATGTCGGCGTTGTTGAGGCTAACCTGCATCCTCGCCTTCGTCTCGCTGGCGGCCCTCACCGGCTGCGCCAACCTGGCCCCTACCGGAGACGGCTGGAGCGAGGCGATGGCCGAGCGCCTGCAAGAGGCCGTCGGCAAGAAGCAGCCGGAAATCCCGCCGCAGTGGGAATGGATCTCCGGCGTGCCGCTCAACGCGCGCCGGGCCGAGGTGATCGAGCCGACCATCGCGCCGCAAGCCGTCGCCGGCTGCCTCCCGGACACGGCGCAGGCCTCCGTGAAAGCAGCAATCCTGGCATCGGGGCAGCCACTTGCGTGGCAGGAAGTGGCGGGGCAAAAGATCCGCCACTTCGGGCAGCTGTATGCCGCGATCAACAGCGTCGCCCTACAAAAGACGCCCGTCAAGATTTCGCTGGCGGCCAACTCAGCTGAGCCGCTGAATGTCGAAGTTGAGCAGCCGGCTTTACTGGCCCTGTACCAGGCCACCGCCGCCGAGGAGACACCGGTTGTGGTAGCCGATGAGGGAAACACCTGGTTGCTCATCCGACGCTCGGGCACGCTGCTCAAGATCTTGTGTCGCGTTGAGCGGCAACGCGGCCTGCTGCACGTGATTTCGGCCATCAAGATCTGCTCCGGTCAGCCGCGCCTGCTGCCGCGCGATATCACGGCACGCTGCGAGGATGTCCCTCTCCTCTGCCTCAACGCCAGCCAATGTCTTCAGCTTCTCTACGGCGATAAGAATGTTACCAGCGCTCAATTGAAGGAGGCCAGCATTTCATTCGGCGAGGTATCGGAACGCGAAGACTACCTACTGCCAACCAACTTCAAGTCGCTCGACGCACGTGTGCGCCAAGTCAGCAAAGACAGTCTCGTGCCGCCGCTACCGGCGCTGGCCAGCCTCGAAGGAGGCGCCGTCTCGTATCCCGGGTCGCCGGTGCTCGGCGATGCCCGCGCCCTGAGCGGTTTCCTGGCCCGCCGAGCAATCTGCCACGCGGACGAGCCCGAGCGCACAAACTGGATCCTCTTTCACCATCCCAGCTTAAAGAAGGCCAAGAAAGTCGACATCGAGATCGACCTAGGCGAGGGTAATGTCCCCATTGCACTCAACCTGCCGACGAACGGCTGACGTCATCATCCCGCGATCGCGCCCACGATCAAGTAGGGCTGCCGTCAATGCCGTGCCAGAGCCTTCAACGCTCGTTCTTGTGACGATTGCCGTCCTGGGCTTGCTCGGCTATCGTGGCCATCGTTTGGTAACAATTTGGTAACAGGATTGCCTACGCCGCCGCCCTGCGGCTACAATGCCGCTCGTGGTGGATTTTTTGTTTTCCCCCGAGTTTCGAGGTTTTTTTCGCCAATCACACGCCTTTGCAATGCCAAGCCAAGGTGCCCGGAAATAGGTTGAGGGCCTACTAGTGCAATCCGCTGTCGCTCTATCCGTTCACTGAGTGGCCGCATAATACACATCGCGACGCCAATAGCCCCGAACGCTGCGACTCGGGGTGCTCGTAGGTCGAATCATCGATCATCCGGGCCAGCGACCGTCCCAGTTTAATGGCTTCGGCTGGTTCGATCGTGGCCTTATCCGTTCGTGCCTCTTCCGAAAACAGCAAAACTGCCACTCTCCGAGCTCCATACCCCCATTGCAAAGCTTGAAAACCCTTGGTTTGACGAGCATCAACACGCTGTAAGTGGCTCTCAGCCTCTTGCGCAGCCTTTTCGACAGTGCTATAATGTACACATGTCCATGCCTCCAACCCATTTCCTTCGCGACCTTGGCCCACAGGCCCAGATGATGTCGAAGAACTGCAATAACGACCGGATGGCGATGATTCTACAGTCCGTCGCCCTCGGCTCCATGATCATTATGACCGGAGTCGCCGCAACCCAGGTATTGAGAGATACCTTCGGGTCACGGGGCCATGACCGGGGCCGGTCTAGGTGACTATGCCGAGCAGCCCCCGCGATGACCAAGCAAAACACGTGGCACGCGACGCAGGGCAAGCACGGCAGAATTCTCCAACGGCTGAGGGCCATCCGCACCCCTTCAGTCAATCAACGAGTCGGGAACGCCATTTTGCAGCGTGTTCCTGACCATGCCGAAGAAACCGCCGGAATGGCGACAATTCTCTCTTTTTCCATCCGAATCTTCTGATCCACCAGAAGCGCAAGATCAAGTATCGTACATAACCGAAGGAGACCGCTATGCAATACAAGACCATCGTCCTCGAACTCCTGCAACAACAACCGGAGATCCACGAAAGGCTTCGGCTCACGCGGAGGCTGCGGCCGACGCTGGAGACCTGCGCCAAGGAATTGAAGGCGAGTCACGAAGCCTGGAAGGAAACGCTCTCCCAAGCGAAGCCGGGGAGCGACCCGAGCCAGATCGCGAGCGAAGCCCTGGAGATGGCGCTCAAGGAACTGGAGCATCGTTTGCCCTCCGCGTCACATCAGGAAGACAACGAGGCACTCTCTCTCGACGCAGCAATGGCGCACCTGGGTCGTCACACGTCGCCCGGCTAAAAGCGTCACGTCACCCAACCCTGTTTGATTCGCTGTCCGACGATCACCCTTCCAGCGGGCCGGTCCCGCCAGGGGCCTCGGATGACAGCACGCTAATCAGCCCGCCGGGCCGTGCAAGCGGAAACCCGGTTCCCCCTGAAGGTCTCCCCCCATTTTCCGCTGGCACGGTCGCTACGCGCGCGGAGCCCCGGCTAGGAGCTGATTCTCTCGCGAGCCGTCAGGCCCCAATTGTGGGGCCGGAATCGCCAGGAGAAGGAGACCGCGACATGAAGGGTACACAACTTAGTTTGCAATTGGATGCACCACCGCCAGCCCGTTCCAGATTCATACCACAGCCGTCGGCATCGACAAAATTACCCCCAGCCGAGCCAGTTACAAGCCATGCGACCATAGCAGGCGGTGAGAAAGCCAAGGCACGCGACATCATCGCCGCCATCCGAACGCTAAAGGCCATCGAGCAAGAACCGCGGCTAGCAACTTCCCAAGAAAAGCAGATCCTCGCGCGCTTCGCGGGTTTCGGGCCGGTAGCCCTCTCGATCTTCCCCGATCCGGTCACCGGCACATACAAGGACGTCGGTTGGCAGGCTCTAGGCGAAGAACTGCGGGCATTGCTCACACCAGTGGAATACGACAGCGCCAAGCGCACGACGTTCAACGCCTTTTACACGTCACCTACCGTCATTGCCGCCATCCACGAAGCGATCGCCCGCATGGGCGTGCCCGGCAACGCCACGATTCTGGAACCCGGATGCGGCACGGGCAATTTCATGAGCCACGCGAAGCCTGGTACACGCTTAATTGGCGTTGAAATGGATTCTATCTCGGGGCGGATTGCCAAAGCGCTCCACCCCGGAGCGGACATCCGCATCGAGAATTTCCGCGACACTCGTCTGCCCGAGGACCGCATTGACGCGGTGGTCGGCAATGTGCCGTTCGCCGATCTCAAACTCGACTATCACGGTCAGAAGCTCTCCCTGCATGATTACTTCTTCGCCAAATCCATCGACGCCCTGAAGCCCGGCGGAGTGATGGCATTGGTCACGACGCATTTCACCCTCGACAAGCAGAATGCCGCCATCCGCGAGTACCTCGCCTCGAAAGCCGACTTCGCCGGGGCGATCCGCCTGCCGTCCGATGCCTTCAAACGGGAAGGCACGGGGGTCGTCACGGACATCGTGTTCCTACGCAAGCGGGCGCTCGGCGAACCCGCACGCCATGCCGATCCTGAATGGCTCGGAGTTGCCCCACTTGCGATCGAAGGCATGGAGATCCCAATCAATCGCTACTTCCTCAACCATCCCGAAATGATCCTTGGTACCTGGACCCGCAAGGACACGCTCTACGGAGGCGAAGGCTACAGCGTTACCGGCAACGGCGATCTTTCCGGACAACTCAAGGATGCCATTGACCGCCTGCCCGAGTTCTCCGCGCTACAGGCATCGACGATCCAAGAAGAACCGACGCCGGCCTTTACGCCACCGCCGCCGGAGCGGCACATCAACGAAGGTAGCTTCTTCGTCGGCGACAACCTGGTGATTTATCAATCCCAGGGCGGAAAGGGAGTGCCCGTGGTCTACGGCGGCAAGACGCTGAACGCCGACGGCACGCTGATCGGCAAACGCTTGGCCGCCCTGGTGGGCTTACGTGACCACGCCCGCCGCGTCCTGCAATCACAAAACGAGGGCTGGCCCGAGTCGCACCGCAATGAGGCACGCCGGGAACTCGGCCGTGCCTATGACCAGTTTCACAGTATATATGGTCCGATCAACAAGACGACGTTCGGGGAAACTTCCGACGGCGGCATCATCCGACGCATGCCTAACCTCGTGAAATTCCGCGAAGATCCGGACGCCATGCTGGTCATGTCCTTGGAGGACTACGACGAAGTCACGGGGAAAGCAACCAAGGCCGCCATCATGGTGAAGGACGTGGTCGGAAAAACTCCGCCCGTCACGCATGTCCGCAGTGCCGAGGAGGGGTTGCTCGTGTCCCTGAATCAACGCGGCACGGTGGACCTGCCTTTCATCGCCACGCTGTATGGCAAGTCGGCGCAGCAGATCACCCACGAATTGGGTGACTTGATCTTCCACGACCCGGAATCGAAAACCTGGCAGACCGCCGATGCCTATCTCTCCGGCAACGTCCGCGCCAAGCTCACGGCCGCCGATCGTGCCGACCCCAGCTATAGACGCAACGCGGAAGCATTGCGAAGCGTGCAACCCGACGATGTGCTACCCGGCGACATCGACGCCAATCTCGGCGCACCGTGGATACCCGAGCGGGATATTCAAGCCTTCGCAGCCGACCTCTTTCATGTCGAGTCGTCTTCGATCCCCGTTGCCCACCTGAAGAAAGATGCCGTCTGGAGCATCGAGCCGAACTACGCCGCGAAAGCATCAGTGGCCGCCACATCCGAGTATGGCACCGCGCGTGCCAACGGAACCTGGTTGCTCGAACTCGCACTGAACATGAAGACGCCGACGATTTACGACACCATCGACCACGGCGACCGCGAGGAGCGCGTGGTCAACCAGGAAGCCACGTTGGCCGCACGCGAGAAGCAGAAGCTCATCAAGGAACGCTTTCGTGCCTGGGTCTTTGCCGATCCCGAACGCACCGAGCGATTGGTGCGGCTGTACAACGACACGTACAACAACCTGCGTCCCCGCCTGTTCGACGGCTCCCACCTCGACTTTCCGGGTATGAATCAGGCCCTTACGCTTCGTCCCCACCAGAATGACGCAGTGTGGCGCGGCATGAGTTCCGGCAACACGTTGCTCGCACACGCGGTCGGAGCGGGCAAGACATTCACGATGGCCGCCACCGGCATGAAGATGAAGCAGGCCGGTCTCATCAAGAAGCCGATGTACGTGGTCCCCAACCACCTGCTGGAGCAGTTTTCCCGCGAGTTCATGCAGCTTTACCCCAATGCCAAGCTGCTCGTTGCCGCCAAGGAAGACCTGACTCGCGAGCGTCGCAAGTTTCTCACGGCCAAGATTGCCAGCGGCGAGTGGGATGGCATTATCGTCACCCACAGTTCGTTCGAGCGGATCGGCATGTCACGAGATTACCAGGAGACGTTCCTCGTTGAACAGATCGCTGAATATGACGAGTTGCTCCGCGAACATGCGGCCGAAAAGGGCGCCAACCGCAATCTCATCAAGACCATCGAGAAGCAGAAGGCCGCCAGGGCGGAACGTCTGAAAAACCTGCTCGCCGAGGACAAGAAGGATGACGGACTCGTCTTCGACGAACTCGGGGTCGATCACGTTTTCATCGACGAGGCCCATTATTTCAAGAATCTGGAGACGCCCACCAAGATGGAGCGCGTGGCCGGCATCCAGACCGGCGGTTCAGAGCGGGCATTCGACGTGTACATGAAAGCCCGTTACCTGGACGAGCAACACGCCGGCCATGGTGTGACCTTCGCCACCGGCACGCCGATCAGCAACACGATGGTTGAGATGTACACGATGCAACGCTTCCTCGACCCCGAAGGGCTCAAGAGCCGCGGCCTGGAACATTTCGACGCCTGGGCGGCCACCTTTGGCGAGGTAGTCGACACGATGGAAATCTCTCCGGATGGCGCGGGCCTGCGGCCGCGAAGCCGGTTCGCCCGCTTCACCAACCTGCCGGAACTCCAGCAGATGTTCCGGGCATTCTCCGACGTGCAGACGGCCGAAATGCTCGACCTGCCCCGGCCGCGCCTGGAAGGCGGCAAGCCCATCGTCGTCGCCTGCCCAATGTCCGACGAGCAGTACGCTCTCCAACGGGAACTGGTGGAACGTTACGAGCGACTCCGCTCGCAAAAAGTGGACCCGAGGGTAGACAACGCACTGGCCATCACCACCGACGGCCGAAAACTTGCCACCGACGCGCGGATGCTGTCGGCCGCGGCACCGGATTTCCCGGAATCGAAGGTCAACCGGCTTGTCGAAAACGTTGTGTCGACTTGGAGCCGCACCGCCATGACACGCGGTACACAGATGATCTTCTGCGACATGGGCGTTCACCCAACGCCCTGGGGATACTCAGCCTACGACGAGATCATTACGAAGCTCGTTGCCCAAGGCATTCCCCGCGAGCAGATCGCCGCCGTCGGTGACGCCGAATCCGACGCCAAGAAACAGGCCCTCTTTGAGAAGGTCAGGAATGGTTCGGTGCGCGTGCTGATCGGCAGCACGCAGAAGATGGGCACCGGCACCAACGTCCAGAAACGCCTCGTCGCCTTGCATCACCTGGACGCCCCGTGGAAGCCGGCCGAGGTCGAACAACGCGATGGCCGCATCCTGCGCCAGGGCAACACGAACGAGGAAGTGGCGGTTTATCGCTACGTCACGGAAGGGTCTTTCGACGCCTATATGTGGCAGGCGCTCGAAACCAAAGCCCGGTTCATCGGCCAGGTCATGACCGGCGACAATGCCGCCCGCCGGGCCGAAGACATCGGAGGGCAGGAACTCTCCTATGCCGAGGTCAAAGCAATTGCGTCGGGCAACCCCGCCGTCCTCACCCTTGCCGAAGCCGATGCCGAACTGCAACGCCTCACCTTGCTCAAAAGGAACCACCTTGATGAGCAGTACGTCGCCCGGCGCAGCGTGCGTGATTTGCCGGGAACCATTGCCAGCTTGTCCGAGAGGTTATCCAAACTCTCGGCGGACGAAGCCATCACGAAAGCTCACGCCGCCGATGCCATCACCATCGGCGGTCGCACACCTGCTCGCGAGGACATTTCCGATATCCTTGGCGGTAAACTGGAGGCCTTGCCGAAGAGCGTCCGCGAGACAACTCGTGTCGCGTTTGGCACCTATTGGGGCTTACGTTTCGGCCTCGTGCTTCACTCGCAATTCCCACCCGATGTTTATCTCGAAGGCAGCACAACGCGCCAAACAACGCTTTCGCGAGAACACCAGGGGCCGCGTGCCGTTCTCAACGCCGTGGAACGCCTGGCCAATGCCTACGGCTCCGAATGCGACCGTGTCCGGCAAGACCTTTCCATCGCGGAAACCCAGCTTCGCGATTACCAGGCTCGGCTCGGCAAACCCTTCCTGCACGACGCCTACCTGTCCGAACTGGCCAGCTTGCGTGACCAGCTCAAGGCCGGCCTTTCAGCAACGGCCCACATGCAGGACGACGAAGCCAAGCCCACGGTGTCGGAACTCGCCGAACGGATCAAGGCGCTCAAGGCCGCCCACAGCATCGAGGCCACGCCACAGCGCTCGCGACATAAGCATTCCTCCGCCGAGGAGCCCGTCACCGCCCGCATCCGTCGCCGGACGGAGGCGATTCCCGCAGCCGATTCAGTCGTCGAGCCCGATTCGGCATCATCGCCAAAGACAGCCCCGCCGCTGGAATCACCGCAGAATTCATCCATCAAGCCGCCGATGACGTTCCAGGAACGCATTGCAATGGAGCGCCAACGGAAGGACCAGGAGCCGAGCCTGTCTTGATTCCGGGTCGTGGCATTCGTGGATGAATAGCCACCCGTCCCCGGAGATCATCCGGGGCGGGACCAGAGGCCCCAGTTCCCGCCCCCAGACCCCCACCTTCTTCCCTCTTTTCTGTTCCGATTTTCGCGACGATCGCCGACGCGAATGAAGGACGACATCCAACGCGATGGACACCCCTGAAGCATCCGCTTCGACAGCAACACCAGCGGCGGCGAATGAATCGCCCAATTCGACCGACGCTATGGTCCTCGCCTTGATGAAGGGCTACGACCTCCGGGCGGCAGAGTCCCTGATTATCGGTGTTAAACACCATTGCCATCCACCGAAGCGAGTGTACGAGTGTCTTATAGCGTTCAACTAAAGTAAGTGTCACACGGTAAATGTGTATCGCACGGTAAGTGAATGTTGCAATCGATTAACAACTTGCTACATTGTGCGTACTTAATGACCGCTGGCGGTTGATCAGTCGTCATGCGGGGACGAGGCGATCGAGTATGCTTCCCAGCGCGGCGAGTTGGGAGCCAACCGGCGGCACGGGTAGTTACTTGCGTAAGGACATCACCGAAGGAGCCACATCATCTACCGCAGCTTCCGTTCTCATTGCCTTCACGTGCCAGCCCGCCCCCTTGGACCGGGTACATTTGTACTAACACTGTTGTTTCTGTTGTTGGCTGTTGCGTCGCCGCGCGTCGCCGCGCGAGATTCTGAACAAGAACCATCGCAGGCTAGGGCAGAAGGGGCACAGAAGTCCATTGAGACGATCCTCGTCGAGATCGCCGAGGGCAAGCGCGACCTGGCAAAGCTGCGCGTCGAGTACAGCGACATTCATCAGCTCTGGGGCGGATTGCAGCTGGCGATCAATGGCAATGGCACGGTGGAGCAAAAGGCCGTTCAGATTAAGTCGGGCGTGCCGCGCCGGGTCAGTCCCGACGAGATCCGAAAACTTGCCAGGCTGTTGGTCGACGAAAAAGCATGGCAGCAGCGCACCGCGCGCGCGACCCACGCCCTGACGAAAGCCGCGCCGAACTGACGATTAAGCTCGGTAAGCACGCCTCGACGATCTGGGAGTGGCACAACGATTTGGAAAAGAACGGCAGAATCTCGAAAATCCTCGCTCGTATGAAATCGATCTCTTGGAAGCGTCAGGAGGAGAGCCGCTAGTGACGTGCTCCGCGGCGCTACGGGTCCAGCAGAGTTTGATTGTGGAAGTAGTTCTAACGCCAATGAACAACAGGTATCGCGAATTACCTCAAGAGGTGCACCATGACGAAGCCACGGAGTCGCGTTCAAAATCGTCGTCGCGTTTGGCACGACGACCGATTTCGGCAGCGGTTGGGAATCGAAACGCTCGAAGACCGGCACGTGCTCGGCGCAGGCACATTTGTCAGCGGAGCGTTCAACTTCTGTGTTTCGGTGCGTTTCCATGCGACGGACCCCCAACTCGATCAAATTCGCACCGCGTTCCAAAATGCCAGCCAGGTGTTTGCCGACGCCACCGACGTGACGCCCTTCCCGAAAACTGATCCAGGAAATATGAGAGAATCCAACCGGCCCGTTGGGCCGGAAAGGATTCGAGATGAAGAAGCGACATGGTGCAGAACAGATCGTAGGGCTGTTGCGTCAAGCGGACGTGGCTTTGGGGAAAGGGGAGAAGGTTCCTGAGGTCTGTAAGCAGTTGGGGATCAGCGAGCAGACGTACTATCGTTGGCGAACGAAGTACGGCGGGATGGATCCGCAGATGGCGCGTCAGCTGCAGGAGCTGCAGAAGGAGAACGCGCGGCTGAAGCGGCTGGTGGCGGACCAGGCGTTGGACAATCAGATCCTGCGGGAGGCCGCCCGCCCAAACTGGTAAGCCCCGAGCGACGACGTCGGACCGTGGAGGCGGTCCGCAGTCGCTTGGGGCCGAAACAGGTTTCGGAACGACGGATCTGCCGCGTGCTGGGGCAGTCTCGCTCGACGCAGCGTTACCGTCGTCGGAAGCCGGACGATGATCGCCGGTTGATCGAGGAACTGCGTCGCTGGTGCGAGTGGTATCCGCGTTTCGGCAGCGAACGGGTTCACCAGATGCTGGTAGGAACCGGTTGGCGGGTGAACTTCAAGCGTGTCCATCGCCTGTGGAAGCAGGAACACTTCCAGGTTCCTGGAAAGCAACGAAAACGGCGTCGTTTACCGGGGCATAGCGAGAACGGCTGCGTCCGCCATAAGGCTTTGCACCGCAATCACGTCTGGAGTTACGACTTCCTCGTGGATCGCACGGAGGACGGCCGGCAGTTGAAGCTGTTGGTGGTGATCGACGAGTTTACTCGGGAGTGCCTGGCAGCGGAGGTGGGGCGGACGTTTACGGCTCGGGACGTGATGTTGACGTTGCAGTACCTGTTCGCCGTCCGTGGCGCTCCGGAACACGTCCGCAGCGACAACGGTCCGGAGTTCATCGCGAAAGAGTTGCAGCGTTGGTTGGAACGTGCGGCCGTGAACACGCTCTACATCCAGAAAGCAAGTCCCTGGGAAAATGGCTACGTGGAGAGTTTTAACGGCAAGCTGCGGGACGAACTCTTGAACCGAGAACTGTTCCTGAGCGTTCCCGAAGCACGCTACGTGTTAGACGAATGGCGAGCCGAGTATAATCATCGCCGGCCCCACAGCGGCTTGGGCTGGCAGACCCCTGCGGCGTACGCCGCGAAGTTCGTCGATCGACCGGCCGGGGTGTTCCCGACCGCGTCGCGTGTTGAGTCTCCGGTCGGGGCTACGCCCCTCCCTCCGACTCAACACGCGAACTAAACCCCAACCGATTCTCTCACAGACACTGGTACTGAAATCGGGAAGGGGTCAGATCCAAGCGGGTTCGACGCGTGTGACGATGACGCAAATCGGAGAGTTGCTGGGTGTTTTATAGTTGTGACGGCTATCGGAGCCAATGCGGCGGGGCACTGCCCACATTTGTGCGTACCGCTAGTTGTTCCCGCTTGGATCGCAGCGTGTTTAGCTGGGTGCTTGGCGTTGGCAGCAGCGGAAGTTGTGATTGGGTCATTCGCTTGTGTGAAATATGGTAACGATTTAAGGGACGCCTGTGCGAAGAAAAGGAAGCAGTGTCCGCCGGAATCACAGCCGCCACCCCGAGTTCCACCAATGGCCGGTGGCCCTGGGGGTTGGCCCCCCGGTTGGCCTATTGGTTGAGCGAGGGCAACTGTGATGAGCATGAACGATGTCATGTTGGTCGCATTAGCGATCATCGCACTAGGCGAGACCATTAGGCTTGTTGCTCAACGTCGAAGGGCATCCCGTGGGGCGAACATCACCGACATTGGTCTTCATTTCTCTTGTTTTTTCGGCTGTTTTGTTAACTACTGCGGTCGTTCTCCTGTTTGTACTTCCAGCTAATATGCTTTGGGTTTCACTGTTGTTGATAGTGATAGGCCACCTAACGCGTTCTTCTCTCATCCTTTGGGGTTCCTCGGGATAGAAACGGGGACAGCTCTGCTCCGGAAATGAACGACCCAACCCGTACCTTCACAACCCCTGGTACAGAAAATCAAGGCTGGCCACTCGCCGCACCCGCGAATCTCAAGAAACTACTGAGTCAGCACGCCTACCTACCAAGCCTCTTACCGCAGCCTCCCAGCTTGCCAGCCCCGCCGAGAAAAGTTCAATAGCCGTCCAGTTGCCCCGACTGTTTTCAGAAATAAGCACTTCGGCGAGAACGTCGAAAGGCTTTCTCAGTGTGGGGACAAGAGTTGCGCCGTCGAGAGTATAGTTCAAACACACGATTCCGAAGATTCGACGTTTCGGATCGTAATCAGCGGTAAGCCATTTCTGACGAAGGGTTTGCGAAAGTTCAAACACTTTGGCCGCCAACTCAACCGTTTCATCGTGCGATCGGTCGGGCGAACTTTTATCAGCGTCAGTCCATGCGGTGCACCTGATTGCCGAAGCAGGTTCGAATCTTCTTCGAGCACTCTCGCACCGCACGGCCCCGCACCGACAACCGGTCCGGCCACGCGTTTGCACGCGGATTCGACTGGTGCCCGAATACGGCCAGAACTGGGTCGACCTGAACGGGTTCCGCACGCCCGCGATGCACACTACCTCTTCAGCTGCGGGGCTCGGGGCCTGCGGCGTCAGATGCAGGGTCGTGTGACGCCTTGAACCCGGCACCGCGCCTGGAATTCGGTGATCCCCAAACTGGGCGTCTTCCTTGCTGGCCAGCGAGCGCGTCAGCCGTAACGCCTCGGCATCGAAAGACTCCTTGATACGGGCATAGATGGCCTGGGCTTGGGCTTCCTGTTCTGCGGAAAGCGGTAGGTCCTACATTTGGCAACGCATCGAGAAAAGGTGAATCTCGGTCCAAGCAACCAGGCCCGACCGCCTTACCAAATTTCCACTTTCGAGACGCCTGCTCGGGCCAATCGGCCGGGTAGCTTATTGCATATCGCGACCCCATCGGTTACAGTGCCGTCATGTACATTCCGCGAAGTATTACAGCAGTGCTTGAAGAGCGACTGCTGTTCAACTTTCGCGTCGCTCCGGATGCCCTGGCCACGCAGCTGCCGGTCCCCTGGCTGAAGCCGTTGGTGGTGAGCGGGAGCAGCATCCTTTCGTTTTGTGTCCTGCATTTGAAGAACGTGACGATCTGGCCCCTGCCTGGCTCGATAATCGGTTGGAAAACGATCTCTTGCGCTTACCGCTGCGGGGTCTTGGACTCATCCGGCGGATCACCACAACCGGCTGTATGGATCGTAGACCGCCTGGCGGATTTACCGATCATCCCCAAGCTTTCCCCAATCCTCCTCAACGACACGCTCCTGCTAATCCGCCCGAAGATTGGCCACTCCGCCGGTGGACAGATCGATCTTGAAATCGACTTTCCCGATTGCCAAAAACTCTTCAAAGCGCGGCTTCAGCCTGCTCCGAACGGGGAGTTCCGTTCAAAAGTTTTCGCAAAAATGGCTGACTTCTCCGCCTTTATCCACAATGGAGTCACCAGTTATGCCGCCTCGATCTTCGGTGATGCGCTGACCAAGATCGACCTGATCAAAGAAGATCCAGTGTATGAGCCTTATTCCGCTCACGTCGACTTTTCCTGGCTGGATACGGCTTGCGCGCCGCCAACCTGGAACTTGACTCCGCTGTGCGCGCACACGGAGGGAACTACCGCTGGAAGTATCGTGGTCTGGTTCCCTTGGCCGAGGATAATGACCCCTTCGAAGAGCTGAATTTGCCGATGACGGATGCAACTGCGTAGCCGGTTTTGGAGAAGACGCGGCATCCAATTCCGGTTTTTACGCAATGGATGGCGGATTATGCCCGCTCATCGTTCGAAGTTTGGCCTGTCAGCCAGTCATTCAACCGAAATGCGTTTTGGCTGAAATAGTGTGTCGCCACCCAGTCGCAGCGGCTTAGGCTCCGTAGCTCGAACTCGCTCCCCTGCAGAACGTGGCCAGGGGAGAAATCGTCATAGGTCAGCCCCGGTACTTGACCGAGCGTCAGCCAAAGGGCGACTTGGTCCCCGATCCACCGATTCACGGAAGGGAATGGAAGCGCTGCCTCGGCTTCATCGGGCGTAAGCAAGTGACTTTCGTTTTGCACCAAAAAGCGGATGCCCTGTCCTTCCCTGTTGGGCGCTTCCGATGGCGGCAGGGGATGCAAAGCCATCCAAACGGAAAGCCGCCAGACATACGAAATGAAAATCCGCTCTCGTTGTAGGATTTCGTTCCACACCCTGTTGTTGAACAAAACTATGCCGAGATTAAATGGCGGTATGAGGTGCGTGTGCTCCCTGGCGGCCAGACGCGCGAGCGCTTCTTCGTCGAGGTATCCGACGTCGTAGCCGAGTGGACTTCGACGGCACGATGGTTCTTCGCGCGCGTAACAATCCGCGGCGGAGTATCGGTCAAACAACTTTTCCACGTCGTCGAAGAACAGCGTATCGCAGTCCAGAAACAGGACTTGTTGCGGGCAGCGGGCGGAAATCTCGGCAAAGTTGAGGAACTTGTGAAGGCAGGGATTCCGCTGCAAAACTCGCCACCCCTTTGGAAACAGAGCGGCAAGCCTTTCCTCGTAGGAACCCTGGTCACATAGCGCCACTCCGTACTTCGCAAGTACCTCCAGTTCCGCGCGCAGGCGTTCCCCGTAGAAAAACACCTCTACCGGAATTGTCTGGTTGTGAAACCGAAGCGTTCGGATGCTCGTTTCGATCTGCCATAACAGGTCGCTACGGTCTTGCGAGGGAGGTATGAAAAGCGAATAGTAGACCATTCCCTTCATGCGTGAAACCTCTCTTCGACGGCGACCGTCACCACCGCAGAGTATCGCGTGTCCTGCTCCTACTGCAAGACATTCCGCTCCAAAGTCGAAGAGATCCAGCTTCGAGCCTTGTACACCAACCGCGTCCGGCAAACCGTTCTCGACCGGCTGTTCGGCGACAAATTGAATGTCGAAGGATTACGCTGCGCCCTGGGCCGCGACTTCTACCTGGAGTTCGCCACCGGAGCCAGCGAGCCGCGTAAGACCTGTCGTGTTCAACAGGAAGAGTCGTTAATAATGGACAAAACGAATTGACTTGCGAGGACAAGTCGGGTAGGTTCACCTGTAAGTTTCACACCGATTTTCTGGCCACTACGAAGGAGGAACCTATGGCGGAGAAGAAAGCGCCGTCGGCGGAAAAGATTCATCTCCAGATGGAAGACCTGAAGGCCGTTTTTGGAGATCATTTCAAGGTGGCGTATCTGAAAGCCAGCATCATCCCTGGCGCGACCAACAACGTTATGATACCCGGGAATGAACCTTGTCCCGTGGAACCTCACAACCACGACAAGCTAGCTCTTCAAGGCTTCCAGAAATACATCGTAATAGAATTGTAGCGTACCAATCAAACGGCGCGAGCAGTCGTCTTCCTATGAAGGCAGTCAGGGAACTCGGTGAGCAAATCGCACTGAGCTGGCGCCGGTGCGATAATTCTGAGGAGACTTTTGCCGAAGTCGCCGCCTCCTGCCTCAGTGACAGTGGTTTTCTAAATCGTATCTCGACCGAAGAATTGAATCGGTGGTTCCTGCGCGACCCCGCATTGCCGGCTCAGTCTTTTCGGGATTTCGGGCAGCCGGCGCTGACCTTGTATCAAGGCCAAAAGTTCTATATTGAGCTGCTCTATTGGGTGGATTCCACGACCGCCATCCATCAACATTCTTTCGCTGGCGCATTTGGCGTCTTCAAAGGTTCCAGCCTGCTCAGCCGTTACGATTTTGAAGTCGAAGACCCGGTTGCGTCCGAATTAGTGCTCGGCAAGCTGCATCTTTTGGCGGTGGAATTGCTGACCAAAGGAGACGTAAGGGAGATTCGCCCAGGCCGAGGTTTGATTCACTCTCTCTTCCACCTGGACCGCCCGACCCTATCCCTTGTGGTTCGGACGCACGCGATCCCGCGCTACCAACCCCAGTATTCCTACCGCCGCGCGGGTTTTGGGTACGATCCTTTCTTTTCCCCGGAGCCTTTCGCAACGCGCCTCAGGCTTCTCGAGGCGCTCTCTGATACTGGGGACGCGAGCTTTTGGAAGCTTGCCGGCGAGCTTCTGGACTGCAGCGATCCGTGGATGGCGCTCGCGGTCTTGAAACCCGCCTATCACGCCCGATCGAGTCCGCAATACGCCGAGTTCGCCGAGCAGGCTCGCCGAATCCATGGGCGGCGGGCCGAGATCTTTCTGGCGGGACACGCGGAGCGGGTCCGCGAGCAGAACATAACCCTCCGGCGCCGCGAAATTCACGATCCGGACCACCGCTTTTTTCTCGCCCTGCTCTTGAACCTGCCGGATAGGGACGCCATATTCGCGGCAATGAAACAACGGCATCCGGATGCCGACAGGGAGCAACTGATCTTGAAGTGGGTCGGCGAGCTTTCGGACGCGAACAAGATCGGCCTGGAGTTCAATCCTCTGTCTTTGAAGATGCTGCATTACGCCCTGCGCGACAGGTCTTTTTCGAACTTCGCTGAGGACTTGGGACGCGCATTTGGTCCTTCGCAGGTATTGGAACAAGCCGACGATCTTGAGGGAGTCTGGACCGAACTGCACGCAAGTTCGCTGCTTCAACCGTTATTTGTTAGCGATCGGGGAATTGTGGAAGCGGTCAGCCATGCCTGAGTTTGTTCTAAATGCCGCGGCCCGGATTGACGTGGCCGATCAGGGCGGCAATCTGGAGGTGTCGATTCGAGCTCCGATCCAGGGCCAAGAGATCCGTATTACAAAGTTTTCGGCAGCCGATCACCCGGCTTCGGTGGAGTTGCTGCGGAGGCTTGCGGAGGCGCCGCAATCTGACACCCTCTCGGAGCTAGAAGTAGAGACTCTGAAAGAGTGCGGACTGCTAATCTCGGCTCCCGTGCCTGTTTTGGATATCGACATTCGCTTCGTGCGGGGATGGCTTCCGACTGGGGTCCGTTTTGAAGATCCCTATTCCAGTCTCGGGAATCCCCCTGTTCGGATTCCGGAAAAGAAACGACTGATCTGGCTGCATGATCCGATCCGTAGAGTCTGGCTCCCCTATACCTTGACGGCCGATGAGCTTGCGGCGCTAGAAGGGCCGCCACGAGACGTGGGGATCTTCGAATCCGAGGGTTTTGTCCTGGCAAAATCGCTGTGGCCGATGGCGATGGAGCAGGCGCGGGAAAGCCTCGATCGAAAAGGCTACGGAGTTGTTCCCGGACTTCTCCCCCAGTGCCTTCTTCGAGCCGCAGCCAACTATTACAGCCAACTCAAGGCAGCGGGTCTGATCAACCTTGGCGATGCGCAGTCGGTTCGGTATTCGGCGCATCGCGAACCTTTGGCGGAGTGGCTTCATTTCCAAGTGGCGGAGGTTCTGGAACCGTTGTTCCAGGGACGTTTCAAGAAATCTTACAGCTATGTCGCGGGCTACGTAGGCGGCGCCGAACTCCCTAAGCATACGGATCGAGCCCAGTGTGAGATCACCGTATCCATTTGCGTGGATGCGAGTCCGGGGGCGCAGCGCTGGCCATTGTATTTGGAGTCAGGAGAACAACAGAACGTGATTGAATTGCGACTGGCATCCGGCAATGCTGTCCTTTTCCAAGGCCGCAAGCTGCCGCATTGGAGAAACGCTCTCCCAATGGGAGAGCAGTTCCTCTCTCTTCTGTTTCATTTTGTGCCGGCCGACTTTGAGGGGGTGCTCGATTGATAACGTGCGCCGAACTCCCGACGCTCGCTTACTTGCTCGGTTCAACAACGGCGGAAAAGCTGTTCTCGGATTACTGGGAGAAGCGGCCGCTGCTGATTCGGCGGGACGACCCCAACCATTTTGCGCGATTACTGGACCGGAGAAGGATTCAGCGGCTGGTGGAGAACACGTCCGTTTCCCCTCGCGACCTCAGGGCCGTAAAGGACGGATCCGTGGACCCGAATCTGACGATTTTCACTTCGGCTGGGACGGCCAATCCGGTGGCGGTAATGGGCGCTTATGCCGGCGGCTTCACGATCATCTTGAATAATCTTCAGTGCCGGAACCGAGAGATTTCCTACCTTTGCCGGACTCTGGAACTCGTCTTCCGCCAGCCCGTTGGGGCGAACGCCTACCTGACGCCACCGCAAAGCCGCGGGCTCGCGGTCCATTTCGACGATCACGACGTGTTCGTACTTCAAATCGAGGGGTCAAAGAGGTGGCGCATTTTTGAAGGCGCGCGAGATTTGCCGCTCCGCGGCGACAATGCCCACTCCGGCCCCATCCAAGCCGGCGAGCTGCTCTCCACTTATGACCTGCAGCCCGGTGACCTGTTGTACTTGCCGCGGGGTATCGCCCACGATGCGACCACGTTGGAGGGGAGCTCGCTGCATCTCACTTTAGGGCTTTCATGCTTTCGTCGCGTTGATCTGTTCGCGCGAGCGATCGAGTTTCAAGCCCGTCGCGACCGATCCTGGCGCAAGTCTCTTCCGGCGATGCAAGACCCATCAAGTAGAGACAGCGGTGAAGGATCCAACGACTCGATTTCCCTGCAACTCCCTTTGATGGCCGCGCGAATGAGCATGGAGATCGATTTCATCTCCACGCTACGTCCCTTAGAGGACGAGGGGTTGGAGCACATTGATGCGCTGGTGTCACTCAACCTGGGAGTGAGCATGAGGCACAGGGTCGGAACGGTCTGCCACGTTGAAGAGTTGCCCGGCGAAGCCAGAATTCACTTCCCCGGAAATATCGTTGCCGCTCCGTTGCCTGTGGCTGGAGTTCTGCGTTTCATCGCGGAACAAAAAGTTTTTGCCATTGGCGATTTGCCTGATTTAGACGACGATTCAAAAGTAAAGCTGGCTCGAAAACTGGTGACAGCCGGAATGCTGGTGCCGCTGTGGGGTGGCTGATTGCCTTCTTACCTTCACTTCACATCGTTGGCGATCCACGAAGCCGATTTCATGAGGCCATGCCGGACAGCGCAAGGCCATAACTTCTACTGGTCGTCTTTGTTTTCGAAAGCTGCCTATCGGAAAGAATACATCAGGCGCAAGAATCCATGCAGCGGGAAGGCGTCTTTCCGGACCAGATGTTACAAACCCTTGCCCATGACGTTGCGGCGAAGCGCTATCTACTGGATTGCGTTCGAGAACTCCTGTTTGAGTCGATCCGCGAGGAGATCGCTCCAGATGCTCCGTCGCGGAGCAACTGCATGTTTCTAGTCGAGAAATCGGCGGACTTAGAGATGTCGGCGAAACGTTACGGGTTTGGCGATCCCCCGCGCACGGTGATCGACATAGAGAGCGGCAAAGGCGCAAAGCTCTTTCGCGGGCATGTGGCGCTGTTAAACACCAGCCCTTTGATCGAGGACATCGTCGGCGCGGCGCGGCGCTATTGGCTTGGGGCCCCGGCAGACACTCCCTTGGACGAAGTCGAAATTCTCCTCACAGGGCCATTCCAGATATCAGGGGTTCACCGATGGGGAGACAGCGTCCCAGTTTACATCAACGGCAAGAGCATAGCGGAGTTGTTCGATGCAGGGCACACCGGCTGAACGGGAATCCCTCCAGATCCGCATCGGAAGGGCGATTGAGAACTTCGCCCTCCCCTACTACCGTGCTCTATTCCCGCGATCCCCTCGAGCGCGGGATGGAAGCGGCCACTACCGCCGAATTGAGCATCCATTCTATGGCGTCCGAAACGGCCGCCCAGTCGAATACCCGGAGTATCTTCATTCCGTTCGAAGCGGCGCGAGTCCGGCCAGGAGCATTCACGGACCGCTTCATGCCGTGCGAGTCGCACTGTGGGCAGGCCTGCTTTCCGTGCTTCGAGTGCAGTTTCTCTACGAGTTTCCGCATGACCTCTTTCGATTACATGAGGTGCCTGCCTTTTAGTGGACAGTCCAACTCCTTATTTTCAAGGGGTGAAGGAGGACTGTTTGATGACCAGGAAGCGTGGTCTGCGCAGAGCGCGTAAGCGGCAAAGTTACTCGCAGGAGTTCCGACAGGAGGCGGTGCAAATGGTGCTGGATGGTCATTCGGTCACCTCCGTGGCAGAGCGGCTCGGGCTGTCGAGTGCGAACCTGTTGTATCGCTGGAAAAAAGAGGTCATCGGGCGTGCAGGCCCGGCGGCTCGGACACTCGGCGATCGGGTTAGCCAACTCGAAGACGAGCTGCGCCGCGTGGAGCGCGAACGAGACATCTTAAAAAAAGCGTTGAGCATCTTAAGCCGCAGCGGGTAGCCGACCAGTACGTCGTGATTGATCTTCTTCTCTCTCCAGGAATCTTCTCTTTGTCTTCCGTCTGCCAAACGCTGGATGTCAGCCGCGCGGGCTTTTACGCCTGGCGAAGCGAATTAGAAACCGCTCGCCAACGGCGAGACCGCGAACTGACGCGCCTTGTGGCCGACACCTTTTGGAAGCATCGCCGCCGCTACGGCGCCCGCCGGATCGCCGTCGAGCTGGCGGCCCAGGGCCAGCGCTGCGGCGTTGACCGGGTGGCAAAACTCCTGAAAAACCAGGGCTTGCGAGCCATTCAGCCGCAGTCGTTCGTACCCCGCACGACCGACAGCCGTCACACGCTGGGCTACAGTCCCAACCTGCTCCTCGATGCTGCGCCGCCCGATCGCATCAATCAAGTCTGGGTCGCCGACATCACGTACATTCCTCTCGCCAACAGCCGCTTTGCTTACCTGGCCCTCACGATGGATCGCTTCTCGCGCCGCGTCGTCGGCTGGGAACTGGCCGAGTCGATGGGCGAGTCGCTCATCCTGGAATCATTGCAGCAAGCGATCCGTTCTCGCCAACCGCGTCGTGGCTTGATCCATCACAGCGACCGCGGCGGGCAATATGCCGGCCACGCTTATCGCGCTGTGCTTCGCCGCGCGGCCATGCGCCAGAGCATGAGCCGTGCCGGCAACTGCTACGACAACGCCTTCATGGAATCTTGCTTCGGCACGATCAAGACCGAGCTGGAAATGACCGAATACGACAACGTGATCCACGCCCGCACCGACATCGCCAGCTACCTCGCCTACTACAACACCGAGCGCCGACACTCGGCCCTCGACTACCTCAGCCCCCACCATTTTGAAACCCTAAACAACCACCCCTGATTTAAGAGAATGACCTGTCCGAAAAATGCCAAGCAGCTCAACAGACGGCCGCCGCTTTTCATGATTCCGGCCGGCAGGACGAAGGTCGCGACAGATGGGAAAAAGAAAGCGAGCGAATCTTCCTGCGTTGGATTTCTCGTTCCGGTGCCGTTGCCGGCTTCCCGAAGGAGCCTTCGGGAGAACAGGACGATTGCGAGACTGTGAAGACCATCGTCCAAGATGCGGATACCCTGGATATTCTTCGCGTCCTCCCCCGCCGCGACCATTTTGATGCCAGGCGCCTGTCCTGGTACGGGGATCATCGGATTAGCCAAGATCTAACGCGGCAGTTGGTGGAAGAAGTCCACGCAGTCATTCGCGTGACTGAGGAACCCTGTCTGAAGCGCGAACTGGAGGAATCCGGTGCTCTGTACTTCCAGCTAATGCACATGGTTGTTCAGGTCCACCGCGATTCTTCGGGTTTGGGGCTGCTTTACAAGCTGCTGACGGACCTTGCGGGCCAAACCTGACCAGCGCAAAGACTTGATCGACAGGTGCCGTAAGTGGTCTACCACAATCGACAACCTGATTGCCAGAGCAAACAGCGGTGTAGATGTCAAAACCATTCGCGGCGAGTGCCTGGAAAAGCCGCTCGACCCGAATCGCCTCCAAGCCCCGCGGACACTGAGTCGTGGATGGCGCTGCTCCAGAGTGTCGCCGAAAATCCAGCTGCGTCAGTTGAAGCCATGGCGGAGGCGGCGAGATTCATCGAGTATCAGAACGGGCGCTAACAAGCGTTTCACTTGACCGTGCCGACATTACGGTTTTTTGCGACATCACGTTCCTTGCAGCCGGCCCGGCAATTGAAGGCGATCGTCACTGGAATTCACCCTCCGCATCACAACCGAGAATCCGCCGCAAGCGCGCTTCCCAGCTCCGGATGCCAGCCAGAAAAAGTTCTAACGGCGTCCTCTCGCCCCGACTTTTCTTCAAAACAAGCCCATCGTCGTTTCCGGCGGTGGGCTTTTTCGTTGGAATTCTTCGCTTCACTCTGTTTCCCGACGGTTCAAAAACCGTGATGCTCTGCCAGGGTATTCTTCCGTCTTGGTCGTAAACGCTTTGCATTCCTGGTTTTCTCGCAGTTCAAACTTTCGATGGTTCACATGGCTTGTCAGTGATCGTCAAATAGACTGCGGCCGACGAAATCACGCGGTTCCAATCGTCATCAAACTGGGAGGGCCGTCCGTTGACACCGATCACTTTGGACATCGTGGAAGCGTACTCTTTGTGCCCCCGAAAGGCATTCCTACTCCTCGTGCGCGAGCCACTGGGGGTGCAACACGACTACGTGCGAATCATTGAAGAACAAGAAGCAGCCAACCGGCAGGCTTACCGGACCATTACCGCCAGGGCTGCGGACGCCGCTGACGGACGCAGCCTGGCCGACTTGATGCCCGGACATGATGTGATTCTCGACGTGTCGGTCGTGGCGGACGACTTGGAGGCGCGCTGCGACGCCCTGAGGAGAGGCAAAGCAATTGCCGACCAGCAGGAGTGCCACTACGAGCCTGTGAAGATCCTTGGCACCCAACGGGGCACGAAGTCCCAGGTTCTCGGCCTAGCTTACGTCGGCCTCGTCCTCGGCGAAGTGCAGGACCGGCAGCCGTCATCGGGCACGCTGGTCCTGCTCGGCGGCCGCCCCAGCAAGGTGAACCAGCCGGTTGGCGATGCCCCGTCAGTCGTGCTGAATAAGCACTGCCCAATCTGCCCGTTCCGGGAAGCCTGTCTCCAGCGGGCGGAGAGGGAGGACAACCTGAGCCTTCTGGACCGCATGACACCCAAACTGATGCGGAAGTACCACGATAAGGGCATCTTCACGGTCAGGCAACTATCACACATCTACAAATCCAGGCGGAGCAGGAAAAAGGCCAAGAGGCAAGTGCGTCACAGTCTGGAGCTGCAAGCCCTGGCCATCAGGACGGGGAAGGTCTACGTCGATCACCTGCCTGAGTTGCCGCGAGGTCCGGTGGAGCTGTTCCTTGACATTGAGGGCGTCCCCGACCGCGACTCCCACTACTTGGCTGGGCTCCTTGTGTGCAGGAGCGGCGAGGCCGTGTACGAGTCCTTCTGGGCGGACGACGCCACAGGCGAGGCGACGATGTGGTCAGCTCTGATCGAGCGACTGACGGCGTTCCCTTATTCCCCCGTCTACCACTATGGCAGCTACGAGAAGAAAGCGTTCTCCACGCTCGCTAAGCGGCACGGCGGCAGTTGCGCCAAACTCAGAGACCGCTTCGTCAACGTGGCGTCGTCCGTATACGGCAAAGTCTACTTCCCGGTCCGCTCGAATGGGCTGAAGTCGCTGGGACAATATCTGGGGGCCGCATGGACCGACCCGCAGGCGTCAGGAATGCAAAGCCTGGTCTGGCGGCACAGGTGGGAGATGACACGCGACGAGCGGTTCAGGCAATCCCTGCTGCAGTACAACCGCGAAGATTGCGAGGCCGTCCGGCTGCTGGTCGATCGCCTGGACCAGATCAGGCGCGACGTGGTGTCGGACCCCGCAGTCGAGTTTGCCAGCCGACCGAAGCGGCACACCACCGAAACAGGGAAGGCGGTTCACCGGCAGTTCGCACGGATCCTGCGGAACGCCGAGGAAGACGGCCAGCAGAAGTCCGTCCGCGACCGTGCCGTGGGGCCGGCCGCCGAAGGCGAGCCGAAGAAGCGGGGAGCTCGGGTGGGCCATCAGACTTTCCGCCACATTGCTCCGAAGACCAGCCGTACCGTCGTCGTGGAACCCAGACAGCGATGTCCAAAGGACGATACTGCACCGGTCCGACTCGCCAACGCGCGCTGGAATCAACGGGAAATTCGACAGAAGTCAGGCGGCTTGATTCATCGCTGCGATTCGACTACGGCAATGACAGCCGTTCGTATTGCCGCAGGTAAGCCCGCCCAGGCTGCAATCACCCGCTGCAAACCAGTGTCATGTGACGCCAATTTGAGCCATTCAGGGCGACAAAAATGCAGCGCCCGTGCAGCGCGGCACTCCTGGCAAATCACGCAACCGCAAGACAGAATATCAGTTGCGTCAGAATGGGGTGCGGGTTCGATCCCCACGGCCCATTCGCGACAACTTGAAGCGACGCACGCTACAAACCGTTATTCATGAGGGGCAATGGCGCGTGCGGCCACCTGGACAGTCTATTCGTCGAGGGTCAGGTCGCACGCGCGGCAGACTTCAAAATGCCGTCTTCTGTCAACGCGGCTGCGATGTTACTGAAAACGGTGAACGTCCGCGATTCTGATCGCGGCTTCAATCTCGGGGCTATCCTCGATGTCGCTGTGGTTCAACTCCACTTCCGCACCTACCTGCGATGCCTCGAGTTGCGCACTCACCGCTACTCCAATATCAGGGCGCCCAGTGCTTGGCATCCGCCTCACTGCTCAACTCCAGGCGAGTGTTGCAGGGCCACCAACCCTAACTTCCTGCGTACCCAATTCGCTTCGTCGATGTCAATGTGATAGATGTAGATGGAATACCCGGCTGTGGCGACCGGCCGGAAATGGAGGAAATATTTGTAGTGCTGTGACCGACCGAAGATCTCGTTCACGCTCAGAGCGTACCAGCCGGGCAATGGGCCGAGTGTGGTTGTGTCCGTCTCGTCATCAATCTGCTCACGATTGGGGCCAATTGGCGGAACACCGGCCGACCGGACCTTGCTCCGTTCGACGGGATAGCCGCCAAAATACGCGACCTTAATGGGCCGGGCTTCGGGGTGTGATTCGTACCATGTATCCAAGTAGAACAAGTCTTGGCCCCAGTCGATGTTGCTGTCCATCAGGTGGCGAGGTCCGTTGCGCGGCCCCGCGCTGATGATCGTCGACAAAATGCTTTGGTTTTCATTGTTCCCGTCCATTGGCGTCGGATACGCCGCATCAACAGGCGTAGGCAGCACGGTTGCCAATTCGTTGAAATACGAAAGACTATGTGGATAGACGGCCAGGCTGCTGCCGACCAACCAAGCGAGCGCCATTATAACGGTTGCAGCCATGGCAAGCCGTCTTCCGGCAAATGGGCGCATCATGAACACTCGGCCGGCCTTGCTAATCCAGACGAACAGAAACGGCAAGGCGGGGAGTATATAGCGCGAATGAACAGAAAACCCCGTTTGCGAACTGACAAGCATGAAGATCGCCACCAAGGGTACGAGCACGAGCATTTCATCTCGCCAGGGTGCTGAGTAATCTCTCCCGAAAATGGTAGTGCCGATGGCAAGCCCAAACAGGCACCACGTTCCCAGGGGTTCCTTGATGAGCAAAGCATACAAATAGTAATACCACCACCCATGATCCGCCCATTGACCGCGCAAATAAGATGGCAACCCGCGCTCGAAGTCACGTCGCTGCGTGTCGATACCTTGAACAAAATCCGCCGGTAATGGAACCGGGATCGCACCGAGCCACGTCCCCGCAAAACGATTGTCTGCGGCTGGCGACTGCTGGTTCTCGCCGACGTCGTGACCGCGAAATAACTGACTGTTGAAGCTGTACTTGCCCATGGGGCGAAAAGTTCCGTCGAACAGATAGCCCATATTGAGCACGTAAATACCAAGCACCAGCATCGTCGCCAGTTGTCGAAAAGGCGGAAGCGACAACGGGCGTTTGTCGACATTCGTCAGATAAAACGGCACTGTCCACAGACTCCAGATCAACGGCCACAGGCCAAAAGCGATGGTCCACGTCAGCTTTGCCAACGGCAGCAGCCCCAGGCAGACGCCCGCAATGGCCATGGATATCCAGTTCGGCATGTGGAGCCATTTCCGAAACGCGTAAACAGCCACAATACCTAGCGCAGCAGCGACAGCATCCGGGCAAACGGTGGCTCCCCAGGCGAGCATCAGCGGCGAACAACACCACAGAACCAAGAACACAAAGGCGGCCGCGTCTCCGTAGATTTCGTGGCTCAAGCGGTATCCGAAATACCCGCCAAGCAAAAGCAGCGGGATCAACGACCAACGCCCTAGCAGAAAACACCACCACGATTTGTCAGGATCATTTGCGGTAACGAAGGCATCGCCGAGGGCCCATTCTGGGCGGTCTTGCGGTTGCGCCGAATAGCGATCCCAATCATACTCCGGATCACACAAGGCCACTGGCAAGCCGCTTATCACGCGCGTCAGCGGCGGATTGACGACAAAAACATCGAAGCGGAAGGTGTGCCAGAAATAGACGGCCGACCCCATGTGCCCTATTTCAGTCTTGTTTGGGCAAGCGCTCCAACCGATCGAGGCCACCAGCGCGGCATGGATGGCAAGCAACAGGGCAACGCACGACGATCGTACCATTGCTATCCCCACCATGCGACAACTGGGGCGATTGTCAGCCCAATCACAGCATGTCACCAGATACGCAGCAACACGTATTGACATTTTCAGGAAGACACTGCGGTAGCCGGGACTCTCGAGATACCGGTGGGGCCGGACAACGGTTCACCCAGGAGGTCCGAGAGATGCACGAGACACCGTCAGCAAGACGCGCGAAGCGACGGACATTCAGTGACGAGGTTAAGCAGGACGCTGTCCGATTGACCATCGAGGGGGAATCAACGGCCGTTGCGCTGGGAGTGGGCGAACAGGGCCTGCGGCAATGGCACCGCACGCAGGCGTCCAAGGCCGAGCATTGCGGTGACGATGCCATGCTGGACGAACTCCGCGAAGAGAACAAGCGGCTGCGTCGGGCCGAGGTGGAGCAACCACCAGTGGTTCGAAAACCTGCTGACGCCTGGCTGAGCGTGTTCAAATACATCGATACATTTTATTATCTTGAGCGGCTACACCAGACGCTCGGCTGCCACTTGCACGACCCGTTCGAGGACGACCACGCTGTCGACGGTAGCGGAATAAACCAAAACCCCGACGGTATTCCAAAAAGCCCCGGGCTATCGCAAGACGCTGACGAACTGATTTGCGGCGATTATGGGCATCCAATCGAAGGTGATCGACGCCTCCAAGCGAACGCGGCTGGAATCTCGGCAGCAGAGGTATGGCGATTTGCTTCGGCACAATCGGCGCGTCAGGCCATTTTCAATTCACGCTTTGCCTCAGCTAGGATCGCCGATATCTTCCAAAACCTGACCACCTTCTCCCAAGACGACGCAAAGTATTGACCATCGGCACTAACGTCGATCGCGGCATAGTTGCCAGGATTGTCGGCCAACCGATAGGATCTTCCGAATCCGCTCTCCAATGGCCAAAACAGTATCTTCCGATCGACGGAAGTACTTGCCAGCCAGTCTGATCGCCCGCAGAACACAGCGTTGAGCGCAGAGTCGGCATGGCCGCTGAGAACTCCTGACCGAGCCATTGTGTTCCGATCCCAGATCATGATCGTTTGGTCGGTCGATGCGCTAGCCAAACGACTGCCATTCCTGCTAAACGAGACGCTGTTGACGGCCCCAGTATGGCCACGCAGCATGGCCACCTGCTGCCATGGACCCGTATTCCAGATCCGAATGGTGTGATCGTCTGATGCACTTGCCAGGACCTTGCCGTCGTGTGAAAAGGACAGGGCGTTGATCTGCTCCTCGTGGCCCCTGAGCACCGCTGATTGCCTGAAGATTCTGGGAACCTTAACCGCGCGTGGATCATTTGTCCTCAATGAGAGGACTTCCGCCGGCAACACTCGTTTAGTCGGATCGTGTTCGAGGATCCTAATGGAATTGTCACCCAGGGCGACTGCGGCGAGACTGGACGAGTCAGTGACGCTATCGCTCGATAAAGGCCTGAAAGCAACGCAAGTTGGATGAGAGGTAAACTCGTTGTAAGTTATCTCTTTGAACGTCGTCTTTCCCGTTCCGATCGTTTTCCCAGGCGTCCAGAACTTTACACCCCGGAATGGGGAAATGGTAGCGAGCCAAGAGTTGTCGCTGCAAAAACCGATCCCCGCAAATCCGCCTCGCGGTGGGCCACTCCACGTGGACACGCGATATCCTTTTGCCGGATCCCAGATGGACAACTCGTCAAAAGCACTTCCGCTCACAAGGTGACTGCCAAGTAGACTGAAGGCGATGGAGCAAATATCCTCGTCTCGACTGGAAGGACTTGCAGGAGCCACGGAAGGCAGACGAAGAGGACGACGTGGAGGAGGCGACGAAGACAACTGGTCCTCCCGTTTGCTGCGCGCGACGAAAATCGCCAGATTGACGGCGCCGAGACCGAGTGCCATTCCGCTCAGTACAAACGTTCGTCTTTTCATTCCCGTTTCAAACTCCTGTTTGGAGTGCCACTCAGGTATTCGTGCCTTCCCCATGTGACTGCAAAGCAGGGTTGCCGTCTACGTTCTCCCTGCATCCAGATCCGATCACCACGGCAAACCCTGCCACGGCGCCGTCATCTGCGTCAATCAGGTCGAATCCTGCGGCCGTAGCGAGGCCGCTAAGGGTTTCGTAGCGATCGAGCCAGTCGCCGTAAGCATAGATGAGTACACGGTCACACCGGTTTTCGAGTCGCTCCCGCAACTGCGCTGCCCGGACTGGGGCGACCTCAAGGAGTCTGCCTGGCATGACTACGGCCAACGCGTACCTCCGATCCTCGGGCCAGACCAACTCCTTGTCGAACAAGTCCCCGGCGACGACATTGTCCGCGAAGCGTGGCAAAAGTTCACGCGCATGAGCAATTCGACCGACTTCGACGTCAATCCCGAATGGAACGATTGACGGATTCGCATCCAGCAACTTCTTCAAGAGGGCACCGTTGCCGCAGCCAAGGTCCAGCACCATGCCAGGATTGGCGGCGAGAACACGGTTCGCCGTCGTGAGAATTGGCTCATGGGAGTTGTCCATCGCTGCAACCGTCGAGAAGCCATTGTCTGTTGCGTACCACTCGGGAATGTAGGGCTGCGCAGGGGCGCTGGAAAGCTGCACAAGGGCACTCGGCGGCTGCACATCGATGGGGTTCTCCAAGCCGCGCTTGAAACCAGATGATCCGGTCAGAATGGGTAACGAAGGTGCTGCAAATGGGAAGCGGAGTCCACGAGCGCCTTCTGGAGGCGTGGACCGCCCCAAGTATCGGACCGTGTATTTGCAAGGAGTCGCGTCGGTCCGCGTCGAAACCTTGAGTATGGGCGTCTTGATCTCGGCAATGCCATGCAAGGCAGACCACTCCACCGGCCAATCAAGAATTTGAAGCATCCAGTCCATTTCTTCATCGAAGCCATGCTTTCGACCAACGTCGATAAACCGATCCGCAAGTTCGATGGTCGCGTCACAGGCGAAGCTGCACGGTAGATGAGACACGGCCCGAATTCCCATCCATCTCCATAGGATGTTCGATTTCAGAGGCGAATTGAACTCGATGAGCGTGCCGCCAACATGAGTCGGCACGGTAGCGACGGCCATCGGCCAGGTTGTGTCGACGAGCCCTTCGTCAACCCAGACGCGCTTGTAGAATGCACGACAGCAGGCCGGGTAGCCAAGCAGCTTGCCGATTGCGTCATCGTCGGATCCGTCCAAAGCTTCTTTGAATTCGGATACGTGCTTGGGCGAACCAAGGACCATGCGAAACGCAAAGGGCTTACCGTATTCAAGCGCAGGTAAGGTGCTCGAATAGCTCGTTGCAGCACCCACCATCGCGACAGGCAGAGCATTCAGGCCATGCTGAGCCCATCTCGGAGCGCGTTCGAAAAACTGCTCGGGCGTGGCCACGGTGATGCAACAGGAGCGAACGCCGGCAACGATCGCTAGCCATTCGGTTTCAAGCCATGCAGTCGTGATACGACTGAGCCGCGGTCCCCACATCTCGTGGACGGGATCGCTGACCCAAGAAATCCGCGTAAAATCATGCAGCCTGAACGGAAGGCGGCGCATTGTTGATGGCGTGGATACAGATCTCGAATCGACAATCGGTTCAGTCGCGCTCGAAGATCGAGGAGGCGCAGCAGTTGACATGGATGATTCCTTGGGTATGGCTAGAAGCGAAGAAGAACTGAATTCATCCCTTCTGTCAAACGATTGCGGTGAGCACCGCTGTCAAACAACCCACGGACTGCCGGCAGCGGCAACGAGTCACTGTTGGAAGCCAAGTCAAGCTTAGAGCAGGCACGCGCTCAACCTCCGTCGGCGTGGTCGCTGTGGTCACTATAGTCGCTGTGGTCTCCGTAGTCGCCGTGCGAATCGCCGTGGGAATCGGTGTGTGAATCGCTGTGATCGGCATCGCCATGACTGCTGTAGTCGGAGTGAGGGACGTCAACATGGTCGACATGGTCGCCGTGAGCGTCATCGCTATGAGCGAGATCGCCGTGGTCCGAATAATCGCTGTAACTGCCGTCGCCGTGGTCGTCATGGCCGGAGCCGTCAACGTGCTCAGAATCGCCGTGAACGTTGTCACCGTGATCGGAATGGTCGCTGTGAGCAGAATCCGCATGATCGGTATGGTCGCCGTGACCACCATCGCCGTGATCGGAGGCGTCGACGTGAGCAGCATCGCCATGATCCGTGTGATCATTATGGGTGTGGTCGAGATTACAAGAGTCGTCATAACCACCCCAGTCTGTGTGGCTGTCTCCGTGGTTCGTGTAGTCGACGTGAACATCGCTGTGGGAATCGCCGTGGGTATCGCTGTGGGAATCACCGTGATCGCCTTGGGCGGCGACCGGCATAAGCGCCGTGATCCCGACAGCGGCCAAGGGGAGCGACCATTGAAGAAGGGCGCGACGAGAAAACGATCTCTCTCGCTCCTCTCTCGACTGTTCGCCCAATGCTTCTGCCGATGGTTCGAGGTCTGGATTCGCATTTCGAGGTTGCTGTGGTTTCATGCGAACAGCTCTTTCCCAAAAAGGAGATGTAAAAGACAGTAAACTCTAAACTCATTCACGACTTGATTGCCTTTTTTGCTCGCGGCCCACCCGACGTATCATAGTGATCGGCATGAGGTGTGTCGCTGTGGTCGCTATGGTCGGCGTGAAGCGTCTCCTTGCCGAGCCCATGCCCGCGGCCGGCGGAACCGGCATGCACCGCATGAGTCGTCGACCCGTTTCCGTTCGACGCGCGCTGAGCGTCAACCAGCTCGAGTGCCTTGTTTATGTGACACAATTGGCCGGATGTCCAATGATCCAGGACAACCTGCTCGACCTGTCGCCGCTTTGGGCTGATCGACAATGGAACGACCCCTTGGTCAAGATACTCTTCCTCAAAGCGCTCGAATAGCCGCATCCACACGGCACACTGCGCGGTTCTGTTTCGCCAATCACCATCAATCGAGGTGCCGGGGCATTGGCCTTTGCACATCAGGAAAAAACGACAGCCGCTGCAACCGCCATCTTCTTGGGGCGTATGGTACAGAGCCAGATAGCGCTCAAATCCTTCGCTGGATGCCTTGGTGAAGTCAATTCCGTCCTTGTTGGTCCTGCCACAATTGCTGCTTTGACCATTTCCTTCGATGCCATGGACCGCTCGCGTCGTATAGGGGTCACACGCCGTCCAGGTGCACGTCGCCTTATTGTCCTGGCCCAAGAGCAGATTGCGACAGTCTTCAAACAAGTCCGTGTGCAGTTTCGGCAGTTCCTTTTCCAAGTCGGCAAAACTCGACAGGGCATCCACATTCTCATCGTCGGTCAAGGCGTATTTTTTCCCGACGCCATCATGATCTATTTCCAATAGATGCAGCCGGACGTGAGTGATGCCCAGCTTGGACAGATGCCTAAACCAGTCGTGCATTACCGGAAGCTTGTCGGCCGTTGCGTTGTTGCGATGCAGCGTGACGATGAGGCTCGGCGGAATCCTTTCCCTGCACAGCCACTCGATGGCGGCATGGGTCTTCTCGGTCGCTGCCCGCGTCGCGGCCAAGCTTCCAGACCACCTCACATCGTTCAGGCTTCCCGGCCCATCGACTGAAATGCCCACATGAACCTTGTATTTCTTGAACATCCGAACATGAGAGGCGTTAATCAACGTTCCATTGGTCTGAATGCCGTTTTTCCCAAAGTTTTCCAAGCCCCACGCCCAAAGATTCTCCAAGTCGTCCTCGGGGACCATCAAAGGTTCGCCGCCAAACAACGAGAAACTGGAACCTTCCTTCTTGGTCTTGCTTTTCATCTTCTCAAGATCGTAGCGGCTTCGGATATTGCCGCTGTCTCGCTGAGGATTCTGATAGCAGTACTGGCATTGCAGATTGCATTGGACACCCAGCGGCCTCAGTTCAATAGTCATGATTGCGGTTCTCCGCGGGCATCACTTAAGGAGTTGTGAGATCATTTACAGCATTCGCGACAAACGGCAGCCGTCTCACCGTTCCACGAAAGCAAGCCATGCATCATCGATTGCCAGGTTTCTCAGAATCAGTGTGCTCTTTTTCGCGTTTGCAAATATGCCAGGACAAATATCATAGCTGTACCGCCTACGGTGACGAGAGCGATTCGCATGAACACCGAAGGTATCGTATCTTGTAGTTTACCTACTGCGTACGCTGACAAGATGATTGTGGCTAGAACCGAGACCACCCATCGCACATCTAGCCGCTTTGCCCCACCGTGCCGTTGTAACCACAGGATATCCAAGGCGCCACCTAAGAGACTGGCTGGTATCGCAAAAATAGCGAGAATCAGCGCAACCTCCCATCTCCCAACCGCAACGAACCCGATTGTTGCCATCAAAAGAACACCCAGCACGCAGACGATTCCAAGAAGGCGAAACGCATCTCTGTCGAGCGGCCTACGAAGGGGCTTGACAGCGTCATAAAGCCAGGCAGAGAAACGTGCCATAAAGCCTCCATAATCGCCGATAATCGTGCGCTCTTTCAACTTGAGAAATCATAGACAATTGTCATAGTAGTCGGGCACCCTCAAGGCGGCAGTTCCGCAAGAGGCGACGATTGCGCCAGCCTGCGCGAGTGCCAATGCACAGGGTCCGCTCAGCACCACGCAGGCAGTAGCAATGGGTACCGCTCCATAACACGCCGCAATGGCCCCGCCGACACACGCTGCAATCAAACCTTCTATAGTTAGCCCAAGGGCGACGCATTTCCAGTATCCGTACCTAGTTCCGGCCGGGTCGACCAGGTTCAGTGGATTGCCGCCCGCATATGCATAGAGATTGATCCCACCCTTGTATTCGATCGGATCTCGGCTGACGAACCTCCCTAGCTCCGCATGATAAAACCGATTGCGGTAGTAATAGAGGCCGGTTCCCTGGTCGTATTGACGACCGGTATACAGGGAATCCCAGGAAAATAGTGACGCGGCGCGCGGGGCGTACAGCGCGTCGAGCAGGAACGGTTGTCCATAGGCTGCGTACGCATATCGCTCCTGAACCGAACCCTTGACATTCGCCAGTGCCACGACGTTCCAGTTTGTATCTTGCATGGCGTAGAGCCGTTCCTTGGTTCCGCCGCTCACATTCCGGTCGCGCAACACGAGATCATCCACGTAGCGAATGCCCCAGACGTATTGACACGCCGCGGTCGGCGACTCGGACTTGGACTTTCGAGACGCCTCAACGCGCTCCTCCAAGCACTGCCAATCAGCATTGCAGTAGAAATGGCGGGTTTCGGAAAGTTGGCCGTCCGAATAGATCTTCTTCACCGTGCGGAAATTGCGTCCGTCGTATTCGTACTCGGCTAGCGTGATTTCGCCGTGGGCTACTTTCACCAGTCGGTTCCATGCATCAAAGGTCAAGGTGTGATCGGCCGATGAATCGTTCGGCATTGGCGCCTTGGCCTTGTCGTTGCCGCTTGCGAAAGCGACTGGGACGATTCCAACTGTTGACTGATTGCTCGGACTTGCTGGCAGCTGGGTCACCTTGTTGCCACTTTTGTCCTTGTTAGCGGCAATCGCCGACCAACTGCTCGGTCTCGGCATTTTGACCATGTTGCCCACGGCATCATGGGCGATATGGTCGCTCGATGAGTCAATCTGGGTGATTTCGTTCGTCTTACTGTGGGCGCGCAGCTGCTTCACATCCCTCGAGCCGGCGGTTTTCTTAAGGTAAGTGGACCAGTTGCCAAGCGAGTCGAGCGTCCAGTTTTCTTGCTTGACCAAGTTATTCGAAACACCACGCTTGTCCGCGTGCAATTGACCTCGGGTAAGGCTGGTGAGCCGGTTAAGTCCGTCGTAGGTATAATAGTCGTCGTGATAGATCGGCCGGCGCAGGCTCTTGGCCACGAGGTCTTCGCGCCAAATTCGGTTGCCAACCATGTCGTAGCCCTGCCGGATGCTGACCGCGGCGGTTGCCGTACCATAGTTATACCAGACCAAGTCCTTGGTGCGACCAAAACGGTCCAGTCCACCCAACTCCCCCTCTTTCTCATCCAGCGCGAGGGTGGACGATAACTGCGGCTCGGCGAAGTCAACCTTAACGACCTGGCCGGAGCTCAGACGCGAGTATTTCACCAAAAGCTGACCGGTCGAGTTCGACTCGCGGATGCCGGTTATCTGACCCAAGAGATCCTCTGGGTCGCTGGCGGCTTCACCGTACTGATAATGAATCACGCGACCATTAGGATACGTGACTTGGTTTTGCCGGAGACTATGCTGGTAAATGCCATCCACATCAGCAGTAGTGTCGAAGCCGTACCGTACACTCGGTGAAGGACTCTGACCGTTGGTGACGGCTGCCCCTGAGTGACTCTGCCACTGACTATCAACCTTGCTATCGTCCGTGTAGTGCTGGACAACCTGATTGCGGATCGTGCCCGCGCCGTCGGCGGCGCTATAGGACGTGATAGTCGTCAGCCGGCCGATCGCATCATACTCGCGCTTGATCGAGCGGACAGAACCATCCGTGTCGCCGCCGAGCACCGTGACGCTCTCAAGCTCCAACTGCCTCCGGCCGTTTACGGCGTACTGAATCGTGGTTCCGCGCTGGTCGGTGCGACTGGCCATGGACCCGTCGAAATTGTACCGAATCTTCACCTGGTTTGTACCCGAACTGTCCGTATCCGACGAATCCGGGTAAATCGTACTAGTCACCAATGCGGCGTTGCAAGGATCCTCGTAAAGATAAGTAGTGGCCTCATTTGTGTTGGTACCATCTCCATTCTGATCGAGAGTGGTCAGCTTGGTTACCTTCCCTAGCCCATTGTATTCGGTCCTGGTAACACGATCCTTGCTATGGTCGGAAGGGTCGCCCGTATTGGCTGCCGGCGGATTGAAATTGTCGTAATTCTCCGCCACGTAGGTGACTCTGCCCAGGGCGTCGAAGAATGTTTTAGTCCGTTGGCCTTTTGGGTTGGTCACCAATTGTAGCTTTCCCGAAACGGAGTCGTAGCCGGATAAGGTCACAAGCGCGGTAGCGCCGGAGCTCGGGGGCGAGCTGGGACGACTCGGCATGGCGCCGTACGTCCAGGTATCGGCGGCTGTATTGCCACAGCCGTAATCAGCTTCTGCCGTCAGGCGATCTGCCCGATCATACCAATTGTAGACGCTACGGCAGACGTAGCCGTGATTGGTTGAAAGGTTCAACCCGACGTTATCTCCATCTCCGACGATACCCTCACACGTGTGCGTCTCAATGGCATTGCCCGCAATATCCAATACCTTGTGCTTGATGGTAACCACGTTGTCGCTCCCGCCGGTCATCTGGCCGGTACGGGCTGAAGAGAAACTGGGATTGGGCTTAGGATCGCGATACCGGAAGGCACCGTTTGAGTAGAAGCCGTTGCCCTCATCACCCTTGAGTTGAAGGACGGTGCGGGTCTGATACGCCCGCCCCAGTCCGTCGTAGGCGCTCTCCGTAGCAGCGGCGTGTTTGGGCACAACCGCGACTTGATTTCCGCGACGGTCATAATAGTAGTCCATTTGCTGCCGATTGCCCTTGCTCCCGTCCGCACTGTTAATCGCAACTTTTTCCTCTCGATAGACATGTCCCGAAACATCATAGTAAGTCTTGGCCAGCATAGCGCGACCAGTGGCCGTGGTGTCAGCGAAGTCCGAATAATCCGATGGCCAAGCCGGGGCCGCCGTGTACAGCCCTGTAGCCGTGGTCTGGCCCAGCCAGTCAACGTCGAAGACCACGTACGGGCCCACCGAGACATCAGCGCCGCCATCATAGCTCTTAAAAATTCGGTAACCTCGTAAATGGCCGCGGAAGGTGTAGTAGAGTTGCCCGCCGCAATTATCCGTCAAGCCATCGCCATAACGGATGACCCTGCGGGTGGTCAGCCCATTGCCGCCGGCATTGCCGTTATCGTACTCAGTTTGGAAAATAGTCTTCAACCATGAGGGAGGCGACTGCGAACTCGCCAACTTGCTGTAGTTAGAGGGAATCCCGTCGCTGCTGCCCTTTACGCCTTGCTTGACCGCGACCACTCGGCCTAGAGCATCGAAAATATTGACGCGAACCTGGTCGACGGTGCTTTTGTTGGCGTCGGTCCCGCTGACGACCTGGATTGTAGCCCCGCGCCGGCCCATTGCGTCGTATAGATAGGCTTCGCGATAGTAGTTGGCCGATAGGATGCCCGTGCCGCGCGAAGGAATGGCGTGATAACGGTCTACCGACATCAGCCTTCCGGTGACCGCGTCGTAGATATTGCGGATCCATGTGACGTAACTCGACTGGCCATCCTTTTTGAGTCCAATCGGTGCGGCGTTGGCGACGACCGCACATCTCGGATCCAACGTGTAGATTTCCGTCGTCCGCCCCCCATTGTTCGTCACTGTTGCCTCGATCGGCATGAGCGGCTTATTGCTGCTGTCATCCCAGAAGGGAAACCGCAGGGTGCGGTTCGGCTCGTACACCGTATAGTGCCTGGCTGAATCAACTCCGGTCTGGCCATCTTCGGTGGATTTAAGCACCACCCGCCCTACGTCGTCGAACTCCGACTTTGCAACCTGCTGGATAGCCTTTGGTAAATCGGCACTGCGAACGGGTTTGTTGCTGTTGGCCAAGCCAGTGGATTCAGCCACCCACTTGGCCGCGTTTTTGTCGGCCGAGGTGGGCAAGGCATTGGGATCCGCGTCGCGAACCACATAGCTTTCGGTGCCGAATTTCGGATGATAGGAGTAATACGTGATGTATCCATCGCCATCCTTTGTCCACCGCAACCGCCCCACGTTGTCGTAATACTCCTCTGTTATCGTGCGCGTGCCGGAGGCGTTCTGGGATTTCGGAGCCATCAGCAAAGCAGTCGTCTTCTTCTTGATAGTGTCTGCGCCTTCCCAGTAGTCATACTTGTAGGAAGTATCGATCCGCGACGCATCGTCCTGGCGAGGATACGTGGAACTCACTATAGGCAAGGACTGATGACTTACATTCCCACCGCCTTGAAAGACCTTCGACCAGACATAATAAGCCGTGCCGTTGTTGCCTTCCTTGACCTTTTGGGCCATCTGAAATCCGAAGCGGTCATAGTCATAGACTTCGATCAACCCGATGCTAGGGTTAAGCGTGTCGGCATCATTGGTGCCGGTTGTTGGGTCTAGAAACTTGTTAATTGTCGACGACGTAACATGGTGCGCTGCTGGTGTGCGATACTCAGCCAACCGGTTCAGCAGCGTCGACGTATTGGTTGAAAGCTTCCACGACTTGCACCAGAACTTAGGCGTGCCGCCTGGGTCGGTAACCAATGCCTCTCGGAGTTTCCTCCCGTTTTTGTTTAGACCAGATATTGTCCGGAACGCGCCGGCTCCATCCGCGTCGATCGCGTCATCGATCACCAGCCGAACCACCTGATCGCTGCTATCCTTAGCGCCATGGTTCAAGTCCAGATAATAATAGTCGTGCCGGCTTCCGCGAACGCCAGCTCCACAACTGCCGCAGCCACCTACAACTGCGCTTTTGACCATGTACGTGGACACGGATGCGTTGACTTCGGCAGCCTGGCTGCCGCCGTATTTGGCCTGCAGCTCTTCCAAACCCCACACCGTGGCGACAGGCTGGCTAGTGTCCAAAGTCGTCGTGTAATACGTGAAACGGCGGTTTGCAAAGTCCTTGACCTGGTAGTCGGCGTTGCCATCATTGTCTCCCTTCGTGAGAAGGGCATCCGCGCCGGTGAGGTCGCCGCGGTTGTCGATGATCCGCTGCACGGCATCCGGCTCGAAGACCGCCTTCAATAAGTGAGCGGCTCCGTCGGAATCACCGCTTCGGTAGTAGCGGTACTGCGTGACGCGCACAATCCAATCGGTGGAGTCTTTGGGGCTACCACCCGATTTCAATTCCCGCGTCCGTACCTGGACCAAGTCGCCGTCGGAACCGACGTCCGTCGAATGCAACTCGGAATCAAAGTATGTGTAGGTCACGTCTTTGAGTAACGTCCCGCCCGCCTCCGTGCTTACTTCGATCTTGCTGAGCTTGGCGTTGGTGCCACTACCCGTGTACGTAAATGCAATATAATAGTCCTGTCCTTGGGCAGTGGAGACGGCGGAAAGGAGGCCAGAGTTGTAGCTGTACGTCGTGCCCGTCTTGCCTTGAGCCAACCAGTCGCGAGTCGTTCGTTCCTTCAGTAGTCCTGAATTGTCGCCACCCAAGTCGTAGAAGATTTCCACGTCGCCAGTGATTGTGTCGGTTAGCCGGAAGTAGTCGCACGCGTCTTCTTTGCTGGCATACTTTTCCAAGATCAGGGTGCTGTCCTTGGAAGCAACATACGCGCCTTTGTAGTATGAAAATTCCTTCCTGGAACTCGCATTGATCAACAGTGCCACGGTGGCGTTGGCCCCCTGCACCAATAGGCGATCACCATTGGTACCAAACCACGCAACCCCCATTTTCGTGCTGCCAGAGTTTTGGCCGCTTTTGTAGGAGCGATCCTGAGTCCAGGGAAACCGAGGCCCCAAAACCTCTAGATCCCTTGTGATTTCGGCTACCGAGCCGTCACGAAGACGGATCGACTGGGTGTTTTCAGCAGGGGCGACAATGCCAGTGAGGTCGGGTAATGGAATATTCGGTTCAGGTAATTCAGAAGAGACAGGAGACGACGGATTCGACGGCACCCATGCACCACCGGCCGCCAAAGCAGTCTTTGTCCCAAATGAAACCATCGCGACCATGAACGCGGCGGCCAACAGGTGTAGACAAATGGCGCCTCGTACGAATTGGTTAGCCGCCCCGCTTTCCCGCAATCCCGATCGTACAAAAGTGATTTGCATCGTTCTACCCTTCCAAGGTTAACGGCTAAACTAGTCACGTTTGACTTGCGACAACTACTTGTTCAGGGCGTGACTCTGAAAATACATGCCCTGTCACGGTGCGACGCCGGCCTTGCTAAATGCCTGCTTGTACCGTGAGACCTCGTCCTGATCGCCCGTGCGAACCGCTGCGCGGTAGCGGGCCCGTATGTTGTTCCAGTAGGCCTGCTGCGCGACAACTTCGCGAGTTGCCTGCATTTGTGTGTTACCACGGTCCACATGGTCGATTTCTTGTTGCCATTTCGCAAGGCTCTCGATGGAAGCCGGGGAAGAACAGCGATTCCCCACCCGTTCGAGCAGCCTTTTCGCGGCATCGAACTCCTCGTCGCCGGTCAGCCTCACGGCCAACTCCTTGTAAGCCCGCAGGCGCACAGGCTCACTCTTGGCGATCAAACAAGCCTCCTCCAGCCATCCGCGACCCGCCAGAAAATGGTGTATTGGGACGTGGTGGGCCGTCGCCACGGCGTCGCGGATCTCCTCGGCCCATCCGAGGGCAAGAAGCCATCCCACCCGTCGGTCCCCTTCGAGCTTTTCGTCCTTCAATTTCGACTCAAGCTTCTCAATCCATTCCCCGATGCGGCCCTTCGTCGAGTAGCCGGTCGCCAGAATGTAGGCCGCTGGAAGACAACATCCTCCGTCGGAAAGCGCTAGGTAGTCATGTTCCAAGAGATTCAGGTGCGGCGGATACTGGCACGCCATCGAGGATGCAGCCACCCAGTAATCCATGCAGGTAGTGTTCTGCGCATCAGGGCTAAACTCTGGCTCGGTCTCCGGATGCATCTGAAGCCACTTGCCAAGAACGTGCAATGCCGCGTCAGGGCAACCAAACCGGCAGGTTTGATACAGCCGAATGATCGCTTCGCGCGAAACAGGCTTTAACAATGCTGGACGAACCAGCAATTCTTCGACAAAAGGCACGTGCCTTGAGCTACTGAGCATCCACATTTGGCTGATCGGCGAACTATCCGATAATAGAAAGTGCTTTTTGTCAGGATTCGCCTCCAGCTCGGCCAGGTAATCCGGGGCTGTCGCCATCACGGCCAGCCGTGCAGCCAAGTTCGCACATGCCTCAGGATATGCCGACACGATGGAGGAGTCGCCTACCCAGACATGGTCGATTACCGGTTCAGTGCGTACAGTTGTCTTTTGTTGGCCATCGACCATCCAGCGGTACTCCGCCGCCAACCCAGCTGTTGCTGCATCGGGAGACCAAAGCACGTTGTTGGGTACCAATTGCTTTGTAATGCCGGGCCCTTGCCACGAAAGTTGAGCAATTGCGGGAAATCGCCAGGGGATGGATGTCTCGCTACAGCGGTACGAGAACTCCACTCGCAATGCTGCCTTTTCGCCTGCCTTCAGTGAAACAGCCTGCCCTTGTGACGGCCACGCGCCGTTTGCACCAGCATCGAAAATCTGCTGGCCGGCGACCGAGACAACCATGCGCTGGCGACCATTCTGGTTCGACTCGTCACAGTTGATGTTGATTGGATTGACGAAAAACTTGTATGTCCCATTGCAAGGGGCTCTTACGAACCCCGTCCAACACACGGAGAAGTGTTTTGCACGCTGTTCTGTGCGATTCAATATTCTATAGAGTAAGCGCACCTGGCCAGGGTCTGACAACGTCTTCAAATCGCGCCCCTTCAACCAAGCAGCCGCCAACGCCCTTTGTGCCTCTTCCGGCAGATTGGACTTCTGCATCTCAGTCAGGCTGCGTTGAAGCTTGTGAAAATCCCAGTCCAATCGCTGACTTGACGATTCGACCAAACCAGGAAGCGGCGTTTGCCGATGATCGGCAGTCAACTTTTCGGCACCCAGCGGGCGCGGCTGCCACAGATCGACGCAAGACGCAGCAACGATGCACAGAACAATTTGACCAAAAGCCCTTCCCCAGCCACTCCGTTGCAGGGAGCTGCGGTGCGAAGCGCAATCTCGCGATCGACTTATCATGGGTGTCAACTCCGAGGCGGCTTGCTCTTTGCGTAGGAGACCTTGGCGCCCTTCATCTTTGTGAGCAAAGCTTTTTGGTCGGCAGTGAGCACATCCATTGCCTGTTTTTCGTGGTCGGCAGACCACATCGCAATGTAACGCAATGAATGAGACATCCATCTACCTCCGACTGTCTCTGCTTGCGAAGTGTCCCGCAGGATCGGTGAAGAATGCTTTGACTCCGGAAGTCGTTGTCTTTGTTCAGCCGGAATTGGAATCCCGAGTACTGGGTGTCAGCGAGCTAGTGTTGCATCAGGTCATGCGATAAGTTCAGCGCTCTGGTCGGTCGCAAGCACACCAGCGGAACCGCTACAATCATCTCAAACCTGGTCGGCCACCAGCACCGGCATACGACCGAAGCACTTGGACGCGGCGCAGCCCGAACCTGCTTTACAATAGCGAGATACAGGCGAACGGCGCGAAGCAGCCGAGCGCCTTGACGCAACACAGCTTCGGAACAACGCCCGAAATCAAAGAATGACGCGAACTCAACTGCCACAACCAAGAACTAACGGGAATCGAGCAGCCCGCGAGCAGCGACAAGCTCCATGGCCAGCTGATGGGCCCTCAGTCCAGCAGCACGATCGCGAATGAATTGCAGATTCGCGTTTAGGTCCGCACTGCGTCTCCGAGACGTCACAGCCAATCGGTTGCACTTACAGGGCTGTCGTTCTTTCGGAGGCTTTCTTGCTCTACTACTTGTGCGACCACGCGAATCGCGGGTATCTTACCAGAGTGTAGGACAGTGTCAACTAACTCAAGAAAGTTTTGTGGAGATCTCGTCCGTTGGCTTCCTCCGATAGAAAAACTTCAGTGGCGTCAGTGGCTCGCGACGAAGAGGAAGTTCGCGGTTTTCCTTGGTTGGAAGCGATAGTGGGCATTTGTGCCTTGGCGTTGTTCTTACAGCTTTTTCCTGGCGTCTGGTGGAGCGTGGTGTCGTTTGCCGCGCTGGTGCTTAGCTATGTCGACGCGCGCGGCTGGACCTGGCGGTCGTATGCCGTGGTGTGCGTTGTGGTGATTGTCGCGCTAGCCGTCATCAAGAGCCGACAGGATAACGCCTGAGCGGTTTCGATAGGGCGGTAACATGGGAGGTGTCGATGAGACAAACGCGCGTGCAGCGGGTTCGCCGGTTGGCATCGTACAGCGTTACCGCAGGGTTCACCCTGGTCGAGTTGCTGATTGCGATTGGTATCATTGGGTTGTTGATCAGCCTGTCGATACCGGCGATTCAAGCATCGCGTGAGAGTGCGCGTCGCACGCAGTGCGTGAACAATCAGCGACAGTATGGAGTCGCGTTTACCAACTTCGAATCGCAAAACAAGACCTTTCCCTCGTGGATGACCGCACAAATCAAAGGCCCGCTCGCCAACGCCGAATGGCAGGTATTCGACTACGTGGCCGACTTGCTGCCGTTTCTCGAGGAGTCAAGCGTGGCGAATTCGTATCATCGCGACGATGTGTTTTGCTCGCCGCGCAATCTGCAAGCCATCGCGGCCCCCTTGAATGTGGCCGTTTGCCCCTCCGCGCCCCGCAGCGAATACAGCCAGACTCCGTCGTTCCACTATGTTCCATCACTTTGCTTCTCCAGCGACACGCGAGCTCATCCGATCGCCGGGCCGATCCTGGCCAGTGCCGACAAGAAATACACGACCACGTATACGGGCGCGGTTACCGACTACTCTGTGCCCAGCGGCGCGACTGCTAAGTTGGCCAAGGTCTTTGGCTACGACGCGCCGCAGGGGCTGACAAGCATGTTTCCGCCAATTGCCGTCGTCGGCAAGGAGCTTGAATCGAACCTGCTGGCGGTCGTTCTCGGCACCGCGGTCGCCCGGTTCGAGGGAAAGATCCGCGTCGCGCAAATCAGCGACGGTATGTCGCACACGTTCGTGCTCACCGAGGTATCGGGCCGGCCCGAACACTGGACTCGGCAAGGCAGAACGCCGGCCGGCGAACCCTTGCCAGCAGCCTGGGCCGACCCAAAAACCGTCTTTTCAATTTCAGGTGCCGCCGGCCCGAACGGCACCTGCCTGCTGCAATGTGACAACCATGACGAGATCTTTAGCTTTCATTCCAACGGAGCAAATTTCCTGTTTGCGGACGGCCACGTTGCCTTCATCGAGGAAAACATTGAAGGTCGACTACTGTTAGGCCTCATGACACCCAATCAAAACGACGACCACAACCTGTCGGCGGAATAAAAAGGCGCTTCCGATCCTGCAAAATCGGCATACTTCCCAGTTGCTAACGTGCGATGCTCCACGCCCTTGCCCCTTTGATTGTCGCTTTGCAGTTGCTGTCGATTCACGCTGACAGTGTGGCATTGTTCACCGCGCTGGAATACCGCTACACGGGTGGGGCCTACCGGGACGAAGTGTTTCGCTATCGGCTGTTCATTCCAGCGACTGGCTCGCCCGACGCTCGGATGCCGCTGATCGTGTGGTTGCACGGCAGGGGAGAATCCGGCGCGGACAACGTCGAACAGTTGCAATGGCTCGACCAGCTTTTCTTTACACGCCCTTGGAAGAGAGAGAGGTATCCCTTCTACTTCTTGACAGTTCAGTGCCCCGAAGATAATGACTTCTGGACGCTCAAGAACGGTGCGCAAGGCGACGACATGGTCAATGTCGTCAAAGCCATTCTCGACGAAACCTTGCAAGACTATCCCATTGACAGGGCGCGGGTTTGCCTCGCCGGACTTTCCAGCGGAGGCACGGGCTGCTGGGAACTTGCCCGGCGCTATCCCCAATATTTTGCCGCGGTCGCCCCGCTCGCGTCTGAGGGCGAACAGAAGGCGACGATCGCGCGCCTCGCTCAAGTGCCAGTTTGGGCCTTCCATTGCGCCCGCGACGAGGGAACTCCCATCGCCCAGGTTCGCACGACCGTCAAAGCTTTAAAACAATCCGGCGGAATCGTGCACCTCACCGAAGTCGAGGCCGATGGTCACGATTGTTGGAGCACGGCATTCGCGGACTATCATCTGCTGGACTGGCTCTTGGCCCAGCGACGCGGACAGCCAGGTCCGCAGCCCGGCAGCATAACGCTTGGCTCGCGGCTGGCCCATTTCGCCAAGACTTGGCAGTGGTGGGAGGCGATCGTTCAGATGGCGATTGTTGCATCGCTCGTCGGCGTGACATGGTGCGTCATTCGGACTCGGCATTCCCGAAGCAAAATTCCGAAGGCACCTGCCGGGTTATGACCGTGCTGCGATCGGGTTAGGCACACCATGGAGTGTCGATTCGCAGTCGGGAACTCGGCCAAGGCGGCAATCAGCCGCTGCCACTCAGCGGCAACGGGTGCCAACTCATGACGGTTGGGGCGTGCCGTTTGCAGCGCCCGTGCAGCGTAGCACTCCCGGCAAATCATGCAACGACAAGACAGAATGTCTTTTGCGTCCGAGACGTCTGTGGGTTCAAGTCCCACCTTCGGTACTCAACTGGCATAAGGGCTTAGGGCAATTCGCTCTGACTCCATTCTTTTTGGACGCAGCGATTGCGAGCGCAAATCCGAGGCTGCCGCCGTGGTTCGACATATGCCGCGGGACTTCACGAGTTCATCCTAAAGCTCGCGCAGCGTTGTCGGGATCGGTATTCGACGGCGCTGGATTACTACGCCAACCGGATTCCGTTCAAAACCGTTGATCGGGAGTTGGTCTGCTCGCTCGACCGTTTTCCACAACTGGTGCGCCGCAACGGCAACATGACGCACCAGCGGAGCCGTCACACATTTGGAAATCCGAACGGGCGCTTCCACTGGCGGCGCATTCAAGCTAGGATCGCAATCCTACCCGATTTTTTTGCGATCTAACAAGAGACCTAGTGGTCGAAATCGGGGACAAAAAGGGGACAAACGGGGCCATGCAAACCCCATTTTGAAGAAGTGCAAAACCCCGCTGTTACGGCCGAAAAACTGCACTTTGCAACGCTTTAACACACTTTTGCCACGCAAGAGAGATGCGCCGATTTCTAGGTTGAGGGACTAGTGGTAGTGACCCCGCACAACTTAGACCGAGTACTGAGTTCTGATGGCTAAAAAAACTGGGCGGGCCGACTTTCGGCGGCACCACCCAGCATAAACGGCATTTCTAGCAGTCGAAGCCCTAGTTCGGTCTTGTCGCCTGAGTTATCCGGGCACATTGCGCACTAGGTTTTCTTTTGAGGCCGCTTCCGGTCAGTCCGACTTGTGCTGAACATCTTGCTCACCTTTCCGCCGCAGCCAAACGCGATACAAAAAGCGGCCGATCACATCAGCTAGCGCCTTGCGCTGGCCTTTGACATCGGCATCGTCGATCAGCGTCGCAGGTCCTGGTGCCTCTTTTTGCTCGCTCGATTCAGAGCTGCTAGACATTGACATAGATCTCCTACGGCATTTAACAGGGGAATGATGACGATCCAAGCCGAACGACGTGGGCGGTTGGTCGTCTGAGAATTGCGCTTGAAACGACTGCGCATGGATCAGCTACGACTTAGCACAGTGAATCGCGGTCGACAACGCTTTGCGGCGGCACGGCGCCGCTCATGGAATAGAAACAGGGCCGGCAAATTGCCGGCCCTGCGATTATCGCGGGACTTCTGATACCTCTTATTCAGTCGGCCGTTTGATCATCATTCTCGCCACGGGGTTTGCGATTTAGACGAATCCGACGGGTTCGTCCGTCGGGCACGGGCAGCCCTCGCTGTTCGTGCCACCAGCGAATCGACTGCGTGATTGTATTTCTGTCGACGTCGAGTTGACTGGCAATTTCGTCGAGTTGCATTTGGCCCTCCATGAGCTGCACGACCTCGTCAGCAATCTTTTGATAGAGAGGTGGCTCCAGATGTTTCTTCTTCAATGTAGCGCGACGCGAACGTCCGTCTACATACGTTTCGCCAAAGACCTTCGCCGCCTTTCGGAGCAACTTCGTGACTTTGGATTTGCTACACTCTAACTCGTGCGCAATTTCAATTGCGAGTTGCCCCTGGTTGTATAGTTGCCATGCGCGACGCATCTCCGTTTCATCGCGCGGCTGTTTGATGTCGACTATGACGTCAATTGCCGGCCCGGCATCGCTTGCCGGCTGCCCGCTAGCGAGTTGCACCAAATATCCTCCAAGCTCCAGCTTAAATCGTGCCTGAAGCCAGCCTTGCTTCGCTTTGCGCTCGCCCATCTGGTGAAGCTCAATCGCGCCGTCAGTCATCAGGTCTATGATCTGCCGCGCTCTCGCGACTTCGCCGTCATCGTCGGAACTTGCCGCTCCAATTAGTAGTCCGGCCAGATCACGCAGCAGGTCTTCGACTTCCGCTTGAGTCGGCACTCGCGGTCGTTTCCTTTCGGCGCTGCCGACTGCTCCAATTTCAGCTTGAAGCCGGGCCCGCTCTTGTTGGAGTTGGGCAATCATCCTCCGCGCTTCGGCCTCGTCCTCGTTGGTTGGTCCGACTGAAGTACGCGTAAGTTCTATGCTGCGGCTAATTTGCTTTACGCGAGCTTGAAGTTGCGCTACAGGTTTTATATCTAGCCGAGCCGCTGCGGCCGCTTCCCGCTCGCAAGCCGCCAGCACTTCACGCGGAAGCGCAGGATCCTTGTTAACTAACTCCACGATTTTGTTGCAAATGATTTCCGTCGCCAGCACGCGGTTAAGTTTTGAGTACAACGCTCGTTGATCTGGGGGGAATTTGAGGCAGACCGGACAATGCATCAAGTTCCCAAACGCGCCACTGACATATAGCGCCTGTTGATGTTCGCTGCAAATGAGAAGGCGATTGAGCAGTTGCGGCCGGGACTTACGGTTGCCGTCCTTGGGCGGGCGGCCGCCGCCATTACGGTTTTTGGCTAGGCGGGCTTGAGCTGCGAACCAGGTGGCGTCTTCTAAGAGCCTTAATTCCTCAATTTGAACTTCCGATAACGGCTCTGCTCGCATTTTCTTTTTGATGTAGTCGCCGTCCGGCACATAGACAGCTTCTGTCACTCCATAGCGCCAAAGTCCACGGTAGCGGGTGTTCGTCAGGACGTGTTTTACGGCGAGTCGTGTCCAGGTGCCACTGGAAGCATGCGGAGGCAGTGGGATCTCTGTATCGCCGTTGAGTTGACAAATGATCGCCTGGATCGACATTTGATCAAAAACGTACCATCTGAAGATTTGGCAAACGACTTGTGCGGTCTTGGGGTCGATCTCAATTCTGCACCGTGGGCGCCCGAGTTTTGTGTACTCGCCATCGATTTGTGCGCCAACATAACCATAGGAAAGCGTGCCGAATACGAGCCGTTTTTTCAACAGCCCTTCGTGGGCGGCTTGAACGTTTGCGACGTTCACCGAAACAATGAACTGGTCGACCATGCTTTGGACAGCCAAAACTGACTGCCAGCGCTGCGTGTCGTTCGTGTCGACCCCCGATTTTACGAAGACACACCGCACGTCGCGCCCTCGATGCATCTGGTCAACAAACTCGAGAGTGCGATATTGTTTGCGAAACAGACGGCTTGTCGCGAAAAGCAGCACCACCGTGGCCTTCTTTGTGCGTAGGGCTTGGTCGAGCTGATCAAGTCCATGTCGCTTCTTTTTGAACCCCCTCACGGCCAAATCAAAGAAAATCAATTCGCGCGGAACAAAGACATCAAGCTTAATAGCGTGATCTAGTATGGTCCGGATTTGGTCGGCGATGCTGTCCTGGAAGCGAGTGGAGAACCGAGCATATGCCGCGCCTTTGGCCTGACCCGACCGAGAGCTGAGCTTTGACGAATACGCTTCGTAGATTTCGTCAACTTCCTGACACGTCCTCCACCACCGCTCCCGGCGTTCGTTTTCAATCTCCGCTTTTGATCGCCGTCCGCGCCGGCGTTCGTTGCGGCTGCTCGATGTTGACAGCAAACGCCTGCGATCACAGAATAAGTGGGCGCCCGAAGGTAAAAGGCCGGCCGATTGAACGAGCGGCATGGCTGTGGGAGCAACGAATTGGGAACGAGATTTGTCCAGGATTTGTCCAGGCCGGCCGCCTCCACAACCGGAAACAACCGGGAATGACCGGCACTGACAAGATTGACCTAAGTTATGAGCATGAACAGTCTTGACTCCAAAGTCACACGCTCGCAGGCGGTTATGAAAAGGGGGGGTCGCGAATCCCATGCCCTCCGCTTTTCCACAACGAGTAGCCCCGCTTATAGTTGCGGGGCTTTTCTTTTGCGCTCGCCCAGCGCCGAAATCAGCCCCCAGGGCGGCCCAATGTAGCCAAACTGTAGCCAATCTCGGGATGAAGGCACGCTGGACGGCGGTGTGGCCTGCTCCCCAAAACCTGGTCCATGTGTTATGAGAGTCTCTAGCGCACTATTGGGCAAGGAGATTCTCGATGAAACGGAAGCGACACAATCCCGAGCAGATTGTCAAGAAGCTGCGTGACGCCGACGCGATGCTTGCGTCGGGCAAGACGATTGGCCAGGTGTGCCAGGCCTTGGAGGTCAGCGAGTCAACTTTCGATCGCTGGCGGAACCAGTACGGCGGCATGAAGGCTGGCGAGGCCAAGCGACTCAAGGAGCTGGAAGACGAGAACAAGCGGCTGAAGAAAGTCGTGGCCGAGTTGACCCTGGACAAGGATATCCTTCAGGAGGCCCTCGAGGGAAACTACTGAGCCCGGCGCGGCCACATACGTCACGCCTCCATGCCCCAGCTTCTCCGCTTCGATCGCCGCATAACGTCGCCGATTCTTCTCCGACAAAGAGCGGTAGAAGTTCACCATCCGAACCTCCACCGGACGCTCATAGCCAACCATCGTGCAAACTCCGAGAAAAAGCTCCTCCTCGGAGTATAACAATTCGCCGAAGTTATTTTTGAGTCATTCCTAAGATGGCTTCGCGCCTAGTTTTTCGATCGCCGTCTTGGCGAGCAATACGAAGTCCGACGGCATGAGGACGATCGTCGTGCTGTTTTGCTCGGCGCCAACCTCCGTGATCATCTGCATGCGACGCAGTTCTAACGAAAGCGGGCTTTGCGAAATCAGCTGGGAAGCCTGGCTCAGTTTCTCGGCCGCCTCTTGTTCTGCCTGCGCTTTGATAATCCGGGCCCGCTTTTCGCGAATCGCTTCCGCTTCCTTGGCCATCGCCCGCTGCATACTTTCCGGGATCTCCACGTCCTTGATTTCGACCAGTTCGACCTTCAAGCCCCAGGGTTGCGTCAGCGTGTCGACAATGTCCTTGAGGGAGCGATTAATGCTATCCCGGTCCCTGAGCACCTCGTCGAGGTTGTGTTGACCGATGACGTTGCGCAACGTCGTCAGGGCGATCTGGTAGGTTGCGCTGCGATAATCCTCGACCTCGATAATCGCCTTGGCCGGTTCGAAGACTTTGTAGTACAGGACCGCATTGACCTTGATGGTGACGCTGTCGCGGGTAACCGTTTCCTGAGGCTCGACATTCACGGTTCGGGTCCGCAAATCCACGCGGACTTTCTGATCCACGGCCGGTATAACCCAGTACAGCCCCGGACCTCTTATGCCATGGAACCTTCCCAGGCGAAAAATCACGCCCCGCTGATACTCCCGATCGATGCGGATCCCTGCGAGGACAAACACCACGACGACCGCGGCCGAAACTGCTAAAAACGTCATTGCTGGGGTCATGGTAGGGAAGCCCACGGTACGGGAGTCAACATGTGCACGACTGACCTTTCAAACCGTTATCGGCGGCGCCAGTTCACGTGTCAAGAATCGACAGGCGACTCGCTTGGGCGGCCAGAGAGTCAAGAACACGTGCAGCGGAGCGGTGATCATCGCCGCTGCCATGCGCCGTGCCAAGGAGACACTATGCCGAGTCAAATTGACTCATCGTTGCGAGCCCCTCGGCGCGTGACTTGAGTCGGAAGGGCAAATGTCCACTAGAATCTGCGTGGGTTTTTTGGCCATGATATGACGGTAATTCCGGCTTGCCTGTTGGTTTCGGCGCGAGCTCGGATCGATCCGCGGACAACGGTTGACCGCAGCAACGCAACAGATTAGGACGCAACGATGCAATTGGCTACGCTCGATTGGGCGATCATCGTCGGATTCTTCATCTTCTGGCTAATTCTCGGTTCGCTGGTCAGCCGGCATGCCGGGGAAAGCGCCGAGCAATTCTTTCTCGCCGGCCGAAACATGCCTTGGTGGCTCCTGGGCTTCTCGCTGGTCGCCACCACCTTTGCTGCGGACACGCCGCTTTTCGTCGCGGGTCTGGTCCGTGAAACGGGAGTCGCCGCGAACTGGGAGTGGTGGGCGCTATTGTTAAGCGGCATGTTCACCGTGTTTGTCTTCGCCAAGCTTTGGCGACGCTCGGGGGTCGTGACCGATCTCGAGTTTTACGAGTTGCGCTACAGCGGTCGGCCCGCGGCCTTTCTGAGGGGTTTTCGCGCCCTGTACCTCGGCGTGCTTTTGAACATCATCATCATGGCGATCGTCACGCTGGCGGCGATCAAGATCTCGTCGGTCATGCTGGGACTGGAAGCCACGACGACCGTCGTCGTCGCCTGCGCGATTACCGCCGTCTTCAGCATGATGGGGGGGCTGAGAAGCGTGCTGTGGGTCGACGCTTTCATGTTTGTGGTGGCCATGATCGGGTCGATCAGCGCGGCCATTGTTGCGTTGAATCATCCCTCCGTGGGCGGGATGTCCGGGCTGCTTGCCCACTCCAATGTTCAACCGCACCTCGCGCTGCTGCCGAGCTTTGACTTCCACGATCCCGCGAGCCGAACGGCGATGCTGAACGTGTTTTTGATTCCGTTGCTAGTCCAATGGTGGGGCGCCTGGTATCCGGGTTCCGAGCCGGGGGGCGGCGGCTACGTTGCCCAACGGATGCTGGCGGCGAAGAACGAACGGCATGCCACCGGCGCGGTGCTCTTCTTCAACGCGGCCCATTACGCCCTGCGACCTTGGCCCTGGATCATTGTCGGGCTGGCCTCACTCGTCGTGTTTCCCGACATCAACTCGCTGCAGCGCGAGTTTCCGCACGTGCCGCCACACTACATGAAAGAGGATCTGGCCTATCCGGCGATGCTAACGTTGTTGCCGGTCGGGCTGAAGGGGCTCGTGATGGCATCGCTGATCGCGGCCTACATGTCGACGATCGCCACGCATCTCAATTGGGGATCCTCGTATTTCGTCAACGACTTCTGGCGGCGATTCTTGAGACCGCAGGCCAGCGAGAAAGAGGCCGTGGCCGTGGGCCGGATCGCCACGGTGTTTATCATCCTGGCGATGGCGCTCGTGGCTCCCATGACCCAAAGCGCCATGAAGGGTTTTGACATACTGATTCAGATCGGCGCCGGGACCGGGCTGCTTTCGATGTTGCGGTGGTTCTGGTGGCGGATCAATCCCCAGGCTGAAATCACCGGGATGTGCGTGTCGTTCCTGATCGCATGCGCCTTTGCGCTGTTTGCGCCGGCTGACACGCCGAGTTGGTTCAAGGTCGTGACCGGCGTCGGACTCACCACCATCGCCTGGGTCACCGCGATGTATCTGACACGTCCCGATGACGACCACAAGCTGCGGGAATTCTGCAAAAAGGTCAATCCGGGCGGCATCGGGTGGCAACGAGTGCTCGAGCGCGCCGCGGCGGAGGGTGATCCGATCGTAGCGTCCACAACGCACGTCCCGCTGGCACTGAGCTGCATCGTCGCCGGTTGCCTTTCGATCTACGGAGCCTTGTTCGCCACGGGGTTTTTCCTCTATGGAGACAACACGAAGGGCACCGTCTTGACCGTCGGAACTGTGATTGCGTCGATATTCCTCTGGCGTAGTTGGATGCGCATCAGCGCTGATTGAACGACTCGTTCCCTGGCAAAGAAGAATTCTTCCGCGTCGACCACAACACAGTAGTTCAGTATTCACAACCAGTTGATTCCCATCGTGGGGTCTCGGCGGTAAGAGGAGTTGCCACCAAGGACCGAATGGGCAATTACAATTCCGCTCGGGCCAGCGAAGCGAATAGATCAGGCCAATCGAAATCGTTGGCCGGCTCCGCGGTCCAACGCTGAATGGTACACGAGACGCGCGACGGCAACGTCGCAAATGGCCATCCCAATCGGGATCGCTATGATCCTTTCGTCGCCTGAATCGCGACGGTGTTTCTTGCCGGCGACGATTTCACCGATGGTGGCATAGACCGTCGGCATATGACGTCGACCCCCGAAAAGCGCGCGTTGTTTCCGAGGAGGGTTCCTTTCGGGGAGCTGCCAACAAAGTTCCGACCGCAACCAGGTGAGTTGCCAACATGGCCCCGCAAGTCAGGAGAATGGACCTTCGCGCCAATTTGTAGCCAATCTGTAGCCAACACGCCGGACACTGGCGCACGTGTCGGACAGTCCGGGAAAGTCGCCGTCGCCGGAACGTGAAACACGTGCCCAAGTTGGGAGATCGTGGACGCAGGGGACACACGGTCAGGTAGGACTCGAAATCAGGCGCCCCGCAAGGGGTTGTGGGTTCGAATCCCATGCCCTCCGCTCCTGTTGACCCGGCCATCGCAAGTGACTTCTGTGGAGTCACTTGCGATGGCAACTTTGATTGGCCCAGTGAACTGGGCCAATAGTGGGCCAATTCGGCTTGCCTTGCACGACTCAGGACTTGCCTGGCTGAGCACCTCGTCACCTCAAGTTGCCTGTTTGCCATCAGCGGAACGCCCGCCGGCGCCTCCCAGGAGATCAAGATCGTTCATCCAGCTGCGAGCCTGCTCGTTGTGATGGTGATAGTAGTAGCGAATCATCGGGGAGTTGTTGTGGCCCAACCAGTCCATGACCATCTGTTCGGGGACGTTGCTGTTCGCGCACCTCGAGCGAAAATGCATGCCGAAACGAATGTAGCCGACCATGCTCAAGACCGCAGCTTGGTCCCTGAGATCGAAGCCGCCGTTGGCCCATCGCCCGAGTGGCATCAACCCGAGGCGTGACTCCGCTTGGCGAACAACCAAGGGACATTCAAGCTAAATCAAGCCGAGCAACCCGCTTCAGCAGACGGGGCTGGCATGACGGTTTTCGTAGGTGGTCCTTCTTGCCGTCCCGGCTGCTGAGCGTGACGTTAGAGGCATTAACGGCGCGGCGAGAATTGATTTCCGGGTGTCATAAAAGTCGTCAGCCTCGCCTTTGCTTCTTGCGACGAATCAACCATTGACCGATTGATGATGCTCGCTGCCCGCGTCGCGGCTAGTTGCACGCCCGAGCGGGCTTCGTTAGGGTGGGGTTTCCAGCCAGGCCGTCCAACTTTCCCGGAGGAATCAGCTATGCACGAGGAACTCCGCAGCTTCAGGGTCAAGCACGACTTCTCACGCCGTGAGTTTGTCGTCACATCGCTGGCGACCGGTTTTGCTCTCGCCGTGCAGCCAATCTCAGCTCAAACAATCACGACCGACACCCAAGGCATCGAAGCGGGCGAAATCAAAATTCCCGCGAAGGATGGCCAGATGCCGGCCTATCGTGCGATGCCCCAGGGCAAGGGACCGTTCCCGGTTGTGCTTGTCGTACAGGAGATTTTTGGCGTGCACGAGCATATCAAGGATCTCGCTCGCCGTCTCGCCAAGGAGGGCTATCTCGCCGTTGCGCCCGAGCTGTACGCGCGCCAGGGTGACGTGTCGAAGATGACCGACTTCAACGAAATCATTTCTCAGGTCGTCTCTAAAGTGCCCGATGAGCAGGTCCTGTCGGACCTCGACGCGACCGTAGCCTGGGCCAAGGCCTCGGGCAAGGGAGATACATCGCGGCTGGCGATCACCGGCTTCTGCTGGGGCGGCCGAATCGTCTGGCTCTACTCGGCGCACAACCCGAACCTGAAAGCGGGCGTCGCCTGGTACGGCAGGATTGTCGGCAGCAAGAACCCACTTCAGCCTAAATATCCGCTTGACGTGGTCCGCGAACTGCGTGCTCCCGTGCTCGGACTTTACGGCGCAGCAGACACGGGCATCCCGGTCGCTTCCGTGGAACAGATACGGACCGAGCTCAAGGCGGCCAACAAGCCGTCGGAAATCGTGCTCTATCCCGATACGCCCCACGGATTTAACGCGGACTACCGTCCAACCTACCGCAAGCAGCAAGCCGAAGACGGCTGGAAACGAATGCTCGATTGGTTCAAGAAGAACGGCGCAGCGTAGAGGTGAACGGCGCGCCAAAAAGCGATTGAAAAGTCAGTGAAGCGTATCGATTGAGTCACGGTAAGGGGCCGCGGGATGGGCCGTGCGAACCGCCGAGATTGACAACCTGGCCTTCCATTCCGCGGGAGCCTGATCGTGGACAATTATTCCGACTATGACGGCCTGGGCCTGGCCGAGCTCGTCGCGAAGAAAAAGGTCTCGCCCGCCGAGTTGGTCGAGGCTGCCATCGCCTGCGTCGAACGGCACAACCCGATCTTGAACGCGGTTGTCTACAAGGGCTTCGACGACGCCCGCGCCCGCGCCAAGGGCGAACTTGCGGACGGCCCGTTCAAGGGCGTGCCCTTTTTGATCAAGGACCTGGCCATGCCGGTCGCCGGCTGGCCGCGCACTTCAGGCAGCCGGTTCGCCGGCAATACCGTGGATGCCGAGGACGGCGGCCTCACCGCGCGCTACCGCGCCGCTGGCGTCATCCCGATTGGTAAGACTAACACGCCGGAATTCGGCATCACGGGCACCACCGAGAGCGCCTATCTCGGACCCTGTCGCAACCCTTGGAACCCCGGCCATATCGCCGGCGGCTCGTCGGGCGGCTCGGCTTCGGCGGTGGCGGCCGGCATGGTGCCCATGGCGCACGCGTCCGATGGACTGGGTTCCATCCGGATCCCGGCGGCGTGCTGCGGCCTGGTGGGCCTGAAGGTCACACGCGACCGCAACCCGAATCTTCCGGATGGCTACGACTATGTGGCCGGACAGGTTGTGGATCATGTGGTGAGCCGGACCGTACGCGACTCCGCCGGCATGCTCGACGCCACGGGGTATCCCGAACCCGACTCGCCATACGCCCACCCACCGAAGTCGGGACCCTATCTGGAGGAGGTCAGCCGCCGCCCTGGCCGATTACGGATCGCCTGGTCCGCGGAGACTCCCAACGGCCGGCCGATCAGCGATGAAGTGCAGGGAGCTCTTGCGCACTGCCGAGCTTCTGAAGCACCTCGGCCACGAGGTGTTCGAGCGCGGTCTCGGGATCGACTATCGAGCCCTCTACGCTGCGCGGTCCCGTCGGCGCAGCCAACTTTGCCGCCGGCATGGCTCGCCTGATCGAACAGATGGGACGCGAACCCGAACCGGACGAACTCGAGCCGCTCACCTGGGCGTCGCTGAATGCAGGCCGCAAAGTGACCGGCGCCGAAGCTCTGCGTGCCATGCACGAATTGCGGATGCTCAACCGCAAGACGCTGGCGGCCTTCGAGGACATCGACGTCTATTTGTCGCCGGTGATGGGTGAGCCGCCGCCGGAGATTGGCCACATCGACCCAGTCAACTTAGAGCCGCGCGAGGTACACCGGCGCCAGAACCGCGTTTTTCCGTTCACTCCGCCATTCAACTTCTCCGGCCAGCCTTCGCTATCCCTGCCGCTGGAGATGTCCGCCGGCAATCTGCCCATCGGAATGATGTTCACCGCCAAATATTCCGACGAAGCCACCCTATTCCGTCTGGCTGGTCAATTGGAGAAGGAAGCCCCCTGGGCGGCCCGCCGTCCGCATATTTGGGGCTGACTGGATTCCGGTCATGACTCAACGAGACGACGCTCTTTGCGTCCGTTCGGCGAAACACTCGCAACTGATTCGATTGCGATGGAACGCCTCGGCAATGGCGATCACATCGTCATTCGGCCCACGCCGGTAGAGCCTCGTTCGATGGATCGAGCGACCTACGAGACGCTTCCCGAATTGCTGGTAATCCGAGAATGCCGCGTCCGAGTGGAGCAAACGGGCTTTCGTATCGAGATCCTGATCGTTGCCACCACGTTGCTGGACGCAAAAGAGTTCACCAAGGCGGTTCCGTACCAGTCCGCCCGAGCGGCTGCCGGAGTTGCTGCCCAGCGTCTGATTTCATCCACCATCTACCGGCGCCCAGAAAGCGAGCTCCATAACTGGATTGCGCGATCTCGCGGCGCGATAATCATGCGGTCGGTCTGGCCGGCAACGTGTTACAATCGTGGTGATTGGCCCTCCGGATCGGTTTCAAGCTTGTTCCAAGTTTGGGAAGTATCGGCTAACTGAAAGTCCAATGCCTATGAGAATTTTCGACGTGGTACAGCGCACGAGTGTTTGCCCGCTCGATTGTCCGGATACTTGCAGCTTGAATGTTATTGTCGAAGACGGCCGTGTGACAAAGCTTGATGGCAGCCACGCCAACCCGGTGACGGCGGGCTACATCTGTGGCAAAGTGCGGCATTTTCCCGAGCTGGTTTATGGCGATGAGAGGGTCCGCTATCCGGCCGTCCGACGCGGCCCGAAGGGGAGCGGTCAATTTCGACGGGTGACGTGGGACGAGGCGTTGCAGACCGTCGTCGAGCGATTGCAATCGATTCGCGCACAACACGGCGGCGAGGCGATTTTGCCGCTCTCTTACGGCGGATCAAACGGCTGGCTTACGCATAATGCGATCGATCTGCGGCTCTTCTATCGGCTGGGCGCCTCACGGCTTGCGCGCACACTGTGTGCCGCAGCCACTACGGCCGCCTCGACGGGCCTGTATGGCAAAATGCCTGGCGTGGCCTACGAGGACTATCCATCTGCGCGGTTGATCGTTGTCTGGGGATGTAATCCTGCCGTATCAGGCATTCACCTGGTGCCATTCGTGCGACAGGCGCAGCAGGCTGGAGCCAAGTTGGTGGTGGTCGATCCACGGGCGACACCCTTGGCGCGGCAGGCCGACTTGCATCTCGCCCTACGCCCCGGCACCGACTTGCCGGTGGCCTTGGCCGTGATCCGCCAGTTGTTTGAAAACGGCCAAGCCGACCTGACGTTCTTACGAAACCATGCGCGCAATTGGGAGTTGCTGCGCGAACGGGCCGCATTGTGGACGATCGACCGCGCTGCCGAGGTAGCGGACGTGCCATTGGCAGACCTGGAAGATTTCGCAAAGCTGTATGCCAGCATCAGTCCGTCTGTGGTGAGATGCGGTTGGGGGCCGGAACGGTCGCGCAATGCCGGATCGGCGATTGCGGCCATTTTGGCGCTGCCGGCCGTGGCGGGCCGATTCGGCGTCCGCGGTGGCGGTTTCACGATGTCGAACTCGGCGGCCTGGGATGTCGACCCGGCGGCCGCCGTCTGCGAAACACTACCCAACACGCGGGTGATCAACATGAATCGCGTAGGCGAGGCGCTGGCGGCCAGCTTTGTGCCGCCGATTCGAGGGCTGTTCGTGTACAACTGCAACCCGCTGGCCACGCTGCCGGCGCAGAACAAGGTCCGCGCAGGCTTTGAGCGAGATGACCTATTCACTGTTGTTCACGAGCAGGTGATGACCGACACGGCCCGATATGCCGACGTGTTACTGCCGGCCACCACTTTTTTGGAACACCACGAAGTCAAACGGGGCTATGGCGCGACGCTTGCCATTTGGTCGAAGCCCTCGATCGAACCGGTGGGCGAGGCTCGGCCCAATTACTGGCTATTCGCTGAGCTGTGTCGACGCATGGACGTTGCGCGGCCGGGCGAGCCGGAAACACCCGCGGAAATTATGCGCGCGATCGTGGCCACATCGAGCGAGGCGGAGCGGATCACATCGGAGCTTGAGTCGACGGGCCAATCGTCGCCTCCGTGTGGGTCGCGGCCGGTGCAGTTTGTCGACGTCTTTCCGGGCGCTGCCGACCGTAAAATCGATTTGGTACCTGCGTCGTTGGACGCCGAGAGTCCGCGCGGACTGTACGGCTACCTCGCAGATCCTGCCACCCATGCGTTTCCATTGGCGCTGATTTCGCCAAGCACGTCGGATGCTATCTCGTCGACCCTCTACCAGCGGGTGCAAAGACAAGTGCCGCTGGAGATGCACTCGCGCGACGCAGCAAAACGCGGCGTGGCCGACGGCGACTTGGTGAAAGTCTTCAACGGGTATGGCCAGGTCCAATGCACGGCACACGTGAACAACGAAGTGCGCGAAGGTGTAGTGGTGCTGCCCAAGGGCTTATGGGCCAAGCACACCGCGAACGGCCAGACCGCCAACGCCTTGTCGCCCGACACTTTGACGGATCTTGGGGGTGGCGCATGCTTCAATGACGCGAGGGTCGAAGTCTGCCGGGCATAAATCGACATATGTGCGAGACTGGCGGCCTTGTTGTTCAACGTCGATTGGACCTTTACATGCTCGTCGGTGCTGCGGTCGATAGCCCAGTTACTCAGGCTGGCTTCGATGAGAGCGAGCCAAGCGCACGGTCTCGCTCTCAGACCCTCCCGAATCGAACCCTCAAAGGCAGATAATTCGCGGTGGATTGGTGGATGGAGCGGCTGACACCGCGGGTATTTTTTGCGTTCACGCAGACCAGGAGGCTCATTGCCGCCCCGCCACATGAGTATGCACGGCTTCCTCTACGACGGCACGACCTACACGACTCTCGACGATCCCCTGGCAACGGCCGCTTCACGGTGACGCGCGAGTTTGGGTCAGACTGACCGGCTCAATCCGCACGGCCGTGACTTTGTATTCGGGAGTCTGAACGAATCGATCCCGGTTTCGACCGGTAATCCGATTCAGGAATATGTCGGGCGATTGAAAAGTTGCGAACAGTTCGCCGGCCTGGACGCCATCGGTGACGCTCGCGTTGATCGTTATCTCGCCGTAGCGACTGCGAACGCGCACCGGCTGGCCGTTCACGATGCCGAGCCGCCGGGCATCATCGGTTGCAATCTGCAACGTATCGACGGGTTGGAATTGCGCGGCGCTCGATCGGCCGGTCATGGTCCCGGCATTGAATTGGTACAGAGATCGCCCGGTGACGAGCAGGAATGGGTAATCCTCGGCGACCTCTTCCGACGTCGGCGTGAACTTGATTTGACGCAGCTTCACGCGGCCCCTGCCCGAAAAAATACCGCTGTGCAGGATGGTCGTTCCGGGATGTTCTTCGGTGGGGCACGGCCATTGCAGGCCACCCGTTGTCAGTCGCCGATAGGTGATGCCGGCGGCCGCCGGCCAGACGGTACGAATTTCATCCCAGATTTCCTCGGCGCTGCGAAATCCAAAAAACTCGCCCTTTCCCATCTCCCGCGCAACCTGGCAAATGATCTCCCAATCCGACCGAGATTCGCCGCACGGTTCGATGGCCTTGCGCACGCGTTGAATCCGGCGTTCGGAGTTCATGAACGTGCCGTCCTTCTCGAACGACGAGCATGCCGGCAGGAATACCGATCCGGCGCGACTTGCGGTTTTATTGAGGAACAAGTCCTGAATCACCACCAGGTCGAGCGATCGCAGCGCGGCGAGCGTGCTGTCGGCGTTTGGATTGGTCAGTGCAACGTCGTAGCCGATGGCCCACAGGGCCTTGAATTGGCCCTGTTCGGCGGCATCCATCATCTTGATGAGGTTCAATCCGGGTCGCGTAGGAATCGGAGATTTCCACACTGCCTCGAAGCGCTCGCGGCTCTCGGCCAAAGGCGCGCTTCCGGTGAGAATCCCCGGGTCGCAGCCCATCTGCGCGGCGCCCTGCACGTTGTTCTGACCGCGCAACGGGTTCACGCCGCTGCCTGGCCGACCGATGTTTCCGGTCAGAAGTGCCAGGTTCACCAGGCACATGACTCCCTCGGTGCCCTGAACATGTTCGGTGACTCCCAGGCCGTGGAAGCACATCGCCGGCTTATGCGTGGCCAACATGCGGGCGGCCTGGCGGATTGGCTCGGCATCGACTCCACAAACGTCGGCGACGCTCTCGGGAGGATAGCCGGCGATGAAGTGCCGAAATTCCTCCCAGTTTTCGATGTGTTCAGACGCAAGCGAATCGTAGAGGCCTTCGTCAACGATCGTGTGCGCCATGGCGTTCAATAGCGGAATGTTGGTTCCCGGGCGCGGTTGCAAATGCAGACGGGCATGGTGGGCCAGTTCAATCCGGCGCGGATCAATGACGATCAGCTCCGTCCCGCGGAGCGCTGCCTGCACGATGCGGTCGCCCACGATCGGATGGTTCTCCCTGGGGTTGGCGCCGCACACGAGAATCGTCCGAGCCAGCTCGATATCTTCGAACGAATTGGTCGCGGCGCCCGTGCCCAACATCAACTTCATACCCGCCGCAGTCGGCGCATGGCAAACTCGGGCACAGCAGTCGACGTTGTTGCTGCCGATGACGACACGAGCGAACTTCTGGGCGACGTAGTTCTCCTCATTGGTTGCCCGCGCTGATCCGAGAACGCCGACGGCATCGGGGCCAAATTGGTCGACAATCCGCCGTAGCCGCTGGGCGACGAACTTGATCGCGCGGTCCCACGATACCGATTTCCATCCCTGTCCGTCGCGGATCATGGGCGTCGTGACGCGGTCGGGAGCGTGGACGTACTCCCAGCCGTAGCGACCTTTGACGCACAGATGCCCCTTGTTCACAGGCGCATCGAGAACCGGCCGAATCGACACGACGGAACCCTGTCGCGCACCCACGTGTATTTCGCAACCAGTTCCGCAGTAGGCGCATACCGAGCGGACCTCGTTGGTCGGCGCTGTGCCTTGCATTTGACTTTTATCGCGCAGCGCGCCGCTTGGGCATGTGTCGACACACGCGCCGCAGCTCACGCAATCGCTGTCTCGCAAGTTCGTGCGGCCTGAAGGTCGAATCTCGGTCTCGTCACCGCGGTTCCACGCCTTCCAGACAAATCGTCCCGCCACCTCTTCGCAGATTCTCACGCACCGAAAGCAGTGAATGCACTGCGACATGTCTACGTGGATGCAAGGATGCGAGTCGTCCACGAGATCCGTGCTGGCGGCCCCCCCCAGTTCGCCTTCCAGCTTGTATGCTCGAACGAGCCGATGAAACTCGCTGGACGGAGTGCTGTCGAAAGACTGCTTCGGGTAGTTGCGCGCCAGCAGGCGAAGATTCGTCCGTCGTAGCTGCTCGATCTCGGGCGTGTGCGTGGCGATATCCATGCCGTCGGCGAGCAACGTCGTGCAGGCGGCGACGGGGCGGGCCTGCCCTTTGATCTGGACCATGCACAATCGGCAACCGCCGATCGGCGCCAATCGTGGATCGTCGCACAGCGCCGGAACGTCGTCTGCCGTGCCCCGTAGCGTCGCCAAGATTGCCTGTCCGGGCTCGCATGAACGCGATCGTTCGTTCACGGTCACTTGAAGCACGGTTGCACCTCCGCCGGGAAATGGCGGAGAATACTCTCCGCGAAGTCGGCCAGTCCGGTCCCCAATCCGCAGAGACTGGTCAATTTCAGCGCCGCGACAATGTCGCACCATTCGGCCCGTTCCGACATTGATCCCAGCCGACTGCCGATGATGGAGCGAAAGATTTGCTCAATGCGCGGGGCTCCAAGGCGACACGGCGTGCACTTGCCGCACGACTCGTAGGCGGCAAACGAGAAGACGTGTTGAATCAGTTCGGGAATCGAAGTGTGCTCGTCAAAAGCGATCACTCCACCGTGGCCGACACTGGCCCCGATAGCCCGAAGCTCCTGAAACCCGAACCGCGTATCGAGCAAGCTCGGCGGTACAAGGCCGGAAAGCGGCCCGCCGATCATCAGGCCGCGAAGCGCGCCGCTGCGCAGTCCGCCACCGATGTCGTTGACTATCTCCCGCAGCGGAATGCCAAATTCGATTTCGTACAGCCCCGGCCGGCAAAACAGCGAATTCAACGACACGACCTTCGTGCCACGGCTGCCAGGAATGCCCATGGATGCGTATTGCCTGGCCCCGTTGCGAAGAATCCACGGCACGCTAGCGAGTGTTTCCACGTTATTGACGATCGTCGGCAATCCCCACAGGCCATGCTCGGCTACAAAGGGGGGCCGCACGCGAGCGACTGGGCGCTTTCCCTCGATGGAATTCAGCAGCGACGTTTCTTCACCACACTCGTAACTTCCTCGGCCGACAACCAGCTCGATATCGAAAGCAGACGCCTTGCCTGGACTCTGAGTTCCTAAGATTCCAGCCGCCCGCGAGCTGTCAAGGGCGCTCTGTAGGCTGCGGATCGCATCGGGGTACTCGCAGCGGGCGTAGATCCAGCCTCGTGAAGCTCCAACGGCGCGGGCCGCGATGGCCATCCCTTCGATCAGGCAATACGGGTCGTACTCGGCGATAAAGCGGTCGATGTAAGCGCCCGGGTCGCCTTCGTCGAAGTTGGCCACGACGAACTTTTCCCCCGACTCACGGTCGGCCACGGCGCGCCATTTGGCTCCGGTTGGAAACCCTGCACCACCGCGCCCTCGCAGGTCAGAGGTCTCGATTTCGCCGATGATCTGGTCCGGGCTGAGACTTGCCGCAGCTTCCAGGGCTTTCAGTCCGCCTTGGCTCCGATAGTCGTCGAGTGTCCGCGCGCCTCCGGCGACGATCCGTTCCAACACCACGGCCGAGCGGGATCGAACCTCGATCGTCGGCCGGACTTCGTCAACGGCCGCCGAGGGGGCCGCATAACACTTGCCAAGACAATAGACGCGCGGCGATTGACAGGCGGCGTCGCGCCAACGATCGGGGTTCAGCTGTCGGGCGACAAAGCAAGCAGTTCCCTGGCAGCACGCCGTCGACAGGTCGGCGCCGTCGAGGTGATAGAACGACAGAACATCCGCTTGCTCATGTGCCTTCGCCATTGCGATTCTCGCTGCCCATTTGGCGGGCGATTGGGCCCGGGAAAACATCGGAACCGCTTACCAATCAGAACTCCCGCGTCGCGTCGCGGAAGGCCTTATCCAACTCGTCCCAAGCCGACTGGGCCCCCTTCTGCACATCCTTCCAAGCCTCGGCGCTAGAGTCGCGGACCTCGGCCAGCTTGGCACGGGCTGCATCCCGCTTCGTTTCCAAGTCGGCGATCCTCCGATCCCAATCAGCCTTGGCCTGATCCTTCAGGTCGCGACCTCTCTCGCGGAGCTTGGCCATCTCCGCGTCCAACTCCTTGAGTCGAGCATCAAGACTCTTCTGGAATTCTTCCTTGGTCTGCTGGGAAAACTCGGCAGCCGTATTCACGGCCCGGCCGGCATCGCGGCGTACATCTTCGGACGTGACCTTTCCGGACGTCTGATCTACGGGCTGTCGCTCGCACCCGCTGGCTGTGATCAACCCGGCCAGCATCAACATCCAAAAAAATTGGCACATGACCAAACCTCCTTCTCGGCGTTGGTGATCAGCGGAGATATCCCAAGAGCAGCAGGATGAGTAAGATCACGACGACCAATCCAAGCCCGCCGCTGGGAACATAGCCCCAGTCTCTGCTATGAGGCCAGGTGGGAATCGCACCCAGAAGCAACAGAATCAGAATTACAAGCAGTATGGTGCCAAGCATGTCAGTTCTCCGATTTTGAATAAAGCCGAGTACAGGAAATCACCGGGGCTTTTTGCTGCCCTTGATCACCGGCGGTGCCGTTTCGGAGTGGCCGCCCGCCTTTTGTCCGGCATCGTCGCCTTCAAGGATCGTCTCCGCGCAGGCTTTGGCCATTGTGTGCCCACAGCATTGGGGCGGCTCTGCCTCCAACTCGGCGTGCACGACCCGGCCGCAGGAAATGCAATGGTAGATACTGGCGTTGTGAGTTTTCATGATTCAGTCTTTCAATTCCTTTCCTTCAAGCCGCTAAAGCACATCCGCCACGTCGCGGAATGGATCGACACGCAGGCAAACGTGCTGACGGCCGGAGCCACCCGAATGATAAGTATACTCGCAACGAGCTAATCGCATATTGGGTGGCCTTGTGAACCATGCGGCCAATTTGCTCGCGACGTGCATAAGTGCTCCTCGGTGACCTAAGGTGTCACCAGCCGATTCAATTGCCCTTCGTCATTGCGCCGGATGGACGAAACGGCGCCGCACATCGAGTAAAATCGGACATTGTTTTCTAACGATCGGGCGCGACTCTACCCACCGCCGACTTCTCGAATTCCAGGATCCGTGCCGTGGTTTTCACGACGACGTCGGGATTGAGGGAAATGCTGTCGATTCCTTCGCGGACCAGGAACTCGGCAAACTCCGGATAGTCGCTGGGGGCTTGCCCACAAATGCCGATCTTTCGGTTCGCCTTCCTGGCCGCCTGGATGACCGAGGAAATCAATCGTTTGACGGCCAGGTTGCGCTCGTCGAAGACGTGGGCCACGATTTCGGAATCGCGGTCGACGCCGAGCGTCAACTGCGTCAAATCATTCGACCCGATCGAAAATCCGTCGAAGATCTCCGCGAACTCGGCAGCGCAAATTACGTTGCTGGGAATCTCGCACATCACATAGATTTCCAACCCGTCCTTGCCGCGCTCCAAGCCATGTTGCGCCATGATGTCGATGACTTTCTGTCCTTCCTCGACAGTACGGCAGAATGGCACCATCACTTTGACGTTCGTAAGTCCCATCTCCAGGCGGACTCTCCTGAGAGCCTGGCATTCCAGGCCGAACGCGTCTCGAAATCGTGGATCGTAGTAACGGGACGCGCCGCGAAATCCGATCATCGGATTCTCTTCGACCGGCTCGTAGCGTTTGCCGCCTACGAGATTTGCATACTCGTTGCTCTTGAAGTCGCTCAACCGCACGATGACGTCCTTGGGGTAAAAGGCCGCCGCGATCATCGCCACTCCCTGGGCCAAATGATCGATGAAAAACTCGGACTTGCAATCGTATCCGACGCTCAGTTCATCGATGCGGGCCTTCAAATCCGGATCGTCAAGCCGGTCGTAGCCCAGCAATGCCATGGGATGAACGGGAATTGTATTGGCGATGATGAATTCGATGCGGGCCAGTCCGACGCCGTCGTTAGGCAGGAAGGACAGCGGAAAGGCTTCGTCAGGATTGGCGACATTCAACATGATCTTGGTACGCGGCCGGCCGAGCCCGACGAGGCTTATCCTCTCGACGTCGAAGTCGAGTTTGCCGTCATAAACGAACCCAGTTTCTCCTTCTGCGCAGGAAACTGTAATGGTTTGGCCGTCTTTGACGATGTCCGTGCCATTTTGCGTGCCCAACACTGCCGGCACTCCCAATTCTCGACTGATGATGGCCGCATGACAGGTGCGCCCCCCACGGTTCGTTACGATCGCGGCGGCCAACTTCATGATCGGTTCCCAGTCGACGTCCGTTTTATCGGTCACCAAGACGTCGCCGACTCGAAAGGATCCCATTTGTTTGGCATCGGCAATCACCTTGGCTGGTCCTTGGGCAATTTTTTCGCCCACGCTGCGACCGGTTACCAGTACTTTGCCACGCTTGGACAGGCGGTAGGTCTCCAGTACGTCGCGCTCTTTGCGAGCCTGGACCGTCTCAGGGCGGGCTTGGACGATGAAGATTTCGCCGGTCTGGCCGTCCTTTGCCCATTCGATATCCATGGGACAGAATCGTCCGTGCTTGCGGCTGTAGTGCTCTTCGATCAAGCAGCCCCAGCGAGCCAGTTTAAAGACGTCATCATCGCTCAGAGCGAACCGACCGCGGTCGCCGGTCGGTACCGGCACCGTCCGAACCATCTTGCTTCCGCCGGCATCCAGCACGAGCTTGAATTCCTTGGTGCCCAGTGATTTCTTGAGCAGCGGCCGAAAGCCCTGGGACAACGTTGGCTTGAAAACCACGAATTCATCGGGATTCACCGAGCCCTGCACAATTGTCTCTCCGAGGCCATAAGAGGCCGCGATCAAGACGGCGTCGCGGAAACCGGATTCCGTATCGATGGTGAACATGATTCCCGAGCTCGCCAGATCCGAACGGACCATCAACTGGACGCCGACTGACAAGCCAACCTGGAAGTGATCGAACCCTTTGTCGACGCGATAAGAGATCGCACGGTCGGTAAACAACGATGCAAAACAACGACGACACGTGTCCAGCAGCGCGGCTTCTCCCTGCACGTTGAGGTAAGTTTCTTGCTGTCCGGCAAAGCTTGCTTCCGGCAGGTCCTCCGCGGTTGCGCTACTGCGCACGGCCACGCTGACGAGCGACGGTCGGCCGCGGCCAAGTTCGGAATAGGCATCCACGATTGCCCGGCGCAGATCTTCGGAAAACGGAGCTGCGACCATCGCATGTCGAATCTTGGCGCCCCGGCCGCGCAAGTCGTCGACGTCTCGGGTGTTCAGTCCGTCCAGCAGGCGAGAAATCTCCTCGTTCAATCCGCCTTCCGACAAGAACAATCGATAGGCGTCGGCGGTAATCGCGAATCCCATTGGCACCTCGATGCCAACGTTCGTCAGTTCGCGGATCATTTCGCCAAGAGAGGCATTTTTGCCTCCGACGGAAGCAACGTCTTCGAGCGAGATATCGGAAAAGCTCCGAATAAGCTCCATCTTGACACCGGCTACGGACATTGCGATGACCCTCCCGGAGCACCGAAAAGCGAATCAGGATTTGACCGACGATCAAACCCCCCACGGACCTTGCAATCATCGTGCCCTAGAGCCAAAACACGCTCTTGTCTGGGGAAACCCACCCAGTTTGCCGTGCTTTGACCGCGACCCAGACCAAAAGAAGGCGGAAGCGGTTGGACTGGGGACGGTTTCGCGCTGCGCCAAATCGCACAGGCCGCGCCAAATCCGCACGCTATCTCGAGACGCAGGCCTCGGGCATTGGGTGGCGAAGAATATTTTTCCGGCCGTGTTGGCGGTTAGCGCAACAAAAAACCGCCTGTCGGCGGCACGTCGCTCTGCCCTTCCCTCGAGCCTCGTGGGCGTGTGAGTCGCTCGTTCCCCATCGGCAGGATGCGAAAGCCCCAATGAAGAGGGCACTTTCACCGCGTATTCGCGAAACTCACCCTCGGCCGCGAGGCTCCCTCGACGACCGATCCATACACATGTCCTGCACCTCCTTTGTCCAGACCTGGTTGCTTGATCAGCCGGGTGACATGGTCCGGCCCGGCACTCCGTTGCCGTCAACCCTTCTCCCTCCGCCTTTACTACGCAAAAACAGGCCACCTGGTTCGCATGACCTTGTGGTGGCTCTGCAGACATTTCGATGCACTGAACGGTCGATGCGTTGACCGGCACACGGTGTGCATCAACGAACACGATAGTTGTCACGGTGTCTCGTTCACCCGTGGCTCATATTGCCAGCCAGCGGGCCGGCAAGGACCCCAACGACGGCCACGTGACGCAGGCCGTGTTCCACCTGTTGGGTCGGCACATCTCGCCGGGAGAAGTGGACTCGATCAAGGCGGTCCTGCCGCCCGACATTCGCGGGTTGTGGAATTGACGAACGCGAGCAACGCGAATTCCCGTAATCGTACGGAGGAGCCGATTGCCATGGTCAAGTTTGCCGATCAACGTCGTCGATTGGTGGAGCAGCAACTCCGCGGCCGCGGAGTTTCCGATCCTGCCGTGCTGGCCGCAATGGAGTCGGTCCGTCGCGAAGCGTTTCTGCCGCCCCACCTGGCGGAATTCGCGTACCTGGACCGAGCCTTGCCGATCGAGATGGGACAGACGATTTCGCAACCTTACATCGTGGCTTTAATGACCGAAGCGCTCGAACTGCAGCCAGGCGATCGGGTCTTGGAGGTGGGCACCGGGTCCGGATACGCGGCCGCCGTGCTCGCCAAGGTTGCGCGGGAAGTCTACACGATAGAACGGCATGCGGAATTGGCGGAGCAAGCGGCTCGCCGGCTGCGCGACGAGGACTTCGACAACGTTCACGTTGTGCACGGAGACGGCACGCTCGGTTGGAGCGAACATGCTCCGTACGATGCCATCGTGGTAGCGGCTGGCGGCCCGGAAGCTCCACGGCCGCTTCTGGAGCAGCTGGCCATCGGCGGGCGTTTGGTGATTCCCGTTGGCGAAGGTCGATCGATGCAGAAACTGCTCCGCGTCACCCGCACGGCTCAAGACGCATACGAGCGCGAAGAATTGTGCGAAGTAAGGTTTGTGCCGCTGATCGGAGCTGAAGGTTGGCAAGACAAGGACGCGACAACCACGATCGCCCCACCACGCCGAGCGAGCCGTGCTTCGCTTGTCTGTGAACTCGTTCGCGAGACGGCCGAGCCGCTGCACGAGATTCGTGATGCGAGATACGGAGCGATCGCCGAGCGTATGGGCGACTGCCGCGTGGCGCTGATCGGCGAAGCCACTCATGGCACGGCGGAGTTTTATCGCATTCGAGCCGAGATTACCAAGGAGCTGATCCAGCGCCGGGGCTTTCGCTTCGTCGCCGTCGAGGCCGACTGGCCCGACGCGGCTCGGATCGATCAATATGTCCGGGGATTTTCGCCGGCGAATGGCCATCGCTGGGAAGCCTTCTCGCGATTTCCCACCTGGATGTGGCGAAATCAGGAAGTGCTCGAATTCATCGAGTGGCTTCGCGAATATAACCGGCACATCGACGATCCCCGGGAAAGAATCGCCTTTTATGGTCTCGACCTCTACAGCATGTTCACCTCGATCCGCGCGGTACTCGACTATCTCGATCGTGTGGATCCCGAGGCGGCCCGAATTGCCCGGCTGCGATATGGTTGTTTGACGCCCTGGGAGGGCGACCCGGCCCTGTACGGCCGGCTGGCCGTGTCGGGAAGATATCGCGTCTGCGAGAAAGAAGTGGTGGCGACGCTCACTGACCTGTTAAAGCAACGGTTGCGCTATGCGCAACAAGACGGTGCTCGCTTCTTGGACGCCGTGCAGAACGCGCGGCTCGTGGCCAGCGCGGAGCGCTACTATCGGATTATGTACTACGGTTCCAACGAATCGTGGAACCTCCGTGACGGGCACATGTTCGAAACCTTGAAACTGCTGCTGGATTTCCACGGCCCGGCCTCGAAGGCCGTGATCTGGGAGCACAATTCCCACCTTGGCGACGCCGCGAGCACCGAAATGGGCGCGGGGGGTCAGACGAATGTCGGCCATCTTTGCCGCGAGGCATTCGGGCCGGCGGCCTACCTGATCGGCCAAGGCACCGACCATGGCACGGTAGCCGCGGCGTCCAATTGGGACGAAGCGGTCGAATTCATGCAGGTCCGCCCTGCCCACCCTGAAAGCTATGAAAGCCTGTTCCATCAATCGCAGGTCGAGGCGTTTTTCCTGCCGCTGCGCGAACCGCGCAAGCCGGACCTGCGCGAGGAGTTGGCGGCCGAGCGGCTCGAACGGGCCATCGGCGTTGTCTATCGCCCCGAGACGGAGCTTGCGAGCCACTACTTTCAAGCGAGCCTCTCGAACCAATTCGACGAGTTCATTTGGTGCGATCGCACCAGCGCCGTGCACCCCATCGACGCCGACGAAGCCAGACGCTTCTCGCCCGAGCATCCTTTTTCACTGCGGTAGCTGACCATGCCAGCCGACATTGATTGGGTGCTCGATAAGCTTACTTGGATGCGCCGCGAGCGAATCTGGCCGAATGGGCTGCGCTATCTCTGGACGGACGCGTTTGGCGTCATCCTGTTGGCTTCGCTGCGCAACACGTTGGCCGATGACCGCTTTTTGGACGAAGCCGAAGGGGTCGTTGCGGACGTGGATCGAGTGCTGGGCCGTCGTATCGGAATTCGCATCGGCCAAGAGCCTGATCGCGACGGGCAATATTACCATTACCTGGCCATGTGGTTGTTCGCCTTGACCAGGCTGGGGCAGGTCAAAGCGGGGTATCGTGCAAAGGCGATCGAGCTTGCCCGGGCCATTCATCCGCGGTTCGTGATCCCGCGCGTCGGCGTTCAATGGAAGATGCTCGATGACCTGAGCGGTCCGTACCCAACGTTTGGCCTGGGCGCCTTGGACCCGTTTCATGGACTGGTGGTCTATCGTTTGCTCGATGCCGACGCGCTTTGCCAGGAGATTGCCGAGATGCGCCAACTCGTCGAACAGTCCTACGCGCGATTGCACGTTACTCAGGACCTTGGGCTTGGCATGCTGTTGTGGATGTCCCACTTCTTTCCCAACGAGGCTTGGGCCGAGACGCTGAGAATTCGATCGCTCCAGATGCTCGATGCGATGTGGATCGACCCGCCGGGCTACTTCTGCCGCGAACCCTCCTTTCCGCGGATCAAGTTTGCCTTCACGAATTACGGGGTGTCGATCGGACTGCAGGCCGCACACGCCGCCCCGGAACGTGTCGCGCAGCTCAATCGATACTTCGAGTCCTACCGCTCGGGCGACGAGTACGACAGGAATGCAATCACGCACGTCATGGCCTGTTGCTCGCGGTTCCCCGGGGAATTATTATCATTGCGAACCCAAGCAGTTTCGCGGCGACTTTCCACGAGCCCCTAGAATTGCCATTGGCAACCCAACGGTCATACCATGCCAGGCATCCGCCGTATTGCGATCAACACCGGCGGCGGTGACGCGCCCGGCCTGAACGCGGTCATTCAGGCCGCGGTCTTTACGGCAACCGGCTTGGGCTGGGAAGTGCTCGGCGTGCGCGACGGTTATGACGGCCTGCTGACGCCCCGGAAGTTCACCGAGGGTCTTGTCCGATTGGACCGCGACCGGGTGCGCAATATCGCGCACCTCGGCGGAACGATTCTGGGGACCACCAATCGCAGCAACCCGTTCAAACTGAAAGTGATCGGCGAGGATGGCGCCGTCACTATCCAGGATCGATCCGACGACGTCCTCAAAGGATTGAGCGACGCGGGCGTCGAGTCGCTGATCGTGATCGGCGGGGACGGTTCGATCGAAATCGCCCACGGCCTGAGCGAAAAGGGGTTGTCCGTCGTCGGCGTACCCAAGACGATCGACAATGACCTCGAGTCCACCACGTTGACGTTCGGCTTCGATTCGGCGGTCGCGTTTGCAACCGAGTGCATCGACCGATTGCATTCGACCGCGGACGCGCATTGCAGGATTATTGTCGTCGAAGTGATGGGCCGGCATGCCGGTTGGATCGCGCTGAACGCGGGTATTGCGGGCAGGGCCGACGCGATCCTCATCCCCGAGATCCCCTACGACGTCGGGCGAGTCGCGGCACATCTTCGCCAGCGAACGTCAGGCGATCGCCAGTACGCGATCGTTGTCGTGGCCGAAGGCGCAAAACCTCTCGGCGGACAATCTATCTTGCGATCCGTCACGCACGACGGCGACACGGAACGGTTGGGGGGCGTGGGCGAAATCGTGGCCAATCAATTGCAAGAACTCACGGGGAGAGAAAGTCGCTCCGTGATTCTGGGCCACCTGCTGCGAGGCGGTGCCCCAACCGCACTCGATCGTTTGCTCGGGTTGAGCTTTGGTGCCGCGGCGGTTACGGCGCTGGCAGCGGGCCGCACGGGGGTCATGGTTGCCTTGGATCCGCCCAAGATCAGCTACGTGCCGCTTGCCGACGCTCTCGTGCGGCTCAAGACCGTGCCTCAATGCGGATATGGAGTGATCACCGCACGGGCGCTGGATATCTCGTTTGGCGACTAGCGGCGGCCGATCAACTGCTCTGTGGCCGGAAACTGTGCAGGGCTTTCATGTAATTGGCGCGTTCGAATGCCGCGGGATCGGCGCAATGTCTTTGGCTCATGCTCCCTTGGAGCTGCCGAACACTCTCGTATTCGTGCTCGCCAAGCCAACCGCGGAGCCGCTCCTCGACGGTGCGGATGTGTTCAATACCATGACGAAGCAGCGCCGAGCACGTCATCGTGACGTTCGCGCCAACCAGCAACAACTTAACGACATCCTCTGCCTGATGAATTCCGCTGGTCGCCGCCAGGTCCGCGGGGACGCGGCCCGACAAGATCGCGATCCACCGTAACGGCAAGCGAAGCGCAAAGGGGGTGCTAAGCATCACCGTCGGTTCGACCTCGAGCCGGTCGAGGTCGATGTCGGGCTGGTAGAATCGATTGAATAACACCAGGCCGTCGGCGCCAACGTCGCAGAGACGCTGGGCCATCGACGTCATGTTGGTGAAAAAGGGGCCGATTTTTACCGCCAAGGGGACCGTGATGCACGACTTCACCGCCGCCACAATGTCCAGATACGTTTGCTCGACGCACTGGCTCGACAGAGAACCGTCAGTTGGAATGTAATAGACGTTCAGTTCGATGGCATCAGCTCCGGCCTGCTGCATTTGCCGTGCGTACTGCGTCCAGTTGCCGGGCGACGTGCCGTTGAGGCTGGCAATGACCGGAATGCGCACCGCCTGCTTCGCACGACGGATGTGCTCCAGATACTCTTCCGGACCATGGACGAAATCCTGCGTCTGGGGAAAGTAGCTCAGGGCCTCGGCGTAGCTGTTCGTGCCGCTGGTTAAGTAGTGCTCCAAAGCGCTTCGTTCATGGCGCAACTGTTCCTCGAACAGCGAATAGAGCACGAGTGCCGCGGCGCCGGCGTCCTCCAGCCGTCTGATCTTGTCGATGTCTTCCGATAACGGTGAAGCCGATGCCACAATTGGCGTTCGCAGCGTCATGCCCAGGTAACGGGTTGTCAGATCGATTGTCATTCAAGCTCCTCTTGTCGCAACGACTCAGGTTTGCGCGGTGGGCGGGACCGGCTTGGACGACCCTGTCGCCGGATCCAGCTCCGCACCCGACGCGTGCGGCTGAACCCCGTACTCGGCAAGATGCTCGTACAGCTGCCGCCGCTGCTTGACGTCGCGCTGCGCTTCGACGGCCAACTCCTTGGCTCGCTGAGGATGACTCTTGGTGAGCATCTTGAATCGATTCTGCCGGTACATATAGTCCGTCACCGCGATGCGCGGGGGTCGCGAATCGAGCCGTAGCGCGTTCTCGCCGGCTGCGGCCCGCTCGGGATGATACCGATACAGGAGCCAGTGACCAGAGTCGACTGCCGCCTTTTGATCCTGCATGGCCGTCGCCATATTGATACCGTGGGCGATGCAGTGGCTATATGCGATGATCAGCGACGGCCCGCGATACGCCTCGGCCTCGAGAAACGCGTGAATCGTGTGCTCATCCTTGGCACCCATGGCGACGCTGGCAACGTAAACGTCGCCGTACGCCATGGCCATCAGGCCCAGGTCTTTTTTGGCGGTTGCTTTTCCGCCGGCGGCAAACTTGGCAACCGCTCCGCGCGGCGTCGACTTCGACATCTGGCCGCCCGTGTTGGAATACACTTCCGTGTCGAGAAGCAGGATGTTCACGTCTCGGCCGCTACCGAGGACATGGTCGAGACCCCCAAAACCGATGTCATATCCCCAGCCGTCACCGCCGACGATCCACACGCTCTTGCGAACCAACGTGTCGGCGACCGACAGAAGCTGCCTGGCCAGCGGCGAATCCTCGGAGGCCAAGTTCTCCTTAAGTTGCTTGACGCGCTGGCGCTGCTCGAAGATACCCGCCTCATCCTGCTGCTCGGCGGTGAGAATCGCCGTCGCAAGCTCAGCCCCGATCGGCTTTGACAACCGGGCCACCAGCTCCTGGGCGAACTGCTGTTGCTTGTCGATCGAGATGCGAAATCCCAGGCCAAATTCCGCGGCGTCTTCAAACAGCGAGTTGGACCAGGCTGGGCCGCGTCCCTCGGCATTCCTGGTCCACGGCGTCGTCGGCAGGTTGCCTCCGTAGATTGACGAGCAGCCGGTGGCATTGGCCACGAGCATCCGGTCGCCGAACAGTTGGCTCGCCAGTTTCAAATACGGCGTCTCGCCGCAGCCGGCGCAGGCGCCGGAGAACTCAAACAGCGGCTCCTGCACTTGCTGTTGATGAATGCTCGTCGGATCGAGCCCAAGGCGGTCCGCCTCTGGAATCGACAGGAAAAAACTCCAGTTGTCACGCTCCGCGATCCGAAGTGGCGGTTGGGGCTCCATATTGATCGCCTTGAGCCGCGTCATCGACTTATTCCTGGCCGGACATACATCGACGCAAATACCACAGCCCGTGCAGTCCTCCGGCGCGACTTGGATGGTATATTTCAGGTCTTGCCAATGCCGGTCGCGCGCGTCGTTGGACTTGAAAGTGGCCGGTGCCGCGGTCAATAGTTCCGGCTCGTATACCTTGCTCCGAATCACGCCGTGGGGGCAAACTAGCGCGCACTTGCCACATTGGATGCAGACGGCCGGGTCCCACACCGGAATCTCCTCGGCGAGATTTCGCTTCTCCCACCGCGCGGTGCCGGTCGGGAACGTGCCGTCGCAGGGCAAGGCACTTACCGGCAGTTGATCGCCATGCTGCGCGATGATTGGGCCCAGCACATCCCGCACGAACGGCGGTGCTTCTGCGGCAACCGGCGGCGCCAAGCCAACATTCCCTTGGGGGCGATCGGGCAACGGCACCTCGAACAGATTTTCCAAAGCGCCGTCAACCGCCCGATAGTTCATCTGGACGAGATCCTCGCCTTTGTTGCTATACGTCTTCTCGATCGAGTGCTTGATGGCGTCAATTGCCTTGTCACGGGGAAGCACACCCGAAATGGCGAAGAAGCAAGCCTGCATCACCGTGTTGATCCGTCCTCCCATGCCCACGCCGCGCGCCACCTTGGCAGCGTCGATCACAAAGACTCTGGCCCGCTTCTCGATCAGCTGCTGCTGCAAACTGCGCGGCATTTGGGCCCACACGTCGGATGCGGCCCCAGGCGCGTTGAGCAAGAACACGCCGCCGGGCACGAGCGTCTCGGCCATCTCGTACCGTTCGAGAAACACCGGTTGGTGACAGGCGACCAGATTTGCCCGTTCGATCAGATACGGCGAGTGGATTGGCCGCGGGCCGAAGCGCAAATGCGAGACCGTGATTGCGCCGGCTTTCTTTGAGTCGTAGACGAAATACCCCTGAGCATATTGCTCGGTCTCTTCGCCGATAATCTTGATCGTGTTCTTGTTGGCGCCCACCGTCCCGTCCGAACCCAGCCCATAGAAAACCGCCCGCACGACGTCCTGAGGCTCGATCGAAAAGCCACGATCGTACGGCAGGCTTGTATGCGCGACGTCATCCTGAATTCCAATCGTAAAATGATTTTTGAGCCGCGGCTGATGCAAGTGGTCGTACACGGCCTTGATCATCGCCGGCGTGAACTCCTTGCTGGCCAGGCCGTACCGGCCTCCGGTCACGCGCGGTGGTTCGGCGGGCATCGGCCAGCCATTCTGCCGGCCCTCGACCAGAGCGGCGACGCAATCCAAGTAGAGCGGTTCGCCGGCGCTGCCCGGCTCCTTCGTGCGATCAAGGATTGCCACACTGCGGGTCGTCGCCGGAAGCGACTCGATGAATGCGCGCGCGTCGAACGGCCGGTACAGGCGGACTTGCACCAAGCCCACGGCCTCACCTCGCTGATTGAGATCGTCAACCGTCTCGCGCACCGCCTCTCCGCCAGATCCCATCAGGACCAGCACGCGCCGTGCATCCTTGGCGCCGTAATAGTCAAACAGCTTGTAAGCGCGCCCCGTCCGCTGGGCCAACTTGTCCATCGTTTGCTGCACCATGGCGGGACAATCCTGATAGAAACGGTTGACGGCCTCTCGGGCTTGAAAGTACACGTCGGGATTCTGCGCGGTTCCACGCAGCACCGGACGATCGGGCGACAAGGCGCGTGCTCGGTGAGCGGCGATCAGCTGGTCATCCAACATGTCGCGCATGTCGTCGTTGCACAGCAATTCGATCTTGGCCACTTCGTGCGACGTGCGGAAGCCATCGAAGAAATGCAGGAAGGGAATCCGGCTGCTGAGAGTCGCCGACTGGGCGATCAATGCGAAGTCATGCGCCTCCTGCACGGAAGCGGAGCACAGCATGGCGAAGCCCGTAGCCCGGGCAGCCATCACGTCGCTGTGGTCACCGAAGATCGACAGCGCTTGAGCGGCCAGCGCTCGCGCCGCAACATGAATCACGGTGGGAGTCAACTCGCCGGCGATTTTGTACATATTGGGAAGCATCAGCAGGAGCCCTTGTGACGCCGTAAACGTCGTCGTTAAGGCTCCGGTCTGCAGCGCGCCGTGCATGGCCCCGGCAACGCCCGCCTCGCTCTGCATTTCGACGACGCTGGGCACCGTCCCCCACAGGTTCGCATCGCCGGTGGCGCTCCAGGTGTCGGCCCATTCACCCATTGGGGATGAAGGCGTGATCGGGTAAATGGCGATCACTTCGTTCGTTCGGTGGGCAACTTGGGCAACCGCCTGGTTGCCGTCCAACGTTGCATAATTGCGCTGCATGGCGAATGATCTCCGTCGAATTGCAAATCCATCCCACCATGGCTCGAGCATGGATCGTCGTGGGATCACCCGTTCACGCTACCAGAACTTCTCGCAGTGAATATTCCCGGGACTTCGCGGCGTATCGAGATGAAAGCCTCGCGATTCCAGTACCTTGACCATCCCTCTCGGTTGCGGCTCGGTGCAGCCTGCAGCCAACTCCATTCGGGGCAATCCAATCATGGCCGGGTTGCCACACAGAAACGCATGGGTTTGCCCTGGATCCAAAGAGTATCCCAAATCCCTCTCACAGTCGCCACGCTCAATATACTCCTGCACGTAGATCTTTCCCGCGTATCCGGGGGTCGATGGATCGAGGTTTTCCGGCTCTCGCGTCGTCAGAACCACATATCGATAGTTGCCGTACCGCCGCTCCAACTCACGATGCTGGATCAGATACCCCAGATCGCGTCGCAACCTGACGCAGACAATCGACGCGATTCGTCCTCGATGGCCCCGGGCGAGCAAATCTGCCAGCATCGCGTTATGGGGCGCTTCTCCCGTTCCGGTCGCGATGAAAAGAACATCGTCGTTAGGCTGCACTTTGGCGAGCGTGTAGTGCCCGGCGAAGCGATGACCGACGAAAAGACGATCTCCCGGTGACAGCACGAACAGTCGGGGCGTTAGGGCGGGGCCATGCAAATCGACATGATGCACGAGTGCCACGTAAAACTCCAGGTAGGGCGCCTCGCTGGCTCGCATGAGCTTCCCGGCAGAGTCCAGCAGTGAACACGATACGGAGTACGCCCGCTTCACCATTCTTTGATCGTCCGCGCTGAACGGGATTTCGTTTGCCTCGTCAGCGATAGTAGACTCCCAGTTCCCGAGCCCCAACGTCGTGTATTGTCCGGCCGCGAACGCTGGAATTGGCCAATCGGGCCGTACGCGCAGGATGGCCAATGCTGCGTGCACGCGCACCACCCCGGCCAGCGCAGCGTTATACGCGGCATTGCGGAGTCCCGCGTACTTCTCGGCATGCATTGTTGTCGATGTAGTCACTGGTTTGGGGAAGGTCACTCTCGGCCGCCTCATCGTCGCACACGGCCGACGGTTGCGCAGGCAGCGAACTTCCCGACGAAAGCTTTGCACCCAAATCTTCCGAATGGACTGAGCCTGGAGCCGATCCAAACTTGCACAGCCACGATTGTAGCAAGGCGCCCCTTTTCCTCGTCCAGTACGCAGTGATTTTTGTCGGTTCGTTCCGGTACTCTTGTTCGCGTGGCTCCGGCTAGCGCCTAGGGCAGTCATGGGAAATCATGGAGCATGGAAAGCTTGGGCGGGCGGAATGTCGTGCGCCGGTAAACAATGAGGAGACCCCGATTGTTCGCGGAATTCAACGGGCAAAGTGCTCGATTCTAGAGAACCATGGGTGCCGGTCACCATCCGGCAATCGTTCGGCTCGGTAACTGCCCCATGAGCGTGTTCGCACGGCAAGCGGGCGAATCGGCGCGCCACGGGCAGTAGCACAGTTTGTGACGTATCTATTAGACGTGGCCCTTGCCATACAGCATGCAAGAAGTTCCACGGCTGCGCAAGACAATCGGCTGTTGGCACGATAACTGCACGCTCCCAAGCAGTCCATGGCAACGACGGGGGAATTCTTGCCGCTATTTGCTATTTCCTCAATTCAAAGGGTTGTAATCATGGGTGCGACGCTCGAAACTCTTGAGATGACTCCAGAGGAGTTGCAGTGCAGCAGGGATGCCGTTCAAAAGATGGCGTACGGTAACTGGCTTAATGCAGGATGCCCCGCCTGTAGGGAGATTGATTTTTGGCTCGAGGCGGAACGGGAATGGATCGAGCACAACTATGTACCGCATCGAATGCTCGATGGCGCGCGCCCGCAGCCGGGCAGCCGGTCTTCGAACATTTCCGCCGGCGAGAAGCATCGCGAACCTGCCCCAAAATCAACTCGGCGCAGGCGCACGCACGCAACGCCTCAATAAGTCGAGGCGGATCGACCGCAAATCTGAGCTGCGCGTCGACGTTGCCAAAGGCAGCTTGGAGGATGTCTTGCTTTCCCGGCGCCGACCGCCTGATCGAGGCGGCGTCGACGATACCGCCGGCCGGACTCCAACCGCTGGCAATCTTTAGCAAGCGTGCGAGTCCGACGGTCCTTTGCATCGGACGTTGACTTGTATGCTCGGCTGCCTGGACTCCGTCTGGCCACGGTGCGCGAAGCCATCACGTCGTTCACGGACTCCCAACGGGCCTCTGGGTGATTTTTTTGAAATCGCTGGCGGGATCCAGGCCCGTTTGGTGATGTTCCTACTGGGGACTCTGTAAAGAGCCCCTGGGGAACACCTCTTTTTAGCCGCGAATGGCCCACGCCATGGTTTGCGCCGATACCGTAAGGCCGGGAGACGTCGTCCGGGACAAGCACCTTAAGCTGCTGTGGACCGTCGTGGACGGTGACGGCGCCGTCGTGACACTCGATCGCAACAGCGTCCAGGTGTCGGTCTGCATCTGGGACCTCGAATTGGTAACCAAGTTGTCTTCCATCAAGAGCGGTCGTTGAATCGTGGGATCGCCTGCAGTGTCGCGATTTAACTTGAATCGTCCGTGACGGCGATCGGCGTTGAAGTGCCCTCCTGCCAGGCTTTCGGCGATTGCGGATACCGCGGCACCTGAATCCGCCTACCCTTGTCGAGATGCCAGAACCGCCATGTCGCGCGAGAACCTCGAGGAATCAGTTCCTTCCGGCGTTGATCCACCTGGCGCCGACCGAGCCGAGATCTGCCGCGAGTTGGCGGAAATCGGCGCCAAGCTCGATGCCGTTTCCGAGTTCCAGATATCCGGCAGGCACCGTGTCATCGCGATACTTGACCTGCATCGACGAAGGGCCGCGTTGGTCTGGCGACTCGCAACATCTTCGAGTCAAGCCTAGAGTCTCTCCCGCGGGCTGGCGGCTGGAAGTTGAACCCTCTTTCCAGTCAGCGAGCGGGACCAGACCAACACGATGCTTCGTTGGCGCGACGGATCGAGTTGTTCGTCACCATTGAGTCCGGCGAAACCGCCACGGTCCGACGACCGCGGCGATGGGACGTGTTGTCTTGGGAAATGGTAAGCCTCGAACGAAGGCTCTGGTCGGATTGACCGGAAACGTAGCGCGCTCGTCAAGAGTTTTCAGCACGATGCCATCAGAAGTTCGCGGCGTCAGATTGCCTTGGCTCAGTCATTTTCCGGATCGAGCGGAGTGTTCGCGGCAGCGGCGGAGATAATCTGGCGACGGCAACGCGACGCATACCCCGTTCGCATTGATATAACTGCCGGATCGGACCATGCTTATTCGCTCCAGCTCGTCGACGTTGCCCGATACCGGCGCTTGCTCCGTGACGTGAATGTCGCCCCGTTCTGTGATCGTCAGCAGCTGGCCGGAAGCGACAAACTGTGCATGAACGACTCTGCCGGAGTGACGCAAACCGATGGTGATGGGCAAGCCGGTTTCCGTTTGCCAAATGCGGGCAGTGCCGTCGCTGTCGCAAAGCGCCACCAATTGTCCATCGGAGCTCATGGTGCACCGTGTCAGCGGCGCCGAATGTTTTATGGTCGGACCGACCGGCAAGCCATCGACCACGCGCAGATCTGCGCGGTCCCGTCCTTGGCCGCCGTGAGCAACCGGCTCGAATTCCCGGTAAAAGACGCATCGGTCACCGGTGCGCCCGAGCGGAGCGATTTGAGCGATCCACCGACGATATCCCACACAAGCACTCGGTTGGCATTTCCGTAGATCACAACGAATCGTCCGTCCAGGCTGAATCGAGCACCGAGAATGTCTCCGCCAAGTTCGATTGTTTTCGGATCCAAGTTTTGTTTTGATTCGGATTGAAATAATCGCACGGCTTTTGAATCCACCGCTAACAGCAGATTTTCGCTGGGGCTGAACGCAACCTCGATCACGCTGCTTGGTAGCCTGAACGAATTCAAACACTGCCCGGTGTCGATCTTGTAAACGGCCACGTTGCCGTCTTCGTCGCCCGTCGCGACGATTCTCTTGCCCGCAGCAAACTTGACCGAGCGAACGACGCTGCGTTGCGGCAGAGGTTGGACCAGCGTTTGGCCAGTCTCTCGATCCCAGACAATTGCATTGCCGTCGGTGTCCGCGGCGGCGATTTGCCGCCCGTCCGAGCTGGTGCTGGCAGCTGTGATCATTTCTCGGTGCTTGAATACCATCTGGCGACCGCCGAGAGCATCTGCTCGAAATACGGCGCCGACGCCCGATTCGTTCCAAGCAAAAAGCCACTGGCGGTCCGGCGTTGCATCGACTTTGAGGACTTTCGCGAGCTCGGCAATTCCGAATTTCTTGAGTCGATCCGCGCGGTTCCAGGTTCTTGCGGTTCCGTCCATCGAAAACGTCAAGACCGACTCGCCGTGTCCGGAGAATTCCGCCCCGACGACGAGGCCTGCATGGAACAGCGGGTCTCCCAGCGATTTTCCCTCCGGCAGGCTCCACAGCTTTGCGAACCGATCATTGCCGACCGTGATGATCGCGCAACCCGCTGGATCGACGGCAATGGCCTTGAGCCCCGGATGGACTATCGTCACGGCGCCGGAAGGGTTCGGATCGACTGGCCAAATGTGCGCCGCGTCATCAGTCGCGGTGACTAGATGCTTGGAGTCGGAAGTAAAGCAGACAGTCTTGACGGCGCCCGAGTGCGGGAATTCAAACAGCAAACGGCCGGAGTCGGCATCCCAGACTTTGGCCTTGCCGTCGGCGCCGCCGGTGACAACGGCGGCCGCATCTGGACTGAACCCCACACTTGTGACCATGTCGGAATGTTCCAATTCGAACGCGCTGCGGTTGCCCGACTTGAGATCCCAAACCAGGGCGTGCGAATTGCCACAGCTGGAAACCCCGCGCGAACCCTGAGGGCTGACTGCCAGGCAAGAGACCGTCGATCCGACGTCGCCGACCGCGATCGCCGTATGCAAAGACCCGTCGCGCGTGCTCCACACTCGCACAAGCTCATCCGAGGACGCAGCGACCAGGAATTCATCGTCGGCGGAAAACCACGCAAACCTTACTTGGCCCGGGTGGGGAAGGGGCGCGCCGACCGTTTGCCCGGAGTCAACTTTGCGAATCTGCCCGACTCCGTCGTCGGCAGCTGTGACCAACAGATCGCCGCGGTGGTTGAATACAGCCCGGCGAACCCAAGCGTCGTGTTTAAATGTCCGCAAGCACTTCCCGGTCCGGGTCGACCAGATTCGCGCGGTTCCATCGGCACTGGCGGTCAAAAGGCAATCGCCGCTAGGGTTCATCGTTGCGCATAGATCGCGCGATCGTGGCAATAAATCCGGTCGAAGTCCAGGCCATGGAAGAGTACCGAATGGATGCGTTGTCGAGTCGCGAATTCTCGCGGGGAGCCCTCGTCAAGTTTCAAACATTCCAGCAGCCAGGGCAACGACTCGTTAGGGTGAATTCCTTGGACGAAGAGCGACTTGGCGAGGAATCCGCTCGAACGGGCGAGGCGGTTATCCACGAGCGCACGTTCGGCAACCGTCGTCGCAAGGCGCTCGCGAATGAACATGAAGCCGGAGATGACCCCCATGATGGAAAGCAATGCGACGAAGCCAACCAGAAGACTCACCCAGGCCGGGTTACGTCGGTACCACTTCCACACGCGGTCCATGCGGCCGTTGGGTCGGGCGATTATGGGCCGATGCTCAAGGAAACGCTGCAAGTCGTCGGCCAGGTCACTTGCTCGCGCATATCGTCGGTGTTCATCTTTTTCGAGACACCTGAGGCAGATCGTTTCCAAATCCCGAGGGACCGATAAATTCAGTTGTCGAGGAGGAGTGGGGTCGCAAAAAACGATTTGCCTGGCGATCTCGGCCAAAGCTTCGGTTTGAAATGGCGGCCGCCCCGTCAACAGATGATAGAGCGTTGCCCCTAGGCTATAGATGTCCGCGGCGCCCGTCACACTGGTCGCGTTCAGGACCTGCTCGGGAGCCATGTACGGGGGCGACCCAAAGCCCTCGTTGGAAAGCGTGATCTGCCGATCAGTATCGATCAACTTGGCCAGGCCGAAGTCCGTGACGAAAGGCGTATCAGTGGCCTCCTCAATCAGGATATTGCTTGGTTTCAGGTCGCGGTGGACCACCCCGGTCGAATGAAGCCGGTCCACGGCACGCGCAATTGGCAGCAAATACCGAGCGGCGCGGTCGGCGGGGAGCGGGCCGAACTGCACCAGATTGTCCAACGATTTGCCTTCGACGAGGCGCATCGTGTAATAAGGCTGGTCGCCGCATTGCGCGATCTCGAAGACCGTCGCAATGTTTTCATGATCCAAGCGAGAGGCCGCTTTGGCTTCCGTTCGGAAACGCTCCATGAAGACGGCGCGCCGTGCATCGTCCAGGCATTCGAATCGGCTATCTTTGATAATCTTGAGCGCGACGAGCCGATCGACGTTAATTTGCCTTGCGCGGTAGACGATGCCCATTCCGCCTCTTCCCAATTCTTCAAGCAGCTCATACCCGTCAATCGCGGTCGGCGAAACCGGACGCGAGACCCCCCCGGAAGCGTCGTGCACCGGCTCGGTGGCGTGCGCCTGCTTGGCGTCAGGGGTCGTCGCCTGAGCGGTGAATTCGCGAGCGTCAGATCGCGATTCGCCCTCGGTCGGTTCGTGATTGTTGCCGCAGTGGGGGGATGTGCCGACGTATTCCAGCCCGACCAAAATGAGCTCGATGAGGAGCGATTGCTGGAGTCCGACGGGCACTTGCCGAAGAATGGCAGTCAAGTCGGGTCGGCGGCCCGCCTTTAGATCTTCCTCAAACAGGTCGCAAACGCGATCGATTTGGTCCTCAGCGGTCGGCGATGTGCGCAGCGATTTCAAGTCTGGCTCTCCGCCTGCGGGCGGTCACAATTCGTTCGAGGCGATCCAGTGCTGTCGTATCAGAGCCAACTTGCGCTCGACGGAACGGAGAGAGCAATCCATCCGTGACGCGATCTCGTCGTTCGAGTACCCCTCCATCTTCCAAACGGCGATCGAACGCAATCCGTCGTCCCGCAGGTCGCTGATCAACTCCAAATAGAGTTCGGCCACCTGCGCGCAGAACTTGGGCGATGGGCTGACTTCTTGGAAGTATTCAGCGTCGGAGTAGGTCATCGTCCGGCCGGCCGGAGTTCGTTTTTTGCGGGTGTCGTGCTTAACCTGATTGATGGCCTTCCGCTCCGTGATCGTGACCAGCACACGCCAAAGATCAGTGCGATCATCGAGTTTCGGAAATCTGCCCTGCTCAGCACCGCGACAAAAACTGTCAAATGCGCAAATTACCACGTCCTCCTCGTCGGCCACGCGTCTTGGAGAACCATTCAGATGGGTGCGCGCTACGCGGACAAGCCGGTAGAAGTATTTCTCCCAAATAGGTTGGGCAGCATTCCGGTCGCCACTTCTAAGTTGAAGCAGCCAATGGGTTATCGAGCCAGACACAATGATGTCACCTCATAGCCAGGCGTAGCCGATTGATCGTACCCCCTCGCAACGCTTGAGACAACAACTCAAATCGGAGTGCCAAGCTCGAGTTCGACGCCGCACGGCGGGGGCTTGGCGTCGAATAATGGACGTATCTGATTTTCAAGTAAGGACTTAGATGGACCGCGACTTCCGTGAGCTAGACTTTCCCTAACGCTTACCTGCAACACTGGGCGCGTTTGTCGGATGCACCGTTCGGGTGGCGACCACGTGCCGACGAGAAAAACCGGCAACGGCCATTTGGCGGAAATCTCGACTGCTTATTGATTGAGGACAGTAGCCAAGCGCCAGGTGACTACTGCGCCCCGACGCAATCGCCAACCCCAATGTTCTCGACCAACGACCCAACAGAGCTCGCGGACGTGATTCTCGCAAGACTCGGAAGCGATTGTTGAGCGGAGCGCTTGGGACAAAACCCGTTGGCCGTGGGACAAGACTTTTCGAGATATCGATTGCTTCGTAGATACTCATGAATATCAAGTGGCCAATCTGGAGTGTTCTTGGCTCGGCTTTGGCCTTGGGAGTCGCCGAGTGCTACCAACCTCAAGACTCGACGGCACCGACCCGTGCGCAGCAGGCCCCTGCGGGATTGGATCTGATACACGACTTTGGTTCGGTTCTCGAGGGCACCCAGGTTGAGCATGCCTTCGAGGCCGTGAACCATCTCGCGGTCTCGATTGCAATCGTGGATGACACGGACATTCACAAGACCTGTGGCTGCACGACCCTTGAAACGTCTCGGCAACGTCTCGAGCCTGGAGAAAAAGCCACTATTCGCATGCGCGTGGATACTACAGGGAAAAGTGGCCGCTTCCGCGTCGGTGGGCTGATCAGGTGGCACGCGGAGGGGGGCGAGTCTTGGCCGGTGAACCTGTATTTGGAAGGAATTGCAAAAAAAATCCTGGCCACGCAACCGGGGCTGGTTCGCTTCTCTGCTAACGACGTCAGAGAGCAGAAGACCAAGGATGTATCGATATTCAATTCGTTGCAGGTTGATTGGTCCACGTTAAATGTTCAAGTCGAACCACCGTACGTTCAAGTCGTCGAGAAATCGGTTCAGGGGGACCACATCACGCTATCGCTCCAGGCCCAGCCCCCCTCGGGTGTGATCGACTTTTCCACAACGCTTCGATTGACCGCCAACCTGGGGCTCGCGCAGGGGGACGTCAAAACCTGTTCGATAGGCGTGCCAATCCAAGGGTCGCAGGCTGTCGACGTTCAGGTTTCGCCTCGCGTTGTATTTGCCAGCTGGTCGCAGGATCAAAGGAAGGGATCGGCTCGTTTCATGGTTTGGGGACCCGCTTCCGACGTGCCCTCGACCATTGCGTCGATCTCTTGCGACGGTTTTCGCGCGGCATGGAAGTCGACGGAAGTGGCACATGCCAAGGAACCCGCGTATCGCACGTTGCAAGTGGACCTCGATCTGTCGGAACCCGCGGACGCCTCCATTGATACGACGAAGGCGCGAAATGTTCGGATCGCTCTGGAACGCGGTCAATCGTTTGAAGTTCCACTCTACATTGTTGCACACCAAGAACGGAGCTAAATCGATGTCGCATGAACTTTTCCACCGCGCGCGCGGGATGCCACGCCGGGCCGGGCTGGCGGGACTCGCCGCCGGGCTGAGTCTTTTGGGCTGCGTCGCCGTCTGCTGGACCGACTCCATGGCATATGCCGATTTGTCGAACGCGCGATTGGAACGCATGGTCGGAGTGAAGGGCGACTGCTGCGTCCCCGGCCTGAAGACCACCTGCGAATCACAACCTTCGTTCGCCTGCGTGACCTCCGGTGTCGTGGGTTGCGAGTCGGGCACGAGCGCTTTTGACTCTTGCGGCGACCCAAGCTGCAAAGACTCCGATTCCAGCAACGATCATTGTGGCTCGAGCGAGTGCACCCCGTATTCGATTACGTCGACAACTTGCACGGTGATCTCTTCGGCGATCGTGGTCTGCGGAGACAATGGGCAACAATGCCATTTCGTCACCGCGACGGCAACTGTCGACTTCACCGGTTGCGGCACCGCGAACATTTGCTCGGTCACGTCAGGCGTCGCGTGCCAATGATGCACCTTCGAGCGTCGAGGAGACTTGAGCGGATGAAAGAGACCGTGAAGTTGAAACGAACGATCGCGCCCATTGCCCTTGTCGCCATGATGCTGTGGGGAGCCTATTTACCTGGCGCCCTTGGTGTGGAACCGGCGGACTTGGTCCGCGGAATCGTGTCGCGATACGACGCCGTCGGCAGCGGTCGGTTGATCTATCGTTTCAAGTCCGAAAGCTTCACCGGTGAGCGGGCCTCGCCGCCTCTCACGTTACCGGAGGTCACGACGTCCTTCTCGAAATCGAGTTGGGCTGATCGAACCAAGGGCAGCCACGTCGTGCGAATCAACCACGATGGGTACTTTCTTGAGTTCGTTCAAACGCCGCAGCGCGACGGCTCGGTTCGACCTGGCGCGACGCTCTCTCCGCAACGCTTGCTCGAAAGCCGCAAGGAATTCAACGCGCCACCGCTATTTGCCGGTTCGTTCTGGCATCGAGCACAACTGCAATTCGTCGAACGCCATGTTGCCAATAGCCGAGTTGTGGGCACGAGCGTCGTCAATTCGATTTTCACAACCGTCATGGAGTTCGACGTAACGGCCGCGAACCATCGAGCGGCATTCCACGTTCTTCTGCCGGCATTGGGGTCCGGAGGAATCGTCCGGCTCTACGTTGCCCCGCAATTGGGCTTCGTGTTGCCGCGTATCGAATTTGTCACCCCGTCCAAACAGGTCGCGCAATCTTATGACGCGGCGGACTTCACCGAAGTTGCAACCGGAATCTACTTGCCGGCCCGACTCTGGACCGAGACGCACGCCGCGGGAGGCGCGTCGCGCTATCGAGGGGAGTTTTCCGTCCAATACGAACTCGTCAACCAGACAATTCCGCAGGAAGATTTCGTTGTCGAATTGCCGGTGGGAACTCGTGTCCAAGACGCGCGCGAGCCAGGCAGCGTGGTCCATTTTGACCTGACCGAGTCGACTTCATCAGCAAAGTTGACGGCAATCAACCCGGTTGCTGAGCCCAGCAGGGGCGGCGGATTCTTGGGTCGTTGGCAAAACGTGGTTATATTGGGATTCGTGATCGGGACGGTTATCTCGATCAGTCTCCTTCTATCAACCCGAGACCAGCGACATCGTGCCTGATCGTCGAAGTCAACGACCCGTGCATTCGAACAAGCCTCGGGTGGCATTGCGGCTGGTCTGTTTATGGGCATTTTCGGTTGGCTGCGGCGGACTTTCCGTCCTTGCCAACACGGCGGAGACTCTGATGACCGGCGTGATCAACCGCGCGAAGAGCGTCAAGAGCGGTCGTCTCGAATATCATTTCGAATCTGGCATAATCGGCGCCGATGCGCTTCCACCGAATCGCTCACCCGGGAAGCTGCTCTTGTTCCTGGGTTCTGATTGGATCGAGCGAATTCCTGACGAAGGCTCGGCGTTAGTCAACTACGGTGGAACTTCATTACGCATTGATGAGGCGCACCAGCCGGACAATAGCGTTCGCCAAACGGCCACGATCTTGCCGCCAAGCTCATTCAAAGATCCCAGCCAGCAGAACCGTCGTCCGTGGTTCGCCGGTTCCTTTTGGCATGTCCGACAGTCTGACTTTGTGGACCGGCACCGTGCGGACTTTCGCTTGGCGGCGCCTCGAAATATTGATGGAATTCCGTGCGAAGTCTGTGAAATCGACGTGCAAGCCGACGACGCACGATCTGCATTCCGCGTGCATAGCCCGCTGCTAGCCTCGGGCGGGATACTGCGCGTTCACATTGCGCCCCAATTGGGCTTCGTGCTGCCGCTTGTCGAGTTGCGGTCTGCGACGGACGTCACGATCCTGACTTACGAGAGCAAAGATTGGCTGGAATTTCCAGAGGGTATTTACTTCCCGCGGCGCACTCGGATGGAGCTTCGGGCCCCTGCAGGCGAAACCGTCTACGAGCAATTCACGATCTCACCGGAACGGATCAACCAGCCCATTGAGAAGTCGGAGTTCATCGTCAAGGTGCCCGCGGGCACTGCCGTGCGAGACGAACGAGACGCCGAAAACGTTCATCGATACGACCTTGCGAAGGACTCGACTTCAGCGGTGATCACCGGCGTGGATCCCGACCCGCAAAACTCCGCGACGGGCACAACGGCCCCGTCAACCGCCGGCAAATCGTGGTTACTCGGTGGCGCTCTTGTGGCCGCAGTGACCTGCTTGGCGCTGGCAATTTGGCGCCTGCGGTTACGCCGGGGCGTCAAAGATCGGTGAATGCCTTGATCATGAACAGGGATACCCCATGACACTGACGCTGCTGTTTTGTCTGCTACTTCCCATCCAGGCGGATACGGGTGTTACCGCCGGCCCGATCAAATCCAGTGTGCTGAGCGGCCTGGCAGACGCGGCACGCAACAACCGTTCGGCCTGTGGTCCCTTGGCTGTATGGTACGTGCTCGGCCGATTTGGGCATCGCGCCGACGCGCAAGAATTGATTGCATCGGCCGGACTGAACGACAAGGGCACAACGATCCGGCGCCTTTTGGAGATGCTTGCCGAGCGAGATTGCCCAGGCAGGGCAATTTCCACCAAGACCGACAGGCTCTCTCTGCTTCCGGTACCGTCGATCTTAATCGTCGACCAAGGAACGCATTGCATCGTCTACGACGGCATGGACGACAAGGGCCAGATGGCAAAGATCTTCGAAACGACCAGCAACGAGCTTCGATGGGTCAATCGGAACAAGCTTCAGAATACTTGGACGGGCGACGCGATTATTTTCGACGACCCTCATCCTTCGCCCTATGCGTTTTGCGCCATGTGCCTTTTTGCAACGTCAGCCGTCGTGGCGCCGATCGCTTGCCTGGTGCTTCGGCGCGGCGCGTCAGCGGCGCAGCCCGAGCGGGAATCACGCTGCTGGAACTGTTGGTCGCTATTGGAATCATCGGAACTCTGCTTGCGATCCTGTTGCCGGCCGTTCAACAAGTGCGCGAGTCGAGTCGCGCCTCGCAGTGTCGCAGCAACATGCGCCAGCTCGGAATTGCGGTGCACAACTATGAACTTCATTTTCGGGTGCTTCCGCCCGCGGTCGTGTGGGCGCCGGCCGGCGAACCTTTGGGACAGAGCATCGCGGCGCCGGGCAGCGTTGATCGGATCAGCCTCGGCCTTGCAAGCCCTCAACAGCCCGACCGGGTGTATGCCAACTGGGCAATCGCGTTGTTGCCGTTTCTGGATGAGGAAAACCTGTTCCATTCGTTCGATCTGTCGGTGCCGCTTGGCGATGCTGCGAACGCAACCGCGCGCGCGACGGAATTGTCGTTCATGGCCTGTCCGAGCGACCCGGCCAATTCCACGGACAACCACTTTCAGCGTTCCGGGCTCGAGCCCGGCGACCAGGGATACGCCCGAGGCAACTACGCGATCAATGGCGGAACCAATCAGCGATGTCTGACGCGACTCAGCCGCCGGAAAGTAAATTGTCCGGACGGCGTCTCGGTGGACGGCACCGATCTTCAGCGAGACACCTCCCAGGTCTGGGGAAATGGCGTTGCGGGCGTCAACCGCGCAATGCGCACTTCGGAATTCACCGGCGGGACGAGCAACCTGGTTTGCATCGAGGAGATTCGCGCTGGCGTACACCCGTTGGACAGGCGCGGGGTGTGGGCGCTTGGTTTTCCGGGAAGCAGCATTACGGCCTGTCACGGGCTGTTTGGAAACAATGGACCCAATGTCGGAAAGGACGCCGTTCAAGGGTGCACCGAGACGATGGCCCACGTGGTCGACCTTGAATTCCAAGGAATGCCGTGCCTGAAGTCCGCGACCGACCCGCGGTTGGAGATCTCCGAGCGCGCGACGTCGCGAAGCATGCACGTGGACGGAGTCAACCTTCTCATGGCGGACGGCTCCGCGCGGTTTGTCTCCAACTCGATCAGCAAGCAGGTGTGGCACGACCTGCACAAGCGCGACAAGAAGACGCCGCTCGAGTTTTGAACGACTAAGTCGCGATTCACGCGCCTTTTGCGCCACGGCGCCGCAACTTGAAGCCCACGGCGGCGGCGGCCATTCCGATGATCACGGCGGGAATCCAGTCGCCGCAAAACGCGTACACGCTTGACCGTCGGTCGATAGGAATCGAACCAAGCGACGTGGGGGCTTCAATCACTTGAGGAAGCGACGCGTCGCAGAGCAGTCCGGTGCTGTCGATTCTTCCCGAATATCCGAAGTGGACATTTCGCACCAGCGCCCGTCGACACTCGATCGCGCGAACCTTTGCCATGTTGAGAACGTGACGTGACAGCCGACCCGTCCTGTCGGTGCGTTCGGAAGAACAAACGAGAAAAAACTCCGGCGGTCCTTCGGCGGCGCGCATATCGCGCCGAAAAAGCCGTGAGAACGCGACGTCATAGCAAATCGCCGACGCAAACCGATAGGACTTTTCCGCTGTCGAATCGAGGAGCTCAAACACGGGGCAAGTCGTCCCGTGGCTGAACTGCGAGCACTTTCGAGACGTCAGCCCCTTCAGCGGCGTAAATTCAGTCCACGGCACCAATCCAACCTTGTCATAGCTGCCTTGGAACCCCTGCCGTGGATCGACAAATGCCACTGAGTTGTATTTTATTTGGGCGGCTCGGATAGGGTCCGTGCGCGTATAGCCGATCACAAGCGGAACACCGAATTGTCGAGCGAGATTCTCCAGGGCTCGCTGCGAGACGTCTCCCCCGGTATCCATATGAGATGCTGTTGGACGACCGACCGGCTCAGAGCCCTGCGCGAGCGTCGCCTGAGTGGGTCTTGGAAAATCGGCCGATTGCCCATGGTAAGCGAGCTCCGACCACAACAGGACGCCGGGTGCCTCGCTCGCACCGGTTTGCCACGGCATCTCGACAGGCGGATCCCGAAGAATTTCTTCGGGCATCAACCAAACGTTGGGCCCTTCGGTGAACTGGGTGTTGTTGACTGCCCAAGCGCCATAGGCGTAACAGAAAATCAGCAACAATACCGCCATGCCGACGCCCGTCAAAGCGATGAACCTGGGCCGATTATTGCCGTCTCGCCTCCCAACGCTTCCGAGTGAGTCCCAAACAGCGCCACTGGCGCAGGCCGCAGCAAAGGTCAACGCACTGACGCCTCCCAAATCAGCGATCTGCGACATGTATCGGTGTTCGACGACGGCATAACCCAGGAAATAGACATGCCATCCTGTGGCATCGACGATTGCCCAAAGACTGCGTAGCAGCAGCTCGTGAATGACCCAGGTGGCCGGCAGCGCCAGGCTCATGGGGATGAGCCAAAGCGAAACGAGCGATCGTCCCAGGAACAGTGTCATCGGCCAGAAAAGAGCTAGAAGCTGAGACTGCAACAGCCAGTCCGGCGCACTGGTCCCCGACAGCCCAGTGCCGCCATCAAGAGTGCGAATCCAGTCCGTCGTGATCAGATTGAAGATGAAACCGGCACAGTACATCCCGGCATAGGTCGCCACGACGCGCCGCTTTTGGGCGATTGCGGCGGCAATGGGCACCAGACTGATCCAAGCCAGCCAGTGCGCGGGCGGAGGAAGGAAGCAGCATGCCAGGAGAACGCCGCCGACGACGGGCGTGAGAAAGGATACGAGCGTTTCGCGCACGACGGGAATGCCAACGTCACGCCGATGGGCGCGCGAGGCGGACGTCATGTCGCGTTGGTCAATTTGGCATGTGAGCAATGGTTGCTCCAGCGTCGCGATTGTCAGGTATTACGGGAAGATAGAAACCTGCCCAGGCCTTGACAGGCCTGGGCAGGGCACGAATGCGACCGACTCTGCCCCAAAAGTCTAGTCCAGTCGCGCGTCGTTGATTCGCCGCGCCGGCTAATCTCGACATGCGCAGCACCTCATGGATTGAATCATCAAACGCGCGCCCGAACCGCCACAGCCACAGAAAACCCGCACCCGCCGGGGCAGCAGCCGGTGCTGGCTGTGAATCAATCGCCGACATAATGCCGCCGATTCAAAGGACTTATCGGGACGCCCCCCCTGGTGGTTAACCGAAAGTTAGGATGGAGGCTTCGCATTTCGTCTTCCGTCCACGCACAGCCTTCCTCCAAGTGGCAGATCTGCCATAGGAGTTGAATTGGGAATAACCCGTCAGCTTTATCTTCCGACGAACCGACGAGGCCGAGTCGTCGCGCAATTCAAGCGACTTGCCCGATGGTCGGAGTCTGGAATCTGGCAGCGCGGAAGATGGTCAGATTGTGGGATGTCTCGACCGAGCCGGAGCTGTTGACGCTGCGCGATCGCGGTGGTGTTCAGTCGAACGACGTCATGCCCTTGCGTTTGTGTTGCGGGGGCGCGGGGCATTTGCGCAGGTAGGCGAGCACGTCGGAGAGCTGGGCAGTAGCCAAGGCCACGCAGCTGTCGGCTCCACCATAATAGATGCGGATTGCGCCGCTCGCCTCATCCAAGATCCATCCACAGGGAAAAACGACGCCGTTCACGTCCCCCTGTCGCTCATAAGGCATCTCAGGCGCGAACACCCAGTCGTCACTGCGCCGCAGCACCCGACTCGGGTCTTCCAAGTCCAGCAGAGCCAGCCCCAATCGATACAAGCAACCGCCCGCGGTACTGCGAACGCCGTGGTAAAGAATCAACCAGCCTTCAGGCGTTTCGAGTGGCGGAGGGCTTAGGCCAATTTTATCGGCGTCCCACCATGCGCCGCGTCGCGCGTGAATCAGAACGTGATGGTCGCCCCAATGAGTCAAGTCCGGGGAGAAGGACATCCACATGTGCGCTCCCGAGCTCCCCGAAGAGACCGGCCGATGAATCATTGCGTATCGGCCCTTAAATTTCCGCGAAAAGACGGCGGCGTCTTTGTCCGCCGGAGGCATCACGGGACCGAGCCGCGTAAAGGATTTGAAATCCTTGGTTCGTGCCAACGACACCAGCGGCCCGCTAGGCGAATAGGCCGTGTAGGCGATAATCCATGCGCCGAGGTCTTCGACCCAAGTCAGGCGCGAATCTTCCACGCCCCAGGCTTCTTCCGAATAATTCTCCGGATCCGGAGCGAAGCTGGGCTTGGAGTCGATTTGCCAATTCGATACGCCGTCACTACTGCGCGCGACCGTGAGATGCGAATGGCCGCGCCGGTCTTCGACGCGGACCAGTAAAACTGTTTCATCGCCGACTTGACACGCGCCGGCGTTGAATACCGTGTGCGCCGGATACGGCCATTCGCGGGCAGTCAGGATCGGATTATCGGAATGGCGACAAAACAACTCGGTGTACAGAGAGGGTTTTTTTGATTCCAAAAGCATGGTCGTTTCCTTGAAAAAAAGACTCCGTTCTGAATTCGCGCGATTGTCACGGCGCCGGGCCGTGTCATGGGCAACGCACGATCCTACTTTCTCGCAAACTTGTAACGGCGTCAGGCAGTCGCGATCGTCGCGTCCCGGTATTCGCCCGCCAATTGCTGGGCTTCAACGTTCAACAGTTCTGTACAAAGGAAGGCTAGCGTCGATTCCGCTCCCTGATTGCGATTCACGCTGCAGGGTTGCAAGCCGTCGCGGCATGCGCCGGCACGGAGATCGCCGACGGGCTGCCGCAAGCTGTTGTCGCCATGAAACCAGCCACGCGCCCGATGGAACGTAGCCAGGTATCTTCGATCGTTGAGCGAACAAAACGCGGCCAGCGCGGCATCCGCCATCGTGATTGCCTCGACGGGCTGTTGGTCGTAGCGAACCTTCTCCTCTCCATGGGGATACCAGCCGTCGTTTCCGATCGGCCAGAAGACCCCTTCGGCGGTCGTCGCGCGATCGAGAAACGCAAACGAAGCTTCCGCTGTTCCCAGGAACGACTCCGTCGGCCAGCGACTTCCGGCGATGAACAGGGCATGCGGCAACACCGCATTCGCATAGGTCAATCGCGACTCGAACCACGGCCAATCCATTCGCGCGGACCGTTGATAGCTCTCCGTGAGTCGCTTTGCAGCCAGCCAAGCAACATTTTCAAGCGGTTCAATGTCCTTGACGTCCGCCGCCCACAAATGCCCCCAGGCCAGGACCACGTAGGCCTGCGCACGCAGACTTCGTAGATCCGCGAGCGTCGGCAATACGGACTCAATCAATTCGCGAGCCAACGCGCGGTAGTCGTCGGGCAGACTGCTCCCAAGCACTTCGGCCAGCGAGCGGACCGCTTGTCCCTGACAATCGCCGCAGCCTTCCGCGTCAAGCCAGCGACGGTCATAGCTCAGAAAATTATGGAATCCGCCTCGGGAGCTGCGAGCGTATTCCAGGAAGCTCAGGTAGGTAGTCACCCGGCTCAACATGCGCTCATCCTGATGGTAGCACCAGAGGCGAGCACACAGACGCAACGCCCGCGCGTTATCGTCGGTTGTGTAGCCGCTCTCGCGCCGCGGCACGTTGTAGATGGCATGCTGGATCAACCCCGTTGAGTCCGTCATGCGATCGAGGTGATCGAAAACGATTCCAAATTGAACGTGCATCACAAGCCTCCTTGCAAGACCTCTCCGAGCAGCCCGGAGCCGCTCGGTGTCGCGAAAACTTCCTTGTCGAGCCGTTTCATATTGAGCTCTCTCTCGGACACAATCCTAGCAAATAAATCCAGGTACTGCCGACCCACGTTGGGCCAAAACATCGGCATTGCATATTCGTAGGCGGCGCGGCGCGTTGAGGTCTGGAATTCCGTGTCACACAGCAACCGGAGCGTTGCGTCGGCCAGGGCATCGCTGTCGGCGAACGGCACAAGAAGACCCCGATATTCGGCCAGGACTTCGGCGGCGTAGAGATAAGGAGTGCTCACCACGGCCAAGCCGGCGGCCATGGCATAGGCTAAAGTCCCGCTGGCAATTTGATCTTTTCCAGGGTAGGGTGTGACGTACACGTCACAGCTTTGCAAGTGCTCCAGGAGTTCGGCCAGACTCAGGAATCGATTCACAAATCGCACGTGCGCGCCGACACCGAGCGCCTTGGCCAATTCGGCCAGGCTCTCTCGATATACCTCACCTTCCTGACGCTTGACCTGCGGGTGGGTGGCGCCGACGATCAGATATACAACGTCCGGACATGCGGCAATAATCTGGGGCATCGCTCGAATCATGTATTCCAGCCCCTTTCCGCGGTTGATCAACCCAAACGTGCACAGCACGCGTCGCCCCGAAAGCCCCAGCAGCGACTTATGCGTACTGCCTCGTTCAAAGGCAACCTCCGGCACTCCATGCGGAATCACCGTCACACGCCGCCCCGACACGCCGTAGACCGTCGTCAAAAGCTTTGCGGCGACGTTCGTCATGACCACAAGGCCCTGGCTGTTGGCCGCGAGACCCCGGATCAAACGCCGGGGCAGCGCATCCGGCTCAGTCATGAGCGTATGAAATGTGGTAACGATGGGCTTTCGACAATTGCGAACAAAATCCATCACGCCGCGACCCCACTCGCCGGGATAAAGGCCGAATTCATGCTGCAAGCTCACCACATCGCAGGGGCCGTCGTTGGCGACTTCCGCGGCCACCCGGTAGGCGTCTGGGCAGCTGTTGTCGATCACGTGGACCACGCGAGGGTCGTCGTACGAGAGGGCATTGGTCTTCTGAATCGCTGCCAACGACGAAACGTCGTCTCGGGCCGCCAGATCGACCGCGTCCGCCGAGTCCTTGGTGAACGTTGCCAGTCCACACTCTTCCGGCGGATACGTCGAAACAAAAAGCGGCCGTATTGTGTTCACTATTGATGATCTCCTGAGATGGTTTGACTACGCGATTCTCGATCGACGGTTTCTCGCTGGCGTCGTCGACACTCCTGGCATCACGTAGCCGGTGGCGCGGGGACTGTCGTCGGGGCCGCTCTGCGGACTTTGGCGCGAATGCGTTCCCACACCTCCAGGCGGTGGACTGGAAAAGCGGCTTCGGCTTCGAAGCCGAGAGTTACCTTGCCGCCTCGAATCTCGATCACCGTGACTTTCAGAATCTGTTGAAGGAGGTCGGACCCTCCAACCACAACCGATTCGCGGATTTTTCTCGTCAAAAGCAGCATGCTAGAACCTCCATTTTCATGTGTAGTGCCTCACTCCGTTCCATGCCCGCCGCGCCGCCATCCCATGTAACCGTCAACGACCTAGTGCACGGCGGCGGCTTTCACGATCAATCGATCAATGACTCGGCGGACGCCCGAGATCACATTGGCTACCTGCACGGCCGTTCCCTTTTGATGGGCGTATTGAACGCTTCCCGACAATGTCACCTCGCCATTGCGCGTCTCCACCGCAACATGGCAGGGCGAGGACAGGCCTCGACCGTTGAGTTTGTTTTGCACTTGTCGCGTAATGGTTCGATCGGATATTGGCGTGTTGATGGCATTTGCTCCAGGGTTTCGATCCACCGTGATTTCGATTTCCGCCGACTCGCTTCCGTTCACCCCGCGGCGACCCCTTGACTCTGGATCGTCGTGCCAAAATCGTGCCCGCAATCGCACAGGAAACGCCGAGACGGGACTTGGCGTTTGCATTGGGGGCATGGTTTTGACCATGGCTTCCGTGGTGGCAACGGTTCGACGACAGGGTTGTTGGCCTTGGCGCCGCTCGGAGATCTTTGTCGGCCCGCGCCGCCGCACACTGCGGATGCATGCCTGTCTGTGAATAAGACACTTCGCCGCACACCGCACAGCGAATTCTCGTCGGAGTCGCATACATGGAGACCGGTTTTCTGACGTTCACGTGATTCCATCTCTTGTGTTAGGTCGAACTCTGTCGCAACACGGCGTCTGCGCGAGAAACCAACGCCCGAGCTGCTTCAAGTCGTGGGGGTTCCGGTGAAGGCAGCGGCTCAATCTCGCGGTGCCGCTCTCGCACCGAGCGGAACGGCATGCCGGCCTTACGCTCGTACCGCTCCGCGCAGGAACCAAAAAGCCAGTCCACCCGTGTTGTGCGCGCCGGCTTTTGTCGCGGACACGTTCTTTGAGACTCGAACTCCGAGCGAACCTTTTTTGCCGGTCCCTCGCCAACCGCGAAGATCCATGATCATTCGCACCACCACGCCAACCGCTTGCCGCAAACGCTTGGTGCGGCTGGGGAACTTGGACGCGAGGAATTGATCGATGTCGGGCTGCGACTCAAGTTCTCGGACGACGCCTGCCAATGGCGGTCTGTTGTGGTGCAGTTCCGATTCTTCCATGCGACGCTGGCGGTCAGGGTCATTGAAGAACGCGAGCACCTGATCGAACGGCTGTTCCGGGTCGTTCAGCACGTCGGCAAACGTTCGTCCCTGACGATCCTGAAGAAATTGTTGTCGACTGATGAGCACTTGGGACATAATGCACCGTGGCAATGGGGCCTGACCTTGGTGGAACTACAATATATGCAAGTGCAAATATTGCACCTACAATAATTGTATGTCAAACTCCGGGCTTGGGAAGGGCCTGCTCCGGGAAACTCGAGCAAAGAAAGTAGTAATCGATGCAGCGCGGCACGCTCAGAAAATCCCATAACCGCAATACAGCATGGATGTTGCGGACAATTGACGATGGGCTCGCATTCCCGGGACCCTCCGTTTGGGCCAAACAAAAGCTGCTCCCGGATCTGCTGATCGTTGCCTAGTCGCCACGTCGGCCCGAGCCGCTAAGGCGTCCGGGCGTGGGCGCCTCAGGTTTTAATGCCCCACAGCTTTGCGGCGTTGAGGCCGAGAATCTTCGCGCGGTCGTCAGGGCTGAAAAACGGGATTTCCTTGTCGATCAGATTGATCTCTTCGGCGAGCGTCGGGCGTTGATACGCGGCGCGCGCGGAGCCGGGGTAACCGGTTCCGAATAGAAGGCGATCGGGGCCAAACGCCTCGTGGACGCGCTTCACGTAGGGATAGGCGTCAGGAAACGGATACTTGTGGGACTTCGAAACGGAACTGAGTTCGGAGACCTTGACCCTGACATTCGGATGGCGTGCGATGTCCAACAGCAATTGAAAATCGGGCTCGGGATTTTCGGCGCCCAGGTCCATCTGTGAAAGATGGTCGACGATCACGCGCACGCCCGGATGCGCCTCGGCCATCTTCGCCAGCCGGGGCAACTGCTTGGGCGCGATAAAGAAGTTGAACACGGAGGCGAGTTGCTCGGCTTTGCGCCACAGGTGATGCGTTTCGTCGGCGTCGAGCCAACCGTCGCCCCCCTGGCTGCCGTTCTGATAGTACATGGGGCTGAAACGCATGCCGACCAGGGCGTGCTCCTTCGTCCAGTACTCCAGCTTGTCGGCCACCTTGGCATCGGTCGGATCGATGAGTCCATGCCCCTTGAACCGCGCGGGATACCGTTTCACGCAGTCGGCCAGGTAGGCGTTATCCCATCCGTGGCAGATGGTCTGAACCAGCACGCAGTGGGTGCAGCCGTTGCGATCCATGTCCTCGATCAGCATTTCGACCGTGCCCTCGTGCGGCATCCCCTGGTAGTCCTTGGCGTAGGGATGGGCAAAAGGGTATCGCTTTTGGTCGTTGGCCCACACGTGCATGTGGGTGTCGATGATCGGCCGTCTGGTCGCCGGGGCGGCGAATGCCCTTTCGCCGATCACGAGCATCGCCGGTAGGCCGCCAGCCTTCGCCGCTTGAAACGCGGACGACTTCAAGAACTCACGGCGATCCGCCTTCGCCTCTGCGAGACCATGGGACGGCGGATACCGATGCTGCACGGTTTTTTCCACGGCGCACTGCTCCATGTCGTTTTCGTGGGCAAGGTAGATTAGGATACCTGTCAAATTGGCCGGTGTCGATTCGCCGCCGTACGCGATGATTCAGGAAAACCAGGCTCCATCGAGACGAATCATGCTCACACGAAGAACGTTTCTGGGCGCCGTTGGCGCGGGTCTGGTCGGCGGGCCGTTGGTGCTGGCCGCCGATGCGCCGGCGGAGAAGCGCAAGCGCATGGCCATCGTCACCACCGAGTGGCGATACCATTCGCACGCCTGGCACATGGGCGAGCGGTTCCTGGTCGGCTACCCCATCAACGGGCGCTGGCACCGGCCGCCGCTCGACGTGGTCGCGGCCTACGTCGACCAAAGACCCGAAAACGATCTGAGCCGCAAGCGGTCCGAAGAATTCGGCTTCCCGATCTACCCCACCATCGCCGAGGCGCTGCGCTGCGGCGGCGACAAACTGGCGGTGGACGCCGTGCTGATCATCGGCGAACACGGCGACTACCCGAGCAACGAATATGGGCAGAAGAAATACCCGCGCTACGAATTCTTCAAGCAGGTGACCGACGTCTTTCGCCGCGACGGCCTGGCGGTGCCCGTGTTCAACGACAAGCACCTGTCGTGGAAGTGGGATTGGGCGAAGGAGATGGTCGATATTTCGCGCGAACTGCGTTTTCCGTTTCTGGCCGGTTCGTCGCTGCCGGTCACCTGGCGAATGCCGGATGTCGACTTGCCGCTGGGCTCCGACGTCGAGGAGATGCTGTGCGTGGCCATTGGGGGCTTGGACAGCTACGACTTCCACGCCTTGGAGGTCATTCAGTGCATGGCCGAGCGGCGGCGTGGCGGCGAGACCGGCGTGGCGGCCATGCAAGCCCTGCGCGGCGATGCGGTGTGGAAAGCCATGGAAGCCGGAGGGTGGAGCGGCGGCGGATGGGATCCGCGTCTCTTCGAAGCGTGTCTGTCGCGCAGCCACACGCTGGCTCAGCCCGAGACGTTCAGCCATCGCTATCCGACGGTGGCGCAGATGCACGAGTGGGTCAAGGACCCGGTGGCCTACCGCTTCGAGTACGTCGACGGATTGAAGGCCACGATGTTGCTGATGAACGGCCTGGTGGGCGACTTCACGTTCGCCGCTCGCTTGAAAGGGCAAGCCGAACCGCTCTCGACGTTGTTCTACTTGCCGCCGAATCCGAACGTCGTCTACTCGGCGGCGCTGATGTCGAAGGCCGAAGAGACGTTCCTGACCGGCAAGACCCCCTACCCCATCGAACGCACGCTGCTGACTTCCGGCCTGGTCGAAGCCGGCATGCGATCGCTCGGAATTGGCCAGAAGCGGATCGAAACTCCGCATCTGGCCATTCGCTACCAGCCCACGCGCGAATCGACCCATTGGCGGAGCTGACGACAAACCGCACGATCAAACCGCTTGTTGCAAGGAGCACTCTCCATGTCCGACACGCTGGCATCCGTCCGGTACCAGGCGAACATCGCCATCCTGACCATCGATGACGGGAAGGTGAACGTGTTTTCAGCCGCGATGGCTGAACGGCTCCGGGAGTGCTTCGACGAGATTGGCCCCGATGTTGGCGCCGTGGTGGTGACCGGCAGGCCGGGCATCTTTTCGGCCGGCTTCGATCTCAAAACGATCCAAGGCGGCGATTCGGCGGCGACGGCAAAGATGGTGTCGACGACCATCAGAATGGCCATGGACGTGATGAATTTTCCGCGACCGGTCGTCGGCGCGGCGACGGGTCACTGCGTGGCGATGGGCGCGTTGTTCATGATGACGATGGACTATCGGCTGGGCGCCCGCGGCAAGTTCAAGATCGGGCTGAACGAAGTCCGCGACGGCCTGCGGCTGCCGATTTTCGCCGTCGAGCTGGCCCGCTACCGCCTGCCGACGGCGAGCCTGATTGCCAGCACCCAGCATTCCGTACTCAACGACCCGGACGGCGCGGTGAAAGCCGGGTTTCTGGACGAAGCCGTGGACGCCGACGCGTTGCTGGACGCCGCCTTGGCGCGTGCCCAGCAATTGTCGACGCTGCCCAATCCGGCCTATCGGCAAAGCAAATCGACCCTGGTGGCCCCGGTTCGCAACCTTATCTTGACCACCCTCGACGCGGATATGGGTCTTGCATAGGGAGAATACTCAGGCCGGACCATTCGCATTGTCTCATCGCTTTGTCTCATACCGCATGTTATTATAAGGCCTTGTGAAGTCCGTGGCATTGGGCGGCACTTCGTATTGAAAACAGCCACGGCGTCTTGATTCTCGCGTTGGCGGAGAGAGGCCTGCACCGCTGAGCGGTGCATCGTGTCATGCGATTGCGCTGCGCGGCGGATCCTGCGCGGCGACGCCATCTACAGCGGGGAACTGAGTCGGGCGATACAGCGCGGCTGCCGCCGCGCGCCGATATTCGCCGCAGCGATACCTCGGGTGCGTTCCTTTCTTGCGAACAGAGGGAGACGCGGAGGTACCACTATGACCGCGCACGCTCTCGCGCGCAGTTATTCGCGCCGCCGGGCGCCGTCACTGCGCACACTCGCCATCTGCTGGCACAGGCCGCCGGATCGCACGCGCGTTTGCTCGACTCCGCCGGCGCCGCTCATCAAGGGCAGCTTGATCGCCTGCGTGACGCGTTTGTCGGATACTTGCGCGGTCCCGCTTCGTCGACCGAAAAACGATTCGTGCTCGACGATCCGCAGTTTGTCGAGGCTCTCCACGCGCTCGCGCCGGCCTCCGACGATCTTGCCGGCTGGGACGCCGCCGTCGCCCCCGGATGTTATCACGCGCCGCCGCAGCACCAGGCGTCGCTCGCACGCGGGCTGCTGGGCAATGTGGTAGCCGCGGTCCTGCTGCGGCGGTGTCGCGATTGGTGCGGAGAAATCGAATTGGCAACCGACGATTACGGCCGCATCCACTTCCCATTCAGCGATTGGACACTCGTGTTGCTCGACGAGCACGGCGCGGGACGCGAACTACTTGCCCACCAGACGATTATCCTGCATCTGGACGAGCACGAGGCCCGCTGGTCGCTGCCCGATCCCAGATCGTACCCGCTCGTGTGCATGTCGCGGCGAATCTTCGACGCGATGTTTGTCGGCAACCTGGAAATCGGCAGCTCGGCCGCCGTGGAATTCTCGCCAGGCCCAACGCGGACGCGGTTCGAACGGGCGTCGCAACTGGGTACGACGCGGATCCGCTTCGCGCCGATCGCACGCGAGGCTCCGGCCTCGCATGCCGAGCTGACTGGCGCAATCGTCGGGACGTTGCTGATGGCGATCGAGCGAAATGCTCCGCTCGTTCACGATCAGCTTTGCCAGTGCATCCGCACGATCCATGGCTTCGAGCTTCCGTCTCACGCTGGCGGACAAATTGCTTCGTTTTCAGTGCCGACCTCTCCCGGCGTCATTGGCTTCAACGTCCAATATACTTCGCGCGACGAACCGCGTCTCAGCCCCTACTGCTTCATGTGGCTGGGGCACGAGTTGGGTCACACGCTGCATTACCTGATCGACGACGTCGCCTATACGCACGGTTGGCAGTTTTTGGAAAACCCGGGCGAAACGACCCCAACGATCGCTCGCTACGGCCGCAGCCTGAGCGTCCGCACGCTCTTTCAAGTTCCGTACGTGCACCTGTTCGAATGGTGGCTGCTGATGCGCTTTCACGAGGGCGGCTTTGCCGGCCTCCCCTGGCAGATGTCTGACGACGCATTTGCCGTCGGCGAGGACGTGCGCGACGAGATCGCCGAAGCGTTCGACTTGATCCATACTCACGCGCGACTCACGTTCGCTGGCCAGGCTGTCGTCGCATGTTTGCGCGAACTTGTGGCCGAGGCCGACGCTCATTGGCGCTGGCTGTTCGTTCGTCGCCTACACAGCCAAGCCAGGCGGCGCCGATGAACGCGCGGGGCAGTGGACTTGAACGTCGACTTACTGCGTGGCATGGTCTCGAGTCGCGGGGCTTTTCTGTCGCGGTCTGGGCCGTCATACTTCGCTTTGGGAATTCGAGCCCATTGCTGGACAAATCTTCAGGAAACGATCGGCCGTTTGCGCACCGCGATGGATTTCGCTCCTCACGCCTGGGACCACCTTGCCATGCCAAAACAACATCGTGTCGTAATCGCAACGCAGCGTGGCGCCGCGCTTGCTCTTGCAACCTTGGGGCTGCTCGGCACCCCGCGCATGATCGGCGCGGCTGATCCGGCGCGGGTTGAGTTGCGAAGTCCGAGGCCGTACCAGGTCGTGCAACGACAGGAGTTCGACCCGCGCCGGGCACATGAACACGAGCCGGGCGGGCCCGCGCTGGGTTTTGCACAAGTCCCCGTCGAGGCGAATCTGACGGCGGCGAAAAGTCTGGTCGACGGCGAAACCAAGTTCGAATGTCGCGCCGTACCGCTCGCCGGCGCCTTCGGCGCGGGCACCGATTGGGCCAAGGCTGACGGCCAGCTTCGAGACCAGGACTGGTCCGGCGCGGCGCGCGTTCCCGGCGGAGGCTGGTATCGGCTCGAACTTCGCGCCAGGCGCGGCGACCAAGCCGTGGCCGCGGGCGCCGTCGAGCCGATCGGCGTCGGCGAGCTGTTCGTCGTTGCCGGGCAATCCTATGCGGTCGGTGCGAACGATGAACTGACCAAAGTCGACGATCCGCAAGGCCGTGTCGTGGCCTATGACGCGGTCAACAAGAGCTGGCGAGTCGCCAACGACCCGCAACCCAACGCCGGCGACGGTGGCACGATCTGGCCCACCACCGGCAACCTGCTGCTGCCTCTGACCCGCGTTCCGATCGGCTTCGTCAATGTCGCGGTCGGCGGCACGGCCACGCGGCAATGGCTGCCCGGTGAGAAGCTGTACGAACAGTTGGCCGCGGCTGGCACGAGCGTGGGCCGCTTTCGGGCCGTGTTGTGGCAGCAGGGAGAGTCGGACGTGATCGAGCACCGTGCGACGGACTATTATGTCAAAAATATGGTCACGATCCGCGAAGCCCTTTCCAAGCAGTGGGGCTTCGACCCGCCCTGGTTGCTGGCCAAATCGACGCTTCATCCGACGGTCTACAACGACCCACAGGGCGAGGGTCGCATCCGTGCCGCGATCGACCAGTTGGGGATCATGAGGGGCTTTCGCCCCGGTCCGGATACCGACATTCTTGGCGGCGAGAACCGCGGCGGCGTGGGCACCAGGCGACACTTCTCAGGCATCGGCCAGCGCCGGGCGGGGCTAATGTGGTTCGCGACGCTGTGGGACGAGTTGAACCGCCCCGAGTAACCCATTCAAGCAGCGCCAGTATTCCGCCGCCGGCTCGTACGGGCCTGCGCGCCGAATCTGGCGGCGGCCAGCGCCAACAGACCACCGACGGCCAACTGCCACGTGGCCGGCTCGGGCACGCTAAAGGCGTAGAAGTACAGCGGCTGCGGGCCTTGCCCGTTCCATTCACTGGCCGTGTAAAAGCCCTTGCCGTCGGCCGCCCAGCCTATCGCCTCGCCCTGCTCTTCCGCCGCCAGCGTGACCGGAATGCCCGCACCATGCAGCGCCTGCGCAACCGTTTGGCTCGGCGTGCGCTCAAAGAGATAGGCAGTCGTCGAACGGTCGCGGACCAAGATGTGCAAACCGTCGGGCGAGATGTCGGCGGCGCTCGGCTTGTCGAGCCCGACAATCAGGTTTCCCTGTGAAGTGAGCTGGGTGACCCCCGTCGTATTGAAGATGGTCGACGGCGCGCTATAGATCTGTCCGCTCGGCGTCTTGGTGATGATGAACAGATCGCCGGTCAAGGGGTCGACCATCAGCGATTCGGCGTTGCGTGGCCCGCCGGGATATTGCAACAACGCCTTCTTGTAGCCCGTCGCCGCGATCGTGCCGCCGGTCGCAACTTGCGGCTCGTCGGTGCGATAAACGGCAATCTGCGATCGATTCGCATCGTTGTCACCGATGTCGCCCAGGTACAGATAGTTCCCGCCCCCGGCCTTGGGGCCCATGGCGATATCTTCCCAGTCGGTGGCTGTCGCGCCGGTCAACGAAAAAGTCCCCTGCAGAGCACCGGCTGCATTGATGGCGTAGAAGCGGGCCGAGTCGCCCGAGTCGTTATGAACCCACAGGATGCCCGGAAGCGAACGGCTCCCCACGATTCCCGAGGTTTCGCTGAGCGTCGAGGTCGAAATGGTGCCGACGTGCTGGGGCGGAGAGATAGTGATCGCAAGCGCGGCACGACCGGAGAATATGAGGACCAAAACCAGCAGAAGTCGTGCGCAATCTCGATTTGCAGTCATTAGCGGCGATGTCCTTGCCGAACTTCCAACTTGCGGGCCCGAAGACCACTCTGAAAGCGTGCACGCTAACGGTGGTTCGCAGTCGCGTCAACGCGATTGCGCGTTAGAAAAACGCGAGAATCTCGTTAGGGCCGCATGTCACCTCACCCGCCTCCCGTGGCTCCGATGCCGATCTTGGCCTTCGCCCCTGTGCAGGCCTACAGAGCCGCGGGGCTGGTTTCGGCCAGGCTTTGTGAACACAATAACGGGACTCGCAGGATGAATTCCCCGGTCAGCCGGGCCGACCCAACGAGCGACGTTCGACGAAACATGAATTGTGGGACGTACCACCGAAGGCGCCTGTCCGACCAGCGGTCGTTGCCGCGGATGCCGTCGTCGCTGGCGGCGCTTGCGGGCTCGCTTCTGGTCGCGTTTCCCTTGGGGTGCGTCGTTCGGGCGGCCGACGACGTCGCGCCGTTCGGCATCGAAAGCCGCATCCCGTGGACCACGTCGCGCCTGGTCGGTTCGCCCGAGCCTCCCCTGCCCTACACGGTCGAAAAAACGTTCACCAACATCGCCTGGAAGGCGCCGGTCTACATCGTTGACGAACCGGGCAGTGACCGATTGCTGGTGGTGCTGCAAGGGGGTGAAGCGGACAAGCCGTCGCGCATCGTGCGCTTCAAGGACGACCCGGCCACCAGCGAGTTCGAGCCGTTTTTCGAGGTTCCCCGCCGGCTAGTGTACTCGCTCTGCTTCGATCCCGACTACGCTGCCAATGGCCAGGTTTTCGTCTTCAGCAATGGTCCAACCGGCGACACCGAACGAACCAATCGCATCTCGCGCTACACGGTCGGCCGCCAAGGGCCGCATCGGGTCGACCCCAAGTCCGAAGAGGTCCTCATCGAGTGGCGCTCCACCGGCCACGACGGCGGCGACATGGCGTTTGGAGCCGACGGCATGTTCTATCTCACCACCGGCGACGGCACGAGCGATTCGGACGAGTGGAACTCGGGCCAAACACTCGACGACTTGCTGGGGTCTGTGCTGCGCATCGACGTCCATCGACGTGGCGACAAGCAGCCCTACGTGGTGCCATCGGACAACCCCTTCGTGAACACGCCGGGCGCGCGGGCCGAGATTTGGGCCTACGGGCTGCGGAACCCGTGGCGGATGTGCGTCGATGCGAAAACGGGGCACTTGTGGGTCGGCAACAATGGCCAGGATCTTTGGGAAACCGCGCACCTGGTGCGGCGTGGCGAAAATTACGGTTGGAGCGCATACGAGGGAAGCCATGCATTTTATCCTGAGCGCAAACGGGGACCAACGCCGCTCGTGCCGCCGACCATCGAGCATTCCCATGCCGAGTTTCGATCGCTCACCGGCGGCGTCGTCTATTACGGGCGGACGTTGCCCGAGCTGAATGGCACGTACATCTATGGCGACTACTCGAGCGGCCGCATCTGGGGGATGAAGCACGATGGCAAGAAGGTCGAGTGGCACCGCGAATTGGCGGACACTTCGTTGCAAATCGCGGCGTTCCGAGTCGACCAGCGCGGAGAATTGCTGGTGGCGGACCATGGCGGCGGCCTGTACCGACTCGTGCCGTCGCCCCAAAGCCAATCGACCTCGCCGTTTCCGCGCCGTTTGAGCGACACCGGACTACTGGCCTCGGCGGCCGAGCATCGCGTCGAACGCGGGCTGATTCCGTACTCCGTCAACGTGTCCGGCTGGACCGACGGCGCGCATGCCGAGCGCTATATCGCACTGCCCGAAGGTGCGAAGATCGAGTACAAGTCAGGCGGAAGCTGGGGCTTTCCGGACGGAACGGCGCTGGTGCAGTCGCTCTTCGTCGAGCGCGAACCGGGCAATCCGACAACCAGATTTCGCGTCGAAACGCGCGTGATGCTACGCCAGCAAGGCGAATGGGCCGGCTATTCGTACCGTTGGAACGATCAACAAACCGACGCCGTCCTGGTGGAAAAGGAAGGGGCCGAAGCCCACCTTGCCCAGAACACTGCCGGCGACGCCGTGCACGCGGCGACATGGCGATTTCCGAGCCGGGGAGAGTGCATGGCGTGCCACAGCCGCGCGGCCAATTTCGTGCTGGGTCTGACCGAGGCCCAGTTGAATCGCGATCACGACTACGGCACAGCGCGCGACAATCAACTGCGCGCGCTCGACCACATCGGAGTATTCACCGCCGCCTTGCCCAAGCCGGCCGGCGAGCTGGGCAAACTCGCCAAGCTGGACGACGAGACGCGCGATCTCGAATCGCGCGCGCGGGCTTACCTGCACGTCAACTGCGCGATTTGCCACGTCGACGCCGGCGGCGGCAATTCGAAGATGAACCTGTTGTCCACGTCGACGAGCGAGAAATTGAACCTGGTCGGCGCGCGGCCGCAACACGATACGTTCGGCATCGAAAACGCAATGCTGGTGGCGCCCGGCGATCCAGACCGGTCCGTGCTGGTGCATCGCCTTTCACGGCGCGGACGCGGCCAGATGCCCCCCTTGGTCACGGCGCGGGTCGACGAGCGGGCAGTCAAACTGATGCGCGACTGGATCTCGCAGTTGAAGCCGGACAAACCCATCGTGCAGAATTGGCGGATGCAAGATCTGCTGCCCGCGTTGGATGGCGTGAATGCAGGCCGATCGCTGGAGAAGGGGAAGGCCGCGTTTCGAGAGACCGGCTGCGCGCAGTGCCATCGATTCGACGGCGAGGGGGGCACCGTCGGCCCCGACTTGAGCACCGTCGGCAAGCGGATCGCCGCGCGTGAATTGCTCGAATCGATCCTCGAGCCGTCGAAGGTCGTGGCCGACGAATTTGCCAACTACCTGATTGAAACCACCGACGGAGAGATCGTTTCCGGCAGGGTCGACCGGGAGGACGATCGCGTCGTGGTCTTGCGCGGGGCCTCGGCCACCGACCCGCCGATAGAAGTCGCGAAATCGAACATCATGGCGCGGAAAAAGCTCGACACGTCGAACATGCCGTCGGGCATCGTGAACGTGCTTGAGAAAGAGCAGCTGCTCGACCTGCTGGCGTACTTGCTTGGCGGCGGCAATTCCCAGGCGCCCGGCTCGCCGTGAGCGTGTCACGTGCCGGTGCAAAAGCTTCGCACCGTCATCGAGGGTTTTTTGCCCGGCAGGATACGGCGTACTCACTCGAAAACTGCCGTAGTCGTGTCGCCGTTTGGTATATGATTTGCTCTGCATCGCTAGTGGATCGCGCGGACCAGATGCATCCCCAGGTGGGGCCTTGGACCATGATTCGCAAACTGAAGTCGGGCGAGCATCGGCTGTATTCGCGCAAGAAAAACCCGCAGACGGGCAAACGGCGCAACCTCGGCACGTTCGGCACGCGGGCGGCCGCGCAAGAGCACGAACGGGCCGTACAGTATTTCAAGCACCATTGATATCCAACCATTCGCACGGCTGCGTCTGGACTCGCTGCGCAATGGAGGTGCGCAGCGGGACCGCTTAATACAAGGAGAACTCCCATGAGACACACGACTCTTTCGCTGCCGGAACTCGGCCTGATCGCCGGAACTCGCGGCGCGCTCGGCGCAGGGATCGCGCTGTTGCTCGGCGAACGGATGACGCTGGAACAGCGCAGGGCAGTCGGCTGGACGCTTTTCGCGGTCGGCGCAATCACTACCCTTCCACTTTCGGCCCTGGTATTTGGGCGGCACGAATCCCCAAGCGGAAAGGCAGCGGATACTGCACAACCGCGCGCCGCCAAAGAACATAAGGGCCACAACGGCCGGTCGCGCGTTGCGGCGCACTAGCTGAGCCGAGGGTTTCGCTACTTCAGGCGGGCAGCAGCTTGCGGGCGTTGCCGGCTTGGATCGACTGCGCCTGGAAGCCGGGCAGTTCCGACTCACGCATTTTCAGCAGCGCCGACTCGAAATAGAACAGCGGCGCGTGCGACCCGAACAGAACGTGCTCGACGCCGATCGTCTGCACCAGCCGACCAACGCCCGCCACGCCTTCGAGCATCGCGATGTCGAACCATACCCGACCGGCTTCGACCAGCGTCGCGGCCTGCTCAAGCTTCAGTGCGCGAAAAGCATTTAATACTACTAGCCGCAGTTGGGGTCGCTCCTTGACGAGCGCGGCAAGCGGGCGCAGTCAACGTGCGGCACGCGAAATTGGTTGTTTTGCGTCCGTTCATCTTCCATGCTGACCACCAGTTGCACGATCAGCTCCCGCTCAGCAGCCGCCGAAAGCAAACTCGCGAAGGCCGGATCGGCCAGCGTGTAGCCGTGATAGTTCGGATGCAAGCGGATGCCCTGCATGTGGTGTTCTTCGCGGCAGCGCCTCAGATCTTCTTCCCAATCGGGCAGCTTGGGGTTGATCGATCCAAAGGGCGTCAACAGCGCAGGCCCCTCGGCGGCGCACGATTGGGTGAGCCGTGCGTTGACGCCGGTCAGGTCTCGGTGAAACAGGCCCTCGAAGCTGCCGACCCAGGCTTGCATGACGCCATGGCTCTTGAGACCGTCGACAAGCTTTGCCACTTCGTCGCCGACCACGCGGCGGAATGGCCACCGACCCACGGAGACGTTCGTGTCGATAATTGCTCCCGCGTCGGCCATCCGAGTATTCACGCTTTGATCCCCTTGTGCTTGAGGATCGGTGTGAGTAACCGCCGCAGGTTTTCGCCCAGGATCAAGCGCCGTGCCTCGTCCGAGATGTCAGCGCCTTGGACCTTGGCCAATTGCGAAGCAAAGCTGCGTCCGCCCGCGTCGCTGCCATACAGCACGCGTTCGGCTCCCAGTTCGCGAACCGCCATTTCGGTGAAGCCCGCGGTCGGATCGGATCCGGCCAGGTCGACCGACACGTTGTTCGTGGCGCGAATCGCGCGAATACCCAGCTCCCACGTGCCGCCGGTGTGCCCGCAGATCAGCCGGGCTTGCGGATGGCGGCGAGCCAGTTCGGCCAGGTCGAGCGGCGTCGACTCGCCGGCCAGCGTGCTGCCGTCGGTTTTGAACCACGTATGTTGAAAGATCACCGCGTCCAATTCCTGGGCCCGGCGGATGATCGGATCGATCGACGGCGCCGAGCACTTGCCGGCCACCCACAGCTTCACGCCGACCATCGGCCCGTCGACGACGCAGCGCTCGATCTCGCGCAGGCTGGCCTCGACGTGCTCGGCGCTCACATAGACGAATCCAAACGCCCGATGGTGCCAATGCGACAGGGCCTGGATCACCTGGTCATTCTCCGCGCGCAGTTGCTCGGGCGTCGGGCGCGTCGACCAGGGAAAGCCCATGTACACGCAGATCCGCTCAATACCCATGCGATCGGCGTAGCGAATGAGCTGCGCCATCCGCTCGTCGGGCGTGCGCCCCTCGACCCCTTCCAGATGGCAATGCAGGTCCCAGATCATCATGGATGTGCGTCGCCTATTTGCGTCCCAACAATATCGCCAGCAGGTCGGCCATTTCGGCTGGCGTAATGCGTTTCTCGAAACCTTCTGGCATCAGCGAGCGGCCCGAGCTGGCGATGGCGTCGATGTCGTCTCGCAGAATCGTTTCCTGCTGGCCCTCGGCGCGACGCAGGGTGATGCTGGTCGCGGTTTCGGCGGCGATGATGCCCGTGGCAACCCGGCCGTCGGCTTGCGACACGATGTACTCGACAAAATTCGGCGCCACTTCGCGGTTGGGATCGAGGATGTGGGTGAGTAGCTCGTCAGGTGAGCGATGTCGCACGGCCAGCAGGTTCGGGCCCACGTCCTGACCCCGCTCGCCCAGGCGATGGCAGATGAGGCATTCCCGCTCGACGATTCCTTGTCCGCGTGCCGCGTCGCCGACCGTAGCCAGCGCCGCGCGATAGGCGGCCAGCACCTCGGTCCTCGCTCCCGGCGCCTCGGCGGCAAATAACTTCTCGGCCCGCCGTCGGACCTCGGCGTCGGCATGTTTGAGCAGCAGAGACTTTCGCACCGACGGAATATCCGAGGTCGATACGATGCCGGCTTCGACCGCCGCCAACAACCGCGCCGCCCATTCGGTCCGCGCCAGGTAGAACCTGGATGACTTCGCCCCGTACTCCCGGCGTCAGGCTGCGGTAGGGAACCAGCAGCAACTCGGGCACGGCCGCGTCGCGAAAGCCGGCCAGTGCGCGGATGGCCGCCAGCTCGAGCGGCTGTGGTTGGCGCGGATCAATCGAGCGCCTCGAATGCCAGCCGCACGGCGTCAAATTCGCCGCACGACAGCAACTCGATCGCGCGCAACCGATCGTCGATCTCGGCCGCCGGGTCGCTCGAACCAGCAATCGCCTTGGCCAGCAAATCTCGAACGAGCGCCGCGCTAGCCTTCGAGCCGACACCGGACACGGTCGCGGTGAGGTTCGTCCCGCCCCGTTTCAAACCTTGACCCAGTCCCAGCACCAGAGAAAGCTTCGCGTCGTGTGCCTCCTCGGCCAATAGCGCCGCGGCCGCGCCCAGCGCGGCTGCGACTTCGCCCGGCCGACGTCGCGACCCCACGATCAGGGCCAGATCGTACAGCATCGACCGGGACTGCGGCTGGCCGCGAAACTCGCCGTCGCCGATCAGCTCCAGTAGCAGCGACGAGGCCGACTCGGTGGTCGAACTGAGCACGGCCGTGCGAATCCAGGGGTCGCCCGCGTCCCGCCGGGCAAGGGACGCCAGCCGCGAAACCGCGCGCGGATCGCGCGATTCGCCCAGCGACAGCGCCACCTGAAAGCGCACGCGCGGCTGCGGATCGTCGGACAGAGCAAGTACCCGCTCGAGCAGCGCAGGCGAGCCGGCGAACCTCGCTTCGGCCAGGCGCACGGCGTGTTCGCGAATTCCGGCAGCCGCATCCGACAGCGCACGTAGCAGGTCGTCGCCGGTCAATGCTTCCAAACCGGCCAGCGACCACAAGGCATGCAGCCGGGCCAGCGGCACATCGCTTGCCGTCAGCAGCCTTCGCAACCCGTCGACCGCCCGGCGATCCTGCCGCTCGAAAATCAAGCGGTGGGCCGTGTCGCGCCACCAGCCGTTCGGGTTTTCCAGCACGGCGACGAGTTGTTCGGTCGTGGCTGCGCCCAACTTGGGTTGCGGCGGGGCCTTGAAACCGCTCGGCGAGAGGCGATAGATGCGCCCCCGATCGCGGCCGCTCTCCAGATCCACCAGAGCCTTGATGTCATCGGGAATCGACCAGGGGTGCTCGATTGTCTCGCGGTACATGTCGAGCACGTGCAGCGTGCCGTCGGGGGCGTTGACGAAGTTCACGGGCCGGAACCAGTTGTCGGTCGAGGCGACGAAGTCGGCCCGCTCGTCGGCTCGCCTGGCTACGAAGGTCACGCCGTCGGGCGAAAGCGTCTCGCGGTGCACCAGATTGCCGGCCACTTCCGCGACGAACACGTTGCCCTGAAACGCGCGCGGATAGGCGGCGCCGCGATAGACCGTCACGCCGCTGGCCGACGTGAAATAGCCGTCGGCGACGGTCTCGCTCTTGGGATATTTCTGGCCGCTTTCGTTGGCCCACCGCATCGCGCGCATCGCCCGCCAGGGCTCGGTGGGACTGGCACGGAAGACCGGCAGCGTGTCGCCCGCGGCGGCCACGTCGTGCAGAGCCGACTTCACCGGAAGAAACGGATTGCGGGCCAGGTAAGTGCGCGGCAGCACGACGTGCTGCACGGGGTTGCGAATGTTGCACAGGAAGCGGTTTCCCCAGTCGTCGAACGTGTTGCCGAAGCGGGCCCCGCCTGAGAGCAACTCGATCGCCTCGTCGCGCGGGTCAAAGCAAAAATCCTGTTGCGCCAGCGTCAGCGGTTTCGCATCGAGCCGTTCGGCGTGGCGGATCGCCCCGCCGTTGCTGGCCCCGGCTCCATAGATGCGATGGTCGAGCCCCCATTGCAAATTGTTCATCACCGCCTGGACGTTGAACTTGCGAAAGCCGGTAAAAACCTCACGGCGCACGTCGGCACGGCGGTCGCCGTCGGTGTCTTTCAAGTACCACACGTCGGGCGTGGCGGCGACGAACACACCGCCTTTCCACAAGGCCAGGCCCGTCGGCCAGGAAAGCCCTTCGGCAAAAACCGTGCTGCGGTCGAACCGGCCGTCACCGTCGACGTCTTCGAGCACGCGAATCCGCCCGATCGGTCGATCGAGTGTTCGCTCGACGAACGGCTTGTCACTCGATTTGTCGGTATAGGGGTAATCATTCATCTCGGCTACGTAAGCCAGCCCGTTCTCATCATAGGCAAGCGCAACCGGGTCGGTGACCAGCGGCTCGGCCGCCAACAGGTCCATGCGAAAGGCGTGCAGAACGCGAAACGTCGGCCCCACGTCGGCCGGCTCGGTGGCCGGCACGCGCGGCAAGACTTGCGTCGCCGCGGGCTCGTCGGCCCACGCTTGCGTCGAGAGCGCCGCCACCAGCGCCACGAGGCACGCGCCGCAATGAACCGTCAATCGCCGAATACTTCGCATGATTCTGTTTTCCCCGGACCCAGTATGGGCCAGGCGGCAAGGGGGATCAACTTGCGCTCACTCCTCCGCCAGCAAGCGCGGGCCGCTACGGCCAAAATCTTTCTCGACAAATTTGTCCAACGCGGTAGAATCCGGGCCATCCGTTGGCATTGTCCGAAAGGGTAAAACTATGATCACTGCGGCCCGTTTTCGGCGTTCAGTTGTGAATGCCACAAGGTTCCTCGCATGCGCCGGCGCGAGTTTCGTGCTTCTGACGTTGTTCTCGGCGAGCGCCTGGGCCATCGAGCACGCTCAACTTCGCGACGTGGCGAAGCGAGCGCTCGAAGGCGACGAGGTATTGATCTCTGAACCGGTGATCCGCGTCGAGAACGGCACCCTGGGATACTATCTCGGGGCGCGCAAATCGAGTTCGAGGTCAACCTGGACGCCGATCCCACGGCGCCGGAGAACCTGATGCAGATCCCGATGGACAACCAACTGCGCGTAGAGGTGATCCGCAAATACCGCTATCAACGCAACGCCGACTTCTGGCGGCAAGTGTTCCAGCAAGTGGAAGCGGTCATCGGTCAGCAAATCACCGTGGCCGAGGACGCGAAGCAGCCGCATGAAGCGCGGCTCAATAAACTGCGCGACATGAACGACACGATCTGGAAAATTTACGATCGCGAGATGGAAGCGCTGGCTCGTCGCAGCAACCTGGTCGCCCAATCCAACGCGGCAGCCGGCGGAATGGGGGGCGTGACGCTGGTGACGCAGCCCCCGGGTGGTGAGATTTTCTTGCTGCACACGGTCGAGTCGCGGCTGGCGAAGGCGGCAAACCGACCGCCAAAATGGCAACGCGTGGCCGACCCCACGATGGTCAACGTCAGCGGAAAGTACTGGTACTCCGTCCGTTGGGGCGACCGAACCGTGGTCAGCCCGCGCCCGATCAACTTCGATCACGAAGGGTCATACACGCTGAAGTAAAGCACAGGTTCCGCGCGGGCGCTGACGTACTGCGGTCCAGTTCCGGATCGCTCACTTGTCAATCGACTCTGACGGTTTTTCCGCCACATCGGCCAGCACGTGGACATCGCTGCCGGACGCGACCGCCAGGAGGTGGCCGTCGGGGCTGAAGGCCAGCGAACGGACTTGCTTGTCGAAGCCGTCGAAGGCGATTAATTGGATTTCGCTCGGCACATCCCACAACGAAATCGTTCGATCGCTGCCCGCCACGACGAGGCGATTGCCCGCGGGATGCAAGGCCACGCAGGTGACAAGCGTCCGCGTGGCCGTCGCGGCGCCGTGCCGGCCTTCGAAGAGCAGCCGTCCGCTGGGCCCATCCCACACGCAGAATCGATCGCCAGGCCCGGCCGCCGCCAGACGCCGGCCATCGGCACTGGCGGTCACCGAGCCGAGCAATCCCTTCTGGGTTCCGGCGTCGCGTGAAAAACGAATTCTGCGGTCGTCAACGTGCCACGCGAGCCACTCGATGCTGGTCGGCTCGGCGATGCCTGCGGCCGCGGAAAGAATGGCCCTGCCGCCGTCGAAGAAGACCAGGCTGTTGACGCTGTGCGTGTGAAACGTGCCCGGCTCTCCTGGCCCGGCCAATCGCAGCCGGCGTTCGAGGCCCGGCAGTCGCCAGACGTTGACCGACTTGTCGTTCGCTCCGCCCGCAAGCGCCGCGCCCTGCAAATCGAACGCCAGGCATTGAACCGAAATCTGATCGCGCTGGTCGGCGTAGTCGATCGTTTGCACGCACTCTCCGGTCTCGGCGTTCCACAATTTCACGCGGCCGTCGGTGCCGCCGGTGGCGATCGTGCTGCCCGCTCGATCAACGGCCACGCTGCGCGCCGCGACAACGTCGCTGCCGCCGGACACTGCTTCATTGCCAACGGCCAATGCGTGAGCTCGGCGCTCGAATTGCATGGCAAGACTCCAGGCGTTCCAGGCATGCAACATGCCGGACTCATCGACGCTCGCCGCCAGCCCGCTGGGACCGAACGCCACCTGGTTGACGCGTGCCTGATGGCCTGTGTACACGCGTCGTAACGATTCGCTGCCGAGGCGCTCAACTCGCAGGTTTTTGGGACTCTCGCACAGGGCCAGCAAGCGCCCGTCGGCCGCCAGCGCGATCGGCCCGTCGCCGCCGGCCAACTCGGCTACGCCCTCGTCGGTCGACGGCTTCCACAGCTCGATGCTCGGTGGCGCGGCCAGAGCGAGGGCGAGCAAATCAATTCCGGCGCTCCACGCGGCCCGCTTCACGTCGTGGCGATACGACCGCACCAGCACGTCGGCACCGGCGCCAAGGTCACGAAACATGACGCCGCCCTGCGCGTCGACCGTGACGAGCTGCTGGCCGTCGCCGCGAAACGCCACGTCACGGACGTCGGCCGCTCGCACAATCAAACTGGATTCGCCCGACGCCGTATTCCAAAGCGTGACCGCTTTTCCGCTCGACGCTGCCAGCCAGCGTCCGTCGGCGCTTGCTGCAACGCTCGTCACGGGCCCGGGGCAGCGGCGCGGCTCACCGGCCGGTTTGCCGTCGTCGGCATTCCAAAGGAGCACCTGGCCGTCGGCCCCGCCGGTGACGATTTGCCCGAAGTCGCCCGCCGTCGCCACGGCGCTACAGCCCGCGGCGTGGGCCTTGGTTCGCCAGATCGCTGCGCCGTCGGCGACGTTCACGAGCGACAACTGATCGTCGACGGCCACGACCAGGCGCTCGGACTTGCGATCGAACGCCAGTGCGACGACTTCGATGCCGGCGAGGGCCACGTCGCGCGATTTCCGAGTCGGCACTTCGAGCAGGCGCAAACCGCCAGCCGACGCACCCTGGCCGCTGCCGATCGCCAGCCAGCGGCCGTCACCGCTGAACGCCAGCGACCGCAGCGGCGCGCGCGACGGCTCGACCCCCTCGACTTTTCCGCGCTCGCTGCGCAAGTGCAGAAAATTCCATTCCCAGCCGCGCATTTCCTCGGGCATGCGTCTAACAATCGGGCCGCTTCCGCGCGGTTGGTCGACAGCTTCTGCCGGGCCGCCACCAGCTTTTCGGAATACTTGGCCTGCGCCTCTTTTCGCGGCTGGTGACGCGATGGAGTACGGGTCGAAACAGAAAGTCGCCGTCGCCGGGGGCCAGATATCCCCACTCGGGCGTTTGGCGGCCGGCGCGCGACACGGCAGCTTCGACTTGCGCGGCCAGTAGGCGGAAATTGAACACGTGATCGGCTCGCGGCGTGTCGGCCCGAATTTTCAGCGCCTCCAACAGCGCGGCCGTGAACGGCGAGTGACCGACCTTGGGGTCGCCGTCGTCGACCGTGGTGCTGCGTCCGGCGGTGAGCCCCACGAAGGCCGGCCGACCAAGATAAAACGCGTTGTCGGCCACGGCCGTCCGCGCAGGGGCCGCCGTCGCTTCCTCGGGAAACTTGCGGAACAAGGCCCGCGCAAAGCAGGCGTCGAGAATGACCAGCTTGTGGCGGCACGGGCACTTCTGGAGAGCGTCGCGCACGGTTCGCACCGATAGGGCCGTGAGGGGCAGATCGTCGGCGCGACCGTCAATCGGCAATAAGAAGCTATCGTCGCCCGACGGCACTCCGTGGCCGGAAAAATAGAACACCAGGCAATCGTCGGGGCTGACCTGGCCTGGCGGCGGCCAGGAGTCGAGCGCGCCGAGCATGGCTTGTCGCGTGGCCGCGCGATCCTCAAGATAGCGCGTGTCGGCCGCGGCGAATCCGAATTCATCGCGCAACATATCGCGAACTTCGCGGGCATCGGCAACGGAAAAATCGAGCGGCCCATATCCGTTCTTGTCCTGGTCGTAGCTTTTCACGCAGGCGATGATCGCCCATTGACGTCGATAGAATTCGCCCCCTGGTGCCGATTCGCCGCCCGGACCCAATTCCGGCAGTTTCTTCGCGCCGCGCGATTTGCCGACGGGCTCGTCGCGATCGTCCGCCGGCGCCGGCGCGGTCGAAGCGCCAGGCCGCTGACAAGATGCGACACACAGGAGAACCGCAGCCAGCGCCAAACAGCGCACCCCAGGCCTGCCCGCCGCCAGCGCCGAAGTCGCGTTCATTGAGTCTCCCCGATGCGCCGGGCGAGTTTCAGCAAAGTTACTTTGCCGACGGCGCCGGCGGCGCCTCGGCCTTGGGCTCGGCTTCCTGGTCGACTTCCGCCAGAGCGCTGCCCAGATAGACGCGCACGCCTTGACCGAAGGTGAAGCCGGCGTCCCCCTTTTTCAGAGGTTGGGCCTGGTTGACGGCGGCTTCGATGAGCGTCGCGAAAGCGGCGCTGCTGGACAGCGATTTGATCACCGCGGCGGCGCTCGCGCCCGGCCTGATTGTCTTTTCGATCGGATGGTGACCGAGCGGCGCTTCGGGCGGCGGATCGGCGCCGTCGCCGCTGAGTTGGTTGGCAATCGAGCGGCGCAGGCACTGGGCGTAGCTCGGCGCGCCGTCTTCGCGCGAGTGCCAGTGGGCCATCTGCACCGCTTTTTTCACGACGACGCGAAACTCCTCGGACTCAAGGATCAATTCTTGTGCGCGGTCGGCCGACATTTTGCGGTTGCCCAGCACGTCGTCGAGGGGATGCGGGCTTTGCGGACGCCACAGCGCGGTCACGGCCAACAGCATGCATGCGAAGCGGATCATGGCGACAACTCCCTTTCTGTCAAACGTCCAGGGATGCACATCGGTAAATGCCTGGCAAGACGTGCGCTCAATGCGTAGGTCCGGCCTGGTGTGCCGCGAGCTTGGAGCGCAGCGACTCCACCTCGTGGCGCAATTCGCGGCGCTCCTTCGTTTGTTCCCAGAGGGTATGAATCCAAATGCTCACCAGCACCGCCGTGAAGTTGAACCAGTACGCCAACGCGTGGAAGGCCAGGAAGCTGCCCAACATCGACAGCCCAATAATGGTCGCCAGGCTGATCGTAGCCGTGTATCGACCCGGAAATCGCCAATTGACGTACAGCAGCAAGATGCTCATGCCGAACTCGAGCACCGAGGCCAGGATTCGATTCACTTCGCGAATGCCTCCTCCGCGCAAATCCGATTCGATCGCCTGGGCAATCAGCTCCACGCCGTACATCCGTCCAACGGGAGTTACGTACTCGTCGCGGGCCGTGCGATAGGTCCCGCCGACCAGCACGATCATGTCGCGGACCGGCGCGTTGTTATCCCAAAATGGGGTTTTCGATCCCGCCAGGATGTGGCGGGCGGCAAAGTGATCGAAGTGATAACGATCGCCGGCGAAGTTGAGCACCAATTCGTGGGCCTTGCCCTGGCGCTGGAGCTTTTCGATGCGTCGGCATTCGGCGCTGTCACCGTCGCCGTGAGCGCGAAGGAATTCTGCGTATTCTTTGACCACCGCCCATGGAAGCGTGTCGACTTCACCCTCGAGTTCCGAGGGGGGATCCGCCCTGTCGCTAAGGAATTCGCGGCGGTAGCGGCGGACCACGCCGTCGAAATCCTGCGGAAAGACCACCAATCCCGATGCGGGCTCGGTGGTGAGTTGGCCGTCGTCCAGTTTTTCGCGCATGTCGCCGCCCAGCACCGGCAAGCGAACCAGATATTCGGTCTCCGGATGCGAACCCCGGCTGGAAGGCTCCGCGTCATCTTCGGTGGTCAAGTCGGCATCGCGAGCCCATACGGCAGGCGGCCACTTGCAGCACGCGAACGGCGCGGCCGTCGTATCTAAATCGACCCCGATCACGGCCGGATGGCCGGCGGCGATCGCCGAAAGCAGCCGCTCCAAGGCGTCGGGATTCATGGGACTTTTGCCGCCGAACATCTCACGATAGTCCTCGTTGTCGATCGTGACGATCATGACCTGCGACGCCGCGGGCGCGCTTTTGACCATCAGCAGACTGTCGATGGCCGCGGTTTCGAACCCCTTGAGCCAGCCCAGCGTGTCGAGCACGAACATGATGGCCGTCATGATCACCATCGTCGGCAAGGCGCGCAGAACCGGCTTGTAAAAGGGCTCTCGCGGGGACTTTGGCACGATGCCGATTGCCAGCAGCAGGCGACGCAAGGTGTTCATGCGGCAAGATCTCGACACGGGCGTTGCGCGAATGGTCATTCGGCTTGAGGATTGGCCAGCGATTCCAAACATGCACGCAGCACATCGACGCCAACAACCTTGCGAACTTCTTCGTCCCACGTTTGCGTCAGGGCTTTGACTTCGTCAAGCGTCCGCAGCGCGGCGTCGTAATCGTCGGCGCTTGCGATTAGAGCGAGCGCCTCGGACCCGGCCGGCTGCCGGGTGCGCTTATCGAGGAGTTGGACGCGGTAAAGCCCGCTTGCGAGCCCCGCCGCTTCGACGATCGGCTTAGCCTGCGGCTTCCAGTCCACTTTGAGCGTGACCGTCGCGTCCTTCGGCGTCGATTCTTGCGCAGGCGCGAAGCGAAGCAGGTAGGTGTCAGCCCGCAGGCCGCTGACCAGCGGCGCCACTTCGAGCTTGCCGTCGGACAACCGCAAGACCGAATCGCTCAAGTCCTCGCCCCGGCTCACCGCGTGAACGATGCCGCCGTGGTAATGTCCCGAGATCGCGCGCATCAGTTTGTCGGTGCGCGACGGCTCGCCGCGCTTGGGCAGCGTGTCCTTCGTGGAATAGGTCTTGGTCTTCCCGCTGAACAGGCAGACCACCAGGCGTGATTTGGGATCGGCAGGCTTCGGCGCGATCGCTCCGCCGGCGGGCAGCTTGTCGCCGCCGGCAATCTTTTGTGGCTTGGCGCCCTCCAAGTACCACGTGCCGACCACGTCGAGCACGAAGCCCGCGTGTTCTTCGGCAGAGGCAATATTGGACAAACCAAACAGCCAGGCGACGAACAAGAGCAGCGCGATGCCGCCGTTCTGGAGCACGCGTCGACGAGTTGGCATCAACGAAAACACGAGCCATGACCTCCATTGCGTTGCCGGCCACACGATCGATCATTCCGTTCGATTATCATCCTCGACGGCACAACGGTCAAACAAGTATTTGTGATGTGCTTGGCCAGGTGGCGTGCTGTCTGACCGCGGCCGATGATGGTCTGAATTTTGGCACTGATTTCTCGTCGCAGAATAGGGAGCGGCAGGGCACGCGTGACAGCGTTTCTTGACGGACCGATTGGCCTCGTTTACAACAAAACTTACCGGCTGGAACCTCTCGGAGCGCGCGAAATGTCGGGCCATCGCCTTTTCGTCCTCTTGTGGGCGATTGCTGCTGCCGGCGCTCTGGCCGACGAACCGCCCCTTGGCCCGGCGCCGTTCCCCCAGGGCCGTGCCCTGTTGGTCGGTTGCACGGCTTACCCAAACTTGGACGTGCAGCAACTCGAAGGCCCGGCAAACGACGTGATGCTGATGCGCACCCTGTTGACCGGCCGCTTCGGTTTTCTGAACGACAACATCGTCACGCTGTCCGAGGCCGAAGCCAAGATCACCGGCGACGAGTCACGCCGTCCGACGCGCAACAGCATCAAAGCTCAGTTCGAGCGTTTGGCCAAGAACGCGGCCGAAGGCCAGCAGGTGGTGATCTTACTATCGGGTCACGGGAGCAAGATTCCCGTCCTCAATCCGAACGATCCCAACAATTACGAGCCCGACGGCTTCGACGAGCTTTTTCTTTGCGCCGACGCCGCTCAAATCGACGAGCAAACGCGCAGTTGTCCAGGCGGAATCGTCGACAACGACTTGGGGGCCTGGGTGCAACAAATCGCCGATCGCAAAGCACACGTATGGATCATCGTCGATTGCTGTCATTCGGGCACAATGTTCGCGGCCCCGACGAAGAGGTGCAACGCCGCGCCCCCGTGGAAAAGCTCCTACCGCCGGCAATGCTCAAGGCCTTGAAAGAGCGCGACACTGGCCCGGCCCGGACGCGCGGCGGCCCTGCGGCAGAAGCGGTCGACGCGACGCAACTGCCCGCCAGCTTGGAAAACGTCGCGGTGCTGTACGCCTCGCAACCCGAGCAATCGACGATCGAGATGGTCCTGCCACCCGACAATCCGAGGCTGCAGAAGTACGGCGTGCTGACGTACACGGTGAACGAAGTGCTGACGCAGGCCCGCGGAAAATTGACGTATCGCGAGCTGGCCCAGCGCATTCAAGCCGCCTACACGCGGAGCGGCAAAGCCCTGCCGACGCCCTTTCTGGAGGGCCAGGACGAAGCCAACGAGGTCATCGGATTCAAACGCTGGCCGCAACGCTCGGCAATCAAACTGGTCGACGTGGCGCCCGAGATGCACATTGACGCGGGCAGTCTGCACGGACTGACCGCGGGAACAATTCTGGCCGTGTTGCCCCCCGACGTAGCCGACGGCGACAAGCCGCTAGGTTACGTGAAGATCACTCAGTTGGGCAGCGTCGCCTCGACCGTCACGAGCACGAGATACAACGAAGTGGCGCCGGCCGCGAAAGCCTTTCCCCGGGAAGCTCGCTGCGAAGTCGCGTTCATGGACTACGGTTTGCGAAAGCTGCGCGTGTTCATCGACGTCGCCGAGCCGACGATGCGCAACCGGGTGGCGGCCGCACTAATGACGCTGGAAGCATCGAGCGGTTTGGTATCCCGCTCGAGCGAACGCGCGGGCGCCGATTGGGTGTTGCGCCGCGGGGAAGCAATTGACGCTTGAGCCCGGCAGCGGCATCGACGAAACCGGCAACACACCGACACCCCGCTTTGGACCGATCGCCATTGACGACAAGTTGAGCGCGAGCCTGCAAGATTATCTGGGCAACATCGTGCGAGCCCAAAACCTGCTGGCCGCCGCGCGCGAAGTACCCCTACGCCAAACCAAAAACGCCTGCCAGGTGAAACTCGAATTAGTACGCTTGCACGACAAGGACGACCGGGTCGGCGGTGAACCGATCGCATGGCAAAAGAACGGCATCCAGTTCCATAAGGACGACTTATTCGGCTGCCGTTTGACCAACTGCGGCGACGAACCGGTCGATGCAACGCTGTTGTTTGTCGACGCCGGCTATGGAATCGAAACCCAGTTCCCGCTGAAGGGCGCCATCCAGAAGCGGATCTACAGCACCGACCCGCCGTTTCTGGCCTATCGAGGGATCGTCGACGAAACGACCACAGGAATGGAACACATGGTGCTCATCGCGGTACCGGGGGTGGGCCAGCCAATCGACTTCAGGATGCTTGACCAGCCTACGCTGCCCATCCGCCGCGGCAACGACCCCGCGGCTCGGGCCCTCGATTCGCCGCTCGGCCAATTGCTGAAAAACGCGATGTACGGCCAAGGCGGCCGCCGCGGCGGCGACTCGCGGGAACTGGGCGACCACCAGATCGAAGTCATCTCGTGGCGCGTCATGCCAAGCCAATTGAACAAAGACAAGTAACCGCGCCGCCTGCGCGAGCGGATCGTCATTGCGGCAATGCGTTGCCGCCGTCACTTCAGGCTGTCCAGCGCCTTCTTGACCGCCGCCATGTCGAGCTTGCCGTGGCCCCATTTCGGATTCGGCACCCGGCCGGTAAAGCGGTCTTGGGTGGCGCTGGTTTTGAGCAACTCTTTGAGCTCACCCAGCGTGATTTTGGGTTTCTTTTGCAAGATCAACGCCACGATGCCGGCCGTGTACGGCGTGGCCGCACTGGTGCCATTGAACAGTTCGTATTGGCCCGTCGTGTCGCGAGTCGCGCGGGTGTTGCGCGCCGCGCTGGCGGCGTAGTACTGGCCGGGCGAAACGACGTCGGGCTTCACCGCGTCGTTGTTGCGCAGCGGGCCGACGCTCGAGTATCCGCTCAGGGCGCCGATTGTCAGCGGCTTGTCATAAAGAGGGTCGCCAAACGCCGCCAGCTTGCCGTGACGTTCGAACTGATCGTTCCAGTCGTAGCTCCCCACCGTGATGGCGTTCATCGCGCTGCCGGGCGACTGAATCAACTTGCTGACCGCGGAGCACGACGGGTCAAAACCGAACCTCACCGAACCCTTGCTGAACAGGTAGGCGTCGGCCGCAATCGTCTTACCGCTGGCGGTGTACAACTGCAGCTCGCCTTCCCCCTCGGGCGCCGTGAAACTCGACACGTACTGGCCTGTCAGCTTGTTGACCGTGCCCGTTTCCTTCAAATCGAGCTTGCCGGACGGCACAAAGCGCAGGTCGGTCGAGTCGGACGTGCTGTAGTAGACCGAGAGAAAACCGCCGGCGGGCAACTTCCAGCGCAGCGTGGCGGCGTGCTGGGCGTCGCCGAACGAGACTTCGGCGTGTTCGCTGCTGCCACCGTCGTTGCCGGCCGCGATGCAGATCGCCCGGCCAGCCACCGTCAACGGAAATCGCGCGCTGAGCTGCCGATCTTCGATCCGCATGCCGTCGTGGCCGCTGTCCTTGCCTCCATAGCTGCACGTAAACACGACGGGCGTGTCGCCGGCAACTTTGTCGACCCATTTGCACACGGCGTTCAGCAGATAGGCGCATTCCAGGCTGTCGCCAAGCCGGATGCCGATGATCTCGGCCTCGGGCGCGACGCCCACGTAGCGGCCCTTGCTGTTGTTGCCGTTGCCGGCCGCCACGCCGGCGCACGACGTGCCGTGACCGTCGGCGTCCCATACCGGAATGAGCGTCTTGACCGAGCGCAAATCCTTATTCAAGTCGTCGCGCGAATACAACCTTCCGATCGACGTGCCGTTGGGGAACGTGACCGGAGTCGGCCCGCCGATTTCGCCAGAGGCCCAACTCTCGCTGGTCGTATCCCAAAAGTAGCGCAGCCGCGAGCTGGCCTGGCCCGCGTCGTCGTACGTTACGAAGTCCGGATTGCGAAAGTCGAGGCCCGTGTCGACCACGACGATGATCACGCCCTTTCCTTTGAGCGCGCCCACTCCGCCGCGCACGATCGGCTCGGGCGTGGCGCGACTGGCGGTCACTTGTCCGACTCGCGGCGGCGGCGCGCTGGCCGACCCGGCGAACTCGTCCCACACGTAACCCTCGGCGGCACGCATGGCGGCGATCGTCGCGTCAAACTGCTTTTGCTCTTCGGCCAGCACAAACGCGTCGGCGAATTTGTCGAGACGATTAAACACAAAGATATTCTCGACGTCGAACTTCTCGCACTTGTCGACGCTGGTGAACTCGATGTTATGCACCAGATAAAAAGCCTGGCCTTGGGGAACCACGCCGGAGGTAACTTCCGGAGCGCCACGCGCAACGCGGCCAGAGCCCGCACTTCGCGCGGGTCCAAGCTTGCCGTTGGAGACATGCGCCGCCCCTGGGCCGCACTGGCGCGCGGCGCGGTTTTGGGCTCGGCGCCGAGCGTGCTGCTTAGCAATGTCGCGCCGGCCAGCATGGTCGCGCCGGCCAGCGCCGCCAGACGAGTCACGTTGAAGTTTCGCATCGAATTCACCGCTCCCAAACAATGCCCAAGCGACAAATGGGTAGATACAAAGCCGAACGGACGGCAGGCGACGAGCCCTCCCCCAACACCGCGGACGCGGGGTGGATTTCGACCAGTTTAATCCCGTTTTTCGGCCAATGCACGCGGCGCCCAAAAAAAAGTTTCAGGCGTGTAGAACGTGGCCCCAGACGCGTTATACTTTCCCTCGGCGAACCTGTCGCAGACTGCCGGCAACCAGGTTGGCGGGCAGCGCTCGCCAGCTTCACTTTTCGACGAGGTCACGTTTTCCTTTCGGGAGAATCAACTATGCGCCGTACATCTTGGGTGGTCATGCTGGGTATGGTCGTTGGAGCCTCGCTGCAATCCGCGGTCATGGCAGCCGATGGCGTCAAAGCCGCCGCTGGAACCGGCAAAGTCAAATTGGGTGTCGAGTCGCCCGCGCAGGCCAACACCCGTTTCTCGCGATTCAAACTGGACATTGCCAAGGGCGATCCGGCTCCGGCGGCCAGCGGAGCGCTGACCGTCGAGAGCATGAACACCATGCTCGAAAATATGGGCTATGAACCGAAAGTGGGCCAATACTCCGACGGCGGCAAGTACATCACCGCGAATGTGACGCGCGGCATCTGGACCATCAGCGTGTCGTTCGATCTCAGCCCCGACAAGTCGAAGATTTGGCTATCGGTGTTTCTGACTAAAGTCAACGACCCAACCAAAGTGCCGCTCGCCTCGGCGCTCAAGTTGCTCGACGCCGAAGCCAATGTCTGGCCTTCGTATTTTGCGTACAGCACGCAATATAACACGATCTACATCTACCGACCGCTGCAGAACGCCGACGTCAAGCCGGCAGTCTTGCGCGCCACGATCGATGCCTTCATGACGAACATCGACTCGACGTCGGCGGCCTGGGAGTCCGACGCGTGGAATCCCAAATAGCTGGCGCTGCGCTAGCTCGGGCATGGAACTTCCTACTGGCCATCGCACCGCTGACGGCGATGCTTCTGGTCGGCGTCCCACCACCGGCGGTCGCCGATCCGCCAGCCGACGGCGCAGCGAATCGCGATGAACGGCTGTCGCGGCGATCGCGCCTTTGGGAAGAGGCCCGCGAGCTCGAATCCGACGGCAAGCTCGATCTGGCGGTCGTTGCGGCTGCAAAGGTGGTGTCGGCCGATCGCGAAGCAAGCCCGCAGAGCGACGAACTGCTGGACTCGATGGAATATCTGGCGACGCTGCACGCCAGGCGAAACGACTTTGCCGCGGCTCGCCAGCATGGCGGAGAGCTGCTGCAAATCGCGACCCAGCGGCATGGCGAGCGCCACTGGCGCGTCGCGCACGTCCGGCGGGCCTTAGCCAATCTTGAGTTGCGATCGAAGCTCAACAAAACCCATCTCCGCGAGCTCTCCCTTGCCGAGCAAGTCGAGCGCAGCGCGCTTGCCGCCTATGAAGAAGGGCGCTACGGCCGTGCCGTCGAGCTGGAGACGGCCGCAATGGCGACCTACAAAAAGCTGTTCGGCGAGCAGCACGTCGCGTACGCGATCGGCCTGAATAACCTGGGCGAGCTCTATCGCGAGACGGGCGATTACGCGCGGGCCGAGCCGGCCTACAAGCGGGCTATCGAGCTGCAGAAACTGATCGGCGGTCGCGAGCATCCCGATTATGCCACCAGCTTGAACAACCTGGCCTTGCTGTACCACGCCAAGGGCGATTACGCGCGGGCCGAGCCGATGTGCAAACGGGCCGCCGAAATACGCAAAAAATGCTTCGGCGAGCAACATGCCGACTACGTCGCCAGCCTCAATAACCAGGCGATGATCTATTCGACGATGGGTGACTACGCGCAAGCCGAACCGCTCCATAAGCGGGCCGTCGAGATCGAAGAGAAACTCGTCGGCAAACAGCACTCGACGTACGCCACACTGCTCAACAACCTGGCCGAGTTCTATCGCGAGATGGGCGATTACGCCCAGGCCGAGCCGCGCTATATCGAGTCGCTCGAAATTCGCAAGGAGGTGTTGGGAATCGAGCATCCCGATTACGCCGCCAGCTTGAGCAACCTGGCGTCGCTCTACTTCATGAAGGGCGATTACGCCCGTGCCGAGCCGCTCTTCAAGCAGGCCCTCGACCTGACTCGCAAAACGCTGGGCGAAGAACATCCCAATTATGCCACCAACCTCGACAACCTGGCCGAGTTCTACATGGAGACGGGCGACAACGTCCGCGCAGAGCCGCTGTTGAAGCAGTCGCTCGCGGTCCGCAAGAAAACCTTGGGCGAAGCGCACCCCGATTACGCCGTGAGCCTTAGCAGCATGGGCATGCTTTACTCGGCGATGGAAGACTTCGAAAAGGCCGAGCCGCTCTTGAAGCAGGCGCTGGCCATCCGCAAGGCCGCGCTGGGCGACGACCACCCCGATTATGCGGTTAGCCTCAACAACCTCGCCGAGCTCTACCGGCAGACGAGCGATTACGCCAAGGCCGAGCCGCTCTACACGCAGGCCCTCGACATCGACAAGAAGGCTTTGTCCGAACAACACCCGCGCTGCGCCACCGATTTGAACAACTTGGCGCTTTTGTACACCTTGATGAAGGATTACGCGCGCGCCGAGCCGCTCTACCGGCAGTCGCTTGAGATTCGCAAGAAGGCCCTGGGCGAGCAGCACCCCGATTTCGCGCTGGGACTGAACAACCTGGCCATCATGTACGACTCGATGGGCGATCACACCCAGGCCGATGCGCTCTCGACGCAGGCGCTTCACGTCATGCGCAATGCGTTGGAGTTGACCGCCGCGGTCCAATCCGAGCATCAACAATTGGCGATGAATGAAGCGGTGCGCTTCTACCTCGACAACTATTTGACCATCACGGCGGGAGCCAACTCGCCGGCCGCGAGAGCCTACTCCGAGATTCTGGCCTGGAAGGGAGCCGTCTCGGCGCGGCAATCGCTGGTCCACCGGCTGCGCGTTGCGGCCACCCAGCGGCCTGAGGTGGCCCATATGTTTGGCGAGTTGGAACGGGCAGGGCGCGAATTTGCCGCCCGTTCGCGGATGACTGCGACCCCCGATCAACAAGCAGCGCATCGCCAGCGGCTGGCGGCGCTGAGTGAGCAGATCGAAGGCTTGGAGCGGCAGTTGGCGGGCGTGAGCGCCGACTTTCGGCTGCAACTGGCCCAGCGCGAGCGCACGGCCATCGACGTTGCGGCCGCCTTGCCGGCCGACGCGGCGCTGGTCGACCTGTTGGAGTACACGCACTACACGACCCCCTTCAAGCCCGAGGACGACGACGGCGGCGAGCGGCGCGTCGTGGCATTCGTGGTCCGCCGCGAGCGGGGCGTCATTCGCGTTGAGCTGGGAGCGGCCGCGCCGATCGGCCTGGCCGTCGACGGTTGGCGGCGGCGATTCGCGCCCGGCAGCGACGCGGACGCCACGCCTCAAGACGCGCAAACGGAACCACCGAAAGATGTCCTCGACGAACTGCGCCGTCTGGTTTGGAAGCCTTTGGCGCCGCACGTCGCCGAAGCGCGGTTGATGCTCGTCTCGCCGGACGGCGCGTTGGCGCGATTTCCCTGGCCCGCTTTGCCCTGCGGAGCGAAGTCGCGCTACCTGATCGAGGACAAGACGGTGGCGATCGTGCCCATCCCGCGGCTATTGCCCGAGCTATTGGCGGCCGACCAGAATCACCTCGCCAGCGAGCCGTCGCTGCTGCTGGTCGGCGAGGTCGACTACGGGGCGGCCGCCGGCGAGCCGACGCTGTTGGCCGAAGCCCGCTCGGCCGTTCGCGGCAGCCGAGGGGCGCGTTGCCGCATTGGGACGTGCTGCCGAACACTCGCACCGAAATCGTCACGGTGCGCGATTCATTCGAACGGCGTTTTCCCGACGGCCAGGTCAAGGCGCTGCGCAACGAGCAGCCGACCGAAGAGCGGATTCGCGAGGCGGCCCGCAAGTATCAATACTTGCACTTCGCCACGCACGGCTTCTTTGCACCGCCCGATCTGCGCTCGGCGCTGGCGACCACGTCGCGATCGGCCGAGCCGTCGACCGAGCAGTGGGTCACGCGGCAAGATCTGGCGGGCTTTCACCCCGGCCTGCTGTCGGGAATTGTTCTGGCCGGCGCCAACCACGACGTGGTCGCCGACTGCGACGACGGCATTCTGACGGCGCTCGAGGTCGCGCAATTGAATCTGGCCGACGTCGAGCTGGCCACGCTGTCGGCCTGCGAGACCGGGCTTGGCGAAACGGCCGGCGGCGAGGGCCTGCTCGGCCTGCAGCGGGCCTTTCAGACGGCCGGCGCCCGCAGCGTCGTGGCCAGCCTGTGGAAGCTCGGCGACGAAGCGGCCCGGCAGTTGATGATCGACTTCTACGACAACCTGTGGACGAAAAAGATGTCTAAGGCAGAAGCCTTGCGTCAGGCCCAGCTAACAATGCTGCGCGACGGCATCAAAAGGGGGATCAAACGCGTCGACCGCGAGCAGGACGCCGACGCCGACGATCGACTCGGCCCAGCCTACTGGGCCGCGTTCGAGCTCAGCGGCGATTGGCGATAATGCCCCCAGTAAGCCAACAGGCTCAACGCTTCGCGGGCGCGGCGGCCTTCGTAGGCGGACCCGTCGAGGTGAAGGCGGCCCAGTAGAACGGGTGGGCTGCTCCCTGGGCCTTGCGGCGCACTTGAATGCGCGCTTGTTGCGCGGTGCGCAGCGCTTCTGCCGCCTGCTTGCCGGTGACCATCTGAGCGAAGAAGTCACCCATCAAGTCGGCGGTTGCCAAGTCGGGAATCTGCCACAGGCTGGCCACGACGGTCCGCGCTCCGGCCAATTGAAAGGCCTGGCGAAGACCGGCTACTCCCTCGCCATTGCGGACCTGCCCCAAGCCCGTTTCGCATGCGCTAAGCACGACCAGCTCGGTGCCGCGCAAGTCGGTGCCGACGATTTCCAAACCCGTGAGGATCCCATCCTCGCCGTCGGCCGTTGCGTCGGCCGCGTGATTGGCGCCGGCCAGAACGAGCCCGCAACGCAGCAGCGGGTTTTCCAAAGGGTCGGCAGGAGCGTCGTCATTGTGTTTTTTGCGCTTCGGGCGCAGTAGTTCGAGGGCATCCAGATTTGTTCCGCCGCGAGTGGCCGGCACGGCGGCGTCTGGCTGGTCGGCCAGAAAGAATCCGTGCGTGCTGAGCACCAGGACGCGCGGATTGTTGGCGTTCTTAAAAGCCTCCTCGCGGGCTTCGCGGCCGGTGCGCACCAGCGGCTGCGTGCCGGCATACTTGGCGAGTGGCGGTACAATCGTTTTGGCTTCGTCTGCCGTCCCGTCCAGCGCACCCCAATGCCGTAGTTGCGATACGTCGAGCGGCGCCCGGCCTGCGCGTTGGTCCTCCGCCGCGCCGACGTCCGTTGGCTTGCCGGCTGCACCTTGGCCCAAAGGCATTTCGTAATCGGGATTTGCCAGCACCAACGGCGCCGTCGCGCGGGTTGTCGCGGCAGGCGAAACCAGGTCGCGGCCGCTGACGACGTACGAGATCGTGTGCCGCTCGACCACGAATTGCGTTTCCCCCAGCGGCAGTGCGCACCAGGGTACTAGCCACAGCGAAGCATCGGGGTTAAGCACCCAGTGCGAATAGTCTTTCAACGAATCGGCAAGCGGTTCGAAAGTGAGGGCCGCGAGTGCCTTCATCGCTGGCGCCAGCTCCTTGACCGCGCCCACCTCGCCGACGCGGCCGATGCGCAGTGCCGTCGTCACAATCGCCTCGCGCGCCGCGTCGATCGCGTCGTCGATTTTGTCCGCCTCACCGAGATCGAAAAACTGAACGTCCCCCTTGCCCGTTGGCGGAACGATCCAGGCGGCGTAGCGTGCGGGCGGAAAGTCATCCAGTTCCTTCCATTCGTACACAGTCGAATCGACGCGCGCAAACTCGACAAGCACTGCATCCATCGGCAGCCGTTTGCGGACTTCAGTCAGCCGAACCCTGGGCTCGGCACGCGTCGTTCGTCCGGCACCATTTGCAATCTGTTTCGCCAGGTCATGTTCACTGTCGGTCAATGCCTGCCGACGAGCGGCCCAATCATCGGCAACCCCGGCGAGAGGCGGCGCCAGCGTCAACATGGCCAACTCCTTGCGAATACTGCGTAATTTCTCATACGTCTTTTTGAGTGCGTTGTCCTTACTGTCGCGAGCCAACAATCCGCTTTGGGCCAGGGCTTCTTGCGTCAGTGCATTGCCGTTGAGCGCCCATTCGGCCGAACGCGTGGCAATCATCGAGTCATGGGGGTTTTCCATCGCGATCGACAACGAAGAGTGAAAACTCGCGTGCACTCGCATTACCAGGAAGTCTAATTGCTCATTCTCGCTCAGAATCGGCAAGACGTCGCGAATATAGCGTTGCAGAACAAGGTGGCACTGTTCGCTGGCGGCCGCTGCCTCGGTCCATCGCAGCTGGCGCCGGTATACAAACGACAGATTTTCGAGGGAGACAGCGATCGCCGCCGCATTCTCGGCATCCTTGCGCTCGAAAATACGGACGCACTCCTTGAAATTCTTTTCAGCCTCGCCGTAATTCTCACTGAGCGTCTGTAGCCGTCCGATCTGGATCAGGGAATAGCCGATTTCAGGGGCGTCAGGATCCAACCGCTTCTTGAAAACCTTCTCCGCCTGCGTCGCCAATTCGAGCGCCGCTTGAGGTCGCCACGGCGCGCCACCACCATCGACAGGTTGTGGATTGACCGTGCCGTAAAGTAGTTGTCCGGTCCGTAAGCGACGTCATAGATCTCGATCGCGTCGCGCAAGTTCGTCTCGGCCGTGTCATACTCGAGCAAATCAATTTGGATCTGCGCCAGGTTGTGCAAGCAGTTGGCCACGTCAGGATGGTTTTTGCCCAGCTTGGCAATGAGGATTTTCAAGCTGCGCGAGAAAAAATTGATGGCCTTCAAATACTGTCCGAGGTTCTCGTAGAGCACGCCCTGGTTGTTGAGGATCTTGGCGATCATCAATTCGTCCTTCTGATAATCCTCGTAGATCGCCAGCGCCCGAGCCAACAAAGTCTCGGCCCGGCGAAATTGCCCCATGTTGCGATAGAGGACTCCCAAATTGGACATGATCATTGCCGTGCGTGGATCGTCGGCGCCGTAGCGATCCTCGAATATCTTGAGCGACCGCAGGGACAACTCCTCGGCTGGCGCGTACTGGCCCGTTGTTTGATAGAACGCCGCCAGGTTATTGAGCGACTTGGCCAGATCGGGGTTGTCGGCTCCGAACTGCTTTTCAGAGATCGCGATGCTTCTCTGAAACAACTCTTCCGCGCGGGCGTAATGCCCGACGGCCTGGCAGACGGTCGCCAGCCGGTCGCAGGTAATGCCGACAATTTCATTGTCCGGGCCCAAGCCCGCTGCAAAAACGGGCAACGCCTCTTCGTACAGCGGCTCGGCTTTGACGTATTGACCCTGTTCCTGGTACGCCCGGGCAAGCAGGCCCATCCGCGGCGCGGCCTTGTACGATTTTTCGCCGTAGATTTTTCGTGCCAGCCCGAGCGCCGTTTCCAGCTCGGCCGCGGCTTCGGCCGGCTTGCTTTGGTCTAACAGCTTCCTGCCGTTTTCGGTCGCGGCCGTCAGCTTTTCCATCTCGCCGGGCTGCACGCGGCGCAGGGTGAAGGCGAACGCCTTCCACTCGGGCCTAGTCGTGAAACCGCTGGGCCGCGGCTCGTCGGGAAACGCGTAGCACAGCCTCATCGAATCACCGGCGATCTCATAAACCGCCGGCAGAATGCTCTTCTGGCCGTCCTGGTCAAAACTCATGTCGAGCGTCTTGGGCTTGGCGCTCGGGTCGATCGTCGCGGTGAATTTCCCCTCGCGGCCGCCGGTGTACATCGACAACCGCGTGCCGGAAAAGACAAAGCGATCCTGGTCTGCAATCGATTCCGAGCGGTCGTTCCCCTGGACGTGCACGCCGACGATGATCCAGATGCCGTCGAGCTGTTTCAGTTCCTTGGCGACGTCTTCCTTGGAAGGCGCGGCGCCAACCAGCGCGACGGCCAGCGCAGCGAGCAACAGATCGGACCGCAAGATTCACCTCGGATAGGACGCGTGCCGGCAACCGCGACGGGTCCGCGGCGCGCTGAGTCGTGGTGCAATTATTCTTTAACCCGTTTGTAGAGCACCAGCCGCACCTTGTCCCCCTTATTCGACTCCAGCTTGGTCGGGCGGTCGACGCCTGGCGCGGCCATGCACATGACAAACTGCTCGCCGTCGGCGTTGACGGCGTAGATGGCGAACATCTTGGCGGGCTTGAATTCCGGCACGTCCTTGCCGAGATTCTTGGCGATGCGACGGAAATCCTTGTCGTCGGCGGTCTCTTCGCTGGTCAGGTCGACCTGTTTGGGATTGGGCACGGGATCGAGCTTGAACGAGAACTTCACTTCCTCCTTGGCTCCGTGCATGTACGTCATGGTGTCGTCCTTGACGATCATCTTGCCACCCGGCACCATCATCGCGCCGCCGACGACGACCGTTGCCGCCTCCCAAGTGCCCTGCAGCAGCTTCTTGTCGCGCGCGGCCTCATTGTCCTTGGCCTTCGGTTCGGCGGCCGGCAGCGAATTCGACAATGCACACAGACAAACGGCCGCGCACAAGACAATTCTGCGTGTCATCGAAAACCCCCATGGCAATTTGCTAGAACTGATTTCAAAACCGCTTCGGAGAGGGGGACAGTCCCATTTTGCTCCGAGGACTGCGCAAAATCGGGACAGTCCCCAGCGGTTTTGAAACCAGTTCTAGTGACTTGTCTCCGCCGCGCTGCCGCGATCGGACACATGCATTCTCAATAGGCCGCAGCGATCACTCAACCTGAACGATCGTTCAGGCCGGAGGACTTCGCAGACAAAGTCCGCCGTCACGCGTTCGCCGTCGAATCGAGCAGTTCGCCGACCACGTGGGCGCCGGTGACCGGCGAGTCGGTCAGCGATTCCTCGCGACCCTGGTGCAGGTACTTTAGCTGGTCGTGATCGAGTCCCAACTGGTGCAGGATCGTAGCCAGCAGATCGGGACAGGTGACTTGGCCCTCGACCGCCTTGTAGCCGAAATCGTCGCTGCGGCCGTGGACGTGGCCGGCCTTGAACCCACCGCCGGCCAGCAGCAGGCTGAACGCGTTGCGGTTGTGGTCGCGCCCGTTGCCCTTTTGCGAAATCGGCAGGCGGCCGAACTCGCCGGTCCACAGTACGATCGTCGAGTCCAATAATCCGCGCTGCTTCAGATCGCGGATCAGGGCCGCGCTGCCGCGGTCGACCTGCGGGCAGAGCGCCTCCAGGCCGGGCTTGATCTTTTCGTGATGGTCCCACGGCGCCCCGCCGCTCTTGACCGGCACCATTACCTGGATGAACCGCACGCCCGACTCGACCAATCGCCGCGCCATCAGGCAGCGCGTGCCAAAATTCTCGGTCACCGCGTTGTCGAGCCCATACAGCTCACGCGTGGCCGGCGTCTCGCGCGAAATGTCGAGCACTCGTTCGGCGCTCAGTTGCATCCGCGCCGCCAGCTCATAGTTGCGAATCCTCGCGTCGAGCTCTTGCTCGCGCGGGTACAACTTACGGCGCTCCTCGTTCAACCGGGCCAGCGCTTCCAGATTGTTTCGCTGCACGCCCTCGGGCAGAGCGACGGCTGGATGCAGGTCGAGCACCGCTGCCCCACGCGATTGGATCTCGGTGCCGCGAAAGAGGGCCGACAGCCAGCCGTTCTCCCACAGCGTCGTGCCCCCGTTGTTGTATCCGTCGGGATCGCGCAGTACGACGTACGCCGGCAAGTTCTGGTTTTCCGTCCCCAGCGCATAGCTGATCCACGAGCCGACGACCGGGCGGCCCGGAAAAATCTTGCCCGCGGTCAAGCAGCGCGCGGCCTGAGGGTGATTGTTGCTGTCGCTCATCATCGAGCGCACCAGGCACACGTCGTCGGCCACCGAACCGATGTGCGGAAATAGCTCCGAGATTTCCATGCCACATTGCCCGTGGCGGCGGAACTGGAACGGGCTGGCCATCAACTTCTTGGTTTCGCTGCCCGGCTGCAGGACTTCCACGTCGCCGGGATATTCCTGGGCATCGCGCTTCTGCAATTCGGGTTTGGGATCGAATAAGTCGACCTGACTGGGCCCGCCGGCTTGCATCAACATGATCACACTCGTGGCCCGCGGCGGAAAATGGCCCAGCCGCGGCCGCAAGTCGCTGCCGCCGGGGCCGGCCGCGTCGGCATTCTTGGCCCAACCGCGATCCTGATTGAGCAACCACGCCAGCGCCAACGAGCCGAACCCCAAAGCCGACTGCTCAAGGAATGCACGCCGGCTCGGTTCGGCAAGGGCCACAGCGCTATTCTGCTCCAAGTACACTGTCTACTCCACGTACAAAAACTCGCTGGCGTTGAGCACGGTATGGCAAAGTTGCACCAGCGCTCGCTGGGCAGCCGCGTCGGCGGTGATGCCGGCCGTTTGACAGAGCGCGGTTTGTCGGGCCACCAACTCGCGGCAAGTTGCGACTTCGTCGGCATTGGGTCTTCGGGCCAGAGCCAGTCGAAACACAGCTTCGATCCGTTCATCGGCGGACTTCGCCCCACTGGCCACGACACGCGACGCGAAGTGCTCCGCCTGTTCTGCCACGAAGGCGTCGTTGAGCATCAACAGCGATTGCAGCGGCACCGCCGATTCGTCGCGCCGCAGGCAGTTAGTCGCCACCAGCGGCTGATCAAAAACCGTGAGCAGCGAAAGGTTATACGCCCGCCGCGAAACCAGATACACGCTGCGCCGAAAAGCGTCGGCCGAATCTGCCAGGCGATCTTTGGCGACCTCGACCATGCCGTCGGGACGCGCGTTGATCAAAATCGGCGGACCGCCGGCCTTGCGATTCAGCTTGCCGCTGACGGCCAGGATCGAGTCGCGCACGACCTCCGACTCAAGCCGCCGTAGCCGCATCCGCCACAACAACACGTTGCCCGGGTCAATCGCTTCCGGGTTGGTCGTTTCCTTGTTGAACGTCGTCGCGTCCGCCGCTCTCGGCGACCCGGCGACCGCCTCGCGGTGCGAAGCCTGGCGATAGGCGGTCGAGAGCAGCATCTGCTTCATCAGCGGCTTGATGTGCCAGCCGCCAGAGACCAGTTCGGCACTGAGCCATTCCAGCAGTTCGGGATGGGTGGGTGGCTCGCCCTGCGCGCCAAAATTGTCGCTCGTCGGCACGATGCCCCGGCCATAAAGCTGTTGCCAGACGCGATTGACCATCACGCGCGCCACCAGAGCAGCGGCCGGCGACTGGGGATCGGTCAACCAGCGAGCCAGCGCCGTGCGCCGCCCGCTCGTGCCCTCGAATCGCGGCGCGACCTCGGCCAGCGCGTCGGCATCGGTGCGGCACAGCACGCGCAAAAATCCGCTGGGCACTTCCTCGCCAGGCGTTTCCTCGTTTCCGCGCAAGCAGATGTGTCGCCGGCGGCGGAGCCACGTCGTACAGGGCCTGAATCTTGCCCCAGTTTCGCCGCCCCTTTTCGGTCTCGGCCATCCGCCCATCGAGGCGCGCTGCCGAAGCCTTATCCGCTTCCGTCAAGGCCGCAGTCACGTCTGCCGGCTTGACCCTCACGCTGTCGTTGAACTTCTCGGCCAGGTATTTTTGCACCTCAGTCCGTTTGTCCGCGGGCACTTCCAGCGCGGTCTTGACGTCGGCGCGAATCGCCTCGGGCAACTTTGCCAGTCGCTCGTCGAGCAAGCGCGTCTCGTAGGGCCGCAGCAGCGCCGCGCGCTCATTTCGCAGCTCGCCGAGCTGGCGGTCGATCTCGGCGTTATGCTTTTCGATCTGGGCCTGCTCGGCCGGTGAAACGTCGGGCAGAGCCCGATCCTTAATCTTCGGCTCGAACGGAATGACGGGACGCCAGGCCTGGGGATTGTAGGCCGGCGCCAGCGTCGCCATCAGGCGGTAATAGTCGTCCTGCGGAATCGGGTCGAACTTGTGGCTGTGGCAGCGAGCGCAATTGAGCGTCAGGCCCAACAGGCCGGTGCCGACGATCTCGAGCGTGTCGTGCATGATGCCGAAGAAGTTTTGCCTGATCACGCCGACGTCCTCGTGGGTCAGATCGCGCGCGGTTCGCAAATAGCCGGTGGCGATCAGGGCTTCACGGATTTCGCTCGTGTAATGCTCGGCTCGCCGCCAGTCGACGAGCTCGTCGCCGGCCAGTTGCTCGGTGAGGAAGCGGTCGTACGGCTTGTCGTCATTGAACGAGCGGATGACATAGTCGCGATACAACCACTTGCCTTCGCTGAGGATGATGAGCGCGGCGTCGACGTCAAAGCCCACGGTGTCGACGTAGCCCGCCACGTCCAGCCAGTGACGGCCCCACCGCTCGCCGAAGTGCGGCGAGGCCAACAATCGGTCGATCATCCGCTCGTATGCATCGGGCGAGTCGTCGGCCAGAAATGCGTCGACCTCCGCGGGCGACGGCGGTAGGCCCAGCAGATCGAGGTGCGCGCGCCGCACCAGAGTCGCGGCGTCGGCCGGGGGCGAAAACGAGAGCCCCATGGCTTCCAGTCGGGCCAGCAAGAAACTGTCAATCGGCGTACGCGAGAGCGAGGCGCCGCGCGGCCTTGGCACGTCAGGACGGGAAAGTGGCCGGAACGACCAGAAACGCCGGTCGGCCTCGGAGATCGGCGAATCCGTCGATGCGGAGACACCCGGCTGCGCCGCCGGCTCGGCGCCGGCCGCCAGCGCGTTCAGAAAAATCGCGACCAGCCATGGACCCGCCAGGCGTCTTGCGTAACTTGCGTAACTCGTGACGAAATTCTCGCTCATGGCCATCGCGCACTCCGAGCTGAAATCCCAGACTCGAGTCTTGACAGAGATACTACCACCGCGATACGACAGCTTGCAAGCAGCGGACCTTGTGACAACTGGCCTCGGCGTCTGCGTTTGCAACGACATTCGTCGCGACCAACCGGCGGAGATCAACGCCATGTTTCGTTTAGCCGTTTGCGCCGAGACGTTCTTTTGCGATTTGCCGTTCGTCGAGCGGGCGCGAAAGATTTCCGAGGCCGGGTTCCTGGTCGACTTTTGGCGCTGGACCGATCGGAACGTCGATGCCCTGGCCGACGACCCGGCAATCACAATCGGCGGCTTCACCGGCTACATCGGCGGCAGTCTGGTGCATCCCGACGGACTGGCGACCTTTTTGGACGGAATCGAGCGGACGCTGACGGTGGCCGCCCGGCTCGACTGCCGCGAGCTGGTGTTATCGACCGGCGAGATTGATCACCAGGGGAAAGTCGTGCACCAGATCGCCTCGCACCCCATCACGCGCTGGGTCACCGCCTACAAAGGTCTGTGCACGATTGCCGAACTGGCCGAAAAACACGACGTTGTGTACAGCCTCGAACCGCTCAACACCAAGGTGGACCACGCCGGCTACCCGCTGAATCACGTCGAAGACGCCGTGCGGCTGGTCGAACTGGTGGGCAGCCCACGCATCAAGGTGCTGCTGGACGTGTATCACGTGCAAATCGAAGAGGGCAACGTCACGCAAGCGATCCGCGACTACGGCAAGTTCGTCGGCTACGTGCATGTGGCCGACGTGCCAGGCCGCCACGAGCCGGGCACCGGCGAAATCAACTATCCGCACGTCGTGCGAGCCCTGCACGAGGCCGGCTACGAAGGAGTCGTCGGCCTGGAGGCGTTTCCACAAGCCGATCCGCACGCCGCCATGACCCGCTTTCGCGAGATCTTTCAAGCGGGTTGACGTGCGGTCAATCCGCCCGAGCGGGCCGACTCGGGTCCGACGCCGTATCACGAACTGTTGAACTATGCACAAGTTGGCTCGCGCAGCAGCGCGAAGAATGCCTCGATGCCGTCAACGAAGTAATAGAAATCGCCGAACGCCTTTTTCAGAAAGATCGCACCGCGACCCTCTCTGTGCTGGAACGCTTTGATTTCAGCTCGGTGGCAGGTATATTCGGTCGCGGTTGGATTGGGTCTGAATTCTCGTTTCTGGCGAAAGGTTGCTTCGATTGATGAGAAGACTCCTGTTCTTGCTTGCCGCGTTTTCGTTGCCGACCTGTGGCGTGGGTGCCGCCGAGGCAGACGTCAAGGCCAAGGCATTGCGCATTTTCGACGTTGCCGAAGCGAGCAAGCCGACCGTCACTTCGCGCGCCGCCACGCGAGAGCAACTCACCAAGCTCGCCCCGTCGGCCAAGGACGACTATCGCGTGCGGTACGCATACGCCCTGGCGATGATCCGCGAACATCACTATCCCGAGGCATTGACCGCCGTCAACGCGCTCATCCAGTCGCAGCCAAAATATTTGCCGGCCCATCGCACGCGGGCCTGGCTGCTGCTGTCGCTGCACAAGAATCTGGACGCCCTGGTCGAACTCGAGACGCTGGCCAAGCTCCTGCCACAAGCCGAAGCCGACGGCGAAGAAGAGCTCGCCTACACGGAAGCAGCGCAGTTCATGGGCACGGTCATCGGATACTTCGAGGGACCCGGCAAATCGATGATCAAAGCACCCGTGTGCGCCAAGTACAAGACGCTCTTGTTAGCGCGTTTGACCAGCGAGCGGCGAGAAGCCTTTCACGAACAGTCCAAGGCCGTGGCCGGCCGCTTTGCCGAGGTGATGGCCGGCACCGAAAAAGCCGTCGCTAAATCGGCCGAGCAGAAGAAGCAGGCCGCCGACCAGGTCGAGGGAGAGAAGGTCGAACTTTCCAAGGCCCGCGCCGAAGCCAAGAGCCAGGCCGAAAAGACCGTCGAACAACTTCGCGCGGAATGGAAAACGCTCGGCATCGACCTGGCTGCCGCTCAAAATACTTACACCCAAATGTCGGCTCAGGCCCTCTTGCTGCAAAACCAGCGATCCCAAGCGTACACGCAACTGCAAGCGCTCGAGAATCCGAAGAAGGACGAAAAGGGAAATATCCCGGCAAGCGCGCGCGACGCCTATAACCGGCACGCGCCCGGTTTGCGCGCCGCGATCGGCACGCTCGACAATCAGATCTTCGCGGCCGGAGTTTCCATGAACCAACTCGTGCAGCGCGGAGCGATGATCGAAAATCGGATGACGCAATTGGCCGCCGAGGGCGAACGTGTGGGCGAGGAATTCGTCCTGAAAGACGAGGTCTTCGGCAAGAGAGCCAAGCAGCTCGTCGGCGAGCAAAAACGCGTGGTAAGAACGCCCGAAAAGACCGCCAAGCTCACCGAACAGCAGCGCGCCTTCCAGCTCTATGACGACTTTTCATACGAGGCGGAGAAACAGCGCGTGCTCGACTCATTGGCTAGCCAGTGACGGCACGGTCGTAGTCGAATTCGCTGCGACGCTGGAAACCGCTTACACCAACTCTGCGATCGGCTGGGCGTTGCCGTCGACCAGGTATTGCGGGCGGCCGTTCAGGTCTTCGACGGTTGTCGTACTCACGTCGATGCCCAGATTGTGATACAGCGTGGCGAACAGCTCGGCAAACGTCACCGGCCGTTCGACCGCTTCGCCCCCGAGGCGGTCGGTCGCGCCGATCACCTGGCCGGTTTTCATGCCGCCGCCGGCCAACAGTGCACAGGCCACGCGCGGCCAGTGGTCGCGGCCCACGTTCTTGTTGATCAACGGCGTGCGGCCGAACTCGCCCCACACGGCGACCGTGCAGTCCTTGTCCAGGCCGCGCTCGTGCAGGTCTTCGATGAGCGCCGAAAAGCCCTTGTCGAGCACGGTCAGATCTTCCTTGCAGCGGTCGAAGCACGATCCGTACGGATGGCCGTGCCAGTCCCACTTGCTGTAGTTGAGCGTCACCACGCGGGCACCGGCCTCGACCAGCCGGCGGGCCACCAGGAAACTTTGCGGCACGCGCAGGGCGCCGTTTTCGTCGATGTGCACTTTCTCGTCGCCGGTGCCGTAGCGCTCGACCACTTTGGGATCTTCCTTCGACAGATCCAATGCGTCGGCCAGCCGCGACGAAGTGAGGATGCCCATCGCCTGCTCGGTGAACGCGTCCATGCCGTGCATCTTGCCGCTGCCGTCAGCTTCGCGGCGAAAGCGGTCGAGACTTGCCAACAGCGCCTTGCGATGGCCAAGCTGATCGTGCGTAATTCCTTGCAACACCATGTCTTGCCGGCTGGGGCCCATCGGGCGGAAGCTATCGTAGGGTAGGCCGAGAAAGCCCGGCCCCGGCTCATTGTATGGCCCGTGCGTCGCGGTGTAGCAAAGGCTCACGTACGGCGGCACGCTCGGTTGGCGTGGACCTTGTAGCTTCGATGCGACCGAGCCCAACTGCGGCCAGCCGCCGGTTGGAACGCCGATCTTGGGGTGGCGGCCGGTGTAACACTGCGCCGCGTCGTGATCGTCCTGCGCGCCGATGACCGAGCGGATCGGCACCAGCTTGTCCATCATGCCGGCCAGCCGCGGCAGGTGCTCGCAGATTTCGATGCCCGGCACGTTGGTGCGGATCGGCCGGAACGGCCCCGCGATTTCGCTGGGAGCGCGGGTTTTGATATCGAGAATGTCCTGGTGCGGCGGTCCGCCCACGAGGTAGATCAGAATCACCGACTTGTTCGATTTGCCCAGCCCGGCCCGCCCCTCGGCGGCCAGCAATTTGGGCAACGACAAGCCGGTGAGGCCGAGGCTGCCGATCTTCAAAAAGTTGCGCCGGCTGACGCGGTCGCAAAACGGCGTGCGACGATCGGCCGGTCCCAGGATCGAGAGCATCGCAAAGTTTCTCGCGAGTGACCCGTGGTTGTTGCGCATTACTTTTTTCATCGGCAAGCCCGTCGCATCGGCGGGTATTGATGCGACGCATGCAAGCTATCCGCTGGCGGCGATGATGTCAATCGGAGAGGACGGCGGCGGACCGGCTATACTGGATGAATGAGCGAAACCCTCGATCCGAACGAACTAGTCTGCGTCTACTCGGCCGCCAATATCATGGAGGCCCACCTGGTCCGCAACGTGCTGCTCGATGCGGAGATCGACGCCGAGGTTTCGGAGCGGACGCCAGCGGCGGGCGACAATTCATGCGACGTCGTCGTGCGATTGGCCGACGAAGCGATCGCCAGGGCGCTCATCGCGAAATCGAAACCGTGATACGAGTCGCCTTGCCGGTTGAAATTAGGGTTGGCTACGGAAGCGAAAACGGTTCCAGCTGGCTGGAATCGGGTTTGATCGTTGCTTTCAGGCCGGACGTCGCCGGGTTGACGTAGCGTCCGCCGAGCCGATCGACCTGCGGCGCGTCGCCATCGGGATTCTCCGATTGCCACCACGTGATCGCCACCGCATATTCGCCCTCGGGCACTCCGTCGCCGGGAGCGTACGTCCCCAGCGTGTAGGAGCCGTCCGGCTGGGTCGTCGCGGTGGGAAGCAGCGTGACATCGCCTGAAAGGGGATGGAAGGTGACGGTCAGCCCAGCGGCTCCGTGGCCGGCGACCGTGATGCGTCCCTTGATCGGATGTAGCGGCGGCCGCGGCTTCGCCGAATTTCCACAGCCAGGCGTGATCAACAGGACTAGCGCTGCGAGCATCGCAACCCCGCGTTGGTGAGCAGTCATCGAAGCTTTGGTTCCAGAACGCGTCACAAAACTAGTTGGCACTGAGGTCGTCCCATATCTCGCCGTTTTCGCGGCTCAACATGCCCCGCAGCACGTCGTTGTTGATGCCCTCGACGACGAAACGCACTGCTCCGTCGGCCATCGCCACATTGACTCCGCCGGAATGAAACGAGTAGATGCCGCCATTATTGTTGGCATTGATGTAATTGGTGCACTGCCGGGTCTTGTCCTCGGTGCCGTCGGGATTGCAGCAACGGGCCCACTGCGAGCCCCAACTGGCCCACATGCCGATGAATCCCCAATGGATCGAGCCCACGGTGCCGGTGGCAGCGGTGACCGGGGGCTGCAAGTTGCCGAACAGCCAGTATTGATGCCTGGCGGCCTGCTCAAACAGCAGGATGGTGTGTGAAGTGCCGTCGGTGACTTTGGAAAACTTCACCGGCACCTCCGCGGCCACGACGCCGACGGTGAGCGAATTCGTGATGTTCATCATCGGACCCGGACAGCGGGTGTCGCCGCGCGGGTCCCAATAATTGATGTAGCCGCGGCTGGCGCAGTAGTCGCTGCGGGCGGCTTTCCGGTCAGTCCACGGCCCGCCCTTGCGCGGGTCGTTGATGCAGGTCAGCCCCACCTGGTCTCCATCCGGGGCCGTCGGACAGACGAACGTCGGAATACGAAGGTTGACGACGCTCTGATTGGCCGGATCGAACCAGTCGTAGGCGAAGTTGTACAACTGGTAGGTGTTCTGCTCTTCGAGGTGCGGCAGGATCTTGGTTCCCCAGCCGTAATACGTGGTCACGCCAGGGGTGGTGTTCGGCCAATACCAGGCTTGAGGCAGTGCGCGGTGGCTGTCTTCGAAGTTGTGGCAGGCCAACGCCAGTTGCTTCATGTTGCTCGTGCATTGGCTGCGGCGCACGGCCTCGCGGGCGGCCTGCACCGCCGGCAGCAGCAAGGCCACCAGCACGCCGATAATCGCGATGACCACCAGCAATTCAACCAGCGTGAAACCAGCCGGCGACCGGCCGCGGCGTCGAGGCATCTGTCGTGTACTCCTGTTGCACTTGCGGCGCTGCGCGGGTGCGGCGCGCGTAATACTCGTTGGAGCGCCGCCCCGCCCGCTCGTTGAGGCAAACGCCATGCCGGGCCGCCGAACCGCGATGAATCCTTGTGGGCTAAGGACTTTGGTCGCCACCGGGTGGCGCCTGCCGCCGGCAGCGCGTTGATTCGGTCGCCCCCGCGCGATGATTTTTTCGCCACGGGGACACTGGGAGGATGATGCGGTATATTGTCAGTCTGGGCCACTTGGCTGCCGCGAAGAGCAACCTGGACAAGATTGAATAGGAGTTCGAACGATGCCAGTCGAATTACGCGAAGAGTCGGATGGAAGAATCCTGAACATCAAGATGAGCGGCAAGTTGGCCAAGGAAGACTACAAGCAATTTGTGCCTGAGGTCGACCGGCTGATCAAGCGGCACGGTAAGATCCGCGTGCTTTGCCGGATGCACGATTTTCACGGCTGGGAAATGGGAGCGCTGTGGGAGGACGTGAAATTCGACGTGAAGCATTTCGCCCACATCGAACGCCTGGCCTTGGTCGGCGACACGAAGTGGGAGGCAGGCATGGCGGTCTTCTGCAAGCCGTTCACCACGGCCAAAGTCAAGTATTTCGACGAGGCCAAGGCGCAAGAAGCCAGCGCGTGGATTGCCGCCGATATGACGACCTCAGCGAAGGTCTGACGAACGAATGTCTCGGGCGCCATGCTTGCGCCTCGCCAGCATGGGACCCTGGACATAGTGCGACACCGTGTGCTCCACCTCCATCCCAACGGATCGCGACCTCAAATGCCGTTGACCTTCGTCATCTTCGGCGCTTCGGGCGACTTGACCAGCCGCAAACTGGTGCCGGCGCTGTACCAGCTTTTTCGTAAACGTCGGTTGCCAGCGGGCACGCAAATCGTCGGCTTCTCGCGGAGGCCCTTCAGCGACGATCAGTGGCGCAAATCGCTCGGCGATTCGACGCAGCAGATGCACGCCGACGCGTTCGATCGCTCGTCGTGGGACCAGTTCGCTAAGGCGCTGCACTATCACGCCGGTGACATCGAACCACGCGCCCGATTTCGACTCCCTGCACAAGCATCTGACCGAATTGGAGGGCGGCGCCAGCGGCGTCACGCGGGTTTACTATCTGGCCACGGCTCCCCAATTCTACGAAGAGACCGTGGCCCGGCTGGGCGCAAGCGGACTGGCCGACGAAGTGCATGGGCCGCGGCGGATCGTGATCGAGAAACCGTTCGGCACCGACCTGGCGACGGCCCGCCACCTCAACGAAGCCGTGCACGAGGTGTTCCAGGAAAAACAGGTCTATCGCATCGACCACTATCTCGGCAAGGAAACGGTGCAGAACATCCTGGTGCTGCGGTTCGCCAACACGATCTTCGAGCCGGTCTGGAATCGCAACTACATCGATCACGTGCAGATCACCGTGGCCGAGGAAGTGGCCGTCGGCCGCCGCGGCGGATACTACGACCAGACCGGCATCCTGCGCGACATGTTCCAGAATCACCTGCTGCAACTGCTGATGACCACGGCCATGGAAGCCCCGGTGCGATTCGAGGCCGACGCGGTACGCGACGAAAAAGTGAAAGTGCTGCGGGCCATCACGCCGCTGTCACCGGCGGCGGTGGCGACCGACACGCTTGCGCGGCCAATATCGCGGCTATCGCAACGAGCCCGACGTGCCACGCCGACAGCCAGACTGCCACGTTCGCCGCGGTCAAGCTGGGCGTCGACAACTGGCGCTGGCAAGGCGTGCCGTTCTATCTGCGCAGCGGCAAGGCCATGTCGTGCCGCACCACGCAGATCGTGATCCAGTTCCGCAGCCCGCCGCACATGGTGTTCGACTCGGGCACGCGCACGCGTGTTGCGACGCCAACCGGCTGGTCATCCAGATTCAGCCGGCCGAGGGCATTCAGCTGCAGTTTCAGACCAAGGTGCCCGACGCCGGCATGCAGCTGCGGCTGACCGATCTGGATTTCAGCTTTCAGCGCGAGTTCACCGGCGTCATGCCCGAGGCCTACGAGCGGCTGCTGCTCGACGTGTTCCAAGGCGACGCCAGCCTGTTCGCCCGCGCCGACGAAGTGGAGCTGGCCTGGGGCATCATCGACCCGATCGCCGCCGCCTGGCGCGAGACCCGACAGCCCACGCTGGAAATCTACGAGCCCAACCTGTGGGGCCCCACCAACGCCACCGAGTGGATGGAAAAGCAAGGGCGGCAATGGTTCGACACCTGTCCGGTGCTGTCTTGAAGTTGCATCGCTCGGCCGTAGCGTAGCGACCTGCTGGGACGCGAGTTCGAGCTGTCGGAACGAACTGCGGAAAATTCAGTGGCCTTTCGAGTGCCGTTGATTGACATAGCGAATTCTTTCGCTATATTGGGCGCATGGCGAACGAATTCGCCATCGTATCGACCGCCGACAGGAGCCCGAAAATGCCGCGCCCGACCTCGTCGCAGCCGACGGAAGTCGAACTGCAAATCCTGCGGACTCTGTGGGACCAGGGGCCCTCGACGGCCCGTCAGGTCCATAACGGAGTCGCCAAGGGCCGTGACACGAACTATTCGACCACGGTGAAAATGCTCTCGGTCATGCTCGACAAAGGGCTGGTCAAGCGCGATGCCCTCGTCCGACCCCAGGTCTTCCGGCCCGTCGCCTCGCAAGAGCGCATTCAGAAGCAGATGCTCAAAGACCTGATCCAAAGAGCGTATGACGGCTCGGCGGGCAGTCTGGTGATGCAGGCCCTCGCCTCGCAAAAAGCGTCGCCTCAAGAATTGCTCGAAATTCGCCGACTGTTGAGCGGATTGGAAGGAGGCGAGCAATGATCACCGTGGCGACGTTGTTCGAAGTCGATTTTTTCCAAGCCCCGTGGTTCGAGCATGTCGGTTGGGTGCTTGTGCATTCGCTGTGGCAGATCGCGCTGCTGGCGGCCATTTACGCCGTCGCGATGCTCGTGCTGCAAAGTCGGTCGGCGCAGACTCGATACATCGTCGGCTGCGTCACACTGCTGGCGATGCTTGGGCTGCCGATGAGCACCTATGTGGTGCTACCGCGCGACGTCACATCGCCGGAGATCGCTGATTTGACGCACTCGCCGGCTGCGAGCGTGCCGCCAGCCGAATCGAGCCAGCCGCCATGGGAAAACGAATTGCTTGATCGCGGCGCGCACGCGATCGTCTCGCCGGCCGTGCCGTTCGTTTCGGTGGCGCGCGAGTCGTCCGCCGCGTTGCCGATCGGTGAAACATTTCGATGGGTTCTTCGATCGCCGCCGCGCCCGGTTTTACGATGGGCGACGGCCGCCTGGCTGGCTGGGGTCTTCTTGCTCTCGCTGCGGCCCGTCTTGGGCTGGCTCCATGTGCGCCGCTTGCAGCGTCATGGCCTGTCTGGGATCTCGGAATCGCTCGAGCGCGTGGGCGACCGTTTGATCCGCCAGCTCGGCGTGAAGCGGGCGGTTCGGTTTGCTCAGTCGGCGCTGGTTGAAGTGCCGACGATCGTAGGTTTTCTGCGACCGCTGGTGTTGCTGCCCGCGGCTGCCCTTTCGGGTCTCAGCCCAGAGCAGTTGGAATTGATCCTGGCGCACGAGTTGGCGCACGTGCGGCGATGCGACTACCTGGTCAACGTCGTCCAATCGGTGATCGAAACGGTGCTTTTCTATCATCCTGCCGTGTGGTGGGTTTCCGCTCGGCTCAGAGCGGAGCGCGAAAACTGTTGCGATGATCTGACTGTCCTCATCAGTGGGAAACGCGCCGAGTACGCCCGCGCGTTGCTGCGTCTGGAAGAACAGCGAGCTCCCAGAGAGATTTTGGCGCTCAGCGCAAGCGGTGGTTCGTTGGTCGCTCGCATCCGCCGCATCGTCGGTGCGACCGCTCGATCGGAGTCTTCGCGATCGAACGGCAAATTGCTAGGTTGCCTCATCGTGCTATTGCTGCTCGGATTGCCGGCAAGCCTGGTCACATACCATCACCATCTCGCTCAGGCGGCGGAAGATCCTGTCGGGGGCCCCGCGGACGGCGATTCGCGCGACGGTGACGAGTCTGCGACCGTGGCCCAACCCCTGCCGAGCGAAGTGCCAACCCGCGAAGCCACGACGCCCAACGGGCTCACGGCTCGCCTTACGGGTCGATTCATCTTCGACGGCAAACCGCCAGCTCCAAAAACACTCAAGATATCGCCATACCGCTACACTCATGACGGCAATAAATACCTGGACGCCGGCTACCGGCGTTGGAGCAAGGTGGAAATCCCCGACGAGTCTTTAGTCGTGGGCCAGGATGGCGGGATTGCCAACATCCTGGTATGGGTCCGCAGCAAGAATATCCCCAAGCCCGCGGTTCCAAGCGAGTCGCCTGCGCCGGCCACCGTACGGGCAACACGAGGCCGCTTTCAGCCGCACGTACTGGCCTTTTGGAAGGCGGCACCGATGAAGTGGATCAATGAGATGTTGCCCGATGGCGTGAATTTCCAATGGCAACCGTTCGCAGGCCAGGCTCGAAACCCTCTTTTGAATCAAGAACGCCCGGAGTACGAGTTCAAAGCGGAAGCCGCAGAGCCGCTCCCGACTTACCTGAAGTCGAATCTGCAACCGTGGATGCAAGCAATTATCCTCCCGCTCGACCACCCTTATTTCGCGGTCACGAGTGTCGACGGGCGCTTCGAGCTGGCGAGCCTTCCGGCGGGTACGTGGGAGTTCGCCTTCTGGCACGAACGATGTGGATGGCTCAAGACCGACAGATTTTCCAGCGGCCGATTCGGTTTCAAGCTGAGGCCGGGCGAGAACGCACTGGGGGACCTGAGGGTCAGCGCGGATTCACTCTCCCCGCATCGACCGCCGCTTGCCGTTGACTCGACACGACCGCAGCCGACCGCCCGGCCAAGCGCAGCCGCGCCGGGCGAAGGCGCCAACGAACCTCGATCGACGCCGTCGCCCCCTCCTCAAGATCATCTTTCCGCGCCCAGTAAGCCAGTCGACCTCTTCCCGCCCGATCCTTACCCGGAACTTGGCATCGTTCGAAACGCCGGGCCGGGCTGGCATTTTTTGCGTCTGGCAGGCCACCCGGCGGCAGCCCGTGACTTGCGGATTTCCCCGGAACAGCAGGAAGCGATCAAGCTGTTGTTCGACGCGTATCTCGCGAAAGATCGAGAGCTCGAAGCAAAGTTGAGGCAAGAGTACGGTGGTTTGCCGCCAGATCGCTGGGAACGCGGACGCCAGGCGCAATGGCTCAAGGCCCAGGATCTGGCCCGACGGCTGCTCACGGAATCTCAAGTCCGGCGCGTCGAACAGACGATGGTTCTGCGCGACATGTTCGATGCGCTTCTCTCGCACGAAATCCAACAGCTCCTCGATCTCAGCGACCAACAGCGGACGCACATAATCGCCGCGATCGAGAGGCACGCGCGACGCGGAGGCAGAGATTCTTTGCGTCTGCTCGGCTTGGACGTCAGCCAGACGCTGACTGCCAATCAGCGAGCGCGGTTCGACGAGCTGCGCGGCCTTGCAGGGCCTGATTCAACACCGCGGAACGTCAATGTGGAGTAGCCGGATGAATGCCAAATTGAAATGGACGGTATCATGCGCCGTCGCTGCCTGTTCGCTCGCCACGGTCCCCCATGGGCGATCGTTCGCGGCCGATCTTAAGGCGAAGTACGCTTCGCCCCAGGCCACCTTCGACGTCGCAAAAGACGCGACGAAACGCAGCGATTACGCTGCCTTTTGCCAGTGCTTTACCGATGAGGGATTGAGCCTGTTGGCCGGCGCGCTGCGGCTGACCGCCGGCTTTATGGAGCTTGCCGGAAATCAAAAAAAGGCGGATGCCCGCAGCGCGGAATTGGCCAAAGGAGTGGATCGCATCAATCGTCAGTACTTGCAGGCGGGCCCCGCCCCGGAAGTCGATATCAACTTGAACGGTTCCGAGGCGGAGGTGCGCGCCGCGGTTGCCAAGTTGGCCGAACCGATCAACGATCGTGCAGGCTACGTCAGCGCGGTATTCAAATTGTTCCAAGCCAGCAGTGACGTGCCAAAACGGCGTCAACCATTGGCCGACGCGGAACTCGAAGAAATCAAGATCAACGGCAACACGGCCACGGCGGTTTTCGAGGGTACGTTTCTTGGTCCCCAAAAAAGCAAATCTCCGATTACTTTTGAGAAAACCGACGGAGCTTGGAAGATCAACCACGTGGGGACCTATGGCGCGTCGGAAACGCAAACTGCCGGACCACGGCAAAACCCGCGGATGCTCAAGCCGACCGAAAAAGCTCGCGCAAAACAGCCGGCGTCGATTTATCGTGCCGCCAGCGAGGGCGATCTGGCAAGGCTGCGCGAGCTGCTGCGCCAAGGAGCAGACGTCAACGCGCAGCAACCGAACCTGGGTGGCACGGCGCTACACAATGCGGCTGAAGCGGGGCACGCCCAGATCATTCGCGAGCTACTGAAGCACAAAGCCGACGTCGAGGCTCGCGACTCGCGCGGCTTTACGCCCTTGATGCGCGCGGCCGAGAGAGGCAAGGCCGACGCCGTGAAGACATTGCTCGACGCAGGAGCCGATATCGACGCGAAACCCAGCGTCGGCGAGCTGACGGCGATCTGCCTGGCCGTCATGGCCAAGGATCGGGAAACGACGCAGCTGCTGGTCGATCGGGGCGCGCGGTTCTCCGGCGATCTGGCCGACTCCATGCGCAAACTGGCCGTTGGAATGAAGGTGCGCTATCCCGTTGATCCGCCGCCCGAAGCCAAACCGCCCGAACCGTCCAAGCCCAGTAAAACGTCCGCCGCGCCGGCCGTGCCGCCCCCGCCTGACCCGAGCAAGCTGAAACCGATCGACCGACCCGACGAGGAAGGGTTCTCCCAGTTGCATCGCGCGGCCATGCGAGGGGACGTCAAGCGAATCCGGGCGTTGCTCGATCAAGGCGCCGACGTCAATGTGGCGCATCTCACGTTTCGCGGTACGCCGCTGCAATACGCAGCTTCAACCGGCAAGCTGGACGCCGCGAAATTGCTGATCGAGCACCAGGCCAAGATCGACGCGACCGACCTGCAGCGGCGGACGCCGCTGATGTGGGCGGCATGGAACGGCAAGACGGAGACCGTCAAGGTCTTGCTCGATGCGGGCGCGGACGTCAACGGTGCGAACGACGTACAATGGACCGCGCTGCATTTTGCAGCCGACAAAGGGCAACTCGAGTCGGCACGCCTGCTCATCGAGCGCGGTGCGAATCGATCGGCCAAATCGTCGGACGGCAAGACGCCCGTTGAAATGAACCCCAACATCGCGCCTCCTCGCTAAATTTGACAAACCCTCTTGCTGGTCACGGCCGACGGTCGGAAAGGAGCACTCCAATGACCTCGCGTTGGATTGTCGTGATGACGATGGCACTGATTTCCGGCGTGATCGCGTCGCCAGGGCACGAATCAGCCTTCGCCCACGAGCCGCGGCCTGTTTCTGCTCTGCCGCCAGAGCAAGGCGTTTGGTCACCGCCGATCAACGGGCTCCAGGCCCGCTTGGAGTTGGTCGAGAAGCCGAAGTTATTCGGCACGCGATGGCTGGTCCCGTACTTGAATTTGCGCAATGTCAGCGACATCGGCAATGCGATGGAAGTCCTGTGCGATGATCGCCACTTGAAGGTCGAACTGGTTGATAGAGACGGCAAGGTCGTACGAGGCGGTTCGGCCACGTCTCGCAGCGGGCCCACACCCGACCTGAGCCTCGTGATCCTGCCCCACGACAGCTCCATGCGCATCAGTTTGGAGTGCCGGAATTGGGGCGTTCCCAAAAACGCCGTCGCCATGGTCTCGACCGACAGCGGCGCCTGGGTGATCACCCAGCAAGAAAAAGGCAATGTCTATCTGCGCCTAACACTGAGCGGCGCCCCATCCAAGTCCGAGCGAATTCAATGGCACGGCGAAATTCGCACGCCGCTAGTCCCGGTTGATTGGGAATGAGCGGCGCCCTATACCTATGGGATCGCCAATGAATGACAGATGGCCAACTACCTGAGGACGTTTTCCTTTCATGACAACGGCATCCCCCGCGAAAGTCGCGGTAGTTACTGGCAGCACGCAGGGACTCGGTGAAGCGATTGCCCGGCGGTTGATCTTCGAAAAGATGATCGGGGGCCTGGTGATCTGTGGGCGCAATGTCGACAACGGACGCCGCCTGGCGGGTGAACTGGCAAGTCTGGGCTGCCGCACGGAATTTGTTTCCGCCGATTTGACGCGGGTGGAAGATTGCCAGCGCGTGATTGACGTGGCCCGGCAGGCCTTCGATCGCATCGACTACCTGGTGAACGCTGCGGCGACCTCCGAACGGGGAACCATTTTAGACACGTCCCCGCAGCTATTCGATCGCATCGTTGCACTCAACGTGCGGGCCCCGTTTTTTCTGATGCAAGGTGCCTTGAAACTCATGCTTGAGCGAGGCACCCACGGCTCGATCGTCAATATCCTCAGCATGTCCAGCCACGGCGGGCAACCGTTTCTGTCCGCCTATTCGATGTCGAAGGGCGCGCTGGCCACGCTGACGAAAAATGTCGCCAACTCGGTGCTCAAGGACCACATCCGCGTCAACGGCTTGAACCTCGGCTGGATGGACACCCCCGGCGAAGCCGCCATACAGCAACGATTCCACAACGCCAGCGCCGACTGGCTCAAAAAAGCCGAACAAGCGCAGCCCCTGGGCCGCCTGGTCAAACCGTCCGAAGTCGCGCAAGTCGTAATGTTTTTCCTGTCCGATCGCTCCGGACTGATGACCGGCTCGATCATCGACTTCGACCAGCAGGTACTGGGGACGCATTCCTGATGCGACGTGCGCGGGGACGACGTCCTTCCCGCCAAGTAAGTCGGACTTGGGCCGGATCTTACGTCGCCCGCGCCGAACGGGTCGAGTTAGCCGAGGGCATCATCGACCACATCGCCGCCGCTTGGCGCGAGACAGCGACGAGACTTGGCCGCCTTAAGACTGGCGGCAATCTGCGGCAGTGCTGTGGGTTAAACGGGGTTCCGTAAAGTACGCATTTCTTGCCTCCCGGCCACATTATGCACCCAGCCTTTTCGCACCCGCGTTAAATTGCTAAAGCTTGGCGGCTGTATTATTTCACTTCACACCCGTTACAATGTCCTACTATCGGTGCACTCGTTACACGGCGACGAATGCCAACGACTACTCATGCTTGGAATGGGCCGCTGTATATGAGTCCGCGCCAAGGGGAAGCTCGCTGCGCAAGTAGACTTACCGATAAGTAGAACCATGCTATCGCCTTCCGCGCTGTTATATTCGACGGTATCATGCTTCCCGCTGTTGCTTGCAACGGAAGAGCCGCCGATTTGGCACCAGTGGCAAGTGGTTGTCTCCGCAGTAACCGCAGCCATCTCCATGTTTGCGTTGATCGCCGCCGTCGCGTCCAGCGTGTGGACGATGCGGCGAACCACCAAACAGCTTAGAACAACGATAGCCTTATCGAACCGCCAACACCGCCATGACACGAACCAAGCCAGTCTTCAAGCGCTGATGACGCTGAGGGAAAAATCCGTCCTGAGGAGGCTCGAATTAGAAAGGGCCGAAGCATCGATGAATAATTTGTTGGGGCCAAGCTTCATCGAGCAGGGCGTCTTTGCAGCGAGCTTCCGCGATGCCCTAATGGCTTATCTCAATTCACTTGAGCGGATGGCATTATTTGTAAATGTTGGCTCTGTCAATATCGGAGTGGTCAATTCGCTAATCGGGGATAGAATCGAAGACGCGTACGGCAGATATGCGTGGTACATCCGGCAGCGGCGACGTCATCATCCCGACTTATATCGCCAGATCGAGTTCTTTGTTGACAGATTATTGAGAATACGTCGGGCCGGCTACCAAATAACGGATCACGCGGTAAACGCGATCGCCGAAGACGTCTCGGACGACCGCGTCATTGAGCGGTTACAGGGACTACGCAACCAGGGCCCGTTTCAACGGGACAAATTCGAGCGCGAACTCCATGATCGCGACATCCAGGAAGACAAATTCGTCGTGTTTCGTCGCGCATATATGGACGCGTTCAGAATCGAACCGTTCGATCCCCAAGAAGCCAAGGCCACGGCCGAGGTTGGTCGGTTCCTGTCATATATTTACGAGAATACTGATCGATCATACCCACCGGTACAAAGTCGTGGATGCGTTTCCTGCTGGGCTGATCAGCAAGATGAAGAAAACGGGGTAACGCGCTTCCTTGCTTATGCGCGTAGCGGCGCCTTGCGCGTGCCCGATCATGAGAAGTGCGTTGGCCATGTCAGCATTGCCGACCTGAATATTAGCAGATTGTCGCACTGGCGCGACTTGTTTCGCGAGCTTAATCGCGCCATCGACGCGGCGACGCCGTCGGTTCTGCCAGCGCCGATTGCAGTTGCAGCCTGCGATCATCCGGCCGACGACCACCGGTGTGAGGCGACTGAGTTTTATGTAATCCAAGAGCTGGCAGTTGAGCACGAATGGGCATTCAAAAGCCGCTCGCTCCTCGGGATCAAGGCGGCCACGTACGGACTGTCGCGGATGCTGATACGCCATGCACTGCAGCACATCGAGGAGAACCTACTGCCCAAAGAACTGGAAGAAAGAAGAAGGGCGGATCCGAAGTGTGAGAAGTGTGAATCGAAAAGAAGAATCGCTTTAGTCATCGTGGAGTACAAAGGGTGGGGCTCGAATCTGGACGCCTTGTACGCGAAGGATGGCGCCGAGATGTTGCCCACGGCAAACGATTTCCTGATTGTGCCCCTCAACGGACGCGACACTAAAATTGCATTTTTCGAATTTGGCCACAACAAGCGAGGTCTTCTGAATCTCTAGCCAAGCCTTGATGGTCAGGCCTTGACCGCCCCTTTCAACCTGAATTAACGATCCGGCTCCACCAGACTGTTGGCACCAGCCCGCTTCTAACGAGTCGGGTGACTCCGCGTTAGCCGGGCACAACCCAGCCGGTTAGTTCGATGTCCCACTTCCTCCGGCCGTCTGCATCGTCCCACGCGGCCCGCCCGGATTGCGGCCGAATGCCCAGAAGCTTGTTGCCGCGGCAATGACCTTGGGCATGAGCATCATGGCGGCGATGAAGAAGCCCAGCGCCTCGGACGTCAGCATGACTCCCTGCAGCGACTTCCAAATGGCCGCGATCAGCGTGATCGACATGATGGCGGTCGCAGGCAGGACAATCCCGGCCAACCCGCGCCACACGCCCAACAGCGTAACGGCACGCACGCCGATGATCGCAATCGCGATCCCGGCGGAAACAACGACTGCCGGTCCCAACGAGATGTACTCCTGGGCGAAGTACATCAGCGGATACGCGCCGGCAAACGTGCCCACCGTCAAGAGCAGCATCCAAACGTCGAAGCGGGTCGCCGACAAGGCCTGAACGACCAGTCCCACGAGAAGTCCAAAGGCGACCACGCTGATCGGGCCGAGCCACGTGAGCTCGCCCAGCCGGTCGATGGGGGCGATTCCCAGCACGTCAAGGGGCAGCGCGATTTCGCAGTCGCCCGATTCCGCGTTGGGATGCAGCACCTCAATCTTGCCCACGACACGCGACTCATAGATCGACTCCGGCGCGGCGGTGCCCACGCTCAGCCGCGGCGTCAGCGTAACCTCGGCCGAGAAAGCCCGGACGCGGGCATTAGGAAGCGACGGCGTTCTTCCTTCCCGAGCTTCCGCCTGCTGTTCGTTAGATTCTTCGCCATAGTGCATCAGGCTCGAACGGCGTGCCGCCTCGCGCACGACTGGACCGCGGGTAGCAATAAAGCGATTCCGATCGCAATGATGATGACGACCACCAACAACTCGATCATGGTGAATGCACGACGATAATGAAGTTTGCACATGGCGCCGCTCCTAGAGATGGTGAGGGTGACGGGAAATACTGCCAGCGCGGACATCCCGAGAAGTGAAAGGGCGTGGGATATCACGCGGCTTCAGATTTGCGGCTTTGCGAACCTCGAAAGATCGTTGCCCGATCGCACGAATGGAGTCGGCCCTATCTCCAATGTATCAAAAAACGCGCATCGGGTTGGCTGGACAAAAGGGGTCTATAGCAGAATCTATGGGTGGTTTTCGTTAGGTGTCGGTAGTGGAGCGGCGTTCCGCCGCAGTTGTTTTTTTGCGTTCACGCAGACCAGGGGGCTCATTGCCGCCCCTGGACCCCGGCTAGCCTTTCTCTGTGTTCCGGGGCGGTAGTTCGTGCAGGAGAGACGCGTGGTGTGGCTAAACAAATGCATCCTGAGCGGCGATCGGCAAAGATGGAGTTACCAAGCTTCATCAGCGCCAAGGCAGACTCAGGATGCAACTCAAGACTATCCTCAATCGCGTCGAGCGTTACAAGTCGTTCGTGTATGGAGAACCACGCTGGGCAGATGGCGGCCGGGAGACCATCGAAGTGCCGATCGAGCCACGGGCCAATGGCCGGCCGATCTGCTCGGGCTGCGGAAAGCGACGGCCCGGCTACGACCGGCTGGCGCCGAGGCGCTTCGAGTTCGTGCCGCTGTGGCAGATCGCCGTGGTATGGGTCTATGCCTTGCGGCGTGTCGACTGTCCATGTTGTGGCGTGGTGGTGGAGCGCGTTCCTTGGTCGACCGGCAAGTCGCGGCTGACCATAACCTATCAATGGTTTCTGGCGGGCTGGGCCCGGCGGCTCTCCTGGAAGGAGGTGGCTGCGGTCTTTTGCACCACCTGGGAACACGTCCGCGACTCGGTGCGGCACGCGGTCCAATGGGGCCTGGTGCACCGGGATTTGTCGGGTGCCAGCGCCATCGGCGTCGACGAGATTCAGTGGCGACGCGGCCACCACTACCTGACGCTGGTCTATCAAATCGACCCCGGCTGCAAACGTCTGTTGTGGATCGGCCGCGAGCGAACCGAAGCCTGCCTGCGCCGAGGAATGGAACTGCTGGGCGCGAACTTCTGTGCGGGCCTGCGATTCGTGTGCAGCGACTTGTGGCAACCGTATCTCAAAGTGCTGGCCGAACAAGCCGGCACGGCGGTCCACGTGCTCGATCGTTTTCACATCATGAAACAACTGGGCGAAGCCATCGACGACGTGCGGGCCGGCGAAGCTCGACGACTGAAGCAAGACGGCTACGAGCCGCTGCTCAAGCACTCCCGCTGGTGCTTGCTCAAACGGCCCGAGAACTTGACCGACCAGCAGACCGTCAAGCTGGCCGAATTGCTCCGCTACAACCTGCAAAGTGTGCGGGCCTATTTGCATCGCGAAGACTTCCAACGTTTCTGGGAGTACCAATCGCACGCCTGGGCTGGAAAGTTCCTCGACGAGTGGTGCGCCCGCGTCATGCGATCTCGGCTAGAACCGCTCAAGAAGGTAGCCCGCAGCCTGCGGAAACATCGCTCGTTGCTGCTCAACTGGTTCCGCGCCAAGGGCACGATTTCGGCCGGTATCATTGAGGGTTTCAACAACAAGGCGAAACTGACCATGAGAAAATCGTACGGCTTTCGCGAGTACGAAACGATCGAACTGGCCCTCTACCATCAACTTGGCAATTTACCCCAGCCAGAATTCACCCACGAATTCTGCTGAGGAAGCGACAAAAGAGGCTGTGGCCTCCTTGCGCAGCGGCCCAGACGCAGGATCAAGGTTGTCCAAACGTCCTTCAGCGCGCGCCGCTAACGGTCCCTTGACATTCCCGTCGAAATCGCCACAATACACAGAATATCTATGTATCGAGTCCCTTTGCATACGGCACGCCATGGATTCTGAGCTCCTCAAAGGCACTCTTTCGCTGTTGATCCTCTCGTTGCTCGGGCGCAAGGCAATGTACGGCTATGAAATCGCTGCCACGGTGCATCGCGATACCGACGGGGCGTTCACCTGGCGCGAGGGGTCGCTCTATCCGAATCTGCACAAGCTGCAAGCCGACGGCCTGATCGCGGGCAAGTGGGAAGAAAAAGAGACGGGCCGCAAACGACGCTACTACCGCATCACGGTCAAGGGGCGCGCGGCGTTGGCCGAAAAACGGAAAGCGTGGGCCGATCTGTGCCATGGCGTGAATCGCATCCTGGAGCAATCCGATGGAAAAGCTTGAGCAATACCTCGACCGGGTCTGCCGCGGAATCGCAGGGCCAAGATCGCTGCGACAGCACGTGCGGCAAGAACTGCGCGAGCATCTGCTCGATGCGGTGGCCGAGCGCCGCGCCGCGGGCCTTTCGCCGGAGGAGGCGCTGGCCAAGGCCCTGGAAGATTTTGGCGGGCCGGAAGAAGTGCGGTCCGAGCTCGAAGCGACGCACGGACATCGCACGATGATGGTGGTGATCGACAAAGCTCTGGAATGGAAGGAACGGACCATGAAGGCTCGCTGGCTGTGGACGACGTGGCGCACTTTGCCCTGGCGGCCACGATCACGCTGGAAGTGCTCGCAATTGGGCTGGCCATGCTGCGCATTGTGCCTGCATATCAGAAATTTCGTTCCGACGGACTCCTGGAAACCCAGTGGCACGATCCGCACGATTTGGTGGGCGCCTCGCACGCCGTGCTGACAAGCCTCGTGCATATCGTCTTGCTTCTGTCCGATTACTGGTTTGCATGGTTGATTCCGTTGGTGGTGGTATGGGGCGTATTCGAGTGGCAAGTCCACAGCGAAAACAAATCGCTGATGCGGCTTTCGGCCCTGGGAATCGCGGCCCTCATCGGGGCAGTTGGCGTGACCCTGACCGCCGCGTCGCTGATCATCCCCTTCACGGTGGCGATCCCGACGATCTACACTCGACCGCCCGAGGCGATCGTGCGCGAGGGCGAAACCTCCGTCCGCGCGTCGATCGCGGCACTGGAGCAGGCGATGGCCAGTCAGGACTGGCAGGCGAGTCGGCAGCACCTGGACGAAGTGCGGGCAGGAATGCGCCCGCTCGGATCGATGGGCGGGGCGGTCCCGGCGATGCTATCGCTTGACCAGCAGCCGAAGGTGGACGAACTGCGGAAGCAGCTGGATGTGGCCTGGGGAGCCCTCTCCGAAGCAAACGACGCCATCCTTCAAAAAGATACGACTCGGCTGGAGGCGGCGCTACACAAGTTCTATGATGCGTATAATCAAGTGCCAGGAAGCGGCCTGCCGAGCAAGATGCCGTAGGAACGCGGCAGAGTTGGCGGCCGATTGTGCTAACCGTTAACAAGGAGCCCACGATGCTTCAGTCGATCTTACGGACAGGGGGACTGCTCGGCACGTTTTCGGTCGCGGTTCTGCTGACCCATACCGCCGCGGCGGGCGAAAGCCCAATCGGCAAGTCCGCGCCCGAATTCCGACTTTCCGATGCCGCCGGCCAAGAGCACAGCCTGGCCGGCCTGGACAAAGCACGTCTGGTGGTCGTGGTGTTCGTCGGCACGGAGTGCCCGCTGGCCAAGCTTTACGCCCCGCGTCTGGGTCAATTGGCCAAGGAATATGCCGAACGCGGCGTGACGTTCCTGGGGATCGACTCGAATCAGCAAGACACCGCCGAAGAGGTTGCCGCCTACGTCCGCGAGCACGACCTTCCGTTTCCTGTGGTCAAAGATCCCGACAATCAGGTGGCCGACCAGTTCGCCGCGGCACGCACGCCGGAAGCGTTTCTGCTAGACGCCAAGCGCATGATTCGCTACCGCGGCCGCATCGACGACCAGTACGGAGTCGGCGTGCAGAAAACGCAGCTGGGCCGCCGCGACCTGGCGTCAGCGATCGACGAACTGCTGGCCGATCGGGCCGTGAGCGTGCCGGAACGTCCGTCGGCGGGCTGCTTCATCGGCCGCGTCACCAAACCGGCCGCTGGCGAGGTCACTTACTCGCGGCAGATCGCGCGCATCTTCGACAAGAACTGCGTCGACTGTCATCGTAAGGGCGAGATCGGCCCGTTCGCGCTGACCAGTTACGACGAAGCCGTCGGCTGGGGCGAGACGATTCGCGAAGTGGTCATTGCGGGCGCATGCCCCCCTGGTTCGCCGATCCTAAGCACGGCTCGTTCGTCAACGACGCGAGGCTTTCGGACGACGACAAACGGCAGATCACGCGGTGGGTCGACGCCGGCTGTCCGCAGGGCGATCCCAAGGACCTGCCCGAGCCGCGAAAGTTCATCGACGGCTGGAATATTCCCACGCCCGACGCTGTTTTCAAGATGAGCGAAAAGCCGTTCCAAGTGCCGGCCGAGGGTGTCGTCCGGTATCAGCACTTTTCCATCGACCCGGGCTTCAAGGAAGACAAGTGGATCATCGCCAGCGAGGCCCGGCCCGGCAACCGCGCAGTCGTACACCACATCCTCGTATTCCTGAAACCACCGGGCGAAGAGTTCGAGCTGCTGCGCGGCTCGCTGTTGGCCGCGTTTGCGCCGGGCTCTCCTCCGCGATTGGCGCCCAAGGGAATCGCCAAGCGCATTCCGGCCGGCTCCCAAATCATCCTGCAGATCCACTACACGCCCAACGGCAAGCCGCAGGAAGACGTCAGCTCGCTGGGCCTGGTCTTCTGCGACGAAAAAGACGTGACCCAGCGGGTCGAGTCGGGCTGGGTGGTGAATTTCGGATTTGCGATTCCGCCGGGCGCCAAGGATTATCGGGTCGGCTCGCAGTTTCGTTTCGACGAAGATCGCATGCTTCTGAGCCTTACGCCACACATGCACGTTCGCGGCAAGAGCTTTCGCTTTGAGGCCGAATATCCCGACAAGCGCCGCGAGGTGCTACTCGACGTGCCCCGCTGGGATTTCAACTGGCAGCTCGACTACGAACTGGCCGAACCCAAGCTGATGCCCAAGGGAACCATCCTGCGCTGCGAAGCACTGTACGACAATTCGGCCGAAAACCCAACGAATCCGGACCCGACGAAGGTCGTTCGCTTCGGTGAACAGACCTGGGACGAGATGATGATCGGCTGGTTCACCGCCGCCACGCCGCCGGGCCAGTTGCACGGCAAACCGGCCGCGGCCAGCGGCGCCCGCTGATGATCTTTGGCTGGCTCAACCTGGCCGTTTGACGCCGTGCCGCGAGCGGCCTGTCGCCGATGGATCGGCGCCCGTCCGGTGGTATCATGGAGCCATGATATTGTCCCAGGCGCACATCAAGCTCATTCGCGTTTCGCTGGCGAAGGCTGCCGCCGCCCGCGCTCGCCCGCGAGATGGCTTCACGCTCGTCGAGTTGCTGGTGGTAATCGCGATCATGTCGGTGTTGATGGCGATTTTGCTGCCGGCGATTCAGGCGGCGCGCGAGTCGAGCCGGCGCAGCTCGTGCTTCAACAACCTGAAGCAGATCGGCCTGGCTCTGCACCATTTTCACGATAGCCAACGCCGGTTTCCGCCCGGCCGAGGCGGCCCGCCGCCGAAGGTTTTTTCGGCGTTGGCCTATTTGCTGCCCTACGCGGAAGAGAATTCGCTGCAGAGCCAGATCGACTTGTCGTCGGCGCCGACCACCGTCGTCGTCAGCGGGATTTCGTACAGCGGCGCCAGGAACTATCCGGCCGCCACGACGACCGTGGCCATGCTGCAATGTCCCAGCGACGCGGTCTCCGGTCGGGTGCCCGGTTCGGCATTTGCCGGCACCAACTACGCCGCCAACACGGGCAGCGGCACGCTCGGTTATGGCACGCTTGTCATGGCCGATGGAGTTTTCTTCCTGACTTCGACGGTCGGGTTCCACAACTTGCTGGACGGCTCGTCGTGTACCGCGGCATTCAGCGAGCGGATGCTCGGCACCGGCCAGACGCTGACGACACTCTCCGCCGACCAGTCGGGCCTGTACATGCTCGAACTGGCCAACGCAAACCCGATCAGCGACGCGACGTGCGCTTCGCCCAGCTCGGGCGGATGGTACAGCACGCGAGGAGCCAAGTGGATTCTGGGCAACTACGGCAACACGCTCTACAACCACTACTACGCGCCCAATGCCAGCCAGTGGGACTGCATGAACCAGCCGCAGCAGAAGGCGCTCATGGCCGCGCGAAGCAACCATCCCTCCTGCGTCAACGTGCTATTCTGCGATGGCAGCGTGCGAACGATCGCCGACGGCGTCGCCCTGAACGTCTGGCGCGCCCTGGCTACCCGCGCCGGCGGCGAATCGCTGGAAAGTTTCTAAAATCCGATCCTTTCGTTCGCTCGATATGACCAGCACGTCGGACCCATTTCAGCTGGCGATCAAACATCACCGGGCCGGCCGGCTGGACGAGGCGGCGCGCGGCTATCAAGAGGTCGTGCGCGCCAACCCGCGCCACGCGCACGCCTGGCACCAGTTGGGCTGCATCGCGCTGGCGTCCGGCAAGCTCGAGTTGGCGCAGGGATACCTCACGCGCGCCATTCTGCTGGATGGCGCTCAGGCGACGTTTCACAACAACTTGGGTGAGTGCTTTCGAGGACTGGTCAAGCCGGCCGAAGCGTACTCCAGCTACGCTCGCGCTGTTCAGCTGCGGCCCGACTACGTGGTAGCGAGGGTGAATCTTTGTTTCGCCTTGCACGCGCTCGACCGCGCGGCCGAGGCGCTGAGAATGTGCGCGGGAGGTCTTGGGGCTCGAACGAAACACGCCCAAAGCGCACTGTGCCTGCGCGACGCTGCGGCTGCTGCAAGGCGATCTGGCCGAGGGCTGGGAAGAACATGAGTGGCGATTGGAGTTGCCCGGCTATCAGCGGCCGGCGCTGCCGGGCAGCAGGTGGAAACGCGAACCGCTCGGCGACCGATCCTTGTTGGTGTACGCCGAGCAGGGTTTTGGCGACACGTTTCAATTCGTTCGCTACCTGCCGCTGGTGGCCAAGTTCGCCGGCAAGCTAACGCTGGCGGCGCAGCGAGTATTGGTTCCGCTGCTGGACCAGGCGAAATTGTGCGACGTGACGTCGATCGGCGATCCACTCCCGCAGTGCGACGCGCACGTCTCGCTCATGAGCTTGCCTTGGGCAATGCGCACGACGTTGGCGACGGTGCCGGCCGACGTTCCGTACTTGCGCGCCAAGCCCGAGCTGGTGGCCGATTGGGCGGCGCGGCTGGCCGGCATGACGGGCTTTCGCGTCGGCATCGCCTGGCGAGGCAATCCGACTCACAGCTACGACCTTCCGCGGTCGATTCCGCTCGATCACTTCGAGGCGCTTGCGCGAGTGCCGAACGTGCGGTTGGTGAGCTTGCAAAAAGGCGCGGGAGTCGAACAGCTTGCGGCGCTGGGCGCCCGGTTCGACGTCGCCAATTTGGGTCCCAATTTGGATTCCACGGCCGGGGCATTTATGGACACCGCGGCGGTGATGAAGCATTTGGATCTGCTGGTAACGTCCGACACGGCGATTCCCCACCTGGCCGGCGCGCTGGGAGTTCCCGTGTGGGTGGCGCTGCCGAAGCTGTCCGAGTGGCGATGGATGCTCGATCGGTCGGATAGCCCCTGGTATCCGACCATGCGCCTGTTTCGCCAGACGCAAGTGGGCGTTTGGACCGACGTCTTCGCTCGGATGGCCGAAGAGCTTGTGGGCCTGGTCGCCGCGCGGGGCAACCGCCCTCGAACGACTGGCTAAGCAGTGCTAGAATTGTGCCGTGGACGAATTCCGTGATTCTGTCCGTCCTCGGTTCTTCATTCCCGGAAGCCCGAAATGCTTGCTGCGCCACGAATCGGTCCGATCGAACTCGACTTTCCCGTCGTGCAGGCGGCCCTGTCGGGCTACAGCGATTGGGCGATGCGCGTCATCGCGCGGCGGCTTGGCGCGCCGTACACGTTGTGCGAAGTCATGCTCGATCGGTTCGTCAGCGAGGTCGGCAAGGGACGCAAGGCCCGGCGCTACATGCAAGTCAGCGACGAAGAGCATCCGGTCGGAGCGCAGTTGATGGGTGCCAACCCTCTGGATTTCGGACCGGCGGCGGCGCGGCTGGTGGCGGCCGGATTCGACGTGGTGGACATTAACTTCGGTTGCCCGGTGAAAAAAGTGCTGGGCCGCCAGCGGGGCGGATACCTGCTCGGTCAGGTCGACACGGCGCTGGAGATCGTGTCGCGCGTGCGCGAGGCTGTGCCGCCGCGGATTCCCGTCACGGTCAAGATGCGGCGCGGGCTGGACGACAGCGACGAGAGTCGCGACAAGTTTTTTCGGATCTTCGACGGAGCCTTTGAACGGGGCGTGGCGGCCATCACCGTGCACGGCCGCACGGTCGAACAGAAATATGTCGGCCCCAGCCGTTGGGAGTTTTTGAGGGAAGTGAAGCGCCATGCCGGTGTGCGCGTCGTGTTGGGTAGCGGCGATTTGTTCACGCCGCAAGCCTGCATCGACATGCTCACCCAGACGGGCGTCGACGGCGTCACGGCCGCCCGCGGCGCGATCGGCAACCCCTGGATATTCAGCCAGGCGCGCGCCTTGGCCGCCGGAGAGCCGCTGCCGGCGCCCCCAGCGTGTTCCAGCAGCGCGACGTGATCGCGGAGCATTATCGGTTGGCCGAGGAACTCTATGGGCCCGAGCTTTGTGGGCGGCAGATGCGCAAGTTCGGCATCAAGTATTCGCAGTTGCATCCGCACGCCCGGCAAGTGCGCGACGCCTTCGTTGCCGTCACGCGAGCGGGTGAATGGAAGCCGGTGTTGGCCCAGTGGTACGCCGAAGATCTGCCCGGCCGCCATCCCACGTCTGACGGCAGCGATCTGCAAGATTGCCAGGAACCTGCCTCGGCGGCATAGCACCCGGCGGCTCGAGACCGATATCTGGAGCAGATCAAATCTGGCTCCGCTCAACCGCCAACAACAGCGCCGCTTCGATTTCCGTGCGGACTTCGGCGTCCGCTTCGCGGGCTAGCCGGTCGTGCAGCGCGCATCGGGCGCACGCATCGTCGTGGCGGCCCAGCGCCCAGGCTGACGCGCCTCGCACCAGCGCGTCTGCGTCGCTGAGTCCGCGCGTCAGTGCGGCGATGGCCCCGGCGGCGGGATCCGCGGCCTGGTTGCCCAGCACGATCGCGGCGTTGCGCAGCAGGCCGCGGCGCTTCGGACGCCACAGCGGCGTGTGCCGAAATCGGGCGCGAAATCCCGCTTCGTCCAACTCGAACAGTTCGCACAGTTCCACGGACGTCATTCCCGCAACCGGCCGCAGCTCGCTTTCGTCGCTCACCGGCGCCCGGTGGTTCCAAGGGCAAACTTCCTGGCAGACGTCGCAGCCGAACAGCCAATCGCCCATCCCCGCACGGAGCTCGGGCGGAATCGGCAGCCGCGATTCAATCGTCAAGTAACTGATGCAGCGCCGGGCGTCGAGCACGTACGCGTCGACGAAAGCGCCGGTGGGGCAGGCGTCGAGGCAGGCCCGGCAGGTGCCGCAATGGTCGGCCGCATACGGCTGGTCGAATTCGAGCTCCAAGTCGGTCAGCAGGGCGGCCAGGAAAAACCAACTGCCGGCCTGTTTGTTCAACAGCAGCGTGTTCTTGCCAACCCAGCCCAAGCCAGCCAGCTCGGCAAACTCCCGCTCCAAGAGCGGCGCCGTGTCGATCACCGTGCGCACCCGGGCCTGCGGCTCGCGCGTTCGCACTAACGTCGCCAGGCCGTCCAGCCGGCGGCGAATCAGGTCATGATAGTCGACGCCCCAAGCGTAGCGCGACAACCGACCCTGGCCCGGTTGAGGCGCGGCCGGCTCGACGGTACGATAATGGAACGCCAGCATGACCACGCTGCGGACGCCGTCGAGCACGTGCCTGGGATGCGAGTAAGCTTCGGCGCGGGCAGACAAATAATGCATCTCGCCGGCATATCCCTGGGCCAACCATTGCTGAAACAGCCCGATGCCGTCGGGGCTGACTGCCGGACAGACGCCGGCCAGTTCGAAGCCCAGGCGATGAGCCTCGAGTTTCAATTCGGCGGTGAGCGGCACGCGGTGCATGTTGTAGCGGTGCTGTGTGGCGGTTCCAGGAATTCGGCTCAAGTGGTCCGCACCATGATACCACCACGTTTCAAGCGACGACTCCCGGCGGTTGTGTCAGGACTGTTGCTGGCCTGCTGCGTCGTGCCGGCCGGCTGCCAGCCAAAGCTCGACCCGCAAGAGTATGGCGAAGTGCTCGACAAGCTGCCCAAGATTGAGGGGGCCGACGAACCGTATCCGCTGCCGAAGCTCGAAGACCCGTCGGAAAAACCCCAGAAACCTCGGAGCCGCGATGAGAGTCCGTCCAGGCCGCAGTGATTTCGGCCGCGAGCCCGCCTTAAAAATAGCGCCCATTTTATCTATTTTAAGGATTGCAGTCGCGTCCCGCGCCAAATAGCCTGCAAAGTAGGTTCCACGTCGGGTTCAAGCTTCTTCTGTGAGGGCAGTGCAATGTTTGGTCGCGTTAAATTGACGGTCGCCTGTGGGTTGTTGGTTTTGCTGCTCGGCAGCCTGTGCGCGTCGCGTGCATCGGCCCAGGGCTTCGGATCGGGCGGATATGGCTTGGGTTTTTTCAACTACGGTGGCAACTACAACATCAACCAGCAGCGCATTCCATACTACGCCCTCTATCCGCCGGTTTACTACAGCTACGCCATGGCCCGGCCATATGGCTACAGTCCCTTTGCCTATCCGCCCGGCGTGATGACGCCCGAGGCACGCCCGGAGGCCGCCGCGGCAGAGTACCGCAACCCGTTCGTGCCGCCCCGCGATCCATCGCAGCCGGCCAAAGATCAGACGGCGTCCGCGCCGCGGACGTACCTGAATCCGTTTGTGCACGCGCACACTGCTAGCAAATGAAGAAAAGGATGAATGCTGAAGGATGAATACGAAGAGCGGCGAGCGGACTGGACCGCTTGACGCGGCTCTTCATCCCCCCGTTCTTCCCTTCATCCTTCATCCTTCCGCCGTCATCCTTTCGCCAAACCTCTCTGGACCTTGGCGCGGTAATTGCTATTCTATTCGCCCCCACGGCGACTACTTGGTGCGTGCGCACCCTTGGGTTGCGTGGTTCCTGTCTTGGCGTTCGTCCGCATTTCTAGTCGAGGGAATTTCGGCCTGGTTGGCATTGCGCGAGCCCGTTGCTGCTTGTAAGAGCGGCATGCTTCAGAGCGCGCGACCGGCGAAAGGAGTCTGCCGATGAAGGGAAGCTGGGCGGTCCTTGTCACCGCTGCCGCGCTGGTTGGTTGCCGCAGTTCGCAGCCGACTCCCAATCCGTTCATGCGAACCACGGTGGCGCCTCCGGCGACCGGCCAGGCCGTGGTGGTGCCGGGCGAGCCCTATTATCCCGGCGCGGCGCCGCAAGGCGTTCCGCCCGTGACGGCTAGTCCGCCTGCCGCCGTACCGCTGGGCCCGCCGCCGGCTGGGCCGCCGGTCGTCGCGCCGCCACCGCCGCCGGTGATACCGCAACGCGACAAGTACTCGCCCCCCGGCGGTTCGTACCAATACCACCAAAGCTCGAACGACCGCTCCGAGGGTGACGAAGTCCAGGACGGCGCCTCTAGGGCGGCCAAGACCCTGCTGGCGCACGGACCCAGCGCGGCGTCGATCGAAGAAGCGGCGCCGGACCAGTTGAAGTTGTCCGGCACTTCCGACGCCGTGGAACAGGCCATGCGGTTGAACAGAGAAGATGATCCGGTGGTCGCCGCCACCTATTACGAGACCGAGCTCGCCGACGCCCGCGACGCCGCTGCGGCAGACTCCCGCGGTGAACCGCCCCAGCTACAACAGTCGAGAGCCAGTCCGCGGTCTTTGTCGGCAGCCGCCGTGAACATTGTCGGTCCCAGCGCGGCCGATCCCGAAGACGCCGCGGCTTCGACCGACGCGCTGGCCTCGGGCGACGAGCCCGGAGGTAATGACGACGAAGCCGCCGGCTCGCAATCAGCAATCGCGGCGGCCGACGCGCAGGCGGAAACAGCCTCGGAACCAGCGCCGAGGACAGCGTCGGAATCACCGGCAGTTGCGGCCGTCGAGCGGACTGGCGGTGCCGCGATTGGTGGCGGGGCCGATTATGCCTTTGCTCCCGATTACTCGTCGCTCAGCGGCCGGTTGGAGTATTCGCAAAGTGCGCGCCAGTGGAAACTTCGTTACATTCCGATCGACGGCGCGACCGATTCTTTCGGCGGCAGTGTCGTGCTGGGAGGCTCGCCCCGGTTGCAGGCGTTCAAACCCGGCGATCGGGTGGCCGTGCACGGCGCGCTGGCCGCCAAGAGCTCCACCACCGCCAGCTTCTCCCCGCTCTACCAGCTCGACCGCATCGAGCCGCTGGTGCATTAGACGCACGCGGACCCTCCCGGCCGGCTAGCCGAACGCAGAAGTTCGCCTCCCTCCAGACTATGGTCAATCCGTGGGCGTGACTTACAATGGAGTTGACCGTTGGGACACGTCTTGTCGGACCACCGGGCACGCCAGCCGTCGAAGGGGCTCTTTGGCGTGCGGTCGGTCTGACGCACCGGATTGAGAAAGTCGGCCCTTGAGCGCGATCACTGAGCGTCTGCAGACCAGTCTGCAGGCTATTTCCGGCGGCTTGATGCGGCGGCGGATTGCCCGCTGGGCCAGCGTGCTGCCCAAAGTTGCTTCGTTCGAGGAAGAGCTCAAGCAGCTTAATACGTACGACTTGCGCAAGCGCAGCCTGTCGCTGCGCTATCGCGCCAAGAGCCGCGAACCGCTGGACCACATTCTGCCCGAGGCCTTTGCCCTGGTGCGCGAGGCCGGCCGGCGCACGCTCAACATGCGGCACTTCGACGTGCAGATTCTGGGCGGCATCGCCATGCACAACCGCTCGATCGCCGAGATGCAAACGGGCGAAGGCAAGACGCTGACCGCCACGCTGCCCTTGTATCTGTCGGCGCTGGAAGGCAAGGGGGCGCACCTGGCCACGGTCAACGACTACCTGGCCCGCCGCGACGCCGACTGGATGCGGCCGATCTACGAAAGCCTGGGCATGACGGTCGGCGTCGTCGAATCGCAAATGAGCCAGGCCGACCGGCGCAAAGCCTACGCCTGCGACATCACCTACGGCACGGCCAAGGAATTCGGCTTCGATTTCCTTCGCGACCGCTTGTTGCTGCGGCGGATCGGCGAGGGACAAACCGACTTCCTGGGCGGCATGTTGGGCATGGGGGCGGCCGGCCACAGCGAGAAGCCGGTGCAGCGCCCGCCGTTTTTCCATGCTGGTCGACGAAGCCGACAGCATTCTGATCGACGAAGCCCGCACGCCGCTGATCATCAGCGCGCTGCCCAGCGAGGCGCAGAAAATCGCCGTGGAATCGTACAAGTGGGCGGCCTCGGTGGCGGCCGAATTCGACGAAGACGAGCACTACGACTACGACCACGAGAAGAAGACGGTCGAGCTGACCGCCGAGGGCCGCCGGCTGGTGCGCACGCTGCCCAAGCCCGATGCCATGCACTCGGTCGGCATGTTCAGCATCTACGAGTACATCGAACGGGCGATCAAGGTCGAGCGCGAGTTCTTTCTCGACCGGCAGTACGTGGTGCGCGACGGCGAGATCGTGATCGTCGACGAATTCACCGGCCGCCTGTCCGAGGGCCGCAAGTGGCGCGCCGGCTTGCACCAGGCGGTCGAAGCCAGCGAAGACGACGTGGAAGTCACGGTCGACACCGGCCAGGCGGCCCGGGTCACGGTGCAGGATTATTTTCTGCTCTACCCACGTCTGGCCGGCATGACCGGCACGGCCGCGACCTCGGCCGGCGAGCTGACGAAAGATCTACAAGCTGCACGTGCTGCCGATTCCGACCAATCGTCCCGCCATCCGCCAGCAGCTGCCCGACCGCGTGTTCGGCACCAGCGACGCCAAGTGGCCCGCGATCGTCGACGAAGTTGGCGAGATTCACGCCACCGGCCGGCCGGTGCTGATCGGCACGCGCTCGATCGACAAGTCGGAAAACCTCTCGCGCCTGCTGCACGAGCGCGGCGTCGAGCACGACGTGCTCAACGCCAACCACATCGCGGCCGAAGCCGAGATCGTCGCCAACGCCGGCAAATTGGGGCGAGTCACCGTGTCGACCAACATGGCCGGCCGCGGCACCGACATCAAGCTGGGCGAAGGCGTCGCCGAACTCGGCGGTCTGCACGTCATCGTGACCGAAATGCACGACTCGGCGCGCATCGACCGCCAGTTGACCGGCCGCTGCGGACGCCAGGGCGATCCCGGCACCTTCCGCATGTACTTGGCGCTGGATGACGACCTGCTGCTGGGCTTGGGGCCCGACAAGGCCAAGCAATACAAGTCCTTGGGCAGCGAAATGAAGGACCCCTCTTGCGATTCGATGAACAAGCTGTTCCGCAAGGCCCAGCGGGCCACGGAGAAACGCCATTTCCGCGATCGCAAGGTGCTGATGTACCACGAAAAGGAACGCAAAAAACTCCAACTCCAAATGGGACAAGACCCCTATCTGGACACGCCGGGCTAAGTGATGGTCAGTGGTTAGTGTCAGTGATCGGCGGCCAAGAATGGCACCAAACCTGCAAGGACTGTTCCCACATGGCAGCCTGCTGTTAGTATGCCAGTGCCGACGAGTATTCGCTAATCACTGATTACTGACATCCAACCACTATTGTCCCTCCATGATCGACGACTTCTATCAAGCGGCGCTGGCCGCGATGCGTCATCATCTGGACGAGGCGGGCGTCGGCTACACGCTCGATGACGGCGAGCTGTTGGTGGGCGACCATCGGCTGGGGCTGTCGATCACGTTCGAGGGCTTCGTGCCGCAAGGCGACCACACGCTGGCCCCGCTCGATATCCAGATTCACCTCGACGGCGACGACGGCGACCGCTTTCGCGTCGGCACGCTGGGCATCGGGCCCGACCCGGCGCACGCAATGCACGAGGCGATCGCCGAGTGGCACTTGCTGGCGGCGGCGCCGGTGCTGGCGGCCTTGGGCGCGGCGGTCGAGAATCGCCGCGCGGCGTCGCGCCCCCAGCAGCTGGCCGGCTGGGATCTATTTGCCGGTCGGGTCGGCATCCGCGGCCAGGTGCCGCCGGAACTGCGCGGCGGCGGCGCGTTTTATGGGACGATGTTGCAGCAATTGAAGCGGATCGTGGCGAAGTGGGAGCAGCCGTCGCGATTCGAGCTACGGTCGATCTTTTTCATGGCCACCCGTGGCCCGGACGGTTGCTCGGTGCAGGCGGCCATCGACGGAATACTCGACGAAGAACTGACCGAGTTGCTGGCGGCCTTGCCCTGGCCGGCCAGCGCCGACGCCTATCTCTACAAGCAGCTCTTCGTGTTCCGCGCGGCACCGGCCGAGTAGCTCACATTGACGTTTTGGCCGGTTCCTGTCAGCTTGATGGGGCTTGAGCCGTGCGTCCGAATTGCTGTCGTAGGAGTGAACCGTGCCATGAACGCCGTAGCGATTGCGATCAGTTGCTGCCTGTTGGCCCAGGCTGCGTCGGACACCGACCCCCACCGAGCCAAGGTGGTGCCACGCAAGGCCCCCGCCGTGCGGCTGGATGACGATCCGGCCCCACCCACCGCCCCGCCGTCTAAGTCGAGGTATTCGCGCGAGCCGTCGCAGGGCGAACCGGCCGGCGGCGCCGACAACCAGTTGCGGGTTCCCGCCGAGAGGCCGGCCGCCGCCCTAGAGCCGGAGTCGCACGAGCCGTCGGGCCAGGGTGGGCACCAAAAGTCCCGACCGCCCGATCTGCTGGCCGAGGCCTTGGCCACGCCCCAAGAAGAGGCGCTCGTCGGCAAGCCGTTGGACCTGGTCTCGGCGCTCTCACATTCCACCGACCGCCAGCAGCAGCTGAAGATCGCCCAGGCCTACTGGCGGCTGAGCACCGCGCAAGCCGATTATCATTGGGCCGTCGATCAGCGCAACCAGCTGGCGCATTACACGAAGTCGCACACCAACGCGCCGGGAACGCTCAGCGCGCGGGCCGCGGCCCGCGCCGACGTGCGCGACGCGCAATTGGCGATCGTCCAAGCGCAGCAAGACCTGGCCGATCTGGTGGGCAGCGGCGCGAGCGAGACGATGCCGCTGGCCATCGACCGACCGCACGTCGGCGACTATCGCACCGACTACGAAAAGATCTTCAGTGGCCGCGCGCCGCGCTGCGCATCCGGTTGATCCATCGCACGCTGCCGGTGTTGCGCAAGACGATCGACGCCCATGGCGAGGCGATCGTGGCGTCCGGGCATGCTCTGGAGGAGACCGGCGCCGAGTTTCAGACCAGCGGCCAGGGGCTGCCGACGCTATTGGCCGCCTGGGAGCAATTGAAGAAGCAGCGGCGGGCGTTCATGGCGGCGGTCCGCGACTATAACAGCCAGATTGCCGAATATCTGTTCGCCGTCGCGCCGCAGGGAACCAGCGACAAAACGTTGGTATCCAGACTGATTCTAAGCAGCGAGCGTGGCGCTGCCGTGCGCGGCCGTTCCAACGCTCGCGATTCGACTCCGCCAGAAGACGAAAACCCCGGCGAAATCGCGCCCCCCGCCGACGCCCCGACCGAGGCCGAACAACCGGCCATCGACGAAGCCGACCCACGAGATCACACCTCGAATTATCAGCGCGAGCAATCGCCCGACGAGGCCGGCGTGTACCAGGCATTGATGGAGGTCAACGCGCCGGCGCGCGTGCAAAAGCTGTCGGGCTTGCTGCACTGGGACCGCGGCTTGCCGAGCGACTCGGGCAATGCGACCCCGCTGGCAGATTGCCTGCGCAATGTGGCGCCGCAACAACGCCTGGCCGTGGTTGCCGCGTACTGGCGAACGCGCGAGCGAGCGGCACGCTACCAGGTGCTGAGCGACGAGTTCGAGCAACTCGGCGCGCTGTCGTCGATCGTGATCGGCAAGCGCGGACAGCATGGCATGGCCGAGGCTGGAGTGCGTTTGCAGGCGGCGCGACTGTCGGCCCAAGCCGCGGTGCTCGAAGCCCACGTGGCTCTGCTGAGCTCCGAATTCGAGCTGACGCAGGCCGCCGGCCATCGGCTCGACGATCCCTGGCTGCTGCCGACGACGCCGCCCCAATCAGGTCGCTACATGGTGGGCGGCGCCGACGCGCCCCGCGGCCCCGGGCACCATTGGGGCCGGGTGGTGACGCTGCGGCATGAGCAACTGGAAGAGCGGGCCGACGCGGTCATTCGCGCCGACGCGCTGCGCGCCGAACTGGCCGACGAAACCCGGCAGGCCGCCGCCAGGCCCGCGGCCCATGCCCCAGCAGCCGAAGCGGATCAGGCGTCCGCCTTGGACCGGCTCATGTGGGCCATCTCCCGGCAGACCGACCAGACTCTGGCGTTTCTAAGCGAGATGACCGACTATAATAGCGCCATCGCCCACTATGCACTGGCCGTTCTGCCGCCGAGCACTTCCAGTGACGAGCTGGTGAAGAAACTGGTCATTCCGCGCACTGCGCGGGGCGAATCGTAAACGGTCACGGCACAGAGGTTGGGGGCACGATGGGCATTGCAGCGGCGACTCGCGAGACGCTCGCGACCGCGGAGTCGATTGGTCGCGTCCGCCAGCCGCGGAGCCAGGTCAAACCGCTACGGATTGGTTCCCTGGTGGTCGATCCACCGGTGCTGCAGGCCCCTATGGCCGGCTTTACGAACTATGCGTACCGGCAGATCGTGCGCGAGTTTGGCGGCGCAGGGCTGCAAGCGACCGAGATGGTGCACGCCAAGGGTTTCTTGTGGCTGGAAAAGGAAGAAGACGAGCTGCCCGAGCGATTGTGGGGCGTGAAGGAAGAAGCCCGGCCGCTGGCGGTACAAATTTGGGACAATGACCCGTCGACGCTGGCCGAGGTGGGCGCCAAGCTGGCTCACGAGTTCCGAGTCAGCGTGGTCGATATCAACTTCGGCTGTCCGGTGCGGCAGGTGACCGAAAAGGCCCACAGCGGATCGTACTTGCTGCGATTTCCCGATCGGGTGGGCGCAATCGTCGAGCGCGTGGTAGCGGCGTGCGCTCCGACGCCGGTGACGGCCAAGATACGGCTGGGCTGCACGCGCGACGCCATTAACGCCATTGACGTGGCGCAAGTCATCGAGCAGGCCGGCGCGGCGGCGCTGACGGTGCATGGCCGCACCGCGGCCGATTTCTTTTCCGGCTCAGCCGATTGGGACCGCATCAGCCAGATCAAGCCGCACCTGCGGCGAATTCCACTGATCGGCAACGGCGATTTGAACTCGGTCGAAACGGTGCTGACCGCGTTTGAGCGCTATGCCGTCGACGGCGTGATGGTGGCCCGCGCCGCGTTGAATCGCCCCTGGCTGTTCCGTCAGATCCGCGCTGCGCTGGCCGGCGGGCCGATTCCGCCCGACCCGACGCTGGCCGAAGAACGCGAGCTGATGTTGCATCACTACCGCCTGGTGTGCGAGCGTTTCGGCCCAGCCAAGGGAAGCGTGTTGATGCGAAAATACGCCTGCTGCTATGCCCAAGGCCGGCCCGGCGCACGAGAGTTCCGCACCCAAGTCTCGCGCGTCACGACGCCGGAGGAATTCGCGGCGATCGTGGAGCGGTATTTTCCTGCCGAGCGGTCGTAGTGCGGCGTTGGGCGTTGGAACCATTCAAACGCGCGCAGCGACTTCGGTCCGTGCATTGTCGGCTGTTTCTGACGTGGGCCGCGAAGGGAGTTCCGCGGGGTAGTCATTGGGCATTGCGCCACGTGCGAACGCCGGTGAGTGCCACTTGGCTGGCGTGGCCGCTGCCCGCTGGACGTTCGACGCCTGCCAGGCGTTTTGGGCGAGGTACCAGCTTCCCTGGAGAAAATAGAACCCGCCCGCCGCCAACATCAACGCGGCGATTGGCCACGGCGTAATGAATCGGTTGACGACGAGTGCCAGGACCCCGGCGGCGAACAGTCCCCCCGAGGTGACAAAGCAAAGGTCGGTCAAGTCGCTTCGAGAACGCCTACAGGTCGCTCGGAGGCGATCGATACGCATGGCGAAACTTCGATCCATTTCAGATCCAAGACAAAGACGGTTTGTGCGATACATGGTCGATTTCCTTTGCATTCGAGAGTTCGTATGGATCCCTGGTCAACTACCGTCCGAAGCGCATTTCCACCGGAAGTGTTACCGTGCCGGTGCCCAAAATTCGGCCAAGTCGTCGGACAGGGCAATTTTCGTCCGCCAGGGGTCGCGCGGGACCGGTTTGGGGGGATCGGCAGCATGCGATTCAGGCGACTTCCTTGCCGCAGGCCAAAACGCGGAACAAGTGATGAATCTCGCGGCGATTCTTGTCGTCGAGATGGCTGTCGGGAATCGAAAACGGCCTTTGCATTCCGGCTGCCCAGACCGTGATGCCGGGGAGTTCTCCTAGCGCTCGCTTGTGATCACCGACACTCCAGCGTTCGACGCGCGACCAGGGAACCGTAAATCCCGACCAACCTAATCGCGCCCGCAGGCCTGTGGCGTCGACTTTGAGTCCCGCTCGAAAATCGCCGAGCGAGCGAAACAACAGCGCGATGCCGCCGATCGTCAACAGACCTCCCACGATGGCGATCTGCACGGCAAGATTGGGAGTCGACGAGACCTGCGTCAGCAAAAACACGCCGGCAACGAGCAACAGCGAGGCTTGCACGCACGTGCCAATTCCCGCGAGCAATCGCCTTCCGCCAAACCAAAAGGAATGCACCGCGTTGACGTCGATCTCGACCGTCTGAGGCGAACGCTCGACAGCTGCGGCATTGCCGTGGACCGGAATTGCATATCCAGCGGATTCAGCCATGATATTCTCCTTGATTGAATTGGTTCTTAGGGCTGTTTGGAACGAGGATAACCCGCGTCATGGATGCCGAAATTCGGCGTTTGTCGGGGCGTCGGTCGGCAGACTTCAGCCCATGGATTTCGTAAGAATCAATCGGGTTCGATTTCTTGAGCTCGCACGATGCGAAGCCCCGGCGCGACAAACGCTACGCGACGGCGATTCCCGGCGTGGCCAAATGCGTGCCCGCGTGGTACTCAGACAGTCGCCGCATCCGATCGAGTCCGACGATCTCGACCGGAACATTGGTGTGAGACAACTCCTGCACGACGTGCATCAGGTTCTCGCACGACGTATGGTCGATTACGCCAACCTGCCCATCGAGATGGACGTAGACGGCCTTGGCGGCGGCGGGAACGCGATCCAACTCTTCGCTCAGCTTCATTAAGTTGAAGCAAACCAGGGGCTTATCGACGTACAGGTGATAATCGGCCCCGCGCAGCTCTCGCTGGCGGACCGGATTGTGGAAAAAGTTGAGCGCGCTGCGGGGGAGCGAAGGCGTGGCCTCGGCGGGCAGCGAGACGGCCATCGCGCGCCGGTACAGCACCATGTTCAGCACGAACTTGGCGCCGACGCCAACCGCGATGCCCCACAGCAAATCGGTCAAGAGCGTGCTGACTACCGTCACGACAAAAATGCCCAATTGTTCTTTGCCGATATGGGCCATGTGGTGCCACACCAGCGGCTCGCACATCTTCCAACCGGTATAGATCAACACCGAGGCCAGCACGCCCATGGGGATCATATTGATCCATTCGCGCCCGATCATGAGGTACACGATCAGGCAGACCGCATTGGTGCAATTGGCCCACAGGGTGCGGCCTCCCGAGGCGATGTTGACCTTGCTCTTGACGCCGCCGGGAATGATGGTCAATCCCCCCACCAGGCTCGAGGCAATATTGCAAACGCCCATTGCCAACATCACGCGGTTGGGTTGCGACTTGCGATGGAACGGGTCGATCCGGTCGACGGCCATGGCCGTGGCCAGCGATTCGACTCCGTCGATCATCGTCAGCGTGATCACGCCCAGCACCGCCGCGTACCACAGATCTTGCCGGGCCAACAGCGCGCGAAAATTGGGCAAGTGAGCGCCATGAAACACGTCTTTCGGCAGAGAGATCAGGAAGCCGCTGCCGACCTCTCCCAAATGGAACAGCTGGCCCAGGATCACGCCGAACACGACGGCAATCAGTTGCGGCGGAATCACCCTGAGCAGCTTGACTCCTTTCACGTTCCCCAGCACGAACAGTGCCACGAGCGTTGACATCGAAACGGCAAAGACCGGCACCGTCATCCCTCTGGCAAAGCTCGGCGCGTCCTGTAAAAACTCAAAAAACTCATGCGGATGAATCGATCCGGTGTAGCCAAAGAACATCGGCAACTGCTTAACGATGATCAGCAAGCCGATCGAAGCGAGCATTCCCTCGACGACGCTAACGGGAATGATCGCCGAGAATCGCGCCAACTTGAACACGGCCAGCGCAAGTTGCAGCGTGCCCACCATGAAGATGACAACGAGCAGGAAAGGGTAACCCGCGCCAACGTGCTCGGCATCTCCCACTCCGCCCATGGCCACCATCAACGCGAGCAGCGCGGGAGCCAGGCCGGCGGCCGGTCCTGCGATAGTCACGTAGGCGCCGCCGATGAGAGGAAACACCAGGCCGGCGATGATCGCGGAAATCAAGCCGTAAATGGGCGGCACACCCGAGGCGATCGCGATTCCCGACGACAGGGGCAGCGACACCAAGGACACCACGATGCCCGCCAGGATGTCGTGCCGCAGATGCTTGAAACCGGCAATGCCGTTGCGCGGCGCCTCGCGTGATACCACAAGCTCTGTACTCATATGTCGGTTCCTATTGCTAAAGGGAAGTGAACCCCGCCTAAAACTTGAGCGAGTCCTGATCGTATCGCATCGTGCGCTAAAAAACGGCCGATGTTTCGTGCTAAAAGACCGCTAAGAATCCCCCATTTGTTTCGCGTCACTCGCCGATTTTTCGTGCGCGTTTGGAAAAGCGCATGCAAATGAAATAGCGTTGGCGGACAGGCGGCGGCCCTCGGTCCATCGAGGAAGGCTTTTGCAAGCGCCGCCACGCCAACCGATCGCCAGCGGCAATCGGGCGGTCTGTCGCAGTCCAGTGAGCTGACGGCAGTCGCAGGCAGTTGCCAGGATCGGCACCAACAATCCGGCGCAGAAGAATTGCAACAACGGCTTGAACCGATTGCGCCGATCGTTGACAAAGAGCATTGGAAGCATGACGATTCTTTCGCGATTCGATTTCGGAGGCTCTACGCCGCGCGGATTCGCGCAGCGTTAACGGCGACCTTGATGAGGCCAAATAAAAAAGGGCCGTGCGGCATTCCGCGCGGCCCCCTTTACAAGGCAGCGAAAGTGTAAGGCTTTCTCACCGGTAGCTACTCCGGTTTCAGCTCTCTTCAGACAGCCGGCGGATACCGCCGGCCCTTTTTAGTGGGTTGTCAAACTCAGTTCCGCATCAACTCCTGGGTCCTTTGTCGAATTCAATCACAACGACGCACAATTTCCAACCGCGACCGCTCGCGGTTGTTTTTGTCGAGGCGGTTTATAGCAACATGAATACCGACCGGCTAGTGCGGCATCGTTCCTTACGAGGATGTAATTTTGTTGTGCGTCAGTGCTAGGTTTCGTCGGCCTTCGCGGCGGTCGTAAATCCCGGTAGTGCCAGTCCTTATTTGCGACGAGCGTTGTTGCGCCGCGCAGTTGTGACGGCGAAGAGCGGATGCGCGCACGATAAGCAGCCTGTGCCCGTCCGCAAAGCAACGCGGCTCAAATCAGCGAGGTTACGTCGCCGTCGAGTGAAGGAGCCATTGCAGAAGTTCGGCGCTACGGAATTCGACGGCGCTCACATCGTCTGTCGAAAACTCGTCGGTCAGATCGTGGCGCCGGTGGGGTGTCTACCGCGCGAAATACTGATTTAGAACGGTCAAGTATTCCTGGCTTGGCTTCAATGGTTGGAACGGCAATTGAACGACTTTGGCGTCGTCGTAGACGTGGAACACTGTTCCGAAAATCGGGGCGTGGGCCGTGGAGTTGATCTCAAACTTGCTGGGATCACTCGAACTGCACTTCAACGTCACGTCTTTTCGATCCTTGGCCTGTGCGCCGCTGACCTGGAGCGTCACATCGGTTTGAAAAGTCTTGCTCGCGGCATTCGCGGAGCTTCTGGAGGAGCACCCCCACGGACCATTCAGATGGATTGCAACCGTGTGGCCCGGATACTCGATGCAGTACAGGCTGCCGTCGTTGTTGCTGATCAGCGTAGCCGACGGGGGCCGCCACGATTCACCCGCGGCGACGGCGCAGGGAGTCGTAGCCCACACAAATGCCATCAGGGCCAGGCCCGCAATCACGTCGACACGCTTCATAAGCATCATGTGTGAGCCTCCTCGGAAAACGCAAAGAGCATAACCCAAGATCAATTCGCCTTGCGAAACGGAATCTCGGCCCCAGTCGAGTCGGAAAATTCGCAAGAATCGCCCAGACGATTGGGTGGCCCAGAACCCGATCGCTTCCGATTGCTGCAATATACTACTACAAAATGCTTTACGTCATATCATTCGCTTCATCCATATTTTTCAAACATTCGCTTGTCAATAATGCTAAAAACGTTAAGATTGAATGGGTTGGCTCTACCAGCGAGGCGTGTTTTTCATGGATTACGTCACCGAAAGTTCGGATGTCGGCATTCTCGATCTGCTACGAAAAGCAGGGCCGTTGGGTGTCGCTCAACTGGCTACGGCTGCGCAGGTTACGGCTACGGCCGTGCGGCAGCGCCTGGTACGCCTGATGGCCCAGGGCTTGGTCGACCGCGAGCTGGCCCGCGCGGGACGCGGCCGTCCGAGCCACCGCTATCGGCTGACCGACAAGGGACGCCGCCAGACCGGCGCGAACTTTGTCGATCTGGCCTTGGCATTGTGGCAGGAAGTGCGTGCCATTGAGGATCCAGAGGTGCGCCGCGGACTGTTGCAGCGGATCGCCAAGACCATGGCCAGGATGTATGGCGGGCAAATCGACGGATCGACCACGGCCGAGCGGATGCACTCGGTTTCTCAGGTTTTTAACGAGCGGAACGTGCCGTTTTCCGTCGACGAGTCGGGCTCGCTGCCGGTGCTGACGGCGCTGGCTTGCCCTTATCCGGAATTAGCCGAACAGGATCGGGGCATTTGCGCCCTGGAAAAAATGATGTTTGCGGAATTGGTCGGCAGCGGGTTGCGGCTGGCCGACTGCCGCCTGGATGGCGAGGAGTGTTGCAGGTTCGTTTCGAATTGACGACGTTTGATGCGCGGCGGTCCGCGGGTCGGTCGTGCGCTGAACACCGCTTCAAAACGGGGCACTGTGCTAGTACATTAGTGGGTTTGGCAGAGGTTCCATGGTCCTCGGCAGGGCCCCGGACGTTGTACCGAATTGACTCCCTTGATGTTTGGGAACTTTTGAAATGACTCAACGGAATACGCCCCAGCCATGGATCGAAGGACGGTTCGAAGAGAACGTGATCACGACGACGGTCGAGCAGGCGATCAACTGGGCTCGCCAGTCGAGCATCTGGCCGATGACGTTCGGCCTGGCCTGCTGCGCCATCGAGATGATGGCCGCCGGCGCGAGCCGCTTCGACATGGACCGCTTCGGCGCCGGCGCGTTTCGCGCCACGCCGCGGCAGGCCGACCTGATGATCGTGGCCGGCACGGTGACCTACAAAATGGCCAGCCGCGTGCGCCGGCTTTACAACCATGATGCCCGATCCGAAGTTCGTGATCGCCATGGGCGCCTGCACCGTCGGCGGCGGCCCGTATTTCAAGTACGGCTATCACGTGGTGAAGGGCGTCGACCTGGTGGTGCCGGTCGACGTGTACGTGCCCGGCTGCCCGCCGCGGCCCGAGGCGCTGCTGGAAGGCCTGATGCGGATTCAGGACAAGATCAAGGGACACAAGATCGCGCGCAGTCAGCGCGGCGCGCTCGCCAGCTCGGCGATCAAGATCGACGACGAGCTGCCCGTGCCGCACCACACGCGGCTACGTCGACGCGCCGGCCGACGATGCAGCCGCTGTTACGATCACCAGAAGATCACCGGTTAAGCGAGTACGTCGCATCGATAGCGATTCGACTGCACGATCGAACAAATCGACAAATGACCGAAACACTTGAAAATCACCGATCTGCACGTCGTCCGTCGACGGCAAGCCGATCCTGCAGCGGCGTGAACCTGGAAATCCACCGCGGCGAAGTCCACGCCCTGATGGGCCCCAACGGCTCGGGCAAGAGCACGCTGGGCTACGCCATCATGGGGCACCCGGCTACGAGGTGACCGAGGGCACGATCGACGCTCAACGGCGAGGACGTGCTGGCGATGGAGCCGCAACCGAGCGGGCCCGCGCCGGCATCTTCCTGGCCTTCCAGCGGCCGATGGCGATTCCCGGCGTGAAGATGGCCGACTTCCTGCGCCACGCCGCCACGAACGTTCGCCGTCCCGATCGCAAGGAAGGCGAAGAGCTGATCCCGATGCGCGAGTTCCGCAAGGAACTGAACGACGAAGATGGAGCAGTTGCGGATGGACCCGGAGTTCGCCCGCCGCTACGTGAACGACGGTTTCTCCGGCGGCGAAATGAAGCGGGCCGAAATTCTGCAACTGGCCATGCTGCGGCCGAAGTTCGCCATCCTCGACGAGACCGACAGCGGCCTGGACGTCGACGCCGTGCGGCTGGCCAGCCAGAGCATCGCCGAGATCGGCGGCGCCGAGATGGGCATCCTGATCATCACGCACCACGAACAACTGTTGGAACACAACCGGCCCGACTTCACGCACGTGATGCTGGGCGGCCGGATCGTCGAAACCGGCGGCCCCGAGCTGGCCGCCGAATTGCACAAGAAAGGCTACGACCGCATCCGCGCCGCGTACCCCGACGCCGCGGCCGACGAGGCAGCCATGCAAGACCGCAAGGCCGAGGCGCTCGGCACGTTTTAGGCGAGCGCAGGATGCAAGTGACGACTCAAGGCACAACGAATAAGACGAAAGCGAATTCGATATGGCTACCGAAATTGCTGACAATCCGCGCGACGAAATCGGCGAAATCAACAAGTACGATTTCCGCACCGAGTCGAAGTACGTCTTCAAGGCCCAGCAAGGGCTTGAATCGCGGAGATCGTCGCGCCAGATTTCCGAGATGAAGAGCGAGCCGGCCTGGATGCGCGACTTCCGCCTGCAGTCAGCCTGGAGATCTTCAACTCCAAGCCGATGCCGCGCTGGGGCGGCAACATCGGCATCGATTTCCAGGACATCTTCTACTACCTGAAGCCGACCGACCACCAGGGCAAGCACCTGGGACGACGTGCCCGAGGAAATCAAGAAGACGTTCGACCGGCTGGGCATTCCCGAGGCCGAGAAGAAGTTCCTGGCCGGCGTGAAGGCCCAGTTCGAGAGCGAAGTGGTCTACGGCTCGCTGCAAGGAAGATCTCGGCCAAGCAAGGGCGTGATCTTCACCGACACCGACACGGCCGTGCGCGAGCATCCCGACCTGGTGCGCGAGTACTTCGCCACGATCATTCCGCCGGCCGACAACAAGTTCGCCGCGCTGAACTCGGCCGTCTGGTCGGGCGGCTCGTTCATCTACGTGCCCAAGGGCGTGAAGATCGAGTTCCCGCTGCAGGCCTATTTCCGCATCAACGCCGAGAACATGGGCCAGTTCGAGCGGACGCTGATCATCGTCGACGAAGGGGCCGAGGTGCACTACGTCGAAGGCTGCACCGCCCCGATGTACACGCACCGAAAGCCTGCACTCGGCCGTGGTCGAGATCGTCGTGAAGAAGCACGCCCGCTGCCGCTACACGACGATCCAGAACTGGGCCAACAACATCTACAACCTGGTGACCAAGCGGGCCATGGCCTACGAAGACTCGCTGATGGAATGGATCGACGGCAACCTGGGCAGCCGGCTGACGATGAAGTATCCGTCCGTCTACATGATGGAGCCGGGCGCTCGCGGCGAAATCCTGTCGATCGCCTTCGCCTCGCACGGCCAGCATCAGGACGCCGGCGCGAAGGTGGTGCACTGTGCCCCGCACACGTCGAGCCGCATCATCTCGAAGTCGATCTCCAAGAACGGCGGCCGCGCGAGCTACCGCGGCCTGGTGCAAGGTGCGAGCGCGGCGCCAAGCAAGTCGAAGTCGAACGTCGTCTGCGACGCCCTGATTCTCGACTCCGAACAGCCGCAGCGACACGTATCCCTACATCGAAGTCGACGAGCAGGACGTGCACCGTCGGCCACGAGGCCAGCGTCTCGCGGATCGGCGAAGAGCAGCTGTTCTACCTGACCAGCCGCGGCCTGTCCGAGGCCGAGGCCAGCACGATGATCGTCAGCGGCTTCATCGAGCCGCTGGTCAAAGAGCTGCCGATGGAATACGCCGTCGAGATGAACCGGCTGATCGAGCTGCAGATGGAAGGCTCGGTCGGCTAGCGGTACCGGATATGGCAATTAAGTTTCGGCAGCCAAAACGTGCCATCAATCATTGGATTCCACGCCTGCCGGAGAGAATTTGCCGAGGGACTTCAAGCCGGTCTGCTGACAATAGACGATTGGCGACAAAGTGAAAACGAATACGATTGGTTGGGAGACGGGATTTACTTCTGGGAAAACAGCTTCCGCCGTGCATTGGAATGGGCTCGCGAGCACGCCTTTTCAAGTATCATCGAAGCCGAAATCGAACTGGGCACGTGCTTTGATTTGACCAATTCGGATTATGTCAATCTTCTTCAGGAAGTCTACAAAAGTCTCCAGAAACTGTACCGCGAGGAAGGTTGGACGCTTCCAAAAAATGGGTCTATAGCAGAATCTATGGGTGGTTTTCGTTAGGTGTCGGTAGTGGAGCGGCGTTCCGCCGCAGTTGTTTTTTTGCGTTCACGCAGACCAGGGGGCTCATTGCCGCCCCTGGACCCCGGCTAGCCTTTCTCTGTGTTCCGGGGCGGTAGTTCGTGCAGGAGAGACGCGTGGTGTGGCTAAACAAATGCATCCTGAGCGGCGATCGGCAAAGATGGAGTTACCAAGCTTCATCAGCGCCAAGGCAGACTCAGGATGCAACTCAAGACTATCCTCAATCGCGTCGAGCGTTACAAGTCGTTCGTGTATGGAGAACCACGCTGGGCAGATGGCGGCCGGGAGACCATCGAAGTGCCGATCGAGCCACGGGCCAATGGCCGGCCGATCTGCTCGGGCTGCGGAAAGCGACGGCCCGGCTACGACCGGCTGGCGCCCGGCGCTTCGAGTTCGTGCCGCTGTGGCAGATCGCCGTGGTATGGGTCTATGCCTTGCGGCGTGTCGACTGTCCATGTTGTGGCGTGGTGGTGGAGCGCGTTCCTTGGTCGACCGGCAAGTCGCGGCTGACCATAACCTATCAATGGTTTCTGGCGGGCTGGGCCCGGCGGCTCTCCTGGAAGGAGGTGGCTGCGGTCTTTTGCACCACCTGGGAACACGTCCGCGACTCGGTGCGGCACGCGGTCCAATGGGGCCTGGTGCACCGGGATTTGTCGGGTGCCAGCGCCATCGGCGTCGACGAGATTCAGTGGCGACGCGGCCACCACTACCTGACGCTGGTCTATCAAATCGACCCCGGCTGCAAACGTCTGTTGTGGATCGGCCGCGAGCGAACCGAAGCCTGCCTGCGCCGAGGAATGGAACTGCTGGGCGCGAACTTCTGTGCGGGCCTGCGATTCGTGTGCAGCGACTTGTGGCAACCGTATCTCAAAGTGCTGGCCGAACAAGCCGGCACGGCGGTCCACGTGCTCGATCGTTTTCACATCATGAAACAACTGGGCGAAGCCATCGACGACGTGCGGGCCGGCGAAGCTCGACGACTGAAGCAAGACGGCTACGAGCCGCTGCTCAAGCACTCCCGCTGGTGCTTGCTCAAACGGCCCGAGAACTTGACCGACCAGCAGACCGTCAAGCTGGCCGAATTGCTCCGCTACAACCTGCAAAGTGTGCGGGCCTATTTGCATCGCGAAGACTTCCAACGTTTCTGGGAGTACCAATCGCACGCCTGGGCTGGAAAGTTCCTCGACGAGTGGTGCGCCCGCGTCATGCGATCTCGGCTAGAACCGCTCAAGAAGGTAGCCCGCAGCCTGCGGAAACATCGCTCGTTGCTGCTCAACTGGTTCCGCGCCAAGGGCACGATTTCGGCCGGTATCATTGAGGGTTTCAACAACAAGGCGAAACTGACCATGAGAAAATCGTACGGCTTTCGCGAGTACGAAACGATCGAACTGGCCCTCTACCATCAACTTGGCAATTTACCCCAGCCAGAATTCACCCACGAATTCTGCTGAGGAAGCCAAAAAACAAGCAGAAGATGCGTGAGCTTGATTGTCTTGTGATAAACCGGTTCGTGAACCTGATGGAAAACGGTTATGGTGATGAAGTTGTCAGGTTTCAAACGGTACGATGTCCGTTTGAGGAAGGCCCACGATTGTTTGCCGGCTCTATGATTCGACGACAGACCCACGTTCAGGTGGCAGTACGCGACCGCTCTTGCATTAGATCCGTCAAATTCCACGATCTCCAAGCGAAGTCGTGATGGAGAAAAAACCATGAGCGAGAAACCAGATGACTTGTTGGAAAAGTGTCGTCGCATACTCAAAGGAGCGCTGAAAACTCCGCGTGATGAGCAAATCGCTCAGTTGCAGAAGCGCGGAGTGATCGATGGGCAGGGCAATGTACTGACGAATCGGAAAAGCGAAGAAAATGGCGAGTCCCGTCCGGAAACCAATCCACGATGACGGTTCACATGAGCGTTTCCTCGGCCAGGAGTTTTAATCGCGAAGCCTTCGACGGATTTCTGCTATCCCGCGACGACCCCGCCTGGCTGCGCGACCAGCGCGCCAAGGCCTGGGCCGGCTACGAGGCGCTGCCGTTTCCCAGCCAGCGCGACGAAGAGTGGATGCGGACCGATATCCGGCTGTTCCACCTCGACCGCTTCGGCTTTCCCGCCGATGCCAACGCCACTGCCGCCTTGCCCGAGGGATTGCTCACCGAGGGAATCGAACTGGGCGGACAGGTCACGGCGCTCGACAGCCGGCCGCACGCGTCGCAATTGAAAAAGAAATGGGCCGAGCGCGGCGTGCTCTTCGGCAGCCTCGACGAGCTGGTCCACGAGCACGGCGACGTCGTGCGGCCACACCTGTTTCGCGCGGTCGATGCCAATTACGACAAGTTCGCGGCCCTGCATGCCGCCACCTGGTCGGGCGGAACGCTGCTGTTGGTGCCGCGCGGCGTGGTGATCGACGAACCGCTGCACACGCTGTCGGCATTATCCCACGGCGCCACCGACCTGGGCCATACGCTGGTGATCCTGGAAGAAGGCGCCGAAGCCACCCTGCTGGCCGAAACCGCCAGTATCGACGAAGGTTCGCCCGGCCTGCACTGCGGCGCGGTCGAACTGCTGCTGGCGCCGGCGGCGCGGCTGCGGTACGTGAACTTGCAAAACTGGTCCGGCGGCGTGTGGCACTTCGCCCATCAGAAAGCGCTGGTCGAGCGCGACGCGGCCCTGCAATGGACGATCGCGGCGCTGGGCAGCCGTCTGTCGAAGGTCAACCAACACGTGGCGCTGGTCGGCCGCGGGGCCACCGCGCAGGTCAACGGCGTGATGTTCACCGAAGGCAAGCAGCACCTGTCCTACCACACGCTGCAGCATCACGAGGCCCCTGGTTGCAAAAGCGACCTGCTCTACAAAGCCGCGCTGCAGGACGAATCGCGCACGGTGTGGCGCGGCATGATCAAAGTCGATCCCCTGGCGCAGAAAACCGACGGCTATCAGCGCAACGACAACCTGATGCTCTCCGATCACGCCCGCAGCGATTCGATTCCCGGCCTCGAGATTCTGGCCGACGACGTACGCTGCACGCACGGTTCGACCACCGGCCGGGTCGATGACGAACAGATTTTTTACGCCCGCTGCCGCGGCCTGACCCGCAAGGAAGCGATGCGCATGATCGTGACCGGATTCTTTCAACAAGTATTCGACCGCATCACGATCGACAACGTTCGCGAGGCCCTCGGCCACGCCATCGGCCGCCGCATTCGAGAGTACGATTAGATAGTGGTTAGTGGTTTGTGGTTAGAAACGAGAACCCCAGCCGCTAACCACCAACCACTAACCACTAACCACTATGTCGTCCTTCATTCCCGTCGCCAAGGTTTCCGAAATCCCCGATCCGGGCGCAAGATCGTCGAGATCGGCGACACGCTGGTAGTCGTGGTGCATACGGCGGGTCATTTTTACGCGATCGACGACGTCTGCACGCACGACGGCGGACCGTTGGGCGAGGGCGAACTGGACGGGTTCGCAATCGTCTGCCCTCGCCACGGTGCTCGTTTCGACGTTCGCGACGGCCGCGCACTGACCATGCCGGCCACCAAGGCGACCGTGGTCCACGAGGTCAAAGTTGTCGGCGACGATATCCTGGTCAGGCTCGCGAACTAAAGGCGGCTGCCAGCACCGCGGCACTGTCCTAAGTTTTCGCCACAACGTAAAATGGAATGGTCCGCTTCGCCGAGCCGTGTTGAGTCCGCCTCAAGGGAGACAAAACCCATGCCCATCTCCGAAGACTCCGTGCGGGAGGCGCTCAAGCAAGTCGTCGATCCCGAGTTGTTCGTCAACATCATCGACTTGGGCCTGGTCTACGTGGTCGACCTGCAGGAAGCCGGTGAAAAGACCGACGTCAAAATCGAAATGACCATGACCAGCCCGGCATGTCCTGCCGGCCCGCAACTGATTTCGCAGAGCAAGACCGTGGTCAGCGCCCTCGAAGGGGTGGGCAACGTGGACGTCAAAGTGGTCATGGTTCCGCCCTGGACGCCCGACCGGATGACCGAGGACGCCCGCGATCAACTTGGCATTTTCTAACCCGTCGCCGCAAGCCATACTGCTCGTTTCCGTTCCGACCGTGACGCGGTCGAATTGGCATGACGGTGCGGCGTGCGAATCTTGCTCTATGAATTCGTGACCGGCGGAGGCTGGTCTGGCCACTCCTGCCAGGCGCCCCCCGAGGGCCTCTTGGCCGAAGGCGCCGCCATGCTAATGGCGCTGGCCGCCGACTTCCACAGCGCGGGCGTCTCGCTCAACGTGATGCTCGATTGCCGCCATCGCGACTCGCTGCGGCCAAAGGGCACCATCCACGAAGTGGACACCACTCGCGATGAGCAGCGGGCGCTCACTCGTCTTTCCGCGGTCGCTGATTGGTCAGTCATCATCGCGCCTGAGTTTTGCGGTCATTTACGCACCCGCTGTCGTGCCGTCGAAGATGCCGGCGGGCGCCTTTTGGGCCCGAGTTCGTGCGTGGTCGCCTTGGCGTCCGACAAACAAGCAACGGCCGAGCATCTGGCCGCCGCCGGCATGAGCGTGCCGCCGGGCGTCGCGCTCGCGCCCGGCGATCCGTGGCCTTCGGACTTCGCCTATCCAGCCGTCCTGAAGCCACGCGACGGCGCCGGATCGCAAGGCATCGAATGGCACCAGCGAGCGCCAACTCTGCGCCGCTGCGCGGAGTCGCATTCGCGATGGGAAACTTTCTGTCCAGGCACGCCGGCCAGCGTGGCTTGCCTGTGCGGTCCGAGGCGGATCGTTCCTTTGCCGCCCTGCCGGCAGAACCTCAGCCAGGATGGCCGCTTCACCTATCTCGGCGGCTCACTGCCGCTGGAAGAAGGGTTGGCCAGGCGGGCGCGCCGCTTGGCCGTACGGGCTATCGGCACGCTCGACGATCCGCGGGGCTACTTGGGGGTCGATTTGATCCTCGGAGACAAGCCATCGGGCGAGTCGGACGTCGTCGTCGAAATCAATCCCCGGCTGACCACGTCGTACGTCGGCCTCCGCGAGCATTCGAACGGAAATCTGGCCGAGGCCATGATGGCAATAGCCGCAGGGCACCCGCGGGAGTTATCCTGGAAAGGGGAACAGATCGATTTCGACGCCTCCGGGCGCGTTCGATTCAGGGAGCCGATCCGGTAGTCTATGAAGTGGCTGGGACTCGATATTGGAGGGGCCAACCTGAAGGCCGCGGACGGCGAAGGGTTCGCCGTCTCGCAGCCGTTTCCGCTGTGGGAGAATCCCGGCCAGTTGGCCGACGCTCTGCGCAGCATGATCGCCATCGTGCCGCGCGTCGACCACGTGGCGGCCTCGATGACCGGCGAGCTGGCCGACTGCTTTACTACCAAAGCCGAGGGCGTAAAGTTCATCTTGAACGCCCTGACGACCGCAGCCGACGGACGGCACACGCGCGTCTACCTGACCAACGGCAAACTCGTCTCGCTGCAAACCGCGAACCGGCAGCCGCTGTTGGTCGCATCATCCAATTGGCACGCGCTGGCCAGTTTTGCCGGCCGCTATGCTCCCGAGGGCATCGGGCTGCTGATCGACATCGGCTCCACCACCTGCGACCTGATCCCGCTGGTCGACGGCGTGCCCGTGACGATCGGCAAGACGGATCCGAATCGGATGGTCAACGGCGAGCTGATCTATACCGGCGTGCAGCGGAGCCCGATCTGCGCGGTGGCCCAGTTGGTGCCGTGGCGCGGCCGCAAGTGTCCGACGGCGCAAGAGGTATTCGCCACGATGTGGGACGTGTATCTGACACTGGGCGATTTGCCCGAAGAGCCGCAGAGCATGAACACAGCCGATCGGCGCCCGGCGACCAAGGCAAACGCTCGCGACCGACTTGCCCGATCGATTTGCGCCGATCGGGAGATGTTCACCGAAACGGACGCGCGGCTAATGGCCGACTCGCTGGCGCAAACCCAACTGCGGCGGATCGCGTCGATCGCCACCCAACTCGTGGCGCGGCTTCAGCAACCGCCGCACACGATCGTGATTTCGGGCCGAGGAGAATTCCTGGCTCGGCGCGTGCTCGATCAGTTGAAGGCGCGCGGAATGGTCGTTTCGCTGACCCGCGAGTTAGGGCCACAACTTTCGCAATGCGCCACCGCCCACGCGCTGGCGGTGTTAGCGCGCGAGGGATCGCGATGACTTCGGCGGTGCGCGTGATCAAGCTCGGGGGCAGCCTGCTCGATTGGCCCGAGCTGGCCGGCGGTTTCCGTCGCTGGCTTTCGTGCCAGCCGCCCGCGGCCAACGTCGTGGTGGTCGGCGGAGGCGCGATCGTCGACTCGCTGCGGCGGCTCGGCGACCGACTTTCAAGCGAGACGGCCCATTGGTTGAGCATCCGCGCCATGAGCCTGACGGCTGCGGTCCTGGCCGAAATATTATGCGAAGCAAAACTTGTCAAGACGCTGGCCGAAGTGCCGCAGGCGACGTCAGACTGCTGGCAAATCATCGACGTCGAGTCCTTCCTGCACGAAGACGCACGAAGTGCCGATCCGCTGCCATGCAATTGGAGCGTGACCAGCGATTCGATTGCCGCGCGTGTCGCCGTGGCGCTCAACGCCCGGGAGCTGGTGTTGCTGAAATCGACGTTGCCGAGTGGACCGGCCAGCCTCGAAGCCTGGTCGCGGTCCGGCTTTGTCGACGCCAGTTTCGCCGCTGTCGCGGCGGGACTTCAAGTGCGCGCTGTGAACTTGAGGCACGACGGATTTCCGCAAGTTATCGCCGGCTAGGTCAAGAAACAGGCGGCGATGGCGAACTGGCTGGTAAGGACCGCGCCGCGAGGCCAACGGCGCGGCATGGGAAGTTTCACGGGGTCGACAATCGATGCGACGCTCGACAATCGCCGCCGCCGTTTGCCAGTTGGTCGCCGCCGGCTACTTGCAACTTGTGGAATGGGTCGATCTCTTTCCTTGGAACGACCTTTCCAAAGGCAACCAGCAGGAGAGGCTGGACATTGCGATCCTCGCCTATCAGCTGCTTGTCGGCTTCTGGTTCGCACGACAACGCCTTGGACTGATGTGCGTGGGGTGGGCAGCCTACGCCGTCTGGCTGTATCTGCAGATTGTCAGTTGGTGGCGGCCCTACCTGTTCGGCACTTGGGCGGTCGGACCGAATTGGTACTTCGCCAAGACCTACAAGTTCTTACCGCAAATCGGCGAGCGGCCCACGCCCGACGCCGATCACATTGTCCTGCAACTTCTGCTGGTGGCGGTTCTAGTGACCGGCGCCATCGCGATCTGGCGGCTGATCGCCGAGCGCAAGGCAAGTTGCGAAATCCAGACTTTCCGCGGATGACGCTGGAGTGAGTGAGAATGGTGCCACTGGCGTCTCGCCAGTGAGCGGCTCCGGTTGACGTGGCACTGGCGAGACGCCAGTGGCACCGGAAAAGAACCTGCCGGCGCGAGCGCGCTTAGTTCCACCACCAGGCGGGGCCGGGGGGGGTGGCTTTGGCGCGGTCGGCGGAGAGGGTTGGGCTGGGTTGCGTTTTTTCCAGCGGCTGCCAGGGATTGATCTGCACGCCGCCGCTGGCGCTGATGATCCAGTTGCTCCCCTTTTGCAGCACGCTGGCTTGCGTGTCGACTTGCCGCGGAGCGTTGTAGCTTTCGACCGGCAAATCGGGATTCAACAGCAGCGGCATGCTCCAGCCGCACTTTTCGGTCAGGTGCTGGTGCGAGATCAAGGCCGCCACCACGGCCAGGTCCATGCAGTTGCGAAGCTGGCCGAAGATCGCGTCCTTCGCACACAGCTCGTCGTAATGCTCAGTCATGTTGTCGGCCCATTTTTTCGCCAGCGGACTTGCCTGGCCGGTCCGCTTGCGCTGGCCATTGGCCTCGAGCACTTCGTCTTCGGTCAGGGCCTTGACGCCGGCGCGACGCAGCTCCCAGGCCAGGCCGTCGGCGTCGGCCAACAGCGCGTCGTAGTCGGGCGCCAGCCACCAGCGCGGCATGGCCGAGCCCCCCTTCGAACTCTTCAACATGTGCAAATAGCTCGGCAGGCCGGCGATCGGCGGCTCTTCGAAAGCCATCGCCAGCCGCTTCATGCGATAGTCGGCCGCCACCAGCACGCGGGCGAAATGGCTCACGTCCGGCACGCCGTTGACGCTCACGCGCTGCGGGCCGAGACTTTTTTCGATCGCCGTCATCAGCTCGTCGGGCTCGCCGTCGACGCGATGCACGTTCTTCATCAGCGCCTGGAAGGCGGCGATGCCCTCGCGCGTGGGATCGATCGAGCAGTTGATGCCGGTGGTGCGCGCCGCGTCGATCGAGCGCAGGGCCACCAGCAGATCGTCGAGCAGCATCACGGGCCGATGGGTTTTTTCGCCAACCACTTCGCCGTCGGCGTTCAGCCGCCAGCCTTCGCCGGGCCCGGCCAGCACGACGTCGTTGAGCTCGGGATAGACGAACACGTATTGAATGCGTTGCAGTCCGGCCAGATAGCGCATCTCGTCGGAAAGCGGCACGCCGTTTTTGCGTTGCTCGGCGATCGCCGCCTCGAGACCGCGCAGCGAGACTTTTCGCAGCGCCTGGACTTTCAAATCGCCCGGCACCGGCTGCACCGCCAACGCGCGCACGCGTCGCAGTTCATTGAGATCATCGATCTGCACCTTCGACACCAAACCCCGCGCATCGATCGTAACCCCACCTACCTGCTGCTGAATAATCTGCCCGCGGGCTGTGGGCAAATGGGCCAGCCCGAGGGCGAAAGCGAACAGAAAAACAGCAACCGAGCGAATTGGAGAGAGCGACATACGACCTTCCACCAAAGAGGCTTGAGCGATTCGAAGGCGCGATAAGAGACAGAATCCAGCCTACTTGCGGGGCCGCGCACGATCAAGCAACAGCGGCGAAAACCAGCCGGTTTTGCAGGGGTTTTCACGATGAGCTGCGCGACCGCTCAGCTCGCGCAGCTCCAACTGCGAGGGTGGGGCCACGACCTGAGCCTGGTGTTCGGACGCCACCTTGCGGATCTCAGCGATGACGTCGGAATGTTCGCCGGCCACGTCGAACTTTTCCGCCGGGTCGAGCTCGAGATTGTACAAAAGCGGCGGATCGTGCGTCTTCGGTTCGTTCGGCAGGCCATAGGCCGGTTGCGTCATGAAGTGGGCCTTCCAGCGACCCATGCGCACCGCCATCAGCCGCGTGCCACGATAATAGAAGAACGATTGCCGCGGACTGGGGCCAGTGCCCAGCAGCACGTCGCGAATGTCGAACGAGTCGAGCACGCGATCGGTGGGCAGGGGAATCTCGGCCAAGGCGTGAATCGTGGCATATAGGTCCATCGTGCTGGCCAGTTCGGCCGTGGTGCGGGCCGGAGGTATCGTGCCAGGCCACCAGGCGATGGCCGGTTCGCGCATCCCGCCTTCGAAAGTCGATCCCTTGCCGTCGCGCAGCAAGCCGGCCGAGCCGCCATGCTGATTGCGGATCAGCCACGGCCCGTTGTCGCTGGTGAAGAACACGAACGTGTTGTCGTCGATCTTCAACTCGCGAAGTGCGTCGAGCACCTGGCCCACGCTGGCATCGAGCTCTTCGACGACGTCGCCGTACAGCCCGCGCCGGCTCTTGCCCTTGAACGCTTCGGACGCGAACAGCGGCACGTGCGGAAAGGTGTGCGGTATGTACAAGAAGAACGGCCCGGCGCGGTTTTGGCGGATGAACGTGAGGGCTTCGGCCGTGTAGCGCGACGTGAGCGTGGTTTGATCGACAGGATCTTCGATGGCCTGGCCGTCGCGCATGAGCACGGCGGGCTTCATGTCGTTGCTGTAGGGGATGCCGTAGTAGGAATCGAATCCTTGCCGCGTGGGCAGGAACTGCGGCAGGTGGCCCAAATGCCACTTGCCGATGCATGCGGTGGCGTAGCCCTTGGTTTTCAAGGCTTCGGCGATCGTGATCTCGCCGTCGGGCAGGCCGCCGGTAGAGTCGGAAAACAGCACCCGGCGGGTGTCGCTGCACATGCCGTTGCGAATCGGCAGCCGGCCGGTCAGCAGCGCCGCGCGGCTGGGCGTGCAAACGCACTCGGCCGCGTAGAACTGCGTGAATCGCAACCCCTCGCGGGCCATGCGGTCGAGGTTTGGCGTGGCAATCGTCGGATGACCGTAGCAGCCCAAGTCGCCGTAACCCAGGTCATCGGCGAAAATAATGACGACGTTCGGCGGCTTGCGTTTTTCGGGCTCGGCCTTCAGCTTCTTTTTGGCCGCCAATGCCGGCTGGGCGGCCAGCGCGACAGCGAAGATAAGCAAGAACCAACGGACCGCCCGCTTGAGTCCCTTGGACCTAATCGAATCGGCAGTTCCCATTACCACACCTCGACCCGGTCTTCCGGCGCGCGGTACATAGCGTTGCCCGGCTTGACGTCGAAGGCGTCATAGAACGCCTGAATGTTCGATAGCGGCACCATGGTGCGGAACTGGCCGGGCGAGTGCGGATCGGTGCGCAGCAGCAGCCGCTGATCGGCATCGCGGATCGAGCCGCGCCACACTTGGGCAAACCCGATGAAAAACCGCTGCGGTCCAGTGAATCCGTCGATCACCGGTGCCGGCTTGCCGGCGAGCGACTTTTGATAGGCCGCGTAGGCAATCGTCACGCCGCCGAGGTCGGCGATGTTCTCGCCCAGCGTCAGCCGTCCGTTGACGTGCAGATCGTCGACCGCCACGCAGGCATCGTACTGTTTGACCAGCTTGTCGGTCTTGGCGTTGAAGCGGGCGCGGTCTTCGTCGGTCCACCAGTTCTTCAGGTTGCCCTCGGCGTCGGAGCGGCTTCCTTGGTCGTCGAAGCCGTGGCTGATCTCGTGCCCGATGACGGCGCCGATGCCACCATAGTTCACCGCGTCGTCGGCGGTCAGGTCGAAGAACGGCGGCTGCAAGGATGCCGGCCGGGAAGACGATTTCGTTCATCGAGGGGTTGTAATAGGCATTTACCGTCGGCGGCGTCATGTGCCATTCGGTCCGATCGACCGGCTTGCCGAGCTTGGACAGGCGATAGCGCGACTCGAAAACCTGGGCCCGCATCACGTTCTGCACGTAGGAATCGTCCTTGATCTCCAGGGCCGAGTAATCGCGCCACTTGTCGGGATAGCCGATCTTCGTCATGACCGTGGCCAGCTTGGCCAGCGCCTGCTTTTTGGTTTCGTCCCCCATCCAGTCGCGCGACTCGATGCGCTCGCGGTAGGCGACCATCAGGTTCTTGACCAGCTCATCCATCCGCTTTTTGGCAGCTGGCGAAAAGTGCTTCTCGACGTACAGCCGGCCCAGGGCCTCGCCCATCTGGCCGTCAACGGCGGCGATGGCCCGCTTCCAGCGCGGCTGCATCTGTTTCACGCCCCGCATGACTTCGCTGTAGAAGCGAAAATTCTCGTTCTCGAACTGGCTGCTCAGGTAGGGCGCCTTGGCGTGCACCAGGTGCCAGCGCAGATAGGTCCGCCAGTCCGCCATCGAAACCGACGGTAGCATCTCGTTGACCCGGGTGATGAATTCCGGCTGTCCGACGATGATCTCCGACACGCCGCCGACCTCGATGGTTTTGAAGAACAGCGGCCAACTCACGTTGGGCGAAAGTGTGGCCAGCTCGTCGAGCGTCTTCTTGTTGTAGTTGGCCTCGCGATCGCGCAGCTGCCACGGGCGTCCGCGAGGCTTCGGCCAGCTGCGTTTCGATCGCCAGCACGGCGTCGGCGCCCTTCGCAGCCGCCTCGGGCGAATCGCCGAGCAGCGCCAGCATCTTCGCCACGTGCTCGCGATATTGCCCGCGGATTTTTTTGGAATCATCGGTACTGCCCAGATAGTACTCGCGTTCGGGCAGTCCCAGCCCACCCTGACGCAGGTGCACGGCGTAGCGTTCGCTCTGTTTCTCATCCTGGCTGACATAGAACGTGAACAGTGCGCCGGTGCCCTCGGTGCGCAACCGACCAACCTCGGAAATCAACTCGTCCGGCGAGTTGATTCTGGCGATCCGCTCCAGGTCGCCCGCCAACGGCGTGGCACCTTGCTTTTCGAGTTTGGCTTCGTCCATCGCCGCCAGATACAGGTCGCGCAGCTTGCGGCGGTCGTCGTCCTGCGCGCCGGAACTTTTGGTGAGTTCTTCGAGAATCTCGCGCAGGTAGTCGAGGTTGTCGTCGCGCAGTTTGGGAAACGCGCCCCAGCGGCTGTACTCGGGCGGAATCGGATTGTTCTTGATCCAGGTGCCGTTGACGTACAGGAAAAAGTTGTCGCCCGGCTTGACCGCGGTATCGAACGTCGAGCGATCGACGCCGCTTTTGAGCCCGCCCGCCGGCCCGCTTTCACCGGCCGCCTGGACCAACAGGGCCCCACAGAACACGGCGCTGGACAGGGCACAACCCGTCAACACGCCCAGGGTCGGGCGAATTCGCTTGGTTCGCATAAGGACCTCGAAGCCTCGAAGGGGTTTGACGGCTCAATGGATCGCGGTCGTCCCTATGATAACACTCCCGCGGCGTCAAACCCACTAGGAGCCAAAATGCCCTTCCGTGGATTGAAGGGTGCCGGCCAGTCGGTCATAATCCGTAACTGCGGAATGTCGCAAATGGCGGTCGTCCTTCCACAGGAATCGAAAAACATGGCTGCAAAACTTCGTGCCGTTGGGTTTTTGGTCGCGCTCGCGTTCGGTCTCATGCTCGGCCCGGCTGCCCCTCCGGCCTTCGCCCAGCAGAAACCAACCCCCGGCGAATGGCGCCACTATGGCGGCGACGAGGGGAGCACCAAGTATTCGCCGCTCGATCAGATCAACGCCGAGAACGTTGGCAAGGTGCAAGTCGCGTGGTCATGGGATTCGCCCGACTTGCCGCTGCAAAAGGAATCGCCGTCGCTTCGATCGTTCGCCTATGAAACCACGCCTCTGATGGTTGGCGGCACGCTGTACACCAGCACGTCGCTGGCGCAAGTCGCCGCGATCAACCCTCAGACCGGCGAGAACAAGTGGGTCTTCAATCCCGACAGCTACAAAATCGGACGACCGACAAACCTGGGCTTCGTCCATCGGGGCATCGCGTACTGGACGGGTGGCGGCCAGGAGCGGTTGTACCTGGCAGCCCATGACGCGTATCTGTATTGCATCGACGCCAAGACCGGAAAACTGGTCAGCGAGTTCGGCGACGGCGGTCGAGTGAATTTGGCGGCAGCCATTCCGTTGGCGCAGAACGCTCGCAACTACACCATGACCTCGCCGCCGGTGGTGTGTCGCAACGTGGTGATGGTCGGGTCGTCGATTAACGACGGACCGCAGTTCAAAGAAATGCCGCGCGGCGACATTCAGGCCTTCGACGTGCGCACCGGCAAGCCGGCCTGGATTTTTCACTCGGTTCCGCAAGAGGGGGAATTCGGCAACGATACCTGGCAGAACGACTCATGGAAATACACCGGCAACGCCAACGTCTGGACGCTGATGAGCGCCGACGACGAATTGGGCTACGTCTACCTGCCGTTCGGCACGCCGACCAACGACTGGTACGGCGGACATCGCCCGGGCGACGGGCTGTTCGGCGAGTCGCTGGTTTGCGTGGACGCGACGACGGGCAAACGCGTGTGGCATTTTCAGACCGTGCATCACGGACTGTGGGACTACGACCTGCCCGGCGCGCCGGTGCTGTGCAACATCAAGGTCGACGGCAAGCCGATCAAGGCCGTGGCGCAGATCACCAAAACAGGTTTTACGTTTGTCTTCGATCGCGTCACCGGCAAGCCGGTGTGGCCGATCGAAGAGCGACCCGTGCCGCAGTCGACCGTGCCCGGCGAAAAATCGTCGCCGACGCAGCCGTTTCCGACCAAACCGGCGCCGTACGAACGCCAGGGCTCGACGGAAGAAAACCTGATCGACTTCACGCCCGAGTTGCGGGCCGAAGCCAAGAAAATTCTCGACACGTTAGATCACGGTCCGCTGTTCACGCCGCCCAGCGAGAAGGGCACGATCAACCTGCCAGGCTGGGCCGGCGGCGGCAACTGGTGGGGCGCGGCGTTCGATCCCGATACCAGCTTGTTCTACATTCCCTCGATCACGGCGCCGATCACGGTCAAGCTCAACAAGCCCGACGCGGCCCGCTCGAACTTCGACTACGTTCGCAGTGGCAGCGGATTCGGCGGCGGCATCGAAGGGCCGAAGGGATTGCCGCTTTTCAAACCGCCCTACGGACGCATCACGGCGATCAATCTCAACACGGGCGATCACGCCTGGATGATTCCGCACGGCGACGGGCCAAGGGAGAAAGTGAGCGAAATCGTCGGCAAGGACGTGGGGCCGTTGGGCAGCGGCGGCGGCGGGCCGCTGTTGACCAAGACGCTGCTGTTCGTCGGACAAGGCGCCGGCGGCCGCGGAGCCCGCGCCGGCGGCGGGGCCAACGTGGTTCGCGCGTTCGACAAGGCCAGCGGCAAAGTGATCGCCGAACTGGCCCTGCCGGCGCCGCCCAGCGGGACGCCGATGACCTATCTGTCCGGCGGCAAGCAGTATATCGTGCTGGCCACGAACGACGGCAAGCTGGTCGCTTTCAGTTTGCCCAATAGCGCCAAAGTCGCAACCGCCCAATGAACTTCCAGGAGCATGCCATGATCGTGCGACGATTTTTCCATATCAAAGCGTGGGCGCCGGTGGCTCTGGCGCTGCCGGCGGCGCTGTTCGTGACGTTGTGCTTGGTGGCGAACGCCAATGCTCAGCTTCCGGCCGACTCGGTGATGCTGGACAAAGTCAAGATTCCCGAGAAGCAGAAATCGATCGACCTGTGCCCGGTCTACCTGGAGCCGTCGGACGCGAAGCTGCCAGTTTGGGAATACAAGGGCGTGAAGTATCGCGGCAGCAAGCCCGACGCCCAGGAAAAATTTCTCAAGGACCCCGACAAGTACGCCAAGGCCGCCGAAAAACAGCGCTTCGTCAATAACTTCGTGCAGACCATGAGCACCGTCTGGTGCCCTGTGACCGATGAAGTCACGCCCGGTGGCATGACGCAGTGGAAGCGTTTCGGCATCACGTTCGAAAGCTGCTGCGCATTTTGCGACGACAGCTTCGAGGAAGATAACTTCGTAGAAGGGCTCAAGAAGCTCAAGGCCCGCGCCGAGAAGACCTACGAGTTAATCGGCGCCAAATACACCGAAGGCGCCAAGAGCCCGGTGGAAGGGGCGATCAAGAAGCCGAAGGCGTAAGGGCCAGGTAACCCATCATTGGTACTTCGGAGGTTTGAGGCGGGTGACGCCGTTGTTGGAGTAGTTTGGCCCGCCCCAGCCTAATTCTCGGGGCGATCACGGTAAGCGGCGAAATTGGGCGCAGTCGTCTGGCGGTCCGGGTGCAAACGCGAAAAAAAATACTGCGTTCCCAGGTGGTTGATGACCGCCTGCTCGCGCTGGACGTAGGTTTCGCTTTGCCAGGCGTCGGCCGACGAATCGAGCTCGATCAAGATTCCGTCCCCCACCGGCTTCACTTCATGGGCCGGTGCCGATAGCAGGCGTTCGCGACCGATCAGATCGACATAGGGTCCGCCGAAATAATTCAGCCAATAGAGCCCGGGAATCGCCTTGTTGACGTTCGCGCCGATGGCATACGCTCCGGTCTCGTTGTCGACCATGTTCTTGGCGCCAAATTCTTCATCTAACTCAGCGTGTCCACAGCGCACCGGCAGTTGGGCGGCAATCGCTTCGAAGAATTCGCGCGCCGAAGTTGAAGTTGCTTGCCCTTCGATCGCTGTTGGCCCAAAGACTTCGACCGCCATATTATTCAGTTCAACGGGGACCGTTGACTCGCTGTGATCCAGGAAAAACGAGAGGCCCCCGTAGGCCCCGGTCAACACGGTCATCCCGAGGCCATGGCTCGGCGGCGTGACCTGATGAATGCCGTCGTACAATCGTCCCTGTCGGCCCACGACGAGGTGTTTTCGCGAATGCTCGCCCTCATCGTCGGCCGCGCGCAGACCACTTGACCATTGTGGCAGCGTGTCGTTAATAACCGATTGCAGCGCATCGAGCTGCGCGGCGTCGAACAAAGGACGGCTAACGTAAAACTTGCACCACAAATGCATCACGTTTCACCTCGATTCACTTTTCGTGCCTGCGTCACTGTTCGGCGACCGATAAACGTTGGACGCCGACCCCACAGCCACGGTCTCGTCGAAATAGCACGCACTCACGGGTACTTGGGTGGCTCCAAGCCGGGGAGATAGTTGTAGCACTTCAGCAGCGTGGCGACCGGATCGTCGCCGGGTTTCCAGAAGGCCAGCTTCATCCACACCGCGGTGGTGTCACGATGCCCGTGACCGAGCCAGGTGGCGACATTCCGCTTGAGAAAACTCTTCAAGGCGGCTTGGACTTCTTCGGCCGAGTATTCCAGGCCCAAGCGGTGCCGTGCGATCACGTACGACATCGTTCCCTCGCCTTTGATCTGCCGCAAGTTGCTCGGTTTTTTCAAACCTCCTTGCTCGAAGCGTCGGATGAGCACTTCGTATTCCTCGGCATTGAGATATTCGGACAGCGAGAGTTGGACGTTCGTCTTGTCGATTTCGTCGTGTTCGGCAAACCAGATTTCCTGCCACTCGACCGCCAGCTTCAGGCTTTTCGAGTCGTGCCGTTTCTCGAGCAACCAGTTGCACAAGGCAAACTCGCAAAGCCGCTGAAACTGCGCTCCGCCCTGCGGACGGTTTTCCCATTCCTCCTTGTGCTCGACCGCGGCCCGGAGAAACGTGCGCGCCTTGGGCATCAGTTCGCGACCAACGTCGAACCGACCCACGAGAAAGCATTGCATGCAGCAATCCAGGACGCTCGTCCCATAGCTGTAGAGCAATTTAAGCTGAAACGCCTCGGCGACGTCTTTCTTTCGAGCCCTCGGAATAATAAGCTCGGATAGCGTCTCGTGCAGGTAAACTGGATCAAATTTCATGGATCATCACCGCAGGGTTGAATTCTTTACATTGCCCGAACCATGCGTGCGGGTTTGAAAAGTTCTCTTTTCGATCGATTCCAATGCAGCCTCCTTGTCGGCCGCCGAGAGCGTTGACTCGTGAATTGCATCGATCGCTTCCCTGAGCGCGTTGGCCAGGCGTGGAGAGCCTTTATCGAACGTTTTCGACGGAGTGATCCTCCGCGCCTCAGACCGAAACTTGTCGTCCCAGAGCGTGATTCTCTTCGTCTCTAGATTATACGAGATGGTGTCGACGCCGTTGGCACCAATCTCTTTTCCCCACATCAGCACGACTTCGTTGGGATACTCGTGAACCCTCCGCGCATGGTCCTCCTCGCTTTTTTCGGCGATCGCATGGCTGGGGTGCGGCGAATCCTTGCCCTTGCGGTTCTTGGCCCGGACTTGCGCGACCGGTTCTGGAAACGGCGGCTTCTCGTGTTGCGGGATTGGCTGTTTGGCGGTGGCTTTGGGCGCTGTCGGCCCCGTGTCACTTCCGATCATTCCTGGCCGAGGCGGTTGGCCCTTGCGCGGAGGCGCAGCCAGCGGCCCGATGGGATCTTGGCGCCCGAGCCCGGCTGGATTCGCGTTCGCCAGTGGGCCGACAATCGCCAGATAGTCGTCGAGCGTGCCGGTGCCGGCCCACGCGGGGTTTAGCGCTTGGTCCACAAACCGCGTGAAGAAATTCCATCGCGAATCGTCGTAATAGAGCCGTTTGGCTTCGGCCTGCGCTTCGGCCAGCAGCATGCGATACTCGCCCGCTTCGGTGCTCTCCGGGTGTGCCAATTTCTGGTCACGCTCGGCTCTCTTCCAGTCTTCCTCCGTCCAATCGGACGACTTCATGACCGCCCGATGCTTCTCGGCCTCGCGTTCTTGCAGATACCGCTGATAGTTCTTGTCCAGCCAAAACTCCGGCGGCGGTTCCAATGGCTCGCCGCGCATTTCGCGGACAAGGTTCAAGTAAATGTGACGATCTAGCGCTTCAAACTCATTGCTACTCAGTTTGAGTCGATTTCGTTCGTTCGTCGCGTACGACCAGGCGCGTGACTGCATCGCGAGATCCAGTTTCTTGGCAGCCTCCGCGGCCTTGTCATCAGGTGGCTTCGCCTTGTTGCCCGGAGCGGCGCCGGTTCCAGTGGGAGATCTGGATGACGCAGAGATCGTGCTTTCACTCTGCGCGACAGGCAGCACGCCGCGCATGCGAGCCCAGGCTTCGATCCAGTCTTCCAGTCCGCGGACGTGTTCGGGGAGGACTTCGTAGCCTTCGGCGTCCCACACCGCGAGGAATTGCGCCAACTGCTCGCGCCAATCCGCAGGCAACGGTTTTTGCAGCTTCGTGTTGATCCAGTCTTCCAACGCGTTGGCGAAGATCTGCAATTCTTCGCCGACCAGGTCCAAGAACTTATGCCAGGCAGTCCACACGATGTCTTCCATGTCATAGTTGGTGGTCACGTCGTGTCCTCCCAGAAACTGCAGCGATCGCTCAGGAATCAATCGTGCAGCCAATTGGGACCGTAGATGGCCCGCAACTCGGCTTCCTTGTGGCGCTCCCGCCGGTAGATCTGGTACTCGGCCCGCTCGTCGGCCACCTTTTCCATCAGTGCCGCAATCGCGTCCATCACCGGATGAACGAAACGGTCGGCATCGCGCAACATCACGGGCAATCCCAGCGGCAAGCTCGTGGGCGGCTGCTGAGCGTAGGGTGTCTCCGGGGAATCGACCGGCTCGCGCGCGGCCGGCACGGAGAGTTCCGGCTCGGGGGGTGCAACGTCGGACGAGAGCAACTGAATCGTGGGGATGTCGGTTTTCTGACCAAGAATGTACGGGCCGCGCTCGATCGTTCCCGGGGGATCGTCGGACCGCATCAACAGATCGCGGAAGGCTCCTTGCTCATGGGCTGAGGTCCTCGGCCGCATCTGCCGCTCCAGCGACCGTGGATCGAGCAGTCCCTCGGCGGATTGATGCCCCGGGACGTCGACGACGAATGGATCGACCGAGGGCTGACTTGTCCGCAGCCGCTGGACCGGCGGTTGGATAACTTCCGGTACTCCTGGCCAGCCCACCGCGTCAGTACTTGTCGTGGTGCTCCCTTCCGTCGCAGTGAGCAGCGCTGACGCATCGTCGAATGCAAGCTTCGCAGCGTCGATGTCACGAAGGGGCGCGGACTCAGCGGCATCGAATGGATCGTCGACAGGATCTTCGTGCACGCCGGCAGGAGAATCGACGACGTCGGGCAGCTGCGGCGCATCGGCCGGCGACGATTCTTTCAAGCTGTCGCCGATCGTCGACACGTCGACACTAACGTCACCCGACCCGCTGTGCATCGATTGCGCCGAATCGTCTTCGGGCGCATCGGCCGGGTCGTCACTCTGAATTGCGTCCGCGGCATCCCTAGCTTGCTCGCTCTGGCCGGCTGCTTCGCCGTCCGACCGAAGCGCGTCGGCAATGATTTGCCTTTCGTCGGTCGCGGGATCGTGCGGCGGCTTTTGCAGTTTTGCGGCTTCGAGAGCCGCTTGGTCGGCGGTCATCGGACGATTTGGATCCATCTTGAAGTGCTCCTTCCTCAAGTTCGTGGCCAAAAAAAAGAGCCCTTCGCCGGACAACGTCAGTCCAGCAAAGGGCTCTCTTGGATACCCGGCCGCTTGGCCAGGCTCCTCGTGATACCCCCGTTCGTTATGTTGGTGACTGGCTGCGGGTCGTGACCCATCGCTCAGTCAAATACAAAACTAACAAAGCACAGCGTCTTTTGTAACTACCAGTTTCCGGCCACCCGACAAAAAATGCGCGTCGGCAACCGACTAACGCGCACCATTCCCGTCCCGCCGCGACTCGCTTCGCCCTGCACTGGCATCGCTGCCGACGATCGTTTACGCTGGGAAACGCATCTGGCAAATAAACTTCCGCCGCACGCACGCCGAGATGGCTGGCTTATGAAGATCGTTTACCTGGCTGCCGGCGCGGCCGACATGGTTTGTGGAAGTTGCCTGCACGACAATACGCTGGCCGCCGCGCTGCAGGCCCTCGGCGAAGACGCGATGCTGGTGCCCACCTATACCCCGATTCGCACCGACGAGGAAAACGTCAGCGACTCGCACCTCTTCTTCGGCGGCATCAACGTTTACTTGCAGCAGCGCTCGAGCATCTTTCGACACACGCCTTGGTTCGTCGACGCGCTGCTGAATCGTCCCGGCGTCATCCACTGGGCAACCCGGGGCGGGCCGAGCATCGAGCCGCATAAGTTGGGCGATCTGACGGTCTCGATGCTCGAAGGCGAAGACGGCCGGCAGCGCAAGGAAATCAGCAAGCTCGTGCATTGGCTCCAGCACGAAGCCCGACCCGACGTCGTGCACCTCTCGAACACCATGCTCATCGGCGCCGCGCGCGAAATCCGCAAGTTGGGAATCCCCGTGGTCGCGACCCTCTCGGGCGAGGACGTCTTTCTAGAAAAACTGAGCGAGCCGTTCTACGGCCAAGCGCGCGACGTGTTGCGCGAGCGGGCCGGCGAGATCGACGGCTTCGTGGCGCTGAACCATTACTATGCCGATTTCATGGCCGACTACCTGGCCGTGCCGCGAGCCCGCGTGCACGTCATCCCGCACGGACTGAACCTCACCGGGCACGGCACGCGGGTCAGCCGCCCGGGCGAGCCTTTTACGATCGGCTACCTGGCTCGCATTTGTGCCGACAAGGGACTTCACAATCTGATCGCCGCGACGGAACTGCTGTTGGCCGATCGCGCGTTACCGCCGTTTCGCGTTCGAGCGGCCGGCTACCAGGGCGAGTCCGACCGTCCGTATTTGGAAACGATCCTCCAAAGGACCAGGAATTGGACGTCGCCCGAGCGGTTCGAGTACGTGGGCGAATTGACGCGGGCGGAAAAAATCGCCTTCCTGCAAGGCCTCGATTGCCTGAGCTTGGCGACGGTCTATCGCGAAAGCAAGGGACTTCCCGTGCTAGAGGCGTTGGCCAACGCGGTGCCCGTCGTCCTGCCTGCGCATGGCACTTTTCCCGAATTGGTCGACGCGACCGGAGGGGGCGTGCTGCACGCTCCCGACGATCCGCAGGCCCTGGCCGAGGCCCTGCGGGGCCTGATCGTCGACCGGTCACGGGCGGCGGAACTTGGCTTGCGCGGGCAGCAGGTGGTGCACCGCGACTACCATGCGGCGGGCATGGCCGAAAAGACACTGGCCCTGTATCGGCGGCTTCACGCCGAGCGGCGACGCTGACCGCCGGACGGCTCCACGAAAGCCGTTTTGCGGCTCTCGGACCGTCTGCCTGGGGGTGGGCTGGAGTGCCAGCATTTTGAAGTTCCAGGTGTTGCATTGGACTCACCAAGGGGGGTAAATTAACGGTCTTGCTTCGCGATTGTTGACAGGCGCGGCGATGAATCTTGGGGGTGAAAGCTGTCGCGTCATGTATTCCAGTTCGTTGATTTTCGCCCCGTGCAGCGCAAAGGACCTTTGTGATGGCGAAGAAGATTTACGTCGGTAATCTCCCGTGGTCGACCACGTCGGCAACCCTGGAGACCTTGTTCAGCACCCATGGAACGGTCACTTCGGCCGAGGTCATCGCCGATCGTGAAACCGGCCGATCCCGTGGGTTTGGGTTCGTGGAGATGGAATCCGACGACGCCTGCCAGCGGGCCATCGAGGCACTCAACGGAGTCGAGGTCGACGGCCGAGCGATCACCGTGAATGAAGCACGAGAGCGCGCTCCGCGTCAGGGTGGCGGCGGTGGTGGCGGTTACGGCGGCGGTGGCGGCCGAGGCGGTCGCGGCGGTGGAGGTGGTGGCGGCGGTCGCGGCTACGGCGGCGGCGGTCGAGACTACTGATTGGATCCGCCCGATTCCCAATATCGTTTCGCTGCGAGAAATCTTTCCAGTAAGACTTCTCGGGTGCAATTGGCATCTTGCCCGTGCCGGATTCTTGCCGGATAGCGTCGGTTTTCCGCAGTTTGCGTGCGGTGCGCCTTACTGGGTTCGCGACAGGGGTTGCTTTTTTCCCGCCGCGCGGCTCAACTAGCTGTTCTTTGCAGTTTGTCTCCACTCTCAGGTTCGATCCATGAAGAAGTTCAAAGGGCCTCCCAAGCGACGGTCCAACAAGAATAAGATCCGCGCAAAAAGAAAGATCCGATCTTCGTCGAAGGCGAACGTCCGCGTCCGATGTACGTCGACTACAAGGATCTCGACCTGCTGACCAAGCTCACCAACCGCCAGGGCAAGATCGTCGGCCGCCGCAAAAGCGGCTGCACCGCCGCCAGTCAGCACGCCGTGACTCTGGCCGTCAAGCGGGCCCGCTACATGGCCCTGCTGCCGTACGTCGGTGACTGAGCCGTTGTCATTGGGCTCGAAGACGAGCGGCTTGGCTTGCCGACTCTCATTTGCGCGTTTTTCTCAATTGCGCGATGCGTGTTTCTCGCGGGGCCTGCACGCCTTGTATTCCTGCGCGAAAGCTAGCCCATTTGTAGTCCGACGCCCCGCGTTTGCGGATCTTGCGGCTGGCCCGGCGGAAGGTGAGAATTGACCCTCGCGCCCGGTGGTTCGCACGACACCCGCATGAGCCGCGACCGACTCTTATGCCGAAACCCTACCACACGAAGCGCCGCGTCGAGTTCCGCGATACCGATGCGGCCGGCATGGCACATTTCTCGGTGTTCTTCGTCTACATGGAGCAGGCCGAGCACGAGTTGCTGCGGCACCTCGGCCTGAGCGTCATGCTATCCGACCAGGACGGACAGATCTCCTTCCCCAGGGTCGCCACTCGCTGCGATTATCAACTGGCGGTCAAATTCGAGGACGTGCTCGACATCGAAGTCACCGTGGTGCGCCTGGGCACCAAGAGCGTTACGTACGAGTTCCAATTCAGCCACCAGGGCCGGCCAGTCGCCAGCGGCCAGATCACCAGCGTTTGCTGCCGCTTCGCGCCCGATGGGTCGCCCAAGTCGATTTCGATTCCCACCTGGATCAGCGACAAGCTGGGACCGATTAGCGGTTAGTACAGCCGACGCTCCAATTACCTTGTAGGCAACTACCTCTTCATGAGCGACCTGGTCGTCTCGGACGTCACGAAGCAATACCCCACGCGAGCCGAACCGCTCGACGTGCTGCGCGGCGTTTCGTTGCAACTTGCCGCCGGCGAAAATCTCGCGATCCTCGGACCAAGCGGCTGCGGTAAGAGCACGCTGCTGCACATCATCGGCACGCTCGACGCGCCCACCTCGGGCCAAGTAACCCTCGGCGGAGACAATCCGTTCGACCTCGACGAGCCGCGGCTGGCCCTGTTCCGCAATCACAAAATTGGTTTCATCTTTCAAGATCATCACTTGCTCCCGCAGTGCTCCGCGCTCGAAAACGTGCTGCTGCCGACCTTGGCCGACGGCCACGCGCATCCCGAATCGCTCGCGCGGGCGCGCATGCTGCTCGACCGCGTCGGCCTCGGTAATCGACTCGACCACTTGCCGGCCGAACTCTCCGGTGGCGAGCGGCAACGCACCGCCATCGCCCGCGCCCTGGTCAACCGCCCTGCCCTGCTGCTGGCCGACGAGCCGACCGGCAACCTCGACCGCGCCACCGCCGCCACCGTCGCTCGGCTGCTGGTCGAGTTGCAAGCCCAGGAACAGACCATGCTGATCGTCGTCAGTCACAGCCTCGACCTGGCCAACATGCTCATGCGGCGTATGGAATTGAACGAAGGAAAGTTAGTGGGCAGTGGTTAGTAGTTCGTGTTCGGGCAAGCCGACAATCCCCTCTCCCGCCGGGTGAGGGTTAGGGTGAGGGAGCCAAGAACATGACGAATCCAAGGATTCATTGACGACCTTAATTCCATGTCTCTCTTCCAATTGATTCTCGACAGCCTCCGCTTTCATCGCCGGACCAACGCGGCCGTGGCGCTGGCCGTGATGGCGGCTGGCGCGGTGTTGACCGGCGCTCTGCTAGTCGGCGATTCGATGCGCGGAAGCCTTCGCCACTTGCTGCTCGATCAGTTGGGGCGGATCGACGACGTACTGGTGACCGATCGCTTCTTCCGCGCCGAACTGGCCGACGAAGTGACGGCTCAGCCGGAGTTCAAAAAGTATTTCAGTCAGGCCGTGCCTGCGATCCTGGTGCAAGGTACCGTCGAGAATCCGCGGCCCGAAGGGTCGCTGCGCGCGGGCCGCGTGACGGTGATCGGCTGCGACGAGCGATTCTGGTCGCTCGGCGACGGCGGCCCGACGAAGTCGCCCGGCAAAGGCCAGATCGTGCTCAACGCGCCCTTGGCCGACGAAATCGGCGCCCGGGTTGGCGACGAGGTGCTGCTTCGCACCGGCAGCGTCAGCCAGATTCCGCCCGACAGTGCGCTGGGCCGCAAGACCGAGACCATTCGCAACCGCCGCTTGACCGTCTCGGCCGTGATCGACGCCGCCGGCCTGGGTCGCTTCAGCCTGTATCCCAGCCAGCAGCTTCCGCGCGACGCCTTTGTGGCCACCGAGACGCTCGAAGACTCGCTGGAACAACCGAAGAAGGTGAACGCAATCTTCGTCGCCGGCCGGCCGGACACATCACCCACCACCGCCGCCCACGACGTTCTCCAGTCTTGCGTGCATCCCACGTTGGCCGACTACGGCATCCAGATCGAGTTGCACAAGCTCGGCTACGTGCAAATCACCAGCAACCGCATGCTCCTCGATCCCGCCGCGGTGACCGCCATCGATACCGCCTTCGAAAAAAAGGGGTCAGAACTTTTTACTGAAAAAGACTCCCGTCCCCTTTTCATGCAGCCGGTGCTCACCTATCTGGCTAACACAATCGCGGCGGACGGGAAGGAAATTCCTTACTCGACGATCACGGCTATCGACTTCACCGACGAGGCGCCACTGGGTCCGTTCAAGACGCCCGACGGCCAGGCGATCGGGCCGCTGACCGACGACGAGATTGTCTTGAACACCTGGGCGGCCGACGACCTCGGCGCCAAGCCGGGGGACATGGTCGAGATCACGTACTTCGAGCCCGAGAGCACGCACGCCAAGGTGCGCGAATCGAAAGCCACGTTTCGGCTCAAGGCGATCGTGGCGATCGAGGGCCTGGCGGCCGATCCCGACCTGACCCCGCAGATGCCGGGCGTGACCGACCGGCTTTCGATCGGCGACTGGGACGCGCCGTTTCCGTTCGAGGCCGGCCGCGTACGAAAGAAGGACGAGCAATACTGGGACGACCATCGCACCACGCCCAAGGCGTTCATCTCGCTGGCGTCCGGCCGCCGGCTATGGTCCAGCCGGTTCGGCGACACAACGGCCATCCGCTTCGCCCCACCACCTGGCGCGACCGCCGAAACGTTGGCCGCGCAGCTCAAACTCGATCCCGAACAATTCGGCTTTCAGTTTCTGCCACTGAAGCAAATGGGCCTGGCAGCCGCCGCGGGCACCACCGGCTTCGACGGCCTGTTCATCGGCTTCAGTTTGTTCATCATGATCTCGGCCCTGATGCTCGTGGCGCTGTTGTTTCGCCTGGGCATCGAGCAGCGGGCCGAGGAAATCGGCATTCTGCGCGCTGTCGGCATGCGCAGCGCAGGGTGGCCGCCGTATTAGCCGGCGAAGCACTGGTGGTCACCGCGTTAGGTTCGCTGGCGGGTGTGGCTGGCGGCGTCGGATATGCCTGGCTCATGCTGCGCGGCCTGACCACCTGGTGGCTGGCCGCCATCAGTACGCCGTTTCTTGAACTCTACGTCACGCCCACGAGCCTGATCATCGGCTATGCCGGCGGTGTCATAGTGTCGCTGCTCTCGATCGCGTGGACCCTGTGGCGGCTGCGGAAGATTTCGGTGCGACGGCTGCTGGCGGGCCAAACCGTCGAGGACCGATTCGCGACGCGCGGCCGGTCGCGTGCAAGCCGCATCGCCGCTGGCATAACGGCGCTGGCGGCGGTCGGATTGGGCCTGTCGGCCACGCGACTCGGTGGCGCGGCGCAAGCCGGCGCGTTCGTCGGCTCCGGCGCCCTGGTTTTGGCCGGCGGACTGACGCTTGTTTGGAGCAGCCTGGGTAGCGGCGCGACGGCATCGCTCGCCGGCGGCGGAAGTTTCCCCATCGCTCGGCTGGCCGTTCGCAACGGCGCCCGCAACCGGGGCCGCAGCACGCTCTCGATCGGCCTGATCGCGGCGGCCAGCTTTTTGATCGTGGCGCTGAGCGCCTTCCGGCTCGACCCGACCCGCGAAGGAAACGGACGCGAAGGCGGCAGCGGCGGTTTCAACCTAGTCGCCCAGAGCGATCAACCGATCTATCAAAATCTCAACACGCCCGGCGGCCGGACCGATCTTGGCTTCTCGTCCGCGGCTGACGCGGTTCTCGAAAAATGCACGACCGTTTCGCTGCGCGTGCGGGCCGGTGACGACGCCAGTTGTTTGAACCTCTTTCAGCCGACGGTGCCGCGCCTGCTGGGAGTGCCCCCGGCATTGATCGCGCGCGGCGGCTTCGCCTGGGCAACTTCGGCTGCCGAGTCGCCCGCGGAAAAGGAAAACCCCTGGCTGCTGCTCGAGAAGAATCTGCCCGACGGCGACGACGGCACGCCGATCGTGCCCGTGGTGCTCGACGCCAACACGGCAATATACAGCCTGCACAAGAGCCTCGGCGAATCGCTCGACGTCGACGATGGCCGCGGTCGCACCGTGCATTTGCAAATCGTCGGCATGCTGAGCAACAGTATTTTCCAAGGCGACGTGCTGCTGGGTGAGCGTCCCTTCCTGGCGCACTTTCCGCAAGTCAGCGGCTATCGCTTCTTTCTCGTCGACACGCGCGGCGAGCCGACCGGCAAAGTGCGACAGGCGCTCGAGGGGTCGCTGGGTGATTTCGGCTTCGACGCCGAAAGCAGCATCGATCGGCTGGCAGCGTTCTTCGCCGTGCAGAATACGTATCTCTCGACGTTCCAAAGCCTGGGCGGATTGGGCCTGCTGCTGGGCACGTTCGGGCTGGCCACCGTGCAACTCCGCAGCGTGCTGGAGCGGCGCGGCGAGCTGGCGCTTATGCGGGCCGCCGGTTTTCGGCGCTCGCTGTTGGCGCGATTGGTGATGATTGAAAACTCGCTGCTGCTGGTGGCCGGCCTGACGGTGGGAGTCGTAGCCGCACTCATTGCCGTGCTGCCGCACTGGTTGAGCGGCGGCGCAAGTGTCCCGTGGATATCGCTGGCGTTCACGCTGGCGCTGGTGCTCGCTGTCGGTCTCGGCGCCGGTCTGCTGGCCGTCCGCGCAACCCTCCGCGCCGAACTGCTTCCCGCCCTGCGCGAAGAATAATCCGCGCGTCTTTTTTCCCCTATTCATCCTTCATCCTTCCGCCTTCATCCTTTCCTCCTCCCTCCGCCGCGGACTGGCGAAATCCCCGCGCAGTCGCTAAGCTATCCAGCGCGGCAATCAGGCCGTGATCCACCGACTTCTCGGAGTATTGCCGCCATGAAAGGCCTCGCTTCCCTGCTCGCATTCATCGCCCTGGCCATGCTTTCGTGGGGCGTCTACGGCCCGGTGCTTCGCGAGGGTCAACTCGGCATGCATGGCAGTTCGCTGAAGCCGTTCATCTGCGTGGGCCTGGCATACTTCCTGATCGCAGTGCTGGCGCCGGCGATCTTGCTGCGCGTTTCAGGCGAGGCGGGTCATTGGTCGACGGCTGGCATCATCTGGAGCCTGGCGGCCGGAGCGGCCGGGGCGGTGGGAGCGTTGGGCATCATCCTCGCGTTGGCCTTTCGCGGCAGCCCGCTCTATGTCATGCCGCTGGTCTTCGGCGGCGCTCCGGTGGTGAACACGTTTCTCACGATGTACTGGGCCCGCTCGTACAAACACGTCAGTCCGATCTTCATCGCCGGTTTGATCCTGGTGGTCGTCGGCGCGGTAACGGTGTTGATCTTCCGGCCCGCGACTCATGGGCCCGTGGCCAAGGCGGCGCCGGCCGCAAGTGCCCCGGCAGAAGGCGCGGATGCCGCCGCCAAGAAGCCGATCAGCGGCGACGAGGCCCATTGGTTTTACGTGATCCTGTTCACGCTCATGACCGCGTTGGCTTGGGGCGTTTACGGCCCGACGCTGCACCGCGGCCAGATGGCCATGGCCGGCAGCCGCCTGCGGCCGTTCCTGTGCGTGGGGCTGGCCTATTTCCTGATCGCCGTCATCGTGCCGACGCTTTTGCTCATGCGCTGGGACGATCCGGGCGAGTTCACGTTTGTCGGATCGTTTTGGAGCCTGGCCGGCGGGGCCGCCGGCGCGCTGGGAGCGCTGGGCATCATCATGGCCTTCACGTTCGGCGGCAAACCGATCTTCGTCATGCCGCTGGTCTTCGGCGGCGCCCCGGTGATCAACACCTTCGTCAGCGTGATCAAGGAAGGCAACTACGGCGACCTGCACCCGATGTTCTTCGCCGGCCTGATCGTGGTGGCCGCCGGCGCCGTGACCGTGCTGGTATTCGCGCCCAAGGCCGACAAGCACGCCGCCCCGCACGCCGACGCCAAGAGCGCGCCCGAAATTGCGCCAGCCTGAAAACGCGCTCACGTGCCGCGCACAAAGCCGAACCATTCGATGTGCTTGCGGGCGCAGAAGTGCAGACGATGCTCACGACAGTAGGGCTCGAGCCACACGGCCTGCCGCGCGAGCGATTCTCGATCGGTCCCCTGCGGCATCAGCATCACGCGCGAGCGGTCGATCTCGGGCAACGCTTGCAAGTATTGTTCGACTTCTTCGCAATCGACGGACGTGTCGACGACGAACTTAACCTGATAAGTGTACTCGGCGATCAGGCGCCGCACGACGTCGGCGGCGTGCCGCGTTCGCTCGTGCCGCTCGGCCCATTGCGGAAACTGCCGAGCGTCAGGCCCGCTGCTAGCTAATTTGGGACTGATCGACATCAGATCGCACTCCACCGGCAGATAGAGCGTGCCGGCCGTTTCGATCGTGATGTGCCGCTGCTGACGCCGCAGGCCGGCCGCCAGCGGAATCAGTTCGGCGAACAGCATCGGCTCGCCGCCGGTCAGCACGACGTGGTCGCAACCCAACTCGGTCGACGCGGGCCAGGATTTCGTCGACCGACAGATCGTCCCCCTCGGGCGTCCACGAGGCGTACGGCGTATCGCAATACCAGCAGCGCAGGTTGCAGCCACTGGCGCGCACGAACGCGCTTTCGGCGCCGGTCAAAAAACCTTCGCCCTGCACGCTCTGGTAGATTTCGGCGACTCTCATCGGCGGTACGGCGCCGGATCGGCCAGGCCCGCCTCCGCAAAACCCTTCAGCCGCAGCAAGCACGAGTCGCACCGGCCGCACGCCGAGCCCGCCGCGTCGGGATCGTAGCAACTGCGCGTCAGGCCGTAGTCGACGCCCAGCTCGACGCCGCGGCGAATGATCTCGGCCTTGGTCAGTTCGATCAGCGGCGTGTGAATTTTGAATCGCAGCGTGCCTTCGACGCCGGCCTTCGTGGCCAGGTTGGCCAGCCGCTCGAAGGCCGCGATGAACTCGGGCCGGCAATCGGGATAGCCGCTGTAGTCGACCGCGTTGACGCCGATGAAAATGTCGGCCGCGCTCGAGCACTTCGGCATAGCCCAGCGCCAGCGACAGAAACACCGTGTTGCGGGCCGGCACGTAGGTGATCGGAATGCCCTCGCCCATCGCCTCGGCACTGCGACCCTTGGGCACGTCGATGGCCGCCGTCAGGGCGCTGGCTCCAAACTGCCGCAGATCGATGCTCAAAGTAACATGCCGCTTCACGCCCAGGCTTTCGCCACGCTGCGGGCCGCGCCGAACTCGCCCCGATGCCGCTGGCCATAGTCGACACTCAAGGCGCACAGCTCGAACCCCTCGGCGCGGGCGATGGCCGCCGTGGTGGCCGAATCGAGGCCGCCGGAGAGCAAGATGACTGCCGGTTTGGACATGGAAAACAGCGGGGGAGGAGTTGCCAGTTGTGCCACGCGACATCCGGGCAGCGCAAAACTTCGGCATCTGGCCTTGGCCCTTCCATGATGCCACAATGGATGGTTTGGCGAAAGGACCGGCGATGAGCGACGATTTCCGCGGAACTCTCGAAACGTTCGAGAACCAGTTTCCCGAGCGGGACTACACGATCGAGATCCGCTGCCCCGAGTTCACCAGCGTGTGCCCCAAGACGGGCCAGCCCGACTTCGGCGTGCTCACGTTCACCTACACGCCCGAGGCCAAGTGCGTCGAGCTGAAGAGCCTGAAGCTGTACCTGCAGCAGTTCCGCAACGAGGGCATCTTCTACGAGCACGTCACCAACCGCATTCTCGACGACCTGGTGGCCGTGCTCGCAGCCCCGGCGGATGACGTTGCACGCCGCCTTCACCGCCCGCGGCGGCATCACGACCAGCGTCACCGCAACGCACGAAGCGCCGGGAAAATAGGCGGCGCAGTTCAATAGGCGCTGGCGCGTTCATTATTGCTTCCACTGCTGAAACAGCGCGACGCACTCGTCGGTCAAAACGCCGGCGGCCAGTTTCATCGAGCTGCCCCCCTGGCGGATGATGTCGTCGGCCGAGACGTGCAGTTCGTTGAAACCGGCGGCCGTGGCGTCGGCGATGCTGGCGCCGTAGTACACCGTCTCGACGCGGGCCCAATGCAACGCAGACGTGCACATCGGGCAAGGCTCGCAGGTGGTGGCCACGATCGCGCCGGTCAAGTGCACCTGTCCGGTGCTCGAACAGGCTTCGCGCAGGGCCGCGATCTCGGCGTGCGCCGTGATGTCGGTCGTGCTCCACACGCAATTGTGCGCCGTGGCGATCACATCGTCGCCCAGCGCGATCGCGCAACCGAAAGGACTTTGTCCGGCGGCGATTCCCTCGCGCGCCTTGTCAATCGCCAGCCGCATCAGTGCTTCGGGCGTCATGTCGTGCCCGCCATTTGGCGCCCCACGGCCGCAAAGATGTCGAACATCGCGTCCAGATAATCGCGGGCTTCGTCGAGCGGCATCACCAGCGGCGGGCTGACGCGGATCACCTTGCCGGCCAAGCGGACCCAGCAGGTGGATCGCCCGGCCCGACGCGTCGCCCAGGTAGCAGGCCTCGACGCAGGCGTTGGCAATCGCTTCGGCCGAGTGCCCGCCAACGGCCGCACATTCGACGCCCCACACCAGCCCCTCGCCGCGCACGTGCGCCACGACGTCCAGCTCGGCCAGCCGGCACAAGCCCTCTTCGATCACCTTCGCCAATTCGCCGCGCGTGCTCGCAGCACGTCCGGTGGTCTCGAACTCGTCGAGCGTGGCCAGCACGGCGGCGCAGCGCCAGGGGCGAGGCGCTCCAGGTGTCGGAGCCTTCGCCGTAGTGCATGTTGGCGAACAGGTCGGCCCGGCCGACCGCGGCGTCGACCGGCACGCCGTTGCCCAGCCCCTTGCCCAGGACGACGATGTCGGGCTCGACGCCGTAGTGCGTGAAGGCGTACAGCGAGCCGGTGCGGCCGAAGTTGGCCTGCACTTCGTCGAGAATGAAGACGATGTCGTGCTCGCGGCAGAAACGCTCGAGCAGTTGCAGGTATTCCTTCTGCGGATGATACGATCCGCCGCCGCCCAGGTACGGCTCGGTGATCAGGCAGCAAATCCGCTCGCCGTGCTCGGCGGCCAGCGCCGCCAGCTCGGTCTCGATACGGCGCCAGGTCGAGCGGCTGGCGGCGACGCTCGATGCTCTGGCACTCGTCGGTCGGAAAGCTGATGAAGCGGACGCGCGGGTCGCGCTCGGGATCGCTCTCGCTGCCGGTGACGGCGCCGGCCAGCCCCTTCTTGCCGTGAAAGCCGTGGCGCGTGGCCAGGATCACGTTTTCGCCCGGCCGCCGATCGAGCGCCGCCCAGAGGGCTTTTTGCATCGCCTCGCTGCCGGTGGCGGCCCACAGCACTTGCTCCATGCGGGCTCCGCCCGGCTGGCTCGCGCAAGCTCGGCAGCAGCCGCTCTGAGGCCTGCGACTTCCAGCGGCGTCACGGCGTTGTAGGCGGTCAGCGTCGCGGCGGCGAGAAAATGCTCGCCCGCGCTGCCGCGGCGAGTGTCGCGTCGAGCCCCAGATACTCGAACACGCGCTGCCACCAGCGCGTCGGGTTGTGCCCCAGATTCGCCACCAGCACGCCGGAGGTGAAATCGGCCAGCTTGCGCCCCTCGGGCGTCCAGTGATAACACCCTTCGCTGCGGGCCAGCACGGCCAGGCTGGGCGTGTAGGTTCGCAACGCGGCCGGCTCGACGACGGCCGCGCGGCGGCGGAAGTCGTTCGAGCGGTCTTCGCCCGCGTGCTCGATGGCGGCCGGTCTTTTGTCTGGGGGCATCGGGAAGAAGATCGGTTTAGGGGCCAGGGTTCGGGGTTCAGAGAAGGACGAGGATCGCTAGAACTGACTCACACTTGGTCGGCGTACAGCACCTCTGGCTCGGCCTTGCCGGGCGCGCACAGCACCAGCCCGCCGTGGCGGTCGTTGACGTTGACCACGCAGTTCGGCGTGCCGGCGGCGTGCCGCGCCAGGATCGCTTCCATCGCCTGCACGGCGGCCACGGTTTGGCGATCGGCCGACAGGTCGTTGTAGGCCAGCGCCCGGGCCTGCGGCCAGGCGCTGCGTCGCGCTCGGCGGCCGGGCCGCCGAACTCGACCACGGCCACCTCGCGGACGAACCGCTCGAGCACCTCGATGCCGTAGCCGCGCTGCGACCGCTCGCCCCACGGCTCGAGAAACGTGCCATTGTAGTGGTTGTTGATCGTGATCTTGCGCTCGAGCGGCGTGCGGCCCTCGACCGTGCACTCGACGCCCCGCTTGCGGCTGTGGCCGTTCCACACGCCGTTGTCGAAGCGGAACTGCACTTCCTGCTCGACGTAGCCGGGAAAGTTGTCGGGCGTGACCCAACTGGTGTGAATGTCGAACGCCGCCTCGCGGCCGTCGTCGTAGTCGTAGATCAGCCGCAGCTGGGTCGAGTCCCAGGTCGGCCCGTCGGCCGGCCCGACGATGCCCGCGCTGGCCGGTGCACTGCACGCTCTTCAGCCGGCCGCCGAACGTGAAGTCGATCAGCTTGATGTAATGCACGGCGACGTAGGTGCCCGGGTTGCGGCCCGTGATCCACTCGGCGAACTGGCTGCCCGAGATGCGACTTCGGCTCCAGCAGCGAGCAGTAGCCGTTGTTGACGTGCTGCAGCTCGCCGTCGGCGACCAGCGTGCGGAGCTTCTTGTGATCGGGGTCGAGCAGCTTGTGATAGACGACCTTGGCCAGCACCTTGTGCTCTCGGGCGAGCCGCTCCAGCTCGTCGAGCTCCGCCAGCGACAGCACCGACGGCTTTTCGATCAGCACGTGCTTGCCGGCCGTCGAGCGCCGCCTTGGCGGCCGCGAAGTGGCGATCGTCGGGCGTGGCAACGCAGACAAAATCGACGTCCGCCGGCCAGCAGTTGCTCGATGCTGTCGGGCTCGCGATAACTTTCAAAACGACCCAAACGAGCCGGCCGACGAGCTGGCGAAACGCGTCGGCTCGGCTGCCCGTGCGGCTGGCCACGGCCGCCAACTCAACGTGGCAAACGCCGAAATCGCGTTCGGTACAGCGGTCGCTCGTCGCACCGCCTCGAAGAACGGACGATACGTTTCGTCGAAGATCATGCCCATGCCGACCATGCCGGCCCGCAGACGGTGAATCTCGACCGAGGTTATTTGGTTGGCCGGCACGCTGCTCATGACACCCAGGATACCGAGCCGAAGGTCACTTTGCCAACGACGGGTTGCACAGTCTCGCGGCCGGTGCGGATAGTTTGCCCCTTGTCACACCCGTTGGGCTTTTCGACAATGGCCGTCTTGCTCGTCAGGCATTGCCTGTCGAGCGTTTCGGCTTTCATCCTCGGGGGCGGTGCCGCATGTCCGACAATCCTCAAGTGACGCTCAGCGGGTTTGCCGACGAAGCGGCCAATCAAAAGACGGCCGTGCAGCAGTTCGCGGCCTTTGCCGCCCTGGGCTTGCAGTACTACAGCCTGCGCTTCATCGACGCCGGCGACGGCATCAAGAACGTGATGAAGCTGAGCATGGGCGAGATCCAGGCGATCCGCCACCTGGAGGACGAATACGGCCTGAACGTGGCCTCGATCGGCTCGCCGATCGGCAAGGTCAAACTGCTCGACGTCGACGACGGCACCAAGAACGCCTACGTGCCGTTCAAGAAGTATCTGGAAAAGGACGTCAAGAAGGCCTGCGAGATGGCCCACGCCTTCGAGACCAAGCTGATTCGCGGCTTCTCGTTCTATCACCCCAAGGGGACCGACCCGCGCGAGCACTTGCCGCAGGTCGTCGATCAGCTCGGGCAAATCGCCGAGACCTGCCTGCGCAGCGATCTGACGTACGGCGTCGAGCTCGAAGCCAACCTGGTCGGCCAGACCGGCGAGCTCCTGGCCGAGATCCACCGCCAGGTGAACAACCCGGCGCTGGTGCTGATCTTCGACGCCGGCAACCTCACCTGCCAAGGATTCACCGCCGGCGAGGTGCTCGAGCAGTTCCGCCGATGAAGCCGGGCCTGGGCTGGATGCACATCAAGGACTATCGGCACCCCGAACCCACTCGGCGGCAAACGCACGTCGACGAGGAAACGCTCAAGCACTTCGTGCCGGCCGACCTGGGCGACAGCGGCCACGAAGCCATCTTGAAGGAACTTCGCGGCATGCTGCCCAAGCTCGATGAAAAGCTGCGCCGCCGCGGCATCCCCGGCGTGTTCCTCGACCTGGAGCCGCACGTCAAGGCGGGCGGGCAGTACGGCGGGTTCAGCGGCCCCGACGGCATGGGCGTGGCCCTGCGCTCGCTCTGCCGAGTGCTCGACTACGTGTCGATCGACTACCACCTGCGCGATTTCGACGACATCCGCGCGGCGCGCGGCTTCTAGCAGTGCGCTCGACCTCGAATCCCAGCGCGAATCGACTACGACTTCTTGGCTTCGGCCCGCTCGATATTCGCGCGCAGCTCGGCATCGTGCGAGCGATGCGACGAGAGCAGTTGGCTCGCGGCAACGCTGGCGGAATAGACAAAGAACACCGCCGCCACCATGCCAGCCATGGCCCCGGTTCGGATCGCGTGATCGTCGGCGTCGGCGATTTGCAGCACCAGGACTGTGGCCAGCAGGCTTCCCATCGCCCCCGCCGAGGTAACCAATGCGGTTTTCATCAACCTCTTCTTGCCGTGCGTGTCGATCGCGCTGCGAGCCTGCGTGTTGGCCAGGGCGCGCATGGCCGCCAGGTCGGTCGTCTCGACCGCGCGCGTCGTGTCAGCTCCACCGTGACGAAGGGCATGTCGACGACGTGGTGCGGCTCGATCTTGGGCGGCGCCGCTACGACCTTCGCCGGTTGTTGTTCCGGCGCCGCGGAAGTATCGGATTTTCTTTTGTTGCGCTTGGGCTGCGGAGCGATCACCGCTTCGGCAGGTTTACCGCCCCGCGTGCGATTTAGCAGAGCCGCCATGTATTCTTCGATCGACTGCTCGTCGGCGGAAGACTGCAATGCGTCGTTCGCTTCGTTCCGCGCGGTTGCCCGATCGGCCGCGCGATCCGCCGCGGCCGCGTCCTGGTCGGCCTCTTGCTGGTCGGCCTCTTCCTCGGTAACTTCCTGGGCGACAAGCTGATCATCGGCGACTTCCTCATCGGCAGGTTCCTCGGCAGCCTCGCCGACGGGGTCTTGTTCGACTTGCGCAGCCTCTTCGGCTTCATTCGTCGGACGGTCCAGGTCGAATTCCGCGTGCGTCTGTGACCACGGCCGGTGGTCGCGGCCCGAATCGTCCTGGTCGCTGGATTGTTCTTGGGCCGGTCCGACTGCCGACTCGGCAACTGCCGCTGCGGTCGCGGTGGGCGCCACGCGTTGCGAGCGAACCTGCTCTTCCCAGGCTTTCCGCTCGGCCTTCAGCGCCGATCGCTCGCGTTCCAGCTCGAACCGCAGTTGCTCCAATTCCGACAATTGTTCGCCAAACCGGCGGGCGGCCTCCAGCCGTTCTTCACGCAAGCATTCCTGCTCCAATTGCATCGCGCAGCGCACGATTCCGACTCGTCGGTCGCATTGTGCGCCGTCTTCACGGCTTGTTGCTGTTTTTCCATCGACGCTTCCTCGGCTCGTTCGACTGCCAACAATTACTACTGGACTTATTTCGTTTGATCGCAGGCTTTCGCCCGGTCCGACTCCCACTCCCGCCGCCTGTCAAACTCTCGCTGTTCCACGTCCAGCGATTCTCGCTGTCGCTCGAAAGCGTCACGCGCCAACCGAAACTCTTCGCGAGCTTGCTCGGCGGCGTGAATTTGTTCTTCCATTTCACGACGCATGCGGGCATTCTCCTGCTCGAAGTGCTCCCGCTCGTGTTCGCCCGTGTCGCTCTGCTCCGAGGGCATTCGAGCCGCCTGGCCATCGACCACTTCCAGTTCGATCGGGCCAATGCCCAGCCGATCGCCGGTCATCAAAATCGCGTCGTTGAACGGTTGGCCGTTGAGCCGGGTGTCGGGAGCCCACGAGCGGACGACCGTGCCATGCAGCCCGCGCAAAATAACGCAGTGCAGCGGCCGCACCCCGGCGGCCCGCAGCCGCAGCGAGCAGCCCTCGGCCGATCCGATCGTGCACTTGGGCGCCGCCAGCCGGGCTACTTCCCCGCGATGCGACGTGCCCACGATTCGCAAGCACAGATCACCTGAGGCCTGGCCTTGTGTCAGACGCGACGAGTACTTCCAAGCAACGACGACCATTGGTACGACCTCGGGGAGTGGTTTGGAGTGCGAGCCAGGCAGGTTGTGGCGGCGAGCCTCGGTAGGCGCCGGAACGCTCACAGGAGATTTAGGTTACGCCTGGACGTGCGTCAAACCGCCGGAAGTCGGCTGCTAGCACTGGCGGCCGGGTGATTCTTCGATTTGTGAAAAAGGCTGTATATCTTTGCCGGTTCTGTCGATTATCCGATAGCCACAACGGAACCCAGGGGAACGCCGGAGGCGGTCGAAGGTCGTTGCTGTCGGCAAAAGTGTCCGCTCTGGGCCCGTTCACCGACCGGTTGGTCGGCAGGACCAGGCGTCAACGCGGGAAACCATTGCCAAAGCTTGACTTCTGGAGAATTTACAAGAGAATGCCTCACCCGTTCGATGGCGGGATAAAGTGTTCAAAAATTTGTGACCCCTTGGGGTCGCGCTGCGTACTATAGTTTGTTTGCCGAATAAACAAATCCACGGGCGGGATTCACCGCAACGGTTACGGCCAGACGGGCTTTGGAGCTCTCAAAAAGCGGCGGTTACCAAGGAATTCGACGGCAATTGAAAAGGGGGGGTCCCTGACCGTTGCCGCAGCGAGGTTCGGACCAAGAGAAGGTACACGGAACATGGCACGCAAAGATGCAATCCTCAGCATGCGCCAGATCCTGATCATGCGGCGCGACGCGCTGCGCACGGCGCTGGCGGGCGACTTGAGTCTTCTGAACGAATTGCGGGCGCAGGCGGCCGGAGACGTCGTCGACGCCGCCCTCGACTCGGCCCAGGACGAGATCAGTTCGCAACTGGCCGAGGTCGAGAGCCGCGAACTGGCCAGCATCGAAAACGCGTTGCAGCGGATGCGCGACGGCCAATACGGCGTCTGCGAGGCCTGCAGTTGTTCGATTCCGATGGCTCGGCTCAATGCCTTGCCGTACGCCACGCTGTGCATCGACTGCCAGCGGGAGTCGGAGCGTTTTGGCAAAGGAGCGGGCAACGACGCCGACTGGGGCCGAGTGCTCGACACCAGCGGCGACGGCGACGTCTCGATCAACGACATCGAGATCGACGTCTGATCGGCTCGCACATTTGCCCGCGAACACGGTATCACCGCTCGTCAATCAACCAATGCACCGCTGGTCTTGAACTCGGTTGGAAGCCCACAAGGGTTCGCCGCCGAGAGGCCCGTCGGTGCATTTTCGTTTTCGCTCGCCCAGGCGGGCAAAAGCCGTTGCCAAGCCGCCACGCGGGACTTATCGTACAGGTAGCGCCGCGCGGACTCGCCGCCGAGCCGGATTTTCGGGAGCATCTGAGATGAAATGCCGTCGGTTTGTGAAAATCGTTTGTAGCGCGTTGATCCTCGCGGGGCCGGCCGGCCTCATATGCACACCCGCATTGGCTCAGGATACAAGTGCCGAAGAGGATCAGCGGGCCGAAGCCGTGCGGGCCAAGATGTACGACTCGCTGGCCCGCGAGGTAGCGGCGATGGAGCGCCAGAGCAGCGCCCTGAAAACGGTCGTCAAGCTTGTTCAGCCGACCGTGGTCCACATCGAGGCAGAAAAGGCCGACGCCACTAGCCTTCGCTTTGGTCGCAAAGACCACGTCGAAGAAGCCGGCTCGGGTTTCATCGTCAAGATCAACCACCAGGACTACGTGGTCACGAACTGGCACGTCGTCAAGGCGGCGGCCAAGGAGAATATCCGCATCCGTCTGTCCGACGGGCGACAGCTCCATCCGACCAAGGCCCCTCTGAACGACCACGAAACGGATATTGCCGTGATGGCCATCAGCGCCCCGGGCCTGATTGCCTCGCGTCTCGGCGAAAGCGACGCGATCGAAATCGGCGATTTCGTGCTCGCCGTCGGCAGTCCCTTCGGCCTGAGTCATTCCATCACCTTCGGCATCATCAGCGCCACCGGACGCTGGGACCTGAAACTGGGCGACGGCGTGAAATATCAGGACTTCATCCAAACCGACGCCGCCATCAACCCCGGCAATAGCGGCGGGCCGTTGATCAACCTGCGCGGCGAAGTGATCGGCATGAACACCGCGATTGCCAGCAGCTCCGGCGGCAACGAAGGCATCGGATTCTCCATCCCCATCAACGTCGTGATGCTCGTCGCCAAGCAATTGGTCGAGCGCAACGGCGTCGTGCGGGGATTCCTCGGCGTCACGCTCGACCGCAGCTTCGATTCGACCAAGGCGATCAGCGTCGGCCTCAAGCGGCCCCGAGGCGCCCGGGTCAGTGAGGTGAATCCCGGTTCGCCGGCAGCGGCCGCCAAACTGCAAAAGGGAGACGTAATCGTCCAATACAATGGCGCGTACGTCGACAACGACAGCCACCTGATCAACCTGGTGAACCTGACCGAAGTCGGCCGCGAGATTCCGCTCTCGGTCTTCCGCGATGGCCAGATTCTGAAAGTCACAGTGAAGGCCGGCAGCGGCCCGCCGGCGAATCGTGCCGCAACGCCCAAGCGCCCGGCGGACGCCTCCGGCAAGTAGGGCGCTCGCCGACGCACCCTATCCTTGCGAGGCGGCTCCCTCGGGTGGCCCAGACAACTCGTTGTCTGGGTCCCGCAGGGACAAGAGGCTCACGTGAGCTGCGAGGCCCTACCTCAATCACCACTTGTTGCTTCGCAACACCGACAACGAGTTGTCTGCTACCCCCGGAGGCACCAAACCGTCCACCTATCCTTGCGAGGCGGCTCCGGCGGCTTCCAGCCCCCGCACGACCGCTTGCCGCACGGTCGCGATGTCGACCTTGGTCGCCACAGCGATATTAGTGCGCCACTCGCGAATGCGGCGGCGATCGAAAACCGTGGCGCCGGTGGTCAATTCGCCCGACAGCTCGACGTCGGCGGCCGCCAATTCGATCTCGAACAAGTCCGGCTGCAAGGCCGCCACGAAGGCCACGACGTCGTTGAGCCGGATGTCCTCATAGCCCAGCTCCTGCCGATAGGTGCGGAACAAAAACGGCAATATCCGCCGCAAAAAACGCCCCGCACGGGTCGTTTCGGCCGGCAGCTTATCGAGCATGTCGTAGCCGAACGACACCTGGCCGGTGACGTCGATCGGCAGCAGCGTTTTGGTGGCCGACGAACGGAACACGCCGCGCGCCGCTTCGGGGTCGCAAAAGACGTTGAACTCGGCCGCCGGCGTGATGTTGCCCGGCCCCCCGATCGTTCCCCCCATCATCACCAACTGCCCGACCATTTCCGGTAGGCCCGGATCGCGGGTGAAGGCCCGGGCGACGTTCGTCAACGGGCCGAGGGCGATGATCGTTACCTCGCCCGGCGCGGCGCGAACCTCGTCGCAAATCACCTTCTCCGAAGGGTGCCGGTGCTGCAGCTGCGACACTTGAAACTTGGCATTGCCCAGCCCGTCGGCCCCGTGAAGCTGCACGTTGCGGGTGGGCAGGCCCATCTCGGGCATACTGGCCACGCCGATCCGCGGCCACCGCGGCGGATCCAACTGTTCGATGATCGCCTGCACATTTCGCGTCGCCTGGTCGGGCGGCACGTTGCCGCCGACAGCCGTCACGGCCACCACTTCCAACTGCGGATCGAACAGCGCCAGGCACAACGCCACCGCGTCATCGATGCCCGGGTCGACGTCCAGCAGAATCTTTTTGGCCATGCTCAATTCGGGGGTTAGAGTCCTTAGCAACTATCTCAAAACGACGGGGACTGTCCCGATTTTGCGGTGCCCTGCGAGCAAAATGGGGCTGTCCCCCTCTCCGCATTCGTTTTGAGATAGTTTCTTGCCGCCCCGCGTCAAACTGCGCGGGATTGTAGGGGCCGAGCGTGATTGAAACAAGGGTGTCTCGCCGCTACATCGTGTCCCGCCGGACCATGGTTCGCCCCACCCGTCCTTGAGTACAATCGATCCTTGGCAACAGCGTTCGACCACGCTTTCCAACCCCGTAACTCCAACCCCGAATCCCTAAATTGCTCGAATCCACTTTGGGCCGTCTGGCCGCCGGCGAAAACCTTTCGATGGAAGAGATGGCCCAGGCCATCGACGCGGTCGTCGAGGGCCATTGCAGCGAAGGCGAAATGGGCATCCTGCTGATGGCCTTGCGGGCCAAAGGCGAAACTTGCCAGGAAGTGGCCGGAGCGGCCGCCGCCTTGCGCCGGCACATGACGCCCATCCGCACCCGCCGCACCGGCGTCATCGACACCTGCGGCACCGGGGGCGACGGCTCGCGAACCTTCAACATCAGCACCGCCGCCGCCCTGGTCGTTGCTGCCGCCGGCGTGCCGGTCGCCAAGCACGGCAATCGGGCAGTGACGAGCAAGACCGGTTCGGCCGATGCCCTGGCCGCGTTGGGAGTCAACGTCAACGCCGACGCCGAGCGTGTCGAAGAATGCCTGGACCAGTTGGGAATCTGCTTCTGCTTCGCGCCGCTGCTGCACCCGTCGATGAAAAAAGTGGCCGACGTGCGCAAGAAGCTCGGCGTGCCGACAATTTTCAACCTGCTGGGCCCACTGTCGAACCCGGCCGCCGCGCCGTTTCAAGTCGTGGGCGTCGGCCGACCCGAGCTGCGGCCCCTGCTGGCCGAAGCCCTGCTGTTGTTGGGAACCACGCACGCCATTGTCGTGCAAGGCGAGGACGGCCTGGACGAAGTCACCTTGACCGGCCCAACCCGCGTTACCGAAGTCGTGGCCGGTTCCCTGCGCAACTTCAGTTGGACCCCTTCGGACTTCGGCCTCGCGCCCGCCGGCTTGGAAACGCTGCTGGTCGACAACCCCCAGCAAAGCGCCGCCAAAATTCTCGAAGTCCTACAAGGCACCATAGGCCCCGCGCGTGACATCGTCATCCTCAACGCCGCCGCCGCGCTGTGGACCGCCGGCAAGGCCGAAACGCCGATCGCCAGCACCAACTGGCCGCCACGGCCATCGACACCGGCGCAGCGAGCGCGTTACTCGAACAGCTCGTCGAGTTGAGCAACGCGTGAGGTTAGTATCAAAGTTTCCCGAGCGCTGCAGTGACAGCTTCCGCCGTGGCAATGCCACTGAAAATAGTCGGCTGTTGACCGGATGCAGGATAAATGACGACGAGGGGAATGGAAGCCTGGTCAAGTGCCGCAAGTTCCTTGCGAATCTCGGGGCCCATATTCGAACAGTCTGCCTGCATCGGGATGACACCTTTAACTCGAAGCAAACTGCGAACCGTCACCGTGTCGATCATTATCTCGCTCATGCGCGCGGTCATTGTCCAATTCGCCGAAAAGCTGACTAGCACATCATGGCCGCTCGCGTTTTCTCGACGAATCTCATCCCGTGAGAATCGCTGCCACTGAATGGATCGCGAATGCAGGTACCGCGATCCAAGCATAGCCGCCACAGACAGCACCGTCACCGCCACGAACAGCGTCCGCACGCTGAAACGGAACGACCGGCGTTTAGGGAAACGAGTCATCGGCCGGTCTCGTCGAGCCAGAGCTTCGAAACCAAAAGCACGACCATGAGTGATCCCGGCAGAACTCCCCAAAACCCATCCGCTTTGAAGATCGCCAGCGTCACGGTGACAAACGTCACCCACCAGAACAACCTCCAAAGCGCAAATTGCCCGGCGGTTGCTTTTTGTTGCTCGCCCATCCCAGCATTGTAACATTCGGCGTCGGACGAGAATCCGTCCGCCACTCGTCTGCCTCATTCCCGCTCCCCACCTGTCCTTTCAAAACCGCCCCGGGGATGGTAAATTGCCGGATTCCCGAAACCAACCGCCGCCGCTCTTGTGGCGATTCCTGGAGAGACATCCATGGCCAAGCCTCATCGCAAATTGAAGAAAGCCAACCACGGCAAACGGCCGGCCAACAGCAAGGCCCGGCGGGCGAAACGCAAGGATATTCGCACCTGATGCGAGTTCGTTCTGGGCGCGGCGGTCTGATTTTTCTGTAACTCGTTGCGGCGTCGCGTGCTGCGCGGCGCGGGCGATTCTGCCTGCAAGTTGCTCGCCCCTTGCCGGACGGCTAAAATGCGGCTTCTGCCACGCTGGATCGCAAACCAGCGCGCTGGGCCGCGCGAGTGTCTTGACCCGCAACTTTCCGCTACGGAGCGATTCGTTTAGTGACCCTCAAAGACGTACTTCTGGACCCGGCCGATCTCGACTTCAACCATGTGGTCGCCGATCTGGACGAGATCCGCCGCTGCAATCCGCAGCGCTTCGAGATGGAGCAGTTGACCGCGATCGTGTTTGACGACTTCAAGCACATGATCTGCGCCGGCTACAAGGACATCACCGAGAACGAGTTCTGGGTCCGCGGCCACATGCCGGGCATGCCCTTGATGCCGGGCGTGCTGATCTGCGAGGCCGCGGCGCAAATGTGCAGCTACTACGCCCACAAACACCACTTGCTGGGCGAATGCAAAGTCGTAGGCTTCGGCGGGCTCGAAGAGGTTCGCTTTCGCGACCCGGTCCGCGTCGGCGACCGGCTGGTCGTGGTCTGCAAAATGCTTAAGGTTCGCGCCGGGGCGCTCATCGTGTGCCGCTTCCAGGCCTTCGTCGGTCAAACGATGGTCGCCGACGGAAAGATCAAGGGCATTGCCTTGCCCGTCGACGCGCTGGTGAGCCAGCAAAAATCGGCCACCGGATAAGGGCCACGCGCCGATGTTCCCTCTCTACGACGACAACCCCTCGACGCGCACTCCCTATGTGACGTTCGCCCTGATCGCCATCAACCTGGCGGTCATGCTGTGGCTCGCCCGGCTGTCGCCGCTCGATCAGCGCGTCGAAGTGATCGAGCACGGGTTCATTCCCGAGCGAATCGCCCAGTTGTCGCATCCCAACATGATCGTCGACGTGCCGATCGGCTTGGAACAGGACGATCTCGCCCGGCGCGTCGCCTTCCCACCGCCGCAACAACCGCAAGCCGTGCGACTGGCCCCGGCGTCGGGACAGATATTCGCGTCACTCTTGACCTCGATGTTTTTGCACGGCGGCTGGTTGCACGTGCTGGGCAATATGTGGTTTCTATGGATCTTTGGCAACAACGTCGAGGACCGCCTGGGATCGTTCCTGTTTCTGCTCTTCTACCTGGCCGGCGGACTGCTGGCCACCAGTTGCCATTGGGCCTACGATCAGCACAGCACGACGCCGGTGATCGGCGCCAGTCGGCGCCGTGGCCACGATTCTGGGCGGTTACGCCGTCACGTTCCCCAAGGCCAACGTGCGCACGCTGGTGTTTTATGGCGTCGTCGCGTTTATCGATATTCCGGCCTTGGTGTGGCTCGGCCTGTGGTTTGTCGGCGAGCTGGCCAGTGCCGCCTTGGGGGGGAAAAACCTGACCGTCGCTGTCTGGGCCCACATCGGCGGGTTCGTGGCCGGGGCCTGTTTGATGCCACTATTGTCGTTCGGTTCGCCATCTCACCACGCCGCCTGGGAGGAGGAAATTAAAAAACACTTCTCGTTTCCCCCCAACGATCGGCGTTAGGACTCGACCGACCGACCCGCCCCGTCCGACAATGTTCCAGGAATCGTTTCATGCCCCGCCGCGCTTTGCGTCGCATCGATCCGGCGCTCGATCTGTCGGGCCACCTGCTGACGCTCGAATCACTTGCGCAGCCGTGCGACGGCACCGCGCTCTTCGGCCGGCAGGCACCGCTGGAAATCGAAGTCGGCAGCGGCAAGGGGTTGTTTCTGAGCGCCGCGGCCACCGGCGAGGCGGACTGCGATTTCCTGGGCATTGAAATCATCGCCAAGTACGCCCGCTTTGTTGCATCGCGCCTGGCAGCCCGCGAATTGTCCAATGCCCGCGTGGTGCACGGCGACGCCCAGCACTTTTTTCGCTCTTGGCTGCGCGACGCCAGCGTGCGGGCGGTGCACGTCTATTTTCCCGACCCTTGGTGGAAGGCCCGGCACAAGAAGCGCCGCGTGATGAACGAGCATTTTCTGCGTGACGTCGAGCGCACCATATTGCCCGGCGGCACGCTGCACTTCTGGACCGACGTCGAAGAGTATTTTCGAACCTCGCTCGAACTGATCGCCGCGCACACGAAGCTTTCTGGCCCGCATCCGGTGGTCGAAAAGCCGGCCGATCACGATCTCGACTACCGGACTCACTTCGAGCGCCGCATGCGGCTGAACAGCGAACCGGTCTATCGGGCCCAGTTCAACAAGCCGGCGTAAAAGTCGGGCCCCCTACCCGCGTCTCGCCGCCGCGACCGGCACGGACTTGCTCTCATACGTTCGCGACAGCGTGCCGGCGGCCGCGTTCGCTAGCGCGATCTGGTACAGTTCCTGGCCGGCCTTCGACGGGTACTCGCCGGTGATGCAGGCCTGGCAAAGCTGATCGGCTGTCGAAGCCGATCGCCCGGGCGATCGATTCGACCGGCAGATAGCGGAGCGAATCGGCGCCCAGCTGCGCGGCCATTTCGGCCTGCATCTCGTCGGTCAGCGGCCCGCCGTTGCAGAAACTGCGGGGCGAACAGCTCGCCGATCGTCGACATGTCGATGCCGTAGAAGCACGGGGCGACGATCGGCGGGCAGGCCACGCGGACGTGAATCTCGCGGGCGTGGCCCAGCTCGCGAATGCGCTTCGAGCAGCACCTTCATCGTCGTCGAGCGGACGATCGAGTCTTCGACCAGCAGCACCCGCTTGCCTTCGAGCACTTCGCGCAGCGGCGTGTACTTGGTTTCGGCCTTGCTGCTTGCGGCTGCCGCTGCCTTCGATGAACGTGCGGCCCGTGTAGCGGTTGCGAATCAGCCCTTCGAGCGCCGGGCACCTTGAGCTCGATAGGCCATCGCGTCGGCCGCCGCTTTGCTGGTGTCGGGCACCGGCACGACGATCGTGTCGTCGTCGATCGGCACCGTCTCCAGCCGCGCCAGCTCCTCGCCCAGCGCCTTGCGCGACAGATACACGCTGCGGCCGTCCATCGTGCTGGCCACGTTGGCGAAATAGATCCACTCGAAGAAGCAATGGGCCCGCCGCGGGCTGGCGGCGAACGCGCTGCAATCTCGAACCGGCCGTCGGTGATCGTGACCGCCTGGCCCGGCAGCAGCGACTTGATGCTCTCGGGCGCGAAGCCCAGGTTCAACAGCGCCACGCTTTCGCTGGCCGCGGCGAACAGCGGCCCTTCGATGGCGTAGCACAGCGGCCGGATGCCCAGCGGATCGCGGGCCACCACCATGTCGCCCAGCGCGTTGAGCAACACCAGGCTGTACGCCCCGTCGAACCGGCTGGCTGACGTTGCGCATCACCTCGACCAGCGGCGGCCGGCGGTCGCCCGACAGCTCGCGGCCGATCTCGTGCATGATGATTTCGGTGTCGGTCTCGCGGGCCAGGTGGTTGTCGCCATCGGCCAGCAGCTCGTCGCCGCAGCTCCTGGTAGTTGGCCAACTGGCCGTTGAAGGCGAAGCTGAACCACTTGTGCTTCTGCAGGTGGTGCCGCTCGAACGGCTGGGCGTAGCTGCGGTCCTCGGCGCCGCAGGTGGCGTAGCGCACGTGGCCGATCGCCGCCCGGCCGGCGTATTCTTCGCATCAGGCTTTCGTACTTGCCGCGATGGCTCAGCCGAAACACCTCGCTGACGCCGCCCAGCTCCTTGTAGGTGTCGATCAGCTGGTTGCGGTGCGGGTTGTAGCGTGGTCATGCCGGCCGAAAGCTGGCCGCGATTCTGGATATCCAGCAGCATCCGCGGCATCAGCCGCGAGACTTCGTCGGGGCCCTGCTCGGGGCACAGCGGGCTCTTGCCCCGGCCGCGGCAGGTGATAGATCGCGGCCACGCCGCATTCGTGATGAAGTTCGCTCATGTGGGTACGTGGCCCCGCAAGTTGGGTGTCGCAACCGCCGAATTCAGAAAGATCGAAACTCAGCACTCCCGCCTGGCGCGCTAAGTCGCACCTGTTCCGAGCCCTCATTGTAGAAGCGAAGTCGTTGTTTAACAACCGCGTCGGTTTTTGGGCGGTTTTCACGGTCGCTGTCCTCGGGGGTGGCACCGACAACTTGTTGTCGGTGTTGCGAAGCAATAAGAGGCGTCTGGCAGGGCTCCGGCAACTCGTGGCGCCTCTTGTCCCTTTGGGACCCAGACAACAAGTTGTCTGGGCCACCCAGGCCTGCGTATTCTCCGCGCTTAGCGTAGGGTTTTGACCGTGGCCCACAAGGAGTATGATGCTACTTGAACGTGCCGTTTCTCCTCCGTTCTCTCCCGATGCCGTCTGCAATGACCGACCTCGTGCGCCAAGAAATTGCCACCGCGGCCCACACGATCGTGGTCAAGGTCGGCACGCGCGTGCTGACCGGCGCCGGCGGGCTGTTGAATCAGGATCGCGTCGCCGCGCTGGCCGAAGAGCTGCACCAGCTCATGGTCACCGGCCGCAAAGTCGCGCTGGTCAGCTCCGGCGCCGTCGGCGCCGGGCTGGGTCAGCTCAAGCTTGCCAAGCGCCCGGCCGACTCTGGCCCAGCTGCAGGCCGTGGCCGCCGTCGGGCAAAGCCACCTGGTCGAGGCGTACGACCGCGGACTGCGGGCCCACGGCCGCCACGCCGCCCAGCTGCTGCTCACCGCCGACGATCTCGACGACCGCACCGGATATCTCAACGTCCGCAACACGATTCTGACGCTGTTCGAGTTCGGCGCCGTGCCGATCATCAACGAAAACGACACGGTCAGCGTCGACGAGTTGAAGACCACCTTCGGCGACAACGACCGGCTGGCCGCCATGGTCACCAACCTGATCCGCGCCCCGCTGCTGGTGCTGCTGTCCGACGTCGACGGCCTGTTCGACGGCGACCCGCGCGACCCCAAGTCGAAGCTGATCCCCACCGTCACCCGGCTCGATCGCGTCGATCCTGGCCCTGGTTCGCGATTCGGTCACCGGGCTGAGCAAGGGGGGCATGGCCAGCAAGCTCGAAGCGGCCCGCATTGCCACCACGGCCGGCGAGAACGTGATCATCGCCAACGGCCGCACGCCGGGCAACCTGGCCCGCATCGTCGCCGGCGAAACCGTCGGCACGCTGTTTCTGGCCCAGGGCCAGGCCATACCAGCCTTCAAACGCTGGATCGGCTTCACCGCCCAGCCCCGCGGCATCCTGACGCTCGACGACGGGCGCCCGCAAAGCCGTCGAAAAACAGGGCCACAGCCTGCTGGCCATCGGCGTGGCCGAAGCCAGCGGCAACTTTCGCAAAGGGGACGTCGTCTCGCTGCACGACGCGGCCGGCATCGAGTTCGCCCGCGGCCTGACCAACTACTCCGCCGACGACCTGCTGAAAATCAAAGGCCTGAAAACCGAACAAATCGCCGCAGGCATTGGGCCATTGCCCGTATGATGAAGTCATCCACCGCGACAACATGGCGCTGACGTTGGAGGGGGGGAAGTAGGGGCTGGAGGCTAGGGGTTGGGTGTTAGGGATTAGGGAAAGGCGCACCGTGTTTTCTTCACACTAACCCGACGCGCAAGCGAGGGTTCTTCGTAGGGCCCGCTCGCGATTCGGGCTTATGCAACCAGTTTGTGCAATCGAGTGCCTCTCATGAACTCGCCAGCACGCGATGAAGCCGCGAAGGATGTGTCATCGCAGTTCGTGCCGTTTGGCAAGATTTTTCGCTGGTTGGGCGTGCTGGTCTTACTCGCATTTCTATTCTTGGTTTCTGCAAACTGGCTCAGCCACGTCGGCCACCGCGAGTCGGCGAGGAGATCGTCGTGCCTCAATAATTTGCTTCCTCAGCAGAATTCGTGGGTGAATTCTGGCTGGGGTAAATTGCCAAGTTGATGGTAGAGGGCCAGTTCGATCGTTTCGTACTCGCGAAAGCCGTACGATTTTCTCATGGTCAGTTTCGCCTTGTTGTTGAAACCCTCAATGATACCGGCCGAAATCGTGCCCTTGGCGCGGAACCAGTTGAGCAGCAACGAGCGATGTTTCCGCAGGCTGCGGGCTACCTTCTTGAGCGGTTCTAGCCGAGATCGCATGACGCGGGCGCACCACTCGTCGAGGAACTTTCCAGCCCAGGCGTGCGATTGGTACTCCCAGAAACGTTGGAAGTCTTCGCGATGCAAATAGGCCCGCACACTTTGCAGGTTGTAGCGGAGCAATTCGGCCAGCTTGACGGTCTGCTGGTCGGTCAAGTTCTCGGGCCGTTTGAGCAAGCACCAGCGGGAGTGCTTGAGCAGCGGCTCGTAGCCGTCTTGCTTCAGTCGTCGAGCTTCGCCGGCCCGCACGTCGTCGATGGCTTCGCCCAGTTGTTTCATGATGTGAAAACGATCGAGCACGTGGACCGCCGTGCCGGCTTGTTCGGCCAGCACTTTGAGATACGGTTGCCACAAGTCGCTGCACACGAATCGCAGGCCCGCACAGAAGTTCGCGCCCAGCAGTTCCATTCCTCGGCGCAGGCAGGCTTCGGTTCGCTCGCGGCCGATCCACAACAGACGTTTGCAGCCGGGGTCGATTTGATAGACCAGCGTCAGGTAGTGGTGGCCGCGTCGCCACTGAATCTCGTCGACGCCGATGGCGCTGGCACCCGACAAATCCCGGTGCACCAGGCCCCATTGGACCGCGTGCCGCACCGAGTCGCGGACGTGTTCCCAGGTGGTGCAAAAGACCGCAGCCACCTCCTTCCAGGAGAGCCGCCGGGCCCAGCCCGCCAGAAACCATTGATAGGTTATGGTCAGCCGCGACTTGCCGGTCGACCAAGGAACGCGCTCCACCACCACGCCACAACATGGACAGTCGACACGCCGCAAGGCATAGACCCATACCACGGCGATCTGCCACAGCGGCACGAACTCGAAGCGCTCGGGCGCCAGCCGGTCGTAGCCGGGCCGTCGCTTTCCGCAGCCCGAGCAGATCGGCCGGCCATTGGCCCGTGGCTCGATCGGCACTTCGATGGTCTCCCGGCCGCCATCTGCCCAGCGTGGTTCTCCATACACGAACGACTTGTAACGCTCGACGCGATTGAGGATAGTCTTGAGTTGCATCCTGAGTCTGCCTTGGCGCTGATGAAGCTTGGTAACTCCATCTTTGCCGATCGCCGCTCAGGATGCATTTGTTTAGCCACACCACGCGTCTCTCCTGCACGAACTACCGCCCCGGAACACAGAGAAAGGCTAGCCGGGGTCCAGGGGCGGCAATGAGCCCCCTGGTCTGCGTGAACGCAAAAAAACAACTGCGGCGGAACGCCGCTCCACTACCGACACCTAACGAAAACCACCCATAGATTCTGCTATAGACCCAATAATTTGAAACTGATCGGGATAGCATTACAGGATTATTTCGACCAGTACCAGAGTTTTCCTCCAGCATACATGGCCGACGCCGACGGCAAGCCGATGCATAGCTGGCGCGTTCTGATATTGCCCTTCATGCAGGAAGAAAAGTGTCGCGACGTGTACGATCATTATAATTTCGCCGAATCATGGGACGGACCAAAAAATCGATTGTTGGCGGACAAGATCGATCCCGTATTCTATTGCCCAAGCAGTGAGGCTGATCGGACTCAGACTGGCTATGTCGCAGTCGTCGGCCCCGAGACAGCTTGGGCCGGACCGAATCCGACAAAGAAATCGATCACAGACGGGCAAAGCAAGACGATCTCAGTCGTCGAGGCAAATGGGTCGGGCATCCATTGGATGGAACCAAGAGACGTGACATTCGAAGATGCCGCGCGCGGAATCAACGTGCCGGGCATCAAGTCGGGCATTTCAAGTCCTCACAACGGCGGAGCATTCGTGCTCATGTGCGACGGTGCAGTTCACTTTTTGAATGATGATATTCCACTCAATACGCTAAGTGGACTGCTAACGAAGAGTGGCGGCGAAGACGTAACGCTTCCGGATTAGACAAATTCGCCTCAATCGACGCTGAGGCGAGACTCGCGTGCTTTCCTTTTGATCATTCAACCTTCGGTCCTTCATACCTGTTCCGGTGCTCCATGAGTTCCGACCCGACGAAACCGGCGAAGCCGCCGAGCATGCTGGGATTAGTGATCGTGTTGGCGGTCGCTTTTTTCCTGACGGCGGTGCTGATACTTCCGGCGATTCAGTCGCCCCGCGAGATTGGCACTCGTTCTTCCTGCGTGAACCATCTCAAGAACATCGGCATCGCGCTGCACAACTATCACGACAAATACAGAACATTCCCGCCTGCTTACGTTGCCGACGCCGACGGCAAGCCCATGCACAGTTGGCGCGTGTTGATTCTGCCGTTTTTTGAAGACGCGGAACTCACGAAACTCTACGAACAGTACGATCTCAAAGAACCCTGGAATGGCCCGCACAACTCGAAGCTGGCCGACAAGATGCCGTCAATCTTTCGTTGTCCGAACGCCGACGACAGCGCGAACGACAGTAACTACCTGGCCGTCGTCGGTCCAGCAACCGCCTGGCCCGGCGACCACGGCCTGACGTCTCGCGACATCAGCGACGGCCTCTCCAACACGATCATGGCCGTCGAAAGCGTCAACTCCGGCATCAACTGGCTTGAGCCGCGCGACATTCCCTTCGACCAGGCCGTCAAGGGCATCAATCAGCCCAAGGCGAAGCCCGGCATTTCCAGCAATCACGAAGGCGGCGCGCATTTCCTCTTCGCCGACGGCTCCGTCCACTTCCTCGACATCAAGATCGCCCCCCAAATCTTCCACGACCTGCTGACCGCCAACGGCGGAGAGAACGCCACGATTCCTGAATGACCAAACGCCGCACCCGACCAATCCGAAAGCCGCGAAGCGGCGAATGTTAATAGCCTGCGGTGGAAACCCCAGGAATCGAGTACCCAGAAAACGCAGAAGCCCCGGAGGGGCGACACGGTCGACGCCCAGACCCTCGTTACATGAGAAAGCATGGCGACTCATGACCTCCGATCCCCATGACGTGCCGCGGTCAAAAATCAATTCTGGCTGCCTGATTTCAGCGGGGATCGCACTGATAATCTTCGCAGTCGTGGTGATCCTCGGCGCCACGAGCGCGATTCCGGCCGCACGACGCAACGGTTGCACGTGCCACATGGCGCAATTGGGCGTTGCCATCCAAAACTATCACGACGTTTACAAAACGTTTCCGCCCGCGTATATCGCTGACGCCAAGGGGAAACCACTGCTCAGTTGGCGCGTGCTGATCCTGCCGTTTATGGAAGAACAAGCCTTTTACAACCAAGTCCACTTCGACGAGCCGTGGGACAGCCCACACAATCGGTCCATTGCCAAGCAATTCGACTCGTCGATCTATTGCTGCCCAGCGGCTGTGCGTAATACAAACGAGACGGGCTACGTCGCCGTCGTGGGACCCCAGACCGCCTGGCCCGGCGAGAAGCCCGTCAAGATCAGCGAAGTTCGCGATGGCACTTCCAAAACCATTTTCGTCGTCGAAATTGCCGACTCAGGCATCCACTGGATGGAGCCGCGCGATCTTTCGTTCGACCAAGCCCTGCAAGGGATCAATCCCAAGGTCACGGGCCCGCGCATCTCGAGTCATCACAACGGCGGCGTCATGGCCCTGTGGGGCGACGCCCACGTGAGCTTTCTGGCAGACGACGTTCCAATCGAAACCTTGCGCGCCCTGCTGACCCGGGATGGCGGCGAGCAAGTGTCGGAACCCGGCACACCATAGGAGCGCCGTCACGCGAGCCGCTGGCGCATGGAGGTGTCCGTGCACCGTGACCGAGAACGATGCGTCAGCGCCGTGCCCGGCACACCCTGCGCAGCTCAAGTCCCCATCCGAAGCCTCGCACTGCTGCGCAGCACCGACAACGAGTTGTCGGTGCCACCCGCGCCACCCCGGCGTGACCTGTATTTCTAACCACTGACCACCAACCACTACCCACTTCCCCACTCCTGACAATTCCGCCATAATTACGGACAACCTTTCTCGCTTTTCCCCGCTGCTTGCCCCGATCAATGACCCATCCAACTGCTCTTCGGCCGCTGGCCGGCACGGCCCTGCCCTGCTACGTTTTCGATTCGCATCAGCAACTGGCTCGGCACGTGGCCCAGATGATCGCGCGGTCGTCGGCGAGCGACGGGCGCATGGGCAAAAGGCCGTGTTGGGGCTGCCGACCGGCAGCACGCCGGTGGGCATCTATCGCGAGCTGATGCGACTGCACGAGCACGAGGGGCTCGACCTGGTCAACGTCGTCACGTTCAACCTCGACGAATACCTGGGCCTGGGGCCCGAGCGGCTGCAAAGCTATCACCGCTGGATGCACGAGCACTTTTTCAACTACGTCAACATCTGCCCCGAGAACATCCTCATCCCCGACGGTCTGATCCCGCCCGATCGGCTCGACGAGCATTGCCGCGAGTACGAGGCCGCCATCGCCCGGGCCGGCGGCATCGACATGCAACTGCTGGGCATCGGCCGCAACGGGCACATCGGTTTCAACGAGCCGTTCAGCGCCCCCAACAGCCGCACGCGGCTGGCCACGCTCGATCCGCTCACGCGGCGCGACGCGGCCAGCGATTTCTTCAGCGAGGAGAACGTGCCCATGCAGGCCATCACGATGGGCCTGGGCACGATCTTCGAAGCCCGCAAGATCGTGCTGATCGCCCTCGGCGAGCACAAGGCGGGCATCATTCGCGAGACGGCCGAAGGCCCGGCCACGCCGCGCGTGCCGGCCAGCTACCTGCGCGATCATCCCGACGCCACGCTTGCTGGTCGATTCGGCCGCCGCCGGCAAGCTGACCGCCGTGGCCACTCCCTGGCTGCTGGGCAAGGTCGAATGGACCGACGCGCTGATGAAGCGGGCCCTGCTGTGGCTCAGCGAAAAGACCGGCAAGGCCCTGCTGAAGCTCGACGACGACGATTTTCGCCAGCACAACCTGCATCAACTGCTGCGCCATCACGGCCCGGCCCAGAGCGTGGCCCACCGCGTGTTTCGCTGGATGATGGAGACGATCGAATATCACCCGGCCGGCCGCGAGCCGAAATCGATCATCTGTTTCAGCCCGCACCCTGACGACGACGTGATCAGCATGGGCGGAACGCTGATCCGGCTGGTCGAGGACAAGCACGAAGTGCACGTGGCCTACATGACCAGCGGCAACATCGCCGTGTTCGATCACGACGCGCAGCAAATCGCCGATCTGGTCCGCGAGTTCAACCGCCTCTTCGGCATCGACGAAACCAAAAGTTGCCAGCTCGAACAGCGCGTGGCCCAGGCTCTGGCCAGCAAGGCGCCAGGCGAAAGCGACAGCGACGACGTGCTGATGATCAAGTCGCTGATTCGCTGGAGCGAGGCCAAGGCCGGCGCGATCGTGGCCGGCTGCCGCGAAGAGCACCTGCACTTTCTCGACCTGCCGTTTTATCGCACCGGCACGATCGCGAAGAAACCGCTCACCGACGAAGACGTGCGGCATCGTGCGCGAGTTGATCGAGCGGGTGCGACCCGCGCAGATCTACGTGGCCGGCGATCTGTCCGACCCGCACGGCACGCATCGCGTCTGTGCCGAGGCTATCTTTCGCGCCGTGCAGGCGCTCGAGCGAGAGCGTTCGTCCCGAAGTGCTGCTCTATCGCGGCGCCTGGCAGGAGTGGGCCCCGCACGAAATCGAGATCGCCGTGCCGCTGAGTCCGCGCGACTTGCAACTCAAGCGGGCCGCCATCTTCCGGCACGAATCGCAAAAAGATTCGGCCCTCTTCCCCGGCCCCGACGACCCACGCGAGTTCTGGCAGCGCGCCGAAGACCGCAACCGCCACACCGCCGCCGTCTACAACCAGCTCGGCCTGCCCGAGTATTTCGCCCTCGAAGGCTTCGTCCGCTGGAACGGAGTGCCGATTTGAGGAGAAGTGGTCAGTGGTCAGTGAATAGTGGTTAGACGAGAGAAAGAAATTGCCTTCGTCTCTAACAACTGACCACTATCCACTGACCACTACTTAATCTTCACCCGATACGGCATCACGGTGACGGCCGGTTCGGCGAATAGTTTTCGCAATGTGGCGGCGCTTTGGGCGGCTTCCAGCAGTTCAGGAGCGAGCGCGCGGGCTTCGGCTTCGACGCTGCTGCCGCCCAGCAGTTGTTCCAGAATGCCTTTGGGTTTGGGCAGGATCAGCATGTCGATCTTTTCGTCGCCCTTCACGCCGGCCATGTTTTTGACTTCGGCCACCGCGTCGTCAAGGGTGCCCAATTGATCGGCCAGGCCGTTGGCCACCGCCATGCGTCCGGTGAAGACGCGGCCCTGGGCCAGCGATTCGAGCTTCGCCAGATCCATCTTGCGACCCGCGGCCGCCTTAGTGGTGAACTGCTGATACGTGGCCAGCATCATGCGCTTCCAGGCGTCGCGCTCGTCGGGCGTGAATGGATCGGTGCTCGACAGCGTGCCGCTATTCTTGCCGCGGCTGATCGTTTCGCTATTGATGCCGATCTTGTCGAACAGCCCGCGCAGGGCCAGCTTGCCGCCGACGACGCCGATCGATCCGGTGAGCGTGCCCGGCTCGATGAAGATTTTCTTCGCCCCCATCGAAACGTAATAGCCGCCGCTGGCCGCCACGTCGCCCATGCTCACTACCAGCGGCTTCTTCGATTGGACGACTTCGCGCCAAATCAAATCGCTGGCCAGCGCCGAGCCGCCGGGGCTGTCGACGCGCAGCACGATGCCCTTGACCTTGCTGTCCGCTTCGACCTGACGCAGGGCCTTGACGATCGTGTCAGAGCCGACCGTCTCGCTGCCGAACAGGCTGGCGGCGCTCTCGCCGGTGGTGATCGCCCCAACGATGTAGACCAGGGCGATCTTGTTGTTCTTGCTGGCCTTGGCTTTCGATTCACCCCCCATTAGGGCTTCCATCAATTTCATCATGCCGGCCATGCCCGACATGTCGGAGTCGGATTTCTTCTTGCCATAATCCCGATCGAGCGCGACGTCGTCGGCGCCGAGATCCTTCTTCAAATCCTCGCGCCACTGGTCCTCGTAGGCCACGCGGTCGATTAGCTTCGCGTCGCGCGCCTGCTCGGCGCTGAACATCCCCAGGTCGATCAGTTTCTTGACCTGCTCCGGCTCGATCTTGCGGTCGGTCGAAATCGTTTGCACGATTTGCTCGTAGTAGTCGTTGATTACTTCCTCATACTGCTTGCGAAATTCGGGGCTCATGCTGGTGCGGGTCATCGGCTCGGAAGCCCCCTTGAAGTCGCCGATTTGGATGAAGTCGGCCTGGATGCCCAGCTTGTCGAGCAGGCCCTTGAAGAACATGACCTCGGCTTGCACGCCGTTGATCATCACCGATCCGCTCTCCGGCATGATGATCTGGTCGCAGGCAGCCGCCACCAGGTAGTCGCGCGTGCCGGTCGAATGGACGTCGGCGAAAACCTTCTTGCCGGCCTTGCGAATGCGGCCGACCGCGGCACGCAGCTCGTCGACCTTGGCCAGGCCGATGTCGGGCTCGCGCAAGCGAAGCACCACGCCCGAGATTTTGTCGTCCTTGGCGGCCTTGTCGAGCCGCTCGAGCAGTTCGCGCAGGTGGGCCTTGGCTTCGCCAAACAGCCCCTCGGGCGCGACGCCTTCGGGATAGTCGTCCTTCACGGCAATGCTGGCCAGCGTGATCTTTTTGATTTTGGCGGCGACCTCCGGCTCGGCCCCCGCGGCGGCTTGCGACGAGGCGACCAGGATCAGGCTCGACACACACACGCCGAAGACAAATCGCGTGGCTGGCATCGTTTTGGACCTTTGTTGAGGGACAAGAAGTGGTAAGCGGGTGAAATTACAGCGTCGATCTCAAAACCGCCGGTCATTGTCGGGCCGAGTCAACACGCCCGTCAAGCCAGGCCGTGCGTTTGCTAGCGGCGCCAACGCGTAGCGTACATTTTTTCCAGCGTGCGGTGTACAGATGCTATTGATTATGTACAGGCGTATATTATATTAGTGTCGGGCCGCATCTCACCACCCGACAGGAAGACTTGCCATCATGTCCCTCTTCGACACACTCACCGAACGTCAGAAGGACGTGTACGACTTCATCCGCGACAAGATTCGCAATCGCGGCTATGGGCCCACGGTGCGCGAAATTGGCGACCATTTCGACATCAGCTCGCCCAACGGCGTGATGTGCCATCTGAAGGCCCTGGAGAAGAAGGGGCTGATCACCCGCGAGCCGAACATGTCGCGGGCGATCCAACTGGCGGCCGAGCCGATCGAGGACCGGGGCCTGCCGCTGGCCGGGCGAATCGCCGCCGGCGTGCTGCACGAGGCGATCGAGCAGGACGAACGGGTCGATTTCGACGCCATGTTCAGCCAAAAAAACCTGTTCGTGCTGAAAGTGACCGGCGACTCGATGATCGAAGACCAAATCGCCGACGGCGACTATGTCGTCGTCCGCAAGCAGCGCACCGCCCGCGACGGGCAGATCGTCGTGGCGCAGACCGACGAAGGCGAAGCCACGCTGAAGCGCTGGTATCGTGGAAAAGAACCGCATTCGCCTGGAGCCGGCCAATTCCAGCGATGAAGCCGATCTACGTCAAGAACGCCAAGATCCTGGGCGTCGTCGTCGGCGTGGTCCGCAAGGTGGAATGACGCCGGCGACGTGCTCTAACACCGGCGGCATTACGCCGACTTCTCCAGCGAGCTGTTCGACTGGTTCAGCTTGTTGTAGAGCGTCTTGAGGCTGATGCCGAGCTCTTCGGCGGCTTTCGGCTTGTTGCCGCCCTGCCGCTCCAGCGTCTGGTAGATGACTTGCATCTCGATCTCGCGCAGCGTTTGCGGGCCCGGGCCGACGGCTTTCAGCGACGCGGGGGCGGCACCGCGCATCCGGCGCGCTTCGAATTGGTTCGGCAGATGTTCCGGCGCGATCGGGCCGGCGTCGCAGAGAATCGTCGCGTGCTCGATCACGTTGGCCAGCTCGCGCACGTTGCCCGGCCAGGCGTGCTCCGACAGCACTCGCATCGCCTCGGGCGTGAACAGCTCGTCGTCGCGGCCGCGATCCGCGGCGAAAGCGCATCACCAGGTGCGTGGCCAGCTGCGGAATGTCCTCGATCCGCTCGCGCAAGCGGCGGCAGGTGAATCTCGAACGTGTTGATGCGGAACATCAGGTCTTCGCGGAACTCGCCCTCGTCGACCATCTCGTTCCAGGTCGCGATGCGTGGCGCAGACCACGCGCACGTCGACGGTGAACGACTCGTTCTCGCCCACGCGGCGAATTTCGCCGCTTTCCAGAAACCGCAGCAGCTTGGCCTGCATCGCCTTGGGCAGCTCGCCGATTTCGTCGAGGAACAGCGTGCCGCCGTTGGCCACTTCGAACAGCCCGACGCGATGCTCGTCGGCCCCGGTGAAGCTGCCGCTGCGATGGCCGAACAGCTCGCTTTCGATCAGGCTCTCCGGCAGCGCCCCGCAGTTGATCGCCACGAACGGCATGTCGGCCCGCAGGCTTTGATCGTGCAAGCGCCCGGGCGACCAGTTCCTTGCCGGTGCCGGTTTCGCCGAGGATCAGCACGGTCGAATTGGTCGGCGCGACCTTGGCGATCAGCTTGCGCACCTGCTCCATGCCGGCGACTGCGCCGATCAGTTGGCTCTTGCCTTCGAGCCGCTCGAGCTGCCGCTTGATCGCCCGATACTTGTTCGTCAGCTCGCGCTTTTCGGCCACGCGCTTCAAGCAGCGACTTCCAGCTCGACCAGCTTGCAGGGCTTGGTCAGATAATCGAACGCCCCGTGCCGCAGCGCGGCCACGGCCGTCTCGAGCGACGACTTGCCGGTGAGCACGACCGCCTCGGTCTCCGGCGAAAGCTCCTTGGCCTTGGCGATGACTTCGATGCCCGTCAGGCCGGGCATGTCGAGATCGACCAGGATGCAGTCGTAGGTATTGCGCTCAAGCGCCGCGACGGCGGTGAGGCCGTCGGGGCAGACGGTCACCTCGTGCCCCATCCGCGGCAGTTCGAGGCTCATCAGCTCCTGGAGCGATTTTTCGTCGTCGGCGAACAGCAGCTTCAGTCGGTTATGCGGCTTGGTAGCGATGGCCTCTCTCCTTCTGCTTCTCGGCCAACGGCAGCGTGACGCGGAACTGCGATCCCTTGCCCGGCCCGTCGCTGTGGCGTCGATGTGGCCGCCGTGATCGGCGACGATGCGATAGGTGATCGACAAGCCCAGCCCGGTCCCCTGCCCGCCGCGGCGGCGGGTGAAGAACGGCTCGAACAGATGCTCGCAGCACTTCGTCGGTCATGCCGCAGCCGTTGTCGGTGAACACGATTTCGGCCTGCGCCGTGATCCTTGCGCAGCTCGATCGGTCAACAGTGCCGCCGGCTCGACAGGCTGTCGAGCGCGTTGGTGATCAGATTGAGCACGACCTGCTTGATTTCCTGCGGATTGACCGGCGGCGATCACCGGGTCGCCCGGCGCAAGCTCGACGTGCTTGTCCTGGTATTTGCCCAGGTGGCCGACCATGTCGATCACGCCGTGCACCAGCTCGCGCAGGTCGGTGTTTTGCCGCGTGACGTCGCCCATCCGCGAGAAATCGAGCAGCTTCTCGGTGATTTCCTTGCAGCGAAAGGCTTCGTTCTGAATCATGCCGCAGGTAGTTGCGGATCACCTCGTGCGTCGGCCGGCGTGGTGGCCGTCGCCGCGTCGAGCACCTCCTGCATCCGGCCTTCGAGCGATTCGGCGCACAGGGCGATCGAGGCCAGCGGATTGTTGATTTCGTGCGCCACGCCGGCCGCCAGAAAGCCGACGCTGGCCAGTTGCTCGCTGCGCACGACTTGCTTGGTCCGCTCCTGCACCTGGCGGTCCAGATCGTCGCGAATCGCCTGGAAGCGGGCGGTCATGTCGTTCATCGCGTCGGCCAGTTCGGCCATTTCGTCGCTGCGTGTCCAGCGCGATGCGATAGCCGAATTCGCCCGCGGCCACGCGCCGCGAGCCCGTCAATCAGCACCCGCAACGGCCGGAAGATCCAAGCGTAGAACAATCGAATGAACAGTCCCAGCAGCAGCGCCGCCGAGATGGTCGTGACCCAGCGTCAAGAAGATCAGCGCGCGATACTGGCTGCGAACTTCGCCGGCGAAATCATGGATGCGCCGATGCAGAAAGCTGGGCAGCTCCCACGACAGGGCCTGCAAATGGTCGAGTTCGACACGAATCGTTTCCATCCGCACCGCGTCATGCGATCCAGGCCGCGTCGACCGTCGTATCGACGATCCGTTCCAGCGCGGCGTCGATCTTGTGCACCGTCTCCCATTCTTCGCGGCTGTCGTTGATCGCCGAGTCGTCGGGATCGTTGCCAACCAGGTGCTCGCGATACTGTTCGAGCGTGGCGCGAATCTCTTGCAGGTGGGCGTTGAATTGATTGGCAAGGGACTTGAAATCGGACTCGCCGGCCGAGCCGCGGTCGGTGCCGGCGGTGCGCGCGCCGCGAACTTCGCCTACGATCACGCGCAAGTCGCTCACTTGCCGGCTCAGTCGCCGTGGCCAGCGGCAATTCGTCGGCCCGGCCGCGGAAACTGCGCACCAGGCTGCGATAGGCGTACACGCCGTGGAAGCCGCTCCACGATAGCGTCGCCACGATCACCAGCAGCAAGCCGATGCCGATCAGCAATTTGTTGCGAATGGGCCACTTGGAAAGCAACGGCGACCTCCTTGTCGCGATTGTTCCTAAGACGGTTCAGCGCTGCGCGCCCCACTCACGTTCCTCGGGCAAGCGAGTCGGATCGGGTGGGGCGCGAAGTCTAACATCATGCTCACTTTCAGGGCAATACAAGGAACCAGCGGCTCTCTCCTTGCCGAACTGGCCGCGAGGTGATCTTGACCTGACGGTCGTGGTGCGATAGCGTTGCCGCGCCCAATGCCGCCGCCAGCCGGATTTATCGGGGCGAAAGCACATGGTCCGCTGGGACGAGGGCTCGATTCGTGCCGGTTCACGCACTCCAGGCGCATCTCCCTTGAAGCCTTCGCCCACCGACGATCAGGATGCTTCGACCGCCCGAAGGTCGTTCTGGCCCCTGAGCCCACGAAACCGGGTCGTGGCCGCGATGGCGCTGGCGATGGCGATTTGGGGCGCGACCGACGTTCGACTGCGGGCCGTCGTCGATCCGAACGACACGGGGCTCCACAAAACCGACTTCACGGTCTATACCGAGGCCGGCGCCGCGTTTTTCGACGGGCGCGATCCCTACGCCGTCACCAATCTTCGCGGCTGGGGCTACCTCTATCCGCCCCTGTTCGCCATTCTCGTCGCGCCGCTGCACGCCTTGCATTCGGAGGCGCAAGCGATGGTGTGGTTCGCGCTGAGTGTGCTGATGCTCTGGGGCTGTCATCGCGAATGCGTGCGAATCGCGCGGGTCGTAATGCCCGACGAGCCCGAACGAAGCGTCTTCTTTGGGCCCCTTCCCGACTGGCTTGGCTGGGCGACCACGGTGGCAGTCACGCTGCCGGCGCTGAACTGTTTGCAGCGCGGGCAGGTTGGGGTGGCCAAGATGTACTTGTTGATGCTGGGCTTCCGCTTGCTGATCGAAGGCCGATCCGCGGCGCGCTCGTTTCTGGCCGGCGGCATTCTGGCGCTGCCGATCGTGCTCAAGATCACGCCGCTCGTGCCGGTCTCGTTCGCGCTGTTCGTGCAACTGGTCGCGGCCTGGCACAATCCGCGGCGACCTGTCGCGCTTGGCCGCGCAGGGGCGTGCGCGACCGGAGTCGCATTCGGCCTTATCGTGTGCGTGTTCCTTTTACCCGCCGGGCTGATCGGATGGCGGGCCAACCTTCATCACCTGGACACGTGGCTGGACAAAGTGGCGATCCGCGGCGAGAGCAGCTCTTAACGACGACTTCGCCGGCGACAATTCTTCGGCCCGCAATCAAAGTTTCACGAATGCCGTCCACCGATTCGGCAATTGGGCCGACTACTACTTTGCCGGCGGGCCGTACGAAGAGGGTCCGGAACAACTGCGCGAGGGCGGGCACGGCTTGCTCATGGACGCGCCGATTGTCGACAGGTTGCTCATGGCGGCTCGCCTGGCCGCGGGACTTCTGCTGGTTGTCGTCGGCTATCGAATGGCCCGCGCTGGCGACCGCCTGGGACAAGCGGCCGCATTTGGGCAAGCGTGCGTCCTGACGCTCATCGTCGCGCCGATTGCCCGCGGGCACTATTACGTCATGTTATTGCCGGGCATCGTGTTTGCCAGCGCATGGCTATTGGAGGCGCGGCGTCCGCGACTGGCAGGCGGGTTTGCGCTGGTGCCGGCGTTGCTCGTCGTGACCCATTACGCCTTGCTGGCCGCCGCGGGCCGGGTCGGACTTTTGGGAATTGGAACGACGCTGTGGTACGCGGCGACGTGCGTGGCGCTGCTGCGGATTGGCCGCTCGGCGCCAATGCCCGAAGAATCGGCGGACCACCCGCCGGACGTTGCGCCCGCCGCGGTGTTCTTTATGCGCATCAAGGCGATCGCCCCAGCGAGTTGGACGCCGCAAGCGCCGGCGGTCACAAGTCGAGCACCGAGTTGTCGCGTTGATCCTTGCGAGCCGGTTGACGGCGTATTTCGCTCATCATAAAGCTGATCGCCAGCGCATACTCACGAACCGCGCGCGTGTGATCGCCGGCCAGCAGCGCCGTTTGCGCTTGTTCGCCATGCGCGTTGAATCGCGTCCAATCGAGCGTCCAGTGCTCATCTTTGGCGGCCTCGCGCAACTGCTGGGCCATCTGGCACAAGACCGCCACTCGCTCCGCGTCGGGCGCGGCGGAGTGCACCGAGTGCGGTCCGGAACCCAATGGCCCGGCACCACGGTCGGCGCCGGTCGGCGCCGGCGACTTATGCATGTTTCGCGTCAGCGCAATCACGGCCGTCGCCGCGGCCAGCAGCCCGCTGACCAGCGCGGCGACGATCTTTCCGGTCACGGCCAGCAGCACGGCAATCAGCATACAAACAGCCATCAGAGCCCACAGCGCCTCGGGAGCCCGCGATCTGGCGGCATTGGCGATCGGGATCGGCTGCGGTTGCTCGGGATTCTCGTCCGGCACCGTCAAGACACGCACCGCGACGGCGGTGATGTTGTCGGGCCCGCCGCGCAGGTTGGCCATGTCAATCAGCACGCGGACGGCCTCTTGCGGTGAGAGAGCCGACAGGACGGCTCCGATTTCCTCGTCCTTGACCTGGCCGGTGAGTCCGTCGCAGCACAGCAGGTACGTGTCGCCAACCTCCAGTGGAAACGGCTCCCTCCAAATCGACCTGCACGTCGGCGTGCGGACCCAACGAGCGCGTGATGATGTTCTTGGGAATGAAACTGGCCACCTCGCCGCGCGGCATCTGGCCGGCCGCCATCATCTCCCAAACGAGGCTGTGGTCGAACGTGAACTGCTCAATCTTCCCGCGGCGCAAGCGATACACACGGCTGTCACCGACGTGGGCCACCACCGCCACCTTCGGCAGTAGCACCAGCACGCTGCAGGTCGTGCCCATGCCTTGAAACTCGGCATTCGCCTGGCCGCGCTCGTGGATGCTGGCGTTAGCCGTCAGCACGGCTTGTCGCAACGCGTCGGGCGGCGAGCGATCGAGCAGCTTGCGATACGTGTGGGGCACCGAGTCGCAAGCCATCTTGCTAGCTAGCTCACCGGCCGCGTGAGCACCCATTCCGTCGGCCACCATGAACAAGTGGCCGCGCCGGTGCCAATCGACATCATCGCCCGCCAGGGCAATCGCGCAAGTGTCTTGATTGTTGGCTCGCCGCAGGCCCACGTCCGTCAGCGACGCATGTTCCAGCGCGCTATGCGCATCGACTGATGGTTTGGCCATGTCGGTCATTTTTGTGCTGCCGCGGTCGATAACAGCGCTGCTCAGCCGGGCTGTAAATCCGTTCGCCCAAAGGACCTATTCTAACCCACCCTGAAAGCAGCGAATAGAGCCTCGACGATCCATGCTCTGTAGTTTGCCGCGTCGGGAATAGCTTACCCGTGCGCAGGCACGTTGTCAGGTGCGCGGGTGTTCGGCGCGGCTGCGGCGCCGGCAATGAATCCGCCTAGCGGGCTTTTTCGCGTGAATCTATACTCTCCACCCGGTCCGTTCGACTCCGACCTCCTGGAGTCGCGGTCCGCACTTCCATGCGATTCGTGACTCGATATCGAGCGCTACCATTCCAGGATTCGGCCACCCACTTCCGCGGCGTTGTCGCCAGAGCGTCCTCGGGATGCTACTGGTCGCGCTGGCTTGCGCCGGCGGGGCCGGTTGCGTGCAGCGCCGGCTGACGATCCGCAGCAACCCTCCCGGTGCGCTGGTGTATGTTGACGACTACCAGATCGGGACCACGCCTGTTTCGACCGATTTCGTGTACTACGGCAAGCGAAAGCTGCGACTGGTACTCAGCGGCTACGAGACGCTGACCGTGATTCAGCCGATCCCGACGCCGTGGTATGAGTATTGGGGATTGGATTTCATCAGCGAGAACCTGGTTCCCGGCGAAATTCGAGACGAGCGTGTCGTCGACTTTCAGCTCAAGCCGCAGATGATCGTGCCCGGTCCGGAATTGCTGGGGCGGGCCGAAAATCTGCGACGCGGCGCGGCCGCTCCGCAATCGCCCTTGCCGCCGCCGCCCGGAGCCGGGGCTTCCTGCCGCCACAGCCGCGGCCCGGCCTGCCCGCCTCGCCACCCTCCACTTCACGACCGGGCGGCTTGTTTCCGTAAGAGCGTCTAACAAAATGGCCGGGGACTGTCCCAATTTTGCGGGGTCCTCGGAGCAGGGCACCGTGGGTCACGCGCCAGCGCGACCCATGGTCGGGACTGTCCCCCTCTCGGAGGACATTTTGTTGTCAGAGGCCCCGCTTGGCGAGCGTCATTTGGTTCCCGGGCTCTTTTGAATCGCGCCGCGTACGCCCAGCAACTCGGGATGGCGGGCGATCTTGTCGGAGAAGACCCGCGCGTCGGCCAAGATCGGCTGCAACTCGCAGGTGATTTTTTCGATGTTTTTCGCCGCACCGTTAAGGTGCTGATAGAGATCCGGATTGCGCATCAATTGACCGAGCGATCCTTCTCCGCGGTTCAGCTTCTTGCCGAAGTCGGACAGCTCGCCCAGCAATTCGTCCAAACGCGCGACCGACCGGTCGACGCGCTCGACGATCTGGTCGCCCCGCTCGCCCAACGGCCCGGTGAATCCCTCCAGGTTGCGCATGTTGCGGTCAACCGACTCGACCGTGGTGCGCATCGTATTCATCGCGCTGCGCGTGTCGGTCAGCAAGTCCGGCAATCCCGCGATGGACCGCTTCAGATTGTCTCGCACCTCGTCGTTGCCAAGCACGTCCTCGATATTCGACAGCGCGCGTTGAAAGCTATCGAGTGCTTGCTCGGTCTTGTTGACGATTCGATTCACTTGTGCGTCGTTGCTCTCCAGCATATTGTTGATATAGCCGGCCAGCTTGCCGACTTCATTGCCGGCATTAGCCAGTGAACCGATGGCGTTGCCCATTTCGCCTTCCAGGTTCGTGATGACTTGAAAGGCATTCGGCGCGACGCTGCCTTCGATGTAGTCTCCGTCCTGGATCAAGTCGTTGGGGTTTTCCGTGGGCGTTTTCGTCGCGGCCGGTTTGGCGGCCGCCGGCGTCTCGTTGGCGTCCGCAGCGGTCAATATATTTCCAGGCTGGGCGGACGACTCGACGAGGCTTGTCTCGAGCCGTGGAACGTCGGCGGCCTTTTCGTTCGCCGCCGGTTTGGGCTTTTTGATGAATTGGATCACGACGTCGCCGCCAAGGATCGACCCGGTCACTTGCGGCATCTCGTTGCGATAGAGCTTCACATTGCCATAGATTCCGGCCGTCACGTCGACGCCCCCCTGATCGGCAAAGCGAACGCTCGAGACACGGCCGATCAGAATGCCGCTCTTGCGCACCGGCGTCCCTTCGCTGACGCCGGGAGCGTCGGAAAAGTGCATGTAGACGGTGTAGTTGCGGCGCAGCATCGAGCGCGCATCGCCGAACAACAGCACCAATATCCCGGCGATGAACATGATGGCGAGCACCATGACCCCGACGCGGAATTTGACAACTCTTTCATCCATGGTTACTCAGCCTGGCTGCGCGCGTTTTGCTTCGCTGCCTTGAAGCGCGCACTTCACATATCGGTTGAACGAAGGTCCGCCATTTTTCTCATTTCCATCAGCCGCTCGCCCGCCTCGCCGCGGACGAACTGCGTGACTCGCGGGTCGGTCGCTTCGTCGATTGCGTCTGGCGGGCCGTCGAAGATGATCTGCGGCTCGTCGGGCTCCAGCCGCGCCAGCGGATAGAGCATGACCACCCGATCGGCCACTTTCCGCGCCGTGCGCATGTCGTGCGTGACCACGACGCTGGTCACCGGATGCTGTCTGCCGCGTGCGCAGGATCAGCTCGTTGATCACGTCGCTCATGATCGGGTCCAAGCCCGGTCGTCGGCTCGTCGTAGAGCATCAACTTCGGGATTCAGCGCCAAGCGCCCGGGCCAGGCCGACGCGCTTGCGCATGCCGCCGGAAAGTTCGGCCGGCTTCTTCGCGACCACGCTCTCCGGCAGGCCGACTTCGGCCAGCCGCGCCAACACGACGTCCTGCACTTCCTCGGTCGCTCTTGTCCGTATGCTCGCGCAGCGGAAAGGCCACGTTCTGGCCGACCGTCATGCTGTCGAACAACGCCGCACCCTGGAACACGAAACCAAACCGCGTCCGCTGCTCGTGTCAGCTCCTTTTCGGTCAACGTGGCCAGGTCCTTGCCATCGAACGACACTTCGCCCCGCGTCGGCTGCACCAGCGCCGATCATCGTTTTCAGCAGCACGGTCTTGCCGCAGCCGCTTTCGCCGATGATGGCCACGGTTTGTCCGCGCGGCACCGCCAAGCTGATGTCGCGCAGCACGCGCTGCCGGCCGAACGTCGACGTCGACGGCGCGCAGCTCGACCAGCGGGCTGGCCGAGACGGGACTCGCTTCGGGTCGTTTGGCGGTTGCGTTCATCCGTTCACTTCGTGCCGGGTGCCACGGTTCGTGCCTCTATTTCACAGCAGCCTTGCGCCCTCGGGCCAGAACAGCATGTACAGGTCGTCCAGGCCGATGCCCAGGAAGAAATCGAGCACCAGGATCACCACGAACGAGATGACGAACGCGCTGGTCGCGGCCCGGCCCACGCCTTCGGCCCCGGGCTCGCAATGGAAGCCGCGATAGCAACTGACCAGGGCGATCGCCGCGCCGAAAAACAGGCTTTTGAACACGCCCGAAAACAGGTCGAACGTGCCGACAAAGTTCTGCGAGTTCTCCCAGTAGTGATGCGAGTCGATGCCCAGTCCATAGATGCTGTAGAACGAAGCCGCCGACGACGCCCATGAAGTCGGCCATGATCGTCAGCGTCGGGAATCAGCAGCAGGCAGGCCAGGAACCGCGGCACGACCAGGTAGTGAATCGGATTGGCGCCCATGCTGGCCAGGGCGTCGATCTGCTCGGTGACGCGCATCGTGCCCAGTTCGGCGGCCATGGCGCTGCCGACGCGGCCGGCCAGCATCGTGGCCGCCAGCACCGGCCCCAGCTCGCGCACCAGCGACATGTTGATCACCGCGCCCAGCCGCGTTTCCAAATGCAAGAGCCGGAACTGCGAGTAGCTCTGCACCGCCAGCACCATGCCGATGAACGTGCCCGTCAGCGCCACCACCGGCAGGCTCAGCACGCCGATCTGATAGAAGTTCGGCAACAACGTGTCGCGGCGCGGCATGCGCGTGACGATCCACGAGAGCGTCCGCAGAAAGAACTGCGAGATATCGCCCACGGAAACGACCCAATTCAGCACCAATCCGCCCAAGTCGGCAATCCAATCGACGGAAGCCTGCGCGAGGCCGCCCCGCGGGCGCGATTGCGTGGGAAACTCAGATGCCATGACCGTGCCAAGATGGTGAAGAGGAAAACCCGCGGCCGGACCGCCGAGACAGTGTCTAGAACTGGTTTCGAAACCGCTGGGGACTGTCCCGATTTGCGCAGTCCTCGGAGCAAAATGGGGCTGTCCCCCTCTCCGAAGCGGTTTTGAAATCAGTTCTAAAGACGGACCATCTGTTGATAATTCGGCGCGGCAAAGATACCGCTTGAGAAAAGATTGCCGGTAAGCCCGAGATGAGGACTTAGCCAAGCTGGGCAACTCGACGAAACGCCTAGATCGACGCTAGTGCCGCCAGCAACGGCATCGGGCCCGGCGCACAACGCTGAAGGTGTATTGTAGGCAAGCGGACAAACAAAACCGCCGCTCGATGGTTTGCATCGAGCGGCGGCTGGATGAGCGATTCGCCCCCCACCGGAGGCGGTTCAGGCAGTCGTCTCGGGCGTTGCGGCGGCGACGACCGAAGATTCATCCGCGTCGCCCACGGTGCCGATGAAGTGCAGCTGCTTCTTGCCGCCGACTTCCTTGACGTCGACCACGATCGTGTCCTTGCCCTGGAACTCGCCCTTGAGCAGTTCCTCGGAGAGCGGATCTTCGACGAAGTTCTCGATCGCGCGACGCAGCGGCCGGGCGCCGAAGTCGGTGTTCGAGCCCTTCTTGATCAGGAACTCCTTGGCTTCGTCGGTGAGCATCAGCTTCAGGCCGCGCTCGCTCGAGCCGCTCGCGGACCTTGCGCCAGCTCGAGGTCGACCACGTGCTTCAGGTCGTCGTTCGTCAGGTGGCGGAAGACGATCACGTCGTCCACGCGGTTGAGGAACTCGGGCCGGAAGACCTTTTCGATCCGCTCGGTGACGCGCGTCCTTCATGCTCTCGTACGAGGCGTCGTCGTCCGGCTTCTGGAAGCCGAACGCCGCTTCGTTCTTGATCGCCTCGGCGCCGGCGTTGGTGGTCATGATCAGGATCGCGTTGCGGAAGTCGACGTTGCGGCCGAAGCTGTCGGTCAGCCGGCCTTCTTCCATGACCTGCAAGCAGCATGTTGAACACGTCGGGGTGGGCCTTCTCGATTTCGTCGAGCAGCACGACCGCGTACGGCCGGCGGCGGATCTTCTCGGTGAGCTGGCCGCCTTCTTCGTAGCCGACGTAGCCCGGCGGAGCGCCGATCAAGCCGGCTGACGTTGTGCTTCTCCATGTACTCGCTCATGTCGATCTGGATGAGCGCGTCCTCGTCGCCGAACATGAACTCGGCCAGCGCCTTGGCCAGCAGCGTCTTGCCGACGCCGGTCGGGCCGGCGAAGATGAAGCAGCCGGTCGGCCGCTTCGGATCCTTCAACCCGCTGCGGCTGCGGCGGACGGCCTTGGAGATCGCCTTGATCGCTTCGTCCTGGCTGACGACGCGCTTGTGCAGCTCGTCTTCCATCTGCATCAGCCGCATGCTGTCTTCGGTCGTCATCCGCGTGAGCGGGATGCCGGTCATCTTCGAGACGACTTCGGCGATCACTTCCTCGTCGACCACGCCGTCGGCCTCGCGCGATTTCTCGCGCCAGTCGCGGGTGATCGTCTGCTTCTTCTTCTTGAGCTTGTCGGCCTGATCGCGCAGCGCGGCGGCCTTCTCGAAATCCTGGTTGGCGACCGCCTCTTCCTTCTCCTTGTTGAGCGTTTCGACCTCGTCGTCGATCTCCTTCAGATCGGGCGGCTCGGGTCATCGCCTTGAGCCGCACGCGGGCGCCGGCTTCGTCGATCACGTCGATCGCCTTGTCGGGCAGGCAGCGGCCGGTGATGTAGCGGCTCGACAGCTCGACGGCCGCCTCGAGCGCGTCGTCGGTGATCTGCACGCGGTGATGCTGCTTCGTACCGATCGCGCAGACCCTTGAGGATCTCGACCGTTTCGCGGCTTGGTCGACGGCTCGACCATGCACCTCCTGGAAGCGGCGATCCAGGGCGCGCGTCCTTCTCGATGTACTTGCGGTACTCGTCGAGCGTCGTGGCGCCGATGCACTGGATTTCGCCGCGGGCCAGGGCCGGCTTGAGCACGTTCGAGGCGTCGATCGCGCCTTCCGCTCCGCCCGCGCCGACCAGCGTGTGCAGCTCGTCGATGAACAGAATCGTGTTCTTCGCCCGGCGGACTTCGTTCATCACCGCCTTGATGCGCTCTTCGAACTGACCGCGGTACTTCGTGCCGGCGACCATCATCGCCAGGTCGAGCACGACGATGCGGCGGTCGGCCAGCAGCTCGGGCACGTTGCCATCGACCACGCGCTGGGCGAAGCCTTCGACGATGGCCGTCTTGCCGACGCCCGCTTCGCCCAGCAGCACCGGGTTGTTCTTCGTGCGGCGGCTGAGGATCTGGATGGCCCGTTCGATTTCCTTCTCGCGGCCGATCACCGGGTCGAGCTTGCCCTGGCGGGCCAGCTCGGTCAGGTCGCGGCCGAAGCTGTCGAGCGCCGGCGTCTTCGACTTGCCGCTCTTGGGCGCTTCGCCGCCGCCGCCGCCGCCGCCGCGCTCGCCGCCGCGTGCCGCTCGCCGCCCTCGCCCCCTTCCATGCCGTGGCCCAGCAGGTTGAGCACTTCCTCGCGGACTTCTTCCAGCTTCAGGCCCAGGTTCATCAGCACCTGCGCGGCGACGCCTTCCTGCTCGCGCAGCAGGCCCAGCAGGATGTGCTCGGTGCCGACGTAGTTGTGGTTCAGGTTGCGGGCCTCTTCCATCGAGTATTCGATGACCTTCTTGGCCCGCGGCGTTTGCGGCAGCTTGCCCATCGTGACCATGTCGGGTCCGCTCTGGACGAGCTTTTCGACTTCGAGGCGGATCTTGCGCAGATCGACGTCGAGGTTCTTCAGCACGTTGGCGGCGACGCCGCTGCCTTCCTTGATCAGGCCCAGCAGGACGTGCTCGGTGCCGATGTATTCGTGGTTGAAGCGCTGGGCCTCCTGATTGGCCAGTTGCATGACCTTTCGGGCCCGGTCGGTAAATCGTTCGTACATGGTGCTCTCCGTTGGGACGGTCGAAAGTTGCGCCCCCTTGGCCGTCAGGACCTGCGGGGGACGACCGCCACGATTTTTGTAATGCAGACGTCTTTGCTAATTGCAGTCTTCGGTGCTTGGATTATTCGCGCTCGGTCAACCTTTCGCAAAAAACACGGCTCAAACGATACGAATAGAACTCATTGCCCGAACTCAGGCGGCTTTCGAGGTGGACACCGGCATATCGCTGTCGGCCGCGCCATCGAGCTCTGCCGTCGCCAAGGCGTCGGCCGGCGATTCGTTAACGGCTGGCACGTTGGCCTGACCATCGGCCATCCACTGTCTTTCGGCTGCAATCTCCTGAGTCCATTTGGCCGCGTCTCGGAGCCGTTCCAAGCGGTCCAGTTGATCCAAGGCTTCCGGATAGCGCCGAGTATGCCGCAAAAGCGTGGCCAGCAGTAGCCGGGCTTCCACGTCGCGCGGATGGAGCCGCAAAAGTCGACCCAAAATCGTTTCCGCTTCGAACCAACTCCCTTGTAAGTATTCGCTTAAGGCGTCGCGAAACAAGGCCTCGGCCGAGGTCGCACCCCGCGTGGCACCTCGCCGGGCATACGCGGCCGACAGAACTGCCGATCCAAACCAGAGTATTCCGACCGCCAGCCAACCGAGCCGCAAATGCGGCGAACTCAAAAGCTCAACCCACACCAGGCTGGCCAAAAGCAGCAAATTCAACAGAACTGCAAATCCAGCAGCCAGTGCCAGACCTGACCAAAAGCCGCAGAACCACAATTGTGGCAACCCCGGCCAAAGATACGTCGCCCACGGCATCCTGCTCATCGAGACCTCGGCTCCTGCCTTGGCGTGTCTGTCGGCGCTGGAAAGCGCCGTAAATCGCCTCGGAATTCTAACTCTTAAAACGCAACAGATCAAGGCAACTGAAAGTGCCGCTTGGGGTTAGGGACGAATCTGACCCCGTCAGGCTGGCGTCAACGGCACCTACGGACGCCAATCTTGCGAAAGAGTAGAGACTTGCGCGCCCAATCCGGCGTCTGGGCAGCGCCTTTTGGGTGTCGCGGGACTCGCAATTGCAGCCCGCAGGCTTAGATTAAACACATGCGATTCGAGTTCACTCCCGCCGCCGAGCGTGCGTTGGCCGTTGCTGCCGGTTGGACGAGTTCTGCCGGTGCTAACGAACTGCACGTGCCCGAGGTGTTGGTGGGGCTTTTGGCCGAACCTGAGTGCCGCGCCGCGCTGCTTTTGGCGCACTTCGACGTCGACCCGGCGGCGGTCCGTCAACGATTTTCCAATCTGACCACCGTCGAGCCTCTCGATCCTGCCCGGGCAACTCATTTTTCGAACGAATTTCTGGCCTGTCTGCACGCGGCCGAAAGTCTGCTGATCGAACACCCTCGCCCGCTGGTCCTGGCAACCGAGCATCTGCTCTTGGGAATTGTCGCGGCCCCCAATGAAGTCTCGGCCTGGCTGCGTGAGCGGGGCTTGTTGGCCGATGAGCTCGAAGCAGAGGTCCACCGCTTGTCGGGACATCGTCCCGGGCCGCTGCCGCTGGAACCAGGCGACGATACGTTCGTCGACGCGGAAGTGGTTGACGAATCGATGGTCAAAGCCGGCGGCGACAAAGTGTCCCGCTCCGAGCAGGTCGCGGTGCTGCGCATCATGGATGCCGCCGCCAACCGCTCCAGCGAAGGTCTGCGCGTGATCGAAGACTACTTGCGGTTCGCGCTGGACGATCGACACCTGACGGCCCACTGCAAATCGATTCGCCACGAGCTGGCCACGGCGTTGGACGTTCTTTCGGCCGACGACCGCCATGCAGCTCGCGACACGCCCTCGGACGTTGGGACCGACTTGACTCTGACAACCGAACATGTCCGCGCCGGCACGACCGCGGTGGTGCAAGCCAATTTCAAGCGCGTCGAGCAATCGTTGAGAAGCCTGGAGGAGTTTTCGAAGACCCGTTTGACGACGTCCCCTCCGGCAACCGCCGCGCAATTGGAACAGCTGCGATATCGCGTGTACACGCTCGAGCGGGCCGTCGACCTCACGCGCAGCAGCCTCGAACGGCTCGCGGACGCCCGCTTGTACGTACTGGTCGATGCCAGAGCGTCGGCCGCGGAATTGGCAGAATTGGCCGAGTCGCTCGTCGCGGCGGGAGTTCCGATCATCCAGCTGCGCGACAAGGCGCTGGCCGACCGCCAGCGGCTCGCGCGGGCCCACTTGTTGGTCGACGCGACGCGGGGCACTCGCACGCTGTTCGTCATGAATGATCGGCCCGACCTGGCCTTGTTGTGCGGCGCCGACGGCGTGCACTTGGGTCAAGAAGACCTCTCGGTCAAGGACGCACGGCGGGTATTGGGACCAAGCGGCCTGATTGGCGTGTCGACGCATTCACTCGAGCAAGCCCGAGCGGCGGTACTCGACGGCGCGAACTACATCGGCGTCGGCCCCACATTTCCTTCCGGCACGAAGCAGTTCTCGGAATTCACCGGAATTGAGTTGCTGCGAAGCGTGCAGGCCGAAATTCGCTTGCCGGCCTTTGCCATTGGCGGCATCATGCCCGAGAGCCTGCCCCAGGTATTGGCGGCAGGCTTTCGTCGGATTGCAGTCAGCGGCGCCGTGGCGATGGCCCCGAATCCTGCTGCAGTCGCAAAAGAATTGCTGGCAGCCCTCGATGGCATCCCCGAGCAGAAATCTTCGCTTTAGCCGGCCGGATGTTGCAGCAGGTCATCGATGACGGCCCCCATTTCATCGGGAGCCTGAGGACTGTAGCCGATCCAGAGACCGCGGATCACCCCCTGCTGATCGAAGACGAGCGTCGTCGGATACGCGAACTGGTCGAAGCCGAGCGCGAGCGACATCGCCCGGCGGCTGGCGGCATTTTGATCGGCGTAGGTCGGCAACACGACGTTGGCCGACTGCAAGTACGTTTCGGTCTCGCTCCGCAGGCTGTCCAGATCTTCGTCGTTGCCCTGGCCGCAAGAGACCGCGACCATCGTGAAACTGGCGTCCTGGGCAAATCTTGCCGCGAGATTGACGAGGTGCGGGAATTCGCGGCGGCACGGCACGCACCAAGTGCCCCAATAGTTCACCAGCGTCACGTGCCCCTGCAGATCGCCGAGCGACAGCGGCCGAGCCGCTCCCGTCAACGGCTCCAGTTGGAGGTAGGGCAGTCGGCGCCCGATCGCCGGACCTTCGGTTCCCGGCGGCTGCCGCCGAGGCATCGACACCGCCATGATGTACACAAACACCACCGCCGACAGCGCGGCCAGGCTTCCCCACCACCAAATTCCCCCGCGACCGCCACCGTCTGACTCGGAATGAGTTGCATCCATGGGGAGACTTTCTGAGAATGAAAAGGCGACGTGGGTTGGCGCGGCACGAACACTCCAACCCAATACTTTAGTTCGGTATCAAGAATGCCAATCGAGGTGGAACTGAAATTTCGTGTGCCTGATCGCGGCGCGCTCGAGCGCCAGTTGGCGGAATTAGGCTTTGAGCTTCAAGAGGCCGTGTTGCAGGTCGACTGCTATTTCGCCCACCCGAGCCGCGATTTCGCCCAAACCGACGAAGCATTGCGGCTGCGGCGGGTCGGCGAATTCAACTATATCACCTACAAGGGCCCAAAGCTCGACGCCACGACCAAGACTCGACGCGAGCTGGAAATCGAGTTGGCCGCCGCGGAGCGCTCGGCCCAGGACGCCCGCGAACTACTGGGTGCGTTGGGCTTCACGCCGGTTTTGGAAGTCCGAAAGCATCGTGTTCACAATACGCTGCGCTGGCAAGGCCGCGAGATTACGGTCTCGCTCGACGATGTCGCGGGATTGGGCAATTTCGTGGAACTGGAAATTCTGGCCTCCGAAAGCGAAGCCGACCCGGCCCGGCGGTGCATCGAAAGCCTCTCAAGCCGGCTGGGTTTGAGCAACACCGAGCGCCGCAGCTACTTGGAGCTACTGCTGGAAAAAGCCCCGTGAACCGCCCGGCACTGCGGCGGGGGCGATTTCGACAAATCGCGGTCAGGCCGGTAAAGATGCTTGACTTTGACGCGCCGGGTGACCGAAAATACGTCCGCTTTCGCGGCTCGCCGCGCGAAGGCCGCGGGCCGAGCGATATCACCGCTGGCAGCCAGAGGCCGGTCGCGGGCGGGTGTCGGGCCACCAGGGGTCGGCGATGGTTTGTAAAGTGCGCAAAGAACCGGCGGTAGGTCGGTTTTTCAGGGTTTTGGACCGGGGAAATTTTTTTGGTCACGCGGCTGCCAATGCTCGTATCGCGGGTAGTTACACGGTAGACTGTGGGCCAAGGTTGTTGGACATCTTTTTGAAAGGACCACTACTATGAAGTCTCGTCTTTGCCTTGCAGCGCTTGCTGTTGTTGCTCTAGTGGCGGCCTCGTCGTTGCGTGCTGCCGACGCGCCGGCTTTGAAGTGCCCGGTGTCGGGTAAGGCCGTCGACGCCAGCAAGACCGCCGATTTCAATGGCGGCAAAGTGGCATTTTGCTGCGGCAACTGCCCCAAGGCTTTCGCCGCCGATTCCAAGAAGTATGCCGCTAAGGCCAACCTGCAACTGGTTCAGAGCAAGCAATTGACGCAGGTCAAGTGCCCCTTGACGGGCAAAGACTGTGCCCCCGACAAGGCCGTTGAGGTTGAGGGCGTCAAGGTCGGCTTGTGCTGTGCCGGCTGCTTGGGAAAAGCCAGCAAGGTCTCGGGCGACGAACTGATCAGCTTGATCTTCAGCGACACTTCGAAGGGCTTCAAGGCCGCCACCAAGTAGGCTTTCTTGTTCGATCCATAGAAGCGCGTGCAGGGGCGTTCCATCCAAACAGGAACGCCCCTGTTTTTTTGCGCTGCCGCTCAATTCTCTCAATTCCGGCGCGCGACGGGTCAATGGTTTTTTAATGCGATTTTCCCGGCTGTTTTCCCTTTGTGAAATCGCGTTTTTCCGCGTTCTTCCATCCGAAATAAATTGCACTTTCGCGACATCGACCATTTTGCGATACTCCGCGCGCCACGGGTTGCCGAATGATTTGGCGTTTTTTGTGGCAGGGAACCGCTCATGGTGCACTACACGGTGTTGGTCCCCGTACGGGACTCGACCGACGCGGTCCGCAGTTTGTTGCCGCCCTTGCAACAACTTCTCGACAGCCTCGTGCTGCCGTACGAGATCATCTGCATTGACGACGCATCGGCGGCGCCGGATGCAGAAATGCTCGAAGCGTTGGTGTCCCAATATGAACATCTCCGAGTATTGCATTTCGATCAACCGCGTGGCACTAGCGCCGCATTGACGGCCGGCATTGCCGCGGCCCGCGGCGATCTGATCATCGCGGCCGGCGCTGGCGGACAATGGGACGTTTGCACGATTCCGCACTTGATCGCCCGGCTCTCGCAGCACGACCTGGTGGTCGCCGAGCGCGAGCTGACCCTGGGTGAGGAATTTCGCGGACTGTTTGCTCGGCTGGCGCGCGTCGTGGTCGCCGATCCGCAACTGCATGCCGGCGAAGACCTGCTGTTCGCCGCACGTCGCGAGGCGGTCGCCGGCCTGGCCTTGGCGCGGGGTGCCTTTCGCGTCTTGCCGGACTTGCTGGCCGCTCGCGGTTTTCGCGTTTGCCGCTTGACGATCGCCCCGGGGCTGCCCGCGCGGGGCTCCGCCGTACGACCCGGCACTTGGGGGCGGATGGCCGTCCGCTGGCTCGACCGCAGTTTCGAGCCTCATCTGGCCAGCGAGGTTGGCCCCCTCACCGCGGCGACGCCGCGCATGACCCTGCCGCGCGTCGAGGCGCGAGGGCGATTCGTTCCCCAGCAGGCCGTCGCGCCGTCGAAGACCGACCATCGCGAGTCGGCCTGAAGCGCGGCTTCAATATCTCATCTCTTCTCAGGACGCGGCCACAGCATGAAGATCTTCTTTTCCGCCGGCGAACCCAGCGGCGACCTGCACGGCGCTAATCTGATTCGCCAGCTGCGGCAGCGCTGCCCCCAATTCGAAGCCGTCGGCTACGGCGGTCCCGAGATGGCCGAAGCCGGCTGCCGATTGCATACCGATCTGACCGCTTTGGCCGTGATGTGGTTTCTGCGCGTGCTGCTGAACATTCACAAGTTCCTGGCGCTGGCCGGACGCGCCGATCGATACTTTCGCCACCAGCGTCCCGACGCGGTCGTGCTGATCGACTATCCGGGCTTCAACTGGTGGATTGCCCGCCGCGCCAAGGCACACGGCATTCCGGTGTTCTATTATGCCCCGCCGCAGATTTGGGCCTGGGCCAGTTGGCGCATCGAAAAAATGCGCCGCTTTGTCGATCACGTCTTGTGCAGCCTGCCGTTCGAGGCCCGCTGGTTTGCCGAGCGGGGCTGCAACGCCACGTTCGTCGGCCATCCCTACTTCGACGAAGTGCGCCGCCAGCGGCTCGACACGGCGTTTCTGAAGAAACACGGCGATCCCGAGCGGCCGCTGGTCGTCATCCTGCCCGGCTCGCGCACGCAAGAAGTCGTTCACAACCTGAAATACTTCCTCAAGGCGGCACGCTTGATTCGCGCGCGGATTCCAAATGTGCGATTCGCCGTCGCCAGCTTCAAACCGCACCAGGCGCAGCTGGCCCGACAGGCCGTGGCCGAGACCGGCTTGCCGGTCGAGGTCTTCGTCCGCCGCACGCCCGAGCTGATTCACCTGGCCGACTGCTGCATGGCCGTGTCGGGCTCGGTGTCGTTGGAGTTGCTCTACCAGACGAAGCCGACGGTCATCCTGTATTGGATCACGCCGTTGGCCTTCCGGGTTCAAAAGTGGTTTCGCAAAGTGAAGTACATCACGCTGGTGAACCTGTTGGCCACCGACGATCTGTTTCCCCGCGATACCTCGCCGTACGATCCCGACTCGCCCGAAGCCGAGGCGGTCCTGTTTCCCGAGTACCTGACCTGCGAAGACAAATCACCGCAAATTGCCAGGCACGTGCTCCTCTGGCTCACCGACGACACCCAGCGGCAACGCCTGGTCGAGCGACTGGCCGCGCTGAAGGCCGAAGTCGGCCACGGTGGCGCGTCGAGCACGGCCGCCCAGTACCTTCTCGACCACCTCAATCGCCGCGCCGCGGCAATCCCTCGGCCCCATTTCATTCCGCGCCTAGCCCGCCAAACCGTTCCCGCCGACGGTCGCCGCAATGCCGCCGCATAGCCCGACTGCAAGGCGAAGCACCCGCGAAAATCCAACACGATCCTGGCGCGGACCAGCACCGTATCCACGTTTCCATGGCCGGCGCATCCGGTTAGTATAATTGACTCATGGCCCCTACTCGGATGCCGGCCGGCCGTTGTCCGAGACGGCGGTGACTTCAGGAATCACGAAGCGTGCTACTCAACGAACCACCGCGAAGCCCCTACGATCTGAACTTCCAGCTGCTCGGCATTCCCGTGCGCGTGCACCCGTTGTTCTGGGTCGTCGCGCTGTTGTTGGGATTGGGCGGAAACCATGAGCCGGTACTGATGTTGTTTTGGGTCGGTGCGGTGTTCGTTTCGATTCTCGTTCACGAATTGGGGCATGCGCTGGCTGCGCGCGCGTATGGCTGGGAGCCGCGAATCACCCTGCACGGCATGGGCGGGCTGGCGTCGTATCAACCGAGCTATCACACCGCCCAAAGCCAGATCCTGATTACCGCGGCCGGCCCTGGCGCCGGTTTCTTGTTCGCCACGTTGATTCTCGCGGCGATCGCCGCGTCGGGCCACACCGTGCGGGCGGAATGGCCGCCGATCGAACTTTTGCCAGTTCGATGGGAGTTGAATCTGCTGATTTTCGATTTGCTGTACATCAATATTTTTTGGGGCCTGGTCAACCTGCTTCCGATCTATCCGCTCGACGGCGGTCAGATCGCGCGGGAAGTGCTGGGCCTTTTGAATCCGCGAGATAGCTTGCGGCAGTCTCTTTGGATTTCGATTGTGGCCGCCGCGGTGGTTGCGGTTTTGGCGTTCGTGAAATTGCATGATCAGTTTCTGGCGTTTTTCTTTGGCTACCTGGCGTACGTCAACTACACGACGCTGCAAGCCAACTTTGGTCCGGGCGGGGGCTTGGGAGGCTACCGATGAGCAACGCGTCCGCAGTGACCGAGCCTCCAAAACAGTCGCCGCCAACGGGCCTAACCCGCCGCGTCGTGCTGCTGGGTGCCAGCAATCTGACCAAGGGCATCGGTACGGTCCTGGAGACGGCCTGCCGGCACTGGGGCCGGCCGCTGGAAGCGGTCGGCGCGTTGGGGCACGGCCGCTCGTACGGCAATGCCAGCCGCGTGCTGGGCCGCCAATTGCCCGGCATCCTCGAATGCGGCCTGTGGCAGGTTCTTGGCCGCTCACCCGGCGTGCCCACCGCCGGCCTGGTGACCGACATCGGCAACGACTTACTCTATGGCCAAGGGGTCGCGCGGATTGCCGATTGGCTCGAACAATGCCTGGACCGGCTGGCGGCCGTCCACGCCCGGACCGTCGTCACGCTTTTGCCGGTCGACAATTTGCAGCTGCCTCTCGCGTGCCCGATTCACGGTGATGCGAACACTGTTTTTTCCGCATAGCCGGATCAGCCCGGAGACGGTCAGCCAGCGCGCGCACGCCTTGAACGAGCAGGTGCGGCGTCTGGCATTGGATCGCGGATTTAGCCTGGTGACTCAACGGGCCACGTGGTACGGCTTTGACCCGATCCACTTCAAATCGCGGCAGCGGCCGCTGGCCTGGCAAGAGATTCTGGCCCACTGGTCGGCCGCGCCCGAGTTGTCGCGACCGGCCGCAAGCTCTCTGGCGCGCACGCTCTACTTGCGTTCGCGCGTGCCCGAACGCCGCCGGGTGCTGGGCTTCGAACAGCGCGCGCGCAGCCCTCGGGTCGCTTGCGCGACGGCACGACTTTGGCGATCTACTAAGCCGGCGAGTCGCCAACGCACCGCGCGCGCTTCGCCTTTCCATCCGCGCACCGCGCCACTCATGCAACGCAATGCACGCGCCGACGACGTCCGCTTCGGCGCGATAACGGCGCGATTTTTTTGTTCGCGCGGCGTTGTTGACGTCCCTCGGTGGCGAAATGTTGCCGGTCGGTCCGAAAAAAAATTTCTTCCGAAAAGCAACTTTTAGCGAAAATCGTGTTGCACAATCGAGCAAAGTTTGTACAAATATCATTCAGCTCTTTCCTGAACTCGCGCGTGTTCGGTCTTCGCTGAGCAAAAGCAACGATGCTTCGCTCGGCAAAGACTTCAGTTTTGTTCAGGGTGGGACTCGCTCGGAGCAACACGTGACTAGGAGGTCACCGAGACGGATCTTGCCGAAACTTTTTTAGGAGGACGGACTGTGGCCAAGAAAAAGAAAGCCGCTGCTAAGAAGGCTCCCAAGAAGAAGGCCAAGAAGAAGAAGAAGAAGTAGCCTTCTTTGCGAGCGCCGTGCTCGTACCGGGCCTAGGGCTCGAAACAGGCACGGTTGCGGCGCACCGCTGACTTGAAAAGCGGGATCGAATACAACGAGAAAGAGCCGTCCGGGTCGCACGATCCGGACGGCTCTAACGTTTTGCTGGACCTGCATTTTTATCGCCAAAAAGCCTGTCCTGTAAACGGCTTATGTCAAATGGTCAGCACCGGCAACGGGCGGGCCAAACGAGCGTTGCCGCGCCAGGTTTCTTACCAGGTTCTTGCAGATCGCCTGCAGGTCTTGTTCCGTCGCGGCGTCGTCGAAATTGGCCGCCGTGCGCCCTTCGTCGCCCAGCACGCGAATCTGCATGTTGATCGGCACTTCGCCCAGGAACGGAATGTCCAACTCGGCCGCGCGCCGCCGTGCGCCGCCGCTGCCGAAAATGTCGTAGCGCTTGCCGCAGTCGGGACAGACGAAGTAGCTCATGTTCTCGACCATGCCCAGCATCGGAATGTTCACCTTGCGGAACATGGCGATGGCCTTCACCGCATCCAACAGCGCCACGTCCTGCGGCGTGCAGACGACGACGGCCCCGGAGAGCGGCAACAGCTGCGACAGCGTCAGCGCGATGTCGCCGGTGCCCGGCGGCATGTCGATGATCAGGTAATCGAGTTCGCCCCAGGCCGTGTCGCGCAGGAACTGCGTGATCGCGCCGTGCAGCATCGGCCCGCGCCACACCACGGCTTCGCCCGGCGGCACCAGGAAGCCCATCGACATCACCTTCAGTCCCGCGACCTCGATCGGCTGAATCCGGTTTTTCGACAACCTCGGGCCTGCGATTGACGCCCAGCAGGTGCGGAATGCTGGGGCCGTAGACGTCGGCGTCCATCAGGCCGACCGGCTGCCGGCGCGCGCCAGATCCGAGGCCAGAGCTGGCGGCGATCGTGCTTTTGCCGACGCCCCCCTTGCCCGAGCCGACCGCGATCACGCTCTTGGCCGCCAGACCGATCTGACCGAGCTTCTCGGCGGGCCGGCTGTGCACGGCCAGCTTGACGGTCACGTTGCGTTTCGCCAATCGCTCGCGGAGCACCTGCACGAGCCGGTCTTGCGTTTCGTCGCGCAGGATTGCCGAATGGGTTGTCAGCGCCAGCGTCAGCCCGAGCGAGTCCCCGTCGAGCTGGATATCGCTCACCTGGCCCGTCTCGACCACACTGCGCCCCGTCTCCGGATCCGAGAAATCGCTCAAAGCCGCGGTCACAGCCGCTATGTCCACTTGCCCTGGAACCATGAATGCCATCCTTTTTGTCAAATCTTGCAAAAGCCGCCGCGACGCGAAGCCAGTCGGTTCCGCTTAGGGCGTGGCGGCGTCGCCCCAGGGAAGGGCGTCCCAGACTTCAGCCGCGAAGCCGGCCCTGGTCGCGGGAACGCACCGTAGATGATTGCGCACCGTTTCTTCCAGGCCGGCCAACTCGCGCGACGAGGGTGCGATGTAGATCGCCCCGGCCTCCCGCACAAGCCACTCGCTATGCTTCAAACGGCTGTCCGAAACTACGATCGCCTGGGCCAGCGGAAATCTCCCCGGCAGCCGTCCCAACACCTCAAGCACGCCCGCCAGATTCTGCGCGGTCAATTCCAACACCAGCAGGCTCATGGGAGCCTCGGCCAACTCGGCGACGCACTCGGCCAGCCCGCGCGTTTGCCGCATACGAATGTCGAGCGGCAACTGCCGCCGGATCGCGGCAGCCCAGGTTCCCGTCCGCTCGCAGACAATGACGTGCGGCATGCTCATCGTGCTGTGCCTCGATTTCCAAAGGGGGCCAATTTCGGTTTCATGGTAGGGTTGCCGTCGCGCATTGACAAGCGGCGCTGCGGCGCCGGTGCCGGTCAAACCGTCACTTCATGCTGCGTCACCTTCGCCGGACGGCTCCAAGCCCAGCTGGACTAATCGACGATAAAGCCGCGGCCGCGTCAGGCCGAGCAACTTTGCGGCTTTGCTTTTGTTGCCCTTGGCGCGGCGCATGGCGCGAGTGATCAACTCTCTTTCCACTTTGGCCAGGAACTCTTCCAGCACGATCGTCTCGTCCGCACGCCGCGGATGCGAGGCGGCGTCGGCTGCCCAATGAATGCGGTCGGGCAGCTCGCGTGCCGACACTTCGCCTCCACCGGCCCGTTCGTGCGACTGCCGCACGATGGCCGCCAGTTCGTCGACGTTGCCCGGCCAGGCGTGAGCCGCCAACTGGTCGAGGGCCTCGGACGTAAACCCGCCGACTTGTTTGGCACCCCGAGCGTTCTCTTCTTCCAAAAACGCCTGAGCCAATAGCGGCAAATCCTCGATCCGTTGCACCAGTGGCGGCAGGTCGATCGTAATCGTACTCACGGCGCAGGCCAGGGCGTGTGAAAACCGCTCCTGGGCGACCCGTTCGCCCAAGGGTCGCGTCGCCGTGGCCACGACGGCCGCGCGCGACAACTCGCCACGAACCATCTCGGCCAACTCCGCCTGAATCTCCAGGGGCGAGCAATCGACGTCGTTCAAGAGCAGCGTGCCGGGAGATTCCTTCGCCGCGGCGTGTCGCATCGCCAGCGCCCGCATCGTCGAGCGAAGCAGGTTGACGTCCAGCACGCCGCAGGCCAACGGCACCAAGGAGCCGCGCCCCCCATGCCGGTAGTGAATCACCTTGGCGGCGTGGTCTTTGCCAGAACCTTGTGGCCCGACGATCAACACGCTGGCACGAGCGCCGGCTGCCACTTCGATCTGCGCCGGGCGCGATTAATGGCCGGACTGTTGCCGATCAGGCTGTCGAGCTGATACTTGGCGACCATTCGGCGACGAAAGCCGCGCAGTTGATCGTGGAGCTGGGTTTCGGCGGTCGTGGCGAGGCTTTGAGTGTCGCCCGAGCAATCCTCGACCTCAAGAATGGCAATGACCTCGGCGCTTTCGTCCTGGCCGTCGGAGAGCGGGATGAAATGTCCGCGGCGATAGACGAGTGTGCCGTCACCGACCGTGCAATGGACAATCGCCGTGAGCATTTGACCTGAGAAGACCTTAGGCGGAGGACACAATCCAGCCGCGACGCTCGCCGCCCCGGAGTCTTCGGCCGCGGTGTGGTAAACGCATTGCTGGCCGAGCAAGTCGTCCGATTTCACGTGGGTCCAGCGGGCGCAGGCCGCGTTGCAAAAAACAATCCGCCGGTCCTCGTCCAACACGTATATCGGCACCCGGCTGTCGTCAAAGAGCCTGGCGAGATCGGTCGCGGAAGTTCGAGCGCTAGGCATGGAGAGTCTCTGAAAACCGGGCCGAAGGGCCTATCTACAGCATAACCGGCAACGAACCTCCCCTCCACTGTTGCCGAGCGCCCCAGAGCGGCGATTGTCGCAGAATTGTATGCCTTCGGTACATCGCTGGGCTTGAATCTCGGGGGGTGTTCGAGGGTGAACCGGCAGCCCGGTTGGGCGAGAACGCCAGCGTGTTTGTTCGCGTTTTTGCCGCTGGCCGCAAGATCGCCGGTTGAGCGGCGAACTACAGCTTGAGTCGTCGTGGATTTCCCGCGCGACGAAGATCGACGACTTGTCCGCTCAAGGGGGCCATGAATAACGACGAGTCACTCGAGCAGCGGCCGCTTCGGTGGCATCAGCGGACGGCAACGTGGCTGGCGGCGACCGTCCATTCGATGGCGCCGTCGCGCGCAGCATGGAAGGGGGCATCGGCGGCCGTCTTGATTGCGGCGCTCGCAATGTGGCTGTCGGCGACGTTCGACGTCATGACGCCGGCTTCGGTCGCGGCGCCGCTCATCGTCGGGATGGTCGGAGTCGTTGTCGCGGTGCTGGGGGCCGGGTTGTTGATCCTGGTGCTCTCGATTGCCCGTCGCGCGCCACTTTACTTCCGTTGGGCGGCGTTGAGCGCGTTCGTGCTTCTGGCCGGCTCCTATTCCCTAGTCAATCTGGAAGCGCCAGTGCTCCTGGGGTTGACCGTGCTTACGCTCGGCGTCGCCTCCCTGGCCGGCGGCACCACTGCGGTTGTATTCACGGGAAAGTGGCGCGAGTCCCGATGGCTCGGCCGCACTACGACGGCAGCATTTGGAGTGGCTGGAGTCGGATCCGTCGTGGCCGCCTGCTTTTGGCTCGCGGGTTCGGGGGCGGCCCGTCGCGATATCGCGACCGAGCCATCGCCCCAGGCAGCCGCGGCGGCGCCCGCGGCGGTGGCAGACCCGGCCGCAAGGGGATGCTACACGGTGAAGACTGCCACTTACGGTGCGGGTTCGGACGCACATCGTCCGGAATTCGCCGCCCAAGCCGACTTGCGCACGCAACCCGTCGACGGGTCCAAAGTGCTCAACGGCTGGAAAGGTTTCACCGGCTGGGCACGCACCAAGTTTTGGGGCTTCGACGCCACGATGCTTCCGCTCAATGGACGTGTCTGGTATCCGCTGGGCAACGGGCCCTTTCCGCTGGTGCTCGTCGTGCACGGCAACCATTTGGCCTCGGATTTTTCCGATCCCGGTTATCAATACCTGGGCCAGTTGCTCGCCAGCCGAGGCTATATCGTGGTGTCCGTGGACGAAAACTTCCTCAACACCATGGAGACCGACGTAATCGGCGGATTGGAAAAAGAAAACAACGCCCGAGGCTGGTTGCTGCTCGAACATCTGCGGATCTGGCACGAATGGAACACCGAAAAGGAACACCTTTTTTTCGGCAAAGTCGATACCGGGCGGATCGCGCTAGTCGGGCATTCACGTGGCGGTGAGGCGGTGGCACACGCCGCGGCATTGAATCGCATCGCGTACAACCCCGACAATGCCGAAGCGCGATTCAACTACGGTTACCAGATTCGCAGCATCGTTGCGATCGCCCCGGCCGACGCCCAGTATCGCCCGGCGGACACGCGGACGCCGCTGACGAACATCAACTACTTCACCATCCAGGGCTCACACGACAGCGACGTCTCGTCGTTTGCCGGCCTGAACCAATTCGACCGCGTCAAATTCACCGGCGACGAAGCGTGGTTCAAATCGGCGGTTTACGTCGAGGCCGCCAATCATGGGCAATTCAACACGCAGTGGGGCCAGTTCGACACCGGGGTCGGTCTCGCCAAGCGGTTGGTGAACACCAGCGCCCTACTGCATGCCGACGAACAAAGACGCATCGCCGAAGTTTACATTTCGGCGTTTTTGGATTGTACGCTGCGCGAAGTCCCCGAATTCCGCCGACTGTTTCAGGACTGCCGTTACGGTTCGATGTGGCTTCCCAAAACCGTCTATGTGACCCAGTACGCCGACTCGAGCATGCAGCCGTTGTGCGCGTTCGATGAGGATATCGATCTAGCGACGGCCAGCGCTCGCGGGGGAACCGTCGCGGCAAGCAACCTGACGCGGTGGCGCGAAGGCTGCGTCAAGCTCCGCGGTGGCCTGAACGAAGACCGTGCGGTGTTTCTCGGCTGGGACCGCAATCAAAAACCGGGCGAGCCGAGTTATGAAATCACCTGGCCGGCGGACGTCTTCAAGCTCGGTGAAGGCAGCGTCCTGTCTTTCTGTCTGGCCGACGCCGACCAGGATCCAACGCCCGACGACGCCAAGACCCAGGCCGCAGCGAAGAAAACCGACGGCAAAGAGCGAGAGCCGATTGATTTGACTGTCGAGTTGACCGACGCCGAAGGCCACGTCGCCTGTTTGCACGTCAGCCAATACGGGACGCTGCGGCCGCAAATCAAGACGCCGTACTTCAAATCGACACTGTTGCATTGGCACCCGCTCTCGGAGCCGATTTTCCAGACATTCCTGCTTCCGCTCTCCGATTTCCAAGTCGTCAACACGGATTTCGATCCCAGCAAGGCCGTGAAACTTCGCCTGATCTTCGACCGGACTGCGTCAGGCGTCGTGATTTTCGACCGCGCCGCGTTTGGGGCGCTGCGATAGTTGTCGCGCACGTCTTCAAGCGGGCGCGACGTTTGCGGCGCTTTCAGCGGTCGGCAAGGACGTCCCGCTTCGGCCCTACCGGCGCCGAACGCGCGGCAGCCTCGACGCCGTCCATCGGCCGAGAGGGCGCGATTCGAGCCGACTGGCTGGCGCGAGTGGCCTGCTCCACCGCCGGGCCGGGATAACAGCCGATGCCGACCACCAACACGGCACAGACCGCCACGGCCCAGGCCGCGCCGCTGCCGCCGCGCCCTGCGGGCCGCGCCAGCGGGGGCCGGAAATACATGGCACCCACAATGCGCAAGTAGTAGGCCGCAGATATGGCTGCGTTGAGGGCGCCAACGATAGCCAGGGCCAAGAACCATGGCCAAAGATTTCTAGCGTCGGGGTTTTTCGCGTCGACGCCCAAGGCCCCGGTGAACAGCGTGAACTTGCCCCAGAAGCCGGCCAGCGGCGGCAGCCCGGTGAGCGAGAACATGAAGAGCGCCATGGCGGCCGCCACTTTCGGATAGTTCTGGCCGAGTCCGGCCAGCTCGTCGACCGAGTCGATCTGTTGCAGCTCGCTGCCCAAGTAGGTCAGCACCGCGAAGGCCCCAACGGTGGCCGCGGCGTAAACCAGCAGGTAAAAGAAAGTCGCGCCGACGCCGTCGAAATGATTCGCTTCGCTGGCGCCGCCGGCCACCGCAAATCCGACCGCCAGGCCAATCAGCATGTAGCCGGCATGCGCGATCGACGAGTAGGCCAGCAGGCGGCGGACGTTGTTTTGCCACAGGGCCAGCAGATTGCCCAGCGTCATGGTGACCATAGCCAACGCGAGCGCGAGCTGCCAACCCAACTGCTCGAAGCCGGGCATCGCCACCGCGGCGATGCGCACCAGCGCCACCAGGCCGGCGATCTTGGGCACGATCGCCAGCAGACCCGCGTTGGGATTCGTCGTGCCCTGATAGACGTCGGGTGCGTAAAAGTGAAACGGAACAATCGTGATGCGAAACCCCAGGCCAGCGAAAATCAAGATCAATGCCAGGCGCGAGAACGACGCCAACGGCGCCGCCTCGCCCGCGCCGGACAGCACATAGCGGATATCGCTCAAACTGGTCGAACCGGCCGACCCATAAAGAAAGCTGAATCCGTAGAGCAACAGGGCCGACGAGAGCACGCTCAGAAAGAAATACTTGGTGCCGGACTCCAACAACTTCGTGCCCCGGCCCAGAAACAACAGCACGTAGGTCGGAATCGAGACCAGCTCCAGGCTGACGAAAAACAGCACCAGGTCGTTGGCTAGCGAAACCAGCATCAGTCCGGCGATGACGAGCAACAGCGAGCCCATGAATTCGGACGATTCACCGAATTCGCTTGTGCGGGCCGCCAGCATGATGAACACCGCCGCGACGCCCAGAATGGCCCAGCGGAGCGTGGTGGAGAACAGGTCAATTACCACCGGACCGCTGATGCTTCCCGCAGCCACGGCCGATTCGGCGTCTCCCCGCGGCGCTTGAGGATAGATCGCCGCCTGCTGGTAGAGGGCCACGCCCGACAGCAGAATCGTCGCGGCTGCCAGCCAACTCCACCCCGGACGCGCCGGCAGAAAAGCGCCCCCCAAATAAATCAGGGTTGCCATCAGCACCAGGATGATCTCTGGCATCAACAGATAAACGGTCTCATTCGACACGCGTCAACTCTCCCACGGGCAATTTCGGATGGCCAACTAGTGCCGGTTCATTCGGACCGGTTCGGTGAAGCGCCTGGGCTGCATTGCGGCTGAGCGGTTCGAGCGTGGGCTGCATCCGCGATAGAAAAAATTGCGGATGCAAGCCGATCCAAACGATGAACACCACCAGCGGCGCCAAGGCGGCGATCTCGTGCGGCGATAGATCGCGCACCGGCGGCGCGGAATGTGAGTGGTCGGCTTCCTTCAACGGCCCAAAGAAGACCCGCTGCACCAGCCACAGCATGTACCAGGCCCCCAGCACGACGCCCAAGACGGCCAGCACGGCGATCGCACTGATACAGCAGCGCCAACGCGGCCGGCGCGTCGGCCCAGGCCGCGCTGGAACATGCCGATCAGAATCAGAAACTCGCCGGCAAAACCGTTCAGTCCCGGCAGGCCGATGCTGGACAAGCGTGAACACGAGCATGAAAGAACGCCAGCACGGGAGTCCGCCGGGCCAGCCCGCCGAGCTCGGCTGATCTCGCGCGTGTGATAGCGCTCGTAGATCATGCCCACGACGGCGAACAGGCCGCCGGTCGACAGCCCGTGATTGATCATTTGCAGCACGCCCCCTTGCACGCCCAGCCGGTTCAGCGCGAACAGGCCCAGCATGCAAAAGCCCAAGTGGCTGACGCTGGAATAGGCGATCAGCCGCTTCATGTCGGTTTGGACCAGCGCCACCAGGGCGCCGTAGATGATGCCGGCCACCGACAGGCCACAGCAGCCAGGGCATGCAGATGGCCGTGGCCTCGGGCAACATCGGCAGGCTGAATCGGGCAAAGCCATAGGTGCCGATCTTCAGCAGGATGCCGGCCAGGATCACGCTGCCCGCCGTCGGCGCCTGCACGTGGGCCAGCGGCAGCCAGGTGTGCAGCGGAAACAGCGGCACCTTGATGGCAAAGCCGGCGAACAGCGCCAGAAAGATCCACAACTGGTACGGCGCGTCGATCGGGGTGCCGAGCCAGGTCTTCGGTCAACAGCGGGAATCGAAAACGTCATCACGCCGGTTTCGGAGTGGTTATAGTCCCACAGCACGATCGCCAGCAGGCCCAGGAAGGTGAGCACGCTGCCGGCCAAGCGTGAACAGGAAGAACTTGATCGGCCGCGTAGCGCCGCTCTTCGCTGCCCCCAGATGCCGATCAGGAAGAACAGCGGGATCAGCGTGAACTCGAAGAAGATGTAGAACAGGATGATGTCGCGGGCCGCGAACACGCCCAGCATGCCGCTGCCCAACAGCAAGCAGCAGGCGCGTAGAACGTCGCCGGGCGGTCGACGATCGCCTCCCAACTGACCAGCACGGCCGTGACCAGCAGCAGCGCCGAAAGCCCGAACAGCCACAGGCTCAGCCCGTCCAAGCCCGATGCTGAAGCGGATGTCGATGCCCGAGGATTCGCGCAGCCACGGAAGATCCAGCGTCGCGTACGCCTCGCCGCTCGGCTGATAATTCCACACGAGCACCGCGGCCAGTCCGAATGTAAACAACGTCGAGATCGAGCGCGCTCTGCCGGACGGCCGTCTGGCCGCTGCCGGCGATGACGCCGATCCACAGCGCACCGGCCAGCGGCATGAATATCGTGGCCAGCAATAACGTTTGCATCGAATCCAAGGCCCAACTCTCCCGCGATTATTTCAAAACGGCTCCGACAGCCGGCCAGATCAACAACGTGCTGATCAGCACGACGACTCCCCAGCACCATCGCCAAGGCATAGAACTGCACCATGCCGGTTTGCAGCGACCGCAGACCGGCGGCCACGGTCGGGCGGAATCTTGCCCACGAAATTCACCAGGCCGTCGACTGACGAACCGGTCGAACCAGTAACTCGCTTGCGCCAAGATCCACAGCGGCCAGACGAACAGCGCGTTGTAGATCTGGTCGAAGAAAAACTTGCCGTACGACAGCCGATAAAGCGGCCGCAGCAGCCGGCTGAGCAGGTCGGCCTGCACCGGATCGCCCAGATACAAGAACGCGGCCACGCCGACGCCCGACAGCGCGATCACCGTGCTGATCGCCGCGACCAGCAAGTGCGATTGCCCCGACTCGGCCTCGCCCTGCGGAATCGCCGAGCAGGCCAGCGACGGCGTTTGCTCGATGAAATCGTCGAAGCCTCCGGTCAGCTCGAAGAATGCCCCCACCACCAGCGCGCAGACGGCCAGGATCATCAGCGGCACGGTCATCGCCGGCGGCGACTCGTGGGCATGATGCCCCGCCTCGTGCGGCACGCGCTCGGGCGCCGTAGAACGTGAGGAAGAACGCGCGGAACGTGTAGAACGCGGTCAAGAAGGCGGTGAACAAACCGCCCCAGTACAGCCCGTTGAACAAAACGTCCTCGTGCCCTTTTTCGTGCACCGCGGCCAGGATGGCGTCCTTGCTCCAGAAGCCGGCGAAGGGAACGACGCCGGCCAGGGCCAGGCAGCCGAACAAAAACGTCCAGTGCGTGATCGGCATCAGCCGCCGCAGGCCGCCGAAGCGGCGCATGTCGATCACGCCGCCCATGGCGTGCATCACGCTGCCGGCGCCCAGGAACAGCAGGGCCTTGAAGAACGCGTGCGTGAACAGGTGGAACATGCCGGCCACGATGCCCGCCAGCGTGCCGGCGCCCAGCCCCAGGAACATGTAGCCCAGCTGGCTGATCGTGGAATAGGCCAGCACGCGCTTCAGATCGGTTTGCGTGATCGCGATCACCCCGCCCAGCAGCCGCCGTGATGCACGCCGATGATCGCCACCACGTGCTGGGCGTCGGGCGACACGGCGAACAGCGGCGTGCAGCGCGTCCACCATGTAGACGCCGGCCGTGACCATCGTGGCCGCGTGAATCAAGGCGCTGACCGGCGTGGGGCCTTCCATCGCGTCGGGCAGCCACACGTGCAGCGGAAACTGCGCACTCTTGCCGCACGCACCCAACATCAGCAGCAGGCAGATCGCCGTGGCCGTGCCGCCCGCCGACGTACAATGCCGGCTGGCGCCAGCCGCGTCTGGCCCAAAATGCCGGCCACGCCGTCGGCATCGTGAAAATTGAGCGTGCCGTACGTCGTCCAAATCAGGAACAGCGCCCAGCGCAAAGCCAAAGTCGCCGACGCGATTGACCAGAAACGCCTTCTTGCCCGCCGCCGCCGCCTCGGGCTTTTCGTACCAGAAGCCGACCAGCAGATAGCTGCACAGCCCGACCGCTTCCCAAAACACGTACAGCAGCACGAAGTTGCTCACCGAGACCAGCATCGTCATCGAGAACACGAACAGCGCCGATGTAGCGTGAAGAACCGCCAATAGCCCCGGTCGCCGTGCATGTAGCCGCTGGCGTAAATCGCCACCAGCGAGGAAATGAACGTGACCATCGCGAGCATGATCGCCGTCAGCGGATCGGCCCGCAGCGTGACGTCGATTTGAAACGGGAGCGCGGCGGGCAAAGCGCCCACCACGCCATCCACCGGCGCCGCCTGCGCGTCGGGGGGCGTCGCGATCGCATTGTCCACGCGCACCCATTGCCAGTTGCCCAGATCTAGCGTTGCTTCCCAGCCCACGGCCAGCGGGTTCGCCGCCGACTGCTCGCGAACTTCCGCCAGCAGCATCAGGCTGGCGACGAACGAGGCGATGATCGCCGCTACAACTGGCCGATGGCGTTCTCCTTCAACGGCCTGCCAAACACGGCCGTCGCGATCGACGCCGCCAACGGCAACGCCGGAATCAGAACCAACAGGATGGAAATGCGTCCGGTCATAAAAACAGTCAATGCTTACATGTGCGCGCGGTGCGTGGTTTCTTCCAGGTCGGGCTCAGGCTCGACGCCGGCGGGCGTCAGTCTGGGCCAGTGGTGTTCAACGCGCGCGTCTTCGGCCAGTTCGCGATCGACGTACGGGGGCTGATTGTCCTCGCGCAGCTGCTGCCAGACGGCGATATCCAACGAGCCGCTCTTGTGGAACAGCGTCAACACGACGGCCAGCGCGATCGCCGCCTCGCAGGCCGCCACGGTGAGGATGAAAATCACCAGCATCTGCCCGCCCCAGTCGTTGTGGTAGCGGCCCCAGGCGACCAGGCTGACCGAAACGCCTTGCAGCATCATCTCGGCCGACAGGAACATCACGATCATGTTCCGCCGGCTGAAAAAACCGACCAGCCCAATGCCGAACAACAGCGCCCCGACGACCAGGTAGTTCTCCAGCAGAGCCTGCTCATCCATGGCCAGGCCCTCCGCCGCGGCCCGAGCCGTTCGCGCCACTCGCCGGGCGAATCTGGGCCACGATCGCCACCGCGCCGACCAGCGCGACCAGCAGCAGCGTGCCGGCGACTTCGACCGCCACCAGGTGCCGGCTGAACAACTGCGCCGCCGAGGTGGGCCATGTGCTGGTCAGCCAGAATGTTGTTCTCCAGATCCGCCGCCGGGAAGCGGCGCCTGCGGAGGGTTTCGTGCCACCGATGGGTCGAACACGCCGATCACCGTGATCGTCAAGACGCCGACCATCACGGCACCGGTGACCGCGGCAAGACCGGCGCCCCAACTGAGCCGGTCGTATGCGGCATGGCCCTCGGGCTGGGCCAGCATCAGCACGAACAGGAACGTCACCAGGATCGCGCCGGCATAGACCACGATCGTGGCCACGCCCAGGAATTGGGCCCCTTGAAACAAGAACAGTCCAGCCGTGCCCAACAGCGACAGTGCGAACCAGATCGCCGAATACACCGGGTTGCGAAACGTGACCGTGGCCACCGCCGCCACCACCGTGACGCCGGCCAGTATGCAAAACACGCTGGCCTGGGCCCAGTCGCCCACGCGGGGCACCTGCGAAGCAAACACCCCCAGGCCGACCGCCACCAGCACCGCGCCCATCGACCGGCCCGCCGCCGCGCCGCGCGGCAGCATCAGCCACAGGCCCACGGCCAACACCAGCGTGGCGCCGCCGAGAATTTCGAGCAATTCGGTCACAAGGTGCCTCCCAACGCTTCGGATTTCATCGGCTCGGCATCTTTCGTCTGATCGTACACGCTCAGCAGCTTTTCCTTGTCGAAGATCATCTCCTCGCGGCTGCGGCCCGTCAGGTCGAACAGGCTCGTCAGCTCGATCGCATCGACCGGGCAGGCTTCTTCGCACATGCCGCAGAAAATGCAGCGCAGCTCGTCGATCGTGAAGCTCTCGCGGATATTTCTCGCGGTCGGGCCAGGGGCTCTCGCACGCCGACGATGTCGATGCAATGGGCCGGGCAGGCCGTGGCGCACAGGAAGCAGGCCACGCACTTCACCCGGCCCTGCTCGTCCTTGTTCAGCCGATGCACGCCGCGATAGATCAGCGGGTTGCCGATCTTCGGCCGCTCTTCCGGAAAGCTGACCGTCACCTTCGGGCCGAACAGATGCTTGGCCGTGGTCGTCAGACCTTGCACGAACAGCGGCAAGTACATCTTGCCCGCCAGCCCGAGCTTCGGCTCTTCGATCCAGCGGATGTTGGGGTCGTTTGCTTTCATGGTTCGTTGCGTCGCTCGAGAGCGTCTATCTGGCGCACGCTCTGGGCCGCCGGCTGGTGCTCTCGGGCTCGAACTCGGGCGGACGCAAGGCATCCATGCGCGGGCGATTGTCGGTGTGCAGCGGCGCGAACAACGCCGCCGCCAATCCACGCCACGATGGCGACAGCCCAGCCGACGCCGACCGATCAGCCAAGGCTCGGTCGCCTCGCCGTCCAGCTGACGCGTATGCTGGTATTCCATCACGCACGGCCACGGCCACCAGGTTGACCAGCCCCAGCGGCAGCATCACCTTCCAGGCCAGGTTCATCAACTGGTCGAAGCGGAACCGCGGCCAGCTCCAGCGGACCATCATGAAGAACAGGATCACGGCAAACACTTTGGCCAACAGCACGACGACCCGCAGCAATCGCCTCGGGCCAGGTGATCATGTCGTCGGCCGGCCGGTGACATGCCCCAGAAGTGCCAGCCGCCGAAAAACAGAATCACGATCAAAAACGCCGCCGCGACCATGTGCAGGAATTCGGCGATCAGAAACAACAGCAGCTTCATGCCGGAATATTCGGTGTGATAGCCGCCGATCAGCTCCTGCTCGCCTCGGGCAAGTCGAACGGCAGCCGGGCCGCCTCGGCAAAGGCCGCGACCAGGAACACGACGAAGCCCAGCGGCTGCGCGAACGCGTTCCACACGCCGCTTTCGGCCTGCTGGCCGATGATCGTGTCCAGCCGCAGCGAGCCGGCCGCACAGCACGACGCCCAGAATGCCCAGGCCCAGCGGAATTTCGTAGGCGATCAACTGGGCGCTGCGACCGCAGCCCGCCCAGGAAGCTGTATTTGTTGTTGCTGGCCCAGCCGCCGAGGATCACGCCGTACACGGCGATGCTCGACAGGGCGAAGACGTAGATCATGCCGACGTCGACGCCCGGCGCGACGACCAGCTGGAATCGGATCCTGCACGCCGCGGCATGCCCAACGGCGGCAGCACGCTGCCGAACGGAATCACGGCGAAGATGGCCATGGCCGCCGCCAGGATCGAGATCGGCGCCAGGATGAACAGCGCCTTGTCGACGTGGGCCGGCGTGTACTCTTCCTTGAAGATGAACTTCAAACCGTCGGCCAGCGGCTGGCCCAGGCCGAACATCTTGATCTTCGTCAGCGGAATGCCGACGCGGTTGGGGCCCATGCGATCTTGCACCCAGGCGGCGATCCAGCGCTCCAGCAGCACCAGGTAGGCCGCCGCCGTCATCAGCCCAACCACCAGCAGGGCGATTTTGACCAGCGGCACCACCAGCGGCGCCATCAAAGGTTCCCAATCGATCGACATAAGGCCACTTGAAGAAAGTTCAGGTTGTTGTTGCCGCCTCGGCCAGCGAGTTGACTTTCAAATCCACTCCGAGCGGACCGACCGCGTCGGCCGCCGCCGCGAAAAAAGCGATTTCCCGGCCACTTCGTCCAACACGCGGCGGGCCCGGACCAGGCCCGGCATCGCCAGCAGTTCCCAGTACACGCCCGCTCGACCCGCACGCCGGCCGGCGGACGAATCGCCCACGGCACGCTTGCAATCGATCGGCATGGTTGACGTACGAACCTTCGCGCTCGGCGAACGCCGCGCCCGGCAGTTGATACGTCGCCCGCTCGCCACAGCGGCGAGGCGAACATATCTTGCACGACCAAGCATTCGACGGCCGCCAGATCGCTCGGCCGTCGCCGTCGTCGATCCAATCGTGCTGTGTAGCCGCCGCTGACCCACACGCCGCCGATTTCGCCGGCCGTCGATGCTGTCCAGCAGATCGTCGAACGTGGCCACGCGGCCCATGAAGTGCGCGCACGACCTCTTCGACGCCGCGGCGGTTGGGGCACTTTTCGGCGCGAATCGTAAAACCGTTCTTGAACGTCTCGTCCTCGCCCGACAACCGGCACCGGCCCAAGCACAACCAGCGCCTCGGCGTCGATCTGGCGGACGTACTTGGCCAGCAGATACGCCTCTTCGACCGTCAGGTGCGGCGAGAGCACGGCGGCCAGCCGGCCGGCGGCACGCAGCCGCTCGTCGATCTCGCGGCAAGGCCTGCGACCACTCGAGCGTCGCCAACGCCGCGCCGTCGCGGCGTCGCACCGTCGTCAGCCGTCGGTCGCTGTGCACGTGATGGAAGCCGTAGCGCCCCTCGTCGCACATCCACCACTGGTTGACGTGCGGATTCTCGCGCGGCTTGAGCCGGTAGACCGTGTCCTGATTCTCTTCGACGTCGATCGAGCAGCCGGTCGAGCAGCCGGTGCAGACGCCCTGCGTGCTGCTTCATGAACCAGACGCGCTGCTGGTAGAGAAAGTCCTTGTCGCCCAGCGCCCCGACCGGGCACAGATCGACCACGTTGCCCGACAGCTTGTTGGCCAGCGGGTAGCCGGGGAAGACGTCGATCTCCTCGTGGCTGCCGCGGTTGATGACCATCAGCTCGCTGGTGCCGCTGATCTCGCGCGTGAACCGCACGCAGCGGCTGCACATCACGCAGCGATCGACGAACAGCGTGACCGTGTCGCCCATCTCGCGCCGGCGGCTGGTGAAGGGCCGGATGTCGGCCCGCCGCTCGTCCTGGCCGTGCTCGAAGTGATAGTCTTGCAGCTAGCACTCGCCCGCCTTGTCGCAGATCGGGCAGTCGATCGGATGATCGATCAGCAGGTCTTCCTCGACCATCGCCCGGCTTTGCTGCGACCTTCTCGCTGTTGGTGACGAACACCGTGCCGTCCTTGGCCGGCGTCTGGCAGGCCGGCACGAGCTTGGGCAGCATCGTGATCGCGCCGGTTTCGGCGTTGCGCGTGCCCGTCTCGACCAGGCACATGCGGCAACTGGCGACGACCGACAAGCCCGGATGCCAGCAGTAGTGCGGAATGTCGACGCCGGCCCGCTCGGCGGCTTGAATGCCATTGAGCCGCTCGCCCGGGGCCAGATCGACTTCTTTTCCATCGACCATAACGATTGCCATAAACGACTCACTCACTGCGGTGGGTTGGTTGCCGGCTAATGCGCCGCGAGGATCGGCAGCGCTTCGACCGCGTCGGTCACCATGTAGCCGCTGGGATTGGTCCTCTTGATGTACTCTTCGAACTCGCCGCGGAACTTGCGGATCGCGTTCTTGATCGGCCAGGCGGCGCCGTCGGCCAGGCCGCAGATCGTCGTGCCGGGAATGATGCCGATCGAGTCGCCGATCTCCAGCAGCAGATCGAGATCTTTGCAGCCGGCCCTTGCCCGGCCTTGATGCGCTCCAGCATCGTCAGCGCCCAGCGCGTGCCTTCGCGGCAGGGCGTGCACTGGCCGCAGCTTTCGTGGGCGAAGAACCGGCAACTGTTGTGCAGGAAATCGACCATCGACACGGTTTCGTCCATCACCACGACCGCCGCCGTGCCCAGGCCCAGGCAGCCGACCTTGCCCGGGCCCGGCGAAATCGAGCGGCGTGTCGAACTCGGCCTCGGTCAGCAGGCCCATGCTGATGCCGCCGGGAATGGCCGCCTTTGCCCTTGCGGCCCTTCCACACGCCGCCGCCGTACTCGTCGATCAACTGCCGGCAGGTGATGCCCAGCGGCGCTTCGTAGCAGCCCGGCTTGTTGACGTGGCCGCTGAGGCAGTAGAGCTTCGGACCGTAGCTGCCGGCGTCGCGCGGATTCTTCGGATCGGGCGGCACGCCGATCGATCTTGAACCACTCGACGCCGCGAGTCGACGATGTGCGTGACGCAGGCCACCGTTTCGATGTTGTTGACGACCGTCGGCTTGCGGAACACGCCCTTCGACGGCCGGAAACGGCGGCTTGATGCGCGGCCAGGCCCGCTTGCCTTCCAGGCTTTCGATCAGCCCGGTCTCTTCGCCGCAGATGTAGGCCGCCGCGCCGCGATGCAGGTAGATGTCGAGCGAGAAATCGCTGCCCAGGATGTTCTTGCCCAAGTAGTCCGGCCGCGTAGCACTCGTCGATCGCCGCCTGCAGCCGCTCGCAGCGACAGCGGGTATTCGTAGCGGAGATAGATGTACGCCGTCGTGGCCCGCGTGGCGATAGCAGCTGAGGATGATGCCTTCGATCACCTGATGCGGATCGTCCTCCATCAGGATGCGATTGTTGAACGTGCCCGGCTCGCTCTCGTCGGCGTTGATGCACATGTAGATCGGGCCGGGATGGTCCTTGGGCAGGAAGGTCCACTTCAGCCCGGTGGGAAAGCCGGCCCCGCCGCGGCCGCGCAAATCGCTCGCCTTGACCGCCTCCGACAACGCCAGCGGCGTCATCTCCGCGAGCACCTTCTTCAGCCCCCGATAGCCGCCGGCCGGCCTCGTACGCCTCAGCGTGTGGCTGTCGGGCTTGCCGACGTTGGCCAGCAGGACGGGTTCGAACTTGGGCATGGCTAATTCAGGTTCGTGAGTGCGAGCAATGACTTTATGGAATTATTTGCGGCCGTTCGATCCGGATCCCCGTTTGACGTCGGCCAAATAGGCCTCGGCCGATTCGTTCGTCAGGTTTTTGCACCAGCGTTTTGTCGGCCAGCATGCAGGGCGCGAACTCGCAGGCGCCCAGGCATTCGGCGAATTCGAGCGTCAACTGCCCGTCGGCCGTGGTTTCGCCCGGCTGAATTCCGGCCGTGTGGCACATGTGGCTCCAGCACTTCTTCGCCGCCGCGCAGCGCGCAACTGATCGAGCGGCAGACCCAGGCCCGCTGCTCGCCGTGCGGCTTGTCTTGCTTGAAGAAGCCGTAGAACGACAGCGTGTCTTGCACCTCGGCCGGCGCCAGTTCGAGCAGCTCGGCGATCTCGACGACCGCCTCCAGCGGCACGCAGCCGCAACCGCTCGTTGACGATGTGCAGCGCCGGCAGCGTCACCGCCTGCCGCGTCGGATAGCGCGGGAAATAGGCCTCGAATGGCCTCGATCATCTCGTCGGTCAAAATGCGTTCGGCAGTCGACATGGATCACGGATGAACGCTGCAGGTTGCAGGATGAATACGGTCGGTTACCGATCCAACTCCGCCGCGATGATGTTCAAGCTTCCCAGCACGGCCACGACGTCGCTCAGCGTGTGGCCGCGGATCAAGTGCGGGAACACGGCAAAGTGGATGAACGACGGCGGCCGGCAGCGGGCCCGGTAGGCCACGTCGGTGCCGTCGCCGACGAGGTAAAAGCCCAGCTCGCCGTTGGGCGCCTCGATCGCCGCGTACACTTCTTCGTGCGGCACGTCGAAGCCGCGGTTGCTCATCACCAGCTCGAAGTGCGAGATCGTGCCTTCGATCGTCGAGTACACCTGCCGCTTGCTCGGGCAACGCCGTCCGCTCGTCGATGCCGACGTTGACCGGCCCGGCCGGCAGGTTCTCGATCGCCTGCTCGACGATCTTCAGGCTCTCGCGCATCTCGGCCATGCGCACCAGGTAGCGGGCGTAGCAGTCGCCGGCCGTCGGCGCAGCAGACCTGAAAGTCGAAATCCGCGTAGGCCAGGTACGGCTCGTCCTTGCGCAGGTCGCGCGTCACGCCGCTGGCCCGGGCGATCGGGCCGCTGGCGCTGCGATTGATCGCCTCGTCCTTCGTCAGCACGCCGACGCCCTTGGTGCGATCGACGAAGATGCGATTGCGGTTGAGCAGCCGCTCCATGTCGTCGAGCGTCTTGGGAAAGTTGCTGCACGAACGTCGCGGATCTTCTCGATCACCAGCGGCGTCACGTCGTACATCAGCGCCGCCGACGCGCGTGTAGCTGTTGGTGAACCGCGCGCCGCAGAGCGTCTCGAAAATGTCGTACATCACTTCGCGCTGATAGAAGGCGTACAGGAAGTACGTGAACGCGCCGGTGTCGAGCCCCGCCGCGCCGTTGCACAGCAGGTGATCGCTGATCCGCGCCAGCTCGGCGACGATCGCGCGGATGTACTTGCAGCGCGGCGTGAGCTCGAGGCCCAGCAGCTTCTCGACCGCGCCGTGCCAGGCCACGTTGTTGGCCATCGGCGAGATGTAGTTCATCCGGTCGGTGACCGTCACGTACTGGTTGTAGTTCAGATGCTCGCCGAGCTTCTCGAAGCCCGAGTGCAGATAGCCGATGTCGGGCATCGCATCGACCACGCGCTCGCCGTCGAGCTTCAGCACCAGCCGCAGCGTGGTGTGCGTGGCCGGATGCTGCGGACCGAAGTTGAGCGTCCACAGGTAATCCTGGGCTTCGTCGTCGGCCAGATCTTCGAGCGTTTCGGCTGGCGACTAGCGGCATGTCAGTTCGCGTCAATGACTCGTGTAAGCGCATGTCGCTTCAGCCTTCGCTCGCGTGCAAGCACCGGGAAATTGTGCCGCTCGCCGCGGCCTTGCAGCGGATAGTCCTTGCGCAGCGGAAAGGCGGTGAACTCCTCGGGCAGCAGGATCCGCCGCAGGTCGGGATGTCCCTCGAAGCGAATGCCGAACATGTCCCACACCTCGCGCTCCAGCCAGTTGGCCCCTTCCCACAGCGGCACGGCCGACGGCACCGTCAGCTCCGGCTCGTTCGAGAAACGTGCGCACCGTGAGCCGCTCGTTCGTCGCGGTGTTGGCCAGCAGATAGACCAGGCCAAAGCGATCGCTCGGCGTCGCGGTAGTTCAAGTAATCGACGCACGTGACGTCGACCAGCAGATCGAAACCTCGCACGTCTCGCAAGAATTCGAGCACGGCATAGAGTTTGTCGCGGCACCACGACGCGCGCGTGTCGCCGCGAAATTCGCTCCACGTGATGGCCGGGAAACGCCGTGCCAACGCGCTGCGACCGTCTGGGGATCGATCATTCGCGATCCATGCACCTTGGGCGTGGCGGCACGCCCTGCGACGTTATTCAACTCGAACGCCTTGCGGCAAATGGCTGACGCCGCGCGGCAACGTAATCACCGGCAACTCGACCAGCGCCCGCTTCGGCTGCCTGCCGCTGCGCGGGTCATCGAACTCCCGCCCGCCGATCGTCCCTTCGCGCTGAATCTTGTCCTGCAGGTCGATGATCGCCTGAATCAACTGCTCCGGCCGCGGCGGGCAGCCGGGCACGTACATGTCGACCGGAATGAAGCGATCGATCCCCTGCACGACGCAGTAGGTGTCGAACACGCCGCCGGTCGAGGCGCAGGCGCCCATCGAAATGCACCACTTCGGCTCGTGCATCTGCTGCCAGATGCGCTGCAGCACCGGCAGCATCTTCATCACCACGCGGCCGGCCACGATCATCAGGTCGCACTGCCGCGGGCTGAAGCGCAACACCTCGGCGCCGAAGCGGGCGATGTCGTGCCGGCTGGCGCCGGTGGCCATCAGCTCGATGCCGCAGCAGGCCGTGGCAAACGGCATCGGCCACAGGCTGTTCTTGCGGCACCAACTGGCCAGCGCGTCGAGCTTGCTGACGACCACGTTTTCGGGCACTTCTATCGCCATCGGAACACCCCCTTCCGCCAGGCGTAGACAAACCCGACGGCCAGCAGCGCGATGAACGACCATCACTTCGCCGAACACCAGGCCGCGGCTGGCCACCCACCCGGCGGTCGACCGCCGCGTCGATGCCGTGCGGATTTCGGCTGGCCACCGCCCAGGGATAGAGGAACAGCAATTCGACGTCGAACACCAGGAAAGCGATCGCCACCAGGTAAAACCGCACGTCGAACCGCCGCCGGGCGTCGTGGATCGGATCCATGCCGCTTTCGTACGGCATCTCCTTGACCCGGCCGTTGCTGTGCGGGCCGATCAGCGAGCTGACGCCCAGCAGCGCGACAGCGACGGCCGATCGCGCAGGCCGCGAACAAGAAGATCGGCAGAACGGCTTGTTCCATGAGCGCATCGGCGGTCGGAGGTTGCAAGAGCCCGAAAAGCACGCACTTTGTGAATCTTGTCACAATGTAGGTCCCAATAAACGGCCCGCCATCGGGCCTGACTGCACCCGAAATGGTATCGAGCCCACCCGGGCCGGTCAAGCGCAGCGACCCGGCGGGCCCGCGGCAAATCGGCCCGTCCCCGAACCAACCCGCCACCAAACAGTGGCCGATTGCGGGCAACGCGTTATGATGGCGGACTCGCCGCGGTGGCGCTTATTTGGCGTAAGCCGTCCGCATTCCCGCCTGCCACAGGGCCCCGACCGATGCCGTTGGATCTGACCCAGACTTTGAGCGATCTGGTGGCGCTGCCCAGCGTCAATCCGATGGGCCGCACCGTGAGCGGAGCCGAGTATTTCGAATATCGGGTCACCGAGTATCTCGAGGCGCTTTTCAATCGGCTCGAATCTGCCGCATCGGCGTCAGACCGTCGAACCCAAGCGCGACAACATCGTGGCCCGACTCGACGGCGACGTGCCCTGCGGCGAAGGCGGACCGCTGGTTCTGTTCGAGGCCCATCAAGACACGGTGCCGGTCGATCGGCATGACGATCGAGCCCTGGACTCCGCTGGTGCGCGACGGCCGATTGTATGGTCGCGGCGCGTGCGACATCAAAGGCGGACTGACCGCGATGCTCGGCGCCGTGGCCCGACTGGCCGAGGAGCGGCCGCGCGGCATGCCGACCATCATCATGGCCTGCACGGTCAACGAGGAGCACGGCTATAGCGGCGCCACGGCGCTGACCAAACTCTGGTCGCAGGCCGGCTCGATCATTCCGCGGCAGCCCGACGTGGCCGTCGTCGCCGAGCCGACCGAACTGCAGGTCGTCGTCGCGCACAAGGGAGTCGTCCGCTGGCGATGTCACGCTCACGGCCGAGCGACACACAGCTCGCAGCCGCAACTGGGCGTCAACGCGATCTTCAAGATGAGCCGCGTCCTGGCCGCCCTCGAACGCTACCAGCTCGAGGTGACGTCGCAACTGGGCGAGCACCCTCTGTGCGGCCGCCCGACGCTGAGCGTCGGCACGATCGCCGGCGGATTGAGCGTCAACACGGTGCCGGACCTGTGCACGATCGAAATCGATCGCCGCCTGATCCCCGGCGAAAAGACCGAGGCGGCGTATCGGCAGGTGCTGGACTTCGTCGCCAGCGAAATCGGCAACGATCCGGCCATCGAACACGAACCGCCGTTTCTGATCGGCTTCGGCCTGTCGGACGAGGCCAACGGCCCGCTTGCCGATCGCATGGCCGCGTCGCGGCCGCGCGGCGAGGATCGCCTGCGAAAAAGTGGGCGTGCCCTATGGCACCGAATGCCGCCGCGATCGCCGCGGCCGGCGTGCCATCGATCGTGTTCGGGCCCGGCTCGATCGATCAGGCCCACACGGCCGACGAATGGCTGGCGCTGGACCAACTCGTCCAGGCCAGCGAAGCGCTCTATCAATTCGGCCGTAGCGGGCTGCAGTCGCCGGCGTGACGTCGCGAGTCGCCTTCCTGGGTGGCCCAGACAACTTGTTGTCTGGGTCCCGAAGGGACAAGAGGGGCCCATGCATTGGCACCTGCCTCGCAAGCGTCTTGTTGCTTCGCGACACCGACAACCAATTGTCGGTGCCACTCAAATCACAGGTCCGCTAGAACGTATCCAGAATGAAGTGATGCCCGCGGTGATACAGCGCGCCTTCGGGATACATGTTGTGCCACTGCTTGTTGTAGACCGGCACACGCATTTCTGGCGGATAGCGGTGATACAAGGTCGTCGGAGCTCTGGTAGTACTCGCTCGACCAGAAGTTTTGCGGGTAATAGACGTACGGATAGTGGTACAAGCGGTTCCAGTCGCGGGTGCTGTATGAACGGCCCCATTGGCGACCATAGGCCTGCTGGGCTTGCGCATGGTCGGCCGACAGTAGCACGCCCAAACCCGCGGCGCAGCAAAGCGCCAGCATGGTTCGGCGGATCATCGAGATTCCCCCCCTACGTGATGCAAGAACCAACCGGCGTTTGGCGCGGCCATACGGGGAGCCGCAATTCCGGTTGCCTGGGTCTACGTACTGGATCGGCACGCGTCACAGACGGTATTGAGGGAATATCCGTTAGAACCGTTACAGATTCAAAACCGCCGCAACGCCCGGCCGTCGCGGCAGTTGAACGCGAATGAACGCACAACGGATCCTGCTAGCAGACGTCCGACAAGCACTGCTTGGCAAGCAAGCAGTGGCACCCTGCATCATCTTCTTCACTGACCACTGACCACTACCCACTTCTCTTACTGCGGCATCTTGCCGGCGGCCAGCTCGTTGTCCCACTCGTCCATCAGCGGCCAGTCGATCGCGCAGGTGCCGAAGTCGGCCATGTGCAGATAGCCTTCCAGCCGCGCGATGGCGCGGTCCAACAGGGCGTTGTCCTTGCGAAAGATCGGGCCGTGGCTGGGCAGCAGCCACTCGACGTCGCTGGCGCGAATGCGCTCGCAGCGACTTGATGAAGGCCGGAATGTCGCTGCCGTGATGGGCGTCGATCGCGCCCACGCAGCCGTCGCGATAGATGTTGTCGCCGCTGAACAGCAGATCTGCCCAGGCGGAACGAAAGCTGGCTGTCGGTGTGGCCGGGCGTGTGCCAGACTTCGAGTTCGAGTTTGCCAACTCGAATCCGATCGCCGTCGTCGACCAGCGTGTCGAGCTTGCACCGGCGGCATTTCCAGGTGAATGTCCTGAGCCGCGATCTCGGCGAAGGTCTTGATCTTGTCGCCCGTGGCCAGCGGTTCGGCCGCCAGGCGATGGCCGGTGATCTTGGTCTTGAGCAGTTGCTTGATCTTCGCCAGGCCCTGAATGTGATCGACGTCGGCGTGCGTGGCGATCAGCGTCTTGCAACTGCGACAGCGGAAAATCGAGCTGCCGGATCAGCTCGACGATCTCGTCGACGGTTTCGTCGAAGCCGACGTCGATCAGCAGCCACTCGTTGCCGTCGAACACCAGGTAGACGTTGCAGCCCAGCCGCTGGCCGGCCTGATAGTTCATTTCGATCACGTGGGGGAAGACCGGCTTCCGCTGAAGCATCGTTTCGATCCTTTCCGAATGGCCGACGAAATGCAGGCTCGGCAAAGCACCGAATTCTAAGATGCAACCGCCGGACCGACAAGGACCGGCGAGCGCCGCTCCACATCCTCGGTGCGTCAATTGAGACGCGGTGTCAAAACCGCCATGCGCCACACAATCTTATGACGCGGTAGCATCAGAGCGCGAGTTCAATCCGCGTTTTCCGCTGCTACAATGGCCGCCAGACCTTCACGATAGGACGGATAACGCAGCGACACGCCCAGTTCGGCCAGCATGCGAGCGTTTTTCACCCGTTTGTCCGAACCGGCCCGCATGCCAGTCGGCGAGTCGGCTGGCGGCGCCGTGAATCGCACGGGCAGGGCATCAAGCAAACGGGCAAGTTCTTCGTAGTATGCCCGACGCTTGACGGGATGGCCGTCGGAGACCGCATAAACTCGCGGCGCGACGGCCCGCCGCTCGGCGGCCAGCACGATCGTCACCGCGTCGTCGACGTGAATCAGGTTCAAGAATGCATCTTGCATCGACGCAACCGGTCGCTTGGCGCGGATATCCGCCGCGTTGGGGATGCGGCCCGAGCCATACAAGCCGGCCAGGCGCAGAATCACCGCGCGACTGGCAAGTCGATGCGACGTCAAAACCTGCTCCGCCTCGACGAACGCCCGTCCTGCCTCGCGGCGCGGTTCGCATGGCGAGTCCTCGTCGACCCAATCGCCGTTCGATTGTCCGTAGACGCCGGTAGTGCTGATGTAGAGCAACTTGCCGATCGCCTCGCTCAGCGCATCCAGCACCGATCGCAATCCCTCCACGTACACGTCATGCATCGAAGCGCCTGCGTCGCGATCGTGGCCGACGGCGTAGAGCACCGTTTCGACGACCGGTATATTGACGAGACTCGCCGCACGTATGACGTCGGCCACGATCGGCCGGTAGCCGTCTCGTTCCAATTCCGCCGCGCGGCTGGAGCTGCGCGTGACGACAAACACTTCGTCTCCCGCGTCGCGCCACTTCCGGGCCACGCGGCGACCCAGATATCCGCAGCCGAAGATCAATTTCGACATGGCCTACCCGTCCAAGCCGCGCGGCGGGTCATTCGAGTCATGAGGATTCGTGTGCAACTTTTCCAGATACGCGGTGAGCATGATTTGCGCGGCGAGTTTGTCGAGTCGGGCCTTGCGCTGCTTCTTCGTAAACTGCGCGCCGGCCAGGTGAACTTCGGCCTCGTGCGTCGTGAACCGTTCGTCAAAGTAAACGACCTCGACGCCGGTAACCTCGTTCAGCCACTGGCCGAAACGGCGGGCTTCGATCGATTTGCCGCTCTCTCGGCCGTCCAGGTGCACTGGCAGTCCGACCACGAACCGCACGATCTGCTCTTCTTCGACAAGCCGTAGAAATCTCGCCCGGTCGCCTGCTTCGCCGCGTCGCGTGTAGTTTTCATATGGGCTGGCAATCGAGCGATTCGCGTCGGAAATCGCGATGCCGATGCGCACGGTGCCAAAGTCGATTCCCGCGATTCTGCCCGGCGGACCATTCACGGTTTGATACCACCCTCGAAAGCGCACCCAACCGACCGGCAGTTACGAGGCGCCACGAAGCCCTTCCGCGCGAATGGGATGGCGGTCGAGCTCGGACACAAAATACCCGTGTTGCAAAAACTGGAGCGTGTATTGCTGCACCCTGGGATCTTCGGGCATCAGCGAGTGCAGCACCGGCAGAACCGCGAAGTCGGCGGCGCCAGCCAGACGCGTGCTCTCGACGCTCACCACCATGTCGTTGTCCTTGCCGAGCCAAGGATTGTAACCTTTCTCGGTGCCGCGCCCGCCGGCCAGAATACCGAACTGGCAAGCCGGCGTGGCGAGCTTCGCCGCGAGCTTGTCCCAGTCTCGCGCCAGTTGGCTGCCCGACGCTCCGGCCACGAAGTGAAAAGCCCGGTATTCCGCCAGCGCTTCGGCCATTTGGGCGCCCTGGTTGGGCGGACCGAGCATGACCATCCGCTTGATCCGAGCGTCGGGCTGAAGTCCAAACTCGGGATTCGTGTGATCGCCCAGGTAGTGGCGAACCACCAGGTTGCCCAGGCTGTGGGCCACAAAATGGATTTCGTCGATACCGTCGAGACTTTGCAAGATTTTCGTCAGGCTGTTTGCGTGGTCGGCCACCGAGCCGCGGGTCGTCGGATAGTTGACGTTGAACACCGTATAGCCGCCCTGCTCGTGCAAATGGCGGCCCAAGTTGCTCATCGACGAGGCGCTGCGAAACAGCCCGTGCAACAATACGACCGCCGGCCCTGCCATCGGCGCCAGGCGGCGTTGCTGCTTGATCTTTTCGAGCTTGGCTGCGCATTCGTCGAACGTGCCCCAGGCATGCCGCAGCCCTGAGCCGTCCAACAGGCGGCAGTGATTGGTGAACACGTTGCGCTGGATGTGCCAATCGTGAAAGAACAATTCGTCGGCCCAGAATTGCTTGCCGCCCATGGTCGGCGCCACGGCGTTGATGTGGCCGGTCGATGGTTCGTCGGATGGCAAATCGTCCGCCTTGGCAAAAAGTCCGCGAACAACCTGGCTCGCCGCCACGAGACACGCGGTGGAGAAAACACGTCGATCCATCGACAGCACCTCTAAAGATATTCCTGCCATCCACGCTCCGCAATCAACTTCACCAGCTCACGGATCGATTCCTCGTCGTGCTTGTTCGCCACGAGAGTTGCGTCGGGCGTGTGTACCACAATGCAATCGGCGAGGCCCAGCGTGACGATCAGGTGATTGTCCGGCCCGCGCACAATCGTGCCGCTGGTTCGCAGGCCCAGATGGTTGGCCGAAATCGTGTTGCCCTCGGCATCGGTTCCTTGCAGCCGCGAGATCGCCTGCCAACTGCCCACGTCGTCCCAGGCGAATGGAGCTTCGATCACCAGCACGTCGCGGGCGTGCTCCATCACCGCATAGTCGATCGACACGCCCTTGATGGCCGTGAATTCTCGCGTGAGGATTTCGGCGTAACGCGGCGTGTCGATCGCCGCGGTGATCGTCTTGAGCCGTGCGAACATCTCGGGCTGCCGCTCGGCCAGCGCCTTGAGGATGGTGCCGGCCTTCCACACAAAGATGCCCGAGTTCCAATAATAGGTGCCGGCCGCCAGGTATTGCCGCGCGATCTCGGCCTTGGGCTTTTCGCGGAATTGCCGCACGTGATACACCGACGGCTGACCGCTCGACGCCTTGCTCGCGGCAACCGCCAGCGCGTCCCGCGCTCGATGTAGCCGAATGACTCCGCCGGATACGTCGGCCGGATGCCGAAGGTCACGATCCGCTCGGGCGATTGCTCGACCAGGCTCGCCGCCAGCGAGACCGCTTGTTGAAACGCGACGTCGGGCGAAATCACGTGATCCGACGGCATGACCACCATCACGGCGTCGGGATCGCCGCGCGCGATTTGCATCGCCGCCAATCCGATGCACGGCGCCGTGTCGCGCCGGCAGGGCTCGCCCACCAGCGCCTGCGGCGGCAGTTGCGGAAGTTGATTCCAAATCTCATCCACCAACCGCGCGTTGGTCACCACTAGAATTCGCTCCGGCGGAATGAGGTCCCCGAGGCGGTCCACGCTCGACTGGATCATGGTTCGCTCGCCGACCAGCCGTAGCAGTTGCTTGGGACGCGGGCCACGGCTTTCCGGCCAGAAGCGCGTCCCCGATCCCCCCGCCATGATCACGGCATGAAGCATTTTCTTCTCTCGATCGTTCCCGCGCGGCTGACGTGACCGCCGGGGACTGTCCCCCGCTCCGAGGCGGTTTTGAGACCAGTTCTAGCAAAAATACCGAGGCTGAGTCACCACCAGTCCTGGCCGAAGGCGAGCCGCCACTTCCTGGGCACTTTGGGCAAACAACGGGCTTATCTCGACCGCCACGCCGGGCGCCACCTCGCAACCGGCCGCGCGCAACCAGCCGCCGTAGAGTGCGATCATCTGCCGCTGCACGCTCTCGGGCGTGTCGCGCGCGTCGCCGGGCGCGTTCTTAACCGGGGCGAACGCTTGCGCTTCGTCAACCTCGACCACGATGGTCTGGCGCGCCTCGGGCAGTAAGTCGAAAATGAACCGCTCGAACTTGATGGCATTCGGCTCGCGCGGCTCGACCTTCCGGCCCGAGGCGTCGACGTGGGCCACCGCTTTTTTCGCCGCGTGAAAAGGAAGCGCCGTGCCGCTTTGGGCCGTGCGCTCCAGCAGTCCCACGTCGAACACGTGGATCGCCGTGTTGCCGGCCCAAAAGACCGGGCTGCCATCGGCGCTTCGCCGCTCGACGACCTCATCCGCCAGCGGATTCAAATCGCTGTATTCGATGATCCGCAGCCGGCCGTCGATCGACACGACGTTGCCCACCTTGTCGCGCGACGTGCCCTTGGCGACCACCTGCGTTGACAACTCGGAATGCGACAGTAAATGATGGCCCAGGAAGTGAGGATCGCACATTTCGACCAGCGGATTGTCAACCTGGCAATAAAATATCTGGTGCAGACCCGCGCGCGCATGTCGGCCAGACATCCGCTTGCGGCCAGCGCCTGCAACAGCCCGCCGTGTCCGTCGGGACTCAAGGCAAGTTGATCTTTTTCGGCCAACAACAGTCGTCCGGTGCGGGCGTCGACCGCGGGCATGGTGCCCTGGCAAAAGACGTGCAAATCTTCTCTCGGCAATCCAAAGTTTTCGTTCGTGCCGAGATATTCAATCGTCTCGGTATGCGTGACGGGGCTTGTCATCAAGTAGAGCGGAATGCGCATGTTGGCGGCGCGCGACCGGGCGACAACTTTTTCCAGCAGAATCTGAAACAGTGAAGCGCCCGAAACGGGCCCGAGGGAGAACATTCCCTTGGGCTGATCGAACCCCAGCCTGGTCCCCTGCCCTCCGGCCACCAGAATCACTCCGACGTGCCCCGCTTCGAGTGCCTGCTGGCCGAGGTTTTGCGCTTGTTCGCTCAAGGAAGATTGGCCTTGATCTCGCAGCCGAATGGCGGGCGGCGCAACTGCGCGGCGGGCCAGCTCGAGCCAGTTCTCGCTCGAACTGCCGCGACGCACCAGTTCGTCAAGCTTCTTCAAGCTGAGCATTCGAACCTGCGCCGCCAACCGCTCGCGTTGCTGGGCGGTCAATTGGTCCCAGAACGTCAGCACGTGTTCCTGACCCAACGGCGCCAGCAGCAACTGCAATTCCAGTCTTACACGATCCAAGTTCGACGTCTCCAAAAGCGCACACAGTTTCGAGCCGCTAAATCCAGCCGCGGACCCAGGCCCAGGCCAGCAGGCAAAGCAGAGGAAACAACCCGAAAACCATCAGATAGGTCACGATCGAGGTCCAAACATGACGAGGCCAACGGGCCATAATCGTTCCTTACTTCACGCGAATCAAAGGCATCGAGAAGAACCGGCAGTGCGAGTCGGCAATGTTTCATTATTTACGTTCGCAGCCCGATCGCAAAGGGCATTCGCGGCTGGCCGTGACGTGGTCAACACGTCTATATTGAACGGCCCAGCACTCCAGGAACTGCTCCGCATGAAAAACCCGTCCCCAACCAACCCGCATCCGCGGTCTCTTTGCCTAAAATTTCTCCTCCTCGTTGTTCCTTGGTGCCTTGGTGGTTTACTGGTTTCCCGCCCCGCGCAGGCCGCCGATCTGCCGCTGGGCGAGGGCTCGGTGATTCGCTTTGCCGACGTTCGTCAAGGCGCCGAGGCGCTGACGGCGCGCGACGACTACATCCGCCAGATGAGCCCCTTCGATCGACAAGTCCGGCTGCAAACCGATCGCGACGTGTCCGAACAGGAATTTCTCGCTTTCACCGCTGGACACGTGCTGCCTTGGCAAGAACCAGAAATCCGCAAACTGACCCCCTTGCTCGAATCGCTGAGCAAGAAACTGGCTCCCTGGAAACTCAAATTCCCCAGCGTCGTCCTGCTGGTCAAAACCAGCGGCCGCGAGGAAGCCGGCGCGGCCTATTGTCGCGGGTCGGCCATCTCGTTGCCGCAAAACATGATCGACGGGCCGCGGCAACAGCTCGACCGCGTGTTGCCGCACGAGTTTTTTCACATCTTGAGCCGGTACAATCCCGAGTTGCGCGAGGCGCTCTATCAAACCATCGGCTTCAAGCGGTGCAACGAAGTCCTGCTGCCCGCGCCCTTGGCCGACCGCAAGATCACGAATCCCGACGCGCCGGTGAACAATCATTATCTCACCTCCGAGCTGAACGGCCGGGCCGCCGAGCTGATGCCGGTGCTGGTCTCGAAGGCCCCGCGTTACGACGCCCAGCGCGGAGGCACGCTGTTTTCGTACCTGGATTTCAAGCTGATGCTATTGGAAACCGCGGGCGACTCGCGGCGCACCGCGCTCGAGAACGGCAAGCCCGTGCTGCTGGAACCGGCGGTCGTGCCTGGCTTCGCCGAGCAGGTGGGCCGTAATACGAAGTACATTATTCACCCGGAAGAAATCCTGGCCGACAACTTCGTGTTTCTGCTCGACGGCCGGATCAACTTGCCTACGCCGCGCGTCGTCGAATCGATGGGCAAAGTGCTGCAATCGTTCGCCGCGCCGAAATAAAAGTCCACCCAATCGATCAGTCATGACTGGTGCCACTGCTGGCTTGTCCAGCAGTGCGAGCATCACAGTTGGGCAAGCCAACCGTGGCACCCAACGATCAGGCTTCGCCCGCGCGCTGGTGAATGGCAAACTCGATCGTCACGCTGGTTGCCTCTTCGGCCGGATCGTCGAGCTTGATTTCAAACCGCACGCCGTAAGGCAGCATCTGCGCGACTTTGACCTGCGACGACGGTCCGTCGACGGGCTCGGCAAAGCACTCGGCCACGCTGGCAAACGGCGGACAAATCGCGACGTGGGCCGCCGCGTGACGCTGCGCAGGAGCTAATTCGGCGCGAATCCAACCCTCCATCGTTTCGCTGCCGTCGGCCAATCGACGCCGCACCAGCCGCTGCGAAACGTCAGGATCGAATTCGTCGTCGGATTCGACGTCAAAATCGAGCGCCGAATGAACCGCGGAGTCGTCGGCGTCGGATATGGCGACCGGCGCCGGCGCGGAGGAAATTGGAACATAAGGCGTCGCAACAGCTTGGGCGTGGCCGCACGGAGCCGTCTCCTGGAACCAGCGGGCCCAGCTCCAACCCTCTTCCAACACCAAGACGCCCCACAAGCCTGCCAGACCGCCGCCCGACGTTTCCTGCCACGAGAGTCCCGTGGCCCACAACAATAACACCATGCTCGGCGCGGCCCAAATTGCTATCCGCGTGGAACGAGGCGCACTGCGGATGACCGGGAAATAGCTGCCGCGAAACGCCAGCGCCGCGGCGACCAGCACCAGCGCTAGCCCACACAGCACGCTCGCGCTCGGCGGTTCGACCAGGGCGCCGCCAAGTCGACGCAGCCAGATGACCAGCGCGGCAAGCGCCATCAGCGTCAACGCCGAGCCAGCCACCGCGCGACAGAGCCGCGCCGCGACCGGCGAGTCCATGCGCGCCCAGCCTGCGCCAGCCACCGCGATTCGAGCATCCATGCCGATTAATGAGCGTAAAGATCGGGTGCCACTGCTGGCTTGTCCAACAGTGCCGAGCGAATCGTCGGGCAATCACTGCTGGACAAGCCAGCAGTGGCACCCCAGACAGGAACGAACCAATCCATCAACGGGCTGTTAGGCTCGACTGGCCACGGCACTGCCCGCGGCTTTCTTCAATTCCTTGGCGCGATGCGTGCTTTCCCAGGTGAAGTCCTTGTCGTTGCGGCCAAAGTGTCCGCCGGCGGCCGTCTTGCGGTAGATCGGCCGACGCAGGTCGAGATACTTGATGATGCCGCCGGGCGTGAGCGGGAACAGTTCGCGCACCAGCTCGCAGATCCGCTCGTCCTCGATCTGGCCGGTGCCTTCGGTGTCGACGTGCACGCTGACCGGCTCGGACACGCCGATGGCGTAGGCCAACTGCACTTCGCAGCGATCGGCCAGGCCGGCGGCCACGATGTTCTTGGCCACGTGCCGGGCCATGTAGGCGGCGCTGCGATCGACCTTGGTCGGATCCTTGCCGCTGAACGCGCCGCCGCCGTGGCGGCCCCAGCCGCCGTAGGTGTCGACGATGATCTTGCGGCCCGTCAGCCCGCAATCGCCGTGCGGACCGCCGACGACGAACCGGCCGGTCGGATTGATGTGGTACTTGATCTCGCCGCTGACCAGATCCTCGGGCAGCACCGGCTTGATGATCTTGTCGATGACGAAATCGCGAATCTCGGCGTTCGATACGTCCGGGCGCGTGCTGCGTCGAGACGACGACCGTGTCGATCCGCACCGGCTCGGTGCCCGTCGTATTCGACCGTGACCTGGCTCTTGCTGTCGGGCCGCAGCCAGTCGACTTCGCCCTTCTGGCGGGCCTCGGTCAGCCGGTTGAGAATGCGGTGCGCCAGCGCGATCGGCAGCGGCATCAGCTCGGGCGTGTCGTTGCAGGCATAGCCGAACATCAGGCCCTGGTCGCCGGCGCCGATCTCCTTGCCCTTGCGTCGCGTCTTCGTTGACGCCCAGGGCGATGTCGGGGCTTTGCTTGTCGATCGCGACCATCACGGCGCAGGTGTCGGCACTGATGCCCATCTCGTCGTCGGTGTAGCCGACCTCGCGGATCACGTCGCGGACGACTTCGGCGGCATAGTCGACCACGGCCTTGGTCGTGATTTCGCCGGCCACGATCGCCACGCCGGTGGTGACCATGCGTTTCGCAGGCCACGCGGCTCATGCGGGTCCTGGGCGAACAGGGCGTCGAGCACGCCGTCGGAAATTTGATCGGCCAGCTTGTCGGGATGGCCCATGCTGACCGATTCGCTGGTGAACAGATACTTGCCGGATGCCACGTGGCGATCTCCTCTCCCAAAAAACGATAAATCTGGTTCTCGACCATGCGCCTGGACGATGGGCTAGCCATTATAACTAGGCCCAAGCGTGCATGGCAACTCGGGACGTTCCAGCCAGCCGTACAGTCGCGCGAATCGGCATTACGCACCACTGGGCAGCGCAAAATCAGGGGAATTTCACCGTGCTCAAGCAGCCGTGCGATGGCCGCGCGGCGCGGCATGATCGGACTGATCGGTCAGGAGCAAGGCGTCGAGCAAATCGGCCGTTCGCCCCGTGGCGCCCAGTTGCGCCGAGACCACTCGACGAGCCCGGGCTCCCAGTTCCGCGGCAAACTCGCGCTCATCCAAACAACGACTGACAAACGCCGTCAACTCGCCGCCGTCGGCCACAGTGATCGCGGCGCCCGCCGCCAGCAGCGCCGCCACGACGTCGCGAAAATTGCGGGTCTTGGGTCCAAACGAAACGGCCGCGCCGTAGGCCGCCGGCTCGATCATGTTCTGCCCCTCGCGCTTGCCCATGCTGCCGCCGACAAAGGCAATCTGCGCCGTGCCCCACCAGGCCCCCAGTTCGCCGACGCGGTCGACCAGAAGCACGCGAGCAGCCGGGTCGGCGCCGCGCTTGTCCAATTGACTGCGCCGCTGCCAAGGCAATCCACTGGCGGCCAGCAGCCGCGCCACCTCGCCAAACCGGTCGGGATGCCGCGGCACGATCACCAGTCGCAATTCGGGGTGCCCCGGCGCTAGTTGCCTGTAGGCGTCCAGCGCCAGTCGCTCCTCGGGCTCCTGCGTGCTGCCGGCCAGAAAGACCATGTCGCCGTCGCGAAAACCGGCCAACTTGCGCAGGCGGACCGTGGCCGCGTTCGCCCGATCGGTCTGGGCGCCGTCGAACTTCAGCGAGCCGGTGACGTACACCCGATCGCTGGGTGCGCCGATTGCACGAAACCGGTCGGCACACAGCGGATCTTGCGCGGCAATCAGATCGAGCTGTCCCAACACGGGCCGGACCAGCCGGCCAAGCCGCCGATAGCCGCGAAAGCTGCGGTCGCTCAGCCGGCCGTTGACGATCGCCACCTTGCGCGCCGGCGGCCCGGGCAGCGGCGATCAGATTGGGCCACAGCTCCAGCTCGGCCAGCACCAGCAGCGTCGGGCCGAACGCGCTGCGACGGCGCGGCGCACCGCCCAGGTGAAATCCAGCGGGCAGTAGAACACCGTGTGCTGCGGCATAGCGCGTACTTGGCCAGCGCGTAGCCGGTGACCGTGGTGGTCGAGATCACGATGTCCCAATCCGGGTGCCGGCGGCGAATCTCGTCCACCAGCGGCGCGATCAAGCTGACTTCGCCCAGGCTCACCGCGTGCAGCCAGAGCGCAGCTGGCTGCCGAGTCGCGCTGCGGCACGCATGCCCAACAGCTTCTCGCCCAAGCCTTCGCGATATTTGCCCTTGCGCAGCGACCCGATCAGCAGCCAGGGCGAGCAGACAATCAGCAACAGCGCGATAGACGACGTTGAACAGATACGCCATGGCTCGGGACTCCTTTCCCAGGCGATGGAACCAAACTGCAGACTAACCGCGGCGGCTCGCACGCCCTTTGCGCATGCAGCAGTTCTTGAATTTCTTGCCGCTGCCGCAGGGGCAGGGATCGTTGCGGCCGACGCGCTGCTGCGGTTGCGGATCGGCTCGATCTTGCTGGTCCGCCTGCGGTGCCGTCGATCGCCGCCTGCTGCTGCTCGGCGATCTCGCTGGCCGGCGGGCGCTTCTTCGTGAATCGCCTCGCTCTCGACCCACGTGCGAGCCGACGAAGCCTTCGTCGAGCTGCTCCATGCGGAAGATCAGATCGGTCACGCGCTCGCCGACCGATGCTCCACATCAGCTCGAAAGTCCGCATGCCCTCGCGCTTGTACTCGACCTTGGGATCGACCTGGGCATAGCCGCGCAAGCCCGACGCTGGACCGCAGGTGGTCCATCGCCAGCAGGTGGTCTTTCCAGGCCGTGTCGAGAATCTGCAGCACCAGCGCCCGCTCCATCCGCCGCATTTCGGGGCGGAAGTGATCTTCGACCGCCATTTCCAGCCGGCGCTCGAGCTGCTCGCGGTCGAGCCGGGCCAGCTTCGTCGGCCGGCAGCTCGCACTGCAGGCTCTGCCGCAGCCAGTCGGAAAGCGACGTCAAGCGCGCCGTTGCCGCCGCTGGCCACCGCGGCCGTTTCGCCGGCCGCCGCCGGCGTTAAACAGCTTGTCGACGCGGCGGTGCACCTCGTCCAAGCGCTGGCATTGGCCCGCTCTTGCAGCGCCCGGCTGTGCTCGACCAGCAGGCTTGCGAATTTCGTCGCGCTGCCTGTTCTTCAGATCGTCGAGATTCAAGCTCGACGTCGAACCGCTCGCGGGCCCAGGCCACCAGACTCGTCGCGGTCGACCCGCTTCTGGCCGCTGCGCGTCCCGCGTGGTGAAGTGGTACAGCCCGGCCATGCACCGGGATATTCGGCCTCGCGCTCGTCGTACGCCTGCGGCCGCCTTCTCGCGCACCAGCTCGCTTGAACGCCTCGGCGTCCGAGCTCGCGACTTCGTCCGGGTCGAGCTCGATGCCGAACTTGTACTGCACCCAGCGCGCAGGCCGTCCGCACGCCGAAGTCGTCGTCCAGGAATCGCGCGCCTTCGCTCAGATCGATCTGCTCGATCGCCTCGCGGGCCTGCTCGATCAGCATCTCGGCGAGCTCGTCGCGGCCGATCTTCTTCAGATCGCGATCGCGGAGGTTCAGCCTCCAGCGCGTGTTGACGCAGCTTGGCCAGCGCTTCCCAGTTCCATTCGCTCTGGTCTTCGTCCTCGGGCAGGTTCTCTTCGATGGCGTCGAACATCTGCGCCTTCGGCCATGCCGCTCGGCTTCGTCCTTGGCGCATGCCGCTCGGCGGTCGTCGAAATCGAGGCCGCGGAAGTCGCGCGGCATCGAGCTCGACGCGACAGCTAGCTTGCCGGCCCACTCGGCGAACGTCTCGGTGCCGTAGTCCTTGGTCGAGGAACTCGTCGCAGGTGCTGCTCGATCTGCTCGTCGATCATCTCCAGGATCAGCTGCTTGCAGTTGGCGCCGTCCAGAATTCGCTGGCGGTAGCCGTAGACCCGCTTGCGCTGCTCGTCCATCACCTCGTCGTATTCGAGCAGGTTCTTGCGGATCTCGAAGTTGCGCTCTTCGACCTTCTTCTGCGCGCCTTCGATGCGGCGGCTGACCATGCGGCTTTCGATCGCCTCGCCTTCCTGCATGCCCAGCCGGGTGAGGATGTTCTTGACCCACTCGCCGGCGAAGATCCGCATCAGGTCGTCTTCCAGCGACAGATAGAAGCGGCTGCTGCCGGGATCGCCCTGGCGGCCGCAACGGCCGCGCAGCTGCAAGTCGATGCGGCGGGCTTCGTGCCGCTCGGTGCCGATGATGTGCAGGCCGCCCAGCTGCTTCGACTTCCTGCCCTTCGGCCTTCATCTTCTCGCGCTGCTCGATCTCGTCGACCAGCGCGTCCCATTCCTCCTGCGGCACGTCGAGCCGCGTGGCGTACTTGTCTTGCAGCAGGGCCCAGGCCATCGTCTCGGGATTGCCGCCGAGGATGATGTCGGTGCCGCGGCCGGCCATGTTCGTGGCGATCGTCACGGCGCCCTTGCGGCCGGCCTGGGCGACGATCTCGGCCTCGCGCTTGTGATGCTTGGCGTTGAGCACCTCGTGCTTGATGCCGCGCTTGTCCAGCAGCGCCGAGAGCCGCTCGCTCTTTTCGATCGACACGGTGCCGACCAGCATCGGCCGGCCGCGGCTGCTGCGATGTCGCTTGATCTTGTCGCGCGGGATCGTCTCGCGCTTGCTTGTCTTCGCGTCGAACTGCGACTTCGATCGCTCGTCGTCTTCGCTGGACGATCGTGCCGACGCAGCTCGTCGCCGTCCTTCAGTTCGACGCGTGTCCCAGCGTTGTGCATCCGCTCGATTTCGTCGGCGATGGCGTTGAACTTCTCCCGCTCGCTGCGGTAGATGACGTCGGGATGAGTTGATCCGCTGCAGCGGCCGGTTGGTCGGCATGGCGATCACGTCGAGCTTGTAGATCTTCCAGAACTCGCCGGCCTCGGTCATGGCCGTGCCGGTCATGCCGCAGATCTTGTCGTACAGCTTGAAGAAGTTTTGCAGCGTGATCGTGGCCAGCGTCTGGTTCTCTTCCTTGATCGCGCACGCCTTCCTTGGCCTCGACCGCCTGGTGCAAGCCGTCGCTCCAGTTGCGGCCCGGCATCAGGCGGCCGGTGAACTCGTCGACGATGATCACCTCGCCGTCCTCGACGACGTAGTTCACGTCGCGCTTGTAGAGGTGATGGGCCTTGAGCGAGTTGTCGATCAGGTGCGGCCACTCCATGTTGCCGGCCGTGTAGAAGCTCTCGACGCCGGCCAGCTGCTCGGCCGCGCGCACGCCTTCGTCGGTCAGGTGCGCCGTGTGCTCCTTCTCCTTGACCTCGAAGTGCGACGTCCTTCTTCAGCTGCCGGGCGATCTTGTCGGCCTTGGCTGTACCTGGTGACGTCGTCGTGCGGCCGGGCCGGAGATGATCAGCGGCGTGCGGGCTTCGTCGATCAGGATGTTGTCGACTTCGTCGATGATCGCGAAGTGCAGCGGGCCCTGCGCCTGCTGCATGTGCTTCGGGATAGCGGTCGTCGCCGCGGGCCGCCGGCCGCATGTTGTCGCGCAGGTAGTCGAAGCCGAATTCGTTGTTCGTGCCGTAGGTGATGTCGCAGGCGTACGCCTTCTGCCGCTCGCCCGCCTCCATGCCGCTCTGAATGTCGCCGACCGTCAGGCCCAGGCCCATGTAGAGCGGGCCCATCCATTCCATGTCGCGGCGGGCCAGGTAGTCGTTGACCGTGACGACGTGCACGCCCTTGCCTTCCAGCGCGTTGAGATAGGCCGGCAGCGTGGCGACCAGCGTTTTGCCTTCGCCGGTGACCATTTCGGCGATGTTGCCGCCGTGCAGGACCATGCCGCCGATCATCTGCACGTCGTAATGCCGCATGCCCAGGAAGCGGCGGCCGCGCCTCGCGGCAGACGGCAAAGGCCTCGACCAGCAGGTCGTCGAGCGTTTCGCCCGCCGCCAGCCGCTGGCGGAACTCGACGGTCTGCTCCTCGCAGCTCGGCGTCGGTCATCGCCTGGTACTTCGGCTCCAGGGCGTTGATCGCTTCGACCTTGCGGCTGTAACTTCTTGATATACCGGGCATTGGACGAGCCGAACAGCGACGTGAGTCCCTGCTCGAACGCGGTGCCCAGGGCGCCGAAGACGCCCGACGACGATTTCCCAAATGCGTTCCAAAAGTTCCATATGACCCGTACTCAGCAAATGAACAGGGATAGCGTCGAGCCGTCAGGCGTCCTGATCCAAGCAGCGCGACACTGCCGGGGTTGGCAGCCAGCGAATGTATGAAGGAAGGGCGTAACACTCGCAAGCACCATAATTTATAACGATTTTTACGGATGGTCAATAACGGTTGTTCGCGCCCTGAGCCCTCGGAGCATGGCGGGCTTGACCGCGGGCGACTCGCTCTGCCGCGACCCCGCACTGGGCCACGCGACCGAACTTGAATCGCTGTGCTAACTACCATCAGTTTCCAGCCTTCCGCAATCGACGAGCCGTCTTGAGCAAAGTTGCCGTTACCACCGACGTCCGCGGCCAGATGGTCTTTCTGGGCACCGGCACATCGTCGGCGTGCCGGTCATCGGCTGCGGCTGCGCGACCTGCACCAGCACCGATCCGCGCAACAACCGGATGCGCTGCGGCGCTGGTGCTGGGCCTGCCGGGCGGCAACCTGCTGATCGACACGCCCCCCGATCTGCGCACGCAACTGCTGCGCGAGAAGATCGGCATCGTCCATGCCACGCTGTTCACGCACGACCACGCCGATCACGTGTTCGGACTGGACGACTTGCGGCTGTTTCCCTACTACCTGGGCCACTCGATGCCGGTGTACTGCGAGGAGCAGGTCGAAGCGCGGATTCGCAAGTCGTTCGACTATGCCTTCCTGCCCGCGGAGCCAGGCCTATGGCGGCGGCGTGCCGCAGATCGACTTCCATCCGATCACGACCGAACCGTTCGAGGTGCTTTCGCACCGTGTGACGCCGATTCGGCTGCAGCACGGCCGCTTTCAGGTGCTCGGCTTTCGCTTCGGCAACGTCGCCTACTGCACCGACACCAACGGCATCCCGACCGCAGAGCTGGCCGCTGCTGGAAGGGCTCGACGTGCTGATGCTCGACGCCCTGCGCCCCAAGCCGCACCCGACCCACTTCAGCCTGGACGAGGCCGTCGAAGCCGCCCAGCGATTGAAGCCCAAGCGGACCTACTTCACGCACATGTCGCACGACCTGGAGCACGAGGCGACCAACGCCGCGCTGCCGCCTGGCATGGAGCTGGCCTACGACGGCCTGCGAATCCCGCTGAGTTGATAACGCAAGCGAGCGACACGTGAGCCATGCTTGCGCTTCGCAAGCATGTTGCAAAAACCCGGGTCGGAACATGCTTGCGAAGCGCAAGCATGGCACCCACCAGATTCTACTGACAGACCGTTTAGTTGCGGCCTACCGAGGCGGCCTGCGGAGGCGCCTTGATCATCCCGACGTAGTCGGTCGTGATGTCCAGGACTTCGTTGAAGTAGAAGTCTCGCTTCACGACGGGGCGATTCGGATCGTTCAGCTCGTCGAACACTTTCTCTTCCTGCTTTTCGGCCGTCAGTTCGGCCTTCTCGGCCATGAACTTTTCCCGGTTGAGCGAAATCCGCTTCAACTTCTTCTGCTCGTTGAAGTGCGCGATGTCGTGCAGCACCTTCTGGAAATCCTTCGATTCCTTGCGGCGCTCGGCCGAGTGGGCTCTTCAATTGCTCGATCAAGTGATTGTCGACCAGGTTGTACTTGCGATACGGCACCGGATCGACGTGGTCGAACTTCATCGCGTAATCGAGCGTCGACTCGCCCATGTCCAGCTGGCTGGTCAGCGAGGGCAGCTCGACGTCGGACAGCACGCCGCGGTTCTGCGTGCTGTCGCCGTCGGGCCGATAGAACTGCTGTTCGGTGATCTTCAGAGCGCCCAGCGGGGGCGAATTGGGAAGCCGGCCAAAGAGCTTCTGGCCCAGGTCGAGCAGGCTCTGCACGGTCCCCTTGCCGTGCGTCGAGGTGTCGCCCACGATCGATGCCGCGCTTGTAGTCTTGGATCGCGCCGGCAAAGATCTCGCTGGCACTGGCGCTGAATTTATCGGTCAACACGACCAGCGGGCCCGCCCAGTCGACGCCGCGGTCGGTGTCGTCGTACTGCGGTCTTCTGGCCGTCGGAATCCTTGACCTGCACGACCGGGCCGTTGTCGATGAACAGGCCGGTCAACTTGATCGATTCGGTCAGCGAACCGCCGCCGTTGTGCCGCAGATCGACCACGACCGCGTCAACCTTGTTCGCATTGAAGTCCTTGAGCAGCTTCGACACGTCGCGCGTGGTGCTCTTGAAGTCCTCGCGGCCGGCCCGGGCACCGCTCATGTCCATGTAGAAGCTGGGCAGATTGATGACGCCGACCTTATACGGCGACCCGTCCGGTTTCTTGCCGGCTTCGAGAATGACGCTGCGGGCTTCGCTGTCGGTCAGCTCGATTTGCTGCCGAATGATTTCGTAGATCTTGCTTTCGGTTTCGCCCTTCGGCATGACGGCCAGACGAACGGTGGTGCCTTGATGACCACGGATCATCTTCACCACGTCGTTGAGCTTCATGTCGGCGACGTTGACGATCGGGCCCGCGTTGCCCTGGCCGACGCCGACGATTCGATCCTCGGGCTTGAGTCGGCCGTCCTTGGCGGCCGCCCCGCCCGGAATGACTTTCTTGACCACGGTTTCGCCGTCTGGAGCTTCCAACGCCGCGCCAATGCCCTCAAGATTCAATCGCATCTGGATTTCGAAGTTCTCCAGCGTGTCGGCCGACATGTAGCTCGTGTGCGGATCGTAGGCGGTGGTCAGCGCGGTCAGATACATCTCCAACAACTCGTCGTCATTGGTTTGCTTCATCCGCTTGGCCATCTGGTGATAGCGGCGAGAAATCTTGTCCTGCGCCGGTTTCCCTTCGAGCTTCGTCTTTTCCGAAGCCAGGTCGAGCAGCTCGAACTTGATGCGCTTACGCCAGCGGTCGCGCATGTCAGCGTCGTCCTTGGCGTATGAGATTTGATCGGGGTCGGTGACCAGGTATTCGTCGACCGTGAAATCGTGGTTCTGCGGCAACAGCTCGTCGACCAGCTTCACGCGGTCGTCGATTCGCTCCAAGAACTTATTGAAAACGCGGTAGGCAAATGAGGTGTCGCCCTGCATGGCCATGTCGTCCAATTGGTTCCGATAGACCATGAAAGCGTCGACGTCCGCCTGCGAGAAGAAGACCTTGCGGGGGTCGAGCATCTTCAGATAGTTGGTCAACCAGCGATTGCTGATCTCATCGTCCAGGGGATGCCGCGTCAAGTGCTGACGCGACATCAAGATCGTGATCGCCTTGGTGATCGGCCGATCGTTCTTTTGCGGGCCGGCAACCTCGGCCAGGACCAGCCGGACCGTGCCCAGGCCGGCGACCAAAACAACCGCCACCATGATCGCGCTAAACCAACCTCGCGAGCAACGCACACGGTCCGAAATGGCGGTAGATCGGCTCATCACAGTCCCTCGGTGTATTTCCTAGAAAACCTAAGTGCCGCAAATTAAACGGGTTAAAAGGATCGTATACGGCTCGGCCCTGGAATGCAATATCAGCATTCTCGATACGATCCGCATCATCCGTAAAGTCCCCCCCTCTCAAGCCATCTCGCCAAAAGCCATTACATCTCAATGATTAACATACGTCGGCAGGCACCCCTTGGGTCGCGCCATCGAGGGCGCGGCGCGATCGGATAATCGGCAAATGGGTCCGATTCGCGCGGCCTACGCTTGCAGATTAGCACGCTCCAAAATCGCTCGAGCGACGAGCTCGGCCGGACCCAGGTGCCCCGCTGTCAGCCATTGCACATGCGGATGACGCTCTGAGAATCGTGCCACGACGTCCGCGATGCGGCCCAACAGAATGCCGCCAAAGAGCAAGTGCGGTTGCACCACGATGCGTCGCGCACCCGCGCGCGACCTGTGCGAGCACGTGCTCCAGCGGCGGATCGGCCATGGCAATAAAGCTGGCGTAAATGTGGGCGGCCGACGCGGCAAGTCGTCGCAATTCGACGAAGTGCAACATCTCGGCTGTTGCCTGCGCGTCGTGGCTTCCACGGCCAACCATCACAAGCGCCGTCTCCTGGGCCGACATCGACCGCAAGCCGGCCAGCGCTTCGAAGTAGCGCAATTTCGATAGCTCGACCAGTGCCTCGTGACAGCCGAGGTGCTCGGTCTGCTCGACCGATAGGTTGGGATAGTCGGCGGCGATGGCGGCCACGGCTGCGGGAATGTCGCGCTGGACGTGCCCTGCCGAAAAGAGCAACGTGGGCACGACCACCACGGTGCGAACGCCGCGCCGCGCGAGCGTCGCAAAACCTTCGGCAATGGTTGGCCGGGCAAATTCGAGAAAACAGGGCTCGGCCGGTCGCCCAGCGGCGCCTTGGGCCACCAGACGCACGGTTGCCAGAAACTCCTCGACTCCTTCCGGATCGCGCGATCCGTGCCCCACCAGCAACAACCCGCAATCGCCTTGTCCCGCGTGCTGGTTCAAACGTGTCGACATCGGTTCTGACCGCCGGCTGCCGCTGGGCGCTGGTGCCTCGTGGATCGAATAATTCATTGTAGGCCCTGGTCTCACTTGTGCTACGCACCGCACGAAGCGGCCCCATTCCCGGCGCGGGATCTTACCCGAATCCCCTAGTCCCCGCCGAGATTCGCACGTGCTATACTGGCAGCACTTTTGGGGTCGACATCGACCCGGCTCGCACCCACCGCTCCAGTCCATCAGCGAACGGCCCAGCCCAAGTGTACATCTACCTGACCATGACCGCCGGCAGTCGCGCGGGCGTCAGTTTCCTGCTCGACTCGACCGAGGAGAATCGCATCGGTCGCGATCCCGAGTGCGCCATCATGCTGGGCGATCCGCTCTGTTCGCGGGTGCATGCGATTGTCGTGCATGACCGCGGCGCCTGGCACATCCGCGACGTGGGCAGCCGAAACGGCACGTATGTCAACGACCAGAAGATCGACGACGCCGTGCTGGCCGACGGGCATCAAGTGCGGGTCGGCTCGACCGAGTTCGAATTCCACCTCACCGATCAGCCGCCGACGGTCGATTCGGTCGAGGACGGCGCGCTGACCGAAACGGTGATTCGCAATCAGCCGGTTTCCGGCGTGCCCGCCGATCCCAGCGCGGTCGCGGCGCCGTCCGACTCAAGGCGATCGCAAGAGATGCTCCTGCTCTATCAGTTCAGTATCAAGCTGCTGGGCTGCGAGTCGCCCGACGAGGTCGTTCGCGCGTCGCTGGTGCTGCTGATGGAGTGGACGCATGCCACGCTGAGCGGTTTTCTCTGGCTCACCGACGAAGGCGATTTGAAACCCCGCCTCGTGATTCCGCCCGACGCCACACAGCACGTGACGCTCAGCAAGACGCTGACCGACATGGTCTGCCAGCAGGGGCAAGCCATCTGGGTGGCCAATCAACGCGTCGGCGAACCGATCGACAACCTGCAACACTATGCCGACGCGCTGTGCGTGCCCATGGTGAATGCCGGATCAATCCTGGGCGCCATCCACGTGTATCTCGAACACGGGCGGTTCCGCCAGTCCGATTTCGATTTCACGATTTCGCTGGCGAACCTCACCACCGTTGCGCTCATGCGCGCGCAGCGCGAGCGGAGCTTGACCACGGACTATGAACACTTGATGGCAAAGTTGCCCGACCAGGGCGAAATCATCGGCAACAGCCCGGCCATGCTCGAGTTGAAGTCCAAGATCAATCGCATGACGCGCGCCACCGGCTGCGTGTTGATCACCGGCGAAAGCGGTACCGGCAAGGAGTTGATCGCACGGGCCTTGCATCAGGCCAGCTCGCGGGCCGATCGCCCGATGCTGTGCGTCAATTGCGCCGCGATTCCTCCGGACCTGATGGATAGCCAATTGTTCGGCCACAAATCGGGCTCGTTCACCGGCGCCGATCGCGATCACATCGGTTTCTTCCAGCAAGCCGATTTGGGCACGCTGTTTTTGGACGAAGTCGGCGAGATGACGCTCGAGGGCCAGGCCAAGCTATTGCGCATCCTCGAGGGCCACCCGTTCCTGCCCGTCGGCGCAAAAAGAAGTCAGCGTCGACGTGCGCATGATCACGGCCACCAATCAGGATTTGCAAACCTACGTTCGCCAGCGCAAATTCCGCGAAGATCTGTACTATCGGCTGACGGTCTTCGAGCTTTCCGCTCCGCCATTGCGCGAACGGGGCGAAGACATCGGGCTGTTGGTCGATTTCTTCCTCGATCACTTCCGCCGCCAGCATGGTCGGCCGGGGCTGACGCTCTGCGAGAATGCCCGCCAGAAATTGCTCGCTTACCCGTGGCCCGGCAACGTCCGCCAGTTGCGCAACGTCATCGACAGCGCCGTGGTGCTAGCCGAGGGTCGAGAAATCAAGGTGACTGACCTGGGCTTGCACGAGCCGGTCAATGGCGAGCTCGAATCGCTCAGTCTCGACCATTGGGAGAAGCGGCTCATCAACGAAGCCCTGCATCGTGCCAGCGGAAGCGTGCCCGAGGCCGCCCACCTGCTGGGCATCGGGCGGGCCACGCTGTATCGTAAGATCGAACATTACGGCATCGTGCGCTGAACCGCTCAAAGCGCTCGGAACCAACTCCCGGGAATCAAGACATGGCTTGTCCATCGCTATCCAGTCCGTGGGGACGATCTCGCTTCTGTCCAACAGTGAAGTTCGCATTCGCCTCGTCGGTCATCGCCATCGCGTCGCTCGCTTCGACCAGCCTGGCTCAGGAGTGGACTCGCTTCCGTGGCCCCAACGGCTCCGGCCAAAGCGAAGCGACTACGATCCCAGCCAGTTGGGGCCCGAATGATTATCTCTGGAAGGCCACGCTGAGCGGCAAGGGTCACGGCTCGCCCGTGTTGTGGGGCCAAAAAGTTTTCCTGACCAGTGCCAATCCCGAGGACGGCACGCGTTATGTCCTGTGCCTGTCGGCAGTCGACGGGAAGCCGCTGTGGCGGCAAGATTATCCGGCCAAGACGCATGCGGTGCACCAGCAGAATAGCCTGGCTTCGAGCACTCCGGCCGTCGACGCCGATCGCGTGTATTGCGCCTGGGCCACGCCGGACGAATTTACGCTGATTGCGCTGAAGCACGATGGCCGCGAGGCGTGGCGCGTCGACCTGGGCACGTTCACCAGCATGCACGGCTTCGGCGCGTCGCCGATTCTGTACGACGATCTGGTGATCATCACCAACGATCAGGACGGCGAGAGTTTTTTGGTAGCGGTCGATCGCGCCAGCGGGGCCATTCGCTGGAAGGTCCCTCGCAAAGTGCACGAGATGCAAAACGCCTCGTATGCCAGCCCGTGCGTCTATCAACCCTCTGGCGCAGCGGCGCAGCTCATTGTCTGTGGTTGGGCACACGGCATCACGAGCATTGATCCGGCCAACGGCCAGACGAATTGGGAAGCCGCCGTGTTGGAGCGCCGGCCAGTCGGTTCGCCCATCATTGTAGCCGGGCTGATCCTGGCCACCTGCGGCGAAGGGAGCGGCAACAACACGCTCGCCGCCGTGCGGCCCCCCGCCTCGGGCCACGGTGAGGCCGAATTGGTCTATCAGATCGACAAAACCTCGGCCCCTTATGTCCCGTCGCTGGTGGCGAGCGGCGACTTGGTGTTTCTATGGGGAGACAAAGGCATCGTGACGTGCATCGACGGCTCCAGCGGAAAAATCCACTGGCGCGAACGGGTGGGGGGCAGCTACTCGAGCTCGCCGGTGCGCGTGGCCGAACGCATTTACGGCATCTCGACCGACGGCGAGGTTGTCAGCCTGGCCGCCTCGGATAAATTTAAGTTATTGGGACGCAGCCCGCTCGGCGAAACGTGCCGCTCCAGCCCCGCCGTCGCCGGCGGTCGAATGTTCCTGCGCACCGAATCACACCTGTTCGCGGTCGGCCAACCGTAAGGGTGTTTTGTGACCACGATTCCCGAAGCCCTGGCGATCGCGCTGGCTCATCATCAGCGCGGCGAGTTGCCGCGGGCCGAACAGATCTACCGCCAGATTCTCGACGCCGACCCGCAACACGCCGACGCCTGGCATCTGTTCGGCGTGGCCGCGCACCAGTGCGGCCGAAACGCCGAAGCCGTCGAGTCGATATCGCGGGCAATCGCGATCGACGACACGAAGCCGACCTACCACAACCATCTCGGGGCCGTTTACGGCGCACTGGCCCAGCTTGAAAAAGCCGAGCACAGCCTGCGCCGCTCCTTGCAACTGAACGAACTCGACCCACAGGCTCATTACAACCTCGCGGCGCTCGTTGCTCTGCAAGGCCAGAGCGACGCGGCTATTGAAGGTTACCGCCGCGCAGTGCAGCTCAATCCGCGGTTTGCCGAAGCGCAGTTTAATCTCGGCAATCTATTGCGCGACCGCCAGCAGTGGGCCGAGGCCGAGCAGTGCTACCGCGCGGCACTGGCAGCCCGGAGCGGCTATCTGAAGGCATTGACAAGCCTCGCCGGCGTCCAAATGCGGCTCGGCAAAAGCCGCGAGGCTGAAGACACCTGGCGGCAAGCGCTGGCAATCGAGCCGCGCCACGTCGAAGCCCACTTCCAACTCGGCTCGCTGCTGCAAGCACAAGGCAAACTGGAGGCCGCGATCCAGTCCCTCCAGGCGGTAGTCCTGTTGGAACCGCGTCGCTCCGAAGCCCAGAACAATCTGGGCTGCGCCCATCGGGGCCTGCGCCAGTTCGACCAGGCCGAGCAGTGCTTTCGCCTGGCGCTGGCCGCCAATCCTGATTCGGCCGAAGCGATGAACAACCTGGGTTCCGTGTTGCAGGACAAAAAAGACTACGAAGCGGCGGCGGTCTGGTGCCAAAAGGCAATCGAATTGCGTCCCGATTTTTGCGAGGCCTACAATAACCTGGCCGCAATCCGGCAGAATCAAAAGCAGTTCGATTCGGCGCTCGCGCTTTGCCGCAAGCTGCTCGAACTGAAGCCCGATTCGGCGGACGGGCTGTCCGGCGCCGGTTCCGCGTTGCAAATGCTGGGAAGAACGGAAGAGGCGATCGAGTATCATCGACGCGCCATAGCGGTGGATCCCAGCCATTACCGGGCGCACTACTGCCTCGCGGCCGCGTTGCATTTTCTGCATCGCATCGACGAAGCCCTGGCCAGTTACGCCGAGGCAATCCGCATCAAACCCGACTACGCCGAAGCGTACTACAACCGATCGTTCGTCCACTTGAGTCAGGGCAATTTGTCGCAGGGGTGGCAAGACTACCACTGGCGATTCCAATGCGAAGACTACAAGGCGCGCCGCTTGGACGGACCCGAGTGGGATGGTTCGCCGCTCGCCGGGCGAACCTTGTTGGTCCACGCCGAGCAAGGCCTGGGCGACACGCTGCATTTCGTTCGCTATCTCAAACGGGCTGGGGGATGCGGAGGCACCGTGCTCTTCGAAGCTCCCGCGGCACTTGCCCCGCTGTTGAAGGCGTCCGGCTTTACCGGAGTGATCGCTGGCGGGTCGCCGCTGCCGCAGTTCGACGTGCACGCGCCTTTGATGAGCTTGCCCGGGTTGTTCGGCACCACGCTCGAATCGATTCCGGCCGACGTCCCCTATCTGGCCGCCGAACCCAGGTTGCTCAAGAACTGGCGGGGCCGTTTGCGTGGCGTGCCGGGCTTCAAAGTGGGCATCGTCTGGCAAGGGAACGCGGCCTACATGTTCGACCACTTTCGCTCCATCCCGCTCGGCGAGTTCGCCCCGCTGGCGGAAGTTCCCGCTGTCCAGCTCATCAGCTTGCAAAAAAATGCCGGCGTCGAACAATTGGCCGCCCTTGAGGGCCAGTTTACCGTCGTCGATTTGGGCAGTACGCTAGATGGGGACGCCGGTGCGTTCATGGACACCGCCGCGGTGATGTGCAGTCTGGATCTGGTCGTCACTTCCGACACGGCCGCGGCTCATTTGGCTGGGGGCTTGGGAGTGCCGGTTTGGGTTGCGCTTTCGTCGTCGCCAGAATGGCGCTGGATGAGCGATCGGCCCGACAGTCCGTGGTATCCGACCATGCGCCTGTTTCGTCAGCCCCGGCAAGGAGATTGGCAAAGCGTGTTTGAAAGCATGAAAACCCAACTTGCAACGCTCGCGGCCGCCAGATCGCCGGCCCGCTAGATCGCGGATTTCCAGCGGAGGATGAACTTGCACACGTTTCCAGAGATTCATCGTCAAAAGGCCTGTCGTCACGGGCAGATGCTTTACAACTTCCACGACATGTACATCGGTCGCTCGCTCGACCTCTATGGCGAATACTCCGAAGAGGAAGTGGCTTTGTTCCGCCAAATCGTCCGGCCAGGCGACTTCGTCGTCGAGGTGGGCGCCAACTACGGCGCGCATACCATCTTTCTGGCCCGGCACGTCGGCCCCGAGGGCCGCGTGGTGGCCTTCGAACCCCAGCGGATCGTGTTCCAGGCGCTGTGCGCCAACGTCGCCCTGAACAACCTTTCGAACGTCATCGCCTTGCACGAGGCGGTTGGCGCCGAGAGCGGGTCGATCAAGGTTCCGACGCTCGATTTTGCACGCATTAACAACTTCGGCGGAATGTCGCTGGGCAAGTACGAGGTTGGCGAGGAAGTGCCGGTGGTCACGCTCGACAGCAAACCGATGAAACGTTGCAATTTCCTCAAGATCGACGTCGAGGGCATGGAAGAGCAGGTGCTGCGCGGAGCGGTACATGTCATCGAACGGTTCCAACCGGTGATGTACGTCGAAAACGACAAGCCGGAGAAATCGGACGATCTCGTCCGCTTCATCGATTCGTTGAGCTACAACATGTACTGGCATAAACCCTATTACTTCAGCCCCAACAATTTCTTCGGCAACCCCGAAAACGTCTTTCCGAACGTTGCTTCGTTCAATATGGTCTGCGTGCACAAGAGCATTCCGCAAAACTTGCAAGGTTTTGAGCCGGTCGAGGTTCCCCAACCGCAGCCGGCCAAGACCTAGAAAACCGTCCGAAGCCCGCCGGGGCGAAAGTCCGCATGGCCGATTGGGAGTTTTGGATCGACGTCGGCGGGACCTTCACCGACAGCTTTGCGCAGCGCACGGCGGCAGCCTGGCGCACTACAAAGTGCTCAGCTCCGGCGTCATCAAGGGAGCCAGCGCCGAGGGTACATCGAGGCTGGAAATTGTCGACCCCGCGCGCCGCGTCGACCCCGACAACATCTGGACCGGATTTCGACTGCGGTTCGTCGATGCCAGCGGACGAACGACCTACGAAACCACCGTCGCGCGGTTCGACCGACGGCGCGGAGCGTTGTTGCTTGCCACGCCGTGTGAAAAAGATCCCGCTGTGGGGCAGGCATACGAACTATTCTGCGACGCCGAGGCGCCGCTGGTGGCAATCCGCTACCTGCTCGGCCTGCCGCTGGCCGAACCAGTTCCAGCGGTGGCCGTGCGACTGGGAACGACTCGCGGCACCAACGCGCTGATCACCCGCCGCGGCGCCAAAACGGCCCTGGTCACGACGCGCGGATTCGGCGACATTCTGACCATCGGCTACCAGAATCGCCCGCGACTCTTCGATCTCGCGATCCGCAAGCCGCCCCCGCTGTTCGCGGCCGTGATCGAAATCGACGAGCGCACGGATGCCGAGGGCAACGTGCTACAAGCGCCCGATCGAGCGCGGGTGCGTAGGCAGCTCGCCGAGCTCAAGCAGCAAGGAATCGAGTCGCTCGCCATTTGCCTGCTGCACGGCTTTGTCCGGGCCGACCACGAAGAGCTCCTGGCAGAGATCGCACGCGAAGTGGGGTTCGACGAAGTCAGCGTCTCCAGCCGGATCGCGCCGCTGGTCAAGATCGTTTCGCGCGGCGATACGACCGTGATGGACGCATACTTGAATCCCCTGCTCCGCCGCTACGTGCGCGGCCTGCGCGACGAACTGAAAGGAAGTTCGCTGCGCATTCTGACCTCCGCCGGAGGACTCGTTGACGCCGAGCAGTTCGTCGGCAAGGACAGCATTCTGTCGGGCCCGGCCGGCGGAGTGGTCGGCTTTTCGCGCGTGGCCCAGGCCGCCGGCTTCCAGCGGGCCATCGGCTTCGACATGGGCGGCACCAGCACCGACGTCTCGCGATTCGACGGACGTTACGAACTCGAATTCGAAACCGAAAAGTCCGGCGTGCGCGTCGTGGCGCCGATGATGGCCATCGAAACGGTGGCCGCCGGCGGCGGCTCGATCTGTCGCTTCGACGGCGTCAAGCTGGTCGTCGGGCCCGACAGCGCCGGCGCCGATCCGGGCCCGGCCTGCTATGGACGCGGCGGGCCACTGACGATTACCGACGTCAATTTCCTGTTCGGAAAGATTCTGCCCGAGCGCTTTCCATTTCCGCTCGACCGTGCAGCCGCGGAAGCCCGACTCGCCGAGCTCATCGACGAGATCGAACGCGCAACCGCTCGCCGATACGCCCCGCTGGAGTTGGCCGATGGCCTGGCGCGAGTGGCCAACGCCAACATGGCCAAGGCAATTGGCTCGATTTCCGTCGCCAAGGGTTGCGATCCCCGCGACTACGTACTGGTCCCCTTTGGCGGCGCCGCGGGCCAGCATGCCTGCGCCGTGGCCCGCGAATTGGGCATCCCCAGGATCCTGCATCATCCGCACGCCGGACTGCTGAGCGCCTACGGCATCGGCCTGGCCGACGTCGAGCGGCACCGCGTGGCCGGTCTCTACCAGACGCTCTGCCCGGCCGTCCTGGCCGACGCCGAGCCGGTGTTCCAGCGACTCGAACAAGAGGCTTTGGAGGGCGTACTGGCCGAAGGGATCGCCCGCCAGCGGATCACCGTCAGCCGCTGGCTCGAGCTTCGCTATCGCGGCCTCGAAGCGTCGCTGTCCGTCCTGTGTCCCGCCGTAGACTCCATGCGACACGGTGTCGAAGACACCGCGCACACGCGCCGAAGCCTTCGCTGCCGAGCATCGCAAGCTATATGGCTACGTGCACGAAGGTCGCGAGCTGGAAATCGTCGCCCTGCGGGTCGACGCCCGCGGACAATCGTCGCTGCCGCTCGAATCCTCACGCCAAGTCGACCCTCAGCCAGCAACCAGTTCTCGCAGTACCGACGCGTATTTCGACTCCCAGCTTTTGCCGACGCAAGTTTTCGAGCGCTCCCAACTGCGGCCTGGCAATCGCATTCTCGGGCCGGCCATCGTCTGCGAGTCCGCCTCCACGACCGTCATCGACCCGGGCTGGGAAGCCGAGGTTCTCAGCCAAGGCGAGCTGCTGGTCGTCGAAACGGGAAGCCGCGGACCGGAAGCGTCGGTCGCCACGACCGCCGACCCGGTGATGCTCGAAATCTTCAACAATCAGTTCGCGGCCATCGCCGAACAGATGGGCATTACGCTGCGCAACACCTCCAGCAGCGTCAACGTGAAGGAGCGGCTCGACTTCAGCTGCGCCCTGTTCACGCCCACCGGCGACCTGGTGGTCAACGCTCCGCACATTCCGGTCCACCTGGGCGCGATGGCCGAAACCGTGCGCCGGATCATCGCCGACAATCGGCCGATTCGCGCCAGGCGACGTCTTCGTGACCAACGACCCGTACCGCGGCGGCTCGCATCTGCCCGACGTGACCGTGGTCACGCCCGTGCACGACGCGCACGGCCAGCTACTGTTCTTCACCGCCAGCCGGGCCCATCATGCCGAGTTCGGCGGAATCACGCCCGGCTCGATGCCCCCCTTCTCGCGAAACCTGGCCGAAGAAGGCGTGCTGATTCGCAATTTCAAACTGGTCGACGCGGGCACGGCTCGCTGGGACGCGTTTCGCGCTCTGCTGATTTCCCCGCCGCATCCGACGCGGGCCATCGACGCCAATCTGGCCGACGTCGCGGCCCAAGTGGCCGCCAACCATCGCGGAGCAGGCGATCTGACGCGGCTTGTCGAGCGGTACACGCTCGATGTGGTGTCGGCCTACATGCGGCACATTCAATCGGCCGCCGAACAAAAAGTTCGCCAGGCCTTGACGCAGTCTGGCGCCGGGACAATATCCGTATCGTCGACCACCTCGACGACGGCACGCCGATCGCCGTCACGATCACGATCGTCGGCGACCGTGCCACCATCGACTTCACCGGCACCGGCGCCGGTCAGCGCGGGCAACCTGAACGCCAACCGCGCGATCATCGACCGCGGCCGTGATGTACGTGCTGCGCTGCCTGCTCGCCGAAGACATCCCGCTCAACCAGGGCGTGCTGGCCCCGGTCGAGATCATCATTCCGCCGGGCCTGCTCAATCCGCCCGAGGCGAGCACGCGCCGAGGACTGCCCGGCCGTCGTGGGCGGCAACGTCGAAACGTCGCAACGCGTCGTCGACGTGCTGCTGGGCGCGCTCGGCCTGGCGGCAGCCAGCCAGGGAACGATGAACAACCTGCTGTTCGGCGACGCGACGTTCGGCTATTACGAGACGATCTGCGGCGGATCGGGCGCGACGCGCGACGCCGACGGAGCCGACGCCGTCCACACGCACATGACCAACACCCGGCTCACCGATCCCGAAGTTCTCGAGCGCCGCTATCCGGTGCGCGTGCACGAGTTCTCGATTCGCCGCGGATCGGGCGGCGCGGGCAGCGCACCGCGGCGGCGACGGCGTCGTGCGGCGGTTGGAGTTTCTGAAGCCGCTGGAAGTATCGATTCTTTCCCAGCGCCGCGGCCCCTATCCGCCCTTCGGCCTGGCGGGCGGATCACCCGGCGCGCTGGGTCACAACACGCTGACTCGTGCCGACGGCACCGTCGAACACCTGTCCGGCCGAGCCCAGTTCACCGCGCAAGCCGGTGACGTGCTTTCAATCGAAACCCCCGGCGGCGGCGGATTCGGCATGACCCCCTCTCCCGCCGGCCCGTAGCGAGCTCTGTCGAGCTGGAGAGGGCCGGGGTGAGGGAGTCGAAGCGAGGGTTCAGGGTCCCGGGTGCAGGGTTCAGTGAACGCGCGCAGCATACCGCCGCGCACGCGAGAGCTCTTTGTCCGTTCCTCGTTCTTCCGTCCCTGAACCCCAACCCCTAAACCCTAATCCCTTTCACATTTCTCAGGGGGTGGCCGGAAACTTGTGTTGAAAGTGTGCCAGCACTTTTGGTAATACTGCATCCAGCCGAGACGGACTGTCACTTCAGATCTGTGTTAATGGACGGAAGGCCTGCTTTGTTCTTGGGCCGCCCCCGTCAAAGTCTGCTCGCAAGAGCAGGCTGCGCAGTGGTATTTGACTGCCTCGAAGCGCGTGGACGCGATCTGCGTGCCGGAGGCTCGCGAGCCGTTTTGGGAATGTCCGTGTGGCCACGGCGTTGAACCCAGGGATGCGGTCGGCATCTTGGACTGGGCAGTACAACGTCTCCGTGGGAAGCTCCGGTACCGACCCGCTGCAATGCTGCTTCCTCCAGCCGAAGCATTTTTTGCAGTACAAGAACAGCCTCGGCCTCCGCGAGGAAGCAGCGGCGCACGAATCATTTTAAGTCGCGGTTGCGATTCAATGTCGCGCTGTGCGCCGGGCTAACCGCCCTGGCCTTTTTGAAATGGGACGAGGATGTTTGAACCACGAAGGCACCAAGAGCACCAAGAAGAGGAGAAATTCATTTGCCTTCCGTTTTCATCCTTCCGCCTTCATCCTTCCTTGGTGCCAATCGCGCCCGCGGCGGCTGGCGACGACCACCAGCAGCAGACCCAGCGCCATCAGCGACGTGGCCAGGAACATCGGCAGCTCAGCGCTCTGGACGCCCAAGGTCTCGGCCAGCGCCCGGTTTTCGAACAACGGGACGCCGACCATCGGGCCCAGAATCCGCGCCAGCGAGGCGATGCTTTGCCCGATCCCCAAAATGCCTCCCTGCTTCGTCGGATCGCTCCAGCGCGACAGCAGCGAATTGAGCGACGGCGTAATGAACGCGAACCCGCTGACGACAACCGCCAGGCCGCAGAGCAACAGGCCCAGCGAGGCATGTGTCGTGGCGCGGGCCAGCAAGGCGAAACCGGCAATTTCAATTAAGGTGCCGGTGATGGCCATCACGCTTTCCGAAATGCGTCCCGACAGCCGCCGCACGACGCCCCCCTGCACCAGCGTGAGGATGAAGCCGATGAACGCGAACGTGAGACACACCTGTTTGAAATCAAATGCGTAGCCCCCGTCCTTGGCGCTGACCATCAAGGAAAGCGTCGATTCGAAATTGGCGAACGAAAAAATGCATACGAAGATCGCCAACAGCAGTAAGCCGATCGATGGCACCGAAAGCGCTTCGCGCAAAGCGGTCGGATTGAACCAGCGCCGCTCGGCGGCCTCGTTTCCCGGCTTGAGGCTCTCGGGCAGTTTGAAATACGCCAGCGCCAACGCCACGGCCGACAGCGCTGCCGCTGCGTAACCCGGCCCGGGCCCCGGATCGCCCGAGCCGCTGGGAACCGCCAGAAACCCAAACAGCGGGCCGAAGGTGAACCCCAAACCGAACGCCGCCCCGACGAGTGCCATGCCCTTGGCGCGGTTTTCCAGACTGGTCGCGTCGGCGATGTAGGCCTGAGCGGTCGATATCGTCGCGCCGGCAATGCCGGCACCAATGCGCGACACGAACAACAGCGGCAGGCTTTTGAAAATCGTGGCGATCCCGAACATCGTGTAGAACACGACCGATCCGCCCAGCCCGACCATCAGCACCGGCCGCCGGCCGATGCGGTCGGAAAGCCGGCCCCACAGCGGAGCAAATAAAAACTGCATCAACGAAAAGCTGGACATCAGCATCCCGATCAGCAGGCCCACCCGCGAGTGCCCCTCTTCCAGGCCCAGTTGTGCGGCGAAATCCTTGGCGTAGATCGGCAGCAGCGGCAACACCATGCCGAAGCCGAGCAGATCGATAAACACCGTGAGAAAGATGACCAGCAAGGACGCTTTGTGAGGGGCATTGGACATAGAGCGCAGACACTGAACGGGTGAGGATTCGACCAGCAGGAACAGCGGGAGCGCACTGCCGGACACCAGGAACGCCGAGTGATTCTACCAAGAACCTATCCGAGAACCGCCGGGGACTGTCCCGATTTTTCGGAGTCCTCAGAGAAAAATGGGACTGTCCCCTTCGCCGAAACGGTTCTCGGATAGGTTGCAAGCCGGACTGCCAACCCCAGGGGGCAGTTACGCAGCGTGCCGAGGGTGCCCGCTGGCCAGCCCACCGGACGAACCTTATGATTTGTCAAATGATCACCACGACCCATCAAGAGCGGCGACGGCTGGAAGGCCTGGACTCGGCAGCGCTGGCAGAGCATCAGTTGGGCCGACTGAATCGGCTCCTCAAGGCCATCTTGCCGCAAAATCGGTTCTATGCCGAAAAGCTCAGCAAGATTTCGGCCCCACGATTGCAAGCCGCCGACGGACCGCTGCGCTCGCTCGACGAGCTCCACGAGCTGCCCTTCACGTTCAAGGAGGAGCTGCTCACGTCTCGCCAAGGGGGCGAACTGGCGGCCAATCTAACATTTCCCATCAACCAGTACACGCGCTTTCACCAAACCTCAGGCACACGCGGACGGCCACTGGTAGTGCTCGACACGCAGGCGGACTGGTCCTGGTGGATCGATTGCTGGCAGTTCGTCCTCGACGCGGCCGAGCTCGAAGCCGGCGACCGCGTGCTGATGGCGTTTTCCTTCGGGCCGTTCGTCGGCTTTTGGAGCGCGTTCGACGCCGCCTGCGCCCGTGGCTGTCTGGTCGTGCCCGGCGGAGGAATGGGCACGCTGGCGCGGCTGGAATTGCTGCGCACGAGCAAGGCCACCGCCATCTTTTGCACCCCCAGCTACGCGCTGCACATGGCCGAGGTCGCCGCCGACAACCAGATCGACGTCGGCGAGATGGAGGTGCGGCAGTTGATTCTCGCCGGCGAGCCGGGGGGCAGCGTGCCGGCCATCCGCGCCCGCATCGAGACCACATGGAAGGCCTGCGTGCTTGATCACAGCGGGGCCACGGAAGTCGGCCCCTGGGGATACGGCAACTTGCACGGCCAGGGCCTCTACGTCAACGAAAACGATTTCGTCGCCGAGTTTCTCTCGGTCGAAACCGGCAAGACGGCCGCCGAAGGCGAGCTGGCCGAATTGGTCCTGACCAACTTGGGCCGCGCCGGCAGCCCGATCATTCGCTATCGCACCGGCGATCTGGTGCGGCCCACCTGGCGGCATCCTGGGCCGAATCGCTTCGTGTTTCTCGAAGGCGGCGTGCTGAGCCGCGCCGACGACATGATGGTGATTCGCGGCGTCAATATCTTCCCCAGTTCCATCGAACATATTCTGCGCAGCTTTCCGGAAGTGATCGAATATCGCATGACGGCGCGCACGATCGGCGCAATGGACCAACTGCTGGTGGAAGTCGAGGATCGTCTCAACGAGCCCGACCGCGTGGCGACCGAGTTGAACCTACGGCTGGGATTGAAAGTGGAGGTGCAAGCGGTGCCGCTGGGCAGTTTGCCCCGCGTCGAGGGCAAGGGAAAACGATTCATCGATGAGCGATGCAAACCGACCGCCCAATAATTTCCGCGCATGAATTGGCTGACGTCACGGCCTCCGAATTGCGCGACCGAATCCGCGCCGGCGGATGGACCGGTCCGACCGCGGGTTTGGCGCGCGGGTTCGTGCAGGCCAATCTGGTGATTCTGCCGGCGGCCGAGAGCGCCGAATTCGCCGAGTTCTGCCGCCTCAATCCGCGCCCCTGCCCGCTGCTCGAGCAAACCGCGCCGGGCGACCCCGAGCCGCGCGGGTGTGCGTCCGGGGCCGATCTGCGCAGCGACGTGCCCCGCTACCGAGTCTTTCGCCGCGGCCGGCCCGAGCCCGACGAGCCGATCGACGTGCGGCACCTGTGGCGCGACGACCTGGTCGGCTTCCTGCTGGGCTGCTCGTTTACGTTCGAAAACGCCCTGGTGCGCTCGGGCATGCGCGTGCGGCATCTTGAAGAGGGGCGCAACGTTCCGATGTACCGAACTTCGCGCCCTGCCGGCCGGCCGGACGATTTGCAGGCAACCTGGTGGTCAGCATGCGTCCCTGTCCGCGGCAGCAAGTCGACGAAGTCATCCGCATTACGGGCCGCTACCCGACGATGCACGGCGCGCCGGTGCACGTCGGCAATCCGGCCGAACTGGGAATCGACGACTTGTCGCGCCCCGATTTTGGCGAGCCCGTCACGATCCATCCCGGCGAAGTACCCCTGTTTTGGGCTTGCGGAGTGACGCCGCAGGTGGCAATTTGCACCGAGGCCTGTGAGTTTGCCATCACGCACAGTCCCGGCTGCATGTTCGTCACCGACTGGAAAGACGCCGACCAGGAAGGTGCACCCTGATGTCCGTCCTCGCTTCTCGATCGTTCCCTGTCGCATGGTGCCGCCAGCAGTTTCCGGCGATTGCGCGTCAAGTCGACGGTCAGGCGGCCGTGTATTTGGACGGCCCGGCCGGAAGCCAGGTTCCCCAGGGGGTGATTGATGCCATTAGCCGCTACCTGGCCGAACGCAACGCGAATCACGGCGGCCGTTTCATCACCAGCCGCGAGAGCGACGCCATGCTCGGCGCGGCGCACGAAGCCGTGGCCGATCTGCTGGGCACGACGTCGTCTGAGGGAACCATTTTCGGCGCGAACATGACCTCGCTCACGTTCGCATTCAGCCGGGCCCTGGCGCGCACCTGGCGCGCGGGCGATGAAGTGATCGTGACCCGGCTCGACCACGATGCCAACGTCAGCCCCTGGGTGCTGGCGGCGCGCGACGCGGGAGCCACGGTCCGCTGGGTCGACTTTCACGCGCACGATTGCACGCTGGACATGGATCAGCTCAACGGCGCGCTCTCGCCGCGCACGAGGCTGGTGGCCGTGGGCTGCGCGTCGAACGCGGTCGGCACGATCAACCCGGTGGCCGAGATCTGCCGCTCGGCTCACGCGGCAGGCGCGGAAGTGTTTCTCGACGCCGTGCATTATGCTCCGCACGCGCTGATCGACGTTGCCGGCTGGGATTGCGATTACCTGGCTTGCTCGGCGTACAAGTTTTTCGGTCCGCACGTCGGCATCCTGTGGGGACGCCCCGAGCGGCTGGCCGCGCTAGCGGCGTACAAAGTTCGCCCGGCGGCCGATAGCTTGCCCGACAAGTGGATGACCGGCACGCAGAATCACGAAGGCATTGCCGGCGTGCTGGCCGCGATCGAATACCTGGCCGACGTGGGACGGCAGCTTTCGCCGCAAGCGCCGAATCGCCGCGCCGCGATCGTGGCCGCGTTTGCCGCCATTGGAGACTACGAGCGGCAGCTCTGCCGGCAGCTCATCACCGGCCTGGCCGAACTGCCGAGCGTGCGGATCTGGGGCATCTCGAATCCGGCCCGCCAGCATGAGCGGGTGCCGACCGTTTCGATCACGCACCGAAAGCTGTCGCCGGTCGAGCTGGCCGACCATTTGAGCATGCGCGGCATCTTCGCCTGGCACGGAAACTTTTACGCGCTGGAAACGACCGAGTCGTTGGGCCTTGAGCCGTCGGGGCTCGTGCGGCTGGGCTTGTTGCACTATAACACGAGCGCGGAAGTCGAGCGGCTGTTGACTGCGCTACGAGAATTGGAGTGACTTAATCGAAGCCATGGATTTGCAACCCAGCAAACTGGAGCTCCGCGGCGACGACCGGTTGTTGATCGAGTGGAGCGACGGCCAGAAGCGTGAGATCACGTTTGGCCAGCTGCGCAAGAGCTGTCCTTGCGCCACCTGTCGCGAACAGCGGGCCAAGCCGCCTCAACCGTCCAGCGGCCTGAACGTGCTTTCGATGGCCGAGGCCCGCCCGCTGAAAATCCTGGGCATGAAGCCGGTGGGCAACTACGCCTACTCCATCGCGTTCAGCGACGGCCACGACACGGGCATCTTCACGCTCGAGTTCTTGCGCGAGCTGGGCACCGAAGTGCCCGCATAGCGCGCCAAGAGCCTATTCGGGCTGCTGCCCCTTTTGAAGTTGCTTCAACAGCTCGGCGTCTTCGGGCTTCTTTTCGGTTTCGTCTTTCGCCGCCTTCTTCTGCACGATGTCGGCGCGGCCGAGATGAATCTTCTTGTAGACGTCGTCGGAGATGATGAAGTACCAATCGGCAAATCGATCATTAAGCTCCTTGACGCGGTCCTGACCCTTTTTGACCGCGTCGTCGTAGTCGCTTTGCCGGCGCTTGTTTTCCTTTTGAATCGCAATTCGCTTTTCTTCCTCGGGACTTGCCGGTTCAGCGACTTTGGCGTCGTCGTCTTTTCCTGCGCGCCTTTCTTGTCGGCATCCTTCGACTCGGCGCCCTTCGTCTCGCCCTGGGGTACATCGGCCTTCGGTGCGTCGGCTGCAGCGGGTTGTTCCTCTTGGCCGGCGGCGGTCTTTTTCTGCGGCACGTTGGGCTCGGCCTTCTTGGCCGCCGGCTTTGGCGGGGCCGCCTTCAGCGTGGGAACCTTCGCGGCGTTAGTCTTCTTTTCTTCGGCCTTGGGCGCGTCGGGCGCCGGTTCGTCGGCCTTCGTGTCGTCAGCCTTCGGGGCGGCGGGCGGTTCCTGCCCTGGCTCCGGCTCGAGCTGCGGCTTGGGAATCTGGCCTTCGTCGAACTGGGCCATCACGAACAAGAAGCGATTCAACGCCGGGTTCTTGGCTTCCTTTCCGTCCGGCTGCTTGTCGTCCTTGTTGTCCGCGCCGCCGGCCAACTGGCCGAAACGCAAAATGTACTTCACGCCGTCTTTCGTGGTGCATGTGGCTTCGCCTTCGCTGGAGTAGATTTCAACCTGACCGTCGGCGCCCACCGGGTAGAAGCCACGCGTCATCAACGAGGCCTGCGCCTCGGTATCCTTGACGAATTCGTCGCTGGCACGCAGATCCTGGCTGAGCCCCTTGGGCTTGCGTTCCACGTCGACGATTTGCAAGTCGTCGAGCGCGCTCTTCAGCGCGTTGAGCTTTTCGTTGTTGAGCTCTTCGTCGTCGGCCATTTCCACGGGCACCGGATTGCGCTTCTGGTCGAACTGGGCCATCTCGATCAGGCTCCAACTCGACTTCGCGTCGTCAAATCCAAGCTTCATGCGGCTGCGTTGATGCATCCGCAGGCCGATGCCTCCGCCGGGAGCGGCGACTTCTTCCGACGAATAATCGTTGAGTCCGACTTCGCGCACGTCGAAGGCGTTGAGCTTGAGCAGATCCTTCTCGATCCAATCCTCGAACTTGGTCGACAGCTTGTCGGTCTTGAGGCTGACGCGATAGATCTGGTCGCGGTCGGGCCGGCGCACGTGACGAATGTTCGGCTGGTCCTTGAATTCCTTGCCGATGATCAGATCAGCCAGGACCTTGTCCTTGTCGTCCTTCAGTGTGACGCGCGTGCCCACTCCGACCTGGCCCACTTTCAGCTTTTGCGGATCGGGCGTGATCACGCCGATACGCTTCCTGGTCGCCCGGATTGGAACTGGCCACACCTAGGATTTCGACGTCCAAAAGCGCCGTAGCGGCCTGCGCCATGTGCTCGCGAGCGTCGGCCGGATAGTTGCTGTGCGAGGGGATTGACCACACGCCGTTGACCTGCGCCACTTTGAAGGGATGCAGCGTGGCGGTGTCTTCATCGAAGCGGACGATCTCCAGGCTCTTGGCGGCCAGCGGATCCTTGAAGTCGGGAAACAGCTTGCTTGCCGACGTCGGCCGAGGCGGTATTGGCCCTGGGCTGGCGGGCGCCACGGCTCCCACGCGACCAGCAGTGCCATGCCGGCGACCAGCACGTAAATCATCGTCTTGCGACCTTCTTGATTTTGCATGAAACACCTTTTTTCACTGTCGGTCTGTCAGTTCACGCGGGCCGCTCGGGGACTCCACGATTGCCACCCCGGAATCGCCCGAGCGTCAGTTGATTGCGGTTGCCTCAGCCGCGCTCAGCGCAGCCTTGCTTTGGAAACACCCTCGCGCTCGTTGGCGCGGCGGTTGAAGAATACGACGAATGCCACGATCAACGGCGGAATCGGCGGCAGCAGCACGGCCCACATCTTGTACTTGTCTTGAACGGCGCGAATCTTGACCGCCAGCTCGGTCCCCGACTTCTTGTTCTCGCGGTCGCGCTCGGCCTTGAGCTGCTCGATCTTGGTATTCAGCCGGGCCTGGCCCGCCTGTTGGGCCTGCATGATTTCCATCATGGCCTGCTGCTGATTCAATCCGGGGCGCTTCTTCAACTCGGCGATGGTATCGTCAAATGCCTTTTGCGCCTTGTCGCGTTCCTTCTCGAAGTTATCGACGAACTTTTTGCGCAACTTGTCCGACTCCTCGCGAGCGGCCTCGGTCACCTTGCTGATCTTGCTCAAGGTACGGTGCGACGGGCGCCGGGTGCGAATGTCGACGAACCGCTCGTCGCCGGCCAGCACGTCGAGCACGTTGAGAACGAACGGCACGTTGTCGAAATTGAATTCAAACTCCGACATCGGGATCTTCCCCGCGCGCCCGCAGCGCGAAGAACGCGCCGTACAGGCAGTCGATATCCGCCACGACCACGACGTTGATCACCGGCTCGGCCGTGGCGGCTTTGTCGGCGTCCGTCGGCGCGGCTTTGCCCTCTGTCGATGGCGCGTCCTTCGTATCGGCCTTATCAGCGTCCTTTGGCTCGGCGTCCTTGGCATCTTTGTCGCCCGCGGCGCCGTCGGCCGGGGCCTCGGCGGCCTGGTCGGACATCGGCACGCTGTCCACCTTCAGCTTGCCCTTGATCTGGGCCGCCAGATAGTACGTTTCGTTGGTCGGCTTCTCGGCCAACGGCAACTCGGGATTCATCCGTGGCTGGCCCCATGAAGCTGCGCTCCATGATCTGGTCGTAGCGGATCGTACCGGTACGCTCGCTGGTCGAAACCAGCTCGGTGAATTTCAGCGGCGAAGAATTCAAGCCGCTGATCGCGCCCGGGAACAGAAACAGCACCTGCTGCAGGTTCGACGTGATGGAACTCTTGGGCTCGAAAGGCTCGGCTGCCCCGCTGCCGTAGTCGACAAAGACCCATTCGCGCTGGATGAAGCCCGACAACTTCGGAATCGGGTTGTAGTCTTGCCAGACCACGTTGTCGCCGCTGAAATCGACACCCAATAGCCTCCACAGCTGCGCGATGTCACCCTTGGGCTGCGGCGGTTGCCGCTGCTGCATGAACGGGTTACCGCCCGGGCGGCTGCTTGGGCGCCTTCGTGCCGGGCACGTCGGGCGCCATCCAGGGGAAAGGATCCTCGAAAATCGCCGTCGGCTGGCCGCTCTTCACGGCCGCGATGAAGTTGTCCATCTGGGGCGGCGACAGCGACGACGGCTGCACGGCCAGCAACACGTCGTACTTTTCCGTGATCGGATTCGTCGGGTCAACTTGCACGACTTCGTATTGCTTCTGCAATTCCTCGATGATCAACTCGTTGCGCGGCGGCGCCATGGTCTGCATGTCGAACGTGCCATACAGCTTGGCGTCGGTGGTCAGCACGCCGATCTTCTTGCGCTTCTGCTGGCTGACCGTGGCGATCGAGCGAACCAGCTCGTATTCGACGGGAATGCCCTTGTCCAAGAACGGCAGCACGATCTTGTCCAGCCCGCACGTGAATGCCAGGCCCAGGAAAATTTCTTCCCGCGTGCGCGCCCCGCGCGTGCGCGATTCGACCGGCATCGGCTTGATGCCGAACTGCTGCTCGGCTCGGGTCGCCTCTTCGCTAAGCGGCTCGACGTCGTGGCGGATCACCCGCAAGCGATCGCCGGCAACGGCTTCCAATTCTCGCAGCGTTGAAAGCAGATTGAGCCTGGTCTGCACGTACGTCTCGGGCACGGTCGGGCTGACGAAGCACTCGACCACGACCGGCTGCTTGGTGTCGAGCTTGGTCAGCAGTTCGCGGCTTTGCGGCGCCAGCGAGCTGAGCCGTTCGGTGGTCACGTCGACGCGCAGGCGGTCGTGGTGCGAAAGGAAAACATTCAGCGAAACCACCACTGCCACCAGCGCCAGGAAGCGCACGGCGTAATGTCCCGCCGTGGTCCGCCCGTCGGGCCCGCCGCGCCAATGCCGACGGCCGATGAGCACCATGCTCAGGTACAGCATCAAGGCCACGATCGCCAGAAAATAGCCCACGCTGGCAAGGCTGACCACGCCGCGCGAAAAGTCGCGAAATTGTTCGCTGATGCTCAGCCGCCGCAAGGATGAAAGCCACTCAGGCGCACTTGAGGCGAAAACCAGCGGCGCATTGAACAGCGCGCCCAGGATGAAGCCCACCGTCAGGTTGCCGGTCAAAAACGACGCCACCATGCCGATGGCCAGCATCGCCAGGCCGACGATCCAGTAGCCGAAATACGTGCCCAAAAACAGACCCAGATCGGGGTCGCCCAGGTAATAGACCAGCACAAGATAATTCGAAACCAGCGAAAACAACAGCGAAACGCTGAAGATCGCCACGGCGGCCAGATACTTGCCGAGCACAACGTCGAAATCGGCGGCCGGAATCGTCAGCAGCAGCTCGTCGGTCCCTTGCCGCCGCTCGTCGGCCCAGATGCTCATCGTGATGGCCGGGATGAAGACCAGCAGGATGTACGGCAAGTATTTGTTCAGCTGATCGAGGTTGGCCAGGTTGGCATTGAAGAACTCGTTCGGCCAGAACGCCGCGAACGAGCTGAGCAGCACGAACACGCAGATGAACACGTAGCCCGTCGGATTGCTGAAGTAGCTGACGAAGTTACGTTTGAAAATCGCGCGGATGACGTGAACGTTCATGGCTTCGACCTACTGTTCCAATCGATGTTTCGAAAAGTTGCGTTGCTATCGGTCGTGCGCGGCCGCCACTGGTGCGGCCCACGGCAACCGAACTTTCTTCCACGAAAAATGCTCCCCACAAAACAACGTCCCGTTCGCCGTCTATGCGGATTCTTGTCCGCCGGTAATTCTCTGCGGATTCTTGTCCGCCAGTAATTCTGCTGGCCCGGCTAGGCGCTCTGGGCGGTCAACTCGTGGAAATGCGTGGCCAGATCACGGCCGTCCGCGGTCAGGCCCGATACCGGGCCGTCGTAGACCAGCCGCCCTTCGTTGATGAACAGCACGCGGCTGGCAATCGCTTCGACCTCTTGCAGAATGTGCGTCGAGAGCAGGATCGTCTTGTTTCGCCCCAGCATGCGAATCGTGTCGCGAACTTCGCGAATCTGATTCGGATCCAAGCCCGCGGTCGGCTCGTCGAGAATCAGCACGTCGGGCTCGTGCAGCAGCACCTGCGCCATGCCGACGCGCTGGCGATAGCCTTTCGACAACTTGCCGATCGCCTTGCCGATCACGCTGCCCAGTGCGCACAGTTCGACGACGGCTTCGATCCGCTGCCGCTTGCGGTGCGGCGTCAGTCCCCGCGCATCGGCGAAGAACTCGAGCAGGCTTCGCGGCGTCATGTCGGGGTACAGCGGGCCGTTTTCCGGCAGGTAGCCGAGCTTGGCCGAGCCGGCCAGCCGATCGATGGCCATGTCGTGGCCGGCGATCCGCGCGACCCCTGTCGACGGGGCCAGATAGCCGGTCAGCAGCTTCATGGTCGTGCTCTTGCCGGCCCCGTTGGGACCCAGGAAGGCCACGACCTCGCCTTGGGGAATTGAGAACGACACGTCCTCGATGGCCGCAAAATCGCCATAGTATTTCGCCAGTCCGACGGCCTCGATCATGGCGGGACCTTGCTGTTGATTCATCGTTGGATCACTCCCAATGCAGGTATTTGGGTGGGCAACATGGTCTCAAGAAACACGGCTCCACTTAACAGTGCTTCAGTCATGAAGCCCAATTGCGGCACGCCCCATCCACGGGGGCACTGCCGCGGAGGCCGGTGTCTAGGGGGCAAATCGCCCTGTCAAGCGATCTAGAAGTTACTACGAACATAGCGTCCCTGTCCAGACTTACGCAAGTGCGCCGCGATTGGATCGCGACAGATGCGAAATTTTGGACGCCGCAGGGCCCGACAAGCCGCCAATCGGACCGGTTGTCAGGAAAAATCGGGTCCTCGCCCGGCATCGCCCGACAAATCGCGATTCGTGGATGCGAGCGAGCCCCACGCGCCGTCAAACGAGATTCTGGCCGTACGCCGGAAACGAGAGCCGGCCCAACGCGCCAGCAGCATCGGGCCCCATGGAAACGCCGCCGGCTTACTGCCGGTCGCCACGACGAAACGCGATCCGCCGCTTCCAATGCACGTCGTCACGGTCGGGAAAATCGGTGCGCAGATGCACGCCGCGGGTTTCCTCGCGCTCGAGCGCCGCTTCGATCATGATCCGCGCCACGGTGAGCATGTTCTGCAGTTCCCAACCGTCGGCATCGGCAAACTGGCGGTCGAGCACGTAGCCGCACCAGCGGTCGATCGTTTCGGCGGCTTCCAGCAAGTGCTCCCGATCGCGGCGCACGCCGGCGCTGCGCCACATGAGGCTCTTGAGCGAATTGCGAATGTCGGCCAGGTCCAGCGGCTCGGCCGCTTCCTCGAGCGGCAGGTTCACCAGCGGCAGCGCGTGAAAATCGTCCTGGACCAGTCGCCGCCTCGCGCGCCGCGCCTTCGCCGGCGTGCGCGCCGAACACGAGCCCTTCGAGCAGGCTGTTCGACGCCAGCCGATTGGCGCCGTGCAGGCCGCTCGAAGTGCACTCGCCGGCCGCCCACAGGCCCGGCAGCGTCGTGCGGCCTTCGAGGTCGACCGTCACGCCGCCGATCATGTAATGGGCGCCGGGCCGCACCGGAATCCAGTCGCGCGTGATGTCGAGGCCGAACTCGGCGCACGTGCTGGCGATGCCCGGAAAGCGGGCCCGCACCGCGGCCGGATCGAGGTGCGTCAGATCGAGATACACGTTCGGGTGCCGCGTCCTTTCCATCTGCGTCACGATCGCCCGGCTGACGACGTCGCGCGGGGCCAGCTCGCCGCGCGGGTCGTAGTCGGGCATGAAGCGATGGCCGTGCCGATCGACCAGCATGGCCCCTTCGCCGCGCATGGCCTCGGTGATCAGGCTGCGGCTGCTGCCGGCGATGTACAGCACGGTGGGATGGAACTGCATGAACTCCATGTCGCGCAGCTCGGCCCCCGCCCGATAGGCGATCGCCAGCCCGTCGCCGGTGGCCACCTCGGGATTGGTCGTTTCGCGATAGATCTGCCCGCTGCCGCCGGTGCACAGAATGGTCTGCTTGGCCCAGACCAGGACTTTGCCGTGCTCGGCGTTCCACACCAGCGCCCCGCGGCAGCGACCTTCGTGCGTCAGCAGATCGATCGTGAAGGCGTGTTCCCAGGTTTCGACGTTCGGCAAGGCGCACGTGCGATCGATCACGGCCCGCATCACTTCCTTGCCGGTCGCGTCGCCCAGGGCGTGGACGATGCGGTGGTGGCTGTGGCCCCCTTCGCGCCCAGCGCCAGCGCGCCCGCCTCCTGGTCGAAATGCGTGCCCCAGTCGATCAGCTCGCTGATCCGCGTCGGGCGCCTCGCGGACGACCATTTCGACGACCGCGCGATCGCACAACTGGCCGCCCGCCGTGAGCGTGTCGGCGATGTGATCTTCAAACCGATCTTCCGGATCGATCACGCCGGCGATGCCGCCCTGGGCGTAGTTGCTGTTCGATTGCCGCATCGCTGCTCTTGGTGATCACCAGCACCGACTGGTCGGCCGGAACGGCCAGCGCCGCCCGCAAGCCGGCCAGCCCGCCGCCGATGATCAGCACGTCGGCAAAGTGGTGCGGAACCCGCTTGGGATGAAACGGAACCAGATAGCGGGGAACGTGTTCGAGCATGCAAGCGGCCGCGGAGATTGGATGACGATATCGAATGACTCGACGCACCCGAGCGCGCTAAAATGCCGGTGCGAGATTATATCGTACTGCCGGCGTCGACCGGCTGCCGCATGAAATGGCAGCTTATTTTCCGCCGCGCGCGGTGCCTTGCGAATAGGCCTTGGTCTGCTCGTCGTATTCCGCCGGCGGAGTGGTGCGGCGCGATTCCTTCATTCCCCGCGTCTGGTCATCGCGTCCCGCGTTGCCCTTCAAGCTCGTGGCGCGCGGCCGCAACCCCAAACTGCGCAGCGTCTCGTCCAATTCCTTGCGAGCCGCGGTCCCCTGCTCGCCCGGCGATTGGGCCTGCTTGCGCATCTGCTCCCAACGCTTGACGAAACTTTCCAGGTCCTTGCGCGTCCAACCGAGCCGATTCATCAGGTCGGGGTCGGGATTGTCCTTCTTGAGTTGATCCTTCAGGTGCGCAGCGCCAGATCGGACGCTTTGCGAGCGTAATCGAGATTAGCCGCCTCGGCCTCGTCCTGGATCGGTTTGAAAGGTGCGTTCGGAGGCGAGGTATTCCCCGGCTTGCCCCCCTTGGGATTGCCACCCGACCCCGGCGTGCCGGCGGCTCCCTCTTGATCACCCTTGGACGGCTCGCCCGGAGATTGCGAATCGGCGCCATTTGGAGCATCGCCCTGACCCGGCTTGTCGCCTTGGCCCGTCGAGGGCTTGGTCGCCGAGCCGTCGCCTTTTTTCGTCCCACTCTTGCCGGTCGGCTTGTTGGCCTCGGGACCGTCGCCGGCGCGATCGCCGGTCTCGCCGGCGCCAGGCTCGTCGGAACGACCGGCTCCTTCATCGGCAGCCGTATTCTGGCCAGGCCCACCGGTGCCCGGCTTGTTGGCCTGCTGTCCGCCCCCGCGTTTTCCGCCGCCGGCCCGATCGCCGTCATCGCCCCCTTGCGAATCGCTCTCACGCCTGCTGTTGGCGGGTGACTGGGCCTGGTTGTCGGCTTTCGGATCTTTGTCATCCGACGGAGATTTCTGCGTTTTGTCGCGCGGCTGGATCTGTTCCTGAGGTGCGGGCGATCCCTTGTTCTCGGGTCCTGACTGGCCCGCGCCAGACTTTCCCTTCTGGTTCTCGCCGTCGCCACCCTTGGCGTCGGGCTTCTGCTTATCGCCGGCTGGCTTTTGCTTCCCGTCGCGCGTCGGATCGCCTTCGGACTTGGCCCCTTGGCCGGACTTGGGCTGACCGTCGGGCTTGCCGCGCTCGGGCGTACCGTTCTCCCGCGCGTCGGGATCGCCGCGATTGGACGGATTCTTGTCGGCGGCGTTCCTATCCGCTGCTTTCTTGTCCGGCGAATTCTGATCCGATTTGCCGTCCGGCTTTTCTCCCGACTTTTCGCCGCCAGTATCTTTCGATTCGCCGTCTCCCGGCCCCTGATCTTTGCCCGGCGTTGCCTGGCTGCGATCATTTTTGTCGGCTGGCTTGGTTTTGCGCGATTGAGGTTTGCCCGAGCCGTCGCCATCTTCCGCCGCGTCTTCGCCATCCGGCCGCTCGCCGGGTTTGGCTTCCGTCGGCTTTCCCTTGCCCTTACGCCCGGCTCGGCCGAGTCTTCGCCTCCAGCTTCGCCATCTTCCGACGGCTTGCCCGATTTGTCGCCCTTCGGCGATCCTTTTTCCGGCTTGCCCTTCTGACCTTTTTCGCCGCCGGCCGCATCCTCCGTGGAATCTTCATCCCCCGCGCCGGCACCCTTTTGGCCTTTTTCCTTTTGGCCTGCCGCCGGATCGGATTTGTCGCGCTGCTGCTTTGACGGTTTCGGCTGCTCGCCGCCTTTTTCGCCGTCCGGCGGATCCGGCAGTTGGTCATCGCCCGGTTTTTGGGAGGGGTCTTGTTTTTGGTCAACGTTTTGCTTTTGATCGGGTTGACCGTCTTGCTCGCCGCGGTCCCGTTTTTCGCCCGGCTTCGGCGGGGACTTTTGGCCATCGGCCGACGGTTGATACTGTTGCGCGTCGGCTTGATCCTTGCCCGAACCTTGCGGCTCGCCCTTGGGTTGCTCGCTCGACGTCTGCTTGTCGTCGCCGCGTTGATTTCGCTGCGAATCCTTCGGCTTGGGATTGGCTTTTTCTTGCTGCTCGTCGCGATGCTTCAAAATCCGTTCGATCGCATCGCCGTCGTCCGACCCGTCGCTGGGCACCCCTTCGTTGGGAGTGTTTTGATCGGCTGCCGGTGGTTCACCCGACTTGCCGGCCTTGTTGTCGGCGGAGCGCTGCTGGCCCGGTTTGCCGGCCGAATTCTCGCTGGCCTGCGCGTCGCCTTCGTCTTTCTCTTTAGCCTCTTTTGCCTCATTGGGCTGCTGAGAGTCGCCTTGGTCCTGCGCCGCGTCGTCGCGCTTCTCGCCCTTGGCCTGCGGCGACTTGTCGCTTTTGGGTTCTCCCTGGGCGTCCTTGTCGCGCGGCTGTTTGTCGTCGCCCCGGTTGCCAGCGGCCCCGGGCTGCGGCTCTTCGTCGCCCGACGGTTCGCCATCCTTCGAATCGTTCTTGGCAACCTGGTCCTGGCGCGAATTCCTGGGATCGGGCGAAACAATCCGGATCCGCCGCTTCGTCGTTTCCGTGCGATTGGGACGCGGATCTTTGTTGTCCTCGGCTAGCGCCGAATACTCGACGACGTCGCCGGCCTTGAGCCCCAGCTTGCGCGGCTCGAAGCGGAATTTCTTCACGAACTGCCCGCGCCGCACTTCGTCCAGCAAGATCTTGTCGAACAACGGCAGCTTGCCGCTGGTGGCCGACAGCTTGACCATCCGCAGGGCAAAGTCGGGATCGTTGGCCACGAGCTCCAGCTGCACAGCCTCGTTCAGCGGCAAGTCGATCTCATCTTTTTTCGGCGCCACGAATTGAATCTCGGGAGCCACGTCGCGCGAGATTTCGATCTGTTGTCGCACGGGCTGCGGGTTTTGCTGGCCTTTGTCGTTCTTGAACAGCAACTGGTAAGAGCCGTGCTCGGGCGTCTTGCGATCGTCCTTCAGCGCCAGGCGAAATGTGGCCAGGGCCTGCTGTTTGTCCGAGCGCATCCGCTGGTCGGGCTTTCGATCGCATTCGAAGTCCACGTCGGCCGATTGAATGTCCTGGTTGGCCACGGCGTCGAGCGTGATCTCGGTCCCTTCGATCGCCTTGACGTCGCCTTGGTGCTCGACCCGTTGGTCCAACAGGCCGGTGTACGAGGGATATTTGTATTGCACGGCCCGCACTACGATCGTCGGCGCCGAGACGACTTCTAGCCGGTAGCGGCTGGAGATCGCGTCGCCGGCTTCGATGCGGTATTCCAGGTTCTGCTGCAAGTCGCCTTCGCCCGCCGGCAGTGTGCCGTTGTGCCGGTATCCGTCGTCGCCCAACTGCATCTCGATTGCCCGATCGACCGTCTGACCGTCCGCCGTGGTGTAGATCAGCATCACCTTGCCGTCGGAAGGCAATTCGCGGACCCGCGCCGAAACGGCGATCTTCTGGCCGCGAAACGCCTGTGCGTTGCCGGGTTCGATCTCGACGATCGAGGTCCGCGTCGGCTGGCTGATTTCGGCCCAAGGCATCGCGACCCGGCCCAACGTCTTGAGCAGGTCCTTGGGAAACACGAGTGTGTAAACCGCGCACACGATCAGAATGCCCATCAACACGTAGCCGATGCGAATCAGCTTCGAGCGATCCACCGCGACGTCGACTTCGACCTTGGCCAGGTTGGTGGCGGCTTGCTCTTCGATCGCGTGGTAGACGACTTCGCTCACTCCCGCGGGGTTGTCGCGGAAGAACAAGAAATTCACCAGCGCGTTCTTCAACGTCGGCCGGCTGCGCTCGATCGTGTGCGCCGCATACACCGGATTGATGCGCTTCAGCAGCAGCGGCAACACGTGCGTGGCCAGATAAGCAAGCACGGCGGCAACGTATGCCACCAGCAGCAACAGCCGTCCCCACAACCCCAGCCCGCCGGCAATTACCCAGTGGTCGACAATGGCCGCCAGGAAGAAATAGGCCAATGTCCCGGCCGCCAGTGTCAACAGGCTGCCCGCCAGGTCGACGCTGCGGACGTGACTGCGCGTCTTACGCAATTGCGTTTCGATGAACTCGTCAAATTCGACCACTTGGCGGCCGCGATCGGCCTGTTGTGCGTTGCGAGTCGCCATTCGTCAGCTCACGGCGGAATGAGAGGTACCGAGGGCAAAGCGCAGAAAAAGGAACCCGGAACGACCATACTCTGCTCCACTCATAGTATAGCTGGTCGGAATCAAAAGGCGCGAGCGCGGCGTGCAGTCGATCCGCCATAAGCGGGGCAGGATGCGTGGTTTACCCCCGCCAATTGGCTGGCGAAGATTACGACCGCGACCGGCCAATGCACTCTTACCGCTTCTGGATTTTGGCACGCGGCGGAGTAATGGGCGACCCGCCGACTTTTTCCAAGGCAATCGTGGCGGCTTTCGCGACGGACTCGTCGGGGTCTTTGGTGGCGGTTTGCAGGGCGGCAATGGCGCTGCGGGCCGCCGTGCCGAGCAGCCCCAAACCTTCGGCCGCCCCGCGTCGCACGGCAACGTTCTGGCTTTGCAGACCCTGCATCAGCACGGGCAAGACCGCGGCCACGATTTGTTTGTCCGTTGGGGCGACGTGCACCAGCGCCGAGCGCTGCTGACGCGCAGCACGGCATCGGACGATTGCAGTTCTTTCTTCAATTGCGGGATCGCGACCTTGGCATTCTCGCCGATGCGTCCCAGGGAGTACGCCGCAATGGCCCGAACGCGCGGTTCGGGATCGTCCAACAGCTTGAGAATCGCGCCCTGCGCGGCCGCCGCATCGGGTCCCATGGCCGCCAGCGCAAAGAGTACTTCACTGCGAACCTCGGCATCCTTGTCGGCCAGCGCCGCCGTGAGCGCCGGAACGGCGCCCGCAGCTTTCACTCCCAATCGGCCGATCAACAGCGCCGCGCGACCGCGAGCGCCAGGCCGCTTGAGCAGTTCCACTAAGGCCGGCGTGGCCGCTTCACCCCAGGAGGCAAAAGCTGCCATTGCTTCGTGCAAGAACTGCTCGTCGGCCTCGGGTAGAACGGCTGCCAGCAGCGGCACCATCGTGACAGGCGGCGTTTCCAATTCGAGCAGCCCCCGCAGCGCGGCGGATCGCACGTGGGCGTCTTTGTCTTTCAGCGCGACCGACAGCAATTCGACCGCTTTTTCACGCGCGCCCTTGTTTTCCGGTTCGATCCGCGCCAAGGCCCAAGCACAAATGGTCGTCAGCATCGGATCCGATTTCTTCGAAGCTTCGCGCAAAGCCTCGATCGCGCTGGCTCCGGCCGGTCCTATCCGGCCCAGGGCGTAGGCGGCGCCATTGCGCACGCTGGCGTCGGCATCGTCGAGACACGGCGTGATCGCCGGCACGGCCGAGGCCGCGTCCGGCCCGATGTGCGCCAACGTGATCAACACCTCGCGCCTCACCGGCGCCCGCTTGTCGTTGAGCGCCGCGGACAGTGCCGCGACGGCCGGCTTGGCGTGCGTTCCGAGCTGACCCAGCGCCAGCGCCGCCCAGTATCGCGTTTTCTCGTTCTCGAGTGCGTGGCTCAACGCATCCACGGCCGCTTCGTTGTAATCCGTCAGCGCCGCCAGCGCCGCGACGCGCACCGCGGGATCGGCGTCTTCCAACGCCTTGGCAAGTGCCGGCACAGCCACTTTCGCGTCGGGATGAACGCGCTCCAAGGCCTCGATCGCCGTCCGGCGGACGTGGGCATCGCCGTCGCCGACCAGTTTTGCAAGCGCTTCGGCAGCCGCGCTTGCCGCCGGACCGATCGATCGAAGCGCGTGCGCCGCATGAGAACGCACGGCGGGCGATTGATCGCTCAATTGGACAACCAGATCTTTCACGGCCTCCTTGGCCTCGGGCCCCATCCGACCCAGCGCGTCGATGGCCTGAATTCGAGCCTTCCCGTCGGGCGATTTCAACGCCGCGCGGAGCTTGGCAATCGACTCGCCGGCGGCGGTCCCGGCAGCCTGGCCGATGGCCGCGGTAGACAACCCGAATACAATAAGAGTGACGGCGATTCCCAGTCGTTGACGCCGCGCGGAAGCCAAAGGCCGGGATGAAACGCGACGATGGGGGTTGCGCATGGATGGAGCCTCGATCCCGAAATCTGAATAGTCACGCCCGCAACTCACCACGTATTGTAGCTTGACGTTGGGGGTTGTATACAAGTGATAGAAGCGCGTGCGGCGCGAGTCTATGTGTGGTTGGCAATTGTTGTGAATCAGCCAGCCGCGTAACCGAACAGGAGATCCTCCCATGTGTCGGGAGTTGCGGAAGCGATGGTGGTTGTCGTCCCTCGTGCTGCTACTTGCAAGCGTAGCGCTCGCCCAGCCCTACGCGACCGGATACGTGCCCGGTGGCGGAGCTTATGTTCGGCCCTACTACGGGGCCGGCGGCTATGGCGGTTATGGTTGGGGGGGCGGCTGGGGTGCCGGATCGACTCCGGCCGGCAGCTACTTGAGCGGACTCGGACAGGCGATCCGCGCCCAAGGTGAGTACAACCTGAATACCTCGGCGGCCGCCATCAATTTGGAAGAGGCCGACAAGAAGGACATCGAAAACCAGCAGCTCTGGACCAAGACCTTCTTCGAAATGCGCAACATGAACCAGGCCTATCGCGACTCGCAGAAGGGTCCCAAGCCGACGGCCGAAGACTGGGTGCGCCTGGCCCACGAGGGCGTGCCCGATCGGCTGAATTCCAGCGCGCTCGATCCGGTCAACGGTCACATCGGTTGGCCCACGGTTTTGCTAGGAGACGATTTTCGCAAGCAGCGGGAAACGCTCGACGTCCTGTTTGCCGACCGGGCAATCATGCACGGCGCGATCGGCGTGCAAACCCACGGCAAAATTCGCTCGACCATCGACGACATGATGAGCAACCTGAAAGACCACATCCGCGATTTCGACACCAAGAATTACCTGGAAGCCCGCAACTTCCTCAGCAGCCTCGCCCGCGAGTCCGACTTCCCGTCGGGCTGAGACGCCGGCTTCGGCTTCGGAGCGGCCCATTTGCGAGCGGCGCCGCGCTTCAGTAAGCTGAAGCCGTCTCCCCGCCCTGCCCACCTGCGCCAGGACCGCCTCGATGTTCAACGCTAAAGCGATCGACAGCGTCTACCTGCACGCCAACGACAACGTCTGTGTGGCAGCCCGCGATTTGCCGGCCGAGACGCAAGTTTCCGCCGGCGGGCGCACGGTGAAGCTCGTTGGACCGGTGAAACTCGGCCACAAAATCGCACTCGATGCGATTGCCGCCGACAAACCGGTGGTCAAGTACGGCCAGATCATCGGCTTCGCCACTGAAGCGATCGCGCCGGGCACGTGGATTCACACACACAACTTGACCGCCGGCCAGTTCGCCCGCGACTATGCGGCCGCCAGCGAAATCCCCCCCGACCCGACGCCGCTCACCGGCCGCACCTTTCAGGGCTATCGGCGGCCCGACGGCAAGGCCGGCACGCGCAATTACATCGCAGTGATCTCGACGGTCAATTGCTCGGCCTCGGTCAGCAAGTATGTCGCGGCCCGTTTCAATGCCGAGTCGCTCAAGCAATTTCCCAATGTCGACGGCGTGGTGGCCTTCACGCACGGCGGCGGCTGCGGAATGCAGTTCGGCGGCGAGGGGCATGCCACGCTCAATCGGGTGATGGGAGGAATCGCCCGCCATCCCAACATCGGCGGCTACGTGCTGATCGGCCTGGGTTGCGAAACCGCCACGCTCGGCTACCTGCTTGACGATCAGAAGTTGGTGCAAATCGGCGGCGGCAAGGGGGGCTCGCCCAAACGTCCGCACGTGCTCAGCATGCAAGACGTCGGCGGCACGACCAAGACCATCGAAGCGGCCTGCCAACTCGTCGGCGAAATGCTGCCGCGCGCCAACGACGTCGCGGCGCGAGGCGATTCCGCTTTCCGAATTGATCCTGGGCACCAACTGCGGCGGATCCGACGGCAACTCGGGCATCACGGCCAACCCGGCCTTGGGCGTAGCCAGCGACATGATCGTGGCGGCCGGCGGCACCGTGATCCTGGGCGAGACGACCGAGATCTACGGCGCCGAACAATTGCTGACTCGCCGCGCCCGCTCGCCCCAGGTCGCGCAGAAACTGATCGACCGCATCCAGTGGTGGGAGTGGTACACCGGGTTGTTCGGCTGCACGCCCGACAACAATCCCTCGCCCGGCAACAAGGAAGGCGGGCCTGACCACGATCTACGAAAAATCGCTCGGCGCCGTGGCCAAGGCCGGCAGCACGGCCATGACCGAGGTCTACCAGTATGCCGAGCAGGTCACAGCCAAGGGCTTCGTCGTGATGGACACGCCCGGCCTCGATCCGGTCAGCGTGACCGGCATCGTCGCCGGCGGGGCGCAGGTGATGGTCTTCACCACCGGCCGCGGCAGTTGCTTCGGCTGCAAGCCGACCCCCTCGATCAAAGTCGCCACCAACACGCCGATGTACGAGCGAATGATCGACGACATGGACATCAACGCCGGCACGATTCTCGCCGGCCGCGGCGTCGACGAAGTCGGCCGCGAAATCTTCGAAGAGATCATCGCCGTGGCCAGCGGCAAGACACACCAAGAGCGAACAGCACGGCATCGGCCAGGAGGAGTTCGTACCCTGGAATATCGGGCCGACGTTGTGAGGAAGTGGTTCGTGGTTTATGGCTCCGTGGGTGCCATGATTGCAGCGCCCACGTCGCGCAGTGCGCGAATTGCGGTGCGTTTGACGCTCTGGCGGGCATCTGATAGCCTGATTCGCTTGCAAACCCGCCAATTTCCAGCCTGTTTTATTGCGAGTGACTCTGCACCATGGCACACGACGTTACGTTGATCACCGGCGATGGCACCGGACCGGAATTGGCCGCGGCGGCGCGGCGGTGCGTCGATGCCACGGGCGTGAAGATCAACTGGGACGTGCAGGAGGCCGGCGTCGACGTCATGGCGCGGCTCGGCACGCCGCTGCCCGACGCGGTGATGGAAAGCGTCCGCCGCACCAAGTGCGCGCTCGAAGGCCCCCATCACCACGCCGGTCGGCACCGGCTTTCGCAGCATCAACGTGCATCTGCGGCAGGCCCTGGGCCTGTTCGCCTGCATCCGCCCCTGCAAGCAGTACAAGGGCGTCCGCACCTTCTTCAACTCGGTGCCGGTCGACCTGGTGATCGTCCGCGAGAACACCGAAGACCTGTACGCCGGCATCGAGTTCGAACGCGGCAAGGCCGAAACCGCGCGAGCTGATCGAGTTCATCAACAAACTTTCGCCCGACCGGCAAGATCAAAACGCCGCCGCAGCGAAACCGGCATCTCGATCAAGCCGATCAGCGTCTCCGGCACCGAGCGGATCGTGCAGCTGCGCGTTCGACTACGCCCGCGAAAACGGCCGCAAGAAGGTGACCTGCGTCCACAAGGCCAACATCATGAAGTACACCGACGGCCTGTGGCTGGAAGTCGCGCGCAAGGTGGCCAAGGAATATCACGGACATCGAGTTCGAGGACCGCATCGTCGACAACATGTGCATGCAGCTGGTGCAGAAGCCCGAGCTGTACGACGTGCTGGTGCTGCCGAATCTGTACGGCGACATTCTGAGCGACCTGGCCGCCGGCCTGGTCGGCGGCTTGGGCGTCGCGCCCGGCGCCAACATCGGCCCCGACGGCGCCGTCTTCGAAGCCACGCACGGCAGCGCCCCGAAGTACAAGGGGCAGAACAAGGTCAACCCCACGGCCCTGATTCTCTCCGGCATGCTGATGCTCCAGCACCTGGGCGAAACCGACGCCGCCGACCGCCTGGAGAAGGCCGTGGCCGACGTGATCGCCGAAGGCAAGTACGTCACCTACGACCTGAAGGCCGACCGCAACGATCCCACCGCCGTCGGCACCCGCGAAATGGCCGAGGCGATTTGCAAGCGGCTGTAAACCCATCCGAAGACCGCCGGGGAGAGGGGGGCAGTCCCATTTTGCTCCGAAGCAAAATGGGGACAGTCCCCTTCGCCACCAATTTTGCCTGGTCCGTCCGATTTTCGAGAACTGGTCAGCGGCCGCCGTCGCGGCCCGATCGCGGCGATGCTGCGCGCCGCGCTTCGCGCTTTGGAGTTTCCCTACACGGCTGCCGTCGCTTGGCGGAATCGTCGCTACGATCGCGGTCGCGCGGCCATACATCGCGTCACCGTGCCGGTGGTCAGCGTCGGCAACATCACGCTGGGCGGAACCGGCAAGACGCCGGCCGTCGAATGGCTGGCCACTTGGTTTTCCGACCAAGGCGTGCGCGTGGGCCTGGTCAGCCGAGGTTATGGCGCCAAGTCGGGCCAGGCCAACGACGAGGCGCTGGAGCTGGCGCAAAAACTGCCTAGCGTGCCGCACGTCCTCGACCCCGACCGGGTCCGCGGAGCGCGGAAAGTTATCGAACAATTCGGCTGCCGGTTGGTGCTGCTCGACGACGCGTTCCAGCATCGGCGGCTCGCCCGCAATCTGGACGTCGTGCTCATCGACGCCCTGGAGCCGTTCGGGTTCGGCCACGTGTTTCCACGCGGAACGCTGCGCGAGCCGTTGGCCGGTTGGGCCCGGGCCGACGTGGTGATGCTCACTCGAGCCGAACTGGCCGACGAACCGACGCGCGCCGCCATTCGCGCTGCAGTCCGCCGCTACGCTCCGAAGGCGATTTGGATCGAAGCCACCTACGCTCCGAAATGCCTGGAGTCGGCAAACGGAGCGCCGAGGCCGCTGGCCAGTCTTGCCGGACAACCGCTAGCCGCGTTTTGCGGCATCGGCAACCCGGCCGGCTTTCGCCATGCGCTTGTGGGCTGCGGCTACCGAATCGCCGCCATGCGCGAATTTGCCGACCATTTTGCCTACGCCGATCACGACATCGAGTCGCTCGCCCGCTGGGCCGACGAGTTGCCGGCAGCCGCCGTGGTGTGCACCAGCAAAGACCTGGTGAAAATCGCCGATCGCTGGCCCGGCCCTCGGCCGCTATGGGCCCTTCGCAGCCGGCTGCAAATCCTTTCCGGCCAGCCAGAATTGGAAAGCGTGTTACGCCCATTGGCCGCGCGTGCCAAGGGCCCGTGCTAGCGCGCCCACTGACCTTGGCCCAATCGGGGTGCCGCGTTACTCTTGTCGGCCATGAGCGAGCCGGAAATCGCGCTGTTGATGTCCACCTACCAGCGTCCCGAGCATTTGCAACGGGCCCTTGAGTCGATCGCGCTGCAAGCGGGCGTCGACGGTCGCTTCGAGCTGGTCCTCACCGACGATGGTTCGACCGACGAAACGCCGCGTATCGTCGAGCAGTTCGGCCGCTCCGTCCCCTTTCGCGTCGGATTCACCACGCACCCGCACACGACCTTTCGTCTGTCGCGCTGCCGCAACGAAGGCGTGCAGGCCAGCCGCGCCCCGTACCTGCTGTTTTTGGACGGCGATTGCATCTTGCCGCGCGATCACGTGCGAGTGCATCTCGAACGCCGCAAACTTCGGACCGTGATGGCCGGCGATTGCTGCCGGTTGGATCAGACCACCTCGGCACGGATCACGTCCGAAGTGATCCGCTCGGGCGAGTTCCAGAACTGGGCCGCCGAGGACGAGTTGCGGCGGCTGCGAAAGCTCGACCGCTCGTCGCGGTTCTATCGCTTGATTCGCCACCCGCGCAAACCCAAGCTGATCGGCAACAACGTGGGAATCTGGCGGGCCGACTACGAGCGGGTCAACGGCTACGACGAGAATTTTCAGGGCTGGGGATGCGAAGACGACGACCTTCGCTGTCGGCTGCGCCGCTCCGGCGTGCGGGTCGAATCGATTCTGCGCTGGACCCACACGTATCATCTCTGGCATGCAACCGACGTCACCCAACCGTCGACCTGGAAGCAAGGCGCGAACGTCGAGTATTTTCTCCGCAAAGGTCGTCTCACCCGCTGCCGCAACGGCCTCGAAAAACGATCGCTCGCCGATCTGTCGATTCGCGTCGTCGGCCGGACTTCACAGCCGCACGTCGTGGCGCGCCTGCTGCGGGGCCGCTTTGGCGCGAAATCTGACGCCCCAGCGGAAGTCGAAATCCTTTTTCTGCCCGGCGAAGGCCGCTTCAGCGGCAAGGCGGACTGCAACGTGCTGGTGGCGCTCGAACCCGAGGCCGTCACGTCCTCCCTGGCGCGGAAGGCTCATGTGACTCTTCCGGCGGATCAATTCGAGCAAGCACTCGCCGCCGTCGCCTAGGGCCACGGCGGATAAGCGATAACGCCCGTAAATTCAGGCGGACGATTCTCTATTGCTCGCCGGGGGCCGCTTGTCGATAATCCCTCTCCCCTTGCAGGCCGACGGATCGGCTTGCCGTGCTAGCACGCTCGCGCCACCCATCGCGCGAGAACTTCGGATCGCTCGTTGCACGAATGGATTCAGCATGAGCTCGAACGATCTTTTGCAAGTCTTGGAATCGCTGGGCCGCCCGCGCATCCTGGTGCTCGGCGATCTGCTGCTGGATCGCTACACCTGGGGCAACGCCGAACGCATCAGCCAGGAAGCGCCCGTGATCGTGCTGCGGGCCGACCGGCACGAAGCCCGGCCGGGTGGAGCCGCGAACGTCGCCAACATGCTTGCGGGCCTTGAAGCTCATGTGACGTGTTGCGGCGTCGTCGGAAAGGATAACGCCGGCAGCGAGCTGCGCCAGCTGCTCGCTGGTGGCGGCGCGAATTGCGACTTGGTTCTCGACGACGCCAGCCGCCCCACGTCGGTCAAAGAGCGATTCGTCGGCCGGGCCAGCGGCCGCCATCCCAGTCAACTGCTGCGCGTCGATCACGAGCATTGCGAGCCGCTCTGCGAGACGCTCGAGCGACAATTCATCGACGCGCTGGCGGCACAAATTCCGCGCCACGACGCATTGTTGATTTCCGATTACGGCAAAGGCGTGTGCACGCCCCGGATGTTGCAACGTGCCATCGAAGCGGCCAACCGCGCCGGCGTGCCGGTGATCGTCGATCCCAGCCACTTCGGTTCCATGAGCCGCTATCAAGGCGTGACCGTCATCAAGCCGAATCGCGTCGAAACCGAACAAGCCACCGGGCTGAAGATCGCCAGCACCGCCGACGCCTTAGCTGCCGGCCGAAAACTGTGCCATGACCTGGCCGCCCAAATGGCGCTGATCACGCTCGATCGCGACGGCATGATGCTGGTCCAAAGCGACCGCAGCGGCGAAATCTTTCCGACTCACGCCCGTGCCGTCTACGACATCACCGGCGCCGGCGACATGGTGATGGCAATGGTCGGGCTGTGCCTGGCCGCCGGGGTCGACCCTGCACAGGCGGTGCGCATGGGCAACGTGGCCGCCGGATTGGAAGTCGAGCGGGCCGGCGTGGCCGTGATCTTTCGTGACGAAATCCTGGCCGAGCTGCTGACGGGCCGCGACGGCGCCGCGCGGAAAGTCGCCACGTCGAGGCAAATCGCGGTGGCCGCCGAGGAGCATCGACGCCGCGGCGAAAAAGTGGTCTTCACAAACGGCTGCTTTGACCTGTTGCACGCCGGACACGTGCGTTATCTGGCCGAGGCCGCCGCGTTGGGCGACGTGCTCGTGGTGGGCGTCAACAGCGATCAGAGCGTTCGCAAACTCAAAGGACCAACTCGGCCAGTGATCGGCGAGCGCGATCGCGCAGCGCTGTTGGCAGCGCTGCAGTGCGTGCAATACGTCGTCGTCTTCGATGATGATACGCCGCACGCCCTGCTCGAAGCCATCCGGCCCGACGTGCTCGTCAAAGGCGGCACCTACACGACCGACGAGGTCGTGGGACGCGAAATCGTCGAAGCGTACGGCGGTCAGATTCGCGTCACCGGGCTCGTCAACGGGGTCTCGACGACCAACATTCTCGCTTCCATGGCGCGCGGTCAGACCGTGCACTCCGCGCCCAATCCGCCGGCAGGTGCCGCGTCAAACGCCAAGCTGCCACCTGACCAGACACCCCCGCTACGCCGGGCCGGCTAGCCGACCGCCAGCCACAGCCCGGCATCAACCCCCATGAAACAAAAGCTCACCGTCCTCATTCCCTGCAAGAACGAGCGGATGAACATCCGCCCGTGCATCGAGTCGGCGACGCTCGTCGCAGACGAAGTGCTCGTCGCCGATTCCGGATCGACCGACGGCACGCTCGACATCGTGCGCGACCTGGGCGGCTGTCGCGTCATCGAGCGCGAATACATTCACTCGGGCAATTTCAAGAATTGGGCCATCCCGCAAGCCAGTTGCCCTTGGGTGTTGATCGTCGACTCCGACGAGCGCGTCACGCCGCGGCTGGCCGCCGAGATCCGCGGCCTGCTTGCCCACGAGCCGGCGCGCGACGGCTACCACATTTATCGAGCGAATTATTTTCTCGGCCACCGCATTCGTCACGGCGGCTGGGGACGCGACAAGGTGCTGCGGCTGTTCCGCCGAGATATGGGCCGCTACCAGGGCGAAAGCGATCACGCCGAAGTGCACGTCACGTCGGGCAACGTCGGCCATCTCAAGGGCCGGCTCGAACATTTCACCTATTGGACTTACGATCAGTACTTTCGCAAGTTGCAGCGCTACACCGTGCAGAGTGCACAGTTCAAACACGCCGCGGGCAAGCGGGCCAGCTACGTCCGCATGCTGCTCAGCCCACCGCTCCGATTCTTGCATTGCTATTTCATCCGCCTCGGCTTTCTCGACGGCATGGCCGGCCTGCAAGTCAGCGCGCTCACCGGCATGTCATCGTTCATCAAACAGATCCGCTTGTGGGAGCTGGAGCGCGCGTTACCTCAGCCCGACCCCGAAGCGCAACACTCGAAACATTCCGCAACGACCGATCGGCAAGCCGCTTGACGGTCCCCGCGCAAACAACGCGTCAAAGGCACTGAACTTGGAAGCCGCAATCAAATCCATACGCCGAATCCTGCTGGTGCGCAACGATCGTATCGGCGACCTGATGCTGACGCTGCCCGCGTTCGAAGCGGTGCGCCGGCGGTGGCCGCGGGCCCATGTCGTCGCGCTGGCCAGCGGCTACGCCGGGCCGCTTCTGTCCGGCAGTCCATACATCGACGAATTGCTGCTGGACGATCCGGCCGAAACTCCTTGGCAGCTGGGACGGCGATTGGGAAAGATGCGGTTCGATGCGGCGCTGGTGTTCAACACTAATACACGCAACTGCCTGGCCGTGTGGCGCGCGAGGATTCGGCAGCGCGTCTGCTGGGCCTACAAGCCCGCGGGGTTGTTGCTCGGCAATCGACGCGTCGCATTGCATCGCAGCCATCCGCCGATCCACGAACTACAATTTGCGTTGGCCTTTGTGCGACGCCTGGCCCCAGACGCCGACTTGTCCGCCTTGTCGCCGCGTCTGACGATCGACTCCGCCACGCAAAAGCGCGTCAGGGATCGAGTCCAGTGCGAGCTGGGCGACCGAGGACCGTTGTTCGGCGTCCACCCGGGCAACCAGAACAGCGCCTACAACTGGCCGCAAAAGTGCTATGCCGAACTGATCGGCCGCCTCGCGCGATACGGTCGCGTGATGGTTACAGGCAGCCCGTCGGAGCGGCCATTGTTGCAGTCGATTCGCGGCCAGCTCGCCGAGCCGACGGCTGGCCGGATCGGCTTCTACACTGACTTTCAATTGCATGAACTGGCAGCGGCACTCGCCGAACAGACTGCGTTGACGGTGTCGAGCACCGGGCCAATGCACATGGCGGCCGTGGTTGGCACGCCGGTCGTGGGCTTGTTCAGTCCGCACCCGGTCCACTCGCCGAAGAAGTGGGCCCCGCTGGGCACTGGCCACACGTTGCTCGTGCCGCCGTTGGAGCCGGGCGAAGACCCCGCGATTCCGGGCGATCGGGCCGCGGAAGTGATGGGCCGCATCAGCGTGCGGCAAGTGCTCGAGGCGACATTGCGTTATGCCGGCCAGGTTCTACCTTCGGCCGCCGCGGCCAAGTGCGCCCGAACGCGCACCCCCGTCGAAACAACTCGCGTCTAGGAGGTCTATCTTTATGAGCCGCTACAAACTGTTCGATCGCAGCCGAATCGCGCTTTTGGATCTGGCCGAGCGTGGCCACGATTTGCACGCGGACGATTGCAAGTCGCTCGCCGCGTCGTTCGACTCTTACGATCATCCCGAATTTCACCAACTCGTCGATCACATCGTCGAAGCGCGGCGGCAAGGCCGCGAAGTCGTGCTGATGATGGGCGGCCATGCGATCAAGCTCGGTCTGTCGCGCTACCTGATCGATCTGATCAGCCGCGGCCTCATCACGCATCTGGCAACCAACGGGGCCGGCATCATCCACGATTTCGAATTGGCGTCGGGCGGCGGCACGAGCGAGAACGTCTCGAAATGGATCGAACGCGGCCAGTTCGGCCTGTGGCGCGAAACGAGCCACCTGAACGACATCATTTTCCAAGCCGCCAATCGCGGCGAAGGGCTCGGTGAAGCGGTTGGCCGCGCCATCGAAGACGAGGCGCTGCCCTTTAGACACTTGAGCATCGCCGCGGCCGGCTGGCGGATGGGTGTGCCGATCACCTCTCACGTCGGCATCGGCAGCGACATCATTCATGCGCACGCCAATTGCGACGGAGCCGCGCTGGGTGCCGCCAGCTATACCGACTTTCTGATCTTCGCGCACACCGTCTCGCGGCTCGAAGGGGGCGTGTTCCTGAACGTGGGCTCGGCCGTGACGGGGCCGGAAGTTTACTTGAAGGCCCTCTCGATGGCACGCAACGTGGCCAATCAACGGGGCGAACGGATCAGCAACTTCACCACCGCCGTGTTCGACCTGGTCGACTTGCCCGCGAATTTTCGCCAGGGCCCCCCCTCCAAGGACCATCCGCAATACTATTACCGCCCTTGGAAGACGATCCTTGTGCGCACTGTCGCCGACGGCGGGCGCAGTTACTTTTTTTCAGGCGACCTGAGCTCCACGATTCCCACGCTGTGGCACGACGTCGTGTCGCGCAATCACGTGATCGAGCAAGGGATCGACGCGATCGAATCGCGCGCCGCCTGATCCACTTTTTCGCCATCAACATTTCAAGGAAACGCATAACCATGAGTCAACGAGCTATCTTTCTCGATCGTGATGGAACCATTAACCGCGATATTGGTCACGTGCACCGGCGCGGACAACTGCGGCTCATCGACAACGCCGTCGCGGGGCTGACGCGGATGTCGGCGCTGGGATACGCGCTGGTTATCGTCACTAACCAGTCGGGGGTCGCGCGGGGTTGCTTCGCCGAGGCCGACGTGCACGCGTTTCACCGCGCGCTGGCCAGCCGGTTGCAAGCCGACGGCATCGAGTTCACGGGCATCTATTACTGTCCGTTTCATCCGACGATCGGTCCCGACAAGTACCGTCAAAATTCTCCGCTGCGAAAGCCGCAGAGCGGCATGCTGCTGCAAGCCGCGAGTGAGCACGCCATCGACCTCTCGGCAAGCTTTATGATCGGCGACCGCAAAAGCGACATCCTGGCCGGGGCCGGCGCGGGCTGCAGCACAATCCTCGTGCGCACCGGGCCAGCGGGCGAGTTCGAAGCCGCATTGACTGCGCGGCCCGACTTCGTGGCCCACGACCTGCGTAACGCGGCACTGACCATCGAGCGTGCAAGCAACCAGAAGCCACGCTCGGCGATGCCCAAACTGTACACCAAGGTCGCGGTAGGCTCCAACGCTTATCAAACCTGAGGATCTGCCGCGTGAAGATCGGCGTCTTTCTGCCCAACTGGATCGGCGACGCGGCGATGTGCACGCCGGCCTTGCGCGCGATCAAACGTCAATTCGGGCCCGGCACGGCAATCGTCGGCGTACTGCGGCCCTATGTGGCCGACGTTCTCGCCGGCACCCAATTGTTGGACGAGCAGATTTTCTTCGACCGAAAATCGAAAGATCCGACTCGGCACACTGGCGCCGTCTGGCACCAACTGCGCGCCGTAAGCTCGACACCATCGTTCTGTTGACCAATTCGCTTCGCAGCGGGGCGATGGCCTGGCTGAGCGGAGCGCCGCGGCGGGTGGGTTATGCGCGGTACGGCCGCGGGCCGCTGTTGACGCACAAGCTCTATCATCCTCGCCAAGGGTTCGGCTGGCTGCCGACGCCGGCCATCGACGCCTACTTGCAGCTCGCCTATGCGCTGGGCTGCGAGCTGGAATCGCCCCGGCTCGAACTGGCCACCCTGCCGGCCGATGAAGCCGCGGCCGACGCGGTGTGGAAGAAGCACAACCTTCCGCCGGGCGAGCAAGTCGTGGTGCTCAACTCGGGCGGCGCCTACGGTGCGGCGAAACTTTGGCCCAGCGAGCATTTCGCCGAGCTGGCCCGTCGGGTTGCCGCCGAACAGGGTTTGGCGGTGTTGGTGGTCTGCGGCCCCGCTGAGCAAGGCGAGGCGCGGCGTATCGTCGGGATGGCCAATCATCCGCGCGTGGTCAGCCTGGCGCAGGAGCCGATGTCGATCGGCCTGAGCAAAGCCTGCATCCGCCGCAGCCGACTGTTGGTCAGCACCGACAGCGGGCCGAGATTTTTCGCCGTGGCATTCGACGTGCCGCTGGTGACGCTGTTCGGTCCCACGCATTCTCGCTGGAGCCACACGCACTACGCTGGCGAAATCCGCCTGCAACACGCCGTGCCGTGCGGTCCTTGCGGCCGGCGAACGTGTCCTCTAGGCCACCACGAGTGCATGCGTTCGCTGAGCGTCGAGCGCGTATATGCGGCCGTGCTCGCACAATTGCTGGCCGGGCGGAACCGGCGAGCGGCGTAAGCCCTTGGGCGCGCACCCGCTCTCGCGAGTGCAATGCAACCGGGCCCGGCTCGTCCTAGCGAACGCGGATCGAGTTGACCACTTCCACGCCTTCGGCGGCGTGGCGGACGACTTCCTGGGCAAGCTGCTTGTGATAGAAGCTCGATACCAGGCCGCGGATTAACAGCGTATCTCCGTCCTGTTCGACTTGCAGCTCACGCAATGCATAGACGGGGCTACCTGCCAACGCCTCTTTTGCGCGTGCCTCAATATCTTTTGCTGAAAGCAACGGCATGAGAGGTAACACCCTTCCTTGGAAAGACCCAGTGATCACGCCAGTGAAAAGTTTTTCGAACTCGCGACCAACGTGACGGGAATCCTCCCGACGGTCAATCACGGACCTTGCGCGAGCCTGCAACCTGTTCCCTTTTACAACCCGGCGTCGACGGTCGAGGCCAAGTGTCACGAAAGCTCGCCCATTCAATTTAGTGAGCAAGCGCGAGTTGTCAACTCCAAGAGCGTTTTGGAAATGCGCGTAAATCGGCTCAGCCAGACTACTTCGACCGACAGCAGACGCTAGCACGCCGGGTTTGCGGGGGCGGGAGCGCGACGACACGATCGGACCTTGCGCCGGCGTTTCTCAACCCTGCGTCGAGATATGCGCGGTTAGCGAATCTTGCCACTGCGGGCGAGGTAGGCAATGACCTCGTCGGCCAGCGCCTCCGCGTCTTTCTTGCCCGCGTCCAGCACCAACTCCGCCTTTGCCGGGGCCTCGTACGGGTCGTCAATGCCGGTGAAACCCTTCAACTCGCCTGCCCGGGCTTTCTTGTAAAGCCCTTTGGGGTCCCGCTTTTCGCAGACGTCGAGCGGCGCGTCGACGAAAATCTCGATGAAGTCCCCGTCCTTCATCGTGGCCCGCACGGCATCGCGGTCGCGACGATAGGGGCTGATGAACGCGGTCAGCGTGACCAATCCGGCGTCGGCGAACAGCTTGGCCACGGCCCCGATCCGGCGGATGTTCTCTTCGCGATCCTGAGCCGAAAAACCCAGGCCGAACCGCTTGGCGAACTCCTCGCCGTGCCGCTCCTTGAGCATGCCCGGCCCGGCATTGAGCCCCATCCGCACGTTGTCGCCGTCCAGCACGAAGCTATGCATTCCCTTTTTGTGCAATTTGTGATCCACGAGGTTCGCGACCGTGCTCTTGCCACAGGCGCTCAAGCCCGTGAACCAAATGACGCAGCCCTTGTGGCCGTTGAGTTGTTCGCGTTCTTCCCGAGCCACGCTGTGGTCGTGCCAGGTCACATTGGTATCGTTCGTCATGAATTTCGTCCCCGCTGGAGTTTGCCAAAAGGCCTGAGCGTCAATGCTTTAGAACAAGAGGCCAATCTTACCCGAGCCTCCCAATCGCGCAAAGGGGTGGGCAAAGGAGCACAGGTTGCGCGCCTTTGTCGTCAATCCAACCCCGCCAGCTCGCACAGATTGGCCGCCATCACGCCTTGCGGGCAACTCCACACCAAAAAGAACAGCGCTTCGCGGCACCAGCGACCGGCCGGGTGGCCGACCACGTAGCCCGAACCTTTGGCGGCCGCCAGCGACGCCTGCGTGGCGCGCAGCACGATGCTGTTAGCCTGGGCCCGCAACTGGTCGTTGGTGCACACGGCCTGACCGCCTGCCAGCGCCAGTAGCGTCGCTTGCAGCTCGCCGTGCTCGCGGCGTAGTTCGGCAGCGGCCGACGCCAGATCCGCGCGGGCGATTGCTTCGTGCTCTAGAAAGTCGATGGCCGCAGAGGCCAGGCCGATGGCCAGCGTCGAGGTTTGCAAGCCGCCGGTGCCCGCGCCAATACCCATCCGCATCACGTTTTCGGCCGGGCCGGCCAATAGCCACTCGCGGCTCAAGTGAACGTTTTTCAAGTGCACTTCGCCAGTGTGACTGGCCGACAGCCCGACCAGGCGTGGCGGCGGCGGAACCGTGACGCCCGGCAGATCGGTCGGAAGCGCGACGAGAATCTGTTGCCCGGCCGCAGCCTCGGAGTCATCAAGGACCGCCCCGGTGACGATTGTGCTGGCGTGGTCGGCGCCGGTGACCCAGGGCGAGTAGCCGTCCAGAATAAAACCGTCGTTCGATTCACGAGCCACGAGCACCGGCCGGGCCAGATGGCGGCGGCTGGTGGTCAAATGCGAGATGCCCACCGTGGCAAACGTCTCACCGCTGACCAGGCCGCCCAGCAGCCGCGCTTTGGCAACTTCATTGTCGCTGCCGGCGATTCGCTGGCACGCGCCGGTGCGTTGCGTGATGACGAACGCCGTTGTCAAACAGGCGGCGCCCAAGCGGAGATACCCGCGCGTGATATCGAGTTCGCTCCACTCCTGGCCGCCCCAATGGCGCGGCATGAACCACTCGAACACGCCCATCTCGCCGCATAGCCGCAATTGCTCCTCGGGCCAGCGCTCGCTACGGTCCAGTTCGGCCCCCAGGTCGCTCAGCCGTTCGCACAGCCGTGCTAGCGCGGGATCCTCGGGCGAAGTGATCGGGTGCTGGTCGCGATTGTTGCTGATGGCCGGCTCCTGCCAAGGGCGTGAAAAAGGGGTTCGACAAGCCTGTCGTCGCACCCGTATAATCTAAACGGCTTTGATCGCAAGTTAAACCCAGTCAAGCAGCTTAGGTCAGGCAGCTTCCAGGCGGCATGAAGGCGCGTTGGGCACAATTGTGGGGTCGCCCCCATTTTGCCAGCTCGCTATAATCCGGAACTTTCATGTGGTTTGGGAGAGCGATTGATGAGTCCGACCGAAGCCGCGCCCGTCGCACCTTTGCAAAAACTCGGCATTGCCACGCTGTCTCCTGACACCGTCTACGACAAGTGCGTCTCGCTGGCCCGGAACCTGTGGTGGACCTGGCACCCGGAAGTCATCAACCTGTTCCGCGACCTCGATCCGATCCGCTGGCGGCAGTTCGACCACAACCCGATCGCGCTGTTGGCCGAGTTCACGCCCGAGCGGCTGGAAATGCGGGCCGCGGAGCTGGTGCTCTATAGCCGCATCAACTACGCCTACCGCCGGCTGAAGGAGTACATGAACAACACGCAGACGTGGGGCCGGACCCACGCCGGCGTGCTGGGCTCCAAGCCCGTGGCCTATTTTTCGGCCGAGTTCGGCATCCACGAATCGGTGCCGATCTACTCCGGCGGCCTGGGCGTGCTCTCGGGCGACCACATCAAAAGTGCCAGCGGCCTGGGCATTCCGCTGGTGGCCATCGGGCTGTTCTACGACCAGGGCTATTTCAAGCAGCACCTCGACCTCGACGGCTACCAGCAGCGAAGAATATCTCGACACCAAGGTCGAGAACGTGCCGATGGAGCCCGCCCTCGAGCGCCGACGGCAAGCAGATCACCGTCACGATCGACACCCGCACCGGCCAGCTTGCTGGCCAAGGTCTGGCTGATGCACGTCGGCCGCGTGCAACTTGTACCTGCTGGATTGCGACGTCGACGGCAACAGCCCGGAGGACCGCGAGCTGACCAGCCGGCTTTACGGCGGCGACCATCGCACGCGCATTCGCCAGGAGCTGGTGCTGGGCGTCGGCGGCGTCAAGGCGCTGGCGCGCCCTGGGCATCACGCCGGGCGTCTATCATCTCAACGAAGGACACAGCGCGTTCGCCACGCTGGAAGCCATTCGCGAGCGGATGCAAAACGACGGCCAGAGTTTCGACGACAGCCCTGCGCGAGGTCGCCCAGCACACCGTCTTCACCACGCACACGCCCGTGCCCGCCGGCCACGACCGCTTCGACGGCGGGCTGATCGAAGAGCACTTGGGCCCGCTGCGCGACCAGTTGCGGCATTTCGCTACGAGCAATTGATGGGCCTGGGCCGCGTCGAGCCGCACAACGAGGACGAAAGCTTCTGCATGACCGTGCTGGGGCTGAAGCTCTCGCGCCGGGCCAACGCCGTCAGCTGCCTGCACGGCCACGTCTCGCGGCGGATGTGGGCCCACCTCTGGCCGTGGCGCGTCGAGGAGGAAATCCCCATCGGCCACATCACCAACGGCGTGCACATCCCCAGTTGGCTGGCCTGGCAGATGCTGCAGCTTTACGACCGCAACTTCCCAGTCGGCTGGCTGCACCGGATGGGCGAGCCCGACGTCTGGCAGAACATTCACAACGTCGATCCGGGCGAGCTTTGGGAAATGCACTACGCGCTGAAGAACCTGCTGCTGGCCTTCGTCCGCCGCCGCGTCAGCCGGCAGTGCCGCCGCCGCGGCGAGAGCGACGCCGCGGTCGAAGCGGCCCGCAACCTGCTCGACCCCAACATTCTGACGATCGGCTTCGCCCGCCGCTTTGCCACCTACAAGCGGGCCGACCTGATCATGTCCGATCCCGACCGGCTGTATCGAACTGCTCAACGATCCCGAGCGGCCGATCCAGATCATCTTCGCCGGCAAGGCCCATCCGGCCGACGAGCCGGGCAAGCAGTTGATCAAGAAGATCGCCAACCCCCGGCACGACGAGCGGTTCGCCAGCCGCATCGTGTTCATCGAAGACTACGACATCAACGTCTGCCGCCACATGATCCAGGGGGTCGACGTGTGGCTGAACAATCCGCGCCGCCCGCTGGAAGCCTCCGGCACCAGCGGCCAGAAGGTCGTGCTCAACGGCGGACTGAACCTGTCGGTCCTCGACGGCTGGTGGGCCGAAGCCTACGACGGCACCAACGGCTTTGCCATCGGCAAGGGGACGCAGCCACGTCTCCGACCAGATCAGCGACCAGCGCGACGCCGAGTCGATCTGTATCAGCGTGCTCGAACGACGAAGTGATTCCGCTGTACTACGAGCGCGACGTCGACGGTCTGCCGCGCGGCTGGATCCAGCGGATGATGAACTCGATCAGCTCGCTGGCCTGGCGATTCAGCGCCCACCGCATGGTGATGGACTACGTGAAGAGCTCCTACCTGACCGCCGCCGGCGGCGTAAGCTGCGACATGAGCGCGCGATAGGCGGTCACACGGGAGCGAAACGCACCGCCCGCAGGGCCTTTCTAGCGGGCGGCATTTTGCCTAGAATTTGGCGTCCGTTCGCACCCCGCGCGTATTCCACGATGGAGGTCCAGGCCATGTTCACCAAGAAAGATCTGCTCACCCAGACCGTCGAACACGTCGACATCACGCGGCACAACGTCGTGCCGCTGGTCGAGGCGATGCAGCACATGGCCTTCACGGCCCGCGACCTGGCCCGCGCCGCCGACATTTACGATCGCATGCTCGTCGACAAAGACTGCGGCGTCATCCTCTGCCTGGCCGGCTCGCTGGTCAGCGCCGGCTTGAAGAAAGTGTTCGTCGACATGATCCGCAACCGCATGGTCGACGCCATCGTCAGCACCGGCGCCAACATCGTCGACCAGGATTTCTTCGAGGGGCTGGGCTTCCACCACTACATGGCCCCCGAGCGGCTCAAGGCGGGCATGGACGACGACAAGCTGCGCGACCTGCACGTCGACCGCATCTACGACACGCTGATCGACGAGGACGAGCTGCGGATTTGCGACGAAACCACGCGACAAATCGCCGACGGCCTGGCGCCGCGACCGTACTCGTCGCGCGAGTTCATCCGCGAGATGGGCGCCTACCTGGCCGAACATGGCAAATCGCGCGATTCGATCGTGCTGGCTGCCTACGAAGAAGACGTGCCGATTTTCTGCCCAGCGTTTTCCGACTGCTCGGCCGGCTTCGGACTGGTGGCCCATCAACACGCCCGCGGCGACCAGCCCAAGGTGAGCATCGACAGCGTGAAGGACTTTTACGAACTGACGCAGTTGAAGATCGCCAATCCGACCACGGGCATCTTCATGCTCGGCGGCGGCGTGCCCAAGAATTTCACCCAAGACATCGTCGTGGCCGCCGAAATCCTCGGCGAAGAGCCGCCGATGCACAAGTACGCCGTGCAAGTCACCGTGGCCGACGTGCGCGACGGCGCCTTGTCGAGCTCGACCTTGAAGGAAGCCTCGAGCTGGGGCAAGGTCGACACCGTCTTCGAACAAATGGTCTACAGCGAAGCCACCCTGGCCGTGCCGCTAATTGTCGGCTACGCCTATCACAAGGGCGGCTGGAAGAAGCGCAAGGCCAAACGCTGGACCCGCGTGCTGGAAGGGGCAACGCAAGGGGTGGGGTGAGACGGCGAAGCACTGCCGGCCCGGGTTCTCACTTCACCACCGCCGCCGGCTTCAGTAGGATCCCGCCGAGTTGCAGCAGGTTGCCCTTGATCGGGCCTTGCGAGCGGAAGACGATTTGCTGGGTGCCGGCTTGCAGATCGATCTGGCCGCAGCGAATCTCTTGATAGTTCTCGGCGTTGCCCGTGGACGAAACTTTGCCGCTGAGCGTCTTGTCGCCGGCTTCCAGCAGCCAGGTGTTGCCGGCCGAGCTGTCGAGGCAGGCGTAGTTGAGCAGCATCGCATAGCGGCCCGCCTTGGGCACTTCCACACTCCACACGGCGCGGTCGTTTTCGCTTTGCCATTTACCCAGGTTCTTGAACAGCCGCTCCATCACAATCGTGGGTCCGTAAATCTCACAGGTAGTGGGATACAATTGCAAGGTTCCGTCGGCCACCGGCTTGATCAACGCGGGATGATTGGCCCCAAAACTCTTGCGCAGCGCGCCGGAACCGCGTAAATACGCAATTACGTTGGCCACATCTTGCGGGCTGACGTCCTTTTCGATCCCCTCGGGCATCAACGACTTGCCGGTCGCTTGGAGAACATCGAGGTCGGTTCGCAAGATGGTCTGCTGCTTACCTTCCTGGCCCATCAGCGTGACGCTGTTGCCCGTTTCGTTGGCCAGCATGCCGGTGTAAGTGAGCCCGGAAGTCGTCACGGCGATGTAATCCAGATACTTGGCTTCCACGGCCCGATTCGGATCCAACATCGCCGTCAGCAGCGACTGCGGCGAATAATCGGTCAGCGAGGCCAGGTTCGGGCCGACCTCGTGTCCGGCGCCGCGCAAGCGATGACACACCGAGCAGCGCTTCGCGTACACCACGGCTCCGGCCGTCGCGTCGCCGGTCATCGTCAGCACCGAGGCATGCTGTTCCAAGACTTGCTGGCGGTTCGACTCGATGGCCCCGGACAGCAGCTTCGCCGCCAGTTTCTTGACGTCGTCGTCCTTGAATCGCAGCAGACGTTGCCGCCGCGTGGCGTCGACGTCGCCGGGGGGCACCTGCTGCTTCTCAATGGCCGCCAGCAGCATTTTGACCCACGCATCGCGGCTCAACAAGGCGTCGAGAATTTCGGACCGCAGCGCCGGCCCGTGACTTTTCCAGCCGGCCAATAGTGCCGTCGGCACTCCTTCATTATCCAGCCGGCCCAAGGCATCGACGGCCGCCGTTTGCAACGCCCCGCTCGACTGCGGCACAAGCAGCGCTACAAGCGAGGTGATATCGGCGGCGCGCTGGTCGGCGCTGCGTCCCAACAGGCGTACGGCGCGCAACCGCTCGTCCTCGGCGGCCTGTTCGCTGGCCACGGTCGCGCGGGCGAACGCGAACATCTTGGCCAGATCTTTCGACGGGTCGTACTTTTCCCACGACGCGCCGCGGCGATCGAGCGCGTCGAGCAGGCCAGCCAGGGCTGTCAACTGCCAGTCGGCGTACTTGCCCCCGTTGGCCTTGCCGATTCTTTGTAGCGCGCCGGCCAGCGTGCGGTCGTCGTCGAACGTGCTCGCCAAACCCACCAGTTGTTCGAGTAGTTCGCCCGGCGGCTGCTGGGCTTTTTCGTCGCCCTGTGCCGTATCGCCGCCCAGCACCTTGGCCACGATCTCGTGCAGATTGTCGGCCGTAACCGAACTAAGTACCGCCGCGACCATGAACCGATTTTCGTTAAATCGCAGAGCAAGTTCTCCCAGGGCTTTGCCGGCCCGCGGGTCTTTCCATTCGCCCAGCGTGTAGGCTCGCTGCAATTGAACCTGCATGTCGGAGTCGTCGGCCAGGGCCAAAATGCCCTCGCCGAGTTGCGGCGCCTGCACCAGGTGCGACTCGGCCAGCCGCACGGCATGGCGGCGCACCCCGGCATGCGGATCTTTCAGTGCCTTGGCGATCAGGTCGGCGTCGAGCCCGCCCAGTAGTTCCAAGGTCCACAGCGCTTGCACGCGGCGGTTGGCGCGTTTCGAGTCGTTGGCAAGTTTCTTCAACGGTTCGATTGCCGACTTCTCGTCGCGCCACACGAGCAGTTGCTGGACCATGTCCCGCTGCCAGCCGCTGGGACTGTCCATGGCGGCAACCAGCTCTTCGGTCGACAGTTTGTCGAGCCGCGGAATCTTGCGCGGCGTACTGCCGACCGGAAACACACGATAAATGCGCCCCATATCCGATCCGGCCCGCAGGTCAATCTGCTTTTGCACCGACATCGGGATCCATTCAGGATGTTCGATCGTCTGGCGGTACATGTCGGCGACCCACAGCGCTCCGTCGGGGCCGGCGGCCAGCATGGTGGGCCGGAACCAGTTGTCGGCCGAAGCCAGAAACTCGCTTTGCGTCTCGTCGTCGGCGCGGCGGCTGGTAAACGTCAAACCCTCGGCACGCATCACCTCGCGATGCACCAGGTTGTGCACCGGCTCGCTGACGAACGAATTGCCCTCGAAGGCCGGGCCAAAAAAATCATCGCGATAACACGATCGTGCTGTTGGCCGAGGTAAAACGGTTGGCGGCGTACAGGTCGTTAAAGCGGGCAAGGGTGCGGCTACGCGGAAAGACTTCGGCCGCCCCCGGCTGCTCGGACACGTCATCGCGACCGTTGGCCGCCGGCACGTGCTTGTTGCGCCGCAAGTATTGGTCGGCCAGCACGAACTGGTACATCGGTTCGCTGTTGGAACAGCCGAACCAGTTGTCCCAATCGTCGCGATTGCGACCGTACTGCGACGGACCCGACTGCGGATCCAACAGCCCCTCGTCGGGCCGGATGCGAAAATCGCGGCCGTTGGCGCCCGCTTCGCCGCCGGCTTTGACCAACTTGATTCTTCCGCCCACGGCGTCGCCGTGGGCGCAATACAACCAGCCGTCGAGACCCCACTTCAACCCGTTGACGCGATGCTGCGGGTTGCCTTGATTGAAACCGTGATACAGGATTTCGCGCTTGTCGGCCTTGCCGTCGCCGTCGGTGTCTTCGGCATATAGGATATCGGGCGCACAAGTGACCAGAATTCCGCTGCGCCATGGCGCCACGTTGGTCGGAAAGCCGAGATCGTCGAGAAACACCGTCGAGCGGTCGTAGTGGCCGTCGCCGTCGGTGTCTTCCAGGCATCGCACCCGCCCACCGTGCCCTCCCTTGCCGTCGACGCCGCGCGGATAGTCTCCCATTTCGACGACCCACAACTTGCCGTCGGGCCCCCAGGCAAACGCGATCGGGTCCATCACCAGCGGCTCGGCCACGGCCAGGTCGACTTGAAAGCCCGGCCGGGCGTAAGTCACCGCCAGCGAAGCCTCGGGCGACTTCGGCCCGGGGAACAGCACGTCCTTGAGCAGATCGTCAAGCGGCTTGCGATCGACCACGTCGGGCAGCTTGTCGGTGTCTTCGTTTTGCACCCACAGGGTTTGGCCGCGGACCCATGCGCCGTTGTTGGTACCCCGCGCGAAATCATCGGAATCTCGCCGGCGTCGCCCCGCTTGCCCGAGGTGAGTGTTTGCGACCAGCCCCTGTCGCGCGATTCATAGCGGTGCGCCGAAAACGCGGCGTCATCCGAGAACAACAAGTCGTCATAGCCGTCCTGGTCGACGTCGACAAATCGCAGCCCGGCGTCGCGCCCCTGGTCGTTGACGATCGCCGTGCCCGCGGGCAGCGCAAACGGCAGTTTGCTCCAGCCCTGCTCCGGCTTGAATTCGTACACAGCCGGCTGCCGCGAGTTGCCGACAATGCATTCGGTTCGTCCGTCGCCATCGATGTCGCGCAGGCGGACCCCTTCGTCGCGGCCGTCGCGGCTGGTGAAAATCGGATTGCCGTCGATCGACAGTCCTGCCAAAAGCGTCGGCTGCGCGACCCAGCTTTGGCCGTCGAACTGCCAGGCTCCCTCGGTTGTGCCGTTGCGCACCAAGATACTCGCATTGCCGTCTTCGCTGACAACTCCAAACCGCGCCGCAACGTCGCCCGTCGCGTCCGCGCCCAGCGACGTTGGAAAGTCGCCAGCGATCCACTTGTGAACCTTGGGCGACCACAGCCGCGTCTGCCGCAGGCGGCTGTTCCCGATGACGACGTCCTGGTAGCCGTCGTTGTTCAAATCCACCAGCCGCACGCCGTTGTCGCCGCCGTCAGCCGCGCGCAGCGGCTGTCCGGCGAGCAGATTCTTGTCGATCCGCTCTTGAGCCTCGCGGAACGTCAGAAACTTGACCTTCTTGCCGTGCTGCTTCACGGCGTGGTCGATGATTTCGATGATCTGCTCGCTGCGAATCCAGTTGTGCGGATGGAAGATCAGCGTGAACACGCCCTGCTTGACGACGGTCGCGTCGATCGCCCGCTTGAAATCCGCCACGGTTTGCGGATGATACGGCTTCTGAAGTTTCTGCGCGCTCCAGTCGCTGGGCACCACGCAGGGAAACTCCCAGCACAGCCGGCCGATCACGTAAGGATAGGGATAGTCCTCGATGGTCGTCACGAACGACTTGAAAGGAACATAGCGGCGGAAAATCTCGCGCCCCTCAGCGTCGAGCACCAGCTCTCGCGGCAACTCGGCGTCGTTGGCGGTGATGATGTTGCATACCGAACTGTCGATCGACAAAAAGTTTCCTTGCGGCGAGCGCCGATTGAAAATCTCGGCAAAGAACCTCGGGCTGGGCGAATTCATCGAGTCGCAGCACGGCATGCGAAACGCCACGGCACGGTTGCCGGGCACGGCGTCCATCTGATCAACGCAATTGTCGTACGAAGCCTTGGCGGCGGCGAAATCGCCTTTGCGCAATAGCGGGCAGGGATGATCGTAGGTGTGCACTTCCAGGCTCAGGCCCTCCTTGAGCCAGTCCTGCAATTGCGGCTCGCGCGGGTCGATCTTGTTGGTCATGATGCTCACCGGCGCTCGGCCGTCGATCTTCTTCAGCCGCTCGAGGATCGGTCGCAAGAAGGTCTCCCATTTGTCGGCCTTCTCCTTCATGTCGTCGATCGCCAGAATCACGACTGCTTGCACGCCCTCCTCGCCCACCCATTGCGGCGTCACGAGCTTGGGAAAGCTGCGCGAGACGTAGAAGGGGTCGCTTTCGTCCAGGAAAACCAGCCGATTGCCGTCGCCGGCAAGGGCGTGGCCCACCAAGAAGCTGCCGACAGCAGCAAGCATCGTGCCCAGGCAGCAAACCGCGGCGGCAAATCGCATTGCGTCCCAACTCCTTAGTCGCTCGTGTAAGCAACCCCTGGACGATTGCGGCGCCTTGGGGCAATGGGGCCATTATAGTCATGCCAGGCGCCGGACGGGAGTTTCTCCAGATCGTGCAAATTCCCGGCAGGGCGCGCTCGCGGCGCTCTTGCGCCATCTCCGTTGACCCTCGCGCGACGTTTCACTACCATCCGCGCCTCCTTGGCCTGGCGGCGCTCGAATGCCCGCAATCGGCCGTTCTTTCGTCCGCTCAAAACGGCTTCGCGGCTGCGTCTTGTCAAGAAATTTCACGCCCTGGAAGAACGGGACCAGGAACTATCGAGCCTGCACGTTCGTAGTAAGTGTGCGTTGGTTGTCGGCTCGCGAATCGAGTGATACAACCCATGGGCGGATCGCACGGAACCATCGAATTCGTGGGAGCACCGGAGAGCATGCACATAGCACACGCGACCTGTCGATCGTGCGGCGAGGCCCGGCTGACGCCGATTCTGGCGATGGGCGACATGCCGTTGGCCAATCGCCTGCTGACACACGACCAGCTCCACGCCGCGGAGCCGAGCTATCCGCTGGAGTTGGTCCTTTGCCCGAAATGCGCTCTGGCACAAATTACCGACACGGTGCCGCCGGACCAGTTGATTCGCAACTACGCGCACTTCTCGTCATCGTCCGAAGGCGTTCTGCGTCATGCCCGGCGACTGGCCGGCCAGATCATCGCCGCGCAAAAGCTGCGGCCCACCAGCCTGGTCATTCACATTGCCAGCAACGACGGCTACCTGCTGAAGAATTATCAACAAGCCGGGATCCCGGTGTTGGGCATCGAACCGGCACTGCACATCGCCGAGGTGGCGCGGCGCGAGCACAACGTGCCGACTTTGTGCAAGTTCTTCAACAAGGACCTGGCCGCCCAGCTCGAAGGATGCGGCCAACAGGCCGACGTTGTGCACGTTCACAACCTGCTGGCCCGCGTGCCCGATCCCAACGGCTTCGCCGCCGGCTTGCGGATCGTGCTGAAAGACTCCGGCGTGGCCGTGATCGAAGTGCCGTACGTGAAGGACCTCGTCGACCACGTCGAATTTGACGCGATCTATCACGAACATCTGTGTTACTTCTCGCTGACGTCGGTGTCGCGGCTGCTGGCTCGCCATGCCTTGGTGATTCACGACGTCGAGCGGGTCGACGTTCACGGCGGCTCGCTGCAGCTGTTCGTCGGCCGCTCGGGCCAGTCGTCACGGCGCGTGCAAGCCTTGCTCCAAGAAGAGCAGACCTGGGGCGTCGAGCGGCCCGAGTTCTACGCCAGCCTGATGGGGCGCGTCGAGAGTCTGCGACGGGAGCTGATGGAAATGCTCAGGGGGCTGAAAGCCGACGGGCGGAGAATCGCCGTCTACGGTGCATCGGCCAGCGGCAACACCCTGATGAACTATTTCAAGATTGGCAGCGACATGGTCGACTTCGTCGTCGATCGCAACACCTGCAAACAGGGCCGCTACACGCCGGGCACGCATCTGAAAATCCACAGCCCGGAAAAACTCGTCGAAGACAAGCCCGACTACGTGCTGCTTTTGAGCTGGGACTTCGCCGACGAAATCCTGGCCCAGCAGACCATCTATCGCCAGCGCGGCGGCCGTTTCATCATCCCGCTGCCCCACCTCAAAGTGGCCTGACCGTCAAACGGCCGAGCCGGGCGTCCGAATGGCTCACCCCCAAAAGCGGGTCAGCGCCAGCGCCAAAGCGCCGGCGATCGCGGCCATCATCAAGATCATGCCCAGCGGTCCCCGGCCATCGAGAAACATCCACAAAAGCCAGAAAACGAACCATAGCGCCGGCAGCGCAATGCCGACCACGAGAGCGACGGCACCCAACGCGTGCCAGCCGAACTCGCCGTGATGCCTCTTCTCGAGAAAGAAGTACGCGCCGCACACCGCGGTGAAAATGAAAAAGCTCGCCAAGCGAAACTGGGTGTCGCGCATCGGCGGCGCCGGCGCCAACTCTGGCGGCGGCTCGTCCGAATCGAAGTCGTCGGCATCGTCGTCGGTCATGGCACGTCTTTTCCAAGTCCTAACCCGACTCGCACGATCCCCAGCGCTCGATTCTACACTGCCCTTGCTAGGTCTGGCAGGCCGCCCGTGCCACCAGCTACAATCTCCGGCATCGCGAATTCTCGCTGCCTCGCTACTCCAGATCACTCCTTGAGGAGCTCTATTCACCATGACGCAAACACCGGCCGCAACGCTCGGTTCGATGATTTGGGGCTACTGGGTTTCGCAATCGATTTATGCCGTGGCCAAGCTGGGCATCCCCGACTTGCTCAAGAGCGGTCCGCAAACGGCCGAGCAATTGGCCGCCGCCACCGGCACCCTTCCCGAGTGCCTGTTTCGCCTGCTGCGGGCCCTGGCCAGCATGGGCCTCTTTCAGCAGGACGACAGCAATCGCTTCGCGCTCACGCCGGTCTCGGAGCCGCTGCAAAATGACGTCGAGGGCTCGCAGCGCGACCTGGCGATCATGGTCGGCGAAGAGCACTATGCCTGCTGGGGCGAACTGCTCTACACCCTGCGCACCGGCCGCAGTGCGTTCGACAAAATTTACGGCGAGCCGATTTTCGATTGGATGTCCAAACATCCCGAACAGGCGGCCGTCTTCGACCGCGCGATGGTCGGCGTCCACGGACGCGAGACCGGAGCGATGCTAGCGGCCTATGATTTCTCGTCGATCGGCACTTTGGCCGACGTGGGGGGCGGAAACGGCAGCCTGCTGCGCTACGTTCTGGCTCGGCATCCGAAAATGCGGGGCATGCTGTGCGACTTGCCCGGCGTCATCGAACGGGCCAAACCGCTGGTCGCCGCCGACGGTCTGGCGGACCGTATGCAAACCGTGGTCAGCGACTTTTTTGTCTCGGTGCCGCCCGGCGCCGACGCCTATCTGATGCGGCACATCATCCACGACTGGGATGATGAAAAGTCGCTGCGGATTTTGCAAAACATACGCCGCGCGATCGGCGCCGACGGGCGGCTGCTGGTCGTCGAAAGCGTCATTCCGCCCGGCAGCGAGCCCAGCTTCGGCAAGCTGCTCGACTTGAACATGATGGTCATCCCCGGCGGCAAGGAGCGAACCGAAGCCGAGTATCGAGCCCTGTACACCGCCGCTGGCTTCCGCCTGAGCGGCATCACGCACACGCAAGCCGACGTCGCCGTGATCGAAGGGCGCCCCGTGTAGGCAGCTAGCACGGCTATTGAGAATTCGCTGGGACTTAATCAGGGTGCCACTGCTGGCTTGTCCAGCAGTGCTCGTCCGACCTTGCCCGAATCGGCCATTTTCGCTATGGAATGGCACGCCGCGGTGCGTCATCGCCGCGGCACGCACATCCTGCGGCCTCACGTCGCCGCCGTCCGACATCACGGTTTGCCAGCACGTGCTCGAACTGAACCCTTGTTCGAAAGGATCGCGCCGCGCACGGCGGGGCCGCTTCGGCGCGCCCGCCGCGACGTGGCTGGTCTGCGCACTGGCGGCGGTCGTGGCTGTGGGCTGCCGCGGGCCGTCGAATCATCGCGACTGGTCCCCCAACCAGGCCGTGATGCCGACGGCCGACTTCAAGGGCGACCAAGTCACCGTGCACAACATTCGCAACACGTCCTATCGCTCGGCCGACGACTACACCGTGCGGCACTACGACAAGACGTACGATTTGAACAAGCTCGATTCGGTCGACTTCGTCATGGTGCCGCTGCCCGAGGTTCCCGGCGCGGCCCACACATTCTTGAGCTTCGGCTTCGAGGGTCGCGACTACGTCGCCATCTCGGTCGAGGCGCGCCGCAAGAAGGGAGAGGACTTCTCGGCGACCCGCAGCATGACGAAGCCCTACGAGATCATGTACGTGGTCGGCGACGAGCGCGACCTGATCGAATTGCGCACCATCCACTGGCTGGAAGACGTCTACCTGTACCAGGCCACGGCCCCGCGCGAGGAAATGCGGGCCATGTTCGTCGACATGCTCAAACGGGCCAACCAGCTCAAGAAGAAGCCCGAGTATTACAACCTCGTGACCAACAACTGCACGAGCAACATCGTCCGCCACATCAATCGCGTGAAGCCGGGCAGCATTCCGCCCTACGAGGCGATCCTGCCGATCAACGCCGACCGCCTGGCTTATCACCTCAAGCTGATCAAGTCCGACATGCCCTTCGAGCGCACCAAACAAAGAGCCCGCATCAACGAAGTCGCTTACATCCACCGCGACGAGCCCGATTTCTCGATAAAGATCCGCCAGGCCACGCGGGACACGAGGATGGCCCGGCAGCCGGGGGAGAAGTAGGCTGGGCGCGAATTGATTTTGGCCCCAAGCGATGACTGCCAGCCCCTCGTTTGTGAGGTGGACCCCAAGTGTTGGACAGATTTGGGGCTTGGATAAGATGTAGTGTCACTGGTGCTGGCGGCCCGTGAGACCCATACCAGGGGTCTCGCGCGGCCGCGGGCTGCGAGTTCGGTTTCGGCTTTGGAAAATCGTCCCCCTTAAGTCTGCTCTCGGTCAGAACACCGAGCGCGGCGGTTTTCGTCGCGCTCACTTATGCCGCCGCGCCGAAGTACACTTCCGCCGGCGTGCGGTAGCCCAGGGCCTGGTGGATCCGCCGCTGGCAGTAGAACTCGAAGTAACGCGCCAACGACTGCTGGGCCTCCCAACCGTCGGCGTAGTCCTTCAGATACACCTCCTCGTACTTCACGCTCCGCCACAGCCGTTCGATGAACACGTTGTCGATCGCTCGCCCGCGGCCGTCCATCGAGATCGCCACGCCGCACTTCTCCAATCGGCCGGTGAAGGCCGCGGCCGTGAACTGCGATCCCTGATCGCTGTTGAAAACCTCCGGGCGTTTCCTGGCGAGCGCCTCGTCGAGGGCCTCCAAACAAAAACTCCCTTCCAAGGTGTTCGACAAGCGCCACGCCAACACGTAGCGGCTGAACCAATCGATCACCGCCGTCAGGTACAAAAAGCCGTGCTGCAGCGGAATGTAGGTGATGTCGCTGGACCACACCTGATCGGGCCGAGTGATCGGCAGATTCCGCAGCAAATACGGGTAAATCTTGTGTCCGGCGGCCGGCCGCGTCGTGGCTCGTTTCGGATAGATCGCCTCCAAGCCCATGCGCCGCATCAAGCGCTCGGCGCGCTTGCGATTGACGCCCAGTTCGAACGCCATCTTGCGGCTGCCGTAAAACGGCGTTTGCAAATACTGTTCGTCGATCCGCTTCATCAGCGCCAGGTTCTCGGCCGTCTCGCCGACCGGCGCGTGGTACCAGGTGCTGCGCGGCAGGCCAAGCAGCTCGCACTGCCGGGCGACCGTCAATTGCTGGTGATTGGTGTCGATGCATCGTCGTAATGCCTCAGGCGAGCTCGGCAGATTTTTGTTTCAACCACTCGACCTCCATCTTCAGGCGGCCGATCTGCTCGAAGAGTTCCTGCTCACTGGCGGCCGTCTCGTCGCGCCGCATGCGACCGTCCTCGAACAGGCCGGACGCTTGGTCCAAGAGCTGCTTCTTCCAGGCCGTGACCTGGCTGGTATGCACGCTAAACTCGCCGGCCAACTGGGCCGTCGTCTTGTCACCTCGGACCGCCGCCAAAGCCACCTTGGCCTTGAACGCAGCCCCAAACACCCGCCGCTTCCGCGTCATGCTGGCACACTCCTGATTCGGCCGTTCCCGCTCCCGGAAACCACACCTTATCAGTGCGCCCAGTTTTTGGGGTCCACCTCATTGTTCCTATGGAACTCAAGCGATCTCGCTTTGTCACATCCTCGGTTACTTAAATAGCGCGTGAAACGCCCAAGGAACAGCTTCATTCAACAGCACGCCACAGCCGCTGATCAAGGATCCCATAATCGGGGTCTATAGCAGAATCTATGGGTGGTTTTCGTTAGGTGTCGGTAGTGGAGCGGCGTTCCGCCGCAGTTGTTTTTTTGCGTTCACGCAGACCAGGGGGCTCATTGCCGCCCCTGGACCCCGGCTAGCCTTTCTCTGTGTTCCGGGGCGGTAGTTCGTGCAGGAGAGACGCGTGGTGTGGCTAAACAAATGCATCCTGAGCGGCGATCGGCAAAGATGGAGTTACCAAGCTTCATCAGCGCCAAGGCAGACTCAGGATGCAACTCAAGACTATCCTCAATCGCGTCGAGCGTTACAAGTCGTTCGTGTATGGAGAACCACGCTGGGCAGATGGCGGCCGGGAGACCATCGAAGTGCCGATCGAGCCACGGGCCAATGGCCGGCCGATCTGCTCGGGCTGCGGAAAGCGACGGCCCGGCTACGACCGGCTGGCGCCCGAGCGCTTCGAGTTCGTGCCGCTGTGGCAGATCGCCGTGGTATGGGTCTATGCCTTGCGGCGTGTCGACTGTCCATGTTGTGGCGTGGTGGTGGAGCGCGTTCCTTGGTCGACCGGCAAGTCGCGGCTGACCATAACCTATCAATGGTTTCTGGCGGGCTGGGCCCGGCGGCTCTCCTGGAAGGAGGTGGCTGCGGTCTTTTGCACCACCTGGGAACACGTCCGCGACTCGGTGCGGCACGCGGTCCAATGGGGCCTGGTGCACCGGGATTTGTCGGGTGCCAGCGCCATCGGCGTCGACGAGATTCAGTGGCGACGCGGCCACCACTACCTGACGCTGGTCTATCAAATCGACCCCGGCTGCAAACGTCTGTTGTGGATCGGCCGCGAGCGAACCGAAGCCTGCCTGCGCCGAGGAATGGAACTGCTGGGCGCGAACTTCTGTGCGGGCCTGCGATTCGTGTGCAGCGACTTGTGGCAACCGTATCTCAAAGTGCTGGCCGAACAAGCCGGCACGGCGGTCCACGTGCTCGATCGTTTTCACATCATGAAACAACTGGGCGAAGCCATCGACGACGTGCGGGCCGGCGAAGCTCGACGACTGAAGCAAGACGGCTACGAGCCGCTGCTCAAGCACTCCCGCTGGTGCTTGCTCAAACGGCCCGAGAACTTGACCGACCAGCAGACCGTCAAGCTGGCCGAATTGCTCCGCTACAACCTGCAAAGTGTGCGGGCCTATTTGCATCGCGAAGACTTCCAACGTTTCTGGGAGTACCAATCGCACGCCTGGGCTGGAAAGTTCCTCGACGAGTGGTGCGCCCGCGTCATGCGATCTCGGCTAGAACCGCTCAAGAAGGTAGCCCGCAGCCTGCGGAAACATCGCTCGTTGCTGCTCAACTGGTTCCGCGCCAAGGGCACGATTTCGGCCGGTATCATTGAGGGTTTCAACAACAAGGCGAAACTGACCATGAGAAAATCGTACGGCTTTCGCGAGTACGAAACGATCGAACTGGCCCTCTACCATCAACTTGGCAATTTACCCCAGCCAGAATTCACCCACGAATTCTGCTGAGGAAGCCATAATCGGAAACACTGCAACAACAATAGTAACCTGTTTTTCCGTGTTTAGTTTACGAAACCACCCGTACACCGCCGCAACTCGCCCCGCCAATGCCGCCTGGTCAGCATCTGCGATTTGTCGATCATTTCGGTCCGCCATCCTTTGCGCAAGCGTATGCAGTCCTTCCAATACACCGAGCATTCCGCCGATTACGAATACACGGACAACTTCCGTCATACCGTAGTCCTCCGACAAGAAGACCCTTGCGTTTACAATGGCGAGAAATACGGCGACAATGCGAAGGCGTCCTACCGTAAACGGAGTTCGAATTGACCGTGGCGAATTGGCCCACCGTCCGCAATCAAAGGCAACCATCGCCACAAGGGCAGCAGCAATGGTACCCCACTCATCTCGATCGAACCGCCTATGTGGCGTAATGACAAGCGCAACTGCGACTACAAGAGGAACCACGATATACTGAAGAAGCTGAGACCGACTCAGAAAGAACCTAACGAACGCCCGGGGGTCTTTCGTTCGAGCGGCATGTTCATAGAGAAGTGACTTTAGGAACGTTTCGCGCCCATTTCCGATTTTATCGACTCCGGCAAATGGCACCGGGAGGCGAAATTGCTGTACGAGGTCGGCGACAGTATGGATTCCATTCTTGACCAGTAGCAATTCGAGTAAACCATCAACACCGATTTCATGCAGCGGGGTCGTATCATTAATGATCTCACCAAATAAGTCGTCTTGTACTACCATTGATGTCCTCTTATCTCTTTTGCAACCTGCGCACAACGAATTTGCAACCTGCGCACAACGAAGACATCATTCTTTATTGCTTTCTTGCGGATGTCAAATAGCATCAGGCTGTCCATTATTAAGTTTTGGCCCCCGCGGTTCGTACTGCGAACGGCCTCGCTACGCGCCGTGCCGGCAATGAATCCTGTCTTCATGATCGGCCGACACGCAGTAATCGCTTAGTTGTCGCATTTCCGGTCAATGCTCCACTTGAGACCGTCGGAAGAAGACACCACCACGACCGATGGCTTGGCGGCGCCGAAATGGCAAAGAGGCCGAATAACGCGTAGGCGCTTTTACCGGCATTGATGCCAAACAAACTCATTTCTCAGTGCGGGCCCTACCGCTTCGCACCCAGCGCCTGCCGAACCGGCTGGCCGCCGGCGCGAATCGTCAGCTCGTCGCACGACAACTGGCCGGTGGCGCCTAGCAGGCCGATGCCGATGATGGCCACGCGGGCGTCGGGGGGAACTTTCAACCGGGCGGTGCGGCGGATCCAGTCGATACTGCCGGTCCAGGGACCGACCGACTGCTGGCCGACTGGCGAACGGTCGTCGTTGAAGAAGCTCACCAGGACTTTGGCCCGTTGCTCGTTCGTTTGTCCCTCTTTAACGTCCTTGGCTTGCACCCACACGTCGACGACCAGCTCGGTCACTTGCCGGCCGTCGACCCCAATCGCCTGGAGCGCCTGCGAGCCGCGACCTGGCACGCGATTGCTGAACGTCATGCAATGCCCTGCGTTGGGAGTGGGACCGCCCGGCTCGATCGTGGCCTGACGCACGTAGTACCAGCCGGCGGGCCGGTCGGTGTCGAGCAGATCTTCAAAGTTTCCGTTGACCAGCGTCGTGACCGGCGGCAGTGACGGATCGCGGCGCAGCGACTCGGCCGTGCCGGTCATGGGCACGAAAAAAGTCGGCTCGCGCGACTCGACCACCAGCTTGCCGTCCTGCTTCTTCATCGCGTAGAGCGTCTGTTGAAAACGCTGGCCCAAGGGGATCACGATACGCCCCCCCTCGCGCAATTGGTCGACCAGCGGCTGCGGCACGTTCGACGGCGAGCAGGTGACGATGATCTTGTCGAACGGCGCGTGCTCCGACCAGCCCTGATAGCCGTCGCCCAGTTTCGCCGTGATGTTTTTGTAACCCAGCCGCTTGAACGCCTTGCCAGCCCGCTGGGCCAGCGGCTTTTCGATTTCGATTGTGTATACCTGTTTGACCAGCCCGCTGAGGATGGCCGCCTGATAACCGCTCCCGGTGCCGATCTCCAACACATTGTCGGTGGGGCGCGGATCGAGTTGCTGGGTCATATAGCCCACGATGAACGGCGGCGAGATGGTTTGATGCTCGCCGATCGGCAAAGCCATGTCGAGGTAGGCATATTGCCGCACGTCGGGCGGCACGAACTCGTGGCGCGGCGTGGTTCGCATCACCGCCAGAATTGCCGGATGCTTGACCCCCGCTGCCGCCACTTCGGCCTCGACCATCATGGCCCGTTCGCCGGCCCAGTTGCGAACCGCCTGGGCCTGACAGGTCGCGGCAAGCCATACAGCGGCGACGCCCGATAGGGCAAGGCATCGGGACAAAAGCAGCAGCCGTCTCATCCGCGAGCTTCGCATGCGGCACCGATGGGGGTCTCAATGCATGAAATGGGGCCCTTTATGTAGTCAATCACCACGCCGCCTGGAAGGCGAGAAAGCCGGCCCCCGGCGCATCGAACCCCGACTGCTAGCACCGAGCGATTTATACCGCCCGTCCCAAACGCTATCATGCACCGCGAACCCTCGACGTCCGTGGCACACTTCGTGGTCGCACAGATGCAGCTTTCCGCACGCATGCAGGCCGTTCAACAGCCGATCATCCCGATCGTCGCCGGCCTGATCCGCCAACACCCGGGCACGATTTCGCTGGGCCAAGGCGTGGTCCATTACGGCCCGCCGCCGCAAGCCGCCGAACGCATCGCCCGCTTCCTGGCCGATCCCAACAACCACAAGTACCAATCGGTCGAGGGCACACCCGAACTGGTCGAAGCCCTCGAGCGCAAGCTGGCCGTCGAGAACGGCATCACGCTCACCGGGCAAAGCCGGATCGTCGTGACGGCCGGCGGAAACATGGCCTTCTTCAACGCGCTGTTGGCCATCGCCGATCCGCAGGACGAGATCATTCTGCTGGTTCCCTATTACTTCAACCACGAGATGGCCGTGGCCATGCTCAATTGCCGCGCCGTGCTGGTGCCGCTCGACGCCAACTACCAGGTCGACCTGGCGGCGGTGCGCCGCTCGATCAGCGACCGCACGCGGGCGATCGTCACCATCTCGCCGAACAACCCCAGCGGAGCCGTCTATCCGGCCGAAACGCTCACGGCAATCAACGAGCTGTGCCGCGACAATCAGATTTACCACGTCAGCGACGAGGCGTACGAATACTTCGTGTATGACGGGGCGCGGCACTTTTCGCCCGGCTCGATACGCGGGGCGGCCGGCCACACGATTTCGTTGTACTCAATGTCCAAGGCCTATGGCTTCGCCAGTTGGCGGGTCGGCTACATGGTGATCCCCGAAGCGTTGACCGTGGCGGTGCGCAAGGCGCAGGACACGATCCTGATCTGCCCCCCGGTTATTTCGCAGCACGCCGCCGTGGGAGCATTGAGCGCGCCGCCGGACTATCGCAGAGGCAATCTCGAGCGCGTGTCGCAAGTCCGCTTGCTGGTGCTGCACGAATTGGATGCCGTGCGCAGGTTCTGCGCAATTCCGCCCGCCTTGGGGGCGTTTTATTTTCTGCTGCGCGTCGACACGCCGCTGAATTCGATGACGATCGTCGAGCGGCTGGTGCGCGAGTTCGGCGTGGCCGTGATCCCGGGCTTGACGTTCGGCATGGACCAGGGTTGTTATCTGCGCGTGGCGTACGGCGCTTTGGATTCGGATACAATTGCCGAGGGCATGGGGCGGCTGGTGCGCGGTTTGACGTCAATCGTGGGGGCCTGAGGTACATGCAAATCATCGGATTGCAGTTGGACATCGAGTGGGAAAACAAGCCCGCCAACCACGATCGCGCGCTGGCGCTGCTTTCGTCGACCACCGTCGAGTCGGGCGCGCTAATCGTGCTGCCGGAGATGTTCGCCACGGGTTTCAGCATGAACGTCGACACGATCGCCGACGCTGACGACGGCCCAACGCATCGATTTCTGAGCGACCTGGCCCGGCGGTTTCACTGCTTTGTGTTGGGCGGAGTCGTGACGCGCTCTCGCGACCGCCGCGGGCGCAACGAAGCAGTAGTCTATGGCCCCGAAGGCAACCAGGCGGCACGCTACTGCAAGATGTATCCGTTTACCCTCGGGGGCGAAACGAAGCACTACGAGGCCGGCGAAGGCATCACCATTTTCGGGTGTCACGATTTCCAGGTGGCGCCCTTGATCTGCTACGACCTGCGCTTCCCGGAAATCTTCCGCCAGGCCGTGCGATCGGGCGCCGAGTTGCTGGTCGTGATTGCCAGCTGGCCCGCGACGCGACAAGACCACTGGCTGACGCTGCTGCGGGCGCGGGCCATCGAGAACCAGGCCTACGTCGTGGGGGTCAACCGCACCGGCAGCGATCCGTACCTGAAGTATTCCGGGCACAGCCTGATCGTGGGTCCGCGGGGTGAAACCCTGGCCGAAGCCGGCGAGGGCCAACAGCTTATCACCGCGCAAGTCGAGTTGCCCCCCCTGGTCGAATATCGCCAGCAGTTTCCGGCCCTGGCCGACATTCGCCCTGAACTCCTGGGTGAATAATATTTCGCTCAGCAGGCTTTCGCTACGGCGCGAACCCGGATTAAACTATCTAAATTGAGCCGCACCTCGAACAGCCCAACCTCGATTTGAGATCCTCACGATCCGCGGCTCGTGCCTCGCACGGATCGACCGTCCAACTTTCAGCTATCTTCAAAGGAAGCATGCCATGAAAAGATTCGCCTGTTTCTCGACCGCTTGCCTGTCGTTGGGCTTGCTGGCGATCGCCACCACGGCGGTTGCCGAGGAATCGTATACGCGGCAAGAAGACGTCATCTATGGCCGCAAGTTCGGTACCGCGCTGACGATGGACGTCTTTACGCCCAAGCAGGGCTCCAACGGGGGCGCCGTCATACTGTGCATCAGCGGCGGTTGGGTTTCGGACCACGACAAGATTCAGCCGCTGTTCGTCAGCGAGTTGCTCAAGCACGGCTATACCGCCTTCGCGGTCGTGCACGGCAGCCAGCCAAAGTTCACCATTCCCGAATGCGTGGCCGACATCAATCGCTCCGTTCGTTACATCCGCGCCCACGCAACCGATTTCAAAATCGACCCAAATCGAATCGGCATCAGCGGCGCCAGTGCCGGCGGCCATCTGTCGCTGATGCAGGGCTGCGCCTGCACCGAGGGCGACGCGAACGCCAAGGACCCCGTCGATCGCGTCTCCAGCCGCGTGCAGGCCGTGGCCTGCTTCTTCCCGCCGACCGACTTTCTGAACTACGGCAAGGCGGGCGTCAAGTCGATGGGTATCGAGCCGGAACACCAGTTCAAGGCGCCGTTCGACTTCCGCGTGCAGGATCCGGTCACCAAAGTGTTCAAGCCGGTCGACCTCGATACCCGCGAGAAAATCTGCAAGGAGATGTCCCCCTGCTATCACGTCACCAAGGACGATGCCCCGACGCTGATCATCCACGGCGACGCCGACAAGCTCGTGCCGCTGCAACAATCGGAATTGATCCTCCAGAAGTTCAAGGAGGCGGGCGTGCCGGCCGAACTGATCGTCAAACAAGGGGGCGGACACGGCTGGCCGACCATCATGGCCGATTTCAAGTCGATCGCCGACTGGTTCGACAAATATCTCAAACCCTCGAACACCACCGCGCAGGCGGCCCAATAGCCCGCGGGGGGGCTCGCGCGGAATCGGTTAATCCAAAACGAAAAACGCCGGGTCATGACAGCCGACCCGGCGCCTTCTTTTTTGCTTCCTCAGCAGAATTCGTGGGTGAATTCTGGCTGGGGTAAATTGCCAAGTTGATGGTAGAGGGCCAGTTCGATCGTTTCGTACTCGCGAAAGCCGTACGATTTTCTCATGGTCAGTTTCGCCTTGTTGTTGAAACCCTCAATGATACCGGCCGAAATCGTGCCCTTGGCGCGGAACCAGTTGAGCAGCAACGAGCGATGTTTCCGCAGGCTGCGGGCTACCTTCTTGAGCGGTTCTAGCCGAGATCGCATGACGCGGGCGCACCACTCGTCGAGGAACTTTCCAGCCCAGGCGTGCGATTGGTACTCCCAGAAACGTTGGAAGTCTTCGCGATGCAAATAGGCCCGCACACTTTGCAGGTTGTAGCGGAGCAATTCGGCCAGCTTGACGGTCTGCTGGTCGGTCAAGTTCTCGGGCCGTTTGAGCAAGCACCAGCGGGAGTGCTTGAGCAGCGGCTCGTAGCCGTCTTGCTTCAGTCGTCGAGCTTCGCCGGCCCGCACGTCGTCGATGGCTTCGCCCAGTTGTTTCATGATGTGAAAACGATCGAGCACGTGGACCGCCGTGCCGGCTTGTTCGGCCAGCACTTTGAGATACGGTTGCCACAAGTCGCTGCACACGAATCGCAGGCCCGCACAGAAGTTCGCGCCCAGCAGTTCCATTCCTCGGCGCAGGCAGGCTTCGGTTCGCTCGCGGCCGATCCACAACAGACGTTTGCAGCCGGGGTCGATTTGATAGACCAGCGTCAGGTAGTGGTGGCCGCGTCGCCACTGAATCTCGTCGACGCCGATGGCGCTGGCACCCGACAAATCCCGGTGCACCAGGCCCCATTGGACCGCGTGCCGCACCGAGTCGCGGACGTGTTCCCAGGTGGTGCAAAAGACCGCAGCCACCTCCTTCCAGGAGAGCCGCCGGGCCCAGCCCGCCAGAAACCATTGATAGGTTATGGTCAGCCGCGACTTGCCGGTCGACCAAGGAACGCGCTCCACCACCACGCCACAACATGGACAGTCGACACGCCGCAAGGCATAGACCCATACCACGGCGATCTGCCACAGCGGCACGAACTCGAAGCGCCTGGGCGCCAGCCGGTCGTAGCCGGGCCGTCGCTTTCCGCAGCCCGAGCAGATCGGCCGGCCATTGGCCCGTGGCTCGATCGGCACTTCGATGGTCTCCCGGCCGCCATCTGCCCAGCGTGGTTCTCCATACACGAACGACTTGTAACGCTCGACGCGATTGAGGATAGTCTTGAGTTGCATCCTGAGTCTGCCTTGGCGCTGATGAAGCTTGGTAACTCCATCTTTGCCGATCGCCGCTCAGGATGCATTTGTTTAGCCACACCACGCGTCTCTCCTGCACGAACTACCGCCCCGGAACACAGAGAAAGGCTAGCCGGGGTCCAGGGGCGGCAATGAGCCCCCTGGTCTGCGTGAACGCAAAAAAACAACTGCGGCGGAACGCCGCTCCACTACCGACACCTAACGAAAACCACCCATAGATTCTGCTATAGACCCTCTTTTTTTGCCCGGCAGTTCAAGCCGGACTTCTGACGAAAAGACTACTTGCCGACGCTCTTGGCGGGTGTGGGCGTGGTTGTCTTGGCCGGCGCGACACTGGCCGCCGGTGTTTTGGCGGGCGACGTTTTGGCTGGCACAGTGCCGGCCGGAGTGGTCGGCGTGACTGCCGGGGCGCTGACCGTCGAGACCGCCGTCGCGTTGCCCTTAGCGTCGGTCGTCACGGTGACATGCATGCCCTTCTTCAGTCCCGCTAGCGTGCCGGCCTTGCCGTCGATCGTGATTTTGGCGTCTTTGGCCATCGCGTGCGTGTGCTCCTTGCCGCCGCGCCCCGTCATGATCAGCTTTCCGCCAGTCGCCGATACCACCGTTCCGTTATGCGTCGGGTGTTCGACCTTCCGCACCCGAGCCTCGGCTCTCGCGGCAAAGAGTCCGATTGCCAAAGCCGCGACGCTCATCATTGCCACTGCAAACCTCATGACACTCTCCTCTGATTAAAAGAATCGACGCTTGAACTGAATCGCGAGGACATGACGGCCCTCAAAAGCGATTTTGACCTACCGACCGAGCCACAGCGAGAAGTTGCGGCCAGCGACTCCGAAGCCCGCCTGCGGATACGCGTATCCGTAGCCCGGCACACCGTACCCGGCTGTGTAGTTTCCACACCCATAACCGCCGCCATAGCCGGCGCCGTACGGAAGGCCGTAGCCGGCGACATATCCGCGGCCGTAGTTGGGATAATACGCGCGGTGCGAGACCGGGCCGCGATAACCGTGATGGTTCACGCCGTGGGCCCATGCCGTCTGAGTACTGCCGAAGCCAATCGCCGCCACACCGACCAACGTAAGCAACATCCTTCGCATGACATTTCTCCTTCACCCTGGAGAACGCGAGTCGTGTACGCGCGGCTCGTTGTGTTTTGTGCGTTCCCGCTTTCCCTGAAAAGCAGAGCGCGTGCCAAACCGCGGAAAGCGCGCGGAAAGACCGATTTGCGGCACGAATCGGCCCGCCGGGTAGACTTTGCCGGCCTGCCAGCACCTGAAAGCGCACTCGATTTGATATCAGCCGAATCGCTTTGCGCCGGCAGAACGGCCGCGTGAGAAACCAACCGCAAGCAGTCGGCTGTTCAGGGTAGCACCGACAACTCGTTGTCAGTGTTGCGAAGCAATAAGAGGTGTTTGCACGAAGGATTCGCGGCGCATCGGTCCCTCTTGTCCCTTCGAAACCCAGACAACAAGTTGTCTGGGCCACCCAATCCCGGCCGTCTGTTACCTTTCACGGGTTCAATCGAGCACTTTCACGCGAATCTTCCGATAGCGGACGAACTGCTTGGTCAGGTCGCCGCCGCCACCGTGAATCTGCAAGGCGATGCCACCGGAGTCGGGATGCCGCTTTTCCTTGTCCTCGAATTCCATAAAGCGGACGCCGTTGATCCAGGTCGTGATTTTCGGCGGGTTGTTCACGATCCGGGCCCGTAACTCGTTCCACTGGCCGTGATGCCAAAAGTTGGGCCACTCGGCCGGCTTGACCGGCAGCGGAAACGGGCAGGCGTCCTCTTTGATTATGGTCACCTTGTCGGTAAAGGTGAAATTGCGCAAGTTGACTCCGCCCGACAGCCCTTCGCCATACACACCCGCCAGATTGCCGCCCGCGTGGTAGTCGATCATGTACTGGTAGGCCTGCCCCTTTTCGGTGCTGCGCAGAAACAACCCGCTGTCGGGCACGAAGTCGTTGTTCATTTCCAAAGCCACTTCGAAGTTGCCGTACGGCTTGTCGGTGATGACGATGCCGCCGTTGCCCGGAATGTCCTGGCTTCCCACGATCGCGCCGTCTTCGGCCACCCAGCGTCCGCCGCTCTTGTTCTTGCTCGCCCCGCTGTGCCCGCTCTGCGCGCTGACATGCCAGCCGGAAAGCGTGCGGCCGTCGAAGATAGAAACGAATCCGGTTTCGTCGAACTTCTCTCGCTTGAAATCCTCGGCCGCCGCAATGTTGGACGTCGTCGCACCCACGGCGACGAGCGCGAGGGTGGCAAATAGGGTTCGCATGGCTGAAAGCTCCTGGTTGTTTGTTGCGATGATTCGAGAATTCGGATTTGCAAGTTCGTCTCGCCAAGTGGTTCTCGCGGGCGTTTCAAATCAGTCGGCGCCTGCATCTTTCCAAAGCAGTCCGACCAGCAGCGATCCGATCAGCAGGCAGGAACCGGAATTGCCGATCACCCACAGCCGCGGCATGCCCAGCGACATATCGGTCAGAAGAAACACGGCTCCGTAAATCAGGTAGCCGGCGGCGCTGAGAATCACCAGCGGCCGGTATCGCTCGACGTCGAAGGCGATCATCAGCAAGCCGATGCCGTGCAGTCCGTAGCTGAACGAGACCTGGCGCATGACCGCCTCGACCGCCGGCGCCGTCGATAGATCACCCAAGCCCAACCAGACATGGCCTGCATCCATCCACGCGCTGGGCATGACGGCCCCGCCGAACGCAAACAGTTCGACCACGCCCACGGCTCGCAGCACCCAGGCTTGCAGGCGACGATTGTCCATTTCGGAAATACGCATCAATCTAAATCTTCCACGGATCGCGGGGGACGCGGTTCAACAGGACATTGGCCTCGTCGTCGCCGTCGAACCGCTCCTTCATGGGATCCCACACCAGCGGGCGGCGAAGTTGATAGCCCAGGTTGGCCAGGTGGCAAACGGTCGCCGAGCGGTGGCCGATTTCGACGTCGCAGATCGGCAGCTTACGGCTAGCGATGCAGTCGAGCCAGTTGCGGCCGTGATCGTCGGCATGCTCAAGGCGTTTGTCGCCGTCCGCCAGCGGCGTCTTGGCGATCTCCTCGGGCGTGCTTTCCAGCTTGTTGCGGTCGACGTAGATCGTCCCTTTTTCGCCTTCGAAGGTGCAGCCGCTCGCGCCGCCGTGGAACATCTCGATGCCGTTGGCATACGTGAATTTCAAACCGCTAGTGGCGTCGCCCGTGGGCGGCTCAACCTTGACCGGGCCGCTGCCGTCCATGTCGAGCGCCCATTGGGCGATGTCGAAGTGATGCGCGCCCATGTCGGCCAATCCGCCACCCGCATATTCACGATAGTTGCGAAACGCCGGAAAGTGCTTGTGCACTCCCTTGGGGCACAGTTCCTCGTTGTATCCGCGCCACGGCGCCGGTCCGAGCCAGCGATCCCAATCGGTGCCCTCCGGCACGCTCTGCTCGGGCAAATCGCAGGGTACCGGCGGAGCGCCGACGCCGACGCGCACGGTCTTGATCGGTCCAATGCGGCCATTGCGAATCAGCTCGGCGGCCGTGCGAAACCGTCCGTCGAACTCGGTCCGCTGCTGGCTGCCGGTCTGAAAAATCACCCGGTTCGCGCGAACTTCATTCACCAAGCGGCGCCCTTCCCCGATGGTGAGCGTCAGCGGTTTCTCGCAGTAGATGTCTTTCTTGGCTCGCGCCGCCAGGATCGCCACGGCCGTGTGCCAATGATCGGGCGTGGCGATCAGCACTGCATCCAGATGATCGAGCGCCAGCAGTTCGCGGAAATCGTTGAACGCCGCGCAACCGCGATAGCTCCCCTGGCCCGACTGCTTGGCGTAGTGGTCTTCGATGCGCTGCTTGCTATGCTCGCGGCGCTCGGCCACCACGTCGCAGACGGCCACGATTTGCACGTCCGGGTATGCCAGAAAGCGCCCCACGTGACCGCGCCCCATCGTGCCAACTCCGATGATGCCCAGCGTCAGCCGCTCGTTGGCGGCAGCTCGAGCTTTGGACGCCGCCCTGAGAACTAGCGGCCCAACCACTCCGGCCGCGGCAATTCCCTGAACGAATCGACGGCGAGAAACACGGCGTGTGGGCATGGCGCGATTCCGATCGGTTGGAAGGTTGGAAGGCGAGTGGTCGACGGCACATTTGCGCTGCGTGCCATTGGCATTTTTCATGGTGCCACTGGCGTCTCGCCAGTGAGTACCCGACTTGACGCAGCACTGGCAAGATGCCAGTGGCACCCGACACAACGCCCGCGTTACAAGACGCCAAGATAGTTCGCGTCAGGCCGGAGTGCAATGAAGATTAAGGACGGTGCGAAAAAGCCCTAATCGCCCGCGCCGATGTCGAGATGAAACGCTTCCTGAATCAGATCGCTTTCGCGCGATTCATGCTCGTGAAAGCGGTCCGAAAAATCGCGGTAGCTATCCGCCACACCCGTCACTGCGTCGGCCGGCGCCTCGTGATAGAGCAACGCCTCGGCGCGTTCCGCCAGGCGCGCCAGGTCCGAATACAGCTTGAAATGCTGGGCTCGCAGCACTTCCGCCCGACGGCTCAAATGCGGCGCACTGCTGATGGCGTCCTCGAAATATCCGTACGCTTCTTCCAGCGAAAAATGCATCGCCAATTGATCGCGCAGTTTGCCGAACAAGTCGACCAGGCGATCGCATTCGATCTGCATCCAGGACGGCCGGTTGAGCATGGCCTCGGTGTGGTGCATCAACTGTCGCAGCTCGTGATGATCGTCCTTGATCTCCTGCAAGAAAGCCGGGTTGATCGAGACGGTGTAAGTCGCAACTGCCATAGCATCCTCCTGCCGAATGCGCGAAGTGCCTGGAACGTTGCCCCAAACGTTCGTGTTTCAATTGCCCGAGCGTCTTGTCCCTGACGATCCGCGAACCCTCGAGCGGCGAGTTGGTGGCCGCCGCAGAGCCGCGTCCCAGCGAAAAATCGAACGACCGTTACGAGAAATCGAAAAAGAGATATGACGCGCTTAATCTACCCCGCGGTGCTAGCGGTTGTCAAATTCTGGCGCGCGGGGGTTAGTTCGCGTAACGCTCCAGAGGCATAAAATCATCATCGCCCGATGCGTGCAAATCCCCCAGCTTCACGCTATGCTAAGGCTTCGCGGGCACGACGTTTCGTGTTTTGCACCCACGCACGCGAACCCAGGCCACCGAAAAGGACCCTCGCATGAGCACGCAAACGACGTTTCTGCGGCGCGACCCGGCCGACGCCAAGCCCTGGCCCGAAACGTGCGGCGAGATCCGCTGCCTGGTCGAAGAAAAAGACGGCGCCGCGGCCGAGGTGCATTACGTCAAGATTGACAACGCGAAGCTGCACTATCACGCTCACACCGACGAGTTTTATTACGTCATCGACGGTCAGGGGACAATGATCCTCGACGACGAAACAATCGAGTTGCACAAGGGGGTCGTGGTCTACGTGCCGCGCGGCGTGAAGCATAAAGCCATCGGAGCGCTGACCGTGCTGACCGTGTGCATCCCCCGCGGCGTTCTGTCGGACGTCCACGAGCTCGAATAGAGAGCGCCGCGGGTGGCCCATACCACTGGTTGTCTGGGTCCCGCAGGGACAAGAGGGCTTGTGAGTTGCGAGAGCTTTCGCAAACGCCTCTTGTTGCTTCGCAACATCGACAACGAGTTGTCGGTGCCACCCCGAGTGGAAAAGACACCTCGTGAATGCGAGTGACTGCTCACTCTTCGCGGGCGAAGCAGACCAGGCAAATATCGTCACTTTGCAGCCGGCCGCGCACGAATCGCCGCACGTCGTCCAGCAGGGCCTGGCCCACCTGTTCGACTCCCTCGGGCGCCCGGGCGATGGCCGCACGCATCTTTTGCGATCCGTACACGTCGCCCCGCGCGTTCATCGCTTCGCTAATGCCGTCGGTGTAGAGCACGACCGTGTCGCCTGGCTCCAGCGACATCTCGATCTGCTCGTAGGGCCGCTGCGAATCGCAGCCCAGCGGCAGCCCGCCGACGCCGTCGCCGAGCTCTTCAATCGTTTGTCCGCGGCGCCGCAGCGGCGGCAGATGTCCGGCGTTGACCATGGTCAGCTTATGCGCGATCGGGTCGAGCACGCACAGCGCGAAAGTGACGAAGTGATAGTTGAGAATCTCCGAGGTCAGATCCTGGTTCAACTGTTGCACCGCCTCGGCCGGCGTGGCCGAAGTGGCCAGGCAGTTGCGCACCTCGGCGCAAAAATGAGCCATCAGCAGCGCCGCCGAAACCCCCTTGCCCGCCACGTCGCCGATGGTCAACGCCAAGCGCCCGTCAGGCAGCAGGACGTAGCCGAAGTAATCGCCGCCCACTTCATCCGCCGGCTGGTAGTAGTCGTAGAACCGGTAACCCGCGATCTGCGGGCGGCGCTGCGGCAAGAACTGAAGCTGGACCTGCTTGGCGGTCACTAACTGCCGCTGGTGCGTGCCAACGTCCCAGGTGGTCTGCCGCGCACTGGCCGTTTCGACTTGTTGGCCGGCGATCGTGGCCACGGTCACCAGCACGTCGAGATCCTCCTGGCGGAATCGTTGTTTCGGATCCGTGGCGTCGAGATACAGAATGCCCAGCGGCCGCCGCGATGGACCCATCAACGGCGCGCAAATCATCGACAGGCATTGCAAATCGAAAACCGACTGGCTGATCTCGGCGGTGCCGTCGGCCGGCCCATCGTCCATCAGGATCGCCTCGGCAGTCGACATCACGTGCAGGGCCGTTTTGCGGCTGATCGGGCCAAACGTCATGCTGTGGCCGGCTTCGCTCTTGCGATGCTTGATGGCCCGCGGCACCAGGTGGCTGTCGGCGCCCTCGGACAACAGGATGTAGCCGCGCACGGCTTGCGGAAAAATCTCGAACAAGCTGTCGAGAATCTTGGGCAGGATCTCGTCGACGTCGAGCCCGCCTTCAAGGTTGAGCGAAATCTTCAGCGCCGCGCGGAATCGACTCTGACTGGTCGGATCGGCCGCGATGTCCCCCGCGCCGGCGCCTCGGCGAGCATCGTGCGAGCCGCCGACTGGGCCGGCTCGGCGCGCTCCTCGGGCAGCGGCTCCGCGTCGAGCGAATGCGGCCGCTCGTCGGCCGACTCGTTCTCGGCCGCCGCCTCGATGGCGTCCGGCGAAGCTTCGTGAAAGACCGTCACCACTTCGTAAATGTGAATCCGGTCCTGATCCTTGATCAACGTGCGACCCTCCAGCCGGCGGCCGTTGAGGTAGGTGCCGTTGAGGCTGGACAGGTCTTCGATGTAGAAGCCGTCTGGCGCACGCACGATGCGGGCGTGCTGGCGCGACACGGTATGCCGGCGCAGCACGATGTCGCAAAATTGGTCGCGACCCACGACCGTCTCGTCGGCAGTCAACTCGAAGAGTTGTTTGCCGTTGGACTCGGTAGTGACCTCGAGAGTCGCCACGAAAAAAGCCCTCGCCCCAACCGCGGCCGTGCCGCGGCGGTAATCGACGTCCAAATCGTCACACCCGCGCCCGCTTAGCAATTCGCCCCCCTATCGACCACTGTCTCATTCGCGTTCGGGTGTGTCAATCGACGCGCGCAGTCATCCACGGCGCTTCGCGCGCGGCAAATCGGCTACGTTCGCCTTCGTTGGGGCAACGCCGGGATATTCCCCAAGGGGATTCGTGGGTGACCCCGAGAGAATCTTCGTCACCCGCCGCACGATCTTGGGACCAAACCGCGTATCGCAGGTGAAGAGGGGGGTACTCGGATCGGCCCCTCAGCCCAAGTCCTTGATCGGGCGGCCGACGCTGAGCTTCTGCCGCATCTGCTGGAATTCGTCCCAGTAGTCGGCGCGAACGTCGACTCCAAGGTGCTCGAGAATCGTGGCCGACAGGTCGGCGGGCGAAACGGGCCGATCCTTGACGTAAGCGCCGATAGCGTTCGTCTCGCCATAAACCTGGCCCCCGCGCACCCCGCCCCCTGCCAGCAGCACCGTGAACGCGTGCGGCCAATGGTCGCGACCGCTCTTCTCGGTCATCCCGTTCTGCACGATCTGACCGATTCGCGGCGTGCGGCCGAACTCGCCCGTCACCACGACTAACGTCGTCTCCAGTAGCCCACGGGCCGCCAGGTCGTCAACGAGCGCCGAGAAGCTCAGGTCGAACCGCGGGGCCAGCCGGTTTTTGAGCGAGGCGAAATTGTGATTGTGGGTGTCCCAAAATGGCGAGACCTTTTCCCCGCGGCTCTCGTCGTCCCAATTGACCGTCACCAGCGACACGCCCGCCTCGACCAGCCGCCGCGACAACAGCAGGCTCTGGCCGAACTTGCTGTCGCCGTACCGCTCGCGCACTTTCTCGGGCTCCTTGTCGAGCCGGAACGCCTCGTTGGCCCGCAGATCGCCCAGCATCGAAAATGCGGTGTCGACGTGATTGGCAAACGTCCGGACCGTCGGCTCGGCGCGGAGACTGCCAGGAAGCGCGCCGTCGAGTTGCTTGAGCAGCTCGCGCCGCGCCAACACGCGATTCACGCCGACGTCGGCGGCCAGTTGAATGCCTTGGACCTGAAACTTTTCGTCGCTGGGGTCGCCTTGCACCAGAAACGGATTGTTCAATTCCCCCATCCGCCCGCCGGTCTGCCCGGCGATCCGTTTGTCCTGGCCGGTGAACTGCAAGTACCACGGCAGCACCACCGCCGGCGGCAGCGCCGCGTGGCGCTCGGCATAGCGCATCGTGAGCGTGCTGAGCGATGGCCAGTCCTCGGGCCGGGCCTGGTCGGTGACCGGCGGACCGAAGTAGGGCCGGCCGGTGAACATCTCGCTGCAAGCCGGACCGTGCACTGGCATACGATGCTCCATCGACCGTAGCAAGCACAGCTTGTCCATCTGCGCCGCCAGCCGCGGCAGGTGTTCGCAAACCTGGATGCCCGGCGTGCGGGTGGCGATCGGCTTGAACTCGCCGCGAATCTCGACCGGCGCGCCCGGCTTCATATCCCACAAGTCGATATGACTTGGCCCGCCAAACAGGAAGATGAAGATGCACGAATTGAACGGTTTCGGCGGCACGGCGTCCACGCCGGATGAGGTCGTCTGGGCCGCCCGCAAGCGATCGAGATCGACGCTGCTCAACCCCAGCAGACTCAACCCGCCAACGCACAGCAATTCGCGTCGCGAAAGCGAGCCGGCCTGCCGTGCATCGTCGTGTTCGCCAAAAATCGAGAACATTTAAGTACGATCTCGCGATTGCGTCTGGGAGTCGACCGCAAACGGGTTGCGTCGGACGGCCAAGAACAGTCTCCGTTAGCGGCGGGCCGGCTGTCAAGCAGCGGCAGCCGGCGACGGTGTCGAATGCTTCAGCCGATTGTAAGCCCGATTTGCTTATCATTTTGTGGAATTGTGGAACGACTTGGGGTGACCCGCCCGGCACCGGCCGGCATCTAAGCTTGCGGAAATCCCGCCGAAGGCTATTCTGAACCGCCACCCCTGGAAGCCTGCCGATTATGTCGATTTTTTGGGTCTGTTTTACTGTCCTGATTGTCGTTTTGTTCGGGCTCGATCTGCTGACCGCCCCCAAGCACTCCGACGTTACCCCGCGCGCGAACCTCAAGAATCTCAAGCAAAGCCGTCGCCCCATGTAGGCGACTTCGGGCCCTTGGGCTCGCTTCTTTCCGGCCTTTGCTCCCCTCGGCTTGCTACAATGGGCGGGCAACTATCTCCTCGAATCGCCAGGGAGGCCCGCCATGTTTCGCCTGCGAATCTTCGCTTTCGCCGTGTTGTTTTTGAGTGCCGCTGAACTGGCTTCGGCAAGGCCGCTGGCCATTTGCACGTTTCAGGTCGATGCGACGCCGCCGCTGGGCAGTCCGCTGTGCGATGCGGCGGTGCCGCCGGCCCAACAGATTGTCGACCGGCTGGCCGCGCGGGGCATCGTGATCGTGGCCGACGATGGACCCATTGTGTTGTGCGCGGTCGATTGGGTTGGCATCGGCAACGGTGGTTACGACGCCTGGCGCGAGGCGCTGGCCAAGGCCGCCGGTACTTCGGTCGACCGCGTGGCCGTCCACACGCTGCATCAGCACGACGCACCGGGCTGCGATTTCGACTGCGAGCCCCTGCTGGCTGCCCACTCGCTCGGCGGCGCGATGTTTAACGTCCCCTTCGCGCGGCAAACCACCGACGCGGCAGCCGCGGCCTTGCGGCAATCGATGTCGGCGCCCAAAGCGGTCACCCACCTGGGCATCGGCGTGGGAAAGGTCGACCAGGTGGCCTCGAATCGCCGAGTGATGGGACCAGATGGCAAGGTGCAGTACGTCCGCTACAGCGCCAGCACCATTCCCGAAGCCATCGCCGCCCCCGAGGGCGTCATTGATTCGCTGGTCCGCTGCCTGAGCTTCTGGTCAGGCGATCAGCCGTTGGCCGTACTGACTTACTACGCCACGCATCCGCAAAGCTATTACGGCCAAGGGGGCGTGAGCGCCGATTTCGTGGGCATGGCCCGCGCCCAACGCGAGGCGGCCTTGCCGGGCGTGCCCCACTTGCACTTCAATGGAGCCGCCGGCAACGTCGCCGCCGGAAAATACAACGACGGCTCTCCGGCCAATCGCCCCGTCCTGGCGGGGCGACTGGCGGCCGGCATGAGCGCGGCCTGGGCCGCCACCCAGCGGACGCCGATCGGCGGCAGCGACGTCGGCTGGCGCACGCAAGACGTCAAACTGCCGCTCACGGCCCGGCTGGAAAACGAAACGCCACTGGTAGCCCTACTCGACAACACGTCGGCAACCGCCAAAGACCGCGTGCGAGCCGTTCGCGAACTGGTCTGGGCACGCCGCGCGAAGTCCGGCCGCCCCATCCAACTCAGTTGCCTGCGGCTCGGGCCGGCCTACGTGCTGCACATGCCGGGCGAGCTGTTTGTCGAATACCAGTTGGCCGCGGCAGCCATGAAACCGCAGGCGACCGTGTGCATGGCGGCCTACGGCGACTACGGGCCCGGCTACATCGGCACGCAGATCGCCTATTCGCAAGGCGGCTACGAAACCGGCAACGCCTCGCGAGTCGCGCCCGAACGTCGAAAAAGTGCTACTCGACGGCATCGCCGAGTTGCTGAAATAGGCCCCGCCTTTTTGATTGCGCTAACACCATGTGCCGCGTGCCCCCGCTCTCTCTCCGGGTGCCACTGGCGTCTCGCCAGTGCTCGACGAGCAACGCACTGGCAAGACGCCAGTGGCACACACCCGAAAGTCTCGCAGGAGTTTTTCTTTTGCATCGGGATCCGCCCCGATATTACAATCGTCTCCGGTCGATCCCGCGGGCCCTCGCGAGGCATAGCTGCGTGCCTCGCTCTCGTTTTTGCTGGCTTGCCGGCTTATCGCGTCGTGCACCATGAATTCCCTTTTTGACGAATGGAAACTGCGTCATGATTGATCGTTCTCGATGGCTGCAAGTATTGTTCGGTCTGGCGGCTCTGGCCAGCGGCGCGGCGCGGTGCGCTGCGCAGGAAGAGGTCACGATCTATCGCGACGATTTCGGCACGCCGCACATTTTTGCCGCCACCGCTGAAGGAGCTTGCTTCGGCCACGGCTACGCGCAGGCCACCGATCGGCTCGAAGAGCTGCTCAAGCAATATCGCCGCGCCTGCGGCACCATGAGCGAAGCGTTCGGACCCGACAAGTTGCACGACGACTATCGCCAGCGCCTGTGGCGGCACGCCGCGATCGCCAAGTCCCGCTACGGCGAGCTGGGCGCCAAGTCGCGCGCGCTGATCGAAGCCTTTCAGGCGGGCGTCAAGCGGTACATGAAAGAGCACCCCTCGGAAGTGCCCGATTGGGCGCCCGAAATCGAACCCTGGATGTGCGTCGCGCTGTCGCGCTACATCATCTGGGGCTGGCCCGAGGGCGAGGCCGCCGACGATCTGAAACGCATCGGCATCAAGGCCGACCCGATCGATTATCACGGCTCGAACGAATGGCTCGTCGCGCCCAGCCGCACCGCCTACAACGCGCCGATCGCGCTGGTCGATCCTCACCTGGGCTGGTACGACCAGTTTCGCTTTTACGAAGTGCGGCTGTACGGCGGCGAGGTCGAATTCTCGGGCATGGCCATTGTCGGCAATGCCGCTGCCGGCCATGGGCCACAACCGCTACTGCTCGATCGCGATGACAACCGGCGGGCCCGACACCTCGGACGTCTACGAAGAAGAAATCAATCCGGCGAACCCGCGGCAGTATCGTTACGACGGAAAATGGCTCGACATGACGGTCCGCAATGAGACCATTCGGGTCAAGGACACCGACGGCATCCACGACAAGAAGGTCGACGTCGAGTACACCCAGCACGGGCCGATCGTGGCCCGCAAGGACGGCAAGGCCTATGTATTTCGCATTCCCTACTTCGACGAAATCGGCCTGGCCGATCAGACGTACCAGATGGTCACGGCCCACAACCTGGCCGAGATGAAGAAAGCCCTGTCGATGCTGCAATTGATGATGCAGAACCTGATGATCGGCACGGTGGATGGCGACATCTACTACGTGCGCAACGGCCGGGTGCCGATCCGACCCGCCGGTTTCGACTGCAAGCTGGCCATGCCGGGCAACACCTCGAAGGCCGAGTGGCAGGGCATCCACAAGTTCGAGGACCTGGTGCAAATCACCAATCCGCCGCAGGGCTACATGCAAAACTGCAACGTCAGTCCGCAATTCCTGATGAAAGAATGCACGCTGCGGCCGGTCTCCGAAAAAGACTACCTGTTCAATGGCTTCAACGGCTTCGACAAGATTGGCCAGGCGTACGACAATCCGCTGCATCAGCGGGCCGCGATGTGCGTCGACTTGCTGCACGACTTCAAGAAAATGACAATCGAAGACGCGATCGACGTGGCGCTCAGCCCCGCGGTCTACGGCGCCGATCTTTGGCAACAGCGGCTGCGCACGGCCTGGAGCGGTGCCAGCGCCGACGTGCGCGGCAAAAAAGAACTGGCCGCGCTCTACGAAGTGATCATGAATTGGAATCGCCGCTGCGACGCCGACGCAGCCGGCGCCGTGGCCTATCAATACTGGAAAGCCGCTTTCGGCGACGATATCAAAAAGGCCGACCGTGCCGGCTTGCCCCCTCCGGCCGCCCTGACCGATCCCATGCTGCTGGCCAAACTCGAAGAAGCACTCGGCAAACTCAAAGCCGATTTTGGCCACGTCGACGTGCGCTACGGTGACGTGTATCGGATCGGACGCAAGGGCGGCAAGGAAACCTGGCCGGTCAGCGGCGGCTCGGTCGACAACATCGCCACGCCGCGGGCGATCAGCTTCGAGCCGATCGCCGGCACCAAGACCTTCCTCGGCCACGGCGGTCAGACCTCGACGCAGATCGTGCTGCTCACCAAGCCCCCCAAGTCTTGGACCCTGCTGCCGCTTGGCGAAAGCGATCATCCCGACAGCCCCCACTATGACGATCAAGCCAAACGCGTGTTCAGCAAAAACACGATGAAGCCAACCTATTTTCTCGATAAGGCCGAACTGCTGAAGCACGTCGAATCGAAGACCGTCTTGTCGCGCGAATCGGGTTCGTAGCACCGTCAATTCCTGTCATCCGCATTACCATCGCAAGGAGCCCGCCGTGATGAATCGCCGATTGTTTTTGCTGCTGCCGCTGTTGTCGGCCGCGGTTCTTGTTTCGACCAGCCGCGCCGCCGACGCTCCTTACACGCAGACGAAAAACGTCGTTTACGCCGAAGTCGACGGCGTGGGTCTGATCATGGACGTCTTCACGCCGACGGGAACGAGCAACGGCCTGGGAATGGTCGACGTCGCCAGCGGCGCGTGGCATTCGGATCGCGGCAAGATCAAAGACCATACGATGGCCCGCGTGTACGACATCTTTTGCGGCAAGGGCTATACCGTGTTCGCAGTCCGGCCGGGCTCGGTCACCAAGTTCAGCCTCGCCGAAATGGCCGCCAACCTGAAACAGGGCGTGCACTGGGTCAGGCAGCACGCCGACGAATACAAGATCGACCCCAATCGGCTGGGAATCACCGGCGGCTCGGCCGGCGGACATCTGGCTTCTCTGGTGGCCGTGACGGCCGACGAAAAGACCGCCGTGAAGGCGGCGGGCGTGTTCTTTCCGCCCACCAATTTTCTCGACTATCGCGGCACGAAGATCGACGCCAACACCGACCTGACGAAAATCGACCGCATCGTGCGTTTCGCCTATCCCGTCGGCACCAATCCGGCAAGCGCTTCGGAGCTTGTCGAAAAGCTGACCGAGATCAGCCCCGCGCTGCTGGTGACCGACAAGGCTCCGCCTTTTCTGATCATCCACGGCGACGCCGATCCGATGGTGCCGCTGGCCCAATCGGAAATGTTGCTGGCCGCGCTCAAGGCCGCGGGCGTGCCGGCCGAGTTGATCGTCAAGAAGGGAGGCGGCCACCCCTGGCTGACCATTCCCGAGGAAGTGCAGATCATGGCTGATTGGTTCGATAAGCAGTTGGCCGCCAAATAAACCGATAAGCGGCGCGTTCTACCGCGGACAGGGCGCGCGTCTTGCCTGGCAAGACGCGCGCTTCTGTTTTTTGCAACCTTCTCACCTCGCCATAGCCAGCGGCGCGACGAGCCGCTATTCTGGCGAAAATCGCATCCTCCGTTTCCGCCGGGTGCCACTGGCATCTTGCCAGTGGATACTCCGAGTTGGCATTGCACTGGCAGGATGCCAGTGGCACACCTTCGATTCCAGGCAGCAACAACCATGTCGACCGCCGCCAAGTCCACCCCACCCTCTGCTCAAAAGCCGGCCGCCAAACCCGCGACTCCGACTCGCATCGCGTCGCTCGACCAGTTTCGCGGATACACCGTGGCGGGCATGTTCCTGGTGAACTTCGTCGGCTCGTTTGCCGCGTCGCACATTCTTCTGACGCACAAGAACAACTACTTCAGCTACGCCGATACGATCATGCCGCAGTTCTTCTTCGCCGTGGGCTTTGCCTTCCGGCTCACCTTCGGCCGCAGGGCACAGACCGAGGGGCTGGCCGCGGCCTATTGGCACATGGTCCGCCGGATGCTCGGCCTGGTACTGGTGGCCATGGTGATCTACGGCGCGCCGACCGTGGGCAAAACATGGCAAGAGCTGATTGACAAAGGTGCGTGGGAAGCGATTGCGCGCGCCGCTCAAGGGATCTTGGTTCCAAACGCTGATGCACATCGCCGTCACGTCGCTGTGGATCTTGCCGGTCATTCGCTCCGGCGTTCTGGTTCGCGTGGCCTATATGATCGCCTCGGCGGCGCTGCAGGTTTTTCTGTCGTACTGGTTCTATTTCGATTGGGTGCACACCGGCTGCATCGACGGCGGACCGCTGGGGTTTTTGACCTGGACGATTCCCACCATGGTCGGCACGCTGGCCTGCGACGCGGTGATGAAGCCCGGCCGCTGGCTTCAGGTGGTGAAGATGTTCTTCTGGTCGGCCGTGCTGATGGGCGCCGGCTATCTGTTCTCGTGCGTCACGACGCTGTACGACGTCACGCCCGACGACGCGGCCAGCGAGATGCATGAGCTCGACGCCAGCGACGGCCTCTATCCGCCCAACAATCCTCGCGCCGTCGACGACCCTGTGCTGCCCAGCCCCGAGCGGCGTGAGACGCACGTGCTCTCGTGGGCCGAGCCCCCCTTCGTGCCGCCCCCCAACCGCGAGCACCGCAAGGAGAACTATTGGATGATGAGTCAGCGGGCCGCCACGCTTTCCTATCACACGTTCGGCGCCGGTTTTTCGCTGGCCGTGTACGCGCTGTTTTACGTCCTGTGCGATATTTGGGGCCTGTCGGTCGGCGTGTTTCGCACGCTGGGCACCAACGCCCTGATCGGCTACATCCTGCACGGCATCGTCGGCGACGCCGTCAAGCCGTTCATGCCCAAGGACGTCCCCGCCTGGTACCTAGTGTGCGGCTTTCTGCTCTACTTCGGCATCACGTACTTGTTCATTCGCCATCTGGAAAAGAACAAGATCTATTTGAAATTGTAGCGCTCCCATGCCACGCGGCGCCGTCAACACGCGCTGGGTCAAAGGCCGCCGGGCTGTGCGCCTGGACTCGATCGACGACTTATCCGCCGAGGTCGATCGCGTCGTGGCCGCGGCTGCCGCCGGTGGCGTGCATCCCCTGGGCAATTGGTCGCCGGCGCAGGTCCTTCAGCACATCGGCAGACTCATCGAGATGTCGTTCGACGGCTTCCCGTTCCGCTACGACCGGGGCATTTCCCTGGTCACGCGGCTGCTGCGCCGGTTGGGATATCGCTTATTGCTCTACCTGGCATTTCGCCCCGGCTTCAAAAATCCGCCGCAAGCGCATGCCCTGGAGCCCGATGCTCTCGTCACGCTCGACACCGCCGCCGCATACCTCCGCGGCCAGATCGACCGCATCCGCCGCGGCGAACAGATGACCCAGGAAGCCGCCGTAGAAGGCCCTTACACCCACGATCAATGGCTACTGGCCCACTTGCGCCACGCCGCGCTCCACTTGAGCTTTTTGGAGCTGAGCGAATAAAGGTACTAGTTACTGGGTGTTGTGTGTTGGGGGAGAAGGGCTCGGAATTCGATGTTCAGCGACCCACGGAAAGTGCTCGCTCGCGCGTCGGGTTGAACCGTCGCTTCGGACCGTTTCTTCCCCAACACCGAACACCTCTTCCAGCCTTACTTCCCCGCCGCCACCCGCTTGCCGTTCATCTCGCGGAGCTGCTTCCAGGTGACAACTTCAACGCCCGATTTTTTCACCGCTTCGATCATCTCGGGATCGGTGAAGATGCGGCGGTCGTTGTCGCGGATCACGGAACTGCTGGTGATGGCTTGCAGTTCCTCGTTGTTGTAGCCGCAGTGGATGATCAGGTAGCGGACGCCCGGCTTGGTGCTTTCGATCGCGTCCAGATACATCTTCTTTTTCGCGTCATAGTTTTCGCCGCTGTAGTATTGCGTCATGAAGTCGAGCACGGGCAATTGCTTCTCATCCAACAGCTTGATCAAGTCGGCGCCCCGGCGCGAAGCTCGGGATTCGTCGCAGCCAGGCCGACGTTCATCGCTCGGATGAAGAACACCGGCACGTTGAACTCGACCCCCAGCTTGACGTACACCTCGACCAGGTCGGGCCGGGCGACCACCGCGCCCATGTGCGTGTCGAGATGCGTCACCGGCACGCCGAAATCGAGCGCCCGTTTCACTTGGGCCCGCAGTTCGGTGGCAACTTCCTCAGCTTTGGCGTGAGCCACGACGTCGGGCACGCCGCCCCACAGGTAGCCTTCCTCGTCGACCAGGCCCGGCACGCTTTCGCGCGGCGCGACCGGTCCCCAGCGATAATCCTTCCACTCGCAGTTGAGCGTCAGGTGGATGCCGAAATCTTTTTCGGGGTGGGCCTTGGCATACGCGGCGATCTCCTTGAACCAGGGGCACGGCACCATGATGCTGGCCGACGAGACGATACCCTGCTCCATGCCCTGGATCGTGGCCATGTTCACCGAGTGCGACATGCCGGCGTCGTCGGCATGAATAATGACGCAGCGCTTGGCCGGCGGCCAGTCGGCAAACAACCTCGCCACGGCCGACAGCAACCCCAAGGCCAGCGCGAACAATTTCACAAGCTTGGCAGGCATACGGTAGACTCCGACGGGAATGATGGGTTTTGGGATTGGCTACGACGCACCGCGCGATTGATCTTGTAAGGCGTTCTCGAAGGCTCCCTCACCCTAACCCTCTCCCGCCGGCTGCACTTTCGGAGAAGTCAGATTAGGGAATTGGGTTTGGTCAATAACGTAGGGTGCAATAAAAATGGCTCTCCAACCACGGTGTTGTATTGGCGTACCGCCCGTGAATCGGAGAGCCAAGGATGGCTGGTCGAAATCCGTATTGTGTCCGGCGTCTGCCGGAGGAGTGGTCGGAGTGGGTGGAACTGTTGACGCCTGTGCTCGACAGCCGTACGGCGTGGCGTTTGCCAATCGTGCTGGCCGGGTTGTTGCTGGCCAGGGGGCGTCGCACGGTGACGACCTGGCTGCGTGCTCAAGGTATCTTGGACGACTTCGACGACTATTATTACTTCCTGGCCAGCCTGGGACGCAAGATCGAACCGTTGGCCACGCGGTTGTTTCAGCTGTTGCTTTTGCATCTGCCGACCGGCGAGCGGATCGTGCTGGCGCTGGACGACACGCCCACCCGGCGTTACGGGCCGAAAGTCGAAGGGGCAGGCCTGCATCACAATCCGACCTCGGGGCCGGACGATCACAAGTTTATTTACGGTCACATTTGGGTGACGTTGGCCTGGGTCGTGCGTCATCCGCTGTGGCACACGATCGGATTGCCGTTGCGTGCCTTGTTGTATGTCAAAGCCAAGGATCTGCCCAAGTTGCACCCGCGTTGCCGCTGGACGTTCCGCACCAAGCTCGAGATGGCGGCCGAACTGGTGAAATGGGCCGAAAACGTGGTCCGTCCGCTGGGCAAGCCGCTGTGGATCGTGGCCGATGGAGCGTATGCGTATCGGCCCCTGCTGCGAGAAATCTTGCCGCTGGGTGTGACGTTTGTCAGCCGACTGCGCCGCGACGCGGGCCTGCGCACCCTGCCGCCGCCGCGCCCCCAGGGCCATCGCGGCGGAACGCGCAAATATGGCGCGCAAGCGATCTCGCTGGCCAAGCGTGCTGCCCATCGCAAAGGTTGGCAGCAAACCGAAGTGGTGCTGTATGGACGGCCAGTCATCAAAACCTACAAAACATTTTTGGCCACCTAGCCGGTGGTGGGTGGAGTGTTTCGCGTGGTGATCGTTCGCGAGCCGGATCGCTGGGAGCCGCTCTTCACGACCGATCCCGATGCCAGCGTGGAAAGCATTCTGGAGTGCTTCGCCGATCGCTCGTCGATCGAGCAGGTGTTCCACGACATCAAGGAAGTCTGGGCGCCGGCCAGCAACAAGTCCGCAACCTGTTTACCAACGTGGCCTGCTACCATCTGAACTTGTGGATGCACACGCTGGTGGAATTGTGGGCATGGAACAAAAGCCACCAGGAACTTCGCGACCGATCGCTGTCGCCGTGGGACTGCCTGCCGCGCCGCCCGAGCCACGCCGACCGGCGCAACGCCCTGCGACGAAACTGTTTCCAAAACGAATTGTCGGCCGTTGAACTGAAACACCAGATTACACCACGAATCAAAAAACTGTTGAAAACCTTCCTCTCCCTAGCCGCCTAACGTCCAAAAGTGCAGCCGGAGGGAGAGGGGATTGACTTATTGGTCGCCGGCGCGGATCCACTCTTCGTTGAAGGCGGCGTGTTTCATGCTCTTGCCCCCTTCGACGAAGTAGCTGTAGACCGCGTGGATCGTGCCGTCGGCCCCCTGGATGATCGCCGGATAGTGATAGGAGCCCTTCTCGTGCTTTTCCAAATGCCGCGTGATGTTCCAGTTTTTGCCTTCATCTTCCGAAAGCGACACGGCCAGCGAGTTGCGCCCTTTTTGCGTGTCGTTGTAGATCATCGCCCAGTTTCCGTTGGCCAGGCGAACCGCGTCCAAGCCCGAGCCGGGATTCGGAATCGCAAGCGCGCCGACCGGCCCCCAGGTGAGCCCCTTGTCCTGCGACTCGCAGACGCGAATCTTGTCCAGCGGACCGTTCTCGCGCATGTAGGCCACCAGCGAGCCGTCCTTGCGCTCCAATACCGCGGGCTGAATGTTGCCAAACCCGATCAACGGCTCGCTGGCATACCACGTTTCGCCACCGTCATCGCTGACCGCCATCAACGAGAACGAAAACGTGTCGCTATACAGCGGCAGCAGGATGCGCCCGGTCGAAAGGATGGTCGGCTTGCAGCGCGGCTGCCAGCCCATGCGTTGCGAGAGCTTTTCGCCGAGCTTCTTTTCCAGCGACGCGGCATACTTTTGCAGTTGCTCGCGATTTTTGCAGCTCAGCCAGCTTTCCATTCAGCAGGCTCATGGCCTTGTCCTTGAAATCGGCCGGCTTGAGCCAGATCGTCCCCTGCCAATCCCACTTCGGCACGCCGGCGCCGCTGTAATCCTTCGACGTGCGATAATTCGTCAGCGCCGATTCCCAATGGTTGTCCAAAATGATCGGCCAGAAGAGCCACAGCTTTTTGTGCTTGTCGATCATCATGCAGGTATTGCAATCGGGAAAGTTGGGGAAGTCGGCCATCACGAACGACTGGCTCCAGGTCTTGTCCCCCTTGACCAGCCGGGCGCCGAGCACGGCCACGTCGTCGGCACTGCGCTCGCCCGACCCGCGATACCAGCTGACCAGCAAGTCGCCGTTGGGGCACTCGACGATGCCCGGCGCGTGGTTGTGCTGCGGGTGGAGCGGAAAGATCAACTCCTCGCGATATTCCTGGCCGGCCCACGCGGTCGAACAAACGGCGACCAACGCACAAGCCAACAACAGCTTCAGAACCACGTCGTGCAAACAGATCACAATTCGACGCATCGGCAGGTATCCTGGGGAGGTAAGGCAAAAGCTGCGGGGGTGTAGTTCAGCACTCGGTTCAATGGTATCATTCACGGCAGGCGGAGTATACAGTCGCGCGCGAGGCAAAAAATCCAGGCTCCCCGGGCATGAAATCGGACGCGCCGGCTTAGCCTCGGCCCGGTCAAGATCGGCCTTCGTTGGCCGAACTATCTTCGGCATCCGCTCGCTTCCCAACACCACCGATTTTCGAAAACTCAACGAGCGCGGCACGCGCCATCCGTGGCAGTCCTAGCTCGCGACGTTTCCGATTCAACGATGCAACTGGTCGACATTCACCACGTGAGTCGCAGCTTCGGCAGCGTGCAGGCCTTGCGCGACGTGAGCCTGTCGCTGACCACCGGCACTATCGGACTGGTCGGCAACAACGGCGCCGGCAAGTCGACGCTGCTCAAGGTGTTGTTGGGTCTGCTTGAAGCCCGACGGCGGCGGCGGCACGATCCTGGGTTGCGACATTCGCCACGGCACACGGCAACTGCGCGGCCAGGTGGGCTACATGCCCGAGGCCGCCGCCATCGTGCCGATGCTCAAGGGGGTCGAGTTCGTGGCCTTCGCCGGCGACCTGTACGGCATGCCGCATCGCGACGCCCGACGGCGCGCCCACGAGGTGCTCAACTATGTCGGCTTGGGCGAGCTGCGTTACCGGCGGCTCGAAGAGTACTCGACCGGCAACTTGCAGCGGCTCAAGTTGGCCGCCGCCCTGGTGCACGATCCGCAACTGCTGCTGCTCGACGAGCCGACCAACGGCTTGGATCCCGCCGGCCGCATCGCCATGCTGCAATTGCTCGAAGACCTGATCGCGAGACCGGCAAGAGCGTTTTTCTGTGCACGCATTTGCTGGGCGACGTCGAACGCTTCTGCCAGCAGATCGTCGTGCTCGATCGCGGCACCGTGGTCCGCGCCGGCACGATGGATGAGATGCGCGCCCAAGTCAGCAACCGCTACGAACTGAGCTGGTCGGGCAATGCCGCCGCCTATCGCGCGGCACTGCGGCGCGCGGGCGTCGAGTTCGCCGATCCGGCCGAAGACGGGCAAAGCAAGGTCATGGTCACCGTGCCCAATGGATTCAGCACGACCACGCTGTTCGAGCTGGCCCGCGCCAGCGGCGTCGTGTTGACCGAACTGAAGGCCGATGAAGAAAATTTGGAACGATTGTTCTTTCGCGTCACCGAGCAAGCCCACGCCGCGGCCGCGAATTGATCGGGCCGCCGCGAAGAAAGTAAGAGCGCACGATGGACATCGATCAGGCCCGATATCACGGCTGGGAAGGCCGGCTGCGAACCCCCTGGCTGGCGTGCCTGGCCATCGTGCGCGTGGCGCTGGTGCAGGTGTTTCGCAACAAGGCCTACTGGCTGGTGCTGGGCTTGGGGGCGTTTCGCTTCCTGGCCTTTTGGAGCATCATCTACGCCGTCACCCAACTGACGCTGCCACCCAGGGTCAGCGACGGGTTCTTGAAGCAGTTTGGCTTCACCGCCGACAGCGACGAGGCCCAGGACAACGGCTACATCAACTTCATCCAGGGCCAGGGCGTGATCGTGATGATCCTGTTGGCGTTTTCCGGCAGCCTGCTGGTAGGCTCCGACTTCCGGCTCAACTCGCTGCCGTTCTACCTTTCGCGCCGCATCGACCGCCGCCACTACATCGTCGGCAAGCTGCTGGCCGTCAGCGCCGTGGTCTCGATCATGACCATCGTGCCGGCGCTGCTGCTGTTTCTCGAATACGGCATGTTCACCAATTCGTCGGCCTATTGGATCGACCATTGGCGGATCGCCATGTCGGTGCTGGCCTTCGGACTGGTGATTTGCGTCGTCAACAGCATCCTGCTGGTCACGATCTCGGCCTACTTGCAGCGGATCGTACCGATCACGATCACCTGGGCCAGCTTGTTCCTGTTGTTGGGCCGCATCGGCGACTACCTGTATCGCGAAACCGAGACCGAAGGCTGGCGCCTGCTCGACCCCTGGCGCGACATGCGCCTGGTCGGCCGGTTGTGCTTCGGCTCCTTCAATCGCGACGCCGACCGCGAGCTAGCCTGGTGGGCACTGGCGCTATTGGGAACCATCTGCGCCGTATCACTGGCCGCGCTCGTGCACCGCGTCCGCGCCGTCGAAGTGGTGGAGTAACCTCCAATCCCCTCTCCCGCCGGCTGCACTTTCGGAGAAGTCAGATTAGGGAATTGGGTTTGGTCAATAACGTAGGGTGCAATAAAAATGGCTCTCCAACCACGGTGTTGTATTGGCGTACCGCCCGTGAATCGGAGAGCCAAGGATGGCTGGTCGAAATCCGTATTGTGTCCGGCGTCTGCCGGAGGAGTGGTCGGAGTGGGTGGAACTGTTGACGCCTGTGCTCGACAGCCGTACGGCGTGGCGTTTGCCAATCGTGCTGGCCGGGTTGTTGCTGGCCAGGGGGCGTCGCACGGTGACGACCTGGCTGCGTGCTCAAGGTATCTTGGACGACTTCGACGACTATTATTACTTCCTGGCCAGCCTGGGACGCAAGATCGAACCGTTGGCCACGCGGTTGTTTCAGCTGTTGCTTTTGCATCTGCCGACCGGCGAGCGGATCGTGCTGGCGCTGGACGACACGCCCACCCGGCGTTACGGGCCGAAAGTCGAAGGGGCAGGCCTGCATCACAATCCGACCTCGGGGCCGGACGATCACAAGTTTATTTACGGTCACATTTGGGTGACGTTGGCCTGGGTCGTGCGTCATCCGCTGTGGCACACGATCGGATTGCCGTTGCGTGCCTTGTTGTATGTCAAAGCCAAGGATCTGCCCAAGTTGCACCCGCGTTGCCGCTGGACGTTCCGCACCAAGCTCGAGATGGCGGCCGAACTGGTGAAATGGGCCGAAAACGTGGTCCGTCCGCTGGGCAAGCCGCTGTGGATCGTGGCCGATGGAGCGTATGCGTATCGGCCCCTGCTGCGAGAAATCTTGCCGCTGGGTGTGACGTTTGTCAGCCGACTGCGCCGCGACGCGGGCCTGCGCACCCTGCCGCCGCCGCGCCCCCAGGGCCATCGCGGCGGAACGCGCAAATATGGCGCGCAAGCGATCTCGCTGGCCAAGCGTGCTGCCCATCGCAAAGGTTGGCAGCAAACCGAAGTGGTGCTGTATGGACGGCCAGTCATCAAAACCTACAAAACATTTTTGGCCACCTAGCCGGTGGTGGGTGGAGTGTTTCGCGTGGTGATCGTTCGCGAGCCGGATCGCTGGGAGCCGCTCTTCACGACCGATCCCGATGCCAGCGTGGAAAGCATTCTGGAGTGCTTCGCCGATCGCTCGTCGATCGAGCAGGTGTTCCACGACATCAAGGAAGTCTGGGCGCCGGCCAGCAACAAGTCCGCAACCTGTTTACCAACGTGGCCTGCTACCATCTGAACTTGTGGATGCACACGCTGGTGGAATTGTGGGCATGGAACAAAAGCCACCAGGAACTTCGCGACCGATCGCTGTCGCCGTGGGACTGCCTGCCGCGCCGCCCGAGCCACGCCGACCGGCGCAACGCCCTGCGACGAAACTGTTTCCAAAACGAATTGTCGGCCGTTGAACTGAAACACCAGATTACACCACGAATCAAAAAACTGTTGAAAACCTTCCTCTCCCTAGCCGCCTAACGTCCAAAAGTGCAGCCGGAGGGAGAGGGCTAGGGTGAGGGTGCCTAACTCACCGCCAACCGCCCTCATCTGACCGCTAATGTCGTGCCGATCCATCGCCATCACGCCAGCGCTGCAGCGCGTAATTGAACTCAGCCGCCGTCTCTTTTGGCAGGCGCCAGGAAAGTTGCGAGCCGTCGGTCAGTCGGACCGACACGGCAGTGTCGTTGGCCGTCAAGGGCACGGAGCCACCATGTCCGCCCAAGGTAACGGCTCGATCCTCGCTCGATGCGTCGACCACGTCGACGCGCGGAACGACACGCTTGTGAAACAGATAATGGATAGTCAGCGTGTCTGAAAACGCGAAGCGATCGGGACAGCGCCGCAGCGCATAGGCCGTCAGCGCGATGCCAGCCAAGAGAAAGACTGCCGGGAATGCAACCATGACGGTCGCGCTCTGGGCTGCGCCGTTTGGCGTTCGAGCGGGAGCCACGACGACGGGTACGATGCCGAGGGACGGCACAAGAACCACGCCAAGAAAGATGAAAAGTACGAGCTGTTTCCGATTGCTCACGAGGAGTTGCATGGCCATTGCCTTCTCCGCTACACCAAATCCCGATACTCCCGCCGCGAAAAAATCACCACCGCCAGCAGCAACCCGCCGACGGCGATTCCCAGCAGCCCTAGGGCACGTCGATCGGCGAATGCGCTTCGAGCGGAAAGAGCAAAATCGATTCGCTGTTCAAAGCCGTCAACGTTTCTCTATCTGGGCTCACACTTGCTTTGCAAGCGTCGATGTCCGCAGAAAATCGGATCAGCGATTGCCCGGTTTCAGGATCGAGGATTTGCGCGATTTTTGAATCGCATGCCAGCAATCGTCGATCTTTGTCGATGAAGAATACAGCCCGCTGCGTTGTCAATTCCGAAAACCTTGCAAGTTCTACGCAGGTGGCGGTGTCGTAGATTCGAACCGTTTTATCGGCCGATGCCGTCACGAAACGACGCCCGTCGGCAGACTCGTTGACCGACGTAACGGCGAGACGCTGCGGCGGCGTCTGGCGCAGCAATCTTCCGCCGTCTCGGTTGAAGAATCGGACCACGCCGTCGCCGCAGGCGGTGACCAGCTGCCCGTTTTTGAAAGATTGCAGGGCGCGAATGCCCTGGGGATGTTGATATTGCCAGCGAGGCGTGCCGTCCAAGGCATCCACGACGATCAGCGTTTTGTCAACGGAATAAGCCAGGTGTCGATCACCAGCAAGGGCTACACTTTCCCAGGGCGCAGCCAACTGGAACGACGGGCCAACCTCGTCTCGGTCGAGTCGCAGCCATAGCGCTGTGCCTCGTTGGTCGATCGCCAGCAGCCTTTGCCCATCGCTCGCCAAGATCAAGCCCTGGACCGCTGCATCCATCACGCGCACTTCGTGGCGGCTCTGCTCCCACGGTTTGGCAACCAATACCACGAGCCCATTGCGCAAGCCCGCTGCCACCGTGTTTTGCGAGCACCAGTGCAACGCCGTTATTTCGACCGGCAGGACGATACTTTGGGGAGTGCCCTCGACATCCAGCTGCCACTTGCGCACGGTGCCGTCTTCGGACCCGCTGAGAAATCGCCCGCCATCGGCCAACGGGGACAGGCAGCGCACATTATCTGAGTGCCCCTGCAAGACACGCACGATTTTCCCTCGATCTCCTGGGGCGAAGGACCGCACCCGAATGACCGGCGGATCGTCGCTCCCCTCGACTATCCGCTCATCGCCGACGATCCCAATCGACGCCACCTGTGCTCCGGAGTCCAGGACGGAGCGAATTCGACTCCGATCGGCGTATTCACTGACTTGCCATCCGATCAAATGATGCCGATCACCGGCCCACAGAGTCTCGCCGCCGGGTTCCCACACCGCATTGCGCCACGCTGGGTTGTCGCGGGGTTCCATCCTTCCTTCGGCAACAAGCGGAGGCGCCACGTCACGCACGTAATCCCAAAGCCGCACGTCGCCGTCCTCGCTTGCCGAAGCAATCCACGTTTGCTTGGGATGAAACGCGAGCCATCGAATGGCGTTCGCGTGGCGGTACACCTCCTTGACAAGCTGTGCGCTAGGCAGATCCCACAGCAGCACTCGCCCCTCCCCGCCTCCGCTTGCCAGGTAGCGGCCGTCCGGCGAGATCGCCAGCGCGCGACCCAATTGGCATGCTCGCGCAGCACGTGGATCGTTTCACCCGACGCCACGTTCCAAAAGCGAATCGTTCGGTCGTCGCCGGCAGAAATCAACGTCTGACCGTCGGGCGTGAAAACCAACGCGTCGACGTTGCCGTCCTCGTGCCCGCGCAGTTCGCGAAGCAAACCGGGAACCTCGAGTCGCCATAGTCGAATGATTCCGTGTGGGTCGCCCGTCGCGAATACTTTATTGTCCGGTGCAACTGCCAGCGACCAGACATAGGAAGGCTGCCTGGCCACGACCTGCGAGTAACGGCCGAACGTACCGTTGAGATACTGCCACTCGATGCCCCGCAAATCTTCTTCGTTTTCGCGCGGAACGTGCCGTTTGAGCAACTGTCGGGCTTCGTCCGGCGAACCGTTCTCCCATGCTTCTTGAGCCAAACGCATGTCGACGTTGTAAGCATATTTCCGTGCCACACGCTCGCGCTGTTCGGCGATGCGGGCCTGTGTGGTGGCAAGTGCGCGCTGCTGCTCGGCGGTTTGCAGCGCCGACGAGATCTGGACGTTCGACCACGCAAGCCCTCCCATGAAGACGACGGTTGCCAGGGTCGCCAATGCCATTAGGGCGGCCAGCGCCGGATTTCGACGCGACCATTTTGCCAGGCGATTGAGCGTTGTCGCCGGACGGGCCACGATCGGCACGCCTTGCAAAAAACGATCGAGATCGTCCGCCAGCGATTGCGCCGATGCATAGCGCCGAGCTGGATCCTTCTCCAGGCACTTCCGACAGATCGTCTCCAGGTCGATGGAAACGTTGGGGCGAGCGCGGCTGAATTTCTCCGGCTCTTGCGTTTCGATTTTGCGCAGCACTTCGACGTCGGTATCGGCCGTGAACGGCGGTTCCCCGGCCAGCAACTCGTACAGTACCATCCCCAGGCTGTACACATCCGATGCGGGCCCGATCTGCTTGCTGCGCCCGGCCGCTTGTTCGGGCGGCATGTAGCGGATGGTGCCCAACATCGCCCCCGTCTGCGTCATGTCGCCGGCCACGTCAGCCAGCTTGGCCAGGCCAAAATCCATCAGCTTGGGCGTCGCGTCCAGCAATTCCACCGCACTTGCTTCTGTATCGACCGGCGGCACCAGCAAGATATTGCTGGGCTTGATATCGCGATGCAGCACGCCCCGCTGGTGCGCGTGCGCCAACGCGGCGGCCAACTGCCCGATCAAGGTGGCTGCGGTTGCCGCCGCAACCGGTTCGCGATGCTCGCGGAGCCAACTCGCTAGTGTTACGCCTCGATAGTAAGCCGAGGCTATGTACGGCAACATGCCGATCGAGCCGGCTTCCAGCACCGGAATGATGTTGAGATGATCGAGCCGGGCGGCAGCCCTGGCTTCTTGATCGAAGCGCTGCGCGAGCTCCTCCGAAGCCAGCGTTTCGATACGCGGAATCTTCAGCGCCACTTGGCGGTCGGTCCGTGGGTCCCAGGCCCGATAGACAATGCCAAACCCACCCGCCCCCAACTCCTCGAGAACATGGAACCGACCGATTCGCTTTTTGCCCGCCAGCTTCCCGGCAGGCGGCCGCGATGCACTCGGAATTACGCCGCGCGGGCCCAACGGCCGCGTAGGCACTACCGCGAGCAAGCCGAGGCACTGTTTGGCGCGCCGAATTCGTTGCTGCACGCTCGCCGGCGCGGCTTCTTCCAACACGCTCGGTTCCACCACCGTCTCGCCGGCCTCGATCCGCGCCATGTGCTCCTCAAGGCACTGCGCCACCAGCCCCTCGTACGGATCATCGTCAGCCTGGTCGGTATTCGGCAAGTTCACGGGTAAGCCTCTCCACGGCCCGACACCATAGCTTTCGCGCCGCGTCGGCGGAGCGATCCAACTGCTGGCCAACCTGTTCGAGCGATTGGTGCTGGAAGTGCCTCAATTCGATAACTCTGCGATAGTCCTCGGGCAGCCGCCCGAGAGCCGCTTCCAGGATCGCTTGACTCTCGTACGCCACCAACTCGTCGCCGGGTGGCGAATACGGAGACTGCGGATCCTGGACCGGGTGCAAGGGATCGCGCTGGGCGTCCAACGGCACTTCGCGGGCGACCGACCTCCTTTGGCTTTGATGATAAAACCGGTTGGCGTCCCGCAGGCGATTGATCAGGATCCGTCGCAGCCATTTGCGCAGCTCGGCTTCGGATTGTCCTTGAAACGACCGAAAACGCTTGGCCGCCCGCAGGAACGTTTCTTGCACCAGATCCGACGGAGCAACTTTGGGCACCAGGTCGCTTTGCAGCTCATCGTTGGCAATCCGCAGCAGGTAATCGCGGTAATGGTCCAGCAGTTGACCGAGCGCCGTATACGACCCTTCGCGGGCCGCGACGATGGACCTTTCGACAACGGCGGATGGGGAAGCGTCCTGTTTCGGCGCGGAACCGCTTCCCTTGGCGATTGACAACGGGGATATCCCAAAAGACGCCAGATGGGCACGAACCTGGACGCCGATTCTAGTCGTCCCGCAGTTGGCTGTCCACTTTTTCGGGTTCACAAACCCCGCCACAGCGTTCGCCTCGCCGCGATTTCAAGAAATTTTCGTCCGGTTTCCGAAATCGCGTCGTCAGGGAGGTTACGAGACCAGCCGCTCCCAATGCCCATGAAAACGGCGTGCTCCAAGAGTGGGGTGGAGCGTTGAACATCGAGCCATAAGAGCCATCACAGGAGAGTCCGCTAGTGAACCGCATTCTTGCTCTGCTTTTTCTCGCGCTGTTTCTACTTGCGCCCGGCCGGCATCCGCCATCTCAATTCCCACGGTCCCCGTCGGTAATCTGGGCAATGCCAACGACCCGGCAACCGGCGGCATCTATGGTGCCGTTGCCTCCGACTACAAGATCGGCATGACCGAGGTGACGGTCGGGCAGTATACCGCGTTTCTCAACGCCGTAGCCGCCACGGACACTTACTCGCTCTACAACACCTCGATGGCGACAAACCAGAACATCGCCGGCATCTCGCGGAGCGGTGTTTCGGGCAGCTACAGCTTCAGCGTAATTGGATCGGCGAACCATCCGGTCACTTACGTGAGTTGGGGCGATGCGGCTCGCTTTTCCAACTGGATGAACAATGGTCAGCCGACCGGCGCAAAACGCGAGTACCACCGAAGACGGCGCCTACACCTTGAACGGGGCGATCACCGACGCGGCCTTAAGCGCGGTGTCGCGAAACGCCGGCGCCCGCTGGTTCATCCCGTCGGAAAGCGAATGGTACAAGGCGGCATACTATGATGCGCGGACAACCGCGCAGGGCGGACCGCCCGCGGACAGCCACTATTGGGCCTATCCGACTCAGAGCAACAGCACGCCCTACTCCGACCAGCCGCCGGGAAACGGCGCGCCCACGCAATCAAACACGGCCAACTACTTTAGCGACGATTCCATCTCCAACGGCTACAACGACGGTTACGCGGTCACGGGCTCGGCAATTCGAAGTGGCAGCCAGAACTACCTGACCAACGTGGGAGCGTATACCTCCGCGACGAGTGCCTATGGCACGTTCGATCAGGGCGGCAATGTCTGGGAATGGAACGAAGCCTCATTGGGCGGCACGTCTCGAGGCGTGCGCGGGGGTTCGTGGGCCGACTCCTCGATCTATCTGCCTGCCTCGTTCGGGTTCAGCAACAGCTCGGCGACCGAGAGCGATGTTGTTGGTTTCCGCGTGGCCACCATGGTCCCTGAGCCCAGTACGGGTGTGCTCGCGATCTTGGCCTGCGGGTTGATGTCGGTTCTAAGAAAGCGGTTCAAGTGACCCCTTTGAGCTGGTCCGGGTCCACCCGAGCGAACTCGCAGTTCCATCCAGATAACAGACTTCGCTGCGAGCCTCGGTTCAGCGCCTAACTGAGCCCACGGCCAGCGTCGTCTCTAAACTTCAATTTCCAAAAAAGGACCTACGCTAATGAATCGAATGAATCAACTCAGAGTGTTTCCGGTCGCTTGCAGCTTGGCCATAGCAGCGATTGCTTCAGTCACCTCGGTTGCGACGGCCACCGCGATCCGCCCCGACGCGGGATTCAATTTCTTTACGTTGGCGGCCAACGACGATGGTTCTACGGGTCCCGTCGCGGGCGTGCCGATCAACATTCATGGCACGACGTACTCGTCGGCATTCGTGAACAACAACGGAAACATGACCTTCGTAGCCAGTAGCAGCGCGTTCACGCCCTCCGCGTCCTTGTTTTCGTCCGCTTCAGCGCCGATTCTGGCGCCCTTCTTCGCGGACGTCGATACGCGAGGAGCAGGCTCGGGCCTCGTCCGCTACGGAGCCAGCACCGTCGATGGACACACTGCGGCGGGAGTGAATTGGACCAACGTCGGGTATTACAACTCACACGTCGGTCCCGTCAACACCTTTCAATTGGTCATCATCCAGCGCCTCCGATGTCGCCGCCGGCGACTTTGACTTCGAATTTAACTACGGCCACATTGGCTGGGAATCCGGCGACGATAACGGTGGAGTCGGCGGACTTGGCGGGAACACCGCACGCGCCGGTTGGTCGGACGGCGCCGGCAATTCGTACGAGATTCCCGGCGCGGGCACCAGTGGCGCCTATTTAGATACCAACCTGAGCAGTGCGTTGATCCAAAACTCGTTCAACAGCGACGTGCCAGGCCGTTACGTCTTCCATGTTCGTAGCGGCGTAATCGAGGCTCCCGTCCCGGAACCGTCGACGTGGGTGTTAGCCTTGGGCGGCGCGGTCGCGTTATCGCTCTACGCCGGCCGCCGTTGGCGCCGCTAATTCCCTTACACCAAATCCCGATACTCCCGCCGCGAAAAAATCACCACCGCCAGCAGCAACCCGCCGACGGCGATTCCCAGCAGGGCCCAACTGGCTGTCTCGACCGACAGTGGCTCGAACCACTGCGGATCGGGCGTCTTCAAACCCTCAGGCGCGCCCGCCGCGTACATCAGCGAACGCCCATAGTAGTTCACCGCCACGCGCTTGACGATGCCCGGAATGTTGCCCAGCAGCACTTCCATGAACAGGGCGTAGATCAGCGCCACGATCGTCGAATGCCGAAACGCCACGGCGAACAGGTGGAACAGGCAGACGTAAGCCAAGGTCATGTAGACCAGCGCCGGCAGATACAGCCGAAAAGCGATCTGTCCCACCTCGCCGGCCAACTGACAGTACAGCCAGAAGCTGCCCACGACCATTCCCAATACCAACGGCACCGTGGCGGAGAACTTGGCCAGCAAAATCAACGAGCGAGGAATCGGTCGCACCAGCAGAAAAACCAGCGTCCGGTCCTCACGGTCGCCGCCGACGCTGGCCGTGCCGAACGCCAGCGCGCAGACCGGCACCACGAACGACGCGAACACCAGGATCATGAATTCGCTGAAGTCGCGAAACTCGCGCGGCGAAAAGTCGGGATGATTCAAGTGCCGCCGCAGCACGAACAACAAGCACCCGGCCAAGGGCAGCATCACCATCAGCGTGCTCGACGACCAGAGCAGCCGGCGAAACGTCAAGGCGGTCAACGTGGTCCAGGCCCGCAGCAAATTCATGGCCGCCCCTGTTGCAAGTAGTCGAACACGGCGTCGGCCCCCGAATCGAGCGTCTGCATCCGCAGCAGGGTGATGCCCTGTTCGCACACCAGCGTGCCGACGTAGGCGAAGAATTCGAGCGGATTGCGCGTCCGCACGATCAGCGAGCTGTCGCGCACTTCGACCCCCTGCACGTCGGGATATTCGGCGAGCAAGGCTGCCAAGCGACGCGCCGGCTCGGCCACGATCTCGACCATCCGCGGCCGATACTGCATCAGGTTGCGCACTTCAGTCAGCGTTCCGCTCGCTACGATCCGCCCGCCGGACATCATCAAAATCGAGTGGGCCAGTTGCTCGATTTCGACCAGGATATGGCTGGAAGCCAGAATCGTCTTACCCTGGGCGGCCAGTCGGAATAACAACTCGTTGATCTCGCGCCGCCCGCCCGGGTCGATGCCCGAGAGCGGCTCGTCCAGCAACAGCAGCCAAGGGTCATGGACCAGCGCCTGGGCCAGTTTGATGCGTTGCCGCATGCCGTGGCTGCATCCGGCCAGCCGGCGTTTGGCCCGATCGGCCATGCCGACCTCTTGCAACACGTACTCGGTCCGTTCGCGCGCTTCGACGCGCGAGAAACCGTGCAGCTTGGCCATCGTGTATACGAACTCGCGGCCGGTCATCTCCTCGTAGAAGCTGTTCAGGTCGGGACTGTAGCCCAAGTGATGCTTGGCCGCCGTGCTCCAGGCATGATGCTGGCCGATTCGCACGGTCCCCTGGCTGGGGCGTAACTGGCCGCTGGCCAGCTTGATCAACGTGCTCTTGCCGGCGCCGTTGGCTCCCAACAGCCCGGTGATGCCCGGCCCGACGCGACAACTGATGTTGTTCACGCCGATCACCGGTCCATAAAACTTCGTCACGCGGTCGAACGCCAGCAGCAGGCTGCTGGAGACCGCATGATGGGCCGGCATGTCCGGGACGCTTTCAGAGCCCGCGCGTTGCATCACGTAACCATGAATCAGGTGTGAAACGTAACGGTCACCCGATTCATGGTATCCGCACGGGCCCCGTCGATGCCAGGGGGCCAACGAGAGTCCGCAGCGTCAGCGCTCGGTGGGCACGGCGTCGCTCTGCGTGGCGACGGTCGCGTCGGGCTTGGCTTTGCGGCTGAACAGGCGGCGCGGCGTGATCTGCTCCTGGCCTTGGATCACGTCGATCGAGTGCACGGCGCGGCGCTCGTCGTAGGTGACCTCGACTTTGACGTCCTTGCCGTCGGCCAGCGATTCGGCCGGAATGCCAACCACTTCCCAGAGTCCGCCGGTGACCACGTCGGCCGCCCCGTGCACCAGGGCCCGGCCGGCCTTGACCCCCTTGGTGTACCCTTGTTTGAAGGCGAACACGTCGACCTTCGTGCCATCGCGATCTTCGCTGTAGATCGGCGCCCCGAGCTCGGCGATGACGTGCGAGCGCGGAGTGCCCAGGCTGAGCACTTTCAGGTTCTTCTTCTCCGGTTGCTGCGTGGCCTTGATCGCCGCGCAACCCGAGCACGAAAAAATGAGCGCAACAAAGGCGACGGCCGCAAAGGCCTCGCTCCCACCGCGCGCAAGATCGTGGCTCGCTCTAAACAGCACCCACACCTCCTGGTCAGAAACCGGGGCGGAACTATAGGCTCGCTCGTTGATAGCAGTCAATGCCACGGCAGGCCGAGGCCGACAAGAACTCGCTCGTCGGCACGGAAGCGTGCGATTTGCCAGCATTGCGGGCGCCGGCGCCAATCGGGGTGGCACCGACAACTCGTTGTCGGTGTTGCGAAGTAATCAGAGGCGTTTTAGCTGGCCTCTCGCAACTTGCCGGGCCCTCTTGTCCTTTCAGGACCCAGACAACAAGTTGTCTGGGCCACCCAAGTGAGCGTGCTAGCATAGCGGCCGGCGCGCGAGCGTGCCCACGACAAAGCGTGGGCACGTGCTCGCACTTTCTCTACCGCCTTCACGCGACCGTTCTACCGCGTGTACGTGCCCGTCGGAGCGCCGGTGTACGGCGCGGCGCCGGCCGGAGTACCATTGTACTGATTCGCCGTGTAGGGCGGATCCTGGGTGGCCGGCGCGGTGTAAGGTGCGGCCGGCTGCGTCGAGGCATACGGGGTGGCCGGTTGAGCGGCGTAAGGATTGGCCGCGGCTGTCGACGACGGCGGCATGTATCCGCCGGCTTGCGCCGCGGGCTGAGCCGCAGCATTCGGATAGTAGCCCGAGTTGCTGGCCACCGCGGGCACCGACGACGCGGGGTACGGCGTCACCGGATACTGCGTGCCCGGATAGGTCTGCGAATAATTCGGGGCATAATTGGCGCTCGGCGCGGCCTGCGGGGCGTACTGCGGCTGAGCCGCGGCCGCAGTCGAACCCAACGACGGGGCGGACGGGGCATTGCTCAGCGCGGTCGTTGGCGCCGTGCTGCTGCTCTTGTTCTTGGAGGCGAACGGCGGCCACATCGATTTCACCTTGGTCATCGAGCAGCCGCTCAGGCCAAACGCGAGAGTCACCAGAATTGCGCAACGGGCGGTTGAGAATCGCATGGGAACGTCCTTGTGAAGTGGGGCCGGCGAGCCATCGAAACGCCGCTCGCGCGGTAGCCGCTGGGGCGGAATTGATCGCTCGCTGCAGGAGCTGGAGTGAAGGGCAAGTAACGGGCGAGGACAGGTTGGGTCAATCGGGGAGCACGATCCGCCTGTTTTCGATATTCGGATCGTAAGGCGCGAGAACCTGACCCAATCCAAAGATTTTTGCCAACCCACACAACGAGACCCCCGCAAACTCCAACCAGCTTTCCCGCCGTGCCGCGCGCGGATCCCTTGCTAGCGTTCAATCGGCGGCTACGTCGCGGCCGTTCTCGGCGAAGCGCGACAACTTGCGGCGAAATCCGTCGCGGTCGAGCACCTCGCGATTGACCACGTTGTCGGGCACCTCGCCGCGCGACGCACGCAGCATCCCCTCGACCATCGCCCGGCTCGTGGCCGCGAAGACATCGGTGGTCGACGCCGACCAATGCGGCGTGAGGATGACATTGTCCAGCTCCAACAAGGGGTCACCAGCCGACAGCGGCTCGTGCTCGAAGACGTCGAGCCCCGCCCCTGCAATCCGCCGCCCGCGCAAAGCGTCGACCAGGGCCCGCTGATCGACCAGCTCACCGCGGGCGACGTTGATCAAAAACGCACTCGGCTTCATCAGTGCCAGCTGTTCCGCCCCGATCATGCGATGATTCTCCTGTCCCAATCGAGCATGCAGGCTGACGAAGTCGGCCGTTGCCAGCAATTCGTCGAGCGAGGTCAGCCGCACGCCCAGCGCAGCCGCATGAGCCGCTTCGGCATGCGGCGAAAAAGCGATGATCTCCATTTCGAACGGCGCGACCAGGCGGGCCAGCTCGCGGCCGCTGTGCCCCAGTCCGACGATGCCCAGGGTGCGCCCCTGGATTTCGCTTCCCATCACGCTGGCTTGCAAGTCCCATCGGCCCGCGCGCAATACGCGCTGCTGCTGCGGCAGTCGCTTCGCCAGGGCCAACATGAACAACAGCGCCGACGAACCAGTCGAATGATTCAGCGCCAAGGGGGCATTGAACAGCGCGACGTCGAACTCGGTGCAGGCCGCCACGTCGATTTTGTCGTAACCCGCCCCCGACCGGCCGATCACCACCAGCCGCTCGCGCGCCGCCGCAAGCGTGGCCCGCCTGATCCAAGGACGCAACACCACCAGGCCGTCCAGCCCGCGCACGTCCTCGGGCGTGACTTCCATCGAATAGAAATTGCTCCAATACGCGGCGTCTGAGGAGCGCGGCGACTGCCGGGTAAGAAAGCGAAACTCAATCGCCAGCGATCGTTGCCAGGAGTCGAGATTCAAGTCGCCGTAGGCGCTCGTGAGATCTTCGTTGAGAAAATCGCCGGTCAGTGCAACTTGAAATGGAAGCACAAAATGATCCCTCGCCCAGCTAGCCCGACTGCTCCGGCCTGGCCGTCCAACGTTTGTCCCACAGGCTCGGAAACGCCTGCGGCACGTACGGATGTTCGGCGATCGCCGCCAGGTCCAGCTCCAGGCCCAGCCCTGGCGCGTCGGACAGCGTGAACTCGCCATTGGCCAGCGGATTCCAGCCGCCGACCAGTTGATTGCGCCACGGCACGTCGAATTCGCCGAATGCTTCCTGTATCATGAAATTGGGCGTGCTCACGTCAAAGTGCAGCGCCGCGGCCAACGCCACCGGCCCGATCGAGCAATGCGGCGCCACGCGCACGTCGCGCACGGCCGCCATCGCGGCGATCTTCTTGCTGGTCAGCAACCCACCGCAATGACAGATATCCATCTGCACGACGTTTACACCGCCGAGCGACAGCATGCGCTCGAAATCGGCCAGCGTCATCAACCGCTCGCCGGCGGCAATCGGCGCTCGCGTACGACGATTCACCTCGGCCAATAGCTCGACGCGCTCCGGATTGACCGGTTCCTCGCACCACACCGGCGCATAGGGCTCGATCCGGCCGATAACGTCAATCGCCGACTGCGCCGACAATCGTCCGTGAAACTCGATCATCAAGGCGATGTTCTTGCCGACCGCCTCGCGCACTTTGGCCACGCACTCGACTGCGGACTCCATTTCGTCGCTCGTCAGATCCTTCCACGCCGTGCCGAACGGATCAAACTTCATCGCGCCATAACCGCGCGCCACCACGTCGCGGGCCCGAAGGGCGAATCGCTCGGGCGTGTCGGCACCGCCATACCAGCCGTTGGCATACGCCGGCAGCCGCGCGTGGTATCGCCCGCCCAACAGCTTATAAACCGGCTGGCCGCAGGACTTGCCCACGATGTCCCAGAGCGCGATCTCCACGCCGCTGATCGCCGTCATCACGGTTGATCCGCCCTGATACTGATCGCGCACCAGGTGATCGACCAGCCGCTCGATATCAAACGGATCCTGGCCGAGCAGCCGGCCTTCGAGCCATTCGTGGCACAGCGTCTGGACCGTCTTCTCTTGCCATTCGAGCGTCGCCTCGCCGATGCCCGTCACCCCCGTGTCGGTCGTAAGCCGCACGAACAGCAGATTTCGCAGCCCGCAGTTGGCCAGAAAAGTTTCGAATCGCGTGATTTTCATGACGGCTTGAAGACGAAAGGCAGTTAGCCACAGAGATCACAGAGATCACAGAGGACTCAGAGACGAAGACAGAGAGAGGGCTACGAAGAGGGAAATTTGGTTTACGAAGAAAAAAACTCGATCGCCGTTTTTTCATCCTTCCTTGGTCCTCTTTGAATTTCTCTCGTAACTCTGTGTTCTCTGTGGCTAATCATCTTTTTGTTTCGTCCTCACCGGCTGATCGTCTCGTCGAGATTTAACAGGACGTTGCCGACGGCGGTCCAGGCGGCCAACTCCGCCGCGCCCAGCTCGGCGGCTTTGGGCGCTTCGCCGGCGCTGACGAGCTTGACAGCGGCGGCAGGATTCTGCCGGTAGTGCGTCAGGTTCTGCTCGAAGATCTGCCGCAGAATCGAAAGCTCCTGATCGTTGGGCGCGCGGGCCGTGCACAACTTGAATGCAAACGTGAGCCGCGCAGCGACCTCGCCGCCACCTTCCTTGAGAATGCGCTGGCCGAGTACCCGGGCCGCTTCGACGAAGCCCGGATCGTTGAGCAACACCAGGGCTTGCAGCGGCGTGTTGGTCCGCGCGCGGCTGTCGGTGCAAACTTCGCGATTCGGCGCGTCGAAAGTCAGCAGCGGCGGATAGGGAATCGACCGCTTCCAGTAGGTGTACATCGCGCGGCGATACAAATCGTTGCCCTTGCTCTGCACGTACTTGTCGCCGCCGGCCGCCAGCTCGTCCCACAGCCCCTCGGGCTGATAGGGCAAGACGCTCGGCCCGCCGAGCTTATGGTACAACAGCCCGCTGACGGCCAGAGCGTTGTCGCGAATCATCTCGGCGTCCAGTCGGAACCTCGGCCCGCGCGATAGCAGGCGATTGTACGGATCGTGCTCCAGCAATTTTGCATCGACCTTGGCGCTCTGCCGATACGTGGCCGAAGTGACGATCAGCCGCTGCATCGCCTTGACGTCCCAGCCCGAGGCGACGAACCGGCTGGCCAGCCAATCAAGCAATTCCGGATGGCTCGGCCACTCGCCGCGCGAACCAAAATCGTCGCTCGTCTTGACGATTCCCGTGCCAAAATACTGCTGCCAATAACGATTGACCGTCACGCGAGCCACCAGCGGATTGGCCGGATCGACCAGCCATCGAGCCAGGCCCAAGCGATTGTCGGCGCGCCCGTTGGCAGCGGCGGCAAGCTGGCCGGCACGCCGCGCGTGACGCGCTCGCCCTGAAGTCGAAAATCGCCCCGCGTTAGCACGAACGTGTCACGCATCTGCGCGTTTTCCTGCATCACCATCGTCACCGGGACCGCGCGGTTGGCGTCACTTTCCGCTTTGCGCGCTTCGTCGAGTTGATGGTTGAGCGGATCGAAAAGGTCGCGCGTCTTGGCATACACGAACTGCACGAAATGATCGCGCAGCGCCGCCCGCTGCGCGTCGCTGCGCTTGTCGGGCGCGACGCGAATCGCCTCTTGAATGGCTTTGGGCAGCTTTGAATTGGGCCTGGCCTTTTCAACCGCTTCCCAGGCCAGCGGATCGTCGAAGAATCGCGATCCTTGCGGCGTGCGGTTGATCACGCCGGCCTTGTCCCAAAAAACGTGGCCGCCGTATTGCGAAAAGGCCATCCCAGTGACTACGTCCCCGGCCGCCAGTCCCACCGTCGCCGCGTCGACTTCCAATCGCACCCAGCGGCCGGCGAGCGGCAACGGTCCCTGCGGCAAACGGCTGGGCGTTTTGTCGACGCCCGACTCGATTCGGTTCTCGCCCCAATAGGCCCGATGCTCCCACGTGCCGTCGTTGAATTGCAGCATCACGGTCTGCGGCGGGTTTTGCGGATCGAGATAGACGTGGGCAAACAGCTTGTCCCCCTCGACGATCGTGACGCGGTCTCTCGAGTTGATGAAGAAGTGCTGGCCAAAACCCTTGGCCGAGCGCTCGCTGGCCAATCGCCCGCTCAATACCGGCCCCGGTCCGCTGACCCAACGCCACGACGCCTCGCCCTCAGAACCCTGCGCCAAGGCCTCGCGCGGCAGAGCGTCGTCCAGCCACACTCGCTCCTGCGGCTCATGGACCCCGGACGTGGCGCTCGGCGGACCGATCGTCGCTTTCGCCACTTCGCTCTTGATCCGCGCTTCGAGATCGGCAATCTGCTTGCGGTAGCCGGCCAGTTGCGCGGCCTGCTCCGCCGTGGGAATCTGCAGATTCGGCACCGGACTCCCCTGCCGCGTGTCGAGCCCCAACTCCGGAATATTGTTGAAGTAGGCGTACAGCCGATAAAAATCGCGCTGCGTGAACGGGTCGTACTTGTGATCGTGGCACTCGGCGCAAGCCAGCGTCGTGCCGAGCCACACCGTGGCCGTGGTCGTCACGCGGTCATTGGCGTACTTGGTTAAGTACTCCTGCGGGTCGGCGCCCCCTTCGGAAGTGACCATTACGTTGCGATGAAAACCGCTGGCGATGCGCTGCTCGACGGTCGGCTCGACCAGCAAGTCGCCGGCAATTTGTTCGATTGTGAACTGGTCGAACGGCATGTTGCGGTTGAAGGCGTCGATCACCCACTCGCGGAATTTCCAGATGTTGCGATGATCGTCGACGTGATAGCCGTTGGTGTCTGCATAGCGGGCCAGGTCAAGCCACTTGATCGCCATCCGCTCGCCGTAGTGCGGCGAATGAAGCAAGCGATCGACCACGCGCTCGTAGGCCAGTTCGCTGCCGTCGGCCAGAAAGGCGTCGACTTCGGCGATCGTCGGCGGCAGGCCGATCAAATCGAAAGTCACGCGGCGGATCAACGTGGCCTTGTCGGCCTCGCTCGAAGCCTGCAAGCCCTCCTGCTCGAGCTTGCGGCGAACGAAATGGTCGATGGGATTTCGGGCCCACGACTCTGCTGCCATCGGCGGCAGCCGCGGCGACTCGATTTTCAAGTACGACCAATGCCCCTTCCACTCGGCGCCCTGTTCGATCCACGCGCGGATTTTTTCGATCTCGACCGGCTTGAGCGGCGCCGCGGCGTCCTTAGGCGGCATCCGCAGCTCGTCGTCCGCGGTGGTGATTCGAGCCAGCAGCTTGCTCTGGTCTCCCTTGGACGGCACGATGGCAAATCCGCCCGACTCGAGTTCCTTGAAGGCGTCCTCACGGCGATCTAACCGAAAACCCGCCTGGCGCTTGCCCTGGTCGGGGCCGTGGCAGGCGTAGCAGTGATCCGAAAAGATGGCCCGGACGTCGCGATTGTAATCGACCGCGTCCGCGCCGTGCGCCGGCAAGGCCAGCGGCAGCGCGACAGCAACCCACGCGCAGCCTGCGCCAGGTTTTGCCGGACGTTCGAAGTCAATTTCGATCGGGGAGAAAGGCTCGTCATCGAACAAGGCGGGCGCATGGGGCGGGACGGTCAGACGAACGCCCTCATTACAACACGCGCAAAGCCCGTTGTCCACCTGGAAGCAACCGCGGCCGGGCAAAGAGATGATGGCGCCCGAGAATTCCCTAAACGAGGGAAACCATGAAACGACCCTCGCTGGCGCTGCGGGGTAATACTGAAAAACGCGGTGCTTGTCGCGGCGAGCGCTAGATCGAGGCTCCGGCGGAACAGGCTACCATCTCGTCGAGGTCTTCTTCGACCGGCACGCCGACGGCCAACACGGTTCCGCCGCTGGCGAAGCCGCCGTTCGACTTTTCGGTCCACAACACGTCGACCACGAACGAAAGCCGCTGCTTGTCGCCGAGTTTGAACGTCAGCAGCACCAGGTGCGTGCCGAACGCCTCGACGTGTTCGAATGAGACAGCTCGCGAGGAAATATCGCGCAAAAATCCGGCCACCGGATCGGTCAATTCACAGTCCGAGTCGCCGCGATCCTCGACGGGCGTAACCTCGATTGGAAAATTGCTGAGCAACTGCGCCTGCCAGCTGCGAGTGCCTGGAGGAGCCTTGCGAGGCGCGCCATGCTTGTGGTGCAGCGCATGCTGGGTAAGCCGCTGCACGGCGGCGTTGATCGATTCGAGCGTGGCCCCGTGCTCGTTCATGCGGGCCAGGCCACATTCCAAGCGCGCCCGCATCGCGCAATTCTGCAATCGGTTCTGCCGCACAACCCGGGCTTTCTCGAGAGCGCCCAGGCCCACGGCCGCAGCCAGGCCAAACGCGCCCATTTGTGCCCAAATCGACTGCCAGTGCTCGTCGAGCGTATGGCCCCACGCGGCGGCCAACACGCACAGGCTCAGCCAGGCGATCATGTTGGGGATCGAAACCACGCGCCTCGGCGCTGCCCCGTCGAGTTCTTCCATCACATCATCCTCCGTATCAAGGCTAGGCCGGAGGCACGGGCTGTCAAATCGCGCCTGAGACGCCGTATCCGACGGCGCGTAAGATCGAGTTTTCGCCGGAAAATCGCCTGTTAAATCAGCGCGAATTGTCAAAGGCTGAATCCCTTTTTTGACAAGCTTCGAAACCGACGTAAGGTTTCGATTGCCCGGCCCAGTCGTGGCCAGGCATGGAGCATTCGCTCGTAAACAGCTTTGCGTTAGTTGTCCGTCACGTCTTTTTGAACCCGTCCGCACGACCATGGCGTTCGATCCGCTTGCGCGGTCGCACGGTGCGCCTCGTTGTGCGTTCATTGTTGGGTTCCGCGGAGGGGACACATACTTTGATTCGCAGCAAGTGCGCCCAAAGCTTTCGCGTGACGTTTGAGCGGCTGGAAAACCGCGAGTTGATGACCGCCGATCTCGGCGCCTACAGCAGCGCGGCGTTTTTGTCCAGCGCACGCATCGGCGCGGACGGCTCGGCCGACCAACAACTGGTAGGCGGAGTGTTCATGCGACTGGCGGTCGCCACCACGCAGAAACAAACGACCCCGGCCGCGCCGAGTGCTCCCGCGGCGCCCGTCGCGCCGGCGCCCACGCCCGAAGCGACCGCGCCGGCCGCGCCCAAGCCGCCCGACTGGTTCGACCTGGCGCTGCGCGATCCTGGCGCTGCGCGACCTGTTCCGCGGTTATGGCGCCGACGGCAACCTCAGTCGTAATGAAATGCTGAGCGTCTTCTCTCAAGTCGAGCGTGACGGTACCGTCTCGGCCAACGAATTCGCCGATCTGAAAACGGTGACCGGAAATGCCTGGTTTTTCCGGACTAACGACTACGTCAACGTGCTGGCCAACGACATCGTCCTGGGCAACGCGGCCAACGCCCACTATCAAGGTGCGGCGCTGGGCAACCTCTCGGCCGGAAGCAGCGCCGCGCAGCTCGACAAGCTGGTGCACAAGTGGTTCCTGGGCGATGATCACCCGACGACCATGGCCGGGGTCACCTATCAACAGACCTCCGGCAGCCTGTTTCCGCACACGCCGACGTACACCGACGTGCAGCAGGGCATGGTCGGCGATTGCTACCTCGTGTCGAGCCTGGGCGAGGCGGCCCTGAAGAATCCCGGCCTGATCACGAACATGTTCATCGTCAACGGCGACGGCACCTATACGGTGCGGTTCTATCACAACGGCGCCCCCGACTACGTCACCGTCGATTCGAAGCTGCCCGTCGACGCGCGGGGCAACTTCGTGTATGCCGACATGGGAATGAGCACCCATAGCGCGAGCACCCCGTTGTGGGTCGCGCTGGCCGAGAAGGCCTACGCCCAGATGAACGAGTCGGGCTGGCTCCGCGCCAACCTGGGCGACCACGGCCACAACAGCTACGACGCGATCTCCAGCGGCAACATGACCGACGCGCTCACCCACATCACCAACCAGCACAGCGCCTACAGCGCGGTCAACGCCAGCACATTCATGGCCGCGCTCAACGCCGGAAAGCTCATCACGTTCGGCACGTACAGCCAGCCGGTCGACAAGGCCATCGTCGGCGGCCACGCGTATGCCGTGCTCTCCTACAACCCCACGACGCAAATGGTCTATCTGTTCAACCCCTGGGGCGTCAGCAACCCCTGGGCGCCGGGAATCGTGGGGCTGAATTGGGAGCAGATGAAAAACGACTTTTTCGGCATGGAGTACACGGTCTAGAACGGTCCGGGACGGTCGCGGTTTTACCGCCTCTATTGAGCAGGGCACCGTGGGTCGCGCAGCGCCGCGACCCATGGTCGGGGCCGGACCCGTTCTCCGACATGGTTCTTGGCCGCTCGATTCGGACAGGGCAGCCGCGGGGCGCTTTCACGGCCCCGCGGCTTCGGCTTGGATCTCGGCTTCGAAATCGCCCGTCAGAGCCGCGGCGCCGTCGGGGGGCCACATCTTTGGATAGACCTCGGCGAACTTCGCGATCAGCTCGTCGTACGGCACGTCGGCCCGCGGGCTGTAGTCGTGCAAATATTCCATGTAGCGGCGGCCGGCCAGGTCGAACGGGTGATAGATCGAATCGTGCACCCCGTCGAAATCGAGCGGGGCCAGCCGGGCCTTTTCGCACAACGTGCGATTGAACGCCACCGTGGCTTTGACCCATCGGCCCGCCAGGAAAATCTCGTTGTAGCCGTGGTAATAGAACACGTCCGTGCCCAGCACGTCCAGCAGCTTGGCGGTCGCCATGTGATTGCGGACGTTGGCGTAACCCAAGCGGCAGGCGATGCCCGAAGCGCGGCACAGCGCGGCTAGTAAGACGCTCTTGGGCACGCACCACGACTGGCCTGCGGCCAACACGCCCGTGGCGCGAAACGCTTCGCGCTTTAGATCGAGGTTGTAAGCCGTGTAGCGGATGCCGTCGCGAACGGCGTAAAACAGCCGGCAGGCCCGCTCCACTTCTCCCGTGGCGCCGCCGGTCACCGCGTGCGCCAGGCTTACGATTTCCGGCGCATCGGAATTCACAAACCAGGTCGGCGCCAGATAGGGATCGAGCCGTTCGCTCATGGCGGCCTCTGGTGGTGCTTCAGGTTGACGATTCCAGCGCCGCGCTCTGGGCAATCGCCGTGGCGGCGCGTTTTGGCCGCTCGCCTGGCGGGCGATTCTACGCTTCCTTGGCCAGAGCTTCCAGCGACTCGGCCCGCCGGCATTGCAGCAACACCCGATTGGGTGGAGCCGCCGGCTGGCGACACGATCCGTCCCGGCAGGCTGCGGGAGGCCGGCAGGCCCGAGCCCCGCCTTGGATTGGTCACCAATTGCGGCCCGGCAAGGGGTTGATTTCCTCGCTCGACCGAAAAAAAATTCCTGCGCACCCGCGCAAATCCCTTCCGCATGAAGTATCTTAAGCATCTGTTCGATGGACCCGACCCACCGCTAGGAGTGGATGTCGGGGGGATGAGCCTCGCCAAAACCGAATCAAACGCACCGCAAATCGTAGCGCTCTATGCCTTTTGACAGTCCCGCGATTGACCCGAACAAGCTGGGCGAAATGGCCCGGACCTGTGCGTGCTTCAATTTTCGCAAGGCGTCGCGCAGCGTCACCCAATTCTTCGACCAGGTTTTGGCCCCCGCGGGGCTGCGCTCCACGCAGCTGGTGATCTTGATCACCGCCGAGTTGCTCGGACCCAGCAGTATCGCCCGCCTGGCCCGCGAGTTGGTCATGGACCGCTCAACGCTGACTCGCAATCTCAAGCCGCTTTTGGGTCTGGGCCTGCTGAAACTTTCGAGGGCTGAAAACGGCAAGCACAAGTCGGTCGAGCTGACCGCCGCGGGCCGCGCCGCCCTGCTTAAGTCGGTGCCCTATTGGGAGCACGCTCAAAACCATTTGGTTTCCCGCTCCGGCCCCGACGAGTGGAACCGTATCATGGGTGACCTGAACGGCATCGTCGAAGCCACGCGAGCAAGCGCCATGTGACCGGCATCATCTTCGCGGCGACGATCTGCGTTGCCCCGGCTCATGCTTTGGGAGCGTCGCTATCGCCCGCGTCCCCCGCGCCCCATCGGCCGCGGTATTCGTCGACCGGATATTTCTGCGCGTTTTTGATCATCTTGTTGCGCACCGCCTCCGCCACGTCGATGCCCAGCTCGTTCGCCATCGCCAGGGCGTAGCAGACGACGTCGGCCAACTCCTCGCCCGCGGCCGCCCGCTTTTGCGCGTCGTGAGCCACGGCCCGCGACTCGGCCGGATCGAGCCACTGAAAATGTTCCATCAACTCGGCGGCCTCGACGGCCAGCGCAATCGCCAGGTTCTTGGGCGTGTGAAATTGATGCCAGTCGCGCTGGCTGACGAACGCCTCGACCAATCGCCGCAGCTCGTCGACCGTGGTTCGCTCGTCGGACATGACGTTTCAACCTTCAACCGCGGAGGACGGCTGCGCCGCCGGCCGGGTCGCCGGAACAGGCTCTTCCGCGGATGCATTCTCCGCGCAACTCGCGCCGCGTCGATAGCACTCGCTCAAATGGACCAGCACTTCGAGCAATAACAGGTCGGCCCGCGTCATCACGTGGCGAGCGCTGCGGTTTCCCAATCCGCGCACCAGTTCTTCGAGCACTTGCACGTGCAGGTTCATCGTTTGCGGCGCCGTCACGCCGTGGGCCGACAGCATCTCGGCCAGCGAGCCCATTTCGGCCGACAGGTTGCCCGAGCCCATGATGACGTGCGCACGCAGCAATTCGCGATAGTGCGTCTTGAGCGGTTCGGCCAGGGAATCGTTCGAGGGCCCGTTCGGAGTTGCTACTGATGAATGCTCGGCGTGCCCCTCGGTCACCAGCGCGCGCTGCTCGCCGAGCATTCGCTGGGCTTCGTTCTGCTCTTGCTGCAAGCGATGCCGATCAGCCTGGATGAGCCGGCGATTCTCGCGAATCAAATGGTGCCGCTCCGTCGCGCGGGCCACGATCCACAGCACGGTTCGCGTGGTGGCGGTGTTGACGCACACGTAGGCATCGGCGCCGACTTCATATCCCAGTGCCGCCATCTCCTGTTCGCTCTGCTGGCCCAGCACGACCAGCGGCTCTTCGGCGCCCCCGCGCGCAATCCGTCGACCAGTTCCAAGGCGTCCAACTCGCTCGGCTCGTGACTGACCAGCACGGCGTCGAAAACCTGATCGCGCAGCCGGGCCAGTCCGGCCGCCGCGCCGAACGCCTCTTCGAGAACCACCTCGCACGCGCTGTCGCTGGCAAACGCCTCGGCCAGCCAGGCCCCCGTGCGCCGCGGCGTCGTGATATACAAAATCCGCATCCGCGGCGGCAGCAACCCCCACGGGGTCGCCGGCAAGGTCCGCGTCGAGTCCTTGACTCCCGAGGCCATCGCGTGTTTCCATCCAGGGAGTGGGGTCAGTTTTGGCGGCGCATGGTAGCTAACCCTCCGCGGCCGGTCAATTGCACGCCGGCGAGGGCCCGCGACTCGGCGCCCTTGCGGCATGTCGCGGGCATCCTAGAATGCCCGTATCTCGCCTTCTTCACCGAGAAATCTATTCATGAAAATCGCCTACCTCGATTGTGCCAGCGGAATCAGCGGCGACATGACGTTGGGGGCGCTGGTCGATGCCGGCGTCGATCTCGCCGTCCTCAACGCGGGCATCCAAACCCTCGGCTTGCCCGCCGTGCGGCTGGTGGCCAATCACGTCAAGAAGAAAGGCTTCCGCGCCACGCAGATCACCGTCGAGCACGAGCCCGAACACAAGCATCGCCACCTGCACCACATCACGGCCATGATCGACGGCAGTTCGATCACCGCTCGGCAGAAGGAACTGGCCCATCGCATCTTCCGCCGGCTGGCCGAGGCCGAGGCCAAGGTGCACAACTCGACGATCGAAAAAGTCCATTTCCACGAAGTCGGCGCCGTCGACTCGATCGCCGACATCGTCGGCGCGGCGATCGGCTGGGACCTGCTGGGCGTCGACCGGATCGTCTGCTCGACCGTGCCCACCGGCACCGGTTTCGTCGAAATCGCGCACGGCCGCTGCGCCATTCCAGCCCCCGCCACGGCCGAACTGCTCAAAGGCGTGCCGCTGGCCGAATCGAGCGTGCTGTGCGAACTGACCACGCCCACCGGCGCCGCCATCATCGCCACGCTCGTCGATTCGTTCGGCCCGCTGCCGGCCATGACCATCGAGCGCATCGGCTACGGCGCCGGCCAAAAAGATCTGGAAGAGCAAGCCAACCTGCTGCGCATCCTGGTCGGCGAAAGCGCGGCGAGCGGCGACCCGTCCGACGAGCACCTGTGGGTTTTGGAAACCAATTTGGACGACATCAGCGGCGAGCTGGTCGGCCACACGATCGCCCGGCTGTGGGAATCCGGCGCGTTGGACGTCACCACTACCGCGATCCAGATGAAAAAGAACCGCCCCGGCATCACGCTCAGCGTCCTCTGCTCCGCCGAGTCCGTGCCCGCAATCGAATCGGTCCTGTTCTACGAAACCACGACGCTAGGCGTCCGCCGCTGGCAAGTGCTGCGCCACAAACTCCGCCGCGAAAAACACCAGGTAGACACCCCCTGGGGCAAAGTCGCCGGCATGGTAGCTTGGCTAGACGCCGAGACCGCGCGATTCTCGCCCGAGTTCGAGTCCTGCCGCGCCGTGGCGGAAAAACACCACGTGCCGCTTAAGCAGGTGTATGAGGCGGCGCAGCAAGCGTATCGCCCGCCGGGGTGAATAGCGTTACGCGAGTGCACCCAACGAATGGCTAGGATTGGGTGCCAAGTGGAATTCCAGTCGGGCTGGACCAAGCGGCCGTCGTGCGCATTTGGCACCTCGACAACAAGTTGGCGGGGCCACCCAGCATGCGAGAGATCTTGGATGTAGGGCCTGTAATTTCAATACGCCCGCACGACCGCTCAGTCATAGATCGATTGGGTCCACCGACACTTGCGGCATCGACGCAAACCCGGATGAACGTCTTCCATCTCGTGACTACAAGGCTCCCCCGAATCGGTTTCGGATTGAGAGTATACAACCGCCGCAGTTCCCAAGATGCATGGTTCAACCCTATGGTAGACTGCGTAGCTGCGGTTATGCCCTTGGTGGTCGTTGGGGTCGGCTACCGCTCGGCCGTCGCCGGATACCCTAAGCTTCATTTGCTTGCGAGGCAAAGTCGTACTGCCTGTCAGGCCCTTATAAACGCCATCAATACACTTCCACGTCCAAAAAGCTTCTGATACGTCGAAAGCATATCTGCATTCGGGACATTCCACGGATTGAAGGCCCCTGACGTCGACCATGTGTTCGCACTTCGGGCACAGCGCATACCAGGCTTCTGTCCGAGTGGCATTTGATGCATCACGGCTATGTGACTGCGGCTGCCCGCGATTTGGCACCACTACCTTCGGGATTGTCGTTGCCTTATGAGCCAGAACATCTGCGCCGCCCGCAGGTACCGCGTTCTGCGCTCCGCAGGATGCACAACGGCCCACCCTACCGGCATGCTTGTCTTGAACCTCGAACACCCTTCCGCACTCGCAGCAATTGAACCTAATCATGTATCGACTCCGATTCATTGCGAAGTTGCATTGCCCGACATTTCCCGCTTGGGTTGAGCCTGGAACCGAACCAAACTTGGAATGTCGCCCATTCTAACAAGCTGCGCCCACGCCGCGTGCAACGCGCAATGGATTTCCCTCCATCTCCCCACGGTGCCCGCTGGGTGGCACCCAAATCCTACCGGTTCCGCCCCGCCAGCAATTCCCAGGCGGCGAGCGCCGCATCTTTCCCGAAGAGCGGTGCCTGGCAGGCGAAGTTCTCGCAGATGAACACGCCGGGCTCTGGGCCGGCGAGCTGCTTGCCGGCGAACAGCGGCGCGAGTGCGGGCGAGCCGGCGGCGAGGGCATCCGGCGGGCGGCAGGCGACGAGGCGGTTGGGCACGTAGCGATGGCGAAGCGCGGCCAGCGCGGCGGCCGTGTCGGGCGATTGCGGTTGACCGACGATGACGATCTCGGGCGTGGGGCCCAGCAACATGTCGAGGGCTTGCAGCATCTGCCCCATCGCGCGGGGCGATTGCCGCATCAAGGCGGCGGCCGATCGCAGGATGCTTTCGGCGGCCGAGAGAAAATCGGACCGGCCGGTCAACTTGCCCAGCCGCAACAGCGCCATCGCTGCCAGCGCGTTGCCGCTGGGCACGGCATTGTCGTACAGATCTTTCTGCCGCGTGATCAGCGTCTCGTGATCGCTGGCCGTGAAGAACAGCGCGCCGCCGGCCGGATCGGCGAATTGCTTGAGCATGATCTCGGCCAGCGAAACGGCGTCGTCAATCCAACGGTCGTTGAAATCGGCTTCGTACAGGCGAACCAGCGAGTTAGCTAGCGCGGCGTAGTCGTCGAGGTAGGCGTCGAGCGTGGCCTTGCCAGGCGGGAGTGCGGGCTCCCTCACCCCGGCCCTCTCCCGGAGGGAGAGGGAGGTCGAGACGCGGCGCCAGGTGTGCAGCAGACGGCCGTCGGGACGGCGCATGGCGTGCAAGATGAAATCGGCGGCGCGCTGGGCCGCGGCCAGGTATCGCGGTTCGTCGAGCGCGCCGGCCGCCTGGGCCAGCGCGTCGATCATCAGGCCGTTCCACGCCACCAGCACCTTGTCGTCCAGGCCCGGGTGAATCCGCTTCTCGCGCTCGGCCAATAATTTCGCCCGGCCCACTTCCAGTTCGCGCGCCAGCTCGCTCTCGTCGCGCCCCAAAATCTGCGCACTGGGCCAGCGTCTTGGGTCGATTCAGAATGCTCTGTCCGTGCTCGAAATTCCCCTCGGGCGTAACGTCGTAGCATCGACAAAACGTCTCGGCCGCCGGCCGTCCGAGGACGGCTTCGATTTCCGCCGGCGTCCAGACGTAGAACTTGCCTTCCTCCCCTTCGCTGTCGGCATCTTGCGTGCTGTAGAAACCGCCCGCCGGGTCGGTCATCTCGCGCAGCACGTAATCGCACGTCTCGCGCGCCACGCGGGCGTAAGTCTGCATTGCCGGTGACCTGAAACGCTTCGAGATAGCACGGCACCAGCAGGGCGTTGTCGTAGAGCATCTTTTCGAAGTGCGGCACCAGCCAGCGCTCGTCGACCGAGTAGCGATGAAACCCGCCGCCGAGTTGATCGTAGATGCCGCCGGCCGCCATCTTGTCGAGCGTCGCGCGTCACCATGTCCAGCAGCCTGGCTGCGTCGCTGCCGCGTTGCCACACGCGCAGCAGCAGCCTGCAAATCCATCGGATGCGGAAACTTCGGCGCCGCGCCGAATCCGCCGTGCGTCGGATCGAACGCTCGCTCCAGCGACGGCGCCGGCGCCGATCGATCAGCGTCGCGCGACAGCTCGCCGCGTCGCTCGGCCGCAGCTGCGCCGATCGCGATCGCAGCTGCTCGGTCAGCTGCGTCGGCCTGCTCGATCGCCTGCTCGCCGGCGATTCTGCCAGGCGTCGGCCACGGCCGCCAAGCACCTGATCGAAGCCCGGCATGCCCATCCGCGAACGTCGGCGGCCAGTACGTGCCGCCATAAAACGGCTTCAGCTCGGGCGTCAGAAACACCGACATCGGCCAGCCGCCGCGGCCCGTCATGCATCTGCACCGCGTTCATGTAAATCTGATCCAGATCGGGCCGCTCCTCGCGATCGACCTTGATGCACACGAAGTGCTCGTTCATGAGCCCCGCGATCTGCGGATTCTCGAAGCTCTCGTGCTCCATCACGTGGCACCAGTGGCAGGCCGAGTAGCCGATCGACAGAAAGATCGGCTTGTCCTCGGCCCGTGCCCGCTCGAGCGCCTCGCGGCCCCACGGATACCAATCCACCGGATTGCCCGCGTGCTGCAGCAGATAGGGACTCGTTTCGGCAGCCAGGCGGTTGGGCATTGGGAAAAGTGAATAGTGGTCAGTGGGTAGTGGTTAGATACGAATACAGAACTCGCGATGCCGCAACTCTCGTCACTGACCACTAACCACTGCCCACTAACCACTACTTAAACGTCTGCTCCGCCGTCGGGAACTGGCCGCTGCGAACGTCGTCGCGAAAGCGTGTCACCGCTTTCGTGATAATCGTCTTGCAGATCGGCGTAGGCTTTGACGAACCGCGGCACGTAGCCGCTGGTCAGTGCCCAGCAGGTCGTTGATCACCAGCACCTGGCCGTCGCAGCGGCGTGCCGGCGCCGATGCCGATCGTGGGAATCTGAAGCCGCTGCGGTGATCTTGGCGGCCACGGTCGACGGGAATGCATTCGAGCACCATGGCGAACGCGCCGGCCTGCTTCGGCCGCGCGCGGCGTCGGCCAGCAGTTGCGCCTCGTCGCGCTGCACCTTGTAGCCGCCCAGCTGGTGCACGCTCTGCGGCCGCAGTCCGCAGTGGGCCATCACCGGAATGCCGGCCGACACCAGCGCCGCGATCACCTCGGCCTGCTCGGCGCCCCCTTCCAGCTTGACGGCCTGGCAGCGGGTTTCCTTGAGAATGCGGCCGGCGTTTTCGATCGCCTTGTAGCACGCCCAGGTGATAACTGGGAAACGGCATGTCGACCACGACCAGCGCGTGCTGCACCGCGCGGCCGACCATTTCGGCGTGGTAGATCATCTCGTCGAGCGTGACCGGCAGCGTGTTGGGATGCCCCTGCACGACCATCGACATGCTGTCGCCGACCAGGATGCCCTCGACGCCCGATCGGCATCGAGCAGTCCGGCCATCGTGTAGTCGTAGGCCGTGAGCATCGTGATCTTTTGCCCGGCCGCCTTCATGGCCCGGAATTTGGGGATCGTGATCTGGCTAGCTTCGCTCGACATGGACGGCGGACCTCGCGTGAAACGAAGAACCTATCCGAGAACCGCCTCGGAGAAGGGAACGGTCCCGACCACGAGTCACGCTGGCGGGGCCCACGATGCCCTACTCCGAAGACTCCGCAAAATTGGGACGGTCCCCGGCGGTTCTCGGATCGGTTCTTGAGAATATCGCTCGCTGTTGGGCATTGTGACGCTGCGGCGAGCCGCTGGCAACGGGGCACCCCGCAGGGGCAAAACATCCCCGGTTACCCCAGGCGCGCCATTTTCATTTCCACGCGCCAGCAGGTATCCTACATCTGGGGCAGACAGGCACGGATGGTATCGTCGAGCCGCGGACGCCCATCGGCTAACAGGCGGAGGCACGAATCATGCACCACAACTGGTTTTTCGCCGTCGGATCGATCTGGCTGGCCGGCTGGACCTGCAGCTCGGCAGCAAGAGCCCAGTTCGAGCCGCCCGTCAATTCGCTGGCCTTCGAAGACACCGGCACGCTGGAAGCGGTCGAGGAGGGCCTGATCAAGATTCGCGATTCCAAGACCGAAGCCTGGCTGCTGGAAATCGTCGCCGACACCAAAATCACCGTCGAGGGCGAGGCCGAGCCCGACTACCTGCATCCCGGAATGCCGGTCCGATTCAATGCCAAGATCGACAAGAAAGGGGCGCTGCAAAAGCCCGTCGACGAAATCGAAATCTTCTCCCCGCAAACTCGTTCCTGGATGGGCCTGTTTCCCGAGGGCGAGGACGACCCGGATGCCAAGCCCGACCGCACCGGCGCCGCCGGCTCGTTTCAAGTCAAGGGAAAGCTCATTTCCTTTCGCGACGGCGAACTGATGGTCAGCGCCGGCAGCCGCAAGATCAGCGGAAAGGTGGCCGACGACTTCACCGTGAAGGTCAAGCTCGACGACCCGACGATCGCGCAAAACGGCGACACGGTGAAAATGAAATTCTGGTACTACGAAAACAGCAAGCCCATCGCCGAGCGGAATCGATTCGGCAAAGGCCGCGCCGAAGAGATCACGATCACGCTCGCCAACAAGCTAGCGCCCAGCGTCAAAAAGCTGCGCCCGGAAAAATCCGCCCGGCCGGGGATCCGATCCACCAAGGCGGCCAGGAACTAATCCTCGCTTCTCGAATTCTCAAATTCCCATCCGCGCGCGTGGCCCAGACAACTCCGGAGTGAGGCTGTCCGGGAATTGCCGCACACTAACCCGACGCGCCAGCGAGGGTTCTTCGTCCAGCGACCCTCGCTTGCGCGTCGGGTTAGTGTGGGGACCGCGGCGTGCGGCGTTTTGGGCGGCTTGAATTCCCGGACAGCCTCAACTCCGGAGTGTCTGGGTTGCGAAGCAACAAGAGCGCGCGGGCCGCAAAACGTGATCGCAGCGCGCCACGTAGTTTCAGCGCGCCTCTTGTCCCTGCGCGACCCAGACGCCGAGGCGACGTCTGGGCCACCCAGGGAGCCTGCGCAGCGCTCAGATTCCCATCCGCGCAAGCGCGTCGACGATGCTCCCCAGATTGCCCGACAGGCTGGGGTGTGACGCCTCGTACTGCAACACCGCGTTCGACAAGCGCTCGACAAGCGACTGGCGTTTGGCGGAATGAATGGGCGCGCCGGCCAGCGCCGCCTTGGCTTCGGCGAGCGTTGCGTCCAACTGCCCGGCCACGGCCGGATCGAGCTTGCGGACCTCTTCCAGTTGGCGTTGCAGCTGATGGAGCGTTTCGCGCAGCTTATCGTTGTCGGTGGCCATGGGACGTTGCTACCTGGGACGCGTTGGGGCTGAAATTGACCCGCTCCGTATTTTCCAACTCGCCAAGCCTGCTGTCCACCGGTAAATCCTTCATGGAAGGGACGTCCTGGCAACCCGGTCACGGTTGGCTCGCCGCTTTGGTAGAATTTCCTCCATGGAAAGCCGGCCCTGGCAAATCACGATTCGCGGCGTCCTGCTGGCGATGTTTTGGCTGGGCGTCGCGCTGGCCGCATTCATGGCCGTGTACCGTGCCGATCCGCGGCAACTCGCCTGGCCGCTGGCGCTGGCGATCATGGCCTTTTGCCCCGTGTCGATCTTCGCCGCCGGCGGTGCCCTGTTGGGCCGTGCGAAGCTGGCAGCCCTGATCGCCGCCTGCCTGTGGCTGATCCTGATGGCGTTGACGCTCACGCTCTCCATTCCCTGGATTCCCTGAACGGCCCGTCCCCGGCGCCTTCAAATCGAGCCGGTCGTGCGTCTTGTTATGTGAAGCGGTACAATCACGCGCAGGGGGCCGCCGCGGCCATTGCCAATTCCAGTTCCTATTTTCGGAGGGCGTTTCGATGGTGAAGCAACTCACTTGCGCGACGGCTGTCGCCTTGGCACTGGGCTTGTCGATTTTTGGATTCCAGGGTGTCGGCCTGCCGGGCCAGCCCGAGCAGGCGGCCGCGGCCGACGCCAACGCCAACCCGACTCGCCCCGAGATGGTCAAGGAACAAATCGAGATTGCCCAAGCGGCCTTGAAAAACTTGATCCAGCTCAAGCAGCAGGGTCAGGTCGCGGCCGATTCTCCCAACATCAGCCTGTGGTCGCGCCGTCTCGTGGAAGCCTTACGCAAACAAGGCGGCGACAAGCGCGCCTTGACCGAAGCGTTGGAACAACACGTTGCGCTGATGAAATCCAACGTCGAAGTCGCCAAGAAGCTGGTTTCAGCAAACGTGGCAACGCGGGAAGCGGTTTTCGATGCCCAGTACGGCCTGCTGGAAGCCCAGATGAGCCTGGCCGAAGTGCGCGGCGAGTAACGCGGCGTCGTGCCCGGCGCGACGTCCGCGACGCCGACGATCTGGTCCACAAGCAGCCATGACCGCCGCTGGCATCGCTGGTAAAATCGAAGGCATGGACCAAAAACCGTTTCAATTCTCGATCAGCGGAATGCTGTGGGCCACTTTTTGGGTCGCCGTTTGGCTGACGACCGTTCCGTTTTTCGACTTGCCTCACTTCCTCGATGACGATCCCGACAATGTTCGCCCCAGAATTCTCGCCGCCTTCTGGGCCGTGCCCGCCGCCGGCATCATCGGATCGCTCCGCGGCCGGCCACTGGCCTGGGCGAGCAAGGCGTTCTTGATCTGGATTCCGGTCTCCGTCTTGATCTTCCTGATCGCCATCCTGCCGGGGCTGTTCTAGTTTTCGCCAGTCTATCAGTAGGCTGTAGCACGAGTGTGGTGTTTAGCTAACGGTCTGAATCGATGATGAGCGTCTTCACCTGCGGAAGCGAAGAATTGACGGCTGCCGCTTCCTGGGCGTGAGCCTCCACGACTTTGCGCGTGGTGATGACGAGCCTGCCGTTGTCGACGATCCAGCCGAGGTTCAACGGCGCCAACAACTGATCCAGGGTGACGGAGAGTCGCAGGTTCTTCAACTTGCAAGTGACCGCCGCGTCCTTGGATTCTTGCAACGCCACGGGGTCGATTTGGATCTTGATGTCGTGCAAATCGGTGAGGTAGTCCATCGCATCCCGCAACGGCACGGATCGCATCTCGACCATCGACGGTTCAGCGAGCTCTCGCAGCACTTTTTCGTTGCGGCCGTCGCGCAGGCACGTGACCGTTGCGAGCGACTTGAGCGAACGGAGCTGCCCAAGCCCCTCATTCGTCACCGACACGGATGTCATGCCGACAGCCGTGAGCGTTCGCAGCGGCAAAATTTCGTCGCGTAAAACCTCGTCCGTCACCTCCTTACCCCCGAGATATGCCTCACCCGGCCATCGCAACCCCGCGAATTCCAGGAACCACGCCTTCAACGTGCGCTCGGGATGTATTCTGCCGTACGCATTGTCGTGGTACACCACCTTTCCGCCACGCGCGAGTAACTTTTCCACTGCGTTGCGTTCCGCGGCAAATCGGCTGACGGAGTATCCCAGAATCATCGCCAGCAACGCCACCAGCACGAGCATCGTGCGCAGACCAAAGCGAAACCAGCGGCGTTCAGGGGCACTTGTCATGGGCCCAGTCCTGTCCAACCACGGCAGCGACAACAAAAGCATGCAGACCGCCAGGCCATCGAACAGCAGCCATGAACCGCTGGCCTTGACCATGCCCAAGCCCAATGCAATGAACGTCACCCACCAAAACAGTTCCCAAAGCGGGAATCCTCTCGCAGGGAATTTCGTTCGCGATTCGCCCATCCCAGAATTCTAGCAAGCCTCGCGATACGCGGCTGCGAGGAGATCTGGCGCCGCAGCGCCGCCTCCCGTCGGTTGTCCAACTTCGCCACGATTTGTATAATCGCTTTCCTTCGACCCCTTCACCCCCCGAGCACGCTCGCCGTGGATGCCTAGGCGGACGCCAGCGCGTTCTAGTTTTTTAAGGAGATTTCTCGTGGCAATTCGCGTCGGCATCAATGGCTTCGGCCGCATCGGGCGGCTCGTGTTTCGCAACCTGATGGCCCGCTCGAAAGAGTTCGACGTCGTGGCCATCAACGATCTGACCGACAACAACACGCTGGCCACGCTGCTGAAATACGACAGCACGCATCGTCGCTATCCCGGCAGCGTGACCTACGACGAGACCTGCTTGACGGTCGACGGCAAAAAGATTCGCGGCCTCAAGGAGCGCGACCCCGTCGAAGTTGCCGTGGGGCGAAATGAATGTCGACGTCGTCGTCGAGAGCACCGGCATTTTTCACCGCCCGCGAGCCAAAGATGGCAAGCCAGGCTACGACACCCACCTGCGGGCCGGCGCCAAGCGGGTCGTGCTCAGCGCCCCGGCCAAGGACGGCGCCGATCTGACCTGCGTCATCGGCGTCAACGACAACCAGCTGACCAAGGATCAGAAGTGCATCTCGAACGCCAGTTGCACGACCAACTGCCTGGCCCCGCTGGCCAAGGTGCTCAACGACAAGTTCGGCATCGTCAAGGGATTGATGACCACGGTGCACGCCTACACCAACGATCAGCGGCTGCAGGACATGCCGCACGACAATCTGTATCGCGCCCGCTGCGGCCGCGCAGAACATCATTCCCACCTCGACCGGCGCCGCCGCGGCCATCGGACTGGTGATTCCCGCGCTGAAGGGCAAGCTCACCGGCATCTCGCTGCGAGTGCCCGTGCCCACTGGCAGCCTGGTCGACCTGACTACCGTGATGGCAAAGAGCGTCACCAAGGAAGAAGTCAACGCGGCCATGAAGAAAGCCGCCGACGGCCCGCTCAAAGGCATCCTCTCATACACCGAAGACCCGATCGTCTCCACCGACATCATCGGCGACTCGCACAGCTCGATCTTCGTGCCCGACTGGACGCAGGTCATGGACGGCAACCTGCTGAAAACGCTCAGTTGGTACGACAACGAGTGGGGCTACAGCTGCCGCACCGTCGACCTGATCGCCAAAGTCGGCAAATTCTTGCAGTAGGCAAGCTGCCGTAGTAAAAGAGTTGGTTGATCCGCTCCCGTTGTCTCGCCTTGGGTGCCACTGGCGTCTCGCCAGTGCGCGTCCAGTTTGAGGCAGCACTGGCAAGATGCCAGTGGCACCCGACAGTTGACTACCGTCCCACTTGCCGCGAGGACTTCACATGCCGGCCCTTAATTTTTGCGCACGGCGCTCCGCGCTGGCCCCGCTCGTTCTTGCAGCCTCGATGCTGTTCGCCCTGTTCGCGTCCGCGGCTGACGAGCCCGCGGCGCAGACGGCCCACTCGATCGACGGCATCTGGCAGGGCAAGCTGAAGGCCGGCGCCGTCGATCTGCGGCTCCTGTTCCGCATCGCCAAGGACGAGCAAGGACAACTCAAGGCCAGCATGGACAGCCCCGACCAGGGCGCCAAGGGAATCCCCGTCGACGCGGCCACGCTCAGCGGCGACGACGTCAAAATTGAAATCAAGCGCATCAAGGGCACGTACGAGGGCAAGCTGAGCGCTGACGGCCGCGGCATCAAAGGCGAGTGGAAGCAGCCCGGTGCGGCACTTGCGCTCGAGTTGGCGCGACTCGACAAGGAGCCGAATCTGAGCCGCCCACAGGATCCCAAAAAGCCCTACCCGTACACTGAGCTCGAAGTCGCGTACAAGAACGCCGCGGCCGACGTCAAGCTGGCCGGCACGCTGACGTTGTCCAAGTCCGACGCGCCCAACTCCGACGCGCCGGTTCCGGCCGTGCTGCTGATCACCGGTTCGGGGGCGCAGGATCGCGACGAATCGCTGCTGGGCCACAAGCCGTTTCTGGTGCTGGCCGATTATCTCACCCGCCATGGCGTCGCCGTGCTGCGCGTCGACGATCGGGGCGTGGGCGGATCGACCGGCGATCCCGTGGCGTCGACGACCGACGATTTGACCGGCGACGTGCTGGCCGGCGTGGAGTTTCTCAAAGGCCGCAAGGAAATCGATCCTCGTCGCATCGGACTGATCGGCCACAGCGAAGGCGGAATGATTGCCCCGCTGGCCGCTACCCGCAGCGCCGATGTGGCCTTCATCGTGATGCTGGCCGGAACCGGCGTAACCGGCGAGGAAATCCTCTATCGGCAAGGCGATCTGATCGCCACCGCGATGGGCGCCGGACTCGATGCGGTTGCCGCCAACAAGACCCTGCAGCAGCAATTGTTCAAGATCGTGAAAGAGGAGCCGGACGTCGCCAAGGCCAAGCAGCAAGTGCTCGAAGCCGTCGAGGCCGCGGCCGGCGCGGCGGCCGCGGCCAGCGGCACGTCGAAGGAAGCGATTCGGGCCCAGGCCGAAGGGCAGGTGGCGATGGTCTTCTCGCCCTGGTTCCGCTACTTCCTGACCTACGATCCGGCGATTGCCCTGCGCAAAGTCCGTTGCCCAGTGTTGGCAATCAACGGCGAAAAGGATTTGCAAGTCGATCCCAAACAAAACCTGCCGCCGATCGAAGCGGCGCTGAAGGAAGCGGGCAACGCGAATGTCACCATCAAGGAACTGCCCGGCCTGAACCACCTCTTCCAGCACTGCAAAACCGGCGCACCGAGCGAGTACGGCGCCATCGAAGAGACCTTCGCGCCGAAGCGTTGGAGTTGATCGCCGCCTGGATCGCCGAGCGGGCGAAGTGAATTGACCCCGGGTGGCCCAGACAATCTTGTTGTCTGGGTACCGAAGGTATAAGAGGCTCTGGCAAGTTGCGCGGCCTCCCTCAAACGCCTCTTATTGTTTCGCAACACCGACAACAAGTTGTCTGCCACCCGACAATCGGATTGCTTTCAATGGTCTCCAGGTTGTCCAGCGGACCGCTTTGACCCGCAAAAAGGCTTTCATTGCCCACCTCGAATCGATATACTTGGCGATTGTGTACTTGACAAACCCAAGCCGATAGGGGATAATGAGGCCAGTTAATAACAACCAAGTTTGCGAGGCTGGCCGTGGAAAACTTCAATCTTGTCGAGATTATTTCGCAGTATGGGGACAACGACAAGGCCCGCGATCTGATCGAAAGACTGCGCTGGCCCAACGGTCCGGTGTGCCCGCATTGCCAATCGACCGAAGCCTACAAGCTCACCGGCAAGCCGGAATCCAAGAAGCCCGCCCGCAAGGGCCTCTACAAGTGCAAGGCGTGCCGCAAACAGTTCACCGTGACTGTCGGCACCATCTTTGAAGATTCGCACATACCGCTCGGCAAGTGGCTTGTGGCAATCTATTTGATGTCAGCATCAAAAAAGGGCGTGAGCGCTCACCAGCTCCACCGGATGCTCAAGATGCAATACAAATCGGCCTGGTTCATGGCCCACAGAATCCGGCACGCGATGACCTTGGAACCATTAGCTTCGTTGCTCACTGGAGTTATTGAGGTCGATGAATGCTACGTTGGCGGCCGATACCGTGGCACAAAGCGCGGCCATCCGGTTCCGGGCGACAGGACAAAAACGCCGGTCATCGCGTTGGTTCAGCGTGGCGGCAAAGTGCGGGCCAAGGTGGTTCATCGAATCACGGCCAATACGCTGCGGTCGCACATGAAAGAGAACCTCGACCCGAGCGCCACGGTTATGACCGACGAATTGCGGCTCTATCGGAAGATCGGACGCGAGTACGCTCGGCACGGAGTAATCAAGCACGGCGACAAGGTCTACGCCAGCGGCGACGTGACGACCAACACTGTCGAGGGATTTTTCAGTCTCTTGAAGCGCGGCGTAAACGGCGTGTTCCACCATGTGTCGCCCGAGCACTTGGACAAGTACGTGGCCGAGTTTGAGTTCCGCTATAACGAGCGGAAAACCAGCGACGGCACGCGAGCGGCCAAGGCCATCGAAATGACGGCTGGCAAGCGGCTGATGTACAAAAATCCAGTATCAAAGAAAGGTCAGGGATTTGCGGGTGATGACGGTACTGTCGCCCCTTAGGCAGTGTGGGGGCGGTGGGAATGCGCCGTGACTGCCGATTGTGTCAAGGTCAGAACGCTAGCGTTATCCCCATGACCGCCAAGGCCTTGCGACTAAATGCCATGGCGCTAACGGGTTACGTCATATAGATGACCAGAAATTTTTTTGGCGGCTCTCTTGTACCACCCCGAATTAGACGATAGTATGTCACTGGAATTAACCGCACCCGATAAATGTCGCCGGAAAGGTGTGCATTCCCGCAAGGGATAGGGACGCGGGTTTTTTATGCGCTATGGACGAACCTGCAAGCTCAATTCTCGATGCTTGATTAGGTTTCTATAGGTGTCCTTGTCATTTTTCTTGCCAAGGCTTCTTGCCACAGCGCCGCAAACCATATCGGTTAGCTGCAACAAATTGTTGCCGTGCGATGGCTGAGCCTTGATCTTTTTGACGACGCAGTGCCCGTCGTCAGAGCTGGCCCTCGCTCTCAAATATCGCTTCAACTGACTGCAAAACTGCTTTTCGCCGCATCGGTCGAGGATCACTGTCGCGCCGTTCAGGTACGGCTTTGCACTCTGAAACATCAAACTGACGGTGAATTTGTAAAACGATTCCGAAGTGACGAGGCCGGCCCCGGCGAGCCCGGCTTTATTCAAAACCATAGTCATATAAAAAAACTCATATCGGGCCACCTGTTCCAGAAAATATCTGCGCGTGTCTGGGCTTGAGCCCGAAAAATGAAACTCAACACCATCCTTGAATCCCAGTTCTTTGCGAATTAGATTGATCCGTTCATCGCAATTATTCGCTGCTCCGTGATCCTCAAAGAAAACGGTTGTCACCAGGAATTGGGCTGAGGAGCCAGCGCTCCCGTCCATTCCCGGATCTCCTGACTCGTCGACAAAGGCCAACATGGCACCGCCCTGCCGTGGATTCTAAATCGGCTCCGTCGTGAAGCCTCCCTATTCTACCTACCGCCAAGCCCCATCTCAGGGTAAGTTGGCCAGTCGCTGTCTTTTTTACGGACGGCAGAATTTTGAAAACCCAGTAGCATAGATCTACTTGATCTAAAAATCAATGCCGAAATCCAGTCTGGATTTTCCATAATCCTGGACTAACGCTGTCGCCCCGAATTGGCTAGAATTGCCCCCGGTCAAAGATCAACAATGGATTTGGAGCGCCACGCAATGCCAGAGCCATCGGAACTTGAAGTTGCGCTAGAGCAGCGTATCGAGTTGGCGGATACGGTGATCAACAATCACCTCAAAGCCATCGTCATGGCGCAGGGTATCGTCCGAGACAAGCGCGCCGAAAAATCCGCGCTGAAGCGTATGTTGGAAGCGATCCGAAGCGAACCCGCGACGAATGGCGATTTGGCCGAAGAAGCGACCGATGATGGGGATCAGGAGCAGAGCATAGTGATCGGTGCGATTCGCATCAACGGCGTCCCTGTCATTGCTGGAACAACAACAGGCGCGATCATCAACCTATTGGAGATCCATGGGGACGGATTGCGGTTGCCGGAAATTGCCGGCAAGCTGCGATACGAGATCCAGACCCGCTCAAGCAATCCCGATCGCGTCATTCACAACACGGTGTTAAATTTGCGACGAAGACGAATTGTTGAGCGGTTTGTTGATCGAGGGACGAAGCGTTACCGACTTTCGGGCCGGCAATCTGAGCCTCCCGACTTACCCGTAAATGGCGAAGGCCAGGTCTGTAGCGAGCAGACCTAGCCTTCTAATCTTCAGGGAGTGCCTTGTTTTGATCGAATTCCCCCGGACGGAGCCGGTCCCCAAAGACTGGACTCCCATTCTACAAACCGTCCAAAAATGTCAAGGCCCCGCTGGCGATTGCGCGCCAGCGGGGCCTCTGTATTGCGCCAGCGTGATGGAACTGGTAGACACGCCTGCTTTGGAAGCAGGTGGGCCGCCTGTGATTAGGAGAACGGCCCATGTGGGTTCGAGTCCCTCCGCTGGCAACAACGCCCAGGCCACACGGCCAGCCTTGGGCAGCCGAGCTTTCGCCCGACCTCAGAAGTTTGTTTGCGAAGCTTGGTCGATGCGGCTGGGTTTTTCTCCAATTTGGAGGATGACCTATGGCCCCGAAAAAACGGGGACGATCCGGAGTGCGTGTTCGCCCTTACTTCACAACGCGAGGGAAAAACCCCCGCCGCGTGTATGCGAAAGACTATGGCCACAAGGGCTGGCCCATCGGCAAGGCGTCGTGACGCACGGCGCAAACTTCGATGAACAGTAACCAGTAGCGCTATACCCCCGGATGCGGACACCAACCGCGTCCGGGGGTTTTGTAATTTGTATCGGCTGCAGGTGTCAATCGCTCCTTTGGAATCGTATGGGGTCAAACAACCCGACTTTCAAGCTAATCCTCCCGAATGCCGCAGTCAAAGAAAATCAAGAAATTTGACAAGTCGTCGACAGGTCGCCAATCTGGTCAACGGCCAGAACCACCACCACCCATCAGGCAGCACAATGGTCAAACGCAACACCGCGGTCAGTCTCCAGCCGCTCCCATTCGAGACAGCGCTGAAAGGCCTGCTGGCCGTGAATCCCAACGCAGTCAAATCGCCCAAAAAGAAGAGGGCGACGCCGATGAAAAAGCCCGCCAAGAAGCGGGGAAAGAAGTAGCGGTTTTCCCGCGACCCGCTACAATCAATCAGCCGCGGTTGATCCGTGGTTCATCGGGGTATGTCGTGGGTTTGTGAAGTGCATAATTCCGATATACTTTGATGCGTTATCACCCTCCTTCCCGCCTTTCCCACCTTCCATTTGGGGCGCGTGATGAGACGCGTGAGCTCGGCTATCGCGCTGATCCTCGGGGTGGCTATCGCCTGGGCGGCAATTGCCCGCTCGCTTCCGGCTGCCGACAGGCTGCTGGCCGTTCAGCGCCGAGCCAAGTTCCATATCCCTCGCCGGCCCCGACGCCAGCTACTCGATCCTGGTCGATGGCCATCTGCCCGACGGTCGGGCCGTCGATCTCACGCGGCAGGCCGAATTCCGCTCGCTCGCACCCAGCATCGTCGAAGTCACCAGCCTGGGAGTCGTCCGCGGCGTGGCCGACGGCGCCGCAACCGTCGAAGTCACGGCCGACGGGCGGAAGCTGGCCGTCGCGGTGACCGTGCAAAACTCGCAAGCGGCGCGACACTTCAATTTCGAAAACGACGTCGTCCCGCTCTTGGGCAAGTTCGGCTGCAACTCGTCGGGCTGCCACGGCAAGGCCGAGGGGCAAAACGGCTTCAAGCTGTCGGTGTTCGGCTTCGATCCGCCGGCCGACTATGCGGCTCTGTCGATGGAAGGCCGCGGGCGGCGGATGTTTCCGGCCGTGCCCGAGCAAAGTCTGTTCCTGCGAAAAGCGTCCGGCACCGTGCCGCATGGCGGCGGAACCCGCATCGACCGCCAGTCGCGCGAGTACGCGATCTTGCGCGATTGGATCGCCGCGGGCCTGCCGCAAGGTGATCCGGCCGATCCGCGCGTCGTGGGTCTCGAAGTGCAGCCGGCCGAACGCCAACTGGCGATGGGCGCCCATCAACAGCTGCGCGCCGTCGCCGTCTACGGCGACGGCCGCCGGGTCGACGTCACTCGGCTGGCTAAGTTTCAAACCAACAACGAAGGCCTGGCCGCGGTCGACGACGCCGGCTATGTGACCGCGGGCAATGCGCCGGGCCAGGTGGCGATCATGGCCAGCTACATGGGCTCGGTCGCCGTGTTCCAGGCGCTGGTGCCCAACGCCCGGCCGCTGGCCGACAACGGCAGTTGGTCCGAGCACAACTTCATCGATCGCCTGGTCTACGCCAAGCTGCGCAAGCTGCAAATCCAGCCGGCCGAATTGTGCGACGACGCCGAGTATCTGCGGCGCGTCTACCTCGACGTCATCGGCACGCTGCCGACCGCCGACGAGGCCCGGCGGTTCTTGCAAGACAAGCGCGATGATCGTCGCGCGCGGCTGGTCGACGAGTTGCTCGAGCGGCCCGAATTCGCCGACTACTGGGCGCTGAAGTGGGCCGACGTGTTGCGCGTCGACCGGCTGACGCTGGGACACAAGGGCGCCTACGCGTTCTATCGCTGGATTCACGAGCGGATGGCCGACAACACGCCGCTCGACAAGTTCGCCGGCCAGATCGTCACGGCCGAAGGCCCGCTGTCCGAAGTGCCGCAGCCCAGCTCTTCAAAGTGGCCGCCAAGCCGGGCGACATGGCCAGCACCGTCTCGCAGGTCTTTCTCGGCGTGCGCATCGCGTGTGCCCAGTGCCACCATCATCCGTTCGACCGCTGGAGCCAAGGCGACTACTACGGCATGCTCGACTTCTTCGCCCCGCTCGGCCGCAAGACGTCTCCGCTGGGCGACGTAATGCTGGCATCGGCCGGCGGCGAAACGCGACATCCGCGCACCGGCCAGCTCGTGATGGCCCACGCTCTCGATACGCCGATGCCCAAGGCCGAACCGGCCGGCGATCGCCGCGCCGAGCTGGCCCGCTGGCTGACGGCGCCTGCGAATCCCTGGTTCGCCCGCCACCAGGCCAACCGCCTGTGGGCCCATTTTCTGGGACGCGGGCTGGTCGAGCCGATCGACGACGTGCGGGCGACCAATCCGCCCAGCAATCCGGCCCTGCTCGACGCCCTGGCCAGTCATCTCGTCGAACACCACTTCGACCAGCGGGCGCTGATCCGCGCCATCACCGCCTCGCGCGTCTACCAGCATGCTTCGAGCGCGAACGAAACCAACGCCCGCGACGAACCGAACTACTCGCGGGCCCTGTTGAAGCGGATGGACGCCGAAGTGCTGTTGGACACGGTGTGCCAGGCGACGGGCGTGGGCGAGAAGTTTCAAGGGGTGCCGGCCGGCTATCGCGCGATCCAGCTGTGGGACAGCCGCGCGTCGCATTATTTTCTCAAGCTGTTCGGCCGGCCGACCCGGCAAAGCGCCTGCGAGTGCGAACGCAACGGCGAGCCGAGCGTGGCCCAGGTGCTGCACATCCTCAACGCGCCGGAAATCCAACGCAAGCTCGCCAACCCCGGCGGCACGGTCGCACGGCTGGCGGCGCACGCCAGCGACAACGACCGCCTGACCGAGGAGCTCTACCTGACGTTTTTCAGCCGCTACCCGACCGAGGCGGAACGCAATGTGGCCCGCGGATATTTTTCGTCCAGTGGCTCGGGCCCCTCCGACCGCCAGGCCGCGGCCGAAGACCTGGCCTGGAGCCTGCTCAACAGCCTGGAGTTCGTGTTCAATCACTGACCGAATCACCGAACGCATCAACCGCGCAACCGCCAAGCGCGGCAACGCCCGATCGAGGAGCAAGTAAGATGAACCGACACTCGACGTTCTGCGACGGAATCGCCCGGCGCGATTTTCTGCGTGTGGGGGCCGCCGGCCTGTTCGGCAGTAGCTTCGTCTCGGCGCTGGCCCGCTCGGCCGAGCAAGGCAAAACGCCCGGCGACGTGTCGCTCATCATCCTGTTTCTCAAGGGGGGCATGAGCACGATCGATACGTTCGATCTGAAGCCCAACGCGCCGGCCGAATTTCGCGGCGAGTTTCGACCCATCGCCACCGCGGCGCCGGGCGTGCAAATCTGCGAGCACTTGCCGCGCACCGCACGCCAGATGGACAAGATCTCGCTCATCCGCTCCTTCGGACACGGCAACTCCGACCATGGTCCGGCCGATCACTACCTGCTGACCGGCTACCGGGCCGGGCCGGGCTTCACACCCACCATCACGCCCAACAACCAGCGGCCGGCCTACGGAGCCGTCATCGCCCGCAAGCTCGGACCTCGCGGCTCGGTGCCCCCTTATGTCTGCTTGCCGCTGATGCATCCCAGCGCGGGCAGCGCCTATCTCGGTCCGGCGTGCGCGCCGTTTACGATCGAGGCCGATCCGGCGGCGCTCAATTTCTCCGTGCCCGACGTCTTGCCCCCGCTGTCGATCGATGCAGCGCGGCTCGACCGGCGCCGTCAGTTGCTCGGCCAGGTCGATCGGTTCCAGCGATCGGTCGAGTCGCAAGCCAACGCCAGCGCCAACTCGGTGAGCCTGTTCAAGCAGAAGGCGTTCGAACTGATGATTTCGCCGCAGGCCAAGCGGGCCTTCGACATCCACTCCGAGCCGGCCGCCATGCGCGACGCCTACGGCCGCCACACGCTCGGCCAGTCCTGCCTCATGGCTCGCCGCCTGGTCGAAGCCGGCGTCCGCTGCGTGACCATCGAACACACCAACTGGGACACGCACGACAACGGATTCTTCGTGCTCAAGAATGAATTGCTGCCGGCGCTCGACTCGGGCCTCTCGACGCTGTTTGCCGATCTGGCCGACCGCGGGCTGCTCGAACGGACGCTGGTTGTGGTCACCGGCGAGTTCGGCCGCACGCCGCGAATCAACAAGAACGCGGGCCGCGACCACTGGGGACCCGGCTTCACCGTGGTGCTCGGCGGCGGCGGGCTGCGCGGCGGCGTGGCCGTCGGCGACTCCGACGCCCGGGCCGAGAAACCGGCCGACAACCCCTACGGACCCGAAGACCTGGCGGCCACGATTTACCGGCAATTGGGTATTAACGGCGAGGAAGAATTCATCACGCCCGAGGGCCGCCCGGTCAAAATCGTCAATCAAGGCCGCGTCATTCGGGAGCTGACGTGAAACGCGAAACAATCGGTGGCACCGGCACCTTTGCGATCACGCTGTTGGCTTGCGCTATGGCAATGGCGTGGACTTCGAGCCTGCGGGCCGACGAGCCGGTGGCCAGCCATATCTTTCCGGCCGGCGCAGCGCGGCACCAAGTGCGACGTCCGCGTGGGCGGATTATTTCTGCACGACGGCTGCGGATTCGAATTGCTCGGATCCGGTGTGCGATCGCTGGCCCCGCTGAGGCGCGTGCCGACGACCTGGTTCGAGGGTCCGCTGATTCCCCTGCCCGAATCGCAACAAAAAGAGGATTATCCGCAAGATTCAGCCACGCAGTTGGAAGTCGCCGCCGACGCCCCCTTGGGCACCTGCTACTTTCGGCTGTCCACGTCGCAGGGCACAACCGGCGCGCAGCGATTCATCGTCGGCGATCTGCCCGAGGTGGTCGAGCAGGAGATCGACGGCGAGCCGCTGCCGGTCGCCGTGACGCTGCCGGTCACGATCAATGGCCGGATCTTCCCCCGCGAGGACGTCGACGTCTGGTCGTTCAAGGCCGCCAAGGGCCAGGCGATTTGGGCCGAGGTGTGCGCCACGCGGCTCGGCTCGCCGCTGGAGGCGCGGCTGGAAGTCATTGACGCCGCCGGAAGAAAACTGGCTGAAGACATCGGCAATCCGGCCGGCGAAGCCAATCTGTCGTTCACGGCCCCGGCCGACGGCGTGTACCAGCTCCGCATTCACGACATCAATTTCGGCGGACTGCAAAACTACGTGTACCGCCTGACGGTGTCCGCCGGACCGCACGTTTCGGCCGTGTTTCCGCTCGGCGCTCGCCGCGGCCAGTCGACGCGGTTCGAGCTGATCGGCAGCGGACTTCCGGCCGAAGCGGCCGAAGCGACTCTGCCCGCGGCTGGCGATTCGACGATCGCCCAGCGGTTCGTAATTGGCGGCCAACCGACTAATCCCGTGCTGATCGAATTGGATGACCTTGCCGAGCACGTCGAACGCGAGCCGAACAATGACGCTGGCCATGCCGAATCGGTCGGCCTGCCGGCAGTCGTTAACGGTCGCATCCAGACGCCCGGTGATGCCGACTGTTTTGCAATTGCGCTGGCCAAGGACCAAACGTACGATTTCGACCTGCGCGCCAGCCGATTGGGCTCGCCGTTGGATTCCGTGCTGACGATTCTGGACCCAGCCGGCAAAGAGCTGCGCGCTCGGACGACGTGGCGGCAGGCTACACCGATTCGCAGTGCCGTTTGACCGCGCCGGCCGACGGCACGTACACGCTACGGGTCGAAGATCGGCTGGCTTCCCGCGGCGGGCCGGCGTTTGCCTATCGTCTGCGAATCGACGTGGCCCGGTCCGACTTCCGCTTGCTGCTGGCCGCAGACCTGCTGAACCTGGTCCGCGGAAAATCTGCAACGCTGAAAATCGACGTCGATTCGGTCGCGCCGATCGAAACGCCGATCGACCTGAGCGTCGAAGGACTCCCCTCGGGCGTCACGGTGGCCCCCCTGCAGATTGCCGCCAAGGCAAAGCAAGCCGAGTTGAAGTTCACCACGCCCGACAACACGCCGATTCGCGCCGGCCGCCTGGCCATTCGCGGGCGGACGAAAATCGGCGAGCGGGAAATCGTTCGCACCGCGGCGCTCGCGGTGCGCCGCGGTGAGCCGGCCATCGATCACGTGGGCTGGGCCGTTGCCCTGCCCACGCCGTTCAAGTTCCTCGGGTCGTATCAACTCTCGTTCGATCCGCGCGGCGGGTATGTCCAGCGGCATTACACGCTGCTCCGCGGCGGCTATCAGGGCCCGCTCGAAATCATGCTGGCCGATCGGCAGTTGCGTCACTTGCAGGGCGTGACCGGCCCGACCATCACCGTGCCAGCCGGCGCCGAAGCGTTCGACTACCGCGTCTATCTGCCGCCCTGGATGGACCTCGGACGAACCAGCCGCACCTGCCTGATGGCCGTGGGCGTGATCCAGGATTTTGACGGCAGCCAGCACACGATCAGCTTCGCCACGCAAGAGCAGAACGAGCAGATCGTGATTCGCGTTTCGTCGGGTTTGCTCACCGCGTCGCTCGACCGCGAGTCGATTCTAGCCAACCCGGGCGGCCGCTCGACGATCCAAGCCAGCGTGTCGCGCGACACCGCGCGGCCTTCGCCTGTAAAACTGGAACTGATCGTGCCGCCGCACATTCACGGCGTCAGGGCCGAGCCGGTGACCGTCGGCGCCTCGGAAACGTCGCGACCCTTGACGATCGAGTTCGACGCCGACTGCGGCCCGTTCAACATGCCCCTGGCCCTGCGGGCCACCACCATCGGCGCAGACCGTCCCGCGGTGGCCGAAGCCAGGCTCGAAATCGTCGCCTCGCGCTGACGCCGCGGAAACGGGGACATGCGGTTTTTGAGACAGTCGAATGTGCGCCTTCATCCTTCCAGTTTATTCCAGGAATTGCTGGTAATAAACTTGACTCTCGGTCCGCGTCGGCTACCATGCGGCTTGGTTTACTCGAATTCGGCGGCTCGACGCCGCACAACCTACGAGGAACGCTGATGCGAAAACCAACTGTAGTCGTGCTCCTTGCAGCGTTCGCTCTCTGCGCCCTGCCCGCCACACAATTGATGGCAGTTGTCGTTCCCCCTAAGCTGCCGGCGGGCACGCAATATCAGATTATCTTCGCGACCGAGGGTGTACGGGATGCAACGAGTCCAAACATCGCGGACTACAACGCATTCGTCGCCTCCGAGGCGGCACTCAGCCCGACGCTGCCTTCCGGCGTGGCATGGCATGCGGTAGCATCGACGCCTACTGTGAACGCCAATGTCAACGCCCCTTCTTTCCTCGGAATGCCCGTCTATAACACCCAAGGCATTGAAGTCGCGTCCGGGGCGACCGGCTTGTACTCGGGATCAATCCTCAACGCGGTCGCATACGACCAGTTCGGCACCGCCTCGTCGGCCCCGTTCGTATGGACCGGTAGTGACGCTTCCGGCGCGGCGTTTGACGCATTGAGTGCTGGCGGGGGAATACCACGGGCGGGATCGGTATCCTACACGAATTCCTTTTGGATTAACGCGGGGGGCCGGTTCATCAACGAGCAGTACCCGCTGTTCGCTCTGAGCAGCCCCGTCACAGCCGTCCCGGAACCGACGACCCTGACACTGTTCGGCACCGCGCTGTCGGTGATCGCGGGAGTTTGCTCGCTACGGCGGCGATGGTTGACGGGTAGGAAAAACGCACAGCACGGTTTGTAGAAATACTCGCTTTATACGCGAATCGAAACGGGGCCATTCTGGTTTCTTGAGCAAAGCAGAATCCCCTCGGAATCATCCGTTCGCCGGCCAGATGCCAATGGCGCACGGTCGCGACGCTAACTCACCGGCGTTGCTTCGGCGCCACTGCCAGGGATGCGGCTGCCCAGTTCGCGGTCCAGGTCCAACAGGGCTGCCGGGTCCTCCTTCAGCAGGTGGAACTTGGCGACGATCTCGCGGGTGGTCTTCTCTTCCTCCACCTGCTCGGTGATGAACCACTGCAACTGAACCAGCGCCGCGAAAGCCTTCTCTTTGAGCGCCAACTCGTACAGGTTGTCGATCTGCTTGCTGACTTGCTGCTCCTGCTGCAAGGCTTGCTCGAAGACCGAGGCCAGCGTGTTGAACTTTGCCGGCGGCTCGGGCACGGCCTTGAGCTTCACATTGCCGTCGCGGGCCAGCAGGAAATCGATCAGCCGCATGCCGTGGCCGTACTCTTCCTGGCTTTGCACGCGCAGCCAGCGCCCGCAGCCCATGAAGTTCTGCCGCTCGCTGTAAATGGCCATGGCCAAATACGAATACGAAGCGCTGAGCTCGTTGTTGATCTGCTCGTTGATGCCGTCTTGAATCGGTTGACTCAACATGGAACTCTCCCGTGGCATAAGGCCGCAAGGTGGCCAAAATCTCGTTGGCCGCTAGAGGGCAACTTAGAACCCGCCGGAGAAAAAAACAAGGCCAGCCGCTTGCATGCGCTTTGTGCATGACTTGCGGCTGGCCTGTTGAATCGATCAATTGACCGTTGACTGTCGACCGGGCGCTTACGCCTCGGGCTCATCGGGACTACGGACCAATGCTCCGCGGGTTCTTGGCCAGGAAGTCGCGAGGACCGCGGTTGGTGTAGTACGGATACGTGGTGGCGCCCGTCGGAGGACCCGCGGCAAACTCGTACTCGTCGTCGGCATCGCGGCGCTGGTGCACCATCGGATGTCCCTGCGCCGGACGGCGCTTGGCCGTGGCATACCGCTGCGAGTTCATCGGCCGCTGCCGACTCGCCATCGCCCGCGTGGACGGGGCGCTCGACATCGAGCCGTCGTTGGCGCCGTAGCCGCCGTAGCCGCCACAGTCCGAACATCCGCCGCCGCCACAGCTACTGCAGCCGGGCCCTTCGTTGCCGTAGTAGCCGCAGCTTCCGCCGCAACCACCACAGCCTCCACAGCCTCCTTGACATCCCCAGCAAAACAGCCGGTCCAGGCAGCAGCAGCCGGTGCTGCTGGCCACCAAGGTCACGGCCAACAAGGCAAAAATGGCACGTTTCATAGTCGCTGTATTTCCTTTCTCGCTTATGGGGTCTTAGCCTGCCGCGTGACCGCGCATTCCCAAAGCTCGAGCCCCCCCCGAAATGAACCCGCCATCCATGGATCGCACCAGCCGCGCTGTCGCAGGCTAGGTACCCAGAGGCGAAATATCGCCTACAGGGCTCTATCGGCGGCACAACCGGCAAAGTTCAGCAAATCGTTATGTCGAGCACGGGCCGCACGTTCGGCACAATCGATTCAACGCGATCAGGCCGCACCGGCGCTCGTGCTGGCATCGGCAGCGCGTGAAGCGAGGAAACTTGGCGAAGCCTTAACCTGGCAAGTGGGCGATCCGCGAGTTCTCGCGCACTAACCCGACGCCAGCGAGGGTTCTTCGTCCCGCGTCCCTCGCTGGCGCTTCGGGTTAGTGTGGTGGACCCGTGGGTGGCCCAGACAACTTTTGTTGTCTGGGTCCCGAAGGGACAAGAGGGGCGGCAGGTTGCCAGAGCGCTCCACCGAACGCCTCTGGCTGCTCCGCAACACCGACAACGAGGTGTCGGTCCACTCCCAAAGGCCGAATGCTGGCACGCTCCCAACGTCGGCCGACATTCGTCTCGCCTTGGCGCGAGCAGCCGCAATCTGCTAAAAGAGGCCGACTTACGTGCTTCCCCCTAGGCGCGCAACAGGACTTGCGCGTCATGGCTCCTCGACAACACCTCGCGCTCGAAAGTAATTCCAGGATGGGCAACTTCGCGCGGACCGTGCGGCTGGCGCTGCACTATTATTGGACCGTGGCGGCGTCGGTCGTGTGCTCGCTGATCGTCGCCGGCTTGTGGGGCGGCAATATCAGCGCCTTGTATCCGCTGGTCGAAGTGGTGGGCAACAACAAGAGCCTCGGCCAGCGAATCGACGAGTCGATTGTCGCGTCCCGTGGCGTGGTCGAAAAAAACGCCGCGGCCCGCGACCAACTCGAGCAGCAACTGGCCCGCGCGTCCAGTGATGAAGCCGCTGAGCTGCGGCGAAAGTTGGCCGCCGCCACGTCCGCCCGCGATGCCGCCGAGACCGATCTCGGCCGCCTCGAGCGGATCAAACCCTGGGTCGACGACTACCTGCCCCGCGATCCGTTTCGCACGCTGGTCGTGATCGTGGCGGTGCTGCTGTTGGCCACGCTGGTCAAGGACGGCTTTCTGACGGCAAGCTCATTCCTGGTGCAGCGGGTGTCGCACCTGGCGACGTTCGACTTGCGCAAGCAGTTCTATCGCCGCACCCTGCGGATGGACCTGGTGACCTTCAACGAAAGCGGCACCAGTGACTTGTTGTCGCGTTTCACGTACGACGTCGACAACGTTGCCGGCGGAATTCAGACCCTGTTCGGCCGCGCGGTCATCGAGCCCTTGAAGATGATCGTCTGCCTGGCGCTGGCGGCCTACATCTGCTGGCAACTGCTGCTGCTGTCGCTGGTTGTGGCCCCTCTGGCCGGACTCTTGATCACGGTGCTGGCCAAAACGCTCCGCCGGGCCAATCGCAAGGCGCTCGAGGAAATGTCCTCGCTCTATACGATCCTGGTCGAATCCTTCGGCGCCATCAAAGTCGTCAAGGCCTTCACCATGGAACGTCACGAGCGGAACCGCTTCCACAAAACCAGCAAGCAATGCTACCGCAAAGCCATGCGGATCGCGCTGTTCGACGGCCTGATCAATCCCGTCACGGAAGTGATGGGCATTACCACGATCTGCCTGGCCATCTTGTTTGGCGCGTACCTGGTGATGAACCACGAAACGCACCTGCTGGGCATCAAGATGTGCAGCCGGCCATTATCGCTCAGCGAGCTAATGTGGTTCTACGGCATGCTGGCGGGCATCAGCGACCCGGCCCGGCGGCTGACCGAGGTCTTCAACAAACTGCAACGGGCCGCGGCGGCGGCCGATCGAGTGTATCAATTGCTCGACCGCGAGCCCTCCGTGCGTGACCCGCAACGGCCGCGGCCCCTGCCCCGTCACCATCGCGAGTTGTCCTTCGAGGGAGTCTCGTTTCGTTACTCGGCCAACCAGCCGGTGTTGGAAGACGTTCATCTGCGGATCCCCTTCGGCGAAACGATCGCCATCGTCGGCGCCAATGGCTGCGGCAAGACCACGCTGGCCAACCTCATCTCGCGGTTTTTCGATCCGGCGTCCGGCAGCGTGCTGCTTGACGGGATCGATTTGCGCGACGTTCGGCTGCGCGAATTGCGCGGTCAGATCGGCCTGGTGACTCAGGAGACGCTGTTGTTCGACGATACCGTGTTCAACAATATCCGCTACGGCTGCCCCCACGCGACGCGCGAGCAGGTGCTCGAGGCGGCCCGCCAGGCCCACGCCCATAAATTCATCGAACAGAAGCTGGAACACGGCTACGAGACGCTCGTCGGTCAGGGGGGCGGCCGGCTGTCGGGCGGCCAGCGGCAGCGCATCGCGCTGGCCCGGGCCATCTTGCGCGATCCGGCCATCCTGATTCTCGATGAGGCGACCAGCCAGATCGACCTGGAGAGCGAGCAATTGATCCACAAGGTGTTGGAGCAATTTACCCGCAACCGCACCACCGTCATCGTGACCCACGGCCTGGCCACGCTGGCCCTGGCCGACCGGATCGTGGTGATGCAAAGCGGCCGGATCGCCGATGTCGGCACCCACGAGCAACTGCTGGGCCGTTGCGAGCTCTACCGGCGGCTGTACCAGATTCAGTTCGCCGAGAGTGCCTGAACAAGGGCCGCCCGCGTGCTTTTTTGCGGCGCGGTTTACACTTGGCGCACCGTTTGCTCTTCTGGACGGCCGGATTGGGAGAGGCACCGCACTGCTACGGTGCGGCCTGACCGGGGCCGGAACAGAGAAGAGCACAGTTTCGGGGCCGGTCAACAGAAGAGGCGTTTTGCAACGAACGACGGAAACTTTGAGGAGGCAAGGATTTACGGGCCGCAACGGAACAGTTGAGGCCGGCTCGTAAGTCACGGAAGAAACGGTTGGTTTCCGTGTTAACAAGGCGAGTTGGAACCCTGTCGCATTCCTGGGTTCCAACTCGCCTGTTGCATTTTGCTGTATCAAAATGCAACACTTGTTGCAATTCAATACACATCCGCTCTCCTCTCGCCAGTCTCCTTTCTTGCCAATTGCTTGCAATAAATGGGCGTCCCCCGCACGACTTTATTGCACATCGCCGAGATTCGTTCGATGGCGCCAGGCTCCCTTCAGCCGTGATCTGCTGTTCGGGGTGGCTCGATCGAGGCCGAAGTTAGGAAAACTTGAGTCGCCGCTTCGGGCATCTGCAAGCCGTAACATAGCCGTATGCTTCTGACGCAGGGATTGAATGCGTTGTTCTGTCGGCAGCTGCCGTGCCGCCGCGGTTTTGCTGCGCGCTGCGCCCTGACTCTCTCGTTGGCCGTCGGCGCCGTGCCGGCCATGCTGCTGGCCGCCGTTGACGACACGCCGCCAGCCGAGAAAAGCGCGGACAAGCCTGTGAAGAAAACTTCCTCGGCCCCGTCATCGTCATCCAAGGCGGTGCTGCCGCAAGTCGCCCTGATCAACGAGCAGATTTCCGCAGCCTGGGAGTCGAGCAAAATCGGCGCCTTCGCCCGCGGCCACCGACGGCGAGTGGTGTCGGCGCGTCTTTCTGGACGTGCTAGGCCGCATTCCCACGGTCGACGAGCTGCAGCGCTTCACCGACGAGCCCTCGCAGCGGCGCAAATCGCGCCTGGTCGGCCGTTTGCTGGGCGACGAGTATGTCGAAGAGTACGCCCGCAATTGGACCACGCTGTGGACCAACCTGCTGATTGGCCGCAGCGGCGGCACCGAGCGCCGTTCGCTGGTCAATCGCGAGGGCCTGCAGCAGTCGCTGCGCGAGCGCGTTCAGCGCAACATGCCCTACGACAAACTGGTCTACGAGCTGATCGCGGCCAAGGGCGTCAGCAAGCCGGGCGAGGACGGGTTCAACGGGTTCGTCAATTTCCTGGCCGGCAACCTGCAGGAAAACGGCGTGCAGGCCACGGCCAAGACCTCGCAGGTCTTCCTGGGCTTGCAGGTGCAATGCACGCAGTGCCACAACCATCCGTTCAACGACTGGAAGCAAAACCAGTTCTGGGAGATGAACGCGTTCTTCCGCCAGACGCGGGCCCTGCGGCGATTCGAAAAAGGCCGCCAAATCGAGGCGGTCGAGTTGATCAATCAGGATTTCGCCGGCGAGAACAATCGGCCCGAGGAGGCCGTGCTGTTTTACGAGCTGCGCAACGGACTGTCGAAAGTCGCCTACCCGGTGTTCGTCGACGGCACGCATCTGAAAAGCGAAAGCGGCTATGTCGAAGACGTCGATCGCCGCACCGAGCTGGCCCGGCTGATCGTCAGTTCCGAATATCTGGCCAAGGCGCATGGTCAATCGCATGTGGGCCCATTTCCTCGGCTACGGCTTCACCAAGCCGATCGACGACATGGGCCCGCACAATCCGCCGAGCCATCCCGAGCTGCTCGAAGCGTTGGCCAAGGAGTTTCGCACGCGCAGCTTCAACCAGAAGGAGCTGATCCGCTGGATCCTGCTCAGCGAGCCCTACGGCCTGTCGAGCAAGTTCACCCCGCGCAACAAGAAGGACGATCCGGCCCTGGGCGAGAAGCCGTTGTTCAGCCGCTTCTACCTGCGGCAGATGCGGGCCGAAGAGCTGTACGAGTCGCTGCTGGTGGCCACCGAGGCCCAGAACGTGCAGACCAGCTACGAGAAGCGCGAGGCCACGAAGCGCGAATGGCTCGACCAGTTCACGCTGGCCTTCGGCACCGACGACAACGAAGAGACGACGACCTTCAACGGCACGATTCCGCAGACGCTGATGATGATGAACGGCGACCTGATCAAAAAGGCGACCGACGTCGAAAAAGGCAGCTTCTTGCATCGCGTGGCGACCGATGCCAAGATGAATAACGCCGGCCAAGATCAACCACCTGTACCTGGCCGCCCTGGCCCGCAAGCCGACCACGCAGGAAATCGCGCTGGCCAACGACCTGTTGGCGCTGCGCAAGGGCGATCCGGCCGCGGCCCTGCAAGACGTCTGGTGGGCGATCCTCAACAGCAACGAGTTCATTCTCAACCACTAATGACCACAACCCTCGACTTCCCCGAAGCGCCCCCGGCGTCCCGCAAACGACTGTCGTTCAGCTTGCGAACGCTGCTGCTGATGGTCGTGCTGGCGGCCCTTGCCGCTACGCTCGCGCGTCAGACCAGCGAAATTCGCCAGATGCGAGCCGTGCTGGCCGCGCACGACCTGACGACCGATCGCGGCGAATTGACCGCGGATAACTTTTTGATCCAGGTCACGCCGCTGGCCCGTTCGTCCGACATTGCCACCTACGAAATCTCGATCGAAACGCTGGGCCCAAGGCCCATCACCGTGGCCAGCGCCTCCAGCCGGAACCAGATCAACATGGGTTCCAACGCACAACCGCCCGCGTTGACCCGTTCCCACGTCCTGATAACCGTCGACTTGCTCAAAGCGCCGGCCAATCAACCGGCCGAGAAATCGGCCGACGTGCTGCGGGTCCTGGCGCAAGTCGCCACTCCCAACCAGGGCTCGGTCGGCGGACCCGCCACCTACCATGTGCCCGCGGGCAAGTCGTTTGACGAATTGTTTCAGATGCAAATCAAGCCCGGCATCTGTCCGCGCGGCAAAGCCGTGTCGTTGTTCGAATTGAACGGCGAAGCGTACACATTGACGATCCAGTGAGGCGCTTCGAGCGAGCGCACGGAGACCATTATGAGCCAATCGATCGTTCCTCGCGGAATGACTCGCCGCCACTTCATGTCACACTTGGCCGGCGCTTCCGCAATGGCTTTGCCGGCGATGGCGTTTGCCGAAACGCTGCGGGCGCATGCTCGCCGACCTGAAGAAGCGGCACAAGGCGGCCATCCTGCTGTGGATGGGGGGCGGCCCGGCCACGATCGACATCTGGGACCTCAAGCCCGGCGCGCCGACCGGCGGCCCCTTCAAGCCGATCAGCACCTCCGGCGACGTGCAGATCAGCGAGCACATGCCGCTGGTCGCCAAGCAGATGAAGCACCTGTCGATCGTCCGCTCGATGAGCACCCGCGAGGCCGACCACACCCGCGGCCGCTACTACATGCACACCGGCTACGTGCCCAATCCGAACATCGAGCATCCCAGCTACGGCTCGGTGATTAGCCACATGCTGGCCGACCAGACGAAGCAATTGAACCTCGAGATTCCGCCGTTCGTGTCCGTCGGCGGCGGCAGCGTCGGCCCAGGCTTTTTGGGCATGACCTACGCGCCGTTCGTCGTCAATTCCGACGGCAACGTCCGCAACCTGAAAATGGGCATCGACTACGACCGGCTCAATCAGCGAATGCACATGCTCGCCTCGCTGGAAAAAGGCTTCGTCAAGCAGGATCGCGGGCAGACGTGCCACCGATCACGCCAACATCCTGGAAAAAACCGTGGCGCCTGATGACCAGCAAGCAGATGGACGCCTTCAAGGTCAACCAGGAAAGCGAGGCGGTCCGCGAGCAGTACGGCAAAACCGGCTTTGGCCGCGGCTGCCTGATGGCCCGCCGGCTGGTCGAACAGGGCGTGCCGTTCGTCGAAGTCGACCTGGGCGGCTGGGACACGCACGCCAACAACTTCAACACGCTGGGCGATACGAAACTGCCCGAGCTCGACAAGGCCATGAGCGCCCTGGTTTCCGATCTTGACGAGCGCGGCCTGCTGGAAGACACGGCCATCATCTGGATGGGCGAGTTCGGCCGCACGCCGCGCATCAACGGCAACAGCGGCCGCGACCACTGGGCCCGCAGTTGGAGCGTCGTGCTCGGCGGCGCCGGCATGAAAGGCGGCATCGCCGTCGGCAAGCACCAACGCCGACGGCACCGACGTCGACACCGAGCCCTACACCTCGCAAGACGTGATGGCCACGGTCTGCAAGTCGCTCGGCATTTCGCTGGAAACCACCTTCACCAGCCGCAACGGCCGCCCGATGAAGATCGCCAACAGCGGCAAGGTGATCAAAGAGCTGTTCGCGTAGATGGCCTGTTGAAGTATTGTAGCCGGCCTCTTTGGGGGCCGCGATCGTCAATCGCCGCATCCAAGCGGTCGAGTCGTCGACCAGTTTATTCAGGGCCAACGGCCCACAAGGTCGCCCCGTCCAACGCTGTTTACTCCGAATGAGAACGAGATGTGTACCACAACGACTGTCTCGGACCCCAGGCTACAAAATGCTTCTCCGGCCCGCGGCCCCGTTCGTTCGAGGCCGCGGACCCTAACTCCTTCGCCGCGTCGACAACCGGTCGCTTTTATCCCGTCCGCCGACGTCGCCTCCAGCGCAAACTCACGACGGCGCCGAGCGCCGTCGTCATCAGCGCCCACGTCGAGGGCTCGGGTACCAAGTGCGTTTGCACCCATTCGATCGCCTGATCGTGAATCTCTGCGCTCACGTTGGCGTTGTAGACGAAATAAATGGGATCGGAATTGGCCACTCCGGAGCCCGCCAGCGTCATTCGCAAGCCAATCATGTACACGCCGTCCGGCGCGTTCGGCGGGTTCGGATTGGTGCCGTCGGTAAAGTTCAACTGCGATTCGACGTGTACGTGCAAACGTCCGGGCGGGCCCGTGTTGCCGATCGTCGGCACGCTTCCACTCAAGCCCAGCCCGCTGATGTGCACAGTGGTGCTGCCTCGACGAATACCCAGGTCGACGTCGGCTGGCGCCGCCGAGAACGACACGGCCCCCAAGCCGTCCCAGTATTGAAGATTGGTCAACACCTCGAAACCGAGAGTGGAGTTCGCCGGCAGCAGTCCATTGTTCGGGTAGATGCCGATCATGAACGTGCCGTTGTTGAATCCCGGATCGCCGATCAGATACGGGTCGAGCGGATCTTCGAAGAAGTCATAGCCGAAGACCCGCTGCGAGATGTTGTCGGAACCCAACACGTCGTCGTGACCCCCGGTGACGATCTTTCCGCTCAGCTCGTACGGAGCAACGTCGAAGTCGGCCCGGGCCGCCGCCACGCTGCCGATGACAATTCCCAAAGTAAGACTCAATTTCAGAATACGCATGGAAAACAACCTTTCGATAAAAATAGTGTGATCAAGGCCTTAGACGGACGGCAACAAAAACATTTCCACCGCCGGTTTACGAGGGAGGCTTGGCAAAATTAAAGGGCTCGGTCGACCACGCTTCGACCTGTTCGCTCGAGATCAACTCGACGTGGCCGTCGGCGTACAGGAAGTGCGAACACTGTCCATGGCGTTCGACGGCGATCTCGGCGCTGATCGCCATGTAAACCAGATGGTTCGTGATGTTCGTGGCCTTAAACCAGTCGAACGAGTGGACGTGGTCGTTGAACTCGTCGATGTCGGCGGGATTCAGGCTCGTCATCGCTCCCTTGTCCTTTGCCTCAGAAAGCTCGAACGCCACAACGGTCTGGGACGTCGAGACGACCTTGCGGAGGTTGTCAAACGACGGTTTGCGCTCGCTCGACAGATAGCCGTTCATCGTGTAGCTGGTGCCCTTGCCGCGCAGGCGCAAATCGCCGGCCAGATCGCTGGGACAAATGCGAATCGCGTCCACGTCCTCCATGTATGGGGCCAGGGTATAGATCCACGCCTGGGTGAACTTGCCCGTCACGGGGTCGCGCTCGACCGTGTGGGTCGTCTCGGGCCAATGGCCACCGTGCATATCGCAATAGCGAATCATTGCCAGCCCCACTTGCCGCATGTTGCTGGCGCAGTTCGCCCGTCGGGCACTCTCCCGCGAGGACTGCACCGCGGGTACCAACATCCCCACAAGCACCCCAATGATTGCGATCACGACCAGCAATTCCACGACCGTGAACGCGTTTCGACGGCTCATCGCAATCCTCCACCCCATCGATCGAAACATCCGGAACCCAGTCTGCATGTTGAGCGAACTCGCCGCGCCAAGCGACAAACGTCGTGCGCACTCCGAGCGGACTCCGCTCCGGCGGCGCGCAAGCCACGGTTTTGGTCGGACCGCGTTCGCTCGCGCGCCCTCCGGAGACGGAGATCCGTGCGCACATGAATTGACTGACGATGCACATGCACTTCCGCGCGATTCACACGCCGCAAGCGCAGTCACTCGCCTTCACTGGCCATGTCCTTCGTGCAATTCGAGCCGGTTAACCGCCCAAGCGCAAGCGCCGGCGCAGTACCGAGGAATCACTTAGGGGGACAGCGTTACAGAAGCGGCCACGCGGCGGGCGGAGCACGCGAGCGATAGTCGCTCGCCGCGCCTGGCATGCACTGAGCCGTCCCGGCGATGAAAATCGCCGATGAGAAATGCGCCACCCAGAGCGGCGCCAGATAGAAACCTGACTGGGCCTGTGAGAAATGACTGCAAATCGGGCAGTCATCGTCTGCCATCGACGCCCCATCGCCGATCGTGCACGCTCTGCCGCCGTCGTCACCGTCGGAAAAATGTTCATCGACGCTGGCGTGGCAATGATGCTCGGAAATTCCGGCGCACGATGAAACGAGTGCCCGACGAAGCAGTGCAGGCCCTGGCCGACGAGAGAAATACAGCCGAAAAAGGCCGTAAATACCCAGGAAAACAGGGCTCGGGAAGAAGGTCGCATCAAATGACCGCCGCACGTTTGCGCGCAAACTGGAGAGATCTCGGGCGGTCCGACCACCCGTGAATTTAGACAGACACACGACCGTTGTCAAGCGGCACGCGAGACAAATTGTTCGAGTTGACGCCCCCAGCGCCGGCGTCTAACCTGCCAGCGAGTGCGCGGCTCGCGTGATCGCGGCCGCTTGACCCGCTGGCGTCCTTCTCCCCTCACCCGGCCCATAAATCCCCTGGCGTGCGCGCTAGCATCTCTCAAACGCCGGGCACGCTGCGTCCCCTGTTGCGGCTGGTCTGGCCGGTGCTCATCGAGCAGCTGCTGGTCATGCTCATCGGCTTCTCCGACATGCTGCTGGTCGGCCACTATCTGCGGCCCGAGCATCAGGCCGCCATGACGGTCATCTCCTACGCCCTGTGGATGCTGACCAATCTGTTTGCCATCGTGGCCATTGGCGCGTTGGCCATGACCGCCCGGTTTGTCGGCGCGGGCGACTGGCCGGCGGCCAACCGCGTCACTAATCAATCGTTCGTGTTGGGGGCGCTGTTGGCCGTGGTCTTCACCGTCACCGGCCTGCTGCTGGGCGATCGCCTGGCCGGCATCTTGCAACTCGAAGGCGAGCCGGCCATTCTCGCCACCCGATTCTTGCGCGTCCTGGTGATGGTGCTGCCGATGATGATGCTCGAAGCGGTCAGCATCGGCTGCCTGCGCGGCGCGGGCGACATGGTGACCGGCCTGGTGTCGATGATCGTGGTCAACGTAGTCAACGTCGCCGTGGCCTGGTCGCTGCTGCTGGGCGTCGGACCGTTGCCGGAGATGGGCTGGGACGCACTGCCGATCGGCACGGCCTGCGGACACACGATGGGAGGACTGATCCCGTTTACCGTGCTGGTGTGGGGACGCTCGGGCCTGCGCATTCGCCGCACCCTGCTGCGCCCAGACTTCCAACTCATGCGGCGCATTTTGCGGATCGGCGTGCCGGGCGGAATCGACGTGCTCTCGATCGTCGTCTGCCAGTTGGTGTTCCTGTCGATCGTCGACGGCCTGGGCACGGTGGCTGCCGCGGCCCACGGCGTGGCCATTCGCATCGAGTCGCTGGCCTACCTGCCAGGCTACGCCTTCCAGGTCGCCGCCGCCACGCTGTGCGGACAGTATCTCGGCGCCCGCGACTATCGCCAGGCCGGCCGCAGCGTGTTGACTGCCTGCGCCGCCAGCGGCAGTTTGCTCTTGGGCGCCGGCCTGCTGCTGTTCTTCGGCGCGCACGCCCTGGTACACCTGTTCCTGGGCCCCGAACAGGCCCCCGTGGCGGCCGTGGCGCCACAACTGCTGCGCATCGTGTCGTTCGCGATGCTGCCGCTGGCATTCATGCAAGTCCTCACCGGCGCCCTGCGCGGAGCCGGCGACACGCGCTGGCCCCTGCTGTTCACCTTCATCGGGTTCCTCGGCGTGCGGATTCCGCTCGCCTATCTGCTGGGGTACACCTGGGGTTGGGGCGTCGAAGGCGCCTGGTACGCCATGGTCGCCGACGTGTTGGTCCGCACCGCCCTGGTCGCCTACCGCTTCAGCCATGGCGGCTGGAAGCGCACGGAAGTGTGAAGGGCTCCGGCACGCCCACACCAACCCGACGCGCGAGCGAGGGATCTCCATGCTTCCCGTCCGCGGCACTCTTCAAATGCCACATAATCCGCCGCCACGCCCGAATCCTTGTAACAAACAGCCTCCCTTTCCGCTTCGGTGACTGAGAGATCGTCCTATCCGAAAAGGTTCGAAACCGGCAAACCAGGAATCCCTGCGTTTGCCCCAACAAAGGGAGGGCCGGGCCATGTTCGTTTCGCACTTGATCGTCTTTACCTGCTCGTTGTTGGCCGACGCGTTGTACGGCGGCTACACGATTTCCTTGGCCCGCGGAAACATGTTGGGCGCCGTTTCGTCCTCGACCATGTTCTCGATCATTCGCACCGGCATGACCGTGATGTGCGTTCACGACTGGAACCTGGTCCCCGCCGCGGTCCTCGGCGAAGCCGTGGGCACCGTCTGCGTGATCCTCATCGACCGCCGCAACCATCGCGCTCCGCAGCCCGCCATGGCTTAGCACGACTCCCTCTCTCGCCGGCCCGCGGCGAGCTTCGTCGAGCTGGAGAGGGCCGCGTGTGAGGGTGCCGAAGCGAGGGTCCCGGGTTCAGTGAACACGAACTGCATCCCGCCGCGCACGTGAGATCTCTCCGTCCGTGCCTCGATCTTCCGTCCCTGAACCCTGAACCCCAACCCCTGAACCCTATTTGCAACTCTCGGGGGGTGGCCGGAAACTTGTGTTGAAAGTGAGCCGCGACTTTTGGTAATACTGCATCCAGCTGAGACGGACTGTCACTTCAGATCTGTGTTAATGGACGGAAGGCCTGCTTTGTTCTTGGGCCGCCCCCGTCAAAGTCTCTCGCGCCTGCGGCGAAGACTGCGCAGTGGTATTTGACTGCCTCGAAGCGCGTGGACGCGATCTGCGTGCCGGAGGCTCGCGAGCCGTTTTGGGAATGTCCGTGTGGCCACGGCGTTGAACCCAGGGATGCGGTCGGCATCTTGGACTGGGCAGTACAACGTCTCCGTGGGAAGCTCCGGTACCGACCCGCTGCAATGCTGCTTCCTCCGCCGAAGCTTTTTTGCAGTACAAGAACCGCTTCGGATCCCCGGACGGGAGCAGCGGCGCACGAAACATTTTTGGTGAGGAAAAAGTGGCGCGCGACTGAACGTCGCGCTGTGCGCCGGGCTAACTACCCTGGCTGTCGGAGAAGAAGAAAAAGATTTTTAGCCACAGAGCACACAGAGGACACCGAGACGAAGACGGAGACGAGGATGGAGATTGGGTTACGAAGAGACTCAACGGCTGACCGTTTTCATCCTTCATCCTTCCGCCTTCATCCTTCTCTGCGTCCTCTGTGAACTCTGTGGCTAAGATTCTTCCGCCGTCTTTTTTCATCCTTCCTCATTCCTCAATACCGGATCACGCGGCGCAGCAGCCACAGGCCCCAGACCACGATCAGTGCGTTGGCCGACCACACGGCGTAGGGGTTGATGGAGCCGCTCTTGGCCCGATCGAGGCCCCACAACAACAGCGGATAGTAGGCCAGCAGGATCGGGCCGAAGCAGAGAAAGAAACTGGTCAGCGCGTTGGAGTTGCGCATGCGGATGGCCATCACGGCGCCGACCAGCGCAAAACACAAGCAACTGAACCCGTTGGCCCAGCGGCGCGGCGGCTCGGTTTGCATGCGATACAGGCGATTCTTCTGGAACTGCAGATTTTTGGCGCCCTCGGCCCAGCCGCCGCCGGCCAGCGCGTCGAAATCGCCGCTCATCATCTCGAAGCCGGCCCCGGCGACCATTTGCTGTTCGACCTGCTCGATGAGGTCACGCTGCAGGGCCACCTTGGCCGGAATAGCGCGCAGGGCCAGGTGGGCCGGCGACGAATCTCCTTCGGCGCCCGGAATTTTGATGTCCTTCTCGCCCCCTTCCGGATATTCGATGTGGTGGCCCCCCGCGTCGATAGTCGCGTTGAACAGCTTCAGCGTCAGCACGCCCGAGCCCGGATTGGAACGCAGCTCGGCCGTTTCGGCGCGCACAGTGACCTGCCCCGAGTCTTCCTGCAGGGTGAACATGGGCGAGATCAATGTGCGGCCCTCGACGCGCTTGACGCTCACCGAAAACGCCTGCGTGCTGAACGAGCGGCGCGAGCGGAGCATGCCGTAGGCGATGTCCTCCAAGGCGTCCACGACCACCCGCTGCACGCCGTTGTGGCCCCAGCTCATCGCCAAATCGTTGAGCCACACGGTCGCGAAGCTCAACAGCACCGCCAGCGACAGCGCGGGCCAGAGCACGGCCATCGGGCTGATGCCCAGCGATTTGATGGCCACGATCTCATTGGCGCCCGACATCCGTCCGTACACGCTCGAGACCGAAAACAGGATTGTGCCCGGCACCGCGAACATCAACGCGTTGGGCAGCAGATAGGGGAGCAATTGCACGATTTGCGCAACGCCCAGCCCCTGCGCCAGTGCCACCTGCACCGCGCCGATCAGGACCAGCAGCAAGGTCAGCGCCAGCAGCGTGACCAGAAACACCTGGCAGATTTCGCGAAGGACGTACCGAGTGAACAGGCGCATCGAACGCGTTGGATCCAGGTGTGTTTGCTGCGGGCGGCCTACCCCAGCGCGTGCCAGAGCTGGATCGCGATCAGCCCGAACAGCGTGGCGCACAGCGCCTGGTATTCGCGGCTTCGCATCCACTGCGACACGCGCCAATCGGCCGACAAGTTGCCGCTATAGACGAAAGGAATGAAGCGGGGTGTGCGGCTGGCGTACTTGGACCATTCGGCGGGAAACAGCCGCGCCAGCAGTTGCTCTTCTTGTCGCACCTTGACGAAGTACACCAGCAGCACCGGCCCCAGAATGAGCCAAATGCTCTTGGGATCGCCCAGCAGGGCGCAAAAGCCGAACATCATGAGGAACGAGCCGGCATACAGCGGGTTTCGGATCAACCGGTAGGGACCCGTGGTCGTCAGTTCCTGGTCTTTGCGCAACACGCCGGCAGCCCACGACCGCAACGCCAGGCCCAGGCACACCAACACGCCGCCGGCAATGCCCCAGGGATCGCTGGCATTGAACAGGTCGTGCGGCTTGAAGCCGTATGCAAGGTCTTTGGCGATCAGCAGGCAGAACAAAATCCCCGACAGCAGAATCCGTCGGCGAATGAGAAACAGGCCCAGCGCGTGGAGCAGTTTCGAAAACCCCTGGGGCTCGACCGTGAGCGAACTTGTCAGAGAGCCGGATGATTCAGCCATCGTAATTCCTGCCGCTTGCACAAAGCCATCGGGATGCGTAAAGGCCGTCCTCCTTTTCGCAACCCGATTGAGGGGATGCTTATAGTCGGCGGCGGCACAACGTGTCAACACGTCATAAGTTATCGTCGCACCAGGCCGCATCGCGGCGTGAAAAATGCGCAATCGCCTCGGGTATTCCACCCAGTTTTCCGCATCGATCGGGCGTTTCGCCCGCGGCGCGCGATTGCCAGCCAAAACTTGCATTCGGCCACTCCTTTTCCTGGTATCTCGCGTCATAATGGAAGCACCCTCAAGATCCAAGGGCCCATGCTAGCAGGGCGCATGGCGCGTGGTGAGCATCTGGGCGACAGCGGTCGCGTCGTACTCGGGGAATCGCAAAATGGTGGGCATCGGCGGCGCGGCAAACGCGCGAAGGCTAAGTCTCGTGCTGGCGCTTGGCCTGCTGGCCTGGAACGCGGTGCTCTGGAACGGGCCCCGGGCGCGGGCTCAAGACGCCGACGCGCCGGCGGTCCAGCCCGACGAGTCAAAGTCGAACCAGGTGGCGCCGAAGCCGCAGGAAAAATCGCGCTTGTGGTGGTTCCTCGAATCGTCCGGCGCCATCGGCGCCGTTATCCTGGTGCTTTCGATTTATTTCGTCTCGACCGTCGGCCGGCTGTTTCTCGAAATGCGTCAAAAGGTCGCGACTCCGCCCGACCTGGTCGCCGAGCTGATGGAGCTGCTGCAGAAACGGGAGTTCAAGGAGATCTATTCGGTGGTCAAGGAGGACCACAGTTTTTTCAGCCGCTTGTTGGCAACGGGCATCTCCGAATTGCCCAGCGGCCTGGCCGAAGCCCGCGACGCGATGGAACGGGTCGGCGAAGCCGTGACCGTCGAGATGGAGCGGAAGATCAGCATGCTGGCCGTGCTGGGCACGCTGGGTCCGATGATCGGGCTGCTGGGTACGCTCAAGGGGATGATCGCCAGCTTCAGCGTGATCGCGCTGTCCGACGTGCAGCTGAAAGCCAGCCAGGTGGCCGGCGGCATTTCCGAGGCGCTGCTGTTGACGTTCGAGGGCGTCGCGCTGTCGGTGCCGGCCATCTATTTCTACGCCGTGTTCCGCAATCGCGTGTCAGCCATCTCGGTGGCCACGCTGCTGCAGGCCGACGAATACCTGCGACACTTCGCGCACGCGGCCCGTAGCAAAGCGCCGCCGGCCGCGCAAGCCGCGCCGCCGGTGCCCGTCGCGACCGCCCCGCCCGCCGCCGCCAAGCCGGCCAAATCGTAAGACGATCGCGACCCATGTCCAGTTCGCAATACCACGACGCCAGTGCCGAGCCGAACCTGACGCCCATGCTCGACATGGTCTTCCAGTTGGTGACCTTCTTCATGCTGGTCATCAACTTCAAGAGTGCCCAGCTCGACATGAACCTCAAGCTGCCCGTGGTCGGCTCGGCTCGTCCGGTCGATACCAAGGGCCAGCAGGATCTGCTGGTGCTCAATATCGATTCCAACGGCCAGCTCACCGTCTACAACACGCCCAGGGACATCGATAGCTACATCCGAGGCGAGGCACAGTCGAGCCTGCTGGCGGCGCAACAAAAGAACCCGAGCCTGCAACCCGGCGACGAGCTGCCCACGACCGTGGTGATTCGCGCCGACAAGGCCACGCCGTTCCAGCTGCTCAATCGCGTGATCAAGGCCTGCCAGGAAAGCGGCTTTCGAACCTTCTCACTCAAGGCGATGAACAAAAAGCCGGAAGGCGAAACGTGACCCTGTCATTTACATGACCCAGGCATTTGCATGAGCCGACGACGCAAACGACGCAAATCCGACGGTGCCGTCGAGCTGAACCTGGCGGCGATGCTCGACATGGCGTTTCAGTTGCTGACGTTCTTCATCCTGACCTTCAAGCCCGCGCCGGTCGAAGGGCAGATTTCGCTCCGCATGCCCCCGGCCAAGCCTGTCACGCCGATTCAAAACGCCGTGCAAGCCGGCAGCGACGCCAACAACAACGATCCGGTGCAAGGACTCAATTCGCTCGTGATCAGCGTCGTCCCCAACGCCAGCGGCGGCATCAGTTCGATGGCCATCGGCGAAGGCGCGATCGGCACGTTGACCGGCTTGAACGACCGACTCAAGGCGGTGCTCAGCGACCAGGCCAGCCCGTTCGACCAGGTCGTGATTCAGGTCGGCTCGGGCCTACGCTACGACGCCCTGATGAGCGTCGTGGACGTCTGCACGCGTCAAAAGCTCCCCACGGGACAAAAGCTGACGAAGCTCAGCTTCGTCGAGTTGCCCGACGCGGCCGGCGAATAGGAAGTCGGCCGGAAAATCGGCCACGTTGCACGCTATAATTGAGTGTGCCGCCGGATTCTTGTACGCCCGACGAAGACATTCCCATGCGCCGCCTTCGAGATCGCCCACCGAGCACAATGTTTCGCGGCGCCGAATTGCCGCGATTGCTGACGATGGTCGTGATGCTCGGCGTGCTGGCGCTGCTGATCGGCCGGGCGAGCAACCCCAGCACCTGGACCTGGCTGGCGCCGGACGTGAAGGGCGAACGTGCCGTGGCGCCGGACCTGGCGGCGACCCACGAAAACATCGCCGCGCCCGAGCCGGCCGCCAACGGGCCCACCGACGAAGACGCCGAAGAGCGCGAGTCGGCCCGCGAGGAATTTCAAGCGGTTGGCGACAAGGTGCCCCTGGGCAAGGAAGAGATGCCGGCCTACTGGCGACTCATGAGTTGGGAAGAGCACCAATCGACCCGATCACTCTTCGAGCGCTCGACGAAGGACGTTACGTTCAAGCAGCTCTGGCAAGATCCGCAAAAATGGCGCGGCAAGCTGGTGCAGATACCTGTCCACCTGCGCCGCACGGAAAAAGTCAGCGATGTGGCCGACAACCCGGTGGGCCTGACGACGGTGTACGAGGTGTGGGGCTGGAATTCCGATTCGCAACCGTACTGGTATTGGATGGTCTGTCCGCGGCTGCCACCGCAAATGCCCTCGGGCGGCGACATTTATGAAGAAGCCACGTTTGTCGGCTACTTTCTCAAGCTGCTGCCGTACGAGGACCACCAAGGCAAAACGTTGGCCACGCCGCTATTGATCGGCCGGCTCGTGTGGCATCCCGGCGCCGACAATCCACTGGCGACCAGCGACGAGTGGACGTGGCCCTGGATCGTAGGCGGGGGCCTTGTGGCTTTGTTTATCGCCCGCTGGGGATTGCGCCTGGGCCAAGGCAGAACCGCTTCTGATGTCGCCAAACTGCCAACGTCGACCGACGAGCATCAAGTCGACGCCTGGCTTGAGGGTGCCGGCAACAATGATAGCGATCGTGTCGGCGGGCCGGTCAATTTGAGCTACGGCAACCCCGATGAAGTGATGCGAGCCATCGCCAAGGAACATGGACTGGCCTTCATCGATTTAGATGATATCTTCATCCCGCCGGGGATCGTCGAACTGGTCCCCGAATCGGTGGCGCGCAGAACGCCATTCTGCCGATGGCCGAGGAAGACGGTGCGCTGAAGGTGATCGTCAGCGATCCGTTGGACCTGGATACATTTGAAAAACTGCGGTTCATTCTCAACCGCAAAGTCGACATTGTCCTGGCCCCGCGCGAAAACATCCTCGAGGCCATTAACCGGCATTACGGCCCGATGGACGGGCCAATCGACCCCGAAGACCCGGCAAATTGACAGGCGTCGGTTTCATAATCGGGCTCAAAACCGGCTCTGGACCACTGGCACCCGAGGTGTGATAATCGAGTTTGCGTCGTTGTCGCATGCCGCACGCATTTCAAACCCGCCGTTGATCGCGCGGGACCGTGAGGGCCGAGAGTTTGTCATCCTTCGTCCAGTGGATTAAGTCCCTGCCGACGCTTTTTCACCCGCTGCATATCGCACTGGCCGTGAAGGCTTGGGCCATCACCAATGGCGTGTGGTGGGCCTCGAGTGTGACGGCGCACGTGGTCGTGCTCGGGTCGGTGTTGCTGCTGCTGGGCAAGGTTACGTCTCCGCCCAAGGAGGGCGAGGCACCCATCTTCGACGCCAACGTCAATACCGAAATTGCCGAGCAGCCCATCGATCATTTCGACGTCGGCGAAACGCCGCTGGAGCCGACCGAGCTGAACACCGAAACCCTCAGTCTGGTCGACGCTCCGTCGATTGACGCCGAAACGCCCATGAACGATTCGGCCGACGCGGTCGCCAGCGGCGGCGGTTCGGCCTCCGGCGCGACCGGCGGCATCGGCGGCTTGGACCAATTCGCCGTCAAGGCGATCGGCCCGGGACCGCTGGTGCGCGGCACCGGTTTGGCGGCATCGGGAACCGGGCGCGGCGTCGGCAGCGGCGGAGCGGGCAACGGTTTTGGCGCCCGAGGCGACAAGGACGCTCGCAAGGCCATGATCGGCGGCTATGGTGGCACCAAGGCCAGCGAGCGGGCCGTGGCCGCCGCGCTCAACTGGCTGGCACGCCACCAGAATGCCGATGGCGGCTGGAGCCTGGGCGACTTTCCGCAAAACTGCAAAGGCGAGCCCTGCGGCGGGTCGGGCAAAACCAAGGCCGACTCCGCGGCCACCGCCATGGCCCTGCTGCCTTTTTTGGCCGCCGGTCAAACCCATCAATCCAAAGGTCCCTATCGCCAAACCATTCAACAGGGCATTCGCTGGTTGATCGTTCACCAAAATCAAAAAGACGGCGACTTGCGCAGCGACAGCAACATGTACGCGCATGGCCTGGCCGCGATCACGCTCTGCGAGGCCTATGCACTGAGCAAGGATTCGTTTGTCCGCGTTGCGGCGCAAGGGGCCATCAACTTCATTCAGCAAGCACAGATTCCTGGCACCGGCGGCTGGCACTACGAACCGGCGCCCAAGGCGACTCTTGGCGACACGTCGGTCGTGGGCTGGCAATTGATGGCGCTCAAGAGCGGGAAAATGGCCGGGCTCGACGTAAGCGACGCCGCCTTCGAAGGCTCGCAAAAATGGCTCAAGAGCGTGAGCAAGAGCAAGGGACCCGGCCAGTTCTCCTACAACCCCCTTACGCCGGCCACTCCCTCAATGACGTCGGTCGGCTTGCTGTGCACGCAATACCTTGGCACGACGCGCGAAGACCCGGCCATTCAGGCCGGCATGGCTTATTTGATGGGTCACTTGCCCCAGCCCGAGCAACGCAACACCTATTATTGGTACTACGCCACGCAAGTGATGCACAACTTGCCCGGCCCCGAGTGGGACACGTGGAACCGGCAAATGCGCCGCGTATTGATTGATTCGCAGATCAAAGACGGCTGCGCTGCCGGCAGTTGGGACCCGGAACTGCCGAAGCCCGATGCGTGGGGCGACCCGGGCGGTCGAATCATGGTCACCAGCCTGTGCTGTTTGACGCTCGAGGTCTACTACCGATATCTGCCGCTCTACAAGCTCGACGCTAAAGACAAGGATAAGGACACGCCCGAGAGCAACGCCGCCTTGACCGCGTCGGCCGAGCCGTCCGACAAGAGCAAAGCAAATCCCTAATTCAATTTCTCGGCTTCGCGTGGCGGCTCGATCGCGAAAGCGCCGGTGCGAATGGTGAATCGATGCCGCCCGTCCCGCGACCGCTTACTGCCCGACGACTGGTTCACGGACTGGTTCTTTCGGCCATCGTGTTATCCCGCGTCGCCGCGTCGTGCGCCGAAGAGCAGGTGATCGAATTCCTGCACGCGGCGCAAGACCAGGGCTACGGCGAAGTCGCGGTCGATTACCTGAACCGGTTGCAATCGCAAGGCACGCTGCCCAAGGAACTGGCCGACACGTTCGACCTCGAGCTGTCGCGCAGTTACCGCGTCGCGGTCGCCGAGGCGTTCAATGCCGCCGAAGCCGAACAGCGGCTGGCCAAGGCCCAAACGCATCTCGATAAATTCCTTAAGGAACACCCCGACCATCCCGAAGTCGCCCGGGCCATGGAATCATGGGGCGACATCGGGCTCGATCGGGGCCTGCAACGCATTCGTCTGGCCGCGGCCACCAAGGATAAGGCCCAAAAGGAGAAGCATCTGGCCGCCGCTCGAGCCGACTTTGAGCTGGCCCGGCCGCGTTTTGTCGACGCCACTACCCGATACCTGGCTCAATTCACGAAGTTGAAGGGCGCACTGGCGGCCGACGGCAACAAGCGACCCAAGTCTGCGGCCACGCTCACCAAGAAGCAACGTCAAGCGGAAGACGCCGTGCGCGACTCGGAGGTGGCGTGGCTCGACTGCCGCTTCAAGAGCGCCAAGATCGATTTTTACCTCGGGCAAACGTTTGCGGACGAAAAGTCGCCCGAGCGCAAGGCCGCGCTCGAAGCGGCCGCCAAGGCGTTCGACGACGTCTTTCAAGGCTACCGCGAAAGCCTGGTCGGCTTGCACGCTCACATGTGGCACGGCCGGGTCGCCGACCAACTCCGCAAGGATCAACTGGCCCTGGACATCTACGACGAAGTTCTGGCCACCTCACCCGACGGCATCGAGCGCGAAACCGGACTCGAACCGCTGTTTGCCCAGGTCCAATATCACCGCCTGCTCGTGGTCGAACGGACGCAGGGCGCCAAGGAGTTGCTCACCCAGGCCACTCCGTGGCTCGATCGGCATCGCACGTGGAAGAAGTTCGACGGATACCAGGGCGTGGCGTTGGAAGCCGCCAAGGCCAACCTCAAGCTGGCCTCCGAATTGAAAGGCGACAAGAAGGCCGCGCTCACGCAGTCGTCGCTCGCGGCCCTGACCGCAATTGCCAAAGTCCGCGGCGAGCACCAGCAGGAGGCGATCCTGTTGCGGCGCGAGCATACCAAGAGCGGCTCGCAAGATCCGCAGTCGGCCAAAACCTTCGACGAAGCGCTGGCACTGGCCGACGCGGCCGCCGAGAACCTGGACTGGTCCGCGGCTGCGGTCATGCTGGCTCGGGCGTTGGAATTGGGCACTTCGCCTGCAGACCAGAAGCAGGTGCCGGCGGTGCAAGCGCGGCTCGAACAGGCGCGCTATCAGTTGGCGGCGGCCAGCTATGCCGCCGGAAAACTCGACGAGTGCCTGGCGCTGGCCGAGCAGATTGTGCGCGACCGGCCCGACGGCCCGGTGGCCCCCACGGCGGCGTCGTTGGCCATTGCGACAACGTTGTCGCTGTACGCCAAGGCCCAGGACAAGCCGGCGGCACTGGAACGATTGACCGCCATCGCCAACGACACGATCCGGCGCTGGCCCGACAAGGCCGAAGCAGACGACGCCCGCATCGCGCTCGGCCAGGCCAGCCTGGTGCGCGGCGACCTGCCAGCCGCCGTGGCGGTCTTCGACGCGGTCAACCCGCGTTCGCTCCGCTATCCGGTCGCCATGTTCCTGGCGGGGCAAACCCACTGGCGGCTGTACCTGGCGGCCAAAGCCAAGGGTCAATCCGACCGCGAGTCCCCGACGGCCGAACGCGCCAAGGCCGAAGAGCAATTGCGACTCAGTCTGGCGGCTCAACGCAAAGACGCAGAGCCGGGAAAGCCGCTGGCGCGACAAATGCTCGATACGCAATTGCTGTTGTCCGAACTGTGCCTGGAAGCCGGCCAGGTCAAAGAGGCCGGCGAACTAATCGAGCCGCTGGTGCAGTGGGTTCAGGCCGAAAAGCCCGCCCCACTCGACAACACGGCCCTGCGCATTTTTCTTTCCGCCGTGCGTGCGCAAACAGGGCTCGGCGACATGCCCAAGGCCGCCGCCACGACCGGCTTGCTCTTGGAACTCGGCCAGGACAACGCGGCGGTTAACGGAGTGTTGAACTCGGTCCTCCGACTGTTTGTCGAGCAGTGGAAACAAGCCGAGGCGGACGCGATCGAAGCCCGCACCGGCGCCGATCCAACGCGCCAGGCCGCCGCCACGGCCGCCGCCGCAGCGTGCAAGGACCTGTTGGCCAAATTCGTGGCTCGCGTCGCCGGGCACAAAGAGCACACGCTGCCGGCCATGATCACCATCGCCGACACTTGCGCAATTGGACCAAACCGACACGGCGCGCGAACTCTACCTGGCCATTCTTGCGCAGTCCGAAAAGGATCCCGCGTTTAAAAAGGCGAACGCCCAGGCGTTGACGCGCATTCAGGCGCAACTCGTCGGCCTGTTGCGGCAGAAGGGCCAATTCGCCGAAGGGTTGGAACAAGTCAACAAGCTGATCGAGCAATTCCCCAACGCGCTGGAGCCGAAGATGGAAAAGGGCCGGCTGCTGCAAAGTTGGGCCGACGTCGAGCCGGCACGCTTCGGCGACGCGGTCGCCCATTGGACGACGCTCCGCACGCGGTTGTCGAAAATCGCCAAGAAGCCGCCAGAGTATTACGAGGTGGTCTACAACGCCGCCTCGTGTCTGTTCACCGACGGCCTCAAGACGCAGGATCTGCAAAAGGCCCTGCAAGCCGAACAACTCTTGAACGCCACGCTCGTGCTCAGCCCGCATCTCAATGGGCCAGAGATGGTAGCCAGGTACAAAGAGCTGCTGCAAAAAACTCGCCAACTGCAAGGTCGCGACTCAGCCGCGTCGGCGAAAAAGTAGCTCGTGCTCGCTTGCGCCGTTGCCCGCCAGCTTCGCTAAATTGCGCAGATCGCGTTCTGCACAAACTGAGCGTGAGGGGCAGAGGCCCCATAGTCGGAATTCTCGAAGGCAACAGGCCTTGGCCGCCGATGACCCGTCCAGGGACTCGGCGTATCGCCCGGTTCCGTCACTACGAGAGGTGCGCGGATGAAGAGATTGCTTTCAGCTCTGCTGCTGTCGCTGGCTGCTGGCAGTGGTTGTGCCCGCCACAGGCCAAGGGTCGACGCGACACATCCTTACGCGGCCGAGCAAACCGCCGCCCGCGATCGCGTCGAAGCCCGCGGCCGCTACGACGTGAACCACAGTCCCAACGACACGATGAGCGTCAACTCGATGGGCTCGGATTAGCCCGCGAGCCAGGCGAGCGCCTAGAAGTCGAATGCCATCCGCAGGCCGGCGGAGTTGATCCAGCCAGGGGCCGTCTGGGCCACCTGGCTGCGATACGTGAGGTCGTAGTTGAACTGGAACTTGAGGTTCGGATTCAAGAACCAGTTGACGCCCAGCGTGGCGGAGTTCAGCACGCCGCCATTGAACAGCCCGCTGTTCAAATCGCAGAAGTTGTAACGAAGACCGACCTGCCACGCGCCCCAGCCGCACGCGCCGCCGTCGCGGGCGTTCGTCCAGAAGAAATTGTTGATCGGCACGATGCGATCGCAGATGCCCATCCGGCGGTCATAGCCTCGGCTCTCGCCGGTCAGAAAATAGAGCGCTTCAACATAGGCGCTCTGGAAGTACACGTTTCCGCCCCCCTGGCCCGCCAGGAACGCCGCGTACAACGCCTGCTGAGCCGAGGGGATACTCGTCGTGATCGGCACGCCGCCGGGAGTTTGATTGTTGAGAATGTTGCAAGAGGTGTCTTCCAGAAATGTGCCCATGTACTCGGCTTGCACCGTCCACGGACCCCAAACGGCGAGGAATTCCCCATTAACGATGTACTGAAAGCTGGTCAGAAAGCTTCCGCTGTCGAGCCAATTCGTGTTGAGCGTGCTCGGCGGACCGTCGCGGAGGTCGCCCCGCACTCGGAACCGATCTTGTCCTTGGTCGGGCTTGCGCCGACAGCGACGTGCCGAGGTGCATCATGTAACGGCCGCTCGACAGGTCGTCGTAGTACGGCAGATAGCTCCCGCGCACCGTGCCGGCCCATTGGCCCTGGCCGACGTGGTAGCCGAACAAATTGGCCTGATTCGGTCCGCCCCACAATTGCCACGTCGCGTTCTGATCTTCCGTCCAATTGAAGAACATGGCGCCCGGCGAAAAGCCGTTATTGAACGGCCCGTGGATCATATCCTGGATATAGCTGCGCTCCATGAAGTCGAGAAACCGGCTGCTGGTCATGTGCTCCAGGCCCATCGGCTCCTTGAAGTTCCCAATGCGCAGGTTGTTCATCACCGGCAGTTTCATGACCGTGACATAACAGTCGGTGAGCGACGGCACGATGGCCAGCGTCTGGCCGACCGGGAAGCCGGCCTGACCGAGCGAGTTGGGGAAGCCGGGCGGATTGCCGGGCACGTTGCTGACATTGGCCGCGTTGGCGAAGTCAGGCTGTACCACCCAGCCGACGTTCTCGTACATCGTTCCTTCCGACCGCAGCCGCAGCCGGCGGAAGTTCACACTCTCGTTCTGCCGTCCGATGCCGCCGGCCGGCGAGCCGGGGGGCGCATTGATCGGCGTGTTCGTCAGTTGCGACGCCTGGTTGTAGTCGGTGTAGTCGAACTGCAACTGGCCGCCGAACTTGGTGCGGAAAACCTTGTCCTTGGTCTCGGCCTCGAAGCCGAAGTTCCACTTCGGAATCAGAGCCACGTCGGCGCCGACGACAGTCTCAGGCCCGGGCGCTGGAAGGGGAGCAACCGAACCGGTGACCGTTTGACCAACGGTCCGCGATTCGACTTCGGCCAGGCGTTGCTCCAGTTCAGCAATGCGACGCGTGGTTGCCGAGGCTGAGCCGGGCAACGGTTCGATCGCCCGACCCTCGCCGCCATTGAAACCATCGGCGGCGGAATAGCCGACGCGCGTCACAGGCGAACCCGCGGCGCCACCGGTCCGGTCGTCGGCCGAAACTGGAGGAATTCGCTGTACGCTGCTCGGTTGCTCGGCCGCAGTCTGCCATACGGACACGGCAAGAATCCAGGTGACAACTGCGAACGATGCGCAACTGGAGATGATGGACCGCATGCTTCGAACTCGATGGGGCAAGATCACGGGCAGAAATGGCAGGCAGGGCAAACTTTGCCTGGGCCGCAGACCGCAGGACTGGCACATCCGTCATAGGTATCGGAACGCGCAGTGCCGGCACTTTGCGCAATCACGACAGCCGCTTCCGCTTGCGGGACCCGAATAATCAGGATCTTCGACCCAAGTCCAGCCGGCCTGTCCGATCTACGCGATCGGCAAAGTCTAACAAGCGACGGCCGGACCGGGACCGCCCGTCAGCAGCACTCGAACCCCACGCCCCAGGCGGCCTTAGCAATGACCGAGAAATGGCGTTTTGGCGGATCGAGATCGTGATTTGTCCTGCCGAATACACCGCGTCGCGATGTCGCCGCTGTCTTTGCGCGCTATCATCTATCGTCGCGGAATGTCGATGCGCAACTCGACGACCTCGCCGGTGTCAGTTGTTGCGGGAAACTCGTGGCCGGACACGTTGATCACTACTTCACCTTCGGGCAGCGTGGAGAACTCGACTTCGCCACGGGCATTGGTATTCGCGAATTCCTGCGCGCCGATGCGACTCCGGATTTCGTTACGCGAACGAAGGCCAAATTCACCGGCTCGTTCGTCGCATCGTCCACGACTTTGCACTTGAGCGTGTGCCCCGGCTGCAGAGCAATTGCCAACGGCTCGCCTCCGGGATGCCAGTCTAAAAGCTGCCACGTCTCGTAGCCGGGCTGACTAATCCGCAGCGAGTAGTGCAGCGCCGCGTCGCTGTTCATTCGAGCTAATGTGAAGCGGCCGGACGGATCGGTCACGGCGCGCGTCACGCTGGTGCCGAAGCTGTGCTGGGCCCCCGAGTTGAATGAGCACTCGACGACAACGCCCACGTCGGCCAACGGCTTGCCGTCGGCGTCGATGACTTTCACCTGGCCGTCGATCGTTGTCCCGATGGCCAATTCGATTTGCGCAAGTGGATTCGTCGCATCCAGCCGCACCACATCGCTCAGAACGATGGTCGCCCCTTGGCGGCCAAGCACGATATAGCTGCCTTCCAGCGGTAACGGCGAGGCAATGAACTTGTGTTCCTTCGGCTTGGCGTGCAAAACCGTGTCGTAGTTATAACTCTCAGTAGGTTGCAGGCCCGTCGGCCGATCGACCTCGAAGACCGTGTAAGCAATGTCCGGCTCGCGATCCCGATAAGGCCAGGCCAACGTTCCGTAGATCGCGCCAGCCGGCTGGCCCTGAATCGTCTGCCGAAAGGGCTCCATGCCCGCCGGCACGTCGAATTCCGTGCTGGGGAACCAATAGCCGATCATGTCGCGGCTCTCGCAATGCATCCGAATCGGCTTGTCGGAGGCAAACACCTTCGCGCGGCCCACGCCGTCGACCAATTCCACCGACTGCGCGTGTGGCTCGGCGAACGGCAGATACACGAAAACCTTGCCGCTAGCCGGTGGCGAGCCCGGCGGCACTTCGATCGCCAGGATCACTTCGCGATTCGGCTCGCGTTTGGGCACGGCAGGACGCGTCAGGTCAAGCACGACCTCGGCCGGCGGGGTGGTTAAGTCGATGTCGGCCAGGTTGCTGGACTGCGCGAAGAACCGCAGGCGCGTTCGAAGCAGGCCCGTCAACTCGAAATAGCCAATCCCCTCGCGAACTTTGACCGGCAATTGTTCGCTTCGCTCCTGCCCCTCATTCAGAAAGTTAATTGACTTGAACTCGCCTTCACGATGGGCGATCACTTTGCCGCGCACCACAAGCGGCGGGTTCAACTCGACCCGCAGCACGCCGCCCCCTGCCTTGACGTCGTCAAGCAGGGTGCGCGATCCGTCGGTGCCGCAAAAGATCAAGTTGTAGGCCGTATGATCTTCGAGCGTGTCGAGCACGAATCGACCTTGCTCGTCGCACACCGCCATCAGGCGCGACCCGTCGGCTCCGCGACTGTGCGAGTGACCTGCTGTCTTTCGTTCAGATTTCTGCAATTTGACGGTTGCGCCGGCCGCCGGCTGGCCCGTTGCGCCATAGATGGCCACGCCCGCGAGCGGACGAGCCCGTGGCATGGCCACGGTCGGGGTGTCCGTATCCGTGATACGAAGGTCGCCCGTGGTCAGATCCTGAAACCCGTGAGCGATAATGAACGCCGAATACAACGGTTCGGTCGAGATGGCCAGGGGATCGACCAGGGCCGTGCCCGCCGCATCGGTTTCGACCGATGCGAATCCGCTTAGCGACGACGATGAGGTCCGCAGCGAAAGCTGCACTTCGGCCTTGGCGATCGGATGGCCTTCCGCATCGGTCACGTGCAGGTGACCGGGCGGGCTGCGCTTGAGTATCAGGTGAAACGTATCCAAACGCGAGTCTGCCCGAACTTCAAGCGGCCCCACGCTGCGTACCGCGTAGCCCGGTGCTAGTGCCCAGATCGACATTTCACCGGGGCGCACTTTGGACTTGAATTTCCCCGTGGACGTGCTCACGAAAGACGTTGCCGATGCATTTGGGTGCCGGCAGTCGATGATCACTCGCGTATTACGCGGCAGCGGACTGCCGTCCTCGGCCTGGATGACCCCGTTGATTTCCATCTCGACGTCGTCGCGCGCCGGCTCGGGTCCGAATTGCGCTTCGGCCGCCTTGGTGCGTTCTACGCGCTTCGTCGGGTTCATGATCTCGACCGCGAAGGCCACCGCAACGCCCGTTCCCTTCGACAGACCGGCCAACGCAAGGCCGCCGATCACGATCAGCCCGCACAGACCCAACGGCGAAACCCGCGGTGCCGGTCGATAGCCGGGAAACAAAATTCGGCCAACGCGATCGCGCAGTTGCAATGGTCGCTTTGAGGCGGCGAAGGCCAACGCGGCCGCCGGTGCGAAGACGCTGGCGCGAAACCGCTCGCCACACTCCACCAACGCGCGCGCGTAATCGACCGAGTTTCCGGTGACGCGAATCGCCAATGCGTCGCAGCATGCCTCGCGTTCCAGCCGAATCTGCCGGCTGATCCACCACACGGCCGGATTGAAGAACAACAGCGCCTCGATGCCCAACTGCACGAGGTTGACCAGGTAATCGTGCCGGCGGATATGAGCCAGCTCATGGGCCAACACAAACCGCAGTTGCTCGGCCGACAGCTGGCCCAGAATCGCCGCCGGCAGCAGCACCATCGGCCAAATCGCGCCGTATACAGCCGGTGACGCGCCAAATTTACTGACTCCCAGCCGCACGCGCCGCACAATCCGAAGCGCATTGCGCAAGCGTGCAAACGCCTCGTGTATCCGCGGATCGTCGAGGCTGTAGTTGGCATGGCCGGCATTCCGAGCCAGCATCACCAGGATCATCAGCCGCGCTCCCATCAACGCGACTCCCAGGAGCCAGCAGCGCCCCACGATTGTCCGCCAGGGCCGCGAATCGGTCGTAGCCGCATCGCTCGCCAGCCGGGTTGCCGTCTTAGCAGCTGTCGCTCCGCCGGCACGGTGGGTAGCTGAAAAAGCCTCTTCTCTGCTCCGGCCGACCGGTTCTGTTCCCTTCCGATCGGCGGTGTCGTCGGCCCGAGATTTCGCGGACTGGCTCGCCTTTACGACTTCCACATGCAACGGGCGATACTCTAAAATTGACCAGGTGGCCAACCAGCCCACGACCACCGCAAGCAGCGCGGCAAGAGAAACGGCGTATCGCAGCCGCGCCCGGGCGGCCGGCAACCCGGTCAACGCCATCGCCAAAAGCAGGCCCACCGACGCCGCCTGCCATAGCGTGTGCAACAATGACGGCACCAGCTGTTCATAACCACCAGGCAACGAAAAGAACTCCAAGAACCTCACGACGATTCTCCCTTTTTGTCGCGCGCGCTATTGTCCGTATTGTGACGCGGAGATTTCTTTTGCCGTTCGGCGTCGTCGATCATCTGCCTCAGCTGTTCGATTTCCTGGGGCGTGCAGTCCGATTCGGCCATGAAGTATTGCAGCGCGGACGAAGGGCGTCCGCCGAATACGTTTCGCAACAGCTGCTTGACCAGTCCGCCCAACACGCGTTGCTTCTGCACGGCCGGGCGATACTGGTAGCCGTGCCCCTCGCGACGATGCGTGACCAGGCCCTTCTTCTCCATCACCTGCAGGCAGGAGAGGATCGTAGTGTAAGCCCGGGCCTTGCCGTCGGGCATGTTGTCCAATACGTCGCGGACCGCGCTGGGCCCTTGGTCCCACAGCACGCCGAGGATTTGCAATTCCAGGTCCGAAGGTTGCGGCTTGACCATGACGGCTCCCGGGAAGTCGGCTAGCTACTGTGTTCACAGTATCTACTATGAACACAGTAATGTCAACTGAGTGCCTTTTTTGACCCGCCGCTTGACAGGCCGATCGCGCTACGCAATACTATACCAAATGGTAAACCATTCACGTGACGTCGCAGACCTCGATCGCACGCTTTCGGCGTTGGCCGATCCGACGCGGCGTCACATCGTCGAACGGCTGGCCCGCGGCGGCGTTTCCCTCAGCGGCCTGGCCGCCAGCCGCAACGTCACGACCGCCGCCATCCTCAAGCACATCGCCGTGCTCGAGCGGGCCGGGCTGGTCGAGACGCGCAAGGTGGGGCGCATTCGCCAGTGCACTTTGACCCCCCGGCCGATGCGCCACGTGGCCCGGTGGCTTGACGTCTATCGATCGCTGTGGGAAACAAGACTCGACCACTTGGCCGAGCACCTTCATGAACGCAAAGGGGACCATCCATGACCTCCGCCAAGCACGCCCTGCGAGTTGAACGGCTCTTCGACGCCCCACGGGAAGCGGTGTTTCGCGCCTGGACCGAACGAGACCAGCTCTTGCGTTGGTACCACTTCAACGATGATTGGAAGATTGCCGACATCGAGATCGACTGCCGCGTTGGCGGCGCATATCGCGTCTCGTGGCGGGCGCCCGACGGCCAGATGTGGTACGAGCTGGGAGAATACCGCGAAATTGTTCCGCCCGCGCGGCTGGTGAAAACGTGCCGCTTCGAGTTTCCCGGCCTGGACGAAAACGAAACCCTGCTGACCATCGAGTTTCATGAGCGCGGCGCCGCCACGCTGGTGGTCATCATGCAGGAAGGCTATCGTCACGCCGACACCCGCGACAATCACCAGAACGGCTGGCCCGGCTTTCTCGATCAACTGGAAAGGCTACTCGAGTCGACGATGGCCGGCGCGAAGAAGCGTTCGTAACGCCAGCGTCGGCAATATCCCGGCATTGTGCGACAACGCTGAAGTGCGCCCGATAGCTGTATGGCGCACCGCCGCACTTGGCTCGCCCGGGGGGCGCGCTGTAGATTGCGCTACCCTGCCGCTTTCATTGCGCCTTCGCTGGCTGCTGCCAGGCATTCTTTAACGTCGGCCAGCGGATCTTTAGGGTTCTCTTCGTATTCCAGCGCCAAGCAGCCGTCGGGGGGAAAGTTGACCTTCTTGAGCGCTTTGAACACGCCGACCACGTCCAGGTGGCCCTTGCCGAGAATCACGCCCTGGGTCTTCGACTTCTGTTCCGCGAAATCTTTCAGGTGGATGCCATACAGCCGTCCTTCGAGCAGGGTGATCGCGCGCACGGGGTCTTCGGCCGAGCGGATGTAGTGACCCAAGTCGGCGCAGGCGCCGATCAGCGGGTTGTGCCCCTTGATCGCATTGAGCACGTCGGTCACTTTGCTGTATCGGGCGCCAGGGCCGTGGTTGTGAATGGCGATGCGGATTTGATATTCCTCGCACAACTTGTCGAGGCTTCCAAAAGAATCCTCGGTCGGATCGGCCGAGATGTTGCGGATGCCGGCCTTCTTGGCAAACTCGAACCAGCGGCGATTGGCTTCGTGATCCTTGGTGAACGGATTGACGCCGTGACCCATCATCTTGATGCCCAGCGCCTGCGTCTTGCTCTTCATGGCCTCGATGTCGGCATCGGATGCATTCAGGGGAAAATGGCTCGAAAACAACTCGACGCTGTGCAGGCCCAACTTGTTGATCTCCTCGAGCGCCTGATCGACCTTGAAGTTGCGCAGCGTATAGCTTTGCAGGCCGACATTGAAGCCGCCGAATCGGTTCGCCGGATCGGCCGCGCGCCCCCAGTGCCATGTGCCGACAGCGGCCGCGCCCGCCGCCGCCGATACGCTCAAGAACTTTCTTCGCGACCAGGATGGCTGCATCGTTATCTCCCGAGTGGATTTTCGTAGGTGTTCGATGATGAATGCTCAAGTCATCCGCACCGCCGGCCCGCGCACCGTCTCGGCGGAACATATCTTAATCGTCCCGAGCCGCCGCGTACAGAAACAAAGCCCGCTGGTTCGCCTAGTGAAAGCGGAAACGACCCCTCTTGTGCCTGCGCAGTCCGGACAAGTCGTCGGGTGCCGGCGGAGCCCGACGTAATTCATCGGGCCACGGCGCCCCGGCCGCGATCCAGCGGCGGACGGCTTCGCACTCGGCCTGGCTCAACCGTTGGCCGCGGCCCTTGGGCGGCATGATGATTCTGTCGTCGTTGTCTCCCGTAACGAATTGATAAATCAGGCTCTCGGCGGGCTTGCCCACGACCAGGGCTGCTCCACTCGTGCCCCCCTTCAACGCACGATCCCGCAGGTCAAGCCGCAAACCCCCTTCCTCCTCTTTCGGGCCGTGGCACTTGAAGCAGTGTCGCTCAAGAATCGCCCGAGTGTCGCTCGCAAGCCTGGCCTCAGGCGGCGCGCGATCAGCCACCGCGGCTACGTTGCACGACATCAGCGCAAACCCCACGAGAGCCCAGATGGCTCGCGACTCGGCAATGTTGCTTGTACATCGGCAGCTCACGAATCCCCCACTTCTATCATTGCTTTCACCAGTCCAGGCGTGTCGCGCAGGGCGGCGAATTCGCAGGGCACTTGTGCCAGCGGCATGCGGTGCGTGATCCACGACAGCGCGTCGATGCGTCCCTCTTCGATCAGCCGCATGATGCGCGGAAAATCGTTGCAACTGTTGCGGCTGGCCAGGAGGGTCACTTCGCGACGATGGAACATCGGGTCGTCGATGGCCACTGCGTCCAACGTCAAGCCGACGAACACCAGCCTACCACCGTGGGCCACGTGGCGCAAGCTGGCGGCCATTACGGCCGCGTTGCCCGTGGCGTCGAAGACCACGTCCAATAGCGTGCCGTCCGGCTCGGCTGAGGCCGTGACGCCGAACCGTGCGACGAAATCGCGTCGGGCGGCGCTCGGCTCGACGACGTGCACGTCGGCGCCTGCCAAGAGGGCGAATTGCATCGTCGCCAGGCCGATCGGCCCGGCGCCGACCACCAGCGCTTTCTCGCCCAGCCGCACGCCGCCCCGTTCGACCGCGTGCGCGCCAATGCCCAAGGTCTCGACCAGCGCCAACTCGTCAAGCGACAACTGATCCGACTTGTGCAGCAGCGCCAGCGGTACGCGGAACAACTCTCGCATCCCTCCGTCGACGTGCACGCCCAGGCATTCGAGCGACTCGCAGCAATTGTAGCGCCCCGACCGGCACGGCCGGCACTTGCCGCACCGCAAGTAGGGCTCAATCGCGCAATGATCGCCGACTTGGACGTCGGACTCATCCGGGCCGGGCACGACTTCGATCACGTCCACGCCCAATTCGTGGCCGAGAATGCGCGGGTATTTGAAGAACGGCTGGCGGCCGGCGAAGGCATGCAGATCAGTGCCGCAAACGCCGACGCGTCGGATGCGCACCAGGGCCTCGCCCGGCGCGGGCCGCGGGTCGGGGGCGTCGCCCGCGACGAACTTTCCGGCTTTTTCAAGCACGACTTCAAGCATCACAGCGCAGCCTGCTCGCAATTTATGGCGTGCGTGGCGTCAAAAAAATTGGGAGGCGAACTCCGCTCAAGGAAGCTCGTCTCCCAATTCAATTTCACGCGCCCAACGAGAACCCTACTTCTTGGCCAATTCGGCTTCGATCGCCTGAATGACTTCCGGCGAGTCGGGCTCAACTTTGGGATGGAATCGCTTCACGACTTTACCGTCGCGGCCCACCAGGAACTTATCGAAGTTCCAGCGGATTTCGCCATCGAATCCAGGGTTGGTTTCCTTGGACGTCAGGAACTTGTAGAGCGGAGCGATACCCTCGCCCTTGACGACGATCTTGGAGAACATCGGGAAATCGACGCCGTACTTCTCGGTGCAAAACGTGGAGATTTCCTTATTGCTGCCCGGCTCTTGCTTGAGGAACTCGTTCGCCGGGAAACCCAAAACCTCGAGGCCCTTGCCCTTGTAGTTGGTGTACACTTCTTCCAGCGGCTTGTATTGTCCAGTCAGGCCGCACTTGCTGGCGACGTTGACGATCAACACGACTTCGCCCTTGAACTTCGCCAAATCGACCGGTTTGCCGTCGATGCTTTCCATTGTGAAGTCCAACGGCGATTTGGCCTCACCGCCGTTGGCGGGCGCGACGACAGCGAATATCAAGAGGGTGAGCGAGAGCAAAGCGGCTAGTTTCATCGAGGTTCCTCCGGTAGGCGTGAGTGGACGCGGGGGGCCATGGATCACAATATGGCTTCCTAAAAAGCTATCGTCCCGCCAGCCCATTGTCAAAGCGCCTGCCCCGGGCCGGCCGCCGACTGGACACGTGAGCAGCGGCGGCGCATACTCGGGCCCAACGCCAAGGAGTTCCCGGTTGCAGCCCACCTATCGAGGAGGAATACTTCGTGCCACGTCGATTGATGCAAACTTATTGCTTGGCGCTGGCCGGGCTCCTGCTGACTGAAGTAGTACCCTCCGCGCGACCGGCCGACGCGGCTGAGGTCGTTTTCGAGCAAGGCATCGAATACGCCAATCCGGACGGCCAGCATTTGCAGCTTAACCTGGCCCGGCCGAAGGTCGGCAAAGGGCTCGCACCGGCCGTCCTATGCATTCACGGCGGCGGATTCCGGGCCGGCAATCGCGATCGCTGGAACACGCTCTGCCAGCAACTCGCCGAGCGGGGGTACGTGGCGGCCACGGCCAGCTATCGCTTGGCGCCCAAGTATCAGTTCCCCGCGGCGGTCAACGACGTGAAGGCGGCGGTCCGCTGGCTGCGCGCCAATTCGAACAAGTATGGCATCGATCCGACGCGTATCGGCGCGGTGGGGGATTCGGCCGGCGGATACCTGGCCCAATTCCTGGGCGTCACTGCCGGCGTCGCGCAGTTCGAAGGCGATGGCGGCAATGCCGACCAGTCGAGTGCCGTGGCCTGCGTGGTGAACTACTACGGCCCGAGCGACTTCACCAAGTCGTACGGCAAGAGCGTCGACGCGGCCGAAGTGCTGCCCTTGTTTTTGGGCGGAGACGTCGAACACGCGCGGCGGCGCCACATTCTGGCCAGCCCGCTGTATTGGGTCACGCCGCAAGCGGCGCCCACGCTGCTGTTGCATGGAACGAAAGATCCGTACGTCGCCTACGAGCAGGCTATGTGGATCCACGACCGGCTCAGGGCGGCCGACGTTGACGTGCAACTGTTGGAGCTCAAGGCCGCCGGCCACGGATTCAAGGGCGCCGACGCCGAGCGGGCTGAGCAGGCGCTGTTCGACTGGTTCGACAAATACTTGAAGAAGCCCGCTTGAAATGCGTGCTCGAATCGCGGCCCGGCGCGGCGCCAACCTCTATGCCCTTGCGAAGCCGTGCCGCCAGCGGTAGCATTGCCGAATCGTACTGCACCTGAGAGGCGAACGATATCCGCGCTGCCGATGAGCTTTCGCTGAGATCAACTTCATGACCGGGCTTGGCAATTTCTTCCTCCTGGCGGTGGAGGAAACGACGCAGGGCTTCACTATTCCCTTCCTGCGGTTCTACGTCTTCGTGCTGGCCGGCTTCGTCGGCTACCAGATCATCACCAAGGTGCCGGCCCTGCTGCACACGCCCTTGATGTCGGCCACCAATGCCATTTCGGGCATTTCTCTGGTCGGCTCGTTGGTCGCCGCCGGCGCGCAGTACAGCAGCTTCAGCACGTTTCTCGGCTTTGTTGCCGTCACGGCCGCCACGATCAACGTGGTCGGCGGATTCATGATCACCGACCGCATGCTCAAGATGTTCAAGCGCCAGGAGCGGAAGTAAGCCGATGACCAGCGCGCTCGAACTTCTGCCGGCGCTTGTGGCCGCCGCCAAACCGGTCGCCACCAAGGCATCCGCGGCCGTCGCCACGCACGCCGCGCAGAGCGGCGGCGGGCGCGCGAGCTTTTCATCCAAATCGCCTACCTGGCGGCGTCGGTGCTGTTCATCTTCGGGCTGCGCGGGCTGACCTCGCCCGACAAGGCCCGCCGCGGCATGCAACTGGCCGCCGTCGGCATGCTCGTGGCCGTGCTCGGCACGCTGATCGACTTCGAGATCGTCGATTACAAGTGGATCGTGCTGGGTCTGGTGCTCGGTTCGGCGATCGGCGCGGCGATTTCGATCTGGATGCCGATGACCGCCATTCCGCAGCGGACGGCCATCTCACACGCCTTTGGTGCCCTGGCTGCCACGCTGGTCGGCATCTCGCATTACGACCACGTCACCCACAACCTGGGCGAGCAACTCAGTCGCGTCGACATGGCGGCGCTCGGTTTCGAAGTTATGTTCGGCTCGCTGACGATCACCGGCAGCTTGATGGCCTTCGGCAAGCTGCAAGAACTGCTGCCCAGCGCCCGATCACGTACCCGCATCAAAATACCTCGAACATCGGCCTGTTCATCGTGGCGGTGCTGTTGTTTTTGTATCTCGTATTCATGCCCTCCAACTCAGGGTCGCACGCGTTCGTGTTTTACCTGATGGTGCTGGTCGGCCTGGCCGTGGGCGTGCTGATCGTGATCCCCATCGGCGGGGCCGACATGCCGGTCGTGATTTCGCTCTTGAACTCGTACGCCGGGCTGGCGTCGTCGCGCCACCGGTTTTGCACTGGGCAATAATGTGTTGATCATTGCCGGCGCGTTGGACGGTGCGTCGGGCTTCTTGCTTTCGATCCTGATGAGCAAGGCCATGAATCGCTCGTTCGCCAACGTGCTGTTCGGCGCTTTCGGCGCGCCCGCCGCCAGCACCGCGCCGACGAACGCCGCCGGTTTGACGGTGCGCAGCGTGTCGGTCGAGGACGCCGCCGCCCAATTGGCCTATGCCCGCTATGTGATTGTGATCCCGGGCTACGGCATGGCCGTGGCCCAGGCGCAGCATCAGGTGCGCGAGCTGGCGGACCTTGTCGAACAGCGCGGCGGCGAAGTGAAGTTTGCCATCCACCCTGTGGCCGGCCGCATGCCGGGTCACATGAACGTGCTGTTGGCCGAAGCCAACGTGGCCTACGACAAGCTGTTTGACATGGACCAGATCAACGGCGAATTCCCCCGCGCCGACGTGGCCTTGGTGATCGGCGCCAACGACGTCGTGAACCCGGCGGCCCGCAACGATCCGTCGAGCCCCATCTACGGCATGCCGATCCTCAACGCCGACCAGGCCCAAAGCGTGATCGTGCTCAAGCGGAGCATGAACCCCGGCTTCGCGGGCATCGAGAATGAGCTGTTCTACGATCCCAAGTGCTCGCTGCTGTTCGGCGACGCCAAGAGCTCGCTGACCAAGCTGGTGGCCGAAGTGAAGCTGGCGTAGGGTACCAGTTCTATTCGATCTCGATCGGCGGCCGTACGTCGAATTTCGACAGCAGCGGGCCCAGGCCCAGCGCCTCGCGAACCTTTTCGTTCACGACCTGGCCGTCCTTGGCCACCAGGGTTTCACGGGTGATTTCGTCTTCGAGGTTCAGGCGAAACTGATTGTCTTTCACCAGGTGAGCCAGAAACGTGGTGACATTCTTGGCGAACATCTGGCTGGCATGAAACGGCACCTCGGCGGGCAGGTTGGCGGGACCGAGGATCGTCACGCCGTTGGCCACCACGGTTTCGCCGGGCCGGGTCAGCGCGCAATTGCCGCCCCGTTCGGCGGCCACGTCGACGATCACCGAGCCGGGTGCCATCGCGGCCACCATCTCCGCGGTGATCAACGTCGGCGCCCTTTTGCCGGGTACGGCGGCCGTCGCGATGACCACGTCGTTTTCGGCAACGACGTTCAACATCAACTCGCGCTGCCGCTGATAGAATTCCTCGTCCATCGCCTTCGCATAGCCTCCCGGATCGGCGCTGGTGCCGGCTTCCAGCGGCATCTCGACGAAACGGGCGGCGAGGCTTTGCACTTGCTCTTTCACTTCGGCACGCACGTCGTAGGCCGAAACCACGGCGCCCATGCGGCGGGCGCTGGCAATCGCCTGCAAGCCGGCCACACCGGCGCCGACTACGAAGACCTTGGCCGGCGTGATCGTGCCTGCGGCCGTAGTCGACATCGGAAACATCTTGCCCAGCGCGGTGGCTGCCAGCAGCACGGCCCGATAGCCGGCCACCATGGCCTGCGAGCTGAGCACGTCCATGCTTTGGGCGCGGGTGATTCGCGGCACCAATTCGAGCGAGAACAGCGTGGCCCCTTTTTCGGCCACGTCCTGCGCCTGCTTCGGCATGCCCAAGGGGTCGCAAAGGCCGATCACAACCTGGCCACGCCGCAATCTCGGCAGATCGGCGGCGCCGGCTTGCTGATTGGCCCCCAGCGAGCGGACTTGCAGTAGGCAATCGGCACCGAAGGCCTCGTCGCGGCTAACGAGTTGGGCTCCCTTGTCGGCATACTGCGCGTCGGGAAACCCGGCGGCAAGCCCGGCCCCATGCTCGATACGTACTTCCCAGCCCGCTTTCACCAGCGCGGGCAGCGATGCGGGGACCAGGGCGACGCGGCGCTCGCCCGGAAAAGTTTCGCAAACGGCGGCAAGAATCATGTCTGACGGCTGACTTTTGGCGGATGGTTTTTGGAAACACAAGGATACCGAGATTGTGCCAGATAACCGGTCCGCTCGAAAGCCGCCCTGAGACGGCGGATGGATGAGTGACCGCAGGGCGGCAGGTCATCACGCCAAATCGGCGCAATATTGTGCCCTCACACGCCTTGTACACTTCGCCGTGAGCCGGTAAATTGGCAGTTTCCTTGGACGCCCCCACCGAGTGCCCGTTGCACGTCCGGCGGCCGGTGCGGTCTTTCGTTCGTTCCATTGTGAGCAGTCAGTCATGAATACGGCAACTGTCAAAAGTTACATGGCCAAGCCGGGCCAGGTAGAACCCAATTGGTGGCTCGTTGACGCCAACGAAAAAATCGTCGGCCGCCTGGCCAGCGACATCGCCATGATTCTGATGGGGAAGCATCGTCCCACTTACACCCCGCATGTCCAGTGTGGAGACTACGTCGTCGTCATCAACGCCGAGAAGATCGTATTCTCCGGCAAGAAGTGGGACCAGAAGCGTTACACCTGGACCACGTACTATCCGGGCTTGAAGAGCGAAAACGCCCGCACTCGTTTCGAGCGCAAGCCCGAGACGATCCTAATTGAGGCGGTGCGCCGCATGTTGCCCAAAAACAAGCTCGCCTATCGTACGTTGGAAAAGCTTAAGGTCTACGTGGGCGACAAGCACCCGCACCAGGCTCAAAACCCCGAACCCAAAGAACTCGCGATCAAGCGAGTCAAAGCTGAAAAGCCCGCCAGAGTCGACGAGCGAGCGAAAGTCGCTAAGTAAGCGGCACACAGATATCTGTGGGCGCGAGACGCCTCGCCGCCACCCGAATTCAACAACCTTCTTGAAGATCTGGACACGAACCGATGGTAGTCGCGAAAGTATCAAAGGCCAACGATTGTCTGGGCACTGGACGCCGCAAAACCTCCGTGGCCCGCGTCCGCATTCGCCAGGGCCAAGGCACCATCACGATCAATGATCGTCCTTTCGAGGAATACTTCGTCAACGATACCGAGCGTCGCAACGTTCTATCGCCATTGGTGAAGAGCGGCAAGGAGGCGGCAGTGGACGTTTCAATTCGCGTCCATGGCGGCGGCATATCGAGCCAGAGCGGTGCCTGCATGCTGGGCATCGCCCGGGCCCTGATCAAGTTCGACAGCGAAACGTTCGATCCGCTGCGCCACAATCACCTGCTGACCCGCGACAGCCGCATGAAAGAACGCAAGCATTACGGCCTGCGCGGCGCTCGCAAGGGCACGCAGTTCTCGAAGCGGTAGCGCCTCGAATTGGGCGCTATTGGAAAACCAGGATTCCCAATCCTTCCGGCATGATCTCGCTGGCGGCTGGCGTCGTCCATGATTGAAAGCCGACGCCGGGGACCACGCGTTGCACGCCGGCGGCCCATACGCGCTTGGCCGAGGGCTTGTCGCCCGTCAGCTCTGCCAGTGGGATTGCGACTTCGGTCGTCCACACTCCTTCGCCGCTGCCCGACGCCACGAACCATTCGGGGTTCCAACTGGCGTCCTGCCAGCAGCTTTCGCCGGTCCAGCCGCGGTGGTCGACCGTGAGGCGATAGTACGTCGCAAAGTCGCGATCGACGTCCAGCACAATCTCGACGCGGTCCTGACCGGACAAATCCGAATCTCTCGGACGGGCCAAGTCACTTTGAGAATACTCAAAGCCCTCGGCTCGCGAGCAGCTCACGCCGATATATAAGAATTCCTCGTCGTAGGCTAGCATTGCCACGGCCCGCCACTCGGCGTCGTCGCGCTGCGGGCTGCGCAATTCGACCGAGTTGCCCGCGCGCCACATCGGCTCGTCGAGCCTGCCATCCAGCCGCGGCTTTCCGGCGGTCCGGGTGCAGGTCCAAATTTCCTTCGGAGATGCAGCGCCCTTGGGTTCGGCCAGCCACAACTCCGATTGAGCGCATGCCCACCAGGCGTCGTGTGGACGACTATGGCGCAGGCCCAGATAGTATCGTTCAGCCTGGCGAGGCAGTCCTTGCTGCCGGTCGGCGGCGCCCAACGGAAACCGCACGATCGGCTCGGCGAAAAGCGCAGGTTGGATCTGTTCGAGTTGCTTAGCGTAGTTCCTGGCCCTTTCCGTGCGCGACGTTTCGCCCGCTCGCAGATCGGCAACTAGTCCGGCGGCCTGTTGAACCTGGCCAGGGGCCGTCGCGCCCGCAGCCAATTTCACGTCGCCCGCCTGGCCACCGGAAGCGCGCCCTCGGCCGCGCTTCAGCAACGGCGCCTCGGCGCTGGGTTGCTGCGCAGTGACCTGCTGGGAGTTGATTTGTTGCGGCGTGCGAATGCGCCAAGCGGCTTCGGCACTCGCATAGTATTGCACCAGCCACACCAGCGCCGCGCCGGCCAGCGGGTGATCCTGGTATCGCTGGGCGACCAGATCAAAGCATTCGGCGGCCAGTTCCCAGCGTCCCTGTCGAAAGTAGCGTTGGCCGAGTTGAAACACGACTTCGGCGGCCCGGGATGGTTCCATGGTGCGCGTTTGTTCGCCAACGTCGGCCAAAAACCGGCCTTCGCGCGAGTCGTCGCCGTCGGCTTGAGCCAAAATGGCTTGCAGATTGCGCCGCACCTGGGCCTGGCGGCGCATCGTGTCCAGGTCGCGATCGGGGACTTCGTCGAATCGGCGCCGGGCATCGCCGCCGGGCGACAGCGCGATGCCGCTGAAGAAGTCGCGCTGCCCGACCTGCTGCGGAATGTGATCGACAAGCAGGCGAAAACCGACGTTGGCGGTCGGCGGTGCATAGTGGCGGGCGATCAGGCCGCGGGCCGGCGCGGCAAATTCACCCACCGAACGTCCCAACCGCGCGGCAAGTTGTGCCGTGTTCACGTTGAGCGTGCCGGTTTGTCCTGGCGGCAGCGTGGCAAAGACTTTTTGTACCTTCCAGGGCTGCAACAGGGCTTCGGAGATTTGGTCGGCGTGGAAAGTCGGATCGCCGGCCCGTTCGACAGCGCGCAACACGACCTGGTTGACCAGGTGCGAAAGCGGATCGTTCCCGTGCGAGTCGGCAGCCGTGGTAAACACTACGCTCGGGCGCCACATGCGAACGCGAGCCACAACGTGAGCTTCGAGCTTGTTGATTGCCTGGGTGTCGTTGACCTGATTCCAGCCTTCGACCAATTGATCGGCCGAAACGTTGATGCCGGCTTGCCGCAGCGGAAAGCGCCAGGCCGTGCCGGCGGCGCTGGCGCCGGCTTGCACGCCGGCTTCGTGGGCTTGCAGCACCGGATCGGTGGCGGCCGCCGCGCGAACGTCAATGTCCTCGCGATTGAGAATCTCCATCGCACTCAAATATCCCTCGTCGGCCGAGAGCCGTGCAACCAGTTCCAGCGGAATCTCGCTGGGCCGTCCATAGAAGCCGACGAATGCGGCCCGCTCGCCGCCCCCCAGTTGTTTGCGCCATGTTTTTCCGCCGTCGGACGTGGCCAGAATGGTTCCCAGTTCGCCCACCGCCCATCCGATGCGCTCATCGACGAAGGCCAGCCCGCGGATCGGCAGGTTCTGGCCCGTCACGCCCAGCGACCAGCTTCGGCCCGCGTCGGCCGTGTGCAGCACGCGTGTGCCGGGCGTGCCGGCAATCCAGCAGTGCCGGCCCTGAACCGCAAGGGCCGCGAAGTCGAAATGGTTGCGGACCGCGGAGGGAACGTCGGCGTCGGCCGTTTGCCATGACTTTCCCAGGTCGTGCGTCTGGAGCACCAATCCGCCGTCGCCAACCAGCCACCCGCCGGCCGGCGCAATGAGTTTCATGCGAGTTAACCCGCGAAGTCCATAATCGGCCGCCAGCGGTTCGATTCCGCGGCGCCGAATGGCCGCCAGGCCACTTGAGCGACCGGCCACCGCTCCCGTATCGCGATCGATGAAATCGCCAGCCAGCCAACTGCGGCTTTCGCCCGATGGCAGAGCCGACCACGCCCGTCCACCGTCGTCGCTGGCGAACACGCCAGAGGGAAAGACGGCCGAACTTTGTCCCAAGGCCCAGCCGTGTGTCGCGTCGAAAAATCCGATCTGCTCGACCGCGGGCAAAATCAAGCCGCGATCCGCGACCCAATGTTCGCCACCGTCGCGCGTGCGCAGCACAACGCCGCTGGTCGCGTGTGTGTAGGGTTGCGTTGATCCGCCGGCGGCCCAGCCGACCTTGTCGTCGAGAAAAAAGACGCTCGCCAGCCGACAGTCGACGCCCGAGGCTTGCAACGACCAATGGCGCCCGCCGTCGGCAGTGTGCCAGATGACTCCCCGATCGCCCACCGCCCAACCGCGCTCGGCGTCGACGAAACAAACGTCGCTCAGTTGGGCGTCGCCGCGCATCGCGTCGAGGGTGGCGTCGGCCCGCGTGCCGCCCGCAGGTGTGCGGTCTGGCCGCGGCTTGTCGGCGCGCGACTGCCGTGACGAGAATGAAAATAGCCGTCAGGGGGCCGAAGACTGCCAGCCGCGTTCGAGATGCCATGGCGGGTCTCGCGGAACGGGACTCAAAATTGCGTGGAGAGGGAGGCAATCCAACGTTCCGCCGCGCATTGCGGACAGACGGACCATCTCTGCGGTTTTGGGCGCCGATTTCTTGTATTGAAAACCTGGGGATTGTAGCGGGCCATGGGCGGTCGACCTAGGCCATTGCCGGCCAGGTGCAATTGACCGAAAAATTGCCGTAATTTCAGCGTCGCCGGCTCACACGCCTCCATCAGGCCGGTTGGATTGGCGGCAGCCTTCTATTACAACTAGGCTGAGCGTGTGGCGTCCGTTTGAATCACTTGGAGCACTCCCTTCAATGCGCGTGATCGTGGAAGAGGATCGAGATGGAGTCAGCCGGCGGGCGGCTCAAGTCGTGGCGGCACTGGTCCGCCGACGGCCAACCTGCGTGTTGGGATTGGCGACCGGCGGCACGCCGCTGGGAACCTACACCGAGCTGATCCGCCTGCATCGCGAGGAAGGGCTCGACTTTTCGCGCGTCGTGACGTTCAACCTCGATGAGTACGTCGGGTTGGGCGGGTCGCATCCGCAAAGCTACCGGCACTTCATGCAGTCGAACTTCTTCGACCACATCAACGTCGACCCGCGCGACACGCACGTGCCCGACGGCCGAGCCCTGGATTTCGAAGCCTACTGCGAACAGTACGAGCGGATGATCGCCGATGAAGGGGGCATTGACCTGCAACTGCTGGGCATCGGCAGCGACGGGCACATCGCGTTCAACGAGCCCGGCTCGTCGCTGGGCAGCCGCACGCGGCTCAAAACGCTCACGGAAGAGACCGTGCGCGACAATGCGCGCTTTTTCGGCAGCGAAAAAGAGGTGCCCCGTCTGGCGATTACGATGGGCGTGGGTACGATCCTCGAATCGCGGCAGTGCCTGCTGCTGGCATGCGGCGACAGCAAGGCCCGGGCGATTCGCGACACGATCGAGGGCCCGATCACGGCCCAAGTCACTGCGTCGGCACTGCAATTGCATCGCGACGTGATCGCGATTCTCGACGAAGAAGCCGCCCGGCTGCTGGAGCGTCGCGACTACTATCGCGAAGTCGAACGCGCGCAAGCCGCGCTGCAGGCCGGCCAGCTGGGCAATTTCGGCATGCCGCAGTCTTAGCCAGCAATCGCGCCCAGCTGTACGCCCCTATCCTTTCGGCGAACGCGCCTCTTCAATCAACTCGCTGAAAATGCGTTCATGCTCGCTCACGGCCTCGACATCTTCGAACAACAGATGGCTTGCCGCGCGAATCTTTTCTTCGACGTCAACTCGAAATGCGCGGTCCGTGCCCAAGGCGACGGCGATCTGAACATACTGGCGAGCGTCCGTAGCCACGCAGTCCGAGATTCCCATCTTTCGGTAACATGCCGACGTGTAGCGGCCACGATGGAATTGCGAGGGGAGCGTCACGATCGGCTTGTTCAACGAAAAACCATCATAACTCGCGTTGACGCCGCCGTAGTGCAAAGGGTCGAGCAGCAAATCGGCCACGACGGTCAGGTTCAGGTAGTCAGGATTCGCCAGAAACGGCATGAAGACGATCCGGCTCGCGACGTCCGGCATGTGGGCGGCGAAACGTCCGCGCAGTTGGTTGGAAATGGGTCCGCTCAGTTTGTCTTCTGTGAGGACCACCACTCCCTGTGGGTCTTCCCGAAGGATCCGCGCCAGAATCGGATCGAAATCCGGATGGATTTTTCCCAACTTCTGTGCGCATAGATAGACATGCTGATCCACGGTCAGCCCGAAGTGCTCCCGGGGTTTGAGAGAACCTTCAAGGGCCACGCGCCGTTGGTACGTCAACAGGGTGTTTGCCAGGACCAGGTTCTCAGTGTAGTGGCCGTGCGCGTCGTTGGGTTCGACTAGTTCGCTCGACAGATAATGGTCCATCTGAGGAATGCCCGACGTCACTTGAATGCCCCACGACGTGCACTGCACCGGGGCCAATCGCAAGAAGGGGAGAAAATAGTTGGTGGCGTCGGTTCCGACTTCCCAATGGTAGAGGAGATCCAGTTGTGCCGCACGGATCGTTTCGGCAATCCGAACGAAGTCGCCGCTCAGTGACACCAAGCCAATCGTTCGGTTTGCGAATCCAGCACGGAGCGTGGTCATCCCGCGATGTGAACCCAGAACAAGAATTTCGAACAAATCCGCGTCCATGCGTTCGACGACGCCGCCGATGGATTTCAGAAATACCCGTTCGTGCCGGTCCGTCACCACGAATCCAATCCTCGGGCGGTGTGATCGCGAGCGGGTCGGCATTTCGCTAGGGAAGGAATCGCGGAAAACCCTGGCATAGGCTTCCAGAATGGGGCGGTCGTTCTGGCCTTGAAACGCAAGGTTAAAGGGCGGCTGGCCGTGCGACGCCACCAGCGCGGAGCCTTCCCAACCCTGCGGCTGCTCTGCGAGTTGTTGGAGCTCTGATAGCAACCTCGTGCGATACCGCTTGATTTCTTCGTTGCTGTCAAAGACGGTCGGGCAGAGCGAAAGAATGTCGAGTTTCCAGATGTCCTGCTGGGGATGCAGCGCCAGGGCCCGTCGATAGCACTCCTCAGCCTCCGCGACTCGCCCCTGCCGAGACAGTAGCGCACCCAACCCCGTAGATGCCTCTGCAAGCTCGGGCTTAATATCGAGGGCTTGCCGGAAACAGGCTTCGGCCTCGTCGTACTTTTCTTGCTGCACCAAGGCGTAGCCCAAATTGGCGTATCCCGCCGCGTAATTGGGCTGCCGCTCAATGGCCGTTCGATAATGGATCGCCGCCTCGGCCACCAGCCCCTGGCCGGTCAGGATTGTGCCGAGGTTGTTGTGGGCGTCCGCGTAATCCGGGTTCAACTCGAGCGCAGCACGATAGCAGACTGCCGCCTCATCAAGCTTTTCCTCTGACTGCAGGCAATTGCCCAATGAGAAATGCGCCGGCGCCGATCGAGGATCGATCTGCAGGGCGCGGCGAAAACAGGCCGCCGCCTCTGCCAGCTGAAGCGTCGCTTCGAGCGCATGTCCAAGTTGAAGCCAGGCATCCAGCTCGTCGGGGTTCAGCCGCAACGCCTCGCGAAACGACGCGATCGACTCGTCAAACCGCGATTCTATCCCCAGGACGGTGCCGAGCATCGTGTGCACGCGGGCTAGATTGGGCTCGATCTTCAAGGCGTTCCGGTAGCAATCGGCGGCCCGACCTGGATTGCCCAGGTGCCGATTCGCTTCGCCCAGGTTGGCATGAAAAGCCGCCTGCGACGGATCGGCGCGGATCGCCCGATCCAGCAACTCGACGGCCGCTTCGAATTGCTTGGCCTGCAATGCCAACATGCCCAATTGGTGCAGGGCATGCGGCTGGCCGGGATCGGTCGCCAGAATTTGCCGATAGACTCTCTCGGCTTCCGCGAATTGGCCCGCCTGATGATAGCGCGTGCCGATGGCCAAGGCTTCAGCCACCGTTACCATCGATTCATCCGTCCCCTGGCTTATCTTTCGGTTTGTCCGCCGGGGCATCGTCCGGCTTATCGCCCCGCTTGTCAGTTGGTTGATCGTCCGGCTTATGGTCCGGTTTGTCCATCGGTTTCTCGCCGGCTTCGCCCGCGGGCTCGTCGCTAAACTGTTCGCCGAAGAACGTAAGCCAGTCGTCCGCGGCGGCCGGATCCAGCAGCGCTGTCCTTCTTCCGCCGGTTAGTGCCACTCGACGCGAATCGAAATCGAATAGCACGGTCGCCCACAGTCGGTCGTTGTTGAACTCAAGCGCGTATTGCCAATTGGGCTCGTCGGCGCTTGGACCGTGCGCCAGTCGTACGTCGAGTCGAGCACCAGCGCCCGGCGAATGTTGCCGATGCCGCGCGCTTCGTCGGCTTCTTTGCTGGCCAGCACCTTCCACATGAATCCGCCGAACTCGACCGACGGCGGCTGTTCGCCGTTGGCTGCTTCGTCGGACGAACTGTCCAGCGGCGCATCGGTCAGCTGCAGGGCTTTGACGTGCGGGCCCTCGGCAATCAGCACGGCGCTCGGTGACGCCCCAAAAGTCCTGGGCCCGATGCTGGCCCTGATAGTGATACCAGGTGCTCAGGCCGACCGCCACCAGTGCGATCGCCAGCATCGCGACGATTACCAGTTTGCCGGGATTTCGCATGGTCGCTCTCGCGGTCGGACTCGCCTGCGGGACGGTGCGCGGCTCACCAGGGTCTATTTCAGAGCTGCTCCAAGGACGCCGTAATGGCGGGACCGTCCACGGTAGTTCTGAAATCGCTTCTAGCCACTCGCCCATCGGGTAGTATACTGGGGTGCTGCGTATTTCACGATTGCCAAAACTTCATTTTCCGCGACCAGCCATGCCCGACGAGTTTGATCCCTACCGCGAAGCCCTGGTGATGGAGTCGACAACGATCTGGCCCGATGAATATGACGATTGGGACGCGGCCACCCGCCGCAGGATCGAAGACCAACTGCACGCCGACCCGGCCAAGGCGGCCGGATTGGAATACCTGCGTATGCACACCGGCTTCCGACGCCAAATCACAGTGACCCCCGCCGACATCGAACGACTCACCTGAGCGGTCGCAAGCGCGGTGTCGAGCCACAACCAGGGAAGCCAGACCGCGTGAGCGTCGTCAACGTACAGCTTGCCGAGCGCAGCTACACGATTGAAATCGGCACCGGCAATCTCGCCTCGCTCGGCGTCCGGACCGCCGACTGGTGCTCGCTTTCGCACGCGGTCATCATCACGGACGAGCACGTCGAGCAGCCACACGCCCAGCAAGCGGCCGAAAGCCTGGCCGACGCCGGCGCCAGCGTCGACGTGCTGATTGTCGGGTCGGGCGAGCAAACCAAGTCGGTCGACAGCGCCGCCGGCCTATGGGACCAGTTGCTCGAAATCGGCGCCGATCGCAAATCGGTCGTGGTCGCGGTCGGCGGCGGAGTGATCGGCGACCTGGCCGGCTTCGTCGCCGCTACGTTTGCCCGCGGACTGGCCTTTGTTCAAGTGCCCACCACGCTGCTGGCCCAGGTCGACAGCTCGGTCGGCGGAAAGGTGGGCATTAACCTCAGCGGCGCCAAGAACATGGTCGGCGCGTTCTGGCAGCCGGCCGGCGTGCTCGTCGACACCGCGGTGCTGACGACGCTTGGCGATCGCGAGTATCGCTCCGGTCTGGCCGAGGTCGTCAAATACGGCGTAATCCTCGATGCCGACTTCTTCGCATTTCTCGAAAGACACGCCGCCGAACTGACGGCCCGCGACGCGACGACGCTGGAGCATGTGATTACCCGCAGTTGCCAACTCAAGGCCCAGGTGGTGGCCGGCGACGAACGGGAGCAGACCGGCCTGCGCGCCGTGCTCAACTATGGCCACACGTTTTGCCATGCGCTGGAGACAGTCACCGGCTATGGCCAATATCTGCATGGCGAAGCCGTGTCGATCGGCATGCTGTGCGCATCGCGTCTGTCCGAACGGCTGGGCCGTGTCGACGCCGCGTTCACTCGGCGGCAATACGAATTGCTATCAGCCTTGGGCTTGCCGATCGATTTCCCCAAAGTCGACCACGAGCAACTCCTTTCCGCCATGGCCCACGATAAGAAGGTCGAGCACGGCAAGCTGCGTTTCGTGCTGCCTACGAAGATGGGCCACGTCGAACTGGTCGGCAACGTCGATGAGAAGGACGTGCGGGCGGCTTTGAAGGGGTGACCTGTGATGAACGAATTTCAGAAGGTTGCCGAACAAGATGGCATGGCCGACTCGGTGCGGCTGTCGATGATTTCGGGCGTGGGGCCGCGATTGCGCAAGGCGCTGTTGGAAGAATTTGGCACGGCTAGTGCCGTCCTGGCGGCGGCGCCGTCGGACTTGCGGCGGGTGCAGGGCATCGGGGCGGAGTTGACGCGGCGGATCGCCGTGGCCAGGACCGAAATCGACGTGCAGGCCGAACTGGCGCTGTGCGCCGCGAATAAGATCGCGATCCTGACCGACCAGGATCCGGCCTATCCGCGTGTGCTGCGCGAAATTCACGATCCTCCCGGCATTTTGTTCATGCGCGGCGAAATCCTGCCGGCCGATGCCATCGCGATCGCCATTGTCGGGGCGCGGCACGCCACGCACTATGGCGTGGCGCAGGCCGAACGATTGGCTGGCAGCCTGGCCCGCGCGGGCATCACGATCGTCAGCGGCCTGGCCCGAGGCATCGACGCGGCGGCCCATCGCGGGGCGTTGGCCGCCGGCGGACGCACGCTGGCGGTGTTGGGCAGCGGATTGTTGAACATGTACCCGCCGGAGCATGCCGAGTTGGCCGACGAGGTCGCCGCCCACGGCGCGGTGCTCAGCGAGGTTCCGCCGCGCAGTCCGCCGTTGGCCGGCGCCTTTCCACAGCGCAATCGGATTATCAGCGGCTTGTCGCTCGGCGTGCTGGTCGTCGAAGCCTCGACGCAGTCGGGCGCGTTGATCTCGGCGCGCCACGCGATGGAGCAAGGTCGCGAGGTGTTCGCCGTGCCGGGGCGCGTCGACAGCCGGATGTCGCGCGGCTGTCATCGACTGATTCGCGACGGGGCCAAGCTGGTGGAAACGGCCGACGACGTGCTGGAAGAGCTCGGCCCGCTGGTGGCGCCCACCACGTCGGCCGCCGGCGAAGCGGTGCACCATCCGGCCGAACTGCTGCTGAACGAAGTCGAGCAGCAGGTACTGGCGGTTATCACGATCGATGCGACCACGATCGACCACGTCGTTACGACAAGCCAACTGCCGACCGCCACCGTGCTGTCGACCCTCAGCGTGCTGGAAATGCGCCACCTCGTGCGGCGGCTGAGCGGAAGCACCGTGGCGAGGACGCATTGAAGGATGCTTCATCGGTCCCATTTTCTCATCATCGGCACGCCGTAGCGTAACACCAGGCCCGCGAAAATCAGACCGCCGCCGACGAGCGTCCAAGGGGCCGGCGCTTCGGACCATGCGAAATACACCCACACGGGCAGCAAGAGCGGCTCCAGAAGGCCGATGGCGGTGGCCTCTTGCGCGGTGATCGAGCGGAGTCCGCGGGCGAAGAACACGTAAGGCAGCGCCATTTGCAGCAGGCCGAACCCGGCCAGCACGGGCAATTGCCCGGCGGTCGGCCAAACGTTCAAGTACGCCACGTAGGGCAGGATGGCGGCGGCGGTGACCAGGTGGGCAACGGCCACGATCCATACGGTGTCGAGGCCGCGTAGCGACCGCAACGAAAGGACAACGCCGGCGTAGGCCATGCCCGAGGCCAGCCCCCACAGCACGCCCGCCTGCGCCTGGCCCCGCACCTCGAACGCCAGGATGATCGCCATGCCCACGCCGCCAGCGATCAGCGGCACGCGTTCGGCGCGCGCGAAGGGCTCGCGAAAGAAGAGCACGCCAGCCAGAAAGACCCACCACGGCGCGGTGCTTTGCAGCCAGATGGCGTTGGCCGCGGTGGTGAGCGTCATGGACGAAAGATAGGCCACGTTCATGGCCGCGAACGCCGCGCACAGCGGGATCAACCGCACGTTCCAGCTCGGCCGGCGCACCGCCGGCGCCAGTAGCAGCCCGGCAAACAGGGCCCGCCAAAACGCCAACAGCACGCCGCGCGTTTCGGGCGGCCAGGAATCGAAAATGGGCGCCTTGGCGAACAGCCCGCTCGAGCTCCACATGACAGCTGCCAGCGCGATCCACATGCGTCCGGCGGCGGCCGAACGAGTCGCCGCCAGTCCGACCTCGACTGCCGGTCGGTCTGTCAGATCGATGGTCCCGTCGACGTCCTTGTCGACGTGCGCATGTGCAGGCGTTTCGTCGGCGGAAGTCACGGTTGCAGTCGCAGCCTTTTAGTTGACCATGAGCGACACTAACATCGCGATCAGCACCACGCCGACAAACGTGCCGACGACGACCGCCAATTGAAACCAGAACTTCGCGCGCTTGCGATCGATGAGTTCCTGCTGATGAAGGAATTCAATGCTCTTTTCGCGGCGCAGGCGAAACTCGACTCGACAATGCGGACACATGACGCGTTGCCCGATCATGTCCAGCGGCGTTTCCAACTCGTGGCCGTTGGGACAGGGAATGTGCAGCAGGGTCTCGGCCGCGGCCGCGCTGCCCAACTCGCTGACCGCAAACGTCTCGGAGTCAGCTGCCGACGGAGCCTGGTCGGGAATTTCCGAGTCTGCGCTTGCCGGCCCGTCGGGCCCTTCGAACGGACCAATCGGCTCCGTCTCGAACCCGGGCACCGGCGCGATCAGGTCGTCGACCTCCGAGCGTCCTGGCTGCTCCACCGTGGGAATGATGAAGGCGGTGCCGCACTGAGGGCATTGGCACTGCATGCCCATGTGCGCTTCGTCGCCTTGCAGCAGGTGGCCCTGAGGGCATAGAAACTGAAATGTCATGACGTCATCCCGACCCAGGCGCTACGTTAACCGGCTATTCTAATCTCTAATCCCCAAACCCTAATCCCTAATTCCTAACCTCCAACCACGGCCTGGCGATAACAGTAATCGAACAGCAGCTCCCATTCGCGCTCTTGTATTTGCATGCACAAGTTGCGGATCGATGGCGCACCGTCGGCGGCACGCTCGCACAGATCGACAAAACGCACCGGGTCCCAGGCGGGCTGGTCGAGCAGATAGGCGGCCGCCTTGTCCGCTTCTAATTCGCCGGCCAATTCCCGTGCCGCGTCGTTGAGCGCTACGAAGATTGGATGGTCGCCCACGCGGCGGAACCAGTATTTCGCGTTGCCGAAGTCGGGTTCGCGGCGATGCAGAATGCCGTGCCAGTAGCTGCCCGATGGGTTTTCGAGATCCTGGCTGATACGATGCGACTCGTCGAAAAAATCGTGCCGCAGCCACAGGCCGGCGCAGCAGGCCAGCGCCATGCCGCGATTTTCGAGCCGCCGCGGCGCCACCACCGACTCGGCGCTAAACGCCGCCAGCGTCGGCCGCATCTTCGCGTCGGGTACGCCCGGTCCCAACGCATTGAGCGGCGCATGCTTCAAAATTTCGGCGACGACGGGCCCGTAGGCCTGAATGTCAAACGGCTGCATGGCTAATAATCCTGCGATCAGGTACGCTCGCGTGCATTGTACACGTGCGGCGTCGGTTGCTAAAATGCACAGCTTCTCCCGGTCACTCCGGTGCCGACTTCCTCCGCGACTGTAGCAGCAGCCAAAACATTGATGAGCAGCCCATCCGATCGCGCGGATTCCGCGCCGGCCCCGTCGGCCGATTCGCCCTCGACTTCCGACGCTAAGCCCGCCGCCGAGTCGCATGCCGCGCGCAGCGGTTCGACGATTCGCATCGGCACGCAGCGCTACGGCACCAAGCCGCCGCCGGCGGTGGCGAAACCGGTGTTGCCGGCGCCGCCGGCCGAGCTGATGGCCCGCGCCGCCGCGCTGTCGGCGGCGCCGCGAACTGTCGCCGCGCCGTCCGCGCCCGCGGTGGACATGGCGGGTGCCAGTGCCACAGAAGCGCCAAGCGAGCAATCCTCCGCCCAGCCGGCGGAAGCCGCCGCTCCCGCCGGCACAGGCGCAAACTCGGCTCAAGCCGGTCGGCCGAAGAAGCCCGGGCAGCAAAAGCCGCGCGAACGCAGAATACTCTCTGAGCCCCCGCGGACGCAGCGAATCGCGCCGCCGAACACGCGCGCGCAGCTTTCCGACGATTTGGAAATGGAGTTCATCGAAGCCCTCGGCGGACAGTCCCTCGACGAGATGATCGCCAGCGGCGGCGGCCAGGTCGCGGCGGAATTGGAAGTCGAATCGCGCCACAGGGGCAAGGTCGTCTCGGTGCATCGCGATAACGTGTTTTTGGAAATCGGCGGACGGCAGCAGGGCCTGTTGCAACTCAAGAATCTTGCCGAGCCGCCCGAGCCGGGCACCGTGTTGGACGTGATGGTCAGCCGCTTCAACGCGGCCGAAGGACTTTACGAGTTGGTGCTGCCGGGCGCCACGATCGACGTGGGGGACTGGTCGGAAGTGGCCGAAGGCATGGTGGTCGAGGCGCGCGTGACCGGCCACAACAAGGGTGGGTTGGAGTGCGAGGTCAATCGCCTGCGCGGGTTCATTCCGGCCAGCCAGATTTCGATGTACCGCGTGGAGGATCTGGCGCAGTTCGTCGATCAAAAGTTTGCCTGCGTGATTACCGAGGCCAATCCCGAAAAACGCAACCTTGTGCTCAGTCGCCGCGCGATGCTCGAGCGCGAGAAGGCCGAAGCCAAGGAAAAGCTGATGGCCGAGTTGGAAGTGGGCCAGATCCGCGAGGGCGTGGTTCGCAGCCTGCAAGCCTTCGGCGCATTCGTCGACCTGGGGGGCGTCGACGGGCTGATCCACATCAGCCAGCTCAGCTGGGATCGCATCAAGCACGCCAGCGAAGTGCTGCAGGTCGGCCAGACGGTGAAAGTCAAAATCCAAAAAATCGATCCGCAAACCGGCAAGATCGGCCTGGCCTTCCGCGATATGACGGAAAGTCCCTGGGCCAACGCTGCCCGCGATTTTCCCACGCGCAGCACGGTTAAGGGGACGGTTTCGCGGCTGATGGAGTTTGGCGCGTTCGTGCGGCTGGCCGCCGGCGTGGAAGGTTTGGTGCACATCTCCGAACTGTCGCACCGCCGCGTGTTTCGCGTATCGGACGTCTTGAGCGAAGGCCAGGAAGTCGAGGTCATGGTGCTGTCGGTCGACGCCGAGCAGCAGCGGATCAGCCTGTCGCTGAAGGCCCTGGAGGCAAAGGCCGCTCCGGCCGCGAAAGCCGAAGAAGAGCCCAGCGAATCCGAAGTGCCCGCCGCGCCCGCCAAGCCGCGCAAGACCCCACTTAAAGGCGGCATCGGCGGCCCGAGCAGCGGCGAGAAGTTCGGCCTGAGGTGGTGAGCGATACAAGGCAGAAGGATTTTTGCCACCGAGGTCACAGAGAACACCAAGAAATTCACAAAGCACCATCGATCAAAGTTCTTTTCGTAAACCCATCTCCGTCTTCGTCTCTGCGTTCTCTGTGACCTCGGTGGCTAAATTTTTTTTTCTTCTCCGACAGCCAGGGCTAAAAAGCCCGCGCGCAGTGCGACGTTGAATCGCGCGTGCGACTTTAAAATGATTCGTGCGCCGCTGCTTCCTCGCGGAGGCCGAGGCTGTTCTTGTACTGCAAAAAGTGCTTCGGCTGGAGGAAGCAGCATTGCAGCGGGTCGGTACCGGAGCTTCCCACGGAGACGTTGTACTGCCCAGTCCAAGATGCCGACCGCATCCCTGGGTTCAACGCCGTGGCCACACGGACATTCCCAAAACGGCTCGCGAGCCTCCGGCACGCAGATCGCGTCCACGCGCTTCGAGGCAGTCAAATACCACTGCGCAGCCCGGCTCTTTCGAGCGAGACTTTGACGGGCGCGGCCCAAGAACAAAGCAGGCCTTCCGTCCATTAACACAGATCTGAAGTGACAGTCCGTCTCAGCTGGATGCAGTATTACCAAAAGCGGCGGCTCACTTTCAACACAAGTTTCCGGCCACCCCCCGAGAGTTTTTCCATATTAGCCCGAAGCGCAAGCGAGGGACGCCAGACGAAGAACCCTCGCTCGCGCTTCGGGCTAGTATCGGGATCGGCCACCCCCCGGAGAATTTTTGCAGATCCGTCACACCGTGCCTGACAATCTTCGTCGTTCCGCATGGGTCACGAATGGGTGCGGTGCGCGACGGATACTGCCCTGCGCGGGCGGCGGCCACTGTGCCTTCTGGCACGATTACATGCGCGCGCCGGCGGCGAACGTACGAAGTCGCAGGTCTGGCACACCGTGCCTGACAATCTTCCTCGTTCCGCATCTGTCACGCACGGAGTGCGTGACCTACAGGACTGTCGGGACGGGAGACAACTCGTTGTCTGGGCCGCCCAAAAACGAAGAAGAACGAGGAACCGTCACCCGGTGTGCAAAGGATGAAGGCGAAAGGATGAAGGATGAAAAAGGACGGCAATTGAATTCCTGATCTTGGTGTCCTTGGTGACTTGGTGGTTCAATCCGTCGCTCGTCGTTTTTCATCCTTCATCCTTCATCCTTCCGCCTTGCCCCTTTCACTCGTTTTCGCCGCGGCCGATGCGCCAGTAGTCGATGCGGCACAGGGGCAGCAGGCGGCGCAGGTCGCCGATCGCGGCGGCGGTTTGGGGGCTGCTGGAGGCCAGATCGAGATGCCTCAAATGCGGCAGTCGGCTCAACTGCTTGAGTCCGTCGGCCGTGACGTGTGGGCCGACGTCGAGCGAAAGGCGTTCGAGGCTGGTCAACTCGGCGACGCACTCGAGTCCCCTGTCTGAAGCGCGGTCGGCCTGCGCGAGCCACAACATCTTCAGGTCGCCGAGACCGCGCAAGTGTTCCAGCCCCTGGTCGGTGACGTCGATGCCGCGGTCGAGCTGCAACCACTTCAAGCCCCGCAGTTGCGCCACGCGCTTCAAGTCGGCTTCGGTGGCATAGAACAAATCGACGCGCACGACCGTCGAAAAATAGTCGACGCCCAGCGCGTTGCGCCAGCGCGTGATCCAGTTCGGCTTGGCTTGCGAAACCGGATTGCCGTCGGCGCCGACCTGAAAGCCGTAAAGCATCACGGCGGCGGGGTTCGATTTTCGCAGGGCCGCCACCGCCGAGCGCTGCTGCTCTCCCCGGCTGATCCAGCCCAGCCCCGTGCAAGCGATCGTGACCGCGACCAGCAATGCACGCAGGCTGAAGCGAAATCGTCGGCGGCGCGGTTCGGGGGCTATTGCGTTCATAGACCTTCAGTATAAGCGTCCGGCGGCTGGGTGTATTTTGCGGCGAATTCCGGCCTCGCCGGAGGCGGCCGCAAAGGCCCGCTTGGCGGCTGATATTGACCGTAGAATAACGTTGTGGTCCGATTTAACCGGCACGCGTGGAAAAGCCGTAATTTCCAGCACTTTAGGTCGCTTTGCGGGGGCGCCGCGAACCCCGATTTTTGTGACCGGACGTGCTGCCGGCGGCAACCAATCTAGTGGAGGCCGCACGGAGGTGGTCCGACGCGTGCCATGCTTGTTTCGGGGTGGTAAGTGGAAGTCACCGAACGAACCGACGAGCAGTTGGCCGCCGAGGCTGCCCGCGAGGGCTCCGATGGTCCGGCGTTCGTGGCGTTGGTGGAGCGATTCCGCCAGCGCGTGTGGCGAATCTGCTACCGCTTGCTCGGCAACGAGCAAGACGCCAACGACGCCGCCCAAGAGGTCTTCGTACGGCTGTTCGTCAATCGGACCAAGTTCGCCGGCCGTTCCAAGTATGCGACCTGGGTGCATGCCATCGCGGTGCGCACCTGCCTGACGATTCGCCGTGGACGCGGACGCCGGCAAAAACACGAAGACACGACCAGTGAAGAACAATGGGAACAGCATCAACCCAAACGCGAAGCGAGCACGCCCGGCCTGTCGCTGGACTTGATGCACATGCTGGAAGTGCTGGACGAAGAGGATCGAGCGATGCTGATTCTCAAGTACGCGGAAAGCTACGACTACGAGGAGCTGGCCGAGATTTTCAATCTCTCGGTGAGCGCCTGCAAGATGCGGCTCTCCCGAGCGCGCGAAAAGCTGCAACAGAAATTTCCCGACCAGACACCCTGACCCGGATGGACCGTCGCCATGGCCGATCTCTTGGAACAACTCGCCGACCTGGAAGTGCCTCCCCCGCCGCTGCACTTCGACAGGCAGCTGCACGAGCGGGTCAATCGATCGCTCGTGATTTCGCAGGCGGTCGACTTGCTGGTCAGCGGGCTGCCGTGGGCCATGCTGCACTTTGCCCGGGCCGTGGTGGGGCTGATCGCCTTCACGTTGACCGGCCGTTACGAATCGAAATCAAAAAACAAGCGCCGCTCCTAGCCTGTAGCCGGCCTCTTCGAGGCCGGTGGATTGCCGGGGTCAAAGACCCCGGCTACAGAAGGCGGTTTACAGATACAACGCGCGTGGCTCGATAGGACAGACCCAACCTTAAACGGAATCATAGCGCGTCTCGCGGACGCGAACGTTACACATCTTCACTTCTTTTCGGGAAAGGAACATTTTATGAACCTCTTAGCTTTTGCTGACGCCGCCGAAGTTGCCGAACAGGCGACCGACACGGTAAGCACCACGTTCAGGACTTCGAAGGACGCGGTGTGGGAAAGTTTCTCCAAGGCCTACGACCAGGTCATCGCCATTGCGCCGCAAATCGTGGCCATGGTCGTGGTGGTCGTGATCGGCTATGTCGTGGCCCGGTTCGTCGCCAAGGCGATCACCACGCTGGCCGAAAAAGTCGGCTTGCAAAACGCGGCCGACCAGAGCGGCCTGGCCGATTCGATGCACCACATGGGCCTGCAGCGCAACGTGCCGGCGATTATCGGCACGATCGTGTTCTGGCTGTTGATGTGCGTGTTCTTGATGGCCGGTTTCAACATTCTCGGCCTGTCGGCCGTGACCGATGCCATGCAGGAAATCGTGCATTACATTCCCAAGCTGCTGGTCGCCACGGTGTTGGTGGTCGTCGGTTTGCTGGTTGCCACCTTCTTGCGAGGCGTGGTCGCCACCAGTGCCGACCGCGTGGGGCTGACGTATGCCGAATATCTGGCCAACGGCTGCTACTACGTGTTCGCGCTGCTGACCTTCATTGCCGCTTTCAAGCAGTTGGGCGTGCAGTTCGATTTGCTTGAGAATTTGATCCTGATCGCCTTCGGCGCCGTGGCGGTGGGCTTCGGCCTGGCGTTCGGCCTGGGCGGACGCGACGTGATGGCGCGGCATTCTGGCCGGCTACTACATTCGCCAGCGCCTGCACGCCGGCGACCACGTCACCGTCGGCGGCCTGGAAGGCACGGTTCGCGAGGTCGGACCCGTGGCCACGATCATCGAGACCGACGAGGACGGCCTGTTGAATCGCCGCAGCGTGCCCAATACCAAGATGCTCAACGAAGCAGTCCGGTAAGCACGTCTGCGCAAAGGACAAGGCCCGGGGGGCGCAAGCTCCCCGGGCCTTTTTTTGCGCACCGTCACCATCTCCGCTTACCAGCGAAAGGTATTATCGGCCAACGTCGAATCTGCCGGCAAACCCAAGGGCAACGTTTTCAGCAAGCTCTTCGCGACACCGTTGAACGCGCGTGTCTTTGCCGGGCCGCAGAGCAAATCTGCGCGAGTACCCTGCGGAATCGACACGATGGCGGGCATCGGCGCTTCCAGAATCCAATCCAACTGCGACTGGGCCGCGTCGCGAGCCGTGGCGGTTCGACTGGCGGCGAACGAGGCGGCGGTCGGCGAGACCGCACCGTGGGTCGATCGCAGATCGCCGATCGTGCTCACCAGTCCGCCGGCCAGATTGTGAACGTACATGAGGTCCGCGGACTGGAGGAAATTGTCGTCGCTGGCCTGCTCGCCGACTTGGAAAATCCTGATCGCCGGCCCAATGTCTCGAATCTGTGCAAGGGCCGTCTGACGAGGCAGCAGCAAGAATGTCGCGGCGAGAGTAAGAATTGCCAAGACGCTGCCTGTCGATTGAGTCCGAATCATGAGCACACTCCCTAAAAAACTGAACGTGGTTAATGTCGTATGGAAAAACCGGCGTCGGGCACGGCGCGTGACGTTGGACTGAAGTGCCAACGGTGCGACGAAGCCAAAAGAACGCGGGGAGAGACCTGTTCAAAAAAGAAAGCCCGGCGCGCTTGCCCGATGCAATCGGGGGGAGTGCGGGACTTTTAGCAGGTCATTAGCGTTTCACAGTGCCTGTAAAGAATGCCTTGAAAGAGCGGCGTCTTTAAGCAGTGGCCGTTTGGGCCTGGAACATCCAGTAGCAACTCGCCTTCAGTGGGGGCCTTTGTCGGCCCAGCCGGAACATTTAGTCCCAGCAGTATAATGTTCGCGGAACAGAATTCAATAGTTTTTCCGGATGAATGCCAGAAAAACATCTCTGGCGATGCAACGACCTGTCGGCGCGCCACAAGCCGCTAATTTGACTGGACTTATATCGAATGTCCGAGCGACGGCGGACCCTGGCGCACCCAGGGGGCCCGACTTATCCAGGCACTTCCAGCGCCCCCTCAATTCCCGCGTTTGCGGCCCTTATAATGCCCGGCATGAACTCGGTACCCGAACCTCGCCGCCGACCTTTGCAGCTCGCGCCCAGCCGGTACGCGCCGCTGGCGGCGTTTACCCTGTTGTACGCGGCGTTCTTGTTGCGTGGTCTGAGCGGGGCCATGGGGGACGAAGCGCCGGCGGAGCATCCTCGGCCGCTTGCGCCAGCCGAGGCGGCCACGCGATTCAAAGTGGCCGAAGGGTTGGAAATCTCGCTGGTGGTCGCCGAGCCCGAAATCACGCAACCGCTATCGATCAGCTTCGATGACCGCGGCCGCATGTGGGTGCTCCAATACCGCCAGTATCCGAACCCGAACGGGCTGACGGCGGTTGAAATGGACAACTGGCTGCGAACCAAGTACGACCGGGTGCCCGACCCGCCGCCCAAAGGCCCCAAGGGCCAGGACCGGATCTCGATATGCGAGGACACCGACGGCGATGGTCATGCGGACTCGGTCAAGCACTTCATTTCGGATTTGAACCTGGCCTCGGGCATGGCACTCGGTTATGGCGGGGTGTTTGTCGTGCAGCCGCCTTACCTGTTGTTCTACGCCGACCGCAACCAGGATGACGTGCCCGACGGACCACCGGAAGTTCTCTTGAAGGGCTTTGGCATGGAGGACGCGCACGCGTTTGCCAACTCGCTGACATGGGGACCCGATGGCTGGCTGTACGGCGCGCAAGGCAGCACGGCGACGGCCGACATTCGCGGCATTGGATTTCAACAGGGCGTTTGGCGTTACCATCCGCGCAGCAAACAGTTCGAACTATTTGCCGAAGGGGGCGGCAACTCGTGGGGTGTCGAGTTCGATCGCTTCGGCAACCTGTTCGCCGCCGGCAACGAGGTCGAGGTTCTGGAGCACCACGTTCAAGGCGCGTATTACGTGAAAGGTTTTGGAAAACACGGCCCGCTGCACAACCCGCATGCTTACGGTTATTTTCAGCCGGTGTTGCACCACGGCTATGTCGGCGACAGCCTGACGGGGGGCGCCATTCTGTACCAGGGGGGCGCGTTTCCGGCGCGGTTCAACGACGCCTGCATTGCCCCCAATACGCGACACAGCGCTTGCCGCTGGAGCACGGTCGAAACGCGCGGCTCGACGTTTGCGACGCGCACCGCCGGCGATTTCGTGCTCTCCGACGACATCTGGTTTCGACCGGTGGATATGACCGTAGGCCCCGACGGCGCTGTGTATATCGCGGACTGGTACGACTACAACATTTCGCATTCCTCGCCGAAAAACCGCAGCCAGTGGTATCAGCCCAGCCGGCTGGACGGCCGCGTGTGGCGGGTTGCGCCGCCGGGGCTCAAAGCGGCTCAAGCAGCGCCGTTCGACTTGAGCAAGAAGGCGACCGCCGACTTGATCCCGCTGCTGACGCATGCGAACGATTGGTATGCGCGCGCTGCGCGACGCATTCTGGCCGAGCGCCGCGACCGTTCAATCGTCGACAAGCTCCTGACGCCGGCGCTGGCCAGCGGCGACCAGCGCGAAGCCCTGCAGGCCCTGTGGTCGATCTACGTCAGCGACGGCCTCGACGACGAGCTGGCCGGAAAACTGCTCGATAGCCGGCACGAATACGTGCGCGCCTGGACCGTCCGTCTGCTGGGCGACGCGCACACCGTCAATCCGCCGCTGCGAGAACGGCTCGTGCAACTGGCCCACGACGACGCGAGCGTGGTGGTGCGCAGTCAACTGGCTTGCACGGCCAAGCGACTGCCGGCCGGCGAGGCCCTGCCGATTGTCGAGCAATTGTTGCGGCGCGACGAGGACGTCGACGACGTGCATCTTCCGCTGTTGTTGTGGTGGGCGATCGAAGACAAGGCGATTTCCGACACGCCGGCGGTGCTGCAACTGGTCGCGTCGAGCGACGCCTGGCGCCGCCCGCTGGTCGAAGGCACGATCATCGAGCGCCTCGCGCGTCGATTCGCGGCCGAGGGAAGCGAGTCGGGCTTTGCCGCTTGCGCGAAGTTGCTCGAACTTGCGCCAACCGACCGCGACGACGATCGAGTCCTGAGGGGAATACTGCAAGCGATGTCGGGCGCAAGCTCGAGCGCGTTCCGCCGCCGCTCGACGCGGGCGTGACGAAGTTGCTGGCCCGGCCGGAAGCGAAAACGCTGAGCATCGAATTGGCGCTGCGGATGAACGTGGCCGATGCCGTCGATCGGGCGATGCAGATTGTCGTTACTCGAGAGGCGGCCGAAGCCGATCGCATCGCCCTGATTCGGGCGCTGGGCGAAACCCGCTCGACCCCGGCAATCGAGAGCCTGCTTACGCTCGTCGAACGGGCTGAATCCGAGGGGGTACACGTGGCGGCCCTTTCGGCCGTCGGCACTTTCAATGAAGAGCGCGTCGCCGACGTCGTGCTGCGAGCTTATCCACGGTTGACGGCGCAGTCGCAAGGGCGTGCCATCGAGTTATTGTGCAGCCGGCGCCCGTGGGCGCTGCGGCTGCTGGAAGCGATCGACAGCCAGACGATCGCGCCGGCGGCGGTTTCGCTTGACCAGGTGAAGCAACTGCGAAACCAGGACGACGCGCGGATTGCCGCGCTGGTGGCCAAGCACTGGGGACGGGTTCAAACGGCGACACCTCTGGAAAAACAGGGCCGAATCACCGCCGTCGGGCAAATGCTCGGCCGGGCCGCCGGCGACGCCGAACGCGGGCACGCGCTGTTCGAAAAGACCTGCGCGACTTGCCACAAGCTGCACGGCGAGGGCAACGCCGTGGGGCCCGACCTGTCCGGCGCCGAACGCAAAAATCGCGAGCTGGTGATTCGCAACATCGTCGACCCCAGTGCCATGATTCGTCAGGAATTTCTCGCGCACGTCGCTCAGACGACCGACGGCCGCGTCATGACGGGCCTGTTGGCCGAATCGACCGCCGAAACGATCACGCTGCTCGATGCCAAGAACAAGCGTACCGTGCTCAATCGCAACGACCTGGAACAGCTCCAGGAATCGCCCGTCTCGCTGATGCCCGACAATTTGCTGGACGAATTGAGCGAACAGCAGATTCGCGACCTATTCGCCTACTTGCAGTCGGACGGCAAGAAGCCGTGAGGCGTGCTGGCACCTGGCCCGCTGTAGCCGGGGTCTGTGATCCCGTCATTCCCCTGAAAGGTCGGGCCTCAAAGAGGCCGGCTACAAGTCTTCTAGTCCGCGTCGCGCCCTGTCCGCTATAATCGGCCCGCGTGGTTCGCGTGCCTTCGCACCGTGCCGCGACAGAAAAGGAGTTCTCTCAAGCGATGCGATCGATTGCCATCATCAACCAAAAGGGAGGCGTGGGCAAGACGACCACGGCGGTGAACCTGAGCGCCGCGCTGGCGGCCACCGGTCAGCGCGTGTGCCTGATCGACCTGGATCCGCAGGCCCATGCCACGCTGCACCTGGGCTTGCAACCGGCCCGCGACGACCGCAGCGTGTACGACGTGCTGACGGGCAACGCCGAGTTGGCCGACGTTTGGCGCGAGGTCGGCGAGAACCTGTGGGTTGTCGGCTCGCACATCGATCTGGCGGCCGCCGAAGTCGAATTGGTCGGCGTGGTGGGTCGCGAAGTGATTTTGCGCGACAAGTTGGCCGCGTGCCGCGAGCGGTTCGACTTCGTGTTCATCGACTGTCCGCCGTCGCTGGGCATCCTGACGCTCAACGCGCTGGCCGCGGTGGACGAGGTTTTTCTGCCGATGCAGCCGCATTTTCTGGCGCTGCACGGCTTGAGCAAGTTGCTGCAAACGATCGACCTGGTGGCCAAGCGGCTCAACGACCGGCTGAAGCTCAGCGGCGTGGTGTATTGCATGTACGAGAGCGGCACGCGGCTGGCGGCCGAAGTAGTCGAGGACGTCGACCAGTTTTTCCGCGAGACCCGGCAGCCGCGCAGCCCCTGGTCGGCGACCCGCACCTTTCAAACCCGCATCCGCCGCAACATTCGCCTGGCTGAAGCCCCCAGTTTCGGCAAGTCGATCTTCCACTACGCGCCGGGCTCCAACGGCGCGGAGGATTACCAGCAGTTGGCAAAGGAAGTCGCGCGCGGCTAAAAGGCCGTCAGAATTATTCTTGCCAAGAGGAAATAATTCTGACCGTGTGACTCCTTTCAATCCGGAATTCGACAATGTCGCCGGGTCGAGCGCCTGCTGGCCAGAAGCAAACGGTTAGGGCTATAGTAACTCCATGAGCGGATCAATCCTGTTTCCTGAGTATTCTCTGCCGGCTCCGCTGATTGAGGACTTGCGCCGACAGAACCCGTGGTGGGAGGACAAGCCGCTTCCGCCGCTTCCGCCGCTTCCTCCGACACGCCGGCATCTGGTTCATCAAATACGCCAGCGCGTTGATCGTCGGTTGGCCCCGATTGTCGTCGTGCGCGGCCCTCGTCAAATCGGCAAGACCACCGCTCAATTGCAGGTCTTGAAAGACTTGCTGGAGGAGGGCGTTCCCCCACATCTGATTTTTCGCATACAGTGCGACGATTTGCCTGAATTGCGGAACGTCTCTGAACCGATCCTGCGTCTGGCCGACTGGTATGAACGAGCAGTCCTTAAACGCACTTTGAATGCAGTCGCGCAAAGCGGCCAGCGAACCTATCTATTTCTCGACGAGGTGCAGAATCTGACGGACTGGGCGCCCCAGCTCAAGTCGCTGGTAGACAACTCAGCGACGACCGTGGTCGTGACAGGAAGTTCGGCGTTGCGGATCGAACTCGGCCGCGACAGCCTGGCTGGCAGAATTGCCACCTTGGAAGCTGGCGTGTTGACGCTGACGGAAATCGCGGCCTTTCACGCAATCGAGCTAGGACCGCCGTTTCTCGCCGACAATGGATTGGAACCACTGACTAAGTCGGAGTTTTGGCGTGAGTTGGCCGCTCACGGACAAGCACGCGACGCGATGGTCCAACCCGCCTTTCGATGGTTTTCCGATCGAGGCGGCTATCCGTTGGTGCATCAACGGCCTGACATTGCATGGAGCGTGTTGGCTGACCAGCTCAATGAGACGGTCATTCAAAGAGTCATTCAACATGACTTGCGCGTGGGAGAGCGCGGCGCAAGCGAGACGCTCGGCTGCTGGAAGAAGTCTTCCGACTTGCATGTCGCTATGTTGGCCAGTGTCCAGCACCGGTGTTGCTGGCCAGAGAAGCCCAGCGGGCCTTGAATGCGAACGTTGGCTCGCAACGGATCACCCAGTATTTGCGATTTCTAGGTGACACGTTGCTGCTACGGCTGATTGATCCGCTCGAGATTCGCCTCAAGCGAAAGCGAGGCAACGTCAAGATCTGTCTGGCCGATCATGGTCTTCGAGCGAGTAGGTTGCAAGAGTTGATTCCGCTCGCACCCGACGAGTTGGTCCAACAACCGCACTTGAGCTCTTTGGCTGGGCATATTGCTGAAAGCGTGGTCGGAGTCACGTTGGCGACGATTTCGTCGTTGGATTTGGCTCACATGCCCGAGCGCTCCGGCGAGCCGGAGATCGATTTTGTGATGACGATCGGCACATGGCGCATTCCCGTCGAAGTAAAATATCAACGCCGGATCGATCCTTTCCGCGAAACGGAGGGGTTACGCACGTTTATTGAAAAAACGGTGAACAATTCTCCATTCGGAGTGCTTGTGACGCAGTTGCCGGTTGAATCGCCCGATCCGCGAATCATCGCAGTGCCTCTATCTTCATTCATGCTGCTGCGTTGAACAACATGCTCAAACTGGCAATGCTGGTCCAATCGACATAAATGGGTGCGACGGAAGCGGAAGCGGCCATGACGAGCGATGCCACGGCAGCGCCAAGCGTTGCCGACGACCACCGCGCCGGTCGGCGTCGGGTTACGCCCAAGGTGAATTCGACGTTGATGAGCCGGGCACCCAACGATTGGGATTTCGTCGGCAGGGACAGGTTCATGAACGTTCTCCGATTGGGCGGTCGACAAGTTGCCCGATCGTGGCTCGCCGTCGCGCCAATGCGAACAGTCCGGCCGCGCCCAGCAAGCCCAGGACGAACGTGCTCGGCTCGGGAACGATGGCGCCCGTGATGCGGATCGCGTGGAGTCCGTCGAGCCCGGCGCTGCCTGCGTTGGAGAAGTTGATGGTCAGGGTTGTGCCGGTCGCCAATGCGGCATCCCATACGAGCCAATCTCGCTGGTTGGAACCGTTGGTCTGCGGGTTCCAGGCGGCGACCGCGGCATTTTGGCCGGCCGTGTTGAGAAAGCTGTGGTTTGCAGCCAGCGAGTTGATGCGCACGTTCCAAGGGACGCCGCCAACTCCCGTCATGACCATTTCGACCTTGTAGCTGTTGCCGCTGGTGAGCCCCGAGAAAGTGACCAAGGCATTCGTGGCGGCGCCGCCGTCGTTGCCGGCGAGTTGAGAGGCTGTGCCGGCGCGGTCCACCCAATCTCGGTCGGCTGAGAACGCGGCCGGGATATTTGAATTGAAGCGCCGCCAGCCGGACCAGGTGACTGCCACGCTGGTGAGCGGATAGGGGGAGATCGCGTCGTTCAGATTCGCGGCGTTGTGGCCGGAAGTCTGGTTTTGGTTGGCGAATTGTCCCTTGATTTCGTTGAAGTCGGCCGCGGGTGAATTCGGGGCATACGAACCAGGATCGTTGATGCCGTCGTAATCCCACGCGACGCGAACATCCAGTGGCGTGGCCGAGGCGGTGGAGCTCAGGCCAGCGGCTGCGAAAATGATCGCGGCAACAGCGATCGCAAAGTGGCGCCGCGGTCGGAACATTAGCATTCCCTTCTGCACGTAGCTGCGTAATCGGACGACTTCGGTCGAATCCACGCCGCCGGATCTTGTTTTCCGCGTCGCGGCCTGCTCCACGGCGTTGGGCCGGCGTCGGTCTTTTGTCAAAAAAACGCCTCTGCTAATGACTTAGTGATCAACCGGGCCCTGATACCGACAGGGATTTGCAAAAAATCTTGAACTTTCCCAAACCACCTTCCATAATGGCGAAACCCGCTCTGCCCGAGTGCCCATCCGTTCCGCCTCCGTGCCCACCTAACTCTTTTGATCATTCTCTCTTACGAAATGCGTTCAATGGACGAATCGGTCACCCTGTGGTGTCAGAAGCTGCGCGAAGGCGACGAAGAAGCGGCGGCCAAGCTGTGGGCCCGCTACTCCGATCGGCTGCTGCACTACGCCCGGGGACGGCTGAACGCCAAAACGCAGCGGGTGTACGACGAGGACGACCTGGCCGCCAGCGCCTTCCGTAGCGTTTGCCGCGGCATCACCTCGCAGCGGATCACCGCCTTGTAGGGGCGCGACAATTTCTGGCGGCTGCTGCTGTGCATCGCCGCCCGCAAGATCATGGCCCGGCACCGCTACGACCAGCGGCAGGTTCGCGATCAGCAGCGAACGCTGGAAGAGGGGGATATTCCGCGGCAGCACGACGATGCGACGGGCATCGAGGGCGTGGCGAGCGATGACGAGACACCGGAGCTGGCCGTGGAAATTGCCGAGACGTGCGCGACGATGCTTTCCTCCTTATCGGAGCCTGACTTGCAGCAGATCGTGGAGCGCAAGATCGAGGGTTTCACCAGCGCCGAAATCGCCCGGCAACTCAATGTCACCGAGCGAACCGTGGAGCGAAAGCTGGAGCGCATTCGGCGGCGCTGGCAAGCGATGCTGGATGCCGACGAACCGCCGGCCAAGGCCGAACCGTGACGGCCGGCGGCGGCGTTTTTTTCCCGTTCCTGTCGGGCACCGTGCCCGGAAGGACAATAAGTAAACATAGGGGGTGGGCCGCACCGAGCGGCCGCCTCGGATCCGCCAATTCTCATCCGGTTTGCCATGTCGTCGCCTTCGCTTGATCCGCTGGCCAGCTTGAGCGACGTTGAGTTGGACGATCTCGACGCGGCTTGCGAGCCGTTCGTCCAATCGATGAAGGATGGGCAAAGTCCGCGCATCGAGGACGCCTTGGCCGAGGCTTCGGCCGCATTGCGCGGGCCGCTGGCCGCTGAACTGGTTCGCGAAGAGATCGCCTATCGCCGACGACAGGGAGAGACCGTCGCGATCGACGAGTATCTCGAGCGGTTCCCCGTTCTGGCCCCGATGGCCGACGCTCTGAAAAACGACGATGCGGCGCGGTCGGCGGCCTCGGGCAGGACCCTCTCTGGGCGCGCCAGCGAGTCCACGGCCCCCAGCATTTCGCAATTCGCGGCGGTCACCATCGATCCGTTGCCGCCGCAGTTCGGGCGTTTCCGCGTGGAACGCGAACTGGGACGCGGCGGCATGGGAGTGGTCTACCTGGCTTACGACGAGAAGCTCGATCGGCGCGTGGCGCTCAAGGCGCCCTTCTTCGATCCGGCGTCGAAGGCCGAGGCGATTCCGAGATTCCTGCGCGAAGCTCGCGCGATGGCCAACGTGCGGCACGCCAACTTGTGCCCGGTGTTTGAGGCAGGCGAGATCGATGGGCGTCATTACCTAGCGATGGCCTATATCGCTGGGCCGACGCTGCACGAGAAATTGCGGACTCGCCAACCGATGGCACCCGCCGAAGCCGTTGCGCTTGTGCGAAAGATGGCCGAAGCGATTGAAGTGGCGCACGAGGCGGGAATCGTCCACCGCGATCTGAAGCCGGGCAACGTGCTCTTGGACGCGCGCGGCGAACCGGTGATTACGGACTTCGGTTTGGCCTGGCGCGGCGGCGCGGGTGAGATTGAGTTGACGCGTACCGGCGCGCTGGTGGGCAGCCCGGCGTATATGGCGCCCGAACAGGTGGAAGGCCACGTTAACGAAATTGGCCCGGCGGCCGACACCTACGCGCTGGGCGTGATTCTGTACCAGTTGCTGACCGGTCGGCGGCCTTACGAGGGCTCGATGGCATCGGTGATCGGACAGATCGTGCACAAGGATCCGACCCCGCCGCGCGAGCTCAACGGCGCGATCAACCCGGCGCTCGAAGCGGTGTGTCTGAAGGCGATGGCCAAGCGCATCGAAGACCGTTTCGCCAGCGCCGCCGCGTTGGCCGAAGCACTGGCGCTATCCGGACCGAGCGAAGATTCTGCCGCGCCGGGGATTCGCCCTGGCCTGCGGTCAGAAACGAGGCGGCGAGCTTTGTGGTTGAGCGCGGCCGCGGCCTTGGTGCTCGGCGCGCTGTGGTTTGGCTATTCGCAAAGGACGACCGCCACGGTTGGCGATTCCCAGGCAACGACTGGATCAGAGAGCGCGCTGGCCAACGCGCCGTCGCGCTTCGTCGAGAGCCAGCGTTTGGTCGGAGGAACTCCGGCCGACGTCGCGCTCGGCGACTTGGACGGCGACGGCGACTTGGACGCCTTTACCGCTTCGATGGAAGAGCCGTGCCGGGTGTGGCTGAACGACGGTCGCGGCGGCTTCCGCGACAGCGGCCAGATGCTGGGGGGCAATACGCGGCATTTCACGCTGGCCCTGGCCGACTTCGACGGCGACGGCGACTTGGATGCGTTCGTGATCGTGCAAGGCCCAGAGGGTAGCGGCGTCTGGCTGAACGACGGGCGCGGCAATTTCTTGCAAACGCCGCAAGTGTTTCCAGCTGGCGTCCCCGCTGAGGCCGTGAGCGCCGACCTGGACGGAGATGGGGACAACGACGTCGTCATATCGCATTGGTTGGGAGGGGTGGAAATCCTGTTGAACGACGGCGCGGCGCGGTTCGAATCGGTTGCCCGGCTCCCGTATCCGACGTCCACGTGCGTTGCGTTGGCCGATTTGGATAGCGACGGCGCGATCGACATTGTTGCCGGGCGACTGGGGGGCATGTCGGCGATTTGGTGGAATGACGGACACGCCAAGTTCGACGCGGCGGATATTACCGAGCCGGTGCTCGACGGCATCAGCCTGGCGGCGGCCGATCTCGACGGCGACGGCGATTTGGATCTTTATTTCACGACCATGACGGGCGATACGCTGGTGTTCAACGCCGGAGGGCGTCGCTTCGAACCGCCGAGGAATTACGTCGGAGAGTCCTCGAGTGAAACGGTCCGCCTCGCGGATCTGGATGGCGACGGCGACGTGGACGCCGTGACCGTGCCAGGTTTTCGCTTTGGCACGAAGCGGCGGATTTGGCTGAATGACGGCCACGGGCACTTTTCACCGGGGCCCGAGCTCTCCGACGTGCCCTCGTCGAACCTGGCTATAGGCGACGTGGACGGCGACCGGATGCCGGACCTCTTGTTCGCCAGCCGCAAGGCGGGCGTCGACGTGTGGCTCAATCGCCCGCCGCAACGCCGAACCGTGGGCACGTCGCCGCCAGCGGGTATCGCTGACTTGTGGAGCGCGGACCAATGGGAATGGGGCGAGCCGGAGAACCTTGGCGCAAAGATCAACACTTCGGGCAATGAACACTCGCCGTTTATTTCGGCAGACGGGCTAACGCTGTTGTATCACGGGCGCGGCGGGTTGGCCGACAACGGCGTCGATATCTGGCAATGCCGTCGCGCTTCGAAGGACGCGGCGTGGGGTGCGCCGGAAAACATGGGACCGGTCATCAATTCAATCCGTTGGGAAGGCGACCCATGCCTGTCGACGGATGGCTTGCAGTTGTTCTTCGCGGCGGAGTGGCGTGGTGGCATAGGCGAATACGACATCTACGTGTCGACGCGAAAGACAGCCGATTCGCCCTGGTCGCTGCCCGTCAACTTGGGCGAACACATCAACACCGCAAACCACGATCGCAGTCCTTCCTTGTCCGCCGACGGTTTGACGTTGTGGTTCACTCGACAGACGGCCGAATCGACTGGGTTCGACCTATTGTTTGCTCGCCGGTCGTCGCCGGCCGCACCGTTTGAACCCGCCAAGCCCGTGGGGCCGCCTGTTAATAGCGACAAGATCGAGTCGGACAGCGCCATCTCTGCCGACGACCTCGTTCTGTTGTGGAATATCCCTTTTTCGCCGGTCGCATACTCGCAGGAAATCTGGTGGGCGTATCGGGGCACTCCCACGGCCAACTGGCAGTCGCCGCGACGATTCCCACCGCGGATTTGCGCCCAGGGCGCCGCCGAACCCAGCATTTCGACCGACGGCCGCGAGTTGTACTTCTCATCCGCTCGTGACAGAAATGTGTCGGGCGTTGACGTCGAACACTATGGCGGCGTCGATCTGTACGTATCGCGGTTGGTGCGGTGCGCGGAATTCCCACCGGCGGCAGAGTCCGCGGGCGATTCACCCAAAACGCCACGCCCTGCGGAATAAGGAGAGCCATGTGACGGATCTCGTGGACGCGGCCTGCGTGGCGCGCCGCGAGTCGGCGTGGCGACGACGTGGCCGGCAGGTGAGGCGGGAGGAGGGCCGCGCGGCCGCACGTCCGCTACAGCCGGCACAATCGCTCCGCGCCGACTCGATCCGTCCAAGGGCGATCAATCGCCCGTATCCCGCGACTTTGCCGAGAAAATGCGCGGTCTGTTCCGCTGGAGCGGCGATTTGGCGTCGCTCGGCTGTGCGCGTGGTAGCGGTCGCGCCGGCAGTGACAGCGGACTCTAGCGGATGTGCCGTGGCGAGCGCGAATGCGTTTGCGGACGTGCTGTGAGGGTCACACCGATCGCTCCGAAGAGCGCGGCCGCCTTTAGAAAAAATCTGATTGAACCGGTGCAATCGTCGAATTGCGCGCCGGGTGGGCTGACGATGGGTGTAGTGAGTGAAAGGATTGTGTTCGTGGAATGGATTCCCACGCGTCGAATGGCAGCGCAGTGTAGCTTTCGCGCCGCCGTCACGGAGGAGTCGCGAGAGTCGTGATTGGCTAACTGAAAGGAGTCGGTTCTGATGAAATCCTTCTGCACGACTGGACTGATCCTGCTGGCGGGCTTGGGTTGGGCGACCAGCCAGGCCAACGCTCAAAGCAGCGACGGTGGGCAGCCTTCGCTGCTCCCCCTGCCCCGCGTTACGCCGGCTTCGAGCGAGCTTGTGACCGCCAGCTATACCACGAGCCCCAAACCGGCCCAGGGCCCCAAGGCGGCCGAGCCCTTCAGTTCGTCGTTTAACAATCGGGCCCAAACGCAAGCCCCGCCCGAAGAATCGCTCCCCAGCGAGTCGACCAACTCGACCAGCTTCGACGACGCGCTGCATGCGCCGTGCTGGGACGACTGCGAAGGGTGCAATGTCGGCTGCGCAAATGGTTCGGAGCCGTCGGCGGCCTGGTCATGAGCCGCAACCGGGCCAATCCGTACTGGACCACGTTTCAAACCAACAACAACCCGAACCAGCTGATGAACACCCAGAACGCCGTGGCGGGCTGGAGCGGCGGCGGCCAGGTGACCGTGGGCTACGGCTTTTGCGGGTGCAGCGGCTGCGGCGACTGCTGCGGCGGCTGCGGCAGCGGCGGGCCCGGCATCGCCTTCACCTACTGGTCCGTGGCCGACATGAACGGCTATTCGGAAGTCACCGACCAGACCGGCAACATCAACACCGCGTTGAGCACGCCGATCGATCTGGGGGGCGTGTTCATCGGGGCGAACCCAGCGAGCGGCTTCTTCGATAATGCCCACCAACAGAAGATCTGGCGTTCCGACAGCATCCAGAATTTCGAGGTCAACGTATTGCAAGGCCAGTTCTACAACAACGGTTTCCTGCAGGTGGTCGGCCTGGCCGGGTTCCGCTACTTCCGCTTCGACGAAACTCTGACCTACGGCTCGGTCGCCTTCGGCTTCAACTTTGGCGACAACGGCGGCGCGGACGAAGCCTATCTGAAGTTCCGTTGCACGAACAACCTGTACGGTGCCCAGCTTGGCGCCTTAATCAACACCATGCTCACCAACCGCTTGGGCGTGTTCTTCATTCCCAAGGCGGGTCTGTTCGGCAATCAAATGGTCTGCCGCACGGAGTTGTTTAGCGGCGACGGCATCTCGTCGTTCGACATCAAGGCCTACAAGTCGGACGTCGCCTTCCTGGGCGAAGTCGACACCGGAATTAACTATGCCATTACTCCGAGCATTCGGGCCTTCGTCGGCTATCGCGTGATCGGAATCGCCAACCTGGCGTTGGCCGACAATCAGTTCTTGCCCTTCTTGGCCGACAGCGCGGGATTTGCCCAGGTCAAGCAGAGCGGCGCCCTGATCATGCACGGCGGCTTTGCCGGCCTGGCCTGGGCCTTTTAAAGCGAACAGGAGCGAGCAAGTACGCCACAGGGATGTGCGACACGAGTCCTCGGTCTGGCCGCTCGACGCCAGACCGGGGACTCTCGTGTTTTGACGGTGCTGTCTGTAGCCGGCCTCTGTGAGGCCGGGTAACTCGCAGGAATTCCGGAGCCGCAGACCCCGGCTACAGAAGACTAGACCGTCACCTTGACCAGGGCCTGAAAGGCCGGATCGGCGCGGATGGCGTCGAAGTCGGACTCGCTGGCCACCAAAGCCCGATAGTCGTCCTTGAGATCGAAAGCCCGCGACAGATACGCCAGCGCCTGCCGCTTGTTTTTCGCCAGGGCCCAGTAGCAAGCCAGGTTGTAGCTGATCAGCGCATCATTGGGCTCGACGGCCAGCGCCTCTTCGAGCGACTCGATGGCCAGATCGATCCGCGCGGTGCGTTTGTGGCACCAACCTAGCGCGAGCCACACGTGAGTGTTGTTCGGATCCGCTTGCGCGGCGCGCGACAGGGGCTCGATCGCCTCTTGATAGCGGTCCAACGCCCGCAAGGCCTCGCCTTGCAGATACAACGCATGGACGGGCAGCGTTTCGGCGGCACCGAAGCGGGCCAGCACGGCCAGCGCATGGTGCGGCATCCCGAGCTCGAGATAACCCTCGGCTTGCAGGACTAGCTGCTGGCGGCGGATGCGATCATGAGCGGACACAAAAGGAACCTGAAAGCTGTAGCCCGATTCGCGGGCCCGATGCGGGTCCGCGCGTCTAGCTCAATTCTACACGGCGATTCGCGTCTCACCAAAACGCAACGCGAAAAATTCGCGTCGCCGCGGCGCGTCATTCGGGCCCGTCGACCGCCGAACCCCAACAACGGGCAGCGTCGGGCTGCTCCAGTGGCGATTTCCGCAAAAAAACAGGGCACTTTTGGCCGGGTCCAAAAAAATTCCGCCTGTCGTGTACGGATCGCCGCTCTCAACCCCACTAACATGAGAGGCGGGAAGAGGCCTCGCCCGGTATCTGGCACATCACTGAGGGGACGTTATGCGATTGACGTTGCGGACGCTGCTGGCGTACTTGGACGACATCCTCGAGCCCGAGGATAGCGAGGACATCGCCAAGAAGGTCGAAGAAAGCGAGTTTGCCACCAACCTCGTGCATCGAACCCGCGACTGCATGCGAAGATTGCGGCTGGGCGTTCCGCCGGTCGTCGGCCGGGGCCTGGCCACCGATCCCAACACGGTGGCCGAGTATCTCGACAACACGCTGCCGACCGATCGGGTGCCCGAATTCGAGAAGATTTGCCTGGAATCCGACGTCCATCTGGCCGAAGTGGCCTCCGGGCATCAAATCCTGACGCTAGTGCTGGGCGAGCCGGCCGAGATCAATCCGGAATCTCGTCAGCGGATGTATCGGCTGGCTTCCCACGTCGATGCTCCGCCGGTGCAAGCCGACGCGCCCGTGTCGGCTGCTGCCGCCGCGAGCCCTCCGGCATTGCATGGGGCCGCGCAACGCGCCAAGCCGGAGGTTCCCGAGTACCTGCGCGAGTCGTCGCGTTCGAGGCTGTGGCCGGTGGCCGCCACGGTGGTGATTGCGGCCCTGTTGACCTGCGGCGCCTTGATGGTTTTCGGCCCGGCCCAGTGGCGCGAGCGTGTCACGGCGCTGGTTCCCGGTTCCGGCGGCGAGTCGCCCGCCGAAAATGCCGATGCCGGCGCGCCGACGGCTTCCGACGCGCAGGCGGCGCCGGCTGCCGATCTGCCGACCGAAACCGTCGACGGTGCATCGGCCGACGCTATGCCTTCTGACGCTGTGCCAAAAACGGATGCGGACGACCCGGCGGAAGAACCCGCCGAGGCGATGCCGGCTGAAGATGCCGCCGCGCCGCCGGCGCCCGAGCCCGGCGACGGAACCAAGCCCCAGCCGGCGGACGACAAGGGCCCTGCCAGGGAGGATGCCGACAACACGCCGGCAGCTTCCGCCGAGCCAGCCGCCGAGCGGGCTGGCGCCGAAGCCGAAGGGTTCGGCCGCTACACGTCCAAGAAAGAAGTGCTCTTGAAGTACGACGCCGAGGCGGGCGACTGGAAGCGGCTGGCGTACATGGCGCCTTTGTCCAAAGGCGATCGACTGTTGTCGCTCCCCTGCTTCCGGCCCGTGCTGACGTTGAGCACGAACATCTCGATCCAACCCGACGGCGCGGCGCTTTTGGAATTGGTCGGCTGGACCGACCAGGGCGTTCCGATCGTGGCCATCGAATACGGCCGGGTGTTGATGATGACGGTCGGCAAGGCGGGCAACGCGCTGCAGGTGAATTTGGACGAACGTTTCGAGCAACTCGTGTTCGTCGACGCCGAGTCGACGTTGGCGCTGGAGGTGCGTCGGGTGTTGCCGCCCGGCAAGGATCCGAGCGAGGGCTTGGCGCCGCTGGCGGTCGATCTGTACGTCACGAGCGGACTGATTCGGCTGCGGCAGGGCGATGCGCCCGTCGAACTGCAAGCGCCGGCGCAGCGCGCGCTCGTCGGCGGCGGAATTGAAGCGGCCGGCGCTGACTTTCCGAAGTGGGTGACCTCCGAGGCGCTCGACGCGTTCGACCACCGCGCCGTCACCACGCTGGAGCCGTTGTTGCCGCCGGAGCGTCCCATCAGCTTGATCCTCAAAGAGCTGGGTACCGAACGCCGCCGCGAGGTCCGCTCGTTGGCGATCCGCAGCGCCTGTTACTTGGGCAGTTTCGAAGCGTGCAGCGAAGCGTTGAACGAAAAAGACGACAAGACCCTGTGGCCGACGTACATCGACGAATTGCGCTCCAGCGTCGCCCGCAGCCCAGAAGTCGCCGCCAAGGTTCGCACCGCTTTCGACAAACAGCGCAACGCCGACGCCGCCGCGTTGTACCGGATGTTGTGGGGCTACAGTGCCGAGGATTTGAAAAACGGCGCCGATCGCGATCTGGTGGACGCCTTGAACCACGACTCGCTCGACGTGCGGGTGTTGGCCTTCTGGAACTTGCAGAACATCACCGGCCTGTCCAATTTCGGGTACTATCCGGGCGACCTGGCGAAGAAGCGTAGTTCGGCGGTGAACGCCTGGCGGGAAAAGCTGCGTCAGGGCAAGATCATGCCCCGGGCTGCCTCCTCGACCAAGCCGAAGGCGGCCGCGAAAGCCTCCGAAAAGGCCCCCAGCTGACTCTTGCCGGGGCGGTCGTCCGCCGCAGCAGCAGTGCCGGCCCCCTTGCGCTGGCGATTCGCGGCGACAATTCAGGGCAAACAGCGAACCCCCTTTCGTGCGCTGGCTAAAAGGCTAAACTGGGGCCAGTGGCAAGCTGGACAAGGGCGCGTCAGCGCTTTGCGGCCGCAATTGCGGGGCAGACCGCGTTTGTCCGATGGGGGCCGAATCGCTAAAATGTCGTGTTTCACCATGCCGCCGCCGGCCACAACCCGAAGCCGAGTTTTGGGTTAGCTGAAGGAGCACAACTTCCGTGCAAATCAACATTTCGGTTCGACACGGCCATCTGAGCGAAGCCACTCGCGTCAAGATGACGGCCAAGGTGGAAAAGCTGGCTCGGCTGTTCGAGCGGCTTTCGGCGATCGAAGTCACGGTGGATTTGGAACACGAGCAGAATCCGATCGTCGACATCCGCGTTTCGGCGGAGCACAAGCACGACTTCGTGGCCGCCGAACAATCGACGAGCCTGATGGCCGCGCTGGACGGCGTGATCCACAAGCTCGAACAACAACTGCGCAAATATAAAGAGAAAGTTCAAGACCATCACCGCACGGCGACTTCCCGGCACGGGACCGCCTCCGACGGAAGCACAACCGGGTACCGAATAGGGTTCGACGGTGTGCGCGGCGGCAATAGCCCTGGTTGCCTCAGACGTCACGGGCGGCGCGGCATGACACGGTGAGAAAGGATATGAGGGTATGAAGTTTGGCGATTTTGTGAGCAGCGAGGCAATTCGGGCTCAGCTGGCGGCGGACGACAAGGAAGGCGCGATTCGCGAGATGATCGGCGCGCTGCTGGAGGCCGGGCAGAATCTCGGCGGACGAAGTCGACAGCATCGTCAAGGCGATCATGAAGCGCGAGGAGTTGGGCAGCACCGGCATCGGCCGCGGCGTGGCCGTTCCGCACACCAAGCACCCCAGCGTGCAGCGACTGGTCGGCACCGTGGCGGTCAGCAGCGACGGCATCGACTTCAACAGCCTGGACGGCGAAAAGGTGCAGCTTTTCTTCCTGCTGATCTCGCCTCCCGACCGCCCGGGCGATCACCTGCGGGCCTTGGAAAACATTTCACGGCAACTGCGCGACGACACCTTTTGCAAGTTTCTCAAGCAAGCGACGACCGCCGACGACATCCGGCAATTGCTGGACGAAGCCGACAACAACGGCTTCGTCTCGTAGCCGGGCCGCACGATTCGGCGGCACTCGCGCGGCAGGCCTTCGGACCGCGTGTCATGGAGCCGGTGCGGAGCTGATCGACTGGAACGCTGAATCGACCGGGACGCTAATCGATCGGAATGCTGGTCGTCGGAACGCGATTGTGCGCGACATTATGGCCGAAGACACCGTTAGTCGAACCGTCGTCGTGACCAACCCGCAAGGAATGCATGCGCGGCCCGCCGACCTGTTCGTCAAGCTGGCCAGCCAATACCAATCGACCATCGAAGTGATCAAAGACGGCGAGCGCGTGGACGGCAAGAGCATCTTGGCGATCCTCACGCTGGCCGCCGTGGAGGGCACCGCAGTTGCAACTCGAGGCCACCGGGCCCGATGCTCAAGCGGCGCTCGACGCGCTGGCGGAGTTGATCGTGCGCAACTTCGGCGAAAATGGAACCGTGGAATAAACAGTAGCCGCGTGACACGCCGCCCGTTCTCCCTTAGAGAACTCGAACGGGCCGTTGGCACGCCGCTGAAACGACTAGACGAAGCGTGGCGTAAGCGGGCTTTCCGAGGCCCGCGCCGACGAGTGGTCGATTACCGATTGTGCGGCCCCACGGCCGCGACCAATCGCATCCCACTGGTGCGCCGCGAAGAGCGTCACATGCAAAAACTACAAGGAATTGCCGTTTCGCCCGGCGTGGCCGATCGGCGAAGCGCTGGTGATGGACAACGAGGGATTTCGCATCCCTCGGCGGTTCGTCGCGCGCGACGCGGTCGACGACGAGCTGGAGCGGCTCGACCAGGCCGATCGCCGCCGCCGCCGCCGAAATCGAGCGCAACCGCGAGGCCGTGTCGCCGCGAGCTCGGCGAGCAATACGGCGCCATCTTCTCCGCCCACCTGCAGATGCTCCACGATCCGGCGCTGCGCGGCCGAGCTGGAGGAGCATGATCCGCCAGCGGCACTACTCGCCCGAGTACGCCGTCAGCCGCGCCCTGCGCCGCTACGCCAAGGTCTTTCAGATCGCTCGAAAGCAGCTACCTGGCCGAGCGGGCCAACGACATCTTCGACATCGAGAAGCGGCTGCTGCGCAACCTGCTGGGCCGGCGCCGCGAGGAGCTGTCGCAGCTCATCTCGCCGGTGCTCGTGCTGGCCCACAACCTCACGCCCAGCGAAACGGCCAATCTCGACCGCGACGTTCGTCCGCGGCTTCGTCACCGAAATCGGCGGCCCGGGCAGCCACACGGCGATCGTCGCCGAAGGCCTGGAAATTCCGGCCGTCGTCGGCACCGGCCCATTCCTGACCGACGTCTCCGGCGGCGACCTGGTGATCATCGACGGCGACCAGGGCCTGGTGATCCTGCAGCCCGACGAGGAGACGCTCGCCCGCTATCGCCACGAGGCCGAGCAGAACATCGATCGCAGCCGCGCAAGCTCGAAACGCTCCGCGACCTGCCGGCCGAAACGGCCGACGGCGTGCGGATCGAACTGTTCGGCAACATCGAGTTTCCCCACGAGGTCGAGCATTGCGTCGAGCGCGGCAGCCGACGGCATCGGCCTGTATCGCACCGAGTTTCTGTACCTCGGCGCGCGACGCCGAGCCCGACCGAGGAGGTGCACTACGCAGGCCTACTCCGACGTGGTCACGGCGATGGGCGAGCCAGCCGGTCGTGATCCGCACCTCGACCTGGGCGCCGACAAGCTGCCGAACATGCCGACGCCGAGGACGAGCGCAATCCGTTCCTCGGCCTGCGCAGCATCCGCCTGTCGCTCAAGCAACCTGCCGCTGTTCCGCACGCAGCTGCGGGCCGATCCTGCGGGCCAGCGTCGCTGGGCAACATGCGGCATCATGTTTCCGCTGATCACCACGCTGCTGGAGTTGCGGCAGGCCAAGATGGTGCTGGCCGACGTGATGGAGGATCTGGACGAGGAAGGCATCGCCATTCAACCGCGACATGCCGGTCGGCATGATGGTCGAGGTGCCGGCCGCCGTGATGATGATCGATCACTTCGTCGAGGAGGTCGATTTCTTCAGCATCGGCACCAACGATCTGATCTCAGTACACGCTGGCCGTCGACCGCAGCAACAAGGACGTGGCCGGCCTGTACAACGCCGGCCGATCCGGCCGTGCTGCGGCTGATCGACATGGCCGATCAAGGCCGCCGACGCGCAGGGACGTGCCGATCAACATGTGCGGCCAGATGAGCGGCAACCCGCTGTACACGATGCTGCTGTTGGGCATGGGTTGCGGCAGCTTCAGCGTGACGCCCAGCTGCGATTCCCGGAGATCAAGAAGGTTTGCCGCACGCGTCGACGATCCCGCAATGCCAGCAGGTGGCCGAGCGGGCGCTGGCGACTGGAAAACGCCCGCGACATCAAGAACTTATTTGCGCGAGGAACTGACGAAGATCCTGCCCGAATTCGGTCGTGTAGGACAGCGCGTCGAGCACCGCATCGACCTGGATGCAGCGACGCACGTCACTAGCGCGCCGGACTCGCCTCGTGCGATCGCCGACGACCGCCAGACCTGATGCCGAACCGACGCGACTCGCCAAGCGAACACATCCGAACACAGAAAGCAATCACAGAATGAAGCAAGAAATGCTGATCAACGTCGTCGCAGCCGGAGGAATGCCGGATCGCGATCGTCGAGGACGGAGTCCTGGAAGAGCTGTACATCGAGCGCACCAGCCAGGACAATTACGTCGGCAACATCTACAAGGGCAAGGTCGTCAACCTGGAGCCGAGCATCCAGGCCGCGTTCGTCGATTTCGGCGTCGGCCGCAACGGCTTTTTGCACATCAGCGACGTCGAGCCGCAGTACTTTCGCCAGGGCGGCTACGATCCGGACAAGCCGATCGAGAGCGGCTCGCACGCGGCGCGGGCCGACGTCGACGTGGGCGATGACGTGCCCGACGAGGACGGCGGCAGCGGCGGCGGCGACGAGGGCCGCCCGCGCGGCCGCCATCGCCCGCCGCGACCCGGCGCCCGGCCGCGCGTCAAGCCGCCGATCCAGGACATCCTCCGCCGCGGCGACGAAGTGCTGGTGCAGGTCATCAAGGAAGGCATCGGCACCAAGGGCCCGACGCTCTCGACCTACATCAGCATTCCCGGCCGCTACCTGGTGCTGATGCCGGCGCTGGGCCGCGTCGGCGTGTCGCGCAAGATCGAGGACGACGAGGTCCGCCGCCAGCTGCGCGACATCATGCTCGAGCTGAATCCGCCCAAGGGCCTGGGCTTCATCGTCCGCACCGCCGGCATCGACCGCACCAAGAAGCGAACTCTCGCGCGACCTGGCCTACCTGCTGCGGCTGTGGAAGGTGATCGTCCGGCGGATCAAGAAGCATCCCGGCGCCGGTCGACATCTACGAAGAAAGCGACATGATCATCCGCACGATCCGCGACATCTTCACCGGCGACGTCGACGCGATCTACATCGACGAGCCGACGGCCTACGAGCGGGCCAAGGAATTCCTGCAAATCGTCATGCCGCGCTACGTCAACCGCCTGCAGCTCTACGAAGGCAAGGAGCCGCTGTTCCACAAGTACAACCTCGACGACGAAATCGCCTGCATCCACCAGCGCAAGGTGCCGCTGCGGCAGGGCGGCTCGATCGTCATCGACCAGACCGAGGCCCTGGTGGCCATCGACGTCAACAGCGGCAACTTCCGCGCCGACGACTCGGCCGAGGAAACGGCCTACCAGATGAACCTGCTGGCCGCCCGCGAGATCGCCCGGCAGCTGCGCCTGCGCGACCTGGGCGGCGTGATCGTCAACGACTTCATCGACATGCGCAAGGAACGGCACCGCCGCGGCGTCGAGCGCGCCCTGCGCGACGCCGTGAAGCGCGATCGGGCCCGCACGAAGATCCTGCGCACCAGCCCCTTCGGCCTGATCGAAATGACGCGGCAGCGGATCCGCCCCAGCCTGAAGCGCAGCGTCTACAAGGACTGCCCCGGCTGCACCGGCAGCGGCGTGGTGAAAACGGCCGAGAGCATGGCGATCGAGGTGGTGCGGCTGTTGATCCTGGCCACGCCAGCACGCCGACGTGGCCAAGGTGACGGTCACCGTGGCCGACGACGTGGCCACCTACCTGAACAACAAGAAGCGCCGCGAGCTGTCGCGGCTGGAGGACGAAAACAAGATTTCGGTGCAGATCTTCGGCGCGCGAGGGCGTTTCGCCGGAGCACCTGGTGGTCGAATGCCACGACTCGCAAGGCCGGGAGATGAAAATTGCCACGTAGGGAGCGGTTTTTGCAGTCCGCGCGGCCCTCGACTGCCGGGCGTGATTTCGCTAGACTGTAGGGCTCAAATGGTTGCGTGCCACTGGCATCTTGCCAGTGCAGCGTCGACTCGAGGGGTTCACTGGCGAGACGCCAGTGGCACCCGTGGAAACTTGTTACCAACCTACCATTCGGGCGTTTCGAACGACTGGGACTGAACCATGTACGCGATCATCATCGACGGCGGACGGCAATACAAAGTCACCGAGGGGCAGGAACTGGTCATCGACTACCGCGATGCCTCCTCGGGCGATCGCTCTGAAATTCGACCAGGTCGTGGCCTACAGCAACGGCACCGCGTTGTCGCTGGGCGAGCCGACGTTGGGCGGCGCGGTCGTAACGGCCAAAGTGCTGGGCGTCACGCAAGGGCCCAAGTTGACCGTACAAAAGTTCCGCCGCCGCAAGACCTATCGCCGCAAGACGGGACACCGCCAGCTGTACACCAAAGTGCAGATCGAAAAGATCACGGCGGGGTAGTGGTCGGCGGATGGTGGTTAGTGGTTGGAGCAAGACCGAAGGCGGTCGTCATGGCCGGACCCGATCGTTCGACGGCGCGACGTTTGGCCCAGGAGTCATTGGCCCGGGGCGACGCCACCGGCTGGTTCGACGAGCTGTACGACGCCGCTCAAGGCGACACCGCCCAAATTCCCTGGGCGGATCTGCGGGTCAACCCGAACTTGGTGGACTGGCTCGAGCGGCAACGGCCTGACGGACACGGCCAGCGCGCCCTGGTCGTCGGTTGTGGCTTGGGTGACGACGCCCAAGCGTTGGCCAACCGCGGATTCGCCGTTACCGCGTTCGATATTTCGCCCCGCTGCATCGAATGGTGCCGCGAACGATTCGCGGACACGCCGGTCGATTACCGCGTGGCCGATCTTTTGAATCCGCCCAGCGAGTGGCAGTCGGCCTTCGACTTTGTAGTCGAGATTTACACCTTGCAAGTGCTGCCGCCGGACCTGCGGGCCCGCGCAACGGCGAGCCTCGCGGCATGCGTCGCCGCCGGCGGCACACTGTTGGTCGTCGCTCGTGGGCGCGAGCCCGACGAAGACTCCGGCTCGATGCCCTGGCCGCTCACGAAGGCCGAGCTGAATGCGATCGGCCGTCACGGCCTCGAGACGATTTCGTTCGAGGATTTTTTCGACCACGAAAATCCACCCGTGCGGCGCTTTCGCGTTGAGTATCGACGTCGTTCTTCGTGAAGAGCCGACGCACTGGCGCACACGTCTTAAGATTGGGACGCGGCGACGCCGACAAACACGGCCGCGAATGCGATCCAGGCCAAAGCGGCGGCCGCGGCCAGCCAGCGGTGCTCGGCGATCGAATCGCGCGTCGCGCGGGCCGGCGCCAGTGGCGTTTCGCCGCTGACGTAGGGCTCCTGCCACGGACTCTCGGTGGTGAATTCCCAGCGTGAACGGAGCCGATAGAGGAGCAAGCCCAAGATCAAGACGGTGGCAGCAGCCGACCACAACGTGACGATCCAGCGGAGGTCCGTGAGTTTTATGGTTTCGTCGAGCGGCTGGTTCGCTTCATGTGCCAGAAAGAACATAGAGAGGCCCAAGAGATTCGTCAGGAAGTGCATCGCCATCGAGGCGGGCAGTGAGCGGGTCATCAGGTAGACGGCGTGAAATCCCAGCCCCAACACGAACGTGCCGGCGATTTGCGCGGGCATGATATGGAACAGTCCGAACCCGATTGACGTGATAATCACGCCGGCGATCGGGCCCCAGCGCGCCACCAAACCGCGGCCGAGGAACCCGCGGAAAAAAACCTCCTCGCCAATGGCCGGAAACAGGCAGCCGGCGAACACGATCGACAACCAGCCGCCCAAGGCAATCTGCTTGACGGCCTCGCCCTGCGGGTCGAACTTCACCGGTACCAGATAATCGACCAACCCCGCAACGGCGTTGGCAACCATCATCAGCGGCGCGACCAACAAGGCCACGATGACAAGCTGAGCGACGTCGGGCCGGCGCAGACCCAGCTTTCGAAAGGCCTGGCGACCAAACATCAGGCCGGCGATCAGCACGGCCATCACGAGGCTTCCGCCAGTTGCCATGAAGGCGCCCCAGGCCGTGACCTGGTCGATGATTTCCTGTTGCCCTTCGCCTTTAAGAATCATCGGCAGGGCGAACGCGAGCGCCAGCGCCGCGACAAAAAGGTTCTGGCCGACCAGGAATCCGATCATCCAAGCGATGGCCGTGGGCAAGCTCGGGCCAGGAAGCGAAGGGGCGCCGGTGATCGGGGCCGCAGCATGGGCCGACGCGATTGGCTCGCCATTCCGCTCGTCGAGAACCGGCGCATCGGCGGCCTGCTCGGCGGCCGTAGGGTCTTCATTCGCCATTCGGCCCGGCTCGTCCGTCATCGTGACGCCTCGAGTTGAAGTTGCGCCGCGCGATTAACTCGCGGCCAGAACCTTGCGAATCGTCGCGCCCGCGTACGCGCCCGCGAATGCAAAGACGAGCGCCAAAAGCGCGCCGAAGTTGCCGTCAGCGGCAATGTTGAACAGGGGCACCCACGATCCAATAGCCAGCGCCCACAACCAAGGTCGCCGCGGGCTGATCGCGGCGAGCACAGCGCAACTCATTAGGATCGCCATCGCAATCACGGCCGTGTCGTCCCAGCCGGGACCCCGATCGACCAGCGCGAAGAGCAGACCCAATAGCAGCGCAGGAATAATCAGGAGTTTTTCCATGCGAACGGACTTTCGAATTGTGAGGATGCCGTGCGCGCCAAGGTCGACGCTCGACCCTCGCGCGACGACATCCGAGACAAGAGAATCCTCACGAGGCGCTGAAACCTTGGAGCAAATCGCTCTATTGTTCCCAAGTGTTTTTCCAGTCTACCCAAGTTGGTCGCGCGACCTGAATTACACGTGAAAATTCTTCGAGATTTTTACCGCGTGCTGTCGCGCTTCGGCGCGGCGTGGGAATCGAGCGCTTCCCTCGGTAAAACCCGGCCCGCTTGCGCGCAACGAACGCGCACAGCCGTACCACCCAATCGTGGGTCGATGTGCTCAAACCGGGTGCTCGCAAGCCGTTGGGGTAAATGTTAGGGTTTGATTGACGACCTCAAAAAAATGGTTAAGATTGGCTCCTCGTGCACCGTATATTGTGGTATGAAGGGCATCTGCTACAATATATAGTATCGGAAGTGCGGATTTGAGCGACACATCCCACCCTCGGGTGGTTTTCAGTAGATTTGCTCCGATAGCATGGATTCAGTTTCAGGCCCGCGGGCGGCGAGCCTGATACTGGTATACGGATGTATATTTGGTAGGATGCCCAAGGACTCTATTTAGAGGGAGCTAAATCCATGGCAACCATTGGCAGCCCCGTCGCCAGCAAGCCCGTCAGCAGACCCGTGTCCACGCACGACAAACACACCGCTTCGAATGCTCCCGGCCTGGCGGTCGAGACGTTGTTCTGCCCCGCGGGGGTCGATCCGTTCGACACCGTCGAGTGGGACCTGCGCACCGCCGCCATCAAGGGCGAAGAGCGGCGAAGTGCTGTTCGAGCAGACCAACTGCGAAATCCCCGCTTCTGGAGCCAACTGGCCACCAACGTCGTCGTCAGCAAATACTTCTACGGCGAAGTCGGCACGCCGCGAGCGCGAGAACAGCGTCCGGCAGCTCGATCCATCGCGTCAGCCGCACGATCGCCGATTGGGGCATCGACGACGGCTACTTCGCCAGCGCCGACGACGGCGAGCGCTTCTATCGCGAGCTGACCTGGCTCTGCCTGCATCAGCACGGCGCGTTCAATTCGCCCGTCTGGTTCAACGTCGGCCTGTTCCACCAGTACGGCGTCAAGGGCGCGCAGTGCAACTGGCACTGGGACGCCGAAGACCGACAGCGTCGAGCAGCCCGAGAACCCGTACGAATATCCGCAAGGCTCGGCCTGCTTCATCCAGAGCGTGCACGACAACATGGAAGACATCATGGAGCTCGCCCGCAGCGAGGCCATGCTGTTCAAGTTCGGCTCCGGCACCGGCACCGACCTGTCGACGCTCCGCTCGCACCGCGAAAAGCTCTCCGGCGGCGGCAAGCCCTCGCGGCCCGCTGTCGTTCATGCGGGTCTACGACCAGATCGCGGCGGTGGTGAAGAGCGGCGGCAAGACCCGCCGCGCCGCCAAGATGCAGTCGCTCAAGGTCTGGCACCCCGACATCATGGAATTCATCGAGTGCAAGGCCAAGGAAGAGAAGAAGGCCCGCGTGCTGATCGAAAAGGGCGGCTACGAGGCCAACTTCAACGGCGAAGCCTACAGCTCGATCCTGTTCCAGAACGCGAACCTCTCGGTCCGCGTGAGCGACGAGTTCATGCAGGCCGTCGATCGAAGACAAGCCCTGGACCACGCACTGGGTGACCGACCCGACGCAAGACCGGCCCGACCTACCCGGCCCGCGACGTGCTGCGCCAGCATGGCCGAATGCGCCTGGCACTGCGGCGATCCGGGCGTGCAGTACGACACGACGATCAACCGCTGGCACACCTGCCCGAACATCGGGCCGGATCAACGCCTCGCAATCCGTGCTCGCGAGTACATGTTCCTCGACGACACGGCCTGCAACCTGGCCAGCATCAACCTGATGAAGTTCCGCCAGCGACGACGGCACGTTCGACGTCGAGCGGTTCCAGGCCGCCTGCCGCATCTTCTTCATCGCCCAGGAAATTCTGGTCGATCACGCCAGCTATCCGACCAAGCGAATCGCCGAGAACAGCCACCTGTTCCGCCCGCTGGGCCTGGGCTACTCGAACCTGGGCAGCCTGATCATGACCGGCGGCATGCCGTACGATTCGCGACGCGGCCCGCGGCCTGTGCGGCGCGATGACGGCCCTGCTGCACGGCGCGGCCAACCTGACCAGCGCCGAGCTGGCCGCCGCCGTCGGCCCGTTCGACGGCTACGAGAAGAATCGCGAGCCGATGCTGCACGTGATGCAGATGCACCGCGACGCGGTCGAGGAGATCGACGCCGGCCTGCCCGGCGTATCTGCAAGGACGCCGCCCGCGAACGTGTGGGACGAGGTGCTCGCCAGCGGCCGGCAGTCACGGCTTCCGCAACGCCCAGGCCACGGTGCTGGCCCCGACCGGCACGATCAGCTTCCTGATGGATTGCGACACCACCGGCATCGAGCCCGACATCGCCCTGGTGAAGTACAAGCAGCTGGCCGGCGGCGGCATGCTGAAGATCGTCAACCAGACGGTGCCCGCTGGCGCTGAAGACGCTGGGCTACGACCAGCCGCAGATCGAGTCGATCCTGGCCTACATCGACAAGCGACGACACGATCGAAGGCGCGCCCGACCTGAAGCCGGAGCACCTGCCGGTGTTCGATTGTGCGTTCCAGCCGCGCAACGGCACGCGCTCGATCGCCTGGCAGGCCCACGTGCGGATGATGGCCGCCGCCCAGCCGTTCCTCTCCGGCGCGATCTCGAAGACGGTGAACATGCCGCGCGAGACGACGCCGGCCGACATCGCCAACGCCTACCTGGAAGGCTGGCGGCTGGGCCTGAAGGCCCTGGCCATCTATCGCGACGGCTCGAAGGAAAGCCAGCCGCTCTCGACCAGCACCGAAGGCGACAAGGCCGCCGCCAAGGCAGACGGCCGATCCCGCGCCGCGAGCGCCTGCCCGACACGCGCAAGTCGATCACGCACAAGTTCAACGTCGCCGGCCACGAAGGCTACATCACCGTCGGCCTGTACGCCGACGGCCGGCCCGGCGAGCTGTTCATCACCATGGCCAAGGAAGGCAGCACGATCGGCGGCCTGATGGACTGCTTCGGCACGGCCGTCTCGATGAGCCTGCAATACGGCGTGCCGCTGGAAGTGCTACGTGAACAAGTTCTCGCACACGCGCTTCGAGCCGATGGGGCACACCAAGAACCCCGACATCCGCATCGCCAAGAGCATCGTCGACTACATCTTCCGCTGGCTGGGCATCACGTTCCTGCCCGGCTACCGCGAAGCCATGGTCGGCCATCCGGCGGTCGACGAGGGCCCGGCGGGTCGGCCGACGGAGGAGGATGCGGAGACAGAGACCAGGCTCGCCGCCACGAAGGCCGGCGAGCCGAGCGTCGCCCAAGGATCGGCCACCCAAGCCACGCTGCAAAGCACGACACCCAACGGCGTCAAGGCCCGGGCTGGACAAAACGGCAGCTCGTCGAAGAAGTCGGCCGATAGCAAAGCGACGGATAATGCCTCGCTGCTGGAGCGAGCCGGCGTAATGCACATCGATCTCAACGGCGGCACGTTCAGCATCGGGCCGAACAGTTCGCCAGCTTCCAAACCGACGCCCCCAGTTGCGACAACTGCGGCGCCATCACCGTCCGCAACGGCAATTGCTATCTGTGCCACAACTGCGGCAACAGCATGGGTTGCTCGTAAAGGATTGCCGGGCCGGAGGCCCGCGAGCAACCCTCTATAAGCTACAGCGGGTGTCGTCCAAGAATGCGGGACGGCGCCCGTTTTTTGCGCGCCGGTGTATACTCTAACCATGAAAACACCCACGCTCACGATCGACGGCGACGTCGAACGGCCCGTTACGCTCTCGTTCGACGACCTCGGCGCGATTCCCGCCGCCTTTCAGATCCGCGACGTCAGCCAGCTCGACCCGAAGCGCAAGGGGGACGCGGTCAAACTGGAAGGCCTGGTGGAGCAGGTGCGGCCGAAGGCGAGCGTCAAATATCTCACGCTGCACTCCTCGACCGACGACTTCCACGCCAGCATTCCGCTTGCCGCCATCCGCGAGCGAGCGATCCTGATCTATCGCCTCGACGGCCAGCCGCTGCCGGTGGCCGCCGGCGGTCCGATCCGTTTTTTCATTCCCGATTTTGCCGCCTGCCACACCGACGAAGTCGACGAATGCGCCAACGTCAAATTCGTCGACCGCATCGAGCTGACGGCGACTCGGGGATACGACAATCGCCCGCACGATGAAAAAGAGCACGCGGAGTTGCACAAGAAGGAGGCGAAAGGATGAAGGGCGAAAACCTCCAGGTACGAGTCTGCAGACACTAGCCCGAAGCGCAAGCGAGGGAAGCGGACAAGAAGAACCCTCGCTGGCGCTTCGGGCTAGTGTACGAAGCGGGCACGCCGCTCTTCATCCAGTAGTTCCAAGTTCAGAGAATTGCTATAGGTGAACGCAAGGGTCCTCCTCAGATTGGTTTGTGTTGAAGAACTCAAGCCAAGGAGGGGTCCCATGCGTTCAAGGATGAGTCATACCATAACTGCTGGCGAAGTTCACGGGTGGGCCATCGGGTGGCTGCTGCAAGCAAAGCTATTAGAGGATCATGGGTGGCTGTGCACGGCCAGGGTGACCTGGAATGTTTTGTTGCGGGCGGCCGCCCGGATGATCTCGATTTATGCCGCCTGTCGCGATTTGGCCGACGCGCCTTCCGACCAGGCCGTGTTCAATGCGCTGTCCGACGGCCTGCCCAAGACTCTGAAGTCGTTGGAACGTCGGTTGAACGAGGCGCTGTCCGCGCCGCTGCCGCGACGGTTGTTGCGCCATTCCTGGCGTGTGGCGATCGATTGGCATTTGGTGCCCTACTATGGCGAGCCCGACAAAAGTCGGAACGAACTGTATTACGGCAAGCCGCGCCAGGGCACGACGAAGTTTCACGCCTACGGCACAGCCTGCATCGTGCAGCACGGGCAGCGCTACACCGTGGCACTGACGTGGGTGCGGCGGCACGAAACGCTGGTGGTCGCGCTGCGGCGTCTGCTGGCGCAAATTCGCAAAATCGGCCTGAAAATCAAGTATGTGCTGCTGGACCGCGCGTTCTTCAACGTGCCGGTGATCACCTGGTTGCAGAGCGAAAAACTGCCGTTCTTGATGCCCGCCATGTTTCGCGGGCGCCGCTCCAAGAAGCGCCGCGCCGCCACCGGCCTGCATTGGATCAAGCGTCAGAAGGCGGGCTGGTATCAACACACGCTGAAGAACAAGAAGCAACAAGTGACCGTCTCCGTATGCGTCACGTATCGTACGCATCGCAATCGCAAAGACCACAAACATGTCCAACAAAAGCTGTTGTTCGCTGCCTGGCGTGTGAAGGGCTCTCCCAAAGACATTCGCCAGCGGTATCGCAAGCGGTTCGGCATCGAATCGAGTTACCGTCAAATGCGTCAAGCGCGCATCCACACCTGCACGCGGTGCCCACGTCTGCGTCTGGTGTTTGTCGCCGTCGCCCTGATCCTGCGAAACCTCTGGGTCTGGATTCACGCCACGCGCTTGGCCGAAGGCAGCGGTCCCACGATGACTTTGCGACTCGAACGACTCCGTTACAAACGAATGCTCGATTGGATCGCCCAAACCGTCGCCGCCTTACTACATGACGGCTCAATACCTTGCGTCGATCTAAGCCCATAAGCGAAAGTTGGAACTACTGTCATCCTTCATCCTTCCGCCTTCATCCTTCACCCGCTCCACCACGCCAGCACGACGCCCAGGCGGTGGATGAAAATCAGGCTGCCGGCGATGGCGGCGCCGATGGCGACTAGCAGCACGGCGCCGCTGCTGGTGTCCAGCGCGTCGCGGATCTCGTCGTTGTCCTCCCGGGTGATCGCGCGGGCCAGATGCTCCAGGGCCGTGTTGAACAGCTCGGCGACAGTCACCGCGGCCACGCACAGAATCAACACGCACCACTCGATCAGGCTTACACCCAGCGCGGCCCCGGCAATAACGACCAAGACCGCCACGACCAGGTGCACCGCGAAGCTGCTGCGCTGCGCCGCAGCGCGCCCATCACGCCGCGGCCGGCACAGCGGAACTTGCCGATCCAGGAGCCACGGCGCGGATCGAAGGGTGGATTCATGGTCGCGCGTACGCGTGCTATTTTTTGGCGAAATCCTTGACGCGCATGTTCCGAAATTCGATGCGGGCGCCGTGGCCCAAAAAGCCGATGTGGCCGTCGGCGCGGGCGAGGCCTGGATGCGGTTTGCCGTCGAGCGTTTTTTCCCGGCTGGCTTCGTCGATGTTGGCGTCGACGATGGTCGTGCCGTTGAGGATCACGACGATCTGGCGGCCGCGGGCGATGATCTCCTCGTGGTTCCACTCGCCGACGGGCCTTTGAAAGCCGTGCTTGGCCGCCACCACGCCGTAGATCGAGCCGTGCGCCTGCCAGGGCTGAATCGAGCGGTAGCGGTCGGCCGAATCGTCGAGGATTTGAATCTCCATGCCGACGTAAGCCGGATCGCCCTTGGTCGGCGTGCGGATGCCGACGCCGTTGTTTCCGCCTGAGGTGAGTTTGAAATCGAAGCGGAACGAAAAGTCGGCGTGTTGGCTATCGGTGAACAAATTTCCGCCGCCGTCCTTGCGGCACACCAGCGCGCCGTCCTCGACCGAGTAGCCCGCCGTGTCGCCCTGCCAGCCCGAGAGATCCTTGCCGTTGAAGAGCGGCTTGAAATCGAGATCGGTCAGCTCGAAGTTGCGGAATTCGAACTGCCCGCCTCCGTCGACTTCGGATTGCAAGCCGATATACCCGTCGGCGTTTTGCAAGCCGGAAGTTTTCCAAGCCTTGCTGCCGTTGATTTCCAAGCTGGCGGTGTCACCGACGACGGTCAGTTTGAAGTGGTTCCACTCGCCTGGCTTGACCAGGCCGGTGCTGGTTCCGCCGGCGAGGCCCAGCAGGTTGCCTTCGCCCCCCTGCTTCAAGTTCACCTGGTATCGTGCCGGCCAGGGCTTGCCCTGCTGCGGCAGATCGGCGCGGATGTAGATGCCCGAGTCGTAGTTATTGGAGCGGCGCGCGCCAATCGAGCTCGAGCAGGAAGTCGCCGTGCCGCTCGTTGGTGCGCACGAAGCCGTCGCCGCTCTTGAGGACTAGCAGCCCGTTTTCGACGGCCACTTCGCAGCCGGCGACTTGCCAGCCGTCGAGATCGCGGCCGTTGAACAGGGCCGCGCGATACGCGCCGTCCTCGCCGGCCAATGCGATGCCGCACAAGAACCAACCGCAAGCGCCCGATGCGGCGCGGCGTAGCAGGAGCATGATGGAATCCTTCTGGAAAGAGCTGGAAACGAAGCGTGTTTTCGCCATGCAACGTCCCGCGCGGCCACTTTGTGCGGAACCTTAGCAGTCCGCATGACGTAATGAAATCATCCTAGGAATCGCGCGTTGTCGCAATCACCAGTCAAGGCAAAACGCGAACTTTCTTCTTGGCCAGCTCGGCGGTTCGCCCCGTGCATCGCGGTTGGCACGCGCCGGCCGTTTTCAAGATCGCGCAAGGGGCGGGCCGCTTTTTTGCTGAAAAAGTTGGCCGGCCACTGATTGCGGGGCACGACGCCAGAGATTATCGTCTACTGCTTGGGGCAAGGTCAGGATTCTGCAAGGTGTCCACTCAATCGAGGAGCGTTCAGACATGTCGTATTTGACAGACCGGCGTCGATTTTTGAAGACCACGGCGCTGACCGGCGTGGGCGTTTTCGTGGCCGGCACGGCCGCGGCCGATGACAGCAAGTCGCCCAACGAGCGGATTCGTTTCGCTTGCATCGGCGTGGGCGGCAAAGGGGGCAGCGATTCGGCCGACGCCAAGCTGGCCGGCGACGTCGTGGCCATTTGCGACATCGACGACAACACGTTGGAAAAGGCGGCCACAAAGAGCTTTCCCAGCGCAGCCAAGTACAACGACTTTCGCAAGATGCTCGACGAGATGGGCAAGAGCATCGACGCGGTCACCGTCAGCACCCCCGATCACATGCACGCTCCGGCTTCGGCCATGGCCATGCGGATGGGTAAGGCCTGCTTCACGCAGAAGCCGCTGACGCACACCATCTTCGAAGCCCGCAAGCTGGGCGAAATCGCCCGCGAGATGAAGGTGGCCACGCAGATGGGCAACCAGGGCACGGCCAGCCACTCGCTGCGCAAGACGGCCGCCGTCGTTCGCTCAGGCGCCGTCGGAAACGTTCAGGAAGTTCACGTTTGGACCAACCGACCGATCTGGCCGCAAGGCGTGCCCCGTCCGGCCGAGTCGCCGGTCCCGGCCAACGTGCATTGGGACTTGTGGCTTGGTCCTGCTCCGGAGCGCCCCTATGGCCCCGGCTATCACCCGTTCGCCTGGCGCGGCTGGTGGGATTTCGGCTCCGGCGCCTTGGGCGACATGGCTTGTCATACCGTCAACATGCCCTTCATGGCTCTCGATTTGCGCGATCCGGTGGGCGTGCAAGCCACGACCACGGGCCACAACGGCGACAGCTATCCAAACAAGTCGGTCATCACTTACGACTTCCCCGCCAATGCAAGCCGCCCGGCGCTGACGATGGTCTGGTACGACGGCGGCAACAAGCCGGCCACCGAGTTGTTCGACGGTGAAGCCGTCAGCGACACCGGCGTGCTGATCATCGGCGACAAGGGCAAGCTGTTTGCCCCCGGCGACTATTGCGAAAAGGGTTACAAGATGCTGGGCGGCGCCAGCGAGCCGAAGGTCGAATTCGAGCCGTCGCCGGGTCACTTCGAGGAATACGCCCGCGCGATCAAGGGGGGTCCGCCGGCCCGCTCGAATTTCGCCGATTATTCCGGTCCGTTGACCGAAACGATTTTGCTGGGCAACCTGGCCGTGTGGGCCGCGCCCGAAGCCGGATCGCCGGGCAAGAGGATCGAGTGGGACGCCAAGAATCTCAAGCCGACCAACGCGCCCGAAGTCGAAAAAATCGTGACCCCCGTCTATCGCGAGGGCTACAAGCTGTAAGGCACGCGCGTTAGGATATTCCGGCTGCCAGGGCCGACCGAGTTGGCTCTGGCAGCCGTATTTTTTTCACGCCACCCAGTTGCCGCCAGGCACCATCCTGCCATGAATTGCCCGCCGCTTGTCCGCTGGATTTCGGTTCTTGCCATCCTGTTCGTCGTCGCGCCGCTCGGATGCGGGCGAGACGCCAATAAAGCCCCGGCCGACGCCGACGCAAAGCCCGCCGACGCCGATCGCTCAGACGCCGAGCCCGCGGAGAAGTCGGCCGAAAAATCGGCGCCGCCGGCCGCAGCGGACGACGCGGACGCGATCGCGGCGATTGAAAAAATCGGTGGCCGCGTCGCTCGCGACGCCCGAGGCGCCGTGACGGGGGTCGATCTTGGCAAGGCACACGTCAAAGGTTTCGATCTGGCCGTTCTGAAGAAGTTGCCCAGCCTGATTCGCCTGGAACTGGATGGCGCGGAAGTGAACGATGGCACGCTGGACCAGTTGCAAGGGCTCAAGCTGCGCGATTTGGCATTGCAAAATACCGACGTCACCGACGCCGGCATCACCAAGCTGCTGGGCTTGCCCACGATCAAGTCGCTGAATCTCCGCCATACGTCGGCGCTCACCGATGCCGGCCTGGAGCCGTTGACCAAGCTGCCCGAGCTCGAGCAGCTGCATTTGCTGTACAACGCCTTCAGCAACCCGGGAATGGATCACGTGGCGAAAATCACGAAGTTGCGCGTGCTGGACCTGCGCGGCTGCGCCCGGATCACCGACGAGGGATTGGCCAAGCTGGCGACGCTGAAGAATCTTGAACGGCTGAAGATGCGGAACTTCGAAGTCAGCGACACGGGCCTCGAGGCCATCCGCGGCCTCACGAAGCTCAAAGGCCTGGGACTCGAAGACTCGAAGGTGACCGACGATGGGCTGGCCCATATCGAAGGCATGACCAAACTCGACGAGCTCTACTTGATGCGGATGAACATGACCGATGAGGGACTCAAGCATCTGGCCGGCTTGAAGGACATGAAGCGGCTGGAGCTGCGCGGCACGGGGCTCGACGGCTCGGGCTTGGAGCACCTGGCGGGCATGCCCAAGCTTTCGATTTTGGATCTCGCCGAAACCGAAGTGAACGACGCGGGCGTGGCACATCTCGCATCGCTCAAGAGCCTGACGCAGCTCGACCTGTGGCACACGGCGGTCACCGACGCAGCTCTGGCGAGCCTCAAAAACCTGGTGAACTTGCAATTGCTGAATCTCGACGGCACCCGGATCAGCGACGCAGGGCTGGCCCACCTCGAAGGTATGAAAAAATTGCAATCGCTGAACTTGTCGGCCACGCCCATCACCGACGCCGGGCTCGAACACCTCAAGGGCCTCAGCGGATTGGAATCGCTCGATCTGAGCTTCACTCAGACCAGCGAAGAGGGCCGCAAGAAACTGCAAGAGGCGCTGCCGAAGGTGAAGATCGTGAATTAGGCGCGCGCCTAGCCCTTTTCCGCCGATTCGTCCGCGAGCCGCTTGCAAAAAATCACCATGTCATCGCCTGCGGCGTAGAAATCGGCGATCACGGCGGCCTGGTGGTAGTCGTGCTTGACGTAAAACTTGCGGGTCAGATCGTAATACGGTAGCGACGAGGTTTCGATCAATAGCATCCGCCCGCGCTTGTTGCGGATGTCCTGCTCGACGTGCCCCATCAGTTTGCCGCCGATGCCGCGGGCCTGGGTTTGCTTGGTCACGGCGATCCAATACAGGTACCAGGTTCGATCGGTCATCGAGGCGGGCGCGTAATAGGCGAAGCCGAGAATCTCGCCGTGCTCCTCGAACGTGACCGAGACGTGATCGAGCCGCTTGTTCGTGGCGTGGTAATCGGTGAGTACTTCGTCGAGCGCTTGAATCTCGTGCGCTTTGAACACGCCGGTTCGCTGGGCCAAGGCCAGCAGCGCCTGGCTGTCGCCAGGTACGGTGGGACGGATCACAAGGAATTCCTTTCGCGCAGCGCCCGCCGTTCAGCGCTCGCCACTCGCAGATGCTTGTCGACGGCCAACAGACTCTGTTAAGCTATCGCCGCCCTTGGTGCGATCACCTTGCCACGAGCCTACCATGGCGAATCCGGGATGGAAACAGCTGCTGGCCGGCCAGACGTGGTACCGCGGGCCGGGCCGCTGCCCGATCGCGGCCTATTCCGAATTCATGCCCCCGCCACGCCTGGGCCGCAAGCCCTACGGCCAGATCGACGCGCTGCTGCTGGCTGACGACGACCCCTGGGGCTGGCACGTCACCGAGTACGAGCAGGCGTTTGAGCTGCGGCCCGGCTTGCAGTTGGTGGCGCGAGAACTGCTCGGCGCGCTGGGCCATCTCGGCCGCGGCGAAGCGGCGCACGGCATCGCGCACAATAAACTAGAAGGCAATCCGTATTGGCCCGACGAGCTGCGGCGCTCGCACGCTCCGCCGGGCGAGCGGTACGTGGTGCTCTCGCCGCTGGCGCTGGCGCGCACGCAAGACGACAAGGGACGCGTGCGCTGGACGGTTTTCGGCGGCAGCGAGCAGGGTCCCTCGCGCGGATTTTGGCGCGGGTTCTACCGCGATCCCAAGCACGAACTGCCCGCGGCCTTCGCCTTGGACTTCGTGCGCCGGCTGTTGCATGCGGCATACGGCGAACCGTCGGAGCGGCTGGCCGATCTGACGGAAGCGGGATTTCGCATCCTGCCGTGCGGCGAAGAGGCGCCGGTGGCGCGGTGGCGCGACGACCGTCTACCCTCCTGGACCGAACCGTTTCTGTGGAAAAAATCCAGCGGCGTGCGCGGCGTGAAATACCTTCTGACGTTCTGCCCGTTCGGCAGTTTGCCGCCGGCCGTTCGGCGCGCTTACCTGGCGGGCGAGCTGCACCTGCTGCCCTTCCCCGGCAGCCTCGTGTTCTGGGGCGCGCGGCCCTACCTCGAACTGAGTGAACAATGGCCGCTGGCGACGCAAGTTCCGCTGTTGCATTCGCTGGAGCGTCATGCGGCGCCGCGCGGCGTGCGCGTGCCGCAATCGGGCTGGCTGCACGAGCCCAAGCCGGGCACGGAGGCCCCCAGCGGACTGCAAGGCCCCTTGCGCAACTCGTACCGCCGCACGCATCGTTGGGCCCGCGTGCATCGCGACGAAGACGAACTGGCCGTGACGGCCCAAGAAGATCGCGTCGCGCACGTGTTGTTCAGCACCGCCGCCGACGACTTGGGGCTGTACGGCAAGCCCATGGCCCGCAACTCGCAAATCTGGACGCACGATTATCAAATGCTGCTCGACGGCCCGTCGGCCAAGCGGCGCGACCTGGTCCGCGCGGCCGAAGCGCTGGCCGAGGGGGGATTGTTCGGGTACCGGTTTCAGTTTCCCGCCATGCGCCTCGCGCAGCATGAAGTTTATTGGCACCTGCCGCTGGTCGCGTACCAGCCGCAAGACGGTTCTGGGCCGACGGTGCTACCCGACGCGCCAACCGGTTATCTGACGGCCTATCGCGCTTCGCGCCCGCATCTCGATCGGCCCGTCGAGTTGTGGCCTCGCTTGCTCGACCGCCAGCCGCATCAACTTGCCGTGGGCCTGTTCGAAAACGCTCACGATCCGAACCATCGTCGCACCGTGATCAGCGTGCGCAAGCTGCTCGACACGCGGCAGCTTCTCGGGCGGCCGCTCGAAGCCAGCTTTGCCCGCGGATTGCTGACGGTGGCCAAAGACGAAAGTCTGGACGACTGGCTTGATTCGCTGCGCGTCGACGGGCGGAAGACGGCGGAAACACAACGATTGGCGAGCGAGTTGCGGGCGTGTCTGGCGCCGGCCCGCGGTGCGCGCCCTCTGCGCGTCGCGTCAACTCGACCTGGCCGAGCCGTCCTGCCGAAATCGCTCACGTTTCGCAAAACCGCCACGCGCAAGTTCGAAGAGTCGTATTGGAAGTTGATCGCCGAGCTATCGGCGGGCAAATACATCAACAAGGACAACGCCGACTGCGTTCGTGACGCAGCCACCAAGGCCCGCCTCGCGCACCCGCACCGCGATTTGGAAGCCCTCGGCGATCATTTATTGGCCTACTACCATCGCTTGATCGCCGAGGAGAAGATGACCGGCAAGGTGCTGGCCGGCGATCTGCCGTTTCGATGGCGCACCGATTTCGACTATCGCTGGCAGGGCGGATGGTTGCGCAACCAGACGCGAAAAACCGAGGAGCGCGATCTGATCGTCGTCATTCCCGGACAGGATCGGACGCGCGCAGTGATCATGGCCGATCATTACGACACGGCCTACATGGAGGACGAGTATGGCTATGGGCACGGCGGCGGCGGTCCGCGGCTGGCTGCCGCCGGCGCCGACGACAATCACTCGGCCACGGCCGCGCTGATGCTCGGCGCGTTGCGATTCATCGAGCTGAGCCGTCGAGGCACCCTGGCGTGCGACGTGTGGCTGGTGCACCTGACGGGCGAGGAGTTCCCGTCCGATTGCATGGGGGCCCGCCATCTTTGCCAATGGCTCGTCGAGGGCACCTTGAAAATGCGCCTCGCAGGCGGCAAGCGGACGAAAGACCTGTCGGGCGTACGGGTGCAGGGCGTGTACGTGCTCGACATGGTCGCGCACAACAACGACCGCGACCGCGACGTGTTTCAGATTTGCCCCGGCACGAGCCGCGAATCAATGTGGTTGGCCTACCAGGCGCACGTGGCGAATCGCACGTGGAACGAATCGGCGCCGACCTGGAACCTGAAGGCGCCGCGGCGGGGACAAGGGCGCGGCCAGCGCAGTGCCGATGCCGCCACGATGCCGGCCATCGCCGAGCATCCGCATCTATTTGGCGAGGTTCGTCCGGCCTATGATCCGCGGAGCACGCTGTATAACACCGACGGCCAGATTTTTTCCGATGCCGGCGTACCGGTCGTGCTGTTCATGGAGAACTACGACATCAACCGGCACGGCTACCACGACACGCACGACACGATGGCCAACATCGATTTGGATTACGGGTCGGCGGTGGCTGCGATTGCCATCGAATCGGTCGCCCGGGCGGCCAGCGAGCCGCTGCCGTAGCAAACTGTTGAAGCATTCTGTGGCCGGGGTCTTTGACTCCGGAATCTTGTTTGAGATTCCGGCCTCACCGAGGCCGGCTACAATACTTCAACGGGCTTCCAGCCGGGCACCGTGAGCTCTACGGCGCCGACGGATCTTCGGCGGCCAGGAATTCGTTTTCGGCGGGCGTGGCTGCCAGTTCGCGGACGTGGGCCAGTTGAAACAGCACGGCGCCGGCCTCGACGTTTCCGCCGGGGCCAGGGGCGACCTGCACCAGAGTGCCGTCTCGCGGAGCGCGAAGTTCGAACTCGGCCCAAGTTTCCGCCCGGCTGTAGTCGGGCCGCTCCTGATGGATTTCGGCGGCTGCCGTGCGGAGAGCTTCGATCAGTTCATCGCTGAAGTCGATCTCGCGCAGGGCTTGCTCGGCGCGCAACAGGCTGGCGCGATCGCTGCTGCAATGTTGCTTTGCCTCGGCCAGGTCTGCCTCATCCGCCGACTCTTCGTTCAATCGTGCGAGCGAGGCTTCGTCGAACATCAGCCGCGACGCGGCGGCCAGAAATCGGCTCTTCAATTCGCCCAACTGCGGGCTCCAAACCGTGGCCAACACCTGGCCCTTGGCGACCATGTCGCCGGGATGCAAGGACCGGGTTGATTCCTTCACAGCGCCGTGGCCGCCGACTTTGACGGCCACCGAGCCAATCGTCACGATCCGGCCGCCGACCGTCGATCGCACTTCGATGACGTGCGTCGCATCGATCGCGGCGGCACGGGCGGGCTGCACGGGCCCGCGTGGCGGCGCATTGCGTTTGGTGACGTTTCGCTCCAACGGGTCGGCCAGCCGAGGACTCGCCTCGGCCGCGAAGTCGTCCACGTTCGTTGCCGGCGGTCTGCCGGCGACTTCCGCCGTCGAACGGCTTCCCAGCCAGGCACCACAGGCCAGAGCGAACGAAACCGTCGCCAGGGTCGCCAGGACGCGGGTTGAGATTGGAGCCGCCATCGGTGAGATTACCCCAGTTTTTTCCGCGTCCGCCACAACGTACGGCCTCGGCCGTGCACACATTTCAGGCGGCGCACGGCGAAATCTTGGGCAACAAGCCCCTGTTTTCAGGCTGATTTGGCGGCCATACCGTGGAGTGCAACTCGTGTGCCTAAGCATTGAAACCAGGCGGGCTTCCGCCGTCGGTTCCACGGCCTGGCACGAGCATGGTCGAGGCGGCACCGGCTCGCTAGAATGGCGGCTTGCTCGGGAGAGCCATCGGGCTCAACCACGGAGGTTTTTAGACGGATGCGCCAAGTAGCCCATTGATGTCGCGCTCAGACGCAGCCCGAACTCGGGTGTGGCGTCTGAGCGCACTTGAAAACCTGCTGGAACGGTGTCCATGGCAGCGCCTCCGATCACGGAAAGGAAAACGACCTCGGCCTCGCAATTGGCCGCTCCGCCCGCCCACCTGCCCTACGTCCCCGACAACGTCCAGATGCCGGAGTTCACCTGGCCGGCGGTGCTGGCCGGCGTGATCCTGGGCATCATCTTCGGGGCCTCGTCGCTGTACCTGGTGCTGAAGGTCGGCATGACGGTGTCGGCCTCGATTCCCGTGGCCGTGCTCTCGATCACGCTGTTCCGCGGGCTGTCGCGCGCTGTTCGGCATTGCGGCCGGCCACGATTCTGGAAAACAACATCGTGCAGACCACCGGCTCGGCCGGCGAGTCGATCGCCTTCGGCGTCGGCGTGACGATGCCGGCCCTGCTGCTGCTGGGCTTCGACATGAGCGTGGTCCGCGTGATGACCGTCGGCGTGCTGGGCGGGCTGCTCGGCATTCTGATGATGATCCCGCTGCGCCGCGCGTTCATCGTGCAGCAGCACGGCAAGCTCCGCTATCCCGAAGGCACGGCCTGCGCCGACGTGCTGATCGTCGGCGAAGAAGGAGGCGCGACGGCCAAGACCGTTTTCGCCGGCTTTGGTCTGGCCTTCGTCTACAAGTCCCTGATGAATGCTTTGAAGTTGTGGAAAGATGAGGTTAGTCAACCGTTGTTCAATACGACCACCGGCAACGGGTTGCGAGGCGGCTTTTTCGGCGGGCGAGCTTTCTCCGGAACTGTTGGGCGTCGGCTACATCATCGGGCCACGAATCGCCTCGATCATGATGTCCGGCGGCGTGTTGGCTTCGCTGGTGCTAGTGCCGTTGATCGTGATGTTCGGCGACGGGCTGGGTCAACCGCTCGCGCCGGCTACGACGATGCTGATTCGCAACATGGACGTAATCGACATCCGCAATAATTACATTCTCTATATCGGTGCCGGCGCGGTGGCCACCGGCGGCATCATCAGCATGATTCAGGCGCTGCCGCTGATCGTCGCCTCGCTGCGCGGCGCGTTTGGCGACGTCTCGTCGGGCGGCTCGACGAACAAGATCGCCCGCGTGCGACGCACCGACCGCGACTTGCCCCTGAGCGTCGTTATCTTCGGCAGCCTGGGGCTGGTGGCAGCACTGGCCGCATCGCCGGCTCTGGGACTGGGCTTCACGTTCGAAGGCTTGATCGGCGCGCTGTTCATCGTGCTGTTCGGATTCCTGTTCGTCACGGTGTCGTCGCGGCTGACCGGCGAAATCGGCTCGTCGTCGAATCCGATTTCCGGCATGACCGTGGCCACGCTGCTGTTGACGTGCCTGGGCTTCGTGCTGATGGGACACACCGGCAAAGGCGCGACGCTGACCGCGTTGACGGTGGCCGCCGTGGTGTGCATCGCCTCGTCGAACGGCGGCACCACGTCGCAGGATCTCAAGACCGGATACCTGGTCGGCGCCACGCCGCGCTTGCAGCAGATCGCCATTCTGATCGGCGCGCTGACTTCGGCCTTCGTGATCGGCGGTACGTTGCTACTCCTCAACGATGCCGGAACAATCTATACCAAGAACCCGCAAATACTTGCCCAATGCACGGATCGACGTCAACAAACTGACCGCTCCTATGGAGCAGGCAGGCAGCGAGTATGGCGACAGTGGCAACAAGGCGTTTGACCCGAAAGCTTATCACGTGCTGCACGTCGGCGAAGGCGAGGAGCGAGGAATCAGGCAGGGCAAATACCTTGTCGACGACAACGGCCGAATTGTTTACTACGTCGATCCGGCTATCAACGGCCGCCTCAAGGAGCGCGACGACGGCACGGAAGTGACCAACAAGTTCGAGGCGCCGAAAACCCGGCTGATGGCCTTGATCATCGACGGCATCCTCAACCGGAAGCTCCCTTGGGAACTGGTGCTAATCGGCGCATTGATTGCACTGGTGCTCGAGCTGGCCGGCGTGCCGTCGCTGCCCTTCGCAGTCGGTGTGTATCTTCCGATTCAGTACTTCGACGCCGATTTTCATCGGCGGACTGGTGCGATGGTTTGTCGACAAAATCAAGGGTAGCAAGGACGAGGCCGATACCAGCCCCGGCGTCCTGTTGAGTTCCGGCTATATCGCCGGGGGTTCAATTGCTGGCGTGACAATCGCGTTTATGTCGTTCGCGCCCAAGTTCACCAAAAGTCTCGACCTGCACACGAAGCTTAGCCAGGGTTGGCAGAATAGCAATTGGCCTTCGCTGGTCGCCTTCGGTGTGTTGATGTTCGTGATGGCCATGGCGGGCTTGGAAATCCTGTTCAAAGCCGCCAAACTGCAACGCCGACCCTCCGACAAGTAATTTTAGTTCCTCCAACGTCATCAACCATGCTTCAAAATTCTGAAACATAAAGGCCCCAACATGACGCCTCCCAAAGCCGCTCGACCGCTTGCGATTCTGGCCAGCTTGGCCGCCCTGGCCTTCTGTTGCTTTGCCGACACGGCGCGCGGCGACGAGGGCATGTGGCTGTTCAATCAACCGCCGCGCAAGCAGTCTGAAGGAAAAGTACGGCTTCGACCCGACCGACACGTGGCTCGACCATCTGCAGACAGTCGGCCGTGCGCTTCAACAGCGGCGGCTCGGGCTCGTTCGTCTCGGCCGACGGCCTGGTGATGACCAACCATCACGTCGGCGCCGACTGCCTGCAAAAGCTGAGCACGGCCGACAAGGACCTGATCAAGACCGGCTTCCACGCCACGATCGCGCGACGAGGAGATGAAGTGCGTCGACCTGGAGCTGAACGTGCTGATGAGCATCGAGGACGTGACCGGCCCGCGTCAACGCCGCGGTGAAGCCGGGCATGGACGCCGGCCGACGGCCCAAACGGCCCGCCGCGCGGTGCATGCAACACGATCGAAAAAGAATCGCTCGACAAGACCGGCCTGCGCAGCGACGTGGTCACGCTCTACCAGGGCGGCCGCTATCACCTCTACCGCTACAAGAAATACACCGACGTGCGGCTGGTCTTCGCCCCGGAGAAGGACATCGCCTTCTTCGGCGGCGATCCCGACAACTTCGAATATCCGCGCTACGATCTCGACATCTGCTTCTTCCGCGTCTACGAGGACGGCAAGCCGGCCAAGCCGCCGCACTATCTGACCTGGAGCAAGGCGGGCGCCACCGACGACGAGCTGATCTTCGTCGCCGGCCATCCGGGCCACACCGACCGGCTCAACACGGTGGCCGCACCTGGAATTCCTGCGCGACCTGGTCTATCCGCGGTCGCTCAACACGCTCCGCCGCCGCGAGGTGCTGCTGCCGCACGCTACAGCGATCGCGGCCTGGAAAACGCCCGCCAGGCGCAGGACGACCTGTTCGGCTATCAGAACAGCCGCAAGGCGCGCCTGGGCGGGCTGGCCGGCCTGCAAGATCCGGCCATCATGGACGCCAAGCGAAAGGCCGAGCAAAGCCTGCGGCAGGCCGTGGCCGCCGATCCGAAGCTGCGCGATACGCGCGACGCCTGGGACCAGGTCGCCGCGGCGCTGGCCGAGTGGCGGACGATCTACAACGACTACGAGCTGTACGAGCGCGGCACGGCGTTCAACAGCGAGCTGTTCACGATCGCCCGCACGCTGGTCCGGCTGGCCGAGGAATCGACCAAGCCGAACGCCGACCGGCTGCGCGAGTATGCCGAGGCCGGCCTGGATTCGCTCAAGCAGCAGCTGTTCTCCGAAGCGCCGATCTACCCCGACCTGGAAACGCGTCAAGCTGGCCGATTCGCTCAGCTACCTGCTCGAACGGGCGCGGCGCCGACAACCCGCTGGTGAAGCAGATGCTGGCCGGCAAGTCGCCGCCGCAGCGGGCCGCCGAGTTGATCTCGGCACTCGAAGCTGGCCGACGTGGCCGTTCGCAAGCAACTGGCCGACGGCGGCAAAAGCGCGATCGAAAGCTCCGACGATCCGATGATCGCGCTGGCCCGGCTGGTCGACGCCGCCGGCCCGCAAGGTGCGCAAGACCTACGAGGACAAGGTCGAGGAGCCGCTGCGGCAGGCCTACGCCAAGATCGCCAAGGCCCGCTTCGCCATCGAGGGCACCAACACCTATCCCGACGCCACGTTCACGCTGCGCCTGGCCTTCGGCCAGGTGAAGGGCTACGAGGAGCACGGCAAGCAGATGCCCGCCCTGGACCACGATCGGCGGCGCGTATCCAGCACGCCGCCGACCACGGCAACGTGCCGCCGTTCGAGCTGCCGGCCAGCTGGCTCAAGCCGAAAGACAAGCTGAACCTCGACACGCCGTTCAACTTCGTCAGCACGGCCGACATCATCGGCGGCAACTCCGGCAGCCCGGTGGTCAACCGCGCCGGCGAGCTGGTGGGCATCATCTTCGACGGCAACATCCAGTCGCTGGTGCTCGACTTCGTCTACACCGACAAGCAAGCCCGGGCCATCTCGGTGCATTCGAGCGCGATCATCGAAGCGCTGCGAAAGATTTATGGCGCCGACGGTCTGGCGGATGAATTGACGAAGGGCTGAACTCGCGCTATTCTCTTTCCCAACATTGCCCATGGACGTAAAGCCCGTCACTTTGGCTGGTCGTTTCGTGAAGCTGGTGCCCTTGGAACTCGGGCAGCTCGATGCACTGATTGAAATCGGATTGGGGCATGACCTGTTCCGCTGGTTTCCCTGGGCGATCGAGACTCCGGAGCAGATGCGGGCCTACATTGGCGGTGTGCTGGCCATGCGCGATGCGGGCCAGGTGATTCCCTTCACGACCATCGAGCAAGCCAGCGGGCAGATTGTCGGGGCGACGTGCTATTTGGCGATCGACAAGGCTGATCGACGGCTGGAGATTGGCGGCACCTGGCTGGCGCCGCGCTGGCAACGAACGGCCTGCAACACGGAAGCCAAGTTCTTGCAGTTGCGGCACTGCTTCGAAGAGCTGGGCTGCGTGCGCGTCGAATTCAAGACCGACGCCTTGAACGGGCCGTCGCGCGCGGCCTTGAAACGCATCGGCGCCGTGGAAGAAGGCATCTTTCGCCAGCACATGGTTTGCCCCGGCGGTCGGCTGCGCAACAGCGCCTATTACAGCGTCATCGACCGCGAGTGGCCCGCGGTGAAGGCCAAGCTCGAGACGCTGCTGGCCCGATCGTAGGTGAAAAGAAGTAGATGGGAATGAAGGGCCATGATATGATGGAGTCGTTACCTCGGAGCACGCCATGAGCACTACCGCCATCCATCTCGACCGTTTACTGGAGCCGTTCGCCGGCTGTCTCACGGCGGAGGTTGCCGTTAAAGTGGCCGACTTGCGGGCAGACGACGCCATGCAAGATCGGATCGACTACCTCGCCGGGCGTTCCAACGAGGGCTCGTTGACGGCCGAAGAACGCGAAGAGTACGCGGGCTATCTGCATGCGATCGACGTGATCGCCGTCTTGCAAGCCAAAGCACGCTCCCTGCTCCGCAAGCCCTAACGATGGATCAAGCCCTGCGTTCGCTGGTCCGGCGTCGAGCCGGCGACCTGTGCGAATACCGTCGATTGCCGCAAGCGGCTTCGCTGTTTGCACGCTTTCACGTCGAGCACGTCGTCGCCCGTCAACATGCCGGCCGGACGGAGCCCGACAACCTGGCGCTCGCGTGTAGCTTTTGCAATTTTCACAAAGGCCCGAACATCGCCGGCCTGGATCCAGAAAGCGGACAACTTGCCTCCTTATTTCATCCTCGTCGCGATGTTTGGACCGAGCACTTTGCCTGGCAAGGCACGCTCGTTGTCGGTCGAACCGCAATTGGACGAGCGACCGTGCAGTTGTTAGCGATGAATGACTGGCAGCGCGTAGAGGTTCGCGACAATTTGCATTCCCTTGGCGAACCATTCGCGGGATGAGCCGTTGACACTTTTGAACGTTGCCAAATATCCGTTGACCCGGTGTTCGCGCCATGAGTAACGATTCTCCAAGCGGTTTTCTCGTCGTACTTCGCGACTCAGGATACACGAATTCGTTTAACCCAAAATATCACGGTGTTGACAGGGTTCCGCCAAATTCGTCTGCTATTCCGCAAGAACAGAGCGCCATCGACGATTATGTATTTGGCGATTACAAGGATATCGACAGCAATCTCATTCCCGAATTTGCGAAAGCGTATGAGCTGTGGCAGCGGTTCGGAGATTCACCTCGAGAATTCGAAATCGTGGCGTGTTGCCGGGATCCCGACGATCCACTGCTCACAACAATTCCGTCAGGTACTTCGCGCACCCTTTCGCTTGGCTACGATGTAGCCGGACTAAATGGCGACTGCTGGTCGATTGTTGAAGATTTTGCACGCAGCGAATGGGCCCGGCACTATCACTTGCTGCTAAACGACAACGGATTATTCGATGTAAAGACAGACGCCGAGAATTACTTGGAAGAGTACAAGCGGAATTGTGAAACGTACCACGATGCCGGATTTGTAGTCGTCTTCGTCGTGTCGATAGAGCCAAGAACGAGGGATCACTTGGTTCAGTAGAAAGGTAGAATATCCCACTACTTGTGTGGTGAGGGGCGCCGCGGCAACTCAACGCCGCGCTGCGGTCGGGCGGCGGCCGGGGCTGCCTTGCAGCAGGGGCAACAGGTTGCGGAATTTTGGCAGGCCGGTGACGTCGGCGCGGATCGTCAGGCGGTTGGGCGCTTCGTCGGTCACGAGGGAGACTTTCATGTCGCCAACGAGCGCGCCGATCTCGCGCAGTTCCTGGCCGCTGCGGCCTTGCGACATGGCGGCGACAATTTGCATCGCGCGGCCCACGTCGATTAGCACCGCCTTGCTTGTGTCGGGAGTCAATCGCGCCAACAAGGGAGCGAATGCTTCGTCCTGGGCGATCGATTCTTGATTGAGCGAGGCGCACAGCGACGCCGCCACTGCCGGTTGCGTGCCGATGATCAAGCCGCGCTCGGGTGAGCGCACCACGGCCAGCGGCGGAATGCCGTCGAAATGGTACGCGCGGCCCGGCTTGCCTTCGATCGTCACCTCGGCCGGCGGCTGGGCCGTGCGGGCACCGAACAAGGCCGCCATCGACAGGATTTGATTCCATAGGGCTTCGGATTTTTCCGCGTCCTTGACCGCAATCACCAGTCCGATTTCCGGCAGCGCGTTGCCCGACGTCGACGCGCCAGTCGGCGGTAAGGCGAACAGGGCCGCCTCGTCGATGTTGTGGAAAAATTCGCGGCCGATGTCCATGGCACTGACGCCTCCCGCCGGCTGGCCCGCTTGCTGCGCGGCAGGGCCAGGCGGGTTGAGACCGAGCACGATGACGCCCGCGGCGCCCTTGGGCACCTGCGCAAGCGAACGTTTGCTGATCGGCGCCGTGCGGATCAAGGCGTAGATCATGTTGTGGTGGCCGGGCATGAGATTCATTTGCGCTGTCAGCGAGATTCCCTGCTCGGTGGTCGTCAACGCCACCACCAGCGACTCGAAATGTTCGAGATCCAAAAGCCCTCGAATCATGGCGGCTTCCTGGCCGCGCAGCTGAGGCCCGAAATGCTTGACGATTTGTTGGCCGTCGACATACGCGAACAACAGCGCGCCCTTGGACTCGGTCTGCGCGCGTTTGAAGTCGGCGCGCGAAGCCAGGCTGGCGGCTTGAGGGTTGCGAAGCCGCTCGACGGCGGCGACAAGCTGCTGCCGCGCGTCGGAGACGATCACGAGCCGTGCGGTGAGCATGACCCAACCGATTTCCGGAACGCGATAGGTTTTGAAACCTTCGATCGGCTCGCCGGGCTCGAGCAACTGCACGGCCGTCTCGATGGCCCCGCGCACCAGGTTGCAGTCGCCCGGATGGATGACGATCAAGCCGGCCGGCCGACCATTGTTGTCGAGTGACGTGACGCCGGCGGCCACGGCGTGGAATTTTTTCAGTTCGGCGATCAGTGCCGGGCTGATCTGGAAATCGGCCGGCAAGAACAGGCCTTCGCCCAGCGGCATCGGCGGCTGGGCCGGCTTGTCGGCGGCGCCGTCGTGGCCGAGGGCGGGTCCGGTCAGGCCCATCATCTGCAAAATCCGCCCGACGTGCTCGCCGGGCTCAACGACTTCGGCATAGCCAAAGACGTCCGGCGGCATGAGCTGGGCAAGATTCGCCGAGGCCTGGTCCTCGCGCACCTGGGCGAGGCGAAGTTTGGCCTCGCCGCGCAGTTTCATCGGCGCCGACGCATCGGCCACGACTCTGTCGAATGCCGCGGCCGCGCCGGACAGATCGCGGGCTTGGACTTGCAGGTAGAAACCGCGGTGGAATTGGGCCTCGGCTTCGCTTGGGGCCTGGTCGTCGGCCACGGCCGCTAGCACCAGAGAGCCGAGCACGCCAAGGGCCAACACCGTTTTGGATAGCACGCGGTTCATGGCCAGGCTCCTTGATTTTGGCGGTTTCGCATGGCACGCGAGCGCGTCGCGGTCCGTTCGAGTGGATATTCGCCAGAACGAGCGAGATCTTGGCAGAAGCCTGCGGGCGATTTGCAGCAATCGCAAGATTGGCGGCGGCGCTACTTGGCTCCGCCCGACGGCCCGAGCAACGCTCGCCGCAAGGCGTCGGCCATCAGGCTCTCCACCTCCGGCGCGACCCAGCACCAGCCTTGGCTGTCGGCGTAGCCTTCGCGCGATGCTGCGTCGGTGGGGACGTAGCCGGGGGAACATTCGCCGTAACCGATCGCCATGACGAACGACTCGGGGCGCAGCTGCTGGGCCATCAACTGATAGCCCACCAGGCTCTCGCCGGGGAGCAGCACGATTTGCGCGGCGCCGAAGTCGACGACGGCGACGTCGATCTCGTGGCCGGCCGGGTGCAGCTTGCGCGAACTGAGACCCATCGCGGCCAGGGCGAGATTCAAGAGCGATTGCGATGGGTCAGCGAGCTGGGCGCTCAACGCTTCGGCGGTTTGCTTGCCGTCGCGATGGGGCAGGACAAGGGGCACGCTGGCGAAGCGGACGGTTTCGAGCGGCTGCCGTTTGGTTGCGTTCCAGGCTTCGACCATGGCACGGTGCATGCGGTCGGTGAGGCGCTGGCGATTATCGGGAGCGCCGTCGTTGTATTTGCCGGCCGTCACGTCGCCGCTGCAGCCCGAAACGTATATCTGGTGGACGAGCGGGTCGTCGGTTTGCCGCCGCGCCCGGGCCAACCCGACGAAATCGCTCGAAATCGCGCCGCCGCCGTAGTAGCTCATCGGATGCGTGGCGTAGGCGTTGATCGCCGCCAACGGCTGCTCGCCATCCCAAAAGCTGATCACCTTGAGCCAGGGATCGATCAGACCCTCGGGCAACTCGCGAATGGCCGCGTCGCGCGTGGCGCTCGTTCGCGCGAACACCGGCTTGCCATCGGCGCCGACCACGCGGCGATTCGACGCCACGCGATCGACCTTAGCCTGCCCCAATCCGAAATGCGTCACGCGACGAGCCGACTTGAGGCTTTCGCGCAGCGCGTCGGCCACGCGCTGGACCGTACGCTCATGAAAATCGAGGTCGATGATTTTGCCTTCGACATGCGCCTCTTCGAGCAGCCGCTGGGCCGTGAGATCGGCCAGCGGGGCGTCATGTTGGTGGACGCTGGTCACGAGCACGCGATCGGCCGAGGTGCCGGCCGCCTCGGCGAGCGCGCCGCGCCAGCGGGCATAGGCGTCGTTGCGGATTTCGCACCAATCGACGGCGACCAGTACGATCGGCTTGTCGGGTCCGAGCAGCACCAGCCCGATGGCCGACAGCGGATCGTCGACCGAGCGGGCCGGCGCGAAGTGGCCGCCCAGCAGCGGATGGCCTAGCCGGGGCGTGACGTCGGCGCGAAACGTCGCCAGGCGAAACGCGCTTTCATTCGTCGCGGAATTGTCGGCCGCGCCGGCCAGTCGTTCCAACGAGGAATAGCCCAGCAGCGCCGCCGAGCCCTTGAGCGCCTCTCGGCGCGTGATGCGAATTTTCATGCGACAACTCCTGAAAAAGGGGACATTCTACTTTTCCAGAAAAAGCAGAATGTCCCCTTTTCTAAAAATCCTTGCGATGGACGTAGACGCACGCCAGCAGCAAGACCACGGCCAAGAATGCTGAGTTGCTCCACACGGGGCCCCATACGTCGAGTTTTACTGGCGACCGCGGGCCGTCGTCGTCGAATCGCACTGCGCCCGGCGTCGAGTCTTTGGCCGTCAACAGGTAGGTGACGGTTTGATTGAGTTGGCTGGGCTTGGGAAAGATCGTGTACAGCGGATGCAATCCGTAGCGATAGATTTTCTCGGCCAGCGGCATGTCTCCCTGCCACTGCCGGTCGATCGCGAGCGCGTCGAGATCGTACTGGGTGACGCGCGTGAGGCGATCGGCCACGAACATCTTTCGACCGTTGAATGCGACGGCCGCGACGTCGCCCTGCCCGGCGATGCTCGGCGACAATACCTTTTTCTCCGCGACGTCGTACAGCCACAGCCGGCCGTTGTGAAACACCACCGCCAGCGTGCGGCCGTCGGGCGAGACCGCCACTTCATCGGGCAAACTGCGGGCTTCGGCCGGAATCCGCTCCAGCGGCTCCAGCTTGAGATCGTAGGGCTGAACTTCTCCTTCCAGCACCAGGAACACCCGGCCATCGGTCAGCGCGACGTCGCCGCGCAGCTTGCGCTCGAACGATCGCTCGCTCGTTCGATGATATGCGCCCTTGGCGTCGGGCTCGTGAAGCTCCAGGCGGTGGCCGTCGAACACGGCGATCGCGCCGCTGGCCGGATCGATGGCCGCGCTCTGCAGCGGGCGCATTTGCAGCTTGGGGTCGACGTTGACGAAGCGGCCCCCTTTTTCCGGCAGCGGAATGTGAAAGCCAAACACGTTGATATCTTGCTGCCTGGCCTCCAGGTCGCCTTCGAGCCGGTAGATGCCCTGCGACGACACGGCAAGAATGTCGCCGCGAGGCGCCACGAAAAGCGTGAACGCCGCGTCGGGCACGTTGACTCCTTCCTCGCGCTGCCAGTCGTCGGCCGCCTTGCCCACCAGCAGGCGATTGGCCGCCTGCAACGGCGCGAAGCCGCGAATGCCGACCTTGAACGCCAGAATGCGCTTTCCGGCCGGGTCGTAAACCGGTCCGGCCAGTTGGTTGGCGAACATGAACGGCATCTGGTTGTCGCCGCGAGCGACGAAGGTTTTTTGCCAGTCGGAATCGGAATCGCTCCAGCGAAACAGGTCGCCTCGGCTGTTGACCGCGATCAGCGCGTCGCCGGCCGGCACGACCGTGACCAGGCGCCGCGGATTGAGCGACAGCCCTTCGACCAATTGCGTCGCGGTGCCCAGCGTCCAGCAGACAAACCAGAACAGCACCGCCATCACCACCGACACGATGGCGTTGCGCCACACGATGCCGGCCAGCGAAGAGGCGCCGTAATAGATGGCGAACAAGAACAGGTACAGCGGAATGGCCAACAGCAAGCGTTCGTTCCACAATCCGAAGCGCACGCCCAGGATGAGCCACAGTCCGCCGATGAAGTAGGCTGCGTTGATGGCGATGAACGCGCACCCGCCGACAAATTTTGCCAAAAACAGCCAACCGCGAAAAATCGGCTTGCTCAACAGCAAATCGACACTTCCGGCCTCGAAGGTCTGTGGAATCATCGACGCGGTGACCAGCACCGCGACGAACACGCCCCCCACGCCCAGAATCGTGGCCAAGGCCGCCACCACCAACTGGTTGATGGCCGGAAAGAGTTGCTCGGGTTCGACCGGCAGCGGCAGGCCCAGCTCCCAACTGAAATACGCCAGTTGCACCTGCTTGGGCGGAATTGGAGCGATATCTTCGGGATAGGCCGCGTCGAGGGCCAGGCGATTGAACCGCGCGAGCTGGTCGTCGGGCAAATCGGCCAAGGTTTTGGCGGCCAACGTGCGCGCGGCCGGCGAAAGTTTCGTGTTGGCCCAGTCGCTGGCGCGATAAAAATCGCGCCGCGAGATCATCTTTTGCAGCGATTGAATCAGGATCCCCTGGCGCCGCCGGCCGTCCTGCGGATCGGTTGCTTGCCGTGCCAACGATTGCTTCGCCGAGTCGTCGAGCAGCTCCCAGATTCGCCGACCCGGCGACGGCTCGGGCGATTTACCTTCGGCAACGATTTTGGCGATCAGCTTTTCGCGGCCCAGAATGTCATCGTCGGTCAAGCGCGAGCCGGCCTGCACGATGATGCCCAGCGGCAAAAGTGCCAGCAAAAACAGCGTGGTCACGCCCAGCAGAATCCACAGCACGCGCGACACGAGCGCCTCGTGAAACGAATCGCGAATGATCACCAGGTAAGGTCTCATGGCGTGCCGCGCGAGCGCTCCAGGATCTGCAAGAATGCCTCTTCCAAGGTCTGCCGGCTGCGCGACATCGAAACCAGGCTGATCGAATGTTGCCGCAACCGATCGATCGCGCGATCGATGACCGCCTGGTCGGCGGTTTTCAGGACGATCTCGACGAGATTCGGGGCGGTGGCGTGCAACTGCGCCGGTCGCTGATCGGCCAGCGCCGCGCGGACGGCGGCTTCGCTGGCGGCCACAACCAGGCGCACTTCCGGTTCGCCGAGGGCAGTGAGGTCGGCAATGCGGCCTTGTTGCAGCAGTTTGCCGCGGTCCAAAATGGCGACCCGATCGCAGACCAGCTCGACTTCTTGCAACAGGTGGCTGTTGATGAAGATCGTTTTGCCGGCGGCCTTGAGCTCTTGCAGCAGCGTGCGCATTTCGCTGCGCCCGACCGGATCGACCCCGTCGGTCGGCTCGTCGAGGATCAGTAACTGCGGGTCGTGGAGCATGGCTTGCGCCAGCCCTAGCCGTTGCAGCATGCCCTTGGAGTACTTCTTGATCGAGGTGCGCCCCAATCGGCCAGCCCCACCGCGGCCAGCAGCGGCGGGCGGCGGCGGCGAATTTCTTGTCGCGACATGCCGCTTAAGCCGCCAAAAAAGGCCAGGGCCGAGTTGCCGGTGTGGTGCCGCGGAATGCGATGGTTCTCGGGCAGATAGCCAACCTGTTTGCGGCCGACGCGGCTGCCGGCCGAGCGGCCCAACAGCGACGCGCCGCCGCCCGTGGCGTGCACAATGCCCAGCAGGACCTTGATCAGCGTGGTTTTGCCGGCTCCGTTGGGCCCGAGCAGTCCGAAGATTTCGCCGTGACCGACTTCAAACGTTACGCCCGAGAGGGCTTCGATGCGTCTGCGCCCCAGCAGTCCGTCGCGGTAGGTTTTGCGAAGATTCTGGACGTCGACTGCCGAGGACTCGATCATGGATGCGGATCACGGAGGGCGCATGCGAACGCGGCAAAACGACCGCCATCATACCCGAGGGAGCGTCGCCAACCAACGGCCGTTGGTTGAAGCTCGAGCGGCACGAAGTACAATGCGGGCGGAACGTTCTTTCTTGCGGCACTCGTCGGCACGGCCGAGAGGAGTTTTCGATGGTTCGGATAGCCCGCGTGGGATTTTGTCTGGTCTGGGCCGTCGCGTGTTCGACGCTGTCGGGGGCCGACGCTGACAAGCTCGACGAAACGACGCGCCAGCAGGCGGCGCTGGAACGCGAGCAGATGGCCGCCGCGGCGCCGCACGAACAGTCGCCGGCCATCGCGGCATTTCGCCAGACGGCCAAAATCGTCGAGTACCCAAGCGGCGAGTACCAGTTGCCCGGCTATCTGTACAAGCCGGAAGGCGACGGTCCGTTTCCGGCCGTCATCTGGAATCATGGCAGCGAGAAGGAGCCACGGGCGCAGCCCGAGCTGGCCCGATTTTACACCGCGCAAGGCTACGTGTTCTTCGCTCCCATCCGACACGGCCACGGCCGGGCGCCGGGAAAATATGTCGGCGACTTGCAGCAAGAGCTGCGCAAGAAGGAGTCGGACCTGGAAGCCGTACAGAAAAACACTGTGGCACTGCACGAGCTTTACAACCTGGACGTCGTGGCGGCGGTGGCATGGCTAAAACAGCAGCCGTTTGTGGACGCGAACCGGGTCGTCATGTCCGGCGTCTCTTACGGCGGCATTCAAACGGTGCTGACGGCCGAAAAGGGACTCGGCATCCGGGCGTTCGTTCCGTTCGCTCCGGCCGCCATGTCGTTCGCCAACAAGTCGCTGCGCGAGCGATTGTTGGTGGCGGTGCGCAATGCCAAGGCCCCGATGTTCGTGCTGCAAGCCCAGAACGACTACAGCACGGGCCCTTGCGAAATCCTGGCGCCGGTGCTCGCGCAAAAAAGAAATCCCAGCCACGCCAAAGTCTATCCGGCCTTCGGGTCGACCAATCAGGAAGGCCACGGCGCATTCGCCTGCCGCAGCCTGGGCGTCACGATCTGGGGCAACGACGTGCTGCAGTTCGTCGACGCGGCGATGAAGGCGACGGCCGAGAAGTAGCCGCACGACATTCGCCGATCGAGATGGCCGCGGCTATTGCGCTTCGTCGGTCGACGCGAAAAGTGCTTGTCGCGGGCGCGAATTGAACAGGTAATCGCCGGCGGCGGCAATTACCTGCGGCAAGCCCATGGCGGACACGCCTTCGGCGCCCGAGCGTTCTCCGCTGATCCGCCGCGCCAACGGCAAGCGCACCACTCGGGCCAGGTGGCCCAGGCGATAGCGGGCGATCACGGCTTCGGCCACGCCCAATTGATAGCGATTTTGCGGATAGATCGGCGCGCCGAGCGCCTCGAGCGACCAGCGATCCAATCTCAGCGTCCGCCATGGATCACGCGGATCTTGCGGCGCCTCGGCAAACGATTGCAGCTCGGCCGGCAATTGCTCGACGCCGCGGCGATGCACCAGCAGCGTCACGCGTTCGGCACACGGGGCATACAAACCCCAGGCGGGCCAGACGTCGAACCACGTCGTCGGCGCCAACAGCGGCAACGCGACCGCCGCCAGAACAAGCGATTGCACGAAGAGCGGAGCCGCGGTCCGGCGGCCAGACGGTTCGACTTCCGATGGAACCGCGGCGGGTGAAGTAGACTCGCTCCAAAACAACAGCACGTTTTGGACCATGAAGTAAACGTTCCAAATCAATACGCCCGGCCTGTGGTTCATGCCCCACGGTCCCAAGATCGTCAGTAACAGCATGTGCATCACGATCGCGGCCACGAGCGCGGCTCGACGCGTGCGCGCGAAACAAAGTCCCGCCGCGATCAACAACTCGCCGAGCGGAAACATTGCCGCCGCGGCCAGCCGCGACGACTCGCTCCAACCGTCCACCGAAGCGCCAACGACACCGGCCAGCGCGGCGAGGAACTGTTGGCCCAGCGTATGCAGAAACGAGTAGTCGAATTTGGACAGGGCGGAATGAAGATAGAAGCTGACGATCAGCAGGCGCAGCAAACCCAACGCCGCGCGCGGCTCGGCCAGCGCCAGCACGACCGCCACGATGACGAATTGATAGGCCCAGGGCTGCAGCCGCTCTTGATCCAGCAAGCACATGCCGGTCGTGCTGACGGCGAACAGCACCAGCGCCCGCGCCGCCCAAGGCCCGCGCAACGGCGCGACCAGCGACGCCAGCAGCCCGACGACCATGCCTGACGCTCCGGCCCAATCGCACCAGGCCGGCGCCGCGACGAGCGCGCGGAAGAACGGGACCTGCGGAAAAACGTGTTGCGGCGTCCACAGCCGCCAGGTGACGGCCACCAGCGCCAGTCCAAACGCGGCCAGCGTGCGTCGCAGCAGCGGCGCGCGGCCGGTGCCGACAGGCGGATCGCAGAAAAAATCCAGCAGCAGCCGCATGGAGGCATTCTAGCGGCGCGGCCTGGCGAGTGCGACGCTCGATGTGCCTGCTTCCGCCGCGAACGTTTCGCGAAACACGCAAGCGAAAATGCGCCCGCAGGCGGCACTCGCCACGACGGCCGACAACGACTCGCCCCCGGGCGGCAGACCCCAAGGGTGCCACCGTGACACGCGACCGCAAGCGAAATCGGTCGATCGAAGTCAGTCTCTAGCGCGATTCGAAATCGGCGCCAAAACCAGCCAGATCGGCTTCGCTGAACGTCGGCGGGGTCCAGCCCAGGCGCCGGAGTCCGCTTCGTCGTACTCGCTCGCGCGAAGTCCAGGTTTTACGAATGGCCGCCGTCCGTCGCCGGATCTCATCCGGCGTAGGATCCATGGCCGTTGGATCCAGGCTGTACGCCTTGCGTATCATGTCGACGCCTCTTTCCTAAAGATGTGAAACCAACCAGACTTGGACTGCGCTTGTGGCAGCCTGTGCAGAGCTGAAAGCTTTTCCGTTCCAGACATGACGTGTTTGCTACGCGACGAACTAGCCGCGTGCCGTGCTCGAAAGTGCGACACGCTTGCCAAGCAACACTGTTTTTCGCGACGACTTTACTACGTGACGCGACCGGGTTGGGTCATCGTTTTCGCCAGGAAATTCGCCGCTGTTCCGTTGAGACAGGACTACGTGAATCGAACCCGAACGCGAAGATGTGAATTGCTCAAGCGCGAGTTCAATCCATATCCTTATATCCACGCGGCTCCATATAATCAAGCGCGCGCGGGAAAAAAAGAGAGCCTTTTCCAACGCGCAAATGCAGGCTGGCACAACACTTGTTTCGACGAGCGTAGGCGCCGCGGGTGCGCCAAAGCATGCGGCCGGTCAATCGGCCGCGCGGCGGCTCAAGGTCCTGCTAGCGCACGTCCTGCTTGAGCAGGTAGTACACGCCCCACAGCCCCAACACGGCCGAGACGGCAATGGCGACCAAGACCATTGCCGATACGTTGTTGGGAATGTCGTAGCGACGGATTTGGGGGTGGCTGGCGAGAAAGACAAAGACCCCGTGGCCGGAAATTGCAGCGGTAAGAAGAAGAATTGCGCCGGTGATCTTGTTCATGGCACTCCCGTCTTGATCGGCGACTCGAGCGTACGCTCGGAAGAACCGAAAAGTCCCCCGAGGCCACCTCGCGGCTCGCGATTGCGGACGCGTCGCGGTCTCTTCGATTCCGTTCGATCGCCGCGCGTGAGCACCCGAACCGGCCGCCAAAGGTCGCTCTGAGAATGGCCGCACCTGTTACTTGCTAGCGTACTCGACCCCAATGTCGTGTGCAAATCGGCCGCCGTCAGGGTATTTCCAGCGGAATTGCCGGCCAGCTCGTGGCGACAATCCCGCCTGGGGTGGTTCGGCGGGTGTCCGCCATATCCTATAATTAAGGGGCCCGGCGTTATGGAAACGGCCCCGACTCGACCCCCCCGCCCCTTGTTCCGACTTCAATCCTCAACAAGACCCTCCGCGGCCGCCCATGCAAGTCGTCATTACCGCCGTCGGGCCCGACAACCGAGGCCTGGCCGACCCGATCATCCACCACGTGACCGGATTGGGCGCCAACATCGCCGAAATCCAGATGTACGACCATGACGAGCAGAGCCTGTTCGCCATGTTGCTGCGGATCGAACTGGGCGAGGAGTCGTGGCGCACCCTCAAGCCGCAGCTGACCGAGATCGGGCGGCTCAAGGGACTCTCGGTCCGCGTCTGGTCGCCCCAGGAGCATCGCGATCGCCCGCGGCTGGCCATCTGCACCACGGTCCGCCCCGAGCCGGCGCTGGCGCTGCTGCGAGCGATTCGCGACGGCCAGGTCCGGGCCGAAGCGGCCGTGATGTTGGGCAACCGGCCCAACTGCCGCTCGCTGGCCGAGCAATTCGACGTGCCGTGGCACACGATCGGCGATGACGACGGGGTGGCCGACGACGAGCTCCTCGTCGAGCTGTGCGACCAGTACGAAATCGACTACCTGGTTCTTGCTCGCTACATGCGCGTGCTGCCGGCGTCCAGTTGCTGGAAGTATGCCGGCGGGCGGATCATCAACTTGCATCACGGCTTGCTGCCCAGTTTTCCCGGCATGCGCCCCTACCACGAAGCGTTCGCTACGCGGATGCTGACCTTCGGCGCCACCTGCCACTTCATCGTGCCGGAGCTCGACGCGGGCAACCAGATCATCTACCAGTCGACGTTCACGGCCAGCCACGGCATGAAGCTCGACGAGATCATCCGCCGCGGCCAGGAGGACAACGAGCCGCATTGCCTGGTCGAAGGGGTCCGCCGGGTTGTCGATCGCGAAGTGCAATTGCACTTTCACCGGGTCGTGGCGCGATAAGTGCGCCGCGGGGTGGCCGAGCGGTTCGCACTTGTGTAGAACGGTGTTGTTTTGGCGTTCCAGTTTGCGCGACCGGCGCAACGTCGACCCCGCCGCTGCATGATCCGCCATGAGCTCCAGCTTTGACGACGCGATCGTGGGGGCCGGAATCATCGGGCTGGCCCACGCCTTTCACCTGGCCAGGCAAGGACAGCGCGTGGTGGTGTTCGAGCGCAGTCCGCGGGCGTGCGGCGCTTCGGTGCGCAATTTTGGGATGCTGTGGCCGATCGGACAGCCGGCCGGAGCGATGCACACGATGGCACTGCGCAGCCGCGAGATCTGGCTGGAGGTGCTGGCGGCCAGCGGGCTGTGGCACGAGCAGTGCGGCTCGCTGCACCTGGCCTATCGCGACGACGAGGCGCAGGTGCTCGGCGAGTTTGCCGACGGCGCTGCCCACAACGGATATTCGTGCGAGCTGCTGTCGCCAGCCGAAGTCGCCGCGCGGTCGCCGGCGGTGAAAAGCCGCGGATTGAAAGCCGGATTGTGGAGCCCAACTGAAACGTGCGTCGATCCGCGCAGGTGATCTCCGAATTGCCTGGCTGGCTGGCGCGTGAATTCCAGGTGCACTTCGAGTTCGGCGTTGCGGTGAGCAACTACCAGCGGCCGACGGTCGTGGCCGGCGGCCAGCGGTACTCGGCCGATCGGCTGTGGGTTTGCTCCGGTGAAGACGTCCAGACTCTCTATCCCGAGACGCTCGCGGGCGCCGGCTTTTTGCGGTGCAAGCTGCAAATGATGCGCTCGCAAAGCTACGGATCGCGCTGGCGGCTGGGACCGATGCTTGCGGCCGGCTTGACGCTACGGCACTATAAGAATTTTCAGGACTGCCCGACGCTGCTGGCCGTGCGCCAGCGCGTGGCGCGGGAGAACCCCGAGTTCGACCGCTATGGCATCCACGTGATGGCCTCGCAAAACGGGCGAGGCGAACTGGTGATCGGCGACTCGCACGAGTACAGCGCCGACGTCGAGGTGTTCGACAAGCCCGAAATCGATGCCATGATTTTGAAGTATCTCGACACGTTCCTCGACGCTCCCGATTTGCAAATCGCGGCCCGCTGGCACGGCATTTACGCCAAGCATCCGCGCGACGCGTACTTCGTCGCCCAGCCCGCCCCGGGCGCCACGGTGGTCACGGGCGTGGGCGGCGCCGGCATGACTCTGTCGTTTGGATTGGCCGAGCAGGTTGTTCGCAACGCCCTTGAGGTAAAAACTCCATGAACATCACCTTAGTGATTTTCGACATGGCCGGCACGACCGTGAACGACGACGACGGCGTAAACCGCTGCGTGCGCGAGGCGCTGGCCAACGTGGGCGTCGCAGCTACGCGCGACGCCGTCAACGAAGTGATGGGAATCCCCAAGCCGCTGGCTTTGACCCATCTGCTCGAGCACGCCGGACGGCGCGATCTGTTGACCGGCCAACTCGGCACGATCCATGCCGACTTCGTGGCCCGCATGATCCGCTTCTATCGCACCGACCCTTCGGTGCACGAGATCGCCGGCGCCGGCGAAACCTTTCGGCGGTTGCACTCCGTGGGTATCAAAGTGGCGCTCGATACGGGCTTCAGCCGCGACATCGTCCGCGTGATTCTCGATCGCCTGGACTGGCAGGATCCGCAACGGGTGGACCTGACCGTCACCAGCGACGAAGTGCCGCGCGGGCGTCCGCATCCGGACATGATCGTCAAGGCGATGCAGGATCTGGGCATTTCCGACCCACGAAGCGTCGCGAAAGTAGGCGACACGCCCGCCGATCTGCAAGAAGGCACGAGCGCCGGTTGCGGCATGGTCGTGGGAGTGACCGGCGGATCGCACACGGCCGAGCAACTCCGCGCGCATCCGCACACGAGCCTGATCGGCACCGTCGCCGAGTTTCCGGCGCTACTGGGAATTTGAGTCGCGCGAGCGCGGCTTCAAAACCGTCGCCAGCCGCGGACGATAATGATCCAGCGGCGGCACGTCCATGCCGGGCACCTTGGCCAGATCGTCCCATTGCCGCAGCACGACCGCATCGCGATACCAGGGATTGCGCTGGAACTCGGCGATTTCCGCCGGCGTGAACGGACCGCCTTGCAGTTGCAGGCTGTGCCGCGAGGCGGGCGACAGTTGCCGCAAGTATCCTGGGTCGGTGGCGCACAGATAACGTTTGGCCGCCACGTGCAACCGGATCGGTTCGGTCACCTCCGGACCGCAGTATTGCGAGAGCCACGCCTGGCCAAGCTTTTCGTGGCGCGTGTCGATGCCATGATCGGCGGCGTCTTCGGGCAGCTTGTGAATCAAGTGGCCCACGTCATGCAGCAAAGCCGCCACGACCAGCGCGTCGGCAGCGCCGGCCTGTTCGGCGTGATACGCGGCTTGCAGTGCATGCTCCAACTGCGAAACGGGCTCGCCGACGTAAGCCGCGTGTCCCCGGGTGGCAAACAAATCACAAATCCCGTCGACGACGTTCATGCGGATACTTTTTGCTTCGCTCGACGTTGCATTTGGAAAAAGAGGGCCGCTGCCGCGCTGGTTCCCAAGGCCACGGCGGCGAGCACTTGAAAGGTGCCGGACCAGCCATAGGCGACACTCAGCCGGGCCACGCTGTCGCCGGCCAGGATGGCTCCAAGATATCCGACTCCGTCAATAATGCCACAGGCCGTGGCACTGCCCCGTTTTCCGCCCAAGTCCAGCGATATCGCGCCGGCCAGGTACGAGTAGGGGCCGAGCATGAGAAACGCCACCAGGCTGACCAGCGCGACCGGCGCCAGCCGTGAGCTGCCGAAATCGAGCGAGCCGAGCGCCAGCAACACGCCGGCCGTGAGCAGGCAGCCGACAAAAATCACCGCGGCGCGGCCCCCCTGCCCCAGCCGATCGCTCAGCCACCCGGCCAACAGCACCGAGGCTCCGCCCAACAGCGGAAACAGGGCGCTGCGATTGGCCGCTTCGGCGGCCGAGAGCCCAAGCGACTCGGTGAAATAAACTGCACTCCAGGTATTCATCGTCTCGCGCAACAGCGTCAGACCCAACGAAAGCATGCACACCACCAGAAACACCGGGCTGGTGAGCAGCGGCACGAGCAGATCGCCAAGGCTCGCCGGCCGCGGATCTTCGCCGCCGGTGCCGAACACGTTCGACGGGTTGGCGGGCGGCTCGGGCTCGCCGATCGCCCGCGGCGACTCCTTGAGCCACAGTACGTTGAGCAGAAACAGGGCAAACAATGCCGCGGCGGCCACGCAAAAGACCTCGCGCCAGCCGAGCCCCAGTTCCAACAACCAGCCCATGAAACGACGCGCCGCGGCGTCGCCGAAGAGATAGCTAAGGCTGATCACGCCCATCGCGGCGCCGTAACTGGAAAACGAAAACCACTTGCCCGTGATCTTGACCATGCCGGTCCAGCACAGCGATTGCACGGCCCGATTGCCGACCCAGGCAAGGCTGAACAGCGGAACGGAGCCGGCGGCGGCGAACAAGAGCGTGAACAGGACCGAGCCGAACATGCCGGCCAGGATGTTGCGTCGTCCGCCCAGAAAATCAGCCAGGCTGCCGGTGACGAACTTGCCCAAGGCGTAAGCCAAGACGCCGAATGAGGCGATCGTTCCCAGCCACACGCGCGCCTCGTCGGGCTGATAACCTTGCTCGACCAGCGATTGCTTGATCAGCGGCAGCGTGACCGAGAAATTCGAGCGGCACAAATAGCAGCCCGCATAGCCGATCACCATCAGCACTAGCGTCAAGAGCTGCCACCGCAGCATTCGGCGACTGGAAGGCATGAAGGAAGCTTGCGAATGCGAGGGGTTGCGCGATTGGGCCGCGGCGGGGTCACATCTTGCGGCCTACCTCGGAATAGCCGACGGTTGCCGACAGGTCAATCGCCTGGGTGGCCGCCGCGTCGCTGGCGGTCTTGAGCCCGGGCTGATACTGGTTCCACCACTGCTGGGCATCGGCCGCGGTCCAGGCTTGGAGCGGAACGCATTGCGACAATGCGACTGCCAGATCGGCGGCGGTATGCGGCCGCTTGTCCGGACTCTTGGCCAGGCAGTCGAGCACCAACTGCTCGAGATCGGCCGCGATCGGCCGGGCGATCCGCTGCGACGGCGGCACCGGCGGGCTTTCAACGTGCTGCCGAATGATCTCGAGCACGTTGTTCCCTTCGAACACCGGATGCCCCGTGAGCAGGAAGTATGCGACCCCTCCCAGCGAATAGAGATCGCTCCGGATGTCCGAGCTGTCGCGATCTTGAATCGTCTCGGGAGGCATGTACAGGGGCGTGCCGGTGATCGAGTCGGCGGCCGTCAGGATGGTCTGGCGTCGGGTATCGACCGCTTTGACCAGGCCGAAGTCGAGCAACTTGACGAAATCGCACACTCCGCCGCGCCGAGTCAGCATGATGTTGGCCGGCTTGATGTCGCGGTGCACCAGCTCCATCGAGTGGGCTTCCACCAGCGACCCGCAAACCTGGAGCAAGATTTGAATCACGCGCCCGTCGGGCTGCGGGCCAAAGCTGTCGACCAGCGATTGCAGCGAAAACCCTTCCAGGTACTCCATCGCGTAGTAAAAGATGCCTTCCTGCGTGCGACCGTAGTCGTAGACCGTGATCGTGTTGGGATGATTGAGCTGGCTTGTCAGCTGCACCTCGCGCTCGAAACGCGCGATCGATACGTCGGTCGTTTTGTTGGGCTCGAGCAGCTTGACGGCCGTGGGGCGGCGCAGCAGGGCATGCCGGGCCCGATAAACGGCGCCCATCCCGCCTTCGCCGATTTTCTGCTCGAGCGCATATTGGCCGAGCTGCCCCGCGGCGATGACCGCCTCGCGGACCCGTTTTTCCAGCCGGCGCGCCAGCAGGGTCATCGCCAAAAGCATGACCGCGGCGATCGAGAGCAGGCCGAAGAGCATCCAAAAAACGTTGCGCAAGATGTACAGCGGCTTGAGGGCCTCGGCCTTGTCAACCTCGGTGGTCACGCCGAAACCGTATTCCTTCAACCAGGTCCAAGCTCCCAAGGTCGGCACGCCACGATAGTCGCGATAACCGGCCACGTCGACGCCCGAGGTGCCCGTTACGGCCGACTGGGCCATCTTCGTCAACGGTTGTTCCGCTCGGCGTTTCGTCGGCTGCTCGTTATTCGTCAGGTCGACCCCCGGATCGCGAACCTCGACGCTCAGAACCGAGCGCGAATACGGCTGATCGGCTTGCAAGCCGATGTCCTTCAATTGGTCTTCGAACCGGCTCGCCGACAACAGCAGCCCATTCTTGTCGAAGGCGTACGTCTCGCCCGAGGTGCCAAACCGCCCGACGTTGAGAATGCGCGTAAACTCCTTGTCGGGCCGGATACGCAGCGCCAGCACGGCCACGGCCTGACCCGCGTCGTCGTGCACCGGCGCGGCGACGAGCATCGTCGGTACCCCGGCGGTCATGCGTCCCCACTCGTCGGGAATAACCGACACCGACGGGAACGGGCGCGAGACAGCGCCCGCCCGGCGAGCACCGAGTTGGCAAATTCGGTGTAGCCGGCGATCGACTTCTGTCCGATCAGGCTTTCGGCGGTGGCGGTCAGAATGACTTCGCGCCGGTCGATCACGAGGTAGCCAACGAATCCGAACGGTTCAATCCACGGTTTGATGGCGGTCGCGAATTGTTCGCGCTCAGGCGCTTGCAACAACACTCCGGGCGTGGCCTTTCCGTCGCCATACTGCTTCAAAAGGTCGACCACGGCCTTGCGAACGTCCGGATCCTCGGCTGCGGCCATGGCGTTGGCTTCCTCGGAGCGCAGCCACAATTTGACCGCCGTGACGTCGGCGTCCAGCAGCGCTTGCAACTGGGCCTCGGTCTGCTCTTCGATCGCTCGTTCGATCCGCGAGCGCAGCCAGGTGGCCGCAAACACCAAACCCACGAGCGCCAGCACGGGCAGGACCCAAACGTGGCGCCGCGCGAAGCCGCGCGACAGCGTCAGCCGGCCCTTCTTGCCGAAGACCGAGCGCAACTGATGAATGGACGTCAGTCGCGGATTCGAGTTGGATTGCCGTGGTTCGACCAAGGTCGTGCTCTTTTGCCCATCGTGGCAGGCCGCGGCAACCGCCCGCCCCTACGCCATCATGGTTTAGCGTATCGCCGCCGGCGCCCGCTTCAAGTCGATTCCGCCGGCGCACTGCGGACGGCCAGCGCCAACATGACCAGCGCCCAGCCGTTGAAGATCATGTCGATGCCGATGAACAGGCCGATCACCCACAGGGCACTCTCGGGATATTGTTTCCAGATCATGACGCCCAACACCAACGTGATCACGCCGTTGAGCAGCAGCCAGATTCGATTATGAAGCCTGGTCGCGAAGACCGCCGCGATCCGGAAAACTCCTCCCAGGATCAGGAACACCGACATCATGAGGGTCAGCGCTCCGGCGGTGGCAAGAGGATTGTCGATAAACATCAATCCGACGACCATGTACAACAGTCCGACCAACAGATCGACGAAAAAACCTTGCCACGCGCGCCGCATGAACCCGTGGGCGGCTTGCATCACGCCGCCGATGAGCAACAGCCAACCGAGAAACTCGACCGACAGCAGGGTCACGAAAACAGTCGACCCCAGTGCCAGCGTGCCCAGGACAATCAGGCAGATGCCCAGCCCCAGAAACCAGGCCCAATTGCGTTTCAGTCCTTCGACTCCAACCATGGGAATTCCTGTGGCCATCATTTTTCCGCCTCCGATGTCGGGAACGTATTTCGAACTGGATAGAGCTCCTTAAAAACTTAGCACGAAAAACGTTAGAAAACGCCAATCCGGGCCTTCGAGACGCGGCTCGGGGGTATGCCGAATGCCGCAGAGAAGCCGTCGGCCCTCAATATAGCCGTTTGACGCGATTGCCGCGAGCAGGGTATCTGCCTCGGCTCGACCGGAGCGGTCGTTTCAACCGCCGGGACCGGCCGGCGGGCCGGGATGGCAGTCGTGCGGCTTGTGCAGGCGGGGAGCGGCTCCATTGCCGCCGCCATTGCGCCCGGACAACGCGGCAACCGGGGCACGAGGAGCGCGCAAACGGGGCCATGAGCGCATCCATTGCGGCAGCCCGCGGCGGGGCGGACGCGCTTTGCGACGCTGCCAAAGATCGTTGAACCACTGGATGACGTAGTAGAACACCGGCGTCAAAAAGATGCCGAACAGCGTCACGCCCAACATGCCGCCGAAGACGGCCGTGCCCAGCGTGCGCCGCATTTCCGCGCCGGCTCCCTCGGAGACCACCAGCGGCACCACGCCGAGGATGAACGCGAACGACGTCATCACGATCGGCCGCAGCCGCAGTCGCAGGCCGCGAGCGTCGCGTCGTAGCGGTCCATGCCGGCCTCGCGCTGGCGCTGGGCGAACTCGACGATCAGAATCGCGTTCTTGCACGCCAGCCCGATCAGCACGACGAAGCCGACCTGCGTGAAAATGTTGATGTCCATGTGCGCCGCCAGCACCGCCGGCAATCGAGCACAGCAGGCACATCGGCACGACCAGGATCACGGCCAGCGGCAGCGACCAGCTTTCGTACTGGGCGGCCAGCACCAGAAACACCAGCACCACGGCCAGCACGAACACGAGCATGGCCGTGTTGCCGGTTTGCAATTGCAACAGCGCCAGCTCGGTCCATTCGGACCGCATCGACCAGCTGCAGGTTCGTCGTTCGACGACGTTCTCCATCAGCTCGATCGCCTGGCCCGAGCTGATCGCCGGGCCCGGCGCTGCAGTTGATCGGCGCCGCCGGATACATGTTGTAGCGGGTGATCAGCACCGGCCCGGTGACGTCGCGCACCGTGGCCAAGCGTGCCGAACGGCACCATCTGCCGCGATCGTTGCGCACCTTGAGCTGCTTCAGGTCCTCGATCTGCTCGCGGAAGTTCTGGTCGGCCTGCACGTTGACCTGCCAGGTGCGGCCGAAGAGGTTGAAATCGTTGACGTACAGCGAGCCGAGATAGACCTGCAGCGTGTTGAACACCTCGGCCATCGACACGCCCATCATCTTGGCCGCCGTGCGATCGATGTCGAGATACAGCCAGGGCGTGTTGGCGCGGAAGCTGGTGAAGAGATCGTCGAGCTCGGGCTGCCGGGCGGCGTCGGCCACGACGGCGTCGGCCACGGCCTGCAGCGCGTCGAGTCCCGAGTTGCCGCGATCTTCGATCATGATCTTGAATCCGCCGGCGGTGCCCAGCCCTTCGACCGGCGGCGCGCCGAGGACGTTGACCACGCCGTCGGCGATCTCGTCTTGCAGCTTGGCTTGCAACCGCGCGGCGATGGCGTCGCCCGACAGGTCGCGCGCTTGAGCCGCTTGTGAAATTCGTCGAGCATGACGTACATCGCGCCGAAGTTCGGCGCGTTGGCGCCCAGCAGGATCGACTGGCCGGCGATGGCCACCGTGTGCTTGACGCCCGGCGTCGCCAGCGCGATCTCCTCGATCCGCCGCATCGCCTGCTCGGTGCGCCCCACCGAGGCCGAGTCGGGCAAGCTGCAGGTTGACCAGCAGGTAGCCTTTGTCTTGCGAGGGAATGAAGCCCTTGGGCGTGGCTTCGAAGCTGGCGTAGGTCAGGTACAGCAGGCCGCCGTAAACCACCAGCACCAGCAGGCTGACTCGCAGCAGCCGGCCGACCACCCAGGTATAGACCGCGGCGGTCCAATCAAAGGCCAGGTTGAACGCGCGGAACGACAGGCCGAGCACCCGGTTCAAGCGGCCAACTGACGACGCCGCCGGCGATCGCGCCGGCCGCCGCGCGACAATCCAGGGCAGCGCGTCGGCGTGAAATCGTCAGGTGGCAACGTTGATGCCGCCGTCCTTCACCCAGGGCGTGCAGAAACTCCCACCCCAGCCAGCCGCCGGCAATCACGAACGCCAGCCACGGCAGCGGCGGCGCGCGCTTCTTGTCGCGCGGCCGCAGCAACAGCGCGGTCAGCGCCGGGCTGAGCGTGAGCGAGTTGAACGCCGAGATCACCGTCGACACGGCAATCGTCAAGGCGAACTGGCGGAAGAACTGCCCGATGATGCCGCGTGATGAACGCGCAGGGCACGAACACGGCGCTGAGCACCAGGCCCACCGCGATCACCGGCGCCGGAGACCTGGCTCCATGGCCTTGATCGTGGCGTCGCGCGGCGACAGCCCCTGCTCGATGTGATGCTCGACCGCCTCGACCACCACGATCGCGTCGTCGACCACGATGCCGATCGCCAGCACCAGGCCGAACAGCGTGAGATTGTTGAGGCTGAAGCCCATCGCCGGCCATCACGGCGAACGTGCCGACGATCGCCACCGGCACGGCAATCAGCGGAATGATGGCCGACCGCCAGTTCTGCAGAAACACCAGCACCACGATCGCCACCAGCATGACGGCGTCGCGCAGCGTCTTGAACACCTCGTTGATCGATCTCGTTGATGAACGGCGTCGTGTCGTAGACGATCGCGTAGTCGACGCCCTCGGGAAAGCGGTCTTCGAGCTCCTCCATCTTGGCCCGCACCGGCTCGGCGATGTCCAGCGCGTTGGAGCCGGGCAACTGATAGATCGACAGCGCGACCGACGGCTGGCCGTCGAGCGTGCACGTCTGGTCGTAGCCTTGCGCGCCCAGCTCGATGCGGGCCACGTCGCCCAGCCGCACCAGGCGGCCGCTGGCGTCGGTCTTGAGAATCATTTCGGCGAACTGCTCTGGATCGGCCAGCCGGCCCATCGTGCTGATCGTGAACTGAAACACCTGGCCGGTGTCGACCGGCGGCTGGCCGATCTGGCCGGCGGCGACCTGCGTGTTCTGCTGCTCGATGGCCTGCACGACGTCGGTGGCCGACAAGTTGCGGCGAAGCCATCTTCTCGGGATCGAGCCACAGCCGCATGCTGTAGTCGCGCTGGCCGAGGTAGGTGATGTCGCCGACGCCGGGCAGCCGCGACAGTTCGTCCTTGAGCTGAATCGTGGCGTAGTTGCTCAGATACAGGTTGTCGCGCGTGCCGTCGGGCGAGAACAGATTGACGATCATCAGCACGCTGGGCGACTTTTTCTTCACCGTCACGCCGCGGCGCTTGCACCAGGTCGGGCAGGATCGGCTGCGCCAGCGCCACGCGGTTTTGCACCAGCACCTGGGCCATGTTCAGATCGACGCCGTTCTTGAACGTGACCGTCAGCGATGTACGTGCCGTCGTTGGTGCACTGCGACGACATGTAGAGCATGTTTTCGACGCCGTTGACCTGCTGCTCGATCGGCGCGGCCACCGTGTCGGCCACCACCTGCGCGTTGGCGCCGGGATAGAACGCCGAGACCTCGACCGTCGGCGGCGTGATCTCGGGATACTGCGCGATCGGCAGCGTGAACAGCGCGATGCCGCCGGCCAGCGTGATGACGATCGACAGCACCGAGGCGAAGATCGGCCGATTGATGAAGAAATTCGAAAACAAGGACTGGTTCCTATTCGCGCAGCGCCGGTTCGGATTTGGGCGCTGGCGCCGTCGCGGGCTTGCGCTGCGGCGGTTGATGCGGGCCGCGCACGCGACCTGCCAGCTTGCGCACCGGCCGCAGCGTCAGCATGTCCAGCGAAAACCGGCCGACGTGATGCATCAAGCGCGATGCGAAAAGGGGCGTGCCCCCCAGCCAATCGATGGTGAAAAAGAAAACCGGCGTCAGGAAGATGCCGAACAGCGTGACGCCCAACATGCCGCTGAAGACGGCCGTGCCCAGCGTGCCGGCGCATTTCGGCGCCGGCGCCCTGGGCCAGCATCAGCGGCAACGACGCCCAGGATGAACGCAAACGACGTCATGACGATCGGCCGCAGCCGCAGGCGGCAGGCTTCGAGCGTCGCTTGCCGTCGCGGCTCGCCGCTGTCGCGCTTCATGCTTGGCGAACTCGACGATCAGGATCGCGTTCTTGCTGGCCAGGCCGACCAGCACCACGAAGCCGATCTGCGTGAAGATGTTGATGTCCATCTGCGCGATGTTGACGCCGATGATCGCGCTGAGCAAGCACATCGGCACCACCAGAATCACGGCCAGCGGCAGCGACCAGCTTTCGTACTGGGCCGCCAGCACCAGAAACACCATCACCACGGCGAAGGCGAAGATGATCATCGCCGTGTTGCCGGCCATCAACTCGAGATACGCCATCTCGGTCCACTCAAACGCCATCGATCGAGGGCAGCTCGGCGTTGGCGAGCTTCTCCATGATGTCGATCGCGTCGCGCGAGCTGGTGCCCGGCTTGCCGCCTGCCGTTGAATCGCCGCGGCCGGATACATGTTGTACCGCGTCAGCACCAGCGGTCCGTTAATCTGGCGAATGTCGGCCAGCGAGCCCAACGGCACCATCGTGCCGGCGGAGTTGCGCACCTGGAGCTTGGGAATGTCTTCGATCTGGTCGCGAAATTCGGACTCGGCCTGCACGATCACCTGCCAGGTGCGCCCGAACAGATTGAAGTCGTTGACGTACAGCGATCCTTGATAGATCTGCAGCGTGTCGGCGAAGTCGCGCAGGTTGACTCCCTTTTCCATGCACTCACGGACGTTCGGGCTCGACCTTGAGCATCGGCACGTTGGCCCGGAACGGCGCGAACAGGTTGTTCAGTCGCGGGTGTTCGATGCCCGGTCTGGACCAGGTTTTCCGTCTGCTTCTGCAGGACGTTCATACCCACGTCGCCGCGGTCTTCGACCATCAGCGTGAATCCGCCCGCGCGGCCCACGCCGCGCACCGGCGGCGGCGGCAAGACCTGGATCATGGCGTCGGTGATCTGCTTGAAGCTCTCATTCAGGCTGGCGACGATGCTGGCGCTCGAGCGGCTCGGGTCGCGCCGCTTGGCGTAGTCGTCCAAACCGACGAACAGCGTACCAAAATTCGACCCGATCGCGTTGAGCACGAACGATTGGCCCGTGATGCCGGTGACGTGGACGATGCCCGGCGTGGCGTGGGCGATCGTTTCGATCTGCCGCATCACCCTCGAAGTGCGCTCCGTCGAGGCCGAGTCCGGCAATTGCACGTTGATCAGCATGTAGCCCATGTCTTGCATGGGGATAAAACCTTTGGGCGTGCTGACAAATCTCTGGTACGTCAGACCCAGCAGGCCGCCATAGACCACCAGCACCAGCACGCTGCCATAGAGCATCTTTCCGACAGTCCAGGTGTAGACGCCGCCGAGCATTTCGAAGCCGCGATTGAAGAGCATGAACGCGAATCGCAAAAGCCGGTTGATCGGCCAGCCCACGATCGCGCCGACCAGTGCTCCGGCCAGTGCCGCGATCCACGGCGCGTACGACAACAGCCCGTGATCGGCGGCCCAGGGCGCGACGACCTCGGCAAACCGCGCCCAGCCGAACCATCCGCCGGCCAGCACGAACGCCAGCCACGGCAGCGGCGGCGCCGGCTTGTCGCCGCGGGGCCGCAACAACAGCGCGGTCAGCGCCGGGCTGAGGGTCAGCGAATTGAAGGTCGAAATGATCGTCGACACGGAAATCGTCAGGGCAAATTGCCGGAAAAACTGGCCCGTGATGCCGCTGATGAACGCGCACGGCACGAACACCGCGCGTGAGCACCAGCCCCACCGCGATGACGGGGCCGGAGACCTGCTGCATGGCCAGGATCGTGGCGTCGCGCGGCGCGAGGCCGTTCTCGATGTGATGCTCAACGGCTTCGACTACGACGATCGCGTCGTCGACCACGATGCCGATCGCCAGCACCAGGCCGAAGAGCGTGAGGTTGTTCAAGCTGAAGCCGAACAACAGCCATCGCCGCAAACGTGCCGATGATCGCCACCGGCACGGCCACCAGCGGAATGATCGCCGACCGCCAATTCTGCAAGAACACCAGCACCACCAAAGCCACCAGGATCACCGCGTCGCGCAGAGTCTTGAAAACTTCATTGATCGCTCTCGCGCGTGTAGGGCGTTGTGTCGAAGTTGATCTCCCAGATGATGCCCTCGGGAAAGTCCTTGGAGAGCTCATCCATCTTCGCGATGATGCGGTCGCGCGTGGCCAGCGCGTTTGCGTCGGGCAGCTGAAAGATGGGCATGAATACGGTCGGCTTGCCGTCGAACACCACGCTGACGTCCTGGTTTTTAGCCCCTAGCTCGACGCCGGCCGATGTCCTTGATGCGAACCACGCGGCCGTCGGCCATGGCCTTGAGAATGATGTTTTCGAATTCGTCCACGGCGTTAAGGCGGCCGAGCGTGCTCAGCGTGATTTCGAACTTCTGGTCGCCGCGCATCGGCGGCGTGCCGATGACCCCCGTGGCCACCTGGGCGTTTTGTTCGCGGATTGCCCGCACGACGTCGCCGGCGGTCATGTTGCGCGCGGCCAGCTTGTTGGGATCGACCCAGATCCGGATGCTGTAATCGCGCTGGCCCATCATGTTGATGTCGCTGACGCCCGGCACGCGCGACAATTCGTCCTTGATGCGCATGACGGCAAAATTGCTCAGGTAGAGCTGGTCGTAGCGCTCGTCAGGCGACGTGATGGCGATGCCCATCAGCATGTCGGGCGTGCGCTTCTTCACCATCACGCCGGTCTGTTTGATGACCGTCGGGCAGCGAGGGCATGGCCAGGCTCACGCGGTTTTGCACCAGCACCTGCGCCATGTTCAGGTTGATGCCGTGCTTGAACGTGACCGACAGGTTGTAGGTGCCGTCGTTCGTGCAGCTCGACGACATGTAGAGCATTCCCTCGACGCCGTTGACGTACTGTTCGATGGGCGCGGCGACCGAGCTGGCCACGTCCTTGGCGCTGGCGCCGGGATAGTTGCAGCTGACCGACACGTTTGGCGGCGAAATCGGCGGAAACTGCGCCAAGGGAAGCGTGAACAGCGCGATGGCTCCGGCCAGCGTGATCACGATGGAGAGCACGCAGGCGAAGATCGGCCGATCGATGAAGAATCGCGAGATCACGGCCGCCTCAGCAGGAGTGCCTGGTCCCGCGCCAGGGCGTTGCGACGGGCGCGGGATTTACTTGGGTGACAAAACCTTGGGCATCGTCGGCGCCTCCGCCATAGCGGCCCCCGCCTCGGCTGGCTGCTGCGCCGTCGATTCCATCATTTTCGGTTGCACGACCGCTCCCGGCCGAATCCGCTGCAATCCGCTGACCACGACCCGCTCGCCTTCGGACAATCCCTTGAGGATCACGCGCCGTCCCTGTTGAAGCTTGCCGACCTCGACGCGGCGGTATTGGGCCTTATTATCATCGCCGACGACGTACACGAATTTCTGACCCTGGTCGGTGCCCAGCGACTCCTCGGAAATCATGATCGCCTGGTACGACTGACCGATCGGCAGCCGCACGCGGACGAACAGGCCGGGCGACAGGACGCGATCCGCGTTCTTGAACACGCCGCGAACTTGCAGCGTGCCAGTGCCGGGGTCGAGCCGGTTGTCGAAAAAGTTGATCGCCCCTTGGTGCGGAAAACCTTCCTCGTCGGCCAGGCCCATCCGCACCGGAACCTCGCGCTGGCCTTCCGAGCGGATTCGGCCCTCTTCGGTGTACCGGCGCAGTCGCAGCATCGTCCGCTCGTCGACCTCGAAGTACGCGTACATTGGGTCCATGCTGACGACGGTGGTAAGGATTGTCTCGTCGGCCCGCACCAGGTTGCCCTGGTCGAGCTGCGTGCGACTGACGCGGCCGTCGATCGGCGAGCGGACCTTCGTGAAAGTGACGTTGAGCCTGGCAATTTCCAGGTTGGCCTTGGCCACTTCCACCGCCGCGCGCCCTCGGCCCGATCGCCCGCGACCAGGTCGAACGCTTCTTTGCTGATCGTCTTGCTGGCCACCGTTTTCAGCGCCCGTTGATAGTCCAATTCGAGTCGCTTCAAGTGCGACTGGGCTTGCAGCAGGCTGGCTTCGGTACGGTCGACTTCGGCTTCGTAGGGCCGGGGATCGATCTCGAACAGCACGAATCCCTTCTCGACGTCCATCCCTTCCTTGTCCTTGAAGTTGATCTTGTCGAGATACCCGGTCACCCGGGCGCGGATGTCAATGGTCTTGATCGCCACGGTCCGTCCGGTGAAATCCTCGTAATCGGTGATCTCGGCCGTGGTGGGCAGGTTGACGTACACCTCGGCCGGCTTGGGAGGCGTCAGCGCCGGCGGGGCGCCTGCGCCGTCATCTGCTGCAACTTGTCGCAGCCAACGGTGGCGGCGACAGCGCAGAGCAGCAGGACCAACCCGCTCGTATCTAAAAACCGATGCACTGCCAATCTCCTGACTTTCGAAACAGTCCGCTCTTACGTGGCGTCCTGCCGCTCGCGTTCTATGGGGGTGAGGATGCCGTTGAACACCACGTCGAAAATATCCTGGGCCTGAATTTCCACACTCTTGGTCTGACCGCTGAAGTAGTTGATAAAGATCGTGCCGTAGAGCAAGTTGCCGATTACGTCGGTGATCCGATCGACGGGAATATCGCGCACCCGCTCGTCGGCGATGAGTCCTCGATAGATGGCCCGCCACCGCTCGACGTTCACGGCCCGGTGCTCCAAGAACGTGGGCCTGGTGCGGTCTTTGAACAGAGCGCGTTCCTGGATCAAAAGTTCGACAAATTCAAGGTTCTCGGCGAAGAAAGTCAGGAATGCGCGAATGCCAGCGCGAATTCGCTCGAGCGGATCCTCGATGCCCTCGACGCCGCTCTCGACGCGTTCGAGCATCATGCGCATCACTCGGTCGGCTGCGGCCAGGAACAGCGCTCGTTTGCTGGGAAAGTAGCGGTAGACGGTCCCCTTGCCGACGCCGATCGTTTCAGCCAGCAGTTGCGTGTCGGTGTTGGAGTACCCGTGCTCGGCAAACAGGCGTGCCGCCTGCGTGAGAATTTCTTCCTGGCGGCTGGCCCACAGGGCTTCGCCGCAAGGGCGTTTGGGGTTGTCGTCGACACTTCGAGCCATGGCGAATAACCTGGGGATTCGCAGTCGGACTGACCAGTCAGTCCGTACCCAATGCTACCCCGGCGCACCCCAGAGGTCAAGTTGTAAACCCTGTTTCTCCAAGCTTTTGGCGCGTCGAACGGGTACTATTGGGCCGTTCGGCAGCATCATGGGACGTGGGCGGCCGAAGCGGTTGCGTCACGCTGCTAGCAACTGAGCAGCCCCGTGGCTCCCTCCCGGGTGGGTGCTTACGGGGCGGCGGGAGCCGCCGGCATGATCGGGCCTTGGCCTCCGCCCGGCTGAAGCGATTCGTCCATGGTCATCACGTAGGCCAGCATCGCCGCCAGCATCAGGGCCACGACCAGCCAGGCCCGCCAGTCCTTGTGCAACCCTTTGCGCCGCTGGTTGTGATGTTGGTTGTGACCATGCCCGTGATGGTGGCCATGGTCCTTGGAATCGTGATTTGTCATGCGCTCGTGCACTCCCAGGGTCGCATTACGTACTTTCCGCGCTCCGCGGGGTCAGTGTACAGCAGCCGGCGGCCGGTCGGGATGCCAAAATGAGCAAACTCGCGGGCGAAAACTGCCCGGCGCTCGTCGCGGCCTTGAAACCGCGTCCTATTGATATTCACTCTCGTTGACCGAGACGCCTTCGCTTCGGGTCACCAGCTTGCGCACCACTCGGGGGTCGACCTGTTCGTTCAAAAACTGCACGCTGCCGTCGCACAGCAATACGTTGGCACCGCCCACGTGAAAACTGAAGATCTCGCCGTTGGGCCCGCAGTTCGACGATTTCCAGGGGCAGTCCGGGGGGCCGCCGATCGGCGTATTGTTGTTGTTAACCGCGCCCTTCAAGCTGCCCACCACGGCGTTGATGGGGCCCGAAATGCCGGCCCCATTGTCGGGTTCGGCCCAGCGGTTCATGGCCCGGTTCTTGCTTGGCGACGGCGGATCGGCGTTGTTGCCCGAGATCACCACCGGATCGGCGGCCGCGGAGGCAACGAACGGCGAAATCGTTTCGTAGTTCACTGGGCTGTCCTCGATCAGCGCGAGCGTATGGCTCGTGCCGTCGGTAATGCGTGCCATGCGCGTTCCGCCCAGGCACAGCGCCCCGTCCATCCGCGTGATGTTGTTCGAAATGCCGGTCGTCGGGTCGATGTCGGTGTGCACGCACGGCACGTAGTCGGTCTGGCCGTAGCCTTGCGGGTCGCTTTCGGCCAGCGGATTGGTTGGGCACAACAGCGTGTCGATGCGCGTGCGGGCGGCCATCTGGTTGCCGGGCCAACGCTTGTCGTTGTAGGCATATTGCAGGTTCATCATCGCCGTCAGCTCGGCACGTTCGATGAACGGCAGCAGCCAGGTGAACGTGGAATGCAGATCGTAGCTCGTCGTGTTAGTGCCCGGAATCGAGCCTTGACCGCCGGATGGGAAGAGTTTTTTGGACGCCTCGAAATTGTTCAAGGCCACGCCGAGCTGCCGCAGATTATTTTCGCACGACGAGCGCCGAGCCGCCTCGCGCGCCGCCTGAATCGCGGGCAGCAACAGCGCCACCAGAATGCCAATGATGGCGATCACGACCAGTAACTCGATCAGGGTAAAACCACGCTGGGCACGACGACAAATCGGTTTCGGACGAGCAATCATGGCGATGGCTCCTAATTCAAGGCGGGAAGGCGGCGGGCCGGCTGGACACAAACGGCGGCGGGGAGGGCAGGACTCGGTAGGCAAATCGCTATTGAGGCTACACGCTCAGCCGGGCCATTTCAAGAGACGCCCACCCCCTCGACGATTGCATCTGGCCGCGATCGCGGCTGCCAACGCGCCGGCCACGGCTGCGATTGCCGCCCCGGACGATCGAGCGGCCAGTGCACTACTTCTCCTTCGGCCGGCAGAAGGACAACGTCAGCAGGGCGTAGCCGGTCACCAGGTTGGGGTCGCCTTCCATCCAGCGGCTGTTCTTGTTGATCCACGAGCCGTTGGGCTGCTGACGTTTGGCCAACTCCGCGACCAACTCGCCGCGCCAATCGTGCGGCGTGCCTTGAGCGTCGGTGATCTTGTCCTGGCCCAGCGCGTCGAGCGCTTTGGCGAACAAGTGATAGTAGTAATACAGCCCCCCTTCGCCCAGGCCGGGGTTTTCGCTCAATGAGTAATGCTTGCGGGCCCAGTCAACGGCCGCTTTGACGCGCGGGTCGTCGGGTTTGAGCCCGGCGAAGATCATACTCTTCAAGCCGGCGTACGTCATCGAGCCGTAGCTGCGCAATCCCCCGTCGGCGGACTTTCCGGCCGGGCTGCCTCCTTCGCCGCTTGGAGTGTAATAGAACCCGCCGTCGGGATTTTTGGCGGCAAACGCCGTGGTGTTGTGCTCGGTCTCCAGATTCTGGCAACGCGAAACGAAGATCAAAGCCCGCTTGACCGCCTCGTCGTTGGGACCGTCGCCGGCTGCCTCCAGAGCGTCGGTCAGGAAATGCGTGTTCGACAAGTCGGGGCGCTCCGAGCCGCCATAGCCGACGCCGCCGTACGAGACGTCACTGGGCTTGCGCCCGTCGTCCTCGGAAAACTGCAAACCTTTTAAGAACTTGTCGGCGTTCTTCAACAGCCTGTCGTAGCGGCCGTCGCGATTGGCTTCCTTGAAGCACAGCACGGCCAGGCACGTTTCATAGTTGCGTATCCGCGACTTCGGATCGTAGATGCCGCCGTCTGGCTGCACGAAACCGGCCAGATACTTGAGGCTCCTGGCCACTAGCGGGTCGTCGACTCCGCGGCCGTTGCGCAAAACGCCAGTGGCGACGATGGCCGAGATGCCCGGCCCGACGGAAGGGCTGAACGAACCGTCGGCCGATTGGCCGGTGGTACGCAGAAAATCGATGGCCTTTTGCACGGCCTGCTCGTAGGCACCGCTGCCGGCCGCCTTCAAAGGCTCGTCGGCCGAGCGTGCCACTCGCGCCGCCGGCAATGCGAACACCAACAAACTCGCCATCAACATCACGCCGCACGACCACTTCTGTGTTGGCAGCATCACGCGGCTCCTTGGACCTCGTTTAAATGCGCTGGAAAGTCGTCATGGCAGTGGGCGGTGCTGTTATGCAATGGCCAAAACTTCGCCAGGTCTGGACAAATTCTGGCCAATTGGCAATGAGCGCCTATTGGCAGTCGGGGTCAGCCGTCGTAGATTCCGGCCCGGGGTGCAACGCGGCAATCGCCAATCTGCCTACTGCAATCTAGCTGCATATGTCGTGCCGGCGGGCTCCGCGGCCGAAATCCGCTCAATTTAATCAGCATCAACATCCGTTTCGGTCGACCGTAACTGCGTCAACTCCTCCAAAGCTGAGATTGTCAGGTAAAATTGACGGCGTGAGGGGCCATGACAAACTCGCGGCCACGTCCCGCAACCGCCTGCTGATCGCAATCGCATGAACCACTCTCACTCAGCCGCGCCGACGCCACCCGCGGCTCCCGTCGCGGGATCGCCGCGATTCAAGGTTCGCGCACCTCGATGGATGACGGTTGCCTTGGGAGCCCTGATCCTCGGCGGCGCCGTGTGCGCGATCTACTGCCAGGCCATTCATGCACCGTTCATCTTCGACGACACGGTGACCGTGCAGGCTAACCCGTCGATCGAGAAGCTCTGGCCGCTGGTGGACCCGTCCGGAGCCGCGAGCCCGCTGAATCCTCCGGCCGGATTCCCCACTTCGGCTCGGCCGCTGGTAAACCTATCACTGGCAATCAACTATCATTTCGGCCAGCTCGACCCGGTCGGTTACCACGCCGTCCACATGGCCATCCATTTGATCACGGCGTTGTTGCTATGGGCGATCACGTGGCGCACGTTGCGTTTGGACTATTTCCAAGGCCGCTTTGATTCGGTTGCCGGAGGATTGTCATTCGCGTCCGCGCTGGTGTGGGCGGTGCATCCGCTCAATACCGAAGCCATCCAGTACGTCACGCAGCGCACGGAGCTGATGATGGGGCTGTTTTATCTGGCGACGCTCTACGCTTGCATCCGCTATTGGGCGGCAACGCGAAGCGCCGAACGGGCCCTGTGGCTGTCGCTGGCGACGCTGGCGTGCGTCCTGGGCATGGCTTGCAAGGAAATGATGGTTTCGGCGCCGGTGATGGCGCTGTTATATGAGCGCACCTTCATCGCGCCCTCGCTCGGACGAGCCTTGCGACAGTCCTGGCCGTTGTATTTGGGTCTCGCAATCGGCTGGCTCCCGCTTTTGGCGATCAATTATTATGGACGAACGCCGTTGGCCGGTTTTGGCATGGGCGTGCCTGCCCACGTCTGGTGGTTCACGCAGGCACACGTGTTGTTCATCTACTTGAAACTGGCCGTCTGGCCCTGGCCGCTGCTGATCCACTACGGCACTCCATACTTGAAAACGGTGGCCGACGCGTGGCCGTGGCTGCTGTCGGCGGGGCTGCTTGGAATCGCCACGCTGGTGCTGCTCTGGCGGCGCTCGGCCGTGGGGTTCGTGGCGGCTTGGGTGCTGATCGTTTTGTCGCCGACGCTCGTGGTGCCGCTGATCAAAGAGACTGGCGCCGAAAGGCGGATGTACGTTCCCCTGGCAGCGCTCGCGGCGCTGGCGCTTCCCGCTGGATTCGAACTGATTCGACGTGCGGGTGATTTCATCGCGCGGCGTGCGACGCCGGCGCCGACGGGTCGTTTGCCGATGGCGGTCTTCACTGTGGCCACGGCCGTGCTGGTGGCGGTCTTTAGTCTCATAAGCATGGACCGCCTTGCGGTCTATCGCGATGAATTAACGCTCTGGCAAGACGCCGTGATTTATCAACCCGACGACCCGATGACCCAGGTCAACTTGGGAACCAGGCTGGCGGAAGTCGGCCGCCGAGAGGAAGCGATGGAACACTTCGAGCATGCGATTCAGATTAATTCCGACGACTATCCGGACAACTTCTTTCGGGCTCATTACAATTTGGCTCGCGCACTCGAGGCGTCAGGGCGGCCGCAAGAAGCGATCGAGCATTACGAGGAGGCCTTGCGCTTGCGGCCCAACTTGCCGGCCGCCCACAACAACCTCGGACTGCTGCTGGCCAACACGGGGCGTACGGCCGCTGCGATCGACCATTACCGGCTGGCACTCGACATCGATCCTGACTTCGCCGTGGCGCACAGCAATCTGGGCATTGCGCTGGCCAAGGCCGGACTTCTGGAGGAAGCGCTTGGCCACTTCGAGGCGGCGTTGCGACTGAAGCACGACGTCGAGGCTTACGCCAACCTGGCCTCGGCTTATGCCCTGGTGGGCCGCCGCGACGACGCCATCGCCATGGCGCACAAGGCCGTCGAGCTGGCCCGCTCGCGGGGCGATTCGGCGCTGGCAGCGCAGATCGAAACCTGGTTGACGTCGTACCAGGATGTGCCCGAGCAACCCAGATAGCTGCGCACTTTTGGTTTCAAAACCGCCGGGGACTGCCCCCCCCTCTCCGAAGCTGTTTTGAAACCAAGAGCGCGTCACGCGCCGACGGATTCGTCGCTCAATCCGCGTTCGGTGATCAGCGCTGATTCCTGATAACTTTCAAAGTCGCTGTTGATGGCCCACAGGTCGTGGGTCTTTTGATCGAGCAGGTTTTCGGCCGCGAGAATGCCCATCAGAATGCTGTGATCCTGGTTGTTGTACTTGAACGACCCGTAGCGGCCGATGGCCAAGAGACCGCGAAAGTTTCGCAAGTACTCCACGAGTCGCCCGACGAGCTGCTTGTATCCGCGGGCGTACACCGGATAACAGCGCGGAATGCGAACCACGTGGCCGTCCAGCACCGTCGCTCGGCCGAGCAGGCCCGTCGAACGCATCTCGACAGTCGCGCGCTCGACCATCTGGTCGTCGGCTTCGCTCCACAGCGGGTCGGTCTCGTAGCACCAGTATTCGACCGCGAGAATGGTCGTCCGCTGTCGGCCGTAAAGCTCGCTGACCCAATTCCTGAAATTCGTCACGCGACCCATCAGCAGATCGGGCGAGTGCACGTAGATCCATTGGTCGGCAAACAGGGTCTCGGAGTCGACGTGCAGATAGACGAGAATCGTGTTGCGAAAGCGCAGGGCGTCGGCGGCGGCCTTGACGTCGGGGGGAATTTGCTCCAGGCCGCGCACGAGCAACGTCAAGGGCATCGTCGAAATCACGTGATCGGACGGCTCGAATCGCCCATCCGCCAGTTCCAACCCCTGGACGTTGAAATCGTTGCGAACGACTCGGCGCACGGGGCATTGCAGATGGATCTGCCCGCCGCCAGTGCGCACGTGCTCAGCCATCTTCTCATAGACGGACCCGGTTCCCGCCAGCGGATACGCGAATCGCTCGACGAGCGTCTTGTGATGCGCCCGACGACGCGGCAGCAAAGCGCTTATCAGCGCCTCGCCCAGCGAAAACTTCTTGATGCGCTGCGCGGCGAAGTCGGCGTCCAAGTCGCGGCAAGGAATTCCCCACAGCTTTTCGCTGTATGACTTGAAGAACATCTCGAACAAACGCCGGCCGAAGCGGTCGACGACCCACGATTCGAACGAGTCGTTGTCGGCGGCCGAGAAACTCGGGCGCACTTTTTCCTTCAGGTAACTGGCCATGCACCCCGCGGCGTTGGCCAGGCCCATGTTCGCCAGCGCGTTGAAGGGTTTGAGCGGGTAGTGAAAGAAGCGGCCTCGATAGTAGATCCGAGTCAGGCGGTTGACCAAGCGGTAGTCGCGCCCGACCACGTCGAGCCACAGTCGGTTCACGCGCGCGTCGGTGCTGAAGAAGCGGTGCGGGCCGAGATCGACCCGTTGCTCCCACAAATCGAGCGAACGGGCCAGACCCCCGACCCGGTCGCCGGCCTCGTAGACCGCGACATCCGCGCCGCCCCGGCTTAGTTGCAAGGCCGCCGTCAGACCCGCCGGCCCAGCGCCAATCACCGCGACTCGCACGTCAATCGAGCTCCTACATGCCCTTCGCTTCGCCGAAGGACCGAAATGGCGCACAGGATGCGCACGCTTCAGTTCGCCGAAGTCCGTCCGTTCCCATTCTATCTCAGCCTAATGGCCATTGCTCGCTTGTCCGGCAAATCCCGGACGTCGCGGCCTGCTTCCCTATCGCCAATCGCCGCTGAGTACGAACGGGGCCCAGTAATAGGGCGGCGACCGGCGATCGACAGCCGGCGCTTCGCCCCGCGATTCCTTCACGCCGCGCTCCACTCCCTCATGCAACATGGTCAACTGCGCTGGCGCAAAGCTTCGGCCTTGGGCATCTTCCTGGCCCACAGGTTCTGGTAGAAATCGACCATCAATTGCTGCGTAGCCATGTCATTGACTTTCCACAAACTGGCCACCACGGCGCGGCGCCGGCAACGTGGAATGCCCGCTGCAGGCCGAATGCTCCCTCGCCCGACACCGTTTTTCCTTCGGCAGTTTCACAGGCTGAGAGAACGACTAGTTCCGTCTGCCGAAGATCCAGCCCGGCAACTTCGAGGGCCGTCAGAATTCGACCGCCGACGTCAAATGCCGACCATTGGTTCACTCCAGCAAACGCCAACCCACACTCGATGCCTGGCGCGGACGATTGCAGCGGTCCCAAATTCAAGCCTAGGTTCGGGCCTTCATGAAACCCATGCGTTGCAACGTGCAGGTAGCGACACAGCGGCGCGAACTCGCAGAATGCCGATGCCGTGGCGTCGAGGCGACGCAGCTCGGCGGCCACTCCGCCCTCGACATTTTCAGAAAACAAGCGGGCCACCGCGCGAATTTCGCGCTCCGTGCCCGGCAGATCACCGAACAAGTATTCGCGTCCGACGCCAAATCCCCGCGATTCGGCGTTCGACTGCGATCTGTCGCCGCGGTAGTCGATGTCGCCAACCGTAAGAAGCTTCGGTTGCTTGTCAGCGGCCAGCGGCTGCTCGGCGTACTCGCTCAGCAACTGAGGAACCGGTTGCACGACAAAGCAATAGTCTTCAATCAAGTACCTGGCGGGATCCGCGGCCGGCATCGCCGCGAAGGGCACGCGGCAAATGACTCCATCGGGAGAAATGAACACCAGTTTCGCCCCGACCACGTGCTTCTCGAGGGGGCGCCACACTAAATCACGCACGACTTCCGGCAAAGGCATCGCGTCGGATAATGCGAGACCGCGCGTCGACGGTCGAGGTGCACCGGGCGGCGCGGGTTGCCCCGTTTGCGCTGCCTTGGAGCGGGCCACCGGCACGTCGCCAAAGTGCTTGACCCGCCACGCTGCAACGGCGTCGCTGATCTTGGCCACCGGGCCCAAGTCGACTTCAACCACCGAACGGTCCAGTTTGACGACAAACGCGGCCAGTCGCCGTTCGGGCTTTGTGGGTGGCTGGTCCGCGGGATTGAGAGCCGCATGGTCGTATTCCAGAAAATCGATGAACACGCCATCGGCTGGCAAGGCGCGCGCCAGCCGGGCGGCGCTGGCCGTCTCGTTTCGACTCGCCTCACCCGGCTGATGGGAATGCGCGGCCAGCTCTCGCTCCACCTCCTCGCGCTGGAATATCACGAACTTCAGCTCTTCCAGACGCTGCGGGCGATTGTCCCACAGGTACGCGGCCCTCACCAGTTCGCCGGTCTTGGCGCGGAGCTTATCGCGCAATGCGGCCACCGTTGGATCGTCGCCAAGGCTGTGCAACTGCCGCTGCCGCGCCAGGATCGCCCCCTTCCAATCCAGAACGTGTTGATAGCTCTTGTCCCCCGAGATATCCGCCTGGGCGCACATCGACAAGTACGTGTCGAGAGAACCGCGAGTCAGGGCCAGCACGTCGCGCTGCTCGCGCTCGCTACGCAGGCCCGCGTCAACCGCGCGGCGAGCGTCGGCAAAGGTCCGCGAAAACATCCGATCGGCCAGCACGCGCTGTTGCTCGGCCAGCACGCCGATTTCGCGCGGAGTTTGTCGCCGCACGGTAGGGCGAAACACAAAGTCGCCGCGCCCGTCGGCCAGTGCGCCCGAATCGGGCGTCTGCTGACTGCCGGGCGCCGAGGCGACGTACATCTCGACTTGCGCCGCCAGCTGGCGAAACGTGAATTCGTGGTCGGGGTACGAAGAATTGGCCCGCTCGCGCAGCACGCGCAAAAGCGCCGCGGTGAAGACCGAGTGGCGATTGTCCCCTTCTCCGTCGGCCACCGGCTGTAAGCGTCCGGCCGACATGCCGTAGAATGCCTGATCTTGAAAATAATCGGCCAACTGATGGATCGCCCGCGTGTGCGCCCGCATTGACGCTCCGGCGCCGTCTCGACTCTCCCCTCCCCGACTGTTCTTGCCACCGCCGGTCAGGAGAGTCGTCGTCGCGGAGCGCGGCTTGTCTTGAAACAACGCGCCGGAGTAACAACTGTCGAGGATCAGCAGCTTGTGCCGGCAGGGGAGCGCCGCCAAGCGGTCGCGGATCCACGAGACCTCCACGCAACTGCGGCGCAAATCGCCGGCCACGGAGTCGGCAGCCGCCAGGTAGCCCTCTTGAGATTTTTCGTCCACCAGACCGTGGCCCGCGAAAAATACAAGAACACTGTCGTCCTTTTGTGGCCCCTGCGCCGGAAGCCACGATTCGAACGCGTCGCGAATCGCGAGCTGGCTAGCTTGCTGGTCGGTCAGGAAACGGACATTTTCGTCCCGATAGCCGAATTCTCGCAGCAATACTTCGCGAAGTTCGCGCGCGTCGTTGACGGCGTGCTCGAGTTGCTTCAGTTCGCTCGCACCGCCAGAATATTCATCGATGCCGATGATGATCGCCCACACGGCGCGATAGGCGGTGATCGTTGGGCTGTCCGTTGCGTCGAGGCTTTGCGACCCGCGCCCGCCGCGCGATCCTGTCGGCGATTCGCCCCTCGGCGCCGCCTTCTGGGAACAACCGAGCAAGGCCAGCAACAGCACGAGCACCGCCGGACGGCGCAGGCACAAGCGTTGTCTCATCATTCCCGACATAAACGAGTGTTCCGGGAGCACGCGTGAAGAACTCGGACGGCTGGGGAACTATTGTATCCTGATCCTACGGAAAGCATGAAGCCCGACTGACTCGGCCGTGCGCTTGTTGGGGAATTGGTGCCAGGCTGCAGCCATTCTGCTATCCTGGATGCCGGTGCGGCCAGCTTCCACGAGGCAATTTTACCGAAGGCATTGCGCCTATGTTGGAACAAGCGACCATGAACGTCTATCGCCTTGTCTTCATGCTGGCAGCCGCCGCGTGGACCGTCAACGCGTGCCTCGTCGGCACCGCCGCGGCCGCCGATCGGCCCAACGTCGTGGTGATTTTGGCCGACGATCAGGGGTGGGGCGACTTGAGCGTGCATGGGAACACGAACCTCGCGACGCCCGCCATCGATTCGCTGGCTCGCGACGGCGCGCTGTTCGAGCGGTTCTTCGTGTGCCCGGTTTGTTCGCCGACCCGGGCCGAGTTTCTCACGGGGCGCTACCATCCGCGCGGCGGCGTGTGGAGCACGTCGACGGGCGGCGAGCGGCTGAACCTTGACGAGCGGACGATCGCCGAGACGTTCATGGCCGCCGGATATGCCACCGGCGCTTTCGGCAAATGGCACAACGGCACCCAGTATCCGTATCACCCCAACGGCCGCGGCTTCGGCGAGTATTACGGCTTTTGCTCCGGCCACTGGGGCAGCTACTTCAATCCGCCGCTGGAACACAACGGCCATAGCGCGCGCGGCAATGGATTCATCAGCGACGACCTGACCGATCACGCACTAGCGTTCATCGAAGAACACAAAGCCGGGCCGTTCTTTTGCTACCTGCCGTTCAACACGCCCCACTCGCCGATGCAGGTGCCCGACCGATTCTACGACAAGTTTCGCGGCGCCGATCTGAAGCTGCGCTATGAAGGCAAGCAGGACGAGGACCTGGCGATGACCCGCGCGGTGCTGGCGATGTGCGAGAACATCGATTGGAACGTGGGCCGGGTGCTGGCGAGACTCGCGGAGCTGAAACTGGCCGACGATACGATCGTGGTGTACTTCAGCGACAACGGCCCCAATAGTTGGCGCTGGAACGGCGGGATGAAGGGACGCAAGGGCTCGACCGACGAAGGGGGCGTGCGCTCGCCGCTTTTGGTGCGCTGGCCGGGGCACATTCGAGGCGGGCTGAACGTGAAACCGATCGCCGCCGTAATCGACCTGCTGCCAACGCTGGCCGAACTGGCCGGCGTCGAGATTGTCGGCAACAAGCCGCTCGACGGTCGCAGCCTGGCAACCTTGTTGCTGAGCGGCGCGAGCGAGACCCGCGCGAAGGATTGGCCCGAGCGGATGATCTTTTCGCACTGGAACGGCAATGTAAGCGTGCGCACGCAGCAGCATCGGCTCGACGCGACCGGCAAATTGTTCGACATGACGGCCGATCCGGCTCAAAGCCGCGACGTGGCCAAGGAGCAACCCCAAACGGCTGCACAACTGTCGCGGGCAGTCGCCGAGTGGAAGCGCGAACTGCTGGCCGATTTTCCGCGCGACGATCGTCCATTCACGGTTGGATATCCCGACTTCCCGATCACGCAACTGCCGGCCCGCGACGGCGTGCCGCACGGCAACGTGCGTCGCAGCGCTGCGGCCCCCAACTGCTCGTTCTTCGAAAACTGGGTCAGCCCTGACGATCGCATCACCTGGGACATCGAAGTCCACACGCCGGGGAAGTACGAAGCCGTCATCTACTACACCTGCTCGAAGGCCGACGTCGGCTCGACCGTCGAGTTGAGCTTCCAGGGCAGCCGCGTGCAGGCAACGGTGTCGGCGGCGCACGATCCGCCGCTATTGGGCGCCGAGCTCGATCGTGTCGCACGAACCCACGAGTCGTACGTGAAAGATTTTCGGCCGCTGCGACTGGGTATCATCGAACTGCCCTCAGGGCGAGGCCCCTTGACGCTGCGAGCCCTGGCAGTGAGCGGCAAGCACGTGATGGATGTGCGGTCGGTGGTCCTGACCCTCTTGAAGTGAACAAACCATGAAATCAAGCAAGCAAGACATGATTCCACGAAACGTTCCGCGGCTATTCGTATTGCTTGTAGCGCTCGTTGCCGGTTCGGCGGCCCGTGGCGAGGGGAACTATCCGGGCACAACCTGGGAAACGATGGCGGCGCCCGAAAAACGCGGCTGGTCTCGCGACGAACTGAAGGCGGCCCGCGATTTTTCCGCCACGACTGCCACGGCCGCGGTGATGGTGGTCGTCGACGGCCAGGTTCTGGACCAGTGGGGCGAAACGACGGCTCGCTACAACGTGCACTCGATTCGCAAAAGCTTTTTGAGCGCCTTGTACGGCATTCACGTGAACCAAGGGCACATCAATCTGTCGAACACGATGGCCGAGCTGGGCATCGACGACAACGAGCCGGCGCTGACGGAGGCGGAAAAGCAGGCCACGCTCGCCGACCTGATCAAGGCCCGCAGCGGCGTCTATCACCCGGCCCTGTATGAAACGCCGCGCATGAAAGCGGCGCGGCCCGAGCGCGGCAGTCACGCACCGGGCACGTTCTGGTACTACAACAACTGGGACTTCAACGTGCTGGGCACGGTCTTCGAACGGCAGACGAAGACCAAGCTGTTTGCCGAGTTCCAGGCGCGCATCGCCGATCCGATCGATATGGAGGATTTCCGCGTCGGGGACGGCCGGTATATTACCGATTCCGATTCGATCCACGCGGCCTATCCGTTTCGCATGACGGCCCGCGACATGGCCCGCTTCGGCCTGTTGTTTCTGCACGGCGGCGCATGGCGCGGAAAGCAGATCGTTGCCGCCGACTGGGTGAAGCAGAGCACGACGTCGTACTCCGACGCCGGCGCGTCGGGGGGTTATGGGTATCTGTGGTGGGTGGCGAGCCACGGCAAGCATTTGCCGAACGTGACCCTGCCCGACGGGTCGTACTCGGCGCGGCGCTCACGGGCAGTACATTCTAGTCGTGCCCAAGTTCGACCTGGTCATCGTCCACCGCGTGAACAGCGACATTCCGGGTCGCGACGTAACGGCCGCGCAATTCGGCGAGCTCGCGCGGTTGATCCTGCAAGCTCGGCACGTCGACGCGCCACGGTAGCGGGCCACGCGCGTCACGCGTTGGCCGCTTTGGCCAGCGTCATGGTGAACTGGTTCTGCGGCGACTCGTTGCGCTCGCCGCGCGTTGGCGAGTAGTCGTAGACTTGAACGGTCTTGCCGTCGGGGCGGAACTCGAGCAGGCGCAGCCATCCGTCGCCTCCCTTGGGCCGCATTTGAAAGTTGACCAGCACCTGGTGCACGTCGCGGCCCGCGGGCGTCAAGGTGTGGGTGCGACCCAGGCCGTCTTGCAGCACGTGCCCGTTGAGAGTCAGCACGAAGTTCTCGTGCTTGCTGACCAGGCTCTGCCAAAGTTCCTCGCCGTCGCTGACGTCGTCGCCCGTGGCCTTGGCCACGCCGTAGCTGTGCACGTTCCACGATTGTTTGGTGCCGTACTTCTTCCAGTCGTGACGGGTGTCGTCGTAGTACATGTAGGAATGCGTGACCAGGATTGCCTCGCGATCCTTGTGTCGCGAGACGACTTCGTTGGCCCAGCGCACGACGTCCGCACGCGGACCGAACTCGAGCGCCACGACCAGGAACTTTCGCCCTTCCGCCTCGAAGGTGTGAAAACTGTTCTCCAAACGGTCCGGCTCCTTGTCGTACACGCCGCCGAACGTCGGCAGCCCGCGATACTGGCCGACCTTGAAATAGTCGTTAAACAGGGTCGTGCGGTCCCGGCATCCGCCGTTCTCGCTGTAATCGTGATTGCCGAGCACCATGAAGTAGGGAATCTTTCCGTCGAGCAAGTGCATCGATTGAGAGGCGTTGGCCCACTCGGCGGGCGTGTTGTGGTTGGTCATGTCCCCCAGGTGCAGCACGCAAGCGATGTTGCGGGCTTTCTGGTTGGCAAGAATCCAGTCGGTTTGCGCAGTGTACGTCTTGGGAAACCTCTCGCTGTAATGCTGCGTGTCCGGCAGCACGGCGAGCGTGAAGGAGCCCGGAGTGAGCTTGGGGGGCTCGCCGGCAACCAGCTTGCCGTCGGCATAAGGATCGGCCGCCTGGCACGTCGAGCCGCACATTGCAAGCAGCGTGGGCGACATCGTCAGGGCGGCACCCGCCTTCAATACGTCACGACGAGAGATCGCGGACATGGACAAGCTCCTGCAACTGGGGTTGGCGTTTTTCATTGGAATCCGGCCATTATCGGCACGCCGCCAGGGCCGTGCAATCCATCGGACGTCGACTTACGGTCGCCACGGTCCGGCCAAGAGCGACCGCCACGGGCCGATTGTACCTGCAACGGCGTGCCGCCAGCATTGCACAGCGCGAGTTTCGGCCTAAAATGATGGCGCTCGCGCGTGGCGGCATTGGCACCTGCAAGCTGTGCTCCGCTCTCTCGAAAGTAGAAGCCATGAGTGCGATCACGATCCTGGGAAACGCCCGCCGAGCGTGCAGCGGACCGACGCGCCGCGAGACGCTCAAGGTCGGGGCGCTGTCGCTTTTGGGCGGATTGTTCGACACCGCCTCGCTGCTGGCGGTCGAAAATGCCCGCAAGGATTATCTGCGGCCGGCTCGGGCCAAGAGCGTGGTGCTGGTCTACCTGCAAGGCGGTCCGCCGACGCAGGACATGTTCGACATGAAGCCGCACGCGCCGGGCGGAGTCGGCGGAGAGTTCAAACCGATCGCCACCAGCGCCTCGGGCGTCCAGATCTGCGAGCTGCTGCCCAAGACGGCCCGCTGGATGCATCGCTCGGCGATCGTCCGCAGCGTGTACCACAACGGCGGCTGCCACAAGAACCTGCCGATGTACACCGGCTTCGACGTGAATCTGCCCGACGAGGAGTTTCGCGACAGCCGATCCGCCCAGCATGGGCTCGGTGTGTGCCTATCTGGAGCGTGACGCCCAGAAGGAGCTGCCGACGTATGCCTATCTCCCCTGCCCGCTCGGCTGGGGCGAGAATCGCAAGAAGGCCGGGCCGCACGGCGGGTTTCTTGGGCGGCGCTACGATCCGTTTTGCACCGAGTGCACGGCGTTCGTCGACCATCCGCCGGATGAAATCTGGAGCCCGCAAGTCGTGCGCGGCGAACCGCGGCTCAACCGACACCGACCTGCCCGAGGGGATCACGCTCGATCGGCTCAAGGACCGCCGCCGGCTGTTGGATCTGTTCGACGACGAGTTTCGCGGGGCCGCGGCCGCGCGCGACTTGGGAAACTATCCGCGCGAGCAGCGACTGGCTTTCGAGATGCTCACCTCCGCCAAGGTCCGCGAGGCGTTCGACCTGACCCGCGAAGACAGCCGGGCGCGCGAGCGCTACGGGCGGACCCTGTTCGGCTCGACGACACTGTTGGCCCGGCGGCTGGTCGAGCGCGGCGTGCGGTTCGTCAACGTGAGTTGGGACAATTACTCGAAGCGGTTCGAAGTGAGCAAGGCCGGCTGGGACACGCACCAGCGCAACTTTCCCATGCTCCGCGAAACGCTGCTGCCCAGCTTCGACCAGACCTACTCGGCCTTCATCGAAGACCTCGACGCCCGCGGGCTGCTCGACGAGACGCTGGTTGTGACGATGGGTGAAATGGGGCGCACGCCCAAGATCAACGCCGACGGCGGCCGCGACCATTGGACGTATTGCTATTCGGTGCTGCTGGCCGGCGCGGGCATTCGTGGCGGAACGATTCACGGCGCCTCGGACGAACAGGCCGCCTTCATCAAGGACAAGCCGGTCCACATCCGCGACATTTGCGCGACGATCTATCACCTGCTCGGCATCGACCCCGAGATGCCAGTGTACGATCGCGCCAACCGCCCGGTCGCGGTCGCGCAAGGGGGACATGCGATTCAGGAAATCCTGGCGTGAACGACCGAACCTGCGGGCCGCCGGTTGCTTCAAGCATGGTGACAGTCCTGGCCTCTTATTCTAAACCCTAATCCGCGCGGAGCACCGCCATGAAAACCGCATCTCGACTTGAATTGAACCTGATTGCTTTCGTGACGATCGCGATCGCGGCGTTGCCGGCCGCGCTGGCGGCGCCGCCCGCGGAAGGAACTGACAAGGCGAACGTGGTCGCCGCGCCGGATCAAAAGGCCGCGCGGACGATCGGCATTGTGTTGTATCCGCGCTTCGAGTTGCTCGACGTTTATGGGCCGGTGGAAATCTTTGGCAACGTCGGACCCAAATTGAAAGTGGTGATGGTCGCCGAAAAGGCCGGGCCGGTCACCAGCGTGCAGGGGCCGAAGGTGGTGGCCGATTTCGGCTTCGACGATTGCCCGCCGCTCGACCTGCTGCTGGTGCCGGGCGGGTTCGGAACGATGACCGAGCTGAAGAACGCCGCGCTGCTCGATTGGCTGGTTGCCCGATCGGCCAAGGCCGAGATCACGATGTCGGTCTGCTCCGGCTCGGCGCTTCTGGCCAAGGCCGGGTTGCTCGACGGCCGGCGGGCCACGTCGAACAAGCGCTATTTCCAAATCGCCGTCGATCAAGGTCCTAAGGTCGAGTGGGTCAAAGAAGCCCGCTGGGTCGACGACGGTGATCGGGTGACCTCCTCCGGCGTCTCGGCCGGCATCGACATGGCGTTGCACGTCGTCGAGCGTCTCTACGGCACCAAAACCGCCGAAGCCATCGCCGACGGCACCGAGTATCAATGGCACCGCGACAGCACGAAGGACCCGTTCTATCGGCCGGAGAAGTAGGACCGAAAAAGCACCTTTGCCAGGAAAAGTAGTTGTACATTCGCAATCGCATGCCCAAGATACGGCTACGCGTTCAGCTAGTCCTGGCGGAGATGAGCGATGCTCGCGTGGCTGAGTAGAAAACGATGGAGCAGGAACCTGGATTCCCTCGGCGTCCGGCATCGCAAGCCCGGCGCGCGGGCCCAACGGCTGGGCGTCGAGTCGCTGGAAGTTCGCTGCCTGTTGACGGTGGCGCCATTTGTCGGCCCCGTGGTGCCGACGAGCGTCTTCCACACGGACGGCCCGGCGTTCGGATCCGCGCCCACCGCGTCCGCTCCGGCAGCGTCGCCTGCAACCTCGGCTTCGGCCGAAGACGCTGCCAGCCAGTCGGTCAACGCTTTCGGACTCGATTTGTTCAAGCAATTGCAAAAGTCCGACGGCGGCGACGGCAACATGTTCGTCTCGCCCTTCAGCATCTCCACGGCGCTGGCAATGGTCTATGCCGGCGCGCGGGGCGACACCGCGGCCCAGATCGCCAAGGTACTCCATTTCGATAGCAATCAGCAGCAGGTCGCGCATGACTTCGGCGCGCTTTTGGCCAGTTTGAACGGGAACAGCGACGGCGATTACACGCTGTCGGCCGCCAACGGATTGTGGACGCAGGACGGGATAAAGCTCTTGTCCGCGTACCTCAATAGCCTGCAGACTGACTTCCAAAGCGGCGCGCTCACGGTCGACTTCGCAAACCATCCCGAGGCCGCCCGCCAGACTATCAACGATTGGGTGACCGGGCACACGAACCAGAGGATTCAAGATCTCTTTCCCGATGGGTCAGTCAACAAGCTGACTGAGCTCGTGCTGGCCAACGCCGTTTATTTCGACGCCAAGTGGGTAAGCGGCTTTGATAAATCGGATACCTACGACGCCGACTTCACGCTTGGCTCGGGCGAGCACGAGTTGGTCTCGACCATGCATCACACATTCACCTACGGATATATGCAGCGCGACGGTTTTCGGGTCGTCCAAATGCCCTATAACGGATTCCGACTCGTCATGGACGTGCTGCTGCCCACGGGCGGAGCTGACCTGAACGTCGATAGGCTGCCCAGCGACTTGAACAGTTGGTACTCGGCCATCGACTTCTTTCAAGTCAGCGTCTCGCTGCCCAAATTCACCGCGATGTCGGAGTACGACCTGGGCGCCACGCTCGGCGGCATGGGAATGCCACGCGCGTTCAGCAACGGTGCCGATTTTTCGGGCATGAGCAACACGAGCTTGAAGGTTTCGCAGGTTGTTCACAAAGCGTTCATCGACGTTGACGAATCGGGCACCCAGGCGGCGGCGGCCACCGGATCAACGTTTGGATTGGTATCTAGCGCGTATTACAATCCTCCGCCTCCGCTCCAGTTCAATGCCGATCGTCCGTTCTTGTACATGATCCGCGACACACTCACCGGCAGCGTGCTGTTTATGGGCCAGGAAGCCGCTCCGCCCGCGTCTGATGGCAAAACACCGTCGCCCGCAAACCTCAGCCAATCGTCTGCGTCGGCGTCCAGTGGTTGGACGGTGATTGGCGCGAGCGACGCTCCGGTATTCGGTTTGTCCGGCGGACATCAAGACGTATTCGTCGGGCCCGTGGAGCCCGGCACTCTGATTTTCGGTTCGTTGATCATGGTGCCGCCCAAGCCGCTAAGCTTCACGCTGGTTGGCTACTCGCTAACCGCGGCACCGGCGGCGCAGACCGGCATCACCGCCGCACCGCTCGACAATGCCGCCGATGGCCCCGTTCAGCAACCGCTCCTCGCCCCGCTGCTGCCGCCAATCTCGGCAACGCCGGCCAAGAAGTTCGTCGCAGGTCATTCGTGATTTCAATCGTCGTAGCGGGAGTCGCGTTTGCGTGCGCCTTTGGGGGTGCCTTGATCGGCATGTCCCTTCGCGCGGTGCTTCCGGAATCCCACTTTACTCATGAATCGAAAGACGCGATCCGACTGGCAACCGGTCTTCTCGCGACGCTGGCCGCACTGGTCCTTGGTTTGTTGGTTGCGTCGGCGAAATCGGCATTTGACGCTCAGGAAAGCGGGTTTCAACAGCTCTCCGCGAATATCATCGTGCTCGATCGCATGCTGGCCCATTATGGACCCGAGGCCGACCAGGCCCGCGAGTCGCTCCGCAGCGCGGTCACTGCCACGATCGATCGCCTCTGGCCCCCCAAAGGTTCGCCAACGTTGGGCATGGACGCGGTCGATATCACAGACCAGAGCGGAGCGCTGTATGCCGCGATTCGGGACCTCGCGCCGACGACTGACGCTCAGCGCGTCGTGCAATCTCAAGCTCTGCAGATCGGTACGGACCTGACGCGTACGCGCTGGCTCTTAAGCCAGCAGCAAGACAGCGCGAGTTCGATCCCGTTCCTGGTGGTGCTGCTGTTCTGGCTCTTCGCGCTGTTCACCAGCTTTGGTCTGTTTGCACCGCGAAATGGCGCGGTCACGACGGCTTTCTTAGTGTGCGCGCTGTCGGCCGCCGGCGCCATATTCCTGATCGTTGACTTGAACCAGCCCTCGGGCGGCTTGATTCAAGTCTCCAGCGAACCCCTGCGCTTTGCAGTGTCGCAACTGGGGAAGTAGCCCTGGGCACTAACCCCCGCGCTACGCCGCCCGCCCTAACTCGGTGCGATTCGTTTCGTCGAACGAATACGACGCCGTTCCCGCCAGCAGGTCGTCAATTTTCGCCGGTATCGGCGCGCCAGCCTGCTCAAGATACAACCGGGCGACGGCGGCGAAGGTGCGGACGACGGCGGGGAAGATGTGCAGCGACTTGGGGTTGTCGGGAAAACGCAGATCGAGAAACGCGTTGGCTTCCCAGACCACGACTCGGCCCTCGTGGTCGTAGCTGTAGTCGATGCCCAGCACGTCGAGCCCCAGCGCGCGGCGGGCCCGCTGCAGGGCCTCGTGATTCGGATCGGGGTGGTTCAAGTATGCCAACTCTTCTTCGCGCAGCGCGTCGTTCATGACGCGTCGCTCGGGCCGCACTTCCCAACCTTCGTTGACCATCATGTGCCGCGGCAGCCCGAGATTGCCGGCGGCCACGTAGCGGTACTTGCGAAACAGGCCGTCGCGAGGGTCGCGGGTGTCGATGAACTCGGCCGCGATGGGCCAGCGATAGCGCCGGAAATCGATCCGCGCCAAATCGGCCATGCTGGCCACCCGTTCGCAGCGCTGGCCGTGGCGGCGTTCCTCGCGAATCAAAAATGGCGGCTCCAGTCCGCGGGTGTCGCGGCGAAACGCGATCGGGTCGTCGATCACGACGCAGCGCGGCGTGCGCACGCCGGCGGCGCGCATCAATTCGGCGCCACGCGCCTTGCCGGTGTTGGCCATGAGATCGGCCGGATTCACGACCGCGATTTCGTGCCGCCGGCAATCGTCGACCAGCCGCTTCGCCCAGCGCACCGTGGTCGACGACCAGAGATCGAAGCTGTCGCCGACCCACGAGACGTGCAGTGCATACCGCGAGGGGTCGCGCAGGCGGCACGGCAGCCGGTGAAACTCTATTCGCGATCGCAACTCGGGAACTTCGGCCCCGACCCAGGCCATGAAGTCGTCGACCGTCTCCTCGCGATTGGCGGTGGGGCGCGTGATCAGGATCCGCGGCCCGGACTTCACGTGGCGGCGGTTCTCAACGGCGTCGAGCACGCGCAGTGGCAGGTAACGAAGCGCGGACTTCAGAGCGTACTTGAGCGGCTTGCCCATGCGTTGATTTCTGCCGCTCGGCAGTCGCTTCGGGTGCCACTGCTGGCTTGCCCAGCAGTGCCGTGAAAATCGTCGGAGAAACACTGCTGGACTAGCCAGCAGTGGCACACGTCTTGCCTCGCGACGGCTACGCGGCGCGGCGGTGGCTGGTGATTCCAATGGCGCGGCGAAAGTCCTTGACCATCTTCAGCGTGTGAGCCACGGCGGGCGGCCGTTTCTTCAACCAGGAACCGGCCCAGCGGTGAACGCAATACGTCCGCTCGGTGATCGCCTCGGGCGAATACTCTTCCCACCACGGGTAGGGGTAAAAGAATTCGGTCGGGTACAACTTCACGCTGCCGATTCTTTGCAGACCGTAGTGACGCAACCCCATGGCTCGCAGCGCCATGGTGGTGACGGCGGGCGAGCGGTAAATCCGCCGTTCTTGGTCGAACAGGTCCAGGGTCAGCTGCATGCAGCGCTGGATAAACGGATGGCCGGCGCGGGCGGCCAACACCGCGTTGTTCACCCAATCGGTTTCGTGCTCGGGAAGCTGGAATCCCAAAAAACAGGCGTCGCCCATCAGCGGATCGAACCGCCGGATCACGTCCACGTCGGTGTCGAGGTAGACTCCGCCTTCCGTATACAAGGCATGCAAACGGACGTAATTGGAAAGCTTCGACCACAGTCGCTTGCGAAATACTTTCCGGCAATAGGCGTTGTCGATCGGGCTGTTGCCCTCGTTCCACTCCTTGATCTCGTAATCCGGCATGACGCGGCGCCAGCTGTCGATGCAGCGTCGATTCAGTTCGCTCGGCGGCGCGTCTCCAAACCAGCAATAGTGGATGGTCTTGGGAATCATGGCGGGGATTTGATCGATCGGGACAATGGGAGGAGCCGGCAAGGGCAGCCGGCGGGCCGTAACGCGGCGGTCGGGCAAGGTTGGATGTGGGTCGCGCTAGGCGGGCGGGGCCGCTCCCGGCGAAGATACTGTAAGGCAGGTGGACCTTATGGTCCGTACTGCCTTTATCGACCAAACGAAGCTTGAGGATGAATCCGATCGAGCCTGCGGTCGGCCGGGTATCGGGGGCCTCCGGTGTTGCTTGCAAACGGTGGGTCCAGCTTTGTAGGATGAGCCGTGACGGTGGCGCCCGTGGAGGATTGCTGCGCCGGATTTGAGCCAGAAGCACCCCGGATGAGAAAGATTGAGCCATGAGCGAGATACGAGTATTGGTTGGCACGCGAAAGGGCGCGTTCATCTTGACCTCCGACGCCAAACGCAAGCGGTGGGAGGTCAGCGACCCGCCGCAGTTCGCGGGCTGGGAGATGTACCATTTGAAGGGCTCGCCAGTTGACCCGAATCGGATCTATGCGTCGCAGTCGAGCAGCTGGTTCGGGCAAACGATGCAGCGCTCCAACGACGGCGGCAAGACGTGGGAAACCGTGGACAACAAATTCGTCTACGACGGCGTACCCGGCACGCACCTGTGGTACGACGGCACGCCCCACCCCTGGGAGTTCAAGCGCGTCTGGCATCTCGAACCATCGCTCACCGATCCGGACACCGTCTACGCCGGCGTTGAAGATGCCGCGTTGTTCCGTTCGACCGACGGCGGGCACTCGTGGCACGAGCTGTCGGGGTTGCGCGGCCACGGCTCGGGCAAGTTCTGGCAGCCGGGCGCCGGCGGCATGTGCCTGCACACGATCCTGATCGACCCGAGCAATCCCGATCGGATCTACATTGCCATCTCGGCCGCAGGCGCTTTCCGCACCGATGACGGCGGCAAGACGTGGAAGCCGATCAACCGCGGACTGAAGTCGCCCTATGTCCTGCCCGACCCGGATGCCGAAGTCGGCCACTGCGTGCACCGCATCGCGATGCACCCCTCGCGTCCCGGCGTGCTGTTCATGCAAAAGCACTGGGACGTGATGCGCAGCGACAACGCCGGCGACTCGTGGGAAGAAGTCAGCGGGAACTTGCCGACCGACTTTGGGTTCGCGATCGACGTTCACGCGCACGAGCCGGAGACGGTCTACGTGGTGCCGATCAAGAGCGACTCCGAGCATTTCCCGCCCGACGGCAAGCTGCGCGTGTACCGCAGCCGGACCGGCGGCAACGAGTGGGAAGCCCTCACCAACGGCCTGCCGCAAAGCGACTGTTACGTCAACGTGCTGCGCAACGCCATGGCCATCGACACGCTCGATCCGTGCGGCGTGTACTTTGGAACGACCGGCGGGCAAGTGTACGTATCGGCCGACGCCGGCAACCGCTGGGAACCGATCGTTCGCGATCTTCCGCCCGTGCTGTCCGTCGAGGTCCAGACCCTAGCATGATACGCCTGGAACTGCCGGCCCATTTGCGGATCATGGCGAAGGTCACCGGCGAGGTGCAACTCGACGTCGAGGGCCCCCCCACGCAGCGCTCGGTGCTCGACGCGCTCGAAGCCCGCTATCCGATGCTGCGCGGCACGATCCGCGACCACGTCACGCAGCATCGCCGAGCGTTCGTGCGGTTCTTCGCCTGCGAGCAGGATCTCTCGCACGAGCCGCCCGACGCTCCGCTGCCGGAGGCCGTCGCGAACGGCGCCGAGCCCCTGCTGATCATCGGCGCCCTGGCCGGCGGGTAGGAAGTCGCCAGCCGTCAACCACGCGCAAGGCGATCAAAGGTGTTCAGAATCATCTCGCTCGTGCTATGGTGCTTCCACAGAACCTGCTGCCACCCCGCAATCTTGGGGCGAGCTTGCCAACTCAAGACATGCGACCGCATCCAAAAGAAGTACCGAAGGTGGGACTTGAACCCACACGCCCTTGCGGGCACTGGATTTTGAGAGCAGATCAGGGCTGTTTCGATTGCTGTGCGACCGTGTTGGCTTTGTGATGGAACTCCCGCACCAAGCCAGTCTTGCGGTGCACCACGCACCACTTTTGCATTGCATTGGGAGTGGGTTCGCGTTGCCAACGCTGCCCCGGAATTGCCCCGGATTTTTTGACGCTAACTGTTCCAAAACCAGGCACAACTTCCGTGCGGGTCAAGCGAATCGAGCACGATCAGCACAACCGTCCGCTGGTTAGACGCTGTCTCTGCTCTGCGAATTATTGTCCCCGTTTTGTCCCCGCAGGTGGGCACTAGGTTTGGACAATTCAGCGCTGCGGTGGCTTGTTAAAGAAGTCGCCTCCGTCCAGCACTATCTCCAGGTGTTCCTCGTAGGATTGCGGGCTTTCAGTGGTGTGCAATACGTCGGCTGGCAAGTCGAGTTCGTGGATAGCGAGCTCGCGCCGCATCGCCACAAGATCCCACACCTGAGCCAGCGAATGTTCGTCTTTCATCGAGACTATCAACCATCGCTGGTCGGGGCTGAACGCCAGAGTCGAGGCTGCGCTCGAGTCCCCAGTAGATAAGCGGATCCATTCCTTGCCGGTGAGAGGATCGAACAGACCCAGAACACCGTTGACCTGGCCCACGGCCAGCACGCGGCTGTCCGGCGAAAAAGCGATTCCCAGGCCGTCTGGCGTTGTTCCCTGTGCATGTAATTGGCCAATACGCTGCCAATCCTTGGTGCGCCAAAGTGTGACGCCATTGGGAGTAGTGGCCAACAGGCAACCGTCAGGACTGAACTGCACGACGCCGTATCGTCCCACAGCCAAGTCGGCCAGATGCGCTCCCGATAGGCCATCCCAAGCCGTGACTCCACCCGTGTACCAATTTGCGATTGCTGCATAGTGATTGTCGTTGCTGACCGCACTGGTGCGCGCATCCTCCTTCGTTTGCAGGCGGATGATTGCGGAGTTGTCGCTCAAGCGGATCACGGCCCAACCATGATTGTCTTGAAATACGATCGTCTCTCCGCTGGTATTGACCGAAGGACTCACGCTCACAATGGGGCCGACGAGTTGCTCTGGGGGACCGAGTCGTACGACGGTTCGATGGTCTGGCAATTTCCTGGCAGCGTCCAAGTCCGCGACACTGCTGGCGACCGTCTCCACGTGGCGCGGCAAACGATAAATGCCCGTCTCGCACCCGACGTAGAGGCGTCCAATGTTGTCGAAGGTAGCCACGCAAGGGCCGATTTCCCGAGCGACCAGTCGCCGTTTCGTTTGCAGATCCCACAGCTCCAGACCGTGATAGCTTGAGCAGGCGACGATTCGGCCCTCGGGACTTACCGACACTTTGTGCCAGAATCCCAAAGGAACGTGCAGCGCCTGCGGCAGCGTTCGGCGCGCCCCGGCATTGAGCTCTGTGACGATTCGCCTGCCGCCCCGGTTCGTCAGAAACAAGATTTGCCCATTGGGGCCCCTATCGCAGCTATCGCTGACGAACTCGGGTACTTCGAGAATTCGCTGCCCAGTGCCCACGTCCCATACCAGCAATCGCCGGTCCCACAAGCTCAGTGATGTCAGGATGGAGCCGTCATCGTTAAAACTCAACTGTGCCGGAACTCCGGAATGCGCGAAGCTAAGTGCTGTGGCGTGCGCCGCTACGTTCCACAGCGTAATTTCCCCAACGCTTCCCCAAATCGCCAAGTATTCGCCATTGGGATGCCAAGCGACACGTGGATCTGCAACATCACCGAGCGGACGCTCGACTTCTACCTTGCCGGTGTCCGATGCGATCACTTGTACGTTGTCGGCCCCGCATACCGCGATTCGAGCCGTGCGAGCGTCGAAGGCAAATTGCGAACGGGCTGAACCATTGCCAATCGCCCGCACGGTCGCTCCGTCGCTGACTCGCACCAATCGCATGCCCTCGGTAGGATTGCTGTACGCGGCATGTTCACCGTCCGGTGCAAAGGAGAAATACTGGGCATGAGCCGCCTCCCACGCGAGTTTCGGCTCGGACCTCCCAATGCGCCATACGGTCGTGCCGCTCTCGCCGATGGTCGCCACGAACTGGCCGTCGCGAGAAAGAATTGGCGCAACTCGCGACTTGGAGCATTTGGTAGTCCATAAGCGTTGGCCGTCGGACAGGCGATAGCCACTGAGGGTGCCGTCCTCGGTCGCGACCACATAGCAGTCGGCAGCGATGGACATATCGCCGGCGTAGCCGCCAAGGGGCCATTCGCCCATCGCGCGCACCGTGCGCATGTCGGTCAAGGCCACGGACGATAACACCGCATTGCGGAGCTGCCGTTCTTGATCCGCGCCGCGACCGATCGTATCGATCAGCGCGATCGCTTTGTCGATCGTCTCCAGAGCGGCGAATCTCTGTCCGACCTGGCGGCTGGCGTTTCGCGCAGTCGCCTCACTCATGTAAGCGTCCCAAAGTCGACGCTGCGACGTCCGAATTGCGGCTCGTTCAGATTCTTGGACGAGCAGTGTCTTGGTGAGCTCGCGACGGAGTTGTGCGGAATACCAGAGCGACACAACCGCGATGCCCGCCAGCAGCATCGCCACGGAACCAAAAGCTCCGGCCAAGAGCGGATTCCGACGGCACCACCGCCGAGCCCGCTCGGCAATTCCGACGGGACGCGCCAGAATGGGCCTGCCCTCGAGATAGCGGTTCAGATCCTCTTGCAATTCCCCGGCCGACGCATAACGGCGATTCCATTCGATCTGCAAACACTTGTCGCAGATCGTCGCCAGGTCACGCGGGATTCGCGGCGCAAATTGATGAACGGAAACTGGCTCGGTGGAGAGCAGCAGTTGCAGCGTTTCGACGGGAGTTTCGCCGCGGAATGGCGGCTGACCCGTCAGTAATTCGTAAAGAATGGCGCCCAGGGAGTAGATGTCCGCGGCCGGCGCGACTTCGCGCGACCGGCCTCGGGCCTGCTCCGGCGCCATGTAACTGGGCGTGCCCAGGAACGCGTAGGACTTCGTTTGTTGTGAGGATTCCTCCGCGAGAAGCTTGGCCAGGCCGAAGTCGGTGATTTTAACTTCGAGCTCGCTGGCGTCGGCGACAACGAGTACGTTGGCCGGCTTCAGATCGCGATGAATGACGTGGTGATCGTGGGCAAATTGCACCGCGTTGGCCAGCTTCATCAGCAGCGCAGCCGCGGTGCGCGGCGCGCCAGGGAGTACCGTCCAATCGGTCGGCCAGCGATCCGCCCTCGACGAGCTCCATCGCCAGGTAGGGCAAGCCATCATGCTCACCGTAATCATGAACTTGCACGATGTGCGGATGGTGGAGCGAAGCGACCAGTTGCGCCTCGGAACGGAAACGTGCGAGCAATTCCCGATTACTGGCGTCGATGGCCCGGACCATTTTAATGGCGACGAAGCGGTTCAGCGCCGCCTGCCGCGCCTTGTAGACCACGCCCATTCCGCCGCTTCCAATGAGTTCCAAGACCTCGAAGCTCGCTTCCGGCCCAGTTGCATTTTCCGGCACTTCGACTGGGGCATCGCCTACGGGGGCGCTGCCGACAGTTTCGAATTCGTGCCGCTTCGTCGGCGAGTCGTTGTCGAGAGCCTCCAGCGCGCAGTGCAGGCGAATTTGTACCGTGAGCATCTGTGAATACGCGGGAAATCGCTGTTGGTATTCGGCGAGATCCGGGCGATTGCCGGTCTGCTCGCGAGCGAGATACTCGGCATAAATCACGTCAACCGCCAGCTCGACGTCAGCAGCCACCGAGGGAAAACGGCGCAGATAGTCCTCCGCTGTCTGACAATCGTTGCGCTGCCAACGCTCTTCAAGGTCAATCCGAATCGCTTCCGCCAGTTCGCTGGGCGAAACACGGGGCAGTCCAGCGAGAAGCACGTCCAGCGCCGGCTCGTGGCCCGCTTGCCACGCGCGCAAGAGAATCTCAGCCGGGGTATCTTCGAACTCCCGCAATGGAGTACCTGCATCGGAACGACGGAGAGAGCACATGCGAGGCAAGTCGTGCGCAACGCGCCACTATATACATAATCGCCAACGAGCGACGCGCCGCACAGCGCCACGTCCTCGTTTTTCAGGCCAGGTGCCGCTCGAGTCTTTCGATCCCCCGTGAAAGCTGCATCCGACGTGCTTGGCCGCTGCCGCCGAGTTGCCTGGCGATCTCATCCCAGCTCAATCCCGCTGTGCGCAGATCGAAGATCTGGAGCTCGTTGTACGATAAGGACGTTTTCAGCAGATCCAACAGCTCTTTCCGCGATGCCAATTCGCTGGGCGATGGTTGGCGGTCCGCCACCTGGTCGAGCACACCCGGCTTGATTACCAAGCGGCGAATGTCCCGCATTATCCGCCCTTCGTTTCGAGCGCGTGACACCAGGCGATTGCGGGCCATCGTCATGAGCAGGCCGGCAAGTTGATCGGGCCGATCGAGCTCGAATTCGCCGCTCGCTGCCCGCACGAAGAAGTTGGCCAATACCGATTGGCTGACATCGGTTGAGTCGAACGCTCGTCTCAGGCGGCCTCCCAACCGCAGGCGGACCTCGCGGCGGATTACGGGCTCGAATCGCTTGACCAACTCCTGGGCCGCAGCGTCGTCGCCCGCCCGAATGCGTTGCAAGAACTCGGAGAAGTCAGTGTCGTCGGTCATGGATCGGAGGGGAGCGGTCCGGTGACTTCTGAAATTTTCTTGTTCGAGCCGTGCGTTTGGTTTCTGGATGGCGTTAGGCGTTAATCGTGTGGTGGAAAGGGTCAAACGCCACCTGGCCCATCTTAACATAGGGCGAGGGCGTTTCCACGTGTTTTACGTTTACTAGTTGCCCCGGGCGGCTAGGTCCGATCGCCGGTCACCACCTACTGCCAGCGAGACCGCCAAGCCTCGGAAACGAGGTGCTTCGCGCAACAAAATGTCGCAAATCGCCTTCCAGCTCGCCACTCTGCGGTATCCCTTCACGCGTCGATCTCGGCTGGAACCTCGGCTTTGTCTCTTGCGCGATGGAAAGTGGCGGTTTTCTGCGAATTCTTGTCGGTAGGGCGTGCGTTTCGGCGCTCGATGGCGTTTAGCGCAGTGGGAAATCCCGCAAGTCCACAGACGCCCAATCTCGAAAGGATCCAACGATGTCACGTCCCACCTTCAGCCGCCCACTGCTTCTGGTAGGCTTGTGCGGCATGTTGATCCCTGCCTCGGCGCTGGCCGCGAGGGATCGAAACCAGAACAACCAACAATCCAATCAAGGACAGCGGAGGTCGAACAACGTCCAAAGGCCGCAGGTTCAGAACAACAACAGGAACAACAATCCTCAGCGATCGAACCAGTTCCAAAATCGGAACAACGCGGTACCGCGACAGCAAACGAACAATCAAGCCGTCCCCTTCCAAAACCCTAATGGCGGCAACCCGGCCGTTGGCGGCGGCGGCCAGCAGCAACAACAACAGCAGCAACAGCAGCGAAACGGTCAGGCGGGCAAGCCGCTGATCCCCTTCCAGAACGGCAACACGGGAATTGCAGGGAATAACCGCGGACAGCAGCAACAAGTCCAACAGCAAAACGGCCAGAGCGGCAAGCCGGTGTTCTCCAATGGCAACACGGGCATCACCGGAAAGGGCATGGGGCAGCAGCAAAACGTTCAGACGGGCAAGCCGGTGGTTCCGTTCCCCGGTGGCAACACGGGCATCGCCGGAACCGGCATAGGCCAGCAACAGCAGAACGCTCAGGGGGGCAACGCCGGCCAGCCGCGGCTCGACCGAGGCAAGCTGCGCGAGCAGCTTTCGAAGGCGGGCGTCGCGGGCCCACCCAATCAAGTAGCGGGCCAGGGGCAAGGCAATCAGGCGGCCGGCCAGCTGAATCCATTGAAAGGGCAGGCAGGCCAGCCAAATCAGGCCGGTCAGCCGAATCAAACAGCCGGCGGCGGCGCGGCGGCGCCCAAGACGAACCTACCCGCCGGCGCAAAGAGTTTGGGCTTCCTCGACGACGTCGTCGACGCGGGCACAAGCGTCATCACCAAGGGAGCCGATGTCGCCACCAGCGGCATCGACGTCGTGAAGAAGGCGATCCCCGTGCCGCCCATCGCCGCCGACGCGGCCAAAGGCGCGATCAACTCCACCGCCGGCAGTGCCAACAAGGTACTCACTAGCGCGGGAAAGGTGGGCAACGATGTTCTCAAGGCGGGCACAGATATCTCCAACGGCGCCATCAAGGTGGGTTCCAAGATTCTCGACCCGTCGAAAGGTTCGACGGCGGGCGAACCAAAGACCGGCACCGTGACCGGCGGCCCGCTGAAAGGTGATATCAGTGACTATGTTAATTCCAAATTCCCTACGGGCGGATCCGCCCCGGCGGGCGCTGGCACCACGCCGGCTACGCCCACAGGCACAGCCGGCACCGGCTCGGCTTTTGACCAACGGTATACACCCGGAACACCGGGTACGCCTGGGACAGGCACCCCAGGGACACCCGCGCCCACGACAGGTACCGCCGGAACGGGCACGCCAGCGCCCCCGCGCCGGCACCCGCCCCGGTTCAAGACACGGGCCCGCGGGGTGGTGGCGTGGGGGCGGTGCTAGGCGCCGCGTTCTCCAATCTCCCGCTGGGCGCCATCCGGGGCGGTGGCGGAGGTGGCGGAGGCGGCGGAGGGTTTGTTGATGGAGGTGGTGGCGCGCCGCTGCCGGTTGCCGCACCGCAGCCGGTCCAAGCTCCGCCTCAGCCGTTGCCTCAGCAGACGTACGAGGTCGCTCGGCCCATTCAGCCGGAGACCGGCAGCGTGGACGTGGTGCTGGAAGACGCCAAGCTGGTTTCCGAGGCCACGAAACTGGCCGGCCCGGCTTATTCGGTCACCTTCCGCAACCAGGGTCTAGCTCCTTCGGGCAGGTTCCTTGTGGCAGCCGTGACCTCGCAGGACGGGCAATATGATGAGAACGCGCCCAAGGCGGTGCTCGACGTTCCCGGCCTCGCGTCCGGTGAATCCAAAGACGTCGTGCTCCGTTTGCCGCGTGTCGAGTTCAAATATCTGATCCTGGTGGTCGACGCCAACGGCGACCTGACCGAATCGGACAAAACCAATAACGCCGCGGTCGTCGAGCGCGGCTCGCTGTAAAACTCAAGAGTCGGCGAATCTTGAGTGACCAAGCGCGGCATCTGCCCCCAGCGGATGCCGCGTTTTTCTTGCACCGCGCTTGTGGGCGCTCGATGAGCGGCTTGCGTTCCGGGCAGTCATTGCGCAAGTTATGCTTCTCGCAGTCAGGGGGTGGGGGGAATTTAAAGGGGACGGGAGTCATTGTTTGGAGTCTGCAAGGGCTGCGCATTCGCGCCCCGCGATCGACCGCACGTTCGACGCCGCTGAGGAGAAATCGCACTGACCGAACAAAGTACCGAAGGTGGGACTTGAACCCACACGCCCTTGCGGGCACTGGATTTTGAGTCCGAAATCGACCCTACGCTCCACGACACCATACGACGCGAAGCCCTGTTTTTACGGGACCTCGCGTTTTTTCTTGTCGGGCAAAATCGAGGATTGTCGCCCTGCCATTGAGTGCCTATTGAGTGTCAATCCGGCCAAGTTTGAGCTTCCAAGGCTGAATTTGCGCTACGGGGAGGGGCCATGTCGGTTGGCCAACGCACGGCCAAGTGCTGAACGAGCGAAATGCCGATTCATTCGGGAGTTGGACTCGGGAGGCGAAGCCCTTCGTGCCGCGGTTTAAGCGCTTTCAACGCTCACCGCAGTCATGGGTGAATCGGTGGGGGAGAGTGCAGAACTGCATGGATGGTTTTGAATGAGGGTGAACAATCATGCTAAAAAAATCTGAAGCGAAACGAGGTGCGTTACCGCTGACTCCGTGGGAGTTGCCTAAACTTATCGAACCGATGCATCGGTGGAGACCGATTCGGAAGGGGAGGGCGACATGGCGGGCGCATTTCTTGCCCATCCTTGCATTCATCTACAGAAACCGCTTCGCGGTGGCTTCGCAGATTCAACGCCGCTTTGCGGACGCCTTGCCATCAGATCGTACTGCCCGTCGACATTTGACCGAACTCGAAGCATTGGGCTGCGTGGGTGTCGCCGATACGCGCTCGACGAGCCCCCTGTTTCCAAAGGTCTATTTTGTCACCGGTCGCGGCATCCGCAAGATCGAGGAATCGCTTCGCGAGCGGGGAAAACCAGGCCGTTGCGGTCGACGGGACCGGCGGCGGCCAGAAGCATACTCCGCCGACCACGTGCTGCACGAAATACTGACGACCGAATTCCTGTTAAACGTATGGCAGACTGTTCAGCGGCGAAGGGACCTACAGCTTTTGACTGTGCAGCGGCGGGCGTTGGAGCGGCAAGCGGGTTTTGCGGTGGAAGGCGGTCATGGCCGACTGAAGCCGGACGCGATGTTCCTGTACCGACAGAACGGAGGGCTGATGTGCTGTTTTCTGGAACTGGACAATGGCACCATGAACCCGCAGCAATTGCGTTCGAAGTTCTTGCGATATGAGGTTTGGGGCCGCTCGGCAATCGGGCAAGAATATCTGATGAATCTCTACCGGACGCACGGAGTCGACCGCCCCAGGCCCGTGTTCCGGCTCCTGGTTGTGGCGCGTTCTAGGCGGCCGGCGCAGGACTGGAAACGTCTGGTTGCCGTTCGGAAGGCGGCAGAAAAGTCGTTCTCAAACAGCAGAAGTCGATTGTGGCTGACGACCGTAGCGGAACTCCTCCTCGCTGGCGGATCTCTTGAATATCCGATCTGGCGGCGCGGTGGCGGTGCAACCTATGCAGCAGAGCAGACATCCGAAAACCATTGTCTCTTTCCAGCCCCTGAGACGGCGATCAGCCGATAAAAGACGAGCCGGGTCGCAGTGTAGATTGCCGCAAAGCTGCGCCAGTACCTCGACCTCGACTTGGCTCCCCGACGTGGACCGGGGTGGGGTGGAGTCAAATCTTGGATCCGAACCAAGCCTTGTGCCGGCCCACCTTGCCTACCCCTATGCACATGCGATGGGGTGTTTTTCTGACTGGCTGACGCGGTGTTGCTATTCAACGACCGTTGCGCATGTTATTTACTTTCGAGAAACTCCGAGTCCGGCAAAATATCCACGTCCTTTCCCCGAATTGACTCAGCTTCTTGTCGAGTAAAGCGTCGCCCCCCATAGGATGATTGCACTGCCGCGTAAGTTGCCCCCTGCAATGCGACGCGAACAAGGCCAATTAGACACGCGGCGAGCACAATCAATGCAAAGAGATGCCAAAGCGTGAACCGCCGCCAATATGAAACAAGCGGACGAAACTGGACGGCATCGTGACATCACGTATGCTGGTTCGCCTTCTGACAAAACAATCCGAAGAGTGGGCTTGACTCCACGGCTGATTCCGTGATGGTTGCCACAATTTATCGGACCAATGCATCGTTCGAAACTGAGACGGAAGGTAAGCACGCCGCGGGCCCCACCGATGGGTCACCACTCGACAGACACTGAGCCTAGTCGCCTACGAAAATGATCCATGTTTGACCGCTCTGACGAATGCCCGCACTCGTATGAAAGATATGACACCCGAGCATTGCGAACGCCATTAAAAATAAAAAACCGTTCGTGTTTACACTCGCCGCAAAACATGTGTGTTATGAAAGGATATAGGTTCACAATTAGGTTGCTAGCCATGTTGTGAAAATAAATATACCGAATCATGTCACTTTTCTGACCTTCTGAAAGGCGCACGGCTGTGCTAAGGTCGTCATCCAGCACATTAAGCCCCTTAAAAATCCGGACACGGTATACATCGCCCTCACCAAACTCGTCGAAATGTGCCTCTAGCACGAGAAATGAATTGTTATTGGCCAAAAATGTCAGCCGCTCAAGCAGCGAATAAAAATGATTTTCTTCCTCCGCCAAGGCGAGCTTGTACTCATACAACGTTCTCAGAGCGCCGTGCCCCACATACTCGTTTCTAAACGCGATGACGGTCGATAGTGCCTGGCTAAGGTTCTCTTTAGGAGCCGCCTCATCTAGGTACGTGGCCCTCTTGTCGGTCACAGACGCGCGTGTGGACGGATGTAGAACTTGATCGAGCGCGCTCGTGTCATTCAGTAGCAGTTCCAGCAACGTCGCCCAGTCGCCTAGCGAACAGCGCGCGAACCTGTTACCTAATAGCTCATTGATGTCTTGATGCTGCTCGCGCACACTAAGATACGCTGATAGCCCTACAATGGCTGCATACTTCAGCATCACCTCCTCAACCTGTAGCATGAGCTCGACTTTTCTATGGTAGTCAAGCTCTCGCTCAAACGCCGCAAATTGGTGGCTAATTGGATACGGGAATTGGTTGCGCATTAATTCCTTAACGCTCTCAATCTTGTGTCGCACTGTTTCCGCGACCGACTGGTCGAGAAATGCCTGACAATCTCGCTTGTTTGAGCGAATAAACACGTTAAATTTGTCAATCGCCTCCAGCATGTAAGGAATCGGCCATGCTAGGGACGTTTGGTTTCCTCGAATCAGCCGGACGGCCCCGTCGTCCTCGATCAATGTAAGCAACGCCTTGTACGACCCGTGGAGGGTACTCAGCGGCGCGATTCCCATTTCGGCAAAAAATATTAATGCGCGAAAGCAAAACACAGATGAAAGCCACTCCTGATTGAGCTCGTATCCTTCCTGAGTCACGACGAGCTCACACTCCATGTCCCAAAGGCCGTCTCGTACTCGCGACATTAGATACTCGTAGGAGTTGCAATGTTGCCTGGGATCCTCCCCCTGGATAAACAGTGCAAGCAATACCATACTAGTTGCAGCAACATTACTCGGGGCACCGTTTACGCTGCCCCAGCCTCCATCGCCGTTCCTGGTCGACAATAGCCACGATCGGGACTCAGACAGTGCCAATTGACAAGTAGATACCACATCAGGCGAAAGGCTATCGCTATTTGTTCGTAAAAGGCGCGAGAGAGTGTAGGACGCAATGAATGTCGAATAGGCGCGGTCGTACTCGTGTGTTGTTAGGCCCCAGCCACTCTCGTTAGGGTGCGCCTGATTGGTCCTGGATGTCAATATAAACTCGATACCGCGCGCGATCTCAGAGTGATGGCCGAAATGACTGAGGGCAAGAGAAGTCCATCCGGTTATATCGGTGATCGACTTACCCTTTGGACGAAACGGCCAGCCACCGTCTTCATTCTGGTGCGTCAAAAGATATTGGCAAGCACGTCGAAGCGGCTCCTCAAGGTCACCCGGAAATGTCTTCGCGAGAATATGAACGATACCTGCTGTCGTCCAAAGTCCACTCTCCGTATCAGAACATGCATAGCCCTTAAAGCCGCCGTCTTCGTTTTGAAGAGTCAATAGTTTTCGTTGCAGGAGCCTCAGTTTATCCTGCCCTTGCGCGAGCTGCCGGGAAAGCATGGGACGCCTATAAATATACGAGGTGACGCGCTGCGATTGAAACGTGGTGGCGGTATTCAGGAACAACGCACAGGGCAAATGCACAGCCGAGCGATCGCACTTTCGGCTATAGGCGCGTTAATCTCAGTGCTGACTCGATCATGAAGCTTTCCATGTTGACCGTCGAAGTCGCTTAGTACGCACGTTTGTCCGTTCGGGCGCGCCATTCATTAAAGGCAACCTGCGCTTGAGAATGCAAGAGCTGGTGCATCGGAGTCCGGCGTGCAGCGGGACGCTTGAGCAGCTCTTCGTATAAAAGTTGGTCCTGAAATCCTATGGCCGCTGCATCTTCGCGAGTATTCCCATAATAGATGCGGTCGACGTACGACCAATAAGCCGCTCCAAGACACATCGGGCACGGTTCACAGCTGCTATAGAGTTCGCATCCACGAAGCGAGAAAGTCTTAAGAAGCCGGCACGCATTGCGAATGGTGATAATCTCGGCATGGGCAGTTGGATCATTGTCGCGCAGAACTGAATTGTGGCCTGTCGCGATGACTACCTCGTTCTTGACGATGATGGCCGCGAACGGGCCCCCGTCTGTGCCCCGTGCTGCTTCGCGGGAGAGGTCGATGGCCTGCTGCATAAAGATATCGGGCGAAGTCATATAGACGCTAAATATAGCACAGAATAAACGTAATCTGCGAACACCTTCTTAAGTAAACTCTTCGGGCGATTATTGCTGGTCCGACCAAGACGAATGTCGTGGCTAAAATGCGGAAGACGCATTATGACGTTAGCTCTGCAACGAGCGGGCTTCCAGACATGGCCACAGCAAGCCGAAGGAGCGAATCCTGCAAAAGTCAATACGATCGCCAGCAGGTGGCGCCTAGGGCTTCTTTTTCGCGATTCATCATTTCGACGGCGCGGCCACCGAGGGTCCAGCAAGCAAAGTCGCGCGGGCGGACAGCACGGGCTTGACCCGAATGCGTGTCGCGGACAATAGACTTCGCTCATAGGTTCGTCAAAGGACCGTTGAGCGTCATGGCGGAGCGACTGACAAGGGCTACTCAGGGCGAGCAGGTCAATATCCAGAACCAACTGTATCACCATCGCGAACCGAGTCAGCTTGGCTCGTGGATGGTCGGCTAAAGAACTGTTCCGTCCATTGAGCTAGGATTGCGTTGTCGCGCAGTTGCTAAAGGTAGCTGATTTGAAGGGGAATGCAAGAGAATTGTTATCGACCGGAAAAGTGAGAGAGTACCGCGCTTTGATCGCCCAATGGTTCGACCTTTGGGCAAGCATTTGAGGAGCGTGACGACCCGGAGTTGTTCGTGGTCAAGCAGGGTGCCCTGGGGGACGGCGCTTTTGGTCGACGACGGCCGTGGCTGCTAAGCCCCGCGCACGGAGCGTGCAGACCGCCGCCAACAATCAACTCCGATCACGGTCATTGAGGCCGTAATGTGGCACATCCACAGTGCTAGGACGTCGATTGACAGATTACTCCACGATGACTGGCCATTGCCGGACAAACCCTGAAGTGCACAGACCGACGGTGCCCAAATCAATGTCAGGGTGCTCGATGCACCCGCGATTAGCACACTCGTGTCGCAGCGTATTACCGTGCTATTAGGCAGCGCAATAGGAAAGGGCAGTTGCGTAGTAAACAACGGCACTCCAAGCTCAGTTGCGAGGAATACGCTTACCAATAGAACGTTGCTCATTCTGGGCGTATATCTTTCACCGAGTCCAGTCAGACTGACGTATGCACGGAGTCGCACAAAGGCTGCCACCACGACGAGTACAATTGCCACGAATACGACAGGCCAATTGTCCGCGGCCCAAGGAAGACGCAACGCGCCGAGGACGGCGATCATCGCTAGCGCGATCGCGACCGTCCAATTCGACGCCCGATATGAGGAGGTATAAAGGTGCACGTGAGAATTCCACCGCGGCGACACGCATAACATCGCAACGTAGCAAATGGACATCGCGCAAGGCAGCGCTAGAACTCCTACCGGGACCATCAGGCCAGCCAGAGACACAATCGTCGGTAGCGCAACGAGGTCTCGGAAGAATGCTGGGCTTCCTTCAATCCAATGTAGCCGGTGGCGAAAAATGCAAAAGCCCAGCAGGCCGGCCGTCGCGCTTGCGAACGCAAGGATAAATGGAAGGAATACGGAGAGCGCCTCGGGAGAGTTCGCGTCGCCAGCCGTATTTGTAGCCCACAAACCCAGGACGACGTGCATGACCGACCCGACAGTCTGGCTAGCGGCTGGCGGTTGATCGATCCACCGGACAGTGCCCATTGGGTCGGCCGGGTTCGGCTCTACGAAGAGCAGCCATATGCTCAACAATAGTCCCAAAAGTCCAATACCAGTCGCTGACAGGACTAATAGCAGCGGCCGCATTCGCTGCGGATTGCTGAGCGGATGGGACAGGATGAATGCGATGAGTCCGTATGCAACTGTGAACAACAGCAGCAACAGCATCTGCTCGACGATGACAGCGCCAATTGTTCCAGTGACAGCGCCGAAAATGAGCACAAGTGAAAAGAAGGCAACCGCCGGGACCACCGAAATGAGCCCAGAGCCCAGCCAATATCCGCAGGCAACTCTTGAAACGCTCATGCTGCTCAATAGGTGATTCCGCAAACGGCCGCTGTCACGATCGCGGCGAAGCGTGGTTTGAAGGTCAGAGGTCACGGCGGCCAAAACGAAGACCTCAACACAGGTCAGTACTCGTCCACTGCCGCCCAGAAAGCCGACAAGTCCCGACGCGTCGCGAAAACGACTCATGCAGATTGAAAGTACGACGACGACCAGCGCGATCAGCATCGCCGCGAGTTGTAGCGCGGTCGTAAGGCGAAAGCGGCGTACTTGCTGTCGCAGCAAAGTTGGTATTAGCGGTGATAGGTAGGTCAGCCAGCGATCGATAACTGAAAGCACGCCAGTCTGCTGTGACTTGGGCACGTACACGAAGAGCGGTTGCCGTTTAAGGCTGGTGGGACGGCCACGTCGCCCTGCCAACCATGCGGCCGATAACACGGCGTTGCCCAGCATGAGCGTCAGCAGGGGTGGCAGGCAACCAGTCCACAACTCAAAATGGACGCTCAATCGCGACTGCGTTTGCAAACTATTCCAGTCGATGACGGTCGAGCACATTCGCGCAATACATTGCCAGACGAACGAGTTCGAGATGGCAGCGATGCACAGGCCAGTCAGCTCCACCACGATTAGCAATGTCCAAACTGCGATAGACTGTAGAACTGGAAATCGGTTGCTGACCCATTGCAACAATGCGGAGTACAGAACCAATCGCATCATCGCCGCGGCCACGATCAGCCCGACTTGCAACCAACCTCCCACCCCAAGTCGTCCGATCTCCGCACGTTGCATCACCGCAAGCAGCACGAGCGCCAGCAGCAAGCCGCCAGATGCCCGCATGCAGATGCGACGGATGGACAGTCGCAGTTGAGGGTGGGCGAGATTGTCCCACCAGGTGGTCGTCAACGCGGCCAACGCCAAGAGCATTATCGCCGGGACGAGGACGAAAAGTTCGCCCCGCGATTGTGGGTCACTGCCGATCGTCGGCACTAGTGGGACAACCGGCGTTAGAAAGCGCGCCACGAGCGCCCATCGAGAGGGGGGCCTCATTTGGATTAGTTGACCGCTGCGATTCCAGGCTTGGACGGCGGCTGCGCCGATTACAAACAAGAATCCAGCCAAAAATCGCAGATTCACTGTGGGCTGTTCAATAGAGGCCTGAGTTCCAATGATGGCTATCACTTCCATCAATAGAATGAAGATGAGGTAGATGCCTATGAGAAAGACATGGCCAAACAGGGCCAACGGCCGCGGGGCTTGCAAGTGGAGGCACAGCAGCGCCACGGTTAGGCTGGCGAAAATTCCCATCAGCGTGTAGACGCTATGAGTACCAACGTCGCATAGTTCGGGGACTAGAAAAGAACCGACCCCGAGGGCTGACCACAAAACCGCGACCGCCAGCCACTCGATCCATACCGATCCAAACACCAACGCGGCGACGATCTGGTGACTGGAGACGGCGGAAAGTCGAATCATTGCCAATCGCTGGCGCTCGCGACCGGTCGCGCGCCACACCATCAATGGAACGGCCAGCAACAGCCAGCACTGGCTGAAAAGATACAACCCCGAGGCCAGCCCCGAGATGGGGCTGGTTTCTGTTAGCGGCGTGTTCCACCAAACATAGCTCGAGATCCCTAGCGCAACTGGAAGCACCAGAAACGGCATTAGGCCCATCGAGATGGGGGCCGCACGCCAACGCGAGCGGACGACCGCGGCGAACAATGGCCAACGCCTCGCTCCCATCATTCCACGTTCTCTTCGATTACCGCTTGAAAGACTCGTTCGAGCACGGTTAGCCGCTCGCGAACTTCGCGAACGCGAAATGGCTTATCGCTGCGCCCTAAGTACTGCATTAGCTCGGCCACCTTGCGCACACTGTCGCAGGTCAAGGATACCGTGCATCGATCCTTGACATCACAATATACCGACAGGGCAGCCTGCAGGTCGGCAGCCAATTGCGAAGCATGAGCGTCAAACAGGCGGATATCATATTGCAAGCTGCTCTCGTCGCGCGCAGCGATTTCATCCACTGGTCCCACGGCAACCACGCTGCCGGCATTCAACATAACAATCGAATCCGCGATCGCGCTCAGTTCGGAGAGATTGTGCGATGAAATCAGCAACGATCGCTCGCTCACAATGTCGTTCGGCTTGACATATTGAGCCATCACTCGCATCAACATCGCGCGCGATGGGGGATCGAGGCCGGTCGTCGGCTCATCAAATACCGCGAGTCGTGGTCCGTTCGCTCCCGAAAAGAATCCGGAGGCAATATGCACTTTGTGCTGAGTGCCAAACGACAGCCGTTTGACGCGCTCGTGAGCGACCGAAGTCAAATCCAAATCGAGCATGACGTTTTCAGTAGCGGCCGCCACTTGGCGGTCGGGTACGCCGTAGACGCGCGCCAGGAATTCCAGATTCTCCCGCACGGTCAATTCCTCGTAGAGGTACGATGTATCTCCCACCCACCGCGCGACTGACCATAGCCGTCGCCGATCCCGCAAGTCGAACGGGTTCAGCCCGCAAACCCGAATATTCCCCTCAGTCATGGGCACCTCTCCGAACAGCGCCCGCAGCAGGGTGGTCTTCCCCGCGCCATTGACGCCGACGACGGCGATGATTCGGCCCGGCGGCACGACTAGAGAAACTGACGAGATCGCGCGCTTGTCGCCGTAACTAACACTTAGCCCGGAAATCTCGACCAAGTCCATGATGAGCCTCTATTCACACCGGTGATTCCCGTTGAGTGATCGAAGCAATTGATTATCTTGCTGCTCGGTGGCGAAGTCACGGAAGGCCGCAAGGATTCGCGCTGCACTTCAGGCGAAGTCGCTAACGGTCGAAACAGAGTCGTCAAACGGACCAGCATGGGTCGCAATTGCTCGGAGTATGCGCGATAGATGCCGTCGGGACGGCAGAGCACCGCAATGCATTTTTTAAGATCATGGCCGATCTCAGCTTCATTGTTGGCCGTCAAGTTGGTTTTGAACTCCGTGACCGCCCTTGAGAAGGCCACGATCATCTTGAGTAGTTGCGGCGAGTTCTCGACGTACACTCGCGGCGACCAGGTCAACTGAGCAAATTTACCCTGTTGCAAGAGTGTGATCACTCGATTGATCGACTTCTGGTCGCCCGCTGACAAGCGGTCCCAGTGCGGCAACTCGGGTGTTGCAATTCTTTCGCCCAAATTTGGGGCAGCCTGCGATGGCCGGTGGGACGATTCGGGCGGCGCCTGCAACGGCGAGCGGCGCGGCGCGGCGGATGTCCGAACAATCGGTTCTGAGCTCAGAACTGAAGAGTCAAATTGGATTCGGGACAACCGATTTAGCATTTCGGACGCATCCTGAAAACGCTTAGCTGGATCCTCGTAGGTGCATCGCTTGAGGAACTCGGCGAGCTCAGAACCAAATCTGGCGGAGAAGTCCGCCAACCACATCGTGGAGAGTCGGTCATCAGGATTCGGCGGCGGACCCGCGAGTAAGTCGTGCAGCATTAGGCCGAGGGAGTACACGTCGCTAGAAGTGGTAGCCTCGCCCAGTCCGGAGCGTTGTTCAGGCGCTGCATAAAACATTGTTCCGATGGGCGTCCCCACCGAAGTTAGCCGCGGGACATTGCGTTGTTCACTCCAGCAGATGAGGTCCAAGTCGGAAAGCAAGGGGCGACCGTCGTCGGCGAGTAGCACGTTGCTGGGTTTGATATCGCGATGAATATACCCATGGCTGTGCAAATGATCGACCGCGTTCAGCAAAGCGAGGAAGAGGTTCAGCCGATCCGTCTTGGACCGCGGGCCCTGTTCGCTATCGTCTACCATTCCCCAGGTCAAAAGGCTCCTTGCCAGGTCTCCTCGTTCGGCCAGTTCCATCGCTAGGAAACACACATTGCCTTCTGGGGCAGTTTCCTCTCCGTGGTCGAGAATGGCCACCAGATTTCGATGCGGCCCACAACGTTCGAAGGCGGCGACCTGTCGGTCAAAGCGCTCGCACACCGCAGCATCGAACCCATTGCCCATGGACAGCAGCTTTATACAACAGGGGCTGCCATCCGACCCGACCGCGAGATAGACGGCACCCTGTCCGCCCGCGCCAAGTAGTTCCTTAAGCTGATATTCGCCCCCTCTTTTTCCGTGGACTAGACGCCCCGGCCAATAGGAACGATTGCGCTCGACGCTATTACGCAACAAGGTCACTGCCGATTCGGCTGAGCCGACTGTGGCGATCGTGGCAGCCTCGCTGCATAGCCACTCGATGCGCCCTAAGGACGCGTCTTGGGAGCCTCGCGAAAGAAAGTGCCGGTGACAACATGAGGTGTAAAGAAATGCGCGATTGTCCGGTTTAAAGCCGTCCGGCGTTCTGTTGCCACTGGCTAAAACGTACAATGATGCCCCGCTGTTGACCGGCGATTGAAATTCGCAGAGAAAAAATGGCCACAACGGCAAGACACGCCCTTTTTTTGCTGGGCATAGCAGCGGGACGTTCTCCGGCAGATCGATAGGTTCCGACAGCGTCAAGACGGTGCTTCGCCAGCCAGGCCCCATGCCCATGAAGCGCACAACTTCGTAGCGAAATCGGTACGAACAGTCATGGGGTCGGACCGCGACGAGATCGTAATTGCCAAGGAATGCCAACGCGTGCATTAACTGCAAGAACAGCGGCTTTGCTTCTCGCAGTAGCCGCTCCGATTCCTCCGGACCTCGATGTGTGGAACCGGCGTTGTGAATCATACAATTTCGGAGGTCAAGAATCGGTCCGTAGGGCGCCAGAGATAGCTCGCCCAGTTCGCTCACTAGGTTGTCGGGACAATTCCTAACCGACTTCATCGCGTCTCGCAAAGCCCCGATCCATTGGCCCATCGTCAAAGATTGTCCAAAATGCTTGTCATTGATATGCGCTCTGAGATTGGTCGGGTCCGCATTTTGCGAACAGACGTCTGCCAAACAGACGTATGTCAGAAAGCGCAACGCTGCCTCGACTGTATCGAACAGGGCTAGCGTTTTGTCAGTTGGAAGAATCTCTGTGTTAAATCGCGCAAATGGGATGGCGATCGGCGCTGGAAGCGTGAGTTCCAGAGTCTTGCTCGAAAACGCTATGTCCACTGGTGTCACGGGTAGTTTCCTTGACTGATGGCAATACAGTGGCCGGTTGCACGGTGTGCACGCGATGACGGCTCACGCTATCTATCGTTCAACTGATTGTTTGTTCGCAACAATCTTGATGGTCCATCGCTTCATCGGTGTGGCGGAGTCCGTGAATGTTCATGGGTTCGATTTACGGTTTCTTGCCTCATGTCGGCGATGTGCCCAGAGCTGGAATCCATAAGTCCCAATACCACCGACAATCGCGCATGCCAGCACGCCTACAGGCGTAGCGATTTCCGCATACTCTCCGAGCCACTGATGATTCTCATGCGCTACCATGTGCCACAGATGGGCCGCATAGACAGCAACCAGGAAGATTTCCAGGCGGTGCGCTACATGATGCAATCCTTCGATCTTATTGAGAGTCTTGTCTATACGTCTTCCGATCTGTTCCGCATCAGACTGAATCTCGGTCATGCCGGCTAATGCCAAATTCGTCGCGTCAATCGAGGCGATCTGCTGCTCCGCTCTGACTTTGGAGTCGAAATCGGCCAGAGTCGCCCTCAGCTCTGTCCAGGCAGGTTCGATATCGAGCCCCGCTTGCGAAAGGCGGTAATACCGGTGCAGCACTTCGCGGGAGCTCGTCTGGGTCGGATTGCCGCGAACGCCAAATTTCAGCAGCGAGGTGCGGACCTGACTCAGGGCAGTGCGCAGCGGATGGCCGTCCAGCCCTGCCAGCGGAACCGCTTCTTCCGCCAACGTCTGCAGCTGCAGGCGTTGCATTAATGCGACGAGGTAGGGAATGAAGTATTTGTCACGGACCCGACCAACCCGTTGCGCGTTGAACGGATGATCGTCGTGACCTGGCGGAGGTGCCTGGTCGATGATTAGGTGTGCCGCGCCAAGCATGCCTACCGCCGCCCAATGACAGCGGTTCAACAAGTCTTGCGCCATATTTGGGGGACCTGCCGGGGCACCAGCATGAATGGCTTCCTCGACCTGGGTCAAGCCGGCCAGAAAGGGACCGAGTCGGCGAATTGTAGCCGAATCCTGCAGATCGATGCTTGCCGATCCGTGGACGACCGTGAAGACCAAAAAACTGTCTCGAAGTGGACGGTAACCCACGGTACGCAACGGCTCCAGGAGCATTTGAGTAAGCTCGCCCAGAGTATACGAGCCGCCCGCAGAGCTGATCCTTTCAAAAAGGGCCACATCGTCGGCCGGTGGTGCCCCGATCTGCTGTCTTGCTTCTTCGGAAATTCGTGCCCACCGGTCGCGATCCTCGCTGGGATGCATGCGATGAACCAGGCCGGCCGGCCGACGCGCGTGAACTCGCGAGGCCAAATAGTTGAACTCGGTGGCCAATTCATCTGTGATTGCGTCGCTCGCCAAAGTAACGCTGATACTCAAAACGCCAATTCCCATGCCGTTGATGAACAGCTCGATGCCATTGGCCGCCGACAATTCGATCCGTTCGGCAAACAACTGCGCCCGTGGGGCGACCTTGGCATGATTAAATGGACCGGATGGTTGGATGCGCTCTTTCGATTGCGCGGACTTGCGTAGAATTGCCTCCTTGAACCACCTATGGCTGAGCAACTTCGAAATGCGCCAGTAGACGAAACGCGAATCATTGTCCGGATCGCTCATGCCGACAGCGGCGATTGCGACATCCAGGAGCTCATCCTGATAACTGTCTGGTAGCTCGCATTGCTCCCAACACGGCGCGCTCGCTCCTCCCAGCTGCTGCAAGGAGTTTGACCGTAAGCTGCTGATAAGCTTCGTCTCCTTGTCCCGGTCGAAACATAACGGCCATAAGAGACGCGTTTGCAGGCCGATCCAATGCGGACTTGTTTCGCTTATGCCAGAGGCCGCTGTCGTTGACGAAATACTTGACACTCGTGCACGATTCATGATGAGTACTAGGTATTTACTGCCTTCCACGTACTCGTGCATTGTACCCACTAAATTGGGGAGTGCGTAGACTTTTTTGTGGCAGCGTCGGCGCGTCGCTCGGCTACGCAGAAACGAAGTCAATTCCACATATGAGAATCACCGGATAACATTTCCTCGTATTCCAGCTCCGACGGGGGAAGCATGCCGTGGCTGGGGACGCACGCTGGCCTCGGGCCGCCACACGAATGGCACGAAAATCGCTATTAAGCCTTTCGCCAAGCCGCGTTTGGGGCCGTACCCTGGTTTCATGAGACAATCGTATGGTTTGGGCCAACCTGTCTGTTATTCGGCGAGGTTCGTACCGGTCGGTCGATCAGCGGCTCGGTGATTCGCAATCGTCTCGAGTAAGTGCTGGTAGAGAACCCTGCGGTTCGGCGTCGTTTCGGCGTTGGGAAGCAACCTCTGGCTGGAAGGCTTCGAGCGTTTGGAGCGCACCTTCGAAACTAGTCGATCGCAACTCAACTCCGTGTTGACGGCAACTTTCACCGTGATCATATGGGTGAGGTTGTACGCGAGAAGCAGTTAGATCGCAGCCAACCATGAGTCTACATCGATTGGGCACGTTCAACCGTAAGACAGATGGCATATAGCCGAAGTGGGGGCGCACGGGCGTGCCTGCCCCGAACAAGGAAACCGGCATTCACATGTCCTGGAATCGACTCAAAAAAGTTGCATCGACTGCAGACAAACCTCAGCGTTGGGGGATCACTTGCCCTAGCGCGACAAACAAGTACGCGCGCCGTCCAGTATCGTACAAGGCCCGTTTTGGCCAATGATCGACGCGCTTCGATCAAGTTGTATTCGACACGAATCGGTGACCAATTGTCTTGTAAGTGCGATGCAAACGGAAAGTCATTCACGTTCACGAACATCTGAATAACTCACTCGTGATCCTTGAACTGCCTTGAGCCTGAGGAAAGTTAGACCGAAGCGCCGCGCATCATGAACATGCATACTAGAGATCCGTTACCTGCATTGCAAGAAACGTCGCGCTCGCTTGGATTCGAAATCGCGGCCACCCCATCACGGAAGTCTCCGGCAACAGTCAGCAGACCAAATCATCCTCAAATGGGTCCACATCGTCGTCTCGGCCAGAGGACTCCTCGGCCAACGATGATGCATGTACAGAGAACTCGCCAAGCTCATGTTCTACTTCGTTTCTGGGTCGGGCATAGCGGTGGCGGGATTGCTCGACGATCGCTTCCATGGAGCTTTGAGCAGGCGGGGCAGGCTCTGGATACGTGTCAATGTTGTAGGCGTTTGCCGAAGCGCCAGCTCGGACAAGCGCCTGACCAACGTGGAGATTCAAGATTTCATCGGCGGTGAAAACACCGAATTCCTTAGCCGCCAAATTCGCGTCGTCGATGCCCAGCCGAAAGGCAATCATGACGCCCACGTTACCAAAGATGGCCTGCCGGACAGTGGGGGAGAGCTGCCCGACATATTGATTCGCGAGGCCGGCCAACACGAGCTTGTACTTGCGAGCCTCGGACAGAATTCGCTCGAAGCCAACGGAGACGTTCATAAACGATTGGAACTCATCAACGTAGAGGTACCACGGCCGGCGTTTGTCTTCGGAAATGCTCGCCCGGCGCATCGCGGCATTGACGACTTTGGTGACCAAAAAGCTGCCGAAAGTGCCGGCAATTTTGTCCGTCAGTAATCCCGTTGAAAGATTGGCCAACAAAATCTTGCCTCCGTTCAAGAGCTCGTCGAAATCAACCGCTGAGTGGCGCTGGCAGATCACGTTTCGGACGACGCGGTTATTCAAGAACACCGAAAGCTTATTGAGTACGGGATCGCTAGCGTTGCGCGGCAGAAACCGAAACTGCTGCTGCCAGAATTCGCGAAGTCGGGGACTGCGAGCCTTGGCGGCAGTTATATTTCGGAACGACTCGTCCACGAGCATGCGTTCCACGTCGGCCAAAGTGGCGCCGGGAATGGCTTCAAGGACTGTGTGAATTGTAAACGTCAAAATGCGCTCTAATCGAGGACCCCAGGAAGCCGGAAAATAGCGCTCTAGGGCCATCAGCGTCTCGGAGACGATGCGGTCGCGTTCGGACTCTTTTGCTTCGAGGATATTGAGGGCAAAGGGATATTCTTCATCAGCCGGATCGAAGAGCACGACGTCGGCTACACGGTCGGTCGGAACACGCTTCAACACCGCTTTGATCAGGTCGCCATGTGGATCGAGCACGCCGACGCCGTGGCCGGCGGCGATGTCCTGAACGATCATGTTAAGCAGCAGCGTCGATTTGCCGGTGCCCGACGCGCCGGCAAGATAACAATGCCGAGCTCGCAGCTTGGACGGAATGTGCGCGGTGCGTCGCTCGCCGCGATGCACGTTGACACCCAACACAACGCTGCCGGCCTCCGCCTGAGTTTGGCTCGCGGGTCGAGTGCGCGTGTTGATATGCTGCAATCGGTCGCTGGCGATGCCGGCAGCGGGGAGATGTATAAGACTTGACAATTCCTCGGAATTGAGCAGTAGTCCAGGCCGAAAGGTGCAGCGGCTCATGCTGGACCAACTGAGGTCGCCGTCGAGCTCGTCGTCAGCAGGCTGCAAACCTTGTGGTGGAGACCGGAATTGTTCGGACCAGCCAAGGAGGCGACGAAAAATTGACTGATTGAGGGCCATCAGTCGAATGCTAACGGCGAAGAGGGGAGTGCCGAACTTGGCGGCAAGCGTCCGACTCGAAAGGTCGTCGAAAACCATCTTGCCTGTCTTGTACGGATGTTGCGCAGCCACGTTCGCGTTGTCGGCCCATGCGTTAAGGGCAGGCTCGAAGACGATTTGGACCATTGCCCAGTCAAAGGCCTCCAATCCTTCCATGGCCGCAATGGCAACGACCAATGGGTCGGGATCAAGGTGCGTGTAGGTCCTCAGCGGGAACACGTGCGACGTTTCAAGGGTCAGCGATGCGCCAAACCCGTGCCCGTGCAGCAGGTCATGCCCGGGGATTAAGTCGCTGTCGAAGCGAAGTTGCTCTTGGACGACGACGGCAGAATTCGGATAGTGCGCCAGTAGAAGTGCCTTGAGTTGATCGGCGTCGGCGCGGTGAAGCACGAACTGTGTTCGAATCAGCGGCTTCGACCAGCCGTCAGGGCTCCGGTTCACGCGACGCGCCTCAAGCAATTCACGCCCGTTCGGCAGGTCGTACGTCGGCTGAGGGCCAAATCCCAACAGTTCAAAGCTAATGGGTCTTTCAAGATAAGGCAAAGCGAGCAGCAATTGATGCGCCTTGGCAATGGTCGAGACATCCTCCGGAAACTGCTCGACATCAATTGACACTAGGTCGTCGACTGCGTCCGGGTCCGTTCCGTATGGGCACTGTGGCAGAATGAGCGGCGTGCCGATTGAGTGCAGCGGTTGCTGATCGAATTTCAGTAACCTGCCGTCCCAGGGCCCGTCCCATTGATTGAAAACGCAGTCCCATGACGTGACCATCTTCCGATCAAACGGTTCCCATGGCGGCTCCAGCGCGCACGGATGCGGCTGCAACGGAAATCCGCGGCCCCGATGTAGTTCCGCCAGGCTCTTGCCCTCGTATTGCTGCCAGAGGCCTTCCGGACGCTGCATGGACGATGACGCCTACAAGAGAATGGTCGAGTCACACTGCGGGCAATCCGTCCGCCCGATTTGTTTGCGGCACTGCGGGCAGCGAAACAGAAAAAGGTTCCGCTCGCGGTGATCGTGATAGCCGCAACTGCAGAACCAGTGATTAACGGCCGAGATTTGTTCATGGCAACCAGGGCAACGAATAGTGCGGACGGTTGCGGCCAGGACTAGCGGTGTGATCCAAGCCGCCACATAGCCTCCTGCGATGTACCATGGCAGCGCCAAAATTGGGCCAACCAAAAAATAAGCAATAGCTGGAGCCCCGTCCAAAATCAGTATGGCAAACAGAAACAGAATGGGTCCGTACCAAATGCCATTAAAACAGCACAACCGCAGCAACCGTGGGTTGATACGACTGCTCGAAGGAATCGATGCTGACACACTGTTCGGCGTGGCTGGTTCGACGGGTTCGAATCCCGGCTTGGTATCGGAATTGGCATCCGTCGATTGACTGCCCGCGAACGGCGAGCGACTCAGCTGGTCGTGAGGGGAATGGTCGTTGCCAGCTGTAGAAGAAGTCCGATCGGCGGTCGCGCCCTGGTCCGGTTTCAGGGGTGGGGGAGTCGAGCGGGCAACGCAATCCGCCACTTTGTCGAATCCGATCAGGGAGTTGTCGACAGTCGGGATCGACAATGGCTGCGAGCAGCCAGGGCATTTGGCGTTTGCCCCGGCCATCCGCAACGGCACATTTATTGAGCGGTGGCAGGACGGACAACGGAAACGGAGAAGCAGTTCATTAGCGGTGGCCATCGCGATTCGCCCCAAGAATCGGATTGCAAGAAAGTTGTTCAGATTCGCCGATTCTCAATCCGCTAAGACCGCGCTGCAAGAGACAGGCACACTATTACGCTACAATTTCTTCGTCTTTGATCGCTACAATTGATACTACCGGTAATATGACACCAGTTCACCCGACTTGACACCCATCTTGGGGGTAGGTCGAGCGATTTATCGCGGTTGCATCAATCCACGAGAAATCCCAAAGGGTGTGGCCTGGAGGTCGAGCCTCCCGGTTGCTGCCCGATGATGCACTCGGCAACAAATTCGTCGGTGTGTCGGTACGGGATTGCCGGCCGATACCATGTCGGACCGCATGGGGGCCAATATGTCGGAAACACCTTCCGGGGAGCCGGTCATCCGCAAAAAGCGCGGCGACGAGAAGTTCTTTATTCCGAGGAGTCACCCTTTCTCGGACGAGCTGGCCGTGGCCTTTGAGCGCGGGGAAACTCCTTCTTTCGAAGAGATCTGGAAGCACGGACGTACAAAGAAGCTATACGACGACGAGAAGAAGGACAACGACATCATCCAGTTTTCGTACCTCATCCGGACGGCCAAGGGCCTCCAATACATCCGCCGTGGCCCGAGCAACCAACTGACCACGGGCATCTCGGTCCTGCAGTCACGGTCGCCGACTCTTAAACTCGAATACGGCTTCCCGAGGCGGCTGACGGATGTGGCTGAGTTCCTGCACGAGGATGTCGACCTTGCTCGGGACAGCTACGACCTGTCCTTTCTCGGGATAGCCCGGAACGTCAACAAGGGCATTCGGTATTACTTCTTCGTGTTTATCGTGGACCTGAAGTCCGAAGACACACCGCTGTCGTCCAAGGAAGGGGACCTGTTTCTGGGCGACCTCAACCCGGTGAGCCCGACGACCGAGAATGAAAAGGCCGCTGTCGAAGACCTACGGAGCAAGCGCGCCGACCTTGCGGTCCTTTCCAGCCTCTACCCGGAGTTCCGCGTGACGGAGGCCGAGCTCCTGGACTGCCGGTTCCTGCGGGAACACGACTGCAGGCTGGAACAAGCGTTATTCACCGTTCGAAACCCGCCACTCGTCAACGTGAGGGCAGCTGCCAACCTGAAGCCGCCGAGGCGCAAGGGCTGGGTTCGTATCGCGATTGTCCAAATCACCTATCCCCTGGAGGGAAGTAGGCGGTCGGCCGAGTTCGCCTATTTTCCGCCGGATCACGAGCAGCCCATTCTGCACGATAAGGTCTTCGGGGCGATTCGCCTCGCGCGGCAGGCAGGCGCGGAGATCGCCCTCCTGCCCGAACTGAGTGTCGTGCCGTCCTGGGAGGGGGAGCTGATAGCCTCGTCGTCCGGCTTGATCCTGATTGCCGGGTCCTACTACCAAGACAGTCGGAACGTCTGCCCGATCATCGTGGACGGCCAGCTCGTCTACCGTTACGCCAAAGTTCATCCGTCGCCGTATGAAGAAGGGGCCCACGGCTGGGGGATGTGGACCGGCGTGGAGATCCCCTGTGTCAACTCGTCACTCTGTGACTTTGTCGTCCTGATCTGTTCGGACTACACGTTGCTCGCGTCGGGGATTGTCGCGCAGCTCCGTGAGCGCAACGTGCGGCTCCTCTTCGTCCCCCAGTACAACGCAAGTATCGAAACGTTCCACAAGTGGGCGAGTAACATAACGGATCACGACCCCAAGCCGTACGTCGTCATGGCCAACGGCGCCGACTCGCAAGGAAGCTGTGTGTTCGGCGTCGATAACGACTCCTTCAACCAGGTCAAGCGGGATGCGGGGCTTCTCCCGCCCGGTGAGGGACGGCGGACGAACAAGCTACTCGAATGCAAAGGCGAAATGACCGCCATCGTGGACCTCGACCTTGATCGGTATGGCGTTCCCGTCAATACGGTCGGCGGCTCGAAGTGTAAGATCGAGAGCACATTCGTGTGGTCGGACGGGGGTTGGCGCGAATGGAATCACCCGATCTGGCCCAGTAGCTGAGTTGTCCAAAGTGCCTCCGGACTTGAAGCAGGGACATTCAAAACTCTCCGGCCGAACCAGCCGTATGGCGCATGGCAAGCACGACGGGTTGCGTTCGTGACCAAGGACGAACCGGCCGAGGAACCTGGGCTCGTCAGCCCGGACACGCCCTCCTGTGCGCGCTTGGGCTGGCCCGGGGCGATATCGGTCTTTTGGACGACGTACCAGGCGGACACTTTTCGTCCCGACTAACTGCCGACCCTATCACCGTCCTGGCTTCGACTATATCCTATCGTTCATTTTCTTGATCGTCGGTCATAGGGCTGCCCTAACAGCCCGTTGAAATAATCCCACACGGGTGGTTGCTAGCTTTTGGGCGCACGGGGCATTTGCAGCTAAGTATGTTGCGGAAATCGAATACTTCAACAGGCTGCTAAATTGGAGTCGACCGATCGAACCAGCGGACATGTCCGCAACGTCGAGTGCGCCGCCGATTTAAGTCTATCCATTTATTCGCTTTGCTGCGCACACTTGCATTTGCACCGCTCTATTCGACAATGCTTCTTACGCTGTACATCGTCCTGTCTCTCTGGGGCATTTGGCCGAACACCGCCGGTTAGAGGACTGTTATGAGCCGGAGCATATTGATACATCACTTGTCGGACCTGCATGTCGGCAAACTGCATCTTACGCCGGACTTTAAGGGTGGGATGATTAAACATCGCGACCCGTCCGACTACCGCCTTTTGGACTATCTCCAGTATCTAGAAACTCACACTCCCATCCCGGATGTAATTGTCGTATCGGGAGACTTTGCCTCGATCGCCGCGAAGGATGAGTTCGACGCCTCCGCTCGATTCTTGCGCACCCTTGACATGATTCTGACAAAGGCACACGGCGTAGGTGAGCCTCGCCTTTGCATTGTCCCCGGTAATCACGATGTTGATTGGTCCAAGGATAAGTACGAGGACAAGTCCGCTCTATATCGCGCCATGGTTGCTGAAGTGGGCTCGGACCGCGTGCTTTCTCCCATTGGGGCCGACCATGCCTACTACTACTATCCATCGTTGAACGTTTTCGTTTACACATTCGACAGCAATGAGCTCATTGGCATCAAGGACGCGCGCCTCGTAGCCGCGGTTCAAACGCTTCAGGATGAGTTTAAGGCCGCTCGCGCGGTTGTGTCCGGAGCTGGCGCAGGCGGCAGCACGGTAGACGACGCGCTAAAGTGCTTAAGCGATGCTGCAAAGCATAGCCCTGGGTATGTCAGTCCCGAGCAGATAAAGGTTTTTAACGATGCCGGCTTGCAGGGACCGGCACTGGCGGGAGCGCTCAAGATTGCCGTAGTGCACCATAACCCAAACAGCGTGCCATCTCAGGACATCGAGCAATTTGATGTCATTATCAATAGTGGGCCTTTTAAGAACGCATTAATCAGCAACGGTGTCGATCTGGTTCTGCACGGGCATCGTCATTTTTCACACTGCTGTTATGAGGAGTATATTGCCGATGCCACGGTTGCTGATGGTCGACGGGATCCAATCTATGGCCACCGACAAGGGCTGTATGTATTGGCGGCGTCGTCGACGGGGTGTCATCATGCCGGTACCTGGAATTCAATACGTATTGAAGACAGTCAAGATGTAAATAGCGAGACACCGCCCTCATCGCTAGCGATCGTCACCCACTCAGTCTATTCGGACAAGTATGAACTGCAAGAAAGGCCATGCTATCGGTTTTCGATCGACAAAGCCGTGTATCCGCGACTGCGCTTCTGCAGGAGCGTACGGGGCGGGGTATTCTCGCCGATGAGTCCGATGCGACTCGTAAGGCACTAGATTGTGTACTGCCATCTTTGTCCGAACTTCAGGCGCAAGTCGACGACGTGCACGGCGGTACACCGTGGCTTGATACGTTTACCGATGCCCTTTCGACAATGCAACAAGTGCTCGCGGTAACAATCGTCGATCCCATGTCGTGGTTGAATCCCAAGGCACTAGACTACCTTTTGCATCAATTCATTGATCGGCGGAGACGAATGGAGAGTGGGAAGGTAAAGCTATCTCCTGACGTCCACGAGGCCTTGAAGGGCAAATTATGGCGCGAAGCCTTTGGCCGCGAGGTGTTCGAGCTGCGCAGTCGCAAGCCGAAGAAGAATGGGGGGTTGGTGGGCAGCGAGTTGGAGATCGTGCGAGTATTCTTGTGGAATACCGGGGCCTTGACGGACTTGGATCGGTCGATCGCGAGGATGTTGGATAATTTGCACCGCAGCTATGCAGTTCCGGCATTCGTGCTGGATAGAAAGGCCGTCTCCGATGCGCAAAAAGGAAGCGAATTCGTGGTGGGATACGGCACGAGCGGTCAGTTCGTCAGAGGATACAAGCATTCCATGGAAGGCAAACCCTTGACAAAGGACGTCTTGAAGACTGAGGAGGCGGTTCTAAGAAAGCGGTTCTTCGAGTTATTGGCGCATCCCATGTTGCAGACGCTGACGGAGCTACTTTCAATGGAGCGGGACTCGCTCGCCCCACTTGCGTGACGGCCAGATCAGAGAGATCGTTTTAGTGTTAGACTCGCTCATCGTGTCGGACGGAGTTGATCCGATCGAGATTCGGCGTGCAAATGTCGACGATCTCGACGCTCTTGTTGAAATCTGGCGGCTTGGAGCTGAACTAGCCACTGGTCGTCGACTTGCAGCAGGAGAAGGCGACCTCTATCGAGGGTATTATCACGACAAGGTAACCGTTCAGCGCGACCCTTTTCGGATTTGGGTCGCGATTGACCAAAAGTCGGGAAGGATGATTGGCTGGCAATCGTTGCAGCCGTATTCGAACAATCCACTTGACTTCAAATGCAATGCGGAGGCAAGTACCTACATTCGACCAAACAGCCGGAAGGGAATGGTGGGGCATTGGCTGCTGAGGCACGCCTTACGGTACGCGGAAAGTACGGAGTTGGAGATAATCTGGGCGTTGACAATGTCCTCAAATACCGCCGCGCGAAGAATGGTTAAGGCACTCGGGTTTCAATCCGTCGGAAGGGTCTCCGCATATCACGCTGAGAACGGCGGAACTATGACCGTATGGACATTCGTCGTGTCGCGGCCAAAATGACCTTACGGCTGACAGACGTGTGGCCAAACATTACACTTCCTACGAGAGTCTGCTGTTTGCGGGTGGAACCATCAGATGCGAAAAATGTTGTGAGACGTCTGACCCTAAAGTGACCTCGCGGTCTGATCACTTGCCACAGGACGAACCGTCCTGATTCACGGGCTCGACTTGTCCCAGTTGTCCGCGACGGCTGATCGCGAACCTGCATCGGTCATATCGACCGGTAGGCGCAATCCCGGAAGGCGAAAGACCTTCGGGAGGGTTGTCGATGCAATAAGCAATGTCTGTCGCGAAACAGATATTGTGCGACGTTCCAGGTAGGTATCCCCTTTTGGCTAGTGCAAGCCGATTTTTTGCTCGACAGCGGTCAGGCGCTGTTCGTGGCCCGCATGCTTGTCTTTGAGTGACGAGAGTTCGTCGCCGTTCGCGCCGTTAATTCGATCTTCGGCATCTTCAAGCGCGACAAGAAACGCTCGATGTTGCTCGTCTAGTTTCTTGACGATCTTGTCACTTAATTGGTCCAGCTTCGCGTCCACACGCTGCTCTAACAATCTCAGGTCGCGTCTGCTTGCGGGCTGTCCGTCATCGTCGCGCAGTTCTTCAGTTGTGATTGTTTCCGTCATCATACCTATGATCCCACAACTGAGGCGCAACTCGCAAGTACGCCAGTTGTGCACTCCCCTACTTTGCGCTACCTGAACGCAGCGCGACTGTTGACCCGTATTCAGGCCGCCTTCTCAGCGTTCGCTTCTTGTTCGGAATCGTGAGATAGTCCGGCTGAAGTAACTGTGCGGAGAGCGTTGCGGAAATCGCGAATGTCAGAAAACTCCCGCTGCTGCCCATCGAAAAGCTTCTTTTGCAACCTTTTGACGCGACGCTGGGCCTTTGAAATATCGCGATACAGAGCGCCTACTTCCGTCGACTGCTTGTTGTGCTCTTCGTGGAGCGTGGTCTACAGAGACGCGAATTCTCGCTCCAATACGGATTCCACTAGCGCGAGCATTGCGGTCTCGCTTCGATCGTCGACATGCTGGCCAGCCTCTTGTGTTGACATGGCGTCACGCTATCACAGTAATACTCGGGGCGCAAGTGAACTGGCTTCTGTGGGGTGGAACCGCGTTTACAATAGCGAGTGTCGCGGCATACCGGCCTGTTGGTCAGCAATCAGTTGGCGTCGGAGGCGCGATCGCCTAATCCCAGACTGGTTCTGCCTGGTCATCTCATTGCGATAGGCGGTTATCCACATGCGCGTGTCGCGCGCTCGAAACCAGATTGGCAGCTCGAAGGCGGGTCGGTCGGTCGGTTCCTCCGTGAGCGCCTCGGCGGTGGTCAACCAAATGCGATCTCGCATCTTCGCCGGCAATTCGATCGCCTCGGCTAATAAATCGGTCATGCGTGCGGCGTCGCCGTATTCGCGAGCCTTGTCGTGGGCGATTACGAGCAAGCGGAAGTTGGCATGTTCCGCCGACAGCCGATTCCGAGAAAACAAGTTGCGGAGCTGTGCTCTCCCCCACTCCGAATCCGCCCAGGCGGCATAATGACGGTATTTGTCGCGAATTCTCGCGAGCGACATAGTGCCATTATCCCATTCGACCAGAAACAGGGTTCCGCGATCGAGCTGCTCAGCTTGACGGTCTTGTGAAAACGTGGTGCGGTGCAAAAGTAAGCCATAGTCAGGATCGACGCGGTGAATGCGGCCATCGACGAAGTATCGTAGTTGGCGATCGCGGCGGAAAAACCGGCGCTCCGAAAACGCGAGGCGAACGTCCGGCCGTTGAGCAACGGCCAAGTGAACACCCAAGGCGAATTCCGTAAGCATGAGCTCATGTAGAATCGACGTGAATGCGTGGCCTCGGCCATGCACATCCTCAGCGACGGACAACTCACGCGGTTGGCCAAGTTGATCGTAGGCTTCCCGGACGAGCTGTACTCCCCTATTCGTCGCATAGTAGACATAAGGAAAATGCGGGCCTGTCGAGCGGACAGGCGCTTTCGCGACGAAACCTAGGTGACAGAGATTCGCCAGCTGATACTGAGCCGTGCGTGAGCACGCGATCCATCCGGACAGCGCCAGTGCCCTCCTATATAATGTCTCCGCTTCGGCCAGCTTTCCGATTTGTTCGTCGATGAGGCCGAGGCCGCCGTAGGCTTCGGCACTGTCGGGGTCGAGGGCGAGTGCTCGGCGGTGCTCTTGAATCGCCGCGTCGATCATTCCCGCGATTCGGTACACGTTGCCAAGATTGTTGTAGACCTTGGCATCCGGATGGACGGCAAGCGAAGCCTGCAATTCCTTGGCAGCGCCATCGAGGTCGCCGCTGGCAAGCAGGACATTGGCAATATTGTTGTGGGCCTCCGCCGGCCGGATGGTCAGCAACGCGTTGGCCTCCGCCATCGCTTGATCGAGCTTGCCTTGGCTGCGGTACAAGTCACCGAGGTTGTTGTGGGCGATGTCTGAATCCGGATAGGAGACGAGCACATTCCGGAAGAGGCTTTCGGTGTCTTTCCACACGAGCGACTGCTGGTATGCCCTGAAACCCAAGCTCGCCATGATCGCCCCGACAATCGCCGTCGTCGCGCCTAGTCGCCATCGTCGGCTTCGAGTTCGGCAATGAAGTTCATTGCCCATTGAAGCACGGTAATTGCATGCGGCAGGTCCGCCAAGGAAAAGTTTGTTGAACTCTTCCATTCGTCGCCATCTTTATAGCGGCGCTGAAGCGAGACGGAACGAAACGAACTGCCGGATTCCCGCGCCTTGTTCACAAAGACCGAGGCCGAACAGTGGCCAAGGCGAAACGTTTTTTCAGGCTGAGCCATAGGGGATCACCTCCTTTGCGGATAAGTGTGCAACAGAAGCCCGAAATTGGCCAACCGATCAGTTGGCGAGAGCATCAATTGCGGGGGCGGATTCGGGAGCCAGCTCCGCATCGAGCACGTCGGGCGGACGTAGCAGCCGCTGCAACTGAATCGTCGTCAACGCGGCTTGTGCGGGATGCGTTGCTTGGCGCGTTCGACTGAGCACATCCGTGAAGCAATTCCACAGCGACCAGCCGGTGCGAGGCTTGTATTCGTCGAACCGCGGATTCCGCCACTCTTTGATGACAAGCGGCAACAACCTGGAGCCGATGACATCGGTTTCGTACGCTTGCAGCAGGTAGGAATTGGCCGCATCTTCCGAAAGGTTCCAACCGTGGAGACGGTCAATCCAGTCGGCGGCTGCCTCTTGGTACTGTTGCAGACCGGACACAGCTTGACCGATGCCCTCCAGGTAGCGCTCCTGGCCAAACCTCGTGTGTTTTTTCGAGACAACAATCTCGCTGGTGAAGGCAAGGTTGTCGCATACAAACACCCGCGTGCCGCAACAAAAACCGATGGGAAATGACTTGTCGGTGGAATTGCGGATCCCCACGGCCAAGGTCACGCCGCCGTTGAGCTCGCTGACGCGGTGGGTCAAGTCAAGCGTGCTAAAGAATCGAGCATCATCGTGCGAAAGCGACAGTCTGGTCCGCCTGATCTGAAAGCCTGCACCGTCCAACGTCTGCCGGACGGCATCGAACACTTGGGCATGAGGAATTGGGAACCAGGTCTCCGTTGGCGGGGGGAGCGGGGACAGTTGCTAGTTCATTTATTAACACGTCTCGGCCGCCACGATGGTTCAGCAAGGTAGATGTAGCCATGGCAATCTCCTGGCGATGAAAGGAACAACGAAGGCCACACAGCCTCGATGGATCCATGGTAGCGCCAATGGAGTTCGCGCACAAGGTGAGCACGCGTCAATCGCCGCAAGACCTTTTTATGATAAGACTCTCCGTCGATGGGACTTGTTCGTCGCGTAGACTTTCCAGGCCAGGCTTCGATCGCAACTGCGATGTAAGGTGTGAAAGAGTAGCAGACCCAGAACGACGCTCAATTATCAACATGTGGTTTGACGCTGTCGACACGGTCCGTCGGCAGAGCGCCTTCAGCTGAGGGCGAGGCCGCCACGGCGCATTAGTTGTGGTGCGCAACTCGATGTCGGAAGGATTAGGTGGAACAGCGGGGCAAGCGGGAGCAGGTTGCGCGACATCTGCGACTTCTTGCTGCAATACTTGAACACACTGTTCCGAATGGTTCTAATGCGGCGGGGAAGTGAGCCTCACGACGGAATGCCCGCAGAGTGAACCCTTGGTGTCGTAACATTGACAACCGATGTCCCATTATGCGACATAGTAATCATGGAGACGACACCTTTAATTGGCAAGTTATGCCAGCCCGCAACGGTGTTCTAGCTTAGGGACGTAGTTTGAGTCGTGAGTGTGATGCTGGCTCACCCGCATGCAAGTAAGTGTCGTAGCACTTTTGCGTCGAATTCAGAACTGGTGGGAGTCGGACTAATAGATCGAACTGGCATGATCCGCCAATCTCTCTAACAACCTTATCGGAATTTGGGCGCTCCAGACTTTTTTTACGCGACACTGGGCGGAGCGGAACATGGTAAAGCAATGCGTGGTGACTGTACACGGCGTCAATACGCCTGGTGATTGGCAAAGCTCAATCGAGCGCGTACTATCGCCACATTTCAAATGTGTGCCAATTAAGTACTCCGACTATCGGACTCTGTGTCTAACGGTCACCGTTGGCTTACAATTTTGGTCCATTATATGCTTGGTTACGACGGCGCTCGGTCTGGTGGTGACATTGGCGTTCTATTGGTTGGGTCAACTGCAGTTGGCTTTCTTGGCCGGAATTGTGTCGGCATTGGCAATTCTGAGTGTCGCAATATTGAGCGCACGGCCAAAAGCGCACCGATGTCGTGAGAAAAATCCGACAAGAGATTGAAAAGAACCAGCATAATTGGACCGATCAAGAACCCAATTTGATCGCGCATAGCATGGGGACATACTTGGCGATCAATGCATTCGACACATTTCCCGATCATGACTGGGGGCGAATCGTGCTTGCTGGAAGCGTCCTGCCGCGGACGTTCGATTGGAATGGTAAGAAAAAGCGTGATTGTGAATCTTTCATTGAAGTGCGGAACGAGATGGGAGGCGGTGACTGGGTCGTGTGGGCCGTCGGCTGGGTCGCAATTCTGATCCCGAGCCTTGGCGCCTCGGGTCATCGAGGGTTTCTTGGAAAGCCACGAGACATCCACTTCCAGGACACAGAACATGGACCGTGCAAACCTTGCGTTCGTCGAATTTGCCGGGCCCCTGTCCACAATGTATTGCTGAAAAAGTTCCGCCATAGCGATGCATTTCTGACTAATGCCCATTGCGAGGCACTATGGCTTCCTTTTTTGTGGGGCTACGAACCGTCAGAGTACAAGCGTTTTCGCCGCATGTGCGCTGCCGTCGTACGCTTTGAATTAGCTGGGGACTCGGAAAACGCCAGCGACGCAGCAGAAGAGCTCCTTTTGCGCGAATGGAGCTGGATAGGGAGACGCAAGCCATCGACGCTAAAGAAGTACATTGAGTCGCGAATCGATCGACTCGGAACTGCCCATCACTTGGCCCTGACAAAGGCGCAGGCGACCGATCATGCCGTTCGCCTGATGTGCCGACTGTTCCGCAAAGCCCGCGCCGAACGTCATGCGTATCCACACTCGCGGGAAGCGATCGTGCTGCGTTTACATCCGCGCACTGTTCTGGGCTGCGCATTGACATTGGTAACCCCGGGCAAATGAATCCCACCGAGCTGGACGAATTGCTAAAGCGACTCGCTTCAAAGCGCAACGACAAGGACGCATGGCGTGCACTCTACATTCAATGTTGGCCATTCGTTGTCACACATGCCGCGCGACTGTTGCCTGGCGATACGAGTGCCGCGCAAGATGTGGCACAAGATGTGTTTTTGAAGCTGCTGCGATATGCTCCGATGTCTGGATTGCAAGATTCGCAGAGGTTCAGAAGATATCTGTCGATAGTTACGCGTCATATGGCCAATACTCATCTGCGCCAACGATTGACGCGAGAGCAAAGAGAAAAATCAGCGTACAATTCGGGAGATCTTTGCGGGAGTGATGGTCGACCCGAGCTCTTCGCCCAACGGAATGAGCTTGCACAGCAAATCTATTCCCACCTGTCGCGCGACGAGCGCCGGTTGATGAGCTTGCTCATCGACGGTTATGGTCTCTCTGAAATCGCGACAGTGCTCGGGACGACCTACTCCGCAGCCGGCACGCGGGTGAGCCGGCTGCGCGAGAGAATTCGTAACTCATTACCCAGCAATGACTTGTGAAAGTCACGGGCCGATCCATTGTAAAAATTAGGGGTGCCCATGGGTTAAAGCAGGTGTGCAAATAGATTTATTACATAGGCAAAATCATGTACCTACTCAATCGACTGCTTGCCACATTTGGCCGCTCAGAAGATCCCGATCCGCGGAGCGAGCTGGAGCAGCTTCGCGACGATGTAATCGGTTGGCGTGCCGAACGATTGGAAATTGAACCGGCACAGGCTCGGGCGCAACTTAGTCAGCGTCGTCGCGCTCGTCCCGTGGGGACTGATATTGCAGATGCGCGCGAGTACGACGAGGCGATCCAAGATTTGGATCGGCTAGAGTATCCAACTACCGAGTGTCTCGAACCGCACGAAGTTGAAGCCTATGTGGCCGGTCGCTTGCCGCCGGAGCGCGGTTTCCACGTCAGCAATTGCCGATTCTGCAGTGTTGTCGTGGATATTGCTGCGCCGTCGGACGATAAGGCAGCGGACTTCGATGCGCAATTGATCGAGATGTTTGACAAGATCGGCCTAACTGACGAGTGCTTGGCCGACGAGGAATCCATGGTTGCCACTGACGAGAAGGAGCATGAGGGGGCTAGTGTTTCTGACTGGAGAATGACCAGTGGCGCTCTGGTTGGGATGGCCGCAGCGTTTGTAGTTCTTGTGCCTCTCGGTCTGTGGATGCAATTAACTATTCCGGGCAACGTTGGGATCTTTGCCGGCAGAAATCAAGGATCAAAAGAGGTAATTGCCGCTAAAGCAACAGCTTCTGAGCGTGTAATGCCTTTGACGGCCGATCTGAGAGAACTCCTCTCTTCTACTAAATTTCTTGCATCGCTTGGTAGCCTTCACGACATGCGCGCGCCCGGTTCTGAGCATGACATTAAGGGCATTGTAGTTTCACAAGACTTAAGTCGAGTTGCATTCGCATTGGCCGGCGGTGAAGTGGTCCTATTGGACGTGAAGTCTCAGCGGGAGATAGCCAGGATCAACGATTTTCCTGAGCGGTCAGTTCCACTTGTTCTTTTTCGGGTTGATGATTCCCTGTCGCTAATTGGGATGCAACAAATCTGCAACTACGATAGTAAAGGCAAACTAGTGGGTAAGAGTCATGTCTTGCCGTGGAATGATCAGAAAGAGCGGAACGACGATTTGCCGCAGATCCAAAGAACGATTGAATTCGTGGATCGAAATGGAAACTATTTCCCGCTGAACGATCTCCGCTCTCAAATCGACAAGCTCACGCAACACGCTGAAGCCAATAAGGCGTTCGCAATTCTCAATGATGCGCAAGAATTACTCTGTGATTGACGCGCTAGAGATTGGATTAGAGGTCGTGCGCATTCACCCCGACAAGATTTCAGCAGACATCTACAAATCATTGGAAGGGTGGGCAATCGCAGGATTGGAAACCGACTCCGATCCGATTCGAATAAAACTGATCCTCGCAAATTTGTACGATTGTCAGGGGCGCTACTCGGATGCGATTACGTTGTACCGCGAGATGCTCGCCAGCGAAAAAACAACTTCACCTCAAAAAGCGAAAATCCGAAGTAGCCTTGCCGTTTTGTTGGCAAATAACCAGGGCAATTTTGCCGAGGCACTCAAGCTGCTTGATGAAGCAATTCGCATCGCTGGACCCAACGCGGATGTCCTCGACACGCGGGCCTTGGTTCATCTGGGCCAAGGTAACGCCGCTTTGGCCATCGCCGATTTGAAGAAGGGTCTTGACGAGCAGTCATCACCGACTACCTGTCGATTGTATCTACACTTGGCTGAGGCCGAACACAAGGCTGACAATCTGGCCGGCGCCCGGATGGCGTTAAAGAAAGCCGAGGAGTCGGGATTTGATGTCAATCGGCTTTCGCCGTCAGATCGACGGAACTACAGTCGACTTATCGAACAAGTTAAATAACCCCAGTGCGGCGTGATAGGCATACAACCCGTAGAGACCGTCCTACTAAGGCATGTGCAGTTTCCGAGCCACGGAAAAGTTCGCCGCGTCGGTGAGGTGTGCCGGTTTTCATTATTCGCGAAAACGGCGGCGGAGTCGACTCAGGAAAAAACGAATGCCCGCAGAGTCTGTGCGACGCCGCGGGCACTTTCGGTTTTCCGCCACCTTCTTATTGGCGGCGGAACGGTCATGCGAATTTGAGCGCAGCAAGCTTTTGCCGTACGCGGCGTTGCGCACGGCGGCTTCGGCCGACCTTGGTTGGGAAACGCCGGCACTTGATTGGGGAGTCCACGTGACACCTCCAAAGGAAGCGCCACGGGACCCGCCCAGATCAAGCTACGCACAATGACCACCTGTTTCTGCCATATCACTCGCTTGATCAAGCAGGACTCTGGCATCAACCGACGAGCACGGAGTCCCCGCCATTGTCAGGCGGGTACCGTGGCTAATCGGCAGTCATGTGCAATCCTCGAAGATAGCGTTGCGAGAATGTTCGTGCAAATATTTTTTTCCGCAGGACTTGATTCGGCCATCTAGCGCGCTAAACTGATTGTTGAACCGACGACACGGAGCCCTCCGCTGAGGCTCCGTTTTTTATTGGTGTCGCGGTGATTTCTTTCGACGACGTTCTGCTACAGCCGCTCATCGAGCGGGTCGTTGCCACGGTGCTGGATCGCCTGCAGGGCGAGCAGGACTCGCTGCGCGACAAGTTGGCCTATACCGAAGCCGAGGCGGCGGCGCTGCTCGGCATCCAGCGGTACGTATTGCGCGACGCCAGGCTCCGCGGGGAACTCGCCGGCAGCCGCGTCGGCAAGCGCATTCTGTACGAGCGCCAAGAGCTTTTGGAGTACCTGCGTCGACGGCGAGGACTTTGACGGCATGTTTTGAACCGCGCTACGGTTGGAACACGTGTGATCGTTCCTTCAACAACTCGTAGCGAGGAGGTGCGTTGTGAAAGCCTGGTTATTTCAAGACCACAAGCAGAAGCAAAAACTAGGGGACAAGTGCCCCTGGTCAGTCGGCTGGGTCGACCCCGATGGCAAGCGACGGTCCAAGCGGATCGGTAGCAAGAGCCGGGCCGAGAAGTTTTGCCGACGGATTGAGGGGCAACTGGCGGCAGGAACCTATGAGGGCGACTGCCGCAGGCTCTGGAGCGAATTTCGATGCGAGTATGACGTGAAGATTCTGAAAGGGATGGAACCGGCCACACGCGTGCAAACGAAACTTGCGCTCAAGCAATTCGAGCGGATCGTTAAGCCGCAACGGATGCGCGGGATCACTACGGCCGCCATCGCCGGTTTTGTGGCAAAGCGACGGGAGGAAAAAAGGGACAAACGGAAGGAGTCGCCACCGGTCTCACCAGCGACGGTCAACAAGGAACTGCGAACCATCCGGTCCGTGCTGAGGAAGGCCGTCAAATGGCGTTACCTGGCGACCATGCCAGAGATTGACTTTTTGCGTGAGCTTGGCAAGCTGCCAACGTATGTCACCCCTGAGCATTTTGCCTTGATATATGGCGAGGGTTGCCAAGCGGCTCGCTGGCCGGCCGATCAGCCGTACTCAGCCGTTGATTGGTGGCGTGGCCTGTTGATGGTGGCCTACATGACCGGCTGGCGCATTGGGTCCATCCTTGCGCTTCGCTGGCAGGACGTTGACCTGGACAAGTGCCAAGCGCTATCGCTGGCGAAGGACAACAAAGGGCGGCGAGATCAGTTCATCCCACTGCACCCAATTGTTGTCGATCACTTGGCGAGGCTGAAGAGCTTTAGCACGGTGGTGTTCCCGTGGACCAATCGCCGCTCGGTATTCAAAGAGTTCATCGCAATCCAAACGGCGGCTGGAGTCGGCCTGGTGGGGGAGAGAGGGCACTACGGCTTTCATGACCTGCGGCGGGCTTTCGCCACCATGAACGCTGACAAGCTAACGCCTGACGTCCTGCAAACCCTGATGCAGCATCGCGACTACCAGACGACACAGCGTTACATCAACATGGCGCGACAGCTCAAGCCGGCTGTTCAGAATTTGTTCGTGCCGCCGGTCGAGCAACGTGGGACCGGCTGAACCGCCATTGAGTGTCTATTGAGTGTCGGCGACTTGGGGAGCGAAGACAATGCTTGCGACAAATCGGTGCAACATATTACAGGATAGGGAAGTACCGAAGGTGGGACTTGAACCCACACGCCCTTGCGGGCACTGGATTTTGAGTCCAGCGCGTCTGCCATTCCGCCACTTCGGCTTGCTCACGGGGAATCACGCGAGAAATTAGAGTTTACGTCAGCCCTGCGGGCAGTCAATCCCCGCCGGTCGGCCGCCGGCACCGCGGGCCATTGCACAGTGCGTCCCGCGTTTCTTGACGCTGTCGGGTGCGACGGATAGCATGGCGAGCGCCGCGGCGGTTCGGCGGTGAAATGGACGCGCCGCGCGGCGGATTGCCACGCTTTTTCCACGCTCTCCAAACCCTCGCAGGCTCATCATCATGGCCCCCAACAAGGTCCGCGTCGCGATCATCGGCTTGGGATTCGGCGCCGAGTTCATTCCGATTTATCAGAACCATCCGCATGCCGAGATGTATGCCATCTGCCAGCGATCGCAGGAAAAAATCAACCAGTTGGGCGACGCGTTCGGCGTAGGGTGCGGTACACCAAGTTCGAAGACGTGCTGGCCGACCCCAACGTCGACGCCGTCCACATCAACACGCCGATTCCCGATCATGCGTCCGCAGAGCCTGGCCGGTCTGAAGGCCGGCAAGCACGTGGCCTGCACCGTGCCGATGGCCACGACGGTCGACGAGTGCGAGGCGATCGTCGAAGCCCAGCGCGAGCAGCGGCAAGAACTACATGATGATGGAAACGGTCGTCTACAGCCGCGAGTTTCTGTTCGTCAAGCAGCTCTACGACAGCGGCGAATTGGGACGGATGCAATTTCTGCGCGGCTCGCACTTGCAGGAAATGGCCGGCTGGCCCGGCTATTGGGAGGGCCTGCCGCCGATGCACTACGCCACGCACTGCGTCAGCCCCTGCTTGTGCCTGCCGGGCAAGCTGGCCGACAGCGTCGTTTGCCACGGCTCGGGCCGCATCAGCAAGCAGCTGACTTCGAAGTACGATTCGCCGTTCGCGGTCGAAACGGCGACGTTCAAGATGCGCGATTCCGACTTGTGCGCCGAAGTGACCCGCAGCCTGTTCGAAACGGCCCGGCAGTACATCGAAAGCTTCGACGTTTACGCCGACAAGGTGTCGTACGAATGGCCCCGGGTGGAGCATGAGCCGGCCGTGCTGCATCGGGGCGAAAAGCCCGAGCGGGTCACCGTGCCCGACTTTGCCGATCGGCTGCCCGAGGGAATCCGCCGCTTCACGACCAAGGGCGTGTACGACGCCAAAGAGACGCAACATCTGTCGTTCCTGCAGGGGAGCGGTCACGGCGGCTCACATCCGCACCTGGCTCACGAGTTTATCAGTTCGATCATCGAGCAGCGCAAGCCGTTGCCGGACGCCGTGACCAGCGGCAATTGGACGATGACCGGCATCTGTGCCCACATTTCGGCCATGAAGGGTGGCGAACGGATCCACATTCCGCAATTTTGAAGGCTGAAGGCTGAAGGCAGAAGGATGAAGGGAAGACCCAGAGCCGCCGAGCGGGGTCTCGGTCGCGCTGTGGCTTTGGACGACGCCTACTTCCGCGCTCCGTTTTCGTCCTTCATCCTTCCTCCCCGCCCCCCGGGCCTGATAGGCCGACGATTTTGGCCCCCGTCGCCGGCCCGCTTTAAGCTAGACTTCAGCTAGCCTGGGGGCGATTTTCGCCCTGGCGGCTGCTCTTTCAAGGATTGCGCTGCGGACCAATATCATGTCGATCGTGCTATTCGAAGATGAGCGCGTGGCGCAACTGGATCCAGTGGCCGTGGGCAAGCCGGCGTTCGCAATCAGCTGCGGAAGCTACCGGCTGGCGGACCTCGTCGCGGAGTTGAACGCTCCGGTGCACGCCCGCGTCCGTCCGCATTTGAGCGTCATCGCGGCCGCTGATTTTCCCGGGTTTCACGCCGGGCCGGTCGATCCGAAGACCCAGGCACTGTGGATCAATGCGCGCGCCGTGCCGTCGATCCAATCGCTCGAGCTGTTGCGTGGGCTGATGGCGGCGGGTCAAAGCGGCATCGTGCAATCCGGCGGCACCGTCAGCGTGGCGTTGTTGCCGGCGGGAACGGCATTCGAGCCAGCGGGCGATCGACTCCCCTCGGCCGACGACTTTGACCGGCTGGGCCTCAAACCGCTCTCGGCCGATCTGCCGCTGTTGGAATATCCGCACGACATTATTCGACATCATCTGACGACGCTGCCGGGCAACCTCGAACACCGGCTGGCCGTGGGCTCATACACGCAACTGGCCGACGGCGTATTCGCGGCGCCGGGGGCTAAGCTGGGTCCCTATGCGGTCACCGAAACTCACGGCGGACCGATCGTGCTGGAAGCCGGCGCCACGATCGGTCCGTATTGCTATTTGAGCGGCCCGGTATACGTGGGCCGCTCGGCGCGCGTGTTGGAGCACGCTGCCTTGAAGGACGGAGTTGCCGTTGGCCACACGGCCAAAATCGGCGGCGAAGTCGAGGCCTCGATCATCGAGCCGTACACCAACAAGCAGCATCACGGCTTCCTGGGGCACAGCTATCTGGGCAGTTGGATCAACCTGGGGGCCGGCACCTGCAACAGCGACCTGAAGAATACCTATGGCCAGGTGAACATGGAGTATCACGGCCAGAAAGTGGCCACCGGCATGCAGTTCGTCGGGGCGATCGTCGGCGACTATGCCAAGACGGCGATCAACACGGGCATTTTCACCGGTAAGACGATCGGCGTGTGCAGCATGGTGTATGGATTCGTGACCACCAACGTGCCGAGCTTTGTCAATTACGCCCGGCTCTTCGGCCAGGTGACCGAGGCCCCGGTGGAAGTGATGGTGGCCACGCAACAGCGCATGTTCGAGCGGCGCGGCGTCACGCAGAGGCCCTGCGACATTCAGCTTTTGCACGACATGCACGTGCTGACCGTGCGCGAGCGGCAACGTTCGGGCGAGACCCTTTCGCTGGAGCCGCTGTCGCTTTGAGAGCCATCGGGGACTGTCCCAATTTTGCGGAGTCTTCGGAGCAGGGCACTGTGGGCCACGCCAACGTGACCCATGGTCGGGACTGTACCCCTCGGCGAGACCCGTGGGTAAGAGCGGCTGCCCGGCGGCAACGAATCACATTATAATAGCGACTTCGAATCGAGTGCCGCTGCCCGCCGGCGGCTGAGCGGCGCGAGAAGTATTCCTGTTACACATTGCGGTGGTGGCGCTCGTCATGCATATTTCGCAAGCCTATGGCCCCGGCAAGTTCGGCTTGTCGTTCGAGTTGTTTCCGCCCAAGACGCCCGCGGGCGAGCAAGAGCTGTTCCATCACATCGAGCAGTTGTGGACCTTTCGCCCGGACTTCATTACGTGCACGTACGGCGCCGGCGGATCGACTCGCGCGAAGACGCTCGAGATTGTCGAACAGGTCCGCGTCCGCTTCGGCTGCCCGGTGGCTTCGCACTTGACGTGCGTGGGGTCGACGGTCGACGAGCTGCGCTCGTATTTGCAGGAGGCCGCGCGGCGCGGGATCGACGGCATCGTGGCCCTGCGGGGCGATCCGCCGCAAGGACAATCGCAATTCACGGCGATCGCCGGCGGATTGTCATACGCCAACGAATTGGTGGCGCTGGTGCGGAGCGAATTTCCCCAGTTCGGCGTGGCCGTGGCCGGCTATCCCGAAACGCATCGCGAAGCGCCCAGCCCCGAAGTCGATCTGGCCAATCTGCGCCGCAAGGTCGACGCCGGCGCCGACGTCGTCATCACGCAGTTGTTCTACAACAACGAGGATTTCTGGCGGTTTCGCGATCGATGCGAGCGGCTGGGCATTCGCGTTCCGATCGTCCCGGGCATTCTTCCGGTGACCAACCTGGCGCAGATACAGCGCATCACTTCGTTGTGCGGCGCCGTTTTGCCCGCCGCGTTTCTCTCCGGCCTGGAGAAGTCGGCCGACAGCGCGGAAGGGCAGTTCACCGTGGGGGTCGATTTCGCCACGCGGCAGGTCGAGGCCCTGGTGCAGCAAGGGGTGCCGGGCATCCATTTCTACGTGCTCAACAAGTCACCGGCTACCGGCGGCGTGTTGCGCGCGGTCGCTCTGCCGCGCGCTACCCCCTGACCCATCGCTGGGGGGCCCGGTTTGCGGATTGGAGTGCCCTTTGCGGCGTCAAAACCTCGGGTGGCGCCCGTCTTTTGCGGCGCACCGAGCGCTGGTGGACGCGGTTTCTGTGAACTTATCGGCGCCGGCGGCGTCCAAACTGGTAGGCACCGATTCGATTTACTGATGACGTCCGCAAAAAATCGGCTCATCTCCAGCGATGCTGGCGCTCGATACAAGAGAAGAGGGTTGATCGCGAGACTCGTACAACCGCCGAACGGCTGGGATTGACTCCCACGACGATTTTGGATATCTGCTTGGTTGCTTTAGGCGGTGGTGTCATGGAAGACGTTGGCGAGATGCACGACCGCGCTGCTCATTGAGTTACCCCCTTGAAGCTGGTCGTGTCGGTCCCACGATGACCGCTCGTCGACCACCCGCAAGGAGGTAGCGATGCCTAAACTAATCGCCTCGGCCGCTCGCCCGACGTTCGCTCTCCGCCCCAATCGGTGGCGACGGCAGGTTCTACCCGCCATCTATTCCCTCGTCGCGCTCGCTACGCTGGCCGGCGGAATCGCCGCGATCATCGTCCACACGCGCGTCTCGCCGGGCGAGCGCGTACTGGCCCCGGCCGGAGCGCTGCTCTTGGTCAGCTCGGTGGTCCAATCGAGATTGACTTGGATTGCATCGCGAACTCGCGGGCCAACGACACGCAATCTTCCGCTATCGACCTGGGCCTGGTGGCGGCAATGGTGCGCCGGCGCTTTTATCGCATACATCGCAGTAGCGGCGATGGGTCCGTCGCGCTACCTGGGTTGTGCCTGGCTGGCGGCGGTGGCCGTGTGGTACACGATCTTGCTTTTGCCGCTGGCCGCGTCGCCCAAGGTGATGGAATTGTGGCGCAAGTGGGCGCAAGAGCGAGCCCGGCGCCGACTGAGTTGGCTGGTGTATGTTTCGATGCTGCTGGTCGTCGTCGCCGAAGGGGGCCTGCGGGCCCGAGCATTTGCGCGACAGCACGGTTGGTTGGCGCGAGGCCGGATCCCAGGCACGCGCTGACGACGTCAACCTGATTGGGCCGGTTTCGAACGGCCAGCGTGTCGCCGCGGCGCCCGTCGCGCATTTGACGGCCGGCCCCTTCCGAGTGGCTGTGCTGGCCGACGAAGAAACCGTACGCGGAGCGAGACGCAACGGCTATTTGGCGCGCGTCGGACAGATCCTGCCGGGACTCGAAGTCGTGCCGATTTCGCTGCCGCATCCCTGGTCCAGCGATTCGTCGTGCGAGACGTCGGACGAGGTGGCGGCCCAATTGTCGGCGGCCAGGCCCGACTTGGTGCTGGCCGTGCTTTCGGCATGCGAGGACCTCGCTCACGAGGCGCCAGCCGCATGCCGGTTCGACTGGCGGCAATTCGAGTTGGCCCGCCTGGTGGTCGGCGCCCACCATGGGCCGGCAGAGCCAAGCGGCAATTCGTCGACGAACGTCGCCGGCGGCGACGATTTCGAATCGTTTCTCCGCGGACTGACCCCGCAGCTTTCGGTGTGCCGCACGCCGATCGACCCATCCATGCACTCTCGCTGGCGGCGGACTTTTACTTCGTTGAACCGGCTGCTCGACAATTGCCGCGATCAGCGTCTGGCGGTTGCGCTAGTGCTGGTGCCAGGCGAGTTTCAGGTAAATCGCGCGCTGTGCGCAACCTCGGTGCGCCGCGCGGGTTGCACGTCCGAGCAGCTCGACGTCGAGTTGCCGCAGCGGAAGCTGGCCGGCTTTGCCGAGCAACGCAGCGTGCCGCTGATCGATCTGTTGCCGCCGCTGCGGCTCTGCCGGCAGAGCCCCTACGAGCGCAACGCCGGCGCGTGGAACGACCAGGGCAACACGGCCGCCGCCACCGCCATCGGAGGCTGGCTCGAAAGCCGCTACGGCGGACAACTGGCCGTGGCCGGAAAATTGAGCAGCGCGCCGTAGTGGACCACGCAAGTCGACCGGGCAGCGCCCAATAAAATGGGCCGCCTGAATTCGCGTTCAGGCGGCCCGCTGCGGACTTGAGGAATCGGAGGATTCACGGTCCATGGTTTCTAGGCTTCTTGCTGCAGCTCGATCGGCGGCATATCGCCTCGGTCGAGGAACCCGAGCAAATCGCGGCAGCGGTAGGGTTGTTGCAGCTTGCGCACCGCCTTGGCCTCGATCTGGCGGACGCGTTCGCGCGTGACCGAGAAGATCTTGCCCACTTCTTCCAGCGTGTAGGCGTAGCCGTCGGTCAGGCCGTACCGCAGGCGCAAGGATTTCACGCTCGCGGTGGTTGAGGCTCTGCATCACGTCGGCCAGCCGGTTCTTGAGCAATTGCTGGTTGAAGTCGTAGAGCGGATCGTCTTCGCGATGGTCTTGCAGGAACTCGCCGAAGTAGCTGTCGTCGTGATCGCCGACCGGCTGGTCGAGCGACAGCGGCTGGCGAGACATCTTCATGATGCAGCGCGTGTCGTCCAGCGACAGGCCGGCGGCCGCCGCCGTCTGCTCGACGCTCGGCTCGCAGCCGTTCTGCTGCACCAGCTCGCGCGTCACGGTGCGCACCCGGGTCATGGTGTCGATCATGTGCACCGGCACGCGGATCGTGCGGCTCTGATCGGCGATGGCCCGCGTGATCGCCTGGCGAATCCACCAGGTGGCGTAGGTCGAGAACTTGTAGCCGCGAGCGCACTCGAACTTGTCGACCGCCCGCATCAGGCCCGTGTTGCCTTCCTGGATCAGATCCAGGAAGCTCAGGCCGCGATTGCGATAGCGCTTGGCGATCGAGACGACGAGCCGCAGGTTGCCGGCCGAGAGCTCGCGTTTGGCGGCGTCGTATCGGGTTTGCAGTTCCAGCGGTCCGCTGAACGCGACGATGGAGCGTGGCGGGACTTTCAGCCGTAATTCGCATCAGGTAGTGCAGCTCGCAACGCAGTTCGACGCGTCCGGCAGTGCAAGAATGCTTGTCGAGCTCGGCCATTTGGCCGCGGAGGGCTTGCATCCGCTGGGCGATTTCCGCCAGCTTGTCCAGCAGCGGCTGCAGGCGCTGGGTGCGCAGGTTCAATTCTTCGACCAGCCGCACCGCGCGGTTGCGGCGCCGGATCAGTCGCCGCCAGGCCTCGTGCCGCTCGCTCGAGGGAGTGCTTCTTGTGGATCGCGAAGCGATAGTCGCGCTGGTTCTGCTGCAGCAGCTTGACCAGCGTTTCCAGATTCGGGCCCAGTCGGCGCAGGATTCGCTTCTTCTCGACCGTGTTGGTGACCGAGACTTCGATCGTGCGGTCGAGGCGCAGCTGCGCCGTCGCGGACCTTCTCCAGCAGCAGGCACGGCGCCTTGCAGCACGAAGTCGCTGGCCAGCATGCTGTGGCGAAACCGCGTGCGGGTCTTTTCGATCGCTTGGCGCGTCGACAGCTCTTCGGCCCGCGTCAGCAGCGGGATTTCGCCCATCTGCATCAGGTACATCCGCACCGGATCGTCAATGCACTCGCTCGATCCGCTGGCGACTTCGTCGATGTCGATTTCCAGTTCCACTTCTTCGCCGGCCGCTTCGAATTCCTCGGCGTCGACCTCCTCGTCCTCGAAGACTTGCAGGGTGGCGTCGATCGCGTCGGCCGCTACTCTCGCGACGTGTGTTTCCTCAAGCGGGTCCATCTCGCCGCCGGCCTCGGGCGTCGATTTCGACTTTTTCCGCTCGGGACTTTTGGCTTTGGCGCGGCCGGCCGCTGGCGAGAAGTCGACGTCGGGGGAGCGCGTTCTTACGGGTCGCGGTTTTTCGGGCGTTTTTGGCCAAAGGCTCACTCCTCGATGTCGGACAGAGGTGCAATGGGGAGGGGATAGGTTCGGCAGGCTGAAAAGGCAGTTTGAGTGCCAAGGGCGGATAAGATTCGGCGCACATAGACATAAACCTTGACGTGCAAATGGTTTATATTGCAATACACACGGCCCAGCGGCCTTGCAAATGCCCCGCCATGTTGCTTATGGGCATCCAGAGCTGCCACGAGATGTGGTGTTTTGGCAGCGGCCTGTGCTTCTACTGTTCCATGGAAAAGCCGACTGGGCGCTGCCGCGCCGACGTTACTAATAGCTTCGTGCCGCGGGCCTTGGACTATTGCGTCGTTGGTGCCTCTTGCAATGCCAACCGGCAGGCCCTTTTTGCCCTCGTCCACGGTCGCCGGCGAAGATACATTTTCAGTGTCCGGCCAGAGCCACCCACGCAGCTCGCGTCCAGGCGCTGCGAAGCTCTACCTTAGAAACGCCGCGCCGCCCAAAAGGGTTCGCTGCGGCGTGAAAAAAGCGAGAAAGATCGACGCGCCCGTCTCGCCAGGGGATGATTGGCCCGCGAGCCGCCAAGCGCGGGGTGATCGCTGAAACCGCGAACCAGTGTGCCGGCACGTCCCGAGAGCCCCGCAATGCCCGTCGAGCCCGCTGTCACCCTGAGCCAATTGGCCCGCCAGCTTGCTGCCGACGAGCAACAGCTCGTGCTGGGGGGCGGCATGCAGGCGATCGAGCGCCAACGGGCCAAGAAGCGGCTGTTCGTGCGCGACCGGCTGCGGCTGCTGTTGGACGAAGGCACCCCCTGGCTCGAGCTCGGCTTGTGGGCCGGCTGGGAAATGTACGCCGAGTGGGGCGGCGCGCCGGCGGCCGGCGTCGTCACCGGCATCGGCACGATCGCCGGCCGCCGTCACATGATCATCGCCAACGACGCCACGGTCAAAGCCGGCGCGTTCTTTCCGGCCACGGCCAAGAAAGTGCTTGCGGGCCCAGCGGATCGCCATGCAGAACCGCCTGCCGCTGGTCTATCTGGTCGATTCGGCCGGCGTGTTCCTGCCGCTGCAAGAAGACGTCTTTCCCGACGAAGACGATTTCGGCCGCATCTTTCGCAACAACGCCGTCATCTCGGCCGGCGGGCTGGGACAGATCGCCGCCATCATGGGCAACTGCGTCGCCGGCGGCGGCTATCTGCCGGTGCTGTGCGACAAGCTGCTGATGACCGAAGGCTCGGGCTTGTATCTGGCCGGCCCGGCGCTGGTGAAAAGCGCCATCGGCCAGGAGGTTTCGCAGCGAGGAACTGGGCGGCGCCGCAATGCACGCCCAGGTGAGCGGCACGATCGACTATCGCGATCCGACCGACGAGGCGTGCCTGGCCCGGCTGCGCCGGCTGGTCGCCAGCGTGCGGCCCGATCCGGCCGAGCCGCCGGCGCCGTTTACGCCGCTCGGCGGCCGCGCCGCCGGCGCGCCCGGCCACCGATCTGTACGACCTGGTCAGCCCCAACCCGCGCGACGAATACGAAGTGCGCGACGTGCTCGCCTGCCTCGTCGACGCCGGCAGCTTCGACGAGTACAAGGCCGAGTACGGCCAGACGCTCGTCTGCGGCACGGCCCGGCTCGGCGGCTTTCCGGTCGGCATCGTCGCCAATCAGCATCATCGCGTGCGGCCGGCCGACGGGCCGCTCCAATTCGGCGGCGTGCTGTACGTCGACAGCGCCGAGAAGGCCGCCCGCTTCGTCATGAACTGCAACCAGGACTGGCTGCCGATCATCTTTCTTGCAGGACGTCAACGGCTTCATGGTCGGCCGCGACAGCGAGCGCGACGGGCATCATCAAGGCCGGCGCCAAGCTGGTCAACGCGATCAGCAACAGCCGCGTGCCGAAGCTCACCGTGATCGTCGGCGGCTCGTTCGGGGCCGGCAACTACGCCCTGTGCGGCAAGGCGTTCGATCCGCGGTTCATCTTCGCCTGGCCCACCGCCCGCTGCGCCGTGATGGGCGGCGACCAGGCCACCAGCACGCTGCTGGACGTCACGGTCAAGAGCCTGGAGCGGCAGGGGCACGCCGTCGACGCCGCGGAGCTGGCCGAGCTGCGCGACAAGGTGAAGGGCGACTACGACGCGGCAGACGGACGTCCGCTACGCCGCCGCCCGCGGCTGGGTCGACGCGATCCTCGATCCGGCCAAAACCCGCGAGACGCTGATCTTCGCGCTGGAAGTCGCCACCCGCCACGCCGAAAATGAACCGTTCAAGCTGGGCGTGTTTCAGGTTTGACTATTCCCCTCTCCCTCCGGGAGAGGGCCGGGGCGAGGGTGCCCAAGCAACCGTCTTCGCAAGCAGAGGGGTAAATTCAGGTCGTGACCATTCGCATCGGCAACGGCGCCGGTTTCTTGGGCGACAATCTCGACGCGCCGCGGCTGCTGGCCGAGAGCGGCGAGCTCGACTATCTGACGCTCGAGTATCTCTCCGAGCTGACGCTGTCGATTCTGGCCCGTGTGCGCGAAAAAGATCCGGCGCGCCGGCTATGCCGGCGACTTCATCGACGTGCTGGCCAGTCTCTGCCCGGCCCTGCTGGCCCAGCGCGGCTTGAAGATCGTCACCAACGCCGGCGGGATGAATCCGGCCAGCTGCGCTGCGGCCGCCGCGGCCGTGCTCGTCGAGGCCGGGCTGGGGGACGAGGCGATCGGCGTCGTCAGCGGCGACGACCTGGCGCGCGAAATTCCGCGATTGCAGGCCGCCGGCTGCCGCTTCGAAAATCTGGATACCGGCGAACCGCTCGACACCGCAAAATTGCAAGTCGTCAGCGCCAATGCCTATCTGGGCGCTCGGCCGATCGCCGAGGCGCTCGCCGGCGGCGCACGCTTCGTCATCACCGGCCGCGTGGCCGACGCGTCGCTCACCGTCGGGCCGGCGATGCACGAGTTCGGCTGCAGCCTGGGACGATTGGAATCGACTGGCCGCCGCCAGCGTGGCCGGCCACGTCATCGAATGCGGCGCCCAGGCGACCGGCGGATTGTACCGGCACTGGCAAGATCTCGACCTGGCCCACGTCGGCTATCCAATCGCCGAACTGACTTCCGACGGCGGCATGACGATCACCAAGGCAGCCGGCAGCGGCGGCCGCGTCAACCGCGAGACGGTCATCGAACAATTGCTATACGAAATCGGCGACCCGGCGCATTACCTGACGCCCGACGTCGATGTCGACTTTACCACCTTGGAAGTGCGCGACACGGGCGCCGACAAGGTCACGATCACAGGCGCCAGTGGCCGACCGGCGACCGATACGTACAAGGTCTCGCTGGCCTACCGTGCCGGATTCACCGCCAGCGGGCAATTGCTGGTCTGCGGACGCGACGCGGTGAGCAAGGCCCGCTCGTGCGGCCAGATGATTTTGGATCGCCTTCGACTCGCGGGTTTTGAGTTCGACGCGTCGCTGGTCGAATGTCTCGGCGCCGGCCAGTCGGCCCCGGGCTTCGAACCGGCCGGCGACGTGCGCGAAGTCATGCTGCGCGTCAGCGTGCGCGACCGGCGCCGCGAAGCGGTCGAGCGGTTTACCAAGGAATTCGCGCCCCTGATCTGCAATGGACCGCCGGGCCTGGCCGGATACGCCACCGGGCGCGGTCGGTGCGACCCATGTTTGCCTATTGGCCCACGCTGGTGCCCAAGTCGCTGGTGACGGCGCGGGTCGAAGTGCGCACGGCCCGAGAGTGGGCAGCCGTAGCGCCGGCAAACGTCAAGAAATAGGAACAAGCAATCCTCGGATTGAACCACGCAATGGCGACTCCCCAAATGACCCTTGGCGAAATCGCACACGCCCGTAGCGGCGACAAGGGCAACCACGCCAACGTCGGCGTGATTGCCTACACACAGTCGGGCTACGAGTTTTTGCAGCGGGAATTGACGGCCGACCGGATCGAGCGTTTTTTCGCTCCGCTCGAACCGACGAGCGTCGAGCGGTTCGAGTTGCCGCGCCTGTGGGCCATGAACTTTCTGCTGTACAATGCGCTGGCCGGAGGGGCCAGCCAGTCGCTGCGCATCGACACGCAAGGCAAGCTGCTGGGCACCTCGGTGCTGGAGTTGGAACTGCCCCGCCCGGAAAACTGGAACGCCATGCTGCGGCCCGATCGCTGAAACACCCTGGTAACTCAGCACTTTGCCATGGAACAACCGCTCGTCAAAATCCAGGTTCACGAACATACGGCCACGGTCACGCTCAATCGACCGGAGAAGCGCAATGCGCTGTCGCGCGAACTGCTCAAGGAGCTGCACCAGGCGCTCGACGACTTGCATCAGGAGCGGCGAGTGCGCGGCGTGATCATTGCCGGTGCCGGCAAGGCTTTTTGCGCCGGCATGGATCTGTCGGAAATGCTGGCGACCACCGAGCAGGAGGACCGCCAGGCCCAATGGCACGCCGACTCGGTGGTCTATCACGAGTTGATCGAGGCGATGCTCCGCTTTCCCAAGCCGCTGGTGGCCGCGGTGGGCGGACCGGCGGTTGCCGGTGGGGCCGGATTGGTGATGGCCTGCGACCTGGTCGTCGCATCGGACAACGCCAGCTTCGGTTTTCCCGAGCCGCGCCGCGGTATCGTCGCCGGCATGGTGGCGCCGCTTTTGGCCTTTCGCAGTCGGCGGTGCACATGCCGGCTATCTGCTACTCACCGCGCAAGTGATCAGCGCCGCGCGAGGCGCATCGCATCGGCCTGTACCATGAACTGGTGGACGTCGACAAAGTCTGGGCCCGCGCCAACCAGCTCGTGGGCGAGATTGCCAAGAGCGCGCCCGAGGCGTTGCAGATGACCAAACGGCTGCTGAACGAAACGATCGGCGAGTTGCTGACCGCGCAACTAGCCGCCGGTGCCGCCGTCAGCGCCGCCAGCCGCACCACCGAAGCCGCCGCCGAGGGCCTCGCCGCGTTCATGGAAAAACGCGCTCCGAAATGGTGGTAGCGGGGGAAGGATGAAGGCGGAAGGATGAAGGATGAAAAGGGAGTGCGCTTGAATTCCTTCTCTACTTGGTGTCCTTGGTGCCGTCGTGGTTCAAACTCTTCTACGTGAAGCATTCAGCGGGCGCCAGGCGGCCGTCGTGCAGGGCGGACGCGACCAGGGCGGCGTCGCAACCGGCGGAGCGTAATGTGGCGAGATCGCTCGCGCCGCGGATGCCGCCGCCGGCGATGATTTCGAGCGACGAGTCGAGGCAGCGCAGATCGCGGCACAATCGTTCGGTCCCGACGCCCTGGCCCATGCCGACATTGGCCAGGTCGAGCGCGATGATCCGTCGCACTCCGGCGCGCAGCGCGATCGTTGCAATCGCCAGCGGATTCAAATCGCGCCACGCCGGCCAGCTCGTCAGCGGCGCGCCATGCTTCATGTCAAGGCTGAAGATCAGCCGCTCGCGCCCGACTGCGGCGCACGTTTCGGCCAACGCACTGGGATCGGCGATCGATTCCAGCCCCAGAATGATTCCCACCAGACGTTTGCCGCGCGACTCGAATCGCGCCATGCCGCGCGCTTGCTCGGGCGTGGACATTCCGGCGTCAACCCACAAGTCGAGCGGGCAAGCGATGAGTTGCTCGTACGTCGCCCACGCGGGCGTGGCACCGAGGATGGCGTCGAGGTCGGCTACGTAAACGGTGCGGAAGGCGAGGTCGGCCAGCGCGCGGCCCACGGTTTGCGGCCGGGCGTCGGCGGCCAGCCGGCTTTCGATCGGCCGATACTCGTCTCGGCGCCCCCCGACGCCGCGCACGACCTGTCCGCGCATCAAGTCGATCACCGGAATCACTTGCACGGCGGGGCCTCTTTGCCGCGAATCAGGCGCGACGCTACTTGGCGATGTTGTCGCGATACAGCGGCATGTAGCGGTAATAGACTTCGAGCGTCATAGCGGCCATGGCTGTGCAATAGAGCCGGCCGCCGGCCGAGGCACCGTGGTCGGATCCGTCCAAAAACCAACTGCCGGCTTCGTGGCCGTGCTGGGCTTGCGTGGCAATCAGGTATTCGCGCATGACTTCGTTCCAGCGCTGCCAGGGATATCCGCCGTAGTGATGCATGACCTGCGTGGCGTAATAATTGTAATACATGTTGTTCCGCGTGCTGGTCTTGTCGGTCGACGGCCCGAGCACGCTGAGAATCTGCACCCCCCGCTGCAGCGCTTGCTGGTCATGCTTCCAGCCCAGGTACATGCGGCACAGCAGGCCGATGGCGGTGGTTGCCGGGCGGGAACGTTCCGGTCCGAGATAGCCGTACGTTGCACCGCGCTCGCTTTGCACGTAGTCGAGGAAGTAACCGGCCTTGCGAAGCGTGATCGGCGGCACGCGCAGGTAGGCGATTTGCGCGCTCTTCAGCGCCATCATTTGCCAGCCCACCACCGACGTGTCGCCGGGCACTCGGGGCATGTACGCGCCAGCCGCCGCCGTTGGGATCCTGGGCTTCGACGATGAAATTGATGGCGGCCTGGGCCGGAACTTGCAAAGCCGGATCGCGCGTCATGCCGTAGGCTTCGCACAGCGCGATCGAGGCCAAGCCATGTCCATACATCGTTCCACCCGGCTCGTGCAGGCTTCCCATGTCGCCTTGCATCCGCATGGAGCGGATCAGGTATTTCAGTCCCAGATCGATGTTCTTCTTGTACTGCCCGTCGCGATGCGTTTGGCCGGTGCCCAAAAAGGGCAACAGCGCCATCGCCGTGGCGGCGATTTTTGCGTCCGTGTTGCCCGGTTCGCCGCACGAGCCGTGGCAATGGGGACTCTTTTGATGTTGATAGCTCCAGCTGCCGTCGTAATTCTGATGTTCGGCCAGCCAATGCAGCGCGGCGGTCACGGCCGCCTCGCTCTTGGGCGTGCCGCCGCCGGTGCGCAGCATTCCCTCGCGGCCGGATGCGCTCAATCGCAACTCCAGTCCGTTGCCTTGACCGTTGCCGCCGGCGCCGACGCCGCCGTCGACACCGGCTCCGCCCCCCAGCGGCTTGAGCTCGAGATCTGCCTTGGGCACGTCGGACTTCATCAGGCCGATGGTGCTGGACAGCGCCGCCGATTGGGCCGCGTCACTCACGTCGGGCGGCGACATGAGCGGCGTTTGTTCGAGTTGGTCAGAGCTCCCCATCAATTGGCCTTCAAGCTCTTCGATGCCGCCTTGCGAGGCGTCGCCGTCAACCGACACCAGCAGATTCTTTGGACCGTCGCCGATAAAGTGCGCCGTCGACAGCAGGGCCAGCAACAGAAATAGCGACAGGTGCGCGACCATGCTGGTCAGCCAGCTGGGAACTTGCAGCCACACGTCGCGCCACGAAGATTCATCTTCCGGGGAAGTATCGATCGCGGCCTCGTCCACGGACGTCGCGCCGGGGTTGGCCGCCAGCAAGTTCGCGCTGGGCGGCGGCGGCGGCGGAAGGTCGGCTGCCGGTGGCACCGTTGCCGCGGGTGGTACTGGAGGGTCGGGCAAAGCGGCGGGCGCCGGAGGAAGTGGCGGAGGCGGCGCTGCGCGCATACGACACCCGGGGTATCGGCAACCGTGCTCAACTCGGTGATCGTCTCGGCTGCTGGCGAGCGTTCGGTCATAACCGACTTCAACTCCGCGCGAATTCAACCATCCCAGCTGCAATGCGTTACCCCGCGTGTCGGCTGCCGTGGATGAATCCGCATGACAGGCCTGCTCTCTTTCGGCGCGACGGGGCATGGCGGGTCATGCACCGGGCCGAATTCCCGATACCCCTAGTGTAAGCGATGGCAAGGGAAATTAGTACCTGCGAGCGGGCCCCGCGGACGCGGAAGGAGGCTTGGCCGGGCCTTGGCTGGCCTGGATCGGAGCGTGTTTTTGGCCAGCGATGCGTCGTTTATTGAGGTTCGAATCGAAGCTTGACCGGGCCCATCGGCACGGCGTGCCTGATCGCGCCAGTCGGCAAAATTGGCCTCTGGCCAGATCCGCGCTCGCCACGCTACAATCGGGGATTCAGGGCGAGCGATCGGCACACCGCATCGGGTCGAAGCGAGGAGTTTCAGTCGGATGGCCAAAAGCAAAAAGAAAGTCGAAACTGTGTTCCTCGTCTGCGAAGAGACGGGTGACTACAACTACACCCTGCGGCGCAAGACGGGGGGTGAAAAGCTCAAGCTGCAAAAGTACAGCCCGCGGCTGCGCAAGCACACCCTGCACACGGAAAAGAAGAAGTAACCGTGGCGACGAGATAACGGGGAATTGAGCGTCCCCCAGGGCGACCTTCCCCACGCATCGTGGCGCGGCCCTTAGTTTTTGGTGTCAGGACGATATGGCCAAGCTGTGGCGCATCCATCCCCATGACCCCGCGCGGATTCTGGCGTTGGAGCGCTCGGCGTCGGTGCCGGCCGTGGTCGCCCAGTTGCTGCTATGCCGCGGCATTCACGATGCTAGCGAGGCCCGCGACTTTCTCGAAGCCCGGCTGAGCAGCCTGCGCGATCCCGAGGATCTGCCTGGCGTACCCGCTGCGGCCGACCGCATCATGGCGGCCATCGCCGCCGGTCGGCGAATCGTCGTGTACGGCGATTACGACGTCGACGGAATGAGCGGCACGGCGCTTTTGACCTTGTGCCTCAAGCTGCTCTCGGCCCAGGTCAGCTACTACGTGCCCAATCGCATCGACGACGGCTATGGTCTGAATTGCGACGCGCTTGAGACACTGGCCGGTCGTGGCGCGCAAATGGTCATCACCGTCGATTGCGGTGTGGCGAGCGTCGCCGAAGCGTTGCGGGCTCGCGAGCTCGGGCTGGAGTTGGTCATCACCGATCATCATACGATCGGCGCCACGCTGCCGGCGGCCGACGCGATCGTGCATCCGGGCTTGCCCGCCGGAGCCTATCCGTTCACCGGGTTGTGCGGTGCCGGCGTGGCCTTCAAGCTGGCCTGGGCATTGTGTCAGCGCGCCAGCCAGTCGAAAAAAGTCGGCGAGGCGATGCGGAACTTTCTGATGCAGGCCATCGGACTGGTGGCGCTGGGAACGGTGGGCGACGTGGTCCCGCTGGTCGATGAAAATCGCGTGCTGGTGCGGCACGGATTGACGAGTCTGCGCGAACGACCGGGCCTGGGCGTGGCGGCGCTTTTGAAATTGACGAAGCTCGACCAGAAGCCCGAACTTTCGAGCGAGGATATCAGTTTCATGCTGGCGCCGCGGCTCAACGCGGCCGGCCGGCTGGGCCAGGCCACGCTCGGCATCGAGCTGCTCTCGACCGATTCGCCCGAACGGGCCTCGGCACTGGCCGCCTATCTCGACGAATTGAACAAGAGCCGCGACAGTATCGAACGGAGCATTTATCTGGGCGCCAACAAACAGGCCACCGAACAGTTCGACCCCGATGGGGATTCGGCGCTGGTGCTGGCCGATCGTGGCTGGCATGCCGGCGTGATTGGCATCGTGGCCGCAAGACTGGCCGAAAAATTTCATCGGCCCGTGGTCCTGATCGCGCTCGATCCGTTGGGCGTAAAGCCGGGTATCGGATCGGCGCAGCATCAGCGGCTTCAATCTGCACGCCTCGTTTCAGGCCTGTTCGGAGCACCTGGTGAGCCACGGCGGGCACTCGGCGGCAGCCGGTTTGAAAATCGACGAGGCCAACGTCGAGTTGTTCCGCGCGCAGTTTTGCGAGTATGCCGCCGGCGAGCTGTCGGGCACGCCGGGCACCGCCGAGTTGCGAATCGACGCCGAGGTTCCCTTCAGCGCGCTCTCCGAACGGGTCGTGCGCGACCTCGATCGGCTGGCGCCGTTCGGGCACGACAACCCGCGCCCGCTGTTGTGCACGTCGAACGTGACGTTGAGCGAGCCGCCGAAGCGAATCGGCAGCGGCGAACGGCATTTGGCACTACGCCTGGAGCAGCACGGCATACAATTACGTGGGGTCGCTTTTGGCGGGGGCGATTGGGCTACGCCTTTATCGCAGGCCGGCGGTCCGATCGCGGTGGCGTTTCGGCCCCAGATCAACCATTTTCGCGGGCGCAAGACCGTGGAGTTGCAAGTCTGCGACTGGCACCTGGCCGCGGTGCCCGCCAGTGGCGAGCTGTGTGCCTAAGCGAACCATAAAGATAAATTCCGGCTTGAGTTCGGGTGCCACTGCTGGCTTGTCCAGCAGTGTCTTCTTGATAAATGTGTTGCACTGCTGGACAAGCCAGCAGTGGCACCCCAATCTTCAATAGGGCTGCCGGAAGCTGCCATGGGCACTATCCCGCAATTCGAGACCCCGCGCGAAACCATGCTGCGGCTGTTGGTCGATCGGGGCATCAAGTCGTCGCGCGTGTTGGCCGCGATGAATCGCGTGCCGCGCGAGCGCTTCGTTCCCAATGAATTGGAACGTCTGGCCTACGCCGATCGGGCCGTGCCCATCGGCTGCTCGCAGACGATCAGCCAACCCTACATCGTGGCGTTGATGACCGAGGCCCTGCAGCTGACCGGCGCCGAGCACGTGCTGGAGATCGGCACCGGCAGCGGATATCAGACCGCCATCCTGGCCGAGCTGGCCGCCAGCGTGGTGAGCATCGAGCGGCATGCCGAACTGTCGGCTCGCGCCGAAAAAGTGCTCACCGGCAGCGGCTATCAAAACGTCACGCTGGTGGTGGGCGACGGCACGCACGGCTGGCCCGAGCGGGCCCCGTACGACCGGATCCTGGTCGCTGCCGCGGCACGCAACATTCCGCCCGCGCTCGAAGAGCAACTCGCCGAGCAAGGCATTCTGGTGATCCCCATCGGCGACAGCCACGGCCAGGTGTTGCAAGCATTCCACAAGGTCGGCGGAGTGCTGCGCCCCGAGTGGCTCTCCGGCTGCCGCTTCGTCCCGCTGGTCGGCGCGCAAGAGGATGCCGCAGGGCAAGAGCCGAGCGACTAGGGTGTTTGCCGCCAATCGTCGGCTTCCCCACCCTCGAATCGGATTCGATGCCATGAATCAGTTGGCACACGACTTGCGGCCGCTTTCGGCGCTACGGCTTCAAGCCGATCGTCGCCGTCTCAATCCGTCCCAGAGACCGGCACGCGTCTATTAAGCCGGATCCACGCAACGACTTAGATCCGCGAAGTCGAATCGCTGGGAGAGGCGCATTGTCCCAGGATGGAACCCGAACGGAGAAACTTCCAAGATTTTGGTCAGTTTCCTGTCGGTCGCGAGGGCTGCTTGGTCACTATACCGTTAGCGGCGGTGTCTTTTGGCGGACGTACCAGATGGCTCCTTGGGCCAACCAGGCGCTCTCGCAGCCTGACTTTCAACTTCAAGAGGGGGTCGCTCGTGATGAAGAGATCTTATGCCCGTTCGGCCGTTGTTTTCTGGGCGGAATTGCTGGTCGCGGTTGCTTGCCAACACCGTTGGGCGAACGCGGCCGTCATCTACACCGACAATCCCGACCTGACCATCAGTGGACCTTCCGACCGTATCCAGTTCGAGCCGTTTTCGCAGCAGGCCGTCGGATATAACGCGCTTCTAGTGAGCTCCCCGAACCTGCGAGGCGCATTGCTCTACGACAATGGTTACCATAATGGTGCGGGCTGGAATTATTTCTTCGGCCAGGCCGTGAGCCAGGCAAACGACAATACAGTGTCCAAGCTCCCGCTCGGCACCGTGATCGACGCTTCGCTCAACTACACGAGCGTCAATAGCCTGAGTGACCTGCTTTCCAATTGGATTGGCGGCGGCCAGGGTCTGCTTGGTTTCAAGACTAACGCTGGCAATTACGGCTGGGCCAGGTTAGATGTCGTGCCTGTGACGCCCACGGGATACACATTGACCCTGCTCGACTTCGCCGTAGAGTCCGTTCCAGGCGTTGCGATCGCCGGTCCCGTGCCCGAGCCCAGCGCATTCGTGCTGGCCGGGCTGGGCATCCTCGGGCTGTTCTTCGCGGCGCGGCGGAAACGCCGCGCGTAGTCCAGCGCTCCGATTCAGCGGGGGCATTGCCGTGCGATGGCTGCCAGGCGCGGTTGGGCGGGCCAACGCCATCTCGGGGACGCCGCGTGGGGCGCGTTCAACGAAACCATGCGCGACCTCGTGATCGCCGACGTGGTCGAGCCGATCGTCTTTCCGGCGGCGCTTCACACGGTCGATGGCGCCATGAATCTTCTGGCGCCGGGCCTCAATGACCCTGGAAGAAATCGCTATATCTGGAGAGGCCGTAAACGGCTTGACCTCAAAACCGGACGAGTCAGCGACTAGGGGTCGGTGAACCTGACTGCTCTCATAACCAGTGCGGACGATACGACTCGAGTTGCAGCCGCGCTAGACTATATGCGCAGGCACAAACACTTCTTCGAATTCGACGACCAGGAGCGTGTTGTCAAGGTGGGTGTCTCTGACGCGGCAAATGTCGACGAGATCGCTGCGCACATCGGCAGCCTTCGAGACCTCCAAGAGCTGACGTTCTATAGAACCGGCGACAGCCACGGCCAGGTGTTGCAAGCATTCCACAAAGTGGAGGGTGTGCTTCGCGGCCAGTGGCTCTCCGGCTGCCGCTTCGTGCCGCTGGTCGGCGCGCAAGACGAGTCAGCCGAACAAGAGCCAAGCGAATAGACGGTTTGCGTCCCCAAAGTCGGTTTCCCCACGCATGGACGGGATTCGATGCTACGAATCAGTCGGGGCAACAGGACGGCTATTGAACTTTTTGCCCGGAACTGGTCGGCTGATTGCACCGGTTGCGGGGAATCGTCGAGGACCTGAGCAAGGCCAGGCGCGGCATTTAGCGAGCCGAATTGCTTGGACTTCAGCCGGCGTCGTTGATGGGGCCAAAGCGCGCTCCACGCTCCCGTCAATTTTCTCTTGCAAATCGAAAAGAGTCACTAGAAATCAGGCCAGCGCTTTTGCTAACGTTGACTTGGCCGGTTGAACGGTTGTGGAAGTCGCCGGCCAACTTGATCGAAGATGCCGCAACGATTTTCCCGAAGCAAGGAGGCTTTCATGCATCGCAATTTGTCGAAGCCACCGGGCGACGGCTCGGACGGCTCACCGCCGAGCGAGGCCTGGTTGTTCGCGCAGCACATGTTGGGAAACCCGATTCCCAGAATTGTCAGCCCCGAGGCCAAGGCCCGAGCCCAACGCGAGGAATTGGAACGGCTGGCCGAATTCTCGTCCCGACATGCAGACGAGTTGCGCAAGCTGCAAACGGCTGACGCCAAAGCTCGACGCGAACGTGAGATTCTGGAATGGACGGCAGGAATCTCGACGCAGGCGGAAGACAAGCTCCGCGCGTTGCAATGGCAGGAGGCCAAGGAGCGCGAAGCCTGGCGGTGCGCCGAGCAGTTCGCCGAATCGCTTCTCGAAGGCAGCTGGGATGCGAGTCAGCACCCGCGCGCCCCGAAGGGGCAGACCGACGGCGGCCAGTGGGTTGCAAAGGGCGGCGCTGCCGGAGCGGGCGGCGATTCTGGCGCCAGAGGCAGCGGCGATGTGCTCGCTGCGAACATGCCTGATAGCCGCGGAGCGAAGAGCCAGATCAAGGGCTCGGGCAACCCGTTTGATCCTTCTCATTGGTATCTGCCCTCAGAGGATAAAGGAACATGGCTGGGCGAAAAAGGAAAGAGCGCGTTCCGCTTGAAAGCACCGGTCGAAGTCAATGGCAAACTTATCCGCGAGATTCAATACATCGACGGTGTCCCTGTGCTGGACAAATTCGCACTGCCCGGCAAGACCGCGACGATTATTCTAACAGGCGATAGGAACGCCGATATTCGCAACGCCGAAATCGCTTGGAAGAAGCTGAATCCGGGGAAAGAACTTCCAAAGAACGCGACCTTTCATCACGATTTATTTCACCTGGTCGAGGAAACAGTGGAAATAGACGGAAAGAAAACGAAAGTGCTTGTTGGAAAAATGCAACTGATCCCGACTAAAGTGAATGGGATCGTCTTTCATCAAGGATCCGCCAGCGTCGCGAAACATTTCTACAACGGACTCGATATTGACGTAGCGAGCGTGAAGAAACTGGCTAAAGACGAGGCATCGCTTGCAGCCAAAGGCGGCAAGATTGTTGCCAAAGCCGCGAGAAAAATCGTTCCCGGAAAAATTGCAAAGGCGGTTTTGCCGTTTGTCGGTCGCAAAGTCGTTCGCGCGATTCCTCTCATCGGCACGGGTTTGGCGATTGTAGAATTTGCAGATAATGTCGAAGCACACGGCATTGGCGGCGCGGTCGTCCGGGCGACGCCACTGCTTGGCGATTTGGTCTCCGCGTACGACTTGGGCAGCGATCTAGCCAGGCAGATCACCGACGAAGCCAATGCCGCAGTCGACGCCAACACAGCCGCCCTCAACGCTCCGGTAACGAAAGCATGGAAAAAAGCAAGCGAGCAGACAATTGAGGCGTTCCAGGAATTGGCGCCGCAGATTCAGGTAACGAACGTCTATGGACCGAACGGTCTTGTTGACCCTGAAGAAGTAGCAACCGCGTTAAAGATCTATCGTACCCGGATGCAGCAGGCCAACCTTTTGAAATCTGAAAACGCTCCTGGTTTCGACTTCGATTCTGCGGCCACGGACGCCAAGCGGGATTTCAAGGAGCGTCTCACGAAGGCTGCGCAAAAGGACGAGCCGCCGGCTCGCCGATCCCTACTCTAAAGATCGGGTATCAAATCGTTATGCTGTCATTGCCCATTCTCGACCTGCTGCAAGATTGTGACGACCCGCCCCTGACACCCGAAGCACTTGAAGAGTTAGAGATCGCGCTGGGCGTCCGGTTTCCCAAGGACTATGCGGAGTTTCTCCTGCAATTCAATGGCGGTACGTTTTACAGATCCGTTGGTTTCGAATTGCCAAATCCCAAGCCGCCGTTTCTTACGGGAGGGCGGGTGAGGAATTTCCTCGGCGAGCCGGACGACGGAATCGAGCGCGGTGGCCTTGTCTGGTGGTCGCAGACGTTGAGTGATCGACTTCCTGAAGATTTCCTGCCGATCGCCGATTGCAACTTTGATGATTACGTCTTATTCAAACTGGTTGGCCCTCGGTCAGAATGCCAGGGAGTCTGGTTTTGGGACAGCACAGCTCTGGAAGACGAGCCAAGCGTTCACTGGCTCGCTGATTCGTTCAACGATTTCTTGTCCATGCTTGAGCTCGACGTTTGTACCGAAAAGGAAGAGGAAGAGAGTCTGCCTTTGTTTCTCGCCATTGAACGCGGCAAGCTGACGGCTGTCGAACGATATCTTGCGGAAGGAGGCGATGTGGATATGCGTAACGACCAAGGCCGAACGTTGCTCGCTGCCGCAGTGATTTACCAGTGGCCCAAAATCGTTCGCCTGCTCCTTGAACATTCCGCTGACCCCAACGCTCGCGATAGCCATGGGCGAACTCCGCTCCACCATGCAGCCACGCATTCGATTGACAGTCTCAAACTGCTATTGGCTGCCGGCGCCGATGCCAAAGCCCGCGACATTGAGGGCAAGAGCGTGCTGGGCGAGTGGTCCTACCGCGCCGACCAAATCCTCCGCGCCCACGGGGCCGAGGACTAACCCATCAGGAGAATTGCAAGGCCGCCTCAGTCGCCGCAGCAGAATCAATTCGTGGGCGCTGTTCAGAATTTAACGCCTTCTCCAAAGGCTGGCTGAGATCGGTGAGGTATCGCGTTAACTGTGGACGGCAACGCGTGCACAACAGGCGTGGCGTGTAGAACGGTTAGAACGACCGCAGATAAACATCACTGCTCTCATGACGAATGCCAACGACAAAAGTCGAGTTGCAGCCGCGCTCAATTACCTGCGCAAGCACCGCCAATTCTTCGAATTCGACGACCAGGAGCGCATTGTCAAGGTGTGCATCTCTGACGCGGCAAATGCCGATGAGTTCGCCGCTCATGTGGGCAATCTTCGAGACCTTGAGAAGTTAAGATTCTCCAGGACAAATCTCACGAATGACGGACTTCGTCATCTCTCAACTCTCATGCAACTGAGAGAATTGTGCATCGATGGTTTCGATGGTTTGAAGATCACTTCGGCCGGACTTGCGCACTTGAGCGCGATGTCACAGCTTGATTATCTATACATCGAGGATGCGCGCGGTCTCGACCTCGCAGCGTTCACTTACATTGCGCTGGTCCAGAGCCTGCGCAAATTGACATTGTGCGGGGGCAGGTTCTCTGATGCTGATCTAGCGCCGCTGGCGGCGCTCGTCAATCTTGAGGAGCTCTCCTTGTCCGAATGCAGCGAGGTCAACGGCACGTTCTCCAAGGACTTGATCGGTCTGCCTCGACTCCAGCGCCTGTCGCTTGGCGAGATTGGCGGGCAGGTCACCGACGAGGGATTGGCGAGCATCGCTGAACTCTCGGGGCTGGTTAAGCTAACCCTGGAAGGGCCTTTTACGAACGCAGGTCTGGAGTGCCTCATCGGGTTGAAAAATCTCACGACGCTTGAAATCCGGTCCGAGCATGTCACGGCCGAAGGCGTGGCCGTCGTCGCGGAGCTGCCGAAATTGGATCACCTCTACTTGGATACTCCGCAGTTGGCCGACGACGGCATTTCGGCACTGCTCCGCTGTTCCGTGCTGGAAAGCATGATTTTTACCCGCTCGGCACTGTCGGATGCCGGCCTGCAGCAGCTGCGCGATGGCCTGCCGAGCTGCGGGGTTCAGGACTTCGCACGCGACCAGCGCCCCGCCGAGCCCGAGGGTGCTTCACAGGCGGACCGACCCAAGTTGGACAGTAAAACTCCATTCGAAACGTTGCTGGCCAAGGCAAGCGATTTCGATCTGGTCGACGGCACCTTCGATAAGATTTTTGCTCGCTACAAGTACTGGGTGGACGTCTTCGAATACTCGCCCATTGAAAGAGTGATCATGCTGGCCTGGCAGTCTGCGCAAATGATTGACGCCGGCGGGTTCGAATACTTTTTTAGGAACGAGTTTGAGGGCGATCCCGACTTTCACCTGACAGCTCGGGCCTACCGCATTGCTGGAATCGATCGCAGCTACGAAGCCTTCCAGGCAGCGTTTCGTCTTTTTCCCGGCGGAATTGTGCCGCATGATCCGCAGGTGAGACGCCGACTTTACGACGCGGCCAACAAATCCGCCCGCGAGGGGCTCAATCGAAAGTTCTGGCACGACGACCGTTTGCGCGCAAGAAACTGGCCGAGTTCATTCGAGCCAATGCAACTCAACTGCGCAACCTGGACACGGCGCCGTGATACCCGCGGCGTCACCGCCATGCCAGGTTGTGGGAAGGGAGCGGGCGATTACGCTCGGAAGTTGCCTGATTGAGCAAGGCATTCTGGTAATCCCCATCGGCGACAGCGACGGCCAGGTGTTGCAAGCATTCCACAAGGTCGAGGGCGTGCTGCGCGGCCAGTGGCTCTCCGGCTGCCGCTTCGTGCCGCTGGTCGGAGCGCAAGATGAGCAAGAGCCGAGCGAATAGGGCGATTTGCGGTCGCGTCGTGGTGTTCGACCGTGCTTGCGGCCGCCCGCGGTGTCTCGATGCGGCGTTGACCCATCCTGCTCCTGCTGTAGAATGGGTGACTTCCGCAAGGAAACCACGGGGCGTAGCTCAGCTTGGCTAGAGCGCTGCGTTCGGGACGCAGAGGTCGCATGTTCAAATCATGTCGCCCCGATTTTTTCGGCCGAGCCGAAAAAAGAAGGCCGCTTGCGCGTCCTTCTTTCGTATTTCGAATCCGTATCGAGTTATCGACGAACCGTGAACTGGGCGTTAGTAGCGCCCGCCGCGACCGCCACCACCTCCGCCACCACCATAGCCGCCGCCTCCGCGACCGCCGCGGCCACCACCACCGCCACCGCCACGATCTTCACGCGGCCTGGCTTCGTTGACCGCCAAAGGGCGACCCTGATGCTCTTGTTCGTTGAGCCCCTGAATCGCGGCCTGCGCTTCGGCATCAGAGCCCATTTCCACAAAACCAAATCCCTTGCTGCGTCCGGTCTCGCGGTCTTGAATGACCTGCGCGCTTTGGACGGTGCCATACTGGCCAAACAACTGTTCCAAATCCGAACTGCTCATGCTGTAGCTCAGATTCCCTACGTACAACTTCTTGCCCACGGAACGAAACTCCTGTACGAGCGCGAGGGGGCGACCCAATTTGCTTTCCGGGTCACAATGGAAAGGGGCCAACCTGGCGGCCCAGCAGGTGGAAGTGCGATAGAGGCAACCGACTTAGACTACAAGCAGCGTCGTGGACTCGCTCGACGAACCAACCGCGACAAGTATATCATGTTCCCGTGGCCCGTACAGCAGGATTTCGGCCAGCCGGAAGGCGAGCGCCAAGTCCGATTGTGAAATAAATCACACAAACGCGAACCGCGCCGTCGCGCTTGGAAGGTTCGTTAAAATCCGCATTTCTTCGAGCCGGCGCCAGCCGCGGAGCGGAATTTGTGATCACGTGGAATCCAGCCTCGCGAAGATGACGGGGCGTGCAAACCACCAGTGAAGCTTGCGAGTTGCAAGGGCTTCGGAGTATGGTACGAGGCATGAGCAAGAAACCAGGCCCGTTGGTGGGCGTGATCATGGGAAGCAAGTCCGACTGGGAGACGATGTCGCATGCCGACGAGATGCTCACGCGCTTCGACGTGCCGCACGAATGCCGCGTGGTTTCCGCGCATCGCACGCCCGAGGCGGCCCGCGAATACGCGATGACCGCCGAATCGCGCGGTGTGGAAGTGCTGATTGCGGGGGCCGGCGGCGCGGCGCACCTGGCCGGCGTTGTGGCCGCATACAGCATTTTGCCGGTGCTCGGCGTTCCGATGCAAAGCCATGCCTTGCAAGGTCTCGACTCGCTCTTGTCCACCGTGCAGATGCCCGGCGGCGTGCCGGTGGCGACCTTGGCCATCGGCAAGGCCGGCGCGATCAATGCCGCGCTGTTGGCCATCAGCATCCTAGGGGGCAGCCGGCCCGAGCTGCGCGACCGCCTGCGCCATTTTCGCGACGAGCAACAGAAGAAAATATTGGGCGAAACGCTGCCGTGAGCGAGGCAGCTCGGGTGGTATGATTCTCGATGATCTAAAACATGCCGCGCGTTACGATTCGCTGCACTCGGGCTTTGCCGCGGGGTTCGAATTTCTGCTGCGCGATGATCTCGGCCAGCTCGAAAGCGGCCGACACGAACTCGACGGCGATCGACTGTTCGCCCTGGTCAATCGAGATCCGGGGCGGGGCCACGAGGGAGCGCGGCTCGAAGCGCATCGCAAATACATCGACATACAGTTGCTCGTCGACGGCAGCGAGGAGATCGGCTGGCGGCCGACGGCCGAGTGCCGCCAGATCACCGATCCTTACGACGAGGCGCGCGATGTCATATTCTTTGCCGATCCACCCCAAGCCTGGATCAATCTTCCGCCGCGCAAATTCATGATCTTCTATCCCCAGGACGCCCACGCACCGTTGGCCGCGCGCGGGGACAACACGAAAGTCGTAATCAAGGTCGCCGTCTAGCGGGCCGGTGCTGAGCGGAGCCCTGGGGCCGCCGAGAATTCGTATTTTCGGGGCTCGCGCGGGTGGTATCGCTTGCAAGTCCGACGGACTTCGTGGGTAGAATACCGTTGGCGAACAATCCGCGGCCCAGCGGCACTTTCTAACAAACACTATGGCCATCACAATTCATGAGCACGACCTGCAAGAAGCGGCGCTGGGCCCACCGCGATTCACGCTGCGCGCTATTGGTGGCCATCACGCTGTTGAGCTGTCTGTTTGCCCTGATGTCGGCGCTGGGCACGCTCTGGTCGTTGGTGCTGGCGATGTTTTTGAGCCTCGTGCTGGCGCATGTGCTGGGCAATTCGCTGGGCACCCGATTGCGCGATCGGGCGAGCCGGCATGTGTCACTCGAACGACGCCGTGGGCGCTTCCCAGTCGAGGCGACACGTCCGCTCGTTGAGGCGCCGAAACGGCTCACCGAGCGAGCCACGCTCAGTCGTATTACGCCGCTAGCGAGCATCGGCACGTCGCTCGCGGCCGCCACGCTGGGCGGCGTAAGCTTGACCGCGATGTACCCAAAGGCTTCGCTGGCGGCGGTCGGCCTGGGCATCGTTTCGTCCGCAGTGCTAGGGGCGTTTGCGGGATTTATCGTCACCAGCTTCCTCTCCGTGGCGTGCCAAGCCCTCGGCGAGGCGCTCGAAAATAGCGGCCCAGGGACGGATGAGGTTCCGAGCGGCCCGCATGGAAACGGCCGTTCTTGATCGCCAGGATGCACGCATGGAACCGCTGAGTGAGGCGCTGCCGCGCTGGGATACTTCGAATATCTACTCGTCGCTGGAAGGCGACGACTACCGCGCCGCCTGGGCCGAACTCGAGTCGATGCTCGAAACATCGCAAGCATTCGCCGACGCTCATGGCATCCGCCGGCGCGACGCAAACCGCGGTGAACCCACAGTCGAGTCGGACGAAGAGTTGGCCGCGACGCTCGAAGACGCGCTCGAACTTGCCAACGCCTGGGCGCGGCTGGCCGGCACCGTGCGATCGTTTATCCAGGCATTCGCCACCACCGACAGTTACAACGTGCTGGCCGCGCGCGAGCTTTCGCGATTCGAACTCCTCGCCACGCGCTCGCGCAAACTGGGCATTCGGCTGCAAGGCTGGATTGGCAGCCTAGCGCCGCGGCTGCCCGGCTGGATCGCCGCGCGGCCACGACTGGCCTCGCACGCCTTCTTCTTGAACGACGCGGCGCGGCAGAGCCGGTTTCTGATGAGCGAAGAGCTGGAGAACCTGGCGGCCGACCTGGTGCTCGACTCGGGCGTGGCTTTTGGAAAATTGCAAGGCAACGTGACCAGTCAGCTTAAGGTGCCGCTTGCCCGCGACGGAAAAACAGAAATGCTGCCGATCACGGTGGTGCGCAACCTGTGCTTTGACGCCGACGCGGCCGTGCGCGAACGTGCTTATCGCGCCGAGCTGGCGGGTTGGGAGTCGATCCGCATCACGGTGGCCGCCTGTCTCAACGCGGTGAAGGGGACCGCGCTGACGCTGGCCCGGCGGCGCGGCCGCGAGAGCGTGCTGGACGTGGCGCTGGACGACAATCGCATCGACCGTGCGACTTTAGACGCCATGCTGGGCTCGATCCGCCAAGCGTTGCCGGTGTTTCGCCGATACCTGAAGGCCAAGGCCCGCAAGCTGGGCTTGGAGCGGCTGCGATGGTGCGACATTTTCGCGCCGCTGGGCAGCGCGCACAAGAACTATGCCTGGTCGGAAGCCCGCGATTTCCTGGTCGACAAGTTTACTGCCTTTAGCCCCGAGTTGGGCCAGTACGCGGCGGACGCGTTCGAGCGGCGGTGGATCGACGCGCTGCCGCGCGACGGCAAGCGGGGCGGCGCGTTTTGCATGGGCGTCCTCGGCGTCGAAGAGAGCCGCATTTTGGTCAACTTCGACGGCAGCCTGGAGCAAGTCGGCACGCTGGCCCACGAGCTGGGGCACGGCTATCACAATCACTGCCAGAAGGGGCTCGCGCCCTGCTGCGCGGCGCGCCTATGACGTTGGCGGAAACGGCCAGCATCTTCTGCGAAACGCTCGTGGCCGAATCGGCCTTGAAAACCGCCTCGCCTGCCGAGCAATTAACAACGCTGGAAACGCAGTTATGCGGCGCCGCGCAAGTGTGCCTCGACATCAGCTCGCGATATCAGTTCGAATCGGCCGTGTTCGAGCGCCGCGCGCAAAGCGAGTTGAGCGCCGACGACTTCTGCCAATTGATGCTCCAGGCCCAGGCCGACACCTACGCCGAGGCGATTGAGCCTGCCACGTATCATCCTTACATGTGGCTGTGGAAGCCGCATTATTATTCGTATCAGCACGGCTTCTACAACTTCCCCTACGCCTTCGGCCACTTATTCGGACTGGGGCTGTACGCGATCTTTCGCCGCGACGGCGCCGATTTCGTGCCGCGATACCGAGAATTGCTATGTTCGACGGGCCAGGATTACGCCGCCCCGCTGGCGGCCCGTTTCGGCATCGACATTACGAGCGCGCAGTTCTGGCGCGACAGCCTGCAAATCATCGAGCAACAAGTTGCCCGCTTCGAGTCGCTGTAGAGCGATCCCTTGAGGCTTAGCGGTCTGGGACGATCAGGAAGTCGAACACGATCTCCACCGGCGCCCGGCGATCGGGCAATTGCACGTGCGCGGGCAGTTGTCGAGCGACGTCGATCAAACCGTCGACGTCGAGCCCCAAGTAGCGGTTGCCGACGATACTGCGAACGCCTTGAAACAATTCCACCGCACGCGCGGCGTGGCGCTCGACTCCGCTCGGGCGTCCCTCGCGCACCTTGACGCCCGCGGCGGCCAGCTTGATCAGTCCTTTGAGAAAGTCGGCCGTCGTGCCCTTCCGCCCGCAAGCCTGCCACGCGCCTTCCCACTCTTCGTGGGCTTCCCAGTAGTAGCCGTGGTTGAACAGGTCGCAGCCCCACAGGTAAGCGTCCGACTCGATCCAACGCTCGGGCACGATCGGCGCGGGACGCGGCGGCGCGTGGGCGAAGCTGTGGCCGGCGGCGTCGCGCGTCGGATGCGGAAACCGGCCGGTGACGTAGGAGTAGGGCGGCAGCGCCCGCTGGGGCACGAATCGCGGCGGTGGGTCGGGCGCGTCAGAGCCGCTCATCACTCAAAGGCTCTCTTACAAAACGTGACGGCTTCTCAGCCGTGCCCGCCGTCATGATTCGGTTCCACGACCACGGCCGTGCCGTACGCCAAGACTTCGGTCACGCCTTGCATGATCTCGGTCGAATCGTAGCGGGCATTGATGACCGCGTTGCCGCCTGCCTGGCGCGCGTGCTCGACCATCAGGTCGAAGGCTTCGCTGCGCGTCCGTTCGCACAAACTGGTCAACAGCGTGATATTGCCGCCGAACAGCGATTGCAGACTGGCGCCGATATTTCCAACCACCGAGCGCGAGCGAACCACCAGGCCGCGCACCACGCCCAGGTTTTCCACGATGCGATAGCCGGGCAGCTCCAAGGCCGTGGTCACCATGGGGTTGGTGGCTTCGAGCGTCTGCGGATGCGGGTCCGATCCCCAGGTTTGAGCGTCCATCACGTTGGTTCCCATATTAAGAATCCTCGTGTGAAGTATGAGTACCTATCCGAGAACCGTCTCGGAGAAGGGGACAGCCCCATTTTGCTGCGAAGACTCCGCAAAATCGGGACAGTCCCCGACAGTTCTCGGATAGGTACCGGGTCCGGCGTATCCACGACGACCGTGGCAGCCTCTATACTCTAGCTTGTGGATTGCCGGGCCGAGCAACTTTCCTTTTGCCCGCAATCCTGGCTCAGCGGTTCGCCCAATGCAACAGCGTACGGACGTCCACGACGAAAAGCCAAGGCCGCCCGGCTGGTTTGGCCGCTGGCATGCGACGCCGCTTTACTTGCGTATTCTGGGCGCGGTGGCGCTGGGCCTGCTCGTGGGCGTCGTATTGGGCCCGGGCGCGGCGGCGCTGGAAATTCCCAGCAAGCTGGTCCTGCGCGTGCTGGGTGCCTTGGCGCCGCCGTTAATTTTGTTGGCCATCGTGCAGGCGTTGATGCACGCGCAGATGGCCGGGCGTCAGGCGCTGCGCTTGGTCGGGCTGCTGCTGCTCAACACGCTGGTGGCGATCGGCATTGGGCTGTTGGCGGCGAATGTGATTCAGCCCGGCCGCTGGGCGCCGATTGCGCCCACGCCGGCGCTGCCGGAGGTGGCGGCAGAGCCCAATCCGCTCATGCAGTTTCTCGACAGCGTTCCCAAGAGCTTGTTGGGGCCGTTCGGCGACGATGGCAAGGTGATGAGCGTGATCTTTCTGGCCGTGGCGCTGGGGATCGCGCTGAGGCGAGTGCGGCATCACGAGGTCAGCACCGTGGAAGATCTGGTCCACGTGGCGCTGTCCAGCCTGATCACGGTGCTGCACTGGATTATCGACGTGATCCCGCTGGCGGTATTCGGCATTGTGGCCAACATCGTGGGCGTGAAGGGATTCAACGATTTCGTGGCGCTGGGCGGGTTTCTGGTGGCGGTGCTGGTCGGACTTTCGTGCCAGGCGGCGTACTACCTGGTGCGCGTGCGCTTGGGGTCTTGGGTCCGCCCGATGGATTTGCTGCGCGGTACGCGCGACGCGTTGGTGATGGCGTTTTCCACCGGCAGCTCGACCGCAACAATGCCGGTGACGTATGCCTGCCTGCGCGAGAATGTCGGATTGCGCGAGGAGTCGGCCAGCATGGGGGCCTTGGTGGGATCGAACTTCAACAACGACGGCACGGCGCTGTACGAAGCCATGTCGGCGCTGTTCGTTTCGCAATTGCTGGGCATGCAGTTGACGCTCAGCCAGCAATTGCTGATTGTCATCACGTCGGTCATTGCTTCGATCGGCGCCGCCGGCATTCCGGAAGCGGGGCTGGTGACGATGACGATGGTGTTCAAAGCGGTCCACCTGCCCATCGAGTACATCGCCATGCTGCTGACGGTCGATTGGTTTTTGGATCGCTGTCGGACAGCCATCAACGTGATGGGGGACTTGAACGTGAGCTGCTTGTTGGACGGCAAGCATCGCGAGTCGCCCTTGGCCGGCAAGCCGTCGGCCGAAGTTGTGTCGGGCGATGTCGCGTCGGCCGAATTGCCGGCGTCTCGAACCTGACAAGGCAAACTGGGCGAGCGGCGACGGCGTTGAGGGTCCGGTTTGGGCGGCGTGCCTGCTAGCAGCGCGACGCCCGCCGGATCGCGTCAATGTTTCCGGAAGCGGCGGCCCGATAAATCCTGAAGCGGCAGCGTCGCACTCCGCAACGGAGGCTCCCGATGCGCGGCCCCGATCGGCCTGAATTCAGTGCTTCTCCCTCGACTTCGTCGCAGACGCAATCCGCGCCCAGCGCCGAACAATTGCTGGCCGTGCGCCAATTCGTCGCCCGCGTCGGCGGCTTCGAAAACGCGCGTCAGGCGCTGGATATGCTGACCATCGTCAGTCTGAAATCGAGCAGCCGCTAACGAGCAGCGCGGCGCTCCAATCGAAATATGCTAATCGAACAGACTGCCTTGCACTTTGCCAGGCGGCGCCTTGTCGATGCACTCCGCCACGTCGTGCCGCGGGCTATTGACCACGGTGCTGACCGGATAAGCGATCATCCGTTCGGCCGGGTAGGGGCCCAACAGCGGCTGTAAAACCTTCGCGTCTTCGATCGTCGGATCGAGCCAACGATCGAATTGCTCGCGGTCAAGAATCGCCGGCATGCGATTGTGCAACGGCATGAGCAGCTCGTTGGCGTCGGTCGTCAGGATGGTGCACGACTCGATCACGGCGCCGGCTTTTTCCCACCGCTCCCACAGCCCGGCAAACGCGAACGGCCGGTCGTCTTCGAGTCGAATGTAATACGGCTGCTTGCCGCCGCCCTGCCGCTTCCATTCGTAGAAGCCGTCGGCGGGGATCAGGCAGCGCCGACGGCGGAAAGCGTCGCGAAACGACGGCTTGGTGGCGGCCGTTTCAGCCCGGGCGTTGATCAAACGATTGCCGATCGCCGGGTCGTCGGCCCAACGCGGCACCAATCCCCAGTGGAACCACGCCAACGCGCACCCTGGTGCTGCGCGTCGTGGCGGACCGCCGCCACGAGCTGCGACGGCGCGATGTTGAACCGAGGCTGCAACGCCTTCCGTTCGGCGGCGTCGAGGTCCAAGTCAAACGCTTCCGCCACCGCCTGCACCGGAGTTCGCAACGTGAATCGTCCGCACATTCGCCCACCGTCTTAAAGGACTGCCTGCATAAGGTTCATTGTAGTCTTGCCCAGCGGGCTTCGGTAGAATTCCAGGCGTTGGCCAGCCACGCCGGAGCCAACTCAAAGAGAGGAGAGCGAGCCGTGCCAACGCTGGCCAGAATCAATATTCATCCGTTCAAGTCGCTCGATCCGCAGATGGTCGACGAGGCCGTGCTGCTGGCGAGCGGGGCGCTCGAACACGATCGCCGCTTTGCGCTGGTCGACCTGCTAGGCGAAGTCATCAACGCCAAGCGGACGCCGGCGGCGCACCGGCTGCGGTCCACGTTCGATTCGGCAACGGGCCGATTGGGTCTGCGAATCGAGGACACCAGCAAAACGCACGTGTTCGACGTCACTGCCGAGCGTCGCGCTTTGGAGCTGTGGCTGGGCGACTATTTCGAGACGCCGCTGCGACTGATCGAAAACCGTGAAGCCGGTTTTCCCGACGACACCGAGTCGCCCGGCCCGACCGTGATTAGCACCGCCACGCTGGTGGAAGTAGCCGGCTGGTTTCCCGCTCTGACGGCGGACGAAGTTCGCGACCGTTTCCGCGCCAACCTGGAGATCGACGGCGTTGAAGCTTTTTGGGAAGACCGCCTGGTGGCCGAGGGAACTCGCATGGTCCGCTTTCAGATCGGCGAAGCGACCCTGCTGGGCAGCAACCCTTGCCAGCGTTGCCCGGTGCCGACTCGCAATCCGTACACGGGCGAGGCGATCCGCGAGTTCGCCAAGATTTTTTCGCGCCACCGCGAACGAACGTTGCCCACGTGGGCTGCGGCGTCGCGTTTCGATCATTTCTACCGCCTGGCCACCAACACCAGGCCATACGACAGCGAGCCGCGAACGCTGCGAGTCGGCGACGAAGTGCGCGTGCTGGGCGTGGTCTAACCAAGCGCCGCGCTATCATCGTAGATTCATCCGCACGACGTCTCCGTAGGTGGGCTCGAACCGGTCGCTCGAATCGCCGATCAGCGCCCACAATACGCGGTAGGGGGGCTCGTCGGCGGGGTAGTCGATATATCCGTCGGTCAGCACCAGGACGGCGGAAATCTCCGGGTCGTCGTTCAGGTGCTTGAATCCCGGCGACATGTCGCTGTAACCGAAGCCGCGAATGCGGTACTGATCCAGCCGCTCGGGCTCGACCCAGTCGTCGTTCGTCACCACCACGTCGCATTGGACGAGGTGAACCTCGCTCACGCCTGCGCCTTCGGCAAAATAACCGATCGCCCCCAGGGCCTTCGGCAAGATGTCAACCATCGAGCCGCTGGTGTCGAGCAGGACGTGCAGCGTCCAACCTTCGCGCCGGCGACCGGCGAGCACCATGTCGCTTTGGGCCGGCCGGCGTCGCGACGGCCGCATGTAGGTTCGCTCGCCGGGAGCGACCGCGTCGATCCAGCGCTGCAACACGCGTTCCCACGGCGCGTCGTACGCATGACGCACTGCCTGCATCAGGGCCTCGCCCCGCTGCGGTTCCTCGGCATTGCGACTGGCTTTGGCCATTTGCTCGCGCAGGCGCCGAGACTGGCCGCCTTGGCCGCCGCGCGGCGCACCTGTTCGCGCAGTCTCTGGCGCGTGGCCGGGTCGATGTGCGGTTCGAACTGGTCTTCGCGATCTTGCGGAATCACGTCGCCGCGCGCCGACGCGGGATCGAGCGTGTGGATCGAGTCTTGCGGCACAAGCCCCGCCTGTTGCAGCGCACGGCGCATGGGATATCCGCTGGGCCCCGAACCTTGCTGTCGACGCCTGCCGCCGGCGCGCGGATTCCAGCAAACCATATTACGAGTGAGCTGCCCCTTTGCGAATTGTCCCACGAGGTGTTCCAGCGACGAGTTGCGGGCTCCCGCGATGAACAATCCGCCAAGGGGCGGCTCGCGACCCAGCTCTTCGTTGAGCATGTCGTTGATGACATAATCGTGGGCGAAGTTGACCACGAGCGGATCGGAATTGCCCTGCCTGCCGTGCGTGTCGAGCGCCAGGTGCATCAGCTCGTGCGCCATGACAAAGGCCGCGTCGAGCAGCGGGATATTGGCGTACACGTCGGGATTCACCAGCACCAGGCCCGAGGCCGCCACGGCCGCAACCGAGGTCTCTCGCGTCACCTTGAGCCGCGCCAAGCGGGCCAAACCCGACAGGTGGGGCAGGTTAGCCGACACCAGCCGCAGCGATTGTCGCGCCCGATCGAGCGCGATCCGATCGACCTGCTCCGGTTCGAGCATGGCCGGAACCAGCGAGCCTGGTTCGGGGCGGATCGGCTCGGGCAAGTTCTCGTCCGGCGGGATCATAGTCCCGTGACCTCCGTAAGGGCGTCGAACATGGCCTTCGTTGCACCCAACCGGGCCCACTCGTCGACCAGATCGACCAGCAGCGCGAAGCGGAATTCATTGGGCAGTCCTTCCAGGAATCGCTGAACCTCGTCTTGGCTGACCGGTGGCATTTCGTTTCGCTGCACGAGCATGCGAATACGATTAATGATGAACCAGCGGGCCGTATCGCCTTCGGGCAGCAGGCTCACGTCGCGCAAATAGTCGGCGACGTCGCGCAGCTCGCCCAGGCTCTCCTCGGCCATGGCGCAGAACAACGCCGCATCCTCAGGGCTGACACGGCCGAAAGCCAGGGCCCGCCGAATCGGGTTGGTCATGATGCGGGCCTCGTCCACCAGGTCGAGCGCCGTCGAGAGCGAGGCCCACGCGCGCGGTGTGCTGAATGGCGTGGGCTCGCGCGGCACCGACCGCATCAGCGCCGCGGGCATGTAGGTGATGAACGCGCGGATTTCCGAACGGATGCGCTTGCTCTTGGCCCAGATCATCCACTCCTTCACGTCGACGCGCACGTTGAGCACGATCACGCGATTGATCAGCGCCGAACTGATCGAGCGCACCAGCGCCCGATCTTCGGCCCGGTTGCCCGCCGCCACCACCCAACTGCCGCGCGGCAGGTAATGCTCGCCGATGCGTCGCTCCAGCAGCAGCGAGTAGAACGCCTTTTGGATGTCGGGCGGGCAGGCGGGCAGCTCGTCCAAAAACAGGCAGAACGGCTCGGGTTTTTCCGGCAGCAGGATGCGCGGCGGGCAGAACACGGACCGCTCGCCCACGATATGCGGAATTCCGCTGACGTCCTCGGGCGCGATTTGCGTTCCCAGCAGCGATCGGCAAGGCATGTCCACGTCGCGCGCCGCCTGCACGACCGTCTCGCTCTTGCCTACGCCCGGCGGCGACAAGAACAGCAGGCTCTGGGCGTGGGCCAGGCACTTGATCATTTGCTTCGCTTGGCCGAGCGTGATCGTTTCCACAAGCGGTTGACCGTCGCTGCTCATTCGGTCGATCCTCGAAATCGTGTTTCGATGCTTGAAAGTTTGTCGAGTTGAACTGCCGGCCAGAGCGTCACGGCAACTTCCAGCCCAGCGGACAATATAACAAGTGGCTGCACGCCGCCCCATCGCCGACCTCGCGCCGGCCGTAGCAGCCAATCAACAAGCGAGTGACGGCCGGCGAATCCATCAGCAGCGCGGCGGTCCATGCCTGCCGCCAAACGTCATCGGCCGGCAGGTCGATGGGCCCGAATTCACGTCGGGCGGCGGCGCCGTTTTCCGCTGTCCTGCGGTACGCGTTGTACAGCAGCACGAATGCCCAATGGGGCACCAGGTGCCCGCTGCGCTGCAAGGCCCCGTTCAACGTTGAACGATGATGGTGAAACAAGCCGCCCAATCCCGCCATTAAGCTGCGGTTGGCTTGCAGCAGGTTGCACGCCGCCTGCACCTCGTCCAGTTTGAGGATCCAACAGTATTTGCCCAATTGCGAGGCGTCTTGCAGCGACAACAACATGCGAAAGGCGCGGACGGTCGGCCCGCGCAGCGAAGCGTCTTCCATGCGCGTGTGAAACGGTTCCAAATCGACCGCCTGCCACAAGCTTCGCAGTGCGACTTGTTGCGAGCGGAGCGCCGCGGCCAGGCCGCGGGCGAACCGATCGGGCTTGGCCTGACGAATTCTCTTGGCCGCGTCGAGCCAGGTGGGGCAGGGGCCGAACCGTTCGCCGAGTCGAACCAGCGACACGAAGTCCCGGGCGCGAAGCGAGAATTGCTTGCGCAACCAAAGCTGCAAATCGTCGGCTTCCGGCACGACGCCTTTGGGCCCGCCGCGCCCGACTCGCCGGCGCGGCCGCTCGAGTGCCTCGGCCGTCGCTTCCAGCGGATGCGGCGCAAGCACCACGACTTCCGGCAACTGCTCGACCGCGTGTTCGACAGGCTTATAGCCCGGCAAGTCTGACGGCCTGGCAAATCCCTGATCGAGCAAGTATTCGGCCTGCTCCGGCGAGAGTGCCCCGCGCTGCCAGAAATGCCGGATCAGTTGCGTAATGACCTTCATGCCATGCGCCCCCCAAACGCCATGCCGGTGCCATAGTCAACCCCGGACCAGCCCCTGTCAAGCTGTCGTACGAAACGTGTCGAAAATGGGTCGCTGGCGGCCGAGAAAACGTTGGAAAGTGTCCGCCGGCGGAGGATGTTTCGTCGGGTTGGACAAAGATTTTGCGTGCTGAACGCCTCTGAATTACGCGCAGATAGCTGGATCAGAAACATCGCAAGCGCACACATGAAGTGTTAAAATGTTCGGTCGAGCTTGACGTCGATGCTGGTTGGTTTGCACAACCGATGCTCAACTCGCCACAGCACTCATTGCGATCGAGATGGAGAGCCGTCATGAGAAGTTGCGTGCAAGCGGCTTGGCTGGTGCTGCTGTTGGCGGCGACCGCACGCGCGGGCGAAATGCGCCAGCTGCGCGGCCGGGTCGTCGACGAGCGGGGGCAGCCGGTGGCCGGCGCGGACGTTTCCTTCTTTTGGAGGGCGAATGGCCCGTTCTGGGATAAGGATGGCAAGCAGGTCAACCTCGCCGACGCGGCGGCGCGCAACGATTACTGGGGGCCCGCGCATCTGGGGCGGATGGAGCCCGGCGTTCAGGACGTCGCGAAATCAGGTTCGGACGGGCGATTCGAGATCAAAGTCGGTGACGTCTATCACACGCTGATGGCCATGGACGGGCCGCGCTCGCGTGCCGGACTTGGCCATGTATCGAAGAGCGACCCGACGGCGCCGATCGAGATTCGACTGGGTCCGCTGGTGCGCGTGCGTGGATCGATCGAAGGCCCAGCCAAGGGCGTGCGGCCCGCTTGGACGCATTTCTGCTTGCACGTGCCCTACGACTCCACGCGACCGCTGGACATGACGAGGTTTGTCGGGTGCGGATCCAACGAAGCACGCTTTCTGATGTCGTTGCCCCCCGGGAATTATTTCATCGAGGCCCAGAACGAAGATGCCAGCGCGATCTTGTACGGCGAGCCCATCGTGTTGAGGGCCGACAAGCCCGAGGTGGACCTGGGAGTGCTGACTCTGCCGCCCCGCGATTCGGTCATTGCGAAGCGCAAGCAATCGCAAGCGCAGGGCACGTGGGGCGACTACACCAAGCACTATGGCCGCAACCCGCCCGCATGGCACGTCAGCGACGCGCGCGGAGTGGGCAGAGAGGCGCGGATCTCGGATTTCAAGGGCAAGTGGGTACTGCTGGATTTTTGGGGCTTAAGCTGCACGCCATGCTTGAAGAAAACGATACCCGAGTTAATGAAGTTCTACGAAGCGCACAAGGGCCAGCGCGAACGTTTCGAGATTCTGTCGATTTGCATCGATCCCGACGGTGAACTGAAGTCGTTGGCCGACATGGATCGAGCGCTTGAGCCAATCGTATCTCAAGTCTGGGGCGGCAAGACGATTCCGTTTCCCATTCTGCTCGACAATACGTTCAAGACGTGGGAAAGCTTCGGCCTGCACGGCCTGAATACTGTGCTTCTGATCGACCCGGACGGGAACCTCGTCGAAGGCGACCTGGCGGTGCTCGAACAGAAGATTCAGTGAGCAACCGACCGCCCCTCGTTGCAGTTTACCACACGCTGATTGACCCCGGCTCGCAACGCCATTCCACTTGGGGACGCAACGATCGAATCAACATCGAGGACGCACCATGAAACCTTCCAAAGCCTTCATTGCGCAACTGTCGCTGACCTCGCTCCTGGCGATCGCTAGTGCGGGTTCGATTTTGGCTGAGCCGGCGAAAGAGCCGGCCTTTGCACGAGCGACCGAGGACGACCGCGCCATCAAGATCGAGACCGACAAGCTCGAGGCCGTCATCCCCAAGAAGAACCCCAAGCAGTGGATGACCGGCATCGAGAAGGGATCGTTTCTCGACAAGACCACCGGCTTTCGCGAAGTCGGCGATGGGCTGATGGTCGTCGACTGGCTGATGGAGGCCGGCAGCGACGAAGCCTGGAGCGACAAGGTCATCGCCCCGGACGGCAACGGCGTCGGCCGCTACACGCTGGTACACGAACGAGACCGACCCGGCCAGGATCGTCCTACACGCTGATGGTCTCACGGCAGCAGCCATCGCAAGCGGATGGTCGAGGGGCCGCAGCTCTGCCACCGCATGAAGCCCGTCCGAGCCCGAGATCATCCGCGGCAAGGATTTCGTCGCGGTCAAGACGACCTACAAGTTCGAGTATGCCGCGCCCGGCCGCAAGCCGGGCTCGCGGTGGACGCAACTGATCGTGTTTCCCCAGGGCGAGCGGTATTTCGTCTTGATGGACAAGATCGACAGCGTGAACGATTCGGAGGAGATGTTCCTGCGCAACGACACGCCGGGCTGCGTCCGCCACGAGCAAGGGCGACACGTTCAGCGAGATCTACCTCAGCTACCTGAGCGGCCCGAAGGGGGTTCGCATTCCGTCCAGCGAGTTCTTCAGTCCCGTTCCCGCCCGACCTGAAGTTCGGCTACCGACGCGACACGCACAAGACGCCCGAGCACTTCATTCGCGCGTACCATTTGCGGGACAAGGAGACCGGCAAGGACGGCCCCTGGCTGGCCGGACTGACGCTCGACCCCTGCCGTCGTCTACGAGGCGTGGTGCAGCCAGCGTCCCGGCGGGATCATCGTCATGATCGAGGAGATCCACGGCAAGCCGGTGAAGGCCGGCGAGTCGTTCAGCGCGGCCCACATCGTCGGCTACTTCGACACGATCGACGACATGCACAAGGTCTACGACCGCTACAAGGGCCACACCGCGCTGACCGCCGACGCCTCGGGCTGGCAACTGCTGAAGTAGCCAGGTTTCAGAGAATTCGAAACATGCGCACGAAACTGTGCTGTTTTCTCGGCGTCGCCGTCGTGGTGTGCGTGGGCACTGGCGCCGCATTCGCCCAGAGCAACGATACATCGCTTCCAGCGGTGACGATCGTAAGCGGCGAAGCGCAGCTCTTCGTGGATGACTACTTGATCGCCGCCCAGAGCGGCCTGGCGCGGACGCTGCGCCAGCCGAAAAAGGACCACGGCGGCACTGAGCCGGTGATCGCGATCGGCGACGAGTTCGGCGAAACCCGCTCGACGCTCGAAGCCAATGGCACGATTCTTTACGACCCGAAGCTGAAAAAGTGGGTGATGTTCACGCTGGCGTTCGCCTCGAATTGGCCGGGCAAGTCGGCCGACCGCGTGCGGCTGTACCGCTTTACTTCCGAAGATGCCGTGCAGTGGGTCAAGGGGTCAGACGGCAAGCCGCAGCGCATCGCCATCGACCTGCACGACCCGGTGAGCGACACCAGCGCCACGAACATTGACCTGTTCTCCTGCACCTACGACGACAAGGACGTGCACAGTCCTTACAAGGGCTGGCTCTTTTTTGCCAACTGGGGACCCGGACGCGAGGGAACCTATTACGTTCACTCACCCGACGGAATCCACTGGACGCGCGGGCCGCAAGTGCTGCTGGCCGGATCGCGCACGATCGAGCAGGACGGCCGCAGAATGAACGGCACCGGCGACGTCAGCACGTTTTATCACGACAAGCAGCAAGACCGCTTCCTCGGCTGCCTGCGCTTTGCCAGCGCTACGGACGTCGAAAACACGAACCGCCTGCGCTCGCGCGGGTTTGTTTTTGCCGATCGGCTCGACCGGGCGATCGATCTGGGCCCGGTCACGCGGCTGGACCTGGTGCCCGAAGGCGCCGAGCGCAATGGCGACATGCCGACCGACGAATATTATTCTTCCACGGCCTGGCGCTATGGCTCGCAGTGGCTGGGCGGGCTGCGCGTCTGGCACAGCAAGGACGACTACCCGTATTCCGCCAGCGGCAGCGCATTCATGAAGCTGCTGGCGAGCCGCGACGGGCTGCATTGGAAGAAGGTGCCGTTTAAGAATGACGCCGGCATTCCCGAGGTATTCATCGCCAATGGGAAGGAAGGCGGCAACGACGCGCGCAACGACGGCGGCTACATGACCGAGTTCTCCAATGCGCCCTGAGAATCGGCGACGAACTGCTCTACTACTATGGCAGCTCGTCGTGGGGAAAGAACCGTCCCCGGCCCTATCGCGTCAGCGGGGGCGGGATTTTCCGAGCCCGCTTGCGGCCCGATGGCTTCGTCTCGGTCGATCGCGGCTCGCTGGTCACCCGGCGGCTGAAATTCGACGGCCGCGATCTGTACGTCAATGGCATTGGGCCGATCACGGTCGAAATCGTGACCACCGCCGACGGCGGCGTCACGAAGCTCGCCGCCGCAACGATCCGCGGCGATTCGCTTGCCCACAAGGTCGTCTTCGACCGTGGCCAGTCGTTCGGCGACGTGGCGGCGAATGCCAGCGCGCAATTGCGATTCACGGTCGGCGACGGCGGGGCACTGTATTCGTTCACGATCGATCCAAGTCGCGCCGACGTCGCGACCGAGGTGCATGCGAAACCGTGAACATACAACCGACAGAAAAGGGCCGCCGCGGTTCCCAATCACTTGCCGTCGGGGGCTCGCCTGGCAGTTGAGACTGATCTAGAATAGACGCCCGTCGGCATCCCTCGCGGGCCGCATGCTCGGCAGCACGAAGATCCTGGGTCCTTGACGCCGGCGAAACGAATTGAAGGAGATCTCCCATGCGAGACAACGTCTTGCCAGCTTTTCTTCTCGCAGGCTTTTCCATGTTTGCACTTCCGTCGACCTCAATTGCCCAGTCGCCCATGCGGTGGCTGGCCCACGACATGCAGCGGCAGCGGCCCTCGGTGGTGACTCCCGCCAAACTGGCGTTGCCGGTGCCTGCGCCGTCCGATGCGGTGGTCGTGTTTGACGGAACCGACCTGTCGAAATGGCGCGACGCCGAAGGCGGGCCGGCCAAATGGCAAGTTCGAGACGGGTACATGGAGTCGGTCGCCGACAGCGGGTACGTCCATTCGGCCGACAAGTTTGGCGACGTGCAACTCCACGTGGAGTGGGCCACGCCTGTGCCCGCCCACGGACATGGCCAGGGACGCGGCAACAGCGGCGTCTTCCTGATGGGACTGTATGAAGTGCAAGTGCTGGACTCTTACGAGAACGACACCTACCCCGATGGGCAAGCCGCGGCCATCTATGGCCAGTACCCGCCGCTGGTCAACGCCTGCCTGCCGCCGGGCCAGTGGCAGAGTTACGACATCATGTTTCGCCGGCCGCGCTTTCACGCCGACGGCACGGTGGCCAGGCCGGCACGAATCTCGGTGATCCACAACGGCATCCTGGTTCAGGACAACGTCGAGCTTTTCGGACCGACGACATGGCTTCAGCATCTGCCTTACCAGCGTCATCCCGACAAGTTGTCGCTCTCCTTGCAGGACCACGGCGATCCGGTGCGCTACCGCAACATCTGGCTGCGAGAGCTGCCAGAGCCCCAAGAACCGGGCGGATTGGCCGAGCAGGCAAAGTCGTCGGTCAACCTGTCGGCCGACGAGCTGAAGAAGTTCGTCGGAGCCTACGGCAGCACCGCCGGCGCTCTGGGCACGATCCAGTTGCACGACGGGCATTTGCAGATGCACGCCAAGACGGGGCAGGTCATCGACCTGATTCCCCGCTCCAAGACGGAGTTTGCCATGCGATTCACCGCGGGCAAACTGGTGTTCGACGTGAATGACGAAAAACAGGCGACCGGTTTCACGATGCACCTCGGCGGAGAGCAGTATCCCGTGCGGCGCCTGGCATCGACGCCCTGATCCAATCCATCGTCGACTTCGTGGGTTGTTCGCTACGATCTGCTCGTTCATCGCGGGATGCATCCTGTGGACCTGATCTATCGATTCGATCCGTTCCGACAGGTTGCCGTCGACCGCCCGGACAATGCCGAGGCGGCGATTCGGGTGCTGTTGGAAGGCAATCGTCGCCTGGTCGGTTTCATCGACCGGATGCAGCAAGCGACCGTTGACGGCAGGGCCGAACCTGAGCCATCGATCGTGCCGGTCGATCTGGTGTCGATGGGCCTGCCGTTCTTTCGCGGCGCGGCTCGCGATCAGGCCCCGTTTGCGCTGGTGCTGGGTTGTTCGGATGCCCGCGTGCCGATCGAATCGATTTTCGATCAAGGCTTCAACGATTTGTTCGTGGTGCGCATCGCGGGCAACGTGCTGGGGACCGAGTGCTTGGGCAGCTTCGACTATGCCGTGCGGCACTTGGGCCACGCGCTGAAGGCCGTCGTCGTGTTGGGCCACACTGGCTGCGGCGCGGTCACCGCCGCCGTCGATACGTATCTGAACCCCAGCGACTACGCCGATATCGCCTTCACGCACGCCCTGCGATCGCTCATCGACCGCCTGCTGACGGCGGTACGCGGGGCGGCGCACTCCTTCGAGCGGCAGTGCGGGCACGAGATTTGCCGCCATCCGGGCTTTCGCGCCGCACTCATCGAAGCCTCGGTGTACTTGAACTCGGCGATCACGGCGTTCGACCTGCAACGCGAAATTGCCAGTGCCGGCGGAGAAGGATCGCTGGAGGTATTCTATGGCGCGTGCGACATCGCGAACATGCACGTGCAAGCCGATCCGACCGGCGGGGCGGGCCACCAGTCACGGTTGCGGCCCGCGCCGCGATCGACGGAAGAATTCGTCGACCTGGCCGACCATCTGGCGCGCGTGATTTCGGCCGGTGAACTTCTCAAGTAGCGCTGGGTTGCGGCCGACTTGCAGCGCAATCTGCCCGAAAAACACCGTCCTCTCGCCGCTGGGCCTCGGCCGAAAATATATGCAATCAATAGGTTGCATGTATCGCGCGGCCGTCTATAATGCAACCAGGAGGTAGCATGATGAATCCGTCCACGGATCGAATCGAGCGAGAGATCCTCATCCAGGCGCCGCCGTCGCGGGTCTGGCGCGCGCTGTCCAGTGCCGAGGAATTCGGCAACTGGTTTGGCGTGGCGCTACGGGGAAAGACCTTTGCGGCCGGCCAGCGCGTGCAGGGACAAGTCACGCATCCCGGCTACGAGCACCTCGTGTTTGACGTCGTGATCGAACGCATGGAGCCGGAGCGTTTGCTTTCCTGGCGCTGGCACGACGCGCTCAAACCGGGCGTGGACGCCTCGAAACAGCCGACCCTACTGGTCGTATTCGAGCTGAAGGAAGTCGATAGTGGCACGTTGCTGAGCGTGGTCGAATCCGGCTTCGACAGTCTCCCGCCGGAGCGTCGTCTGGACGCGTTTCGAGAGAACAGCGGCGGCTGGGACATCCAGATGAAAAGCATCGAGAAGCATGTCACCACGTCCTAACGCGCCGGCGCAGAAGGTAACGTTGAAGACTGCAACATTGAAGACCGTGCTGCTGAAGAACTCGGCGCTGCGGAAGTCGGCCCCGATCTTTGCGGCCCTTGGCGACGCCACGCGCCTGCGGCTGGTCGCCGCGCTGTGCGCCGGGGGGGCGATGTCGATCGCGCGGCTCACTTCCGGAACCGAGATTACGCGCCAGGCGGTTACCAAACATCTGCACGTTCTCGCGGAGGCGGGCCTGGTGCACGACCTCAAAGTCGGTCGCGAACGCCTGTGGAAGTTCGAGCCAACGCAGCTCGAAAAGGCGCGGCGCTCGCTCGACGTGATTGCCGGGCAGTGGGACCGCGCACTCAATAGACTCAAGATGACCTTGGAGCGTTGATGGCCGGCCCGCCGTTGCCGAATGGCGTATCGACGAGCCTCACGTGTCGCTCTGGTCAACTTGCAAAGACGCAGATCATGCCAGGCGCCCGGCCAGACGCGGCAATCGGTTCGGCATTCTCGCGGCTGGCCGCCGCGATCGTGAGTATCATCGACGCGAACAAACCGGCATCGATTTGCACTTCGCCCGCGGTATAATGCACGGCAAGTTCCAACAACGCCGATACCTACTCTTGTTCACATCATGGCCGACTCGGCTGATCCTGGCGAAGTGCTCGACACGCACGTGGATGTGTTCAGCCAGGCCATTGACGACTGTCTCGAGCTGTACCGTTCGAGCGCCAAGCTCTGGATTCACAGTCTTCCCTCCAATACCTCGGCCCACGTTTCCGACGCAACGCTGGGTTTGATGGACGATCTTGCGCGCGGCCTGATGATCAAAATCTTTTTGACCATCGTGCAGGCGGACAGGCATTTCAGCGTGCAGGAACGCGTCTTGGCGCAGGTGTTGATCGGCAAGGTGTGGGGCCGCAGTTTCTTGCCCGACGAGGTCGGAAGCGTGTTGCAAGAGCTGCTTCCGATGGCCGACAAGTTCGATTGGTACAGCCTCGTTCGTCCGTTCGAATCGGTGAGCGTGCTGCGCGAAAGGATCAGCGAAGTTGAAACGATCGTCATGCGATTTGGCAATCTGGTGGCCAAGGCTGATGGCACGCTCGCCCCGGAAGAAGCATTTCAACTTAAAGGCGTGTTGGCCGAGATTCATCGCCATTTGCGGCTGGTGCCCATCGACAGTGCCGAACCCACTCCGCCCGCAACGCCAAGCTCCCAGGATATCCGCCGCGCGTTGGATGCGGCGCCCACGCTGGGCGGCTCATCCGGCGAGGCTGCCGGCGCGTATGCGGCAGCGCCGTCGGCCGCAAGTCATCCGCGAACCGACGAGCAGCGACTGCAATCGGCCCTGAAATCGCTGGACGACCTGATTGGTTTGGATGCGATCAAAAATGAAGTCCGCGAGCTCTCTCGTTTCTTGCGAGTGCAGCAGCAGCGCGAGCAAGCCGGTCTGCCGCGCACGCAGGTGAGCTTGCACTCGGTCTTTACCGGCAATCCGGGCACCGGCAAGACGTCGGTGGCGCGCATTCTGGGCGAAGTGCTGGGCGCTCTGGGAATTGTCACGCAAGGGCATTTGATCGAGGCCGACCGCTCGGCCCTGGTGGCCGGCTACATGGGTCAATCGGCTGAACGCACGAATAAAATCGTCGACAAAGCGCTCGATGGCGTGCTGTTCGTCGACGAAGCCTACAGTCTCATCAGCGACGAAGGAGAAGATCCCTACGGCCACGAAGCCGTGCAAATTCTGCTCAAGCGCATGGAAGACAATCGCGATCGGCTGGTAGTGATCCTCGCGGGCTATCCGGAGGAGATGGAGCGGCTGCTGGCCAGCAACCCGGGGCTGGCCTCGCGATTTCAACGCACGTTTGTTTTTCCGGATTACACAGTCGTCGAGCTGTGCCGCATCTTTCAGATGCTGTGCGAACAAAATCGCTACTGGCTGCCCGGCGAAACGCGCGCGCGGTTGATTCTGGGATTCGAGTATCTGCTGAAACACCGCGACGAGCATTTTGGCAACGGGCGGCTCGCGCGCAACGTATTCGAGCTGGCCATCCGCCGGCTCGCCAACCGGGTTGCCGACGTCGTGCCCTTGACGAAAGACCTGCTGTCGCGCTTGGAGCCGAGCGACATTCTGCTGGCCCAAGTGCCCGAATTGGCCATCGCCGCGGACGTTGCCAATCGCCTGCAAGTGAGCATCGTGTGCGCCGGCTGTCAGCACGTAAGCAAACTGAAGGCGACCAATCTAGGCCGCCGCGCCAAGTGCAACAAATGCCAGCTCCAATTCACCGTCGACTGGGGCGAGCCGGTGGCATCAGCTGTCGCTTGATTTCGTGATTTGCCTTTCCCTCCTGGTTGCCGTATAAACGCCCACTGGTTGGCTGTTCTTCAATACGCTCGCAGCCATGAAGAGGGAATGAAGACGGAGAGCATGAAAAATGGATCGTTGCAGAGGAAATGCAGATCTCGTTCGCGTGTCGCCGCATTCCGTTGCGCGCTGCATCTCGATACTTGTCTATCTCTTCTTCTGGGCGCCTCTGTTCCTCTGGGTGCCTCTGTTCCTCCATGCTGAATCTCCCGGAAGTGTGCCGATCGAGGTGGGGCCAAAGAAGCAACTGTTCCTCGACGATTACCTCGTCGCGTCCGCCACCAACGTAGTCCGGAAAATTCACCCCGCGGACAAATCCAAGAACAATCCCGTCATCCTTCAATCCGAGCCGTGGGAAGACCCGTTGAACATCCTGTATGGCTCGGTGATTCGAGACGGCCAGAAGTACAAAGCGTGGTACAAGAGCGGGCCGGGCGTCAGCTATGCCGAGAGCGACGACGGCATCCATTGGGTCAAGCCGCCGCTCGACCTGGTGCCGATCAACGGTGCGAAGACCAATATCCTGTTCCGCAAGATCAGCGAACTCAAAGGGTCTGACGCACTGCCCTACTATCACGAGTTGTTCGGCGTCCACAAAGACGAGCGAGAGCCCGATCCGTCGCGACGCTACAAAATGGGCTTTCTGAGCATCGACTGGGAGTACAAGGGCCCGCGTGAAGGCCGGTTTCGCGAGGGCCAACGTCGCGGGCTCGGCGTCGCGGGGAGCCCTGACGGCATTCATTGGAAGCTGATCGACAGCTTTGCCAGCGAAGCGATCTGCGACGGGGCGACGCATTGGATGTTTGACCCCGCGCTGGGCAAATACGCCCTCTTCGGCCGGACGCTCAAGACGCCGCCCGAGATCGAAGCGGCCTGGTCCAAGTACGACTGGTACAAGGCATGGTACTCCGGCCGGGCAGTTGGCCGCTTGGAATCACCCGACTTCGTGCACTGGAACTTCACCGCTCCGTTTAGCTCGCCGGTGGTCATGACCGCCGACCTCGAGGACAAGCCGGGCACCGAGATTTACTCGGTGCTGGTGTTTCCCTACGAAAGCGTGTACATCGGCCTGGTGCAGACGCTGCTCGCTCTGCCCGATGTGCCGGCCGTCGACGTACCGCTTGCCGTCAGTCGCGATGGCGTGCATTTCGCCCGCGTCGGCGACGGGGCTCCCTCAGGCCCCGCGGTGGCAAGCCGTTCGCCGTTCATCGCCAACGGTCCCGTCGGCAGTTGGGATCGCTTCAACCAATCGCTGGCCAGCAACCCGCCGATCGCCGAGGGCGATGAGTTGCGCTTCTACTACGCCGGCCGCACCTATCGACACGCGCCGTACGAGGGAAAAGACACCGGCCCCAAGGCCGGCTGCATCGGCCTGGCCACCATCCAGCGAGATCGCTTCGTGTCCCTCGATGCCTCATTCGACGGCGGCGAGATCCTTACAAAACCGCTGAAGCTCAAAGGCAGACGCCTGCACCTGAATGCCCGTTCCGATTTCGGCGAAATCAACGTCGAAGCCCTCAACACAATGGGTCAGTCGATCGCCAAATCAAAGCCGATCCACCGCGACAGCCTCGACACGTTGATCGAGTGGGATGGAGGAGAGATCGAAGGCGCCGTGGTCTTGCGTATCGCGCTAAAGAACGCGTGCCTGTACGCGCTGTGGTGCGATTGAGCGGCAATAGACGTGGGAGGATGCAAAGAGAAAATGCACGGCACTACGGGGGCCGTCGCTCTCTCTTCTCCTCGGTCCTTCACCTGCACTCCTGCTCTATTTTTTCGGCGGAGCCGAAAACGTCGGGTGCGACCGGAGGGTCAGTGAACTTTTTCTAAGTGGCCCGAAAAGTTGGTCGGGAAACATCAGCTCCATGATTTCCGTGGTCAACGAGTGGGTGGCGCGCTGAACCTTTTCTCAATAACAGCCTTTGCGGCACCGACGTGCCCAGGAAATAGCGTTGCGGCCGTGACGCCTTCCTTTTCCAGTAGCCAAAGCGCCTCTCCGGCTAAGGAACGCGGAAAGGTGAATTGTCGCAGGAATCGGTGATCCGGCGGGAATTGTGTCGACTCATTAGCGCCTTCGAGAGCAAGTTCAAGTGGATTACAAATGATCTGCTCCAATGACAGGCGCACCTCGCCATCGGGCCCTTGCAGCGTAAATATGCCATTCTGTGCGTGAAAATTTGGATTGGTGCTACGTGGCACCGGGATCGTTCGCACGTTGGGTGCGTCGCGCATTGACACGCCTGCCGCCATGCCAGTTGTATTCAGTGCCCAAACCGACGCGCGACCGGAGTGGTCCCCCACGTCGAGTTTCTCAGTGTCGGCGGCAAAGTACGCCGCAATAAATGCCGAGAAGCTCCAGTCCAGAAGCCTAGTCGGCAATCGATAGTGCTGTGCCAAGCTCATGATTTGCACGCACTCCAATCGCGGCCAATAAACTGCGGTGCCGTCGTTCCGTCCCGTCCAATCGTCTTCAAGTAGCGCAAGTATCCTGGAAATGCTCGGATTGGCCACTGGAACGTCCAAGCCGCTACGATCCAACTCCCTTTCGAGATCGCGCAAAATTAGTACCTCTGCGATGGCTTGCGCAATATTAGTATTTATCCGTTCGCGAACCTCGGCGGGCGTCCGTGCTATTTCGTGCAGCTTCGCGCGCTCCAAGGTACGTAGAGCGGAAGGCACAAGCTGCCAATCATCGTGTGCGTATCCCCGGAAAATCCAGGGTGACGGATTGGCTACGGATCCGAAGTATGGGCCGCGCGGTGATAGGGCTTCGAGAAACTCGCGGGCGGACTCAAAATGATGGTGCTCCCGTATTACACGATTCATGTTGCACCATACGACCGAAAATGCGCCAAACTGACACAGCTCGCGACACTCACAAATTTGCTCCCCATCGACCGAGTGCTATGCTTGCCGGCCTTGCAGACCCTTGACTAGGCCGGAGAGCATTCGGGCAATCTCTTCTAGGTCGGCCTTCAGTTGCCCATGACGCTCATGGGTCAAGAGCTTCTGGCGCACGGCGACTTCTAGGAGCGGATCACATTCTTGCACACTGCCCCGGGCAATGCCAAAAAAGTTTTTCCGATCAGGCTTTGTGAACCGGCCATTACCCTCCGCGATATTTGCGGCGATCGACAGCGCGGCACGACTGAGCTGATCGGCGAGAAAGAAGTAACCGCGAGGCAAGTCGCGAGTCAAAGTGCAGATCGAATCAGCGAAGGTGATCGCCTTTTGGTAAACCTGGAGTTTCTCAAAGGCAAAAGCCAAGTCTGCCTCAAGGAAAGAAAGTTGAGAATCGAGAGGAGACCGCAGAAGATCTGTGTTTGAACCCGACGCCCTGCCAATCGCACTGCGTCCTTGCTAATCTGCTCTCTCCTTTTTACTCGCTCCTGCTCTTTTTTTACGCTTGACGGGGCGCTTCCGCCAGGCCTGGATCACATGATACCCGGCGGCATTCCTTGTGGCATGCCCGGAATGGGAGCCGGGCCCGAGTTCGGATTCATCGTCGGGCTGTTCATGCTTCGCGTCCCGCCCACGTTCATCGAGCGAATCGGCGTCACCAGATCGGCAACCGGGTAGGCTTTGACGACCAGCTTGGCGGCGGCCTTGTCGACCGTTGTGATCTTGAGCACTTCGTCCTCGATGACGTACGTCAAGGGCGTCGGCAGGTCGGCCAGCAGCAGTCGCAGCGCCGAGCGAAGCGAAATCCCCTTGAGCGTGCGGGTCACCGGCGTGTCCGATCCGACGCCGGCTTCTTCGAGTGCGGTCTTTTCGAGCTGAATTTCGATGTTGTGCACGTCCTTGAGATAGTCGATCGCATCCTGCAGCGGCGTATCGACGAATTCCATCGTCGTCGGCTCGCCCAGCTCCTTTTCGATCCGGGCTTCCGCCGGCGGCACCCTTCTCAGGTCCGTATGACTGGTGCTGGCTCGGCGCAGCGTCAGCGCTTCCCAGCTCGCCGAGTCGGGATAGATCATCGGCTGATCGTCGGCAAAGGGAGCCATTGAGGTTTCCACCGAAGCCAGCGTGTTGACCACCGCTTTCCAGCGCGCCGCGCAACTGGGCGTTGGCGGTTTGGGCCTGGGTTTCGTGGGCCAGCATGGCGGCCGCCGCCGCGACGGGCGTCTCGGGGGCGATGGCGGCCACTTCGTTCGAACCAATGGCGTCGGCGGCCGCGAAACGGTCTTCGTCCATCAGCGAATCAAATCGGTCCATCAACTGTTTCAGCTTTTCCTGACGGCGTACCAGCGCGTCGGCGACGCGCGAACGATCGAGCGCCGCGGCGCGCTTCGTGCATCTGGCGGTCGACGATATCCCGAGTCGCGGCCCGGCGGCTCGCCTCGCGCAAGGCGGCTTCCAATCGGCCGCGCAACTGGGCTCGCGCCTCGGCGCTTAGCTCCGGAGTTTTCAGCACTCGCTGGAGCAGCAACTTCTGTCCCTGTTCGACCGCCGAGGGGTCGCTGGCCATTTGGCTGCGCGCCATTCGCAGCTCATTCTCCACTTCGGCGCAAACCTGATCGGTGATCAACTTGTTCTGTCGCTCGACGGAAGCCAAGAGCGATCGGGGTGCATCGGCCGGGCTCTTCGACGGCGGGGCCGCTACGGCAACCGCGGCCGCGAAAATTCCCCAAACCACGACTCCTGAACGTGCCGAGAAAATGGACGCCAGCATGGTGCCTCTCCTATTCCAAAGGAAGTTGCGGTGATCGAGCGCGCGGAACTTGCGCAAACCACCGGTGCCCCGCTTATCTCCAGCTGTGCGTTGCGCGCGACAACGCAAGCCCGACGTTGACAATCCAAGGAAAACTCAAAGGCAAGGTGTTGGAAAACCAACACCCGACTGGCTGCCTTCCAGAAGGGAAAGCAGCTCGCCGGCAGTCCGACCATTCGTCGAGGGCTGATGCGTGAATGGCCCACTACTCCGAGCACAGCGCAGCTTGGCAATCGATTCGCCAAGATTCGCTGCTTCAACGAGAAGTTATGCCCCCGCTCTCAGAATAGCCATTCCCCACGATTGAGGCAACTTTTCGCCGATCCGGCCGAGCCAAGCGAGCTCGCGGCTTTGGACAACCGCGGCGTCAAAACATGCCGCCGCCCATGCCTCCCATCATTCCTCCACCCATGCCGCCACCCATGCCGCCGCCCATGCCGCCGCCCATCATTCCGCCGCCCATGCCGCCACCCATGCCGCCGCCCATGCCACCCATCATTCCGCCCATGCCGCCACCCATCATACCGCCCATGCCACCCATGCCCATGCTCATGGACCGAATGGGAATCACCAGGTCGGCCACCGGGTAGGCCTTGATCACCATCTTGCTGGCGGCCTTGTCGACGGTCGTGATCTTCAGCACTTCGTCCTCGATGAGGTACGTCAACGGCGTCGGCAGGTCGCCCAACAACAAACGCAGCGCGGAGCGCAGCGAGATGCCCTTGAGCGTGCGGGTCACCGGCGTGTCCGAACCGACGCCGGCTTCGTCGAGTGCGGTCTTTTCGAGCTGAATTTCGATGTTGTGCAGGTCCTTGAGATAGTCGACCGCGTCCTGCAGCGGCGTGTCGACGAATTCCATCGTGGTCGGCTCGTCGAGTTCCTTTGTGATCTTGGCTTCCGCCGGCCCGACTTTTTTCAAATCGGTGAACGTGTATTTCTTACGGCGCAGGGTCAACTCTTCCCAGCTCGCGGCGTCGGGATAGATCACCGGTTGATCGTCGGAAAAAGGAACCAGCGCGGTTTCCACCGACGCCAGCGTATCGACCACGGCCTTTTGACGGGCGCCGCGCAGCATCAGATTGGAAATTCGGGCGCCGGTTTCGTGCGCCACCAGGGCGGCCGCGGTGCCGATGGGAGTTTCGGGAGCGAGTTCGGCCACTTCGTTCGATCCGATGGCGTCGGCCGCGGAATAACGCCCTTCGTCCATCAACGAATCGAAACGGTCCATCAACTGCTTGAGTTTTTCCTGCTTGCGGGCCAAAGCGTCGGCGATTTTCAACCGATCGAGCGCCGCCGCCCGCGCTTCCTGCACCTGTCGATCGATGATTTCCTTGGTCGCGGCACGGCGATTCGCCTCGCGCAAGGCAGATTCCAGTTGGCTGCGCAATTGGGCCCGCACTTCGGCATTCAATTCGGGCGTTTTTAGCACGCGTTCCATCATCAGCTTCAATCCCTGTTCCACCGCCGCCGGATCGGCAGCCATTTGACTCCGCGCGAGGCGAAGCTCATTTTCCACCTCGGCTTGAACCTGTTTCGTGATCAACTTGTTCTGACGCTCGATCGAATCCAAAAACGTACCGGGTGAATCGAAATCCGCCGGATCCGAGGGCGCCGAGTCGGCCGGCTCGTCGCTCTTCGGCACGCGCGCTTGGGCGCTGCCCATGCCACCGCGGAAGCGGACATCGCCAAAACCAGGAGCAAGCGTCGGGCCGAAAGAATGGATGACAACACGGTACGTCTCCCAGGTAAGAAAATCGGACGAACGGCCCCGCGGACTTCGCGCAGGCTCCCTTGCTCTTGTTAACCTCAGCCAGGCGCAGTGCGCGCGGCAATCAGGCGAACGGCAACGCGGCGCTGGGAATCCAAATAGACGGCGTTTGAAAACAAACACCCGAGAAACTGCTTCCCAGAATGGAATGCAGCTCGCTGAAAGACCGGCAATGGAACGAGGGCTCGTGCGTGAATGGCCCACATATCGCTACCCTGACAACGGCATTACTTGGAAACTCAAACCCAAGAGTCGCCCGATCAGAGAGATCATTCACCTGGCTTAAGAATAATTTGTCCTCAAGCCTGAGACAAGCTTTCGCCGCCGCCCCCCGGGTCCGGTTATCGGCGGCGGCGAACCGCCGGCGGGGGGATTGATTGGACGCCCCAAAAGGGGCCTGGCGTCAATCGGCATCTCGCCGCCGGGTGAATTCGTTCTGCCGGGGCGGGAGTTCGTAAAACGGCTCGTCGGTGCTTCGGCGCGCAGCCGGCAACGAGCCTCCGGCCAGCAATACCGCCAAAATGCCGGTCAAAAACACGCCGTCGAAGGTGCCAGCGCCGCCGATCGAGGCTACCGAAGAGCCCAATTTGCCCAGCTCGTTGAGGTTCATCAGATCGGCACCGATCAACGTGCCCAGGCAACCCGAAGCGTACGCCAGCGGCGCCGCATAGTCGCGCGACAAGATCATGGCCACCACGGCCGAAATGACCGGTGGAATAAAAATGGGCACCGAAATACCCATCTGGGGAATGGGCTTGGCCAACATGTGCACGACCGCCGAAACGATCGCCACGCCGATCAACGCCGGGCCGTAAATCCGGTTCTTCGCGACAAGATAGATGGACAGGGCCGCCGGAATCAGCGCCCCGCCCACGTTGATGGCCAATTGCGTCGTCGGCCATTGCTTGACGACCGGATAGACGTAGCGCGTGCCCCAACCGTCGGAGCCTTCGCGGAATTCAACGACCGGCTGGCCCACCAAGTCGGCCACGGGAATGTTGATCGACGCGCCCAACAGCGACGAAAAGAGGATCGCGTAGGCCGCCCAGCGGCTGATTCCCATCTTCTCATAGGCATAGCCGAGGATGCCGAACTGCAACACGGTGACGACCACCGCGAACAGCAGCACCAGGATTCCGAAAAACGGCGGCAGATAATGAAAGCTCGACGAGTGCATGGATTCTTTCTCCGATGGGGGTAGCCGGGCAAGGCGACCACGCCCTTGTGCGTTCCACGAGCCTTCATAACGATAGGCGTCCGGGACCGCGGCGAACAGGGGCCGGCCAAAAAGCACGTGCCCGGCGTCCCGCCACCAGGCTCAGCCCAGCGCCGCGCCCGGCGACGGCAACGACGCTTGCGACGGGCAGTGGGCCGGCCGGCCAGCCTGTGACGTTACCCAGTCGACGACGCGCCAATCCATCCAGCGGCGATCGGCATCGAGCCCCCGGCAGCCGATAAATCCCAGATGGCCGCCGTGATCGGCCAGATGAACCCGTACCGCGCTGGAAATGCCGGCGCGCTCCAGCGCGTCCGGAGGAATCATCGGGTCGTCGCGTGAAGCCAGCACGAGCGTCGGGATCCGGATACTCGCCAGCAGCCGCGCCGAGCTAGCCTCGCGATAGTAATTTTCCGCCGTGCCGAAGCCGCAGACCACCGCCGTGAACGTGTTGTCGAACTCCCACAGCGAGCGCGGCCGCCGGGCAAACGATACGGCGCCGGCGCCCGGCAGTTCGCGCCGCGCCGCCGAAGCTGGCGCAGCAGCAGGTGCACGAAATGACGATCGTACAGTCGGTTGCCGCCGCGCGCGATCTGCCGCGAGCAGGCCGCCAGATCGATCGGCGGGCAGACAGCCATCGCGCTGTCGAGATTTCCGCATTTCGCTTGGCCAAGCTCGCCCAGCAGCTTGAGCGCGATATTGGCGCCCAGCGAAAAGCCGACGAGCGTCGTTGGCGAACCCCCGGCAAGCTCGGCGATGGCCACCAGCGCCGCGCGCGCGTCTTCCGAGCGGCCGCTGTGATACGGAAGCCGGGCCAGAGCGGCTCCCGCGCCGCAGCCGCGCAAATCCATGCGAAACGCCCGCACGCCTGCCGCATGGAGCTTGTGCGCAATGCGCACCATGTAGCCGCTTTCGTGGCAGCCGGCCAACCCATGGATCAGCAGCGCCGCGCGGTCGCCCGGCCGCCAGCCGTCGGGGCAATCGTCGTGCAGCACGATCTGGTCGCCGTCATCGAGCATCACGCGAACTTGCCGGGCACGGTAGCGATGGCGGCGAAAAGGCAGATAGACTCCGGCCAGCGTCTGCGCATGGCCGCCACGCAACAGGGCGTGCGGCTCGAAGGGGGGCAAACGATAAGTCGACATGCGACAGTTCGCCAGGGCGTGCATTCGAGAGAGGCGAGCCTGCGCGGCGCTGGCCGCCGCGCAGAATTGCTATTTCTTCGGGGCTGGCACGCGGGTGCCGCGACCGGCGCTGCGGGCGCAGCCCCTCCATTCACCGCCCGGCCCGGCACCAGCGCCCCAGGCGGAGCACCCGCCGCCGGCGCGGCAGCGGGAGTGGCCACGCCCTGTCGTCCCAGGGCGGGTTGGTTCTGATTCAATAGAATGCGCTCGGCCCGCACCGCGATCTCGAGGTCCGCGTGGTTGAGCACCTTGTTCAAGGCCGGAAAGGCCAGCGGCCCCAAGTGCAACAATTGCTTTTGGGCCGCTTCGCGGACGCCGAATTTCGGGTCGCCCAGTTGCACGATGAGCTTCTCGACCTCGCCGCCCAGCTGCGGATCGGCATTGCGCATCATCACCATGGGTACTCGAACCACCTTGGTCGGTTCGGGAAAGATCGAGAGCGGCATCTTGTCGTCGATCGTGCCTTGATCGAGCCGGCAGGCCAGCACGACGGCCTCTCCCTCGAAAAGCAACGCCGCGTAATTGCCGACGAACAATTCCACCTCGTTCGGCGCCAGCCCGGCACGCGCCAACCGCTCAGACAACGAACCGGTGGTGATGGCTACCGCTTCGGGTGATCCGACGGGCAGCGGAGCGGAAAGCGTGACTTCCACGCCGGTCGTCGGAGGCGCCGCGGCCGGAACGGCCGCCGGCGCGCCGGCTTTCGCCGGTGCATTGCCGGCCGCTGCCGCGATCGCCGCGTCGGCCTTGCCTTTGGGAAGGAATCCCTTGGCGGCCAATTGAGCGGCAAGCGCCGCGCCGGGAACTTCCTTGGGCGCCGCCTTGTCGGCGGGTGCCTGTGCGTCTTTTTTGGGGGCGGCCGGCGCGGCGCTTGCCGCCTTGCCCGGCACGCCGAACAGACCCGCCGCCGGCTTGGCGGCTTTCTCGTCCTTGGCCGGCGCCGCTTTGGGCTTCTCTTCGTTGGCGGGTGCGGCTTTGCCCGGCACGCCGAACAGGCCCGTGGCGGGCGCAGCCGGCTTCGCGTCGTTGGCCGCCGCATTTGTGCCAGTCGGGGGTTTGGCCGGCTTGGGCCCGCCATCGCCGAATAAATCGGCCGGCTTGGCGGCAGCGGCCGGGACGGCGGCCTTGGCCGCCTCGGGCCTTGGCAGCACGTCGATCCAGGCCACGCGGCGGCCCTCGGGCGTCGACCGCGAAATCAGCACGTCGTACAACGTCGCGCCCGAAAGGTTGATCACCGTGTACTTGTCAGGGCCGCCCTGCAGCTTGATGGGTGCCGCCAAGTTCAGCTCGGCGTCGTAGGTCAAAAACCGTTCCGCGCGGGCGCCGCGTCGAACGTACAGGGTTTGCCCTTCGCGCGCTTTGCGAAACCAATGCTCGTCGTCGACGAACACGAGCTCCGACTCGTCCTCTAGTTTGTCGACCAGCTCGACCCCCGGTCCACCCGACCAACGCAGGCGGTTGGGCAAGCTTTCCGCCGTGGGCCAATGGGCCAGGAAACTGCCCGATTTGATTCGCAGATCGACGTCCAAATTGGCGACCGGGCGGCCGTAGAAAGTCATCAACCCCATCGGCGAACTGCGCCGAGAATCGCCCGACGCGCTGACGGTGCGCGGCGAATGAACGGTGGCCGGAAAGGCCGACGGATAGACGTTGCGCGAATTGGCCAGCGAGGCCGTGCTGTCCAGAATCCACAGCGACAGATCGTGAACCTGGTATTCGCCCTTGGGCTCGTCGGCCGCGGCGCGTGCCGCCAGCACCAACACGATCGCCAGCCAGAGGGTGCGTTGCATGGTTTTCAGCCTTCTACTGTCCGCGATTGACTACACGCTTTTCCGTACAAAGAGTAACGAGCGCCTTCATGCCTGAAACACCATTACTTGCCGGCCGATCGAAACAAGCGCGGCTCGGCCCAAATGACCCGATCGCCGATATCCTCGGCCTCGCCGAAGTCGACTTCCAGCGTCAGTTGCTTGGCGCCTTGAACCGAGACGTCCAGCGGCATCGGTTCTTGATCGGCCCGCAGGTCCTTTTGCAAGAACAGCTCTCGACCGTCGGCCGACACGCGGCACAGCACGCGGCCGCGCCCTGCGGCGCTGTCGTCAAAACCGACCGTGGCCTTGAATTTGTCGAACTGGCCGTCGAGCGCGTAGGTAAGCAGCGAACGCGAATGCATGGCGATCGAGCGAGAGGCCGTTTTGCCCTTGAGCTTTGCCGGGCCGTCGTCGAACCCCTGGTCGCGCCGCCAGTGGATTACGCGGCCGAAGTAGCCTGCTTCCTCGACCGCGATGGGATCCAGGTCGCCCAGGAAGACGAGCTTGCCGTTGCGCACGCGGATTTCGGCCACGGCGCTGGCGGGCACCTGCCACCTGGTCTTCCAGGGCATGTCGACTTCCAACTTGCCGTCGTGCAGGCCGACCCAATGCCCCGAGATCGTGTCGCCCGTGCTGATCACCAGCGTCTGAAAAACCCCTTCGATCGGCGGAATCTTGGGGTGAGCCGCGAACACCAGGCCCAACAGCCGATCCTGATTGATGCTTCGATCATTGTCCTCGAAGCGAAGATTCAGCTTTCCTTCCGCGAGACTCTTGACGCCCCCCTGCACCTGCGCCGCCGTTTTGTCGACGGGCGAGACCAGAAAAACGACGTCGTCGGCAAGCGGAGCCGCCAGTTGCTTGTCGAAATCCGCGCGAGCGCCCGGTGGCGACGTGTTGCCGAACCAAACGCCGCTGGCGCGCAAGATCGGGATCTGCACGTCGATCTTCCACGGCGTGCGCAGCGTGAGCGACTCGGGATTGAGCTCGACGAGGTCTCCTTGCAGGCGGCCTTGCCCGATCAAAAAGACCTCTCCCTTCGTGCCCGACGCCGGTACGGCGTTTTTGACGGTCGACCCTTGCTGCGGTTGCACGTTGCGGTCGAGCTTGAGCTGATCGCTGGTGTGGGTCGTCGCCGTGACGGAGGATTTGACGGTCGAGCCGTCGCTGTACGTGAACGTCACTTCGAATGCCAGACCAAAGCTGTCGTCGGAGGCCGGTTCGAGATAAAAGTCCGCGTCGGCCGCGGCGTCGCCGGCCCGCGCTATCCCCAGACGCCAGTGGGGCGATTGCGAAGTGTCGAGCCGCCAGACGCGCAACTGCTTGGCAAAGCGGCACACGGCGGTAATCTGCTTCAGGGCCAGCGGTTTCAGGTTGGTGACCCGCAAGTGCAGATCTTGAATTCCGTTGCCCCCGGGCGCGCCGCCGACTTGCACCAGGTCGTGATTATCCTGGCCGATCCACACCAGGTCGCCCGCGGAGGCTACCAGCAGCTTACCCAATTCGATTCGCTGCACGTCGATCAGGTCGATGGTGCGCGGCGGATCGGTGGCCAGCGTGAGCTTGCCGTCAGTCAGACCGCTGACGGTGCCGCTGATCTGCTCGTCGTCGGTCGTCGTGACGACCGCCTTCAGCGGCGCCGGGGCTTCGGGTGTCGGCGGATCGGCCGCCACGACCGCGACTCTCGCCAGAGCGAGCAGGCAGAGCGCCGAGCATACGCAAGCGATTCTCATGGCTTCTTCGGCTCGACTGAAGGCGCTTTCTCTGCGGCCGGGGCCGGTGGCTGCTTGGAGGGGGCCGGACCGTCGGCATCTTCGCTGGCCGGTTTTTCTTCGGCCAATCGCTGGTAGTATCGCGCCAAGATCTGTTGATAGTGCGAGGGGAAGCCTTCGGTCATCGACTGCAAAATCTCTTGACGCTTATGGGCAGGCAAATTGCCCCACGAGTTGCCGTTGCGCCGCGCCGCGTGCAGCGGGCCGGAACCGCCGGGCCCGCCGATAATGGTCGACTCCTCGGCCGGCTTGTCTGGATTCGCGTTGCTGTTGTTACTCTGCTGCCCGCGCTTCTCTTCCAGCAGCTTGATTAGGGCATCGAGCTTGTCGACGGCGTCTTTTTGCTTGTGCTGGGTCGGCTTGTCGGTGAGCAGCTTGCCCAGGCGCCCGCCGGCCACTTGCATGTCGGCGATCACGTCGCCCAGCGGATCCATTCCATCTTCTTCCTGTGCCAGGGCCCAGCCGCAGGGCGCCAGTGAAACCATGACCGTCAGGAGCAGCGATTTGCAAACTGTGTTCATGATCATGCACCTGTTCCAGAGTGAGTTACTAGTTTTTTCCGAAACGCTTGCCACTCGATCGATTCAAGTCCGCGGATTCAATTCTGCGGAACTTCCTCGCCACGCTCTTCGGCCAATCGCTCGGTGGCGTCGCGAATGTCTTCTTGTCGTCCTTCGAGTTCCTCGATGCGCTTGCGAATGGCCGGCGACAACGCCGCGGTCCGCTTGCCATCCACTTCGCCCGTGGTCTCGTGCGTTCGCGATTGCAACAGCCGGATCATCTTCAATTCCGAAATGATCCGATTCTGCTCCTTGCGCTGCTCTTCGGCCGAGTTTCCGCCGCGCTTGCCCTTCTTGCTGTTGGCATCCGACATTTCGGAGACCACTTCGAGCATGGCCTTCAAGTCGGCTTCAATCTGCTTTTCGGCGTTCACCAGCTCGACCGATGCGTCGCCGTCGGCCAGCGACTCCTGCACGGCTTCGGTCGCGTCGCGCACCGCCGCCAAGGCCGCCGGCAAGGCGATGCCGAATTCGGTCTCCTCGACGATGTTGATCAGCTCTTGCGCCACGCCGGTAATCTTTTCCTCGCGCTTGGCCAGCGCGGTTAGAGCGGCCAGCGCCTGGCGCGAGCCCTCCTTCACGCCCGGACCCAGCGCCACCGTGCGCTCGCGCACGGCCGTCTGTTCTTCGAGCATCACGGTCAGCCCCTCGGTGACGCGCTTCTTGACTTCGCGCCGCAGTTGGCGGGCCAACCGCTCGGCCTCCTCGGCCAGCAGCTCTTCGGCATATTTCAGCGATCCCAGCGCCCGGGCTTGTTCGCCGTTGCCCATGCCGGCCTGCGACTTGCCCAAAGCGCTCTCGGCCCCACCCATGTATCCGCTGGCACGCATCAACTCGGCCAGGGCCGCGGTGCCGTTGCTTCCGAGCCGGCGAGTCATTTCCGTGGCTTCATCGCCGGCACGGTGATTTGCTTCCTGATCTTTTTTCATGGCCTCGAACTTTTCCTTGTCCAGCGCGGCCTTTGCCTCGGCCTCTTTCTTGGCCACTTCGTCGAGCTCTTTTTTCAGCTCGTCGAGCGCTTTTTGCATCGGCGGCAGGGCGTCGGCCGGCGCGGTCTTGGCCAACGCGTCGACGGCACTCTGCATGCTTTCTCCGGCAGCCGTGAGGTTTTTCGAAGCGGCGCCATTCTGAAGCACGGCGCCCAGGGCCTTGGTATCCTTTTGCGTCGCCGCCTGGGCTTCACCCAGCTTCGCCACGGCCTCGCGGTCGGCCTCGCCCAGCGGCGACTGCTTGGCCAACGGAGTATTCTTTTCGACGTGTTGCGACTGCTGCTTGACGAGCTCTTCCAGCGTGGCCTTGCGCTTGGCCAACTCGGCTAGTTCTTTTTCCTTCTCGGCGGCCTTCTTGGAAAGTTTTTCCTCGCGGCTCTCCTCCTTGATCACGCCGTCGAGCTTCTTCAGCACTTCGCGGATCGCGCGCAGCCGCTCCAGACGCATGTCGAAGTCCAGATCGGTCGAGAGCAGCAGTTGCTGCAACCGCTCGAGCTTGACCAGCAGCTGCTTCTGATCGTCGACCGCCCCTTTCAAGGCCAGCTTCGCCAAAGCATCCTGCGTTTCCTGCATCTGGTGCAGAATCAACTCGTCTCGGGCGTACTTCAGACCGACCATCAGCCGCGACGAGTTCTCGGGCTCGAGCATCTTGAGCGTCTCTGAAAGACGGAACATGCGCTGCTCCAGTTCGCGCATTTCCTCGGCGACTTGCGATTGCTTGAAGCTGAGTTGATCGCCGGTGCCCACTTCCTTCTCGGCGCGCTGGCCCAGTCCGGCGGCCTCGGGCTTGGCCGTTTCGCTTTTCGCGGCGTCGCTCTTGGCCGCGGCGGGCGCTGTCGTGCTGCTCCCCTCGATCACCAAATCGACGCCCCGGACAATTCCCGGCAGAACCCACATCATGCCGAATGCCAGCAATGCCGACAGGAGACTGATTGTCCGTTTGCCGCTCATCGTGACGCTCCCTATTCCTGATGGTTGTGGCCCGTAATCCTGCACGCGCGCCGATCCCCCCTTTGTAGGCCAAGGGGTCCAACGCGTCAATAAAAGTCGGGCATTTCGGACCCGGCAGCGGTCCAAACACCCCATATTACTTGTCAAAAAGTTCGTCAGTCCGCTTCTTCTGAATCTCTTCGGTCGTCTTCAACACGTCATCCTGCCGGTCGATGATCTGCTTGAGCTGGTTGATCACGTCGACGAAGCTTTCCCACTGCGCCATCTGCGCCAGAATGGTTTGCATCGCCTTGACGGCCTGGTCGGAAATCGCCTCGGCCTCGGATCGGCGGTCCTCGGCGACGCTCGACGCCTGCGCCAAATTGTCGACGGCGGTGCGCAGCTTGGTCAGCAGATCCGCATGCAGCGTGCGCAGCGGCGTGATGACGCCGCTTTGCAACATCTCGCGAGCCTGCGGGTTGCCCAGGTCGTTGAGCGTCATTTCCTGCAACGAGGCGTCGAGTTGATTGGCGACTTGCCACACCTGGCGGCTGATCACCTGGTGCGCGCGGGCAATTCCGATCGCCGCTTGCGGATTTGCCAGGCCCTCGATCGCCGCGTGCTGCTCCTTGGCGCTTTCGACCGCCGTGTTGAACTTGGCCCGCTGCTCGCGCTGGCGCATCAGGATCTCGTAGAACAACTCGTCGCTGCTGACGATCTGGAACGACAACCATCGCGACGCGCCACTCTGCGTGCCCAGCGCACAGTTGTCGGTGGCCACGCCGCGCAGCTTGAGCAGATTGCCGGGCGTCAGGCCCCGTTCGCGCAGCTCGAACTCGTGATCCAGATCGACCTCGATGCGGGGGGGCGCGTCGGCTGGGGGCGCTTCTTTTTCAAGCTCCTCGCGCTTCGCCGTGACTTGCGGCTTGTCGTCGCGGATTTCGGTGCGTTCCCACTCGAGCGCCAGCGACACAACCCCAAAATCGTCGGTCGCCCGCAGGGCCAACGGAATGCGGGCCACCGGCGTGATCCGCCGCCCAACGCCGGAGGAGCGCATCGGTGAATCGCGGCTCGCGATCCTTGAGCAGGCCGATCGCCAGGAAATACGGCTTCGAGCTGAGCAAGCCCCGGCGGCCGACCAAACGAAATTCCAGCGCCAACGATTCTTTCATCGTCCAATTCAACGTGTAGGTGTGGTCGTCGACGCGCTGCCAGAGGTCGGCCGGCAGACCCTTGTCCAACGCCTCGGCCGACTCCAAGCGGCTGATTGGCCACCAGGCGCAGCTCGACCTGCGTCTCGGGCAGATACAGATACTGCGATCCGGCCTCGCCGACTTTCTCGGCGTGCTTTTCGCTGCTGCCTGGCCGCAAGGTGACGATTTCGAGGCTGCTGATGGCGGGCCGATCGATCGGTTCGATCGTGATCGGACCCAGCCAGTCGTCGCCGCCGACGACGTTCAATTCGACCGGCTCGGCCAGCGGCGGCAAATCGAAGCGGAAATTCGTTTCGTCGAACTGCACCGCGTGGCCACGCTTCTTCGTGCCGTCGGCTAGCGCGTAGGCTATGCTGACCTGGTCCGGTGGCTGGCCCTCCGGCGCGTCGGCCGATTCGACGATCAACGTCTCGCCGCGACCCGCCAATTGCCAATGGTCGTCAACCCGCGCGAACTCCGGCCGCGCGTTGATTTGCAACAGCGACATCTCGCCGCGCGGCACCAGCAAGCTCGCGCCGTCGCCCAGCCCCAAAATGCTCAAGTACGTGTCTTGCGGCCAGCGCACCGTCGAGCCGGCCAGCCAGCGCCGCGCCCACAGATCGGCCGTGGCCGGCGATGATACGCAAAAGCCGACCGCCAACAGCAGCCACGCGGCGCAGGCCGCTAACAGCTTGTTGCGCCGCGACACGTTGAACGTTGCCGCCAGATCGACGCGGTCCAACGCCTGGCAACACTCGATCACCGCGGCGTGCACCATCTCGGGCGAAGCGTAATCCTCGGCCAGCTCGGGCAGTTGCAGCACGTTGGCAATCTGTTGACCCACCTTCGGCGCGCGCCGATCGAGCAACTGCGCCAGATCGAGATCGTCCAACGGCAGCAGCTGCGGGCGGACGAGCCGACGCCAGGCAACCGCCAGGATGGCCGCCACCGCGATGGCCAACAGCCCCAGCCGCGTCGGCAAATTGAACCGCAACAGCCGATCGAGTGCCAGGCTGCAGGCCGCCGCCACCAGCACGGCGGTGACGGTAAAGAACACGCCTTCGACCAGCAGATGACCGCGCAAGCGGCGCCGCACGCGCCAGCCGGTGGACGACGCCACGCTGCGCCTGGCGGAGCGTATCGGGAACAATTCGCGGTTCCAACATCGTGGCCATAACGATCATCCGCGTGATTCTTATTTCGTCTGCCTGTAAACCTACCGAGCGATGAGCATCCAATAGCGCCGGCCTAAGCCATGCGCGACTTCTTGCGCAGCAGCCACTCCAAGGTCAGCAGGATCATCAGCGTGCCGAAGATCAGCGGCGCGTCCCACAACTCGTCGCGATACTCCAGCAGCCTTCCGACTTGCTTGATTTTGAACGCGTCGGGAATCTGGCCGTAATCGGCCAACGCCACCACGCTGCCGCCGCTGGTGCGGGCCAGATCTTCGAGCAAGGCCCGATCCAGCTTGGGCCGATCCAACTCGCTGTGGGCCGGCTCGACGCGAAAGGTCAGCGTCGAGGGGCGCACGGCCGGGTCGCCCGACGCGCCGATGTTGCCGGGCAACACCCGCACGCTGTACAGCCCCGCCTCGCTGGCCGTGAACGCGGCTTCGGCGATGCCCGGCTGATCGGCCCGCGTTTCCAGCTCCAAAGGCGCGGCGGGCTGGCCGGCCAGCTCGATCTCGCCGCGCAGATCGGCCACGACCGTCGTTTCGTTCGCGTCGACCGCGCGGGCTTGGATGGTGACGCGATCGCCGGTGCGATAGACGCTCTTGTCGGTAATCAAATTGAACGGATAACGGCCCCCCAGCGCCTTGCCGCGACCGACGCGATCGATCAGCCGGGCCCAAAATCCGTCGAAATACTCTTCGTGCAGATAGCGCCAGCGATAGGTGCTGTCGAAGGCCAGAAACACGGTCCGGCCCGGACCATAGCGGTGCATCGCCAACAGCACGTTGCGGCCAAAAGCGTTGCGCATCCGCGGATCGCCGTGCCGCGCCAGCACCGTGGCGCCCGGCTTGGGCCGCGTTACCGGGAAATGCCAGTACATGCCCGGCAGGCTGGCCAGGATCTCGCGGTTGCGCCCGGATCCTGATCGAATTGGAAGATCTGATCCGCGGCCCCCTCGCTGGTGAGCTCCAGGTTCCACGGTTCGCGAGCGTTCAGCGCCACTTCGGCGTTCGATTTGTAGAGTCCCGGATCGGCCACCACCGGCAGCGTGCGCAGCCAGCTATTGTCGACCGGTGGGCCGGCTTTCTCGGCCCCCTCGGCGCTCATGCCGTCGAACAGATTGCGAGTATGCATTTCGCCGGCCACGTAGACCAGCCCGCCGCCGGCCGTGCCGACGAATTGACTGAGCAACTCGGACCATGGAGTGCCCAAGGCCCGCATGTCGGGATCGAACAGGACCACGACGTCGTATTGTTCCAACTCCTGCCGAGTGTTGGGCAGCCGGCGGATGGGCCGCGTGCCCATTTGTTCGTAGCCCTGCCCGGCCGTTTGCAGCCAGCAGGCAAACTCCAGGCCGGTGTCGCGCAGCAGCGAGTTGCGCAGAAACTGCACCTCGGGCGACGGCGCGCCGGCCACCAGCAGCACGCGAATCTGCTGCCGCACGACCTTCATCGAGTGCGTGGCAAAGTTGTCGGCTTCGGTCAATTCGGCTCCCAGGTCGAAGACACGGGCGCGAAACTCGATTTCGCCGGTCTGCTCGGGGGTGATCTTGAAGCTCACGCGGCGGGCGGCAGCGTCTTCGTTGAACGTGACTTCCTCGCGTCCAACTTCGCTCCAGCCGGCGTCCTGGCGCTTTTCCAGCGCGACCATGCCGGTGCGGCCCTGCATTCCGTGAGCTTCGATGAGTACGGCGATTTCGGTCGGATCGCGAACGAAGACCACCGGATCGGCCTCGATGGCGGCCAGCCGCGCGTTGCTGGGCCCCTCGTCGGTGCCGATGGCCAATGAAACGATCGGCACGCCTTGCTTGGCGGCTTGCTCGGCGACTTTGCGCGGGTCCTCGCCGGCGTTCGATTGGCCGTCACTGACCACCAGGATGCCGGCCAGCGGTTGGCCGCGGTGTTCGGCCAGCGCGCTTTCCAGCGCGTCGCCGATAGCGGTGGCCGGGCCCTTGGGTTCGATCGCGGCCAGTTCGTCCTTCGACAGCGGAAGCTGCTGCTGGCCGAAGCTGTACATCGACAGCTCGCGATTTTCCGCCAGCGGGCCCAACACTTCGGCCAGTGCCCGCCGCGCGATCTCCAGCCGGGCCTGCTTGCGCATCGCCGACGCGCTCTCGAACTTCAGCTCGGCGGCCAGTTTGCCAAGCGTTTCGTCCTGCGGATAGGGATCGTTCAGGCCCATGCTCTCCGAGGAATCGACCAGCACGAGCAAATGCGACGGAATCGATTCGTGCTTGGTGATCACGAGCACCAGTTCCAAAAGCATGAACGCGACGCAGGTCAGCACACCGCAGCGCAACGCCATCAGCAGCAGCCGCATGCCAAGTCGGACCGTGCTCAGCTCGGTGCGATAGAGGTACCACACTCCCACCACGGCGGCCAGCGCCAAGCCCACGTAGCCGATGGCTGAAAGGCCTTGCGGCAGCGACTGGAATTGAATCGCCCACGAGCTGTCACCCGACACCCAGTCGGGAACTTGCTTCAAACCCAGCAACCATCGCAACGATTCAGGCATGGATCAACTCGAAACGACTCAAGGGATCAAACACTTCTTGTGTGCCACTGCTGGCTTGTCCAGCAGTGTGCTTCCGGCAACGTACACGGCACTGCTGGGCAAGCCCGCAGCGGCACCCCCAACTACCCGTCAACGCTGCCTGCCGGCCCAACGGGCAAAGCAGGCTTCCAAAACCAACATCCCCAACAACCCGCCGCACAACGTTCGCCAGATTTCCTGGCCGCGAACCGCGGCGGCGGAATCGCCGGGCGTGCCGATCGAAACCACTTCCGGCTCGAGCGCGCCCCACGACTTCTTGAACTCATCGCTGGCGATTCGCTGCAAGTCACTTTCGCGCGGATCGGGATTCACGGCAAACGTCTCGCTCATGGCGCCCGACACCGAATCGTGCCAGCCGAATTTGTATAAGCCCGCGCGGCGCGTGTCGGAGAATTGCAGCCTGCGGACGGGCTTGCCCTTGGCGGCCGGCGGCTGCTCGCCCGGCGAGCCCCCGGCTGCCGACGCAGTGCTGTCCACGACGAGCGCCTTCGGCTCGTCGACGGCGGGCACTTCGATCGTAGGTTGCGTAATGTCGTGGCTCGCCGGCAAGGCGACACCCAGGGTCTGGCCGGCCGACAGCTCGTGAAGGCTGGCGGTGGTCTTGGCGATCGCGCGCGCCGCCTCGCGCACGGCCAGCACGTAGCTGGCCTCGGTGGGCCAATCGCTCCAGCTGCGATCGGCCGCCGTCGTCCACAACAAGACCTGCCCCTTGCCATATACCTTTTGCACGACCGCGGGACTCGACGCGGCATTGTTCCAGCGGGCCAAGACCCGCACGCCTTCCGCTTCGCCCCCGGGCAGCCGAACTTCGTACGATTTGCGAATCTTGATCCGCTGCAGCGCCGCGGGGGTCAATTGGCTCACGGCGTCCAGCGGCGAGCCGTCGCCGGCTTCGATCAACATGCCGGCAAACTCGGTGTCCGAAATGCCCTCGAGCGCGGCCCCCATCATGCCGCTGCCCGCTTTGAAGAGCAACTGGTTGTAGTTGTCGGGGTCGATCTGATCGCCGACGAAGATCATCAATCCCATGCCGGCCGACACCATTTGCTCGATTATCTCGACCTGGTCCGCGCTCAGATGGGCCACGTTGGCCAGCACGAGCAAGTCGGGACGCGTCAGCGGGCTGGAAACCCACTGCGAGTCGGTCATGACCTCAACGCGAAACGCCTCGGCCGCGTCGCCGGAAAGCGACAACGCCAGCGCCAGAAAATCGGTCTCGCCCCCCAGCGCCTCGCTCGACGGCTCGCCGTCGACCAACAGCATGTCGATGGTCTGCTGCACTTCAACCACGGCCCAACGCGAGTTGTCGCCCGCCAGGTTGTCGTGCGGAAGCTCGAAGGCCACGTGATGGGTGCCGGCCTCCTGAAACGTCGCGATCAGCGGCAAACGGACGACCTCGCCCGAGGCCAACGTCGGCACGCGCACCAGGCTGGGCTTGCCGTCGACGATGAAGTTGGCTTCCAGACCGGCCAGTTCGCCGCCGCTGTCATTGCGCAACTCGGCTTCGAACCGGGTGGGCGTTCCGGCCAAGGCCAGGCGATCAGCCTGTACCAGGGCCAACAGCGCCACGTTTTCACCGCTGGCCACGCCCACGTCGAACACGCGCAGTCGCACCCGCTGGCCGGCCCAGCGGTTGCCGAGCTCGGCCAATTGGGCCTCCCAGCCGCTCGTGCGCAGATCGGTGATCAACGTGACTTCATGCAGCGGATAGCTTCCGCCGGCAATCAACTCGTCGATGGCCTGCAAGATCGGCTCCCAGGCCCCGAACGACTCCGACGCTGTCACGTCGCGGACCACCATCATGATGTCGTCGAGGTTGTCCAGTTCGACTTCGCGCAGCAGCGGCTGCTTGGGCTGCGAGGCAAGCACCAGCGTGAAGCGGTCCTTGGGAGCAAACGTGGAAAGCAAGTCGTTCGCACCTCTTGCCCTCGGGCGAGCGCCATCTTGCCGTCGACCGAGTAGCCCATGCTGAGCGAATCGTCCAGCAACACGATCCGACTGGTGCGCGCCGCTGCCGCCCAGCCAGCGTGATAGCCCTTCGGCATGCATCATCGGCCGGGCCAGGACGAAAAACAGCAGCAGCACGATGGCCGTGCGCAGCAGCAACAGCAGAATCTGTTCGATACGGATGCGCCGCCGGTTGCGCTGCATCGACAGCTTGAGGTAGCGCATCGGCGCCCAATCGATGCGCCGGTAGCTGGCGCCGATAGAGCAAATGGATCAGCAACGGGAATGGAGGCCAGACCCAAGCCCCACAGCAGCGGCGAATTGAGAAACGTGAGGGTGTTCATCGGCGGCCGGCTGTCATCTCTTCGAAAGTCCTAGCGTCGTCCCGTGCCCAGTCGATGCTTGAGCCGCTCGCGCGCGTGCAAATAGTGGCTGAGCACGTCGGCCAGCGGCTGATCGGTGCGCAGCAGCAGGTAGTCGATGCCCCGACTGCCGCAATCGCCGCGCACTTCGTCCAAGAACTTCTCCATGGCCGCCTGATAGGCCTTGCGAAACGCCCAGGGCTCGGCCAACAACTCTTCGTTGCCTTCGATGTCGCGAAACAACACCAGATCGTTGAACGGCAGCTCGAGCTCGTCGGGATCGAGCACGTGCATGACCAGGATTTCGTGGCCCCGATATTGCAGTCGCTCCAGGCCGTCGTAGAACGCTATCCAGATCGGTGAGCAGATCGGAGATGATGACGATCAGCCCGCGCTGCTTGAGTTTGCTCGCTCAGCGATTTGCAGCACGCCGCCCAGATCGGTCTCGCGATCGGGCTGGGCGTTTTCCAGCAGGCCGATGATCGCGGGCCAGTTGCGCCTGCGTGGCGGCCGGGCGGCAGGATCTCGCGGGCCGTCGCGGTCGAACAGCGCCAGGCCGACCGGGTCTTGCTGCTCGACCAGCAGCGTGGCCAGCGAGGCGGCCAGCGTGGCGGCGTAGTCGAACTTGTTGAGCGGCCCCGAGCCGTAGCGCATCGACGCGCTGGCGTCGAGCACGAACGTGGCCCGCAGGTTGCTTTCTTCCTCGTATTGCTTGATGTAAAAGCGATCGGTGCGGCCCAGCACGCGCCAGTCGAGCCGGCGCAGATCGTCGCCGGGCGAGTATTCGCGATACTCGGCGAACTCGACGTTGAAGCCGTGGAACGGGCTGCGATGCAAGCCGCAGATCGTCCCCTCGACCACTCGCCGGGCACGCAACGTCAGGCCGGCGATCCGCGCCAGCACTTCAGGATCGGAATACTTGGGCGACTCGGCCATCGAGTCGGTCGCTCCTGGGCGGACGGGGATATCGTCGCAGCAGCTGCTCGACGATCGATGTCGGTCGTTTGGCCCTCGGCCTGCGCGGCGTAGGTCGTGACCAGGCGATGCCGCAGCACCGGCATGCGCGACGGCGCGAATGTCGTCGATCGTCGACCGCTCGTCCGGCCGTCGAGCGCGGCGCGGGCCTTGGCCGCCAGGATCAGCGCCTGGCCGGCGCGCGGCCCGGCGCCCCAGGCAACCCACTTGCCGATGTACGCCGGGCCTGCCGTGCTCGGCCGCGCGCGTCGCCCGCACCAGGGCCATCGCATAGTCGAGGCAGTGATCCGAGACCGGCACCCGCCGCACCAGTCGCTGCAACTGCGGGATCTCGCTCGCCCGACGAGCACCTTGGTCAGCTCGTGCTCGTCTCGACGCCGGTGGTGCAGCCGATAGATCTGCCGCTCTTCGTCGGGCGTCGGGATAGCCGACGAAGACCTTGAACAGGAAGCGGTCGAGCTGGGCCTCGGGCAGCGGATAGGTGCCTTCCTGCTCGATCGGGTTCTGCGTGGCCAGCACGAAGAACGGGTCGGGCAGCGCGTGGCGCTGGCCGCCCGCCGTCACCTGCCGCTCCTGCATCGCTTCCAGCAGGGCGGCCTGCGTCTTGGGCGGCGTGCGGTTGATTTCGTCGGCCAGGACCAGGTTGGCGAAGATCGGGCCCGGCACGAACCGCAACTCGCCGCGCGCCGGTCGCGCGGTCTTCCTGCAGCACCTCGGTGCCGGTGATGTCGCTGGGCATCAGGTCGGGCGTGAACTGGATGCGGTTGAAGTCCAGCGACAGGCAACTCGGCCAGCGTGCTGACCATCAAGCGTCTTGGCCAGGCCCGGCACGCCTTCCAGAATGCAATGGCCGCGGGCGAAGATGGCGATCATCAGCTGCTCGATCGACCTCGTCCTGGCCGACGATCTGACGGGCGATCTGCTCGCGGATCTGGTCGTGGCCTGCTTCAGCTCTGCCAGATCGGCCAGGTCGGCCTCGTCGGTCGCCGTTCTTCACAGGTCGGACGTCTTCACGGTGAATCCTCGCTAGCGCTGATAGACCGGCAGATACTTGTAGGGAAGCTGCAGGATGATCAGCGGCGATCGCCGTGCCGTAGGCCTTGCCGATGCCGTCGCCGTTCCACGAGCCGTCGGCCTTGTCCTGCATGGCGATGCAACTGGTCGCGGGCCGTCGGGAAAATAGTCGTCCCAGTACTTGTCGCCGGCCATGTAGAAGGCCTGCGACGGCGTACAGGTGGCGTGTAGAAGTCGTGGCCGCCGCCCTTGTTCCAGCCGTCGCTGGCGCTGGAACTGGTCCCAGACGTATTCCAGGCAGCGGTTGGCGATCGGCGCGTCGAATTGGCCGGCGTTGTACAGCGTGGCCACGGCGGCGGCCGAGATCGGCCAGCCGCGGCCCGCCGCCGGCTGCGCAGCGAGTAGCAGATGCCGCCTTCGGGCGTGCTGCAGCGCTCGAGGTAGCGCACGGCTTCTTCGATCGTGCCCCGCGGCACCAGGAAGCCCGGCGTTGTGCGCCGCCCGCAGGGCCTGCACCTGCGTGACCGTGACCGAGCCTTCGTCGCCGCCGCCGGGAATGTAGGTCCAGCCGCCCGTCGCCGCTTTGGCCCTCGGCCGGTCAGCTTGACCGCCTTGTCGATCACCTGCTTGCGTCCTGTCGCGCAGCGACGGTCTTGGTCTCATGCCGTAGACGCGAGGCCAGGAACATCAGCGCAAAGCCGTGCCCGTGCATCGGCTGGCCGCTGTCCTGCCTCGGGCCGGTGATCAGTCCCGTGGACGTGGCGCAGCTCACCAGGTACTCGATGGCCTTCTCGACTTGCGGGGCGTAGCGGCCGCGGGTGGGCGAATTGCCGTTGGCCAGAAGCGCCGTGCCGGCCAGCCCCGTCATGGCCACCGGATAGGCCTGTCCCCCCTGGTCGCTCTGCCAGCAGCCGTCGCCGTTTTGACTTTGCGCCAGGTAGTCCGAGCCCGCGCGAACCGCCTTCAGCGTGTCGGGCGTCACGTGCTTGGGCAGCACCTCCTCGGCCGCCGCGGGGGACGGCATGGAACCCGGCCCCAAAACAAATGCCAGCAACATGCTCAAGATACTGCATTCACAGTATCGCCGACGCGATCGTGTTGGCGGAACGGATTTCATCGGGTCCTCCTGAATCCTGCTATTGCTGCGCAGTGGCCGGATCGGCCGGCGCGATCGCAAAGCGAACCAGCAACTTGACCTGCACGGGCACGGCCGCCAGCGTCGACGAGGCAATCCTGGGCTCGTCCTCGTCACCGTTTTCGACTTGTGGACTGGTTTGCGCCGGGCACGCTCACCTGGTCGCCGCCGACCAGTATCTCCTGAATCGACAACGCCGAGCCGAGTTTGACGTGGTGCAGCTTGGCCAGCCGCGTCGCGCGGTTGTGCGCATCGGCCACCGCTTTTTCATAGGCCTTCTCGCGCAGCGCCGACAAGTCGGCCAGCACGAAGCGCACCGGGCGCCGAGTTGGGCATCGGCTGACCGTAACGCATGCTGCGCATCACGTCGGCCGGGTTGGGGCCGACGTTCACGCCCGAGTCCTGGGCAACGTCCATCAACTTGCCGACGGTTTTGATCAATTCCTCGGAAGGAATCTCGCGCACGTCGCTGAGCTTGGCGCGGACCGTGGTCGAAACGTCGACCTGCGGCTTGCCCGGCGTTTGCGGCATGCCGTTGTTGAAACGCTGCTGCTGCTCCACCGCATTGCCGACCGTGATCGAAAGGCCGTGCTCGTCGGCGGTCATGTTCTTGATCTTCAGCTTGTCGAGCGCCTCGAGCACCCGTTTCTTGGCGTCGCGATACTTGACCAGCGCGTCGCCGGTCAGTTCGGCCTTGCCCGAGACGTGCAAATCGATTTCGACGACGTTGGGCCGGGCCGCGACTTCACCCGTGCCGTACACCGAAATGCCATCGCCCGCCCCGATATTGGGCATGAACTGGGCCCGGCTCGCCGCCGAGCTTGCGATCAACGCCAGCACCCCGATGAACAGTCGGCCACCCACACGTCGCAATCTCATGACAGGGTTCCTCGGGGCATCCGCGTCAAGCGGTCCGAAATCGGCCGCCGGCGGGCTGCTGTCGTTGTACGCAAATCCGGAAGTTTAGTTCGCTGGTGTTTCGGGGGGAGCGAAATTTAGTGGGTAGGCGGTGATCGCCATGTTGGAGACGGTCACCAGGGCCTTGGGCGTCAGAAAGATCGAGCCGCCGAACGAATCGAGGTCGATCCCGCGGAAAATCTTCAACAGCCGCCCTGTCTGCTTGTCGACTTCACAAATCCCGCGAGACGTGAACTGGTAGATGCGGGTTTTGGTCATCACCGGCACGCTCCAAGCCGCCGTACGCGGCAGTTGCGAGGCCCACATCAGCTCTTGCGTCTTGAGGCTGTACGCGCACAGTTCCTCGCCACCCAGGTAAATGCAATCATCATCGACGCCGATCACGACGGCCGATTTGGCAACCGGTCGGTTCCAAGCCAGCGCCGGACCGTCGGGTTGCACGGCCACCAGCCGCGACGACCGCATGCCCTTGGAGAATAGCAGCCCCCCGGCAAAGGCCGGCGCGCCAACGCTGAACTGCGGCGGCTGATACTCATAATAGTAGTAGCCGGTTTGCGCCGGAGGCGAGTCGTACAAAATGCCCCAATCGATACTGCCGGCCTGCGGCTGCACCGAAATCAACGCGCCGGCATGCGTGTCGACAAAAAGCCGGTCGCGATGGAACAAGAAACTGGGCTCCGAGACACGCTCGCCGTAGACCTGGTTCTGATCCACGGCATGATTGCCCAGAACCACGGTCTTCAACAGCTTGCCGTCCTTGGCGTCCAGCACGAGCACGGCCAATTCGCGGCCTTGATTGGTGCGATTGGCGCCGACGTAGACCATATTACCAGCCAGATACGGCACACCCATGATGTTCCACGAACTGAGCGTTCGCCGGCTGCTGAACACTTCCTTGCCGGTCGCGCTCTCGCGCACGATCAGGTTGAAGCTCGGCGGATGCTGGTTGACCGTCTGCGGATCGCGTGTCACGCTCCACGTGCGATCGCCCGAAACCATCATGACGTAGCGCTCGGGCACGACCCCTTGGCGGCCCTGGCCCAGCTGCAACTGGTGCAATCGGCCGCTGCGCCACACAATCTTTCCGCTCTCCAGATCGAAGGCCATTTCCACGCCAAATAAGTTGACGTAGACCCGCTGGGCGTCGACTGCCGCGGGAATCGTAAAATCGTTGGTCCGCTGGCGACCGTAAACGTCCATCACCTCGAACGGCTGCTGATTCGGGTTGCGCGGGTCATGCTTGGTCTGAAAGCGGAATTGCCAAACCGGATCATCGGCGGCGGGCAAATCGAAGTCGTCTGGCAAGGCCGCGGCGGTCGGCGACTCGACCGCTTGCGCGGCGGTCGCAAGGCGGGTCATGTAGTCGGCGGCCGGCAACCGGCCCCCGCCCGCTTCGACCGTTTCCGCTGCATAGCGCTCACGCACCTCTCGCTCGACGTCGTGGAACTCGTTCCAGCGGCCGCTGCGCGCCAGTGCCGTGGCAATCTTGATCAAGATCTCGGGCTTGGAGAGCTTGCTGTCGGGGCAATATGCAAGGATCGAGCGCCAGGCCATCGCAGCCTGTTCCAATTCGCCCCGCTCGAAATACAGATCGCCCAAGCGGTCGGCCGCGCGATCTCCCACCGAACTGATCAGGTGGTTATTGACGATCGTCGAAAGGTTTTCCAACTCGCCCCGGCCCTCTGCCTTGTCCCACAGGGCCGTGGCTTGCGAATCGTAGAACACGCGATAAGCGCTTTTCCCCGCCAGCGGCAACTTGGCCAGCATGGTGCGCATCAGTAGCCGGCTGGGGACCAATACTCCGTCGCTGCGGTCGACAAAACCGGTCGAGCTTTTGCTGGCAATCGTCTCCAGCGTCTTGAACGCCTTTTCCCAGGCTTCGTGCTGCACCAGGCGCTGAAACTCCTCCAACGAATCCTTCAGGTCGGTGGTCTGCGTGGGCAGGGAGAACGCGGCGACCGGCTTCTCCTGGTTTTGGTTCGCGTCAAACGCTAGAGGGGCTGGCGCGAAGACGGCAAATTGTTGCGCTCGCGCTAATTTGGGACCGCCAACCGTCAAGGCGCTGGCAAGCGCCAGCAAAAGGCCAGCGACCCTGCCCGCTCGACATGAATCCCGCGGTCCTTTGCGGTAGGTGTTGAGTGCGAGAGCCAGCACAAGAAACCTCCACTCCCCCTCGGCCGCCAAGCTGTCGGCAAGCTCAATAATGTTCCGTAAGGGCGATTAGAACTCGGGGACTTTCAAAATGCAAAAGAAAAGTCATCGGCCGCGGCGGAAATGTTGGAAAGCTCGGGCCGTAGTGGTACAATCCGAGCGGTGGCGATTTCGCTATCCGATCATTTCTCAGGAGCAGAGGGATGAAATCCGAGCGGTTTTTGCCGGCCGGCGCCGCCGCCGTGCGGCTGATCTCCTCCCTTGCCCTGGTTGCCAGCGTGTGCCTGACGGCACAAGGCGCCGACCAAACGCCCCCCTGCACACCTCCCTCGACGCTACCCGCATCGGCTGCCGGCGATGCGTTGGACGCCGGCCAATTGACGGTGCACATCGACCGGGCGCTGGCCGACTCCTGGGCCAGGGCCAAGATCGAACCGGCCCCGCCCGCCGACGACGCCGAGTTTCTGCGGCGCGTCTATCTGGACCTGGTCGGCAAAATTCCGGCAGTGGCCGAGCTGCAAGCATTTCTGGCGGACACGACCGCCGACAAACGGTCGCGCACGGTCGATGACTTGCTGCGCCGCGGCGCGCACGCCCAGCATTTTGCCAACACCTGGCGCGGGCTGATGCTGGCCGGAGCCCCGGAAAACATCGAGGCCAACATCCTGGTGCCGCAGTTCGAGACGTGGCTGCGGCTGCGGTTCGCAATCAACACGCCGTACGATCGCCTAGTCACCGAACTGCTGACTTCGCCGGCCGAGATGCCCGCGCAGCCGAACCGCGCCCAACGCCCGGCGTTCGTTCGTGCCCACGCCCGCCGCGTTCTTTCAGGCCAACGAACAAAAACCGGAGCAGATCGCGGCCAGCACGACGCGCATCTTCCTGGGCGTGCAAGTGCAATGCGCACAGTGTCACGACCATCCGTTCTCGCATTGGACGCGCCGCGAGTTCTGGTCGCTGGCCGCGTTTTTTGACGCTGCCGCCCAACCCAACGCGCCCAAGCCGGCCAAGCCGAAGAGCGGCAGCGCCAACGCCATCTTGATTCCCGAAACCGAGATCGTGGTCGAGCCCGCGTTTCTGGACGGATCGCAACCCGACTGGGCCTCGGGCAGCACGAAGCGCGAGATGCTGTCGCGTTGGATGACGCAAACCGACAATCCGTTCTTTGCCCGCGCGGCGGTCAACCGGCTGTGGGACCACTTCTTGGGTCGCGGATTCGTGCATCCGGTCGACGACCTCGACAAAGCGAATCCGCCGTCGCATCCCGAGTTGCTGGACGAGTTGGCCCGCCAATTCGCCTTGCACCGCTATGATCTGAACTACCTGATTCGCGCCATCACGGCCACCCGGGCCTACCAACTCTCGAGCAGCGGCGGCACGCCGGGCGACGACCAGCTGTCGCAATTCGCCCGCATGCCGCTGCGACGCATGACGAGCTGATCAGCTCTTCGCCAGCATCGTGCAGGCCACCGGTTTTCGCGAGGAGCGCGCGCACCGCGCAGCGCGGCGTCGTGCTGCCCGACTTGACCAGCGCCGCGGCCGAGTTCCGCAATCGCTTCGCCGATCAGAGCGTGCCGCGCACCGAGGCCGAGACTTCGATCCTGCAGGCCCTGGCGCTGATGAACGGCAAGCTGGTAAGCGACGCCACCGACCTGGCCAAGAGCGAGACTCTGGTGGCGGTAGCCACGGCGCCGTTTTTGAACAACACCCAGCGCGTCGAGGCGCTGTTCATGGCGGCCTTGTCGCGCTCGCCGGCGCCCGAAGAACTGGCCCAACTGGTCGAGCACGTCGACGGTGGCGGACGCCGAGAAGGACGCCAAGCTGGCCCTGGCCGACGTCTTCTGGGCCTTGCTTAACAGCGCCGAGTTCGCGCTGAATCATTAGGCGGAAAATCAGGCGGAAACATTCGCACGTCCCCAAATCCAATGGTCGGTTATGAGGTCAACGCCATGAGTCGAAACAATGCTTCCTCGTCGATCGAGGTTTCGCGACGCGACATGCTTCGTTTGTCTTGGGCCGGACTGGTGGGCGCCGCGACGCTCCCCTGGATCGAGGCCATGGCCAACGAGTCGGCGGCGCCGCAACGCGCAAGCGCGCGTGCATCCTGCTGTGGATGAACGGCGGACCGAGCCAGATGGATACCTTCGATCTCAAGCCGGGGCACGAGAACGGCGGACCCTATCAAGGAAATCGCCACCTCGGTACCCGGCATCAAGATCTCCGAGCACCTGCCCAAGATCGCCGCCATGGCCGAACACATGGCCATCATCCGCTCGATGAGCACCAAGGAAGGCGACCACGGCCGCGCCACCTATCTGCTGCGCAACGGCTACCTGCCCCAGCCGCCGGTCCGCTATCCGACACTCGGCTCGCTGGTGGCCAAGGAGCTGGGCGACCCGCTGGCCGAACTGCCCAACTTCGTCAGCATCTCGCCCTATCGCAATCTGAACCCGGCCGCGTACAGCCCCGGCTTCCTGGGCTCGCAGTTCGCGCCGCTGTTCGTCGGCGAAGCCCGGCGCAACCCCAATCAGGACGCCAAAAACGACGACTACGATCTGAAGGTGGCCGATCTGGAGCCGCCCGCGGGCCTGGGCGTGGAAACCGTCAGCGCCCGGTTGGGCTTGCTGAATTCGCTCAACGATCGCTTCATCGGCGGCCATGCCGGCGCTCCGGCCGTAGGCTACAAGACGGCCTACGACCGCGCGGTGCGTGCTGATGCGCAGCAAGGCGGCCAAGGCCTTCGATCTGGACGAAGAGCCGACAGACGTTCGCGACGCCTACGGCCGCAACCGCTTCGGCCAGGGCTGCCTGCTGGCCCGCCGGCTGGTCGAACGGGGCGTGCCGTTCGTCGAAGTGACGCTGGGCGGCGACAACGGCCTCGGCTGGGACACGCACGCCGAGAACTTCGAGGGGGTCAAGGAGCTGAGCAAGATGCTCGATCCGGCCTGGGCCACGCTGATGAGCGACTTGAAGTCGCGCGGCCTGCTCGAGTCGACCACTGATCGTGTGGATGGGCGAGTTCGGCCGCACGCCGAAGATCAATCCCAACCAGGGCCGCGACCACTATCCCAACGCCTGGAGCACCGTGCTGGCCGGCGGCGGCATTCGCGGCGGACAGGTCGTCGGCCGCACCAGCCCCGACGGCACCACCGTGGCCGATCGCCCGGTCACGCGTGCCCGACCTGCTGGCCACGGTTTGCCTGGCCCTGGGCATCGATCCGATGAAGCAGAACCTCTCGAACGTCGGCCGGCCGATTCGCGTCGTCGATCCGGCCGCCAAACCCATCGCGGAGATCGTCGGATGACGTCCGCCAGCCGGCTTGCCCTTGTGGTGCTCGGCCTGTTCGCAGTGCAAGCCGAGTTGGCCTCGGGCGCGGAGAACCGGCCCCAACGCTGCGCAGCTTGCGCCGGACGTGCAAGACCTGGTCTTCATGGGCCCCATGCGGCCGATGTTGTTCCGGCTGCACATCACGATCAACGGCCAGCCATTTCGCCAGCTCTGGCAGGAACGATTCAACGAATTGTTCACCGCCGAGGATCGCGACGGCGACGGTCGCGTCACGGTCGAGCAAGGCGACACGATCGCTCGCGACCTGAACGGCAGCCTGCGCGACCCGCCCAAGTCGGCGGCCAAAGACTCGTCGTTGCGTTCCGCCGCGAGCGCCGACGGCACGGTCGATCGGCAGGCGCTGTTGGCCTACATCGACAAGGTTCTGCCGGCGTTCAGCCTGCGCCGCCGGGCGGTGATCGCCCAGGGCTCGGCGTTGGCCCTGTTTCCGCTGTTGGATACCGATCACAATCACCAACTTTCGGCCGACGAGCTGGCCGCGGCCGAAGGGCAACTGATGCAGCGCGACTTCGACGACGATCGGGTGATCACCGGGCCGGAGTTGATTCTCGATCCCAACGCCATCGCGGCCGCCGCCGATCCGGCCGCCGCCGACCGCCAGTTGGATCCCGACGACGGATCGGTGCTGGCGATCGACGCTTCGACCACGGCCGAGCAAGTGGCCGAGCGGCTCTTGAAGCATTACGACCGCAATCGCGACGGACGCTTGACGACGAGCGTACCCGACGTCGAGATCAAGCTGCCCGGCGAGATCATGGGCCGCTTGGACGCGAACCGCGACGGCGCCTTGGACCGCGACGAGCTGGCCGCCTTCGTCGATCGGCGGCCCGACCTGGAATTGAATTTCGCGATGGGGCACGTCACGGCCACCCAGGGTCGCGATCGGTCGCGGCCCTCGTTGGAGTCGGGCTTCCGCATGCGCAAGAAACTCGACGGCGGCTACAAGCTGAACCTGGGCGAGGCCGACATCGACTTCAATCGCAACAATCGCGATCCCCAGCAGGCCGACCTGGTCGAATTCCGCACGTACGACGCCGACAACAACGAGTACATCGACAGTCGCGAGGCCGGCGCCAACAACATCGGCCGCGCGGCATTCGCCGAAATGGACAGCGACGGCGACGGCAAGATCGTCAAGGGCGAATTCACCAGCTTCATGAACCGGCAGAACGCCGCCGCCGCCACGCGCGTGCAGTTGGAAATCTCCGATCTGGGACAAGACCTGTTCACGGTGCTCGACACCGACATGGACGGCGTGCTGTCGCCCCGCGAGCTGCGCCACGCCCGGGACATTCTGGCCACCGGCGACAAGAACGGCGATGGTTCGCTCAACGGCGACGAGATTCCGCAGCGGACCGTCTTCGAGCTGGTGCGCGGCGTCGACGATCGCTCCGAAGCCGAGGCCCGCGTCGCCCGCGGCCGCGCGGCGCGCTCCACCGCCAAAGCCTCGACGGCCGGCCCGCTCTGGTTCCGCAAGATGGATCGCAACAACGACGGCGACGTCAGCCCCCACGAATTCGTCGGCCCCCTGGAAGCCTTTAAGAAGCTCGACGCCAATCACGACGGGCTGGTCGACCGCGACGAAGCCGAAGCGGCGGGCAAGGACGAGGCGAAGCCGGCCGACAAGTAGGCGGGACTACCAGCCCGTTAAACGACAAAATCAGCGATGCGTCGTTCCCCGTCTGATCGAGAGTTCCCCTCTTGCACGTCAATTTGGGCCGTAGGTGACCGGACCGTGGCTGAGAGTCGACTAAGCAAGCAAGTATGTCGTGTTTACTTGATGCTCATAGTTGTTGCAGTACTCTGGTCGATTGGGGTTCTTGCTGCTTCCTATATCATCCCCCCACAAATCGTACGAGGCAACGAATTGGTCCTCGCACACGCTGGGGTCGTATCTGTTCTGTGCGCTGGCACGTTAGCGTTTCTCGGGTTCGTGATGTGCATGGGATGCCTTTGTTGCAATGTTGAACCACCAAGGATTCTCGTCAACTGCACGCTCATCGCCATTATTCTAAGCGTGTGTAACGTGATTCTTTTGCCTGCGATCGCCGTGGCGTAATTCGGATAGCGCCGAGCCCTAGGGCCCTCTTGTCCCTGCGGGACGCCAGACAACTTGTCTGGGCCACCCGGACCAGCTTGACCGCCCTGCTCTCGGCCGACGATATTGGCCGCATGCGCTTGATCGACGAGCATTCGGCTGAAGCTTACCTGCGCGAGACAGGACGCGTGGCGCCGGACGAAGCGGTGCGCGTGCGGGACCTGCCGGGCGGCGTCTCGAACATGGTGTCGCTGGTCGAGCGGCCCGACCGGCCCGGCGACGCGTTCGTGCTCAAACAGGCCCGCGCGAAGTTGCGGACCGAGCACGAGTGGTTTTCGAGCCTGGAGCGGATTTGCGCGAGGCCGAGGTGTTGGCCGAATGCGTACGGCTGCTCGAGGCCGCGAGCGAACGGTCTGGCGCGGCTCTGCTGGCCGGCACTCCGCGAATCCTGTTCGAGGATCGGGACGAATACCTGTTCGCGATGACCGCGGCCCCGCGCCCGCACTCGGTCTGGAAGCACGACCTGCTGGCCGGTCGCTGTGAGCCGTGGATTGCCCGAGAATGCGGCCGGCTACTGGGCACGCTGCACGCCGAAAGTTGGCTCGACGCCGAAATTGAGCGGCGATTTGGCGACCGCACGCTGTTCGACCAGCTGCGGATCGACCCGTACTATCGCACGCTGGCCGCGGCCCTGCCCGAGGCGCGGCCGGCCGTCGAGCGTTTGATTGAGTCCCTCGGCGAGCATCCTCGCTCGCTGGTGCACGCCGACTTCAGTCCCAAGAACCTGCTGGTTTTCGATCACCGGCTGATGATGGTCGACTTCGAAACCGGGCATTACGGCGACCCGGCCTTCGATCTCGGTTTTTTCCTCAGCCACCTGGCGCTCAAGGCGTGCTACCACGTTCCGCGTCATCTTCCCTTCTTGAAACTGACCGAAACGTTTGCCCACGCGTACGACGAAACCGTCGGGCCGAAAATCGGACCCGCGGAGCTTGCCGCGCTGTGGGCCCGGGGGGTGCAAAACTTCGCCGGCTGCGCCTGGGCCCGGTTGGACGGCAAAAGCCCGGTCGACTATTTGACCGAGCCAGCCCGCCGCGACACAATGCGCGCCGTGTGCCGCGAGATTTTCGAGACCCAGCCGCGCGACTGGCCGCAAGTCGTGGCGATTTGCCTGCGCCGCTTCGACCAACTTAGCTGTAGCCGGGGTCTGTGACCCCGGAACCACGACGAAGACGTCCGGCCTGAAAGAGGCCGGCCACAATGACTCAACCGACCGTTGAAGGCATTTTGAATTGACCCGCATCACCAAGATTTTAGCCCGCGAGGTGCTCGACAGCCGCGGCCAACCGACCGTCGAGGCGGAAGTGCACTGCGGCGGCGGAGCCTGGGGCAGGGCCATCGTTCCCTCGGGCGCCAGCACCGGCAAGGCCGAAGCGTGCGAGCTGCGCGACGGCGACAATGAGCGCTTTGATGGCCGCGGAGTGCTCGCGGCCGTCGCGCACGTCCGCGACACGATCGGTCCCGCCCTGTTGGGATTCGACCCGCTCGATCAGTTGGCGCTGGATGCCAAGTTGCTCGAGCTCGACGATTCGCCGCGAAGAACGAAGCTTGGCGCTAACTCGCTGTTGGCCGTTTCGCTGGCCGCCGCTCACACGGCCGCGGCCGTGCGCGAGGTGCCCTTGTATCGCCATCTCAACGACCTTTTTCGGCAAGTCGATCCGGCTGCGCCTGCGCCGCGCATGCCACTGCCGATGGTCAACCTGATTTCCGGCGGCCTGCACGCCGGTGGGAACCTCGACTTTCAAGATTTCTTGATGATGCCCGTGGGTTGCCTCAGCGACGAAATGCAGGGCTCCCTCACCCCGGCCCTCTCCCGGCGGGAGAGGGGGCATTGTGCGATCGACGTTGCTCTCGAATGGACGACCCGCGTTTATCGCCATCTCGGCCGGCTGTTGATCGAAGCAGGGTACGAGGGCCGCCTGGTCGGCGACGAAGGAGGATACGGCCCGCGGCTCGAAACCAATGCTCAGGCGGCAGAATTTATCGTTCGCGCGATCGAAGCCGCCGGCTTGCAACCCCTCCGCGACGTGACGATCGCCGTGGACGTCGCCAGCACGCACTTCTTCGACGGCTCGCACTATCGTCTGGCCGCGACCGGCGGCGAGCGACTCACCAGCGGTCAGTTGATCGATCACCTGGCGTTGCTGGTCGAGCAGTTTCCGATCACGAGCCTCGAAGATCCGCTGGCCGAAGACGACTGGCCGGCGTGGCAAGCGATCACCCGGCGATTGGGCGCGCAAGTGCGGCTGATCGGCGACGACCTGTTCGCCACCAACGTCGAGCGGCTGCGGCGCGGCATCGAGGCCGGCGCGGGCAACAGCATCCTGATCAAAGTCAATCAGATCGGCACGCTCACGGAAACCCTGCGGGCGATTCAACTGGCGCGCCAAAGCGGCTACCACTACGTCGTCTCGGCCCGCAGCGGAGAGACTGAGGACACCACCATCGCCGACCTGGCCGTAGCCACTGCCGCCGAGCATATCAAGATCGGCTCGATCGTCCGCGGCGAACGCCTGGCGAAATACAACCAATTGCTGCGCATCGCGGAGCAACTTCAAGGACTGTAGGGGCGCCTGATGCGTGCCACTGGCATCTTGCCAGTGCTGCGTCAACTTGCGGCATCCACTGGCGAGACGCCAGTGCCACCCGGCGAGATGGGATCTTGCTTGGCGCTCCCTCACCCTGCCCTCTCCCGACGGGAGAGGGGATGCTGCGGCGGCCACTCTCGCGCTTCACACGATCGCCACTTTCACGTCGATCTTTTCCACGCCGTTCCAGGCGTAGCCGGAAGGGTTCCAATGGATCGCGCCGTTCAACGGCTGGCTGCGGCCCAGCGCGTCGATCGCGCGCGCCCAGATCTGGGTGGTTGCCGGCAGCAGCCTGACTCGCGCTTGCCAGGGATACCACGCATAGGGACTTTCAGGCACTTCGAGCTTGGCCGCATGCCAAGAGCCGCCGGCGTCGGTGGAAACCAGCACGGCTTCGATCTGCGCACAGCCGTCGTTGAACGCGACTCCCTTCACGGTCGCCTCGCCCGGCGGAAGCGTGGCGCCAGCGGCCGGAGATAGCACGACACACTTGATCTTCATCCGCCAGTTGGGCTCGCTGTTGACATAGGTGAATGTAAACGGCGAGCCAGGGGCGATCGGCTCGCGGGGCGTTCGATAGTGAGGAATCTGGCTGGTGTGGTCGCTTTCGCGCGGCTCGAATCGCAACCGCCCCAGCCATTTGACGTGCATCGTGCCGTAATAGCCGGGCGTGACCAATCGCAGCGGTCCGCCGTGAATCGCCGGTAGCGGCTGGCCGTTCAATCGCAATGCCAGGATGGATTTTTCCAGGGCTTCGTCGAGCGGAATGCTGTGCTCGAAATCCTGTTCGCCACCGGCCGGCTCGTCCTTGCCTTCGGCGGTGAGATATTGGGCGTCGGGCTTGACCTTGATGCCGCATCGCGCGAGCACGGCCGACAAGGGCACGCCGCCGAAGCGAACGTTGCCCATCCCGCCCCGTGTCCACTGGGTGCCCTTGGTCGCCGCCGCCAGAGCGAACAGCGAGCGGCCGTTGCCCGAGCATTGCAGCACCATCTCGCGCTCGACTTGCGGCATTTCCCGCAAAGATTGGGCGTCGACGGTCTGGGAGTTGTCCACCAGCCCCGTAATTTCAAACTTCCAGCCGGCCAGCGCAAGCGGTTGAACCGTGTTCGCGTCGGCGGGCTGCTGATTGTTGCGCACGAACAACAGCGGCGTGGGCGTGATGCGATTGGCGGCCAGCAGTTCGACCGGCGTTTCGCATACGAAGGGCGCGGGCGTGTGCACGATCAGTCGCGGGTCCTTGCCGGGGACGAGTGTATCGTGGCCCGTGGCGGCGGTCGCCGAGATCGGCCGACGTGCTAGCAACACGCCGCCCACGGCCGTAGCGGCCCGCTTGAGGAATACGCGACGGTTCGCCGGCTGCGCTTGCGAGGCGTTGCCGCGAAGGGGTCTGATTCGAGAAGTCGAGCGATCTGCCACGCGAACACCTCGCATGCGTGCCGGAAACGCGTGAACCGCGCTACAACAGAATTCTACTCCGCCGAATATCCGAGCGATACGCACCGCACGGCCGCCACAGCAGACCCGCCAGAGTTCACGCACCCTCTCTGCTATCAGCCGCGCCTGCGCATGCCGCGTAGCCGAACGCAGCGCGCCGAGAAACCGCCGAGACGGCCTGAAGTCTCGGGGCCTTGCGCCCCGGCACAAAGTACGCGAAACCGCCATTCTCGCCGATGGCAGCTTATGTTAATCTCCCGGCCCTGCGGGAAATTTGGAGCGGCGCAAACGGTGGGAACGGCTGTCGCGTGCGGCCGCTGACCGCCTTCGGACGAGTTCGCCAGCTTGACAGCGGCATGATACAAGGGCGGGCCTGGTGCGAGTTGCCATTGTCCACGACTGGTTCGTGACCTACGCCGGATCGGAGCGCGTGGTCGAGCAGCTTGTCGCGCTGTTTCCGCAGGCCGACGTCTTCAGTCTGATCGATTTTCTGCCGCCGTCCGATCGCCGCTGGCTGGGGGGAAAGTCGGTTACGACCAGCTTCTTGCAGCGACTTCCCTTCGCCCGACGCAAATACGCCATGTATCTGCCGCTGATGCCCTTGGCGATCGAGCAGTTGAATCTCACCGGTTACGACCTGGTTCTCTCCAGCAGCCATTGCGTCGCCAAGGGAGTGCTGACCGGGCCGGACCAACTGCACATCAGCTACGTGCACACGCCCATGCGCTATGCCTGGGACGCGCAGCACGAGTATCTCTCGGGCAGCGGACTCGATCGCGGGTTGAAGGGCTGTTACGCGCGCTGGATGTTGCACAAATTGCGAATCTGGGACGCACGGACGGCGGCGGGAGTCGATTCGTTCGTGGCCAATTCGCATTTCATCGCGCGGCGGATCTGGAAAACGTATCGCCGCACGGCGCGCGTCATTTATCCGCCGGTCGATACCGGCTCTTTCACGCCCTGCGAAAAGCGTGAAGACTTCTATCTCACGGCGTCGCGTCTGGTCAGGTACAAGAGGATCGACGTGCTGGTGGACGCGTTCGCCCGCATGAGGGACAAAAGGCTGGTGGTGATCGGCGAGGGGCCGGAGCACAAGCGACTGCGGGCCAAAGCGGGCCCGAACGTGACGCTGCTGGGGTATCAGGATTCCTCGGTGCTGCACGATCACATGCGGCGCGCCCGGGCATTCGTGTTTGCCGCGCGCGAGGATTTCGGCATCGTGCTGGTCGAAGCGCAGGCCGCCGGCACGCCCGCGATCGCGTTTGGCCAGGGCGGAGCGGCGGAAACGGTCCGCCCGCTTGCGGCGCCGCATCCGACCGGCGTGCTGTTCGACGAGCAAACGCCCGAGGCCGTAGTAAAGGCGGTGTGCACGTTCGAGCGCGAGCAGCACCGGATCGAGCCGCAGGATTGCCGCGAAAACGCCTCCCGCTTCGGCGTGGAGCGATTCCGGCACGAATTTCTGGACCACGTCGCGCGACAACGCGACGCGCTGGCCAACCAATCTTTCGCCGCGCAGCGTGACTCCGGCGGGCTCGAACCGCACGTTCTCCAAACAGCCCATCCAACGGCCAAGCAGCCGCTGCGCGCGGCATGAACGGGTATTTAGGGGGTGTACATTTGCGCGAACTCGCACCGATCACATGCTTCGCTAGCGCGAGCCGCGCACCCGCTGCGCCAGCTGGGAAGATTGCTAGCGGATGGACCTGTCCGCTCCCAGCAGGCGGCCTCGAATCGACGCGAAATTGTCGGGCACACGGGACGAAACAGGGCTCGTTTCCCCCGGCGCGAGCCTTTGGCCGGCGACCCATTTCGCGGTCCTGCGCAAATCTGCGACCGGAGGGCGAAGACCCCCTTGACGCGACTGCGAGAACGCCAGTATCTTCCGCACCGCATTGCCTTGGGGGGAGTCCTGCAATTGGCCCATGGGGCCGCGGCGCGCGTGAGAGCAACCGGCCGGCTGGGGCAAATTTGCAGCGATGACGCATTGAGACACACGGCTTGATTCTCCTGGACCCTTGAGACGCGGCAGGATGCCGCAACGAACACTTCGCTGCTCTTTTCAACTCGATGCGAAAGGACTCGCATGGCGAAAACCGCACTCATCACGGGGATTACAGGCCAGGACGGCTCCTACCTGGCCGAATTCCTGTTGTCCAAGGCCTACAAAGTCCATGGAATTCGACGCCGCACGAGCACGAAGTATTCCGCCCGCATCGAACACCTTAACGAACAGATCACGCTCCACGACGGCGACCTGCTCGACTCGACGTCGTTGATCCGCATCATGGAACGGGTCCGGCCCGACGAGGTCTACAATCTGGCCGCCCAGACGTTTGTTCCGGTGAGCTGGGACCAACCGATTTTTACTTCCGAAGTGACTGCCTTGGGGGTGACCCGAGTGCTCGACGCGCTGTTGCACGTCGACCCGAACATCCGCTTCTACCAGGCCAGCTCGAGCGAGATGTTCGGCAAAGTGCGTGAAACCCCGCAGAACGAAATGACGCCGTTTCATCCCCGCAGCCCTTATGGCGTCGCCAAGGCGTACGGCCACTACATCACGGTGAACTACCGCGAGAGTTACGACATGTTCGGTTGCTCGGGCATCTTGTTCAACCACGAATCGCCGCGGCGTGGACTGGAATTCGTCACGCGCAAGATCTCCCACGGCGTCGCGCGGATCAACGCGGGCCTCGACCACGAACTGCGCCTCGGCAACCTGGACTCTCAACGCGACTGGGGACACGCCCGCGACTACGTTCGAGCGATGTGGATGATGCTGCAGCAAGACACGCCGGACGACTACGTGATCGGAACCGGCGAAATGCACAGCGTGCGCGAATTCGTCGAAATCGCCTTCGATCGGGTTGGCCTCGACTGGCGAAAACACGTCGTCGTCGACAACGAGTTCTATCGTCCGGCCGAGGTCGACCAATTGCTGGCCGACTCGACCAAGGCGCGCAACGACCTTGGGTGGGAGCCGAAGGTGACCTTCGATCAACTGGTGCGCGAAATGGTCGACAACGATATCCGGTTGCTGAAGAGCGACCCCCACCCGGTCGCCGATTTCGAGGAAGCGGCCTGACGTCGTGGCGTTCACTGGTTGGACCTGTCATTTTGCTCCAGGCAATCTCTTTACTCCCGGCAAGCGCGAGATATGGCAACGGCACTTACGCGATATAACACACGGCTCGACGAGAGCAGTCCGAGCGACGCCCCGCATGGATGGACCCCAGGCCAGGTCCACCCGACCGTGGCGCTGGTGACCCCGTGGAAGCAAGTCTGCGGCAACGCCCAGTACGCGGAGAAACTGGCGACCGGGTTGTCGCAGTTCGCCCAGATCGTGCCGATCGCGTTGACGTCTTATCCGTTCCCTAAGAAGCACTTCGCCAAAATTATCTCGGACATCAAGGCGTCGCGGGCCGACATGGTCCACATCCAGCACGAATACTGCTTCTTCGGACCCAACTTTGTATCCGCAAACCGGCAGTTCAACCGCTTTGTCGCGCAGCTCGACGTGCCGATTGTCGTCACGTTGCACACCGTACGCGAAGACATCCTGCGGTTCCGGTCGCTCTCGTCGCGGGTCGTACAATTGATGTTCAGCGTACTTACGATCATCTGCAACCGCATCAATCGGCGCAGCTCGCACCTGGTGCTGCGAGTCGCACAGATGTCGCTGCGGAGGTTTGACTTGTTCCTGCACGCGTTGTGCCGCTGCGAGACGATCGTAGTCCACAGCGAAGTGAGCGCGAATTACTTGAGACATGCGCATCCGGAACTGGCGAGCAAGATCAAGGTCATCCCGATCCCCGTCGCCGACATTCGGCCCGCGGATCAGCCGCCGCTGGCAAAACCGGCCCGAGAGGTCTGGCTGATGATGCTGGGATTCGTGTCGGAATACAAAGGCCACTTGCAAGCAATTGCCGCACTGCAGCATCTTCCGCCCAACTATCGCCTGGTCGTGGCGGGCGGGCGGCATCCGAACGATCCGCACTCGTTCGACTATTGGTCGCGCTTGCTGGCCGCGATTGACTCCTTGCAATTGAGGGATCGCGTGACGTTCACCGGTTTCATCGCCGACGAGCGCGAATTTGCCGCCGTGCTGGCGCTGGCCGACGTGTTCTTGCTTCCCTACCGCGAGGTGGGGCAATCGGCTTCCGCGGTGTTGGCCGACGTCATGAACTTCGGCAAGCCCGTCGTCACCTCCACGGCGCGAAGCATGTGGGAGTATCGGTACGACTCCGATTCGTTTTGCAGCTCGATGGCAGCCAACGTCGACGACGAAGAGAGTTTTGCCGCCCAGATTCGATTCGCGCTGGCCGAACGCGAACAGCCCTCGGCCCTGTTCCGCGACCACATGCAGCACGTCGTGCGGAATTGCAGTCTCGAAGCGGTTTCCGCCAAGTACGAACAGATCTATTACGCAATGCGGAGGGCCGCATGAAACTTGTGGTCACCGGTGCCCGCGGAGTTCTCGGCAAGCAAGTCTGCGATGCGCTCCGTCCGAGGGACGTCGAGCTGGTCGGCATCGGTCGCCAGGACGGAGACCTGCGCGATCCGGCCGCGGCAACCGGCCTGCTGGGCGACGCCGACGTCGTCGTGCACCTGGCCGCCACCGTCGGCGGCGTCGACTTTCTCAAGCGCAACACCGTGAGTGCCTACTACGACAATATCTCGATCGGAATGAATCTGGTGCATGCCTGCCTAAACGGCAAGGCCCGGCGGCTGGTGCTGATCGGCACGGCGTGCAGCTATCCGCGCACCGCCACGCTTCCGCTGCGCGAGGAAGACCTGTATTGCGGCCTGGCCTCGGGCGACACCGGCGGCTACGGCCTGGCCAAGGCGACCGTCTCGCACGTCGCCAATCAATTGTTGGGCGCCGCCGGCAAAGAGGTCGTGACCCTGATCCCCACGAACCTGTACGGGCCCGCCGACAATTTCGACGTCGAGCGCTCGCACGTCGTCGCCTCGCTGCTGCGCAAGGCCGTTGTCGCGTCGAAGCAAGGCCACAAGTCGCTCGAAGTGTGGGGCGACGGAACCGCGACCCGCGACTTGCTGCATTATCGCGACGCCGCCCGGGCGATCGCGCAGGTGGCCGTCGCCACTGGACAACACGCGGGAGATACGATTAACCTCGCCTCTGGTCAAGAGACCACGGTCCGCCAGCTCGCCGAGCTCATCGTGGCCGCCGTCGACCCCTCGATGGCGGTCGTGTTCGATCCGACCAAGCCGGCCGGCGTCCCGCGGCGAGTGATGTCGATCGCCAAAGCGCGGTCCAAGATCGGCTTCTATCCCTCGATTCCGCTGTCCAAAGGCATCCACGAGACCGTGGCGTGGATCGAGACGCAACAGGTGTGGAAAGACTGGCTCCCCACGCCGCAGCGCTTGGTGGCATAGCCAAGGTTCGCGGCGCTCGCCGGCCTCAGGCCACTCTTCCCAGCAAGTCCTGTGCGGCCGGTTCGAGCTTGCCGGCTCGCTCGATCCCCTGGTGCTCCTCGTGGAGCCGATGTAACAGATCGACCCAGGCGCGGGAACAGCGGTCGGCGTGATAGAGCTTGATTCGCTCGAATCCGCGGGCGACCAGGTTGCGCGCACAGCTCGGCCGACTCGCTAGACGCCACCAGGCGTTCGATGGCGGCCGCAATGCTGGTCACGTCGTACGGATCGCAGTACAGTGCCGCGTCGCCCAACACCCAGCGGTGCGCGCTGATGTCCGAGGCGATCACCGGCGCGCCGCACTGCATGGCCTCGACGGGCGGAAAACCGAAACCTTCGTAATTGGACGGAAACACGAACGCCGCGGCGTGCGTGTACAGCACGCGGACTTCCTCAATCGGCACTTTCTCCAAGTGCAAAACCTCTCCCTGCTCGACCAGGTGCCGCATGGCGGAGAGAATCGGCTCGTACTTCCAGCCCGGGCTGCCCACGATCAGCAGCTTCAGGTTCGCCAGCCCGCTGCCAGCGGCGCTTCGGCGCTTGAGCATGTTGAAGGCCTCGATCAGACCGACAAAGTTCTTGCGCGGTTCGAGCGTGGAGACCGACATGATGTACCGCGGACACTCGGCCGACGCCTCGCCCAGGTACAGCCCGGCAACCGTCGAGCGCCGCATCTCGATGATCGAGCGGACCAGGGCCGGATTGGGGTCGGGCCGGTACGCCTCGGACAGCATGCAGGGTATCGTCGCGCTGCGCTCGGTCAGCTCCGGGTAGGCCATGGTTAAATCGTCGCGCGTCGGCTCCGAACAACAGACGTAGGTCGAGCGGTTCATGTTTTGCCGGATCGCTCGGTGGTGCCACTTGATGTACCAGGGATTCTTCATCATGTCCGGCCGCAGCACCGGAATCAGATCGTAGTAGCGCAGGATCTGGCAGGTCTGGGGACTGATGCGAAACGGCCGCGCTCCCTGCACGATGAAGAAGTCGTACCCGCTGGTATCGAGCTTCAGGGGCCGCCGGTTGGTGAGCGAGCGGGCATGAATCATGCCGTCGGAAATGTTGGACAGCAGGAATTTGCCGTTGCGGACCAGCGGAATGTCGGCGGCCGACAGCGTCGGGCTGAACAACAATCGCCAGATGACGTCCCAAAACACCTCGACGTCGAGCACGTCTAATTGGACGCGTGACACCAGCGCCGTCGAAGCCAGTCTCCGCAGCTGCTGGAGCATTCGCAACGGCCCGAGAGGGGGCCAGTCTGCACTCTCCTCATTGAACTGCCAGAGAAAGCAAGCCTGATTGGCCAGGCGTTCGCCGCGCGGAGCGGTTGAGGGAAGAAACCGGTGCAAGGGCCGCAGCCGGCGCGGCAGGTAGACCAGCCCGGTCACGTCCAGGTCGGGGCACGACGCCAGCGAGCGGTACAACAGGCGAACGTCTTGCGACGTGCCGCGATAGCCGCGTGCGGCCGATGAAAGATCGATCAGCACGCGCAGTTTTTGCCTTGTCATCGCTCGCACGCCCCCCAAGGCCGACTAACCTGATGAACCGCCGCCCTCTTGCGAGCCGCTGCGTCTCGCCTTACGCGTCGCCGACAACTTGCCCCATTCGTTGCCGGCTCAGGCCGCCTGTTGCTGCGACGCGACGGCCTGTTGCTCGTAGGCCGCTATCACTTGCTCCGCGGGGCCGAACTGGCGGACCCGGCCGTGGTCGAGCCAGATCGCGCGGTCGCACATTTTCGAGATCGAATGCAGATCGTGGCTGACGATCGCGACCACTCGGGCGTGATCCAAGAGCTGATGAATGCGGGCCCGGGCCTTGCACTGGAACGCCATGTCGCCTGCGCTGAGAACCTCGTCGATCAGCAGGATTTCCGGTTCGATCGTGGTGGCAATCGCGAACGCCAGGCGGACCATCATGCCTGCCGAGTAGTATCGTAACGACATGTTGAGGTATTCACCCAATTCACTGAATTCGGCGATTTCGTCGATCTTCTCACGCACCGCGCAGGGGGTTTTCGCCCTGAAAATAGCTACGAAAGGCGATGTTCTCCCAACCGTTGGCCTCCAGCTCGAATCCCAGCGTGATGTCGAACAGGGAGGCGATCTTGCCCGTCACGATGCGTTGGCCGGCCGTGGGCGTATAGACTCCTGCTAGCACTCGCAGCAAGGTGCTTTTGCCGGCGCCGTTGGCTCCAATGATGCCGATGCGCTCGCCTTCGCCCAGCCGCAAGTTGACGTCCTGCAAGGCCCGCACCTCCATGGTCGCGGACGCTCCACGACGAAACATGCCTTTGAGCAGGTACTCCTTGAACGTGATCCGGCCGTAGGAGCGGACCCGAAAGGTCAAGCCGACGTTATTGAGTTCGATCAGCGCCATGCCCCGGATACTCCGTTCTCACGGTCGAAAATGCGCGACGGCCGTTGCCGAGTTCTTACAGGTAGAAAATCAAGCGTCGTTCGAAGCGGGCCAGGGCTGCCATCGAAATCGCCAGCAACGTCACGACCACGCCCGTCGCGATGGCGTACGCGCTGAGCGACGGAAAACGGCCTTCCAGGATTGGCGCCCGCACCAGTTCAAGAAACGCCGACAGCGGATTGCATTGCACCAGCCACCCCACCTGCCGCTCGGACATGACTTTGGCCGGATACATGACGGGCGTGAGATAGAACAGGATTTGAAACAGCACTTCGATCAAGTGCTGCGTATCCTGAAACACGACGTTCGCCAGCCCGCAGCACAGTGCCATCGACCAACCCAAAAGAAACATCAGCCCCAGCGACGGCACCAGACTGATCAAGGCAGGAACATTGCCGAAGCCGTTGATCATCCAGGTAAAACTCAGCACCACGACCATCGCGGCCATGCCGTGGATGGCCGTGCCCAACACGGTTCGCAAGGGATAGATCGCCAGCGGCGCCGCCTGCTGGCGAATGTACGCTTCGCCTTGAATAAAGCACTGGCAGCCCTGGGACGCCGAGCTGACCAGATAGTTCCAGAACGAGAGCCCGGCGAGCAAATAGGGCGCGAATTGCCGAAAGTCCACGCCGAACAGCGGGCAAAAGACGACGCACAGCACCGTCGTCATCAGAATCGGCTGCAAAAGCGACCAGCCGATGCCCAACATCGAGCGACGATATCGGCTGCGAAGGTCAATGCGGACCAGCGACATCCAAAAGTATCGAAGCCGCCAAATGCCGGCCAAATATGCAACCATGGCGTGACCTCCGTGCCGACAGCATGGCCATCGAGCGAAGCAACTGCCGCTCGAATTCCCCCACGCGCGATGCATGCCGCTCCGCGACACATCGGCTTGCTTCCCGGCCAGCCAGGCTGACCGCGGGCGGGATTTTACATGAGGTCCGATACCTCGATCAAGGGGACTTTTCCCTGCCTTCTCCAGAGTCGCAAAGCCGGGGGCACGCGCTGCCATTTTGATGACGCACAATGGCCTAGGCCCCTGGCGTACCCCCTGATAAACTCCCCGCCCTCAATCGACCTCCCGCCTCGGGTCGACCTCCGGCCAAGGGCCCGCGACCTCGTGTCGGGTGCGGCTGGAGCAGACTGACCTTGCGTCGGAATCGGACCTGAACAATGGATCGCCAGACACTCTCGGCAACCCACGCCAAGCCGCTGCGCTTGCGGAACTCCGACCGTCGGCTCGACGCGGTGGCTCCCGATCACTGGGCGGCCCGGCGCCGCCTTGCCATGCGCGTCAATCGACTGTTCGACCTGGTCATGGCGGCCGTGCTACTGGTGCTGCTGGCGCTGCCCATGCTTCTGATCGCGCTGTTGGTCCGTTTGACCAGTCGCGGATCGGCGTTGTACACGCAGCAGCGAACCGGTTTGGGCGGCAAGCCTTTCGTGATGTACAAATTCCGCACCATGCGGTTCGACGCCGAAGCCGGCACGGGACCCGTGTGGGCCAGGCGCGGCGACACGCGCTGCACCGAGTTGGGAGGCCTGCTGCGTCGCTTCGGCCTCGATGAGTTGCCGCAACTGTTCAACGTGCTTCGCGGCGAAATGAGCCTCGTCGGACCGCGCCCCGAACGGCCCTGCTTCGTCGAGAAATTCTCGCAAGAGCTGCCCGCCTACAACCAGCGCCACCAGGTCTTGCCCGGCATCACCGGCTGGGCCCAAGTGAATGGCTGGCGCGGCGATTCGTCGCTGGAAAAACGCCTCGAATACGACTTGTACTACGTCAACCATGGGTCATTGCTGTTCAACTTGCGCATCATCTTGGCGACTCCCCTGCGCGTGCTGGTCGACCAAAACGCCTGCTCCAACATCGATCATCACTCCTTGGCGTCCTACCGTGGCCTGTTTCTCGCGGTGGCCGTGGCGGCGGCTTTGCAAGCGATCATCATCGCGCGGTCTCCGTCGGTTACCGCCGACGGGATCGTTTTTGCCTCGATCTCGAAGCAGCTTTCGCAATCGCCCGTCGAAGCATTCCGTACCCGCGACCAGCATCCCGGCTATCCGGCCATGTTGCTGGCCGGCGCCCGCGCGGTGCAGGCGCTGGGCTATCGCGCCGAGCCCGAGTCGTGGATGCTGGGCGGGCAACTCGTGGCGTTCGCGTGTGGGCTATTGAGCGTGTGGGTCGTGTGGCGGCTGACCCGCGATTTGTTCGACGTCGAGGTGGCCAACGTGGCCGCCTTCGTGTTCGCCATCCTGCCCATTCCGCGCGGCAACGCTTCGGACGCGCTGAGCGACACGCCGCATTTGCTGTTCTATTTGCTGGCCACCTGGTTGGCGTGCTCGGCCATAGTGAACGGGCGATTGCTGCTGTTGGCCGGCGTGGGCCTGCTCAGCGGAATCGCCTACTGGATTCGGCCCGAGGGGCTGGAAGTCGCGATTGTCGCGATTGCCTGCCTGCTGTGGCATGCCATCGGCGCACATTGGGGCGTTCGACGAACCGCTCTGGCAGGCGTCGCGTTGGCAGGCATGACGCTGATCGTGGCTGCGCCTTATGCGCTGCTGGCCGGCAAAGTGACGAGCAAGCAGCACCCGGTCGCCAAAGCGCAGATGGCCACCCGCTTGATCGCAACGTATGCAAAGGCCGAGACGAAGCCCGAACCGGCTCCGCCACCGGCTGTCGCGCCTCCCCAAGCTCAGCCCGACGCCGCACAAGCCGCTAGCGCGCCCAAGCGCCAGCGGCGGCCGCAAGTGCCCCGGTCTTAGCGCCGTCCGTCGCGACTCCGCCCGCTACGCCGCCAGTCGCCGCTCGCGAGCCGTCGATCGTCGTGCGATTGTTGGAGTCGTTCGGCCAGGCCGTCGTGGCCTGGGCCAACAGCATCGGCCAGGGGCTCAAGTGGATCTTCATTCCGCTGTGGTACCTCGGCCAGGTCGAGATGGTGCGCCGTAAGCCGGCCTGGCGGCCGATCGTGTTCATCTCACTGCTGGCTACCCTGCACACGATCGTGCTGCTGGGCCTGTTCGTCGGGGCAGGCTATATCGCGCACCGGCACGTGCTGCCGCTGGTCGGACTGGCGATGCCCTTTACGGCACTCGGCGTTCTGTATCTGGCAAACCTTCTGACACGCCTGAAAACCATGCGGCCCGCGACCGCCAAGCTGGCCACGCTGGCCGTCTGCACTGCCGTGGTGCTGCCTTACACGCTGCGGCCGTTCTGCCACGAGTTCGTGCCCGTCATCGAGGCCACGCGTTGGGTGCAGGCGCACGCCGAGCCCGGCTCGGGCATCATCTGCAACTCGCCCTACGTCGCGTTTTACGGAACGCTTCCCACCGCCGTCCTGGGCCCCGAATCACCGACCCTGGAGGCGGCCGTGGGCCGGGCGACCGCCGAGGCGCGCTACGATTACGTCGTGCTGCACGTCAATGCGCACGCCTACCAGCCCGAGTGGCTGGCCATGATCGAAAAATCGTACCGCCCCGTGCTAACCTTTCCCGATCCCGAAAGCCCCGCCAGCCGCCCCCGCAAAGTCCTGGTCTTCGAATCCAAGACCCGGCAAGCCCACCGCGAGACGGGCCAGTCGCAGTCGTAAGGGGGCGGCATTCCTTAGTTCCACTTGAATGCCGCCGAAGACGCCTACGACTCACCGATACCCGATTACCGCAAGGCAAACGGCTCGCGGGTGACCTGCAGCCCAACCAGGCCTTGCTCGGCCAATTCGCGGTTGGCACCCAAGACCAGTTGCACCGCCTCGCGCAGGTTTTCTCGGGCTTCTTCCAGAGTCGCTCCCTGAGTGTTCGCGCCCGGCAGCTCCTGGACGGACGCCACGTAGCCCTCGGCCACCGGAATATACACCGCCGTGAGTTTCATGCCTCGCTCCCACTTAAGACTCTATTTAGACGCCAGCCGGCGGACGCTGGACACGAGAATTCGGATTATCGGCCGCACCGGCGCGGCGTGCAAGGATTTTCGCGCAACCGGCAGGCGGACTGCAAAGTCTTTGTAGTGTCTTGGTTCAGCGTGAATCGGAATTTCGGGACGGTGGTGTTAGCGAGTTGGGGTTGTTGAGTTTCGCCCTCGGCGGGCTTGGTTAATTTGTGATGGTCAACGGCTCGGGCGACCAAGGGGCCTCATTGCCGGCCCCCTGGACTCCCGCTAGCCTTTCTCTGCGTTCCGTTTCGCAAGCGGTTGACAACGTCTCGGGCACGGAACGCCGCGATTGCCGACGCAACGCGCGAGCCGATTCGAGCTTGCGATCGCGCTCGGCGAAGATCGCGTGCTCCAGCCCGGCCAGCTTGTCGGCCGGCGTGATGTAGCCGATCGCGCTGTGCAGACGCACGTCATTGTAGTGCGCCACAAACGAAGCCACCACGCGTCGCGCCTCGTCCAGCGTTTCTGGCGCCGCCAGGCGGAACCGCTCGCCCTTGAGCGTGCCGTGCCAACGTTCCAGCTTGCCGTTGCTCTGCGGATGGTAGGGACTGGTGCGCACGTGCGTCGTGCCCGTCAGCCGTATGAACTCCTTAAAATCCTTGGCGATGAACTGCGGGCCATTGTCGCTGATGATGCGGGGCCGTTCGTCGGGGAACTTCTCCAGGCCGCGTTGCACGATCGTCTCGATATCGCGTTCGGTCATGCTCTCGCGGATCTCCCAGTGCACGATGAACCGGCTGTAGCCATCCAACAGGGAGCAGAGATAGTAGAACGTGCCGCCCAGGTTGAGATACGAGACGTCGACATGCCAATGCTCATGCGCCCCCAGGGGCTGCACGAATCCCGTCCCTTTTTTCGAGGGTTTTTGCCACTTTCGATCGAGTCGGCCCGCTTGCTTGAGCACGCGATACACGCTGGATGGGCTGACTGCCACCACGTCGTCGTCCAGCATCATGAACGCCAGTCTCCGATAGCCTTCCAACGGATATTGATCGTGATAGTCCAAGATCGCCTGCTTCTCCCAGGCCGCCAGCCAGCCGTCGCGCGGCGCACGGCCATTGTGTTGGTTGGGCTGGCCGTAGCGCTTCTGCCACTGGTGGAACTTGCTAGTGGCCAACTCCAGCCAGCCAAGCAATCGCCTCGCCGGCAGCTCGGCCCGAGCGGTCCAGCGCTTCACGTAATCGACCACGGCGTCGCGCGTGTCGTGGGGAACCCAGTTGCCTTTCAGAGTTCCCCACTGGCTTTTTTTGCGCGGACGTTCTCCTCCATCAGCTCGCTGATGACTTCGTTCTTCTGGGCCAGCTTGAGCTCCTTCTGCGCCAGCGTCGATTCGAGCTTCTCAATCTTTCGATCCTTGGCGCTCTCGGCGCTGGCCTTGCGACCCGTCTTGCGCTCGAAGATGCTCGCGCCGTGCTCAAACAGTTGCGCCTGCCAGTAATAGACCTGGCTTGGCTGCAGACCATGCTGATCGCAGAGATCCGAAATAGGCACCTTCTCCACCAGGTACCGCCGCAGAATAGCCAACTTCTCTGGCCCCGCTACCGACTTGCGCTCGCGACTCATGGAATCCTCCAGGTTCAAGGGTTATGCTAACCCCAACACCCGGAAATTCCAGTTCCATCTGAAGCAAGACAGTAGCCGGGGTCTTTGACCCCGGACGCCCCAACATAGACCCCGGCCTCGAAGAGGCCGGCTACAGCCTGCGGTTCCACAAACAATGCAGTTCTCTTGGCGCAACCAGCCAACACTCCGCACGGTAGGAATCGAACCTACAATCAAGCAATTATGAGTCCCCGGCGCTCATCATCTGAGCTACGTCTTCAGCTATAATGCCCCCATGAGCACACAACGAAGAAACATGCTGATCTGGCTTGCCCTGGCCCTCGTACCGTGCCTATTTGTCGTCGGCAGAGTTGTCGCGCCGCTCTTTCGGTGATGCCCCCATGAGCGAGGTCAGACGAGTTAGGCTCAAGGCCGCATTGATCCTCGGTCTTTTTGCGACCGCTGTAGTTGCAATCTGGTGGCTCAATTCACCGGAAATTCGGTTCGTGTTGCCTGCCGACTTCAGGGGCGGGTTCATCATTATCGAAGATCCAAACGGCACGGACTTGGGCTGGCGATTCGCCCGCCGATATGTCGTCAATGTTCCACCGTCGAGAGTGGTAAAAGTCAAATCACATTTTCCCTTCCAGCGAATGCACACCGAATCGATACAGCTAGGAAGTGACCGCTCAGTGTCCCGCGTAAATCTCGATCCGAGCGGTGACACGGTGGAGCTTCGATGCATGGGTTCCGGACAGCGTGGCGAACACGGCATCGAATATCGCGAGCGAATGTGGTACGTCTTTGGAACAGCAGCCGAAGCCACCGCTTTCGATCCCTTGCCACTGTTTCCAGAATCTTGATTTCAGACTAACCCACTACCCCCCCTCACGGTGCCCAATGACAGCTCCCCAATTCTTCGGCGCTTTGATTCGAGCAATCGGCCTCTATTGGTTCGTCTACGGCCTGGCTTATTTGCCTGCGACCCTGTCACCGCACGACGGGACTGCGCTCAGCACATACATCTTGATCGGCACGGGCTACATGATTATCGGCGCCTTCTTGTTGTTTAAGGCCGATGGCTTCGTCGAAACCTGCTATTCCACAGATGCCTTACGAATGCCTCAGGAGCCGAAGAACTCGGACAGTTTGTGATTTCAAACGGGCCCACTACACGGGCGCCTCAATTTTTTGCGCCACGGTTATGATGCCCCCATGATCTACGACGGCAATCCGCCGAAGTGGTTGCTGGCCACAGTGCTCGCCACAGCTGGGCTCCTGATCTGTCTCTGCACCGGCTGGGTTGCCGGCTGGCTATAATGCCCCCATGGATATCGACTGGGGCAGCGGCGCTTTCTCTTTCCGCGTGAGCGATTTGCTCTTGCTGGGCACCGGTGGCCTGTTGGTGGTGCTTGTGGTGGCCGTCGTGTGGAGCGTTCTGCGCAAGCGATGATCCGGCTATAATGCGCCCATGAGCGAAGGCCAACTGCATCGACGGCACTGGCTTGAAACGTGCGCCGTGTTCTTGCCTAGGGGAATCGATGGGGTGGAGCCCTTACGCACTACCGGAAAAACGGAATGAGCAAAAACACGCTGCTGAAGCTCATCTCCATTCCGTGCTTTCTGTTGGCCTATCGATTTGCCGCTCACGGCCGGACCCTGAAAGACAATGGCGCTTTAACGATTGGAATTCTGTTCTTGGGTGCGGGCATCGCCTTGGTGGCTTGCGCCTTCTGGATCGGACGGAATGACCGGGGCGGGGCCGCTTAAGGGAATTCCATAATAATCTCCGACTACACTAACCCACTGCCGCGCCAGCAAAGAATTGGACAATTCCCCCCGTTTCTGCTGTAATGGATGGGTTCGACTCCTGCCTGCCTTCCATCAAAATCGGCCCTGACGTTTCCCGCCTTGGACCGTACTTTGCCACTCCTGATCCGCACCCCGCTGCTAGTTCTCTTTGCGCTCGCGCTGGCGGTTCTGCCGGCGCCCGCACAGGCCGCCGACGAGATCGACTACAACCGCGACGTTCGCCAGATTCTGTCGAACAATTGCTATGCCTGCCATGGGCCCGACGCCGGCAAGAGGCAGGCCGGGTTGCGGCTCGACAAGCAGGAGGCGGCCGTGGCGCCGCTCGAGTCGGACGGCTTCGCCATCGTGCCGGGCGACAGCGCTGCCAGCAAGCTGATCGCGCGGATCACGTCGACCGACGATGAGCTGGTCATGCCGCCCCCGGACGCCGGCAAACGGCTCAAGCCCGAGGAGATCGCCAAGCTGCGCGCCTGGATCGACCAGGGGGCCAAGTGGAAAGGTCACTGGTCGTACTTGAAGGTCGAGCGTCCCGCGCTGCCGGCGGTCAGCGACCCGACGTGGCCCAAAACGCCGATCGACAACTTTATCATGCAGCGGCTCGACCGCGACGGTCTCAAGCCATCGCCCGAGGCCAGCAAGGCATCGCTCATTCGCCGGCTGAGTTTCGATCTGACCGGCTTGCCCCCCTCGATCGCCGAAGTCGACGCCTTCGTGGCCGACGCGAGCCCGGCGCTTACGAGAAACTGGTCGATCGACTGTTGGCCTCGCCGCGCTATGGCGAGCGGATGGCTCAGCGCTGGCTCGACCTGGCCCGCTATGCCGACACCAACGGCTATCACATCGACAACCACCGCGACATGTGGCGCTATCGCGAATGGGTGATCAACGCCTTCAACCGCAACCTGTCTTTCGACGAGTTCACCATCGAGCAGATCGCCGGCGACCTGTTGAGCGGCGCCACGCTGGACCAGAAGATCGCCAGCGGCTTTCATCGCAACGTGATGGTCAACTTCGAAGGGGGCGCCGACCCGGCCGAGTATCTGACCAAGTACGTCGGCGATCGTGTGACCACCACCGCCACGGTGTGGCTCGGCTCGACCTTGGCCTGCACCGAGTGCCACGACCACAAGTACGACCCGTTCACGCAACGCGAGTTCTATCAGCTCTTCGCCTACTTCAACAGCGTGCCCGAGCAGGGTCTCGACGGCCAGAAGGAAAACCCCAAGCCCAGCATTCGCGTCGCCTCGCCCGAGCAGACGGCCCAGGCCGACGAATTGCGCCGCCAGATCGAAGCCGTGGAATCGCAAATCGAGGCCGAGTTGGCCAAAGTGACGGTCGATCCTCCCTCGGCCTCCGCCGAGTTGCCCGCCGAGCCGCGCGAATACGTGTGGGTCGATGACGACGTGCCGGCCGGCGGCAAAATCGACGGACAAGAAAAGGCCGACTCGTGGCATTGGGTCAGCTCGCCACAACCGGTGCTGCAAGGCCGCCGCGCCAGCGAGCGAACCGCCTCGGGCACCAGCCAGCACTTTTTCACCGATGCCAAGTATCCGCTGATCATCGGCGCCGGCGACAAGCTGGTCGCGCACGTGTTTCTCGATCCGGCCAATCCGCCCGAGCAGGTCATGTTGCAGTTCAATGACGGCACCTGGGAGCATCGGGCCTACTGGGGCGAAGACAAAATCCCCTGGGGAACCGGCAAAAGTGCGAGCCGCCTGGCCGTGGGACCGCTGCCGCCGACGGGCGCTGGGTGCGGTTGGAAGTCGACGCCGAGTCGTTGGGCCTGGCGCCGGGCACGCCGGTCAACGGTTGGGCTTGCACGCAGTTCGGCGGCCACATGTTCTGGGATAAGCTGGGCATCGTCACCCGTTCGCCGCAAGGCCCGGCGATCTTCAACCATCAAGAGACCTGGGAACTGGCCGAACGCTCGCGCTCGAAGTCGTCAGCTCCGCCGGCCGTGCAGGAGACGATCAAGGTCGAGCCCGCCAAACGCAGCGAGCCGCGGCGACAGGCGCTGCGCGACTATTTCGTGCGCTATTATTATCCCAAGACCCGCGGCGTGTTCGATCCGCTCGAAAAAAAGATCG
>CAWDFN010000002.1:0-19068 GCA_963801675.1 uncultured Planctomycetia bacterium
AAGAGATTCGCGCGGCGCAGGCCAAGCTCGAGAAATCGCTGTCGCAGACGATGGTGATGGAAGAAATGCCGCAGCCGCGCGAGACGTTCGTGCTGGTGCGGGGCGATTTCCGCACCAAGGGCGACAAGGTAACTCCCGGCGTGCCGGCCAGCCTTTCGCCGCTTCCCCCCGGCGCTCCGGCCAACCGCCTGGGCCTGGCCCGCTGGCTGGTCGATCCGGCCAATCCGCTGGTCGCCCGCGTGACGGTCAATCGCTACTGGCAGCAATACTTCGGCACGGGCCTGGTCAAGACGAGCGAAGATTTTGGCACGCAAGGCGAATGGCCCAGCCATCCCGAACTGCTCGACTGGCTGGCCAGCCAGTTCGTCGCCAGCGGCTGGGACGTTAAGGCTCTGCAAAAGCTGATCGTGATGTCGGCCACTTACCGCCAGAGCGTCGCACGTCGACGCCGAAGTGCACAAGCACGATCCCTACAACCGGCTGCTGGCGCGCGGGCCGCGCTTCCGGCTCGACGCCGAAATGATTCGCGACAACGCGCTGGCCGTCAGCGGCTTGCTCGACGGCCGCTTGGGCGGCCCGAGCGTTTCGCCCTATCAGCCGCCGGGCTTGTGGGAAGAGGTCGGATTCGGGTCGGGATTTACATCGCAGAGTTACGTGCAAAGCCACGGCATCGATCTCTATCGCCGCGGCATCTACACCTATTGGAAACGGGCCCTCCCCTATCCGCCGATGGTCACGTTCGACGCGCCGAACCGCGAAGTCTGCACCGACTGCCGGGCCCGCACCAACACGCCCTTGCAGGCCCTGGTGCTGCTGAACGATCCCGCCTATGTCGAGGCCGCCCGCGTGCTCGGCCAGCGGATCATCGCCGAAGGGGGCTCAACCACGGCGGAGCGGCTGGCCTTCGCCTTCAAACTCTGCACCGCCCGGGCGCCCGACGCGAAAGAACTGGACGTGCTGACGAAGATTTTCGACGCCCAGCTGGCCCACTACAAGCAAGACCGGCAGGCGGCGACTAAACTGATCGGCGTGGGCGAATCGCCCCGCCCGGCCGGCGTCGACGAGGGCGAGCTGGCCGCCTGGACCGCGCTGGGCAACGTGCTGTTGAACCTCGACGAAACGATCACCAAGGGTTAGGCCATGAATCTCGAACAGCAACTCAACCAGCAATTCAGCCGAGACATCACGCGGCGAACCTTGTTGGGCCAATCGGCCCGCGGGCTCGGCGCCATCGCATTGGCCTCGCTGCTCAACGGCGGACTGCACGCCGAAACTTCCGCGCCGCACCTGGCCACGCAGGGCGCGTTGCCCTTCTTGCACTTCGCCCCCAAGGCCAAGCGGGTGATCTATCTGTTCATGTCCGGCGCGCCGTCGCACATCGATCTTTTCGACAACAAGCCCAAGCTCAAGGAGCTCACCGGCCAGGAACTGCCCAAGAGCGTTCGCGGCGACCAGCGGATCACCGGCATGACCAGCGGCCAGGCCAATCTGTTCATGGTCGGACCGGCCTACGATTTCAAGCGATACGGACAGTGCGGCGCGGAAATGACCGAGATGATGCCGCACATCGGCAGCATCGCCGACGACATCTGCCTGATCCGCTCGATGCACACCGACCCGATCAACCACGATCCGGCCGTCACCTATCTGTTGACCGGCAACCAGCAGCCCGGCCGGCCGACGATCGGCGCCTGGATGGCTTATGGCCTGGGCAGCGTGAACAAGAACCTGCCCGAGTACGTGGTGCTATTGTCCGGCGGTGGCGGCCAGCCGCTGTTGGCCCGCTACTGGGGCAACGGCTTCCTGCCCAGCAAGTATCAAGGCGTGCAGTTTCGCTCGACGGGCGATCCGGTGCTGTACGTATCGAATCCCGAGGGGATCGATCCGGCCACGCGCCGCCAACTGCTCGACGGCGTGCAGCAGCTCAACCGCCTGCAGCTCGAAGCGGTCGGCGACCCCGAGATTTCCACGCGCATCGACGCCTACGAAATGGCCTATCGCATGCAGACCAGCGTGCCGGAGCTGATGGACATTTCCAAGGAATCGAAGGCCGTGCTCGACATGTACGGCGCCGAGCCGGGCAAGGCCTCGTTCGCCAACAATTGCCTGCTGGCCCGGCGCCTGGCCGAGCGCGACGTGCGGTTCGTGCAGCTGTATCATCGCGATTGGGACCATCACGGCAACCTGCCCAACGAATTGAAGCGGCAGTGTGGCATCTGCGACCAGGGCTCGGCCGCGCTGGTTAAAGATCTCAAGCAGCGCGGGCTGCTCGACGAGACGCTCGTCATCTGGGGAGGCGAGTTCGGCCGCACGGCCTATAGCCAAGGCGCGATCAGCAAGAACAGCTTTGGCCGCGATCACCATCCGCGCTGCTTCAGCATCTGGATGGCCGGCGGCGGCATCAAGCCGGGCATTCAGATCGGCAAGACCGACGATTTCGGCTACAACCTGGTCGAAGACGGCATCCATGCCAACGATTTCCAGGCGACGATCCTGCACCTGCTGGGCGTCGACCACAAGCGGCTGACCTACCGCTTCCAAGGCCGCGACTTCCGCCTCACCGACGTCGCCGGAAACGTGGTGCAAAAAATTCTGGCGTAGGGGACGATGACAGTGCCCGCGCCGGCCGATGTTGCGCAGACAACCAGAGATCGTGCGCATGCGTTTCTCCCTAAAGGCAATGTTGGGCATACTGGTTTATGCTGCCCTGATCTGCGCTTTTGCAGTCCATTGCAACATCATCTGGGCTCAGTTCGTCTTTTTGATAACGTTCGGCGGAGTCCTCGTCGCCGCCATTGCCGCCGCGGTCGGAGCGAAGGATGCTCAAGTCTTTCGAGGTGCTTTTGCGTTTGCGGCCGGCAGCTACTTGTTCGTGGCGATCGTCGCTCCCAGGCCCGCCGACTTTCTACCGGAAGCAACTGTCATTGGCATGGTGGTCAAGCGACTTGACGACGTTCCAAGCATCCACAGTTTTTTGCTAGATCAGACCAGGCTGGACCCCAACTTCAACTATCATTTGTTTGGAGGTTGGCGGCTAATCAGTCATTCCATGCTCGCGATGATCTTTGGCGCTCTCGTCGCGCGCATCTCAGCCCGCCTCGCCGTGATCAAGCGCGCACAGTAACACGGGCCGCGGTGCGATACCGATCGCGACGGCTCGCCAAGAACGGTCCTGGTCCACTACAGGAAGTATTGCGGTATAATGAGGCACGCCATGGACGCAGCCCGCAAGCCTCGACGGCGTTGGTTCCGCTATAGTCTGCGGACGTTACTGGCGGCGTTCACATTGCTCGCACTCGTGCTGGGCTGGAACGTGAATCGGGTGCACGAGCGAGACCGGCTGCTGGCGTCGCCCGGTTTTCTGCGTACCTTGGAACATTGTCGCGTTATTGCCGAGGTCGCACCCTTGACACCCGCCGCACGCCTGGCGGGTGCCAAGGCGCCGCCGGCGGCGCGGCCGAAGAAGACTATCCCGTACCTTTGGACGTTGTTAGGCGCCATACCGCTCGACATGGACGTCCGCTTGCCCGACGACCAATACACGGCCAGCGACGTGCGTCGCATCCGGTCGATCTACCCCGAGTGCGACGTGCGGCTGATCCCCTCGGCGTTGGATGACCGCAGAGTTCCGTTTTGAAGCCGCTCGGGCACCGTTTGGAGAATCGTCGATGTGGATATTTCTCCTGATCGCCGCCCCATTTGTCGTGTACGGCCTGCATCGGTTTTTGCTGCGGCTCGAAGAGCGCGGCTACGTCTATTACTGGTACAAGCAGCCCAAGCCCGGAGGCGGAAGTTCGTTCCTTCCGCTGCAGGAGTTGATCCAGCCCGAAATGCACCACGTCATCGAGGCCGAAGAACACGTATCGGAGAAAATCGGCGACGAGCGCCCCAAAGCCGATCCGCCCGAGCCTGCCGCGTGAAGGACGCGTTTCTTACCGAAATGAGAGAATTCGGCCGGCGAGCGGGGGCCGGATTTGTGATCTATCCTTGAGTTGAGCGCTTTCCATCAATCGTTGGGCCATGCTTCCGCGCGATCTTATGAAAACTCTTGCACGGCGAATCTGGCATCTGGCATGGTCCGAGGACGGACCCACGACCACCGAGTACGCGGTCATGCTCGCGCTCATCGTGATGGTTGCGCTCAACGCGGTGCAAACGCTCGGCTGCACCGCCAAGGCCACGTTCACGAAAGTGGCCAACTCGATAGGCGAATGAACCGCCCGGCCCAGGTGCGTACCGGGGGTGCCGGCGTATGGGTGTTCTTTCATATTCTGCGGGTGCCGTGGAATTGAAGTCGCCGTATAATGGAGGCACGAACGAAGCCAATCGCCGAGCGTCCCTTTTCGAAATGAGAACTAATCCGTGAACCGTCGGGGACTGTCCCAATTCTGCGCAGTCTTCGGAGCAAAATGGGACTGTCCCCCTCTTCTCAGCGGTTCTCGGATAGGTTCTGACCCAGCGAGGATCATCTATGGACGGCCAGGCTAAAGTGCGGGTTCTGGTGGTCGAAGATCGTTTGGTTCAAGCCAAGCTGATCAGCAGGATGGTCGAAGTGCTGGGCCATGAAGTCCAATTCGCCACCACCGGCCACGAGGCCATGACCATGCTGCACGGCTTCAAGCCGCAGATCATTTTTCTCGACATCGGCCTGCCCGACATGGACGGCTACCAGCTCGCCGGCCTGATTCGCAAAGACCTCGACTTCAAAACCGTGCCCATCATCGCCGTGACCGGCTACGGGTTCGAGAGCGATATCGAGAAATCCAAGGAAGCCACCATCGACCAGCATCTCGTCAAGCCAATCTCGATCGACGACCTGCAACAGGCGATCAATAAGGCGGGGTTGACCCAGTAGCCGACCGGCCAGAAATGCCGATTTCAAAATCGTCCACTGCCGTTTGTAAAATCCCCGCTCGGCTATGATGTCTTCATGAGCAACGGCCCGAAGCCAGCCTATCAATTCCGTCTCTGGCAGCTGATCTTCTGGCTCACCCTGGCGTCGATCTATATCGGCGTTGCAGCGGCGAGCTACCGCAATCGACCAACGCCCCCTTTCGTGGTACTTGCGCTGGTGATCGGCGCTATGCTCATGTTCTATCGAAGGAAACGCCGACGAGACCGAATTCGAGAAGGCCAGAAATCAGACTGACTCAAGACCTGCCCCGCACTAAACTGGCATCGATCCACAAAGGTTGATATGATGCGGGTCGGGATCTGCCCTGTTTTTCCCGCCGAACGATTGTCGCCGTGTTGAGAGATCGCGCTCGATGCTCACTATCTTGGGTCAGGCTCGCCAGGGGAACTTTTGCGATCGCGTGTCGCGGCGCGGGTTCTTGAAGATTGGCTCGCTGGCGCTCGGCGGGCTGTCGATGGCGGACGTGCTGCGGGCCGAGGCCGGCGGCGGCAGTTCGCACAAGTCGGTGATTATGATCTACCTGCCTGGCGGGCCGCCGCACCAGGACATGTTCGATCTGAAGCCCGACGCGCCGGCGGAAGTCCGCGGCGAATTCAAACCCATCAAGACCAACGTGCCAGGCATTGAAATCTGCCAGCACCTGCCGCTGATGGCCGGCATGATGGACAAGCTCGTGCCGATCCGCACGATCGTCGGCGCCACCGGCGACCACTATTCGTTTCAGTGCCTCACCGGCCGCAGCCATCGCCGGCAACCGCCAGGTGGCTGGCCCGAGTTCGGCTCGGTGGTCGCCAAACTCAAAGGCCCGTCCACGCCCGCCATGCCGCCCTATGTTGGCCTGTCGCCCAAAATGCAGCACACGCCCTACAACTCGGGCAAGCCCGGCTTTTTGGGCCCGGCCTACGTCCCCTTCCAGCCCAACGGCGAAGGCAAGGACGACCTGCTGCTGCAAGGCGTCACGCTCGAACGGCTGGGCGATCGCGAAAACCTGGTGCGGGCCTTCGACCACTTCAACCGCACCGCCGACGCCAGCGGCATGATGGACGGCATGGACGCGTTTCAGCGGCAAGCCTTCGGCGTGCTCACCTCGAGCAAGCTGGCCGAAGCGCTCGACCTGGAAAAAGAATCGCGTGCCGTCCGCGATCGCTACGGCATCGGCACGCCGGAGCATCAAGGCGACGGCGCCCCGCGACTGATGCAGCAGTTTCTCACCGCCCGGCGGCTGGTCGAGGCCGGCGTGCGCTGCGTCACTATCAGCTTCAGCTTCTGGGATTATCACGGCTCGAATTTCACGCTGTGCCGCACCAACCTGCCGCCGCTCGATCAGGGCGTGACGGCCCTGGTCGACGACCTGCACCAGCGCGGGCTCGACAAGGACGTGACCGTCATCGTGTGGGGCGAGTTCGGCCGCACGCCCAAGATCAACCCCGGTGCGGGCCGCGACCACTGGCCCAACGTCTCCTGCGCCCTGCTGGCCGGCGGCGGCATGCGCACCGGCCAGGTGATCGGCACCACCGACCGCAATGCCGCCGAAGCCAAAGACCGCCCGGTCACCTTCGAAGAAGTCCACGCCACGCTCTACAACCGCCTCGGCATCGACGCCGACACCATCACCGTCACCGACCTCTCCGGCCGCCCCGAATACATCGCCGACCACCACCCGCCCATCAAAGAGCTGGTCGGCTGACCCCAGTGGCCGTGGTCGGCTATTTTTTCTCTAACCACTGACCACCAACCACTAACCACTACTCCCGCATGCACCTCAGCCTGTTCTCCGTCAGTTACGCCGGGCTCTGGGGTCAGCAGCGTCTCGACTTGGACGCCTTCATTGCCAAGGCCGCCGAGCTGGGCTATCGCTCGGTGATGCTGATGGGCAAGCGGCCGCACTTGGCGCCGCTCGACGTCGACCCTCGGGCGCTCAAGGCGATTCGCGCGAAGCTGGACGAGCACCAGGTTCGCTGCGGAGCCGTGGCCGGCTATACCGACTTCTCGCAGCAGCGGGCCGCCGAAGTGCCGTTCGCCGAGATGCAGTTCGAATACGTCGGCTCGCTGGCCCGGCTGGCGAGCGCACTCGATGCCAACATCGTCCGCGTGTTCACCGCGTACGAGCCGCCGGACACCGCGCCGGCCGCGGCCTGGAACCTGGTCGTATCGAGCCTGCGCGAATGCGCCGATCGGGCGGCCGATTTCGGCGTCACGCTGGCCGTGCAGAATCATCACGACGTGGCGCTCGACAGCGACGCGCTGTTGGAATTGCTGACCGACGTTGACCGGCCCAACGTCAAGCTGGCTTTTGATGCCTGGTCCCCCGCCCTGCGCGGCGAGGCATTGTACGAGACGGCCAAGCGGATGGCCCCCTACACCGCCATCACGACCAACGCCGATTACATCCGCGTGCCGCGCTACCGCTATCGGCCTGAGCTGGTCAACTACGAGCGCCTGCTGCCCGACATGGTCCGCGCCGTGCCGTTTGGCGACGGCTTCATCGACTACGAAGCGTTCTTCGCCGGCCTGGCCGAAGGCGGATTCGACGGCCTGGCCAACTACGAAATGTGCTCCCCCATCCGCGGCGGCGGCAGCGGCGAAAACCTCGACGCCTACGCCCGCGGCTATCTCGAATGGATGGGGCAGCACGTGCAATCGCGAGCAGCGCGGCCGTAATGGCGATCAGGCGCACATTCCGGCTCCCGGCGAATCTTTCTGGGGGTTAGCGCCTGAGCCATTCGCCCCTGCTAACATGGCGGAATGAGCGGATGGCGACAACTCTTGGCAGCAATGGCGGTGCTCGCCATTCTGGCAGCGCTAATCGTGGGCACGAATGCGCAACCGAGTCGACCTTTGCTGCATGTCGTTACCACCAAAACACCTGTCCGAGACAGCTTGGAGAAGCTGACGTTCGGGGGCGAATTGGATGACGTGGATTATGCAATGATCCGGCGTGTTGTCACGATTAACCATCAACTGAGCGCGAACATCGAAATAATCCAAGTTGTTGCACCAGGAAAAGTCGAGGTTCGGACCGGACCAGAAAACCCTAAGCCGCTCAGCGGGGGTGGAGACATCATCACCCTGGAACGACGGGGCAAGGAGTGGATAATCACAGAGCATTTGACCTGGGTTGGATAGTGGCTCCCACCCCCAAGAACCATTGGTTCCGCTTCTCGTTGCGGACGGTCTTTGTGATCGTGACGATCGCGGCAAGCTGGCTGGGGTGGAATCTGCATCGAGTGAACAGTCGCGAGACAGTTTTCCAGCGTTGGAGGCATGTGCCCGGAGCGATCGTGCTTGATAGCCAGCAAGTCGAGAACGGCCCGTCGGCCTCGTGGTGGGTGAGAATCTTAGGGGGCCGATCAGTTTCCCAAATCTACTCGCCTCGCATATTGGACGAAGAGGAAATGGCGCAGCTTGAACGCTTATTTCCCGAGGCAATTATCGTCGATCCTAACCACACTTGACGCCCGCCCCGGACCATCACACTGTTAGGACACTACCCGGACTCCGCCCGAGGATTGCCCCGCCCCAGCGCTGGCGGGTATCATAAACGGCGGTCGATATCATCCCGCCCGCCGCGTTCGGAAAGCACAGGACGCCTGACATGCGTGTTCCCGCCTGCTGTCTGTTCTTGCTGTTGACGTTGGCTCAGGCCACGCCGGCGGCGGCGGTCGACTACGTCAACGACGTTAAGCCGATCCTGCGGCAGCACTGCTACAGTTGCCACGGGTCGCTGCGGCAGAAGTCGGGGCTGCGGCTCGACCACGTCACGTTCATCCGCCAGGGGGGCGACAGCGGGCCAGGCATCGCGGCCAAAGCAGCGGAGAGTCGGCTGATTCAGCGCCGTCACAGGCGACGGCGATATCGAGCAGATGCCGAAGGACGCCAAGCCGCTGTCCGACGCCGAAATCGCCACGCTCAAAACCTGGATCGACGAAGGTGCGCCTGCGCCCGACGAAAAACTGCCCGACGACCCGCGCAAGCATTGGTCATTTCAAAAGCCCGTCCGTGCCGAATTGCCCACGGTGCAAAACGCGGCTTGGGCCACGCATCCGATCGATCGTTTCCTGGCGGCCGAGCACGAACGACGTGGCCTGAAACCGAGCCCGGCGGCGCCGAAGAACGTGCTGTTGCGTCGGGTTTATTTGGACCTCATCGGCCTGCCGCCGAGCAACGTCGAGCTGCGCGAGTTTCTGGCCGACAACTCGGGCGACGCCTACGAACGCGTCGTCGACAAGCTGCTGGCCAGCCCGCAATATGGCGAACGCTGGGGGCGGCATTGGATGGACGTGTGGCGCTACAGCGATTGGGACGGCTACGGCGCGGAAGTGCGCGAAAGCCAGCCGCACATCTGGCGGTGGCGCGACTGGATCATCGAATCGCTCAACGCCGACAAGCCCTACGACGCGATGGTCCGCGACATGCTGGCCGCCGACGAAACCGCGCCCGACGATCCGTCGGCCCTGCGGGCCACCGGCTTTTTGGTGCGCAACTGGTTCAAGTTCAATCGCAACGTGTGGATGGAAAACACCGTCGAACACACTTCCAAGGCGTTCCTCGGCGTCACGATCAATTGCGCCCGCTGCCACGATCACATGTACGATCCGATCCTCCAGACCGAGTACTACCAGTTTCGGGCCATGTTCGAGCCGTACGACGTGCGTACCGACCGCGTGCCGGGAACCGCCGACACCAAGCGCGACGGCCTGGTGCGCGTGTTTGACGCCAAGGCCGAGACGCCGACATTTCTGTTCGTCCGCGGCAGCGAAGCCAGGCCCGACAAGGAGCATCCGCTGCCGCCGACGGTGCCGCGGTGCTGGGGGGCGACGAGTTGAAGTTCGAGGCGGTGCCGCTGTCGCCGACCGCTTACTATCCGGGCTTGCGCAGCTTCGTGCAGCAGGAAACGCTTTCGCAAGCTTTGGCGGCGGCGAACGAAAACGAAGCGGCGCTCGGCAAGGCCGGCGCCGCGCTGGCCGAGTGCGCAAAAAGCTGGCCGACTTCATCGCCGCGAAAGCCAAGGCGACGCCCCCCAAGGAACCGGTCGCGGCAGCCAATGGCGCCGACGCGCCGGCGCCGCCAACGCCCGCCGCCGAAAAACCCGTCGACAAGCCGGCCGAGCCCGACGAACCTGCGCTGAACGCGGCCGTCGCCGATGCCCAGTTGTCGGCCAACCTGGCCGAACAGGCGATGCTCGCCGCCGCGGCAAAACTGGTGGCCGTGCGAGCCAAACTGGCAGCCGACAACGCCGCCTTCGCCACGCCGCCGGCTGCCAACGCCAAGGAGCTGGCCGGCGAAGCCAGCCGGGCCGAACGGGTCGCCAACTCGCTCGACGCGAAGCAAAACGTGATGCGGCTCGAACACGAACTGGCTCAGGCGCGCGTCGGCGGCGATGATGCCAAGAAGGCTGAAGCCGCCAAGAAGAAGACCGCCCAGATCGAACCCAAATTGGCCGAAGCCCGCAAAGCTCAAGAAGCGGCCCAAACCGCCTTGGGCCAGGCTAGCGAGACCTACACCCGTTTCGGCGAGGTCTATCCGGCCGCCAGCACCGGCCGACGCGCGGCGCTGGCGCGTTGGATCGCCTCGACGAACAATCCGCTCACCGCCCGAGTGGCGATCAATCACATCTGGTTGCGGCACTTCGGCAGCCCGCTGGTGCCGACCGTGTTCGACTTCGGCCTCAACGGCAAGCGGCCAACCCATCCGGCCCTGCTCGACTGGCTGGCGGTCGAACTGATGGAGCAAGGCTGGCGGATGAAACCGATCCATCGGCTGCTGGTGACCAGCTCGGCCTATCGCATGGTTTCGTCGAGTGCCGACGAGTCGAGCATGGCGAATGCCAAGCTCGATCCGGAAAATCTGCTGCTGTGGCGGATGAACCCGCGGCGCATGGAAGCCGAAGCGGTGCGCGACAGTACGCTGTGCGTGGCCGGCTCGCTCGACGCGACCATGTTCGGGCCCGAGTTGGAACAGAACGCCGGCCTGACCGTGCCGCGGCGCAGCATTTACTTTCGCAGCAGCAAGGAAAAGAAAGTCACGTTCCTGGAAATGTTCGACAGCCCCAACGTGACCGATTGTTATCGCCGCAGCGAGACGGTGGTGCCGCAGCAGGCGCTGGCGATGATCAACAGCTCGCTCACGTTGGCCCAGGCCCGGCGTCTGGCCGGCACGCTGGCCGGCGAGTTGAACACGCAGGCCACGCCTGAAAGCCTGGCGGCGTTCGTCGACGCGGCCTTCGAGCGCATCCTGTGTCGTCCGCCCACTGCCGACGAGCGGACCGCCTGTCTCGAATTCCTGGCCGCCCAGTCGGGCCGCTTCGCCGATCCCAAGCTGCTGGCGGCATTTACCGCCGGCGGAGAAAACGCGGTCAAACCGGCCGCCGACCCACACCAGCGGGCCCGCGAAAACCTGGTCCACGTGCTCTTGAACCACAACGATTTCCTGACGGTGCGATAAGTCTGATTCCTCTCCCTCCGGGAGAGGTTAGGTGAGGGGAATTAACTTGAAGCGTCGCTTTCAGAATTTGAAGCGTTCGAACCGGATGGATGACTCTCTTGAGGGCACCCTCGCCCCGGCCCTCTCCAGCTCGACAGAGCTCGCCGCGGGCCGGAGGGAGAGGGAGGCGCGGATGCCGCGGCGGGCGTTTCTGGCTGACGTGGGCATGGGCTTCACCGGGCTGGCGCTTGGCGAAATGCTGCTGCGCGACGGTATCTGCCGGGCCGTCGAAGCCGACGCGTGGAGCCCGCCCACCGGCCAGCCCCATCTGCGCCCCAAAGCCAAAAACGTGATCTGGATTTTTCTGGTCGGCGGCATGAGCCACCTGGAAAGTTTCGATCCCAAGCCGGCACTCAACGAGTTCGCCGGGCAGGAAATCGGCCAGACCCCACACAAAGACGTGCTCGCCGCGTCGTTTGTCAGCGAGAATCTGCGGATCGTGGTGCCCGACGACGCCAACGGCCATATCCGCCACAAGCTGTTTCCGATGCAGGTCGCGTTTCAAAAACGCGGGCAGAGCGGCTTGGAAGTCAGCGACTGGTGGCCGCATCTGGGCTCGTGCGCCGACGACCTGGCGGTGGTGCGCTCGATGTGGACCACCGACAACAATCACGGCGCCCAGCTGCAATTCCACACCGGACGCCACGTGCTGGAAGGACAATTCCCCACGATCGGCTCCTGGATTCACTACGGCCTCGGCGTCGCTCAACGACAACCTGCCGCGGTTCGTCGTGCTCGGCACGCCCATCGCCGACTGCTGCGGCGGAATCGGCGCGCACGGCGCCCATTATCTGGGGCCCGAGCACAACGGCGTGCAATTGGGGGTCGACCCGAAAAACCCGCTCCCCTTCGCCGCGCCCGGAACCGACGTCTTTCGCGAAGAGCAAGCCAGCGAGCTGGAGCTTCTGGGCCAACTCAACCGGTTGTCGGCTGTCGAGTATCCCGAGGATGCCGCCATTCGAGCCCGCATCAAGTCGTACGAGCTGGCCTTCCACATGCAAGCGGCCGTGCCGGACGTGGTGAATTGCGAGGCCGAGACCGAGTCGATTCGCAAGCTCTACGGGCTCGATCAAAAGGAAACCGAAACGTTCGGCCGCGCAGTGTCTGGTGGCCCGACGGCTGGTCGAGCAAGGCGTGCGATTCGTGCAGATTTTTCACGGCAGCAACGGCGGCGCCGGCGCTTGGGACGCCCACGGCGGCTTGAAGGTCAATCATGCCAAGAACTGTGCCCAGGTCGATCAGCCGATCGCGGCCCTTGTCAAAGATCTCAAGCAGCGCGGCATGCTCGACGAGACGATAGTGGTGATCGGCACCGAGTTCGGCCGCACGCCCGGCACGCAGGGGAGCGACGGCCGCGACCATCATCCCTTCGCCTTCTCGGTCGTGATGGCCGGCGGCGGGCTGAAAGGGGGCATCGCCCACGGCGCCACCGACGCGCTGGGCTTCCACGCCATCGAAGACCGGCACTACGTCACCGACATTCACGCCACCGTGCTGCACCAGTTGGGCATCGATCCCAAACGGCTCGAAGTCCCCGGCCGCAAGCGGCTGGCCATCGACTTCGGCCAGCCGATCCGGCAAATCATCGGCTAGCAAGTTTGTGCCAGTGTCGGCAGCGAGCAGGTAGTATTGGGTGGCCCAGACAACTTGTTGAGGCTGTCCGGGAATTCGAGGTGCAAAAACGCGACGCGCAGTGCCTTCCGATACTAGCCCGAAGCGCAAGCGAGGGACGCAAGACGAGGAACCCTCGCTTGCGCTTCGGGCTAGTGTGCCGCAATTCCCGGGCAGCCTCAACTTTTTGTCTGGGATTCATTCAAGGACGACTCGCATGATGCCCTTCATGACGGCCGAGTGGCGCGATCTGGCGATGTTCAACTGGGAGGTGCCCGCGCCGCTGCTCGGGCGATTCATTCCGCACGGCACCGAGCTCGACGCGTTCGACGGCCGCGCGTACGTCAGCCTCGTCGGTTTCCGCTGGGCCAGAACCCGGTTGCTGAAAATCGCGATCCCGTTTCACACGGCCTTCGAAGAAGTGAACCTGCGGTTTTACGTCAAGCGATTCGTCGACGGCGAGACGCGTCGCGGCGTGGTGTTTATCAAAGAGATCGTCCCGCGCGTGTGCGTGGCCCTGGTGGCGCGGCACGTGTACAACGAAAACTTTGTCACCGCGTCGATGTCGCACCAGATCGCCAGACGCGACGCTCGCAGGTGCGTGGAATATCATTGGCGCCTTCAGGGAACAGAGAATTCTCTGCGGGTCGAAGGCCGAGGACCCTGCCGAGAAACGCCGCCGGACTCGCTTGAGACGTTCATCGCCGAGCACTACTGGGGTTATAGTCGGCAGCGCGACGGCGGCACGGTCGAGTATCGGGTCGATCATCCTCGCTGGCGAATCGCGCCGGTCGACGAGTGGTCGCTGACTTGCGACTTCGCGGGCCTGTATGGGCAGAACCTCGGCCAACGATTGGCGTCGCCGCCCGACAGCGTTTTTCTGGCTGACGGTTCGCCGGTCGTCGTTGGCTTCGGGCAGCGACTGCCCCGTGTGTTGTCCGGCAACACCGAACGTGCGGCCGATTCTCGCGACGAACGCCTAATCGCCGACCGTGTCCGCTGATGGCTTGGGCCGCGTCAGCAACAGGCGCAATTCGCGCATGCCCAACAGCCAGGCGGCCGCCAGATACGTGATCGCGCCGCCGCCGATCGACAGCGCCACTTGCACCGCCAGCCGCGTTCGTCCACCGGCGGCATCGAGCGGAACCGCATACTGCAAGCCAACGACGACGACGCTCATGGCTGCGGCCGCTATCGCGCTTCGCACCAGCGTGCCGGCAAGATCGCTCCAACCCAAGGGGCTGCCGGTGCGCGAAAACGTCGCTGCCAATAGCGCCACCTGCACGCCCGCCGCGATCGAAGTCGAGATGGCCAGCCCGCGCTCGGCCAAGGGCCAAATGAGCGTCAGGTTGAGCGCGAGGTTGATCGCCACGGCGATCAGGCCCAACTTGGCCGGCGTCGCGCGATTGCCCACCGCGTAATAGCCGCGCACCAGCACTGGGATGGCGCAGTAAGCCCAAACGCCGCTGGCATAGCAGGCGATCATCCGCGCCGCGCGGTCCGCGTCGTCGAGCGTAAACGCGCCGCGCTCGAAGAGCAAATGGGTCAACGGTTGGGCGACCAGCATGATGCCGACACCTGCCGGCAAGGCCGTGAACCACACCAACCGCAGGCCAAGCGTCAGATCGGCGCCGATCCGCCGGGGCTCGCCGCGAGCGGCATGCCGGCTCAAGAGCGGATAAATCACCGTGGCGATCGCCACCCCCAGCAATCCCACGGGCAGTTGATAAAATCGCTCGCCATAATAAATGGCCGCGGCCGCGCCCGATTGCATCGGGTAATGCACGGCGCCGCCCAGCCAGGCGATGGTTTGCGAAGCACCCCCCTCGGCCGACAGTCCCCAGGCAATCAGGCTGTCGAGCAATGTATTAATTTGCGTCACGGCCATGCCCAACGTGATCGGCAGCATCGAGCGAGCAACTTGCCAGAATGCCTGGCGACTGGCCGGCCAGTCATAATTGAAGCGAAACCCAAGCCTGCGAAGCGCCGGCCATTGCACGGCCAGTTGCAGCACGCCTGAGACGAGCACCGCGACCGCGATGACGTAAGCCTGCGCCAGTTTGTCGCCGGCGAAGCGGGGTGCGACGCCCCACACGGCCACCAGCCAGCAAACGTTCAGCAGCGACGGGGCCAGCGCCGGCAGGCGAAACTCGAGGAGCGCTTGCAGCACAACCGAAGCTTGCGCGGCCAGGCAGATCAACACCAGGTAGGGCAGCAGCGCCGCCGTCAGGCCGACCAGTTGCATCGAGTCGGCGCTTTCGCCGCCCAACCACCACAAGGCCGCGCAGATCGTTTCGCCGACCAGGGCAATCGCCGAAAGTAAGATCGCCAGCCAGGCGAACAGCGCGCTGACGAGTTGCCACGCGCGGCGTGGATCGCTGTGGAACTGGCCGCTGAACACCGGCAGAAAGCTGGCGGCCAGCGCCCCTTCGCCAAAGATGCGCCGCAACAGGTTCGGAACTCGAAAGGCGACGACGAAGGCGTCCATGACGCCCCCTTCGCCCAAGCCCAAGAGGGCCGCCGTGGCCATGTCGCGCACCAGCCCCAGCACGCGGCCGACCAGCGTGCCCAGGCTGGTCACCCAAAATCCTCCCCAGAGCTGCCAAGTATCGCGTTGGGCCATGGCCGGCTATGGTAGAACGCCGCGCGAAACTGGGAAAGACGGGAATCACTGTAGTCGAGGCCCCAACGATCAACGGTTGCCAACGGCCGGCCTTTTGGAGAAGATCACGGGACGCGCGAAACGGAGGTCCGTGGCCGACAATGACCAACGACGGAGACCGTCATGGCGGAACGATCGAAGTATCAGCAGAAGATCATCAAGAACTACTACGACAACCGCGAGGCGATCTCGCTGCAGCGGCTGGGCGAGCTGGTCACCGAGCTGTACCTGGCCGAAGGCAAGGCCCGGCAAAAACAATGGAAGAATATCGTCGAGTGCGCTGGAAAAGCTCAAGGTGCCCGCCAGCGCGCATCGAGCACCTGGTGAAACAGGACAATCCGTCGCTGGTGGCCAAACTGGTCGAAGAACTGCTGGCGAAGAAGTAGCGAGAGCCCGATGTCCACCAACGCCGACCACGTTCGCCGAACTGCGCTGGAAGAAATTTCCCGTGCTCGACGACGGCTTCGTCTGCCTGGTCGACGTGATGGGCGACGACCAGTCGGTCGTGCAGGCGGCGCGCGTCAGCTACGGCGAGGGCACTCGCAAGGTTTCCGACGATCGCGGGCTGATTCGCTACCTGCTGCGGCATCGACACACGACGCCCTTCGAAATGGCCGAGATGAAGCTGCTGGTCCGCGTGCCGATGGATTGCTGGCGGCAGTGGATTCGCCATCGCACGGCCAACGTGAACGAATACAGCACGCGCTACTCGCTGGCCATCGACGCCACGCAGACCACGCCGGCCGACGCCTGGCGCACGCAAGCCTCGCAAAACCGCCAAGGCAGCGGCGAGCTTCTGGACGCCGCGCAAGGCGCGGCGCTCTCCGCCGCCGAGGCCGAATTCCAGCGCCAGGCGCGCGAGCTGTACGAGCAGCGGATCGCCCTGGGCGTGGCCCGCGAGCAGGCCCGCAAGGATCTGCCGCTGTCGACCTACACCGAAGCCTACTGGAAAATCGACCTGCACAACCTGCTGCACTTTCTGGCGCTGCGGATGGACGAGCCACGCGCAGTGGGAGATTCGCGAGTACGCCACGCACGATCGGCGAGCAGATCGTGCGGCCGCTGTTCCCGCTGGTGTGGGAAGCGTTCGTCGACTACCGCCTGCAAGGCCTGTTTCTGTCGCGGCTGGAGCGCGAAGTGATCGTGCGGCTTGACCGATCGGCTCGCCGCCGCCGGCCGCGCGCAAGCGACCGAGGAAGATTTTCTGGCCGCCCAGGATCCAACGTGGGTCGACCTGACGCGCTGCCGCGAGCGCGACGAGTGCCGCGACAAGCTGCGGCGGTTGAACCTTCTGAAGTAACGCACTCAAAAAGGCAAGCCACCATGCCCGACCCCGGCGAAGAGGAACTGTTGGAGCTGAATCAACAACTCTTGGAGAGCATCGCCGCGGGCGACTGGGAAACCTACCAGGCGCTGTGCGATCCGACGCTGACGGCCTTCGAGCCCGAGGGGCGCGGCCACCTGATCCAGGGGTTGGAATTTCACCACTTCTATTTCGATCTCGGCCCGTCAGACAGCCCGCGGACCACGACCATGTCGAGCCCTAAAGTGCGCCTGATGGGGGACGTGGCGGTGGTCGGCTATGTGCGGCTGGTGCAAACGCTGGGCGAGCACGGCGCGCCGGTAACGTCACATTTCGAAGAGACGCGCGTGTGGCAGATGCAGCAGGGCAAGTGGCAGCACGTGCACTTTCACCGCTCGCCCTGCGACTGACGAACCGTGGCGAAGCATCCTGTAGCCGGGGTCTGTGACCCCGGAGTTGCCGCATAGCGGCCGGCCTCAAAGAGGCTGGCCACAGCGATTAAACCTACGCACCAACCGGCTGGCCGGGCTCAAGACATTCCAAGGGCTCGATCTCGCCCTGGGCGATCATCCGCTCGACGATCTCGTGGCGAAAGATCGACACGTCGAGCGGCGCGCGAATGCCGATCTTCACGCGGTTGCGATCCAAGGACATGATCGTCACCACGATGTCGTCGTTCACGATGATCGACTGTCCGATTTTGCGAGTCAGGACCAACATACGATCGCCTCCTGCTTGGGGGGGAGCCGACTGGAGCGGGAACACTTATGCCGTCGCCTGTCCCGGCCGCCAGATGCTAGTACGTCGATGTGAGGGATTTGTGAGCGCTCGTTGAGATCTTGAAGAACTTCAAGCTCCGCCCAAACGGCCCGGTGCGCCACGGTCAGGCCCGATCGATCGGAAAGGCCATCACCTCGGCCAGGCTGGCAGCGCCGGCGGCCAGCATCACCACCCGATCGAACCCTAACGCCACGCCGGTGCACGGGGGCAAGCCGTGCTCCATGGCCGCCAGCAACCGACTCTCCTCGGGCAACCGCGGCTTGCCGTCGGCGACGCGAGACTGGTTGGCGTCGCGTTGGCGCTGCCGCAATATCATCGGATCGATCAGCTCGTGATAGCCGTTTGCCAACTCCACGCCGCGCACGTACAACTCGAATCGCCCGGCCACCGGCGGATTGCCGGCCACCTGAGCCAAGGCCGCCTGGCTGGGGGGATAGTGATGGAGAATCGTGGGGTGCGATTGTCCCAGTTGAGGCTCGACCAGGTGCGCCAAAATCAGATTCAGCCAGCCGTCGCGATCGTCGCGCGAGAAACTGTCCGAAACCGAAATGCCGTGACGCGCCGCCAACTCACTCAAGTCGGCCACGGTAGCCGCAAACGGATCGATGCCGGTGTGCGTACCAAAAGCCTCGCCGTAGCGGATTCGCTCGGCCGGGCCCAGCGCCAACAGCGCCTCGGCCAGGTCGCTGAGCAATTGCATGCCATCGGCCATCGTATCGCCGCGGCGGTACCATTCGACGATCGTGAACTCCGGATTGTGCGCGGCTCCGGCCTCGCCGGCTCGAAAAGCCCGCGCGATCTGATAGATCGCCTCGCCGCCGGCGGCCATTAGCCTCTTCATGGCGAACTCGGGCGAGGTTTGCAGCCACAGCTTTCGGCCGAGTTGGGGACGACGCGAATCGTGCGGCAGGACGACGGCGATCGGATCCAGATAACGATCGACCACTGTGTCGGCCGAAAGCAGCGGGGTTTCGACTTCGAGAAATCCGCGCTGGCTGAAGAACGCCCGGGTGCGCGCGAGTAATTCGGCCCGTAAACGCAGCTTTTGCCAGCTTGCCGTGGGAAGAAAATCGCCTTGCCGCTGGCCGCTTTCCACAAGCCGCGTCCTCTTCCGCACTCCCGCCACTTGCGCGAAGCTCAAGCCTTGGCGCGTTCCAGGTATTCGCCGGTGCGGGTGTCGACTTTGATGAGATCGCCGATTCCGACGAAGGCCGGGCAGATGACCTCGGCCCCGGTTTCCAGCTTCACCGGCTTGGTCAGGTTCGTGGCCGTATTGCCCTTGATCGACGGTTCGCAATACTCGATTTGCAGCAC
>CAWDFN010000003.1:0-100054 GCA_963801675.1 uncultured Planctomycetia bacterium
GCTTAAATCCACGCCGGAATAGCTAAGATGCATTAGCGTATGGCCCTCATCGCTCAACATCCACTGGCCATTCTCGTTGCGCAAGATGACAACGTAGTGATCCCCGTCATCAAACATGAACGGCGTGTAGATGATATATCGCTGCAGGCCCTCGGACTCCAGGTCGACCTCTCTGGAAACCTTGGATCGGAACACATCGAGCAATGCAGTTTCATTCATGGTCATTGTCGAATAGTGGTAATGGGCCGTCGGAACCCTCTATGAAACAGCCGTTGCTCTGGACAAAAGCCCGCAACGCCGAATCGAACGAGCCGTAGCGGTCAGTGGGCTCGGCATACCCGTCAATCGGATAACCTTCCCGTTGGTATCGCTCGGTCGCCAAGTGAATATGAAACACGTTGCGAAAAAATGCGTTCGGCAAACCAAGTTTCTTTTCAATTTTGTTGGTGTGCTGAGACGGATGTTTTCCATTGAATCGCGTCAGGGTATACTCTTGGTCTTCATGGTCGATGAACATCAAGATGATTGAAAAGTCGAACACGATAAGCCGGTTGTCACGTAAATGAATTCGGAATTTCGATCCATAATCTCCCGTCAACGGAAACGTCCGTCGTCCGCAAGGATCATCGGGACGGTAGTTCGGCTTCAGTCGTATTGCCCAATTGGCCGGCAATCCTTTGCGCTCGCCCGATAGCGCTGTGATTTCATCGTCGGTAAGTATTCTCGGCATCGGCGCACCAGGAACCAGTAGCGAAATGGCAGAACCAACGTAGCTCCGGGTCACGAGATACGCCACCGTCGATAGGCCTGTTCTAATCGATGCCCAGCCTGCCTATTTTAACACTTGCGCAAGGCGTCGGCTACATTCCCGGCCATGAGTCGCCTCGACTACGCCCGCAACCTTTAGATGTGGCAAGGCGGTACATCAAGGACAAGAAACATCGATCTGACTTTCCCAGATCCGCCACTTAAGCTCGATCAGAATTACAAGGTCTTGTTTGCCGAGTATGCAATATCAGGAAATCGCAGACGCAGAAAAACCTTGGTGAGGAATACGTCCCATGGACTACAAGAACATAACATTCTTCCTGGACCCCTCAGCGACTCCGGATATTGCGCAAGAGACTTGACGACGCGATGGACATTCTGGACGACGAAGGATATGAGGTCTTTGCGGTGACGGCGATTCCTAGCGGTAGCGGGGACTCGATCATTGCCGTTTCTGGCAAGATGTCGTAGTGGTGCCGAGCGAGGGTGCGCCCGACTGGGCAGTTCACTGGCGGCGCACTACTCGGCCGCCTCCGTCGCCAGCGGTTGCACGCGTTGGCCTTCGGTGAGGTTGGTTTCGGGGGCCAGGATGACGCGGTCGTCTTCTTCGAGGCCGGCGGTGATTTCGACTTGCTCGTCATTGGCCAGGCCGATCTTGACGGCTTGCAGGTGAGCCCGGCCGCGGCGGACGGTGAACACGCGCCAGTCGTTTTTCGCGCCGCGGAACAGCGCCGAACGGGGTATCACCAGGGCGTTGCTGGCCTCTGCCGTATAGATGCGCACCCGGACGCGATAGTCGACGCCCAGGTCGTTGTGCTCGCGCAGCCGCGTCAAATCGTCGGGCGCGAACTTCATGATCACCTTGACGCGCTGCTGCTCGACGCCGAGCGAGCTGACCTTCGTGAAGCCGGCGGGAAAGATGCGGGTCACGACGGCCTTGGCCGGCTGCTCGCCGATGGCCGCGCCGTGCACTTCGACGTTCTGCCCGGCCTTGACGCGGACCACGTCCTGGCTGAGCACGTCGGCTTCGATTTCCAGATCGTCCCAGCGCCCGATCCGCAGCAGTACGGTGCCCGAGGCCACCTGGCGTTCGTTGCTCACTGCCCGTTCGAGCACGATGCCGTCGACGGGGCTGGTCATGGTGCCCAAGCTGCGCGTTCTTTTCCGATTCGCGCATGTGGACTTCGGCGTCGGCCAATTGCTGCGCCAACACTTCGTGAGAAAGCAGCTTGCGGAGGATATATTGCCGCACGACGGTCGGCAACAGCGAAGTGGCGGCGCGCATGGCTTCGGCACTTCGCAGCACCAGCACGTCTTGCTGATATTGCACGCTGCTTTCGACCTGCGAAACGCGGGCCTGGTCGAGCTCGGTTTCGGACGCGGCTTTTTTCTCGACCAGGCTCGTGAGGCGAGCCAACTGTTTTTCGGCGAAGTCGAGTTTCGCTTGTCCCGACTTGACGCGCGTGGCCGCTGCGTCGACCATCCGGTCGACCGATTCGACGAAGCTGATGGTCTGCTGGAGCGAGGTGGTCTCGACGCTGGTGTCGTCGTTTTCCTTGATCGAAGCTTTCAGACGATTGACGGCCGCCAGGGCCGCGGCCTGGTTCAGCTCGACGTCCAGCGGCATCACGCGGGCCACGACCTGGCCCTTGGCGACCGGCTTGCCTTCGATCAGGTCGATCGGCTCGATGCGGCCGTCGTAGGGCATGGTGATCAGGTAGGTCTCGGCCAGCCGCGTCTTGCCCTCCTCGTCGACGTATTCCTGAATCGCCCCGCGCTGGCAGGCCGTGGCTTCGACCGGCACGCCGGAGGTCCACGAGGCGTACCCCAAGCCGGCCAGGCTTAAAGCAACGATCGCGATAATGATCAGCAGCGATTTTTTCATAGAACCGTTCCGTTGAATGGACAACTTAAGTATTGCTCAAAGTTCCGTTAAGTGGCAACCAGACATTTGTGGGAGCATCTGTCGGCTGGCACACGCCTCTTGTCCCTTCGGGACCCAGACAACAAGTTGTCTGGGCCACCCAGCGCCAGCGAGGGACGCTGGACGAAGAACCCTCGCTGGCGCGTCGGGTCAGTGTGCGCAATTTCAAGTCTCAACAAGTTGCCTGGGTCACCCAGGTTGATTCCTTGATTTTCTATTCCTTGGTTTTCGAGGCGTCGAGCCAGTCGAGCCGGGTGATGGCGCGCTGCACGACGGCGTGGGCGACTAGTGCGAATACAATGGCAAACGCGATGGCGCCGAACCAGACCTTGGGGGGCGAGACCAGCGGGAAGCGGAACATCTCGGTGTCGTACATTTTCGACAGCATCAACGCCAGGCAGTAGCCCAGCGGCATGCCCGCCAGCGTGCCCAGCGAGTTGACAACCAGGCTTTCGCGCAAAAACAACCCGCCGACTTGCCACTCGGTGTATCCCAACACGCGCAGCGTGGCCACCTCGCGGCGCCGTTCGGCCAGGCCGATCAACGACGAGTTGAGCAGGCTGGAAAAAAAGATGATGCCGGAAAACAGCACCAGAAACCCGATGAAAATTCGCTGCGTGGCCACGATGAATTCCAGGTTGTCGATGACGTCGGCCCGCGCGTTGACGGCCTGCACGGCCGGCAATTGTTTCAGTTCGCGATACAGGGCCAGCCGGGCCGCCGGCGTGCGATCGGAAGTTAATTGCACGCCGGTCAGCGCGAACTCTTCGCCCATCAAGCGGCTCAAGTAGCGAATGTCGGCGTACACGGCCAGGCCGATGTAGCTGTCGGACAACTCAGCGACGCGCACCCGCAGCTCCTCGCGCAGACCCTTGGTCGGCAGGATCGTGATTTCGTCGCCGGCGGAGACTTCGAGCAAGCGGGCCAGCTTGCGGCTCATGGCCAGGCCCGTGGTCGGAACGCGGATGGGCCGGCCTTGCGTGTCGCGCGGGATCGTCAGCCGGCTGCCGGGCGACAGGCCCGAGATGCCTCCGCGGCGGCGATGCGGGCCGTGGATGAACGTGCAACTGACGTCGAACACCGGCTCGACGTAATCGACGCCCGGCAAACGCCGCGCTTCGAGCAGCGCCGGCAGGCCGCGCTCGTCCTTGAATCGCAGGTCGACGTCGCTGTGCGTGACGAGTTGAAACTGAAAGTCGATCAGGTAGTTGATGGCACTGGCCAGGATGAAGCCGGTGACCAAGCAGCCCGGCGCCCATCGAGGTGGCGAACGCGCCGACGGCGGTGCGCAGGCGGTGGCGAAACACGTTGCGCAGCACCAACCGCCAGCCGAAGCTGAGGCGATTCCAGAACCAGGCAAAATGTTCGAGCCAGATGGCGCCGCCTTGCGCCGGGGGCTTGGCGCGCATCGCTTCGGCCGGCTTCAATCGCAGCGCGGCTCGCGCTCCTTGCAGCGAGCCGACGAGCGCGCACAGCAGGGCGACGCCCAGGCCACCGGCGTAGATGCCGGGGTAGACGTGGTTTTCGAGATCGGGAAACTCGTAGAACATCCGGTACAGCGAAGTCACGAACGTGGCCATGCTGTAGCCCAGGCCCAGTCCGACCAGGCCGCTCACCAGGCCCAGCGCCAAGGCGAACTTGGTGTAGTGGAAAAAGATCTGCAAGTCGGAATAGCCGATCGCCTTGAACGTGCCGATGATCACGCGCTGCTGGTCGATCAGCCGCACCATGAGCACGTTGAGCACCAGGGCCGCCACCGCCAGGAAGATGGTCGGCATGATGGTCGAGAACAGGCCCAGCCCGCGGATTTCGTCGGTCAGGAACTGATTCGACGATTGGGTTTTGCGCGCATACGCTGTTTGCACGCCGTAGGGGGCCAGCAGGGTTTCCATCCGCCGCAAAATTTCCTGCGGCCGGTCCTGGTGCGCCGGGTCCAACAAACCGACGATCTGGTTGGTCGCGCCGGCAAAGTCGAAGACGTCTTCGGCGAAGGTGCGCTTCAGATAGAAGACGCCAAAATGCTCGGGGTCGGGCGCGATCGAGCCGGGGGCGACCAGGTAGACGAATTCGCTGCTGATGGCCGTGCCCACCACGTGCAGCTCCTGGCGGCGGTTGTTGAGAATCAGGTGGATCGTCTGTCCGGGTCGAATGGCGTGGCGGCGGGCGAAGGCCGCGTTGACGATCACTTCGTTCGTGCGCTGACGAGTAAAGTAGCCGCCGCTTTCCAGCACGATGTCGTTGATGATCGGCCGGGGCTCGTCGGGCAGCGACAGCACCAGGCCATTGAGCGGCTCGGGCACGCGCTCGCAGATCGACGGTGGCGAAAAACTGGATTCGCGGCCGGATGGCGGTTACGCCGGGCAGGTTGATCAGCTCTTCGACTTCGGCCAGAGGGGCTTTTTTGACGTCGACCCAAAAGTCGGCCATGCGGCATTGGTTGTAGTAGCGCCACTTGGCGAGGCTGAGGTTGTAATAGGTCGAGCGCATGTAGATGAAGCACATCACGCCGACGGCCATGATGCTGGTGACGGCCAGCAGCATGGCGGCCGAGCTGCGGACCTCGCGCAGCAGCTTGCGATCGAGCATGCTCACCACGAGATTTCCTCCGGCGGCTGCGGGTTGGGATTATCGTGGAGCTCGTGAATCTCGCCTGAGCGCAGCCGAATGACGCGGTCGGCGGCCGGCGCGATGGCGCCGTTGTGCGTGATGATCAGGATCGTCTTGCCCAGCTGCTGTTTCAAGTCGATCAGCAGGCGCAGCACGTGCTTGCCGGTTTCGAAGTCGAGCGCCCCGGTCGGCTCGTCGCACAGCAGCAGTTGGGGATTTTTGGCCAGGGCCCGAGCGATGGCCACGCGCTGCTGCTCGCCGCCGGAAAGCTGCGAGGGAAAATGGTTCACCCGATCTTCCAGGCCGACCAGCTCGAGCACTTCGTCGACCGGCATCGGCTGCTGGCTGATTTCGGTGGCCACCAGCACGTTTTCGCGCGCCGTGAGGTTGGGCACCAGGTTGTAGAACTGGAACACGAAGCCGACCGAGTTGCGGCGATAGCGCGTCAGGTCGCGCGACGTGGCGAGCGTCAGATCCTGTTCGCCGTACCAAACCTTGCCGACGGTGGGCGTGTCGAGCCCGCCCATGATGTTCAGCAGCGTGGTCTTGCCCGACCCGCTGGGCCCGACCATGACCAGTAGCTCGCCGGGATGGACGTCGAACGTGATGTCGCGCAGCACCTCGACCGGGACTTCGCCCATCTGAAAAGTCTTGCCGACGTGCTCAAGCCGCAACAAGGCACCGGAGGCGATGGCGGAGGTGGCGTGGGACATGGGAAGAGAAACGCATGGTCGAGGCGGCGGGTTCAAGGCGACGAGGGTAAGGCGAAAATCCAACCGAGGCCAGCGGCCGCGGGCTCGCATTGGGGTCGGCGAATATCCCTACTTTGAACAGTACGTCGCCGGATGTCACGCCCGGGCGTGTTTTCAGGCTTGGATTCCGTTGGTTTTAAGCGATTTTGGCTGCAGCGGGTTCGACCCGGCGGCGCGCTGCGTGGCCGAGGTCCGCAAGGGATAAGGTCTGGCCGCTCAAACTGGAAATCGACCCTACGGATTCTGAGGATATGGCCCAGCGGCGGGGGCAAATTCTCGCCAAGATGGCCAAAAAGACAGGGAAAAAGAAGTAGCATCGCCTCTCGGGGACGGCTACAATGCATCAGCGCCCGCCGATTCGATCACGCCTTACTTGCTGGGTTTGTCGAGTGTTTCTCTCCCAGCGGCTTCGGATCGTGGGTGCCCGCGGCAGTGCGCGCACGACGCTATAATAGCTGGCAGACGCGACGATTTGGCAGTGACCAGGAGAACGTGCCATGTTGACGATCTTGGGGAAACCGCAGAACGCGCTTCTGCGACGGAGTGTCGCGGCGGACGTTTTTGAAAATCGGCGGGCTGGCGCTGGGCGGATTGTCGCTGCCGCAGATTCTGCGGGCCGAATCGGCCTCGGGCGTGCGCAAGTCGCACAAAGCGATCATCATGATCTTCCTGCCGGGCGGGCCTCCGCACCAGGATTTCTTCGATTTGAAGATGGACGCGCCGTCGGAAGTGCGCGGCGAATTCAAGCCGATCAAGACCAACGTGCCAGGCATCGAAATCTGCGAGCATTTTCCGCTGCTCGCCAAGCAGATGGACCGGCTGATTCCGATCCGCTCGATCGTCGGCGCCAGCGGCGCGCACGACGCCTACGAGTGCGTGACCGGCCGTCGCCGCCGCGGTCAGCAGCCGCCGGGCGGATGGCCCGCGCTGGGCTCGGTGATGTCGAAATTGCACGGGCCGATGCATCCGTCAATGCCGGCGTTTGTCGGCCTGTCGCCCAAGATGGGGCACATGGAATGGGCCGACAACGGTCCGCCGGGTTTCCTCGGCGTGGCCCACGCTCCGTTCAAGCCCGACGGCGAAGGCAAAGCCGACATGGTGCTCAACGGCGTGACGCTCGATCGGCTGGGCGACCGCAAAGCCTTGCTCACCAGCTTCGATCGCTTCCGCCGCGACGCCGACGCCAGCGGCATGATGGACGGGCTCGACAATTTCAACGAACAAGCGTTCGGCGTGCTCACATCGAGCCGGCTGATGGAAGCGTTGGATATCAGCAAGGAAGACCCCAAAATTCGGGCCCGCTATGGCAAGGGGGACCCCAAGAATCGCGACGACGGCGGGCCGAAGCTGATGGAGCATTTCCTGATGGCTCGCCGGCTGGTCGAAGCGGGCACGCGCTGCGTGACGTTGGCCTTCAGCCGCTGGGACCACCACGGCCGCAACTTCGACGCCTGCCGCCAAGACATGCCGATGCTCGACCAGGGCCTGACGGCGCTGTTCGACGACCTGCACAACCGCGGGTCTCGACAAGGACGTGTCGGTCGTGGTGTGGGGCGAGTTCGGCCGCACGCCGAAGATCAACAAGGACGCCGGCCGCGACCACTGGCCCAACGTTTCCTGCGCGCTGCTGGCCGGCGGCGGCATGCGCACCGGCCAGGTGATCGGCTCGACCGATCGGCTGGGCGCCGAAGCCAAGGACCGCCCGGTCCACTTCCAGGAAGTGTTCGCCACGCTCTATCACCGCCTCGGCATCGACGTCAACCAGGTGACGATCCCCGACCTGAGCGGCCGTCCGCAATACCTGGTCGATCGCGGCTATCAGCCGCTGCACGAAGTGATCTGACGGCGCGGCTTTCTCACACAGCGCCTCGGGGGTAGCACCGACAACTTGTTGTCGGTGTTGCGAAGCAACACGAGGCGTTTGCGGGGGTTTCGCAATCGAGCCGACCCTCTTGTTCCTTCGATACCCAGACAACAAGTTGTCTGGGCCACCCTGCGTCCATATTCGCCCGGCCTGACTGAGAGTAGTTCATCCACAAAGTTGCGGCCTGCGGATTGACTCTATCGTCATCGTAGCCGATCAATTGCGGCGGGTACACGACAAGGTGAAATCCACCCGACGCACGTGGCGCTGGGAGCGTGGGGTGGCACCGCCAACATGTTGAGGCTGACCGCGAATTGCCGCACACTAACCCGACGCGCCAGCGAGGGTTCTTCGTCCAGCGTCCCTCGCTTGCGCTTCGGGTTAGTGTGGAGAACCGCGGCGTGCCGCGCTCTCCGGGAATTCAATTCGCGGATACCTCGCAAACGACAGCGCTCTGCCGAGATGTCTTGAGCCCCGGAGGGGCGACCTGTAAATAGCCTGGGGCGGAAGCCCCAGGTTTGATGTCGTAGCAGTATCTTAGAAGCCCCGGAGGGGCGACACCGACTTCATTGCTGGCGGAATGGTGTCGCCCCTTCGGGGCTTTTGAATCTTATGGCGCGAGTTTTCCTGGGGCTGCCGCCCCAGGCTATTACAGGTCGCCACTTCGTGGCTTTCAATTCCCGGGCAACCGCAACAAGTTGTCTGGGCCACCCGGCTACTCCAGCCCGTACAGGCCGGCGGGGGGAATCGCTACGCCGCTGGGCGGGCCGAGGCGGCCTTGCAGGAATCTTGGCTGGACCATGACGTTGGCGCTGACGTTGCCTTTGCTGGTGTCGACCGTGGCGTTGAAGCTGAACAGGAACGATTCGCCGATCCGGGTCAACGTGATGTTCTGGCCGATATTGCGCGCGTTCACCAGGTCGAACGACATGCCGAAGGACGAGAGCCACTTGGGGCTCATGCGGTAGCTGTACGACGTGGCGACCACGTTGCTCGAGATCGGGCCTTCCAGCGACCGGAAGCCGAAATAGATCTGGCCGCGCGGCGGACGGTTGAGGAACGCGCCGACGGTGAAGTAGTGCGGCGCCTGCTGGAAGAAATCGAAATAGCCGTCGGACGACAATCGTCGTGCGATCGCCGACGTGCCAGCGGAAGTCGTAGTCGAGCAGACCCACCGTCTGGCCGAAGTTGTCGCGGTTGGGATTGGGAAACAACGTCACGTCGGTGTTGAACACGATCCAGTCGACGATGTGCTGCTGTCCGATCGGCCCGCGCTTGGTTTGCCAACGCTGGCGGATGCCGAGCCGCGCGGCGAACAGATCGTCGGCGATTTCGGTCGACGGCGCGGCGACCCAGTTGGCCAGGCCGCGGCGCACGGCGTAGAACCGTTCGTCGTACTGCGCGGGCACGGGCGGCGGCGTGCCGAAATCGTAGAAGGTGAGCTTGCGGCGATAGGCTTCGATGTCGTTGTCGTCGATCTGATCGTAGAGCGGAAACTCGCTGAGGTTCTGCGTGCTCTGGGCGTAAGTGACGTCGGTCTCGAAGGTCACCTTGTGCGCCAGCCCGTGCACGTTGAACAGCGTGCTCTCGACCGCGGGGTTGACGCTCCACATCGGCAAACTGGCGCGCAAGCCGAAGGCGCCGTAGGCCCGGTTGATGTCGTTGTTGTCGAGCGCTTCTCCCCAGTGGCGCCAGTTCACCCAGCACGTAGGGGTCGAACTTGATCACGCCGGCCGAGAAGGGCAGATCGAGCTCCTGGCGCGTCGCAAAGCGCTCGCCTTGATGCGTGCTCGCGGCGGGGCCTTCCCACGGCAGCGGACCCCACTGCGCGGCGTCGACCGGGTCGGTCGGCCCGTGGGCGGTCAACATCTGCGCATAGCCGGCGCTACTGTGCTCGTACCACGTCAGCCGATCGCCGAGCAGCGGCTCTCCCAGCCAGAAGTGATCCAACCGCGGCAGCCAGGCGGTTTCGGTGAAGAAGTAGTCGAGCCGCGCCGCGCCGAACACGCTCCACGAACTGTTGTCCAGGTATTGCTTCAATTCCAAGTCGGTCGATTGATCCTTGAGCTGATCCCACTCTTTTTCAAAATACTCTTCGAGAAAGTTGAAGTCGCTGATGTAGCCGAACTCGCCGGTCAGCTGGAAATTGTTGGGCAGCAGTTGCCGATGCTGAGCCAGCACGCGGCCGCGGAAGTCGCGGGGCGGGATCAGCGTGCGGCGGTTCAAGCCCAGGTTGTCGAGCCCGGTGTCGTTGATAGCCCAGGCGTCGACGAAGCCGTTGGTGCTGGCCGGCACGCCGAACAAGGTTTGCCGTTCGTAGTTGAACGTGGTGCCGCCGCCGGGGCCGCGCTTGCTGAAATAGTCGGCGCTGAGCTCCCACTTCGTGCCCGGCAGCCGATTCTTGATGCCGAACACCTGGTAGGCGTCGAGGTCGGTCATGACTCGGGTGCCAAACACCTTGTCGTTCATCACGCGGATGCTGTCGATGTAGTAGTTCGGCTTGTCCAGGTCGGTGGCGATGAAGGGCCAGTAGAACACCGGAAACTGCTCGACGTACAGGAAGTTGTTATTGCTGGTCGCCAGGCGCTGGTGGTCGATGATGGGGGCGCCGGTGGCGTCGACTTCGGGCGTGCCGGTCAAGGGGTTGATGCGCGGTTGTTGCACGTCGTCGAAGGTCATCAGGTCGGCGCGCAGCTCGTAGCCGGGGACGCCGAAACGGCTGGAGGTGATCGAGCCGTTTTGGGCCAGAAAGCGGTCGGGCCCGAGCTGCTGGATCACGTCGGCGCGCAGTTTGAGCAGTCCCTGGTAGCTTTGCACCGGGGTGAGGATTTCGGCTGCCAGCACGATGCCGGTCTGGCGGCGAACGTCGTAGTACATCCTTTGCGCGTAGATCGTGCGTTCGCCCTGGCGAAACACGACGTTGCCTTCCATGTAGATTTCCAGCGGCTTCTCGCGGGGTTGCTGCGATTGGCCCTCGGGATCGGTGGCCAGCGCCCCGTCGGTCCAGATCACCAGGTTGTCGGTGTCGACGTCGATCGAGCCGAACTGATCGACTCCGTCGACCACGATGTTGACGCCCGACTTGACCAGCAGCACTTGTTCGTTCGTCTTGGGGTCCTGATAGACCTCGACGTCGGGTTTGACGGCGCTGCGGCCCTGCACGCGGATGCGGACCATGCCTGGCGGCGGACCGGCGATCGGCGGCGGCGGCGCAATGGGTTCGGCGAATTGCGCCTTCTGCACGCCAAGCGGCGGGGCCGGATCGCGCGCGGCGACGGCGTGATCGTAAAGCGCGGGCCTGGCGGTGGGCGGGGGCTCGAGCTTCATCGGCCGCACGTCGACCGGCAGCACCGAGTAGAAGCGGCCGAACCAGGTCTTATCGGTTAACGTCGCCGCGCCGGCCGCTTTGCCTTGCAAGCCGGACTGCTGATAGTTGATCGCCACGTCCCCTTCGAGATACGCGATCACTTTGTGCGGCGGTTCGCCGCCGACTCCGCCGCGTTCGATCCAGACGACCGCCTCGCGGCTACGCGCGTAGGTTAAACCCTGATTGATGTAGCAGTTGCCGCGCAGCAGGTAGACGTCGTAGACGCCTTCGGTCCAGTGGCTGGCGCCGTCGGCGGCCAGCACGATTCGATCCGAGAGATTGCCCGCGGGCAATTCGATTTGCGCGTGCGCGAAAGGGGTCAGCAGCAATGCACTTAACAGGCTCAACAGCATCGCGCGCGCAACACGACCGCGAGCGCGCAAAATCGAAAGCGCGCGCACCCCGACGGGCACGTGATGAGCCGAACCGACGTTCAGAAAAAGATCCCCGAATCAGGAGTCGGCAGAAAAATTAAAGTCCCGAAAGGGTTCTGCCGACGAACGCGCAAATGGAAGTGACGAAAGTTGTTAAGGCTCTCGTGAGCGGGCCGGATTATAAGAGCGATTTGCCGGCGAGGTCAAGGTAAGTTCGTCGCCGCACGGCTCGATCTAAGCATCCACAGGCAAAGGGCTTGTCGCGCGCGGCGCCGCGCCAGCAAGACCACGCCCTGGGCTGCCAGCAAGGCCACCACGCTCTCCAGCGGTGCGCGCATCCGCATGTCGGTCCAGTAGAACGCATGCACCGCGGTGAACGACAGCAGCAACAGCAGGCCCCAAACCCAGGGCGAGCGCACGCCTTGCCTGCCGACGAACCACAGTCCCGCCGCCGCTAGCAGGAACTGCAGCGCGTACCAGATGGCAACCGCGAAGCGCATTCCGTGGCGTGACGGCGACTCGTCGGGATAAATCTGATGCGGCATAACGGCCCACAGCCGTCCGATGCGCACCAGGCAGGAATAGGCGAACGTGCCGGGCGCGTCGGCGATGTTCTGCCAGGCTTCACGGTACGCGGAGGCGCTCAATTGCACCTCGTCGGTTCCGATCGTGCGAAGGTCGGCCTCCCACGTATTGCTCAAAATCGCGCCGTTCCAGACGCTGCCCCACGGGGCCTCGCGCAGGTACTCGTAAAAACCGGGATTATTGCCCAGCAGCAACGTGTACCCGCCGTGGGTCGTGGTGACGATCGGCCGGCCGAACTCGATCTGATTGCGGATCGTCCAAGGCGCGAGCACGGCCACGGCGGCCGCCACGAGTGCCGCGGATTGGAATGCTCGGCGACGCCGGTCCGTGGAGAGAACAAATGGAAACACCGCGGCCACACCGATCAGCCAGACCAGAAACGTCGGCCGACAGAGCACGCACAGGCCCAGCATGGCGCCGGCGACAAGGCACTGGCGAATCGAATTCTCTTGCGCAACGCGTCAGCGCGACCAGCGCGCAGGCCGCCAGAAACGCGGCCAGCGTTTCGCCCATCACTTGCACCGACTGGTTGATCAAGATCGGGTCGATCGTGACCAACGCGACGGCCAACAACGATCCGGAGGTTCCAAGTCCCCACAGTTGTCCCAGCCGCCACACGGCCACGGCCGTGCCCAGTCCCAGCAGCACGTGGAACAAGCCGTAGGCGGATTGCACCTCGGGCAGGACGTGGAAGACCGACAGCAGCAGCGGATAGAGCGGCGGTCGATAGGCGGTCGGCTGCACAGAGCCCGGCAGCGCGCCGCTGGGGTTGCGCCAGAGTACGAAACGATGATACTCGTGAAGATTCCAAGCCAGCTCGCGGTATGCGTCGGGATCGAGATTCAGCGACTCGCCCATCGACAGCATCGCGCGGCCGCGGACGGCCAGCACCACGAAAACGATCGCCAGCAGGATCAAACGGCGCGTCCGACGATTGGCTGTGGCGAGATTCTCGCTCGACGTGGCCGCCTGGTTGGCCGCTGGCGAGTCGCTCCAGGGCGATTGCGATGCTGCCACGAAGTTAGCTCCGAAACGGCCGGCGAAATGGGCTACTGGTGAAACGAGTACAGCAGGACGTTGAGTCCGATGCGCGCGGCGTCCTTGCGGGTGTAGCCTTCGCATTCCAGGGATTCGTGGTTTTCCAGCGCACAACTGATGTCGTAGGGCGAGAGGATCACGGCGTAGCGGTCGCCCAGCTTGAGCCCCTCCAGATAGGGCTCGCCGGCGCGGATTTGCGACTTCAGGGCGCCTTCGCCGGTGGCCCGCTGCGGCTCGCGGCGCTCGACGACCGACAAGTCGTCGCCGCCGAACTCGGGCGTGAAGATCGGATGAGCGGGGGGAATCCGTTCGAGCTTCTGTTCAGGGAAAATGGCGGCCATTTCACGGTTGAAGGCCTCGACAAATTCCTTGCTCGAGCAGATCGCGTCGGCGAACAACATTCCGCCGCGGTCCAGGTAGGTGCGCAATTGCTTGCGCTCCTCGGGGGTCAGGCGGAAGTTTTGGCGGCCGTGCATGAACACGAGGTGGTAGCGAAACAGCTTGGGATCGGTCATGGCCAGTTCGCGCGGCTCGGTGCCGACGCGCAGCTTGAGCTTTTCGCCGGCCACGCGCAGCAGGTTCGTCAGCGCGCCGGGGGCCGCGTTGCAGCCGCCCGGATGCAACAGGCGCGCCACGTAGAGCTTGCCGCGATCGAAATCATCCTGCGGCGATTCGGCGGTCGCGGTGGTGAAAAAATCGGAGCTTGATATTTCAACTCGCGGTTGGTGGCATAGGCCAGCACGTTGATGCCGATCGCGTCGGCCGCCGCCACTTCGGCCTGCACGCGCTCGGGCAGCAGCTGCTGGCGGCCGGCGCGGCCCAGTTCCCAATAGCAGGAGAGATCGTCGGGGCAAAACACCACGCTGGTGCGGCAGCCGATGTCGATGCCCCACAGCGGGCGCACGAACTCGGGATCGACCGGCTCCTCGGCGTGCCAGATCGGATGTTCCGGCGGCAGCAGCCGCAGTTTGTATTCCTGTTCCGGAAAAACCTCGCTCATCAACTTGCGAAAGCCGACGTCGAACTCGGTGCCGCCGCAGCAGGCCTCGGCGAAAATGAATCCGCCCCGATCGACGTAATCGCGCAGTCGTTTCTTCTCTTCGTCCGTAAACTGCGGAGCTTCGCGCCCGTTGAAGAACAGCACCGGCGCTTGCAGCAGATCTTCGACGCTGGCCGCGGCCGGATCGATTACTTGCCAGGTCAAATCGCGGTCCCACTTTTTCTCGACATAGCTGGTCAGGTTGGCCAAATCGTTGCGATGGTGATTCCAGTCGCCCTCGGGGCCGTGTTTGAGCTTGGCCACCAGCACGGGCCGGCGCCCCTTGGCCAGAAACAATAGCGCAAAGCTGGTACCGACGTGCGGATTGGCCTCGTACGAGCCGGTACCCTTCCAGAAGCCCGACAGGTTGTCCTGGCTGCGGACCAGCATGTCGGCCCCTTCGCGGTACCAGTCGTGCTGGCCGATGAAGCGGCGGGCCGTCATGCGTCCGGTGCGTTCGACGCCGTACAAGTAGTACAACAGCCAGTCGGTTCCCGCGACGCCGCGGCCGGCGCCGCTGGGATTGGAGTGGACCGAGAAGTTGCGTTCCAGCCAGCGCAGTCCGTTCTCGACCGCTTCGTTGCTGTGCTGGCTGCCGCAACAGCGTACCTACGCCATTGACGACTTCGGCGTCTCCGGTGTTCAGTTCGCCCGTGGCGATGATCATCGACGTGATGCCCGCACAGGTCATGCTGCCGCTGGGCGGCCGGATTTTGGAATAGCTCCACGATCCGTCGGGGTTTTGCAGTTGTTGCCAGTAGTGCAGCGCGAGTCGCCAGGTGTTTTGATTGACCTTGATGCCGGCGCGTTCGGCTTCGTAGAGCGCGAGCAGGGCGAATTGACTGTTCGAGGGATCTCCGCCGGCGCCGCCGGCGGGTCCGGTGGGGTAACCCCAGGCGCCGCGCCGCTCGCCGCTTTTGATTTGGGTGTCTTCCAGCCATTTCGCGTTGTGGCGAATGAGCAGCAGATCTTTTTTGGGCTCGGCCGCGCAAAAGACCATCGTCTGCAGCGAGACGACGTAGGTTTGCAGCGGTTTGAGCGTGCGCAAATAGGCGAGCGATTTCTGGATCTTCTCGTTGTCCGGCTCGACGCCCGCGTTGAGCAGAGCCAGCGTGACCAGCGACGTCACGCCGCCGACGTTGCCGGGCGGGTCGGGCCAGGTGCCGTTGTTGCCCTGTTGACGCAGCAGGTACGAGACGGCCCGATCGATCGAATTGTTGACTTGTTCGGCCGAGATGTCGGCCTTCGCGCTCGAGGCCCAACCCAGGATCGCCAGCACGGCCGCGAGCAATAGCGATGGCATTCGCATGGCCGCTAGTATTCCTTCCCTACGATCGCCCTTGGTCGACACAACTATCTTAGGCTACACTATTTAAGCCGACAATGGCGGGGCGTGGACGTTGCTCGCCGGCGCGGGCAGTTATAGAATGGAGGAACGCTGCTGGCGATTGCGCAATTGCTCGCTATTCATCGGAAGAACTGCCGAACAGCCGCCGAAGCGTCGGCGGTGCGACGCGCGGCTTGTGAAGACCGGTGGCAATTCCTGGGCGCGGTTTTCGAGTGGACGCTCATAAGGATTTCGCGTTTGGCCACCAAGCCCCGTAGCCTCGGCGACGTCCTGCAGGAGTTCAGCCAGCATCGGCAGCTGATGCAGGAAGAGCTGCAAAAGGTCATCGTCGGCCAGAACGACGTCATCGAGCAGATCTTCGCCGCCATCTTCACCCGCGGCCATTGCCTGCTGGTCGGCGTGCCGGGCCTGGCCAAGACGCTGATGGTCAGCACGCTGGCCCGGATTCTCGACATCGGCTTCAAGCGCATCCAGTTCACGCCCGACCTGATGCCCTCGGACATCACCGGCACCAACGTGCTGGACGAAGACGAGCACGGCCGGCGGCAGTTCCGCTTCGTCGAGGGGCCGATCTTCACCAACATCCTGCTGGCCGACGAAATCAACCGCACGCCGCCCAAGACCCAGGCCGCGCTGCTGCAGGCCATGCAGGAGCGCGAAGTGACCGTCGGGCCAGACGACCTATCCGCTGCCCGATCCGTTCTTCACGATCGCCACGCAAAACCCGATCGAGCAGGAAGGGACCTATCCGCTGCCCGAGGCGCAGCTCGACCGCTTCATGTTCAACATCAAGGTCGATTATCCGACGGCCGACGAGGAGGAGCAGATCCTGGCGGCGACCACGCGCAGCGAGAAGCCGGAGGTCCGCAAGGTGCTCTCCGGCCGGGCGATCCTGAACCTGCAGAAGCTGGTCGGCTCGGTGGCGGTGAGCGAGTACATCATCAAGTACGTCTCGCGGCTGGTGCGGGCCACGCGGCCCAAGGACGCGACGGCGCCCCGAGTTCGTGCGCGAGCTGGTCGATTGGGGCGCCGGTCCGCGGGCCGGGCAGTTCCTGATCCACGGCGGCAAGGCCCTGGCCGCGATGGACGGCCGCTTCTCGGTGGCCATCGACGACGTTCAGCAAAGTGGCCATCCCCGTGCTGCGGCACCGCATCAGCACGAACTTTCAGGCCCAGGCCGAGGGCATGACCACCGAGGACGTCATCGAGCGGCTGCTAAAAGAGATTCCCACGCCGGACATCCCGAAATTCGCGAGCTGACGTATCCGTGGGAACGAGGATTGAAATATCTCATTAGCCTGAAGCGCAAGCAAGGAACGCAGGACGAAGAGCGCTCGATTGCGCTACACAGTGTTGCGCATCACGGCGACTTGCGTGAACGGCGATAGATGGCCGCTGATATCTATTAGTCACTTGCAATCTGCCGGCCATCGGCAGCGGCCGTTCGAGCTCCTAAACAGAATCTGTTCGTGCAAGGACGACGTTGACTTGATCGCAGAAGTAGACTCGAAACGGGAGACATCATCCATGCCGCGCAAGGCCGCATTGGCAACGATTGGGCTGTTGGGCGCGCTACCGCTCATGCTATCGCTGGGATGCGCGGATCGTCAGCAATCGAGCCAGGTGGACGAGCGCAGCGGCACTCCCTCACTGTCGGCAATCCAAGCGGACGTTCAGCAATTGAAGGACAAAGCGGTCGATCAGGCGCATGCCATGGTCAGCGTGGCGTATCACTTCAGCAACCTGTGGTTTGCCGGCGAAGCCGAGAACTGGCCCCTGGCGGAGTTTTACTGGGGCGAAACGCGATCGCACCTCCGCTGGGCGGTGCGCATCATCCCAATACGGAAGGACAAGGCTGGTGATGAAATAAAGCTGGCGGAGATTCTCGACGCCATGGAAAACACGCCGCTCAAACAACTACAAGAGGCCATCACCAACAAGGATCACGACAAGTTTGTCGCGGCGTACAAGTTCTCGCTGGAGACGTGCTACGCCTGTCACAAGGCGGCGGACAAGCCGTTTTTGAAAACACGAATCCCCGATCGACCCGCCGAACCCACGATCAATTTTGATCCCCAGGCCGATTGGCCAAAATAAGCGATTGCGAGACCTCCGCGCGCGTGCCTTGTTAATTCCGGTCGGGAAATAAGAGAGAGTGAAATGCCATCCGAGATCGCGCGTTTTGAAGTTGTGCGCTCTTGCTGGCAATCTTCGGAACTGCGAGCGTTTTCGATGTTTTGGTGAGTGCCGTGGAGTCCGGGCCCTTACGCGACGCCCCGATTTTGCGGCATTTTTAACGTGCTAACAAAAACGCGCGACTTCAAAGCTCGCGCTTCGGGTTATTATAACCCATTCGCCGCTTTCGCTTAGAATGAAGTCGGCGGCGCACCTGGTGCCTGGCGGTCGATGCATGCCTGCCGTTGAGCAATATCTGAAGCCCGAAGTGATCCGCCAGATCTCGCGGCTCGACCTGCGCGCTCAGTTCATCGTCAAAGGCTTTTTGCAGGGTCTGCACGCCAGCCCGTTCCACGGCTTTTCGGTCGAGTTCAGCGAACATCGCAAGTACACGCCGGGCGACGATCCGCAGGACATCGACTGGCTGGTCTACGCCAAGACCGACAAGTACTACATCAAGAAGTTCGAGGCCGAGACGAACATCACCGGCTACCTGGTGATGGATCTGAGCCGCTCGATGGGCTACACGTATCGGCAGGAGCTGACCAAGTTCGACTACGCCATCTGCCTGGCCGCGGCGCTGTGCTACCTGATGATCCACCAGCAGGACCCGGTGGGCCTGATCACGTTCGACGAGAAGATTCGCAAGAGCCTGCCGCCGCGCTCGAAGCGGACGCAGTTGGGCAACGTGCTTTCGCTGTTGGCCAATCTGCAGCCGACCGGCAAGACCGACATCGCCAAGAGCCTGATTCAGATCGCGGCCATGCTGCGGCATCGCAGCCTGGTGATGATCTTCAGCGACCTGTTCGCCGAGCCCGAGCCGGTGATCAACGCGCTGCGGCGTTTGCGGCACGGCGGGCACGACGTGATTTTGTTTCACATTCTCGACGAGGCCGAGGTTCGCTTTCCGTTCGACGGCATGATCGAGTTCGAGGATCCCGAGTCGCACGAGAAACTGCAGATCGACGCCGGCAGCTTCCGCGGCGATTATCTCGGCGGAGATTCAGGAATTCTGCGAGACGTACCGCCGCGAGTGTTTTCAAAGCGGCATCGACTACGTGCAGCTCGACACCAGCATGCAGTTCGATCGGGCGCTGACCGAATACCTGGCCAGCCGCCGCGCGAAACACTGAGATTGTCATGACCTTCCTGCACGTCGCATTCTTGGGCGGAGCGCTGGCCGTCGCGGTGCCGATCGTGCTGCATTTGATCATGCGCCAGCAGCCGAAGCACCTGGAGTTTCCGGCGCTGCGGTTCATCAAGTTGCGCGAGTCGGCTAATCGGCGCCAAATGCGGCTGCGGCACTGGCTGCTGTTGGCGCTGCGCTGCGCCGTGGTCGGCCTGCTGGCCTTGGCGCTGGCGCGGCCCAGCGTTTTGAGCTCCGGAATGCTCGGCGATCAAGAATCGCCGGCGGCGGTGGCGCTGGTGTTCGACACGAATCCGCGGATGCAATACCGCCAGCAAAACAAGACGCGGCTCGAGGTCGCGCAGGAAACGGCCGCGTGGCTGCTGCCGCAATTGCCGGCCGAAAGCGACGTGGCGGTGATCGATTCGCGTTCGGCCTCGCCGGCGTTTGCGGTTGATCTGGGCGCGGCGCGTCAGCGGATCGAGCGGCTCGACGCCGGTTCGATGGCGCAGCCATTGGCCGTGGCGCTGGCAGCCGCGCTGAAGCTGGTGCAGGAAAGCGACAAGCCGCGCAAGGAAGTGTACGTGTTCACCGACCTGGCGCGGGCCACCTGGTCGGCCGACGCCATGCGCAACGTCGAGCGGCAATTCCAGGATTTGACCGGAGTCGGCATCTATTTGATCGACGTGGGCGCCAAGGATCCGGCGAACGTCGGCCTGGGCGAGCTGCGTCTATCGGGCCAGACGCTTTCGAAGAACAGCCCGCTGCGCATTGCGGGCGATTTGATACACGTCGGCACCGAAGGGGAGCGCTCGGTCGAGCTGTACCTGGTCGATCGGGAAACCGGCCAACCGAACAAGCGCGGGCAGAATCCATTCGTGTTTCGCCCGGGTGAATCGCAGCGTGCCTCATTTACGCTGTTGGGGCTGGCGCCGGGGATCCACCAGGGATATTTGAAGATTGCCGGCGAGGATGCCTTGCCGTGCGACGACACGCGGTGGTTTACCGTCGAAGTGCGACCGCCGTGGCGCGTGCTGATCGCGGCGCCGCAGGATGCCGACCGCCAGAGCGAAGAGTATGCGTTCTTTCTTTCCGAGGCGCTGGCGCCGCGCGAGTTTCGCATCGAGAACAAGGAAGCGTTTCAATGCGACGTGATCTCGACCGCCGAGTTGCCCAAGAAATCGCTGGAGGGATACGCGGCCGTTTGCCTGGTCGATCCCGGACCGCTGGAGCCGGGCGTTTGGCAAAAATTGCACTCGTACGTCTCGGCCGGCGGCGGTTTGGGAGTCTTTCTGGGACGCAACGCCGTGCCGATCGATTCGTTCAACGCGCCGGTCGCGCAAGAGTTGCTGGGCGGAAAACTGGTCCGGCAATGGCGGGCCGGCGGCCGCGACGCGGTGACCTTGGCGCCGGAAAACTTCGACCATCCGGTACTGGCGCGGTTTCGCGGGCTGGAAGTCGCCTGGGAGGGCTTGCCCGTTTTCCGCCATTGGCAGTTGGGCAACCTGGCGGACGGCGCGGCGGTCGTGCTGCCTTTTTCCGATAGTCGCCCGGCGCTGGTCGAGCGACCGGTGGGCCGCGGACGCGTGCTGGTGATGACCACGCCGCTCTCAGATCCGCTCAGCCGGCCGGATATGAAGGCTTACGAGCCGTGGAACGCCGTGCCCACGGGCGAAGAGAAGTGGCCGTTCGTGATGCTGGCCAACGAGATGATGTTTTATCTGGTGGGCCGCGGACAGGATCGGTTGAATTACACCGCCGGCGACACGGCGGTCGTGCCGCTGGGATCGGGCGACCGCTTTCCGATCTATTCGCTCACGACGCCGCGCGGCGATCAGATTCGCACGCCGATCGACGACAAACAAAACGCCCTGGTCGTGACTTCGACCGAGACGCCGGGCAACTATCGCGTTCAAGCCGGCGGTGACGAGCAGGGGGCCGATCTGGGTTTCAGCGTCAACTTGCCGGGGGAAGTCAGCCAGCTGGATCGGGTCGCCGACGAGGATCTCAAAGCCGTGTTTGGAACGACGCCGTTTCGCCTGGCCCACAATCGCGATGAAATCGATCGCAGCGTCAGCGCCGGCCGCGTGGGGCAGGAACTGTATCCGTACCTGATGGTTCTGTTGGTCCTCGTCTTGGCCGGCGAGCAGGTGCTTTCCAACCGCTTTTATCAGGACTACGACACCAAGGTCGAGCGGTCGCGCGCCTCGCAGTATGCCATCCGGGCGGCGGCCGAGCAGCGCGAGGCGTCCGAAGTGTCGGTCACGAAATGAGCGAATGGTATTTCCATCCCGTCGGCGGTTATTGGCTCGTCAGCGCCGCGGCGCTGGCGCTTGTGCTGCTGCTGACGCTGTTGGGTTTGCCGCGGCACAAGCTCACGCCGCGGCGGCGCTGGACGCTGTTGGGTTTGCGGCTGGTGGTGATCGTGCTGGCCATGTTCGCCATGTTGCGGCCGGCGCTCGTGCACACCAAGACCAAGCGCCAGAGCGCCACGCTGGTGTTGCTGGTCGACCGTTCGCGCAGCATGATGGTGGCCGACGCGGTGGGTGGCAAGACCCGCTGGCAGGTGCTCGAATCGATCGTGGAAGAGGCCTTGCCGACGCTCGAAGCGATGAGCCAGGATTGGGAAGTCAAGGTCTACACGTTCGACTCCGAAGTGGAGCCGCGGGACTTTTCTACCGGCGCGCTCGACCTGGGCGGCGCGCCCGACGGCGAGCAAACGGCCATCGGCGCGGCGCTGGAAGACGTTTTGCGGCGCGAAGCCGGCAAGCGACTGGCCGGCGTCGTGCTGCTGAGCGACGGCGCGCAGCGGGCCTACGCTCCGCGCGACACGCCACCGCAAGGCCCGACGCGGCGCCTGGCCGACTTGGGTTTTCCGCTGTATACGCTCGCATTTGGCCAGTCGCGCGGGCTCGGACAAACTCGCGACGTGGCGCTCAAGGACCTGTCGGTGAATCAGACGGTGTACGTCAAGAACGAGCTGACCGTGCGCGCACGGCGCGCATCGACGGCTTCGCCGGTCAGACGATACCCGTGCAACTTCTCGTGGAAACTCCGGCCGGCAAAATGGAAGCGGTTGGCGGCGTCGAGCTGAAAGCCCGGCAGGACGGCGAAGCGGTGCCGATCGAGTTGACCGTCATTCCGCAACTGGCCGGCGAATACAAGCTAACATTGCGGGCCCAAAAGCAGCCGGGCGAACTGGTGACCACGAACAACGAGATCAGCACGTTCGTCACGGTGCTCAAGGGGGGCGTCAACGTGCTGTATCTCGAAGGAGCGTTGCGCGTCGATCAAAAATTCTTGCGACGCTCGCTCGACGCTTCGCCCGACATCAACGTCGACTACGTGCGGCTCGACGAGCACGATCCGAAGCAGCGGCCGGTGAATCTCAACGAGCGGCTGCTGCCGGGCAAATATGACGTTTACATGATCGGCGACGTCGACGCTTCGCTATTCACGGCGCAGGAGCTCGAACAATTGGCGGCCACGGTGCGCTCGGCGCGGGGCTGGCGATGCTGGGCGGCTTTCATACCTTTGGGCCTGGCGGCTACGCCGACACGCCGCTGGCGGCGCTGCTGCCGGTGACATTGGACGCGCGCGAGCGGCAGCGGGTCAACGATCCGATTCGTTCCGACGTGCAATTGCCCGGCCCGGTGAAAATGCGGCCGGCCAAGCCGTTGGGCTTGCGGCATTACTTGATGGCGCTGGGCGAGGGGGACAACCGCGAAAAAATTTGGGACACGCTGCCGCCGCTCGAAGGAGCCAACAAGCTCGGTCCGCCGAAGCCGAGCGCGCAACTGCTGGCCGACACGCCCGACGGCAAGCCGATTTTGGTCGTGCAAGACGCGGGCGGCCGGGTGATGGCCTTTGCCGGCGACTCGACGTGGCGCTGGTGGATGGAAGGATTCGAGGCGCAGCACAAACGCTTCTGGCGGCAAGTCATCTTGTGGCTGGCGCACAAGGACGAATCGGCCGAAGGGAGTGTGTGGGTCAAACTGGCGCAGCGACGATTTGCGCCGCGGCAGCGAGTCGATTTCACCGCCGGGGCGCAATCGCCGCAGGGTGAGCCGCTGACCGACGCGCAGTTCGAGGCCGAAGTCACGCTGCCCGACCAATCGAAGCAGAAAATCAACCTCGTGCAGCAAGGCGATCACGTCAGCGGCGCGTTCGACCAGACGCAAACCGCCGGCGACTACTCGATCGCCGTCACCGCCAGGCACGGCGGCACGCCGGTGGGCAGCGCGAAGTCGCGGTTTTTGGTGTTCGAGCAGGATTTGGAATTGGACAACGCCGTGGCCGATCCGACCTTACTGGCCAGTCTATCGGCCATGACAAAGGACGTGGGTGGGCAGTCGCTGGCGCCCGAGGAATTGCCCGAGTTGTTGCGCCGCATCCAGGAGAAGCCGATGGAGCTGGAAGTCGAGACGCTGGTGAAGCAGACGCCGTGGGACACGTGGCCGTTTTTTTTATTGTTTGTCGGCCTGATTAGCGTGGAGTGGTATCTGCGGAAGAAATGGGGGTTGGTGTAGTGAGGGCGCTGCATTATTCCGAGACTGTCCGTAATTGTGGAACGTATTAACTCATCGTACGATGATTCCAACCGCCCGCCGATTTCAGTTCTCGCTTCGAGCACTATTTGTCCTTCTGATTCTGTGTAGCGCCTTAGTCGGATGGCTAGCTGCCGGGTACCATAAATCGCGTGAACGAATCAAGATCGGGGACTTGCACGGCACGATGTTTGTGCCAAGCGGGCGGACGCATCTGCCTTGGAATCTCCGACCATTTGTGCCCTACCCCGTGGGACGTGTTTGGCTGCGCGAGAACTCGTTTACACCCGAGGACATCGCACGAATCAAATCGATGTTCCCTGAGGCAGAGGTGTTGACGCTGCCTGCTTCGGATGACATGTGGAAGATGGAGGAAGCGATCGAAGCTCGTGATAGCGAAGGTCGTGATAGGAAGTGAAATGGGACAGGTCTAATCTGACGGCTGATCACACACAATTAGGCCTGTCCCGTTGAATTCAACGGGAACAATTTCGCGGGTGGCACCGACAACTTGTTGTCGGTGTGCCGCAGGCATGCGAGGTTGCTGGATCCGAGACTGCTGAACGCCGACGGATTTACCCGGCGATCCCCGGCGCATTTCAGCCGTGATCGTGCGAGATCATTTCCTTGCGAAAGGTGAGATATTGCTCCCAAAGACCAAGCATTTCTAGAACTTGATCCGTCAACTCAAGTACATCGCCATTGCCACTTTGTCGCGCGGCCTCGGCACACTCGTTCATCATGGATCGCAGCCGCGGTATCTCTCGAACAGCCGCGATTTCGGACGGAGTGAGATGGGGAACGCTTTGCAGGAAACCGTCGAGCTCGATGTCGAAGCAGATAAACGAATAGATAAAGCCCGAGAACGTCCATACTCTGTCATCCGACGCAGATGTCCACGTCTGGTCGATGGGCGTTTGATCCCCAATTTCGAGTTCTCGCTCGGAGCAGTTCATTCTGCAATCCATGAACGCGTTAAGGAACCGTTTGGCTGGGTGCGTATGATCCAGTAACAGCACCGGGCGGTTCATACTTTCGATATGGACATACATGGCTCAATACTTTCGCAATCATCTTTTGGTTTTTCGAATCGCCCGTTGCAATGCCGCCCCAGCCTCGCGATCGATGAGATGGTCATCCGGGCGATTTACTCCACCTGTCCACTCGCGTCGCTGCACCTTCCGCGCGTACCCGCAGCACGCGTTATTGCTGCATACGAGCGATCATTTCTTTGCGATAGGTGAGGTATTCGTCCCACAGCTTCAGCATTCGCAAAACTTCATCGACGAGTTCCAAGCAATCTGCGTTGCCACGTTGTTGTGCCGCATGAGCGCATTCGGCCATGAGCGTGCGAAACTGCGGCAAGTGCGCGATCGCCCACGTTTCTGACGATGTCAATTGAATTGCGCTCGTATTGAATCCATCGAGCTGGATATCGAACGCGAGGTACCTGTAGACGAACGACGAGAATTTCCAAACCTTGCCGTCTGTCGCCGAAGTCCACTCCTGGTCAATGGGCGTCTCGTATAGATCAAGTTCGCACCCGCCGCAATTGCTTAAGCATTCGTCGAACGCGCAAAGAAATCTTTTTGCTGGATGCGTGGCGTCCAGCGACATTATTGGCTGATTAATCGTCTTGAGGCGTTGTCTCATTTTCCCGATCTTTTCGACTGTTTGATTGCACGCTGCAAAGCGGCCTCAAGCTCAGGATCGTCCAAACGATCCGGCGGGCTACCGGTTCGCCCCTCTCCTGCTACACGAGCTTGCCCGCGTAGGTATCCTGGATCTTGCCCTTGCGCTAGTCCTCGCGTGAAGAAGTCTTCTTGCTCTTTACGCAGCGCATAGCCATCGAGCCCTGAGTTCCGTTTCGTGGGAAAGACTCGACCGCCGGACAGCTGATATCCTCCCCGCTGTACTGCCCATCCCTGTTCCTTCGTCTTCCTCGCGAAGTATACCGCTTCCGCCTTGCCGAGAAAATCCAGGGCGGACTTGTGAACCAAAGACAGCCGGTCGCCGGTGGGCGCAAAGCTTTGTGCGTTGGCGCCTAATACGGCGGCGGTGAAGATATCCTTGGCGTCTTCGCGCGAAAGGGTTCCCGCCTCAACGCGTTTTTCGAGCTCGAACACCCAGACGTAAACCATCAATTCTTGGGGTGGCAAACGCTGCCAATAGCTCGCCATGGCGGCATTACTGAGCGCCCCGGCGATCACGCCGAAAGCCGTGCGTGACGCCGCTCCGGCACCGGCGCCCACTCGAACATTAACCTTCGGCAGCCACGAAGGCGCCGGACCGGAAGTGGGCCAGGCGGGAGAAGCCGCGCCGCTGAAAGACGCGAGCCGCGCACGTATTGGGCCTGCTTGAAAATCCGCGGTTCGGAACGGACCGGATGGCGTGGCCGCGGACCCCGCAGAACTAACACCGCCCTTTGAAATCCACTGACCGCCATCGGACTGTCCCTTCGCGGTGCGCGGGTGCTGGCTCGAATCCCAGGTGCCTTCGTGCAACGTGGAGACCTGGGCCAGGAATTCGCGAATATCGGGCTCTGCCGGCTTGCCCAGGATGGCCCGCGCGAACTCTGAGAGACCGCTTGGCGGCGACGCTTCGCTCGCGCCGGCGGCGACGGGGGCGGCACGCCACGGTTTGGGATTGTCCAGTATGGCCCGCGCAAACTCTGAGAGACCGCCTTGCGGCGAAGCTTCGCTCGCGTTGGCGGTTGCTAGCTCGGCGCGCCTCGGGTCGTTGTCGTCCAGGATGGCTTCCAAGAGCTCGCGTTCACCGCTCGTCAGCGAAGCGAGCGACGCGTTCTTGGCCCGACCTCGGGGTGCGTGCCGGAAATATCTTTCGTCCATGAACGGATTCTCCTTTGCAAGAATGCCGCCAGAGGGATGAACTGTTGAAAGACACCCTGACAAAGGTGCTGGCCTGATTCCTAGCGGATCTTTTGCCGGAAATCGAAAAATAATGAGTCGTTGATGAAGGGGGGTGCCACGGTTGGCTTGCCCGGCAGTGGCACCCGGCGCTGATCGCTTCGACGGTTAACGCTGGGCGTTCCAGTCGGGCTGACTGTAACGCGTGGCCACCAGCTCGCGCACGCGCCTGGCGCGGCCAATCGGGCGTGGGGTCGACGGCTTGCCAGGTGGCGATCAGCGACTCGCGCAGCTGGATCGCGCTCAGCGGAAGGTTGCTGATGAACTCGCGATGAGGACGCTGCTGACGATACTCGGGTTGGCGCGGGGGCATGGCCAGGCATTGTTCGACCAGTGGCAGGTCGACGTTATATAAGAGCGTGCCGTGGTACAGGAAATGGCGCCGCTTGCAGCGCAGGCTGTTGCCTGAGAATTTAAGCGGCCCCAGCGTCAAGTCGCTCGTGCCTTGCCGCGTCGCGCCGCTCACCAGGGGTGCAAGCGCTGCGAGCGTCGTGTTCAGTACGAAGCGGTGCGCTTCGTCCAAGGAGCGGAGCTGCGGGCGACAAACGTAACTGAGCACCAGCCCGTACATCAAGCAGCCAGGCGCGGCGACGACCGCGGCGCCGCCACTAGCGCGGCGCAAAATCGGAATGCCTTGCTGCTGGCAAAACGGCAGATTGACTTCCAAAGCCAGTTGCGAGCTTCGGCCCAACACCACGAACGGCTCGGGCGATTCCCACAGCCGCAGCGTCTCGCGCGGCGAGTGACCTTCCGCAGCCTCTTCGGCCTCGTCGAGCAGAGCCTCGTCCAAGGCGAGGTTCTCCTGCGGCGTGGCCAACGTCAGATCGAGCAGGTGCATGAGCAATCGGGCGATTTCGCGATTTCGACAAGCGTTTGAGCGGTGAAGCGCGGGTTGACGACCCGGCGGTGCCCCCTAGACTTAGAACGTATCCGACAACCGTTGTGAAGTGGGGGGGCAGACTCCTGTGGTTGCAAACACTTTGCGAAATGTGTGAGCGACGAAGAGGCCTCCGGCGGCCGGCAAGGTGCCGGTGCCAATAGACGCACTGGAAGAATCACTCTGTCGTCATGCCGAACGGCCTATTCGGGCTGCGGGGTGTGCTGCCGAATTTGGGGTGAATGGAGGGCGTTTTCGGATCGCTTTTGTTTCGTGTTGATTCCCGTCCCGAGTACCAGCCATGCCGTCGTATCCGTCCGAGTCGCGGGGTCTTTCGCCCGACGACGCGTTGCCACCCGTCGAGCCGCCCAGCGCCGGCTTTATCTTGCAATTGTTCATCGTGCCGGGCGTCATCGTGCTGGTCGTGGTGACCATCTGGCTGATGTTCAGTTGGCTGGCGCAGAAGGGGAACGACAGCGACGCGTTTGTGCGGGCTCTTTCGCGCAACAACGAGGCGCGCTGGCAGGCGGCGTTCAATCTGGCCAAAGAGCTGGGCGCGGAGCGAGGCTCGAAGAACCCCAAGCTGACCGTTGATGGAAAGCTGGCCCGGCAGCTGGCCGACATTCTCGATCGCGAGATCGACTCGGGAAGCATGGACGAAAAGCCAGTGACGCTGCGCATTTTTTTGTGCCTGGCGCTGGGTGAGTTTCGCGTGGACGGCGGATTGCCGACGTTGATCAAGGCGGCCCAAACCCAGCGCGACGACAAAGAGGGGGACGCGCGTCGAGCAGCGCTCGAGGGCATCGCGATATTCGCCGCGAACTTCCAGCCCGGCGACAGTCGCTTCAGCGACAATCCGCAGCTTCAGGAAGCGCTGACCAGCGCCGCCGAAGATTCGGACGCGCGCACGCGATCGGCCGCCGCCGTGGCGATGGGGGTGATCGGCGGGCCGTTCGTCGAGCGGTTGCATGCGATGCTGGTCGACGCGCACCCCGACGTGCGCTACAACGCGGCCGTTCGATTGGCCCATCACGGCGACGCCGCGGCCGTGGAGGTGCTGGCCGAAATGCTCGACCAGGACGAACAGGCCGGCGTCGAGGCCGAAAAAGAAAAAAAGATGCAATCGTTCAAGCGGGCGCTGATCACCGTCAATGCCCTGGCGCGGTGGTGCAACTGGCCGAGAAGAACCCGGACGCGGATTTGAGCTCGCTGAAAAAGGGAGTCGAAAAATTGCTCGCGAGCCAGGCGACCGGTGAGATTCGCATCGAAGCCACGGCGGCGCTGCGCGTCTTGAACGCACGCGCGGCGCAAGGCGTAAAGCAAGCAAGGTAGTCACGCGCGTTACCACCGGCATCCGCGGCGAGCGCGTGTTCTCGCGCGCGTATCGCAGCGGTTGTCCACTGCTTGCACCCTGGCGGCGCCGCGCGCGAAAAGTGCCTGGAAAACCTTGCCGGTTGGGTAATATAGAGCCCGTAAGTCGTTGCCATGAAATGGGTTGCGTGGTTTCTAAAAAACCGGGTGTCGGCGGTGGCGGGCGGAAACTTCAAAATTTTTTTTCGGCCGCAAGTCATTCCGCGAGCGATACTTTGGCAGCGAAACCGCGCGCGACGCTTGGCATTTAATTTGCGGAAAGCTCTTTCGTGCGGGAGACTCTAGTGATCGGCGCGCGCCGTGCAAAACCGCACAGGCTGCGCAAAAACTTGAGAAAAAACGCCTCCCATCGACAACTTGGATTGCTCGAAAAACGAGCGGAGTGACTCTCGCATGTTCAAACCATTCGCGTTTATGACCAGCCTGGCGTTGGCCGCTTGTGTGCTCTCGGGCAGTGCTCTCTCGGGCAGTGCGCGGGCACAAGAATATCAGGCCTACCGCCTGGTCTATCAGACTGTCTACGACCAGCAGCAGGTGACGGCCTACCGCATCGAGGCCGAAACGGTTTATGAAGAACAGCAGCAGACCACGTATCGGCCTGTGTACGAGACCGAGACTCGCGAGCGACGCTACCTGGTGGCTCGTCCGGTCACCGAAACCAGCGAGCGCGAGGAGCGCTATCGGGTGCAAAAGCCGGTTTGGGAAACACAAGTCCGCGACACGAGCTATGACGTCGTGCGTTCGATTCCCGAGACCAGCGAGCGCGAAGAGCGCTATGTCGTGGCACGTCCCGTCACGGAAACGCAGGAACGCGAAGAGCGCTACGTGGTTCGCAAGCAGGTGATGGAGACGGCCGAGCGCGACGAAGCCTACACGGTGAACGAGCCGGTCACGAGCTATCAAACCAATTATGTCGATCAGGGCCAGTTCGTCGATCAGCAAGTGGTGACGCCCGGCCCCACGCGCACGCGGCTGCGGTGGTTGCCCGGCGGTTGCGCCATCGATCCGGCGACCGGCGTTTCGGCCTATCAGCGCGGCGGGTTGAACTGGGTGCCCGAACAAGCGCCGGCGACCGTTCAGGTGTTTCGCGCCTGGCAGCCCAACGTCGTCGCGCAGCAGTGTCCGGTGACCACCATGGTGCAGCGCGTGGTGACGCGCAAGGTTCCGGTGCAGGTGTGCCGCCTGGTTGACGAAGAGGTGGTGCGCAAAGTTCCGGTGCAGGTGTGCCGCATGGTCAATGAAGAGGTGGTGCGCAAAGTGCCGGTGACGACGTACAAGCAAGTGGTCGAGCGCGTGCCGCAGCAGACCGAAGTGCAAGTTTGCAAGATGGTCGAGGAAGAAGTCGTGCGGCGGATTCCGGTGACGACCTGCCGCATGGTGACCGAAGAGCGGGTCGAGCAGATTCCGGTGCAGGTGTGCAAGATGGTGGCCGTCGAGCAAACGGTGCGCATTCCGCGAATCGTCGAGAAGCGCGTGCCGGTGGTCTATACGCAGCAGGTTCCGCGCACGGTAGTGATGCGGGTGCCGATCAATCCTTGCGATCCGTGCGGTTCGGACGCGGTGATCGCGGTTCCGACGGCCATTGCTGTGCCGGCGGCGATCGCTGTGCCCGCTCCGTCCAACGGCCGCATGTTGATGCAGCCGGCGCCGGGCAAGGCTCGTTCGCGGGTGGGACAGCCCTCGGGCCAAGGCAGCGGCGACGCGAGCGACAAGCCGAGCCTGGGTGCCGACGAGGAAGTCGGCCCGGTGGATGAAGAAGCCGGCGGCGAGAAGAAGATGTGAGGACAGTGGTTAGTGGGCAGTGGTTAGTGGTTAGTGGGGAGCAGTTTGGCAGCTGTCGACGTCGGGCTGGTGGTTTTCAAGACCCAATTCCCAAGCCGTAGCACCCAGACCCTGGCCCGATTTCTTCGCCCCCTGGGGCTTGCCGGTCGCTATAATAGTGGCGCAGGCACGGATGTTTTTCCGGCTCGGGTCGCATGCTGCGGCCGGGCGCAATTGAACCCTTCGAGGTGACGATTTGGTTCCCATGACTATTGAGCATCGGCTCAAACTGGCCAAGGCCGCGCTGGCGGCCGCCCAGAAGAATTCGCAGGATCTCACCAAGAACGTGGCCTATTGGACGTCGCAGGTGGAGATGGAGAAGAAGCTGGTCGAGAGCCTGGAGCAGGAGATGCAAGGCACCCCCAAGCCCGACCCCGTGCCCGCCCGCCCCGCTGCGGCCGACCCGCCGCATTGAGGGTTCCTGTGGTCGCTGTTGGGCCGTGCACCGAGCCCACTTGCCGATTCTTGGCCCTGCGCGAACGCCCAAAAGATCAATGGCGCACGGGAGCGACGTCAATGTACCAGCGATTCACGGACCGCGCACGGAAGGTCCTGCAGTTGGCCAACCAGGAGGCCGTACGCTCCAACCATGAATACATCGGCAGCGAGGACGTGCTGCTCGGCTTGATCGGGGAAGGCGAAGGCGTGGCGGCAAATGCGTTGAAGCATCTGAAAGTCGACCTGCGCAAGGTCCGGATCGAGGTCGACACGCTACTTCAGAGCGGTTCGGACATCGCCATCGCCGCGAGTTGCCGCAAGGCTGGTCAGATTAAGGAGGTTGTTGATTACTCGATCCTGGAGGCTCTCAACCTGAACCACGATTATGTCGGCACGGAGCACATTCTGTTGGGGCTTCTGCGCGACCAGCATGGCGTTGCCGCGCACGTACTCATCAACATGGGTCTCACGTTGGAAAAAGTGCGAGAGGAAACGCTCAAGCTGCTTGGGCGAAAGTCCTAATCTATATGACTATGAGCTACGGCGCTGATGAACCGATCGCTGCGAAAAGAAGGCGGACATCGCTGGTTTTAACGAAAGCCCAACAATGAAGTCCCCTTTTTTCTCCCGCTGCCGGATAGGGACAAGTAGTCGGCATGGAACGAATCGACAAACTGGTTGAGGCGATCCATACGGAGCTAGCCGCGTGGCACGAATCGCCGAGCGGCCGTGGCTATGACGCCACGCTCTGGTGGGCGCGCATTCATGATAACCTGGCCCAAATAAAAACGAGCGCCGACGACGCGGCAGCTCTCAAAAAAGCGGTCACTGACCTATGCTACACGCTACTCGATTTAGGCCCCGTCTCATTAACCATCGCGCCGTCAATTGCAATTCTGCAAAGGATGACGGATGACAGTAGTTCCAACTTTCGCTTATGGGCTTAGATCGACGCAAGGTATTGAGCCGTCATGTAGTAAGGCGGCGACGGTTTGGGCGATCCAATCGAGCATTCGTTTGTAACGGAGTCGTTCGAGTCGCAAAGTCATCGTGGGACCGCTGCCTTCGGCCAAGCGCGTGGCGTGAATCCAGACCCAGAGGTTTCGCAGGATCAGGGCGACGGCGACAAACACCAGACGCAGACGTGGGCACCGCGTGCAGGTGTGGATGCGCGCTTGACGCATTTGACGGTAACTCGATTCGATGCCGAACCGCTTGCGATACCGCTGGCGAATGTCTTTGGGAGAGCCCTTCACACGCCAGGCAGCGAACAACAGCTTTTGTTGGACATGTTTGTGGTCTTTGCGATTGCGATGCGTACGATACGTGACGCATACGGAGACGGTCACTTGTTGCTTCTTGTTCTTCAGCGTGTGTTGATACCAGCCCGCCTTCTGACGCTTGATCCAATGCAGGCCGGTGGCGGCGCGGCGCTTCTTGGAGCGGCGCCCGCGAAACATGGCGGGCATCAAGAACGGCAGTTTTTCGCTCTGCAACCAGGTGATCACCGGCACGTTGAAGAACTGCGCGGTCCAGCAGCACATACTTGATTTTCAGGCCGATTTTGCGAATTTGCGCCAGCAGACGCCGCAGCGCGACCACCAGCGTTTCGTGCCGCCGCACCCACGTCAGTGCCACGGTGTAGCGCTGCCCGTGCTGCACGATGCAGGCTGTGCCGTAGGCGTGAAACTTCGTCGTGCCCTGGCGCGGCTTGCCGTAATACAGTTCGTTCCGACTTTTGTCGGGCTCGCCATAGTAGGGCACCAAATGCCAATCGATCGCCACACGCCAGGAATGGCGCAACAACCGTCGCGGCAGCGGCGCGGACAGCGCCTCGTTCAACCGACGTTCCAACGACTTCAGAGTCTTGGGCAGGCCGTCGGACAGCGCATTGAACACGGCCTGGTCGGAAGGCGCGTCGGCCAAATCGCGACAGGCGGCATAAATCGAGATCATCCGGGCGGCCGCCCGCAACAAAACATTCCAGGTCACCCTGGCCGTGCACAGCCACCCATGATCCTCTAATAGCTTTGCTTGCAGCAGCCACCCGATGGCCCACCCGTGAACTTCGCCAGCAGTTATGGTATGACTCATCCTTGAACGCATGGGACCCCTCCTTGGCTTGAGTTCTTCAACACAAACCAATCTGAGGAGGACCCTTGCGTTCACCTATAGCAATTCTCTGAACTTGGAACTACTGGATGAATTAGGACGTCATTTCGAAAATCCGCGAGCAAACTGACTCCTGGCCGGTTCCGCGGTCTATTTGACACTCCCCACCCGGTTTGCCAGACTACACGCTCGCGGCCTCGGGTCTCTTTTTCAACTTCGATTTCTTGCTGCTGCTGGATGGAGCCGGGCATGACGTCTGCTGCTGATTCTTCGGCCGATGCTTTGCTTTTGGGCCAGCGGGTGGTGCTGGTGGGGAAGCTGGCGGGCATGTCGAAACGGGAGGCGCAGCAGTTGGTTCGCCAGCATGGCGCGACCGTGATCGAGCGGCCGGACGCTTCGGCGACGCTGCTGGTCGTGGGCGAGCGGGAGTCGCCCTTGGGGGATGGGCCCCTGCAGGAGGCGTTCGACGAGGCGGTGCGCGAGGCAATCGACCGGGGCACGCTGGAAGTCGTCGATGAGACGCAGCTTTGGCAGCGGCTGGGGCTGGTCGATCCGCAGCAGGACATTCACCGGCTGCACACGCCGGCCACGCTGTCCAAGTTGCTGGGCGTCAGCGCGTCGGTGATCCGGCGCTGGCAGCGGCGCGGTTGGATCGTGCCGGCCCGCGAGGTGCGGCGGTTGCCGTACTTCGACTTTCAGGAAGTCGCCACGGCCCGGCGTTTGACCGAGCTGTTGGCCGCCGGAATGTCGCCCGGCGAGATCGAAAAGAAACTGGCGGCGCTGGCCCGTTATCTGCCCGGCGTGAAGCGGCCGCTGGCGCAACTGTCGATCATCGTTGAGGGCAAGAGCCTGCTGTTGCGCAAGGGGGACGAGCTGCTGGAGCCGGGGGGCCAGTTGCGGTTCGATTTTGGCGCGGCTGGCGCGGCGCATGCGGCCGGCGCTCCGGCCAGCGTGGCGCTGGATAGCGACGTGCTGACCTTTGGCGTCCGCGCGGTGCAGGGCTTGCCCGCCACGCCGGCCGAGATGGTCTATCTGGCCGGCCATCTGGAAGACGAAGGCCAGTTGGAACCGGCGGCCGAAATGTATCGTACGGCCATGGTCGCCGGCGGGCCGAGCGCGGAGATTTGTTTTCTGCTGGCCGAATTGCTCTACCAGATGCAAGACCTGGCCGCGGCCCGCGAGCGCTATTACATGGCTATCGAGTTGGACGAAGACTACGTCGAGGCGCGGGCCAACTTGGGCTGCGTGCTGGCCGAGCTGGGCGAATCGGAGCTGGCGATCTCGGCGTTCGAAGGGGCGCTGGCCTATCACGACGGCTACGCCGACGTGCACTATCATTTGGGCCGCATTCTGGACGAAGTCGGCCGGGCCGACGAGGCCGAGTCGCACTGGCGGGCTTTTTTGCGATTGGCCCCCACCAGCCCCTGGGCCGACGAAGCCCGCGAGCGGTTGCAGTCCGGCTGAGAAAATCGCCCATTTTCGCGAGAAAAATGGCCACGGTCCCCGCGTTTCTCCCACCCGAGGCGCGTTTGCCGAGCCCTGCGCCCGTCTTGCAAAAATGGGTAGATTACGTATCCTTCAAGCTGCGCCAGGGGAAGGCGAATTCAAAAAAGGGGCGGACAGTTGCCAGTTGCCGGCTGGCTTGCCAGGGCGGGTGTTCATTCCGCGTGGCTCTTCCACGGCAGCGTGCACACGCATGAGCGATATTCTGTTTCATTATCACAAGGTCAACCCGACGACCTGGGTCTATCTGTCGTCGCTGCTGACGATCTGCCTATTCTTTAAGTTCAGCCGCGTGTGGAGCGTGCGGAACCTGGATTTGCTGGGGCTGATTCTGCTGGCGCCGGGCCTGTTGATGGTTGATTTTGGGCTGTCGAACGATCGGCCGGCCATCGAGCAGATCGGCTACATCTGGCTGTTCGCGACCGCCGGCATCTTCACGATCCGCATGCTGTTCGACCCGATGATGGTCCGCCGTCCGCTGCTGGAGCCGAACCTGTCGGTCGGCGGCATGACCTTTTTGGGGCTTTCGCTGATGGCCTTCTTGATGGCCAACGTGGTCAACAGCCAGCCCACGCCCGACGACCTGGCCGGGGCCAAGGGGGCCGAGCAGGTGGTCGAGCGAAAATCGTCGGAGCCGGACGACACCAGTCTGGCGACGCACGGGCCGGGCTATCCGCTGTTGCACTTGCTGCCCAGGCTTTCCACGCAATTCATCGAGAACAGCTCGCGCCAATCGCCGCAAGAGGCCGACCTGAGCCGCGACGTGGTGCGCCGCGGCACGGCGCGCACGATGGCCATCATTTCGCACCTGGCGATCGTGATCGGCATGGTGCTGATCGGCTACCGGCATTTCGACAACATTCGGGCCGGCATCGCCGCGGCCACGTTGTACCTGCTGTTGCCCTATACGGCGCAATTGACCGGGCGCGTCGATCACGCGCTGCCGGCGGCGCTATTGGTGTGGGCGGTCGAGGCTTATCGCCGACCCCTGGCATCGGGCATGTTAATGGGCCTGGCGATCGGGGTGATTTATTACCCCGCGTTCCTGTTGCCGCTGTGGCTGGGTTTCTATTGGCAGCGAGGGCTGCTGCGGTTTTCCCTCGGCGTGTTCACGACGCTGGCGCTGTTAGTCGGTTCGTTGGCGTTCACGTCCGACAGCCTGCCGGCATTCTGGTCGCAGGTGCAACAGATGTTCGGCTGGACGAGCCTCTCGCCGGCCGACATCGAGGGCTTTTGGAGCTTCGACATCATCGACCCGGTCTACCGCTATCCGGTGTTGGTAGCGCTGTTGGCCTTCTGCATCAGCCTGGCGCTGTGGCCCGCGCAGAAGAACCTGGGCACACTGATGAGCTGCTCGGCGGCGGTGATGTTGGCCACGCAATTCTGGCATCCGCACAGCGGTGGGTTGTATATGGCCTGGTATTTGCCGCTGGTGCTGTTGACGATTTTCCGGCCGAATCTGGAAGATCGCGTGGCCCTGAGCGTGCTGGGCGAAGGCTGGTTTCCGCGGCGCCGATCGAATCTTTCCGGCGCTGAACAAGCGGCGTGAGTCGCCACCGCGACGCTTTCCTCGGGGGGTGGCACCGACAACTTGTTGTCGGTGTTGCGAAGCAGTACGAGGCCTTTGGGGGTGCGCTTTTGCGACTCGCACGGGCCTCTTGTCCCTGCGGGACGTGAGACAACAAGTTGAGGCTGTCCGGGAATTATCGCACGCTAACCCGACGCGCTAGTTTTGATGTTGCGCGCCGGGTTCGTAGCAGACTGAAAGAGCCCCGGCCGGCGCGGAGGTGACCAAAGGAAGAGCCTTCGTTCTCGTTGTGCCGTCGTGTCGTTGTGGTTTTATGGTCAGTTTTTGATGACCACGACGACACGACGACACAACGAAAAAACTACGGCTAGAGAAGGGCATCGCCGTTGGCTCCAACGAGGCACGTATTTCCCTTGTTTCCCGGGCTATTCTTGCGGTCCGATGTCAGCTGCCAGCAAAGGCGCGCAACTTCAAGAGGCGCCAGCGAGGGTCTCTCCCAATACATCCCTCGCTGGCGCTTCGGGCTAGTGTAATCCTCGCTTGCACGCGGCGCTACGGAAATTGCGCCGGGCTGAGGCCCAGGTCGACGATGCTGCAATCGGCAATGGCTTTCAAGCCAAGTTGGCGCGCCTTGGCGATGATCTCGGGACTGTCGCTGCCGGGATTGAACCAGACTTCGTCGCAACCTTTGGCGGCGATTTCGTCGAGCATGGCCAGGCCCAGCGGCGGCGGAAGATAGACGCTGATCCGGTCCAAGTGGGCGAGCGGCACTTCGGCCAGCGTGCGATAGGCAGTCAGGCCTTCGATCTGGCCCCCCTTCGGGTTCACCGGGTAGACCGTGTAACCGGCCTGGGCGTGCGCGCGCAGCGATTTGTTGCCGAACTTCGAACGGTCGGCACTGGCGCCCAAGATGGCGACGCTGCGCTGGGACATGGAGAGCACCTTCGCGCGACGGTCCTACTAAAGCGACTTTGCCAATTCGTCTTTCGGTGAGTGCCACTGGCGTCTCGCCAGTGTCCTTTCAATCCGCGACCCGACGCGCACTGGCAAGATGCCAGTGGCACCCGGCATTCTAGCGGAGCGGAACCACGACTTCCTTGCGTGACGTTACTTCGAGCGGCCTCTTACTTCGATCGGTCGTCGCGGCGGGCGTCGAGGCTGGCCGGTTTTTTCTGGGAAGCGAGCCAGTGCTTCCAGGCGTCGCGATCGAACTGGAAGCTCGTGCCGCCCGACAGCGCGATGAGTGCTTGCAGCACGTCGCGATTTTCGTAGGGTTGGCGGACCGTTTCGGTGCTGCTGCCGCCGAAGGTGAATCCCCCGCCGCCAACGCCCGGGCCCTTGCCAAAAGCGGCCTGGGTTTGGCCGGGCTGTCCTTTCTGAATCGTGAACGTGTGCACGGTGACCAGCGAGTCGATGAGCGGGCCGATGGCCGAGGGATCTTTCAATTGGCCCAGACCGATCGCGGCTCGATTGACGACCGGGTTGTCCTTGTGCTTGAGCGCCTTGACGTACGTGCTGACCGCCGGCTTGTACTGGTGCGCGACGACTTGTTCGAGACTGGAGAGACGAATTTCGTCGTCGGTGTCGTACAGCGACGCTTCGACCAGGGCTTCCATGGCGGCGCCCGAGTGGATGCGGCCCAGCGCTTCGACATACAGCAACCGCGTTTGGCGCGGATGGTCTTGTTTCGGATCGTTCAGGTAGCGGGCCAGCGGCGGGGCGGCGTACGGATCGTCGATGGCCTCGATGTTGGCAATCGCCTGGTCGGCCTTGTCGGAATTGAGCCAGCCGTGCCAGCGTTTCAGCTTGGTCGCCCAGTCGCTTTGGGCCAGCTTCGCCTTGCGGTCCTGTTCCTTGAGCTCGATTTCCTGCGGCAGCATCCACTTTCCGCTGTAGCGCAGGTAGCCGTTTTCGGCCATCAGCTTTTCTTGCGTGGTCCAGCGGCCCTGGATGTGGCTGTAGCCCAAACCGTGCCGGGCATCGGCATGGTCGGGATCCAACTCGATGACGCGCTCTAAGTGAACCTTGCGTTGCTTGGCCAGGCGATTTTCGCGGCACCACTGGGCCAGCTTGAACTGCTCCTCGGCGGTGTCAGCGTAGGTGGAGCGAATCTGATCGTATTTCATTTCCGCGGGGGTCTGATGCTCGACTTTCTGGACCTCGGCGGCGTCGAGCGTGACCTTGCCGCCGGCAGCGGTCTTGATGACGTAGGTCTTGCGCGGCGACTCGTCGCGATTGACCAGCTCGCCATGGATTGAACCGCCGCTTTGCAGCACAAAAACATCGGCGCGGAGCGGCTGTGCGAGCAGGCTCGCGAACATGGTGACGGGGGTCAAAAATCGGCAAAAGTGCGGCATGGGATCGGCCTGGCCCGGACGGTGAAACGCCGTCTCGCTCGCGGCCCAGGCAATTCGCGGAAAAATGGGACCACAGCCAGCCATTCATTATACTTGAGCCAGCCGGGGTTAGCGAATCCCGGTTCGCGGTTTGTCCGTAAATCTGCGGGTTTTGCGAGTGGAGTTTGACGCGTGAGCCAGGTTACCGCCGAACATCGAGACACCTCGCCCGAGGGAGTTCGCTGCGCCGTCGTCACCGTCAGCGACACCCGTACGCCGGCGACCGACACCGGTGGGCAACTGCTGTGCGACTTGTTGGCCGCCACCGGCTTTGAAATCCTGCGCGCGAAATCATTCCCGACGATCCGGCGCGGATGCGGGCGCTGTTGGAAAAGTTTCGCGACGACGATCGCGTTGACGCGGTGCTATTGACCGGCGGCACGGGCGTCAGCAGTCGCGATCAAACGTATGAGACCGTCAGTTCTCTGATCACCCGGCCGCTGCCAGGCTACGGCGAATTGTTTCGCATGCTCAGCTTTCAGCAGGTCGGTGCGGCGGCGATGCTCAGCCGGGCCGTGGGGGGCCTGATGGGCCGCACGGTAGTGCTGTCGATGCCCGGTTCGCCGGCGGCCGTGCGCCTGGCCGTCGAGCAGATCATCGCCCCGGAGCTGCGCCACCTGGTCCGCGAAGCGCGCCGCTAGCATGCTGGCCTTGCGTGGGTGCCACGGGTTGGCTTGTCCAACCGTGCGCGGGCACACTGCTGGACAAGCAAGCAGTGGCACCCGATTTCTGCCACAGCACGTCGCATCGGCACTCCCGGTGGCCGAAAACTGACCTGGAGCCGGCCGCGGCGTTTGACTACTCTACGCACCCCAAAATAGCCGGCTTTCGCAGAGTGCTCACAGGACGTGGGCTTTCGCGGCATTCATGGCTGCCCAAGGAGGGGCGCATGCGCAAATTGCTTTTCTTGCTGGTCGCGTCGGGTCTGGTCGGCGGCGGCTGGTTCTTCTTGAAGAACTACCAGATTCGCGGCTTCGAGAATCTCTCGCTGGCTCCGCGGGGCCAGGCGAGCCCGCTCGACGAGCAAGACGCCGTACGGCTGCCGCAGGTCGCGCGGCAGAGCGGCACCGTGCGCATCGCGTCGTTCAATATTCAGGTGTTCGGCGAGAAGAAGCTGGCCGATCCGCGCGTGCGCAATCTGCTGAGCGAGATCATTCGCAATTTCGACGTGGTGGCGATCCAGGAAATCCGCTCGAAGCAGGACATTCTGCCGCAATTCGTCGACGCCATCAACTCGACCGGCCGGCATTACGATTACGTGATCGGGCCGCGCTTGGGACGCACCACGAGCAAGGAACAGTACGCATTCGTCTTCGACACGGCCAGCATCGAAGTCGACCGCTCGGCGCTGTACACGATTGCCGATCCCGACGACGTGCTGCATCGCGAGCCCTTGGTCGGCTGGTTTCGCGTGCGCGGGCCTCCGGCCGAGCGGGCCTTCACCTTTTCGCTGGTCGACATCCACACCGATCCGGACGAAGCGGCCACTGAAGTCAACGCGCTGGCCGACGTCTTTCGCCGAGTCCGCGACGACGGGCGCGGCGAAGACGACGTGATCGTGTTGGGCGATCTGAACGTCGACGATCACCATTTGGGGCGCCTGGGGCAGATCTCGCACATTCACTGGGCCATCTCGGGCGTGGCCAGCAACACGCGGGGCACCAAGCTGTACGACAACATTATCTTTTCCGACGTGGCCACGACCGAGTACACGGGCCGATGGGGCGTGTTCGACATGATTCGCGAGTTCAACCTGACGGTGGACGAGGCCTTGAAGATTTCCGACCATATGCCGGTGTGGGCGGAATTCAATCTCTACGAGGGGGGCCAAGGCGGGCGCGTGGCCACCCGGCCGTTCGACGCGACGACGAAATAGGCGCCCTTCATGCCATTGACTGCGCGATTCTCGCAAGCGCTGGTGGTTGCCGTCGAGCTGCATGCCGCGCAGCTTCGCAAGGTATCGGGCGTGCCGTACGTGGCCCATCTGCTGGGCGTTGCGTCGATTGCCCTGGAACACGGGGCCAGCGAGGACGAGGCCATCGCGGCGTTGTTGCACGACGCAGTCGAAGACCAGGGGGGAGCGGCGATGCGCGACGAGATTCGCCGCCGCTTCGGCGAAAACGTGGCCGACATCGTCGACGGCTGCACCGACGCCGACACGGTTCCCAAGCCTCCCTGGCGGCCGCGAAAAGAAAAATATCTGGCTCGCCTGGCCCAGGCCGGCTCGTCGGTGCGTCTGGTTTGCGCGGCCGACAAATTGCACAACGTCCGCTTGATGTTGCAGGATTATCGCCTGCACGGCGAATTGCTGTGGGACCGTTTTAGCGGCGGACGCTCCGGCACGCTTTGGTATTACCGCTCGGCCGTCGCGACGCTCGCCGGCGTCGAGCGCACGGCGCTGGTCGAGGAACTTGAGCGAGCGGTGGACGAATTAGAACGCCTGGCCGCGGAGAATAAAAAATGGCCCGACTAAAAAAATGATACTTGAAATCAGGCCACTGACTTTGCTAGGCTGCAAATCGTTGTGAGGGGTATCCGCAGAGCCTGAGCCTACTGTCAGGTATTGAACGAGCCCATTGCCGGAGAGTTTCCGGTGATGGGCTCTTTTTTTTGTCGAGTGCGCAAGCATGAGCCCAGCGGAACTGATTTATCTGCCGTATCGCCAGGCGCGTCCGCAGGTGCGGGACGGCGACTTGCTGTTGTTTCGCCGCCGCGGTCTGATCTCGATCGCCGGGCGGGGCGACCATTCGCACGCAGCCAAGGCGGCCTGGTGGAGCGGCGACCTGTCCGACTGGCGGCCTTCGGCGTGGAACCAGGCGCCGCCGCGAGCGACGGCGCTGGAGCCGGTGGACGACGGTCTGGTGTCGGCCGATGAAGCGGCGCTGTTTCTCGAGGGCTTCAATCGCTCGATGCTCGGTGAATGCGACCGGCCGATCTGGGCCGTGGCGGTTCCGATCACGGTCCGCTACGAAGGTGACGCCGAGGTCGGCGAGAGTGTGCAGGGAACCACGTTTGCCATTGCCGACGCCGATGAGCTCGCACCCGACGCTGCGGAAGCTGGCGAATCGCCCCAGCGGAAGCACGGTCACTTCCACGGATTGGGCCAATCTCCCCAGCGTTCGAGATAGGTTCGGAACGCGGCCACCTGGTCCGATTTTTTCGTAAGCCACGTTTTGGTTTCGGCAATTAGTCCTTGCTCGTGATCGAGCGAGATTTCGCCGAACAACACCCGGGTTCGCAGAAACACGAAGTAGGTATCGAGCACGTCGCAGCGGCAGTAGTCGTTGATTTCGGCCACGCCTCCCTGGTCGAACAGGTCTTGGACCATGTGGCCTTGGACGTCCATCTTGCCCGGCTTTCCCAGCAAATTCGCCGCCAGGTTGAGCCCGCCGGTAAATCGGGTGGAGCCGAAGTTCGTCAAGATTTCTTGCAGATCGATGTGGGCGTCGAGATTGTAGCGGTTGCGATATTGCTCGAAGCTCTTGGCGCCGACGTTGAACCAGCCGGGCACGCTGATGCCATAGCGGAATGCCGCCAGTTCCAAAAGCGGCAGATCGAACGTCCGTCCGTTGAAGCTCACCAGGGTCGGCCGGCGATAGCGGTCCCAGCCGCGCCAAAAATGTTCGGTCAAGACGGGCGGCCGAAACTCGGGCTCGTCGAGGACCGTCACGTCCAGCAACCGATAGTCGGCGGCTATCTTGCCGACGGCCACCGAAACCGGCAGTTGAAAGGTGTAGGGGATGAAGTCGCTGTCGTACTTCTCCATGAGCTCCTGGCGATAGCGGGCGACGGCCGCCTGGGGTTCGAGGTTTTCGCCCGGATAGCGAATTTTGGAAACCAATGCGCCGTCGGCGACGGTTTCGATATCAAAGGCCAGATAGCTTACGGTCGTGTCGGCCATCGGTCGGTCCAGGGTTCGAGGAACCAGAGAGTTCGAGCGACAGCCTACCAAAAAGCAGGCAAATCCGTGAAGATGATCCGAATGCCTATTCGAAAACCGCTGGGAGAAGGGGACAGTCCCATTTTGCTCCGTGGACTGCGCAAAATTGGGACAGTCCCCGGCGGTTTTCCGACAGGCCGTGAAACGGCACGGGGCGAAATCCTTTCGAGCTCAACGGTGGTGAATCATGGTTGACCAACAGCGGTTGCTCCAACGGTTCTTGAAATACGTCCGCGTCGATACCACGGCCCGCGAAGGGGCGTCGACCTATCCCAGCTCCTCGGGGCAATTGGAATTGGGCCGCATGCTGAAAGACGAATTGCTGGCCCTCGGCCTGAGCGATGCCTTGCAAACCGACAAGGGCATCGTGCTGGCCACCGTGCGGTCGAATGTTGCGGGCAACGTGCCCACGGTGGCTTTCAATGCCCACGTCGATACTTCGCCGGAAACAACCGGCGCGGGCGTTCAACCGCAAGTCGTGCGCGACTACCCGGGGAGCGATCTCGTGCTGCCGGGCAATCGCGATGCCGTGATCCGCGTGGCCGACAACCCCGCCTTGCAAGCGCTCATCGGCCATACCATCATCACGACCGACGGCACGACGCTGTTGGGCGCCGACGACAAGGCGGGCGTGGCGGTGATCATGGAAGCGGCCGCCTACTTGCAAGAGCATCCCGAAATCAAACACGGGGCGTTGCGCATTTGCTTTACGTGCGACGAGGAAATCGGCCACGGCGTGGATCTCGTCGATTTGAAGCAATTGGGCGCGACCGTCTGCTATACGCTGGACGGCCACGGGGCCGATGAAATCGACGTCGAGACGTTCTCGGCCGACCTGGCTGTGGTGACGGTGCGCGGCGTGAACATTCATCCGTCGATCGCCCAGGGCCGGATGGTCAACGCGGTCCGCGTGGCGGCCGATTTCGTCGATCGCTTGCCGCGCGCCGCGCTGGCTCCGGAAACGACCAGCGACCGAGAGGGCTTCTTGCATCCCTATCAGTTGGCCGGCGGCGTGGCCGAGGTAACGATGCGCATCCTGCTGCGCGATTTTGACTCGGCCAATCTCGGCCACCTCGCGGCACGGCTGCGCACCGCGGCGGCCGACAGCCAACGCGAGTTTCCCGGCGCGAGCGTGGAAGTCGAAATCACGCCGCAATACCGCAACATGGCCGAGGGACTGGCGCGCGAGCCGCGCGCGGTGGCTTTTGCCCAACGGGCCCTGGAGCGGCTGGGCCGCAAGGCCCGCTTGACGATCATTCGCGGCGGCACCGACGGATCGCGGTTCACCGAGTTGGGGCTGCCGACCCCCAATCTGTCGACGGGCGAGCACAATCCGCATTCGCCGTTGGAATGGACCTGCCTGGAGGAGATGTCGCAAGCGGTGGAGATGCTGGTGCAACTGGCCCAAGAGTGGGCGGGCGAAAGCGCGCGAAAACTGCGGGTCATAAATAGCGGTTCGCGCGGCCGTTGACGCCGCGGTAGCAAAGATGGCTAAGTTGCGGAAGTTACGGCAGCCCAAGGACGCTATCCTGACTATTTCGACAGGGTTCAATAAACTTCGTCCCCTTCGGTTGCCGACATAATCCGAACAGCGACGCTGATGCTCACAATCCCTTTGCGCTACCGCCGCCGGTGCGCTTTGGCATCCGCTCGTTCGCTCCAGCTGAGCTGGAAAGAGGTCTTCTGTGGCACGCCTGGCGATCGTTATCTCAGCGGTCGATCGTATTGAATTGCTGGAAGGCACGTTGGTGTCGGTTTTGGAAAACCGGCCTGCGGACTGCGAGATCGTGGCCGCGCTCAACGAGCCCTATTCCGATCCGTACGATTTGAAGGATGAGGTGCGCTTCGTGCAGTCCGCGCCCGGCACGTCGGCGATCGACTGCATCCAGCGTGCGCTGGCCGCCACGCGTGCGCCGTTTGTGCACCTGCTTTCCAGCGGATGCACCGTGACCGACGGCTGGACCGAGCTGCCGCTGGCGCGATTCGGCGACCGGCAGGTCGGCGCGGTGGCGCCGCTGGTGATGGACGCAGAACACCACGATCGCATCTTCGCCGCCGGGCTGGGCTATCGGCCGAGCGGGCGGCGGTACCTGGTGAACCGGGGTCGAACGCAACTGGCGTCCGACGCCGCGTGCTCGATGGTCGGCGCCTGTGGGTTCGCGGCCTTCTACCGCAAGGCGGCGCTGGACCTGGTGGGCGGGCCGAGTCCTCAACTGGGTGCCGCGCAAGCCGACGTCGACTTGGCTTTGACGCTGGCCAAGGCCGGCTTCACGTGTGTCTTGGAACCGCAGTCGCGCGTCTTTGCCGCCAACGACGTCGACGCCAAGGGCGAAAGCGCGTACGCCAAAGCGCTGCACGATGAGCGGCTGTTCTGGAGGAATCTCCCGGCGAGCAGACGTTTGCGAGCGATGGTTCAACACGCCGCCCTGGTGGGCGTCGAGCTACTCGCCGGTTTTCCGCGACCGCGCATGCTCGCGCAACTGGCCGCGCGCGTCTGGGCCTGTTGCCAGGTGGGAAGCTACGTCCGCCATCATCGGATGGTAGCCGAGTTGGGCCAGCGTAGCTTGCGAGCGCGGGCGGGGCGCGAAGTGCGCCTCGATCGGCCGCATTCCGCGCCCAACCAAACCACGGGGGCTCACGCCGCCGCGCGCTCGCACTAATCGATCTCGGCCGCCTCCGCCACCGCGGCTTCTTCTTCGGACAGCTGGTGCTTGCCCGGGAAGAACAACTCGCAGGTAGCGCGGAACAGCCGCAGGTCGTCGTGCGACGTTGCTTCGGCTTTGAACTTGGCGTCCAACTTGGCCAGCAGCTGCTCGCCCTGGGGCCATCGCACTTCCATGACGCGGCCGCAGTCTTCGAGCAGTTGATATACTCGGGCCCGAGTCACTCCCATGCGTTTGGCCTGTTGTCGCACGCTTTGCGGAGGACCATTGACTCCCAGTCGTCCTTCGCTCAGTTCGTGAATGGTCGGACCGGCATCGATGTGGATTTGCTTCAGCAGCGGCACGGCCAGGTGGTCGCGCACGTCGTCGCTTGTCGGAACGCCCGGAAGCTCGAGCGCCTGCAAAATCCAGCTCTCGATCGGCTCGATGAACTTGGGCACGATGCGCAGTGCCAGGTGGTGCTCGGTGCCGGCGCTGGCGAGCATTTCATGCACCAGGTAGAAGACTTCGAGTACCACGCGAACGCGTTTCTCGCCGTGCGTTTTCAACTGGCGAATTTCGGCGACTGTGTGATTGACGTACTGCTCGAGCGGGGTATGCCAGATCACGGTGGGCAGCGCTTGCAAGGTGGGAGCCAGGCGCCCGAGCGTTTCGCGCCCGACGCCGTGTTCGATCACGGTTTGCTGCCACTGCGACCAAAGGGCTTCGGAAACGATCGCGGGATCGAAACTGGTCCCCGAACGGCGGGGCTTGTCGACGGCGGCCGCTTTCTTCGATTCGTTCATTTCCGTCAGACCGAAAGGCACTGCCGGCGGATGATCCTTCGTCGCCCGCGACAACAGCTTGACCAGCGAACTGATCTTTTTCTGACCGATGCCCGGGGTAGCCGAAAGCTCCTCGAACGGCGTCGCCAACAGGTCCTTGATGGTGCGGCCAAGAAATGCCAGCGGCAGCCGGCGATCGTTGGGCAGGGCCCAATACGCCAGCGGTTTTTCCAGGCGGTCGGCGAACTTGTCGTCCAACAAGGTCTTGCGGAGCGACTGAAAGCTGCTGACGATTTTGTAGTCTTCCACCGACGCGACTTTGTTCATCTTCATGGGTTTTCCCTCCCGCTGACGGGTAACGTGATTGGCGGCGGGCTGTCCAATGCCACTGCCGACCGAATTGCCTCTGACCGTGTTCCTCAAAACGACGCTGTTCACAGGTTCCGATATCTCAGATCCGTTTGCCACCGCCGCGGCAGGCGCAGCCAAACGCCGGGGCGCTTGGCGGTCCGCCACAGTGCAGCAAATGGAATGCCAATCAATTCGCTCGGCCTGACCGCCATAACTTCGCGGTTTGGAGCACGAGCCAACTCTTAAAAATCAATGTAGGCGGGAGCGCTTGGCTGAATCAAAAAACTCAGTACGAAGTCCGTTGCAGTGCTGGGGAGTCAATCCTTGTTCCCGACCGACCACGCCTATTAACTTTTTTTACGAAGTTTGTCGCCGAAAGTTCGAATCCTCTCGAATTCCAAGCGAGGCTATAGTCTGGTCCTACACTCTTCGGGGCTGGCAGGTTTCGAGTTGCGGAGCACAGCGCCAGTGGTTCACGCCCATGCCAGCCGAGTCTCACATTCGCTTAACATTCTGCTCGCGCCTGCGGCGCCAGTCAAGCCGACCGATCGGGCCGAGAGGCTGGAAATGCACTGATTTCATCACGTTAAGCCAGTGCTGCAACTGAACTTACATGTAATATTAGATTCTAGCTAGAAAATGGCCTAAAACGCGAATTTCTCTATTAGACAGTCACCATGGGCCCCATCCCCCACCACGGACGGACCACACATCCCCGGGCAGCCGACGCCCAATTATGCGGCAAGTGGAGCGCGAGCGGCTGGTAGCGGAGAGCGGCTGACGGTGCCGCCCCGCGGAGGGGATTGCCTGCGCGAATCGACTAAAAATCGATTTCCATGCAGTCGTACCCCAGCGCCGTGTTAGGGAAAATGGCCCGCGCGGCATCCAGCTTCAGGGGGTCCTCGCCCTCCGCCAGCGGGTCGACGTGGACCAGCACCAGACGGCCCACGCCGGCGTTGTGTGCCAGCCGCGCGACCGGAGTGGTCATGCTGTGACCGGTGAGGTTCGCCATTGCTTCCTTGGAGTCGGGAAAGTAGCACTCGTGCAACAGGAGGTCGACGCCGGCAATGGCGTGCAGATAGTTGGCGTCGCTGGTGGCCGTGGTGTCGGTGACGTAGGCCAGCGAGTGACCGGGCCAGTCGAGCCGAAAGCCCACGGCACCACCGGGATGCCGCAGCGGAAAGTGCGTCAACTGTCCTCCGCGCGCGAGCGCCACCGGCGCCGTCAGCGGGCGCATTTCGAACGACGGCTTGACCGGAAACAAGGGCTCGGCGAACAGATGCTCTTCGACGGCAGCCAGTTTGTCGCCGGCCCCATGTACGGTGACTCGCGCCAGGTTCTTATTCTGCAACACGTCGAGCAGGTAGGTGAGCCCGATGACGTGATCGAGATGGGCGTGCGTCAGGAAAATATCGAGCTCGTTGGTGCACAGGTACTTGCGCGCGCGGTACATCGCCGTGCCCGCGTCGAGAATGATTCCCAGCTCGGGAATCATGAAGCATGCGGTTTGCCGTTGGTCGTTGGGATGATACCCGGTGGTCCCCAACAAAATGAGCTTCATGGTCTTTCGCCGCCGAATCGGACGGAGCAGGGCCGGAACGTATTACGTGCCAGCGTTCTCATTTCTCACGCGACGCATCCACCCTCGAAACACGGCCCTCACCCCAGCCCTCTCCCGGAGGGAGAGGGGGAAATGCGCTGACGCGCGGCCACGGTCGCAATGTACCATGTTGGGGGCCGGCGACGGGAGAGCGAAGCGATTTTTGGCGCACCTTACGGCTGAGTTGGCAGGAAGCGTTCCAGTTTTTCCAGTTGCTTGCCGACTCCGTCGATAAGCACGCCGCGCGCCGTGTTTTGCAGCATTTGCGCGCTCAGTTGCTGCATGGCGCGCGGGTCGAGCTTGGGATCTTCGAGCGTCCCGCCGATGGGGATTTGCACCACGCGGCCTTCCAGCGCGCCCAACGACAGGTCGATGCCGAACAACTTGGCCTGAACCGGCACTTCGGCAATGATCGCCAGCGACTCGTCGACCCCCACTGAACCGTGCGTGGTAATTGGCAGACTGCCGATCATGAATTGCAGTCCGCGGTGATAGATCCGGCGTTCGACCAGTCGAAACTCGATATTCGAGTCGTCGATGCTCAGCAGCGCGCCCGACTGGTCGTTGATGTTGTCGAGGGTGCCGCGTCCCAGAATGGCGGTCAACTCCTTGATCAAGACCATGAACTCCTGCATCACGGGCCCGGCGGTGACCTGGGCTCGCATCGCCATCCGGCCTCCCACGTCGCCCGCGGTGACGTCCGACAGCGGCAAAAGGCCTCCGTCGAGCGCGATCGAAAAGCGGCCATCGGCCACGGTGGCGCCGGCCAGGATCGGGGCCACATATTTCAGCCCTTGCGAGCACAACTCGGGCGACAAATGAACGTCTGTTAACAGCGGGCCGCGTCCCAGCACGATCTCGGCCGGCGCGGGACTGAATTGCACCAGTGGCGACACCGTCAGCCGACCCTCGCTGATTTGCACGTCGATTGGCTGCGTGCGCACCTGGCCATTGGCCAGCTTCGCGGCGACGTCGCCTCGGCCGACCACCAATCCGTACACGTTCATTCCCGTCCATCCCACGGCTGCTTCACCGCTGACGGCGCGCCACGAGTCGGCGTGCGTCGGGCTGCCGCTCAAGGGTCCGTGCACGGCGAACTCGCGAGTTTGCTTGCCGGCCACCTGGACGCCTTGCCCGACGTAGGGACGCAGCAGCGGCGACAATTGCTGCCAGTCGTATTGAATCGTGCCCTTCAGATCGACGTCGCCTCCCTGGTCGGACGTGGCAATCGCGCCGCTCGCGTCGCAGCGCACCGCATCGGACACCACTTGCAGCTTTTCGAGCTGCAAGTGCTCGCTGGCGTGCTGGTAGCTGCCGCGTGCCGCAATCGTGGCTTGTCGTTCTTGCCAGACCGCGGGCTTGGCGCCGGGTACGGCCGGGCGCGAAACCTCGACTACTTGCAATTGATCGACGGTGGCGTTGACTTGTCCGCTGGTGGCGCCGGTCTCATGCTTGAGCGCGGCCTCGCCGGTTAGCTTGCCCGAGACCTGCCAGGCGGCCGCGGCGCGCGGATCGTGCTGCCAGCGGTACAACTGTCCGAGTTCGGCCACGAACTGCGCCGTGCCGCCGTCGAGCGTCCAGCCATCGGCGGTCGATTGCAACACGGCCGCGTTCACGACTGCCACGGCCGTGCCGGCCGACAATTTGCCCTGGGTCAATTCGACGCGGTGGGTGGTCGAGTCTGCCTTGCCCACGAGCGCTAGCGAGACGGTCGGCTCGTTGACGAACCAATTGTGTCCGCGCAATTGAAACTGCGCAAAATCGGCTTTGCATTGCTGGACTTCAATCGTCTTCGCGGACGCGCGAACCTGGGCGTCAATCGCGCCTTGTCCGGCCAGGTCCCAGCCGGTCACGCCCAGCAGATTTTCGAGCCGCGGCGCCCAATGCGCCAATTGTCCGCGCCACGAGCAGAGCAGCGGCAAGGGCGCGGCGGACGGCTCGGAAACCGCCTCGCGCAGCTTGGCATCCAGCCGTTCGCCCCCCGACTCGACGGTCAACCGCGCTTCGTCGATTTGCTTGATCGATCGATCGAGCAGTTGTCCGCTGAAGTCGAGCTTGGCAACCAGATTGTCTTCCTGCCATGGGGCGGCCTGGCCGGTGATCCACTGAAAGCCGCGGATCTGAAATTCGGCGGCAGCGGTGAACCGATCGTCGGCGACGCGCTTCCAGACCCATTGCGACTGACCGTGGCCGGCCATTTGCACGTGATTCAAATCGGAGAATTGCCGCAATTCCGACAGCAGCCGCGACAGGTCGAAGTCGGCCGAAGCGGTCAAGTCGTCGAGCGAGCCGGCGGCCTTGACCTGCAAAAAGCTCGAGGTGCATTGGATCCGGTCGACGACGAATCCATCCTTCGTTTCGCGAGTTGCGAATTGAACGGCCAGCGGATTCTGCCAGACGATGGCCCGCCCATTGGCCTCGGCGCCCAGGTCGCTGGCGTCGACGCGGCCGGTCCACGTCATGCCGTCTGGCTGTTGTCGGCTGGTGGCGGCCAGGTCAACTTGGCCCGACGTGATTTCGGTTCCTTCGCGGATGCGCAAGGTCGCCGGCAGCAAGGCGGCCAGTTTCGCGAGATCGACGTGGCCTTTGAGTTCGTAGTTTTCGCGGGCGAGCGCCCTGAGCTGGTTGGCGGCCGAAAAGTCGCTCATCTTGGCGCTGCCCGAGAGCGAGATTTTCCCCAGGTCGCAGTTGATCGCCAGCTGTTCGACCTGAACGAGCTCGCCGGTTTGCACGACGTGGCAGGGCATCTCGACGCGTGCGAGGCGGATGTGATCGGGGCCCAGCGAGGCGGCGGCAAAATCGAGATCGGTAATCAGCGATTCGCCGCGCACCGACGTTTCGCCCCCCTCGGCCATTTCGCCCCAGGCTCCGCCCAGCCGCGTTGAGAGGCGACCGGTCAATTGCGCGTGGCCGATTTTGCGGCGCACGATCGGCTGCAGCAGTTCCAACGGCATGGCGCTGGCCTGGCAATCGATTTTCCCGCTGGCCAGCGCCGTCTCATTCTTGGCCGATCCGACCGTTCGAATGTCGATCTTGAAGTTGCCCGGCAGCCGCGCGTCGGTCAGCACGCCGGAAGCGGCCAGCGTGATTCCGTCGTTGGCCTCGGTGAGCGTGCAATCGAGGGCCACGTTTTCGATGCGGAACTGGCGCGAGGCCGGCACGTCGTCGATGACCAGGGTGCCTTCGGTCACTTCCAATTGAGCGGCCACGCTCGAAGCGCGCGGCGAGGAAAGCAGCGTCGCGAAGACTTGTTCCAGGTTGCTGTCTTGCTCGCCGGCGACGACGTGCAACGTCGGCCGGACCACGTGCAGCCGTCCCAAGTCGGCCAGGTCGAGCAGCATGGCAATCAGCGGCTTCTCGCTCTCGACCGATTCGACCGTCAGCAGCGTGTCGCCCGAGCCGTCGACGATTTCCAGATTCTCGACCACCACCGGCGAGAACCAATCGAGCGAGGCCGACTCCACCGTGATCGTGCCGTCGACGTCGAGGGCAGACTGCAAGATCCAATTCACCAGGGGCGTGTTGCCGATGATCGGCGGCGCGAAATAACCCGCCACCACCAGTAGAACCAGCATCACCAGGCAGCCGTAGCGGAAGGCCCGCGACTTCTTTTTCGCGGTGGGGGTCGATTGGGGTTGCTTGGGTTGGTTGCGGCGAGAGCGTTCGACCGTGGCCATGCGAGGATCTCGTGGGAGTGGCGTGGGGAATGATGACGAGGGACGCGAATTTGCGTCTGGCGAGGTGGCCCCCGCGACGGGCAATTCGCGGGGCATAGGGTACACTTGGCGCTGGCAGATCACCCAGACCGAACGCGGCAAAAATCGAGGGTGTCGCTATCCTTAGAATCGGCTGGCCGCCCCCCCTGAGCTGTAATGTCGACGGGCAAAGTTTTAGCGACTAGGATAAAGCCCTGGGCCGGCGATTGTTGCGAGCGAACCTTGGACGACCGCTCGGGTGCGTGCTAGCGTCGCCGTGCTGCCAGGATCCAAGCTCACGAGAACTTTTTCCACGGGTTAGAACCGCCATGTCCGCTCTTCCGCCGATTTTTCGCCTGCGGCAAACCTTGGAGACCCCGCGCGTCGCCGACATTGCCGGTGAAGTGCGCAAGCAATTGGGCCAATTGCATCTCGAGGGGAAGATCAAACCGGGGCAAAGCGTGGCCATCACCGCCGGCAGCCGCGGCATCGCCAATATCAAGCTGATCACCAAGAGCATCGTCGAAGTGATCAAGGCCTTGGCGCCAAGCCGTTCATCGTGCCGGCGATGGGCAGCCACGGCGGCGGCACGGCCGAGGGGCAACGCGAGGTTCTGGAGTCGTACGGCATCACCGAAGCATTCTGCGGCTGCCCGATCCGCGCCAGCATGGAGACGGTCGTGGTTTGCCAGACGGCCGAGGGATTCGACGTGCACTTCGATCGGCACGCCTTCGAGGCCGACCACGTCGTGGTTTGCAATCGCATCAAGCCGCACACCGGTTTCGTCGGCGACATCGAGAGCGGCCTGATGAAGATGATGCTGATCGGCCTGGGCAAGCACGAAGGCGCGAAGATCTATCACCGGGCGATTCACGACTACAGCTTCGGCCAGATCGTGCGCAGCGTCGCCGGGCGCGTGCTCGAGTCGTGCCGCATCGTGGCCGGCCTGGCGATCGTCGAAAACGGCTACGACGAAACGGCCATCATCGCGGGCGTGGCGCCGGGAGAGTTCGAAGCGCGCGAAAAGGAACTGCTGGTGCTGGCCAAGAAACTGATGCCGCGGCTGCCGTTCGATCACATCGACCTGCTGGTGATCGACGAGATCGGCAAGAACATCAGCGGCGACGGGCATGGACACCAACGTGGTCGGCCGAAAGTACCATGGTCCACCAGGCGGCTCCGGACGAGTTTCCCAAGGTGAAGCGGATTTTCGTGCGCGGATTGACCGAGGCCACGCACGGCAACGCGTCGGGCATCGGCCTGGCCGAGTTTTGCACGACGCGGGTTCTCGCGCAGACCAACATCGAAGCCACGCGGATCAATTGCCTGACGGCCGGGCACATCTCGGCGGCCATGATGCCGCTGGACTTTCCCACCGATCGGGCCGTGATCGAAACGGCACTACCCACGATCGGCATGATCGAGCCGGCCGACGCCAAGATCGTGTGGATTCGCAACACGCTGGAGCTGCGCGAAGTGGAGTGCTCGGCCGCGTATCTGGACGAAGCGCGCAGCGCGGCGATCTGGAAGTTCTGACCGAGCCGCGCGCGATGCCGTTCGACGCCGCCGGCAATTTGCCGCCCGAGGGCATGCGAGCCTTGGCCGTGGGCTAGAGCTTGAAATTGAACGTGCGGATCAGATAGCGCCACACGCGCTTGCCGAGCGGCTGCCAGTCGCCGTACACCTTGGCGGTGCCGCGCAATCCTTGCACCAATTTGGCGTCCGGATCATCGATCGGGGCACGGGCCCGATAGGACGTATTGAGCGGCCGCTCCTGGCCGGTTTCGTCCGACTTGCTCATCAGGTCGCCGCCACTCTTGCTGGAGAGCTGGCGCGGGGTGACCTTTAGTTCGGGCCCAATCTCGGTGATCGTGCTGGTGAAGGTTCGATAGGGGATTTCGTCGAGCATGATGGACACGGTCTGGTTGTCGTGGACGAAGTCGACGTCGTCCTGGTCGACGACCAGCTCGGCTTCCCATTTGTGCGGATCGCCGACCTGGCAATACAAGACTCCGGTCAAATGGGCCCCCAGGTTTTTCTTTTGCAGGGGGTTGCCGGACCATTTCTGCAGTTCACCGTCGTGGCCGGGTTTGGCGGGGATCTCCGGGGCCGGCAATACAATGCCGTCGACGGGGGCCACGAGTTGCAATCGCTTGCGGTCTACCAGCTTCTCCGCCAATTGCGTCTCGAGCGCCTCGATCGATTTCTCGACTTCAGGCAGCTCGCCGGCCGCCTCTTCGTCGCGCAGCACGAACTGCAGGCGATGCAACAGGTCCTTACGCGCCTTTTGCGTGGCGAGCTTCGATTCGACGTCGTTGATCTCCATTTCCAGTTCGTGGCTTCTCAGGCGACCGAGCTTGTCGCCGGTCTTGACCTGCTGGCCGGGCTTGACGTTGATCTCGACCAGCACGCCGGGTTGATCCGCGTAGATCTTCTCCGCGTCGCGCGGCTTCAATTCCAACGTGCACAGCACTCGATAGGGCAACGGACAAAAAATGATAAACAGCGCCGCGATGCCCAAAAGTCCCAGCGTGATGTTCACATTCTTGCGTTTCACTTTGTCGGCTTTCCCGGGTACGTAGAAGAATTTCCCGATTTTCCACAAGGGCGTGACCACGAGGCTGACGATCGAAATGACGGCCAACGTCTGACTGATCACTTTCAACCCATACGGCTCGAAGACGCTTGTACAAGAACCAGATGATCCCGAACAGGATGACCCAGCGATAGATGGCCGAAGCGACGGTGTACAGGGCGAAAAACATCTGGTTGCGCTGCGGCAGAAACGGATCGTCCTGCTCTTCCAAACCCAGGCACCAGTGTCCCAGCTTGCGATTCAGAATCGTGCTGGCCTTCGTCCGCAGATTCGGGAATTTCCATCAGGTCGGACAGGATGTAATAGCCGTCGTAGCGCAACAGCGGATTGGCGTTGAACATAACCGTGCTGACCGAGCAGACGAACATCGTGCTTAGGCAAATCTGGTGTAGCATGCCGGGTTCGCTGAACCACCACAGAAACGTGCAAATCGAGGCGATCACGATTTCGACGTACATGCCCGCCGCGCCGATCCACGCTCGATGCCACTTGTTCGGCAGCATCCACGAATCGGAGACGTTGCAATACAGGCAGGGCGTCAGCACCAGCAGCATCACGCCCATCTCGTGGCACTCGCCGCCGAAGTGTTTGCACGTCAGGCCGTGGCCGAACTCGTGAATCACCTTGGTAATGCCCAGGGTCACCCCCAGGTAGATCCAGTTTTTCGCTTCGAAAAACTGGTGGAACGTCGGCAGCTTGTTGTGGAAGGCGTCGAACTGCACCATCACCAGCGTCAATGCCGAGAGCGCCAGGATGGCACACACGATGCGGGCCGGCACCGAATAGAACCAGCGGACTTTGGGATAGAGCCAATTCAGCAGGCGATCCGGGTCGATGCCCTTGAAGCGCAGCGCCAGGATATTGGTAAACGCCGCGCCGAGCTCGCGCAGTTTCTTTTCGCCGCGGCGCTTGCGAAGCTGCTCGCCCTGGCCGGCGACGTTGGCGATCACCAGGCCGTTGCGATGCAGCATGCCGACGAAGTGGCCGAGCTCCTCGACCGTGATCTTCTGCGGCGGAAAGCGGAGCTCGAACTCGATCTTGATTTCGTCCAGGCTGGTCTCGCCGTCGAGCATCTGCAGGATGGCGTACTCTTCCTCCTGAAAGCGAAAGTAGTGCAACCCGACCGGCTCCTTGACCACCCAGTAGATCTGGCCCTGATAGCGCTGCTGAAGAGCAGTCAAATCGGGCCGCATCCGCATCGGAAGCGTCCGAGCGGAGCTGGAAACCAGACTGTCTGCCAAGGTCACCATGGAAACAACTCGATTACTCCGGTGCGCGCGGCGAAAGGCTCAGCGCGCGTCGGTTTTGGTGGCCGGCTTGCGGGGGGCGGGCTTGGCCGCCGGAGCCGCGGCCGGCGGATCGGCCTCGGCCAGCTCATTGACGTGAATGGTCATCTTCGCCTCCAAGCCGGCGCGGACCAGCGGCCGACCGTTTTCCATCGGCGTGTCGATTTCCGCCGACACCGTCAACCTTTGTCCCACGCCGACGACCGGGCTGACGAACACGACCTTGCCGGGCACCTTGGCCGTTTGTCCGCGCGGCAGCGACACCTCGACCGTGACTTTGCGTCCTTCGATATCGGCGGGTCCCCATTTCGATGCGTCCAGATCGCCGCCGATGCGCAGGCGGTCGATGCGCACGACCTGCACCACGGGGTCGCCGGGCGAAATCCATTCTCCCTCGCGACGCAATATCTTGACGACGACGCCGTCGAACGGAGCCCGCAGGATGCGGCGATTGACCGTGACCAGCGATGCGTCGACCTCGGCCTTCTTGGCCTTGGCGGTCAGTTTGGTCGCGATCACGTCTTCTTCCGTCTTTTCGATGCTGAGTTTGGCCTTCTCCCATTCGAATTTGGTTTTGATCATTTCGATGGCGCTGACCGCAGATTTCAAGCTTTGGTTGACTAACTCGAGCTTTTTGTAGGCCGTTTCGGCAACCTCGGCAGATTTTGTGGCGTGTCGCACCTCGACGTCGCTGTGGGCCTTCTGGTCGGCGACCTCGAAATCGAGCTGCTTGACGATCGCCATCGCCCGGGCTTCGCGGTCGTCAACGCGGGCCAACTCCATGTCTTTCGTGACCCGCTGACCCTCCTTCACCGACAACGAAACCAGCGCGCCCGAGTCGGAACCCGGCACCAGCAGGTCTTCATAGGAGGCGATTTCGCAATTTTCGATCGTGACGTCGGCCGGCGGCGCGGCGGCTTGCTTGTCGGCGGCCTGTTTTTCCGGGCCGGCCCCCGTCAGGGCCAGCGTCATCAGCAGGGAGTGGGCGAACATGGAAACCTCGCGACGGTTAGGCCCGCCGCTAGGGGCGCGGGCCGGTTTCTGGGGGATGGGAAGATCGTTTAGAAAATGCGGAACAGAATTTTCGTCTGTACGAACGAAATCAAGTCGTGGAACCAGGTGTATCCGATCGAAGCCCGGCCGCAATACACCTTCGCCGTGACGGTGGCTCCCGGGCGCAAGTCTTTTCCCAGGTCGCTTTTGTCGATGGCGACGCGAATCAGCACGGTGTTGCCCTCCTCGCCGCGGACTTCCGCGGTTCGATGGATCTCTTTCACGGTGCCCAGGTGCGTCGTGCCGGGGTTGGTTGCGGTGATGTATTTCACCCGCAGCGCATCGCCCATCGCGGCTTGCGCGTCGTTGATGTAACCCATGCGGTCTTCGGGCATCTGCACTTCGACTTCCCAGTCGCCTTGCGGCTCGATCAGTTGCATCAGCACCTGTCCTTTTTCGACCGGGCGGCCGATCAATTGATCGAACACCTGCCAGGTGACGACCTGGCCGTCGATCGGGCTGCGGACCGTGAGGTTCTTCTTATCCTCCTCCAACAGCTCCACCTGGGAGGCGAAGCTTTTGAGCTCTTCCAGATGCTGATTTTTTTCGCCCTGCATTTTGGTCTGCTCGGCCGGGCTCATCTTTTTGTCTTTGTTCAATACGCTGCTGATGGCGGCGAGCTGCTCGCGGGCGCGCTGGTAATTGCCTCGCGCCGCGGTGAGCTTGTTTTCCAGCTCCGAGTTGCGCATCACCGCCAGGACGTCGCCTTTCTTGACCTTGTCGAGGTGGTGCACGCGCACCTCGTACACTTTGCCCGATTCGCCGGCGAATATTTCGGCCTTGTTGGCCGGTTGCAGCTTGCCCTTGCCCGATAGCTCGAAGTCGGCGGGCCAGAGAAATAGAATCAAGAGCACCACGATCGTGGTGATCGAGATGGCGACCGTATAGGGCAATTGCCGCGCCTCGATGACCCACTTCGATTTGCCGATGGCGCGCCACACGGGCATCAGAAACAACTCGTTGTGCTCCATCGCGTTGGCCAGCGCGATCGAGCTGTGGTCGCTGACCACTTCAATGCGCTGCGTCAATCCGTCGCGCGGGCGGCTGTCTTCGATCTGCTCGATGATCAGCGCGCCCAACACCCGGGGTTGTTCCAGCGGGTTGGTGGCGTCGTGGGGAGCCTTGAGCGGCATGACGGCCACGGCCTTGGAGTGGCACTCGTCGACATATTCCTGCACCGCCTCTTCGACCTGCGGAGCCATCATCGACGTGTCGCCGGTGTACCACACGGTTTCGCCGGTGGCCACCACCGCGTTGGCCAGGCGGCCCAACAGCGCGATCGTATTGGATCGCTTGTCGAAGGTGTCCTGGCCGCTGACGGCCTCGATCGTGCACTTTCGGCCTCGGTTGATGGCCACGCTGACGCGATCGCATTCGATCAGCCGCCGGCCTTCGTTGGCGATCGTGTAGGCGGTGCTGCGCGTGTCGAGGCCCTTGTGGACCAGCCGCGTGAAATTCTCCAACTGGGCCCACAACGCCTGGCGGTCGGTGAAGTGCTGGAGCTTGCGGCTCTTGAGATACTCGCTGGCCAGCTCGCACATCTGCATCAGGAATCGCAAATAGCCGCGCTGCACCGTGGGGCTGCTGCCGGGACGTTGGAAGACTTCCAACACGCCGGCCGTCTCGTTGGCCGTTTTGAGCGGGCCCATGACCAGCAGCAGGTCGGTGGGATTGCCCCCCTCCTCGGCATTGCCCGAGCCCGATTGCGGCGGCGCCAGCACGCCTTCGCCGGTGGTCAGCACGCGGCGCAATAGACGGCTGTGGCGAATCTGGTCTTCCTCGTTTTCGGCCAGCCGCGTCTCGCGAAGATTGATTTGATATTCGAGGTTCAATTGGCCCGTCTCGGTGACGGTCCACACGGCGCCGCCGACGGCCGCGAGTGCCGAAACAATGCGGCTGAGCACCGCGTCGTAAAAGTCGGCCGGTGCGACCTCGGACTTTGAAATCTGGGCAATCTCGCGCACCAGGTTGCGAATCTGCTGCTTGGTTTGCTCGACGAGTTCGGGGTCGACGGACTGTTCAGTGCTCATGCAAAATCACCAGCGACTTGGGGGGCGAAACGAGCCGCAACCGCTTTCGCGCCGGCTCTCGAAGGGCGGCCGGTGGTGCCAGTGGAAACGAATTGCCGGGCGTATCGGCCTATCTCTAAAGGGTAGCTTGTTTTAAGACGCGCTGGGTCCCCTCCGCCGTGCCGATTGACCGCTACAGGCGTTATCGTTGGACCCTAGGAAATCAGGTGGCGAAAAGCCGAAGACGCGTGTTGTCGAAGATTATGTCTCAGTGTCCCGAACCGCTCCATGCCATTTTTGCGCTAGCAGGCAAGAAGTTGCTGCCCTGTGCCTACTTACGCCAGCACTTCAGCGACGGTTCGCCCCCTGCGAAATCGAACCGGCTGCCTGCTGGCATCCAGCCTGCTGCCCGAGCGGCGTAATGCTTCTGCCTGCTGGCGTGGAACTTCCGCCTTCCGTCGAACCTCGGCGCGCACCCGCACCGTGGTGCTCGCGTGGGCTGATAGCTGATATTCGCCAAATCACGCCCAGGCTATTCCACGCCTGTAGTTGAGCAGGTCCAGGAGGCCACATCAAGCATTCCGGCTGATTTCGCCTGCGAATTGCCGTCACTTTTCATCCCCGGATGCACGCTGGGCGGCGGACCAGGGGGTAGCCGCCGGGCGGGCGGTCCTCGGAAAAAGAACAATCGCTTTTCGAACGTCGCCCCCCGCACGCGCCAGCGCGTTCATGGCACCGTCCTGCGGCGGACGCTACACTACAGCCCGGCACGGCGGGCTCCCAGTAGCGGCGAAGGCGGCGGCGCATGCGCATTCTGTTGGTGCACCACTTTCCGTTGCAGCAGTCCGCCCCGGGACAACTGGCGCGGCAATGGGCCCTGGCTCTGAACGCCGCCGGACACGAAGCCCGACTGCTCATTGTCGATTCGGACCTCATCGATCCCAATAGTGGCCAGCGCGACGAGATTTCGATCGCGCGCATCGTCTGTCGCAAGGACGATCCGCGCGCCGACTTGCCATTCGACGTGCCTTACTTCGAGCGTTGCGCAGCGGCCGGGCAGGCCACGTTTGGCGGCCTTTCGGACTCGCAGTTGGCCGCCTATCGAGACCGCCTGCGGCGCCATCTCGATCGTGAAATCGACAGCTTCGATCCGCATCTGATTCATGCGCAGCACGTTTGGGTGTTAGGCCAATTGGCACTTGAGACCGGAGTGCCGTACGTGTTGAATGCCTGGGGGCCCGAGCTGATCGACTATGCCTCCGACCCGCGCTATCGAGCGTTGGCAGACCAGGCCGCGGAAAACGCCGGCCGGATTCTGGTGCCCGACGAAGGGATTTTGCGGCAGGTCGTCGACACGTTCGAATCCGCGGCCGAACGCACGCTGCTCTTGACCCACGAACTGGATCTGCGAGAACCGTCGCCGTCGGTGACAGCGCGAGCCGCGGCCTGCGACGGCTTGTTGGCGCTGTACCAGGCCGTGCTCGACGAGCGCTTCGGCCGCGACGCGTGATGATACGTGGCTGGACCGATCAAGGGACGTTTTCGTTCGGGGCGGCGCGCGGCGTGCGTTCCGCGAACGCAAAGTAAACCGGCGCACCGACCGCAATCAGGGCTACCCCGATTAATCGCTCGATCGGCCGCTCCCAAAACATGCTGGCCATCAGAAAGATGTAAAAGGCCAGAAACACGACTGGCACTACCGGATATCCCCAGGTGCGGTAGGGTCGCTTCACGTGCGGGCGGCGAACGCGGAGGACGATGACGGCCGCGACGGCCGAGAAATAGAAGATCGAGCCACCGAACACCGGCCATTCGGTCATGATGTCGAACAATCGGCGCTCCGAGTCCAAGCTCAGCCCGCCCATCAGAATCAGGGCGCTGGCCCAGGCGCCCATCGTGGCGATCGCCCAGGCCGGCGTGCGCGTGGCGGGGTGAATGCGGCTGAATCGGCTCAAGAACCGGTGGTCGCGCGAAACGGCAAAAAGTACGCGCGGACCGACCAGGATATTGACGTTCAACGCGCCAAACAACGACACCAGCAGCATGGCCTGCATCAACTTCGCGCCCACGTTGGGCAGCAGCTTTTCGCAAACCGCGATCGCCGGGCAGACTTCCTTGATGATTTCGCTGGAAGGGAGCGTCAAGTGGTAGGCCAGGTTGGCGCCCGCGTACAGCACGATAAGAATCATGACGCCGGTGATCAGGGCGATGGGCACGTTTCGTTCGGCGTGGTGCACTTCCTCGGCCACGACGGTCACATTGCCCCAGCCGTCGTAGGCCCACATGATCGCAGCCAGCGCCGCTCCGATGCCGATCACTAAAGGCTGGTCGATTCGAGACGGCCACAGCGTTCCCAGCTCGAACGGCTCGGAACGAATGGCGATGAAGGGCAACAAGGCCAAAAAAGCCACGAAGCCGGCCTTGATGATCGTGGCCACGTTTTGCAACCCGCCGCCCCAACGAGTGCCGACGACGTTGATGGCCGTCAGCAGGGCGATCGTGCCGACGGCAACGGCTTTGGGATAGTCCTTGACGTCGGCGAAGCCCAGATCGGCCAGCACCTTTCCCAGCGCCTCGGCCGAGTAGGCGGCCAAGGCGGCGATGGCGCCGGTGCGGATGACCCAGAATTCGCCCCAGGCCCACAGAAACGACCACAGCCGGCCGTAGGTTTCGCGCAAGAAAACATAGGTACCGCCGGCCTGGGGAAACATCGACGAGAGTTCGGCCAACGTCAGCGCGCCGCACAGATTGACCAGGCCGCAGGCGATCCACAAGGCGAGAATCAGCCCGACAAAACCCTCGGTGTAAAGCGCGACCTGCTGGGGCTTGAAGAAAATGCCCGAGCCGATTACTTCGCCCACCACGATCGCCACCACCGAGAACAACCCCAGCACCTTGTCCAAGCGATGTGGATGGAGTTCAAACGTCTCGGTGGGGGGCAAAGAAGAGGCCATGCGGTTCAAGCATAGCGGGCCGTCGCGGGCGGAACTAGTGACGGTTATACTGGACCCGATTCCACTTCAACGGAGGCCTTTCTAACCGTGACCGAGCAGCCTGACGATCTTTGCCCACGACCCCAGCGGCTGCCGAAGCTGGCGACCGAGCCGCATGCGCCGCCGCTCTATTTGTCGAGCGTTTACCAATGCCGCGACCCCGAACAAGCCGACTCGGTGTTGGGGGGCGGCGAAAGCGGATACGTCTATGCTCGCGACGGGCATCCCAACGCCGATCTGCTGGCGGACAAGTGCCGGCAACTGCACGGCACCGAGCGGGCCGCGATTGCCAGCTCGGGCATGGCCGCGCTGGCACTGGTCGTGCTCGCGCAGCTTGAGCCGGGCGACCACGTCGTGGTCAGCAATCAGCTCTATGGCCGCACGCTCTCGTTGTTCACCGGCGAAGCGGCCCGTTGGGGAGTCGCGAGCACGGTGATCGACGCCTGCGATTTGCCGGCCGTCGAAGCGGCAATCACGCCGCGGACCCGATTGCTGGTCGTCGAGACCATCAGCAATCCTATGCTGCGAGTCGCCGACCTGGCGCAACTGGCGGCGCTGGTTCATCGGCGCGGGGCAACGCTGCTGGCCGACAATACGCTCGCCGGTCCGGCCGTCTGCCGGCCGCACGAGTTTGGGGCCGATTGGGTGATGGAAAGCATTACCAAAACGATGAACGGCCATAGCGACGTGATTCTCGGCCTGCTGTGCGGTCCGGCCGAGCGGTGGCAACGCGTGCCGACGGTGCTCTCGACGTGGGGTCTGGCCAGCGCGCCGTTCGACTGCTGGCTGGCCTTGCGCGGCTTGGGAACCTTGGGCGTGCGGATGGAGCGAGCGTGCGCCAACGCGCTTGCGGTGGCGCGGCTGCTGGCCGAGCAGGAAAAGGTCGACGCTGTCCATTATCCCGGCTTGCTGAATCACCCGGATCACGCTCTGGCGCGGCGGCAGTTCGGCGAGCGATTCGGTTCGATCGTGAGCTTCACGTTGCGGGGCGGCCGGGGCGCGGCCGAGGCCTTTATCGTCGCCGCCCGGGAGATTCCGTTTTGCCCCTCGCTGGGAGAGCTGAGCACAACGCTGAGCCATCCCGAGAGCACCAGCCACCGTGGCCTGACGGCCGAAGCGCGTGCCGCGCTGAGGAATCGGCGGCGGAACGATTCGCTTGTCGCTGGGCATCGAATCGACCCCCGCGGTCATCGCGGCCGTTTGTGAGGGGCTTGGCGGCGTGCCCTAGCCTTGCCGGATGGGCCGGCGGCCGGCTGGCGGTCGAAGCGGGGACAGGGGGGTTGGCAAATCCGCGGTCCCCGTGGCAGCTTGGTCTGGACTGGACAGTAGCAAAAGTTATGATGGTACTGTGTACGACTTATATTATAGTGGGCGTTTTCCGCGTTTCACAAAACCTTGTTGGAGTCGCGTATGGTGCAGAAGCAAAAGGAAGAGGCACTCGAAGTCGAAGGCGTGGTGACGCAAGCGCTGGCGAATACCCGATTTCGCGTGCAACTGGATGGCGGTCACTCGGTCATTGCTCACGTGGCCGGGAAAATGCGGAAGCATTTTATCCGTATCGTGCCCGGCGATCGGGTACGCGTTGAGCTATCTCCCTACGACCTGACCAAAGGTCGCATCACCTTCCGCGAGCGCTAGGGCCGGAAGTGTCGCTACGATATCCGTGTAGCTAGGGCATCGCGGCGGACTAGTCGGGCCTCGGCGGTCGTTTCCGATGCAATCGCCTGGCTGAAACGCCGTTGGTGCGCGCTGCTTGTGGCATTTGCGCGGCAAAACCCCGGGCATGCAACGCTTTGCGCGGCGGTTTTCTGCCCATCTGGGTGGGGCCCTTATGCGACGTGCTTGCTAGGCGCGGTCGATTGCATAACCTACGATTGAGCACACCCAGGGTGTGGTTTGAGCGGGGTTTACGGCTTGGGGGGCACGCGCTTGCTGCTGCCGCCGCGAAGCTGGCAAAACCCGGCGCCCATTCCATGGGTATAAGCCGCAGGAACCGCACGGTGCGGGTCATGCCTGATCATGCGATTGACGCATTCTTCGAGAGCTCCCGAGGAGACCACGACCGTGAAAAGAATTTTCCTTCCCTTGCTGGCTGTGGCGCTGGTTGCCGGATCGGTGATGCGATGCGCGGCCAAAGATGACAACGTCGCGGCGGACATCGGCGCCAAACCGGTCGCCGTGTTGTCGATCGCCAGCTACGACCGCATCATGGCCGACGTTGCCTTCATCGGCAACCTGGCGGGTAATCCCGACCTCGACAAAAACATCGAGGGCATGCTGAAGCTGTTCACCCAGGGGCAAGGTCTCAACGGTCTGGACCAAAAGCGCGCGTGGGGAATCACGCTCACGACCGATGGGTTGTCGTTCGAGCCGCTGGTGTTCCTGCCGGTCAACGACTTGAAAAAGCTGCTCGAATCGCTCTCGGGCCTGATCGGCGACGCCGCCGACGCCGGAGACGGCGCGTTTGAGTTGACGGTCTTCAACCAAAAGATCTTCGTCAAAGAGAAGAACCGCTGGGCATTTATCGGCCAATCGCTGGAGGCCCTGGCCAAGGTTCCCGCCGACCCGACCAAGCTGTTGGGCGGCCTCGACACGACGTACGACGTGGCCGTGCGCTTGTACGTGCAGAACATTCCCGAGATGTATCGCTCGCTGGCCATCGACCAGTTGCGAATGGGAGTCGAATCCGGTTTGGGCAGACTGCCCGACGAAAGCGAGGAGACGTATCAAGCGCGCAAGAAGATCACCGAAAAGCAACTCGATGCGATCACCACGGCGATCAACGACCTCGAGCAGCTCACGCTGGGCGCGGCATTGGATATCAACGCCAAGACGGCCCGCATTGATCTGACGGTTGCCGCGGTCTCCGGCACCCCGACGGCCAAGCAATTGTCGCAAGCGCAGGGAGGCACGTCGAACTTCGCCGGATTCCTGGTGCCCGATGCCGCGGCCTCGTTGAACGTGACCACCAAGATCGCCAAGGAGGACGCCGAGCAGTTCGTGTCGGGACTGGCGGCGATTCGCGCCGGTGCTCTGCAGCACATCGACAGCGAAAGTAAGCTGACCGATGACGCCAGCAAGAAGCTGGCCAAGGAAATGGTCTCGGAGGTGTTCGACGCGATTCAGGCCACGTTGGAAGGCGGCAAGATCGACGCCGGGGCCACGCTCAATCTGAGCGACAAGTCCATGGCCCTGATGGTCGGGGGCACGGTGGCCGATCCCAAGGCGCTGGAAGACGCGCTGAAAAAATTCGCCAAGCTTTCCGAGAAAGAGCCCAAGTTTCCGGGCATCAAGTTCGACGCCGACAAGCACGGCGACGTCCGCTTCCACACCACCAGCATTCCCGTGCCCAAGGAAGAGGGGATCGCGAAAATCCTCGGCGAGAAGCTGGACGTGGCCGTGGGCATCGGTAGCAAGAGCGTGTATCTGGCGGTGGGAACCGACAGTCTGAAGCAGCTCAAAGAGTTGATCGACAAGTCCAAGGGGGACAGCAGCAAGCAATTGCCGCCGTTCCAGTTGAACGTGTCGCTGGCGCCGATCTTTCAGTTCGCCGCCGCGATGCAGGACAAGCCCGAGGTGACCGCCATGGCCGAGGAGTTAACCAAGTCGAAGGGCAAGGACCGGGTCTCGCTCGTCGTCGTGCCGGCGCAAAACGCCATGACCATTCGGCTGGAGGCCCAAGAGGGGGTCCTGCGGCTGTTGGCCAATGCGGGCAAAGCGGCCGTCGCCGGGGGGTTGCCGGGCGCCCCGTGATGCGCGGGGCTGCTCAAACCCGCGACGCGTGATCCGTGAAATCTAAAGATTGAAATTCTCGACATCAAGCCCGCGGCACCGATTGCGCGACAATCGGTGCCGCTTTTGCTTGCGCTTGCGGCGCCGATTCGGTCTCGCCTTCATGGAGAGTCGAAGCCTCGAAAGATGCTCGCAATCGACTCTTCCACCAAGAGGCCACCGAGCGGGGGTTTTTTCTTGCGACTGCCCGGGGCCGCAATTAGTATTGGAGGGGTTGCGCGCAACCACTCCGTTTGGGTGGGGTGGTGCTCGCAGTGTTGGCCGCGTTCGCACGATTCCGGACGGGCAGACGGCACCTCTCCCACCAATCGGTCGAAGTTTCGACCATGAGCCAGTCCATGGTTTTTCTTAACACCCACGGGCACAAGCGCCGTGTGACCAAGAGACATGCCTTGTCGTATCGGGCGCTGGCGCCGGAAGCACTGGAAGCGCGGAATCTGCTGAGCGCGGCAGACGTCGCGCCCCTGCAAGCGGGCAGCTGGACGACTCTGACGAACAACATACCCGACCCTGGTGGCGCCCAATTAATGATGTTGTTGTCCGACGGCACGGTGATGGCTCACGGTGGGGGCGGCTCTGCTTCGAAACTCTGGTATCAGCTCACGCCAGACTCCAACGGCAGCTATGTGAACGGCACCTGGTCACCGCTGCAGTCGATGGGCTTGGAGCGTTTGTTCTTCGCGTCGAACGTTCTCCCGAGCGGCAAGGTGTTCCTTGTGGGCGGTGAGTACTCGGGTCCGGCGACCGATCAAAACTTCAACAACACGGGCGAGATTTACGATCCCGTTACCAACATCTGGACGAGCATCGCCAGCTTTCCGAAACCAGAATTCGGTGATGGCCCCACTTCAATGTTGCCCGACGGACGCGTTCTCGCGGGATATCTGGCTGGACCGCAAACGTACATCTACGATCCCGCCACGAATAACTGGACGCAGACGGGCGCGAAGCTGCGCAACGACCGGAGCGACGAGGAATCCTGGGTCAAGCTGCCCGACGACAGCATCTTGTCGTACGACGTTTTTTCCAGCATCCAGACCGGCGTTCCCCGCGCCCAGCGTTACATCCCCTCGCAAGGAACGTGGGTCGACGCCGGCACGCTTCCGTTTCAACTGAGCACTCAAGACGCCGGTTTTGAGCTCGGCCCGGCGTTCCTATTGCCTGACGGGCGTGCCCTCTTCTTCGGCGCCAATGGCAACACGGCCTACTACACGCCGTCGACCAACTCGTGGACGGCGGGCCCAGCGGTTCCCAATGGCCTGGGCTGCGACGACGATCCCGGCGCAATGCTGCCCAACGGTAACGTGCTGATTACCGCCTCGCCTATCAACTCGCAGGCAAACCCGTTTCCGGGCCCGACGACAATCTTCGAACTTGACCCGGTCACGAATACTTATTTGGACGTTACGCCAACCAACTTTGATGTCAGTCAGAATGCCTTCACGGATAACATGTTGGTCCTGCCAAGCGGGCAGATCTTGATGAGCAACTATTCGCGACAGCTCGCCGTCTATACGCCGGTTGGCTTTCCGCAGAACGCTTGGCGGCCCACGATCAGCAACGTCACCCATAACGGCAACATTTTCACGCTGACCGGCACGCAATTGAACGGCATTTCCGAGGGCGCTGCTTATGGCGACGACAACGAGATGTCCACGAACTATCCGATCATTCGGCTCAGAGACCTCGCGGGAAACGGTTTCTTCGTGCGGACCTTCAACTGGAGTAGTACCGGCGTGGCCACGGGAAACACGCCGGTAACGGTTCAGTTCCAGCTTCCCGCGGGGCGCTTACCCGGCACGTATGGCGTGACCGTGATCGCCAACGGAATTCCCTCGGTGGAAGTCCTGGAAGACCTGGGGGGAATTCAAATTACCGACGTGACTCAACTCGAGGGAAACGCCGGGCTAACCAATTTCGTGTTCACGGTGGCCCAACCCCCTCGACCAAATCTCGTCACCGCCGATTTCTCGACAGCGGACGGTTCTGCAGCGACGGCCGACAATGATTACATCGCCAAGAGCGGTACTTTGATTTTTGCGCCGGGGGAAACGGTCAAGCAAATCACCATCCAAGTCGTGGGAGACACGAAGGTTGAGGCCGACGAAACGTTTTTCTTGAAGCTCTTCAACATTCAAGGCGCGAACGATGCGCCGTTGCAAGGTATCGGTACGATCCTCAACGACGATCTTGGCGTGTCGATCAACGACATCACGGTTATCGAGGGGAATTCTGGGACCAAAGACGCCGTATTCACCATATCCACCATCGGCGTCAGCCACGCCCCCGCCACCGTCGGCTTTGTCACCGTTGACGGCACGGCCCATGGCGGCAGCGATTACGTGCCCGTTGGCGGAGCATTCACGTTCGCAGCTGGATCGACGACCTCGCGAACGATTACTGTGCCGATTATTGGCGACGTGTTCAACGAATCGACTGAAGAGTTTTTTGTCGCGTTGTCCAATCTGAGCGGTGCCTCGATCGTGAAGGGCATCGGCGTCTGCACCATCATTGACAACGATCCGATGCCGGCCCTATACGTCAACGACGTACAGGTGACCACGACCGATCTGGGCACGCTGGCCGCCGTGTTCACCGTGGCGCTGGACACGCCCAGCGGCCAAGACGTGACGGTGCAATATGCTACCGCCGACGGCACGGCCCATGCCTTCGTCGATTACGAGCCCCAGAGCGGCACCTTGACGTTTGGCCCGGGAGTCCGAACGCAGTTCGTTACGGTGCCGATCTCGGGAAGTGCCACCTATGCGCCCAACGAGAAGTTCTTCTTGAATCTTTTCAACGCACAGCACGCCTTGATCGCCGATGCCCAAGGCGTGGGCACGCTGGTCGTCGCCGATCCCTCGGCAGTCGAGATCATCCTCGACGACGGTGATCCGGGATTTGCTACCACGGCTGGCTGGGTCAACGGCACGAACCTTACGGCATATCAACTCGATTTCGATTCGCACGCCGCCGGCAACGGCAGCGGCTTCGCCACTTGGACGTTCAACAACCTGGCCACCGCGACCTACCAGATCTTCGCGCGGTGGGTCCCGTTTTCCAATCGGGCTAGTAATGCTCCCTACACGATGCTGGACGGATCGACTTCGCTTGGCACCGTGACGGTCGACCAGCGCGTGGCGCCTGCCGGCGATCTTGCGAACGGCATTACGTGGCAGAGCCTGGGCTTGTTTCACGACGCGTCCGGCAAGCTGGTGGTGCGGTTGAACGACAACGCCAATGGTTATGTCATTGCCGACGCCATCCGCATCGTGGCCGGCGGCATCGCCGCGCAACACCCCGAGATGGACGTCGCCATGGGCGACGTGTCGATCGGCACCGGCGACACGGAGCCGACGGTTGAGGACGGCACCGACTTCGGCAGCGTGCCGACCCTCAGCGATTCTGTCACGCACACGTTCACGATCACGAACACCGGCAATGCTGCCTTGCACCTGCCGGGCAGCCCGCGGGTCGCGGTGACGGGAGCCGCCGCCGGGGACTTTACCGTCGTCCAGCAGCCCGACTTCACGGTTGCCGCGGGACATGCCAGCACGTTCCAGGTCACGTTCGATCCGACGGACGCCGGCTTGCGGCAAGCGACCATTTCGATCGACAACGACGACGACAGCGAGCATCCCTACACGTTCGCGGTGCAGGGAACCGGTTTCCTCTTTGGGACGCCGGACACGTTGGGGCACAATCCCGTGCTGCCGCTGGACGTCAACGCCGACAGCTTGATTTCGAGTCTCGATGCGCTGATTATCATCAACCGCTTAAACTCAACGGGCACGTCCAGCGTCGCGTCGCCCAGCGCCGCGCCCCAGAAGTCGGGCTTTTCGGCGGTGCCAACCGCCGCTGTGGCCGCGGCGCCGGCGAGCGCCGAGCCGAACTACTACGTCGACGTCAACGGCGACGGCATCGTGTCGCCGCGCGACGCACTGATGGTGATCAACTATTTGATCGGTCTGGGCAATCAGGCGACACCATCGGGCATTATCGCCGGTCCCGCGGCGTCGCCTTTGGTTGCATCGGTAGCGCCGGCGGCCAATTCGACGTCGCCCGCCTCGGATGCCTTGCAGGCGATTGCCGTTGACCAGGCGATCAGCGAGATGACGGCTTCCGACGTACCCGGGCAACCCGCGAAGAAAAAGAAGTGAGTCGCAAGCCATGCGCTGGATTCGACGAAGCAACGAACGCTATCGTGGCGGCGCAATGGGGGTTGGCCCGCGGCGCACTATTCGAGGTCCGTCTTCTCGCCACCTGACAGCCGAGTTATTGGAAGACCGCCGCGTGCTGCATGCCCTAAGCACCGGAGCCGGTGATGGCGGGTTGTCGGTTAACGTGGATGGCTATGGCGCGTTCGGCAGCGCGGTGGGCGGCATTGCCGGCGACGCGTTCTACGATCCGATCGGCTCGATCCAACAATCGGGAACGGTGTTCGAATCGGGTGTGGCCATCCGTGTCGGAAACGCGACCGATCGGCAATTTCTTACGTCGGGCGACATTGCCTTCACCGGAGGCCTACCCGATCCTGGCACGACCGGGACGGCTACCAACGCGACCAGCAGTTTTTCATTCGGTGGGCTGTCGTTCAGCTTGACGCAAACCGTCGAGCGGACGCAAGACGATCAGAACCAACCAACCGGCTCGCTGTTGACCCAAACGTACGTGATTACGAATCCCGGCGCGTCGCCGCTCAGTTTCGAGATGATTCGCTACATCGACGGAGATCTGCTGTTCGATGGTACGTTGGTCGATGGCGGCGGACATCTGCGCGATATCTTGTTCGAAACTGACGCCGGCGGCAGCGGCGAGACCGACACTACATTTGTCGGAATGGACGCGATTGGCGGCACGATTCCCGACACCGGCCGGTTCGAAGGTCTTGAGTTCCCGCAGCTCGAGCTGGCGATCATTGCGGGCGACCCGCTGCACGACACCATCTTTGGCGACAGCAATAGCGACGGCTTTGTTGATGCCGGACAGGAGTACGACATCACGCTGGCGTGGAGAAACCTGTTCGATCTGGCGCCCGGCGAATCGGCGACTTACGCGACCCGCACCGTGTTCGGTTCCGGCGCTCCGGATGCGGCTCCCATCGGTCCGGTCGCGAATATTGATGCCGACGTGGCACAGCCGGAAGGCAATAGCGGACTGAACGACCTTGTGTTCACGGTGAGCTTGACGGAACCGGTCGCCTCGGCGCAGACCGTGGTCTACACGACGGTCGATGGAACGGCGACGTCGCCCGGAGATTACCAGGCACAAACCGGCACTCTTACGTTCCTGCCCGGCGGCCCTTTGTCGCAGGGAATCACCGTGCCCATCGTCGGCGATCAGAACGTCGAACCGAATGAATCATTTCTGCTCCAGCTCACTGGTGACAGCGAGGTTCGTTTGGGGCGGACGCTGGCCACGGGCACGATCGTCAACGACGACGTGGGTTTTTCAATTAATGACGTGCAAGTCTTCGAAGGCGATTCGGGCACGACTGACGCAGTATTCACGGTAACACTTACCGGCATAGTCCAGACGCCGGTCACGGTAACTTATACAACCTTGAACGATACGGCGGACGGCGGAACCGATTATATTCCGCGCGCGGGCATTCTCACCTTCGTGCCCGGCGTCTTCACGACAAACGTCACGGTGCCGGTCATCGGCGACAAGCTCTCCGAAGACACCGAAGACTTTTTGGTGGCGCTTGAAAATACCGATGCTATTCTTCTCAAGGGCATCGGCATCGGCACGATCATCGACGTTGACCCGTTGCCGACGCTGTACGTCAACGACGTGCAGATTACCACGGCTGGGGCGCTGGCTCTGTCGGCGACGTTCACAGTCGCGCTCGACACGGCCAGCGGCACGACGGTGCGGGTCGACTACTTCACCTCCGACGGCACGGCGCATGACGGGGCTGACTATCTGGGGCAAAGCGGCACGCTGGTCTTTCCACGCGGCGTCACAACCTTGCAAGTCACCGTGCCGGTGATGACGCCCGCGGTCTACACCGCCAACACGCTGTTCTATTTGAACCTGTTCAACCCCATTTTGGCCACTCCCGGCGACCTGCAGGGCGCGGCGACCTTCGTGTTTTCGACCCCGCCGACGGGCAATTTCATCATCGACGACGGCGATCCGGGTTATACGCAGACTGCGGGCTGGACCAACCTGACGAATTTGGCGTCCTACCAACTCGATTACAACTATCACGCGGCGGGCAACGGCAGCGGGCAGGCCAATTGGACGTTCAAGTATCTCCAGCCCGGCTCGTACCAGGTGTTTACCAAGTGGATCCCGTTTTCGAATCGGGCCACGAATGCTCCCTATACGATTTTCAACGGCTCGACCCCCATCGGCACGGTGCTGGTGAACCAGCAGTTGATGCCCGTCGGCGATCAGTCGAACCACATTGTCTGGCAGAGCCTGGGAACGTTTACGACGACGACCGGCACGCTGTCCGTGCGGCTGGGCGACAACGCCAACGGCCTGGTTGTGGCCGACGCGGTGCGGCTTGTGGCCGGCGGCATTGGGCCGCAGGAAGCCGAGATGGACGTCGCCAGCTTCGACCACTCGATCGCCACCGGCGACATGTCGCCCGAGTTCGACGACGGCACCGACTTCGGCGAAATGCCGGCGACCACCAACGCGGTCACGCACACGTTTGTTGTCACCAATAACGGCAATGCCGATCTGCACCTGACGGGCGTGCCGCGCATTTCGGTGGAAGGGGCCAACCCGCAAGATTTCACGGTCGTCGCTGAGCCCGACTTTACGGTTGGCCCCGGCCGCACCAGCACGTTCAAACTGGTTTACCGCGCGACGGACGTGGGCTTGCGGCAGGCGATCATTTCGATTGCCAACGACGACGACAGCGAGCATCCCTACACGTTCGCGGTGCAGGCGACCGCTTTGGGAGATGGGCCGCCCGTGGTGGCGGCGCATAACGCCGCGATGCCGCTGGACGTCAATGCCGACACGCGGATATCGAGCCTCGATGCGCTGCTCATCATCAATCGCTTGATTTTGGCGAGTACGCCGATCGTCGCGTCGCCCAGCGCCCTGCCGTTGACGGCCGATTTTTCGGCAGCTCCGGCAGCCGCGCCCGCACCGAGTGGCGCGGGCGGCAACTACTACGTCGACGTGAATGGCGACGGCATCGTGTCGCCGCGAGACGCCCTGATGGTGATCAACTATTTGAACAGCCAGGGCAGTCATTCGAGCTCGGCCGGCATCAGCGCCAGCCCCTCGGCTGCGCCAGCCCTGCAGGCACTGGCCGTCGACCAGGCGATCCGCCAAATGACCATGCCGGCCGCAGACGAGCCGCCGGCAAATCCCGCGATCAACGTCGGTGCGGCGTCCGCGGCGATCGCATCGGCGACGAGTCAGCCGGCCGCAATCAGCGCCGCGTTGCCGCCGCCATCGGCCCAATCTGTCGCCAGGAAGAGCGGCGAGGTGACCGGCCTCGATTGGCTCGACGAGCCGCTTTGAGCGCGGAAGCGCGAACCTGGCTGCGCCCCGCGGCGTCAGCGATAGGCGGCCGAGCCCGAGTCGGATTGCCGAGGCAATCGGCACTTCTCTTGCGCGCGATAATTCGCTAGAACAAGTTTCCATGCAGACCAAAATGGTGCGTTGGAGCTTCGTTTGACGGCAACCTATGAGTCTCTTCTAACCACTAATCACTATCCGCTAACCACTTTCTGCCCATGCCGACCGTCCAGCCCCGCCCCACGCTGCGAACGCACATTGCCGGCATCCCGGTCGAGCAATTGGCTCGAGAATTCGGCACGCCCACGTATGTCTACGACGCGGCCACGATCGTCGAGCGGATCGACGACTTGCGGGCGTTCGACCTGATTCGCTACGCGCAGAAGGCGTGCTCGAACCTGGCGATTCTCGATCTGGTGCGCCGGCAAAGGTGCTGGTCGACGCGGTCAGCAGCGGCGAAATCCGCCGCGCCATGGCGGCCGGCTATGCGGTCGCGGGCAATCCGCCGCCCATCGTCTACACGGCCGACATCTTCGATCGCGAGTCGCTCGACCTGGTCGTCAAGCACGGCATCCACGTCAATTGCGGCTCGCCCGACATGATCGATCAGTTGGGCAAGGCCGCGCCGGGCCGCGAGATCACCTTGCGGATCAATCCGGGCTTCGGCCACGGCCACAGCCAGAAGACCAACACCGGCGGCGAGCAATCGAAGCACGGCATCTGGCACACCGAACTGGCCGATTGCCTACGGCTGGCCGATCATCACGGCCTGGGGGTCACCGGTCTGCACATGCACATCGGCTCGGGCACCGATCTGGAGCATCTGGCCCAGGTGTGCGGCGCGCTGGAGAAGGCGGCCCTCGAAGTCGGCCGCACGGTGACGTCGATCAGCGCCGGCGGCGGCTTGCCGATTCCCTACCGCGACGATCAGGGCTACGTCGATCTCGACGCCTACTTCACGCTGTGGGACGCGACGCGCAGACGGCTGGAAGACGCCTTCGGCCACAAGGTGCGCTTGGAGATCGAGCCGGGCCGCTACCTGGTCGCCGAGAGCGGCTATCTCGTGACCGAGATCCGCGCCATCAAGCGGATGGGCGACAACACGTTTTATCTGCTCGACGCCGGCTTCAACAATCTGGCCCGGCCGATTCTGTACGGCGCCTATCATCCGATGTCGATCGTGCCTGCGGCTCGCTGGGACCGCGGCGAGCGCTGCACGACGTCGTGGTCGGCGGACCGCTGTGCGAGTCGGGCGACATCTTCACGCAAGAAGACGGCGGCTTCGTCAGCACGCGCTCGCTGCCCGCCGCCGAAGTCGGCGAGTACCTGGTGATCGAATGCGCCGGGGCCTACGGCTTCGTGATGGGCTCCAACTACAACAGCAAGCCGCTGGCGGCCGAAGTTCTGGTGCAGGACGGCGCGGCGCACCTGATCCGCCGCCGGCAGACGTTCGAGGACATCATCGCGGGCGAAACGATCCCGCCCGCTGTGTCTTGACGCAGCCCCTCCAACCCACGAGCAAATCAGCACTTACGTTAGCATCCGACCCGCCCTCCGAGCGTTCGCCGCGAAATTCGACACCTGCGGCGGCAAATCCACTCAGCAGCAGTTGGCGGGGTGCCGATTTGTTCCTATGATTGGATGGATAGCGAGCCATTTTGCCGCCCGCGCGACGGGCGCACACTAGCCCGAAGCGCAAGCGAGGGAGCAGCGGTTTCCCCCCCTCGCTTGCGCTTCGGGCTAGTATGAACAATGGACAGGCCCTAGCTAGCCGACTAAGCATTCAGATCGAGGACGAGCTTCATGGCCAAACAAGGTCCTCGCAAGAAATTGCCGAAAGAACTGGCCGTCATCAACGCCGACAATTGCACCGGCTGCGAGGCCTGCCTGGAAGTCTGCCCCGTCGACTGCATCATCAAGATTCAGCAGTACGACCACATGCAGAATTTACAGAGCTGGTGCGAGATCGATCTGGAGCGCTGCGTCGGCTGCGAGGTGTGCGTTCACATTCCGGGCAAGAAGACCAACCCGTACGATTTGAAGGTCTGCCCGTGGGACGCGATCGAGATGGTCGCCACCGAGGAAGTGGCCCAAGTCGTGGCCCAAATCGGCGGCCCGCCGGAGTACATCTATGAAAACTGGGACCGCCTGGTCGGCACCGCCCAGCACCTGGCCGAATTGAAAGCCAGTGGCTAAGTGGGTCGGGTGGCCCAGACAACTGGTTGTCTCCCGTCCCGCAGGGACAAGCGGTCCGGTGTGGCGCGACGCCGCGCTCAATCGCCTCTGATTGCTTCGCAACACCGACAACAAGTTGTCGGTGCCACCCCCAAACCATCTCCCTTACCTCTGGGCCAATTCCGCCAGCGCCTGTCGCATGTTCTCGATGCTCTCGCTGGCCAGCCGTTCGACGCCGGGGGCGTAGTCGAACACTTCGACCGAGACCCAGCCGCGGTAGTCGACTTCGCCGAGCGCCGCGAAGATCGGCACGAAGTCGAGCTCGCCGAAACCGGGGCCATGCTGGTTGGGGTCGTTGGCGTGGAAGTGGGCCAACAGCCGTGCGTGGCGGCGAATCAATTCGGGAATCGGCACCGCTTCGCTCGACATGGCCTTGCAATCGAGAATCAACCGGCACTGCGGGTGGCCGATTTTTTCGATCAGCCGCACGGCGTCGGCGGCCGTGTTGAGAAAGTTGCCCTCGGCCGGCGCCAAGCGGCTCCATGCACAACGTCACGCCGGTCTCTTCCAAAACGCCCAGCGATTCGGAGACGACCTCGGCGGCGAAATCGAACGCCTGCTCGGGCGTGACGCCGGGCAGAACGTTGCGCTGCTGCGGCGAGCCGAAAATCATCCGCGACCCGCCCAGATCGCGGCACAGTCGGGCCAGGTCCTGCACGTAGTCGGCCGTGCGGCGTCGGACCGCGGCGTCGGGGCTGGTCAGATAGTAGCCGTCGGTCTTGGCCAGCAGCCAGTGCAGGCCGACGACTTCCAGCCCTTCGGCGTCGGCCAGACGTCGCACCTCGAGCGCGTCGCGCGGCGCTGATGTCGCGGGCGTCGGCGGCCATCGTGAACGGCGCGATCTCGATGCCCGTGTAGCCGCACTCCGCGGCGAAGCCAAACGCCTTGTCGAACGGCCAGTCGAGAAACGTCTCGTTGCAGATGGCGAATTTCATGGTGTGCCGTTCGGAGATGCCTTGGTGTTCTTGCGAATTTTTCTCGCGTTCGACGGTTTCACATCTTCGAGCTTCCGTCCTCGGGCGGTGCTGGGCACGCTCACCAGTGGCTCCGCCGCCCCGTCGAGCGGATCGCCGGCGCGGATCGATTGCAGACGGACTTCGACCCGCGCGGCGTACTCCTTCGACAGCTCGAAGCCAAGGAAGTGCCGACCCAGCTTCTTGGCCACGGCCAGCGTCGTGCCGCTGCCGGCAAACGGGTCGAGCACCAGCTCGCCCGGGTTGCAGCACGCGCGAATGATGCGGCCCAGCAGTTGCTCGGGCATCTGGCAGCCGTGCCAGCCGGCCCGCTCCTTGAACGTGCCGCAGACGCGCGGAAAGTACCAGGTGTCTTCCGCGGGCGTGAAACTATCGGGCACGTCCTGCGGTCGCAGAATCCAGGTGTCGTCGGGCAGCCGGCCGCTGGGGTTCGCCCGGCCGTCGCCATAGACCAGTTGCCGGGCCGACGGGACGCGAATGGCATCGGCATTGAACGTGAAATCGTCGGCCTCCTTGACCATGTGAAACAGGTGGGCGTGCGAGCGGCTGAACTTGGTCTTGCAGTTCACGCCGAAGGTGTAGTACCAGACGACCCAACTGCGGCAACGTCAGCCCATGCTCGCGCTGCAGCATGACCTTCAGCTCGGCCGCGTACTCGTCGCCGATCGCCAGCCAGAACGTGCCGTTGGGCTTGAGCACGCGCACCACCTCGGCCGTCCAGTCGCGGCTCCAGGCCAGATAGTTTTCGCTCGCGAGCTTGTCGTGATAGACGTCGTAGTCGTAGCCGATGTTGAACGGCGGATCGGCAAACGCCAGATCGACCGTGCCATCGCCCAGTTGTTTCAATCCCGCGATGCAATCCTGATTGCGAATCGTGTCGAAAGTCGCTGTCATGCCATATTCCAGCCATGCTCGGCCAATGTTGCGTCCTGCCCGTAGGGCGTCATCGTAACACGACTTGGGCGCGGTTCAAGTCGCCTCGGCGAGCTCGAGACCACCGACTTGCCCTTGAGCTCATCGATCGAGTTGAGATTGCTGGACTTCTTCGAGACGAAGCGGGTCGCGGTCAGAAAATGGGTGTTGGTGAAGGCAACCTGCTTCAGACGGTCGGCGTTGTTGGTGGTCGACCCGCATTCGAGATCGATGGTGCCGTTGGCCAGCAAGGGAATGCGGGTCGACGACGTCACCGGATTGAATTCGACCTCGAGCTTGTCGAGCTTGAGCTCGCCTTGACGGCGTCGACGATGCGGTAACAGATGTCGATCGCAAAGCCGATCGGCTTCTGGTTGTCGTCGAGGTAGGAGAACGGAATCGACGAGTCGCGGTAGCCAATGGTGATCGCGCCGGTTTCCTTGATTTTCTTCAGCGTCCCGGTGAGCTCTTCGGCGTTGGCCTGTCCGGCGCAGAACGCAGCGACGAGCGCGAGGCCGATGATACGCAGGCGTTTCATTCTGGCTCTCCTCCCTTGGATGACTTCCGGAATGCCTGCAAAAATCGGGCCGGAATGTCACTTCCGGCCGCCCTACAACCCCGAGGCTCATGCAATGACTGGGCCATCGCATGAGCCGGGAATCCTCACATCGCCTTGTAGGAATCCGGATCGGGCGAATCCGACGGCTTGGCGAACTCGTGCTTCAGCTCGGAGCTGATCGGCGTGTTGAGGTTCAGTCCCTTGGGCGGAATTTTCTGCATGAACCACTTGTCGTAGATCTTCTGGCCCTCGCCACTCGTGTAGAGCGCTGCGGTCGCGGCATCGACCACCTTCTTGAAGGCCGGGTCGTCCTTGCGCAGCATGATGCCGTAGGGCTCGGGCTTCGAGAACGCGTCCTTCGAGATGACGTAGTCGGCCGGCGCCTTCGAGCCGGCGACCAGGCTCGACGAGCAGGATGTCGTCCATCACGAACGCCACCGCGCGGTCGGTCTCGACCATCAGGAACGCCTCGGCATGATCCTTGGCCGGGATGATGTTGATGTTGAGATTGCGCGCGGCGTTGGCTTCGGTGAGCTGCTTGATGTTGGTGGTGCCGGCGGTGGAGACCACCGACTTGCCCTTGAGATCGTCGATCGCGTTGATCTTGCTCGCCTTCTTCGAGACGTAGCGGCTCGCGGTCAGGAAGTGGGTGTTGGTGAAGGCAGACCTGCTTCTGGCGCTCGGCATTGTTGGTGGTCGAGCCGCATTCGAGATCGATGGTGCCGTTGGCCAGCAGCGGAATGCGGGTCGACGACGTCACCGGGTTGAGCTTGACCTCGAGCTTGTCGAGCTTGAGCTCCTTCTTCACGGCATCGACGATCTTGTAGCAGATGTCCATGGCGTAGCCGATCGGCTTCTGGTTGTCGTCGAGATAGGAGAACGGAATCGAGGAATCGCGGAAGCCGAGCGTGATCGCGCCGGTCTCCTTGATGTTCTTCAGCGTCCCGGTGAGTTCCTGCGCCATCGCCGGCCCGCGCGCATAGCGCGGCGGCGAGCGCGTAGGCCGATCATGGTGCGTCCGTTTCATACGTGTACTCCTTGCTTGGTGGACGTCGACTGCTTGGGATTTCGCCCAGAACCGGCGCGATGTAGCGGCGAAACTGCTCGGGATTCTCGCTCATCGGAAAATGACCGAGTTGCTCCATGATGGTGACGCTGGCGCCGGCGATCGCGGCAGCGGTCCGTTTCGTGTCTTCCGGCGTGCAGGAGAAATCATACTCGCCGGTGAGCAGATAGAGCGGGCATACTTTAGTATCGATCTTCTCGACCCGGCCGCGCAGATCGCCGTCGACCCGGTAGAAATACAGGTCGCCCTTGAAGACGCCGGGACCGCCCTGCTTGTAGGCCCACAGCGTTTCGCGGCGCGAGCTTCCGGGCTTTGCGGCGCGATCAGGCCGGACACCAGCGCGGCGCAGACTTCGCCGCCATGAACGTCGGGGCGGTTGCAGCCAGGCGGTGTCGTACCACGGCGCCTGGAAATCGGCGGCTTCGAGCCCGATCAGCGCGCGGAATTCGGCGGCATGATCGATCGCCAGATTGAGCACGATGCGGCCGCCGATCGAGCAGCCCATCACCACGGGCTTGTCGAGCTTCAGCGCCTTGCAGAACGCGCGGATGGTCTGCGGTGTAGCGCGCGGTCGTCAGCTGATATTCCTCGCCGTCCCAGCTCGCCGGCGGATTGGACTTGCCATGCCAGGGCATGTCGAAGGCGATGATGCGGAAGTTCTTCGCGAACTCTTCGTCCGCCAGCAGATGCCGCCACTGCCTGCCGTCGGAGCCGGCGGTGTGCAGGCACACCAGCGGAATGCCGGCGCCGTTCTCCTCGAAATAGATGCGATGCATCTCGCCGTCGATTTCGACGTGGACGTAGCGGCCGACCATCGGCTCGATGTGCCGTTCATGCCGGCACCGTGCGAATGCTGCAGCCGCGGCAGCGCCAGCACATCCTTGAAGTACTGCAGATGCGTCATGAACGGATGCAGGTCGCCTTCCAGCGTCGCTTCGCCGCGCTTGGTCAGCGCCAGCAGATCGTGCCAGCCCGGCCGCGGCGTCGGCTGCCAATATTCCGCCCAGGCCGCGGACGAGGCGCGATAGGAAAACCGCCAGGACCGCATCAGCACCGGCGCCGGCGTCAGGTCGACGATCCGGCCGGCGCGGATCGAGACATGAAAGGGGTGGTCGATCGGTCCGAGCAGGCATTCGCAGTCGAGCAAGCGGCCGCGCGCAATCAACGCCGGCGCCTGGTCGAGCAGCGCGGGAATTCCGGCAAACGCCTGGATGATCGCGGCGTCGGTGGCGTTCGAAGCTGAACTCATACGCTCCAGGCGGCGCGCAATGCCGACATTGGCGCGGGAACGGAACCGGTCCGTCCGACGGCGCATGATGGCCCGAACACCACCCGGTCGCAAGGCAGCTGATCTTGAGCTGGCCTTGATTAACGCTTGAGCGGCTGACTCTGCCCGGCCTCGCGCCGGAATCGGGTCAAATTCCGCCTCTCGGGACAATCGCGGCAGACCAATTGTCGCACGCGTAATTTCCCGGCAAACTGCTGGTGCCATTGCATTTACCGATGTGCTCAATGCTTTTCTTGTCAGGCGATTTCAGGGAAGATTGAACGCAAGGACAAGCAATGATGCCGACTCCCGCGAACGGGACCGCAAGGGAGGATTCTTGACATGCTGGACGTCAGCCGTTTGACGATCGCTGTCGCTGCCCTCGGCATGCTGATATCCGCCAGCCGCCGGCGCGCAGGAATATCCGACCAAGCCGATCACGCTGATCGTGCCCTGGCCGGCGGGCGGCTCGACCGACATCTCGATGCGCGCGATCGCCGAGAGCGCCTCGAAGCATCTCGGCCAGCCGATCGTCATCGACAACAAGGCCGGCGGCGGCGGCACGCGTCGGCCCGGCGACCATGGCGGCGGCCGCCAAGCCCGACGGCTACACCATCGCGCAGATGCCGATCACGGTGTTCCGCCTGCCGCTGATGCAGGAAGACGACCTGGGATCCGGCCAAGGACTTCACCTACATCGTCCACCTCACCGGCTACACCTTCGGCGTCACCACCAGCGCCGAGTCGCAGTTCAAGACCTGGAAGGACGTGGTCGACTACGCCAAGGCCAATCCCGGCAAGGTGACCTACGCGACGCCGGGCACCGGCACCTCGCTGCACATCGGCATGGAGCAGATCGCCGGCCATGGCCGGCATCAAGCTGACGCAGGTGCCGTTCAAGGGCGGCGCCGAGACCAACGCCGCGGTGCTCGGCCAGCACACCATGCTGCAGGCGGATTCGACCGGCTGGCAGCCGCTGGTCGACGCCGGCAAGCTGCGCCTGCTGATGATCTGGACCGCGGAGCGCTCGCCGAACTGGCCCGACGTGCCGACGCTGAAGGAGCTCGGCTATCCCATCGTGTCTACGACTCGCCGTTCGGCATCGCCGGACCGAAGGGCATGGACCCGAAGATCGTCGCCGAAGCTGCACGACGCCTTCAAGAAGGCGCTCGAGGATCCCGCGGTGATCGCGACGCTGGCCAAGTACGACATGGTGCCGAACTACAAGAACACCGAGGACTACAAGAAGTTCGTCGTCGAGGTCACCGAGTCCGAGCGCAAGGTGATCGACACGCTCGGGCTGGCGAAGAAGCGATCGAGCGCTGCAACGTCATCCGAAGGCGCGCTCGCGCGCTCGAAGATGGACGCGGGCAGGATCGAGGCTACCGCGCTCGACCCAGGACAACAGCGAAGCGTCGCGCGGCGGGCGACGGTGACTGAAAGGCGTCAATGAGCGACGATCAACGTCAAATTCCGCTCAACAACTCCGAACTGTGGGGCGGCCTGATCGGGCTCGCGCTCGGCGGCTTCGTGATCTGGTCCGGGCTCGAAGCTGAAGCTCGGCACCATCAACGATCCCGGCTCCGGCTACGTGCTGTTCTATACCGGCATCCTGATGTGCGTGTTCGCCGCCTCGATCATCGTCGCGGCGGTGACCGAGGGCGGGCCGACCTTCGGCTCGCGCTGGGAGGACACGCGCTGGACCAAGCCGCTGCTGGTGATCGCCTGCCTCACCGCGTTCTGCGCTTCGCGCTCGATCCGCTCGGCTTCCTGCTGTCGCGCGATCCCGCTGATGCTGCTGCTGCTGCGCGCTGATCGATCCGGTGCGCTGGTCGCTGGCGATTCCGATCGCCGTGCTGGTCCCGCTCGGCATGTGGTGGGTGCTCAAGCGCCTGCTCCTGATCCAGTTGCCTTCGGGCATCTTCGAAATCGGCTGACCGCACCATGGATACGCTCATCAACGTCGCGCATGGCTTCGGCGTCGCGCTGCTGCCGATCAACCTGCTCTACTGCTTCATCGGCGTCTTCATCGGCACGCTGGTCGGCGTGCTGCCCGGCATCGGCCCGATCTCGGCGATGTCGCTGCTGCTGCCGGTGACGCTGTCGGGCACGCCGGAGTCCGGCATCATCATGATGGCCGGCATCTATTACGGCTCGATGTATGGCGGCTCGACCACCTCGATCCTGGTCAACATTCCCGGCGAGGCCGCCTCCGTGGTCACCTGCATCGACGGCCACGAGATGGCCAAGCAGGGCCGCGCCGGTCCGGCGCTCGGCATCTCCGCGTTCGGCTCGTTCATCGCCGGCACCTTCGCGCTGGTCGCGCTGATGCTGGTGGCGCCGACGCTCGCCAGCGTCGCGATCGCGTTCGGCCCGGCCGAGTATTTCAGCCTGATGGTGCTCGGCCTCGTCGTCCTGACCTTCCTGACGCCAGGGCTCGATGGCCAAGGCGCTGCTGATGGCCTGCATCGGCGTCGTGCTCGGCCTGATCGGGCTCGACAGCATCACGGCGCAGCCGCGCCTGACCTTCGGCCGCCTGGAGCTGATCGACGGCATCGGCCTCGTGCCCGTCGTGATGGGCCTGTTCGGCGTCGCCGAGGTCCTGCTCAACACTCGAGCAGGATCATCAAGCGCGACGTCATCAACGCCAAGATCACGCAGCTGCTGCCCAACAAGGAGGACTGGAAGGCCAGCGCCGGGCCGATCGCGCGCGGCACGATCCTCGGCTTCTTCCTCGGCATCCTGCCGGGCGGCGGCGCGGTGGTCGCGTCGTTCGCCTCCTACGCGCTGGAGAAGCGGCTGTCGAAGCACGCCGGAGCGCTTCGGCAAGGGCGCGATCGAGGGCGTCGCGGGGCCGGAGGCCGCCAACAACGCCGCCGCCGGCGGCGCCTTCATTCCGCTGATGACGCTCGGCATTCCGCCGAACGTGGTGATGGCGCTGCTGCTCGGCGCCTTCGTCATCCACGGCCTGCAGCCGGGCCCGCTGCTGATCACGCAGAACCCCGACCTGTTCTGGGGCATCGTCGCCAGCATGTATATCGGCAACGTGATGCTGCTGGTGCTCAACCTGCCGCTGATCGGGATGTGGGTGCAGCTGCTGAAGCTGCCCTACAACATCCTGTTCCCGCTGATCATCCTGTTCACCATCATCGGCGTCTATTGCTCCAGCAACAACGTGTTCGACGTCTATGTGATGATCGCGTTCGGCGTGATCGGCTATTTCATGCGCAAGCTCGGCTACGAGCCGGCGCCGCTGGTGCTGGCCTTCGTGCTCGGACCGATGCTGGAGAACAATCTGCGCAAGTCGCTGATCCTGTCGCAGGGCGATCTCATGACCTTCGTGCGAGCGGCCGATCTCGGCGGTGTGCCTGGCGCTCGCGGTCGTGCTGCTGGTCGGCCCGCTGCTGCCGGCGCTGCGCAAGAAGCGCGAGATGGTGGCGCTGGACGAGGGGGCGTGAGCGTCACGCGCTAGACTAGCCTGCCCTGACGACCTTCAGCGAATTCGGCTTCGCCGGCTGCAGGATGGCGCGCGACAGGACCAGCGCTTCCTTCTTCAGCATCTCGGCGAGTTCGGCTTCGCGCCGGCGGATGCGATCGCTGGAGCGCCGACGCTGAGCGCGGCCACCACCTGTCCGGTATCGTCGCGGACCGGCACTCCGACGCCGCCCATGCCCGGAAAGGCGGCATCGAGCAGCACGGTATGGCCGTGCTTGCGCGCCGCGTCGATGCGTTCGCGCAGGTATTTCGGCGTGATGCGCGGCGATTTCGCCAGCCGCGGCATGATGACCTCGATGATCGCCTCGATCTCGGCATCCGTGCAGCCACACCATCAGCGCGAGGCTGCCGGCGCCGACGCCGAGCGGTCGCCGGCTGCCGATCTGCAGATAGTTCGGCTGCAGCGGATGGCTGCCGACCGAACGCGCCAGATACAGCGCCTCGACGCCGCTGCGCACCGACAGCAGCGCGGTGTCGGCGGATTTCTCGGACAGGCGCAGCAGGCTCGGTTGCGCCAGTTCGGCGATGTCGACGGTGCGGCGCGCGCCGACCGCCATCACCCGCGCCTCCTGCCCGAGCTCATAGGCCTTGGCGCCGGTCGACGCGGCTGACGAAGCCTTCCTCGATCAGCGAGCCGAGGATGCGCAGCGTCGTCGCCTTGTTCAGCGAGGTCGCTTCCGCAATCTCGGTCAGCCGCAGCGGCGAGTTCTGCGCCAGCACGCGCAGGATCGCGCAGACCTTCTGGATGGCGTTGAACTTGTCGGACTGCCCGACCACCGGACAGCGGCGGCTTTCCTGCCATGGCAGGGGATGCATTCATGCTGCCCTGGCCCCTCGCGCATAGCCGGCCTCGAATCCGCGACCGCATGTCCTTCATCGTCCTGTCATCTGCCTGCCCGTCACGATCCTAGCCAGGGCTCGGACTACCTGCGACAGGGTACTAATTTCGTCTGACAAAACTTTTTACCGATTTATTGCTCGTTTGATGAACAGCGTACTGCAGCTCATGCCCGAAATTTATTCCGCCACACGAACCATCGCGCGGCGACTACGCACGCGCGCGGCATCTCGCCGAGATCCCAGAACAGGCCCGCCATGATGGCGAGCGCCTCTTCGGTCACCGGCAGCAGGATGTGCTCGTCCGGCGCGTGCTGCGAGCAGCCGGGATAGGAATGCGGCACCCAGATCGTCGGCAGGCCGAGCCCTTCGGCAAACACGTCGTTGGGCAGCGAGCCGCCGAAATTCGGCAGGATCGCCGGCGCCTTGCCGGTGGTCTGCCGGATCGAATCCGCCGCCCAGTTGACCCAGGGGCTGTCGACATCGGTGCGCGAGGCGGCAAAGCTCTGCGCGCCGCTGACCTCGACCATCGGAAAGCCGTTGCGCGTGCAGATGCGCGCGCACGGCGTCGACGACCTCCTCGATATCTGGTGCCGACGACGAAGCGCAGCTGCAGCACGGCATTGGCGCTGCGCCGGGAATGGCGTTGGCCGGCTTGTCGATATTGCCCGACGACATCGCCAGCACTTCCAGCGTGTTCCAGGCATAACAGCCGCTCGGCCGGCGACAGTCCCTCCTCGCCCCAGTCCTCCGCCAGCGCCGGCTCGTCCGCGGTCGGCTCGATCTTCACGTCGGCGAGCGCCGCGCGGATCGCGTTCGAGATCCGCGGCGGCTTCAGCGCGTCGAGCTTCATCCGGCCCTTGCCGTCGACCAGGCTCGCGATGGCGTTGCACAAGGATCGTCGCGGGATTGGCGAGCACGCCGCCCCAATTGCCGGAATGATGTGCCGCCTTCGCGCAAGTTGACGTCGAGATGGATGCGGATGCCGCCGCGGCAGCCGAGGAAGATGGTCGGCCGGTCCGCCGACAGCCGCGGCCCGTCGGAGGCCAGGAACAGATCGGCCTTCAGCTCCTCGCGATGGGCCTCGCAGACCTGCGCGCAGATCGGGCGAGCCGATCTCCTCGCCGGTCTCGATGATGAATTTGGCGTTGAAGCCGAGCTTGCCGCCGCGGGCCTCGCGCACCGCGCGCAGCGCCGCCAGATTGATGCTGTGCTGGCCCTTGTTGTCGGCGGTGCCGCGGCCATAGACGCGCTCGCCCTTGGTCGTGGTCTGCCAGGGATCGAGATTGTCGCGCCATTCGCCTTCCATGCCGTCGACGACGTCGCCATGGCCGTAGGTCAGCACGGTCGGCAGCGACGGCATCCTCGCGATAGTCGGCGAGCAGATACGGCCCCTTGCCGGTCGGGGATTCGATCAGGCGGGTGGTGAAATCGAGCGCGGCAAAGGCCGGCTGCAGGTCTTCGACGAGATAGGCGCGCAGCGCCGCGCCGCTGCCGGGATTCTGGCTTTCGGTCCGATAGCCGACCCTGCGGCCGAGTTCGGCGAGAAACGCGCCGGAATTGAAGATGCTCGCGGACCCGCGCAATCGCGTCGGCTCTGGTCCCATGTTTTCTTCTCTTCGTTCGCCGACATGTGGGCGCGCAACCTATCGGGATACGCTCGCCCGCTGGAAGTGGCACGGCATGCCGAGATTGGGCCTTGCTAAAGCCGGCGAGGATGCAACAATTTCAGGCAACAGCCCGGCGTTCAACCGGGCGAATGCGCGAGGGAACCCTGCGCGCATTCGAGGGTCATCGCATCATGACAAAGCAAATCCGGCTCAACGCCTTCGCCATGAACTGCGTGGCGCATCAGTCGCCGGGGCTGTGGACCCATCCGCGCGACCGCACCGCTCGACTACAACCGCCTGCCCTACTGGCTCGATCTCGCGAAGACGCTGGAGCGCGGCCGGTTCGACGGGCTGTTCCTCGCCGACGTGCTCGGCGTCTACGACGTCTATCGGCAACAGCCCGGACGCCGCGCTGCGCAACGCGGCGCAGACGCCGGCCAACGAGCCGTTGATGCTGATCCCGGCGATGGCGGCGGTGACGCGAACATCTCGGCTTCGGCGTCACCAGCAATCTCTCCTTCGAGCCGCCCTACCCGTTCGCGCGGCGGATGTCGACGCTCGATCATCTCACCGAAGGCCGGGTCGGCTGGAACGTCGTGACCGGCTATCTCGACAGCGCCGCGCGCGGCGCCGGCAAGGACAAGCAGACCGCGCATGACGACCGCTACGACGATCGCCGACGAATATATGGAGCTGGTCTACAAGCTCTGGGAAGGCAGCTGGGAGGACGACGCCGTGCTGCGCGACCGCGCGCGCGGCATCTTCGCCGATCCGTCCAAGGTGCATCGCATCGAGCATGAGGGCAACAACTACCGGCTCAACGCGATCCATCTCAGCGAGCCGTCGCCGCAGCGGACGCCGGTGCTGTACCAGGCCGGCACCTCGCCGCGCGGACGGCAGTTCGCCGCGCAGCACGCCGAATGCGTGTTCATGTCGGGACCGTCGGCCAAGATCATCGGGCCGCGCGTCGCCGCGATCCGCGACGCGCCGCGAAGGAGATCGGGCGCAACCCGGCCGAGATCCTGATGTTCTCGATGATGACGATCATTCTCGGCCGCACCGAGGCCGAGGCGAAAGCGAAATACGCCGACTATCGCCGCCACATCGCCCCGAGGGCGCGCTGGCGCTGATGTCGGGCTGGACGGGCATCGACTTCTCGAGCTACGACCTCGACCAGGAGGTGCGCCACGTCCAGAACGACGCCGGCCGCACCGCGCTCGACAACGTCACCCGCGCCGATCCGGACCGGGTCTGGACCGTGCGCGAGGTCGTCGAGCATGTCGGCATCGGCGGCGCCGGCCCGGTCGTGGTCGGCACGCCCGAGAAGGTCGCCGACGATATCGAGGCCTGGTTCGAGCAGACCGACGTCGACGGCCTCAACGTCGCGTTCGCGATCTCGCCCGGCGATTTCGAGGATATCGCCGACATGCTGGTGCCGGAGCTGACCAAGCGCGGGCGCTACAAGAGCGAGTATGCGAAGGGCACGCTGCGGGAGAAGCTGTTCGGCGCCGGGCGCGCGCGGCTGACGGAGCAGCATCCGGCGGCGAGTTATCGCGTGAAGCCACGCGCTGCCGCGGCGGAGTAGAGCGTCCGTAGCCCGGCATGGAGCGAAGCGACGCAATCCGGGAATCCCTCTGACGAGCTCGAGCCCCGGATGTCGCTTCGCTCATCCGCGACGCTACGAGTAATGACGGCATCAATTCACCGAATTGCTCACCACCACCTCGATCAGCTTCGCGCCGGGGCGGCTGAACGCGGATGACAGCACCGACTTCAACTGCGCCGGGATCGGTGACCTTCGTCGCCTCCAGCCCGAGCGATTTCGCCAACGCCGGTGAAATCCACCGGCGGATCGACGAAATCCATGCCGACGTAATTGTCGTCGCCGTGGAAGGCGAGCAGGCGCTGCTTGATGATGCGGTAGCCGCCATTGTTGACGATGACGAACGTCAGCGGCAGCTTGTGGTTGCGCCGCGGTCCACAGCGACTGGATCGAATACATCGAGCTGCCGTCGCCGGAGTAGCACACCACCGGCCGGTCCGGATTGGCGAGGCTGACGCCGACCGAGGCCGGCAGGCCCCAGCCGATGCCGCCGGAGGCCAGCGCGTGATAGCCGTAGCGGTCGCGATGCGGGCGCAGCGCGATCATCTGCCGCGACGAGGTCAGCCCCTCGTCGACCAGGATCGCGTTGTCGGGCATCGCCTCGACCACCTGCAGCGCCAGCCAGTCCGGATCGATCGGCGAGCGTGTTGGCGTGCTTCGATATCTGCTCGACCAGCGGCTTGCGCCGCGCCGTCCAGTTCTTCGACGCGAGCGCCGCCGATGCCCTGCTTCGCGCGCGCTTCGAGCGCGCCGCCGCCCGCCGCCTTCAGCGCCGGCACCAGCGCGCGCAGGGTTTCCTTCACGTCGGCCTTCAGCGCGATCTCGGCGCCGTAGTTCTTGGCGAGATCCCAATCGACCAGGCCGATCTGCACGATCGACAGCCCGTCCGGCAGCGGATCGATCTCGCTGTAGACCGACATCCGCAGCGGATCGCCGCCGAGCGCGATCATGAGGTCGTAGGGCGCGAGCGTGTCGCGCGCGATCTTCTGGATGCGCGCCAGCGCGCCCATGAAGCACGGGCTTTCGGACAGGAATTGCGCGCCATAGGGCGTCGAGGACTGATAGGCCGGACAGCCCAGCGTTTCCGCCAGTTGCGCCGCCTCCTGCAGCGCGTCGCTCTTGACGATCTCGTCGCCGACGATGATCACCGGCCGCTCGGCCTTGAGGATGCGCGCGGCCAGCGCCTGCAGCGACTCGTCCGACGGCTTGACGCGGGTATCGACGCGGGTCGAGCGGCCGAGTTCGATGCCGGCCTCGGCATTGAGGATGTCGCCGGGCAGCGAGATGAACACCGGCCCGGTCGGCGGCGTGGTCGCGATCTTGGCGGCGCGGCGCACGATGCGCGGCAGGTCCTCCAGCCGCGTCACCTCGACCGCCCATTTCACCAGCGGCTCGGCCATCTGCACCAGCGGGCCATAGAGCACCGGCTCCGTCAGGCCGTGGCCCTGCTCCTGCTGGCCGGCGGTCAGGATCATCGGCGTGCCGGTGAAGCTGGCGTTGTAGAGCGAGCCCATCGCGTTGCCGAGGCCGGGCGCGACATGGACGTTGCAGGCGACGAGCTTGCCGGAGGCGCGGCTGAAACCGTCGGCCATGGCGACGACCAGGCTTTCCTGCATCGCCATCACATAGGTGAGATCGGGATGGTCCTTCAGCGCGTGCATGATCGGCAGTTCGGTGGTGCCGGGATTGCCGAACAGATGCGTGACGCCCTCGTCCTTCAGCAGTGCCAGGAATGCGGAGCGGCCGGTGATCTTGTTTTTCATAGTTCCTCCCGCCCGCCGGTTCGTTGACCGCGGGGTGGAGGCAGATGACCAAACTTGGCGCGCGTAAGCAATGGAGCGCGGTCATGGCTGCCCTGCGCCGCGCGCGCGCGCTTGACGCTGGGATCAATGTAATCGGTCGGAACGTATTATGTAACGGTCGAGCAAGACAGATGCTTACGCGCACATCGCCGATCGCGGCGCGCGATCGCTCGGTCGCCTGCGCGGACCGGCAAATGCCGGTACGCTCGCGGCCGACTATTTCGGTCGAAGCAGGCCGGCTGCTCCGCAAGTGTCCCGGCACGCGGTGCGCGCGGCAGCGGTGCGCCGCAGATGCCGGGACCCAGGATCGCGCGGAGCGCCAGCCTCGATGCGCACCGCGCCGGGGATCGCGTGAGTGACGCGGCTTAGCTGCGCGCTCGCGCCCAGCCACGCAGGGCCGGACACAAAACATCGAAAACAACCCATGCGAAGTAGAAGTGGGCCCCGGCTCAGCAGCCTTCGACGCCGCTTGCGTGCGCGGCACGAATGCGTCCGGCGGCACGGGCAGCCTGGTCTCGTCCTGCTAGACCATCCCTTCACGGTCCGCGGCGCGCGAAGCGCGCGCGGAAGCTGGCGGCGAAGACGGTCGCCGGCCAGACGCTCACGACCTCTTCGCGGCCGAGTTCGAACGGATCGTCGCCGGCGCGCTTCTTCTTTTTCGAGCGCTGCCAGACCACGCCGGGAAAGCCCTTCAGCGGCACCAGCGGCTCGCCGGTGTAGGCCCATTCCTGCAATTCCTCGATCGCGATGTGATAGAGCGGCTGCCGCCCGGTGCGGCCCGAGAACAGCGCGCGGGGGATGTTGACCATGTGCGGCGAGCGCGGGCGTTCATAGACGATCGGCGTGCCGCAGCTGCGCGCAGAAGCTGCGCACGGTCTTGGTCGCCTTGTCCTCGTAGCGCGTGAGGCTGGTCTTGCCCTTGGTGATGCGAAAGCGCTTGCGCCAGCTTCCGACATAGGTGGCATAGGCCGCGCCATGCGCGCGGCGGCTCGACGGCGAATGATCGTGCCAGGCCCAGCGCGCCGGCACGTCGATCTCGAAGGCGACCTTGCCGCACAGGCATTGGCCGGCGGCGGGCTTGCCGAGCGCGACGGCTTTGGTCTTTTTCTTTTCCGATTCTTCTTCGGAAACATGCTGCCGTCGTAACGTCATTGCGGGACGTCGACAGCATCGCCGTCATTCCGGGATGGTCAGCGATAGCGACCATGACCCGGAATCTGCGAGATTCCGGGTTCGATGCTTCGCATCGCCCCGGAATGACGGAGCGAGTTCACGCCTGCTCCAGCTCGTCATGCTCGGGATAATCCGTATAGCCCGCCACGTCGCCGCCATAGAACGTCGCGCGGTTGTAGGGCGTCAGCGGGAAGCCGCGCTGCAGGCGGCGCGGCAGGTCCGGGTTGGAGATGAAGATGCGGCCGAACGCGATCGCGTCGGCATGGCCTTCCGCGATCGCCGCCTCCGCGGTCTCGCCGGTGAAGCCGCCGGCGGTGATCAGCACGCCCTTCCAGATCGGGCGGAACAGCACCATCGCCGACGGCACGTTCTGATGGTTGACCTCGGCGCGGCCGGCGCCGGAGGAGCGCGGCTCGATGAAATGCAGATAGGCGAGGCCGAGCGGATTGAGCTGCTTCGACGACGTGGGTGTAGAGCGGCATCGGGTCCGGCTCGCCGCTGCCATTGGCGATGCCATAGGGCGACAGCCGCACGCCGACGCGGTCGGCGCCCCAGACCTCGATCACGGCCTTGCGTCACTTCCATCAGGAAGCGCGCGCGGTTCTCGATCGAGCCGCCATATTGATCGGTGCGCAGATTGGTGTGCGACTGCAGGAACTGCTCGATCAGATAGCCGTTGGCGCCGTGAATCTCGACGCCGTCGAAGCCGGCGGCAAGCGCATTCTTCGCCGCCTGCCGGATAGGCGTCGATCACGCCGGGAATTTCCGACGGTCTCGAGCGCGCGCGGCGTCTCGTAGGGCACCGCCTTGCCGTCGGCCGTCCCGGTCTTCAGGTCCGGCGATCGGCACCGCCGATGGCGCGACCGGCAGCACGCCGCCGGGCTGGAACGAGGAATGCGAGACGCGCCCGACATGCCAGAGCTGCAGGAAGATGATGCCGCCCTTGGCGTGCACGGCATCGACCACCTCGCGCCAGCCCGCGATCTGCTGCTCGGTGTAGATGCCGGGCACGCCGGGGCTGCCGAAGCCGGTTTCCATGACCGGCGAGGCTTCGGCGATCAGCAATCCGCCCGGCGTCGCGCGCTGGCGCGTAATATTCCGCGTTCAGCGGCCGCGGCGCGAGCGATGGCTTTGCCGCCCGCATCCGCGTCAACGGCGCCATCGCGAGGCGATGCTTGAGCTGATAGGGACCGACCTTGAGCGGCGAAAACAACGATGGATAATTCATGTCTGTTCCCAAAACCCCGTGTTGATACGGATATGTAACCGCTTCAGCTTGTTCGTAAAAGGCTCCGGTGGCAATCTCGCCGCGCGATACAAGAGAGCAAGTCATCCATGCCGAAACCGAGCGCCAGATCGCTGCCTTCCCTCAGCGTCCGGATCGATCTGGCCGGCGAGGCGCGGATCGGGCCGGGCAAGATCCAGTTGCTGGAGAACATCGAGGCCTGCGGGTCGATTTCGGCCGCCGGGCCGCGCGATGGACATGTCCTACAAGCGGGCCTGGGACCTGGTCGACGAGATCAACCGCATCTGCCGCCAGGCCGCGGTCGAACGGCAGACCGGCGGCAAGAACGGCGGCGGCGCGATGCTGACGCCGTTCGGCGCCTCGCTGGTCGCGCGCTATCGCAAGATCGAGCGCGACGCCGCCAGCGCGGCGCGCAAGGAACTGGAGGCGCTGCGCAGCGAGATCGGGCGGCCGAAGAAGACCGCGAGCCGCTAAAACGAAAGATGGCGGCCGGAGCCGCCGTCTGCATCTATCCACGCATCGGTCATAGCTCAGACCGTCTGCTCAGGCGGTCTTGATCCAGACCGCCTTGACGTTGAGATATTCCTCGACGTGCTGCTTGCCGGACTCGCGGCCATAGCCGCTCATCTTGTAGCCGCCGAACGGCACCGCCGGGTCCATCGCCTGGTAGCAGTTGACCCAGACCGAGCCGGCGCGCAGCGCCTTGGCGACCTGGTGCGCCTTGCTGACATCGCGTGGTCCAGACGCCGCAGCCGAGGCCGAAGGTGGTGGCATTGGCGCGCTGGATCAGTTCGTCGCTGTCCTTGAACGAGATCGCCGAGATCACCGGCCCGAAGATCTCCTCCTGCGCGATCCGCATATTGTCCTGCACGTTGGCGAACACCGTCGGCGGCACGAAATAGCCCTTCGACAGCGCGCCTTCGGTCAGCCGCGCGCCGCCGGCGAGCGCCTTGGCGCCTTCCTTCTGGCCGATGGCGAGATAGCCGGAGACGCGCTCGAGCTGCTGCTGCGGACACCAGCGGCCCGATCTGGGTGTTCGGATCGAGGCCGTTGCCGACCTGCAGCTTCTTGCCGAATTCGGCGACGCGGCCGACGAATTCGTCATAGACCTTCTGCTCGACGAACAGCCGCGTGCCGGCGCTGCAGATCTGCCCGGAATTGGCGAACACCGCCATCGCCGCGCCCGGCACCGCGGCGTCGAGATCGGCATCGGCGAACACGATGTCCGGCGACTTGCCGCCGAGCTCGAGCGAGACGCGCTTGAGGTTGCCGGCCGAGGCCTGGACGATCGACTGTCCGGTGACGTGCGAGCCGGTGAAGGCGACCTTGTCGACGTCGGGATGCGAGGCCAGCGCCGCGCCCGCGGTCTCGCCATAGCCCGGCACGACGTTGACGACGCCGGGCGGAATGCCGGCTTCCATGCAGAGTTCGGCGAGCCGCAGCGAGGTCAGCGGCGCTTCTTCGGCCGGCTTCAGCACCACCGTGCAGCCGGTCGCGATCGCCGGGCCGATCTTCCAGACGCTGGCGCCGAGCGGGCCGTTCCAGGGAATGATGGCGCCGACGACGCCGACCGGCTCCTTCAGCGTGTAGGAGAAGATTTCGCCGGGCAGCGAGTTCTCGATGGTCTCGCCATGGATCGCGGTCGCCTGGCCGGCGTAGTAGCGCAGCATGCCGAGCACGCGCAGCTTGTTGCCGCGGGTGCGGCTGATCGGCGCGCCCATGTCGAGCGTGTCGAGCTGCGACAGCTCCTCGAAATTCTTCTCGACGAGATCGGCGAGCTTGAGCAGCAGCGTTCTGCCGCTCGAACGGCTTGACCTTGCTCCACGGCCCCTCGAAGGCGCGGCGGGCGGCGGCGACCGCGCGGTTGATGTCCTCGGCGTCGCCCTCGGCGACCGTCGCCAGCAATTCGCCGGTCGCCGGATTATGCGTCTCGAACGTCTTGCCGGAGGCGGCGTCGACCCATTTGCCGTCGATCAGCATCTTCTTGTAGGAACCATCCGCATAAGGATGGCGCGTGATCGGAATTGCCTGTGTGACAGCCATGTTGCACTCCCTTGATGTTCGTGACTCGATCATCGCGCTGATCGTTATATCCGACAATCTATAGCGGTTGGGCCGGACCGATAAAGCGGGCCGGCCGCTCGAGAACGACGCCGGAAGCGAAGACCTCCCATGCGGGTTCGCGCATGGCGGCTCGCGGCATGCAATGTATAGAATACGGATATACGCCAGATATTTGTCTCGGAGGAACCCCATGCCCCATCCCGCCATGTCAGCCGACAATGTCGCCGTGATCACCGGAGGCGCGTCCGGCATCGGGCTCGCGGCCGCGATGCGCTTTGCCGGCCTCGGCATGAAGGTCTGCATCGCCGATATCGGCGCCGACCGTCTGGCGGAGGCCGCGGCAAAGCTGGCATCCGTCGCCAAGGGCGGCGCCGCCGATGTCATGACCGCCGACGGTCGACGTCAGCCGCTTCGACGACGTCGCGGGCCTGGAGAGCCGCGGTGCAAAAGCGGTTCGGCGGCACCGACATCCTGATGAACAATGCCGGCATCGGCCCCGACAGCAACAGCTTTGGCCCGCTGGAGAACTGGCAGCGCATTCTCGCGCGTCAATCTCTGGGGCGTGATCCACGGCACGCAGGCGTTTGCGCCGCACATGATCGAACGCGGGCGGCCCGGCCTCATCATCAACACCGGCTCCAAGCAGGGCATCACCACGCCGCCCGGCAATCCCGCCTACAACGTCTCCAAGGCCGGCGTGAAGGCGCAGACCGAGGCGCTGCAGCACGAGTTGCGCAACATCGCCGGGCTGCAAGATCAGCGCGCATCTGATGATCCCCGGTCACGTCTTCACGGCGCTGACCGCGCGCGGCCGCACCGAGAAGCCGCCCGGCGCCTGGACGCCGGAGCAGACGGTCGACTTCATGATCGCGCGCATCGAGGCCGGCGATTTCTACATCCTCTGCCCGGACAACGACGTGCCGCGGCCAGCTCGACGAGCGGCGCATGCTGTGGGCCGCCGGCGACATCGTCGAGAACCGTCCCGCGCTGTCGCGCTGGCATCCGGATTATGCGGACGCGTTTGCGGCGTTCGTGAAGGGGAAGTGAGGATCGTCATTGCGAGCCAACGGGTCGCAATGACGCGATACTCGCACACACCGCCGTCGTCCCCCGCAAAGCGGGGATCCAGTACGCCGCGGCTTCTCGGTTCTATCATCAGCGTCTCTGGAATACTGGGTCGCCCGATCCAGTACTCCGCAAGGCTTCGACGAGGCCACGAATTCACTACGGCCTCTGGAATACTTGGGTCGACCGCGGCGTGCGCGGGTGATGACAACGGAGTGTGCGTCCGCATTCTCGCGACGTGCTGCGCCCGAGGTTTGCTGCATCTTCGTTTCGCCCCCGAAAATTCAGAGGGCGCAGGGAAGACCGGGTGCGCGCTGCACCCGCGGTCTCGTGTGCAATGTGCGCAAACAAAATGCGCACACGAGCATACAGGTTCAGCGGAAACACTCCGGCCTTCCCTGCGCAATGGCTTTACGGCTTATAACGTGCTCTCCCCGGAGAACGGCTCTTTTGCCTCCGTCGCCCCCGAGAAGCGTTGCTTCTCGAGAACTTGACGCCAGCACCGCGGCGTCAGGACCACACGACTTCGCCGTACGCATCAGGCGCGCACGTCAGTCGCGACTCTCGCGTCCACCGCATCTCACCGCGCGTTCGTGACGATGGCCAACGCCCCTCGGTCGGATGAGACGCGCGGGGTTATGCCGCTGATTTGCCCGACAAGTTAAGCGGAATATTTTTGCGCGAGGGGATGGACAGACTTTTGGACTGATTTGCCCGTCGTGCCAATTTGTCGCGGCAGATCGCCGCATTCGCTCGCAATGACGAGTGGGTACGTCGGCGCCTGCATAGCTGCAACGCTACAAATCAGGATTGTACTGCGTAGAACTTTCGATGGACCTGCTCTATGCTCTGTGTCGGGAGATAGGAGGTGCAACGATGCTATCCGCTCGACCTCTGGTAATCGCGTCGGCAAGAGCGTGAACTAACTTGGCATCCTTTGGGCCAACGAAGGTTTCGAATACGTGAAACGACCACAACTCTGTTCTTGCGTGAGACAATTCCCTCCTGAGCCAACCCACTCAATCAGCTTCGAAAGGATATAGTCATGTCACGTCGAGCCGTTCTCGCACTTGCTGCATCCGCCATCATGGGCATCGGATTGGCTGGAACTATTACGACTGACGCCTCCGCATATCGCGCTGGCGTCTATCGCGGTGGTGCGTACCGCGGTGGCGTTTACCGCGGCGGGGCTTATCGCGGTGGCTACTACCGCGGGGTGCGCCCCGGAGTGGCGATCGGCATCGGTGCTGCCGCTGTCGGTGCTGCTGCGGTTGGCGCTGCTGCCGCAGGTGCTTACTACGGCCCCGGCTACTACGCCCCCGGCTACTACGGCGCTGCTCCGGCCGGTTGCCCATACGGCTACTATTATTATGCTCCGTACAACCGCTGCGTACCCTCGCCTAACTAGCCCTCACACAGGCGGACACGGGAGAGCCGCAGGGACTTGGCGAAGGGAATGAGTACACGCCCTGGTTCGCCCGCATCGCGAGCGGTCGGGCCGGCTGGGCCACCAGCGCCTCGCCAAGTTCGCTCCACTGATCGCGCTGCATCAAAAAGCAGACGCTGAAGCCATCGGTGGTGCGCAGCGCATAGCGGACCCTGTCTGCTTTGAAGGCATTGGATCGAGGGAAGAACCGGAAGCATCCGGCGATGCAGTTCACCCTGCCCTGTGGCCCGGTACGGTCGCGCTGAGATGATGCCGTACCTTGTACGATCCCCATCGAGGTAATGCAAAAAGGGCGATACTGGATCGGCGCCGCCCAGCTACGTGATCCCAGAGTCGTTTGAACCATGCCACATGGCTCGTCACTCCCCTACTGTGGGCGCGATGCATCGAGCGCACATAGCGTGGACGCAACGTGGTGGTCTTTCTATCGGAGGGAACGAGATCCTTAACCTCGTGGCTCACATGCACGACGGGAGGATCCTCGATATCCTTCGGGCGGACGATGCCATCAACGCGTGGTTCGCCGTCATGACTATCCTTCCCGGGGTCGGCGCGCTGATCCTGCACAGATACGATGTGCGACGCGTCCTGAACTGGATCGCGTTTATCTGGTTCGTTCCGGGCACGCTCCTGCTGGATTACAGGAGCGGGCACCTGTGACCTCGCAGCCGAGCTTGCAGTCTGCACGTTAGCCCTAGGATGCAGACAACGACGCGCCGTTTCGATTTCGGCATCGCTGGCGCCGTGACTTCGTGCCCACGTCTCAGCGGCTGCTTCCGAGTATTTGGCGACATAGAAACGTACAACGGCGCAAGAGACACCAGCCGCGGCGGTTTGGCTGAGCGCAATCAATGCTACAAAAGCCAGGATTGCTCGTCTCATCATCGCGATCCCCCGTGACACTAACGCAGCAACTTCAAACGCCTCTGTTTTGATTCCGCTCGCCGCCGGTCTTGGGATGAAGGTGCGCGGATCCACACCGACTAGGAAAAAATGGCACCCATCCAGCTCCGCCGTCCAGTCATTGGCAGGGAGCGCAGGCGACAAATTCGGTCCGAACGTTTACAAGTTATCTATAGAAACGCATCAAATGATGCATTGATTTTGCGCGGGTGATTTCCACAAAAGTTCATTCGAACAAGCGCTAAAGTTTAACAACCATTCTCCCGGAAGCGTCTTGCAATGCATGCAGGTTTCGGCGTTGAGGAGGTTAGTGTCGAAGCACCGCGACGCGCTCTCCTGTCAGGCCGGACGGTCGAAGCGCCGGGTGAAGGTGAAGAACCGTGAGTACACGCCCTAGTTCGCCCGCATCGTGAAGGGTTGGGCCGGCTGGGCCATCAGCGCTTCGCCGAGTTCGCTCTGCTGTTCGCGCGGGATCGAGAAGCAGACGCTGAAGCCGTCGCTCGGTCCGCAGCGTCATCATGCGCTGGGTCGGATCGGTGGATTGCTCGATCACCCAGGACGCCAGCGGATAGGCGTAGCGCAGGCTCTGGTCGCCGAAGCGGGTCTGCAGCGCCTTGCTCGATCAGCCCGGGCAGCGTCATGATGAGCGCGCCGACCTGGTTGACCGACAGCGCGGATCGTCGCCGGCTTGCCCGCTGGAATCCACGAATCCCAGCGAAATGGCGCCACCGTCGGCCGCCACCTCGCAGGTGGTGAGCTCCTGGTCTCGATTTCCATCGGCGGCTCCCGGAACATTCCTTCGTTATATTCGTCAAGAATATATCGATAGCCGCCGCGTCCAGTCCAGCCGGCATTGACCGATCCGGCGCATGGCCGACCCGGCATACGTGATATACGTCTAAATATAACGAGGCCCGAACGGCCCGTTGCACAGGGAGAGCAAAGCCAATGAGCGACTACAATCTTCTCATCGACGGCAAGATGGTGCCCGGCGACATGACCATGCCGGTTCTCAATCCCGCGACCGAAGAGGTGCTGGCGCAGTGCCCGCGCGCCTCCAAGGACCAGCTCGACAAGGCCGTCGCCGCGGCCAAGGCCGCCTTTCCGGCCTGGGCGGCCACCCCGATCGAGCGAGCGCCGCAAGCTCGTGATCGAAGATGGCCGAGGCCATCGAGGCCAACACCGGCGAACTGGCGCGCATTCTGACCAGCGAGCAGGGCAAGCCGCTGGCGGACGCCACCGGCGAGGTCATGGGCATGGCCGGCTTCTTCCGCTATCTCGGCTCGCTCGATCTGCCGATGCAGCGTGATCGAGAATTCCGGCGACCGCCGGTCGAGGCCTATCGCCGCCCGCTCGGCGTGGTCGGCGCCATCATCCCCTGGAACTATCCGCTGCTGATCCTCAGCTTCAAGCTGCCGTCGGCGCTGCTTGCCGGCAACACACTGGTGGTGAAGCCCGCGCCGACCACGCCGCTGTCGACGCTGAAATTCGCCGAGCTCGTCAAGGACATCCTGCCGCAAGGGCGTGCTCAACGTCATCACCGACGCCAACGACCTCGGCGACCAGATGACCAAGCATCCGGACATCCGCAAGATCTCCTTCACCGGCTCCACCGCAACCGGCCAGAAGGTGATGGCGAGCGCGGCGCAGACGCTGAAGCGCATCACGCTCGAGCTCGGCGGCAACGACGCCGGCATCGTGCTCGACGACGTCGACCCGAAGAAGGTCGCGCCCGGCATCTTCGAGGGCGCGTTCCAGAACTCCGGCCAGGTCTGCCTCGCCATCAAGCGGCTCTATGTGCACGAGTTCGTCTATGACGAGATCTGCAACGAGCTGGTCGCGATCGCCAAGAACACCGTGGTCGACGACGGCTCCAAGCAGGGCACCAAGCTCGGCCCGCTGCAGAACAAGATGCAGTACGAGAAGGTGAAGGCTTTCCTCGACGATGCCCGCAAGAACGGCAACGTCATCGCCGGCGGCTCGGCGATGGATCGCCCCGGCTATTTCATCGAGCCGACCATCGTGCGCGACATCAAGGAAGGCTCGAAGCTGGTCGACGAGGAGCAGTTCGGCCCGGTGCTGCCGGTGATCAAATATTCCGACAAGGATGACGTGATCCGCCGCGCCAACGCCACGACCTACGGCCTCGGCGCATCGGTCTGGTCGTCCGACGTCAAGCGCGCCCACGACGTCGCCAGCCAGATCGAGGCCGGCACGGTCTGGATCAACAAGCATCTCGACATGGCCCCGAACATCCCGTTCGGCGGCGCCAAGCAGTCCGGCATCGGCACCGAATTCGCCGAGGAAGGCCTCGCCGAATTCACCCAGCTGCAGATCATCAACGGCCCGCCGGCGCGCCTGATCGCAAACCTGGCAGCCGCGGCGGAACGCCGCCGCGGCTGCAACCTGCCGAACCAACGAAGAGGCGGACCATGTTCGACGCCCAGTGCGACCTTGCCGCCCTGGTCTATGACGACGCATGAGGATCCCGACGCGGTCCTGCGCGATTTCGCGGCGGAGCTGAATGCGCGTGGCTTTCGCGCCGTCGGCATGGTGCAGGCCGGCCAATGCGCCGATTCGCAGCCTGTCGGCCGTGCTGGTCCATAACGGCGAGAAGCTATCTGCTGGCGCAGGATTTCGATCCGGCAGCGCAGCGGCTGCCGTCTCGATCTCGCACGGCTCCAGAATGCGGGAGCGCGGATCGCCGAGGCGCTCGAGGCGGCGCCGATCTCGTCATCGTCAACCGCTTCGGCAAGCGGGAGCGTGATGGCAAGGGGCTTGCCTATCTGGTCGAACGCGCGCTCGACGCCGACATTCCGGTGGTGATCGCGGTCTCCAGCCAGCGTTTTGCCGACTGGATCAAGTTCGCCGACGGCATGAGCGTCAAGCTGGACTGCGACCGCGCCGCGCTGGAGGCGTGGTGGCGATCGTGTCGTCACGCCATGCCAGCGAAATCGAGCCGGCGCACACGACGGTCTGTGAAGCTTTCAAGTAAGTTGCGGAATGCAGGAACGCAGGGCGGGTTAGCGTAGCGTAACCCGCCGACGTCTCGGGGAGGAAATGGTGGGTTACGCTT
>CAWDFN010000004.1:0-8940 GCA_963801675.1 uncultured Planctomycetia bacterium
TCGTAACACGACTTGGGCGCGGTTCAAGTCGCCTCGGTTACGATAGCTCCAACACCCGTTCGATCACCGGGTCGCCGTATTCGGCGCCGCCGGTGATGATTTGCACGTTTGCCAGCGGTTGCGTTTCGCCATGGCCATGGGTGTGGCCGCAGAGCACGGTCAGGCGCTTGTTGGGATGCGAGGCCGCTATTTCCAAAATCGCCTCGCCCATGGCCAGGCAGGTGAAATGGGGCGCCCACTGGTCGTTCGACAGTTGGCCTTCGTGCCAGCAAGCTTCGCGCAGCGGCGGAACGTGCATCAACAGCACGACGTCGTCGAAGCGTGCGAAGGCCAGCGGCAGCACGCAGCGGATGTACGCGGCGGCTTCGTCGCCCAGCGATTTGAGCACTTCCCAGCGGGCTTGTTTTCCAAGGCCGGACAGCTCGGCGATCAAGCGGTAGTCCTGCATACTGACCAACGAGCGTGCGTAGTCGCCGGCGCGGCCGTCGGCCCAGCCGTCGTGGCCCACCAGGCCGACGCGCGGGGTGAGCGGCTCGACGCTAGCGCAAGTCAGATAGTGCAATCGCGGCCGCTCGGCGCAAAACATCGCCACGCGCTGGCGCACTTCGGCGATCGAGCCACGGTAGTAGTCGTGGTTGCCCAGCACGAAATAGATTGGTGCCGCGATCAGCTCATGGATGCGTTCAAGATAGTCGCAGACGTCGGGCGCTTCGCCGACGTCGCCGCCGATCAGCACGGCGTCGGGGCGCGCCTCGGCGACCGAAATCAGGAACTCGGTGACCAGCCGGTCGCGCAAGAAATTGAGATGAATGTCGGTCAGCCAGACGATGCGCTTCATCAGTCGTTGCCGGGCTTCGCGCCCAGGCAGTAGAGCGCCTGTCGGCCGCGGATGAACAGGTGGCCGCCCGAGACGGCCGGCGAGGCCAACGTGGTGTCGGGCAGCTGATTTTCGGCCAGCTTCTCGAATCGCGGCGACGCGGAAACCACGGTGCAGACTCCCTGGGTGTTGAGGAAGTAAATCCGGCCTTCGGCTGCCAGCGGCGAGGCTTTGTAGTCGCCCTTGATGCGCTGCTTCCAATGCAGATGGCCGGTCAGTGCGTCGAAAGCCCGGGCGATGCCATCGTCGGTCACGGTGAACAGCAAGTCGTTCCACAGCACGGGGCAGGGGGTGTCGGGCGTGCCCTGGTCGTACTTCCAAACCACCTCGCCGGACGGGCGTTTTCCGCGGCCGTCGGGTTTGATGGCCAGCAGCGGCCCGCGCATTCCTCGCGTGACGTAGACCAGGCCGTTGCCGGGCGTCGGACCGGTGACGGTGCGTCCGCCCACCAGGTCGGCCAAAAACCAAACCTGTTCGCCCGTGGCCGGGTCGTAGGCGTCGAGGTGATTGGCGCCCATCACGATCAGGCGATTCTTACCGTCGACCTCAACCAGGATCGGCGTCGTGTAAGCGTCGCCCTCTTCGGCCGGAGCGCCCGTCATGCGGGCAGATTTCCAACGCTCTTTGCCGGTCTGCAAATCGTGGGCGACCAGGTAGCTTTCGGCTGGTTTTCCGGCCACGTCGGCCAACGAATCCTGCATGCACACCGAAATGACCAGGTCGCGGTACAGCACCGGGCTGTTGGCGTGGCCCCACCAGATTGTGTACGTGCCGTGGTCTTCCTGCAGGTTGCGGCGCCAGTGGAGCTTGCCGTCGAAATCGTACGCAGCCAGGTCGCCGTTGCCGAAATGGACTACGACCAACTCGCCATTGGTCACCGGCGACGGGCTGGCCAGGTTATGGAGCTGATGGAATTTTTGTTTCTCGCGTTTCGGTCCGCTGCGCTCGGTGGGCGAGTGGCCCTCCGTGCGAGTCCACTCGATGGCGCCGGTTTGCCGGGCGAGTTTTAGCACCAGCAAGTCGTCGTCGTGCTGCGTGGTGACGAAGATGGCATCGCCCCAGATGGCCGGCGTGCTCGAGCCCCGCTCGGGCAGCGGCGTCTTCCAGGCGACGCCAGATTCGGCGTTCCAAACCACGGGCAAGCCGGTCTCGCGGCTGTTGCTGTCGCCCCGCGGGCCGCGCCAGGCGGGCCAGTCTTCGGCCCTCGCGGGCCGGTCGATCGCGAAGCAAACCGCCAGCACCGTAAGAGCCAGGAAGGCGAACGTCCGTGGGCGAGATAATGACTTCATGGCGCGATCCAGGCGTGTTCTTGTCGTCAGCGGCGATGCGTCAAGGCGGGCGGCCGGCGACGACATCAATTGCGTCAGTGTATCCGAGGCCCGGCCCGCGGGAAAACCCGCATTCAGTCCCTGGGCGATTACCATGGAGGAAGTTCAAAACCGGGCGTCCGCCAGGGCGATCGCTTGGTCTGGCGCGGAATACCCGACTACAATGCGGCCTACGATGCGTCTTTACGCCGGCGATCGTTGCCCCATGACTGACAAGCGGCGTCCACGATTCCCAGTGCGAAATCAAGCTCGGGTGTTGAACATGGATCGGCGGCGCGCGTTTACGCTGGTCGAGCTGCTGGTGGTGATTGCCATCATTGGCATCCTGGTCGCGATGCTGTTGCCCGCGGTGCAAGCGGCCCGTGAGGCGGCGCGCTGCGCCAGCTGCTTCAACAACCTCCGCCAGTTTGGCATCGCATTGATGAATTACCACGACACGCTGGCAACCTTGCCGCCGGCCGGGTCCACCGAAACGGGGGCCACCGACTACGACTTGTACGCCAGCGGGCATGCCATGATGTTGCCGTATTTCGAAGAGCAGAATCTTTCCAACATTTACAATTTCAATATCGCTTGGGAGTTCGAGTCGGCGCGGGTGTTGAGCCTCGTGGTTCCCGTGTTTGCATGCCCCTCATCGACGTTGGACAACCCGGTGATCGATGCGTCGTTGCACACGTTCATCCAGGTGGCCGACGGCTCGCTGGCCGGCGAGTTGGGATTCGGGCGCACCGATTACGTGTTCTGCAAGGGGATTACCGATGCCTGGTGCACGACGCCCGGACTGGTGCCCGCCGCGGAACGAGGAATCTTCGATTTGGGTTGGGCGGTCCGGCTGAAGCGGATTAGCGACGGGCTGTCCAACACGATTGCCGTCGGCGAGGCGGCCGGCGGAGTCCGTTGGCCCATCAGCCAATCCAAACCGGACGCTGTCAGCCGCTGGCAGCCGTACGGACCGGACTCTTCGGGTCAGATTCGCACGGCCTACCAAGGCTGGGCCGCCGGCGAACCGATCGAGGAATATGCGATCGCCTTCATGGCGGACGTGACCGGTTCGGCCATCGCGGCCTGCACGCTCGAGCCGCTCAACAAATCCCCCGTCACCGCGGGAATGTATTACACGGCCTTGAAATCCGTCTGCGCCAAGACGATCTCGGCGGCCCCGGGCATTCGCGGGCCAAACTTGGTCGGGGGGCCGCACATGACTCCCAATTTTCGCAGCGATCATCCGGGCGGCGGAAACTTTCTGTTCGCCGACGGGTCGGTGCATTTCGTGCAGGAAGGCATCGACATGCTGGTCTATCAACAGCTCTCCACCATGGCCGGCGCGGAGATCGCCATGATACCGGAATAAGATCCGCCTTGCAAAGTACGGGGTGTATTCGGCAATTCAAATGGTGGTGGATCGGTATCGCATGAGGGCGTTTTGGCACGAGGCCGGGCGGGCGACGGCGGCATCGTCAAAGCGTTGATTCGCTCCGATTCTGCGGCCGGTAACATTGACTGGATCGGGCTTCGCGCAGCAGCTTCAATCGCGGCCGCGAAAGTCAGTGCGCGCGATTACTCGCCGCCAGACGTCCGACAATGAGCGCGGCCGCGAGCAGCACGATTCCGCTCACGATTAGAAACAGCCAATAGTTGGTCTCTTTCTCCTCGCTCACGTCGTGAATGCCAAAAGCGGCCAATTTGAAATCACGCTGCGGCGCGATCCCCGGCACGATCTTGGTCACATCCAATTCGATCCATTTCAGCGTGCGACCGAGCGTATCCCTTAAGAACACGACTTTGCGCAGAAGCGGAACCCCGTCCTGCGAACCGTCGTATTCCATCTTGCCGGAAAGGTGTCCCTCTTGGTCCGCTCCCGGCCACCACTCGGACTTTACCGCGACCCAGGCTCGGTCCTTCGCGAACGTGTACGAGCCGCGCGCTTCCCTGGCCTGCCGAGGCTTGGAACTCTTCGGTAACGGATCGGGCAAGGGATACTGATACGACACCTCGACGAATGTTTCGCCATCTTTCGTTTCTTCGCGAATCCCGGTGATCGTGGTCGTGGGGGCCTTCAGTCTCTGCAAAATGGACTCGCCGCCCAGTCCGGCGGAGAAGGGTGCAAAAAGAGCATGATACCGATTTCGCACGGCACTGGCGGAACGTGCGAAATCCTGCGTCATGTCACGCAGGACGAAGCGTTCAGCATCGCCATCGCGAGCCACCACGAACGCTTTCTCCGGAGTGGCGACGCTTACCTGGTCCGTGGGCTTCCCGTCGCGCGTGATCACGGCGTCAACCCGCAAGTCGTCACCGCTGGTGTACAGTTTCAATTCTTCGCGAACCGTTGTTTCGCTCGTGCGATCCGCGCCCAAACGAGTCCGTTGTTGCACTGCATCCATCGTGACGGCACTGTAAAACTCCTCGAGCTTTTTGGCCGCGGGTTCGTATTCGGCAAAGAACTCCTCGTGGGACTTGGCACCGGCGACGGGAGTGCTAAGTAGCGTCAGCATAGCGACAGCGCAGCCGATCGTTTTGCGGACCATCTTGCTTTTCATGTTCTCGGCGTCTCTTGGTCAAGACACGTTGCGATCGGCAACGATTGACGGCTTCACAGATTAGGCACAGTTTCCCAGGCCATCGCAGCAATAGCAGGCCCCATCGGACAGCATGTCGCAAAAATCACAATTGTTGCTACTACAGTACGATACCAAACAGTAAGGCGTACAGTTCGAATTCGAGTGACACCCATGCCAGGCGAGCGCGGGCGATGCCATGCTCATCCAGAGGCCGGCAGCCAGGCAAAGAATGCCAACGCCCGACAACAAGTCACGTACAAAGCTGCTCTGAATCGTCATAATCGACCCCCTCTAAACCAAGGAAGACATGGAATGTCAGAAGGCACAGGATCGCGAGAAACTAGTCTTTGTTGGCCACCTCTTTGGCGCGGGCCAACACATTGTCGACTTTGACCGTCAAAAAGACTGGCGGGCTGTCCGCGTCGGAATAAAGCATCACCATCGCTGATAGGGACTTCCCTATGTCCGCTTCGGTGGCCTGAATGCCCGTCTGAATCGGCCGGGTTTCCCCAGGCGGAATCACCAGCGGCAGGCCAACGACCTTTGTGCATCGGCAGCTCGCCTTGTAGCCTGTAATCGTCACGGGAACCGATCGCACGTTCCGTAACACAAAGGTCACAGGAACACGATCGCCTGCGGTCACGTTCGCGAGCCGTCCCTCCGTCGACTCTACCGCAAGCGCATATCCGCGCATTGCCCAGACTCCGGCGGAAGGCGATCCGTATTGCCACGTCGCGTACGCCATCCATGCCACGATCCCGACCGCGGCAATCGCCAGCGGCATTCGAAGCCGGCGGAGCGCGACCTTGGCAACGCGGGCAAGCGCATTGGCTACGGAAGCAGCCGCCAATTCCGAGGCGCGTTCTTGAGGCAACTCGTCCATGACAGACCACGTGCCTTTTGTACCGCGGTTACAAACGCCTAGCCGCCGAGGACCATTCTACGGAATCTCACTGGGATTCGCAATTGAAATCTATGACATCTTGTCGTCGGAAGCCGTGTCCGGTCGTGCCATCCGACAACGACGGTCGTTGAGAAAACACGGGGCAATCGCTAATTAATCAAGTTGGAATCGAAGGTGTGAAGTGTATGATGATGAGGCCACGAGCGATTCGGTAATTGTTAATAGTGTCCTTGTGTAGCGATGCCGGTTCCTTCAATGCCGTGCCATGAGTAAGGACCACACACGCGAATCGGGCCGAGTCACCGTGTCGATGCCCCCGGTCGTCAAGTCGTCAGCCGATGCACAGGACTTCAGAGGCTTACTACTGGCAACCGCCGGTGACATGGCGATCGACTTCGGCCTGCCGATCGGTTCGGCGCGCTCATGGCGGTATGTTCCATGCCTGCCCCGCTGGGGGTGGTGGCCTGGGTGGCCTTGATACCATTTGCCGCGGCGCTGACGCGCGCGCGGGCGACCTTTGAGTTGTACGTTGGCGCTTATCTGGGCGGAATGTTATTCGGCTTGCACAGCCTCGACTTCATTCGTACGCGTGCCTCGGGCTCGGGCCTGATCGGCTCGCCGCTCGCCGATTGGATCGTCAACGCCTGCGTATTTGCAGCGGTCTGGCCGGTGACTATGTATCTGGGCCGCCGCTTTGTCCAACATACGCGGCTTACGATGATCGTGGCACTGCCTGTGATTTGGATCTGTAGCGAGTATTTGCGCCAAGAGATGGGCTGGCTCGTTTCGTGGTCCCCCTTTCCCTGGCTGCAAATCGGCGTAACCCAGGCTCCCCACGTGCATTTCATTCAAGTCGCCGATTTGGGAGGCACGTGGGCTGTGGCCGCGACGGTGGTTGTGGTGAATGGCGCGCTGTTCGACGCGCTGGCGACGCGACGTCTCAAGCCCTTGGGGATTGCAGTGGCCGTGATGACGGCCAGCTGGCTCTACGGCGAATTCCGTCTGCGCCAAACGGTCGTCGAGCCCGGCCCAACCGTGGCCCTGGTTCCGGAGCTCGGCATGTCCAATTTCGTGCAAGGTTCTAACGCCGACATTCTGCTTTGGGCGGAGACCAGTTATGTGGGTGGGCTGGACGATTCGGTGCCTGAAACGGTCGAGTCGCTCGAGGAGGCCGCCTCGGCCAGTGGCGCGACGTTGATGGTTGGCTGCGTCCGCAAGCGTGGAGATGCACAGTTTAATTCGGTGGCGATCGTCGAGCCAGGTCGCGGGTACTTAGGGGCATATGACAAATGTTTTCTCGTGCCCTGGAGCGAGTTTACACCCTGGTCGTGGAGCGAACGGACTAATGAGGAATTCGTCGCCGGGAGCAGTCAGCCGGTGTTCGCCACCGGAAGGTTCCATGTGGCGGCCTCGATTTGCTACGACGCCTGTTTCGATCGGCTGTTTCGCCGCTTTGATCCCCGCCCCGATTTCTTCGTGTCCTGTTCGCGAGAGTTGACCGATCCCACTGGGCGAGTTTCGCGTGCCATCTTGGACATGACGCGGCTGCGAGCCGCGGAAAACCGCCGCTCGTTCGTGCGCAACGTCCAGGGAGGATACTCTGGAGTTGTCAACAGTAACGGAGAATTCACCGCCGCACCCCGTCGCCCTTGGGCCGCGCCCGTTTCCATCGGGCCAGTGCCGATCGACCATCGCGTAACATTGGCCACGGTGGCTGGGGACTGGATACCGTGGACGTGCTGCCTTGTGCTTTTGATCGGCGTGATTCGACCGCGGCGTTCCAAAGGCTGGCCCGGCGCGGCACCCAGTGGATCGGTTCAATGACCGCCCGAATTGGCAACGCGCGCGACCCATGCCGTCGTCAGGCCAGCGGCGTCTTATGCGGCGCGCCGGCAATTTCGCGCACATAGCGGGGCACGGCGTAGCCGCTCAGCCGGCGGCGCAGTTCGGCGACCAGCCTTCGCCCGCGCGACTCGGCCACTTCGAAGTGCGCGGTGCCCGTCACTCGATCCAATTGATGAAGGTAGTAGGGCATGACGCGCAGGTCGACCAGCCGCTCGCATAACTCGGCCAGGACGTCGACGTCGTCGTTGATGCCTCGAAGCAGCACCGATTGATTGAGCAGCGGCACGCCTGCGTCGGCCAGGCGGGCAATGGCGGCCGCCACGGCGTCGTCCAACTCCTGGGCGTGATTGGCGTGGAGGACCATGACCGGGGTTAAGCGGGTTCCGCGCAGCCACGCGACGAGCTCGTCGGTCACGCGCTCGGTAATCATCAGCGGCAGTCGGGTGTGCACGCGCAGGCGACGCACGTGGCCGATGGCGGCCAGCCGGTCGCGCCAGCTCGGCCAGGTGCGAGTCGACCAGGGTCAGCGGATCGCCGCCGCTCAAAATGACCTCGTGCACGCTGCTGTCAGCCGCGATTTGCCGCAGGGCCGGTTCCCAATCGGCCGGCGAACGCGGCCCCTGGGAGTAGGGGAAGTGCCGCCGGAAGCAATAACGGCAATGGACGGCGCAGGCCCCAGTTGTTACCATCAAAACCCTGGATGGATACTTGTGCAACAGCCCGGGGCTCTGGGTCGCCGCGCGGTCGCCAACTGGGTCGGCGCTGTAGCCGTCGGGCGTCGCTTGTTCGTCGTCGAGCGGAAGCACCTGCCGCAACAGCGGGTCGCGAGCGTCGCCGGGACGCATGCGGGCGATGTATCCTCGCGGCGCAAACAACGGAAAATCGCGGGCCGCCCGTTCCGCGCCGGCGGCGTAGCGGGGCGGCAGATCGACCAGCCGGCACAGCTCGGCCGGGTCACGCACGGTGTCTTTGAGGGCTGCTTGCCAGTTGGCATAGCGCGGCGCCGGCAGCGACGCGGTGCGGACGTGGGGCGTAGACTTGACCGGCAACCTTACAATGCTCATGGTTCGCAATACTCATCGTTCGCAGTTTGCCTGCAAGACATTTGTGGGCAGCGCGTAAGCATAACCCGACACCTGAACAAAGCGAAGTAGGAAACCAACGGTGGGCAGCTACAACACAAGCGATTTCAAACGCGGCCTCAAGGTCCAGATCGACGGCGATCCCTATTTGATGGTCGAGTGCAACTTCGTCAAGCCGGGCAAAGGCAACGCGCTGTACAAGTGCAAGCTGCGCAACCTGGTCCGCGGCACGATGCTCGACCGCACGTTGAAAGGAGGCGACTCGTTGGAAGCGGCTGACGTCACCGAAATCGAGGCCAAATTCCTTTATCGTCAGCAAGACACTTTCGTGTTCATGGACAAC